>CAVRSX010000001.1:0-1621894 GCA_963724115.1 uncultured Solirubrobacterales bacterium
CGCGCGCTTCGCGAGCGTGCCGGTCCCCCCCGGCGCCCGGCCGGCCCAGGGATCGGACGGCCACATGGTGGTCTGGCAACCCGGCACCGACACGCTCTGGGAGTTCTGGCGGATGCGTCAGTCCACAGTCGGGTGGCATGCTCGCTGGGGCGGCAGGCTGGACAATGTCTCGACCGGGCCCGGCCACTTCGCAGCGCCCGTGGCCAACCTCGGCGCGACCGCGACCAGCCTTCCGCTCGTCGGCGGGCTGATGACAACCGCCGAGCTGGCAAGCGGGCGCATCGACCACGCCCTCGCGATGGCCGTGCCCAACCCACGCCGCGGCGTGTTCGCGCTGCCCGCGCAGCGTGAGGATGGCGTGTCCACGGATCCGAGCGCCGTGCCCGAGGGTGCCCGCTTCCGCCTCGATCCCTCCCTCGACGTCGACGCGCTCGGGCTAGCGCCGCCCGTCCGGGCGATGGCCAGGGCGGCCCAGCGGTACGGGATCATCGTCCGCGATCGCTCCTCGGTCGTCGCCTTCTACGGCGAGGATTCGCCGTCGTTGGGGATGAACCCCTATCCGGGACTGTTCGGAGGCACCGCCCCCTGGGACCTGCTCAGGAGCTTTCCCTGGGCCCACCTTCAGCTTCTGCGGATGAACCTCGTCCAGTCACCCGGCGGGGGGTCGGTGCTCTGCGGGCTCGTGCTGTGCGACTGAGGCGTCAGGTCTCGGACGCGATCGAGATGTCCGGCGGCTCGAGGTTCCAGGTTGCGAGCGCCTCCTCCGCGAACCCGGGATCCTCCAGGCCTCGCAACCAGCATTCGAGGGTGAGCAGACGCCACACCGGCATCGTCCAACCTCCGTTCTCTCCCTGCCGGTGGCGCCTCATCTGAGCCAGGGGGCCTTCCTGAACCAGGCTCGGGTCCACGTAGGCGTTGACCAGCGCACGTGGACCGCCCACCAGGCTCTGCACGACGTCTCCGTCCGTGAGCGCCAGCGAGTCGTTCTGGATCGCGTTGAACTGCGCCTTGTCGACCCTGAGCCGCACGGTCTCGGGAACCCTCCCTTCCATCGCGTTGCGAAGCAGCGGCCGGTCGGTGCGCCGGTCGAAGGCCAGCTGGGGCGGACAGCGCAAGACGGCCTCGACGAGCCCCAGGTCGAGCAGCGGATGCTGGGAGCGCAGACCTGCCGTGGCGGCCTCCCGGCCCAGGTGGGTCGCGACTCCGGCGCGCTCCCGCCCGGTGATCAGCGTGTAGGCCAGCCAGGCCCACCACCGGGGGCCGTCGAGACGCTTCCAGGCCCAGTCATCATGGCCGGCGAGCATCAGTTCCGCCGCGTCGCGCGTAAACCACTCCGGGGCATAGCGCCGGGGATCCCGCTGCCGGCGCCACCACCGGTGGAGGCCGCTCGGGAGCAGGCCGCGCAGCCCGTAGCGGGCGAGGATTCGGGCCACCACCTGGCCTCGCGGTGCGTGCTCGCCCGCCAGATCTCGGGCCAGCTCGACGGCCGCGCGCGCCTGCCCGATGCGCAAGCGATCTGCGACCAGGAAGGGGGAGGCGCCGAAGAGCTCGTCTCCCCCTTGTCCGTCGAGGACGACGCCGACGCCGTCAGAAGCGGCCCGGCGAAGCAGTGGCTGGTCAAAGAAGCGGTTGGGAGACGGCGCAGGCATCGCCCAGGTCCGCTGGTAGTCGAGACCTGATGCCAGCGCACTGCCACCCTGAACGCTCGCGCGAGTCCATGAGAGATTCAGCTCCGAGGCCACCCGCTCAGAGAAGAAGGACTCGTCCACGTCGGGGTGCCCGGGAAAGACCGCGGTGTACGCCCGCGGCGCCGGCAGGCCGCGCCGGCCAAGCACGCGGATGGCGCAGCTGGCGACCGTCGTGGAGTCGAGCCCCCCGCTGAGCATCACACCGCCGCCGCCGTCATCGCCGAGTGCACGCCCGACCGCGCCGTCGAGCGCCTCGACGACCCGCCCGGTGGCCTCCTCCATTGCGACCGGCTCCGGCTCGGAGAAGCGGGGCCTCCAGTAGCGCCTCACCATCCGGGATTGCGAGAACGACAGGAAGCACCCCGGCTCGAGGGCGCTCACACCCTCGTACAGGGTCCGGCCGGGCGGGTGCCCGCCCCGTCCGAGCCAGGTGGCAACCGCCACTCGGTCCACGTCGGGCTGGGTCGGCAACATGCGCAGCAGCACCCGGATCTCCGAGGCGAAGGTCACCCGATGGCCGCTGCGATGGAAGTAGAGCGGCCTGCCGCCCAATGGGTCCCTGGCCACACAGCCGGCGCCACGCCTCGGGTCCCACAGGACAACGGCGAAGTGACCGCGCAGCGCGTCCAGGACCTCCTCCCCCCTCTGCCCATATTCCTGTCCAAGCTGCGATTCCCCATCGACTCCCTCGACGTCCCCGTCGATCAGACCGCCGGGAAGTCCGTCGGCGGTGTCAATGGCAGCTCCCGTTGCCCCGAGCGCGATCCCCTCCGCGTACCAGGAGGCGGCGTCCCCCTCGGGCGTCAGCGCCCGCCCGACGGCACGTCTGGCCCACTCCTGCGAGTCCCCCAGGACCCCGGCGAGAACCCGCTCCGGCATCGAGGTCTAAAGATCCGCGAGTCGCTCGTATTGCGAGCCGCCCGTCCAGAGCAACGGCTCACCCTGACGTTCGACCCAGGCGTGCGCGGCAAAGTCCGACCCGGGCCGGACCGCGAGCACGAGGGTGGAGCGAACACCTCGGCGGGCGAGAAGGCCGGTCAGCACGAGCGACCGCGCCAGACAGCGCGAATCCGTCGGCAGGCGGCCGACGGTCCTGCCGACGGCATGTCCGAGTCGCATGCCGGCCATGCCCCTCTGGCTGTTCACCTCGGGCATGGCCTCGAGCGGCCGCCGCAGCGTCGCGAGTGCTATCCGGATATCGCTTCTCATCAGCCACCGCGCCCTGCCATAGGTCACGAGGATCTCCACGCCGAGCATGACCTTGCTCGACAGCGTGAGCGGGCGGTCCGACTCGAGTTCGTCGAGCGACGGCTTCACCGGGCTAGTTCCGAGCGGGCATGTGCCACGACGACATCGGCCAGCTCTTGTGGGCCCGAGTCACCACCCACCGAGAGGGTGAACATCGGCACGGCCGCGGCCAGCGCGGCGCAGACGTCCAGCTGGTTGGTGAGGCGCCGGCCGGTTCGAATCGAGAAGATGAACGTGCTCGCCAGAAGTAGCCGCGGGTCCGCCGGGTGGAGCGGAGCGACCGGGTTGGCGGAGGCCTTGCGGGTGAGGAAGTACACGGCTCCGAGCCGGCACGCCGGTTGCGCGGCGTCGACCGCCACATACGTCTTGTCGTCCTGGCCCACGACCTCCCCCAGCGGACCCTTCTGAGCTCCGTCCCGAGGGAGCAGTGCCTTTTCGGTGGGACGGAGGGACAGGATCGTGGAGCCGGGGTGAGCCAGGAGCCAGTCGTCAACGGGCTCCAGGGCGAGCACGTCATCGGTCAGGAACCCCGAACCCGCGAGCACGAGGCTCGCCGCCAGCGAGGTCTTGCCCATACCGGAGGGGCCGATCATGGCCACCGCCCGCCCATCGACGACGACTGCGCTCGCGTGGAAGCACTCGATCCCCCGGGCGACTGCCGCCAGCGGCAGGATGCGTCCCACCAGGAAACGCTGCCAACGCCAGAGCGACCCGTCCGGCGGGGCGCAGAGCACGCTGCTGCCATCCGGCGACACCAGGGCCAGGCCGAAATGGCGAGCGAAGAGCCTGTAGCCCACCTCTGGGTCGAAATCGACCGTCCTCGCCGGATCCTCTTCACCATCGAACCGCTCCTCCGCCAACCGCAGCGCGTTCGCTCCGGACCACTGCGCCTCCAGCTCCTGCGCCGAGACCAGGCGCATGTGGCAGGCGGGTCCTGACCCCTCTCGTTCCGCGGGTGGCTCGCCGAAGGACAGGCCCGGCACCACGGACTCTCCGCGGAGGTCGAGCCCGAAAGCGCGTGCTCGCCATGAGATACCCGACGACCGCTCGCGCGTGGCGTTCAGTCTCAGCCGCCTCGGTGCAGATCGACCAGCCCGCGCGTAGCGAGATCGGTACAGAGCTGGAGGAGGTCCTGCTGGATCTGCTCGACCGGCTGGTCGTACTCGGCCGCGATCCGCCCGGCGGCGTCGCCGACCGTCGCTTCTTCGGCCAGCGCTTCGACCATGCGTCCCCCCGTGAGGTTCAGCCCGTGGTACTTGCCGGTCTCGAGGTTGAGCACGATCGTCTCCTCCTCGAAGTGGCGCAGCACCACGTGGTCGGGGATCTGCACCTTCTCCTTGAGCATCGCCTGTTGTTCCGTGCTGAGCGCCACTCCCCCGTCCTAATACTCGATGATAGTCCCGCGCCGCCGGCTGAGCTCGACGGCCTGTGCCAGCACCCACGCCGCGGCGGGGAGTAGGACAAGCGTAAAGCCGACGAGCTTGCCCACGTCGAGCCAGGCCGAATCCTTCAGCTCGGCTCCCACGAACAGATGTCTCAACAGGTCCACCGCCGGAGTGAATGGCTGCACCTCCGACGTCCATTCGACCGAGTCCGGGAGCAGGGTGACCGGAAAGTAGATGCCCGCCACCAGCGAGATCCCGGCGATGACAAACGTCGCGCCCGCCGTGGCACGCTTGAAGACCAGGACCATCGCCGCCAGGAGCAGCCCGAACGGGGCGAACGCGAGCGCCCCGAGCGAGGCCCCCGCGATGCCCAGTGGGAGCGTCGGCCACTCGATCGGCAGCCCGAAGACGGCAGCGGCGAAAGCGAGCATCAGAAGGCCCAGGACGAGCGCGTAGACGAACGGGAAGATGAGCATCGCCATGACTCCCCCCACCGGCCCCATAGGGGATAGGACCATCCGCTCGAAGGTGCCGGCCACGAGCTCCTGCCTCAGCGTCGCCTGTGGCGTTCCGAGCGTGGAGGTGAGGATGCCCAGGATCACGAGGCCGACCACGACGAACGCGAAGTAGTCGTCTGGAGAACCGACCGAATCGGCTCGGACCAGCCGCGAGATGTAGTGAAACAGCGTCACCGTGAAAATCCCGGTGAGGATCGGCGTGACCCAGCTGAACGGGTAGCTCGTGAAGATCGCAAGATCGCGCCGAAAGATGGCGAGGGCCGCGCGAACGTAGTTGCTGGCCCCCTTCACGAAGGCACGAGCCTACCGTCGAGAACGGTGAAGGACTGGTCGTAGTCGAGGCCGGCGGCGGCCTCGAGCGGAGAGCAGATCACCGCGGCGCCGCCGCTTGCGGTGAGCGTGGTCACCGCCCGCCTCAACAGGGCCACGCCCTCGTCGTCCAGCGAGTTGTCGGGCTCATCGAGCAGAACGAGATCGGGCCTGTGGAGGAATGAGACGGCCAGACGCAGCCTCTGCCGCTGGCCCATCGAGAGCCGGTCCACGCGCCGAGCCCTGAGCTCCTCCAGGGCGAAGGTGGTGAGGGCGGCGTCGATGGTCGCGACGCTCGTGTCCTTGGGCAGGAACGCCAGCCGGGCCCAGTAGTCCAGATGCTGGCGGACCGTGAGTCGTGCGTACAGCCCGCTGTTACCCGCGGACAGGAAGCCGATCGCTGCCTGGAAGGCGCGCCTGTCGCGCTTTGGATCCAACCCGCGCACGCTCACCTGACCGTGTTCCGGCGTGATCAGTCCGCATGCGATCCGCAAGAGCGTGGTCTTGCCGGCCCCGTTTTGTCCGCCGATCCGGACGGCAGACCCGGGCGTCACCTGGAGATCGACGTTGTCGAGCACCGGCGCCTCGGCGGACGGCCACCGCTTGGTCACACCCATGAGTTGGAGAAGCGGCTGCTGAGACAGAGTCAGTGGTCCTCATCCCGCTCGAGCAGCCGGCGCAAGATGCCCCCGCGTCGCGGATTACGAACGGGGCCGCTGGGAAGGGACGAGGAGTTCAGCCCGTCCTTTTGGGGAGGAGGGAGCTCGTCCGCGCGCTCGGGCGCATCGCCCGGGAGGGAACGCATCGCCGCCGTGACACCGAAGATCACGGCAACTGTCCCGAGCTCGTCCAAGCCCGCTGCTGCCTTCGACCTGACCGAGTAGTCCGTGTCCCCCGTCGCCCGCAAGAGGTGCTCCACGGTACTTGGGTCCTTGATCAGACCAAGGGCCCACACTGCCGTCTCCCTCACCAGGGGGTCCTCGGAGTCCAGTAGTGCCGCCAATGGCTCGATCGCCCGAGAGTTCCGGGTGCCCCCGAGCGCTGCTGCCGCCTTGCGCTGGCTCCAGGGATCGCCCAAGGCCTCGATCAACGGATCGATGCTGTGGGGCGAGAGCCAGATGAGCATCATCGCCGCGCGGGACTGGAAGGGTCCATCAGGCGCCCGCGCCAACGCCTTCATGAGGCGGCGTACGGTTATGTCCGGGGCCGCAGATCCGCTGCCGGCCACCAGCTCGCGCAGGACCTCGCCGTCGTCCTCCACAGGGCCCTCCGGCCGGCGCAGGAGAGCATCGACCAGGCGCTGGGGCATTCCGGGGTCGCCAAAACGGGCCACGACCCGAACGGCCTCCTGCCGAGCCGGGCGGTCTCCTGGCTCGGTCCAGGCAGCGATTGCTTCGATCAGGGCATCCGCCGTGGCGGGGTCCGCCAGCCGGCCCAATGCCCGAACGCCCGCGCGGCGAACGCCCACCTCGGGGTCATCGAGGGTACGGACGAGAGCCTGCCGGGAGGCCGGCCCGCCCAGTTCGGCCAACGCTGTCGCCGCTTCCTCCCGCACCGGCGCGCCGAGATCCACGTCCGCCCCGTCCTTGCCGGCGACCACGTCTTCGTAGCGAAGTGCCCGCCGCAGGCCCTCCGCGTCGCGCTTCCGCTTCAGTTTTTCGACATTTGGCCCGCTAGAGGAGTACCACGGCACGGTCGCGGGAGGATAGTCAGCGCCGGCGCCCGAGACGCATGAGCGCTGCCCCGCCAGATGCGAGGACACCTCCCAGCGCCGCAGCTGCAACTGCGGGGAAGCCGGTGAACGGCAGGCTACCCGCGCCGCCCCCGCCGCTGGTCCCACCACTGCTACCGGCGACGTCGCCTGCCGCACCGCCGCCACCGCCGCCACCGCCCAGATCGTCTGCCCCGGGCGCGCTGCCCGTGCCCGTGCCGGCGTCACTGGGCGCGGTTCCCGCATCACCCGATGCGACCTCTGGGAGGACCCCGCCCCCGTCGGAAAGAGGCGCCGCGCCGAGTCCGGCGGCGCTTCCTCCATCGCCACCCCCGGCAGCGGTGCCTCCACCAGTGCCGCCCTCACCGCCGGCGAAGCCCGAGCCGCCCGAGCCGCCCACAGGCGAGGAGATCCCGAGTGCCGGCGCGCTGCCGAACATGACGCCATGGATCCCATCCGTGGAAGTCGTCAGTTCTGCCAAGTCTCCGTAATCTCGCAGCACGGGTGATTCGTAAGCGCTGCGAGCGCCTTCGCTCATCCAGTGAAGGTATCGGGGTCGCCGTGGCAGTTCAAACGACAACCGTCGGCGTCCCTACCCGACGCGATAGCCCAGCCGGCGCAGGTCACGCAAGGCGCGCTGGAAGTTTCCCTCCGCCGAGCGCACCCCCCGGCGTGCCTTCAGCCACGATCCGGGGGCCCGGTCGCGCGCCGCGCGCGACATGTCGGCGTACCCCCGGCTGGCCCGGCGGAGCTGGCGGAGCGCCGTGCGCTGTGACGCCGCCGCCGGCGCGGGCGCGCTGACGCGGGCCAGCGCCGCCGCCAGCCGCTGGTAGTCGCGGCTGGCCCTGGCGGCAAGCTTGCGCTGGCCGGCGCGGGTACGGGCTCGGGCGAGCCGCCCGCGGCGGGTTACCCGTACCCGGTCGATGCGCCGGACCGTGCGGCTGAGCACGCGGGCATAGCCCTGGCTGGCGCTGACCAGCGGGGTGCCGGGCCGGGCGACACGCAACGTGGACACCGCCCGCGCGCAGCGGTCGGCGAAGACACCGGCATCAGGTCCTACACAAGCCGCGATCACGGCCCCGCCGCGCGCCGGAATCGCGTACAGCCGGACCGGCCTGGTCCCGCCCGCCGTGCGCGCGCTGCGGTACTCGCGGGCCTCGCCGGTACGCAGCGAGACTGTCCTGCCGCGCGGCTCGGGAAGGTCGCCGCTGGCGAGCTGGCCCGCCACAAGCCGGCCGGCCGCCGCGCCGGCCGCCGGACCGACCGCCCTCGGCGCCCGCAGGCGTATGCCCGCGAGCGCCGGCGGCGGCGCGGGCCGCCAGTTGGCGGGATAGCGCAGGCTCAGCGCCGCGCCGTCCATGCGCGCCGGCGTGAGGGCCTGCGGCGCCGGCGACCCCCCGATGCCCGCCGCCACCCCACACGCGGCGGCGACGCCACATGCGAGCGCACCGGCGAACAGGGCCCGCGACGGGCGCGACGGCGCAGGTCGCGACCGCCACTCGGAAGGAGGTGCGGCGGTGACGCGTGCCCCCGCTGTTGCGCCGGGATACGCCCGCTCGAGCTGGCGGATGAGAGCACCGGGGGACCGCTGCCGGGCGGACGGGTCCAGGGCCAGGCCGCGCACGAACACGCCATCTACGGCCTCGGGCAGTTCAGGACGCCGGCTACGCGGGCTGTACAGCGGGTCGTCGTCGCCGCGCCGCGGCGGCGGGTGACCGGCCAGGCACTCGCAGGCCAGCGCGGCCAAGCTGTAGACGACGCTGCGCAGCGAGCCCTCCTCACCTTCGGCCTCCTCCGGCGAGACGTAGTCGATGAAGCCGGCGATCCGGTCCCTGTCCACGCAGCTGGTGTGGCCCGCCCCGAAATCCCCCAGCACGGCCGCCTCGCCCGCCGCGGGAATAAGCACACCCTGCGGCTGTAGCCGCCGATAGACCAGGCCGTACCCGGCACCGGCATCCAGGCCGCTCGCGACGGCGGCAAGAATCCGCAGCACCGTCGCGTCGTCTACCCGTCCGCCGGCCAGCATGTCGGCCAGCGTGGTCCCCTCGACCAGGTCCATCGCCAGGTACGGGCGCGGGCCGGCGCTCCAGCGATGAACTCCGACGACGGCCGGATGGTGCACCAGCGCCTGGGTCGCGGCAACGTGTTCGAAGTCCGCCCGGGGGCCGGCGTCCGCGACCCACGCGGGTGAGAAGAGCTTGAGCGCCACACGCCGGCCAGAGCCCGGCTCGGTGGCGTGGTACACGCGTCCCGTGCCGCCCTGCTCGCCGATCGGGGCGTCCACGCGGTAGCCGTCGACCTCCTGCCCGATGGTCGGCATCGACCCACCCGGGTGTCGCGCCGCCGACGTCATCCGTCAAGCCTGAACGGCTTGCCTTCCGGCTCGGGCGGTGGCTGGGGCCTGGGTGCGGGAGCCGGCGCGACCGGGGCGGGACCAGGTGGCGGTGTGAAATCCCGCGGCGCGACGGGTAGGCGGCGCGGCGCCGGACGCCGCACCGGCGCGGGCCTGGGCGCCGGCGTAGGCGCCGGTCTGGGCGGCTGGCGCATCCGGGGGAGCGGGACCGCGCGGCCCAGTACGTCAACGGGGGGCGGAGTGGAACCGACCGGGATGGGAGCGGTGCCAGGCACCACGAGCCCTCGCGGTGCGGGATCGCCACTACCGGCGGCGCTGGCTACGGCGTAGGACCCCGCGAACGAGGCGGCTACGGCGAGAGCCACTAAGAGCCGACGGCGACTGACGGTGCTCATGACGAACCGGCGCCCTCCCGCGCCAGGCTGGGCCTGGGGTGTTTCCCCGAAACCGTATCGCGATCAGGGCTTGTCGGACAGGCGCCGGAAGGGCTCGCTCGAGCCCTCCGCGAGCTGCCAGCCGACCTGGACGCAGTCCGGGCAGACGCTGGCTTCTCCATTGTCCACCCATCCCAACCGCTCGAGCTCGGCCGGTTTGACGTCGGGCCGAGGAGTGGCGCAGGCGGCGCAGGCGGCCAACGGCGAGCGTCGTTTCAGGCGGCCGAAGCGTCCGTTGGGCGCAGGCGGCGCCGGCGCACGCGGGCGCGGCGGCCGCGAGCCCGATGCCCGCCGGGGCATGGGTTCGGGATCATCTTCCTCCGGCTCGGGGAGCGGCGCCTGCTCGGCGGCGGTCACGTCCGAGCTGTCCTCCTCGTCCACGGGTTCGGGGACGCGCGCCAGCGGCTCATCGAGCAAGCGACGCAATGCCTCCAGGTCCCCCTTCGCTTCGCGTGTCTCTCGTTGCGCTTCGGCAACCGCCTGGTCGAGCTGCTTCATGCGCTGCTCGCGTGAGCGCCGGGCGTCGGCCTCAAGTTCCACCATCGCGCGCAGACGCTGCTCCAGGTGTTCGCGCTGGTGCGCCTCACTCTCGGCGAGGGCGTGGGCCTCTGCGATCACCTCGCGCCACTCAGCCCTGTCGACCTCCACAGCTTCGCGGAGCTCCTCGGCGTTGTGCTCGGCCTCGGCCAGCGCCTGGTCACGCTGTTCTACGACCCCTTCCAGCTCGGCCACCCGCTGGTCGGTTTCGTCGAGAGCCTCGGCACGGGCCCGGGCCTCCTCGCGCGACTCTTCCAGCTCCGCACGCACACCCGCCAGCGTCTCGCCCTGGTCGTCCAGCGCCTGCTCGAGGTCGGACACCCGCCCCTCTGCCTGCTCAAGCGCCGTCTGGTGCCCGTGGGCCTCGTCACGGGCCTGCTCCAGCTCCTCGGCGGTGGCGTCGGCGCGTGCGGTGGCTTCGTCGCGCGCTTGCTCGAGATCTGCACCGGCCTGCTCGGCCTCCGCGCGCAGGGCCTGCTCGGCCTCCAGCTCCTGCTGGAGCTGGTCGAAATTGCCACGCACCTCAGCCACCCACGCCTCGGCATCCACGCGTGCCTGCTGGGCTCTCGTCGCGCTCCTGTTCGAGTCGGGCCGCGGACTGCTCGACTTCCGCGCGTTGCGTGCCTTCCTGCTCGAGCCGGCGCTGGGCCTCCGCCAGCGACTCCTCGAGCCCGGCGATCTTGCGCGCCGCGCGCGGCTTGACGTCGTTGACAGCGGCCTGCTCCGCCGCCCGGGCCTGCTGTGTCTCGGCCTCGGCCCGCTGGACGTCGGCCCGCGCCTGCTCGGCCTCCCGCTGCGCCTGCTCGGTCTCCTGCCGCAGCTGCTCGTTGTCGGCCTCCGACTTCTCAGCTCGCGCCCGCTCCGCATCACGCTCGCCCTGCGCCTGCTCGAAGCCCTCACGCACCTCGGCCACCCACTGCTCAGCCTCACCACGCACCTGCTCGACCTCGGCGCGAGCCGCTTCCAGCTCCGCGGTGGACTGCTCACGAACCCCGCTCAACTCACCCCGCAACTCCTCCGCCTCAGCCCGCGCAGTCACCAATGACTCGCTCTCGCCGGCCAGCCGACCCTCCAACTCCTCCGCCCGCGCCCGCTCCGCATCACGCTCACCCCGCGCCTGCTCGACCTCGGCACGAACACCACTCAACTCTCCCCGCAGCTCATCCGCCTCGGCCCGCGCAGTCACCAATGACTCGCTCTCGCCGGCCAGCCGACCCTCCAACTCCTCCGCCCGCGCCCGCTCGGCATCACGCTCGGCCTGCGCCTGCTCAAAGCCCTCACGCACCTCGGCCACCCACTGCTCGGCCTCACCACGCACTTGCTCCACCTCGGCCCGTGCAGCGGCCAGCGACTCGGTCTCGCCGGCCAAGCGGCCCTCCAACTCCTCCGCCCGCGCCCGCTCAGCGTCACGCTCACCCTCTACTTGCTCGAGCGTGCCACGGACCTGCTCGGCCTCTGACCGAGCCACACCCATCGCCTCGGTCTCCCCCACCAGCCGAGCCTCCAACTCCTCAGCCCGCACCCGCTCGGCATCACGCTCGGCCTGCGCCTCCTCGAAGCCCTCACGCACCTCGGCCACCCACCGCTCAGCCTCACCACGCGTGTCCTCAACCTCCGCCCGGACCGACTCGAGCTCGGCCGCGGAGCGCTCACGCTCCCGTGCGAGCTCGTGCTCGGCTGTGTCAGCTCGATGATGGGCGGTGGCGAGCTCGTCCCGCAGCCCCGCCGCCTCCGCTTGCGCCGCCCCAAGCGCCTCACTCTCACCGATCAGCCGGCCATCCAGCTCCGCCGCCCGCGCACGCTCGGCATCCCGTTCGGCCTGCGCCTGCTCAAAGCCCTCACGCACCTCGGCCACCCACCGCTCAGCCTCACCACGCGTGTCCTCGACCTCCGCGCGAGCCGAGGCGAGCTCGGCCTCGGAGCGCTCACGCTCCCGTGCGAGCTCATGCTCGGCTGCGTCAGCTCGGCGATGGGCGGTGGCGAGCTCGACGGATCGCACCTCGCTGCGACGGCGCTCGAGCAGCTCGCGCGCTTCACGTTCCGCTTCCAGGAGCGCGCGCAGCTCGTCGTCGGACTCCGAGCCGGTCAGCTCGGGTGATTCGGCGTCCTGGGAGGGCTCAGGCACGACCGGCTCGGGTGGGACCGCGCTCTGGGCTTCCTCGCCCTCGGATGCGGGTCCTTCTGTTTTGCCGCGCCTGAGTCGCACTCAGCTAATGGCGGTCGGACAGCCGCCGCGCCGGCATCGTGGCGCCCTCCGGGATTTGCCAGCCCTCTGCCTGACACTCCCCGCACAACACGACATCCCCCTGCTCGATCCAGCCTTCGGCCGCGGCGCCTTCGGGGCGCGCCGCCTGGCAGATCGAGCACGCTGTGCTCGAAGCCTCGGCCTGGCTGACGCGCCGGCGGGCCTTCTGCCCGCGAGCCTCGGCGGACTCGGGCGACTCCTCGCCGTTGAGATCCGTGCCGGCTCCGTTGACAGCGTCGTCGACGGAGCCGCCGCCGGCCTCGACGCGCCGCCAGGCTTCCCTGGCGGACCCCTCGGCCTGCGCCAGCGACTCCTCGAGCTCCATCAGGCGCTGTTCGCGTGATTCGCGAGCGTCGGCCTCCAGTTCTACGACGGCCTGCAGGCGCTGCGACAGCTCCTCACGCTGGCGCGCCTCGGAATCTGCCCTCGTCCTGGCATCGGACAGCAGCGCGTTGGCATCCTCGATCTCGGCGCGTGCCTGCTCCAGTGCCTGGGCTTCGCGGGCCAGCCGGGTCTCCAGTTCGTCGGCACGGGTGCGCTCGCTGTCGAGCTCGCGGCTGAGCTCCTCGTGGCGCTGGCGCACCGACGTCACACGCTCGTCGGCGCGGGCACGCACCGACTTGTGACGCTCCTCGGTGGCCGCGAGGTGCTCGCGGTGCTGCTCCCGCTCAGCCTCGAGCGCTTCACGAGCGATGTCGCGGTCCGCCGTCGCCTGTTCGAGCTCCGCACGCGCCTCGTCGCTCGCGACGGTCGCCTCCTGCAGTCGAGCCTCGAGGTCGCCGCTGCGGGTGCGCTCGCGCTCCAGCCCCAGCACCAAGTGCTCGTGGTCCTCGCGCACGGCTGCCACCCGCTCCTTGGCCTGCTCGCGCGCTTCCGCCAGCTCCTGCTCGGCGGTTTCGACCCGCGCCCGGACTTCCTTGACCCAGGTTTCTGCCTGCGCGCGGGAGTCGACGGCCTTGCGCTCGGCTGCGTCCGCCTTCGCCCGCATCTCCTCCAGCTCGGCGCTGGTCTGCTCGAGGGCACCCTGGACCCGTTGAAGCTCGGTGGTCTGGTGCTCGAGCTGCTCCGACAGGTCGGCACGCCGCGTACGCTCCCGCTCGAGATCCAGGCTCGTCTCCTCGTGCGCCTGGCGGATGGCGGTGGAGCGCTCCTCCGCCTGGGCGCGCAGTTCCGCCACCTGATCCTCGGAGCGCTGCACGCGCGTGCGAGCCTGTTCACGCTCCTGCTGAAGCTCGCCCCGCACCGAGGCGAGCTCGCTTCGGACCTGGTCCAGCGACCCCTGCGTGTCCTCCAGGGTGCTGCTCCGGTCCTCAACCTGAGATTGCAGTTCGGCGTTCTGGGTGCGCTCCTGCTCGAGCTGCTGGCCCAGCTGATCCTGGGCGGCGCGCGCCTCGGACGCCGTGAGGGCGGCCTGTTCCTGGGCGGCGGCGACCTGCGCCTCGAGCTCAGAGCGCTCCTGCGCGAAGGCGGCCTGGGCCTCGGCCAACCGGCGCTCACCCTCTGCCACCACGGCCGAGCGCAGCGACGCTCGGCGGCGCTCCAGCAACTCGCGCGCCTGACGCTCGGCGCCCAGCAACTCCTGCACCTCGGAGCTGCTCGAGAACCCCTCGCCCAACTCCTCCGCGGGCTCGGCAGACTGTCGGTCGGGCTCCGGCTCTGGGTCCTGAGCGGGCACCTCGCCTTCCGGGGCGATCATGGCCTGCTCCTCCCCCGGGGCGCCGGGTTCGGTCTCATCCAATTTGGTCCGCCTCAGCCTCATGCCAGGGACACTCCAGTCTACGACAATGATGGATATGCGCCAATGCCCTTTGGCGCGTCTACAGATTCCGCCGACCGATGGCGTGCGGCACGGTGCGCAGCAAGATCTTCACGTCCAGCCACAGTGACCAGTTGGCACCATAGAGGTAGTCGACGGTGACCATCTCGCGCATGGGCACCCGCGATGAGCCGTAGATCTGCCACACGCCGGTGACCCCGGGCATCACGTGCAGGCGGCGCCGATCAAGGCCCTGTACCTGCCGGTCCTCATCGGGCACGAGCGGGCGCGGCCCGACCAGGCTCATGTCGCCGCGGACCACGTTCAGCAGCTGGGGCAGCTCATCCAGCGACGCACGGCGAAGAAACGCACCCACCCTGGTCAGGCGCGGGTCGTCCGCGATCTTGAACAAGCCGTCGTCGGCCTCGTTCAGCTCCTCCAGGTCCGCGCGAGCCTGCTCGGCGTCCTCGTGCATCGAGCGGAACTTGAGCATCTCGAAGCCTTGGCCCTCCAAGCCGATCCGCTGCTGGCGGAACAGCACAGGGCCGGGCGACCCAAGCTTGACTGCGAGCGCGATCACGGCCAACAGCGGGGCCAGCACCAAGAGGATGGCCAGCGAAACGACCAGGTCCATGCTGCGCTTGAGCGCTCGCGAAGAGCGCGAGAGACCGTAGCGGCGCAGACCGAGCATGGTCAGACCCTCGAGGTCATCGAACTCCACCGACGAGCCCACCACCTCGGTCAGCCGCGGCAGCATGCTCACCCGGACGCCAAGCGACTTGACCAGCCGGACGACGTTGAGCACCTCGCGCGAGTCGGCGGCGCCGGGGGCGATGACCACCCGGTGTATCCGCTTCTCGACGAGTACGAGTCCCAGCGCGTCCAGGTCCCCCAGTGTCGGAGGCGCGCCGAACGGCAGGTGGGGCGGCGAGTCGTTGCGGTCCTGCTCTGACCGGATCGGTACCCGGCCCAGGACCTCCGCGCAGACGCCGGGCAGCGTGTCGAACTTGTGGCTCACACGCGCGGCGCTGCCGACGTCACCCACCACGAGGCAGCGCTCCGGGGCCAGCCAGCGGCCGCACGCCGCACGAGCGCTGATGCGCACGACGAGCATCGACACGAAGAGCAACCCCCACAGGCCCAGCACCTGGCCGGTGCCCAGCTCGCCCCGCACGAACCAGCTCTCACAGAGCCAGATCACGAACGCGTAGAGGGTGGCCACCTGGAACAACGCGGGAGCCTCGTCCAGGGTGGTCTTCTTGAGCACGTGCTCGTCGCGGTCGTATAGGCCGAGCGTCTTGCTGACCAGTAGCACCGCCGGCAGAGCCACCACCACGGCGAGGGTCAGGGAGTCGTTCTTGCCCAGCAGCTCGACCCCGACGAACACCGCCAGGGCCGCCGACAGCACGTCCGCCACGCCCAGGAGCCGGCGGTAGGCGCGTTCGCGCGCCAGGATGTCGCCATCCGACCGGCCCTCGGGCACCTCGCGGTCGCGCCCGCCGAACGCGCGCTGCTGCAGGATCGGCGCCAGGCGCGCGGAGCGCGGGTGGAGGATGGCCTCCCTGCCGTTGCCGTTGGCCCCGCGCTTGCGGTTCGCCCGATCGTTCTTGACTGTTGACGTCTCGTCGCTCACGTAGTGTTCCCTGTCCCCTGTCTTGCCCTGAACCCACCAATCTAGGTGGGGATCGTCCGTATCGCAAACTGGGCAAAAACCCCAGCAACAGTCGTCAGGGGGCTGCGCTCGCCCGCATCTGCCTCAGTGCCCCATACAGACGGCTCTCGGCCGTAGTCAGGGGAACCCCGAGAATGCGAGCTATCTCAGGCACGGTCAGGTCGGCGCCGTAGCGCAGCGCGACCACCTCGCGCTGCTCTGGCTCCAGGTCGGCCATCAAGCGCCCGACCTGATCGCGTAGGTCCGCTTCCTCCAGCAGGTCGCGATTATCCCCTTCGGCGCCGATCCGCTCCAGCGCGCGCTCCTCGACGCCAGCCCGCCGGCCATGGTCCCGAAGGCAGTTGAGGGCGATCGTGTAAAGCCACGCCTTCTCGGTGCCCTTGCGCCGATCGAACAGCCGGCGCGCGCGCAGCGCCCGCTCGAAGGCATCGGCCAGCAGGTCCTCGGCCAGCGCCCGGTCGCCGGTCCGATAGACCAGGAACCCGAACAGAGGCGCGGAATGCTCGGCGAAGAGCCGCTCGAAATCCCGGTCGCGCATCGTTCGATGATGCTGGAAAAGGAATCGGCTGTCTCGTTCGTATATGGCTATGTGAACGATTTCGACTCCAATCGCGACGACTTCTCCGAGCTGGAGGCGCAGTTGCGCGACCAGCGCGCCACCCCTACCACGGACGAGCTGGACCGCGTCAAGCGGCGCGCGACCGCGGGAGATGTGCGCCCACGCACGTTCACGCTGGCCCGCCTGGCGATGGTGTCCCTGGTCTCGGGTGCCGTACTCGTCGGCGGAAGCGCCGCCAGCCTGGCGTTGTCCGGGCCCTCGGGGGACGGCAGCGCCGGCCGAGCGCAGTACCCGACGACCACCGGCGGCCCCACCACCGACCACCACCACCACGACCGGCGGCCCCACCACCACCACGACCGGCGGCCCGACGCCCTTGGCTACACCGAACCAGGGCGGGGTCCTGCCGAACGACGACCAGGGTGGCTGCAGCACGTCGACTGCCCGGAGCTCGCAGACCAACTGCCCGGAGGATGACACCACGCCCAGCCTCGCCCCGGACGAGAGCGGCGTCGCGCCGGCTGCCGACTCCGGCGGTGACGAGCCGAACGCTGCCCAGGAGACCAGGCAGGTCGCGACCGGCGGTGGCGACGGGCGGCTCCCGTTCACCGGACTGTTGGCCCTGCCGCTGATGCTCGTTGGCGTCGTGATGCTGGGTGCCGGGTTCGCGCTGCGGGGACGGGCGGCGGCGCGCGAGGGGTAGCCCCGCCGGACGGGCCGGTCAGCGCCTGCTGACCGGCGGCAGCGGCAGCGGCGCCTGCAGGGCCCAGTTGCGCCAGTTCCTTCGCTGCGACGCCGTGAACATCTCGCTGGCCGCGCGCGTGCGCGTATCCAGCGGGTTGAGTTCACGCGCACGACGGGCGGCGCGGCGCGGATCTTGCCCCGACGCGGCTTCCACAAGCGCCAGGCCGTAGTGGACCTCCCACGACCTTGGGTCGCGGACCACGGCCTCGCGCAGCGCCCGGCGGGCCAGACGGGCCTTGCCCAGCCGCAGATCGCAGTAGCCCAGCAGCTCCCAGGGCTCCGAGCGCATCGGCAGGGCCTCGATCGCCGCCAGCGACGCGTCCACCGAGCGTGCGCAGTCGTTGACCTCGAAAGCGCGCCGACTGTTGTTGAGCTCGGCCTGAGATCGAATGGCCAGCACCGGCGTCACGGCCACCGCGATGAGGCCGAGCGCTATCGCCACCCGGGCGGTGCCTGGCACGTCAACGCGCCAGCCGCCGCTTGCCCCGCCGCGCTCCGGTGGCCAGCGCAGCCAGGCAGAGGACCCACAGCGTGACGGCCGGCATCTCCCAGTCCCAGTCCACCCCGGCGTGCACCGCCCACGCCACAGTGACCGCCAGCACGGCGGCGTACAGCGGGTCGTCGTGGAGCATGCCGGGCCGCGCGGCGCGCGAGGCCCACCAGCAGCGTGAGCAACGCGGCGGCGATCAGACACCAGCCCAACCAGGCCGAGCTCGCCCAGCACCTCCACGTACAGCGAGTGGCCGTCGACCACGGTGAATCGGGTGGGCCGGTCGCGCGCCCACAGGAGCTGGTATGTGCCGGCACCGCTGCCGCGGACGCGGTTTTCCCTGTAGGCGTCGAGCGCCACGTTCCAGTGGTCCAGGCGACCGTTGTTGGCCGGGTTGGTGAGCCGTGCGCGGAGGTCGTTCTTGTCCTTGAGCTGGCGGCCCTGGACGAAGCCGTCGTACTGGTCGCGACACATAACCGGGGGCGCCTACCGCGGCCAGGGCCACGATCACCACCGCCAGCGCGGCCGCCACCCCCCCGAACTTCACGCCGCGTCCGGCTGCGGGAGCCGCAGGCGGGCCGATCCGGCGGTCCAGCGGAGCCAGCGCCAAGCGGGCGATCCCGGCCACAACGGCCGCCCCGATGACCACCAGCGCCACCTCGTGGCCCTGATCGACCGCGGCCGGTGCCGCGAAGCTCTCGCTCTGCACCAGATCGGCGTCGTAGGCTTTCTTCAGCGTCACGGCCACCGGCAGGCTCGTGGCCAGCAATGCGCCGACTAGGCCGCGCGGCCGGCCCATCACCAGGTAGATGGCCAGGCCGATCAAGCCCGCGGCGATCGCACCGCGGGAGAAGGTGAACAACAGCGTGGCCAGCAGCACCGGGAGCGCCGCGGCGGCCAGTGAGCGCGACACCAGCGGCTCGCGTTCGTCCGCGGTCAGGTGGAAGCAGAGCAGCGCCGCGCCGGCGGCCATCATCCCGAGCGCGTTCCAGTACGTCACCGGGAAAGCTCAGCCGATCGTTGGAGACGTTGGGCGCGATCGTCCAGACGTCCGCAGCGATCCGGCTGGTCAGCCCGGCGGCGCAGACCACCGTAAGCCCGACTGCCACGGCACGGACCATCCAGGTCAGCCGGGCCGAGGACAGCGGCAGGGAGGCGAATAGCCCCACGGCCAGCAGGTAGGACAGCGCGCGCACGAACTCGAGCACCGCCCGCCCGCCGGAGTCGGACCAGGCGCCCGACACGAGCGTCCAGACCGCGAACAGCGCGAGCAGCGCGATTGCCAGGATCGAGATGGCGCTGTAGCCGGCGAACGGCCGCTCGGCCAGCGTGATCCGCAGGACCATCAGGACGGCCAGCAACGCCGCCACCAGCGAGAAGCCGCCGACGAAGAAGCCGCCGCCCGTGAAGCCGAGGTATGCGGCAAGCGCGCCGGGCAGCACCAGCAGGGCGGCCGCGCCGATGCGGGCGGAGCTCTTCACCGGGGCATCATATGAGCGCGGGCGGCGGTGGCCGCGGGCCGGCGTACATTGGCGCGCTGGTGAACGCTGCCGTACCCTGAGCCCCCGTGCGGACGATGCTTGCGGCCTCCACCGGGGGGCACCTGGACCAACTGATTCGTCTGCGCCCCCGGCTCGGGAGCCTGGGCGAGGACGTGGTGTGGGCGACCTTCGACACGCCTCAGAGCCGATCGCGGCTGCAGGGAGAGCCGGTCGTCTTCGTGCAGGCCATCTCCCCGCGCGGCTACGCCGCACTGGCCCGGAGCCTGCGCCCGGCCGCCCGGGCGCTGCACACCTACGAGATCTCGGCCGTGGTCAGCACCGGATCGGGGATCGCGCTCAGCCTCATGCCGATGGCGCGGGCACGCTCGATCCCCTGCCACTACATCGAAAGCGCCGCCCGCAGCGCCGGGCCGTCGCTGACCGGGCGGCTGCTGTCCCGCGTGCCGGGCGTGAACCTCTACACCCAGTATCCCGGCTGGGCCGGGGGTCACTGGCATTACGCAGGGTCGGTGTTCGACGGCTTCGCCGCGGCACCGCCACGTGACCGCGTGGACATCCGGCGGGTCGTGGTCACGTTGGGGATGATCAAGCCGTACGGTTTCCGGAGCCTGGTCGAGCGGCTGCTGGCGATCCTCCCGGCCGAGGCCGAGGTGCTGTGGCAGACGGGCTGCACCGACACGTCCGGCCTGCCGATCGAGGCCCAGCCCGCGCTGCCCGCCACCGAGCTCGACGCGGCCATGCGCGCGGCGGACCTGGTGGTGGCGCACTCTGGCATCGGCTCATCGCTGGCCGCGATCGAGGCCGGACACGCTCCGGTGCTGGTGCCCCGCCGGGCCCATCGGGACGAGCACGTGGACGATCACCAGCAGCAGATCGCCGGCGAGCTATCCGGCCGCGGACTCGCGGTGGGGCGCGAGGTCGACCAGCTGAGCGCGGACGACCTGCAGCTGGCCGCGCGGTCGGCGGTCACCCGAGCTGAGCGCGCGCTCCCGCTCGACCTGTCGCTCGGCTGAGCAGACCATGCGCGTCCTGTTCGTGACCAACCTCTGGCCGTACCCCGAGCGGCCGTGGCACGGCGTGTTCGTGCGCAACCAGGCCGACGGGCTGCGCGCCGCCGGCGTCGATATCGACGTGTTGGCCATGAAGGGGCACGGCAGCGACTTCGAATACGTGCGGGGCGCCTGGCGGGCGCTGGGCCTGAACCTGCGCGGGGGCTACGACGTGGTGCACGCCCACTACGGCCACTCAGGGGTGGTGGCCCGCCTGCAGCTGCGCGCCCCGTTGGTGATCTCCTACCACGGCAGCGATCTGATGGGTAAGCCCACCGAGACCGGCCCGGCGACACGCAGGAGCATGGTTGAGGTGGCGGTGTTCCGCCAGCTCGCGCGCGTGTCCGCCGCCACGATCACCATGTCCAACCGCATGAGCGCCGTGCTGCCGCGCCCGTGCCTGGCCCGCAACCAGGTGATCCCCACCGGCGTGGACCTGGACCGCTTCGCCCCCGGTGACAGGGCCGCCGCCCGGCGCGAGCTGGGTTGGCCGGAGCACGAGCCCGCGGTCGTGTGGGTGGGCAACCCGAACCGGCCGCTCAAGAACCTCGCGCTGGCCGAGGCCGCCCTGGACCAGATGCCCGGCGCCCGGCTGCGCGTGGGCTGGGAGGTGCCGCCGGAGAAGATCCCGCTGTGGCTGCAGGCCGCCGACGTTCTGTTGCTGACCTCACGCTCGGAGGGCTCTCCGACCGTCGTGAAGGAGGCCATGGCCTCCGAGCTGCCCGTGGTCTCCACCGATGTTGGCGACGTGGCCGAGCGCCTGGACGGGCTGCCGGGCTGTGCGATCGTCCCGGAGGACCCGGCGGCGGTCGCAGCCGCCGTGGGCCGGGCGCTGGACCATGGGCCGGTGCCCGAGGCGCGCCGCGCCATCGCCGCGCACAGCGAGGAGGCCACCGCCCGCCGGATCGTCGCGGTCTACGAGCGGGTGACCAGCTCGAACCCGCGCGCGCGTGCGTAAAGAGCGCGGTAGTGGAGCATCCGGCGGCGGATGAGCGCGCGCTCGGATCCCGCCGCGGCGCCCCGCTCCAGGGCCCGGCGGTAGGTGGCCAGGTGGGACGCGAACATGGCCGAGCGCTTACGCGAGAGGCCGCCGGGATGCCAGCGGTACAGCGACAGCGGCTCGCGCGTGGACACCACCTCGTAGCCGGCCTCCATCATCTGTAGCCAGAGGTCGTAGTCGTCGGCGCCCACGCACTCCTGGCAGAAGCCCTCGGTGGCGTCGAACGCCTCGCGTGAGAACACCACCCGCGCGAACACGTAGTTCTTGCGCAACATCTGGCGGTAGGTCACCGGGTCGACCCAGCCGAAGCGATCCGCGACCGTGTCGGCCGACACGCCCTGCTCGTCGAAGAAGTGCGCGTTGGAGGCGACGATGCCCGGCCTCCGGCCCTCCGACCGGGCGGCGTCGTAGAGCTGCAGCGACCGGGCCAGGTACTGCTCGCGCCAGCAGTCGTCGTGGTCGAGCAGCGCGATCAGCTCCGTTGGCCGAGTGGCGGCGATCAGCTCGTTGCGCGCCCGCACCACCCCCCGGTTGGCATCGAACGCCACCAGCTCGATGCGCGCGTCCCGGGCCGCAAACTCGCTGGCGATCGCGCGCGTCGCGTCCGTGGACGCGTCGTCGCCCACCACCGCCCTCCAGCCGCCGTAGCTCTGGGCGAGCACCGACTCCAGTGTCTGGGCCAGGAACGCCTCGGCGTTGTATGCGGGGATGACGACAGCCACCCGTGGGGTTCCCTCGTGCGCCATTGGCTCAGCAGACAGATACCACGTGGGCAAATGAGTCAGTCGGCGCCGGCGGCGGTCACGCGCTGGCTGACAAGCCGCCGGACACCCTCTGCCAGGGGCACCTGAGTCGCCCAGCCGAGCGCCTCGATCCGGCTCGCGTCGGCCACGCTGTGATCGGGATCGCCCACCGTCCCGGCGCCCTCGGCGATCGTGAGCGATTCAAAGTCGCGGTCCAGCGCCTGGCACAGGGCGGCGATCAGCCCGCGGATGCTCGTGGCCACCCCGGTCCCCACGTTCAGGATCTGGCCGCGCGCCGCAGTGTCGAACAGGCCCGCTTCGATCGCTGCCGCGGCATCGTCTACGTACAGCAGGTCACGCGTGCGCTCCAGGGAGCCGCGCACCTCGATCTGGTCGCCCGCCAGCAGCTGGGTAAGCATGATGTTGGCGATGCCCTGGTCCAGGCCGGGGCGATGCCCCGCCCCGTAGGTGGCGAACAGCCGTAGCACGGTCCACTGCAGGCCGTACCCCTCCCCCAGGATGCCCAGGAAGCGCTCGCACGCGATCTTGCAGGCGGCGTAGACGGTGCCCGGCGCCAGCGGCGCGGTCTCCGGGATGGGTGCGGCCGGCTGGTCGCCGTACACCGCTGACGAGCTCAGATAGACGACCGGAATCTCAGCGCGGGCGCAGGCGTCGAACACGCGCATGCTGGCCAGCGCGTTCACGCGCACGTCGTCGACGGGCTCCTTCAGTGAGCGACCGCCCGGATGCGCGGCGCAATGCACCACCGCGTCCACCCCGTGTCGTTCAATCGCCGGCGCGACCGACTGCTCGCTCAGGTCCGCCCGCTCCCACACGAGCCCCTCGCGGTGCTCGTCCCAGCTGCCTCCACTGAAGTCGTCGCAGGCCACCACTCGGCAACCCCGCCCCAGCAGCAGGCGGGTGGTCGCCGAGCCGATCAGCCCTCCGGCGCCGGTTACGAGGACCGTCTCGTAGTCCGGCATCTAGGCGCCCTGCGGGGCCTTCTCCTCCTCCGGCACGGGAGCGCTGAACGTCAGGTCCTCGGACGCCAACTGATCCTCGTACTTCTTCTTGAACCACTCGTGCCGGCGCTCGGCCTCCTCCATCTCGCGCTGGGCACGGCGGAGGTTGAAGTCGCGGGCGTTGGAGTTCACGTCCACGGGCTCGTTGCCGACCGTATTCATCTGGGACAGGATCACACCGCGCGTCTGTGGCGAGGCATTGTGCGACGAGCCATGGACGAGACTCGTGTGGAAGAAGAGCGCGTCGCCTGGCTCGGCGTCGATGCTCACGACGCCATACTCGTCGGCCAATTCCGTCAGCGTCTGAGGGGGCACCATCATCTTCGACAGGCCGTTGATGTTGATGAACGGGTCGTGCTCGATGAAGCCGAGCTTGTGCGTCTTCGGGATCACCTGCAGCGCCGCGTTACGCAGATGGTGCGGGTCCAGGAAGATCATGCAGCTGAGCATCTCGTCCCGCGGGTAGCCGCGGTCCTTCCAGTAGACGAGGTCCTGGTGGTAGTACTCCGCCGATCCACACCAGGCGGCCTTGAGGTTGACCTTGCTCGACCAGATGTAGGCCTCCGAGCCCATCAGCTCGCCGGACATGTCGAGCATCCTCTGGTCGTTGGCCAGCCTGGAGATCGGGTGGTCGCCCTTGTGGATCACGCTGAAGACAGCGAGCGGCACGCCGGGCTCCTGCTCGGTCCAGGACTTCACCAGCTCGGCCGGATCCTGCTCGGCCAGCCACGTGCGGGCATCATCGACCGCGGACTGTGAGAACAGGCCCCGGTGGATGTAGTACCCGTCGCGGTTGAACGAGTCGACCAGGGCCGAGCCCAGCGCCGACGTCTTGTCGTTTTCGCTACCCATGTGCGCTCCTTTCGCCGTTTTGGCTGCTGGCGCCGAAGCCGGGCGTCGCCGGCAGCGCGTACGCCTGGGCCAGCGTGGCCTCGATCGCCTGGTCCCACTTGCCTTGCGCCTGGAGGATCAGGCGAATCACTTCCTCGATCGCTCCCTCGCCGCCCTTCTTCTCGGTCACGTAGTGGGCCGCGCGCTTCATCTCATAGGTAGCGTCCGCGACGGCGATCGGCAACCCGACGCGTCGCATGATCGGCAGGTCCAGGAAGTCGTCGCCGACATAGGCGATCTCGTCCTCGGTCACGTCGTAGTCCTCGGTGATCCGCTCGAGGGCGCGCAGCTTGTTCACATCACCCAGGAACGTCGCGTCGAGCTGCATCCGGCCCAGCCGCTTGCGAAGCGCCGACGAATCGCGGCCGGAGATGACCACCTGGATCAGGCCGGCCGCGCTGCCGGCCCAGGTCGCGGCGCCATCGTGGACGCAGAACTGCTTGACCTCGAACATCCCCGGGCCCTCGATCTCGCCGGCCAGGACGATGCTGGCGCTGGCCAGCACGCCATCCACGTCCATGGCCAGCAGCTTGACGCGCTGGAACGCCTCCGTGTTCTCAGGCATAGGTACCGCCCCTTTCCCGCATACCGGCAACCAGTTCCCTGACACGATCCAGATCCTCGGGGGTGTCCACCGCCACCGTGTGGTGCTCGGTGAGCTCCGCCCGGACCCGCCAGCCGTGTTCGAGGAAGCGCATCATCTCCACGCTCTCGGTCATCTCGAGCGGCGATGGGCCCCATCCGGCGAACGCCTCCAGCGCCGAGCGCCGGAAGCCGTACAGGCCGATGTGCTTGTGCATCTCGTAGCTGACCGGCCCCTTGGGGAACGGGATGCGCGAGCGGGACAGGAACAGGACGTCGTCGGCCAGGTTGGTCACGACCTTGACCACGTCCTCGTCGATCGCCTCTGCGGCTTCGGTGATGGGGTGCATGAGCGTGCTGACCTGCAGCGAATCGTCGCGCAGGAGGGGCTCGGTGACCTGGCTGATCATGGCCGGTTCGATCAGGGGCTCGTCGCCCTGGATGTTCACGATGATGTCCCCGTCGATCTGCTCGACGACCTCGGCCACGCGGTCGGATCCGGTCACGTGGGACGGCGAGCTCATCACGGCGGTCCCCCCGAAGCCTTCGACCACATCGACGATCCGTTCGTCGTCGGTGGCGACGATCACCTGATCCAGTTGGGCGACCTTGGAGACCTGCTGGTGCACCCACTGGACGATCGGCTGTCCGTGCAGGTCTGCCAGCGGCTTGCCCGGGAATCGGATGGAGCGGTAACGGGCGGGGATGACCCCGACTACTAGCGGTTTAGACATCTTGTCCTCACTGGTTCCGTTCTGCGACACGCAGACCCTCCGGATCCCACGTTGCGTTCCGAGCACGCGGTCCGTTCAGGGCCCCTGCCTCGGCGGCCAACGTAACACGGAGTCTGGGCTTTCGCCAGAGCGCTACACCCCTATGATCGCCCGATGCGAGGCGCGAACCGACGGTCGCTTGCGGCAACGGCGCTGGACCATCTGAGCGCGGACGACCCTTTCGTCCTGGTCGATGTCGGCGCCCGGGGCGGACTGGAGCCGCTGTGGGGCCAGATCCAGGACCAGATCCTGGCTGTGGGCTTCGAGCCCGACGAGAGCCATCAGCTGACCGAATCACCCAACCAGCGCTATCTCCGCGTGGCCCTCTGGGAGCGCTCCGAACCGCTCACCCTGTACGTGGCGCGCGACCCCGGCAAGACCTCGGTGTTCCGCCCGAACATGGACACGGTGAAGGCGTTCCCGGTTCCGGAGCGCTTCGAAACGGTGTCCGAGGTGGCGATTCCTTCCGAGCGCGTGCAGACCCTCGACCAGGCCCTGCGGGCGAACGGGGTACCGCCGGCCGACTTCATCAAGATCGACACACAAGGCAGCGAGTTGCCCATTCTCAGGGGCGGCCCCGCCAGCCTCGGCGGCGCGGTCGGGCTGAAGACCGAGGTCGAGTTCGTGGAGCTGTACCGGGGCCAGCCCCTGTTCGCCGAGGTCGACGAGTTCGCCCGGGGCGCGGGATACGAGCTGATCGATCTCCGCCGCGTCCACTGGAGGCGCGAGGGCTACAAGGCGTTCCCTGGCCGCGGGCAGGTGGTCTTCGGGGACGCGCTCTACCTCAAACGCCAGGAGGGCTTCCTGGCCGAGCTCGAGGGAGCCGACCCCGGAACCGCACAGAACAGGGTTCTGAAGTTCGTCGTCGCCTGCATGGTGTACGGCGTGCATGACTACGCCGTGACGCTGCTGGAGGCCGCAAGGCACCAGGGGCGGGTGGAGGAGTCCCTGCACCGTGCCTTGATGGACGCGATCCTGAGCCACGATCGGCGTACCCTGGCGCCCAACCTGCCGCGCCTACACCGGCTGGTGCGCAAGGCACACCGCGCGCTCGACCGCGGGCAGGAGAGCTGGGGACACAGCGACGGGGTCCTGGGCAACCGGTGAGCGCCACGAGCGCCCGCTGACGGCGGCTTGACAGCGCGTCACGTTCGGGGCACTCTGGCCGGGTCGGGTACCCCAGGGGCTTTCTCGCAGGAGTTGGCCGCACCATGGAGTTTGAGCGAGATCGGTCAATGAGCCACCTGTTCGTGTTGCGGTCGTACCCCGACATCGATCACATGCTGCCGCTGGCGTGGAAGCTGGCCCAGGGCGGCCAGCAGGTGCACCTGGTGGTTGCGCCCGGACACGACTACGCCGCGGACCACCGGCTGCGCTTCGCCGCGCGGACGCCCGGGCTGCACCTGCAGCCGGTCCAGACGGGAAGCGGGCGCTGGGCCCGCCTCGGGACGCTGTGGCGGTCATCGCTCCCCTACGCCCTCGGCTTCGTGGCCCGCCACCGGGTCGCGCTGGTGGGCGTGGAGTGGGGCTCCGGCCTGTCGAAGGGCTACGAGCGGCTGGCGTCGCCGGCCGGTGCCGTGGCGGTGGCCCGTAGCCTGGTGCGGTCGCTGCGCCGGATCCGCGAGCCCAGCCAGCTGCGCGACACCTATCTGGTGGCGGCGCGTCTGCTCGGGCGCGCGAGCGTGTGCCTGCCCCACGGGCTGAGCATCAAGCTGGACCAGGCCAGCCGCACCACCGACATCGGCCGCGACATCGACTGGAGCGACCGCAACCGCTTCACTGCCTACGTGATGAACACCGAGCACCATCGCCGCTGGTTCCTGGAGCACGCGAACGGCGATCCCAGCGTGGTGCAGAACTGGGGCTCGGTGCGCTGGTCCCCCGAGTGGTTCGCGATCAACCGGAACCTGGCCCCCGATGTCGACTGGCCGGCCCCCGACGGCGCGGCCCGCGTCGTGCTGATGGTGCCCAAGTGGGTCAACCGCGTGCACGCGCCAGAAGCCGTGGAGCTGGTCAAGCGCCTCCAGGACCTCAGCTTCGTGTCGCTGGCGATCAAGGGCCATCCACGACCGGCCATGGGCTCGGCGGATCCGCTGCGCGCCGACCCGGAGGTCGACTTCTCGCGCATCCTGGACCTGAGCCGCGAGGACTCGGTGGCACTGATCCGCGTGGCCGATGCCGTGATCGACGTGGGCTCTTCGATCGGGATCGAGACGCTGATGCAGAAGAAGGTGCTGATCAACCCGACCTACGTGCACGAGCTGACCACGCTGTTCGACACCGTGCCCGGGTCGTGCGTGGTGGCCAACGACGCGGACGACGTGATCGCCGCCCTACGCGCCTGCGCCGAGGGCAATCCCCCACCCGTGTCGCCCGAGGCCTACGACGAGTTGATGCGGCGCGCGGTGTTCGCCTCGCGCGAGGAGCCGTACGACGTGATGGACCACTACTACCGCCAGCTCACGGCGCTCGCCCGAGGCGAGGACTGACGTGACGGGCTCCGCGGAACGCCCGCTGCTGGCCATCGTCCCCGCGCGCGGAGGGAGCAAGGGCGTCCCCCACAAGAACCTGCGCCTGCTCGGCGACCGGCCGCTGCTGGCGTACACGGCGGAGATCGTGGCCGAGTCGGGCATCGCGGACCGCCTGCTGATCTCCAGCGACAGCGAGGAGGTCCTGCGCTGGGCGGCGCTGCACGGCTACGAGGGCCGCCAGCGCCCGGACGAGCTGGCCGAGGATGCCTCGACGATCTCCGACGTGGCCGTGCACCTGGCGGAGGAGCTGGACTGGCACGGCGATGTCGGCGTCTTCCAGCCCACCTCTCCCTTCCGGTCGGTCGAGTCACTGCACCAGGCCCTGGCCGAGTTCCGTGCCAACCCCGTCGACTCGCTGGCCTCCGTCGAGCAGGAGCACCACGGCTTCTGGTTCGACGAGTTCGACGACCTGGCGCGCGCGCGGCCCCTGTTCGCCCAACGGGTGAACCGCCAGTGGGCCCGCCACCCCGTGTTCCGCGAGACGGGCTCGATCCAGCTCGTGCGCGCCGACGTCCTGCGCGAGGGGCGGCAGATCGTGACGCCCAACCACCGCCTGTTCGCGACCCCGAAGGGCGAGGGGCTGGACATCGACACCAACGAGGACCTGGTGATGGCCCGCCGGCGCCTGGAGACCGGCACCGTGATCTTCAGGGTGCGCGCCAACGCTCGCGTGGGCTCCGGCCACGTGCACCACTGCCTGCACCTGGCCGACGAGTTGGCCGACCAGCAGCTCACGTTCCTGCTCAGCGACTGCGATCCGTTCGTGGCCGAGCTCGTTGCCGACCACGGCTACCGGTCCCAGGACGAGGGCGACCTGGCGACCGACCTGAAGGCACTGGCGGGGCCGGCCGGCAACGTGGTGGTCAACGACGTGCTGGACACCAGCGAGCACGAGGTGCTGGTGCAGCGCTCGGCGGGCTACCGCGTGGTCAACATCGAGGACCTGGGCCCGGGCGCACGCCTGGCCGACTGGGTGGTGAACGCCCTCTACCCGGTGCAGGACGGCGACGGGACGCACGTGTCCAGCGGACCTCGCTACGCGACGCTGCGCAGCGAGTTCATCAACCTGCCGCCCAAGACGGTGCGCGAGCGCCCGGAGCGGATCCTGATCACCTTCGGAGGCACCGATCCGGGCGGGCTCGCCGAGCGCTGCACGCGTCTGCTGGCGTCCAACGTCGATGCCGAGGTGCGGGTGATCCTGGGCCTGGCCGCGCCCGACGCGGACCTGCCGGCGAACGTGGTGGTGCAGCGCCACGTGCGCAGCATGGCCGCGGAGATGATGGAGGCCGACCTGGTGCTGTGCGCAGCCGGGCGCACGGTCTACGAGGCCGCCGCGGTGGGCACCCCCGTCGCGGTGCTCGCCCAGGGGGCGCGTGAGGCCACCCACTCGCACCTGAGCTTCCAGAGCGGTGTCGTGTTCCTGGGCATCGGCCCGCTGGTGGACGACCAACACGTTGTCGGGGTGGTGCAGCGCCTGCTGGCCGACCACGCGCTGCGGCTGGAGCTGAGCGAGCGGCTTCGGAAATCCGTCGACGCCCGCGGCGCGGCCCGGATCGGGCACCGCATCCGCGGCCTGCTCAGGGGCCTGTAGATGGCGGCGCCCGTGATCGAGGTCGACGGCCACGAGCCCCTGCGCGCCGGCGCGTGCAGGGTGATCGCCGAGGCCGGCGCCAACCACAACAACTCCGTAGAGCGCGCGATCGAGATGGCCCGCCGGGCCGCCGAGGCCGGCGCCTGGGCCGTCAAGTACCAGCTCTACAAGGCCGACACGATCAGCGTGCGCGACTCGCCCAAGTACTGGAGCGATGAGATCGGCACCGACAGCCAGTTCCAGGCCTTCGAGAAGTCGGACAAGCTCGACTACGACGAGTACGGCGCGGTGGCCGACGCGTGCCGGGAGCTGGGCATCGCCTTCTTCGCCACCCCGTTCGACCTCGGCGCCGTCGAGGCGATGGAGCAGATGCGCTGCCCGCTGTACAAGATCGCCAGCGGCGATATCACCCACAAGCCGCTGCTGGAGGCCGTCGCGGCCACCGGCAAGCCGGTGCTGCTGTCCACCGGCGCGGCCACGGTCGAGGAGATCCACCGGGCGATGGAGTGGATGGGCATCGGCCCGGAGCGTCTCTGCCTGCTGGCGTGCACGCTGACCTACCCGACGCCCGACGAGGACGCCAACTTCGCCACCGTGCCCGAGTACCAGCGCGAGTTCGCGCCGTTCCTGATCGGGACATCCGACCACACGCTCGGTGCGGCCGGCGCGTGGATGACGGCCGCGCTGGGCGGCGTCTGCATCGAGAAGCACTACACGCTGGACAAGACCCTGGGCGACGTCCCTGACCACGCCATGAGCGTGGATCCGCCGGAGCTGGCCGAGATGGTCCAGGCGTGCGAGCGCGCGGCGGTGCTGCGCGGCGAGTCCTGGATCGGCGTGCGCGAGTCAGAGCGGCCCGCGCGCCAGATGGCGCGGCGCTCGGTGGTACTCGAGCGCGACGTGCCCGCCGGGCAACCGCTGGCGCTCGCGGACCTGGGCTTCAAGCGCCCCGGCACCGGCCTGGAGCCGGCCGCGGCGGACGCGATCGTCGGGCGCAGCCTGCGCGACGACGGTGCCCGCGGGCTCGTGCTGACCGACGACCACCTGCGGCCATGAGCCACCTGCCCGGCCTGCACAGCGGTTTCCTGCGCGCGGCCGAGCGCGTGCCGGAGCGCCCGGCGCTGGAGGTGGCCGGCCAGACCCTGACCTATGCCGAGCTGCGCGAGCGGGCGGCATCGCTGGCAGCGACGATCGACCGTCACCACCCCGGCGGCGGTTCGGAGATGGTCGGCGTGTTCGCCTACCGCTCCCCCACCGCCTTCATCGGCGTGCTGGGCACGCTGATGTCCGGCCGCGCATACGTGCCGATCAACCGCACCTTTCCAGTCGAGCGCTCGCGCGTGATGGCGCAGCGGTGCGAGACCCGCGTGCTGGTGGTGGACCACGAGTCCTCCGAGCAGCTGGACGAGCTGCTGGCCGGGGTCACCGAGCCGATGCTCGTCGTACTGCCCGACAGCGACGACGTCACGGCGCTGGCCCAGAGCCTGCCCGATCACCGCGTGCTGGGCCGAGCGGACCTGGAGCCGGCGACGGCGTGGCGGGAGGCGGAGGTGGACCCCGCCGCGCTGGCCTACCTGCTGTTCACCTCCGGCAGCACCGGGACCCCGAAGGGCGTGATGGTCGAGCACCGCAACATCCGGCACTACATCGACCGAATGGGCGAGCGGTTCCAGCTGACCGAGCAGGATCGCTGCTCGCAGTGCTTCGAGATGACCTTCGACGTGTCGGTGTTCGACATGTTCGTGTGCTGGGACGCAGGTGCCTGCCTCTGCTGCCCGTCCCAGAAGACCCTGATCAAGCCCGGCCGCTTCATCCGCGACGCGGGTCTGACGTTCTGGTACTCCGCGCCCTCGCTGGCCATCCTGATGAAGCGCTTCGGGATGCTCAAGCCCGACTCCTACCCCACCCTGCGCTTCAGCCTGTTCGCCGGCGAGGCGCTCCCCGTCGAGGTCGTCCGCTCCTGGGAGCAGGCGGCCCCCGGCTCCGCGGTGGAGAACCAGTACGGGCCGACCGAGGTGTCGATCGTGTGCGTGCTCTACCGCTGGGACCCGGAGCGGTCACCCGACGAGTGCGAGCAGGGCGTGGTCCCGATCGGGGACCCGGTCGAGGGCCTGGGGCTGCTGGTTGCCGACGCCGACCTGAACGAGGTGGCTCCGGGCGGCGAGGGCGAGCTGCTGGTGCGCGGGCCCCAGGTCACCCCCGGCTACTGGAAGGACCCCGAGAAGACGGCGGCCGCATTCGTGGTCCCCCCCGGCCGCGACGAGGTGCACTACCGCACCGGCGACCGCGTACGCCGTCCTGCTGCCGAGGGCGTCCCAATGACCTACCTCGGCCGGCTGGATCACCAGGTCAAGGTCCGGGGTGTCCGAATCGAGCTCGGCGAGGTGGAGGCGGTGCTGCGCGAGGAGTCGGGGGTGGATTCGGTGGTGGCGCTGGGCTGGCCCAAGCGCGTGAACGGCGTGGATGGGATCGAGGCCTTCGTGGGCGACGAGTCGCTGGACGCCGGTGAGCTCAAGGGCAGGGTCGAGCAGCGACTGCCCGGCCAGATGGTGCCGCGGCACATCCACCTGCTGCCCGAGCTGCCGCTGAACTCCAACGGCAAGTTCGACCGCCCCGCGCTGATGGCGCGCCTGGATGCGGAGGCGGCCTCGTGACGAGCCGGACCGCATCGCCCGCAGGCCCGACCGCCGAGCAGATCGCGCGGCCGCTGTACGAGGGCTTCCTCGCGGCGGCCGCGCGCTTCCCCGACCGCCCCGCGCTGGAGGTCCAGGGGGGTGAGCTCAGTTACGCCGAACTCGGCGACCGGGCCGCCGGCGTGGCTGCCACGCTCGCCGCCGAGAGCCCGTCCGACGAGCCCGCGCTGACCGCGGTGCTGGCCTACCGCTCGGCCACCGCTTTTGCCGCCGTGCTGGGCACGCTGCTGCGCGGCCACGGCTACGTGCCGCTGAACCCCGGCTTCCCGGCCGAGCGCACCCGCCTGATGCTCGAGCACTCCGAGGCCCGCGCGCTGGTGGTGGACCGCGAGTCGGCCGGCGTCCTGTCCGCGGTGCTGGAGGGCATCGAGCGCAAGCTGACCATCGTCCTGCCCGACCACGACGACGTGTCCGAGCTGGCCGCGGCGCTGCCGGCCCACCGCCTGGTCGGCGCAAGGGACCTGCGTCCCGCGGCGGGCTACACCCCCAGCCCGCCCGATTCGGGCGCGGTCGCGTACCTGATGTTCACCTCGGGCAGCACGGGCACGCCCAAGGGCGTGATGGTCACCCACGCCAACGTCAACCACTACGTCGACGTGCTCGGCGAGCGGTACGGCGTCGACGAGCACGACCGCTTCTCGCAGACAGCCGAGCTGACCTTCGACAACTCGGTGCTGGACATCTTCCTGGCGTGGCAGAACGGCGCCTGCGTGTGCTGCCCCTCGCGCAAGGCCCTGATCAGCCCGGGACGCTTCATCCGCGACTCCCGCATCACGATCTGGTTCTCGGTGCCCTCCACCGCCATCTTCATGCGCCGCCTGAAGGCCCTCAAGCCGGGCAGCTATCCGACGCTGAGGTTCAGCATCTTTGCCGGCGAGGCTCTGCCCGCGGAAGTGTGCGAGGACTGGCTGGAGGCGGCGCCGGGCACAGCGGTCGAGAACCTCTACGGGCCGACCGAGGTGACCGTGGACTGTCTGGCCTATCGCTGGGACCCCGAGACCTCGCCCGCGGAGTGTGAGCACGGGATCGTGCCGATCGGCTACCCGCTGCCCGGGATGTCCGCGCTTGTAGTGGACTCCGATCTGCGCGAGGTGGCTCGTGGCCAGGAGGGCGAGCTGCTCGTCAGCGGCCCGCAGGTGTCGCTGGGCTACCTGAAGAACCCCGAGAAGACCGCTGCCGCCTTCGTCCACCCGCCCGGTCGCGACCAGATGCACTACCGGACCGGGGATCTGGTCCGCCGGCCCGCGGCCCCCGGCGGCCCGGTCCCGTATCTGGGGCGGATCGACCATCAGGTGCAGATCTTCGGCGAGCGGGTGGAGCTGGGTGAGATCGAGGCCGCGCTGCGCGAGGAGTCCGGCACGGACGCCGTGGTGGCCGTGGGCTGGCCCGTGACCGCCACCGGAGCCTCCGGCATCGAGGCGTTCGTGGGCGATCCCGGCGCCGACGCCGAGGGCCTGCGCGAGCGTCTGCGGGCGCGCTTGCCCGGCCAGATGGCTCCCCGGCGGATACATGTGCTCGCGGATCTGCCCCTCAACGACAACGGCAAGTTCGACCGAAAGGCCCTGATGCGGATCTTGGAGGAAGAGCAGTGAGCGAGGTCTCTGCCGAGCAGGTGCGCGCCTTCATCGCCGAGAACCTGGCGGACGGTCTCCGTGCCGCGGGTGCCGACCCCGAAAAGCTGCCCGACGACTACGACCTGCACGCGTCCGGGGTGATCGACTCGTTCGGCATCCTCGAGTTGATCGGCGAGCTGGAGGAGCGGTTCGGGTTGGAGATCGACTACGAGGAGCTCGATCCCGAGGAGCTCACGGTGGTGGGCCCGTTCTCACGTTACGTGGAGGCCCAGAGCCGCTCGGGCGCGGCGTGATCAACGGGCGCGACTTCCGCTCGCTGGGCGACGATCCTGATCCCGCGCACAGAATGCGGGAGATCGGGCCCTGGGTGCACGAGGCGGCGAACCCCTACCTGGACTGGATGCTGGGCTCGCCCGAGCTCGCGCGGGCGGCGCTGGAGCGATGGATGGCCAAGGAGCGGTCGGAGATCTCGCTGACCCGGGCGGTGGGCCTGTACGAGGAGAACGCGGTGGTGGGCGGCTACGTGGCCCTGAGCGGTGCCGACCTTGCGGGCGCGGCGAAAGCCGACACCCTGGCGCTGCTGGCCGTGGTGCCGCGCGCGGATCGGCCCGGCGTGCTGGACCGGGCCGCCGCGCTGTCGGACCTGCGCCGCCCCGTGGACCCGGACGTGTGGTTCCTGAGCAAGCTCGGCGTGCTGGAGTCGCACCGCCAAGGCGGCCGCGGCCGCGCCGTGCTCGAGCACTTCCTCGCGGCGGGTCGCGCACGCGGCCTGCGGCGCTTCCGGACTGACGCGTGGGAGCCGGACGGACACGTGGTGAGCATGTACGAGGCCGCCGGCTTCGCCACCGTCGCCCGCGCCGAGAGCGCGGAGATGGGCGGCGCGCTTCTGGCCATGACGCTGGAGGAGGAGACTTGAAGCGCCTGAAACGGGCCCTGGCCGATCCCCATTCGCCGCACTCGCTCAGCGCCCGCACCAGGCGCCGGCGCTGGGCATCGCTGATGCAGACGTTCCCCGACCTGGGCTCGATGCGCGTGCTCGACCTGGGCGGCGAGATGCGCAGCTGGGCACCGGCCACGGTGATGCCCGCGCATCTGACCATCGTGAACCTCTCCCCGCAGCCATCCGACTCCCCTGCCGTGGAGACCATCCAGGGCGACGCCTGTGAGCTGCCCGCGGCGCTCGCGGGCGAGCGCTTCGACCTGGTGTTCTCCAACTCGGTGATCGAGCACGTGGGTGGCCACGACCGCTGCGAGGCCTTTGCCGACTCGGTGCGCTCGCTGTCAGACCGTCACTGGGTGCAGACGCCCTATCGCTACTTCCCGATCGAGCCCCACTGGGTGTTCCCCGGGTTCCAGTTCCTGCCCCTGCGGGCCAAGGCCGAGGTCACGCGCCACTGGCGGCTCGGGCGCCGCACCACGGTGCTGGCCGACGCGATCGAGAGCTCGCTGACGGTGGAGCTGCTCGACATCACCGCCATGCGCCACTACTTCCCCGACTCGGAGATCAGGCACGAGCGGCTGGCCGGCGTCACGAAGTCACTGATCGCCGTTCGCTGACCGTGAAGGGGCCGCACGCGTTGCCGTGCTCGTGGCGCTGGGCGTGATCGCCGTGGTCGTGGCCGCGCGGCTCCTGACCCCGGAGCCCGAGCGCGAACGCGTGGCTCCTACCCCGCTCCCCAGGGGCTCCTCCGAGCTGCTGCGGATGTCGATCGACACCCGCGTGGTGGGTGCCCGCCGGCGGGTGCCCCCCAGCTTCCTGGGGTTCTCGACCGAGATCCCGTTCGCCGAGCGGATCATGGGCAGGCCCGGCGGACCGCCCAACGCCGTCGCCGACGGGCTCTACGACGCCCTGCGGGCGACCGGATCAGGTGGCCCGGTGCTGCGGGTCGGGGGCTCGTCGGCCGAGCAGACGTGGTGGAACCCCGACGGGCGCCCCAGGCCGGCAGGCGTGCGCTTCGACATCACGCCGGCCTACCTGCGCCAGCTGCGCGGCTTCAGGCGCCGCAATGCCAGCCCGCTGGTGCTGGTGCTCAACCTGGCCGCCCGCAGCCCGGCACCGGCTGTGGGTTACGCCACGGCCGCCCGGCGTGCGCTGGGCAGCGACGGCGTCCGAGCGTATGAGCTTGGCAACGAACCCGACGCCTACGCCGGCCTGCCCGACCGCGAGGGCACTGGCGACCAGGTCGGCCAGCGTCCGGCCGGGTACTCGTTCGCCGACTTCCTGGGCGAGTGGGGCGCTCGCGCGCGGATCCTGCGCGACCAGGTGGGGCCGCTGCCGCTGGCGGGCCCGTCCGTATGCTGCGCCGAGCCGTTCCTCGCGGGGTTCGGCGAGTTCGCGCGCAAGGAGGCGCCGCGGCTGGCGCTGCTGTCGCTGCACGAGTACTTCGGGGCCGCCTGCGGGGGCCAGAAGCCCGGCACGCCCGGCTATCCCACTCGGCGGCGGCTGCTGGGCCCGGACGAGATGAGCCGGATCATCGAGGAGTTCCGTAAATCCGTGGCGGTGGGCCGGCGGGTGCGACGCCCGGTCGCGGTCACCGAGACCAACAGCTTCGCCTGTGGCGGGCAGCCGGGGGTGAGCGACACCTTCGCGGCAGCGCTGTGGGCCCCCGAGTACCTGATGCGCTCCGCGGCGGCGGGCGTAGGCGGCCTGTACTTCCACACCTTCGGGCGTGCGTACAGCCCGTTCGACTTCCTCCCGGCCCCCGGCGGGCAATGGACCGGTACTGCCCGCCCGCTGTACTACGGCATGCTCCTGTTCGCCCGGTCCACCGCCAACCGGGCCACCATCCTGCTCGACCCGGTGGCCCGCCAGCGCGTGCGGCTGGGATCGGGTGCCGTGGCCTTTCCCACGCTCGACCGCAACGGCACGCTGCGCGTGATGGTGCTCGCCAAGGACGCCCGCCGCGGCGGGTCGGTGCGCATCGCGGTGCCCCGCGGCGCCGGGCAGGCCCGCCTGACGCGCCTGCTGGCCCCGGATCTGGGCGCCAAGGCGGGCGTGACGCTGGCGGGGCAGGCTGTGCCCGAGCGCAGCCGCAACGGCCGGCTCGAGGGCCGCGAGCGGCGGGAGATCGTGGGCCGGCGCCGGGGCGCCTACCGCTTCGCGATGCCCGCCGCCAGCGCGGCCTTGCTGGAGCTCAGGGTGCGGCCGTGACCGATACGGCGTCGTGGTCGACGACGCTGGTGTCGCTGAAGAACGGCGAGCGATAGAGGCCCACCTTCAGGAACGCCCTGGCGGCTCGGAGCGTGGTGCCGTGCTGGACCAGGGCGCCGTTCAGCAGCGGCTGCGGGCGGCCGTCCAGCCAGACCCGCACCCAGCCCTTCTCGGGGTCGCTGGACAGGTGCGCCGCGTAGGTCAGCCGGTACCACCTGCCGCGCTGGAGTGTCTGGCTGCGCCAGAAGCGCGGTCGCGAGGTGCCCGAGCGCAGCCCGAAGCGGGGGCCGGGGTCCACGAACACGGCCAGCCCGGGCGGGCAGATGATGCCCACCTCGTGCAGTTGCTGGACGATCCGCCAGCTGCGGAAGTGCTCGCTGTCCACGAAGTCGCGGCCCAGGCGGATGCTGTCGCGCACGACCACGGTGGTGCCGGCACGGAAGGTCGGGCTGTCCACGTACACCTCCGCGCGCTCGGAGCCCGTACGCGGCTCGCGCTCACCGGCGCGAACCTCGAAGCGAGCCGCGCGCCGCCCGCGGCGGCCTGCGATCGCCCTCACCCCTTCGGGCCGTGCCTGCAGCTTCCACGCCGCTAACCCGCGCTCGAAGCCGTCGGCGAACAGCCGTTTCGGGGCGGCCCCCGATGCGGGCGCGGGCCCGCCGAGCGCCACGGCGGCGAGGCATGCGAGCAGCAGCGGGAGCGGTGTGCGGTAGCGGCGGTGCATCAACTTGCACCAGTATCGGCGGCTGCGGGGCGGTTCGTTAGGGGACGGGGCGCAGCAGATCGTGCTCGACCAGCGTGCGCGCCACGGGCGCCAGCTCCCAGATCGGCCGCCCCACCCGCTCGCCGGCGGCCAGCAGGTCGCCCTGGCCGTCGCAAAAGTTCAGCAGGAACATCATGTCCCGCCGCTCGCCCTCCAGCGACCGGATCGCGCCGGTCGTGGGGTACAGGCCGCGCTTGCTCATCTGCGGCTCGCCGTAGGGCATGGTGGCCTCGTAGGTCCGGGCCGCCTCGAGCGCCTCGATCACGCGGTGGTACACCCGCAGGCTGTGCCCCAGGGCGTCGGCGGTCACCAGCTCGAGGTCGTCGTTGGACGTGTGGTACTCCGAGAACGTGTCGTAGGTGGAGCGCAGAAGCGACCCCACCGGCAGGTCGTATCCCGGGGAGCAGTACTGGCGCTCGTCGCTGCGGGCTGGGTAGAAGTCCATCAGCCGGTGCGGCTCGTCGGACTTCGTGAGCACGTGCAGCGCGGCGCGATCGGCCAGCGAGTCGCCCTGGCGCGAGAACTTGTACGTGAACGGCCCCGGATCGCCGATGCAGGTGACCACGTAGCCGGCGGCCAGGCGCTCGCGCAGCCGGTCGCCGAACCGCGACAGGTAACAGATCGCGCCGATCGTCTCGGGCGCGAACAGACAGCGGTAGGTGTAGCGCGGCTGCTCGCGCCGGGCCAGGAGGCGCGCCAGCTGTGCGACCACCATCGGCCCGGACAGCTCGTTGTTCGCCATCGACGGGTGGCACAGATAGGTCGAGAGCAGCACCTCCCGGTCCGAGCTGCCCGGGATGACCACCTCACCGATCTCCACGTGGCCGTCGGGCAGCTCCGAGTCGATGTGTACCTCGTACTCCCCCGGCTCCAGCGCCTGGCGCTGGGTCTCGCTCAGACAGAAGCCCCAGTCGCGCTTGTAGTAGGTGGTCCGGTAGGGGATCGCGTCGGGCTGCTCGGGCAGGCTGAACAGGTGCTCCTGCAGGCTGTCGAGCGACATCCGCTGCGACACCGGGACGCTGTAGGACACCACGTGCAGATTGGTGTCCTCCATGTCCACCACCGTGCGCCCGTCGGGGCCCTTGATCCATGCCTCGCGCAGCTCCCACTCGGGCGGGACCGTCCAGTCCAGCACCGACTCGCCGGTGGCGAAGCGGTGGCGCTCCATCGGGCCCGTTACCTCTTCGATCATCCCCAGGCTGTCGCGGAATGCCGACCCGGCCAGGCTGCGCGGCAGCGGGAACAGCCGCGTGGCCAGCGCGTGCATCTCACGCCCCAGCGCCTCGAAGTCGGGCTCTGGGCCGGTCACGGCGCCAGCAGCGGGTAGAGGTGGTCTGCGTCGGGATGGCCGCGGCCCAGCAGGTAGTCCGGGTTGTCCGCGACGCCCTCCTCGCACTGGGCTGCGACCGAGCGCGCGTCCGTCAGGTAGAGGCTCGGGCCGCCGTCCATGGCGATGGCCCGCGCGCGGCCGGAGCGCAGCAGATCGTCGCCCAGGGGGGCCAGGTAGACCTCGACGTCGCTGTCCAGGTCACGCACGTAGAACCGCGCCGTGACCCGCGCCTCGGCGTCACCGGCCACGACCCGGCCCGCGAAGTCCTTGAAGTAGCGGTACGGGACCGCCAGCCGCTGCTCGATGTAGTGCACGTAGGTGTTGGCGGTCGCGGGCACGCCGAAGAACAGGAGCTTGGCGTTGATCGCGTACAGGTAATCGAAGATGCTGCCCTCGCCGAAGCAGTCGACGTCGCGGATCGAGAACAGCCGCCGCTCCCAGTCCCGGTCGATGGGCCCCATCAGCGCAGCGGAGAACAGCGGATCGGTGGTGCGCCGCGCTCGCTCGCGATCACGGAAGAACTCCGGCAGCAGGCCGACGCCGGTCGAGGGGGTCGTGGCCACGTCGAAGTCCTCGCCCTTCGTGAAGGAGTACGAGAACGTGGGCATCACCACCGTGCCGCCCGGCACCGCGCCGGCGATCCCGTCCACGATCGTGCCCAGCTTCTGGTCGCGCGTCTTGCCCTGGGCGGCCAGCGCCTGGCGCAGGCCCGAGTGCACGTGCACGGTGTCGCCCGCCGTCAGCCCCAGGTCGGCCAGGGCCGAGCTGATCTCCGCGGCGGTGATCACCGCTGCGGCCCGTAGCGCTTCACGAACGCATCGACGTCGTAGAAGTCCGCCAGGCGTCGGCGGATGGTGTCGTCGTCCCACCCCGGCCAGTCGATGCCTGCCAGCTCGCGAGCCTGGCTGTCGGTCAGCCGCTTGCGTTCGACCCGCGCGGGCACGCCCAGCGCGACGGCGTAGGGCTCGACGTCCTTGGTCACCACGGCCCCCGCCCCCACCACGGCGCCGCGCCCGACCTTCACGCCCGGCATCACGACGCAGTGGGCGCCCAGCCACACATCGTCCTCGATGACCACACGGGGGTTCATCCGCGCGGAGACAACGGGATCGTCGGCCGACACGAAGCCGCGGTTGGCCAGGTACAGGAACGGATGCGTCGAGACGTTGTCCGTCGGGTGCTGCGATCCCCCCAGTCGCGCACCCGGCGCAACGCTGCAGAAGGCGCCGATATGCGTGCCCGGGGCCACCCTGCCGTCGATCGCGAACGCGCCGTAGGTCTGGCGACCGACCTGGATGTCGTACTCATCGCGCAGCAGTGCGCGGGTGAAGGAGTCGCCGGCGTCGTCCGCGCGCCGGATCACCTTGAACAGCGGCTCGCGCACCAGCGGCTCCCGGATGCGACGGAACACGCCGATCAGGACGCGCATGATCGCGATGCGGGCGCCGCGGGTCAGCGCCGCGCGGTCTATGTCGAGCGAGGAGGCCACGCGAGATCCGGGGCGGCCGCCCGCCTTGGCGCCGCCGCTGCCAGGGTACCCCCGATTTCCAGCGAACGCAGCATGTTCGGGGGTATGCTTGCTGATTCCTTGGAGGCGACCCGAAGGACGTGGCGACCGCGATGGCGGAACCCTGGGAGCAGTGGGCCAAACAGCCCGAACACGAAGGCACCCTCGTTTACCGCGCGCGTGGCGAGCTGGGCGAGATGGAGAGCACCAAGCAGCTGACCGAGCTGGTGGGCGCCGTCTACAAGCCGGGGATGCGCGTGCTGGACGTGGGCTGCAACGCGGGCCACTACCTGCGCGGCCTGCGCCGGCTCGACCCCGAGCTGGACTACACCGGCGTGGACAACTACGCCTACTACGTGGATCAGGCCAGGGAGATCTACGCGGATGACGCCAACGCGCGCTTCGAGATCAAGGACATCCACCAGCCGCTGTTTCCCGACGACCCGTACGACATCACCTTCTGCTGCAACGTCCTGCTGCACCTGCCCGACTTCCGCCCGCCACTGCGCAACCTGCTGGAGAGCACGCGCTCGGTGCTGCTTCTGCGCACGTTGATGGGTGAGTACACCACCAAGGTCAAACGGGCGATCGTTCCCGACCTGGACGACGATGGCGAGCCGATCGACTTCTCCTACCTGAACACCTGGAGCACCGAGCACATGCGGGAGTTCGCGCGCGACCTGGGCTGGGAGTCCGAACATATCGAGGACCAGTTCGACCCCTCGGTGCTGGAAGGGGAACACGGGAGCCTCAAGAAGGACCGCGGCACCCACGTGGTCAACGGCCGCCAGATGGACGGCGAAGTGATGATGCCGTGGGAGTGGCTCAGGTTCACGCGGCCGGGGGCCTGATCCCCCCGGACCGGATCCTGGCCTGACCCGGGACCCAGTGCGCATACACACCACATCGACCGGCCTCGAGCCGGCCAGCCTTGTCCCTGGGGCGGATCTGGTCCTGGAACTGGATGACGCGCACGGCGTGGACGTCGCCGAGGGTGTCCTGGCCCACGATCACCTGGACCTGGCGTCGCGGCGCGCGGTGGACGAGGCCACCGTGGACGCGGTAGCCCGTTGGACGCAGGCCACCGACGGGCCGCTGACGGTGGACGGCGTCCAGCTGCCCTGGATCTGGGAACTGGACCTGATCCAGGACGTCTTCCTGCCCACGGTGACCGACGCGGCCGCGCTGGACGCCGCTCTCCGCTACCACCGGCCCGCGGCGATCACGCTGATGGACCGCGAGCCCCATACCGAGCGGATCGTGCGCGCGGTGGCCTCGCACCGCGGCCTCCCGGTGGAGGTGCACCCCGGCGGGCCCCGGCGGGCCGGGCGCCGCGCGGCCAAGAGCACCCTGTCCGGCCCGCGCAGGCTCCGCCGTAGCGCGGTCCAGGCCGCACTCAGCCTCGGCGTGCCCTCGCGCACCCGCGCGGGCAGCGTGCTGTTCCTGAGCTACTGGCCGCTGGTGTCGCTGCTGGACAAGCTTCTGGCGGGAGCGGGCCCGCGACCCGCGATCTGGCTGGGCAAACGACCCGCCGGCCCGGCAAGGTCGTTTCGCGCCGCCCGCGCCGGCGGTTGGGTGGGACTGCCCGGACTGGTCGGCCGCGCCCGCGCGGGGCGGGCGGCCCGCCGGGCCCTGCGCGCCGCCAAGTCCGCTCCTGATTTGGAGGTGCTGGGACTACCGCTGGGCGAACCGCTGCACCGGGAGGCGATGGAGCTGGCCCACCGCCGGGCGGCCGCCGACCTGGCGCTGGCCCCCGTGTTCAGACGCGCCCTGGCAGGCGGGCGCGTGAGCAAGGTGCTGCTGCCCTTCGACGTCGACCCCCAGATGCGGCTGGTGGCGTCGCTGGCGCGCGAGGCGGACGTCAGGACCCTGCTGGTGGCTCACGGCGTCTACCCGCTGCGCCACACGGTGGTGGATATGCAGGTGGCCGATGAGGTGGCGGCGTGGTCGCCCACGTTCGGCCCGACGGTGTGGCGCTGGGACCGCCCCCTCCACGTGGTCGGCTACCCGGTGCCTCATGACATCGCGCCGGCCCGCGACCGGCCGCCGGCCGACCGGCCCCCGCTGGTGCTGGTGCCCGGCCACGGCAAGGAGCGTGCCACGTCGATGTTCGACGACCGCTACTCGATGCGCCACTACCTGGCCGCGATCGAGGCCATCTCCGCGGCGCTCCCGGGCGCCCGCGTGTTGCTGCGCCCGCACCCGGCCGAAGGCCGTGTGATCGTCCAGACCGTGGCAGACCGGTTCCCGGGAGTCGACGTATCGGTGGACACGGCGGCCGACGTGAACGAGGCCGTCGCAGGCGTGGACCTGTGCATCGGCACCTCGTCAACGATTTCGTTCCAGGCTGCGCTGGCCGGCACCCCGGTGGTGGTCCTGAACGTGGCCGGTTACGAGTGGGGCTGGCCGCTTGGCGGTCGCACACGCGTGCCCGTCGCGCATTCGGCCGCCGAGCTCGCCGAGCGGCTGGAGGCCTGGCGGGCGAACGGCGGAACGATGGGCCGCGAGGAGCTGCTGGAGGCGCTGGGCGCCGGGCAGGGCGACGCCGCGTCCCGGCTGCTGGCGCTGCTGGAGCGCTAGCCGCCGCCGCGGCGGCGCGCCAGCGCGCGATGGCCCATCCCGATCAGCTTGCGCGCCGCCCCGTAGCGCCGTTCGCCCGCGATCAGCCATGGAGCCAGCGCGATCAGGAACAGGCCGTACTTGGCCAGGGACAGCAGCACGTCGCCCACCGTGCTCTGGGCTCCGGAGCCCAGCAGCCACTCGACCCCCCATGCAGCCCCCAGCACGTACGCCACCACCACCAGCATCTCGGCGATGTGCGCCACGGCTGTCTTCAGCGAGCCGATCTTGACCATGGCGTAACCCGTCAGGCTGACCATGGCGATCAGGTACGACAACGCGGTGGCCCAAGCTGCGCCCTCGAGCCCCCAGTCGAACACGGCGACCGCCAGGTAGTTGCAAGACCCGTTGAAGGCCAGGCAGGCCAGCATCACCATCGTGATGCCCCATCGGTAGCCGGCGGTGGTCAGCACCTTCAGCGGCTGGTTGACGAGGGCGATCAGGAACGACGCCGCGACCATGATCCGGACCACGGGGATCGCCGGCGCAAAGTCCGGCAGGGCAACTCGGATCAGCATCGGCACAAGGAAGAAGGCCGCGCCCAGGAACACCGGCACCAGCATGTAGGCCAGCAGGCGCTGGACGTCCGTGGCGTAGTGGCGGATCGACTCGATCCGCTCGGTCTTCACGAACTCCTCGGTCATGCGCGGGAACAGGCTGGCGCCGATCGAGCGCGGCAGGTGCAGCACGTAGTTGGTGACCGACACGGCCAGGGCGTAGTAGCCCAAGTCCTTGACGCTGATGAACCCGGCCACGATCAGGTTGTCGATGCTCATGAACAGCAGCCACAGCTGGGCCTGGAGCATCAGCGGGAACCCGAACGACAGCAGCTCAGGGATCCGCTTGCGGTCTATCCGGAACGAGAACGAGGCCCGCCGCAGCCCAACCACTCCAAGGCGCCACCACAGCCCGTAGAGCACGACCACCGAGAGGGCGATGCCGAGGAACATGCCGTAAAAGCCGAACGCCACCACGCACAGCGTCTGCACACTCACGAGCGTCACCGCCTCGAGCACGGCCGTGGCCGACGAGGCGTCAAAGCGCTTGGTGGCCTGGAGCAGCGACTTGTGCACGTCGGCGAAGATCCGCAGCGGCCCGAGCACGCCCAGGATCACGAGCCCGTAGCGCAGCTCGTCGGGCCAGCCACCGCCGAACAGCAGCGCGACCGCCGACAGCAGCGCACCGGCAACCCCGACGGCGATCACCGCGAACGTGCCGCCCGTGTCGGCCACCGACGCCGCGGATGCATAGTCGCGCTTGCCGCGGTACAGCGGCACCTGACGGCCGGTGGCGTTCATGGTGCCCAGCGGAGCGATCGTGAGATAGGTCCAGAAGCTCTGCATCAGTGCCCAATATCCCGTGCCGACCGGGCCCAGCAGACCCTTCTGCAGCAGCCCGGCGATGAAGACGAAGACCTGCGCGAGGTAGGTCGCCGAAGTGAAGATGAACGCGTCACCCGTCGCGCTGCGCAACCCGCGGTCGGGCTCCGCGGCGATGCCGCGCAACTCGTCTGGCGGGGAGAGCGGCGGCGCGGCGGGGGACGACCCGCCCGCCACGGCCATTAGCCCACCCCGGAGTCCGGCGCCGCGGGGCGCCAGAACGTGGCGGGCTCGCCGACCCTGGGCTTTGCCCGCCGCTCAGAGAGCTCGGAGGCGCCCTCGGTGCGTGCCTGCCACGCACCCTCGATCGCCCCCGTCAACCCCAGCAAACCGACCATGACCGCCGTCAGGCTTATGGGGTCGTCGGTCGTGGCCCCGGTGAACAGGGTGAGGCCCCAGATCACGAGCAGCACGCGCGCACCCCCCTGGAGATCCCAGGCAGTGCGGGACAGTCGCCACAGCCGGCTGAGCACCGCCGCGAAGAACGCCAGGTAGACGGCCAGGAGCAGTACGCCGCCTTCGACGAGGACGCGCACGATCATGTTGTGCGCTTCGTATCCCCCGCCGGCCACACCGACGCCCTCCGCGGGAGCGCGCGGGTTCACGTAGCGGGTGGACTCCAGGCCCCAGCCCAGCAACGGCTTCTCCGACCACACGTCGAGCAGTCCGTTCCAGTTCGCCATGCGCCAGCCGTACGACTCATATCCGCCGGCCGAGGACTCGGCCGTGGGCGCGTCCGAGCCCAGCGGCAGCGCGCGCGTACGGAAATCGGTCGACACGACCATGAGCAGCGCCAGCCCGACCGCGAACGTGGCCACCACACGCTTCTGCGTGGGCCAGGCCAGGATCGCCACGCCAAGTATGAACAGCACCCAGCCCACACGGCTGTAGCTCTCGATGAGGGCGAACAGGATCATCGCCACCGCCGGCCAGCGCAGCCATGCCGGGATGCGCTGCACCGGTCCGAAGATCAGCAGCAGGGCGGCAAAGGACAGAAACGCACCGAACGGCACCGGGCCGGTGAAGGGGCCCGAGATGCGCCCGATCTCCTGGCCCTCCTTGACCGGAGCCCCGACGATGAACTCCCAGATGCCCCAGCCGGCCGGGATCACGGCGCTCAGGCCGACTACCACGAACAGCGCCTTCACCCGATCGCTCCCGCGAGTCACGTGCGCGGCCAGCAGGAACACCGCGATCAGCGCGGCCAGGCGCACGAGCTCGCTCAACGAGTTGGTGCCGAGGGCGCCGCCGAGCTCGAACCTGGCCTGCGCCGCCGCAACGATGCTCAGCAGCGCGATGGCAAGCAGCGGAGTGGTGATGGGCGCCGACAAACGGCGCCGGTTGTGCGTGAGTACCACGATGGTGATGGCCACCACCAGGGCACCGAACGCGCCGGAAACGTTGGCGGAAGGTACGCCGGCCGTGGCCTTGGTGAACTGGTCCAGAATGGGACGGATGAAGAGGAACAGGGCAAGGAAGAGCGCCGGGTTGATCAGCCCGAAGGCGGTCAGCGCCGCCACCCCGAGCAGGCCGAAGGCGATCCACCAATCAGGGGAGGCCACCAGCGCAAGGCCGGCCACGGCGCTCAGCCCGAGCGTGACGGCTGCCTGCGCCCCCGTGGTCGAAACTCGCGCCGTGGGCGACAACGAGAACAGGGCAGCCGGGCGAGGCAGGTGCATGGACTCAGCTCTCGGCGGGCCCGCCAGCCGGCTCGTAGCGTTCCGCGTAGCCGTATGCGGAGCCGTAGTAGCCATCGCTGCTTGAGATGCCGTTGATCACGACGCCCAGGAAGTTCGCCCCCAGGGACTCGAGCTGCTTGCGCAGGTGAGTCGCGGCGTCCCTGCTGCTTCCGCCCAGCATGGTCACGGCGATCACGCCCCCCGCTACCTTGAGCAACGGGATCGCGTCGGAGACCACCGAGACCGGTGGCGTGTCGATGACGACCAGGTCGTACTCCTGCTCGCACGACTTGATCAACTCGGCCATCCGCTTGGAGTCGAGCAGGTCGGTCGGGTTCGGCGGAACGCCGCCGGCAACGATCACGTCCATGCCCGGCCCGCCACCGTCGCCGTTGTTTGCGGTCGAACCCGAGACGCGGCGGATCACGTCGGAGGGCTCCGCGCCGTCGGCCAGGATCTGGACGAGCCCCTGCGAACTCTGCAGCTTGAACTCGCGCACCAGTGTGGGCCTACGCAACTCGGCCTCGATCAGCAACACACGGTTGCCGGCGTTGGCGTTGGCCGCCGCCAGGTTCCACGCCACGGTGCTCTTGCCCTCTCCTGGCGCCGCGGAGGTGACCACGACCGACTTGATGGCCCGGTCGGTCTCGAAGTAGCGCAGGTTGGCCCGCAGCATGTGGAAGGCCTCCATCTCGCCGGCGCCCATTGCGCGCGACTTGCCTCTGACGTTCGGCTTGGTGCGGTTGTTGCGCACCAGGGCGGGGCTGAGCGGGATGGCGCCGAGGGTGGGACGCCGGAACACGCCCTCGATCTCGCTTGGATCGCGTAGGCGGCGGTCGAAGAGCTCGAACAGCAGAGCCAGACCGATGCCCAGCAGGAGCCCGAGCCCGAGCCCGAGCGCGATCGTCGGCGCCGGCCGGGGCGAGCTGGGCGCGCCCGGAGTCGAGGCCCGCTGCGCGATCTCGACGTTGCCGCTGGTCAAGGTGCCCTCGGTGCTGAGCTCCTGGGTCGTCTTCAGCAGCTCATCGCGCTCGGCGCGCGCCGTTGCGGATCTGGTTGACCCGGCGCGAGCCCACAGCTCCCGAGAGCTTGGGCAAGGACCGGAGCCGGTTGAGGCGGTTCTGGACCAGGTTGAGCCGGCGCTCGGACCGGATTTGGGCCTCCCGCACCGTCCGGCGATCGGCGCGGCGGCGGAACGCCACGAACTGGCGCGCGTACTCGTTCGCGATCGAGGCCACCAACTCACGGTCGGGGTTCGTGGCTGTGATCTTCAGAAGGTTTGCCGACGCATCCGACGTGGTGTCCACGCTCTCGGCCACCGTCCGGGTGGTCACGCCGTTGCCCAATGCCTCCGCGGTGCGCGTGGACACGGCGCTCAGCGAGGCGAGCCCGAGGTTGGTGGCGCCCTCGCGCTCCTCGTCCTGACCGGGCGACAGGCGAACTTCGGAGCCCGGGCTGGTGCGGAACAGCAGCGAGGCGGTTGCCGAGTATTCGTCGTCGCGTGACAGCGCGTAGGCGGCCGCGATGCACGGCACGAGGATGACGGGGATGAGCACGACCAGCCAGCGCCTGCGCAGCGTGCGGAGCAGGGCACTAAGCCCGGTCTCTCCGTTTGTAGTGGGGTCGCTTGAATTCACGTTTGTCTCAGGCCCTCGTGGCTTTGTTGCCGAAATGGATCGTCCATGATCGGGGACAGCGCCTCATGGGCTGCCTCGTAATTTCTGAGATCCCCGCGCCGACCGACGCGGTCCATAGTAGCCCCAACCCGCATTTCCGCAAACGCGTGCATTTCCGCGCCCTAGGGAGTCGAGCGGCGGAACAGGCGCCGCGGGGGTGAGGACGGCGGATCCAGCCAGGGAGCGGGCCACTCACCCTCTTCGGGGGCATCGTCCCCAGGATGGGGATGTCGTGTCTGCGGTGCGGGATCGGCAGGCGGCTCGGCGGAAGGCGCCGCCTCGGCCTCGTGGTCCACAGGCGCCGGCTCGGGCTCGTCGGGCACGGGCACCGGTTCGGCTTCGGGTTCGGGTTCGGGCTCGAGATCGAGGTCTGGCTCGGGCTCGGGTTGTGGCTCCGGCGCAAGCTCGGACTCGGACTCGTGGACCTGGATGAGCTCGTTCTCGATCGCTATCCGGGCCGCCCGCTCGCGCGCGAGTGCCCGTCGGGCCTTGTCCAGCCGCTCGTGGCTCTCTTCGCGTATCTGGCGCAGCGCCTCTTCCGCCGCCGCGGCCCGCCGCTCGCTCTCCAGCACCTGCCTCCTGAGCCCACCGTCGTCGCTGGGCCGGGGGGTGTGCTGGCGGATCGGGGGGCCGGAGGACACGGCCCGGAGGAACTCGGCTCCCGGCTCGGGTGCAGGCCTGGACTGCTTGCGAAGCCTCACGGGCGCCCCACTGTAGCCACCCCACCAGGGCGCCGCAATTTCCGTCCCAACACACGCTCAGGTATCCGTCCAGTCGTTGGCGGTGCGGCGATCACCTTCCTATACTCACCCGGTGCAACCGTCCGGACCCGGAGTCCGATCTGAGTTGGGCGGCTACCGCCTGGAGGCGCTACTGGCCCGCAGCGCTCCTAGCCTGCTGTTCCGCGCACGCGGGATCGAGGCAGGCGAGGAGGTGCTCTTGGAGGTGCCCCGCGTCGGTCTCCGAGAGGCCGAGGGGTTCGCGGAGCAGATGCGCCGAGACTCCGTCACGGCGGCCGGCCTGCACCACCCCCACATCGCCCAGACGACCGAGACCGGCGTCGACGATGGAGTGCCCTATGCGGTGAGCCCCGACATCGACGGTGTCGAGCTGACGCCGCTCGTCGAGGGGCTGGGCGGCCTGAGCCTGGTACGGGCGTCCGGCATGATCTCGCAGGTCGCCGGCGCCCTGGCCGCCGCCCACGCCGCCGACATGGTGCACGGCACCGTCGAGCCCTCGCGCGTGCTCGTGGCGCACCGCGACGGCGTCGACCAGACCACCCTGACGGGGTTCGGCTTCACCCCCCCACCCGGATCGGACGGCGACAGCCAGCGACCCTTCGGCGTGCCGGCAGCCGGCTGCGCCTCCCCCGAACAGATTCGCGGCGAGCCGCCCACGGCCGCCAGCGACGTCTACGCGCTCGGCTGCGTGCTTTACCACGCCCTCCTGGCCGAGCTGCCGATGAACGGGGCGAACGACACCGACACGCTCGAGGCCCACCTGAAGTCCGCGCCGCCGCGGATCAGCGATCACGCCCCGGAGCTGCCCGCGGAGCTGGACGACCTACTGGCCCGCGCACTGGCCAAGGACCCGGCCGACCGCCACGTCTCACCCGACGAGCTGGCAGCCGAGCTGGAGCAGATCGCGGGCGAGCGGGCGCCGGGCTCCACGGTCAGTGCCCGCAAGCGCGACACCACCCAGCGGTGGGAGGAGAGCATCGCCGGCGGCGCTCACGAATGGTCCCCGTCGAAGCCGGTGATCACGTGGCCACAAGCGGGATCGCAGGAGGTCAAGGGGGCAGCTCCGCCGGAATCCGCGGCTCCCGATGCCGAGGCGGAGACGGAGGAACCCCCGGAGTGGCCACAGGCGGGATCGAAGGATGTCGCGGGGGCAGCCCCGCCGGAATCGGCGGCTCCCAATGCCGAGGCGACCACGGAGGAACCCCCGGAGTGGCCACAGCCCCCCCACGACGACGACACGCCCGCGCCCCCCGGCGGAAAAGCGCCAGGTGGCGGGGCCGCGAAGAACGTCGCGCGGGTGCTGGCCGGCCTGGTCGCACTGGCGGCAGTGGTCGGTTTGGTCGCACTGGCGCTTTCCGGCGACGACGACTCCGGTTCCGGGTCGGCTGACAGGCCTCCGGCCAGGGCGGATCGCAAGCCGCCCGCGCCGGCTCCCCGCGAGGCAGGCGCATTGACCAGCTGGCCGCGCCGTGATGCGTACACGGTCGTGATCTACGTCGGAACCGGCAATCGCGCACCCGCCGAGGCGCGAGCGCGCCAAGCCGCCGCCCTGGATTTCCGCGCCGGCGTCCTGCAGTCCAGCAAGTACCCGAACCTGCCCCCCGGCCGGGTGGTCGCCTTCGCCGGCGTCTACGACTCGCTCGAACAAGCCGAACGCGCGACGGCGCGCCTGCGTCGCGAAGGGGTGGCCGTGGCGCCGTACGTCCGGCAGATCAAGGGCGCCGGGGCCTGACCGGCGGCTCCGGTCAGCGGCCGGGCGCCAGCCGGAAGCTGTCCATCGTGATCGCCTGGTCCACCTTGCCGTAGGGATTGTCGTAGCCGCGGTGGCTGAACACGCGGACCACGCCGTCCCGGGTCTGAAGCGACCGGGGGTAGTAGTTGGACACGTACTTCTTGCCCCGGCCCCTGAACCGCAGCGGCTGCCAGCGCAGACCGTCGCGGGTGTAGCTGACACCGGAGGTGGCGATGTCCAACACCGGCCCCTCGCGTGTGGCCAGCAGCTCGGGGTGACCCGAGTGTGGCATCGGCGCGCGCTTGACCTCGGTGAGCACGAAACCGTCGTCCTCACGCTTGAGAAGGCCCTGTTTCCTGACCTGCTGGCCATCCTCCAGCGTCCGGAACATGGCTGCCAGGTCCCCGCTCGGCAGTTCCCCGACATCGAACTCCAGAGCTGGGAGCGGACCCACGTTCGGCGGGATCTTCAGGGCGTCTCGCCAGCTCCGGCCCTGATCGTCCGAGACCATCAGCAGGTGCTTGCCCTTGGAAATGGGCCGCTGGGACAGCGGCGTGTCCGCCGGCACGTCCCATACGACGCCGATGGCCATCAGGCGGCCATCCCGGAGGTGGCGGATGCGGCTGAGCTGGTACGTGCGCTTCTTGGGGTCCAGCAGCACCTGCGGCTTGCTCCAGCGAGTGGCACCTGGCTCCAGTCGCTGCAGGAACGCGGTATGGGGGATCGACCGGTTCTGGCGCAGGTCGTCGCCGTTGACGCGCCTGACGATCGTGCCGTCCTTGAGAGCGATGGTCGGCTGCGACGTGTAGCCGTAGGGCCCGCGGGCGCGGAACCGGTCCGAGCGGGCCGGTGTCCAGGTCTTGCCCTGGTCGCGCGAGCGAAGGAACTTGCTCTCCAGCGTCAGACCCCAGAAGTCCCGCTGGGGATCGTCCCCGCGCGACGCGCCGTACAGCTTGAATACCCCCTCCGGCGTGCGCTCGCGCTGCGCCGGGTTCAGCGGGCCGGTGGCCTGGACGAAGCCGGTCATGAGCGTGTTGTCGGGCATCTGCCAGGCCCCGACCCACGCCGTGTAGCCCGGCGTTTGGGGAGAGTGGTAGATCGTGTCGCTCTTGACCGCACCGGCGTGCACCGGGGGCGGGAGTGGAGGTGCGGTCTCGCGCGATCCCCCGCTCAGGAGCAGCGTGGCCACCAGGATCACCGGGCCCGCCGCCAGGGCAAGCGCTACCAGCAGCCGCTGACGGCCGGTTCGACGCCGTGTCCGCACAGCACGCAGAGTAGGGGACCGAGCCGGCCGCGCGGGCTAGCTGCTCGCCGGCTGGCGGGCATTCGCCTTGTCCTGCTGCTCCTTCTCGTAGTAGCCGTAGTACCGCCGACCCTGGTTGGAGAAATTGGCCACTACGCCCAGCGACCGGCCGCCGAGCAGCTCGACCTGCTTACGCAGCTCGACCGCAGCCTGGCGGGTCGTCTGCCCGATGCCGCCGACCGCCAGGACCCCGGATACGCGCGGCACCAGCGATAGTGCGTCGCTGACGGTCACCAGCGCCGGGCTGTCGATGATCACAACGTCGAAGCGGCGCTCGAGTTGGCGCACCAGCCACTGCATCCGGTCACTCTCCAAGAGCTCGGCCGGGTTGGGCGGCAGCGGGCCGCTGGGCAGCTCCACCAGCACGCGCGACTCCTCCGACAGCGGGTCGTAGGCGATCGGGATCTCCGTCAGCGCCGTGTCGGGGTCGAAGCCGGCCAACACGAGCGACAGGCCGTCCGGTGTCGGCAGCACGCCCGGCTCCTGCTTGCGCAGGTCCGCGTTGACCAGGCACACCGAGTCGCCCATCGACGCCATGGTGATGGCCAGGTGCCGCGCCACCGTGGACTTGCCGTCGCCCGGGAGCGGACTGGCCACCAGGATCGAGCGCACGGGGGCGTCGACGTTGAAGTACCGGAGGTTGGTCCGCAGCGTACGGAAGGCCTCTGCCTCCTCGCTGAAGCCGACCGTGTTCTTGGCCGCCTCGGCCCGCGCCGTGCGCCCGCGCTTGGCCAGGGAGCGGCTGCGCGGCACGTGCGCCAGCGCCGGGAGCCCGTAGATCTCCTCCAGTTCGGCCACGTCCTTGATCCGTCGATCCAGACCACGGGCCAGCGGTGCCGTCAGCAACACCAGCAGGATCGCGGCGCCCAGCCCGATCAGTCCGTACAGGAGCACCGGCCGCGCGTCGTCGCCCGAGGAGGCCGCCGGGGCCAGGATCGTTGCCGTAGGCGGCCGGAGAACGGGTGGCTGCACCTGGCCGGCAACGGGGGTGTACGCCTCGGCGTAGGCCTGCGCCAGCGTCGCGGCCTCCCGTGGTGACTCGCCGGACGCGCGCACCTGCAGCGCGTTCGCGTCCCCCTGGCGCTGGACCTCGACCGAATCGGCCACATCATCGACGCTGCGCGACAGCCTCCGCGCAGCCCGGGCCGCCACGGCCCGGCTGGACAGCACCTCGGCCGCCGTGGCCACATCGCGCTCGGTCGTCGGGCTGCCGCGATCTGAGACGTTGGGACCCAGCAACAGGGTCGCCGTGGCGTGATCGAGTCCGTCCTCGGAGAGCGCCACGGCCACTCCGATGGCCGGCAACGCGAGCACCACCAGCACCACCAGCACCGCGTGCTGGCGGATCGCGCCCGCCAGTCGCTGGAGGAAGTCTGGACGGGTGGTCCCCGCCAGAACTGGTGGCGAGGGACTGCCATTGTCGATACTTGGCGAGAGGGGCATGCGGGCCAGGCGCCAGCGTACCCACTCCCCCGAACCCGCGCCATCTCCCATCGTGATCGACCTCCACTGCCACCTGCTGCCCGGCATCGACGACGGGCCCGCCCAACCCCGGGACTCCGTCGCCGTGGCCGAGGCTGCGTACTACGACGGCGTCGAGGTCATCGCCGCCACCCCCCACGCCCGCGACGACCATCCCGCCGTGGTGGCGGCGGAGCTGGCGGGCCGCTGTGACTCGATCCGGCAGGTGCTGCAGGTCCACGAGGTCCCGGTCACGGTGGTGTCGGGCGCGGAGGTGGACATGGCATGGGCCCTGGGAGCCAGCGAGCAGGATCTGATCGACGTGACGTACGGGGGCAAGGGCAAGGACGTGCTGGTGGAAACCCCTCACGGCATGCTGCCGCCCGGATTCGAGGCGCTGCTGCACGACATGTTCGCCCCGCGTGGCATCCGCGTTCTACTGGCCCACCCCGAGCGCAGCCGCGTCTTTCAGCGCGAGCCGCTGCGGTTGGCGCGGCTGCTCGAGCGAGGTGTACTGGCCCAGGTCACCGCCGATGCGCTGGTGAGCGGCAACCGGAGCGCCGGTGCGAAGCTGGCGCGGGCGCTGGTCGCCGAGGGTGCGGCCCACGTGATCGCGACGGACGCCCACCGGCCCGAGATCCGCGCGTCTCTGTCCGACGCGGTCCGGGCGCTGCCGCGGGGCGACCAGGCCCGGGCACGCTGGATGGTCACGGACGCGCCTGCCGCGATCCTGGCCGGGGAGCCGTTGCCGCCACCCCCGGTCGGGCGCCGTCACGTGATGCGAAAGCGCATGGGTTGACGTATAGTGGCCGGATGGAACGGCTCTCCAACTCATCCCGCGCTCGCCGCACGCTCGCGGCTTCGCTGACGGCCCTCGCTCTCAGCGCCGCCGGCACCGCCCCGGCCTTCGCGCAGGACTCGCTACCGGATCCGAACAAGTCCGATAGCTCGAAGTCCGCCACCAAGACCGCGCAGAACAGCTCCGACCTGCCCACCACGGGCGTCGAGACCAGCTGGCTGGTGCTGGCCGGCGTGGCGCTGCTGGGCGCCGGCGTGGCCGTCCGCCCCGCGGCCCGGCTCCGCCGTGCCTACCGGACCGACACGTGGGAGAACCTCGTGCGGTCCGGCTCCTAGCCTCGGTCGATCTCCGTCGCGGCGTTGTCCGCCGCCCGCGTCAGCCCGTCCAGCCGCGCCTGTTCGCGAATCGCGGCAGCCTCGGCCCTGGCCCGCGCCATCATCTCCGCGACAACGGCGTTGGTGTCGGCCATGACCATCTTGCGCACGCCCTCGATCTGAGCGGCCGCCTGGGTGCGCAGCTGTTCGGCCTCCGCGCGCGCCGCCGCCAAGATCTGCTCGGCCTCCGCGCGCGCGGCCACCAGGAGCGCCTCGGCCTCCAGCTCCGGCCCCGGTGGCTCCGGGGCGGGCTCCTCAGCTCGTCGGCGTGACCCGATATGCATCGAAGACGGATTCGATGTTGCGTAGCCGGGCGATGCAGGCCTTGAGCGCCTGAAGGTCACCGACCTCGACGACGAAGCGGTTCTTGACCATCGGATCGACGGTCGTGCAGCGTGCCTCCAGGATGTTCACGCCCGTCTCCGCAAAGGTCCTGGAGAGATCTTCGAGGAGACGTGTTCGGTCCCAGCCGTCCACCTCCAGCTCTACGCGGAAGGAGTTGCCCGAGCCACCCTCGCCGTCCCACGTGACGTCGGTGAAGCGCTCGGGGTTCTTCATCAGCGCTTTGGCGTTGGAACAGGACTCGTGGTGGATCGTGATGCCCTTGCCGAGCGAGATGTAACCCACGATCGGATCGCCGGGCACCGGCCGGCAGCACTTGGCCAGCCGCAGCGCCACGTCCGTCAGCCCGTCCACCGTGATGCCGTAGCTGGACGACGAGCCCGTCGGCTGGGTCTGCTTCTCGCGCTTGGAGGTCAGGTCGGCCACGGCGTCGTCGACGTCGATGGCGGCCTCGCCCGCGCGCAGGCGAGCCATGACCTTCTGGGTCACGACCTTGGCCGACACCTTGGCCCCGCCCAGCGCCACGTAGAAGTCGTCCGCCTTGCGGAAGCCCATCTCGCGGATCACGTCTGCAAGCAGCGGTGAGCCGGAGATGCGCTGGGGTGGCAGCCCCTGGCGCTTGAGCGCCTCCTGCAGGATCTCGCGGCCGGAGCGCTCGGAGTCCTCGCGCCGCTCGGCCTTGAACCATGCGCGGATCTTCGACTGGGCGCGCGTGGTCTTGGCCAGGGACAGCCAGTCGCGCGACGGCCCGCGCTCCTTCTTGGACGTGAGCACCTCGCAGATGTCGCCGGACACGAGCTCGTACTGCAGCGGCACGATCTTGCCGTTGACCTTGGCGCCCACGCAGCGGTGTCCCACGTCGGTGTGCACGGCGTAGGCGAAGTCCAGCGGCGTCGCGCCGGCCCCGAGCGACTTGACCTCGCCGCGCGGGGTGAACACGAACACCTCTTCGTCGAACAGGTCGGCCTTCAGCGTCTTGGCGAACTCCTGCGGGTCGGACATCTCCTTCTGCCAGTCCACGAGCTGCTTGAGCCACTCGACGCGGTCCTCGGGCCCCTTCTGGCCGTTGTCCTTGTACATCCAGTGCGCGGCAATGCCGTACTCGGCGGTGTCGTGCATCTCCTGGGTGCGGATCTGTATCTCCAGCGGCCGCCCCTCGGGCCCGATCACCGTGGTGTGCAGCGCCTGGTACATGTTGAACTTGGGCATGGCGACCCAGTCCTTGAAGCGGCCCGGCAGCGGCTTCCACAGCGAGTGGATGACGCCGATGGCGCCGTAGCAGTCCTTGACCGAGCCCACCAGCACGCGCATGGCGGTCAGGTCGTAGATCTCGTTGAACTCGCGCCCCTTCTTCGTCATCTTCGAGTAGATGGAGTAGAAGTGCTTGGCCCGGCCTGAGATCTCGGCCTCGATGCCCACCTCCTCGAGCTCCTTGCCCAGGTAGTCGCCGGCGCGGGTCACGTAGCCCTCGCGCTCCTCGCGCTGCTGGTTGACCAGCCCCTTGATCTCGTTGTACTTGCGCGGGTGCAGGGTGGCGAACGCCAGGTCCTCCAGCTCCCACTTGATGGCGTGGATGCCCAGCCGGTGGGCCAGCGGGGCGAAGATCTCCAGCGTTTCCTTGGCCTTGTCCTGCTGCTTGACCTTCGGCATTGCGTCGATCGTGCGCATGTTGTGCAGCCGGTCGGCCAGCTTGATCAGGATGACCCGGATGTCCTGGGCCATCGCCACCATCATCTTGCGGTAGTTCTCCGCCTGCCGGTCGTCGCGGCTCTGGAACGTGATCCCGGTGAGCTTCGTCACGCCGTCCACCAGCGCGACGACCTCCTCGCCGAACTCCGCCTCGACCTCCTCCAGGGACGCGCTCGTGTCCTCCACGGTGTCGTGCAACAGGGCGGCGCACAGAGTCGCGGTGTCCAGCCGCATCCCGGCGCAGATCTTGGCCACGCCCACGGGGTGCACGATGAAGTCCTCGCCGCTGGCCCGGCGCTGGTCGGAGTGGCGCTCGCAGGCAAACGCGAACGCGTCCTCGACCTTGGCCCGGTCGACCTGCTCGGTGGCCGCGCTGGCGTGCTCCTCGACCACGGCGAACAGATCGCCCAGCAGAACCTGCTGGTCCTCGGTCAGCGAGCGCTCGCGGGTGGCCGTTACCGCGCCGTTGCCGTTCCCGTTCGTCGTGGCGGCCTTGTGGGCCTTGGCCTGGTCGACGGGGGTGCGCGCGAACGCGCCTTCGCCGCCCGGCTGGGCCTTGCCCGAACGACGGCGCCGCGACTTGCGGGCCGGCTTGCTGCCGCCCGTCACCGCCGCCTTCCGGCCCTTCTCCGAGCCGGTCGCTTTCCCGACCTTGGCCATGGGCTGAGTGTAGACCGGGCCGGGGCTGATCGGTGCGCCTTGGTCACCGCTATGCGGCTCTGGCGGTAACGGCGCCGAGGTGCCGCTCGACCGCAACGAGCCGCTCGCCGTAAGCGCGGAACGCGGCTGAGCCCTCCAGCGACGTCCGCTCGGTGGACACCACCAGCACCGCGCGTGCGTCCGCGTCGACCTCGACCAGGCCGGTCTCGGACAGCACGCGCAGCATCCGCCCGGCCAGCGCGCGCGGGCGCGGGTGTGCGCCCGGCCCGCGGAGCGCCCGGGCCAGGTCCGGCCCGTCCAGGCTGCCGTGGGCGCTGAGCTGGCGCCACAGGTCCGCCAGACCGTCGCGCACCCCCAGCACGTGGCTCCAGTAGCCGAGCGTGAACTCGGTCTCGGCTGGGCCCCAGGCCAGTTCGGCAAAGCCTTGACCAGGTGCGCCGGCCAGCAGGTCGACGCCCGCCGGCACGGGTGGCGGGTCCATGGCCAGCAGGTGCGTGAACGGCTGTGCCAGCTCGGGACGGCGGGCCAGTGACTCCCACGACGCCACGGCCAGGGCGGCCGGCGCCATCGCTGCGATGGTCCGCTCCAGCCCGGCGCGGCGGCGATCGACGTCGGAGACCACCAGCAGCACGGGCGCAGCGCTGGTCAGGAGGTCCCCGGCGAGGCCGGCCAGGCCCTCGCCGTGGCGCTCGCGGACGACCCGGGTCGCCCGCGGAGCGCCTGCGCCCTGAGGCCACCACAGCGCGGGATCGCAGTCCAGCTCGTGGGCCATCGCCTCCCACGGGTCGCTCTCCCCCACGTCGTGCACGGCCCCGGCGGCGGTGGGGCTGAGCGCGCGCAGCACCACCCGGGCCTCGACCGCGCCGTTCCAGCGGTTGCGCTCCAGCGAGACCGCCACGTCCTGCGGACAGGCCCCCGCCGCGGCGAGTGAGCGCTGCGAGCGCCGGAACGCGACGCCACGGGCGCGAGCCCCGCCGCCAACCAGCGAGAAGCGCGCGTGCTTGCGCTCCTCCCCCATCGCGGTCACGTGCTCGATTCCCGCGGCCGGGACCAGCAGCCGCGGCGCGGGGTTGGCCGAGCCGAACGGTCCCAGCCGCTCCAGCTCCTCGGCCAGCTCCAGCGTCAGCGCGCCGCCGGGCACGACCGCGTCGATGCGCTCGGCGCGCACCAGGTCCTGGGGTGTCAGGGCCGCGCCGGCGTGGGCCGCGAGCGCGGCGCGGAAGTCGCCGACACGGGCGGCCTCGATCTCCATGCCCGGCGGCCATCCGGTGACCGCCGAAGCCGGTCAGGTGCCGGCTGGATGCCCCGAGGCCGGCGTGCAGGTCGTACGGCGCGATGCTGCGGCCGGAGCCGCGCCCGGATGCTCCGTCCAGCGCGATGACCACGGCGGGCCGCCTGAAGCGCTCCACGAGCCTGGAGGCCACGATGCCCACCACGCCCGCGTGCCAATCGTCACCGGCCACCACCAGCGCGGCGGCGTGCAGCTGCGGCGCGCAGAGCGCTTCGGCCTCGTGCAGGATGCGCTGCTCGGCCTGGCGCCGGTCGTGGTTGAGCCCGTCCAGCTCGCGCGCGATCTGCCTTGCACGCTCGGAGTCCTCGGTGAGCATCAGCTCCAGGGCCGCGTCGGCGCGCTGCAGGCGGCCGGCGGCGTTGATCCGCGGGCCGAGCCGAAAGCCGGCTGACTGGGCGTCCACGCCGCCCGGCTCTAGGTCCGCGACGGCCATCAGCGCGCGCAGCCCGGCCTTGCGCGTCGCGGCCACCGCGGCCATTCCCTGGCGCGCGATCCGCCGGTTCTCGTCGCGCAGCGGCACCATGTCGCACACGGTGGCCAGACCGGCCAGGTCCAAGTCGTCGTCGGCCCTGGCCGGGTCCAGGCCCGCCGCGGCGTACAGCGCGGCCGAGAGCTTGAGCACCACGCCCGCGGCGCACAGCTCGCCCGCCGGACCCTCGATGCCGTCGGGCCCCAGAGCGGGGTGCACAACGGGGCAGTCGGGCAGCTCCGGGCCCGGCCGGTGGTGGTCGGTAACCAGCACGTCCAGGCCGAGCTCGCGGGCGCGCGCCACCTCGGCGACCGCCGTGACCCCGCAGTCGACCGTGATCAGCAGCGCGGTGCCGTAGCCGGCGATCCGCTCGACTGCCTCGAGCCCCAGCCCGTAGCCCTCGGCGCGGCTGGGCAGCTGCCACGCCGGATCGGCCCCCAGTGCCCGCAGCGTGCGGATCATCATTGCCGTGGAGCACACGCCGTCCACGTCGTAGTCGCCGAAGACCAGGATGCGCGATCCCGCCTCCACGTGACGCAGCACCAGCTCGCCGGCCGCCGCCGCCCCCGGCAACGCCGCGGGGTCGGTGACGGTGTCGGCGGCCAGGAAGGCCCGCGCCGCAGAAGCATCTCCGTACCCCCGGCGCACCAGGATGGCGGCCGCGGCGGGGCCGAGGCCGAGCTCGTTCTGGAGCTCAGCGGCCGCGGCGCCGTCGTAGGGGTCGGTGGTCCACACGGGGGCCCATCGTGGCCGCCAGGGGGGACGGAAGTCTGGCTCTTGGATGGTTAGGGTGTCGCGCTCATGCGCGCACTTGTGACAGGCGGGGCGGGTTTCATCGGCTCGAACCTGGTCGACGCACTCGTGGACAGGGGTGACCAGGTTGCCGTGATCGACAACCTCTCCACCGGCCGGCGCCAGAACCTGGACCACGCCCTGGCCAACGGCGCCGAGCTGTTCGAGGTCGATGTGCGCGAACGTGACGACGTGGCCGCAGCCGTGGCCCAGAGCACCCCGGAGCTGATCTTCCACCTGGCGGCGCAGATCGACGTGCGCAAGTCCGTCGCCGATCCGGTCATCGATATGCGGGTCAACGTGGGCGGCACCATCAACGTGCTGGAAGCCGCCCTCGGCGCCGGCGTGCGCCGGGTCGTGAACACCTCCACCGGCGGCGCCGTCTACGGCGAGGGCAAGATCATCCCCGCACCCGAGGACCACCCGGTCGCTCCCGAGGCGCCGTACGGCCTGTCGAAGTTCTGCGCCGAGGGCTACTGCGATCTCTACCAGCGCCTGCACGGCCTCTCGACCGTGTCGCTGCGTTACGGCAACGTCTACGGCCCGCGCCAGGACCCGCTCGGCGAAGCCGGTGTGGTCGCGATCTTCTGCGGGCAGCTGCTGGGGGGCGGACAGCCCACGGTCTTCGGCGACGGCCTGCAGACACGCGACTACGTGTACGTCGGCGACGTGGTGGAGGCCAACCTCGCAGCGGCCGGCGCCAGTGCCACGGGCGCCGTGAACATCGGCACCGGCGTCGAGGCCACGGTCCTGGACCTCGTTTCCGCGCTCGCGGAACAGACCGACGCGCCCTTCGACGCCCAGTTGGCCCCCGCCCGTCCGGGCGAGGTACGCCACATCGCCCTGGATGCCTCACGCGCCCAGGGCGAGCTGGAATGGCAGTCGAAGGTCAGCTTGACCCAGGGCCTCGGCCTGACGCTGGACTCGCTGCGCTAGAGCACGTCAGGCAGGTGCTCGGACTCCGTGGACGAGCCGTAGTACCAGGACGCGGTCAGCGCCAGCACGGCGCCCGGGATGGCCTCGATGGCGGAGAAAAGATGGGTGTCGTTCTCGCCGGGAATGGTGAAGCCCGAGATGGCCAGGCCGAACACCACGGCGCCCACGATGGCCACCAGGAAAGCGCCCACGATCCCGCCCCAGAAACGGTCGGGGAAGAACACCGTGAAGTGCCAGATGGCGATGCCCATCATGACCCAGACGACCATGCTCATCGGCTAATGCCTCCCATGCTTCTTGCGGGCTCGGGTGCGCGCGCGGCGGGCCTTGGCCGCCGCGGCGGAGTCTTCGCCGCTGTCGGCGACCGGCTCGGTGTCGGGCACCGCCACCGGGTCGGGCGCCCGCTCCTGCGGCGCCGGCGCCTTTGCCTGCCGGGGCCTGAACGGCCTCGGACTCCAGGTCGGCGTCGCCGATCGTGCCGCTCGCGAACGCCGGCACCTTGCCGCCGTGCTCAGCCATGATCGCCCGCCGGCGGCGTACGTAGACGGGCTCGCGCTCCTTCCACAGCACCACCACGGGCGCGGCGATGAAGATCGACGAGTAGGCGCCTGAGGCCACGCCCACCAGCAGCGCGAACGCGAAGTCGCGCAGCGTCTCGCCGCCGAAGACCATGAGCGCCGTGACCGGCAGCAACGTGCAGAGGCTGGTGACCAGCGAACGCACTATGACCTCGGACATCGAGCGGTTTACGATCTGGGAGAAAGCCGCCCGCGGCATGCGCGGCACGTTCTCGCGTATTCGGTCGAACACGATGATCGTGTCGTACAGCGAGTAGCCCAAGATGGTCAGCAGCGCCGCGACGGTCGACGTGGTCACCTCCCGGCCGAATATCGAGTACACGCCCGCGGTTATGAGGATGTCGTGGGCCAGCGCGATCAGCACCGGCACCGCGAACTTGGCCTCGAAGCGCAGCGTGATGTAGATCGAGATCAGCAGCAGCGACGCCAGGATGGCGATCACCGCCGTGTTGGCGATCTGCTCGCCGAACGTGGGCCCGATCGAGCTGGCCGTGAAGTCGGCCTGCGTGACCCCGAGCTTCTCGTCGAGCGCGTTGCGCACCTCGCGCACCTCGGCGGGCTCCAGGGTGGGCGTGGAGATCTGGAACACGTTGTCGCCCAGCTCCGGCTCGTCGACCTTCTGCACCTTGGCGTCGGCGTATCCAAGGGGGGCGATCGCGTCGCGCACCTGGTCCACCGACGCGCTGCGCTCGACCGGCGTCTTGATACGCGTGCCGGACTCGAAGTCGATGCCGAACTTCAGTCCCGGACCGGCGATGGCCAGCGCGCCGATCACCAGGATCACGCCGGAGATGGAGAAGAAGATCTTCGAGTGGCCGACGAAGTCAAAGGTCGAGAAGCGCTGCTTCTCTCCTGTGGCACCGATCGCGAAACGCGACCCGATCACCCGGGTGCGCGCCATGGCGCCGAGGATGGCCGAGGTGGCCAGCACCGCCGTGAACAGCGACACGATGACGCCGATGCCCAGCGTGAAGGCGAAGCCCTTGATTCCCGCCGTGGCCAGCGTGAACAGGATGAACGCGACACCGATCGTGACCACGTTCGCGTCGATGATCGTGCGCAGCGCCTTCGCGTAGCCGTTGGAGATGGCGGCCGGGATGGACCGCCCGGCTCTGGCCTCTTCCTTTATTCGCTCGAAGATGACGATGTTGGCGTCCGCCGCCACGCCGAGCGTGAGGATCATGCCCGCGATGCCCGGCAGCGTGAGCGTGATCGGGATCAGCTTGACGAGCGCGAACAGGAAGACCGCGTAGATGAGCAGCGCGATTGCCGCCACGCCGCCGAGCACGCGGTAGAAGGCCAGCAGGAACAGGATCGTCAGCCCCAGGCCCACGCCACCCGCCAGCAGGCCCTGGTCCAGCGCCTGCTGGCCGAGCGTGGCCGAGACGGTGGTTTGCGACACCAGCTTCAGCTCGATCGGGAGCGCGCCGATGCGCAGGTTCTCGGCCAGGTCCTGGGCCTCGGTGTTGCTGTCCAGGCCCGTGATCTCGGCGCCCGTCTTGCCGTCGATGCCCTCGGGGTTCTCGGTGAAGTCGATCGTGGCCAGCGAGACGATCCGGTTGTCCAGCGTGATCGCGAAGCGCTGGAAGGCCTGCTGGCGTTCGCTCTTGGGCGTGCCCGGCGGCAGGATGATCTCCGAGCCGCGCTGGGCCTCGCGCTTGGTGGCGCGCGCGAACGCCTTCTGGCCATCGTCGGTGAACTGCATGGCCACCGCCGGACCGCGCCGGTTGTCGCCGCTGACCTCCGGGCTCTTGATGTCCGACCCCGACAGCTCGGAGTCGTCCTCAAGCACATAGAAGTTCTGGATCGTGTCCGGCTGGTTGGGCTGGCGCTGGGCCTCGATCACCACGACCCCCTGCGGCACCTTCAGGACCTGGCTGCCGTTGGGCGGACCGGTCTTGGTGTCCACCTGCCGGTCGCTCTGGCCCGGCCGCTGGCTCTTCGCGGTGCCCACCGGCACCGCTGCCAGCTCGGTCTCGCACTCGCTGCCCTTGGGGATGTCGTCCGCCGCGCGCTTGGGACCGTCGACGCCCTCGAAGTCCGCCAGCAGTTCCTTGCAGGTGGAGTCCGGTCCGGCGATCAGCCGCTTGTCGGGACCGAAGAGGTAGAACTCCTCCTTGCTGGTGTCGTTGCGGCGGTCGTAGTAACGCTGGATCTGCTTCGCGTCACCGCCGAACCGGCGTTCCACCTCCTCCGAGGGGCCGCCCGGCGGGATGTCGGTGGCCTCCGCCTTGGGCTTCGACTTCGAGGCGAGCGTGACCGCGTTGAACAGCGCCCGCGAGCCGCTGAACGGGCTGTCGGGACCGCGATCGCCCTCGGTCAGGACGTTGGGCTCCCAGTCGTAGAACTGCAGCTGGGCCGTGGTGCCGACCTGATCGATCGCACGGTCGGCGTTGCTCACGTTCGGGAGGCCGATGGAGATCTGGTTCGCGCCCGCGCGCTGGATCTCGGGCTCGGACACGCCCAGGGCGTCGGTGCGCTTGCGGATGGTCTCGATCGCATCGTCGATCGACTGGGGCGTGACATCCGGCACCTGAGGTGTCGGACGGCCCTCGTAGACCAGCTCGACGCCCCCGCGCAGGTCCAGGCCGAGCACCGTCGGCTTGGTCACGATGATTGCCGCCGAGGCAGCCAGCAGCACGAGCACGAGCCCGATGATCGAAAGATTGCGCTTACGTGAGGTCATTGGGGAAAGACGGCGCCGTTGTCAGCGGGGCGTGAGCACGAGCAGGAGTCCGCCATCCTCGTCGTAGGCGGGAAAGATGTCCGCCTTCGCCGGCTCGGGTCGGTCGCCCTCCGCATGCACCGTAACCGTCTTGTCGAGCACCCTAACGCCCCACTCCAGGGCAGTGCCTATGTGATCGTCGCCGTTCTCGAACTCCAGGTTCAGCACCTCGTTGACCGGCCGCCCGATCACGTCCAGGTCTCCGAGCCCGGTCAGCTCGCGCGCACCGCGCCCCGCGCCGATCAGCTTCGCGTTCTGGTCGCATAGGAAAAAGGCCGCGTTGGGCGCCGGGTAGTAGTCGTCCAGCAGCTCGAACAAGAAGCCGAACCCGCACTGCTTGCACCCCTTGGCACGGGCGGCAAAGCCGGCGGTCCGCTCGGTGGAGCTCGTGCGGTTGCCGCAGCTGGGGCAGATGAAGTTCGGCATGCGAAATGGGAGGTTAGGGAACGGCGCGGGTGAGCTGCTCAGAACAGCCGCGCTTCGTCATCCGGAGCCTCTAGCCCGAGGTGCCCGTAGGCCCCCTTGGTGGCCACCCGGCCCCTCGGCGTCCGCATGATCAGCCCCTGCTGCAGCAGGTAGGGCTCGTACACGTCCTCGACGGTGTCGGACTCCTCGCCCACCGCAACGGCGAGCGTGGACAGACCCACGGGGCCGCCTGAGAACTTGCGGATGATGGTGTCCAGGATCTCGCGGTCCAGGCGGTCCAGGCCCAGGTGGTCGACCTGGAGCATGTCGAGGGCGTCGCCGGCCACGGCGGCGTCGATGCGCCCCCTTCCGCGGACCTCCGCGAAGTCGCGGACGCGCTTGAGCAGGCGGTTGGCCACCCGGGGGGTGCCGCGGGAGCGGGCGGCTATGGCGCGGGCGCCGTCATCGTCGATGTCGACCTCGAGGATGCCTGCGGAGCGGCGCACGATCGAGCCGAGCTCGTCGGCGTCGTAGAGCTCCAGGCGGTGGCTGACGCCGAAGCGGTCGCGCAGCGGGGTGCTGAGCAGCCCGGCGCGGGTGGTTGCGCCGATCAGGGTGAACGGCGGCAGGTCCAGGTTGACCACGCGGGCGCCCGCGCCCTGGCCGACGGTGATGGGCAGCCGGCGGTCCTCCATCGCGGGGTAGAAGGTCTCCTCGAGCGCGCGCGGGAGGCGGTGGATCTCGTCCACGAAGAAGACCGAGCGGGGCTCGAGCGACGACAGGTAGCTGGCTACGTCGCCCTTGCGCTCCAGCGCCGGCCCCGCGGTGGACACGAACTCGGCCTCCAGCTCGGCGGCCACGATCTGGGCCAGCGATGTCTTGCCCAGCCCGGGCGGCCCGGCCAGCAGGACGTGGTCCAGCGCCTCGCCGCGCGCCTTGGCGGCGTCGATGAACACGCCCAGCTGCTCGCGCACCGCGGGCTGGCCGACGAAGTCGTCCAGGCGCCTGGGTCGCAGCGAGCGGTCCAGGTCCTCCTCGGTGGGCAGAGCGTCGGGCGTCTGGATGCGTTCGACGCCGGGGGTGCGGATGCCCTCGGTCACCGGGCCGCCTTCAGGGCGCCGGCGATGAGCTCCTCGGTCGTCTCACCGTTGGACTGGTCGAGCAGCTGGTCGGCCTCGCGCGGGTCGAAGCCCAGCCCCACCAGGCCCTCGCGCGCCTGGGTGCGCGGACCGTCGGCGGAGCGGGTGACCACGATCTCGTCGGCCACCGCGCCTGCCACCTTCTCGCGCAGCTCCACGATGATCCGCTCGGCGGTCCGCTTGCCGATACCGGGTACGGCCTGGAAGCGCGCCACGTCGCCCGCCGCCAGGGCCGCCAGCAGCTCCGTGGGCCTGCCGCCGGACAAGACCGCCAGCGCCACCTTTGGCCCCACGCTCTGCACGCCGATCAGCATCAGGAACAGGTCGCGCTCCTGCTCGGAGTGGAAGCCGTACAGCTGCATCGCGTCGTCGCGCACGACCAGGTGGGAATGCAGGGTGACCGCGCCGCCCTTGCGCGGGACCTTGCTCAGGGTCTCGGAGGACACCGACAGCCGGTAGCCCAGGCCGCTGGCGGTGTCCAGGATGACCTCGCCCTCACGGCGCAGCATCACCTCGCCGCTGACGTGGGCGATCACGCCGGCACCGCCGCTCTGAGGGGAGCCGTGTTGGCGTGGCAGATGCCGACGGCCAGCGCATCGGCCGCGTGGTCGGGCTCGGGTGGCGCCGGGAGGCTGAGCAGGGTGCCGACCATGCGCTGCACCTGGTCCTTGGCGGCCCGGCCCGAGCCGCAGACGGCCTGCTTGATCTGCTGTGGGGTGTAGGAGAAGCACGGGATACCCGCCGCACCGGCGGCAAGCAGCACGACACCGCGGGCCTGGCCAACCGCGAACGCGCTGCTGGCGTTGGCACCGAAGTAGAGCTCCTCGATGGCCATGGCGTCCGGGCTGTGTTCTTCGATCAACGCACAGACGTCGGCGTGGATCCGGGCCAGGCGTTGCTCAGGAGGCGTCTTGGCGACGGTCGCAATGACGCCGCCGTCCAGCGCCGCGAGCATGCTGCCGCGCGTGAGAACCACGCCGTAGCCGGTATTCGCGATACCGGGATCGATGCCGAGGACGACCACCATTGCCGTGATTCTGGGGCGCGGGTCGGATGCCTTCAGGCCGGGCGGCGCGGCACGCCCGTGGCCGCGCGCAGCAGCGCGTCGAGCACCCCGGTGGGCGTGGTGCCGGCCAGCACCCCCTGGATGCGCGGCCCGGCACCGACCACGTAGCGCGCCCTGGGCCGGCGGGCGGTGAGCGCCTTCTCCACCGCGTCGGCCACTCCGTCGACGGGCGAAGCCATCTTCTGCGAGCGGGGAATGCTGCGGCGGTAGCCCTCGATGTGCCCGGCATACAGTTCACGCTGGACGGGCGAGAGCGTTGCCAGAGACTCTTCCAGTGCCGTTTCGGCGTCCTGCCAGAGGGCGGTGTCGGTCTGCGCGGGCTCGATCAGGCTCACGCGGATGCGCCAGGGGCGCAGCTCCATCCTGAGGCTGTCGGCCATGCCCTCGAGCGCGAACTTGGAGGCGTTGTAGGCGCCCGTCATCGGCGTGGCCACGCGGCCGCTGAGGCTGGAGATGAAGACCACGCGGCCCCGCGTCTCCCGCAGCTTGGGCAGCACGGCCTGCGTCACGGCCACCTGGCCGACCAGGTTCACCTCCATCTGGCGGCGCAGCTCGTCCAGCGGGAGGCCCTCGATCGGCCCGCCAACCACGATGCCTGCGTTGTTCACCACGGCGTCCAGCTGGGCCGGCAAGGCCCCGGGGAGCGCTGCGAGCTGGGCCTCGTCGGTCACGTCGAGCAGAACGGGCGTGATGCTGCCGGTTCCGGCTGCCCGCAGGGCGTCGCCGTCAGCCTGGCGGCGGACGCCGGCCACGACCTCCCAGCCGGCCCGCTCGAGGCGGAGGGCCACCGCACGCCCGATCCCTCGGGCCGCACCCGTCACCAGCACGGTCGGCATCGGGACGATCCTAACGCCGAGGTGGTAGCCCGCCGAGGCGCAAGGTCAGCAGCGCCGCGATCCGGGCGATCACCGCATGCGGATGATGCTCGATCCGCGAGCCGGTGAAGCGGCGGATCTCGATGTCCGCGGCAGCGAAGTCGGCATCCAGGCGGCGATCATCTTCGAACGAGGCGGCGTCGCCGTGGGTGCTGTACGCGTCCACCTCGATCCCCAATTTCGCCTCCGGCCAGTAGAGATCGAGCTCCTTGCCCAGGACGGGTGCGTTGTAGTGCGGCTGGGGCAACTCGGCTTCGATGACGAGCCGGCGCAGTATGCGCTCGTAGCCCGAGCGGGTGAGGACGGGAGCTTGCACGATCGTGCGCAAGGTTCGTAGCCCGGGGCGCGGCGGAGATTCCTCGAGGCGCTGCGTCAGCTGGCTGCGGCTGATCGTGTGCGAGCGCAGCGCCCGGGCGCAGGCCACTTCGAGCTCCGCAGCAGGTAGGAGGGCGGCGAGTGCGAGCAGCGTGTCGATCGGGCCGATCAGCGGAATGCCGCTCCGCCAGATGACCTCGCGGGGCGCACGCCGTGGACGGTGGAGCCGAACGCCTCCGAGCGGGCCCCTGTTGCGCCCGTCGAGCGCGGTGATGTGGACCTCCCGCGGTTCTCGCTCGAGCATGCCGCACAGCCACCCGGAGCTGAGCCCGCCGGCCGCCACACCGGGCGACCATCTCAGCGTGGCTGCGAGTACTTGGGCAGGGTAGGAAGGCGGCTCCACGCCCAGCAGGTACACCCCGCGGTGGAGGCGATGCCAGTGCCCACGCTGTACCCGGCCCTCGCGGGCGCGCCGCCCGAGCCCGCAGATGTCGGCCTGGTCGCCGCCGAGGATCCCGTGCTGGCGACCAGCCAGCCGCGCGACGGCCTCATCGCCCTCGGTGCCGGAGGCCACAACCTGGCACGCGGCGTCACGGAAACGCCGCGTGACATCAGGTTGGACGGATTCGTCCATATGCGGTCACGCGGCGGCGGGGCCGCGCCGGGTGCCATCAGGCTGGATGCCCACACCCGGTCAAGGCGCGGGGAGGCGGGATTCGCCCCTACCCAGCCACAGTTCAGCCCGCCGCGACCCTTTCGAGCACTGCATCGTCCACGTCGAAGTTGCCGTGCACGGCCTGCACGTCGTCGTTCTCCTCGAGCGCGTCGATCAGCTTCATCAGCGTGCCGGCGTCGCCCTCCTCGACGGGCGTGCGCATGGTGGGCCGCATCCGGATCTCCGATGACTGGACGGACACCCCGGCCCCCTCCAGCGCCTCGCGCACCGCGGTCAGGGCAGTGTGGTCGGTGACCACCTCGAACACGTCGCCGTCCTGGACCACGTCCTCGGCGCCGGCGTCGATCGCGGCCATCAGGTCGTCCTCGGAGTACAGCGAGGCGTCCACCAGCAGCTCGCCCTTGCGCTCGAACAGGTAGTTGACCGAGCCGGGCTCGCCCAGGTTGCCGTTGAACTTGGAGAAGGTGTGGCGCACCTCGGAGCCGGTGCGGTTGCGGTTGTCGGTCAGCGCGTCGACCAGCAGCGCCACGCCGCCGGGGCCGTATCCCTCGTAGACGATCCGCTCGAACGCGTCGGCGTCCTGGTCGGCGCCGGTTCCCTTGTTGATCGCCCGCTCGATGTTGTCCTTGGGCATCGAGTTGTCCTTGGCCTTCTGCACGGCCAGGGAGAGCGAGGGGTTGCCCTCCACGTCCCCCCCGCCCTCACGTGCGGCGACGGTGATGGCGCGCGTGAGCTTGGTGAAGAGCGCGCCGCGCTTGGCGTCCGCCGCGCCCTTCTTGTGCTTGATCGATGACCACTTGGAGTGACCGGACATGACGATTGAGTCTAAAGCGGCTCAGACGACGAACTTGCCGTCGCGCGACAGCTCGACGCCGTCCACGGTGATCACGCCGCCCTGGCGCAGGTCGCAGACCATGTCCCAGTGCACGGCCGAGTCGTTCACGCCGCCCGTCTCGGGGTAGGACGCGCCCACGGCCATGTGCACGGTGCCGCCGATCTTCTCGTCCAGCAGGATCTCCTTGGTGCCGGTGGCGATGCCGTAGTTGGTGCCGATGCCCAGCTCACCGAGACGGCGCGCGCCCTCGTCCGTGTCCAGCATCTCGTTCAGGAACTCCTCGCCGCGCTCGGCGGTGGCCTCAACGACCTTGCCCGCCTCGAAGCGCAGCTTCACGCCCGCCACCTCGCGGCCCGCGTATGTCGCGGGAAAGCTGAACGACACCTCCCCCTCCACGGAGTCCTCGACCGGTCCGGTGAAGAACTCGCCGTCGGGCATGTTGTGGCTGCCTGCGCACGGGACCCACGTGCGCCCCGCGATGCCGAGCTTGATGTCTGTGCCGGGGGCGGTGATGTGCACCTCCTCCTTGCCCTCGATCCAGGCCGCCAGGCGCCGGACCTCGTCGGACTGGCGCTCCCAGGCGGTGACCGGCTCGGGGTCGTCGCATAGGCAGGCGCGGTAGTAGAAGTCCTCGTACTGGCTGAGCGACATGCCGGCCTCGCTGGCGTACGCGTGGGTGGGGAACAGCGTCAGCGCCCAGCGGTGCTCCCCCGCGGCCGACCGCTTCATCGACGCGTCCATCAGCGGCTTGCGCGCCCGCTGCGAGCGCGCCTGCTTCTTCGGGTCGGCCTGCGACAGGGCGCGCGTATTGGCGTCCGCCATCAGCACGATCCGCACATCGGCGTTCTCGGCGAACCAGCGCGAGGTGGGCGGGATCCAGTCGAGCTGGTCGTCGCTGGCCAACTCGTACAGCGCCGCGGCGGCCTCCTCGGTGGTCAGGTTGAAGATCGGTAGCCCGCCGGCACGCAGGACCTCCTCGTACACGGCCTGCACCAGCGGCTCCGCGGCCGTGGTCGACTGGATCACGCAGACGTCGCCCTTCTGGACCTTGGTCGAGTACCGGACGAGGATCTGCGCCAGGGCTTCGGCGCGCTGGTCTCTCATTCACTGCCCCCTTTGTTGTTGGATTCGACCCGCGCGATCAGCCACTCGTGCAGGCGGGTGTCGCCGTCGATCTCGGGATGGAACGCCACCGCCAGGACGTTGCCGGCGCTCACGGCCACCGGGTGCCCGTCGATCTCGGCCAGCACGTCCACCCCGTCGCCGTGCTCGGCCACCCACGGCGCCCGGATGAACACCCCGTGAAACCCCTCGCCCACGCCCTGGAGGTCGATATCGGCCTCGAAGCTCTTGACCTGGCGGCCGAAGGCGTTGCGCTGGGCGCGGATGTCGAGCAGATCCAGGTGGTCGCGGTCGAGCATGATCAGGCCGGCGCAGGTGCCGAGGGTTGGACACCCCCCGCCGATGAGCTCCCGGAGAGGCTGGGCCAGCCCCTCCCGCTCGATCCCGAGGGTCATCGTTGTCGATTCTCCCCCCGGTATCACCAATCCGTCCAGTCCTTCGAGGTCCGCGGGGGTCCGGACCAGCAGTGGATGGGCGCCCAGCGAGGCCAGGACGCGGGCGTGTGCCTCGAAGTCGCCCTGGAGGGCGAGTACGCCGATCCTCACCAGCCGCGCTGGGCCAGGGTGCCGCCGTGCTCGTCGATCACGTCCATGCCGATGCCGGTCATGGGCGCGCCCAGGTCCCGCGACGCCGCTGCGATTCGGGCGGGATCCTCGAAGTGGGTGGTGGCCTCCACCACGGCGGCCGCGGTGCGTTCGGGATCCTCGGACTTGAAGATGCCCGAACCCACGAACACGCCCTCGGCGCCCAGGCGCATCATCAGCGCGGCGTCGGCGGGCGTGGCCACGCCACCGGCCGAGAACATGACGACCGGCAGCTTGCCGTTCGCGGCCACTTCGCGCACGAGGTCCAGCGGTGCCTGCAGATCCTTGGCGGCGGTGGGCAGCTCGACCTCGTCCAGGCTGGTCAGGCGCTTGATCTCGCCACCGATCTGGCGCATGTGGCGAACGGCCTCGACCACGTTGCCGGTGCCGGCCTCGCCCTTGCTGCGGATCATGGCGGCGCCCTCGGCGATCCGCCGCAGCGCCTCGCCCAGGTTGGTGGCGCCGCACACGAACGGCACCTTGAACGCCCACTTGTCGATGTGGTGCGCCTCGTCCGCGGGCGTGAGCACCTCGGACTCGTCCACGTAGTCGACCTCCAGCGCCTCGAGCACCTGGGCCTCGACGAAGTGGCCGATGCGCGCCTTGGCCATGACGGGGATGGTCACCGCCTGCTGGATGCTCTCGATCATCGTCGGATTGGACATGCGGGCAACGCCGCCGTCGGCGCGGATGTCGGCGGGTACGCGCTCCAGCGCCATCACGGCGGCGGCACCCGAGGCCTCGGCGACCCGAGCCTGCTCAGCGGTGACCACGTCCATGATCACGCCGCCCTTGAGCATCTCGGCCAGGCCGGCCTTGGTGCGGAAGGTGGACTCTTCTTTCACGCGTGTGATGCTACTCGCGCACCGCGGCATGGTCGATGTCACACAAGCCGGTCGTGGACTACGCCACCGGCACTACTTCAGCTTGAACGCCTTGATCCGGTCGGCGTATGCGGGCTCGTCCTGGGCGTAGATGCCGTAGGCGAGCGCCTGGACCAGCGACAGGAGCGCCGCATGCGAGCGCACGTAGGCGGGGCTGTTGGACGAGTAGAAGAGCTTGTGGTCGGCCAGCTTGGCAACCTCGGAGAGCGTGGCGTCGGACACCGAGATGGTGGCCGCGCGGCGGTTGCGGGCCAGCTTCATGGCGCGGACCACCAGCGGATGCGGCCGCCCCGCGGAGAATCCGACCAGCACGGAGTTCTCGTCGATCCGGCCCAGCCGCGCCAGGCCTTCCTGGGACGGGCTGGCCACGACCTCGCAGCGCAGGTCCAGCAGCATCAGCAGGTGGCGCAGGTAGCTGGCGAAGAAGGCCATCTGGTCGGTGCCGCACAGCACGATCCGCTCGGCCTGCGAGATCAGGTCGATGCAGGCTTCGACCTCCTCGCGATCGACCTTGCGGGCGGTGTCCTCGACGTTGGTGTGGTCGGCGGCCAGGGAGGCCTCGAACTCGGTCTGGTCGATCGGGAACAGCGGCGGGTTGGCCACGTCGACCACACCACCGTCCTCACCCTCACGGATGCGCCGGTATTCCTCCCGCGCGGACGCCTGAAGCTCCGGAAAACCCTCGAAACCGAGCGCCTGCGCGAAGCGCACCACGGTTGAGCTGGACGTGTTGGCGCGCCGCGCCAGCTCCTCGGCCGTGTGGAAGGAGGCCTCGTCCAGATGGTCGACGATGTACTGCCCGACGTCCTTCTGGGAGCGGGAGAACTCGTCGAAGCGAGAACGGATCTCGGCGGACAGGGTGAGGGCAGCAGTTCCGGTCGACTTCACGCCGGGTTGTTTCGCCCGCGCCCTTCGAGTTCCTTCCGACGCCCCCTCGCGAGGGCCGAAGTTGTTGCCCGGTTCTGCCTTGCAAGGGCACTTGTGTTCGCTAGCTTCGGCTTAGTGACGTCGCGGGGACGTTACGAATCGACGGGGCTTGGGGACAAGCAGGGACGAATGGCTTCTCCTCGTCTCGTACATCAAGGCGCTGGTGCAATGCCCTCGCCCGCCGTGACGCTGCGCAGGCGCGTCACCGACAAGCCTGCCGGCACCGGCATAGCTGACGCGCGTCCGCGCAACGACGTCGCGTTCCGTGACGCCGTCTACCGGCGCCTGCTCGCGGTCGCCGACCTGTGTGGGGTCGCCGCCGCAATCGCCGCCATCGGGCTCACCGTGGCGCCCCGCTACGTGACTGCCAGCACGATCGTGGCCTTTCCGCTGATCGTGCTGCTGGCTAAGACCATGGGGCTGTACCACCGCGACGAGCTGGTGCTCCACAAGACCACCCTGAACGAGGCTCCGAAGCTCTTTCACCTGGCCGCCCTCGTCACGCTGGCCATCGTCGCGCTGAAGACAGCGGTGGACGACATCGCATTCACCTTCCCCCCTCTGTTCGTCTTCTTCTGCGCCCTGCTCGTGGGCACCCTTGACCGCGCGCGTGACCGCTCGCAGAATCGCCCGGTCGGTCACGCCCGTCGAGCGCTGCGTGCTCGTGGGCGACATCCAGCACGCAAGCCGTATCAAGCGCATGCTCGGGTCCCAGCCCTCGCTGAACGCCGAGCTGGTGGCCACGATCGCGTTCGATCGAGCCACCGCCCGTGGCGAGGACGCGGACGCGTTCGGTGAGTACCTGGCCCGAAGCGACTTCCACCGCGTGATCGTGCCTCACACCGATCGGGGCTTCAGCGACATGCTCGAGACCATCCGGGTCTTCAAGTCGCGCGGCATCAAGGTCAGCGTGCTCCCGGGCCTGTTCGAGGTGCTGGGTTCGGGCGTGGAGTTCGACGACATCGCGGGCTCGACGCTGCTCGGTGTGCGCACCTACGGCCTGTCCCGCTCGTCCAAGGCGCTCAAGCGCACGATGGATGCGCTCCTGTCGGCCGTCGGGCTGGTGCTGCTCTCCCCCTTCCTGGGCGCCATCGCCGTCGCCATCAAGCTGGACAGCCGCGGCCCGGTCTTCTTCCGCCAGACCCGGGTCGGACGCGGCAGCCGGCGGTTCCAGATCCTCAAGTTCCGCACGATGTGCGCGGACGCCGACGAGCAGAAGGCGCAGCTGGCCCATCCACGGCGCAACGGCCTGTTCAAGCTCCCGGACGATCCCCGCGTGACCCGCCTCGGCCGGCTGCTGCGGTCCTCGTCGCTGGACGAGCTGCCGCAACTGTTCAACGTGCTGCGCGGCGACATGAGCCTGGTCGGACCGCGTCCGCTGGTGGTGGACGAGGACTGCCAGGTCGAGGGTTGGCACCGGCGCCGGCTGGATCTCACCCCCGGCATGACCGGCGCCTGGCAGGTGCTGCCCTCCACGCGCGTCCCACTCGAGGAGATGGTCGCCCTCGACTACCTCTACATCGTCGATTGGTCGCTGTGGTCGGACGTGCAGATCCTGCTGAGGACGATTCCGCACGTGCTCGGCCGGCGCGGGCTGTAGCGGAACGTCCCGGCGCTACAGGCCCAGCAGCTCGTCATACAAGTCCTGGTAGGCGCGCGTGCAGGCCCCGGCCGAGAAATGCGCGGCTCGCGCGCGGCACGCGGCCGCCGTCGCGGGATCCACGGCCAGGTCCAGGCCCTCAAGCAGCGCTCGTGAAAGCTCGGCCGGCCCGCCCTCGAACAGCACCCCGACCTCCGGCCGGTCCACGACCTCGGGGATCGCTCCGGCGCGGCGCCCCACTACCGGCGTGCCGCAGGCCATCGACTCCACCAGCACCAGCCCGAACGCCTCGCCGACGGAGGGCAGCGCGCTGACCCAGGCCGACCGGTAGGCGTCGCGTAGGGCCACGCGGTCGTCCACGTCCACCAACTCCACGCCGTCGGCGCCCGCAACCAGCCGCGCGGCCGCATCCACGTCGGCGGGCCGGGACAGCAGCAGCCGTGCCTCCGGGTGCTGCCGCCGCACCAGCGCGAACGCGGCCACGAGCTCGTTGACCCGCTTGGCGGCGGTCAGGATGGACGCGGCGCAGAAGATCGTCGGCTCGGCCGCGCGTTCCCCACCGGGGCTGAAGGCGTCGATGTCGACCCCCGGCGGGATCACCCGCGCCTGCACCCCCAGCGTCGAGGCGAACTGGTCGGCCGCCGCGTGCGAGAGGGCCACCACCGCGTCGCACGAGGCGGCGGCGCGGGCAAGCGCCCGCCGGCGCAGCCGCTTGCGCTCGAGCCACGACGGCTCTGGGATGCCCATGTAGGACAGCACCGACGGCCGCCCGGTCAGGCGCGACCAGGCGCCGGCTACGACTCCGTCGGTCGGATACAGCGCGTGCGCCACGGCCGGCCGCACGGAGGCCAGCGCGGCGGCGGTGAGCGGCAGGTGGGTCAGGTGGTCTTCGTACTGGCGCCGGTCGAGCGGCCCCGACGGCGGCCGCGGCAGCCGGATCACGCGCAAGCCGTGCTCCTCGGCGCGCGCCGGGCGCCCGCGGTGGCTGGTGATCAGCGCCGGCCGCCGCCCCGCCGCCACGAGGCCGTCGGCCAGCTCGCGCGCGAACCGCTCGGTGCCACGCCGCACCTCGGGCCAGTAGCACGGCGCCAGCAGGGCGACATCGGTGCGGCTCAGTCCCAGACCTTCCACGGTGCGTGGCCGGCCCACAGGTCGTTCAGCGTGACCGCGTCCTTGTAGGTGTCCATGCACTCCCAGAACCCGGTGTGGCGCCACACATGGAGCTTGCCGTCGGCGGCCAGCCCCTCCAGCGGCTCGCGTTCCAGCACGCTCGATTCGCCCAGGTAGTCGAGCACCGCGGGCTCCATGAAGAAGAAGCCGCCGTTGATCCAGTGGTCCGAGCGTGGCTTCTCGTGAAAGCCGTTGACGCGGTCGTCGTCGCCGATCTCGGTCACGCCGAACTGCAGCTCGGGCCGGACGACGGCCATCGTGGCCAGGTCGCCGTGGCGGCGGTGATGTGCCAGCTCGGCGGCCAGGTCGATGTCGGCCACCCCGTCGGCGTAGGTCAGGGCGAACGTGGTTTCACCCACGGTCTCGCGCACCCGGTGCACGCGGCCGCCGGTGGGTGTGTCCTCACCGGTGAACACGCACTCCACGCGCACGCCGTCGGGCCACTCCGCCTGCTCGGCGAACTGCTGGACGGCCTCGCTCTTGTGGCCGGTCAGCAGCACGAAGCGGCGAAAGCCCTGGGCCGCATAGATATGGACCACGTGCCACACGATCGGTCGCCCGCCGATCTCGACCAGCGGCTTGGGCAGCGTCTGGGCGTGCTCCTGCAGGCGGGTCCCGCGACCGCCGCACAGGATCAGCACATCGGGCGTTTGGCCGCGCATCGCGCAGACCTTATCCTCGGCTGTGTGGTGGTCGCCGACACCCTCTTGCTCGCCGCCGAGCAGGTTGACGGGGTGCTTGGCAGGCCGGACCAGGACCAGCTGCTGCCGGCCCGCGAGCTGCAGGCGATGTCCTTCGCGGTGCATATCCCGCTGGTCTGCTTCGGCATCGCGTTCCCGGCGATGGTCCTGTTCACCGAGGGCCTGTGGCTGCGCACCGGCAACCCGGTGTACAAGGCGCTGGCCAAGCGCTGGTCGAAGGTCATGCTGGTGCTGTTCGCCATCGGCGTGGTCACCGGCACGATCCTGAGCTTCGAGTTCGGGCTGCTGTGGCCCAACTTCATGGCCACGTTCGGCGAGGTGTTCGGCGTGGGCTTCACGCTCGAGGGTGTGTCGTTCTTCGTGGAGGCCATCTTCATCGCCATCTACGTGTACGGCTGGGAGCGGCTGCCGAAGCGGACGCACTTCCTGGTCGGCATCCCTGTGGTCATCGCGGGGATCACCGGGTCGCTGTTGGTGATCGCCGTGAACGGCTGGATGAACGACCCCGGCGGCTACGACGTGGTCAACGGGCAGGTCGAGAACGTGCGTCCGTTCGCAGCCCTGTTCGGGGGCAACGTCTGGCACGAGCTGGTGCACATGTACCTGGCCGGCTACCTGGTCGTGGGCTTCCTGCTGGCCGGGCACTACGGACGCCGCTGGCTGGCGGGGCAGCGCGACCAGTACACCCGCACGGCGCTGGTCATCGGGCTGACGTTCGCCGCCCTGGTCACGCCCGTGCAGTTGCTCGTCGGCGACTGGGCGGCACGCACGGTGGCGGTCAAACAGCCGCTCAAGCTGGCCTCGTTCGAGAACCTCCAGGAGACGACCAAGGACGCGCCCTTCCGCGTTGGACCCGTGGAGGTGCCCAAGCTGCTCTCGCTGCTGGCCTTCCACGACCCCAACGCCACCGTGACGGGCCTGGACAGCGTGCCGGAGGACGACCAGCCGCCGGTCGGCATCGTGCGCGTCTCGTTCTTGGCCATGGTCACCATCGGCAGCGCGCTGACGGCCCTGGGCCTGTGGTACCTGGCGCTCTGGTGGCGCCGGCGTTCGCTGCCGCGGTCGAAGTGGTTCTACCGCGCGTTGTCGGCCGCCGGCCCGGCAGCTGTCGTGGCGTTGCTCTGCGGCTGGATCACCACCGAGGTCGGGCGCCAGCCGTGGGTCGTCTACGAGGTGATGCGTACCGAGCAGGCGGTCACCGACGCCGGCGGCATGTGGGTGGCGTTCGGGATCATGTCGGTGGTCTACGCCGGGCTGATCGCGGCCGCGTGGTGGCTGTTGCGGCGGCTGCGGGCCAGGCCGGCGATGGAAGAGCTGGCGCCATGACGCTCGCCCTGGCGTGCCTGCTGGTGATCCTGGCCGGCCTGAGCGCCTACGCGGTGCTGGCCGGGGCCGACTTCGGCGCCGGCGCGTGGGACCTGACCGCCGGCGGCGCCGAGCGCGGCGGGCGCGTGCGCGGCATGGTGCAGCGCTCGATGAGCCCGGTGTGGGAGGCCAACCACGTGTGGCTGATCCTGGTGCTTGTGGTGCTGTGGACGGCGTTCCCGGTGGCGTTCGGATCGATCTTCTCGACGCTGTACGTGCCGCTGTTCGCCGCCACCATCGGAATCATCTTCCGCGGCGCGGCGTTCGCGCTGCGCGGCCAGGCGGCCACCATCGGCGAGGCGCGCGTTCTGGGCGCCACGTTCGCACTGGCGTCGCTGCTCGTGCCGTTCTTCCTGGGCACGGTGCTGGGCGGGATCGCCTCGGGCCGGGTGCCGGTGGGCAACGCCGCGGGCGACGTCTGGAGCTCGTGGCTGAACCCCACGTCGGTCACCGTCGGCGTGCTGGCCGTGCTGACCGGCGCCTACCTGGCCGCGGTCTACATGGCGGCCGACTCGGTGCGCGCGGAGCTGCCCGACATGGAGCGCGCGTTCCGCGCCCGCGCGCTCGCCGCCGGAGTGCTGGCCGGCGCCGTGGCCATCGGCGCGCTGCCCATCCTGGCCTCCGACGCCCCCGACCTGTACGACGGGCTGGACCACGGGTTCGGCCTGGCGTGCGTGGTCGGCTCGGCGCTGCTGGGAGCGGCCACGCTTGGCCTGGTGGCCGGCTCGCGCTTCACGGCCGCGCGCTGGACGGCGGCGGGCGCGGTGGTGGCGGTCGTGGCCGGCTGGGGCGTGGCGCAGAGCCCCGACCTGCTGCCCGGCCAGTTGACGCTGGAGCAGGCGGCCGCCGGCGATGAAACGCTGATCGCCTTCCTGGCAAGCCTGGCCGTGGGGGCGCTGGTGCTGGTGCCGTCGCTGGTCTACCTCTACCGGCTGGTGCTGCGCGGCACGCTGGACCAGAACTACGAGCCGCTGGACCAGAGGTTCCGGCCCAAGTGAGCCTGCGCCTGTTGACCGTGGCCTGCGGCGTCCTGGGCGCGGGGCTGCTGTTCCCGTTCGACGCCACGGTGACGCTGGCCCTGGGCGTAGCGTTCCTGATCGCCTTCGTGGTCTGCGGGGTGTTCCTGATCGCAGAACCGGGGTTCCTCGAGGGAGACGACCCCAATCGAGAATGATTCTCGATAAGTTGCGGGGGTGCCCTTCCCGCGCCTGCCCCTCGCGCTGATCCTCCTGTGCGCGACCCTGGTGGTCGCGGGCTGTGGCGCCCGGCCGGACGAGGAGGGTGGCGATCGTCCCGTGAAGGCTGTGGCTACCACCACGCAGGTGGCCGATCTGGTGCGGGCCGTGGGCGGCGATCAGGTGTCCATGACCCAGGTCCTGCAGCCCAATTCGGATCCCCACGACTACGAGCCACGCCCCAGCGACGCCCGCGCGATCGAGGGCGCCGATGTGGTGTTCCGCTCCGGTGGTGACCTGGACGAGTGGATGGACGATCTGATCGAGACCAACGGCGGCGACGCACGCACCGTGACCCTGAGCGACTCGGTGCGCCCGCGCGGCGACGACCCGCACTGGTGGCAGGACCCGCGCAATGGCGCGCGTGCCGTGGCGGCCATCGAGGCCGCCTTGGCCAAGGCCGGCGGGACGGGCTACGCCGCTCGGGCGCAGGCCTACACCCGGCGGCTGCGTGCGCTGGACCGCCAGGTGGCCGCATGCATCGACCGGCTGCCCCACTCGCAGCGCAAACTGGTGACCTCGCACGACGCGCTGGGCTACTACACCGACCGCTACGGCCTGACGTTGGTGGGCGCCGTGATCCCGTCGCTGTCCACCCAGGCCCAGCCGTCGTCGAAGGCGGTGAACCGACTGGTGGACCAGATCCGCCGTGAGAAGGTCCGGGCGATCTTCCCCGAGAGCTCGCTGAACCCGAAGATCGAGAAGGCCGTGGCACGCGAGTCCGGCGCGTCGGTCGGCGGCGCGCTGTGGGCCGACACCCTCGGCCCCGAGGGCTCGCGGGGCGCCACCTACATCGGGTCGATCCGCGCCAACACGGACACGATCGTGCGCGGGCTGAGCGGCGGCCGGGTGCGCTGCCGGTAGCCCCTCACGGCACGCGTAACCGGCGCCGGCACGACCGCGCCGCTGGTAGTGTCGCGACGCTTTGTGCGGGGTGAGCAAGGGGTTGATGGTGCGCGCCGGCCTGGTGGCCTGCGCGCTGCTGCTCGGCTCGGCGCCCGGGGCCGGAGCCCAGGTCCAGCCCTACCAGGCCAATGACGGGGCGGGCTTTCGCAACATCCTGCCCTCGGGGCAGAACGGGCGCCTGAACGCCGTCGAGCTGGCCGCCTACGCGGCCAACGGCGCCCGGCCTGCGCACTCGGACGACCAGCTCAAGATGTACGGCGACCTCGTGTACAACGCGCCGGGCCTGACCGCCCAGCGGCTGCCCGACTTCTTCAAGGACGCGAGCTTCGGCGTCCGGCCCGGTGAGGTCGAGCGCAGCTACTCGCCCCGCGCCGACGTGACCATCCAGCGCGACAAGGCGTTCGGCGTTCCCCACGTCTACGGCAGCACCCGCGACGGAACCATGTTCGGGGCGGGCTACGTAGGCGCCGAGGACCGCCTGTTCTTCATGGACGCGCTGCGCAACATCGGCAGGGGAAAGCTGTCGGCCTTCGCCGGCGGCGCCATCGGCAATCGCGAGCTGGATCGCGACATCTGGAGCAACGGGCCCTACCTGGAGTCCGACCTCCAAGCCCAGTTCGACAACTTCGACGAGCTCTACGGCCCCGAGGGCCAGCGCATCCAACAGGACGTGCGCGAGTACGTGGCGGGGGTACAGGCCTACATCAACGACGCGCGCCTGAACCCGCTGCTGATGCCGGGCGAGTACGCCGCCATCGGACGCCCCACCGGGCCCGAGGACTGGACGGTGCGCGACGTGGTGGCCACCGCCAGCGTGATCGGCGCGATCTTCGGCAAGGGCGGCGGCTCGGAGCTGGAGTCGGCGCTGGCGCTGCAGTCCGCACAGCGCCGTTTCGGCGCCAAGCGGGGCAAGGCCGCATGGACCGACTTCCGGTCGGCCGAAGACCCCGAGGCGCCCGTGACGGTCCTGAAGAAGTCCTTCCCGTATCAGCGGCCGCCCAAGAAGGTCGCGAAGGGCAGCCTGGCGATGCCCGACCAGGGGTCGCTGACCAGGACCGACCCGAAGTCGGCGGCACCGAAGGCCGGCGCCGGCGCGCGCGGACAGCGCCGGGGCGTGGTCGACGGGCTGCTTCGCACCGGATCGAAGGCCTCCAACGCACTGCTGGTGTCAGCGAAGGAGTCGGCATCGGGCAGGCCGCTGGCCGTGTTCGGCCCGCAGGTGGCCTACTTCAACCCGCAGATCCTGATGGAGGTGGATCTGCACGGACCGGGGATAGACGCGCGCGGGGCAGCGTTCAACGGTGTGAACCTGTACGTCACGCTCGGCCGGGGGCGTGACTACGCCTGGAGCGCCACGTCGGCGAGCCAGGACATCATCGACACGTTTGCCGTCGAGCTGTGCGAGCCGAGCGGTACGCGCCCGACCACGAAGTCGATGTCCTACGTGTTCCGCGGCCGCTGCACGCCGATGGAGGTGCTCGAGCGCACCAACTCGTGGCAGCCGAGCCTGGGCGACTCCACCGCGGCGGGCAGCGAGACCATGCGCGCGGAGCGCACCAAGCTCGGCCTGGTCGCGGGCCGCGCCACGATCAAGGGCAAGCCCGTTGCATACACCCGCCTGCGCTCGACCTACATGCACGAGGCGGACTCGGCCGTGGGCATCTCGCGCTTCAACAACCCGGGGGTGATCCGCGGCGTGGGCGACTTCCAGCGCGCCGCCTACAACCTGGGTTACAGCTTCCACTGGTTCTATGCCGACGCGAAGGACATCGGGTACATCAACACCGGCAACAACCCCCAGCGCGCGCGCAACGTGGACCAGAGCCTTCCGACCAGCGGCAGGTTCGAGTGGCAGGGCTTCAACGCCGACGCCAACATCGCCCGGTACGTGCCGTTCGACAAGCGCCCCCAGGTGGTCAACCAGCCGTACCTGGTGAACTGGAACAACAAGTCCGCGAAGGGGTACGCGGCCGCCGACTCGAACTGGGAGTACACGTCGCTGTACCGCTCCAAGATGCTGGAGGACCGGGTCAAGCGCGACATCGCCGGTCCGAAGAAGATGACTCTGGCGCAGCTGGTCAACGACATGGAGGTGGCCGGATACACCGACCTGCGAGGCGCCGCGGTCATGCCCTATGCGCTGCGGATGCTGGGCCGTCCGAAGGACCCGCGCCTGCGCGACGCCATCGGCCGGCTGCGCCAGTGGCTGAAGGCCGGCGCGCCACGCCGGGACCGCAACCGCGACGGTGTGTACGAGTACACCAGCGCGGTCCGGATCATGGACGCCTGGTGGCCGCTCCTGGTCAAGGGCGCCTACGAGCCGGTGCTGGGCGCCGATACCTACAAGCGCTTCATGACCCTCAAGCTGCTGGACAACGCGCCCAACAACGAAGGCGCCCACCTGGGCTCGGCGTACCAGGGCGGGGCCTACGGGCTGGTCCAACGTGAGCTGCGCACGCTGCTCGGGCGCAAGCGGCTGAAGGGGCTGAAGGGCCCGCCGGCCAGGAAGGCGCGCTACTCACGGACGTACTGCGGGGCCAACCGCAAGCGAAAGGCCAGCCTCCGCCGTTGCCGCGCGGTACTGGCGCGCACGCTGGCGCAGGCCATCACCAAGACCTCTGCCGATCTGTACGGCGACGACACGCTGTGCGCCAGCCAGCCCGGCCTCGGCCCCAAGGACCCCGCCCGGAAGAAGGGCGACCAGTGGTGCTACGACGCCGTCTCCCAGCGCGCGCTCGGTGGCGCGCAGCAACCCCTGATCCACTGGATCAACCGACCCACCTTCCAGCAGGTGGTCGAGGTCGAGCGGCGCCTGCCACGCTGAGTCAGCGGGCGGCCAGCCGCTGACGCTGCAGCTCGACCTCGCGCTCCCACGCCGACGGCATGAACAGCGGGTCGGGCTCCAGCCGGCGCGCGCCGATCAGCGACTCCACCGCCGCGGTGGCCTGCGCGTGCGACAGGCCGGGCCGCAGCTGTGTCAGCCGCTCCACGGTGGCCTCGAACAGGTCGGCGTCCAGGCGCACGCTGCGTGGCGGCAGCGGCAGCCCGTCGGCATCACTGGCGGCTTCGTCCTCCAGGTGACGCATGTTGATCTCGGACTGGGTCTCGGCCGCCATCCACAGCCCGACGGTGCGCGGCACCGAATCGGGCTCCATCTCACCCGCCTCGCGCAAACGCTCGCAGGTCACGTCGAAGACGATCTCCACGTGGTGCAGGCGCGGGTAGGCGGTGGCCAGCTTGGGCCAGCTGTCATAGATCGAGGGCTGGCGCCTCAGTGAGCGCCAGCCGCGCTCGGGCAGCGGCAGCGTGCCCTGCTCCTGCCACGAAGGGTCCAGCGCCAGCTCCTGCAGCATCATCCCCACGGCACAGCCGCCGTCTCCCGTGGCCAGGTGCCCGGGCATCAGCGCGTCGGCGTGGCGGCGCAGTCCTCGCAGCAGAGGGTCAAGCAGCGCCAGCGGCAGCGTGCGCAGGGCGCGGTGCAGCACCACCCCCCGCTCGCGTGCGAGTTCGGCGGGCAGCGGACTCAAGGACGGGTCCACCCCGTCAGGCTACCGCGCACCACAAGGGATCAGACGGATGTCATGGGCGTGACGCGGCCGTTGGCCAGCGTCCGCAGCACGCGGTCCACGTCGTCCTGGATGGCGAACATGAACAGGTGCAGCAGCTCGGCTCGCAGCTCGGCCCGCCCGCGGCAGATCTCTTCGTACTGGTCCCGGGTGAGCTCGAGTAGCCGGACGTTGCCGACCGCGTGCGTGGTCAGCGGGTGCGCGTGCCCGGTGACCACGTACAGGTCGCCGAAGCAGGTGCCGGGCGTCAGCTGGGCCAGCTGGCGCGTCACCCCGGCGCCGGTGGTCAGGGACGACCGCACCCGGCCGGACATGATCAGGAACACGCCGGCGTCCGCGTCGCCCTGCTCCACGATCAGGTCGGCGTCGCGGTACTCGCGCGGCTCCATCCGGAGCTCGAGCTCGTCCACCAGGCCCTGCGGCACGTCCTGCAGCAGCGGATGGTTGGCCAGCTCCAGTTCCTCCTCGGCCTGCTCGATCGGCTCGCCGTAGCGCTTCAGCAGCTGGTCCTCGCACCAAACCGTGGCGGCCTGGAGCGTCGGGAACACCTGCAGGCCCGCCTCTTCGGCGGGTGCAGTGGGCAGCGTCGCATCGGGGTCCACGAGCACGGCGTCGCAGCTCCGCTCGAGCAGGCTCTTGCGCAGCGAGACCAGCAGGCGCCGTGCCACCTCCGACACGTCCCCGATCCGGCGTACGTCCAGCACCAGCAGCTCCAGGTCGTCGCCGACCTCGGCGATCGCCCGCACCACCGACTCGGCGCCCGCGAACAGCAGGTCTCCGTGCACCTCGTAGATGCGGGCGCGGCGGCCGTAGACCTCGAGCACCTCGCGATCGGCCTGCGGACGCTGCATGGCCGACGGCGCTTCGACGATGTCGTAGGAGTCGCGGATGGCGCCGTGCGCGGCGCGGGTCACGTGCAGCGCGTGCAGCTCCAGGTCCTGTGAGAGCTGGCGGCACGCCTGCACGCCACGGACGCTGTTGCCGTGCTCATCCAGGCGTGGTGAGAACACGGCCAGCGCCAGCTGGCCCGGCAGCACCGCGACGATGCCGCCCCCCACCCCGCTCTTGGCCGCCATGCCCACCGACGCCACCCACTCGCCGGCGGCGTCGTACATCCCGCACGTGGACATCACGCTGAGCACGCGCTCCATGTGCACCTGCGGCAGCACGGTCTCCCCGCTCTCGGGGTTGATGCCCAGGTTGGCCAGCGTCGCGCCCATCATCGCCAGGTCGCAGCAGGTGACCATGATCGAGCACTGGCGCAGGTACACCTCGAGCGCGTCGTCGGGCGAGCACTCCAGGATCCCGAACTCGCGCAGCATGTGGCTGATGGCCCGGTTGCGGTGCCCGGACTCCTGCATCGACGCGTAGATGTCCTCGTCGATCTCCAGCCGGCGCCCGGCGTACCTCGAGTAGGTGGCCTGGACCCGCTCGATCTGGTCGTGCACGTCATCGCCCCTGACCAGGCTCGCCGCCGCGATCGCGCCGGCATTGATCATCGGGTTGCGCGGCCGGTGCGTGACCGGGTGCAGGCTGATTTCGTTGAACAGGTCGCCCGACGGCTCCACGTCGATCTTGGCGTCCACCTGCTTGGTGCCGTTGTCCTCCAGCGCCATGCCGTACGTGAAGGCCTTGGAGATCGACTGGATGCCGAACGGCAGGTCGGTGTCGCCCTCTTCGTAGACGTGGCCGTCGGCTGTGGCCAGGCAGATGCCGAACGTGTCGGGGTCCACGTTCTCCAGCGCGGGGATGCCGTGCAGCACCTCGCCCGACCGGTCGTCCATCCAGCGGTCGTGGACTTGGGCCAGGAGGTCGTTCACGAGCGTGCGTTGCACGCGTCGAGTCTACGTCGCGGCGTAGTCGTGCAGGCGCTGGGCGAGCTCGTCGGGCCGGGTGATGTACGGGCAGTGCCCTGCATCGATCTCGTCGGCCTCGATGCCAAGGCGGTCGCGCACCATTTGACGCGTCCATTCCACCGGGTTGAAGTTGTCCCGCGTGCACGCCAGGTACCGGGTGGGACTCTCCGGCCATGCCTCCAGCGGGAACGGCTCGTTCATCGGCGTGCCCGACTGGTCGCGGCCCAGCGCCAGGGCGCGCTCGGCCTGCTCGGGCGTGGCGTCGGCCAGGTAGGTCTCGATCTCGTCGTCGGTCCCGAAGTGGTGGCCGGTCTCGGCCCAGAACTCCATCGGCGTCTCGCCGGGACGCGGGACCATTGCGGTGACCAGCACCAACATCTCGGCCGCCACGCGGTCCGCCACGAGGGTCGCCGTGTACCCGCCCAGCGAGTGCCCGACCACGACCACGTCGTCGCGGTCGGGGCCGATCGCCTCGACCACGGTGTCGGCGTACTGCCCCAAGCCGGCGGCGTCGTCCTCGCACGGCAGGTCGACCGCGACGACGTCGTGGCCGCGACCCCGCAGGGCCGCGGCCACCTCGTCCCAGCTGGCGGCCTGGTCGGCCGCCCCGTGGACCAGGACGAACGTCATGCCGCCTCGGAGGACAGCTCGGCCTGGGCGGGCAGGTGGTCGGGAGCGGGCTGCTCGGCCTCGACCGAAGCCTGCTCCTCGGACCGGGTGACCACCAGGGCCACCACGATGCCGGCCACGACCAGCGCCGCCCCCGCGAGGAAGGCCGCGTGGAACCCGCCGGTGAGCGCTTCACGGGCCGAGTCCCCGGCGGCGGCCAGATCCTCGGTGCGCGAGGACGACACGGTGGCCAGCACCGCCAGCCCCAGCGCTGCGCCCATCTGCGTGGTGGTGTTCACCAGGCCGGAGGCCAGCCCCGCGTCCTCGGGGGTGGCACCGGACATGGCCACCGTCATCAGCGCCGGCATGGAGACGCCGGCTCCCAGCCCCAGCAGCGCCGTGCTGGGCAGGATGTGCTGCACGTAGTCCGCGTCGACCGGGGCCAGCGCAAACAGGGCCAGGCCGGCGGCGGTCAGCGCCAGGCCTGGAGCCAGCAGCCGGCTCGCTCCGAAGCGGGTGATCAGCGACTCGGTGTACCGCAGGCTGAGCACACCCATCACCACGGTGCAGGGCAGGAAACCCAGGCCGATCTCGAGCGCGGAGTAGCCCAGGACCTGTTCGAGATACAGGGCGCCGATGAAGAACATCCCGAACATGCCGGCCACCGACAGCGCCGCGATGGCGTTGGCGCCGGACACGTTGCGCGAGCGGAACATGCGCAGCGGGACCAGCGGGTTCTCGGCCCTGGCCTGACGGGCCACGAAGGCAACCAGAAGGGCGACCGAAACGGCTCCGAGGACCAGCGTCTGCGTGGCGCCGAAGCCCAGCTCGGCCCCCGGCTTGACGATCGTGTACACGCCCAGCATCAGGGAACTGGTGATGAGCGCCGCGCCGGGGATGTCGGCGCCCTTGGAGAAGCCGATGCCCTCGTCGTCCACCAGCAGCCGCTGCGCGGCCAAGGCGGTACCGATGGCGATCGGGATGTTCACGAAGAAGATCCAGTGCCAGTTGATCGACTGGGTCAGCACGCCGCCCAGAAGCAGGCCGATCGATCCGCCTGCCGAGGCCACGAACCCGTAGATGCCGATGGCCTTGGCCTGCTCGCGCGGCTCCGGGAACATCGTGACGATCATGCCCAGGATGACCGCCGAGGTCATGGCCCCGCCGACGCCCTGGACGAAGCGGGCCGCCACCAGCACCTCCTGGCTCTGGGCCGCCCCGCAGGCCAGCGACGCCACGGTGAACACGGCCATTCCGGCCATGAAGACCGTCTTGCGGCCGATCAGGTCGCCGAAGCGGCCGGCCAGCAGCAGCAGGCCGCCGAACGCGATCAGGTAGGCGTTGACCACCCACGCCAGGTTCGAGGCCGTGAAGCCCAGGTCGTCCTGGATCGACGGCAGCGCGACGTTCACGACGGTCACGTCGAGAACGATCATCAGCATGCCCAGACACAGCACGTACAGCGCTGCCCATCTGCTCTTGTCGGTGGTCTGCATTGCGGTCTCCTTGATCGTCGGCTGGTCCACAGGTCGGGACCGTAGCAGAGTTAGTTGGTTTATCCAACTATCTACTCGGTCTTTCCTATTTGCGTGCCTCACTACCAGTACGTCGAACCAGCCGTCAAAAAATCGACAACCACTCTCCGACCGCATTCCTGAGCGCTTCCGAGTCGCTTCGCAGGCTGTGGTCGCCCTTGATCTGCACCACCTTTCGCGTGCCCGCGCTCGCGGGCATGCCGAAGCGGTCCTTGACCCCCTGGACCACCAGCATCGGCACCGTCACGACGTCCAGCTCGCCCTGGCGGCTGTCGCCGGGCGTGCCGCCCTTGCGCGCCGGCGGCTGGAGCGGGAACGCCAGGCACAGCACTCCCGCCGCGCCGCTCTCCTCCGCCGTTCGGCACGCCACCCGGGCGCCCGCCGAGCGCCCGCCGGTGATCAGCGCCAGCCCGGCGAGCTCGTGCCCCCGAAGGTGGCCCGTCACGGCCAGCCACGCGGGATCGAGCTGGTTCGGCCGCGGGCTCGACTTCCTGCCGGCCACGCGGTAGGGCTGCTCCACCAGCGCCACGCTGACGCCCCGTTCCAGAGCCTCCGCTGTCGCGGCCTTCAGGTCGGGTGCCTCCACCCCGCCCCCGGCGCCGTGGCCCAGCACCAACGCGGCACGGGGATCGCCGGCGTGGTGCAGGTGGGCGCGGGCGGGGCCGTGCGGAGTGTCGATGTCGATCGCCTCGGTCATGCGCCCATCCTTACTCGTCGTCCAGCTCGTCCGGGCTCAGCGCCGGGGCCAGGTCGCGCCCGGCGCGCAGCAGCGTGGCCCGTGTCACCGCCTGCGGGCCGTAACGCTCGCGCACCTTATCCACCACCTCATCCAACGCCGCCGGCACGCCCGCGTCCAGGGGCAGCGCCAGCTGTACCCCGTCACGCACGTGGCCGAGATTGGTGAACGTCAGCCCCAGCAGGGTTAGGCCGCGAGCGGCGATCAGCGGCCGGGCCTCGGAGTAGAGCCCGCGCACGGTGCGAAGCGTGGTCTCGGTGCCCGCGGTGGCCTGGGCCAGGCTGCGCGAGCGCGAGGCGCGCGAGAAATCGGCGAAGCGCAGCCGCAGCGTGATCGTCCGCCCGACCAGACCGGACGAGCGCATCCGGCGCGTCACGCGGTCCACCAGCGCCACCAGCACCGCGTCCAGCTCCGCCGGCGAGCGGGCACGGCTGCCCAGCGCCGACTGCGAGCCCAGCGACCGCCGCCGCCGCCGGGCCCGAACCGGCCGCGGATCGCGGTTGTTTGCGATCGCGTTCAGGTGCCAGCCCGCCGCGCGGCCCAACATGGCCGCCAGTGCGGCGCCGGGCACCAACGCCAGGTGCTCGACCCGGTGGATGCCGCGCTCGTGCAGCCTGGCGGCGGTGGCGGGACCCACGCCCCACAGCGCCTCCACCGGCAGCGGGTGCAGAAACGCGGTCTCGCCGTCGGCCGGCACCACCAACAGCCCGTCGGGCTTGGCCGCCCTGCTGGCCACCTTGGCCAGGTGCTTGGTCCGCGCCACGCCCACGCTCAGCGGCAGGCCCACGTCCTCGCGCACCCGCCGGCGCAGGCGCTCGGCGATCTGCGGTGGCGATCCACCGATGCGCTCCAGCCCGCGCACGTCCAGGAACGCCTCCTCCATCGACAGCCCCTCCACGATCGGCGAGGTGTCCGCGAAGATCTCGAACACGTCCTTGCTGGCCTGCACGTAGGCCTTGAAACGCGGCGCCACGACGATCGCGTCCGGGCACAGCCGGCGCGCCTGACGCCCGCCCATGGCCCCGCGAACGCCCTTGGCGCGGGCCTCGTAGCTGGCCGCCATGACCACCCCGCCCCCGACGATCACGGGCCGGCCGCGCAACCGCGGGTCGTCGCGCTGCTCGACCGAGGCGAAGAACGCATCCACGTCGGCGTGCAAGATCGTGGGCTCGGCAGACACGAACATATGTTCGCACGCCGCCTGGACGCCCCGCCTGCGGGCCGGGCACTATTCCGTCATGCCCAGCTGGAACGAGTTCGAGGCCGCGGCGCCCACCCTTGCGGCCGAGGTGCACCGTCGCCTGGACGCCTACACGCACAAGACCCTGGCCACCCTGCGCCGCGACGGGGCGCCGCGTATCTCGGGCACCGAGACCGAGTCCAAGGACGGCGAGTACGGACGATTGAGCGCGCATAAACGCCCCGACCGGGCTAGGTTTGAGGTCGCGCGGCGCCTGCTGTGCACATGACCCCAGGCGGCAGCGGGGCGCCGCTGGCGGTCCGGGTCGAGGTGCTCTCCCCCGTCCACCTACGTGGTGAGATCCAGGAAGACGGCGACCCGTTGAAGGGGAACTCCGCCCTGCTCATCGTGGGCACGCCAATCCTCGAAGAACTGACCACCCGCTGGGGCCTGGGGCCCCACCCGCGCCGTATGTGGTTCGAGATCGAAGCTGACTAGTCCGACCGTAACTCGGCCACGCGCTCGCCGGCCTGATCGGCCGCCGCCTTCGCCTTCTGCTGCCGAGTAGTCGCTCGCTTGAGATCGCCTTGGGCGCGCTTGGCCGCTTTCTTCGCCTCGGTCAGCTCCAGCTCGGCCGCCTCCAGCTCCCGGTCGCGCTTGGCCGCATCGGCCTCGGCGGTCTTCAGCTGTTCGCGCCGGCGGCGCTTGCGCTCGGCCTGCTTGGAGTCGCCCTTCTTCTGCGGGCGGCGCTTGGCGGGCCCGCCCGCGGCCAGCCCACCACCTCCCAGCCCGCTGGCCTCGTGGTCCGCCGTCAGGCGGGCGGCCTCGAACTGACCGCGAACCTCCTCATCCAGGGCGACGGCGTGCAGGGTATGGCGCACCCGCTCGGTGGCCGCAGAGTTCAACGCCTGACCGGCATCGCCCGCCAGCGCCGTGATCGCCTCCAGCGCCGAGCCCACCGCCGCACGCTCGCGATCGCGGGCCTTGATCATGGCCTCGCGGTCGGCCTCGCCGGACACCAGTCCTTCGGACACCTCGCGCAGCTGGGCGCCGGCCTTGAGCAACTCGTCACGGGCCTTGGCGCCGTGGGCGGCGAACTGGTTCACCGCCCACGCCGTGCGGCTGGGCTTCTTCAGCGCCTTGACGGCGCCGGCCGCGGCCCCGTCGCCATCCGCGCGCAGCTGCTTGGCCAGCGCGTCCCGGCGAGCCACGAAGCCCTCGAAGTCACCCAGGTACACCGCGTCGAGCCCGTCGTCCCTGCGCTTGCGCTTCCTGGCTGCCACCACACGCGAGTCTGCCAAGGAAGCGGCGCCTCAGTCGCGATGGCAGCCGGTGAAGGCCGTGACCTCGAGCTCCGCGATGTAGAAGGACGCGCGCACGGACAGGTTGCCACCCGCGGGCGCGCCGGAGCCGCCGGTCCCCAGGCGCCGGTCCGAGGTCGGGTCGGAGCTGGGATCGGTGACGGTCACGCGGATGCCACGCCTGCGCAGGCTGTCGGCCCAGCGGCCGAGCGCCGCCGCGGTGACCGCACCGGACGAGTCGGACGAGCCGTCGTACCAGTCGGTTTCGCCACCGTTGGACCAGCGGAACTCGCGGCTGCCGGTGGAGCGGCCGTACGCATCGCGGCACGTGAGCGGCCCGCGTCGCTCGAGACCACGCAAGGCGTCGCCGAGCGGGGTGCCGGGGGGCGCGACAGCCCTGCCGTCCGCAAGCACCCCCTCCCACCGTGCGACTGAATCGCTCAGCGAGCCCGGCGCGGTCCGATACTGGGGAAGCTGGGACCACACAGTTGTGGCTGTCGCGAGCATCGTGATCGCGACCCCGGCCAGGAGCGCGGCCCGCACCCCGCGCCCACCGCGCCCGCGCCGCCACGCGACCACGATCGTCCCCGTCGCAACGACGCCGTAGACCGCCACCACGAGCAGGGTGTCCATATCCCGCTCCGGGGTGCAGCCGAAGCCGATCCCCTCACAGCGCAGGCCGGAACCCACGACCGGATGGACGAGTAGCCCGAGCAGGACGCCCCCGGCGAGGACCGATGCTCCAGCGACCACCCACCTCCACCGGCCCATTGGAGGGGTGTCGACCTCGACCGATCGTCGCTTGAGCGCCAGTGCCCCGGGTGACAGGGCGGGGGCACGCGCGACCTACCGCGAGCTTGCGCGGAGGTCGGGCTCAACCCTGGAGTTGGGAGCGGGCACCGGCAGGGTCGCGCTCGAGCTGGGCGGGCTCACGGACCTCATGGCCAACGACGTCGACGAGCAACTGCTCGAAGAGCTGGTCCGTCGCGCGGGCGCTCGCGGGGTAACGGTGACGCCGGTGCTGGGCGATGCCACCAAGCTCGACCTGGGCCGGCGCTTCGAACTGGTGCTGGCGCCCGCCGGCTTCGCGCAGACCGTCGGCGGTCCGGACACCCGCCAAGCGCTTCTGCGCGTGATCAAGCGCCACCTGGCGGTCACCGGCCTGGCCGTGGTCGCGATCTCGGACGTCGAGGAAGTCCTGCGCGACTGCACGACGCCGGCGCCCAGCCGGCAAATACGCGCGCGCGGGCGGACCTTCATCTGCCAGCAGCTGCCGGCGACCGAGATCGACGGCGGCGCGCGGGTCACCTGGAAGCGCGCCGTCCGTCAGCGCATCGCGGGACGCCCGGCCCGCCGCTCCGTGGAACCCGTCGAGCTGACCCACCACCGTGTGAGCGCCGAGCAGATCGCCGCCGAAGCCCGGCCGTCCGGCCTGCAGACGCCCCACGTTCACCACGACCCCGGCGACGCTGAGAGCCTGGGGTCGACCTACTGCGTACTGCGCCATGCGCCGCCGTCCGGCGTCTGAACTGATCGGCTGTTACAGCACCCCGGCTGGGATCACGTACCGCAGGGGTGTGTCGCCACCAAGAGCGTTGGGGCGATCCCGGTCGGCGTGAAGCCCGCCGCCGCGCGCGGTGACGGCCAACTCGGCCTTCCCCCCGTTCGCCGTGATCCACGCCAGGACCGCGCCTGAGCCGGAGCCCGCGGCGAGGATCGCAGCACGCTCGATGACCACGCCTCCCGATGGATGCGGCCGGGAGAGCCGCCGGACGATCGTCTGCTCGGAATCTTCCACCGCGTCAGGAACTGCCAGATCGTCGGTCATGCCGACCTTCCTTGGACGCCGCAACCGCAGTCCGGCGTCAGTTAGTCACGGTGTCAAAGCCGCGGGCGGGCGAGATAGCCCTGATCGCGAGGGTAGTCCCTCGACGGTAGGGTCGGCCGATGAGCCTCTTCAAGCCCAGCAGACCTGACGCGGTCCCGGCCGGCGCCGTCGTCGAGGACATGCGCGCGGTCGATCCCGTCGGCTACATCACGGCAGTCGGGCTCCGGCCGGAAGACAGCTTCGGCTTCCTGCCGCTGGACCTCAGCGAGGGGGCGTCCTTCTTCTTCCTCTATCGCGACCGGCCCGAGTACGCCCAGGGCCAGGGTCGCCCTTCCCGAGGCCCAGAAGGCGAGGAGCCTGAACCTCGGCGTGGTCGACGTGGACCTCGGTGACGGCGGCCGCCAGCACGACACGATGGCGGCCGGCGGGCCGATGGGGCGCGACCCGGCGGGCCTGGCCGACATGGCCGCCGGTCTGCAACAAGGGTGGGAGTCATCGCCGGGCTCCGGCGTCCCGTCGTCGATGATCGATCAGCTCAAGCAGGCGAAGGAGATGGGGCTGATCGACGAGCAGCAGTTCCAGATGGCCACGGCGAGCATGCAGACGAGCGCGTTCGAGCAGTTCCAGAAGGAGGAGCTCGAGCCGGCACAGCAGCAGATGGAAAGCGAGCGTCAGAAGGCGCTGGCCGACGCGCAGGCCCACATGCCGGCCCCTCTGCCGGTGGCCGCGAGCCCCGCGAACGCACCCGCGATCGTGGCCCACCGCCTGTTCCCCGAGCCGCACGTACACAACTCGAGCCGCCAGCTCGACCACTTCCTGAAGCCCTACTGCCAGGCGCTCGGTCTGTGCCCGGAGGACGTATACGGCGTCTTCCCACGGCAGATCCGGAGCAGTGCCCGGGACGGCGACAACGACATGGTTTGGGACGACTACTGGATCGTCTACCGCGACCGGGACGAGTACGCGCAGGGACGCCAGGCGTGGATGGAGTCGATGAACGACAAACTCGAGAGCGGCATCATGGGCAGGCTCGCGAAGCGGGTGTCGGGCGATTGGCCCGAAGCCCAGACGTTCCCCGGTGTCGCGGAGCCCGCGGAGCCGGGCCCCCGCGCCGCCAAGGTCGAGGTCGAGAAGGACCGCTGGCCGCGCGAGAAGATGGTCGTGCGCAAGCGAGGCGTGGAGCTGGGTGACGCCCTCCGCAAGAAGATCGGCGGGTGGGGCTACCGGCCCGAGGACTCGTTCGGTTTCTGCCCGGACTTCGACAACGGTGCGATCCAGTTCGCGTGGCGAAGGCCTGACGGGCCACCCGCTTGCGTGGCCCCAAGGACGCGCGTAGGTTGGGTTGAGTACCCGCCGCACCCGATGTGGAAGGGCGGAGATGTGCGCCGCGCGATGATGGTCTTGGCTTTGACGGCTGGTGCGCTGGCCCCCGCGACCGCCTCCGCCAAGACGCTGCAGGTGGACGACAACCGCGCGCAGTGCCGCTCCGCCCCGTACACGTCGGTGCAGGCCGCCGTGGACGCCGCCTCATCCGGTGACACGGTCAGCGTGTGTCCTGGGACCTACGCCGAGCAGGTGGTCATCCCGCGCGGCAAGGACCACATCAGCCTCAGGTCGACAGCCGTGCTCGGGGCGACTCTCAAGCCACCGCCAGGAGGCCTCCCGGCCCTTCCGGCCGGGATCGTCGTGATCTACGGGGAGCACGAGCTCGTCCGCGGCTTCCGGATCACGGGACCGATCACCTACGCAAATCCCGATAGCTGCTTCGACCACACGCACGCCTCGGGCGTGGCAATTCCCGAGGGCTCCGCCACGGTGGATTCCAACCGGATCAGTGGAACGGTGGCCCCCTGTGGAGGCGGCCCCACGGGAACCGGGGTCATCATCGGAGATGTCGACGGGATCTTCGCCCAGGACGGCCCCGCCCACGCGCTCGTCGACCGCAATGTGATCGAGGACGTGCTCGGTGGCGTTCAGGCCGAGGCCTCCACGGCCGTGGTACAGAGAAACACGATCACCGGACGGCCGGGAGCCGGCGGGTTCGGCGTTCAGGAGGTCGAGAATTCCTTCAAGACCGTCCTGGCCCTGACGGTGCGCTCGAACAACATCTCCAAGATGCGGAGCGGCGTGGGAGTTTTCGAGGGAGGGCGGGGGCTCTTCGTCAGTAACAACCTTCACGACAACGGCACAGCAATCAATGTTGGTGGGGCTTTCGCCTATCAGCGCGGGGGCGAGATCCGGACCAACGTCATCCAGGACAACGGGACCGGCATCCAGATCGGCGCGGGCGACCCCGCCGACTCGTGGCTGGTGCGCGACAACCGGATTCGCAACAGTTCCACCAACGGCCTGTCGCTCGTGAACTCACACGGAACTCGCCTGTTCGACAACAGCTCGCTCGGGAGCGGCAACCTGGACTGCTCCGACGCCTCCAGCGGTAGCGGCACGGCGGGCACCGCCAACATCTGGTCGAGAAACGTGGGCGTGACAGACAGCCCGAACGTCTGTCGCGCGCCCTGACGAGTAGGAACCTCGATCCAGACTGCGCGTGCGACGGCGCACACGGTCCCCTGGCTCGAGAACAGGGCGCTCGCGGTGTTCAGCTTCCGGCCGCCGCGGCTGAGTGGCCACGCCTGGACCACATGGGGTTCCCCGGCCCTTACCGGTGAGCGGAGGTCGGACGCTGCGCGGATCGCGGAATCGAAGCTGACGCCGTCTGGCACATCGACGTCGACCGTCGTCGGGCGCGCCTGCGCGACCACGACCTCATCTGCCGTGAGCAGCGCGACCTCCTCCGCGTGCTCCTCGACGCAGAGCGGTTCGCCCAGCGGCGGCGGAGTGCGCAGCGTCACCTCGGCAGGCCCGTCGAGCCACCGGGCGGCCATGGCACACGCATAGCCACCGTTCGCACTCTCCGGTGGCCCGCGGAAGCGGTCGTCGATCACCACGGTGGCTGACACGGACCGACGCTCTCACGCGCCCGCGCCAGGTCAACGTCTCTACCGCAGTGGGCCGGCCTGGACTCGAACCAGGGACCTACGGATTATGAGTCCGCTGCTCTAACCAGCTGAGCTACCGGCCCGCGGCGCTGATCCTACGGCGTTAGTCGCGGATGATCACGGGGGTGCCCACCGGCACATCGCGCATGAGGCGTTCAAGCGTCGACGCCGAGGCGTGCACGCAGCCCGCGGACACGGCGCTGCCCAGCGAGGCCGGGTTCGGTGTGCCATGGATGGCCAGGCGGTTGCCGCCGGGCCACCCGGGCGGCGTGTTCGGCTGGGTGCCCGACAGAGCCAGGATGCAGCAGCCGTAGTAGCTACCGAAGCGGTCGCCGCGCAGCTTGTCGGTCACCGCGAACCGCCCGGTGGGCGTGGGAGATCCCGGCCGTCCGATCGAGGCGGTGCTCCGAGTCAGGACGGTGCTGCCACGCCGGAGCTCGATCCGCCGGGCGGAGCGGTCCACGCGAATGGTCAACCGCGTACGGGACGTGTGCAGCCGCGGGCTCTTGGCGTCCAGCCAGGCAAGGCTCCCATTGCGGCGCTTGGCGGTGGTCACGCCCACCCAGCGACCGCGGCGTCGAACGACCGACATCGCCGTCGATCCGCCGAACTCGGTCCTCGGTCCGAGTTGCCCGATCACCCGGCCGCCGGGAGCGGAGCGCATGGCGGTCGCCCGCCGCACGGACACGATGGTGGCGGCCGGGCGCGGCCGGCGGGGCGCGGTCAGGGGTGCCAGCCTCCCGGGGGTCCCGGCGTCGGCTCGCACCAGCTCCGACGTGCGGCCCACCTCGTCCGAGGTGGCGGCCAGCGCGCCGGTGGCCCCGCAGGCGGAGAGCCCCAGCAGCACGACCGCGAGCCACAGAACGGCGCGACGGGGACGGCGGACTGGGCGGAGTTGGGACGAGGCGGGCATCCCTCTTGCCCTCGCCAGCCGGGCGCGAGTTCTTGAGCACAGGGCTGGGCCTTGCGCGGCATCGAACAAACGTCCAGCTGAGCCACCACCGACTCATTGAAAAAGCTCAGCTTGCAGGGCATTTGCCTCCACCCGTCGCTAGGAGTACGTTCGCTTCAGCGCGCAATAGCGAATTTGGGAAAGGAGGCGCGCTATGGCAACTGAGGTTGGGACTCCACCTCAGCAGGCCCCACCCCAAGTCGCAGTAGCGTGCCGCCCGTGACCACCAACGAGAAGCCCGTCGTCGACGTCCCGTCCGGCCCGCCGTCCTACCAGCTGGAGGTGGATGACATCACCGTCGGCGACGGTGAGGAGGCCGCCGCCGGCCATGTGGTCGAGGTGCACTACGTGGGTGTGTCGTGGCAGACGGGGCAGCAGTTCGACGCCTCTTGGGACCGAGGCGACACGTTCAAGTTCGGCCTCGGCAAGGGCCAGGTCATCCAGGGCTGGGACCAGGGCGTGGTGGGCATGAAGATCGGCGGACGGCGGAAGATCACCATCCCGCCGATGCTGGCCTACGGCAAGCGCGGCGCCGGCGGCGTGATCGGCCCTGACGAAACGCTGATCTTCGTGGTGGACCTGATCGGTCTGCGCTAGCCCCTAGAGCGCCTTCGCCAGCGCCCGCCCCGCCGTCCGCCCCGAGAACAGGCAGCCGCCGAGGAAGGTGCCCTCCAGCGCGCGGTAGCCGTGCATGCCGCCGCCGCCGAAGCCGGCTACCTCGCCGGCCGCGTACAGGCCCTCCAGCGGCGCGCCGTCCGGCGTCAGCACGCGCGCGTCCAGGTCGGTCTGCAGACCACCGAGCGACTTGCGCGTGAGTATCGACAGGCGCACGGCGATCAGCGGCCCCGCCTCGGGATCGAGGATCTTGTGCGGCGCCGCCACCCGGGTCACGCGGTCGGCCCAGTAGGCGCGGGCGCCGTGGATGGCGGTGATCTGGCCGTCCTTGGCGTAGGCGTTGTCGATCTGGCGGTCGCGGGCCACGATCTGGGCCTCCAGGTCGGCAAGGTCGATCAGGTCGTCGCCGGTGAGCTCGTTCATGCGCCGCACCAGCTCCGGAAGCGAACGCTCGACGATGAAGTCCTCGCCGTGGTCCTTGAACGCCTGCACGGGCGCCGGCGGGCCGCTGCCGACCCGGTCCTCGAGCACGGCCTTGATGCTCTTCGAGGTGGTGTCGGGGTTCTGCTCGGAGCCCGACAGCGCGAACTCCTTCTCGATGATCTTCTCGGTGAGCACGAACCACGTGTAGTCGTGGCCGGTCTGCTGGATGTGAGCCAGCGTCCCGAGCGTGTCGTAGCCCGGGTAGAGCGGGCCCGGCAGGCGCTTGCCGGTGGCGTCGAACCACAGCGACGACGGACCGGGGATGATCCGGATGGCGTGCATGGGCCAGATCGGGTCCCAGTTGTGGATGCCCTCCACGTAGTGCCACATGCGGTCGCTGTTGATCTCGTTGGCCCCCGCGTCGCGGGCGATTGCCAGCATCCGCCCGTCCACGTGCGCGGGCACGCCCGAGAGCATCTTGGCCGGGGGCTTGCCCAGCCGTTTCGGCCACTTCTCGCGCACCAGGTCGTGATTGCCGCCGATGCCGCCTGTGGTGAGCACCACCGCCTGGGCCGACAAGGCGAAGTCGCCACTCTCGTCACGGTTGGTCTGGACTCCGCGGTCGGTGGCGCTCACGTTCAGCGTCTTGCCCGCCACGCCGGTCACGGCGCCGCCGTCGACGACCAGTTCGTCGACCCGATGGCGAAAGCGCATCTGAACCGAACCGCGGGCGACCGCCTCGCGCACCCGGCGCTCGAACGGCGCCACCACCCCGGGCCCGGTTCCCCAAGTGATGTGAAAGCGCGGCACCGAGTTGCCGTGCCCGTCGGCGTGGTAGCCGCCGCGCTCGGGCCAGCCCGGGTTGGGGATCCAGCGCATGCCCTGGCCGTGCAGCCACGAGCGCTTCTCGCCGGCGCAGAAGCCCACGTAGGCCTCGGCCCATTTACGCGGCCACTCGTCCTCGGGCCGGTCGAAGGCGGCCGTGCCCAGCCAATCCTGCAGCGCCAGCTCATAGGAGTCCTTGACGCGCATCCGGCGCTGCTCGGGGCTGTTCACGAACATCAGCCCGCCGAGTGACCAGAACGCCTGTCCGCCGAGGTAGTTCTCGGGCTCCTGGTCCACCAGCAGCACCTGCTTGCCGGCGTCGGCCAGCTCGGCCGTGGCCACCAGGCCGGCCAGGCCGGCGCCCACCACGATCACGTCGGCGTCCACGGCTATGCCTCCAGGCGTTGTAGTGCTGCACGGACGGAGTCGGGAATGGGCACCGAGGTCCGCGCCTGGCGGTCCACGAACACGTGCACGAACCAGCCCTCGGCCGCGTGCGAGCCGTCCTGGCCGAACAAGCCGATCTCGTAGCGCACGCTGGAGTTGCCCAGCTTGCTCACACGCAGCCCCGCCGTCACGGTCTCGGGAAAGGCCAACGGCCCCTTGAACTCACAGTGCGACTCGGCGCACAGGCCGATGGCATCGCCGCCGTGGATGTCCAGCCCACCCTCGGCGATCAGCCACTGGTTGATCACCGTGTCGAAGAACGCGTAGTAGTCCACGTTGTTCACGTGGCCGTACACGTCGTTGTCGTGCCAGCGCGTGGGCAGCGCGAGCTGGTGCGGATAGTCCCCGGCCGAAGCCACGCGGAGAACCTACCCGCTTACTTCGTGGCGGCGTCCACCGCGCGGTCGAGCTCGGAGGCGCTGTAGGGACCCTCGATCCGCGCAGCCACCTTGCCCTGGCGGTCGATGGCGAACACCCACGGCTCGGTTGGCAGGTTGTAGGCCCGCACCTGGGGCCGATAGCCCTTGTTGATGTCGTTGTCGCGGAAGATCTCCATCTGGATGAACTCCGCGTCCTTGCCTCGCTTGGCCTTGACCTGCTCGGCCACGTCCACCACCGGGCCGCACACTCGTGTCTGGCACAGCGCCGGGGTGGCGAACAGCAGGACCACTGGCTTCTTGCCCACCACGTCCTTGAAGTTCTCGGCGTGCAGGGTCGATGGCGGCAGGCGGGTGTCGATCTTCTTGACGTCCCCGCCGGCGGAAGCCACCGTCGGCGTGTCGATCTTCGGCGCCGGGTCGCCCACGTCGGGGACCTTGCCGGTGGTGCTCACGTCCGCCTGGACGACGGAGCTGACCAGCCGCCCGTCCAGCTTGGCGATGGCGAGCACCTCATAGCGCCCGGCCTTCGGGAACCTCAGCTGAGCTGCGTAGATGGCCTTTGCCGCGTCCGGGTCGTCCGCCGTCGAGCGGCTCTCGAACTGGGCCGGCACCTTCAGCGACTCCCATTTCGCCGGCACCGGGCCGGTGACCTTGCCGCCCTTGGGCGCCACGTAGAGCGCCACGGGCACGTCGGCGATCTGGGCCCGGGCGCGGTCGAACAGGGCGAACCCGTAGCGGTTCGAGCCCGGGGTCAGCTGGCTCTGGGTGGGCGCCAGCACTGGGCCGGCGCCGCTGGCCTCCTTGCGCAGCTGCGCCACCGTCTTGCCGGCACCACTGGGGAAGTCGGCGACCTTGGCGGGCGGTGGCGGCGCGTCGGCCTGGTCGTCGGAGTCACCACCGCCGCAGCCCGCGACGACCAACCCCACCAGGGCGATCAGCGCGAGGAACGACCAGAGGCGGGGGCGCGGCACCGCGCGAAGGCTAGGGGACGCGAGCGGTGCGTGCGGAGATAGTCTCGGCGCCAGTCGATCGGAGGAGGAGCAGGTGTCGCAACGTGCCGCGCTGGTGACGGGCGGGTCGAGTGGGATCGGGCTGGCAATCGCCCGGATGCTCGGATCCGAGGGATACGCGATCACGCTGTCCGCGCGACGTCCCGACAAGCTCGAGGGGGCGGCCACCGAGCTGCGCGAGGAGGGCTTCGACGTGGAGGGCGTGCCGGCCAACATGACCGAGGAGGCCGACCTTCAGAACCTGCTGGCACGGCACAAGGAGCGGTTCGGGCGCCTGGATGTGCTGGTCAACAACGCCGGCGTGGGCATCGGCGGACCGTTCGCCGATGCCGAGACCAAGAAGGTCGACATGCAGATCGGCGTGAACCTGCGGGCCGTGTACCTGCTGACCCGGGACGCCATGCCACTGCTCAAGGAGGCCGGCGCCGAACACGGCAAGGCGCTGGTGGTGAACACCGCGTCGATCGCGGGCAAGCACGGCCAGGGCTGGCTGAGCGCCTATTCGGCCACCAAGGCCGGCGTGGTCGGCCTGAGCCAGGCGCTCTACAAGGAGCACGCGGGCGACGGCATCCAGACCACCGCGCTGTGCCCCGGCTTCGTGGCCACCGCCATGACCGACTGGATCGAGGGTCAGGTGCCCAAGGACCAGATGATTCAGCCCGAGGACGTGGCGGGAGCGGTCAGGTACCTGCTGTCGACATCACCGGCGTGTCACGTGCCGGAGGTGCAGTTCGTGCGCGCCGGCGACGTTTACTGACGCGCGGCTCGAGCTCGGCGAGCGGCTCCACGTCGAACTCCTCGCGCCGCGCCCGGCTCTCCTGGGCGCTGCGGTGCTGCTTGACGGCCTCGCCCAGAACGCCCTGGCCGACGACCTCCTCGGCCTCGATGCTGGCCTCAAGCATCGAGCGCAGCGTCTGAAGTTCACGCGCCGTCGCAGGGCGGGCGACGCCGTCCGCGTTGGTGTAGCGGTCCCAAGCGCGAGCGAACGTCGCGAACGAGGTGCGGCCGCCGTTGCGGTGCGCCGCCAGCATCGGGCAGATCCCGCCGTGGCCGTCGCTGTAGCCGCCCACGATGATCGCGGTACCGCCGATGCCCTCGAGCATGGCCTGGCGCGTGCGCGCGGGCATGCAGTCGATTGCTGTCCGCAGCTCACGCGCGGGCCGAATACGATGCCGTCGCCTCACGGCCAGTCACCGTAGGGGCGCGCGTCGGCCGGTTCAAGGCCGTTCCTGCATCTGAGAGGAGAGTTGCAACATGCGTCTTGGTCTGAACGTCGGGTACTGGGGTCTCGGGCTGACCGCCTCCGAGCAGCTGGAGATCGTGCGCGAGGCCGAGGTCGCCGGCTTCGACTCCGTCTGGGCCGCCGAGGCGTACGGGTCGGACACCGCCACCGTGCTGACGTGGCTGGGCGCGCAGACCGAGAAGCTCAAGCTGGGCTCGGCCATCTTCCAGATGCCCGGCCGCTCGCCCGCCATGACAGCCATGACTGCGGCCACGATCGACAACATCTCAGGCGGGCGGATGCTGCTGGGCATCGGCTCGTCCGGCCCCCAGGTGGCCGAGGGCTGGCACGGCCAGCCGTTCGCCCGCCAGCTCCAGCGCACACGCGAGTACGTGGGCATCGTGCGCAAGGCGCTCGCCCGCGAGCGCCTGGAGTGGGACGGCCAGGAGTACACACTCCCCCTGCCCGATGGCCCCGGCAAGGCGCTGAAGCTGATGATCAGCCCAGTGCAGGACCGGATCCCGATCTACATCGCGGCCATCGGACCCAAGAACACCCAGCTGACCGGCGAGATCGCCGACGGCTGGCTGCCCACCTTCTTCAGCCCCGAGCACGTCAGCGACTCGCGTGCCCTGCTGCAGGAGGGCGCCGACCGCGCGGGCGACGGCAAACAGATCGACGACTCGTTCGACATCGCGCCGGTGGTCAACGTCTCGATCGACGACGATCTGGATCGCGCCCGCGACTCCATGCGCCCCGTGCTGGCCCTGTACGTGGGCGGCATGGGCTCTCGCGAGAAGAACTTCTACAACGCGATCGTGCAGCGGTACGGCTTCGAAGACGCCGCGAAGCAGGTCCAGGACCTGTACCTGGACGGCAAGAAGGACGAGGCCGCGGCCGCCCTGCCCGTGGAGCTGATCGACATGGTCTCGCTCTGCGGCCCCAGGGACCGAGTGGCTGAGCGGCTGGGCGTCTACCGCGATGCCGGTGTGGGCACGCTGATCTGCGCGCCGATGGCGTTCGACTTCGACTCGCGCCGCCAGATGGTCCACGACCTGGCCGAGATGGCCGCCTGACGCGGCTTCTAGTAACCGCGTTCGGCGACCCTGGGCACGCGTTCCCCGCCATCGCGCTGGGGCGCGAACTGGCGGGCCGCGGCCACGAGGTCTGCTTGGAGACGTGGGACCGCTGGCGCGACGATGTGGAGGCCGAGGGCATGGCCTTTGCCCCTGCCCCCGAGTACGACGTCTGGCCGGAACGCGGGCTGTCCCCGTATCAAGCCGCCGTTCGAGCCGCGCACGAGACGGTCGAGCTGATCGAGCGCTTCGACCCCGACGCGGTGGTCGCAGACATCCTGACAGTGGCGGGCGGGCTGGCGGCCCAGATGAACGCGCGGCCCTGGGGCACGCTGATCCCGCACGTCTACCCCGTGCCCGAGGCGGGCATGGCGCCGTACTCGTCGGGCGCGCGAATGCCTCGCACACGCGCCGGGGCGGTGTTCTGGGGCGGGTTCGACCGAGCCCTGGTGCGCGGGGCGGAACGTGGCCGACGCGAGCTCAACGGCGCCCGCGAGCGGGTGGGGCTGGCGCCGCAGGCGCATACGCACGGCGGCATCTCCCCCACGCTGGCGCTGGTGGCCACGTTTCCGCAGCTGGAGTACCCGCGTCGCGAGGTCCCGCCGGGCGTGCGGGTCACCGGGCCGCTGCTGTGGGAGCGGCCTTTCGAGGCCGTCGAGCCGCCGCCTGGCGACGACCCTCTGGTGCTGGTCGCGCCCAGCACGTCACAGGACCCCGACCAGACGATGGTCCGCGCCGCCCTGGCCGGTCTGGCCGACCAGCCCGTGCGGGTCCTGGCCACGCTGAACCACCGCCCCTCCCCCGTGCCGCTCGACGTGCCGCCCAACGCCCGGGTCGTGGACTGGCTGTCCTACGCCCAGACGATGCCGATGTGCGATGCCGTGGTCTGCCACGCCGGGCACGGGACCGTGGCGCGGGCGCTGGCGTGCGGGGTCCCGGTGGTGGGATGTCCCTCGGCGGGCGACATGGCCGAGAACGCGGCCCGCCTCGCGTGGTCGGGCTGCGGCGTCTCCTTGCCACGCCGGTTCGTCACGGCGTCGGGCGTGCGCGGCGCGGTGCGTAAGCTGCTGGCCGATCCGGCCTACGCACAACGCGCCGGCGAGCTGGGCGCCTGGGCCGGCCGGCACGACGGGGCGGCGGTGGCGGCCGACGCCGTGGAGGCGCTGGCGACAAACAGCGGCTAGGTAGGGCTGGGATCGCGGGTCGCAAACCGGTCCCTGGACGCGCACCCATGCGCCCAGGACGCACCAGGCGCATCGTGGGCCCAGAACTGCACCCTCGGATCGGGCAGCGATTCGCTTCCGCCCGTCGATTTCCCCGGGTGAGGCCGGGTCAAATGACGGCCGGTCCCCGACCCGACCTTGACAGCTCCGGGGGTGGGATTCGAACCCACAACCCTTCGATTAACAGTCGAATGCTCTGCCGTTGAGCTACCCCGGAACGCGCGGCCCACGATAACGACCCTCAGCGGGTGGCGACGGTGTCGGCTTATCGGATCGAAGCGCGTCGAGCGAGCAGGTTCAAGACGAAAGCCGCCATCGTCGTGACTTTGACTGGCTATTCCAGTCAAACCCAAGACGGCGGACGAGGTTCTCGCCCAGCGCGCCCCTAGTGGTCGGCCATGCCCTCCAGCCGCGCGGCGCGCCCTGAGGCCTTCAGCATCTGCAGCGTCTTGACCTCGATCTGGCGGACGCGTTCGCGGGTGAGGCCGACGACCTTGCCGATGTCCTCGAGCGTCATCGGGCCGTCGGGATCGAGGCCGAAGCGCAGCTCAATCACACGCCGTTCCCGGGCAGGCAGGCTGTCCAGCACGTCGGCCACGTCGGCCTCGCGGATGAGCTTTGCCACCTGTGCGTCGGGACGGGTCTCGACCTCGTCCTCGATGAAGTCGGCCAGCTGGGCAGGCTCGTCCCCGGATCCGATCGGCGCTTCCAGCGACACGGGCTCCTGGCCGAGCTTGAGCAGCTCCTCGACCTTGGCCTGGGGCATCTCGACCAGCACCGCGATCTCCTCCGGCGTGGGATCGCGCTCCAGGCGCTGGGACAGCTCGCGACGGGCGCGCGCTACCTTGTTCATCCGCTCGACCATGTGCACCGGGATGCGGATGGTGCGCGACTGGTCCGCCAGGGCACGTGTCATCGACTGGCGGATCCACCAGGTGGCGTAGGTCGAGAACTTGAACCCGCGCCGCCAGTCGAACTTCTCGACCGCGCGGATCAGGCCCATGTTGCCCTCCTGGATCAGGTCCAGCAGGGTCAGCCCCCGGCCCTGGTAGCGCTTGGCCACCGACACGACCAGGCGGAGGTTGGCCTCGATCAGGTCGTTCTTGGCCTGCATGTCGTTGGCCTCGACGCGCTTGGCCAGCCGGACCTCGTCCTGGCGCGTAAGCAGGGCGACGCGGCCGATGTTGTGCAGGTACAGCCGAACGGCGTCCTCGGTGCCACCCTCGGGCGCCGCTGCCTGCACGCCGGAGCTGACCACCCCGCCCTCGTCGAAGCGCTGGTAGGCGTCAGGGCCTCCGCTGGTATCCGGCTCGTCGTCCTCGACCGGGGCGTCGGTGAGCTCCGGGTCGTCGGGCAGGCTCTCCTCGCTCACGGAGCGCTCCCTATCGCGTCGCCCATGGCGGCCTTGACGCGCTGGTGCTCGCCCGACAGCTCGCCCAGGCGGCCGAAGTCCTCGTCTTGGCGCGCCGCGCGCATCTGGCGCTCGATCCGGCGCAGGTCCAGGCTGAGATAGCTGCGCGTCAGCGCAGGCCGTTCGACCGGCCGCAGGTCCTCGGCCCGGAGGGCGATACCGGACACCAGCGCCGCGGTCTCCGGCTGATCGCCGGACAGTGCGGCCAGCGGGTCGTCGAAATGCTCGGACAGATGGTCGCGCGCCTGACGTGCTGCGGTCGATGTGAGGTGGTCGTCGCGGAGCTTGGCGAGCGCATCGCGTCCGTTCTCACCGGCGGCCAGGCACAGCGCCAGGAAGGTGGTCTCGGGCTTGGCCAGGTCCGGCGCGTCCACCTTCTGGCCCGCCTGCTGCGGCCGCGCCGGGGCGATCTGGCCCGCGGCCCGGGCCTCGACATAGTCCACAGGCACGTCGAGGCGGTCGGCGACGATGCGGACCAGATGGTCGCGGCGGGCGCTCCTGGCCGGAGCGGCTGCAATCAGCTCGCGTGCTGCGTTCAAAGCGCGGTCTCTGCCTTCCGGGTCGTCAAGCTCACCGTCGGCGAGCACCCTCCCGACCGCGAACTCAAGCACAGAGAGGGCCTCCGTGACCAAATCCGTCATGGCTGCGGCACCCTGAGCTGTGACCAGGTCCGCCGGATCCTGGCCCTCCGGGAGCCGGACCACCCGCAGCGATACGGCCCGATCCTCCGCCAGCCGCGCTGCACGCAGCATGGCCTCCTGGCCTGAGCGATCGGCGTCCAGCGCCAGGTAGATCGTGCCGTCGGTGCCCACCACCCGCGCCAGCTCGGCCATCTGGTCCTTGGTCAGGGCGGTGCCCATGACCCCCACGGTTTCGTTGATGCCGGCGTCGTGCAGGGCCAGAACGTCGGTGTAGCCCTCCACCACGATCACCCGCTGGGCCTTGGTCACGGCCGCTCGTGCGCGATCGATTCCGAACAGCTGGCGGCCCTTGTGGTAGATCTCGCCCTCGGCGGTGTTGATGTACTTGGCGCCCTGGTCGTCGCGCATCGCGCGGGCGCCGAACCCCAGCACGCGGCCGCGAGCGTCGGCCAGCGGGAACGTGATCCGCTCGCGGAAGCGGTCGTACACACGCCCGGTCTGGTTGCGGGTCGACAGCCCCGCGCCCAGCAGCTCGTCCTCGCTGAAACCCTGGCGGCGGGCGCCCGTGAGCAGGCGGTCCCACGCCTTGGGCGCGTAGCCCACACGGAAGTCGGCCAGCACCTGCTCCGACAGCCCCCGCTCACGCAGGTAGTCGCGCGCCCGGCCCGCCTCGGCCGAGTCCTTGAGCACGTTGGCGTAGAACATGGTGGCCCGCTCCAGCAGCTCGAGCAGGCGCTCGCGACGCCGGCGGCGCTGCTCCTCCTCCGGATCCTCCTGCTCGCGCTTGAGCTCCACGCGTGAGTCCTCGGCCAGCTGCTCGACAGCGGTCGGGAAGTCCAGTTGATCGGTCTCCATCACGAACCCGATCGCGTCGCCGCCCACACCGCAGCCGAAGCAGTGGTAGAGCCCCCGTTCGGGGTCGACCGAGAACGAGGGCGTGCGCTCTTCGTGGAACGGGCACAGGCCCGTCCAGCGCGATCCCACCCGGCGCAGGTCGGTCTTGCGCGAGATCAGCGCCACGATGTCCGCGCTCTCGCGCAGCCGCTCGATCGAGTCCTGGGTGTAACGGGCCACTCAGAACCCTCGGGGCACGGCCAGGTCGGAGTGCGCGCGCACGGCGTAGCGGTCGGTCATTCCCGCCAGGTAGTCCACCACGCGCTCGTGTTCGACGGCCCCCTCGGTCTGCGCCAGCGGCAGATGAGCCGAGTAGTAGTTGAACAGAGCGGCAAGCATCGTCTCGATCCGGCTCCGCTCCTGCTGCGCGCTGGGTGCCAGGTAGACCCGCTCGAACATGAACTCGCGCAGGCGCAGCATGGCACCGCCGACCTGTTCACCTTGCGCGATGTCGCCGGCCTCCCGCGATTGCTCCAGCAGATCCACCACCAGAGTCTCGATCCGATCGGAGCCGGTCTCGCCCAGCACCGCGATCTCGTCCACGGGCAGGTCATCGCGGACGATTACGCCGGCGCGGAGCGCGTCGTCGATGTCGTGGTTGATGTACGCCACCCGGTCCACCACCTTCACGATCCGCCCCTCGAGCGTGGCCGGGGCGTCATCCCCGGTGTGGTTGAGGATGCCGTCGCGGACCTGCTCGGTCAGGTTCAGCCCGCGGCCGCCGTCCTCCAGCCGGTCGACCATCCGCAGTGAATGGTGGTTGTGGCGAAAACGCACTCCGTAGCGGGCCTCCAGCAGCTGGTCCAGGGCGTGCTCGCCGATGTGCCCGAACGGCGGGTGGCCCAGGTCGTGCCCCAGCCCGATGGCCTCGGTCAGGTCCTCGTTCAGGTTCAGCGCGCGCGCCACGTTGCGCGCGATCCCGCAGGCCTCGAGCGTGTGGGTCAGGCGGGTGCGGTAGTGGTCGCCCTCGGGTGAGATGAACACCTGCGTCTTGTGCTTGAGGCGGCGGAACGCCTTGCTGTGCATGATCCGGTCGCGGTCGCGCTGGAACGGCGTGCGGTGGTCGGAGTCCGGCTCCGGCCGGGCCCGCCGCGCGGGATAGGAGTGCGTCGCCCCGGCGGCCAGGTCCCGCTCCTCACGCGCTGCGACCCGCTCGGCGAAGGGCGCGGTGGTTGGGGAGCGCGTGCTCACCCCCCGATTGTGTCAATCGGGGGAAGCTCCCTCAGTCCCGCAGTGGGGCGAAGCCCTGGGCGCGGGCGTACAGCTTGTACAACCGCAGGCTGCTGGCGTAGCTCTGAGCACAGGTGCGCTGGAAGATCTTGTAGGCCTGCGCGTCGGGTAGCGGTGACGCGGTGTCGCGCTCGCTCTGGGCGGTCAGCTGGTCGCGCAACTCGAGCACGGTCGCTTCACGCTGGGCCTGGCTGCCCCGGCGCCAGTCGCCGCAGTCGGCGTACTGCACCACCGACCCGGCGATCCGGGGACCGACGGACTGCGCTTGCTTCGAGCCCGCCGACGCGGCCGGGTCGTCGTCGCTGTCACACCCGGCGCACAGGCAGGCCGCGACCAGCAGCGTGGCCAGGACGCCCCGCGTCACCTATCCGTCCTGGGACAGCGCGGACATGCGCTGTTGCAGCCGGCGTCCCTCGGCCGAGAGGGCAAACCGCGCTGCGGCCTTACTGACGGCGGCCCGGCGCTGCGCAGCCGCCGGGCTGCCCGGCTTGGGCGGTGTGAACCACCAGTCGCAGGCCATCGGCGACGTGTCCTTGTCGGGACCATTGGAACAGTCGACCAGATACTGGGTCTTGGCCGGATCGCCCAGGCCCAGGCTCGAGCCGGGATTCGATCCGTTCGAACACCCGGGCAGCACGGCCGGCGGCGAGCCAGCGACGCGTCCGGCGCCGCCGGGCCCGGTCACGCTCCCCGGAGTGCCGTCCGACCCCGTGTTCCCGAACCAGCAGTTCTTGGTGTTGCCCGAGAACTCGTCCCACCAGAAGTCGTTGCCGTTGGGCATGACCGTCTGGCTCTGACGGCTGCGGGACGCGAACCGGTCGAACTGGTCCACCTCGGCCGGGAACCTGAAGCCTGGCGGCTTCTGGCCCATCTTGTTGTTGTAGAAGCGGTTGTTGCACGAGGTCGACAGCTTGTTCGCCGGCGCCCCGGGACAGGAGACGCCCGGGAAGACGTCGCCCTCGGCCCCACCGCCGTTGACGAGCGCGTCGGGCACGGCGAACAGCATCACGCCGTCACGCCAGTTGTCGAAGATCCAGTTGCCGTGGACCTTGGCGTCGTTCATGCCGGCGTAAATGATTCCGGTGCCCACCGGCGTGCCCACCAGCGGCCTCACCGGCGCGTTGTCCTGGTAGAGGTTGAGGTTGTTGGAGTAGATGAAGTTGTTGTCGATCTCGGAGCTGTCGGCGGGAAAGCCGGGGTGTCCGGCGGCCGAGAGCGTGTCGCTGGCAACCCCGGCGCCGTTGCCGTAGATGTGGTTGTTGGTTATGCGCACGCCGTTACCCATCGAGCCGGAGTAGCCCAGCGCCGATCCGCGCATGTCACAGCGCGTGACCACGGTGTTCGCGCGCGGGGCGTCGGGGTAGAACGCCGTGGCCTGCGCGCCGGTCTCCGGGGCCGCACCGGGGTACAGGGCGGCGTCACCCGATCCGAACGCGTCGCAGTCGCGGATCACGTGGTGGTCGGTGGTGAAGCTCAGGTGCCCGTAGTCGGCGGCCCAGTAGAACTTGGTCTTCTCAAGCAGGATGCCGTCCGTCTCCTCGGTGTAGAAGCCGAACTCCAGGCCGCCGCGCGTGGTGAAGTTGCGGCCCACGAAGCCGTCGCCACGGTCTACCCGCAGCACCACGTGCTTGGCCCAGCCGAAGGGCTTGGCCGACGGGTGCTTGTTCGGGTTTGCGGCGTACTTGGTGCCGGCATCCATGATCACGTCCGTTGGCTTGGGGCCCGAGCCCTCGATCTGCAGGTTGCAGCGCACGCACCGGCCCAGCTCCGACTTGGGGATGCCCTGGCGGTTGTTCAGCGGCGCCGGCGGCGGCGACCCTGTGACATCGCGTCCCTGAACGTAGATCAGGTTCTGGTCGTTGGGGCACCCCACCTGGTAGGCGTAGCTGGGCGTGGGCGAGCCACTGGCATCTTTCTGAATCAGGGAGGGGTTGCACTTCGGGTCGTTGCCGGCCTTGGAACGTGACGTCGGCTCCGTGTAGCGGCCGGGCATGACCACGACACGGCCGTTGTTGCCCGACGCGTTCACCGCGTGCTGGATCGACTTGTAGCGGCACTTCTTCCGCAGCTTGGTGTTGATCCGCAGGTAGCTCCTGGCCTGCTTCTTGCTCAGGCGGGTCACGGGCTGGCTGGGCCGGATCCGGAACCCGCGCTTGCGCGCGTTGCGGACGGAGTTGCGTAGCAGGCGCATGGAGACGCTGGCCTTGCGCCCCGAGCACACCACGCGCACTGTGCCGCCCGCCTTGCCCTTCTGAACCGAACTGGTGAGCGACCGCGGCGTGGGCACCTTGCCCCCGGCCGCCGGCTTGACCGAGTTGTCAGGCGCCGGGTCCGGCCAGTAGGACGGCCGTTCCAGGTGGGCCATCGACACCGCCGGGAACACTCCCAGCGCCAACAGGGTCAGGACGAGAAGAAGTGATCGCACAGTGGGACACTATCGTCCCGGCTACGTCGGGGGCGCTAGTTCTCGGCTACCGCCGCCTGGGCCGCCGCCACCCGGGCGATCGGGACCCGGAATGGTGAGCAGCTCACGTAGTCCAGGCCCGAGTCGTGGAAGAAGCGGATCGAGTCAGGGTCGCCCCCGTGCTCGCCGCAGATGCCCAGCTTGAGCTCGGGCTTGGTCTTGCGGCCCAGCCAGGCCCCCATCCTCAACAGCTGCCCGACGCCGGGCACGTCGATGGTCTCGAACGGGCTCCGGTCCACGATGCCCAGGTCGATGTAGCGGGCCAGGATGCGCTTCTCGATGTCGTCGCGGGAGAAGCCGAGGCCGGTCTGGGTCAGGTCGTTGGTGCCGAACGAGAAGAAGTCGGCGTGCTCGGCGATCTTGTCGCCGACAAGGCACGCCCGCGGCAGCTCGAGCATGGAGCCCACGGTGTAGTCGGTGCCCAGCTCGAGGCCCTCCTGCTCACCGGTGTCGACGATCAGTTGCCTGACCAGCTCCAGCTCGCGCTCGTAGTCCACCAGCGGCACCATGATCTCCAGCAACGGCGCCTTGCCGCTCTGCTCGCGCACCGCGGTCGCGGCGCGCATGATCGCCACCGCCTGGGCGCGGTAGATCTCGGGTTCCAGCACACCGAGGCGTACGCCGCGGGTACCGATCATCGGGTTCGTCTCCTCCAGGCGCCTGACCTGCTCGAGCGTGTGCTCCAGCTCGTCCAGGTCATCCGACTGCTCGATGCGCGCGCGCTCGACCTTGATCGTGACCTCGGCCACGCCGGGCAGGAACTCATGCAACGGCGGGTCCAGCAGCCGGATCGTGACCGGAAGGCCGGCCATGGCCTCGAACACGCCGCCGAACTCCTGTTGCTGGAGTTCGCGGAACTCGTCGATCGCCGCGGACCGCTCCTCCTCGCTGTCGGCCAGGATCAGGCGCTGCATGGCGGGCTGGTGCTCGCCGAGGAAGATGTGCTCGGTGCGCAGCAGCCCGATCCCCTCGGCGCCGAAGCGGCGCCCGTCCTGGGCCGCCTCGGGCGTGTCCGCGTTGGCGCGCACGCCCAGCCGGCGCAGCTCGTCGGCCCAGCCCAGCACGGTGCTGAACTGGTCGGTCATCTCTGGGTCCACCAGCGGCACGTCGTCCACGGTCACGTGGCCGGTGGTGCCGTCGATGGCGATCAGGTCGCCGGCCGCGATCGTGGTCTCCCCCACCTGCGCCGTGCCGGCCTCCAGGTCGATGTCCAGCTCACTGGCGCCGCACACGCACGGGCGGCCCATGCCCCGGGCCACCAGCGCGGCGTGCGAGGCCTTGCCGCCCTCGCTGGTCAGGATGCCGCGGGACGCGTGGAAGCCGGCCACGTCATCGGCCTCGGTGAACGGTCGCACCAGGATCACGTCGCGCCCGTCAGCCTCGGCCTGCACCGCCTCTCCCGCAGTGAACACCACCTCGCCCTTGCCCGCGCCCGGCGACGCGCCCACGCCCGTGGTCAGCACCGTGTAGCCGGCTTCGGGATCGAAGGTGGGGTGCAGCAGCGCGTCCAGCGATCCCGCGTCCACCGTGAGCAGCGCCTGCGCGCGGGTCAGCAGGCCCTCCCCAACCGCGTCGACCGCGAAGCGCACGGCGGCCTGGGCCGGCCGCTTGGCGCTGCGGGTCTGGAGCATGAACAGCGTGCCCTCCTCCACCGTGAACTCGGTGTCCTGCATGTCGCCGTAGTGGCGCTCCAGCGTGCGCAGGATCTCCATCAGCTCGGCGTGGGCGTCGGGCAGCACGTCGGCCAGCTCGGCGATGTCGCGCGTGTTGCGCACCCCCGACACCACGTCCTCCCCCTGGGCGTTTACCAGGAAGTCGCCGCTGGGCTCCGGCGCCCCGGTCACCTCGTCACGGCTGAAGGCGACCCCGGACCCGCTCGAGTCGCCTTTGTTGCCGAACACCATCTGCTGCACGTTCACCGCCGTTCCCCAGGAGTCCGGGATGGCGTTCAGGCGCCGGTAGCTCACCGCCCGTTCGCCGACCCAGGAATCGAACACCGCCCGGATTGCCTGCGTGAGCTGTTCGCGCGGGTCCTGCGGGAAGTCCTCGCCGGTCTCGTCGCGGTAGAGGCCCTTGAAATCGTCCACCAGCCCCTTGAGGTCCTCCACCGACAGCTCGGTGTCCAGCTTCACGCCCGCGCTGGACTTGCGCTGCTTGATCGCCTCTTCGATCGCCTTGCCGCTGACCCCGCGGCAGACGTTCCCGAACATCTGCACGAAGCGGCGGTAGGAGTCCCAGGCGAAACGGTCCGACTCGGTAGCCCGCGCCAGGCCCTCAACCGACGTGTCGTTGAGGCCCAGGTTCAGGACTGTGTCGAGCATGCCCGGCATCGACTCCCGTGCCCCCGAGCGGACCGAGACCAGCAGCGGATCCTCGTCGTCGCCGAGCTTCTTGCCAGCCTGCTCCTCTAGCCGCGCCAGCGCCTCGTCGACCTCGCGCTCCAGCCCGTCCGGCTCAGTGCGGTCGGCCTCCATGTACGCCACGCACGCCTCGGTGGTGATTGTGAAGCCGGCCGGCACCCGCTCGGGGCCCAGCACCCGGGTCATCTCGGCCACGTTGGCGCCCTTGCCCCCAAGCAGGTCCCGCATGTCCCGCGTGCCCTCGGCGAAGTCGTAAACGAGCTGCGTATCCGCTGTCACCGCCAAGATGTGGAGTGTATGCCCGTCTCGGAGCAGATCACCCTGGTCCGCCATGGCGAGACCGATTGGAGCCGCTCCCTCCGCCACACCGGGGCCACAGATGTCCCGCTGACCGAACGTGGACGCCAACAGGCGGCGGCGCTGGCCCCCCGCCTGGATGGCATGGCTTTCGACCTGGTGCTGACCAGCCCCCTGCAGCGCGCGGTGCAGACGTGTGAGCTGGCCGGGCTGGGTGAGCGCGCCCAGCGCGAGCCGGCCCTGGTCGAGTGGGACTACGGCGACTACGAGGGCATCACCAGCGAGGAGATCCACCGCGAGCGGCCCGGCTGGACGATCTTCGCCGATGGGGCCCCCGCGGGCGAGTCACCGGCGCAGGTCGGTGTCCGCGCCGACGCCGTGATCGAGCGCCTGGAGGCGGTCGAGGGCCCCTGCGCCGTGTTCGCGCACGGACACATTCTGCGGGTGCTGGCCGCACGCTGGATCGGCCGGCCGCCCGCGGATGGCGCCCGGCTGATCCTGGACACGGGCACGCTGAGCACCATGGGCCGCTCGCACGGCCTGCGCGTGATCACCCGCTGGAACAGCATCTGAGAAAAAAGACGGCCGCCGCCAGGACTCCCGCGTCCCGGCGACGGCCAATGTTCCGGAGAAGCCGCATCGGCGCCTCTGCAGGGCGGTATCCCCCGCTGGTCCCGGTTCGTACCCGGGTCAGCGCCGAACTTCGGCGCTATTGCTTGTGAGTCATCACCAAACGGCGCAGGCGTACGTGCGCGTGGTGCTCCAGGGTCTCGGCGATGGCGCGGTCGGCCTGGGCCAAGGCCGTCGGCTCGGCATCGGGCGCGTCGGCCAGCGGGCGGCCTACCGCGCCGACCATGAACGCATGGCCCTCGGCACCGAGCGGAAACGACCCCGCCTCGCAGGCGGCGCACACCACCCCGCCCGCGGCCGGCGAGAACGCCCCCAGCCCCTCGCCCTCACCGCACGACGCGCACGAGCCCAGCTCGGGCGCGAAGCCGGCGGCCAGCAGCAGCTTGATCCGGAAGGCCAGCATGCGGGCCGGCGAGGCACCCTCCGGGTCGGCGTGCAGCAGCGCCAGCTGGTTGCACAGCAGGTTGTAGGCCGCCGGGTTGGGGTCGGTGGAGTCGAACAGCTTCAGCACCGCCTCGCACGCCTGGGTGGCGTGCTGGAGAGCGGTCCAGTGCTCGCGCGCACCCGCGTGGGCGTGCACAGTGTCCACCGCCGACACCGTGCACAGCTCGCCGCGGCCGCGATGGAGCACCAGCCGGACCCGCGCCATCGGCTCCAGCCGGCCGCCCAGCCGCGACTTGGTGCGCCGCACGCCCTTGGCCACGGCCCCAACGCGGCCGTGCTCGCCGCTGTACAGGTGCAGCACCCGGTCCGCCTCGCCGTACCGGATCGAGCGCAGCACCACAGCCTCGGTCTTGAACGATCCGGCCACGCATACACTTTGAATGAGATGGCAGACATCAGGCTTTACACCACCGACCCGTGCGGCTTCTGCCGCCAGGCCAAGGCATTGCTGGACGCCCGCGGCTACGAGTACGACGTGATCGACATGAGTCGCGACGCCGAGGCGCGCGCGGAGCTGGCGGAAAACACCGGCCGCATGACGTTCCCCCAGCTCATGGTCGGCGACCGCAGCGTCGGCGGCTTCCAGGAGCTGCTGGCGGCCCACCGCGCGGGCACGCTCGGTCAGATGCTGGAGTCAGAAGCGGCCTAGAGGCTTGGTGTGGGTCAGGGCCGGCGGTTCGGGGCTGCCGTGGGCGTTCGCGGCAGGCTCGGCGAAACGGCGGGCTGGTTAGGGGGCGGGTGCGGTCCGCGTCGGCGCGGAGTCGATCGTTCTCGCCACGCGGGAACAATCGACCGCGCGCTCGCTCGATCGAGGCTTCACGGGCCGCGTCTCGCGCCGGGGCTGTCCTGGATTGCCCCGGCAACGGGGACAACCCAGGACAGCGCGTCGGACCCAGCGCCGACCGTTACAGCCCCGTCACAGCGCGAACCCAAAACAGACCCCCCCTTACCTAGCCGCCGTTCGCCGAACCCGCCGCCGCACACCCTGCCCAGGGCTACACCCGCGGGCGCGGCTGGCACTTGGGGCAGTAGTAGGTGCCCCGCCCGGCGGCGCGGATCTTGCGGATCGTGGTGCCACAGCGAACGCACGGCTCGCCCTCGCGCAGGTGCACCAGAAAGCGGTCCTGGAAGCTGCCGTAGGCGCCGTCGGCGTTGCGGAAGTCGTCGATGGTGGCGCCCTTGGAGTCGATCCCCAGCTGCAGGGACTCGACGACCGCGTCGCGCAGCGCGGCCAGCTTCGGCCGGCGCAGCGTGCCCACCAGCCGTAGCGGGTGGATGCGGGCGCGGAACAGCGCCTCGTCGGCGTAGATGTTGCCCACGCCGGCGATCCGCTCCTGGTTGAGCAGGAAGGCCTTGACCGGCGCCCGCCGCCCCCTGGCCAGCGCGCGCAGCGCCTCAGTGGTGAAGTCCGCGCTCAGCGGCTCCACCCCCAGGCGCGCGTCGAAGTACTCCATCAGGTCGCCGTGGCCCAGGATCACCACCCCCGTGCCGAACCGGCGCGGGTCGGTGAACAACACACGGTTGCCGTCGTCGAGCTCGAAGCTCACGCGCAGGTGGCGCGGCTGCTCGGCGCCGGGCGCGAACAGCAGGTTGCCGGTCATCCGCAGGTGCATGACCAGGAACACGTCGGCCTCCAGCGCGAAGGTCAGGTACTTGCCGCGCCTGTCCACCGACTCGATCAACCGCCCGGTCACCGCGTCCTCGACGTGCTCCGGCGGCGCCGGCGCGCACCAGCGCGGGTCGGAAACCGTGGTTGCCACGATCCGACGGCCCACCAGGCGGGGCGCCAGCTGGCGGCGCACGGTCTCGACCTCGGGCAGCTCGGGCATTGGTCAGTTGCCGCGCGCGATGCGGCCCGAAACGTCCAGCGTGCGCTCGATCACCGGCGTCACGCCCCTGTCGAAACGCGCGAACTGCCTGACCGGGGCCGCCACTTCGATCACGTACTCGGCCTGCCCGCGGTACACGTGCCGGCTGCGGATACGCACCCGGCTGCGGCCCAGCGTCTGGTCGCCGAGCAGCTCGATGGTGTCGGCGCCGTCGAGCTCGGTGGTGCGCGAGCGGATCAGCTTGTAGCCGCGATCACGGCCCTGCGTGACACGCACCAGCCGGCGGCGCGCGGCCGCCAGCTCGCGGGGGTTGCGGGGTAGCTGCTCGGCGCGGCGATAGGCGAACGCGGACGCGAACGGCTGGCCCAGCCGGGCTCGGAACACCGCCGGCGGCGGCGCGGCCCGGTCGAGCTGCATGTTCTCGGGCAGCCTGAGCTTGAGGCCGGCCCGCGGGAAGTCATACGGCGCCGTCGTGGCGCTGGGCGCCACCGGGCCGGTGGGTGTGGGCGGGTCGGAGTCGCCGCAGCCGGCCGCGCCGAGCAGCCCGGCCGCCAGCGCCGGAAGGAGGATCAGGCGGGGCCGCACGCCCGCCGTTGTATCAGCGTGCGGCCGCGCGGGGGTGCGCGCGGAAGTAGACGTCCTTGAGCCGCTCGCTGGATAGGTGCGTGTACAGCTGTGTGGTCGCCACGTCGGCGTGGCCCAGCATCTCCTGCACCGCGCGCAGATCGCAGCCACCTGCCAGCAGGTGGGTGGCGAACGTATGCCGCAGCGTGTGCGGGCTCATCTTGTCGGCCAGGCCCGCGGCCAGTGCGTGGCGGCGGACGATCTTGTACAGCCCTTGGCGGGTCAGGCCGCCGCCGCGGAAGTTCACGAACAGGTGCGCCTCGGCGGAGTCGCCCACCAGCGCGCCCCGCCCCCGCTCCAGGTACCGCCGGACCGCGGCAACCGCCGTCTGGCCCACCGGCACCACCCGCTCCTTCGAGCCCTTGCCCCGCGCGCGCAGGTAACCCTCGTCCAGGTCCACGTCGGTGACCTCCAGGCCGATCGCCTCCGAGGCGCGTAGCCCGCAGGCATACATCAGCTCCAGCAGCGCCCGGTCGCGCAGCGCTGTCGGGGCGGTGCCATTGGGTTGGGCAAGCAACTTGTCGACCTGGCCGCGCGTAAGCACCTGGGGCAGCTTGCGCCCGCGCCGTGGGGCGGCCAGGCTGGCGGTGGGATCGGTGGCCAGCAGCCCGTCGCGGCGCAGGTGGCGGTAGAAGGAGCGCAGGCACGCCGCCTTGCGGTGGATGGTCGCCGGTGAGGCCGAGCCGCCCGCGGACCCGGCCAGCTCGGCCAGGAAGTCCTCGAGCTGGGGCGGCGTGATGTCCACGGCGGCCAGCCCGCGTGCCTCCAGGAAGCGACCGAACTGCAGCAGGTCGGAGCGGTAGGCCTCCAGCGTGTTGCGCGACAGCCCGCGCTCGAATTCCAGGTAGGCCAGGAAGTCCAGCACCAGGTGCTCGAAGGGGCGCTGGGCTATGGGCGCTGCCGCGGTGGCCACATTGCGGGATTCGCCCGGCCCGGGCGGTGTCCTCGCGCTGCTAGGCGTCTTGCAAGTAGGCCCGGAACCAGAGCAGGCCGATCAGCGTCTTGGCGTCCTTGATCCGTGGGATCGCGGAGTCCAGGTCGGCCACGTGCAGCGTCTCGATCTCGATCCGCTCGTCCTCCCCGGAATCCAGGCTGCTGTCGTACAGGTCTGTGGCCAGGAACAGGTGGTGCTCCTCGGTCAGGATCCCCGGCGAGTTGTAGAAGGTCACCAGGTGACGCACGGAGCGGGCGCCCTTGCCGATCTCCTCCTGCAGCTCGCGCAGGGCCAGCTCATCCAGATCCTCCCCCGGCTTGTCGATCTTCCCCGCCGGCAGCTCCAGTAGGTCGGGCTCCCCGACCGGCTCGCGCGGCTGGCGCACGAGCCAGATCCGCTCGCCGTCGAAGGGGAGAACGGTGACGGCGCCCGGGTGGGTGAAGACCTCGCGCTTGGACTCGCCACCGTCGGCGTAGCGGATGGTGTCCACGCGCACGCCGCCGATGTGACCCTGCCAGATCTCCTCGCTGCTCACGCGCTCGAAGTCCACTGCTACTCCACCCTCGCGCTGTGGCCGACGATGGCGATGGTCAGGTCCAGCACCCGCTCCAGGGACTCGACGGACACGCTCTCGTCGGGCTGGTGGTTGCGCTCGGTGCCGTTTGCCACGTTGAGCACCGGCAGCCCGTTGGCAATCAGCACGTTGGCGTCGCTGCCGCCGCCGCTGGAACGGTAGACCGGCTCGATCCCCAGATCCTCGAGCGCGGCCGTGGCCGCCCGCACAGGCGCGGCCGTGCGCGCCAGCTTGAACGCGCGGAACAGTTGCTCGACCACCGTGTCCACGTCGCACTCGGTCTGGCCCGCGGCGTCCGAGCAGCGATCCACCATCTCGGTGGCCATCAGCGAGGCAGTGTCGTCGTCCAGGGAGCGTGTCTCCAGCTCGACGTCGCAGCGCTCGGCCACCACGTTGTTGGCACTGCCGCCGAAGATCACGCCGGCATTGGCAGTCGTGTTCTGGTCGATCCGGCCCAGGCGCATGGCCGCCACCGCCCGCGATGCGGCCAGGATGGCGTTGCGCCCTGCCTCGGGCCGAATGCCGGCGTGCGCGGCCACGCCGGAGAAGCGCGCCAGCAGGCGGTAGTAGGTGGGCGCCGCCAGGATCAGCTCGCCGACCGGGCTGGCGTGGTCGAACACGAAGCCGAACTCGCTGACCAGGGCGTGCCGATCCAGCTCCTTGGCACCGCGCAGTGCCAACTCCTCGGCGGTGGTGAACACCAGCTCCAGGCCCACTGGCGGGCCGCCACGGTCAGCGAAATGGCGGACCGCGGCCATGATGGTGGCCACCGCCGCCTTGTTGTCGGCGCCCAGGATGGCTTCGTGGCGGTTGCTCAGCACTCCGCCCTGGCGCTCGACCTCGACCGGCCCGTCCAGCGGCACGGTGTCCATGTGCGCGCAGAGCAGGATCGTGCGCGTGCCCTCCGGTCCCGGGACGCGGGCGATCAGGTTGCCGCTGTCCGACCCGGTGGCGCCAAGGCTGTCGTCCTCGCTCACCTCCAGGCCCATGTCCACCAGGTCGGCGGCCACGGCGTCGGCCATCTCCCGCTCCTGCGTGGAGGGGCTGTGGATCTCGCAGTAACGCGTGAAGTCGGCGACCAGCCGCTCACGCTCGGCCTCCGTGGCCGACCCCACTAGTTGACGGTGCGCCAGAACAGGAAGCCGCAGACGGCCGCCAGGATCAGCGCCAGAAAGCCCAGGCCCGCACTGCCGATCACAAACAGGACCACGCCCGCGACGCCCAGCCCACCGCCGGCCATCAGCAGCTGGTAGGCGCGCTTCTCACGGGTGCGACGAGGGACGTATGAACCGCGCTTCTCGAGATCAGCCATTGGTCGCCAGTCTACGCGCTGAGGTCGCCTAGCATGGAAGGTCCATGGGGCTGTATGGCGATCACGTCCTGCCGCGGATCATCGACGTCGCCTGCGGCATGAAGCCGACCGAGCCGCTGCGCCAGCGCGTCTGCGGCGGCCTGGAGGGCGACGTGGTCGAGCTCGGCTTCGGGTCCGGGCTCAACGTCCCGTTCTACCCGGCCACGGTGACCAGGGTGGCCGCGATCGAGCCCGCGGACACCGGCTGGAAGCTGGCTCAGAAGCGGGTGGCGGCCAGCAGCGTCCCCGTGGAGCGGTCGGGCCTGGACGGCCAGTCGCTGCCGTTCCCGGACGACAGCTTCGACACCGCCCTGTCCACATGGACGCTGTGCACGATCCCGGACGTCGCGACCGCGCTTGCCGAAGTCCGGCGCGTGCTCAAGCCCGGGGGCGCGCTGCGCTTCGTCGAGCACGGCCTGGCTCCGGACGAAAACGTACGCCGCTGGCAGCATCGGCTCGAGCCTACGCAGAAGCGGCTGTTCGGCGGCTGTCACCTCACGCGGCCGATCGCCGAACTGGTGACCACCGCCGGCTTCTCCATCACCGACATCGACAACTTCTACGAGGAAGGCGCGCCGAAGATCATGGGCGCCGACTCTCTCGGCACGGCCCTTTCGCCCTAGGGGCGCGACCCCTAGGCGCTGGTATCGGCCGTCTGGGTGCTGCCGCGGCTTGCGCTGACCTCGGGTGCGCGATTCCTCGCCCGCACGAGCGCAGCACCTACGAACTCGCGGAACAGGGGCTGGGGGCGCAGCGGCCGGGACTTGAACTCGGGGTGGTACTGGGAGGCCACGAAGAAGGGGTGGTCGGGTAGCTCGATGGCCTCGACCAGGCGATCGTCGGGCGACGTGCCCGAGCACACCAGTCCCTGAGCCTCGAGCTTCTTGCGCAGGTGGTTGTTGACCTCGTAGCGGTGGCGGTGGCGCTCGTAGATGACCGCCTCGCCGTAGATCTCGCGTGCGCGGGTGCCCTCGTGGAGCTTCACGGGGTCGGCGCCCAGGCGCATCGTGCCGCCCATGTCGCGCACCTCCTTCTGCTCGGGCAGCAGGTCCACGACCGGGAACGGCGTCTCGGGGTCGAACTCGGTGGAGTTGGCCCCGTCCATGCCGGCCACGTGACGCGCGAACTCGGCCACCGCGATCTGCATGCCCAGGCAGATGCCCAGGTAGGGCACGCCGTTCTCACGCGCGTACTGGGCCGCGCGGATCTTGCCCTCGATGCCGCGTTCGCCGAAGCCGCCGGGGATCAGGATGCCATCGCACTGCTCGAGCTCCTCGACCGTCCCGTCCGCCAGCGTGTCCGACTCGATCCAGCGCACCTCGACCTTGCCGCCTTGGTGGATGCCGCCGTGGTTGAGCGCCTCGATGACCGACAGGTACGCGTCCTCGAGCTTGGTGTACTTGCCCACCAGGCCGATCCGGACCGTGTCGCGCGCCTCGTCGCCGCGCTTGACCAGCGCCTCCCAGCCCGACAGGTCGGGTGGCTCGGTCTCGATCTCGAACCGGTCCAGGATCTGGTCGTCCACACCCTCGGCGCGGAAGTACAGCGGCACCTTGTAGATGTTGTCCACGTCGCGGGCCGAGACGACCTTGTCGACCGGCAGGTTCACGAACAGCGCGATCTTGTCGCGGATGTCGCGCGACAGCGGCTCCTCGCTGCGGCACATGACCATGTCCGGCTGGATGCCGATCCGGCGCAGCTCCTGGACCGAGTGCTGGGTCGGCTTGGTCTTGAGCTCGCCGGCGTGGCCCAGGTAGGGCACCAGCGTCAGGTGCAGGAACATGACCCGGTCCTTGCCCTCGTCGACCTGGAACTGGCGCAGCGCCTCGAGGAAGGGCAGCGACTCGATGTCGCCCACGGTGCCGCCGATCTCGGTGATCACGATGTCCACGTCGTCGGCCTGTGCGACGCGGCGGATGCGGTTCTTGATCTCGTCGGTGATGTGTGGGATCACCTGGACGGTCCCGCCCAGGTAGTCGCCGCGCCGCTCGCGCCGAATGACCGAGTCGTAGACGGCCCCCGTGGTCACGTTGGACCCGCGCGTGGCGTTCACGTCGGTGAAGCGCTCGTAGTGACCCAGGTCCAGGTCGGTCTCCGCGCCGTCCTCGGTCACGAACACCTCGCCGTGCTGGAACGGGCTCATGGTTCCGGGGTCGACGTTGATGTAGGGGTCGAACTTCTGGATGGCCACGGACAGGCCGCGCGCCACCAGCAGCTGGCCGATGGACGCCGCCGCGATCCCCTTGCCAAGCGAAGACACGACTCCCCCGGTCACGAAGATAAAGCGTGTGCGGGAGGTGTTGCTCACTGGGAAATCACTGTACCGCCCGCCACGGATGAATCATGCTGCGGCCAGCAACTCTTTGGCGTGTTTGCGGGCTCCGTCGTCCCCGGCGTCGGCACCCAGCATCCGGCACAGCTCCGCCACCACCTCCCGCTCTGGCAGCTGCTCGACGCTCGCGGTGGCCAACTCGCCCTCCGGGCTCTTGTCGATCAGGAAGTGCCGTTCTGCCAGCGCCGCGATCTGGGGCAGGTGGGTGATGCACAACACTTGGCGCTCCGCGCCGAGCGCGCGCAGCCGCTCCCCGACCGCACGGGCGGTCTGGCCGCCCACGCCGGAGTCGACCTCGTCGAACACCAGCGTGCGCGCCGACCCCGCTCCGGCAGCGGTCATGAGCGCGAGCATGACGCGCGACAGCTCGCCGCCGGACGCCGTCTCGCGCAGCGGCGACGCGGGCACTCCCGGGTTCGGGGCCAGCAGGAAGTCCACCCGCTCGGCGCCCGCCGGCCCGATGGCCTCGCGCGGCTCGAGCACGATCTCGAACGCGGCTCCTTCCATCGAGAGCGAGCCGAGCTCCGCCACCACCCGCTTGGCCAGTTTCGGTGCCGCCTTCGCCCGCGCCGCGGTGAGCTCGGCGGCCAGCGCCGCCCGCTCGGACTCTGCCGCGGCCGCGGCGGCAAGCGCGCGCTCGGTGGCTACCTCGGCGTCGGCCAGCCGCTCGCGATCGGCCCGGCAACGCTGCGCGTGCTCGAGCACCGCGGCCACGGACCCGCCGTGCTTGCGCTTGAGCCGGTCGTAGCCGTCCAACCGCTCCTCGATCTGGTGCAGGCGCTCGGGATCGGCGTCGAGTTCCTCCAGGTACCCGCGCAGCTCGACGCCCAGGTCCTCGGACTCGATGCGCAGCGCGCGCACGCGCTCGGCCAGGGCGTCCATGGCCGGGTCCGCGCCCGCGACGCCGTCGGCCAGCCGCTCGGCCTCGGCAAGCAGGACGGCCGCGCCGGCCGCATCCGGGTCGTCCGGGGCGATCGCCTCCGAGCCGGCCGCCGCGGCGGCCCGCAGGCCATCGACCTCGCGCAGCCGGCCGCGTTCGGCCGTCAGCGCCTCCTCGTCCTCCTGGCTGGGGTCAAGCGCCTCGATCTCGTCGATCTCGAACGCCAGCAGGTCCAGGTCACGGTCGCGCGTGCCGGCGCGCTCGCGCAGCTCGTCCAGCTCCCGGGAGGCCTCGCGTACGCGCGCGTGTGCGCCCGCCACCCGGTCGCGCAACGCCAGGTGGCCCGCGCCGCAGAACGCGTCGAGTAGTTCCAGCTGTGCCGACGCCACCGTCAGTCGGCGATGCTCGTGCTGGCCGAAGAAAGACAGCAGCCGCCCGCCCAGCTCGCGCAGATCTGCCGCCGTCGCCGAACGGCCCTGCACGTAGGCGCGGCTACGGCCCTCGGCGCTGACCCGCCGCGCCAGCACCACCTCGCTGGCCTCGGCGTCGAGCCGTTCGCGCAGGTCCTCGAGCTCGGGCGCGTCCAGCAGCCCCGCGGGCAGATCGAACACGCCCTCGACGTACGCCTCGGGCGCGCCGGGCCGGACGATGCCAGAGCGCGGCTTGCCCCCCAGCAGCAGGTCGAGCGCGTGCGCCAGCACCGTCTTGCCGGCGCCGGTTTCGCCCGTTATCGCGTTCAGGCCGTCCCCGGGGCGCAGCTCCGCCCGCTCGATGAGCAGCAGGTTCTCGATCCGCAGTTCGGTGAGCACGCTGCAGGTGTACCGGCCCCCGCGGACAGAACGTACGTTCGTACTCGTCTATCTGCTGGGTGAGGTGGCCGTCCCGTTACCTGTCCGGCGCAATCGTTGCGTTGCCCTAACGCGGCCTGGCAGGCGTCACCAGTTCCGTGCGCATACGGCACGGAAGTTGCGACACCCAATCGACGCGGACCGCACCCGCCCTAACCAGCCAGCCGTTTCGCCGGAGCCCGCCGCGAACGCACACAGCAACCGCGACCCGCCCCCCCAACCCCTAGTAGCTCAAACGGCCGAACTTGTCGCGCAGGCGGTCGTAGAACGTTGTGCCGGCGGACTGCGCCAGCAGCGCCTGGTCATCGTGGAAGCGGATCTCCAGGCTCGCCCCGGGCTCGAGCGAACGCACCTTGCGGCCGTCGGTGGTCACGTCGACGGGCTCGTCGGACGAGCGGTTGACCACCTCCAGCACGTCATCGGGCGCCACCACCAGAGCCCGGGCGGTGAGCGTGTGGGGCGCGATGAACGACACCACGAAGCCCTCGACGCCCCAGGCCAGGACCGGTCCCCCGTTGGCCAGGTTGTAGCCCGTGGAGCCGGCCGGCGTGGCCACCACGAGGCCGTCGCAGCGCACCTGACCCAGTTCCTGACCGTGCACCGAGTAGGCCAGCTCGGCCACCCGCAGGTCCTGCCGGCGATGGAAAGAGATGTCGTTGACCGCCACCTCCTGACCCCCGTCGGTGCCCGCGCTGAGCACGGGCAGCGGCAGCACCTCGTACTCGCCCCGCAGGGCGAGCTGGAGCGCCTGGTCCAGGTCGCCACTCTCGACCGTGGACAGGAAGCCCACCGCGCCGAAGTTCACCGCGAACACGGGCACGTTGCGCCCTGCGAACCGGCGCATCGTGCTCAGGATCGTGCCGTCGCCGCCGAACACCAGCGCCAGGTCGGCGGTCAGCGGGTCGGCGTCGAACGTCGCGCCGGGCAGGTCCTGCAGACCGTGCTTGTCCACCTCCTCGCTGGGCACCAGCATCTCGACGCCGGCTGCGGACGCCAGCTCGGCCAGCCGGTGCACGGCGGCCACGGTCTTCTCGGGGTTACGCCGGGTAAACACGGCGATGGACTTCGGCGCGCTCACGGCTCAGCCGTCCGCGCCGCGGCGTCCAGGTCCTCGCCGACCCCACCAGCGCGGCCCGCCTCGGCCAGCCAGACGAAGCTCTCGCGGTTGCCCTTGGGGCCGGGCAAGCCCGACGATGCGTAGCCCATGACGGTGGCGCCCAGCCCCTGCGCAGCGCGCCCGACGGACACCAGCGCCCCGCGGCGCAGCTCCGGGTCGCGCACGACGCCGCCCTTGCCGACCTTGTCGCGCCCGACCTCGAACTGGGGCTTGACCATGCTCAGACAGTCGAACTCCGCGGTGGCGGCGCCCATCAACGCCGGCAGCACCTTGTGCAGCGAGATGAAGGACAGGTCGGCCACGATCAGATCCGGAGCCCACGGCAGCGCGGCCGGATCCAGGGCCTTGACGTTCGTACGCTCGAGCACGATCACGCGGTCGTCCTGGCGCAGCGACCAGTGCAGTTCGCCGTAGGCCACGTCGGCTGCGATCACGGCCTCCGCCCCGAGCTGCAACAGGCAGTCGGTGAACCCGCCGGTGGACGCGCCCGCGTCCAGGGCGCGGCGCCCGGCCACGTCCAGGCCGAAGGCCTCCAGCGCGTTGGCCAGCTTCACGCCCCCGCGCGAGACGAAGCGGGGCCGCTCGGCCACCTCGACGCTCACGTCGTCGGCCACCATCCGGCCGGGTTTGTCGGCCACCTGGCCGCCCGGGGCCAGCCGGACCTCCCCAGCGATCACCGCGGCCGCGGCCCGCGTCCGTGACTCGTACAGGCCGCGGTCGGCCAACAAGGCGTCCAGACGCCGCTTCGCCACGTCGGCAGCGTAGCCGGGAGGGCTCTGTGACCACGTGCACAGAGGTATCCCGGGGCCGGGGTAGGTTGAACTTGTGAGTAGAACCCGCCTCATATCCGCCGACATGCGCTCAGCACTACTGATCGCCGTCGGCGTGGCAATCCCGGCCACCGCCGCGCTGGTGTCGCTCAGCGACGCGGCCCTGGTGGCTGGATTCGCAATCGCCATCCTGGTCGTGGGCCTCGGGATCGCGGGAACCGCCTCATCTGGCCGAGGCACCATCCCCGTGACCCAGCAGGCGGGCTACGACATGGGACTGGCTGCCGGACTCGCGGGCGCCGCGTTGCTGTTCGCCTTCACCGGCGACGCGCCCGCGGTGGCCCTGTTCGGCGGCTTCGCAGCGCTGACGATGCTGATCAATCTGTTTACCCGGTACACCCCGGGCCGCCGCACCGAGAACTTCCTCTAACAGATCCATATCGCATCACTCCTCCCTCGGAAACGGCCCGCTTCGGCGGGCCGTTTCCTTTTCCGGGGTCGCGCAACGAGGGGTCAGCCCACCAGCACGACCTCCAGCCGGCGCGGCCCGTGCACGCCCTCGACCCGGTCCAGCTCGATGTCCGACGTGGCCGAGGGCCCGGACACGAACGTCAGCGGGCGCCCGGCCGCGGCCGCGTCGCGCAGGGCGGCGACGGCCTGTGGGACGCCGGGCACGATCTGGTCCTCGCGCACCACGCACACGTGCAGGTCGGGCACGAGGGTGAGCCGCCGCGGGCCCTGGCCCGGGCCGCCGTCCAGGACGAAGGTGCCGGTGGCCGCGATGGCCAGCGCGCAGCCGGTGAGCACGCCGTCGACCGCGTCCAGCTCGGCCACCGAGAGCTCCGGCTCCTCCACCAGGTCCAGGTCCCCGGGCAGCCAGGCCGGCTCAAGGCCGCGCGCCACCGCCAGCCGGCGCGCGCCATGGCGAGCGGCGACGGAAGCCACCGCTTCGGCCACTCCATCGGGACCGACGCGGGTGACGGTGGCGTTGAAGTCCTCGATCCGCTCGGCGAGCAACGCCGCTGCATCCTCCACGGCCGGCCGGCGCTGGTAGCCCGCGTGCGCGTCGGCGTCCCATGTGGCCGCCGACTCCGGATCGACGTCGCCGGTGGCTTCCCGCACCCGCCTGAGGATGTCGTCACGCGCGCTCACGCCACCACTCCCTGAAGGTCTGCTTCGGCGGCGCGGGCAGGTCGCGGTGCTCGAGCCAGGGCTTCAGCGGCCCCGGCAGTCGCGCCTCGATCTTGCCGTCGCGTGAGAAGGGGCGCCCCGCCACGCGCGCCGCCCGCTGCGCGCGCTCGTAGCGCTTGCGGCTGTTGAAGATCCGCCCGACAGCCTCCATCGCCAACCGCTCCGCCGCCGGCCCGTTGCGCTGCGCGACCACCTTCTGACGCAGGTGGATCAGCACCGACGGGATGTCGATCTTCACCGGGCAGACCTCGTAACAGGCCCCGCACAGCGACGACGCCCACGGCAGGTCGGTGTGATCGGCCATCCCGGCCAGCTGGGGCGACAGGATGGCCCCGATCGGCCCTGGGTAGGTGGACTCGTAGGCGTGACCGCCGGTGCGCTCGAACACCGGGCACACGTTCATACACGCCGAGCACTTGATGCAGTGCAGCGCCGGCCGCCCCACGGGGTCGGCCAGGGCGGCCGACCTGCCGGCGTCGAGCAGCACCAGGTGGAAGTCGCGCGGCCCGTCGCCCACGGCCACACCGGTCCACACCGAGGTGTACGGGTTCATCCGCTCGGCGGTGGAGGAGCGCGGCAGCAGCTGGAGCATCACCTCCAGGTCGCTGAAGCGCGGCAGCACCTTCTCGATCCCCATGACCGTGATCAGCGTGCCGGGCAGCGTGGTGCACATGCGCCCGTTGCCCTCGGACTCGACCACCCCGACCGAGCCGGTCTCGGCGATGGCGAAGTTGGCGCCGCTCACCCCCACCCTCGCGGTCAGGAACTTGCGCCGCAGGTACTCGCGGGCGGCGGCCGCGAGCTCCGTGGGCTCGGCGGAGATGCCTTCGTTGCCGGGCAGGTGCTCGGCGAACAGCGCCTGGATCTCCTGACGGTTGCGGTGAATCGCCGGCACGAGGATGTGCGACTGGCGATCGGACGGGTCCAGCTGCACGATCAGCTCGGCCAGGTCGGTCTCGAGGGCGGCGATCCCGCGCTCGGCCAGCGCGTCGTTCAGGCCGATCTCGTCGGTGGTCAGCGACTTCACCTTGACCACCTCATCGCTGCCGGCAGCGTGCGTCAGATCTCCGACGATGCGGTTGGCCTCGTCGCCGTCGCGGGCCCAGTGAACGCTGCCGCCTGCGGCGGTGACCGAGCGCTCGAGCTGCTCCAGGTGGACGTCCAGGTGCGCCACCGCGTGGGCCTTGATCTGCTCCCCCGCGTCGCGCAACTGCTCCCAGTCGTCCAGCTCGGCCACCGCGCCCTCGCGCTTGGCGCGGATGGTCGAGGTTGCCTTGCGCAGATTTCGCCGCAGCTGGCTGTCGGCCAGCGCCTCGGACGCCGCCGCCGGGAAGCTCATCCGGTCGCCGCCAGGATCTCGGCCAGGTGCACCGCGCGCACGCCGGCCCGTTGGCGCGACAGGCCGCCGCCGATCTGCATCAGGCACGAGTTGTCCGCGGCGGCGCACGCCTCGGCGCCGGTCTGGACGACGTGCCGGATCTTGTCGCCCAGCATGGCCGCCGACGTGTCGGCGTTCTTGACCGCGAACGTGCCGCCGAAACCGCAGCACTGCTCGGCCTCGGGCAGCTCGACCAGGTCGATCCCGCGCACGTTGCGCAGCAGCCGCAGCGGAGCGTCGCCGACCTTCAGCAGCCGCAGCGAATGGCAGGTCGGGTGGTAGGTCACCCGGTGCGGGTAGGTGGCGCCCACGTCGTCAACGCCCAGCTGTCCGACCAGGAACTCCGACAGCTCGAAGGTGCGCGAGGCCAGATCCCGGGTGTCCGGCGCAAGCCGCGGGTACTGATCGCGCACCATCGCGGCGCACGACGCGCTGGGCGTGACCACCGCCTCCACCCCGGCCTCGCCGAACGCGCGCGCGAACCGGCGCACCAGTGGTAGCGCCTGCTCGCGATAGCCGCTGTTGGCGTGCATCTGCCCGCAACAGGTCTGCTCCTCGGGGAACACCACCTCGCACCCCATCCGCTCCAGCACCTGCACCGTGGCGATGCCCGTGCGCGGGAAGAGCGTGTCGTTGATGCAGGTGATGAATAGGCCTACGCGCACCGGTACGGCTCATCTTCCCGCTATCGGGACTCAGTTCACTCGGCGAAGGTCACGCGCCAGCACCCGCAGCGAGATCTTCGGGCGTGCGATCGCGATCCATGTCACGCGGCCGCGCTTCGGCGTGGTCAACGACCGCTGCGAGGCCTACGGCAACGAGGGGCTGTTCTGCATGGACTCGTCCGTGATCCCCACCTCGCTGGGGGTAAATCCCTCGCTCACGATCGCCGCGGTCTGCGAGCGTGCGGCGGCCCACCTCACGCAGCGCGGCGCCGGCCTCGGCCTGCCGCCGCGGCCGGCCGGGTTCAAGCACCGCACGCCCGGAGTGATCGTCGGGGAGCGGGTGGTTCCCCGCCGGTCACGAGCAAGAAGCCGGTAGCGCCGCGGCGTCACCTTGGCCGCCAGTGGCGCGGGCACGTGATCCCCCCTATAACTGCAGGATCGCAATGACGACGAAAACCACACCGGCACCGGGGGTCGGTACCGCATCGCGGCGAGTCCACCGGCAGGCATCCGGTGAGGCACTCCGCTTCGCGATGGTGGGCGTGCTGGGGTATGTCTTGGCCCTCGCAGTTTTCGCCGTCACGGTCAGCGCCATTGGCGCCACTGCCGCGTCGGTGTCGGCGTTTGTCGCCGCCCTGGTGCACAACTTCGCCTGGAATCGCATGTGGACGTTCGATGCAGTTCACCTGCCCGCGGTTCCACAGGCGATCCGGTTCGCCCTCCTCCACGGAGCGCTGCTCATTGTGACCCTGGGCGTCCTGCAACTCCTCATTGCGCTCGGCATGGAGCCCGTGGCCGCGCAGGCCCTGGCGATGCTCACAGTGGCGGTGCCCAGCTTCCTGGGGCACCGGCTGTGGAGCTTCGGACCGCGATAGGGACCGCACGAGCGATGCCCGCGCAGACCGCGCCGTTAGTCGACCGCGTGGACCTCAGCGTGGTGATCCCGCTGTACCGGGATGCCGGCTTCGTGGAAAACCTGTTCGAACGCGTGGGGGCCGCCCTGGATCAGTACGAGGGCTCAGTCGAGTTGGTCCTGGTCGACGACGGGAGCATGGACACGACGGCAGCTGAGGCGGAGGAACAGGCGAGAGGCTTCCGTCACACCACCACCCTCGTGAGGCTCGCGCGTAACTTCGGTCAGCACCCAGCGGTCTTCGCCGGGTTGGCGCACAGTCGCGGTGATGTCGTGGTCACGATGGACAGCGATCTGCAGTACCCGCCAGAGGATATGCATCAGCTCATCGAAGCGCTCTCGGACGAGTTCCCCGTTGTCTCTGGCTATCGCAAGGAGCGCCGCGATCCCCCCATCCGTCGGTTCATCACACGACAGCTGACGCGCTGGTTGAACCGAAGGACGGGCGTGGAGCTGCAGGACTTTGGCTCGATGTTCCGCGCGTATGACCGGACGGTCGTGGACCAGATGCTGACCGTTACCGAGCGGCACCGCTACCTCCCGGCTGTGGTTGCCTGGCTCGGCGTGAGGGTCAAGGAGGTCCCTGTCAGCCACGTGGCCCGGGGCGAGCAGGGCTCTCGCTATCGCATCGGCGGGCTGATCGAGATGGTCCTGGACCTGGTGACGGGTTACGCGGTCTTCCCGTTGCGCCTGGTCACCTTCTTCGCGCTGATCGCCTCGCTGCTGGGCTTTGCCGCCGCGCTGGTCTTCCTGATCTACCGGATCGTGGTTGGGGACGGCGTATCGGGCTCGGTCTCGGCGTTGGCCCTGATCTTCTTCCTGATCGCAGGGCAGCTGCTGGCGGTGGCGATGATCGGAGAGTACGTCGGGCGGATCTACACCGAGGCCAAGGCGCGTCCGTACTATCTCGTCGGCCATGTGTTCACGACATCCGGCAAGACCTCCGCGCGTGAGCTCTAGCGCTCGGCCGGAATCCCCCGAGGGGAACGGTCGAGCCCGGGTGGTGCTCGCCGGCAACAATCTGGCGGCTTGCCATGTTCTCGATCTCCTGGTTGGTGCATTGCCGGTGGACCAACTGCTGGCCATAGCGCCGACTGGTAGCGCGCGTCACACTTGGCAGCACTCGCTGGCATCCCACGCCGAGGAACGCGGCGTTGAATGCCTGCAGCCCGAGGACTTGAACTCGGAGGAGTCGGTCGCGGCGGTCCGGCAGTTCGGTGGCGAGCTTCTGGTCTCGGTCTATTACACGCAGATCTTTCACGAGCCGCTGCTCGAGGCCATCGGCGGTCCAGCGATCAACGTGCACCCGTCGCTGCTCCCGCGCCATCGCGGCTTCGCTCCGCTCATCTGGGCGATCGCGGAGGGCGATCGCAAGACGGGACTGAGCATCCAACTCATCGATCAGGGGGTCGACACAGGCGCTCTACTGCTCCAGCGCAGCATGCCGGTCCACGCCGAGGACACCGGGTATGACCTTCACCTGAAGATGGCCAATCTGGTCCGCGGCTCCACAGCCCGCATCCTGCGCCGCTTTCTGGAGGATCGCTCGCTGCCAGAGCCGCGCTTGCAGGCCGGGCAGGCCACCTACCACAGCGCCTCCGACCCACCCCTGAATCACCTGTCTTACGATCAGCCGCGCGCGCGGATCCGGAACATCGTCAGAGCGCTGGCGCCGCCGCTTCCCGGCGCCTTCTCCTATGTCGGGCCCGAGCGCATTACCTTGGCGCGCGTGACAGAGGTCCCCGAGTCGGCGATCGGCGCTCCGCGCGCCCCCGGGATGCTCCAGCGCACGGCTGCCGAGGAGCTGGTGGTGTGGGCGGCCGACGGGGCGCTGCGCATCGATGAGCTGGTGGTTCGCGATCAGCGACTGCGCGGCCCGGAGATCCCCAGGGAGCCCATGCTCTACGAGGGCGTGGTGCTGTCATGACGGCTTCCCGCGAGCGCCTGGTGTTCGGCGAGCCGTTCTTCGACGAGGCCGAGGAGGAACTGCTCGTTCAGACGTTGCGCAGCGCCTGGATCGGCCAGGGTCCGCTCGTGGAGCGGTTCGAACAGCGACTTGTGGAGGACCTGGGCGCTCCACACGTGGTCTCCGTGAGCTCGTGTACCGCCGCGCTCCACCTCTCGCTGGTGGCGTGCGGAATCGGCCCAGGTGACGAGGTCGTGACCACGCCGTTCACCTTCGTAGCCACCGTCAACGCGATCGAGCACGCCGGAGCGACCCCGGTCCTGGTGGATATCGATCCGGCGACCCTGAACATCACGCCGGAGGCCGTCGAGCGAGCGCTGACGGATCGCACCCGGGCCGTCATGCCCGTCCACTTCGGTGGTCGCTCACTGGACGTCCAGGGCTTCCAGGCACTGGCGGATGCGCACGATCTGTGGATCATCGAAGACGCAGCGCACGCCATAGGCGGCGTCGCCGCCGGCCATCCGGTGGGAGGGTCGGCACATCCCCGCGTCCTGAGCTGCTTCAGCTTCTACCCCAACAAGAACCTGGCAAGTGCCGAGGGCGGAGCGATCGCGCTGGCCGCGGGTGAGGTCGCAGAGCGCCTGAGGACGCTCCGCCTACACGGTCTGAGCGGGGACGCGTGGGATCGCTACCGGCGGACGGCCTACCGCCCGAGCCTGGCGGTGGAGGCCGGCTTCAAATCCAATTGGACGGACCTGCAGGCCGCGATCGCGCTGCCCCAGCTCGACAAGCTCGAAGGGTTCCTTGCGGTGCGCGAGTGGCTGGCGGAGCGATATGACGAGCTGCTGGCCGACGTGGAGGGGGTGTCGCCGGTCGACAGGGGGCCCTGTGACCTGGAGTCGCGGCACGCGCTGCACCTCTACCAGGTGATGGTGGAGGGTGGCCACGAAGCCCGCGATCAGCTCCTCGCCGACCTCCTCCCGCGGCGGGTCCCCGTGGCGCTCCATTACATCGCCATCGATCAACACCCCTACTACGCCGGCCGGTTGGGCGGTCCCTTCGAGGTGAGCAACTGGGCGACAGATCACCTGCTCACCCTCCCTCTGCATCCCCAACTCGGTGACGGGGACCTGAGCTTCGTCGTGGACGAGCTGGATGCCGCGCTCGCAGGCCAGGACCGACCATGACCCGTGTCGAGACACCGCGCTGGCTGGGCTGGGCTGCACTCGTCCTGGCGGGGGCCGTGCTGGTCGCCCACTACGTCCGGCTCTACTTCGGTGTGGACTTCACGGACGAAGCCTTCTACGCCGCAAACTGCAGGGGACTCGTCAACGGCGTGAACCCGCTCGTCGACGAGGCGGCCGTGGTGCAGCACGGCCCCTGCCTTATGGCCTACCCGTTCGCCTGGTCGTTCGACGAGCTCCGCGGCGGGGACGGCGTGATCCTGTTCTACCGGCACCTCCACTTCGTCTTGACGCTGGTGACGTTCGGCGTGGTGTTCGCGGCGTTGCGGAGGGTGTTCGGGTCCGCCGCATGGGTTGCCGTGCTTGCGGCGGTCAGCGCCGCGTTCGTGCCCTTCAACATTCCCAGCTTCAGCTACAACTCGATCGGCGCCAGCATGTTCTTCGCCGGCTCCTGCTGTGTCCTTGCGGCCGTGGCCACTCGCAGCGCTCGCTGGGCCGCAGCCGGAAGCTTCCTGAACGGCGTTGCGGTGTTCGCCTACCCGCCTTTGCTGATACCGGTGGTGCTACAGGCGGCGGTGGCAGCCTGGTTCACGCGGCGTCGAGACCTGATCGTCGCGCTCGCCCTGCCGTTGGGCCTCTGGTGCCTTGCATTCGTGGCGCTGGTGCTTTCTGCGGGACTCGATGACGTCCGGCAGGCGGCCAACGACTCGACCGAGTATCTCGGTCAAAGCGGGGGGATCGACAAGGTCGAGGCGATCATTCGCACCGTCTGGAACCAGTTCTCCTACCGCTACCTGGCCGCGCTGATCCTGGTCGCGGCGTGGTTGCTGCGCAGGCGAGTTCCATTGGCCGCGGCGGGCCTGCTGCTTATAGCTCCGCTGGCCGCCCTTCCGGAGATCGACAGCCTGCGGGTCGAGGAGGCATCGCTCTTCTTCGTGCGCAGCTACAGCGTCATGAGCGGCGCGCTTTACCTGTTCGTGCGCCACGACCCGGTGGCGCGCCAGGTGTTCCGGATCGTTTGGCTGCCGGCCATCGTCGCCGGGCTGGTCACCGCGATGTCCAGCGCCGCTGGGCCGGTGAACTTCGCGATCGGATCGTTCCCCGCCGTGCTGGCGGGCATCGTGTTCACCGGCATAGCGTGCCGCGAGCTGCTTGGCGAGCGAGAGACTCTGCGCCCTGTTGTCGTGCTCGCCGCTGGTGCCCTCGTGGTCTGCGCGCTGACCGGCCTGCAGTTCACCGCCTCGTACAGGGATCGCCCGCCGCCGAGGTTGACGGCCACCGTCTCCGAAGGCCCGTACGCCGGTATCAGGACGAGCAAGGTCAAGCGGGACTTCATCGAGGCTACGGCGCGGACCGTCGACGCGAGCGTGCGCAACGGCGACTCCATCCTGTTCTTCGACGACTTCCCCGCCGGTTATCTCTTCACCGACGCTCCGCGCGCGACAAACGCGATCTGGCTGGCCAAGCTGGTGGACATCCGTGGCCGCAAGATAGTGGGCTACCGAGAGATCCTGCTGGACTACCTGGCCACGCACCGGCCGCCCGACGTGGCGCTTCAACTGCGGCGTGCGCCCATCCAGCCCAAGGTCCAGGAGATCGAATACGCCAGACGGGATCCGATATTCGCCCTGCTCGCGCGTGACTATCGCGCCCCGGTCCAGGCGGGCGACTTCGCCGTCTACCGCCGCCGCTGACTCATCACACGTCGGCGCTGACGACGGCGTGGTCGTAGGGCATGGCCAACCGATCGTGTCGAATCTCCAACGGCACATTGGGGAAGGCCGTCGATTGAGGGCATGTACGGAAAGAGGTGCCGGGCCCGCACTCAAGGTCCAGCACGCGCATGCCCGAGGCCGGTCGGGCGTATTAGACCCAGGGGTCGGAGAAGACGGCAGGCACACCGCTTGTGCGCTCCATCATGCCTCGGGGGCCGCGGTCAGGCAGTCGAACATCCTGGGCCGAACCCTATGCGAGCGCGTGGCCGTGCGGTTCGAGCACGGCGGCCGCCACCTTTGCCGCCACGTCCTCGCCCGTCAGGCCGACCTCGGCCCTCAGCAGGGCGGGCTTGCCGTGCGTGACGTAGCGGTCGGGCAGGCCGAAGCGCAGCACGCGCACGTCGCCCAGCAGGTCGTGGTCGGCCAGGTACTCGAGCACCGCCGAGCCGAAGCCGCCGGCCAGAACGTTCTCCTCCACGGTCACGAGCACGTCGTGCTCGGCAACCAGTGCGGCGATGAGCTCGGTGTCCAGCGGCTTCGCGTAGCGGGCGTCGGCAACCGTGGGCTCCAGGCCGTGCTCGGCGGCCAGAACGTCGGCGGCGCCAAGGGCCACCGGCACGCCGTGGCCGTAGCCGAGCAGGGCCACGCGCTCGCCCTCGCGCAGCGTCTCGCCGCGGCCGATCGGCAGCACCTCGGGCGTGGACGGCAGCGGCACGCCCTCGGCGGCGCCGCGCGGGTAGCGCAGGCCAAACGGGCCCTGGTGGTCCAGGGCGGTGTGCAGCAGGTGCACCAGCTGCGCCTCGTCGCGGGGGGCGCCCAGCACCATGTTCGGCAGCGCGCGCAGGTAGGAGATGTCGAACGCGCCGTGGTGGGTGGGCCCGTCGTCGCCCACCAGCCCGGCGCGGTCCATGGCGAACACCACGTCCAGGTTCTGCAGGCACACGTCGTGCACGATCTGGTCGAACGCGCGCTGGAGGAAGGTGGAGTAGATGGCTGCCACCGGCTTGGCGCCCTGCAGCGCCAGGCCGGCCGCGAACAGGATCGCGTGCTGCTCGGCGATGCCCACGTCGTAGTAGCGCTCGGGCATCGCCTTCTGGAGGATGTCCAGGCCGGTGCCGGAGTTCATGGCCGCGGTGATGCCGATCACGCGCTCATCGCGCTGAGCCTCGGCCACGAGCGCGTCGCCGAACACCTTGGTGTACTGGGCCGGTGCCGGGTTGGGGTCCTTGGCGGGCGCCTTGGGCTTGGCCGCCGGGGCACCGTTCACGATCGACGCCGGCTTGGCGGCGTGCCATGCCTCCATGCCCTCCAGGCCACCCTCCTCGGCTGGCTCGAAGCCCTTGCCCTTGACGGTCGAGCAGTGCACCACCACAGGCCGGTCGGCGTCCAGCGCCTCGCGGAGCGCCTCGCGCACCGCGCGCACGTCGTGGCCGTCGATCACGCCCATGTAGGCCAGGTCCAGCTCCTCGAACAGCAGTCCGGGCGCCCAGTAAGCCTTGAGCGACTCCTTCACGATCGGGCCCAGCCGCTCGATCCGGTCGCCGATGCCGGCGGGCAGTCGGCTCATGCGCTCCTCCACGCCCTCGCGCGCGTGGTAGAGCTTGGGGTTCATACGGGCGCGGTTGAAGTAGCGGTTCAGGGCGCCGACGTTCGGCGCGATCGACATCCCGTTGTCGTTAAGCAGGATCACGATCGGCAGCCCCAGGCCGCCCGCGTGGTGCAGCGCCTCGTAGGCCACGCCGCCGGTCAGCGCGCCGTCGCCGATCACGGCCACGACCTTGCCGTCGGGGCCGCGGCCCTGGCGCATGGCCTCCTTAAGGCCGACGGCGTAGGACACCGAGGTGGACGCGTGACCGGCGCCCATGATGTCGTGCTCGGATTCGCCGATCGAGCAGAACGGCGCCAGCCCCTCGTACTTGCGGATGGTGGGCAGCTGGTCGCGGCGCCCGGTCAGCACCTTGTGAGGGTAGGCCTGGTGGCCCACGTCCCAGAGGATCTTGTCGCGCGGGCTCTCGAGCAGCGAGTGCAGCGCCACGGCGATCTCGCAGGTGCCCAGGTTGGCGCCGAAGTGGCCACCGATCTCACCGATCGTGTCGATGATCAGCTCGCGCACCTCCTGGGCCACCTGCGCAAGCTGCGCGTCGTCCAGCCCCTTGAGGTCTTCGGGGCCGTCGATGGTGTCCAGGAGTTCAGCCATGTGGTGGGGTCAATTCTGGCGGGTCAGTATGTGGTCTGCCACCCGCTCCAGCGTCTCCGTGTCCCCCGCCGACTCGGCCAGCGCCGCGCGTGCCTCGGAGTGTGACTCACGCGCCAGCTCGCGGGCCCGATCGAGCCCGAACACGGTCACGTAGGTGCGCTTGCCGTGGCGCTCGTCGGATCCGCTCGGCTTGCCCAGGGCGGTGTCGTCACCCGTCACGTCGAGGATGTCGTCGACGATCTGGAAGAGGACGCCAAGCTCTGCGGCGAACCGGCCGTAGCTCAGTCTGGCAGACGGCGACGCCTTGCACAGGTGCAGCGCGCAGTTCACCGATGCCGCTATCAGCCGGCCGGTCTTCAGCTCGTGCACGCGGCGCAGCTCGAGGGGACCGAGGTCGCCCGGGGCGGTCACGTCCAGGAACTGGCCGCCGACCATCCCGTCGACTCCAACCGCCGCGGTCAGCTCGGCCACGGCGGCCAGCAGCGCGGTCGGGTCCGCCTCCTGCTCGGCGGCGGCCAGGCGCAGCGCTTCGGCAAACAGCCCGTCGCCGGCCAGGATGGCCACGTCCTCGCCGTAGGCCACGTGACAGGTGGGCTTGCCGCGGCGCAGCTCGTCGTCGTCCATCGCCGGCAGGTCGTCGTGGATCAGCGAGTAGGTGTGGATCATCTCGATGGCGCCGGCGAACGGCAGGATCGAGTCGGGGTCGTGGCCCAGCGCCTCGGCCGTGGCCAGGGCCAGCACCGGCCGGACGCGCTTGCCGCCGGCCAGCAGCGAGTAGCGCATGGCCTCGACCAGCGTGTCCATGCCATGGGCGGCGCCCCCCAGCGGCAGCCCGGCCAGGTACGCGTCCACCCGCTGTTGCAGCTCGGTCGGGTAGAGCGCGGCGGGGAGAACCTCGCTCACAACAGCTGTTCCTGGTCCGGGTCGGTCTCCGCCCGGCGTCCGAGCGCCTCCAGCTCGCCGCCAATACTCACCGCCAGCCGGGCGCACCGGTCCACCAGCTCCGCGGCTTCCTTGGGCTCCAGCTCGCCGGCGCGCAGGCGCGTGGCCGCGTCCTCCAGCTCGCGCACCAGGTCGTCCAGCTCGGGCGAGCCCATCAGGCGCCCACCGTCTCACGGTGGGCCGCGCCCAGCACGCCGTTCACGAAGCCGGGCGCGTCGGCACCGCACAGCTCCTTTGCGGCCTCGACCGCCTCGTCGATGGCCACCTCGGCGGGGATGTCGTCGCGATGGAGCAGCTCATGAAGGGACACGCGCAGGATGTTGCGCTCCAGCGGCGCGATCCGATCAAGCGCCCAGCCCTCCGAGTGGCGGGTGATCAGGTCGTCGATCTGAACGCGGTCGCGCTCCACGCCGTCAACCAGCTCGCGCGCGAAGTCGGGCGTGCGCTCGTCCAGCAGTTCGGGGGCCGAGCGGCCGGTCAGGTCGGCCTGGTACAGGGCCACCACCGCGGCGCGTCTCTGATCGGTGCGCCGCACGCCGGTCTCAGGCCCGCGACACGTATTCGCCCGAGCGGGTGTCCACTCGGACCTTGTCCCCCACGTCCACGAACAGCGGCACCCGCACCACCACGCCCGACTCCAGCGTGGCCGGCTTGTCGCCGCCGCCGGAGGCGGTGTCGCCGCGCAGCCCGGGCTCGGTCTCGGCCACGGCCATCTCCACCGCGGCGGGCACCTGCACGTCGGCGGGCTTGTCGTCCACGTACAGCACCTCGACCTCTTCGCTCTCGCGGACCCAGCGCAGCTGGTCGGCCACCTGCTCCTCCGGAATAGTCAGCTGCTCGTAGGTCTCGACGTCCATGAAGTGGCCGTCGGTGCCGTCGGCGTACAGGTACTGCATGCGCCGGGTCTCGGTGCGGATCGGCCGGAACTTCTCGCCCGCGCGAAAGGTCTTGTCCAGCAGGTTGCCGTCGCTCTGGCGCTTGAGCTTGGTGCGAACGAACGCGGGTCCCTTGCCCGGCTTGACGTGCTGGAAGTCCACGACCTTGAAGACCTGGCCCTCCACCTCGATGTGAGTGCCGTTCTTGAGCTGGTTTGTCGAAATCACGTCGAGCGAAGGCTACCGGCCACTCTAGAGATCGGCCTTCGCTGCCGATGGGCTTCAGATCCGGCCCGATCGGCGGGCCGCGACTGGAGAGGCAGATGGCACAGACCACCGACCAGAAGTACCGGCTCGTCACCCGCAGCGACTTCGATGGCCTGGTGTGCGCCGCGCTGCTGCGCCACCTCGAACTGATCGACGAGATCAAGTTCGTCCACCCGAAGGACATGCAGGACGGCAAGGTCGAGATCTCCGACTCGGACATCACCACCAACCTTCCCTACGTACCGGGGGCCCACCTCGCCTTTGACCACCACCCCAGCGAGGAGCTGCGGGTCGACCACGCGCCCGACAACTGGGTGATGGACGCCGCGGCGCTCTCCACCGCGCGGGTGGTATACGACCACTTCGGCGGCAGCGACCGCTTTCCGCAGTTCGGTGAGGACATCATGGGCGCGGTCGACAAGGCCGATGCCGCGCGCTTCTCCGAGGAGGAGATCCTCAAGCCCGAAGGGTGGACGCTGCTCTCCTTCCTGATGGACCCGCGCACCGGGCTGGGGCGCTTCCGCGACTTCCGCATCTCCAACTACCAGTTGATGATGGAGCTGATCGAGGCCTGCACCCGGATGAGCATCGAGGAGATCCTCGAGCTGCCCGATGTGGCCGAACGCGTGGAGCTGTACTTCGAGCACGAGCCGCAGGCGATCGAGCAGATCGAGCGCTGCGCCACGGTCCATGACAAGGTCGTAGTGCTCGACCTCCGCGAGGAGGAGGTCATACACCCCACCAATCGCTTCATGATCTACGCGCTGTTCCCCTCCTGCACCCTCTCGATCCATGTGATCTGGGGCCTCAAGCAGCAGAACACCGTGCTGGCCCTCGGCAAGTCGATCATCGACCGTTCCAGCCCCACCCACGTCGGGGAGTTGATGCTCGCCTACGGAGGCGGCGGACACGCCGCCGCCGGGACCTGTCAGATCGACAACGACCGGGCCGAGGCCGTGCTGGCCGAGGTGGTCGAGCACATCCGCGAGGCGGACGGCGTGGCAGCCTGAGCGTTACGCCCCTGTGACCAGCACCCGCTTGCCCTGCGTGCGGCCTTGCTCGCCAAGTTCGTGCGCCTGCGCGGCCTGCTCCAGCGCCAGCGGCTCTTCCAGCGCTACCTTCAGCTCGCCGTCGCGGCACAGTTGGGCGATCCGCTCCAGGCCGGCACCGTCGGGCTCGACCAGCATGCCGGTGGCGTGCTTGCCCTGCGCATCGGCCTGCTCGAGCACCTCGGGGTCGGCACCGGACGGGATCTCCAGCAACGTGCCGCCGTCGCGCAGGCAGGCCAGCGAGCGGATGCCGTAGTCCCAGGTGCCGACCAGGTCGAGCACCACGTCCATGCCGGTGGCCACGTCCTCGAACGCCTCCGCCTTGTAGTCGATCGGCCGGTCCACGCCCAGCCCGCGCAGGAATTCGTGCTTGGCGGGACTGGCGGTGCCGTATACCTCGGCGCCCAGGGCCTTGGCGATCTGCACGGCCAGGTGGCCGACACCGCCGGCGGCGGCGTGCACGAGCACGCGCTGGCCGGCCTGGAGCTCGGCGGTGTCCACCATGGCCTGCCACGCGGTCAGGCCGGCCAGCGGCAGGGCGGCCGCCGCCTTGAAGTCCAGCCCCTCGGGCATCAGCGCCAGCTGGCGCGCGGGGGCCGTCACGTAGTCGGCGTACGCCCCGGCCTGGCGCGGGAACCAGGGCATCCCGAACACCTCGTCGCCGGGACGGAAGCGCGTGACGCCCATGCCCACCTCCTCGACCACGCCGGCCACGTCCCAGCCGATCCGCCACGGCGGGTCGCCCAGGAGGCCGGCCATCCCCTGCCCGCTGCGGGTCTTCCAATCCACGGGGTTCACGCCGGCGGCGTGGACCCGGACCAGTACCTCGGTGGGGATCGGCTGGGGGCGGTCCACCTCCCGGACCTGCAGGACGTCGGGGGCTCCGGCCTCGGTGGCGACGATGATGCGCATGGCGCTCACCCTGCCAGGGACGGGTCCAGGTCGGCCGGCAGGCGCCTCTCCTGCGCGAGTTTCGCCAGGTGAGCGCGCAGCGTCAGACCCGCTGCTCCGCGCAACTCGGGCGGGACGTCGGACCAGGCGCGGTCGAGCATGGCCTGCTCGTCGCGGGCGCCCGCGTCCAGCGCCTCGACCAGCAGGCGCTCGCGTTCCAGCCGGTGCTCCACGTACTCGTCCAGCTTGGCCGCCGGGATCGTCCACGTACGGCCCGTGGCCGGGGCAGATGACGTCCAGGTCGAGTGCCCGCAGGCGGCGCAGCGAGTCGAGGTAGGCCACCAGCGACCCCTCGCCGGGTCCCACGAACACGCTGCCCCAGCCCAGCACCGTGTCGCCGGCAAAGCCGATCCGGCCGTCCAGCAGCAGGCAGACGTGGTCGGGCGCGTGGCCGGGCGTGGCGATCACGTCGAACGGCCCGACCCGCTGCCCCTCGAGGGGCAGCACGACGTCGATCCCACCGGCCATGGCCGCCAGCGCGGGCGCCCCCTCGGCGTGATCGGGGTGGCTGTGGGTCAGGGCGATGCCCTCGATCGGGCCTTCGCAGGCGCGCTGCACGGCCTCCAGGTGGTCGCGGTCGTCGGGCCCGGGATCGACCACCCAGCGCCCGACCACGTAGGTGTTGGTGCCGTCCAGCGTCAGCGGCGAGGGGTTGTGGGCGCGCACGCGCCGGACGCCGGTCGGGTCGGTGTCGGCCATGACCGGATTCTTGCGTGCGCGATCGCACGGTTGGTCTGCGGCCGATATGGGCAAGAAGCGAGCGTGGTACACGTGATGGAGAATCAGAGCTCAGGCACAGGTAACGAGAGCCTCCGGGTCCGGATCGCAGGCGACCAGGATGCGGCCGCGCGGGCGCGGTCCGAGCTGTCCCGGCTGTGCTCGATGCTCGACGACCCGGTCGTCGAGAACATCCGGCTGCTGGTCACCGAGCTCGTAACGAACTCGGTCCGCCATGCCCAAGCGTCGATCATCGAGCTGATGGTGGTGGTTTCACGCACGCGTGTGCACGTGGAGGTGGCCAACCCCGGCGGCGGCTTCGAGCCGCGCCCATCCGGACCCGAGGACGCCGACGCCGGCTGGGGGCTGTTCCTGGTGGATCGCCTCAGCGACGACTGGGGCGTCATGCAGGGAAGCGGCTCCGGCTACCAGCGCGTCTGGTTCGAGCTGGCCCGCGCAGCCTGAGCGCCACCCCCGGACACGCGGTCGAACCACACACGCAGATCTTCGGCCCAGCGGCCGAAGAAATGCGCTCCCTTGCAGCCGATCCTGTCTTTCATGGACAGGCAGACCCGATCACCGAGCCGGTTCGCGCTGGTGCCGCGCGCCTCGCACGGCTCCGGCAGCGGTGGGCCGCGGGTCAAGCGCTACAGCCTGGCCCGGTTGCAGCCTTCGCCGCGCTCGGCGCTGGGCGAGGATCGCCACGAACGGCTGGAACGCGCGGCCGGCCGGCCACCTCGTTAGACCAGCGACAGCTGGTCGTCCTCCGGGGGCGGCCCGGGGTCCTGGCCCAGCAGCGCCCGGAAGCGCCGTGCCGCCGTGGGCGCATCGTCGTCGCGGTTGTTGTTGAAGAACACGTGGACCTCGCCGGCCTGCTCGGCCAGCCCGCGGGCGCGGGTGGCGATCTCCTCGAGCTCTTCGTCGCCGTAGATCCAGCCGAAACGCTCGGCCACGGTCTTGCCGCTCAGGTAGGCCTGCGTGTCGCGGCCGTGCATGCGCAGGTAGGCCAGGTCGTCGCGCGTGGCGGCGTCCACCCCGGGCATGATCGTGGTGGCGTCGCCGGGCGGTGAGTCCACGCACACGAACGCCACATGCTGGTCGTCGAACCATTCCAGCGTCTGCTCGATGCGCTCCTCGTCAACCCAGCGGCGGTTGCGCAGCTCCAACGCCAGGCGGTGCGGCGCGAATGCCGACACCAGCGGCTCCAGCTCGGCCAGCTCGTTGCGCCTGGGCGAGAAGCCGGGTGTCATCTGCAGCAGGAAGCCACCGAGCTTGCCCGCCTCCAGCAGCGGCTCGACCGCCTCCAGGATCTGTCCCGTCAGCTCAGCCTCCAGCTCCGGCGTCAGCTGCACCCGACCGCGGGCTGTCACCCCGGCGCCGTCGCGCATATCGGGCGGCAGCGATTCCAGCCCCGCCGAGTGGCGCGAAAGCAGCCGGTGCAGCTTTACGTCGAAGGTGAACCCTGCGGGCGTGATCTCGGCCCAGCGGGCCACCGTCTTGCGCTCGGGCACCGCGTAGAAGCTGGAGTTCAGCTCCACCGCCTCGAACCGCTCGGCGTACCAGGGCAGCCGATCGGCGGGCTTCATGCCGTGCGGGTACCACTCTTTGACGAAGCCAGGATCAGCCCAGCTGGAGGTGCCGACGATTATGCGGCCGGGCACGACTACGCTCCGCCCATGGCGCTACCCGCGGAGGCCTGGAAGCTGGACAACATCTCCCCCAAGGCCTACCAGCATCCGGCCGACCGGGCGACCACGGCGGCGCTGGCCGGCGTGCCCTACCTGGACCAGGTGGTGCGAAAGCTGGTGGCGCTGGGCTACGAGCGCAGCCTGCGCACCGCCACGCTGGGCGCCGCGGTGCGTCTGGGAGACAACCAGCTACCCCACATCCACAAGCTCCAGCGCCAGGTCTACAACGTGCTCGACCACGAGCCGGTGCCGGACCTGTACATGACCCAGCACCCCATGGCGAACGCGTTCACCGGCGGCAGCGAGCGGCCCGTTGTGGTCGTGCACTCCGAGACCATCCGGCTGCTGGACGACGACGGCCGGCGTGTGGTGCTGGCCCACGAGGCGGCGCACGTGCACTCCGACCACGTTCTGTACCTGACCGCGCTGGCCATCCTGAAGCGCCTGGTCTCGGGCACCGTGGCGCGCATCCCGATGCTCGCCGGCCTGCCGATGCTGGCCGTGTACTACGCGCTGCTGGAGTGGTCCCGGTCGGCCGAGCTCAGCTGCGACCGCGCCGCCGCGCTGGTCACCCGCGACCCGCAGGCGGTGTGCCGCGCGCTCCTGGTCATCACCGCCGGTGAGGCCGCAGAGCACCTGTCCCTGGACGCCTTCATCGCCCAGGGCATGGACTACGACGACGTCGGCGGCAGCGCCAGGCTCACGCGGATGATGCAGGACCTGAACGTGACCCACCCGCTGCCGGTGCGCCGCGTGCGCCACCTGCTCGACTGGGTCCAGGGCGGCGAGTACGAGGTCATGATCGGCGGCGAGTACCTGCGCCGCGGCCAGGAGCCCACGGCCTCCGAGGAGGCGGGCGCGGCCCGCGACCACTACGCGGACCGGATCTCGTCAGCCGTGCAGGAGGCGGGGTCGTCGGTGGCGGAGGTGGGCCAGCAGCTGGGCGACTGGCTGAACCGCCAGCGCGGCTCGAGCTCGAGCGAGTGAACTGTTCCACCGTCTGGGGTTTGACTGGCTATGCCAGTCAAAGTCAGGACGATGGAACCGCTGGGCCCTAGCCCACCCAGGGACCGCCGAGATTGCGGTCGTACGAGGTGCGCGGGTCGTCGGGCTCGGGCGGCTTGGGCTTCTGCTCGACGGTCTCCTTCAGCGGCGGGTTGGGCTTCATGCCCGGCGGGAGCTTGATCTCCGCCACGGTCCAGTCGCCGTCCTCGCTCTCGCGCGGCAGCCAGCGCCGGCCGGGATTCTGCTCCGCCAGCCTCGCTGCCTCGCGTGCGGCCTCGTCGCGGTTCATGGCTCAAACTGTAGGCCTCAGCGCCGCCCCCGCCCGAACGAGTTCGCCGCCGGCGCCACCTCGCGCAGATCGTTCATCTGGCCCACGTCCTCGCCGGCCTCCGAGCTCCATGTGCGCCGCGGCTCGATGTGGCGGATCTCGGCCTTGGGCAGGTCGCCGCGGTCCAGGCGCTGGACGTCGTGCACCAGCACGTTGGTCACGCCCTCGCGGTGCTCGAGCTTGCCGCTGGCGATGATCAGCGGCTCGCCGCGCACGGCCAGACGGCAGCGCTCGTGTACGGGCGGCGGGACGATCAGGTTCAGGGTGCCGAACTCGTCCTCGAGAAGCATGAACGTGACGCCCTTGGCGGTGGCCGGGCGCTGGCGGGCCACCACCAGCCCGGCGCAGCGCACCGGGGTGCCGTCGCGGGCGCGGGCCAGGTCGGCGGACGAGAAGCAGCCGCCGGGCAGCGTGGGCCGCATCAGCTCCAGCGGATGCTCGTGCAGCGTCACGCCGATCGAGCCGTAGTCGGCCAGCAGCCGGTCCCACACACCCAGCTCCTCCAGCTCGGGCGGATCGTGCTGGCCCAGCGGCAGGGCTAGCTGGGTGCCGGTCTTTCCCACCGGCACGCCTGGCACAGCCACGCCGAGCAACCACAGCGCCTGGCGCCGGCCTCCGACCAAGTCGTCACATGCCCCGGCCCAGGCCAGCTTGGCCAGCCCGTCGGCGCCCATGCCCGAGCGCGCCGCCAGGTCGGGCACCGACTCGAAGGGCCCGCCGCGCTCGCGCTCGGCCACCAGCGCCTCGGCCTCCTCGGAGCGTACCCCGCTGACGTAGCCCAACCCCACCCGCACCCCCAGGTCGGACTCGACCGCGCACTCGACGCCGCTGCGGCGCACGCACGGCGCGCGCACTTCGATCCCCCGCCGCTGGGCTTCGTGGGCCAGCGTGTCCGGCGGGTAGAAGCCCATCGGCTGCTCGTTCATGAGCGCGCACAGGAACTCGGGCGCGTAGTGCACCCGCAACCAGGTGGACTGGTATGCCAGCAGCCCGAAGGCAGCCGAGTGCGACTTGGGAAAGCCGAAGCCCGAGAAGCCGACGATCTGGTCGTACACCCGGTGGGCCAGCTCCTCGGAGGCCCCGTGCAGTGACACCGCGCCAGCAACGAACTGGTCCTCGTACGCGCGCATGGCCGCTTCCGAGCGCTTGCGGCTCATGGCCCGCCGCAGGCCCTCGGCGTCGCCGGCGGTGAAGCCGGCGAAGGCCATGGCCACCTCGATCACCTGGTCCTGGAAGACGATCGCGCCGAGCGTGTCGCGCAGCACCGGCTCCAGCGACGGGTGCTCGTAGGGCACGGCGTACGACGGGTCCTCGCGCAACGCCTTCTTGCGCTGGATGTAGGGGTGCACCGCGCCGCCCAGGATCGGCCCGGGCCGCACCAGCGCCACCTGCACAGTCAGGTCGTCCAGGTTCTCCGGCCGCGTGCGCGGAAGCATCGACATCTGGGCGCGGCTCTCGATCTGGAACACGCCCATGGTCTCGGCCTCGCGGATCTGGCTGTAGACCTCCTGGTCGGCGAAGTCGATCCGCGACAGGTCGATGACCTGCCCGCGCACGCGCGCGATCTCCTCAACCGACCGCTCGACCGCCGACAGCATGCCCAGCCCCAGCAGGTCCAGCTTGAGCAGGCCCGCGTCGGCGCACGAGTCCTTGTCCCACTGCACCATCTGGCGGCCCTCCATGGCCGCGGGCTGGATCGGGCACACGTCGATCAGCGGCTTGGTCGAGATGACCATGCCGCCCGAGTGCTGGGAGACGTGGCGCGGCAGGCCGGCCGCCTCGCGGGCCAGCTCCACCAGCGCCGCCCAGCGCGGCGATCCGCCGCGCGAGGCGTGGGCGCCGGCCACATCGCCTGCGATGTCGTTCCCCGGCTGCCATGGATCGACGGTGCGGGCCAGCCGCTCGATCTCGCCGCCCGGCAGCCCCAGCGCCTTCGCAAAGTCGCGCACCGCCGATTTGACCTGGTACGTGGGGAAGGCCGCGACCAGCGCCGAGTTCTGATGGCCGTAGCGCTCGTGCACGCGCGGGATCAGCACCTCGCGGATGTCGCGCGGGAAGTCCAGGTCGATGTCGGGCAGCGCCTTCAGGTCCTCGTTCAGGAACCGGCCCAGGTGCAACTCGTTGGCCAGCGGGTCGATGTGCGACAGGCCGGTCAGGTAACAGACGATCGAGGCGACGCTGGAGCCCCGCCCGCGTCCCGGCGGCAGCACCGACCGGGCCAGGCTGGGACCGCGCACCTCGGCCGCCACCTCGCGCGCAAGCTCCAGCATGTCGCGGTGCAACAGGAAGAAGCCGGACAGGTCCAGGTGTCGGATGACCCTGAGCTCCTCGTCCACCCGGGCGGCGGCACGCGAGTGCGCCGCCCCGCGCGGGTAGCGCTCCTCCAGCGCGGCGGCGCAGGCCCGCGCCAGCTTGGCGTCTGCCTCCGGGTCCTCCGAGCCCGGGTAGGAGTAGCCCAGGTCGCTGGTCAGGTCGAACACCATCCGCTCGGCCAGCCGGCCCGACTCCTCCACTGCGTCCGGGTGCTCGGCGAAGCGGGCGGCCATGGCCTCCGGCGGCGCCAGCGCGTGCGAGGAGTTGCCGCGCCGCTGGGGCTCGCACTCGTCCATGGTCTTGCCCAGGCCAACGGCCACCATCGCGTCCTGCAGACGCGTACGCGCGCGCGAGTGGGCGTGCACGTTGCCGGTGGCCACGGCTGGTACCCCCAGCCGCTCGGCCAGCTGACACAGCAGCCGGTTGCGACGGCGGTCGTGGCGGGCGAAGGGGCGCTGGATCTCGATCCGCAGATGCTCGGTGCCGAAGGTGCGCAGCAGCCACCGCGCGGCGGTAGCTGCCTCCGCGTGGCGCCCCGCCTCGATCGCGCGCGCCACGGCGCCATGGCGGGCACAGCCCGACAGACACACCAGCCCGGCCGCGTGGCGTTCAAGGGACTCGTAGGTGGTGACGGGGTCCCCGGCTTCGCGATTGGGGCCCGAGCGCGTGTCCGCGTACGCCTCCGTGATCAGCCGGCACAGGTTGCGATAGCCCTGCCGGGTCTCGCACAGCAGGGTCAGGTGCGAGCCGTCCTCCATGCTCATCTCGGCACCGGTGATGTGGCGCACCGGCGTGTGCTTCAGCGCCTGGGCCATCTCCATGGCGCCGTGCAGGCCGTCGTGGTCGGTCAGCGCCAGTGCCGTGTGGCCCTGCGCCACCGCCTCGCCCGCCAGCTCCTGCGGATGCGACGCCCCGTCCAGGAAGGAGAAGGCGGAGTGGCAGTGCAGCTCGGCGTAGGCCATACGAACACATGTTCGCATAGCGGCAGGTCATGCCCGCTGGCTGAACCACCTCCCCCGCCCCAGCACGCAGAACACGGTCACGTCGCGCCCGTCGCCCAGCACCAGCTCGAAGTAGCGCCGGCGCACCGGCCGGCCCGTCCACCAGCGGTCCTCGACCACCCAGTCCTCGCGCACGGCCTCCACGGGCACGCCGGCAACGTCGGTAGGCATGCCGTCCGGGCCGGCGCAGACCGCGATCTTCCGCGGCGCGCCCAACCGCCGGGTGGCGGCCGGCGTCACCCCCTCTCCCACGGAGCCAGCACCGAGCGCCGCTCGGGCACGCGCGAGTCCGGGTCCACGTCCAGCACCCGCAGCGCGGCGTCGGGCCCGGCGGCCTGGCGCGCCTGGCGCACCGCCTCGCCCAGGCGGGCGCGGCGCTCCGCGCCGCCGTCGTCCAGCAGCCGGCCCTGGTCGGTGGCGGGCGGGCCGAACGCCTCGACCTCCAGCGCCAGCGACTCGGCCGGCGCCGGCAGCTCGGCCAGCTTGGGCCCCAGCGCCAGCACGATCCGGCGCGGGTCGGCGCTGGCGTGGCGCAGCGTGACCGCGCAGCGCCAGGTGCCGCCGGCCACGAAGCGGGCGGACACCGCCAGCGACCGCATCGTCCGCCCGCGCCGCTCGCGCCGGGCCAGCGCCCTGGCGATCAGCAGCTCCAGCGCCCGTTCCAGCTGCGGGCCCGAGGCCGCGTCGGGCAGGTCGATGCGCTCGGACACCGGCTCGGGCGGACGCCGTGGCGCCAGCGGCGTGTCGCGGCCGCGGGCCAGGTCCAGGGCCAGCAGGCCCGGGTGACCGAAGCGCTCGGCCACCGCGCGCGAGGGCAGCGCCGCCAGGTCGCCCAGGGTTCGCACGCCCAGGCGCTCGAGCACTTCCGGCAGCTCGGCCAGCTCGGGCCGTGAGCGCAGCAGCGCCGCGGGCAGCGGCGCCAGAAAACGGGCGGTCTCGTTCTCGGCCACAACCACCGGGGCCCGCCGCGGCCGCGTCTGCCGGGCGGCGCAGTGGGAGGTGAAGCGCGACTGCGCCGCCCCCAGCCGCGAACCGGGCCCGAGCGCCCGCCGGGTGGCATCCAGAACACCGGCCAGATCGCCGCCGTGCAGACCCTCCAAGCCGCCGGCGGCGAAGAAGGCGGCGCCGGCGCGCTCGGACTCCGGCGCCGCGCCGATCGACTCGATCCGGTCCAGCACCTCGTGCCACAGCCCGCGCACGCCCTCGGGGTCGGGCGGCTCCAGGCGCAGCTCGGGGCAGCGCGACAGCGCCTCCCCCACCCGCATGCCGGCCACGATGCCGAACGCCTCCGCCGGTGCCGACACCTCGCCGACCATCTGCTCGCGGCCGGCCTCGGGCGCCAATGCCACCGGCTCGGCCAGCAGCGCGCGCCTATCGCCCAGCGCCGCCAGGAGGGCGAACCGGGGGATGAGCACGCATACGACCATTGATCGAACGTATGTTCGCATACGGCGAAGGCGGCGCGCAAGCGAAATTGCGCCCGGATGGCTTGCCGGACCGCGTGGCGACCAGATGCTTCGTGCAAACGTAGGGTGCACCTGCGATCGCCCGCGGTGGCCCGAGCGGAACGGCTGGCTGTGTAGGCGGCACGGGCCGTTTCGTCACGTTCGCAACGCTCCCGTGACCCGCCACTGTCCCGGTCGAGGCGTGCGTCACGACTTCCGTGCGCTCAGCGGACGGTACTCGTGACACACCATCGGCCCGCCGATGGAGGGTTACGAAACCGCGACAGCCGTAACCCAACGGCAACGCACCCGCCCCTACCCAGCCAAGCCGTTTCGCCGACACCTCCGCTAACGACTGAGCACCACCCAGATCGATCCGACTCTCAGGTACGCCATGGAGTACCTGAGAGTCGAAAGCTCGACGCAGCGCGCGGCGACCACGCGCGTTGGCCGGCCCCGCGTCGTACCCTGAACGTCGTGGCCCGCGACACCGGCATGCCCGAAACCGACGCCAGCTTCGACTTCGCGCGCGAGCGACGGCGCCGGGCCGTGACCAAGCTGTCCTCCCGGCTGCGCCTGGCACCCGCGGACGTGAACGTGATCCTGCCCTTCGACGAGGTGGTCGAGGCCCTCGGCCGCCGCGGTGAGAAGCGGCTGGGCCTGGAGTCGATCCCGCTCGACTCGATCGTGGGCACGGTGGACCGTGCGCGCGAGTTCGACCGCGACTTCCGCCCCACCACCAACCGCGTGCGCACGCGCTGGGAGCGGATCGCCACCGCCCAGCGCCAGGGCAAGCCGATGCCGCCGATCGACGTCTACAGGATCGGCGAGCTGCACTTCGTCAAGGACGGCCACCACCGCGTGTCGGTGGCCCGGGCGATGGGCTTCGAGTCGATCGACGCCTACGTGACCGAGGTGCTGACGGTGGTCCGGCCAGAGCCGGGCTCGGCCCGGATGGACCTGCCGCTGAAGAGCCACGAGCGGCTGTTCCGCGAGCGCGTGCCGCTGCCACCCGAGGAGCACGCGCAGATCCAGCTCACCGACGAGTGGCGCTTCGCCGGCCTGGCCGAGGGCGTGGAGGCGTGGGGGTTCCGCGCCATGCAGGCCCGCCAGGAGCCGATGACGCGCGAGGAAGTGGCCCACGCCTGGTTCCACGACGAGTACCTGCCGGTCATCGAGATGCTGCGCGAAGCCGACCTCCTGGGCAGCGGCAGCGAGACCGAGGCCTACATCCGCGTGGCCACGCTGCGCTTCCTGACCCTGGGCACCCACGAATGGACCGAGGAGGTCCTGGAGCGCCTGCGCGGCGAGATCCGCCGCCCCTCCCGCGACGACGACACGATGGTGCGCCGGCTGCGCAAGGAAGTCCGCGACGGCTAGCTAGGCCGCGTGGCCGACGCCGGCCTGCTGCAGCGAGAGCCGGAAGTCGTTCGCCGAGCTGGCGTATCCGAGGGCGTCGGCCTCCGTGACCACGCCGGCCCTGACCAGCTCCAGCAGGCTCTGGTCGAACGACTGCATGCCGTAGAAGTCGCCCTCCGCGATCGCCTTGTGCACCTCGGAGACCGACAGGCCCTCCACGACCAGATCCTCGATCCGGGCGGTGTTGATCAGGACCTCGGTGTTCAGCGCCATCCCCCCGTGCGTGCCGGGGATCAGGCGCTGCGAGCAGACGCCCACGAGCGAGCCGGCCAGCATCTGCCGCGCGAGCGGCCCGCGCTGGTCGCCGAAGAAGTCCACGAACCGCTGGATCGTGTCCGCGGCGTCGATGGTGTGCATGGTGCAGAGCACCAGGTGGCCGGTCTCGGCCGCGCGGAGCGCGGTCATCGCCGTCTCCTCGTCGCGGACCTCGCCGACCATGATCACGTCGGGGTCCTGGCGCATCGCGGCGCGTAGCGCCACGTTGTAGCTGGGTGCGTCCTGGCCGATCTCGCGCTGGCACACGAGCGCCCGCTTGTCCTGGTGCACGAATTCGATCGGGTCCTCAATCGTCAGGATGTGGCTGTCGCGGGTGCTGTTGATCCGATCGATCACGGCGGCGCAGGTCGTGCTCTTGCCGGACCCCGTCGGACCGGTGACCACCACGAGCCCGCGCTTCACGTTGGCCCAGGCGAGCACGGCCGCCGGCAGTCCGAGCACGTCCGCATCGGGAGCCTCGGAAACGGCGCGAAAGACGAAGGAGGGAAGGCCGCGCTGGCTGAAGGCCGTGACACGGAAGCGGTTGTCGCCGGAGGCGTACGAGGCGTCGGTGGAGCCGTTTTCGTCCAGCTCGGCATGCTTGGCCGGGGCCGCGATCACCAGCTGGCGGACGGCGTCGGCGTCGTCGCGGGTCACCGGGCTCGAGCCGGGCAGGTCCACGAGCCGACCCGCCACCCGCACCCGCGGGGCCGCGGCTACCTTGACGTGCAAATCGGAGGCGCCGATTCGGACCGTATTGTCCAGCGCGGCGTCGAGATCGAAGGACATGGAGTGCGCATCGTCCGGAAGGGAGCGCACCTTGAGGGGGCGAAAAGGGTTTCAGTGACCTGTCCGCCGCCCCCCCGGGTCCTCTTTACACGCGCGCGTACGAACCACGCACCGCTGGTTGGGGCCCGTGCGGGGCTCAAGGTGGCTCCGGCCCGGCCGATACGCACAAAGGGAACGTCCCGCCCCTGCTGATGAAGCGAACGATCCACACCCTCCTGGTACTTGCGGCCCTGGCCGCAGCCTTGACGACCGCGCTCACGATCCCCGCCTCCGCGGAGCAGCGCAACGTGGCGGTTCGCATGGCCGACGGGACCGTCCGGTACATCGCGGTCGAGGCCCCGGCCGGCGCGAGTTTGCAGGACATCCGCACGCTGGTCCCGGGTGAGCCGATCGGGTTCGCCGATGCCCCGCCCAGCGCCGTCCCACCGGCAACGACCCAGGCAGTTCCCGCTCCGCCTGCCCAGGCCCCGCCCCGGGGCGATTCGGGTGAGTTCCAGGACGACAACGCTCCCACGCGGACCGAAGCAGCTCCTGGCCCCAAGCGTCCGACCCGTAAGCCTAAGCCTCGACCTAATGTCGAGACTCAGCCGGAGCAAGAGATTAAGGCTCCAGTTCAGGTTGAGCGTAAGCGGAAGCGGCAGCCGGCTACCCGCCGCCGCGCCGCCGCCCGGCCCGAGACCCGCGGCGCCGACGGTGCCCCGCTCCCCAGCAATCCCGGTTTCGTGGATGCGCTGCCGGGGCCGTCGACTGCCCAGGGCGTGCCCAACTTCGTGATCCGCAAGTTCCGCGTGCCGGTGTTCCTGCTGCCGATCTACCAGGCGGCGGGAATCCAGTACGGCGTCCGCTGGGAAGTGCTGGCGGCGATCAACGAGATCGAGACCGACTACGGCCGCAACCTGAACGTGTCCTCCGCCGGCGCCCTCGGCTGGATGCAGTTCATGCCCGCCACCTGGCGCCAGTACGGAACCGACGCTAACAAGGATGGGAAGAAGGACCCCTTCAACCCGGTCGACGCGATCTTCGCCGCCGCCCGCTACCTCAAGGCAGCGGGCTACGAGCAGGACGTGCGCCGCTCGATCTTCGCCTACAACCACGCCGACTGGTACGTGGACTCCGTGATGCTGCGCGCACGCCTGATCGCCGGTGTGCCGGCCGACCTGGTGGGCTCACTGACCGGGCTGACCGAGGGCCGCTTCCCCGTCGCCGCCCGCGCCCGCTACGCCGACGACCTCAAGGAACAGAAGGTCAAGAAGGCCAAGGCCGGCCAGAACGCCGCCAACGTGATCGAGTCCAAGGACGACCGCCGCTCCGTGGAGATCTTCGCCAAGGAGGGCGCCCCGGTCGTGTCCACCAACGACGGCCAGGTCAAGACGATCGGCCGCTCGAAGAAGCTCGGTCGCTACGTGATCGTCCAGGACGTGTACGGCAACCGCTACACCTACGCCGGCCTGGGCTCGGTGGCCAAGACCTACGCCGCCCCGCGCCGTGACGTTGCCGAGCGCGGCGTGTCCGCCAGGGCGCTGAAGGCCAACCAGGACCGCAAGGACCCCTCCCCCAGGCGCGCCGCCTCCGCGGGACGCCAGCCCAACAAGGTCGACCGCCCCGCCCGGCGCGCCCCCCGGCCCGAAGCCGCCGTCAAGGAGCGCCTGTTCGCGCACCCGGCGATGCCCGCCGCCCGCGACCATGGCGGCCAGGACCAGCTGCTTGAGATGCAGAACAAGGGCGTCAGCACCTACGACGGCTACGCCCGCCCGGTCAAGCTCGACCCCAAGCGCTTCAAGCTGCGCCGCCTGAAGGTGGGCGCGCAGGTCATGGCGGGCGCACCGCTGGGCACCGTCGGCAAGCCCGACCCCAAGCGCGCCGCCCACCTGAGCTTCGCCATCCGCCCGGCCGGCAAGGGTGCCCCTTCGATCGACCCCAAGCCGATCCTGGACGGCTGGAAGCTGCTGGAGGCCACCTCGATCTACCGCGCGTCGGGACGCAACGCACTGCGCGACAGCGAGGACGGCTTCTCGATCGGCCAGATCATCCTGATGCCCAAGGCGGCGCTGCAGAAGCGCGTGCTCGGCGACCAGCGGATCGACTTCTACCCCGGCGGCCGGGAGGACGTCCGCACCGGGCAGATCGACCGCCGCGTGCTGGCCACACTGGCCTACCTGGCCGAGACGGGCCTCAAGCCCTCGGTGTCATCGCTCAAGGGCAACCACGGCTACCTGACCGCATCCGGCAACGTGTCCGCGCACTCATCGGGCAACGCCGTGGACATCTCGCGCATCAACGGCGTGCCGATCCTGGGCCACCAGGAACGCGGCGGCATCGCCGAGCAGACAGTGCGCCAGCTCATGCGCCTGCAGGGCACCCTGGAGCCGGATCAGATCATCAGCCTGCTCGACCTGGGCGCCAACACCCTGCACATGAGCGACCACGCCGACCACGTCCACGTCGGCTTCAAGCCCCGCTTCGGCACCAACTCCAAGCTCTCCAAGCAGGCCCGCGCCGTCCTGCGCCCCGGCCAGTGGCCGGAGCTGCTCAAGCGCCTGGACGAGATCGAGAACCCGGTGGTGCCCACCGAGCCCTCGAAGTACGCGATCCCGGTGAAGAAGCTCAAGCGCCTGCCGTCAGTCGACGGTAACTAGCTCCTTCGTCAACCGCGTGAACACGTCGGCCCCGGTGTCGGTCACGGCCACCAGGTCCTCGATCCGGATTCCGAACCTTCCCGGCAGGTAGACGCCCGGCTCCACGCTGACCACGTTGCCGGCCTGGAGCTCGCCCTCCGAGCGCATCGACAGCGTCGGTCCCTCGTGCACCTCCAGGCCCACGCCGTGGCCCAGGCTGTGGCCGAACTCGTCGCCGTAGCCGGCGTCGGCGATCACTGCACGGGCCGCCGCGTCGACCGCCTTGCACGACGCCCCCGCCCGTACTGCCTCGAGGCCCGTCTGCTGGGCGCGCCTGACCAGCTCGTAGGCCTCGCCGGCCTCCTGGTCCAGCGGCCCCGTTGCCACCGTGCGGGTGCAGTCCGAGCAGTAACCGTCCAGCAGCGCCCCCCAGTCCAGGACGACCAGCTGCCCGGCTGCGATCTCCACATCCCGGGGCGCGGCGTGCGGCAGCGCCCCGTGGGGCCCGGAGGCGACGATGGAGGGAAACGACGGCCCGGACGCTCCGGCCAGACGCATCTCCTGCTCCAGGTCCAGGGCCACGGCGCGCTCGCTGCGGCCCACGAGGCCCTGTTCCAGGATCCGTTCCAGGGCCGCGCTGGCCAGCTCCTGGGCCGCGGCGATCCGCTCCAGCTCGGTGCGGTCCTTGACCTGGCGGAGCTCTTCGACTGCGCCGCCGGCGGCCACCAGCTCCACCCCGTCGCCCACCTTGCCTTGCAGCTTGGCGTGGGTGCTCACGCTCATATGGCCGTCGTCGAAGCCGGCGCGTCCGGTCAGCTTGGTGGCCAGGTCGGCCACCAGGTCGCGGCCCGCGGGCAGCCGCTCGAAGGCCGGGTCGACCTGGGCCTCGGCCTGCTCGGTGTAGCGAAAGTCGGTGAGGAAGAGGCGCTTCTCGCGCGTGAGGACCGCGGCCCCGTTGGTGCCGGTGAAGCCCGTCAGCCAGCGCACGTTGACCAGATTCGAGACCAGCAGCGAGTCCAGCTCGCGCTGCTCGAGGACCGCGGCCAGGCGGTCAGCTCTGGAGGCGCTCACGGGTTCAGGGCCTTCATCAGGATCTCGAGCGCCTCGCGGTAGCCGTCGGCGCCCTTGCCCTGAACGCGGCCCACGCACAGGTCGCGGATCACCGACTCGCGGCGCCAGTCGTCGCGGCTGTCCACCTCCGAGATGTGCACCTCTACCGCCGGCAGGGCGGTCAGCTCCAGGGCGTCGCGGATGGCGTAGGAGTAGTGGGTCCAGGCACCGGGGTTCAGGATCAAACCGTCCGCCCGCTCGCGTGCACGGTGCAGCGTCTCGCAGAACTCGCCTTCGTGGTTGGTCTGCCAGAAGGTGGCCTCGCACTCCAGCTCGGAAGCCCAGCGGTGCACGCGCGTCTCCAGTTCGGTCAGCGTGAACGTGCCGTACACGTCGGGGTCGCGGTTGCCCAGCTGGTCCAGGTTCACCCCGTGCAGCACCTCGATCCGCCTGCGGCTCATCCGGCGTGCACCTCGGCCACCGCCTCCTCCAGGGCCGCCGGGGCGATCCTGTGGCCCGGGGTGACGTCCCCTGGCGCCTGAACCAGCACGAACGGCACCACATCGCCCTCGCGCTTCTTGTCGCGGGCGGTCAGCGCCACGACGTCGTCGATCGTGGCGCCGTCGAAGGTCAGCGGCAGCCCGTGGGCGGCGAGCAGGCCCGCAACCTCCTCGCGCAGCGCCTCGCGACCCGACAGGCGCAGCGCCGCCAGCAATCCCAGGCCGATGGCTTCGCCGTGGCGATAGCGCGCGTAGCCGGTCGCCGCCTCGATGGCGTGACCGACGGTGTGGCCCAGGTTGAGCACCTCCCTGCGGCTCTCGTCTCGCTCGTCGTCGGCCACCACCTCCAGCTTGGTGCGCAGGCAGCCCAGGATCGTCGGCTCGTCCACCGGCCCGCCGGCCCGCACGCGCGCCCACAGCGGCCCGCCGGCGACCAGGGCGGTCTTCACGACCTCGGCGTACCCCGACGCCATTTCGGCCTCTGGCAGCGTGTCCAGCACGGCGGGGTCGCAGACGACCGCGGTCGGCTGGTGGTAGACCCCGGCGTAGTTCTTGCCCTCGGGCAGGTCGACGCCGGTCTTGCCGCCGTAGGCGGAGTCCACCTGGGCCACCAGCGTGGTCGGCACCTGCACGTGGCGCAGCCCGCGCTGGTACAGCGCCGCGCACAGCCCGGCCAGGTCGCCGACCACCCCGCCGCCAACGGCGGTCAGTACGTCGCCCCGGCGGGCGCCCGCCCGGGCCAGCTGGCTGAGCACGCTCTCGGCGGTAGTGAACGACTTGTTGGCCTCGCCCGGCTCGATCACCACGGTGGCTTCGGCCTCGACCGTGTGGAGCGCCACGACGTTGGCGTCGGTCACCGCGAACGTACGCCCGTCCGCCGGATGGATCGGCACGGCGGCCATGGCGCCGCGGCCGAAGAACACCGGGTAGTCGCGCGAGTGCGTGGGCGCCCACACCATGCGCAGGTCCGTGGCCCCGGCCGCCCGCGCCCGGTGCAGAGCCTTCAGCGCCGGCAGCGCGCGGCGGACGGCTTCGCGCCCGGTCGGAGGGATCGTGGCGTCGGCGATCGACTCGTACAGCGCCTCGCGGTCGGCGTGCAGCTGGTCGAAGCGGCCGCGGTCACGGGCCAGCGGGCGGCCCCGGCCCGACGCCCGCCGCCAGGCCTCGTCCGGCTCCACCTCCAGGTGCACGACCGTGTGCCCGCGCAACGCCTCGCGCACGCGCTCGGACTGCAGCGAGCCGCCACCCAGCGCAACCGCGCCACCGCCGCCGCTGCCCAGCAGGCGCAGCACGGTGGCCTCCTCGCGCTCGCGGAAAGCCTGCTCGCCATGGCGGTCGAAGAACGACTCGATCGACTCGCCCAGGTCGGCCTCGAGCTCACGGTCGGAGTCCAGCGGTTGAACGCCCAACTCGGCGGCCACGGTGCGGGCTCCAGACGACTTCCCGGCCCCCATGAAACCGATGAAGACGAGTGCGCCGGCGGCTACCGTTTCCACCCGATGCGCTCCTCGTAGGCGCGCAGTGCGGCCCGGGCGTCGTCGATGTGATCGCCCCCCAGCTTCTCCTTGTAGGCGGGCGCCAGCACCAGCGCCACCATCGCCTCGGCCACCACCGCGGCGGCCGGCACCGTGCAGGAGTCGGTGCGCTCGCGCAGCGCCTGCGCGGGCTCGTGGGTGGCCAAGTCCACGCTGCGCAGCGGCTTGGTCAGCGTGGGCAGTGGCTTCATGGCGCCCCGCACCACCAGCGGGGTGCCGGTGGTCATGCCTCCCTCGAGCCCGCCCGCGCGGTTGGTCTCACGCGCGAAACCGTGCTCCTCGCTGTAGAAGATCTCGTCGTGGGCCTGCGAACCGGGGCGTCCGGCCAGGTCGAACCCGTCCCCGATGCCGACGCCCTTCATGGCCTGGATGGACATGATCGCCTGTGCCAGGCGGCCGTCCAGCCGCTCGTCCCAGGCCACGTACGAGCCGATACCGGGCGTCACGCCGAAGGCGATCACCTCGTACACCCCACCCAGCGACTCGTTGGCCTTGCGGGCGGCGTTGATCTCCTCGACCATCGCCTGCGAGCCCGCGTCGTCCAGGCAGCGAACCGGTGACTCGTCCACGGCTTCGAAGTCGGCAACCGTCAGGTCATCGCGGGGCGGCAACACGACCGAGCCGATCTGCGTCACGTGGCTGCGGATCTCCACGCCGAGCGCCCGCAGGTAGACCTTGGCCAGGGCGCCCACTCCCACCCGCGCGGTGGTCTCGCGCGCGCTGGCGCGCTCCAGCACGTTGCGGACGTCGGTGAAGCCGTACTTCTGCACCCCCGCCAGGTCGGCGTGGCCGGGACGCGGCAGGTGCACCTCGGCCACCTCCGCCTCGACCGGCCAGGGGTTCATCCGCTCTTCCCAGTTGGCGTAGTCGCGGTTGGCCATCTTCAGCGCGATCGGGCTGCCCAGCGTCTTGCCGTGGCGAACACCCGACGTCACGTCGGCGCGGTCCTTCTCGATCTTCATGCGCCCACCGCGGCCGTGGCCCAGCTGCCGCCGGGCCAGGTCGGTGTCGATGTCATCGGCGGCCAGCTCGATGCCGGCGGGCAGGCCCTCGATCACGGCCGTCAGGCCTGGACCGTGCGATTCGCCTGCTGTGGTGAAGCGGAAGGGCATGGGACGAACACCCTACCGACGGCCTGACGCCCGCCCGGCCGGCCGATCGCAGCCGGCCGCCGCGGTTACTCGACCGGTGCGTACCGCGGGCAGGTGTGCGACCGCTCGGGCGCGCAGGGGTTGAACGCGTTGGTCATCCGCGGTCCCTCCGTGCTGGTCATGACCGAGCGCGCGTACATCTCGCTGCCGTTTATCCAGCCGTCGTTGTCCTGATCGTCGGACCCGTCGAGGATGGTGTCGCCGTCCACGTCCGGATCCGTCATGTCCAGCGAGGCAAACGGGCGCTGCGTGAACTCGCCATAGTAGGAGTACGTCGATGTGCCGGGCCAGGGCTCGACGCTCTCCTTCGCCAGGGTCGCCGCCCACCAGGACTCCTGGCCGGGACCGTGCGCCTCGATGTAGTTGGTCAGGCCGTCGGCGTCCGCGTCGCGCTCGTCGTCGGTGTGCCGGCCGTCGTGGTCGGCATCCTCGGCGGGCGTTGCGAAGGGGCGGCTGGACTGGGTGCCGTCGCTGTAGCCCAGCGGCGTAGACGGGTTGGCGGGGTCGAAGGCCCGGCCGGTCGCGACCCAGGCCCGGTGCTCCTCGCCCTCGGTCAGGCTGTCGCCGTCGTAGTCGACGCCGATGTCGCTGGCGTCCAGCGGGTTCGCGTAGCGCCGCTTGCCCGGGTAGGGCACGGCACGGGCGTTCAGGTCCTTGCCGGAGTAGAACTCCCAGCCGTCGCCGGCACCGTCGCCGTCGGTGTCGGCCTTGCACGGGTCCAGCGCGAACTTGAGCTCCACGTCGTTGGCCAGCAGGTCGGTGTCCCAGTCGTTGCCGCGGCCACAGGCCGCTGTCTTGCCGCTCGCGAGCGCCGAGAACACAACCGGCGACTGACGCCGCTTGCTTGCCTTGCCATAGCGGGAGGTCACCACCCGGAGCGTCAACCGGGTCGCGACGCCCTTTCCGGCGCTCAGGGTAAGCAGGCGCTCGGCCGACGCCGGGATCCTGACCACGAGCTTGGTGCTCGATGCTCGGCTCGCCTTGGCGAACGCCGAGCGTCCGCTGCGGCTCTTGAACAGCACCGTGTTGCGCTTGCGCGAGCGGCTGAAGCCCTTGCCGCGGATCGTGATCGTGCGACCGACCCGCACCCGCATCGGGGACACGAGCTTGATCGTCGGAACGGCCGCCTTCTGCCGCTTCGAGGTCTTGGCCTGGGCGGCGCCGGGGAGCAGCAGCGCCCCGAGGACGGCCACTGAGGCGAACAGCACGATCGACAACCGGCGCATTCAAATCCCCCTTGAAGAAGTGTGGGTCTGCGACATGCCGGTCATCGGCTGCCGGTGAACAGGTCGGTGATGATCGGCGGCACGAACCGCCGTACGGATTCCGAGGCCGTTTGCGCCTTGGAGCGCTCGAGCTTGCGGGCGGCGGCGCGCGCGGCTGTCACCGTCGAGACCTCGCGGATCTGATCGATCTGCAGCTCGTATGAGCCGCCCTGGCCGTTGCTGAAGCGCTGTAGCTCTCCGGGCTCGAGCGCCACGGTCGCGCATGACTCCACGCTCGGGCTGCACGTGCCCTCGCCACCCGTGACGGTCAGCGACGAGTCGACCAGGAAGACCGCCTTCTGGCCGGACGAGTCCACCCCGAGGAAGATCAGCACCGGCGCGGCCTCGGTGGGCAGCATCGTGAGCTTGGAGATCGAGCGGTAGCGCACGGTCCGGGAAGGCCCGCTCAGGGTGGCGTCGACCGCGTAGGTGAGCTTGCGCTCCTTCGCCGGGGGCTCGGGGCTTGAAGGCGTCTCAGGCTGCGGTGAAGGCGTGGGGCTGCCGCCCGGTGAGGGGGTGCTGCCGGGCGAGGGCGAGCTGCCACCGCCGCCGGTCGCGCCCTTGTCCACCGTGAAGCTGCCGCCGGAGCTGCTGCCGCCGGAGCCGCCGCCGGTCGGCGCCGCCGTGCCTGGCGTGGCGCCGGCGGTGCTCACCTGGTTAAGGGGCTTGAAGGGGTTCTTGGACTCGAAGGAGTCGAGGTCCGACGGGCGGTCCAGGACCGCCAGGCTGACCAGCGGCTTGCCGGCGGAGCCCAGCGCTTCCTCCGGGCTGGGCAGGCCATCGGCACTGGCAGCGGAGGCAGGCGCGGCGGGGGGCGCCGGGACCGGCTCGCTCGACTTGAGCATGAACAGCGGGAGAGCGATCAGGACGATCACCAGCAGCCCGGCCACCGGCAGCAGCCGGCGCTTCTGAAGGTCATTGAAGACACCCTGCGCGAATGCGGTAGCTGAACTCATTAGGGGGCTCCTGCGCTGGTAGGTGTCGATGCCGGTGCAGCAGCGGGCTGGGCGGTCTGCGGGCCCGGGCCCGCGGGGGTGCCGCCTGCGGTGGTCCCCTGCTCCTTGGGCGACAGGTACACGGTCGCCTTGACGGTCGCGTTCAGCTGGGGGAAGGTCTCGGACTTGAAATCCAGGCTGTCGATCGTGATCAGACGGCCCTGGACCTTGATCCGCTCGTTCGCCAGGTGTACGAACCGCTTCATGCGGTGGAAGAAGTCGGCCAGGTCGAAGAAGCCGCCGGTGAAGGCGAACTCCAGCGGCACGCTGTCCAGTCCCGGGGCGGCAGCCCCTCCGGCCGGCGCGGCGGCGCCAGCGGCACCGGTGGCGCCGGCGGCGCCCGGGGCGGGCTGACCGGCGGCCGTAGCCGAGGCACTCGACGACTGGTTGGCTGTGTTCTTGGCGTCGCCTGCCTTCTCGGTGGCCTTGCCGGGTCCGGTCTGGGCGGGTTCGCCGCCGGCCGCGGCGGGCGGGGCGGACGAAGACGAAGACGAGGAGGCGGATCCGCCCTGGGCGCCAGCGGCGGGCGCCGCGGTGGCGGGGGCAGCCGCGGTGCGGGCACCGGCCTTGACGCTGTCGAACTCGATGTTCGTGCCCTTGGCGGCAGATTCCAGCTGCACCAGCAAGCTCGGCATGTCCAGGCTGGCCGGCACCGCCTTGCCCAGCCTGACCACGGTCTCGTAGTCCTTGGCGTAGCTGTCGCGTGCGCCCTGCAGGGCGCCTGCGGCGGACACGGCGGTGTCACGCTTGGCGTTGGCCTGGGTCAACTGCGTCCCGAGCTTTCCGGACTCCGCGCGCTTGGGGGCGAGGATCAGGAACCAGAAGCCGAGCAACACGACCACCGGGACCATCACCGCCATGATCTTCTTGTCGCGGGCCTGGAGCGTCACGACCCACCTCCGAGCGTTACGGGCGTCCGGTCGTCGCGCTTGCCGGATGCGTCGGGCGCATCGGCGGTGAACGCGATCGTCACGTTGAAGGCATAGGCATCTCCACAGCCCTCAGTGGCGGCGCCGGCCGTCGAGCTCGAGGAGGTGCTCGTGGCGGACTCGACCGGCCGGGCCGAGTCGTCGAGGGTCACGTCCTCGGCGCGATGGAGATTGCGCAGGCGCACCATGGTCTCGGCCACCTTGGACTGTGTCTCGGCGCAGCCGCCGAGCTTGAGCGATGGGCCGGCGGGGGCCGTAGCGGCAGTCGCGGCCGCCGCACCCGTCGCAGCAGCAGGGTCAGGCGTGGAGGTTGCAACGGCGGTGGTGATCCAGGTGTCCTTGGGCAGCACCAGGGCCAGCTCGCGCATCAGCCGCTCGTAGTCGAAGCGTGCCTCGGCCAGCTGGCTGACCGACGCGACGCGGGTCTCCTTGATCTCGGCGAACTCGCCGAAGGCCCCGAGGCTGGCCGAGCGCTGCTCGGCGGTCCGCTGCTCCTGCTTGGCCTGGGCGATCTCGCGGGTGCGGTCGGTGATCTGGTTCTGGGTCATGACGACGGCCAGCACGGCCACCACCAGGCCGCCGAGCACGCCCAGGACCAGATGGGACGCGCGGTCGGGAACCTGTGCAGGTCCGCGGACGCGGTCAGCGACGGGAAGTAGGTTGATCGCCCTCATGCCGCCTCCACCCCAAGGGCCAGACCGGCCGCGACGGTGAACCGCGACGGGTCCTCGTGGCTGGGCACGGTGTGCGTGCCGAGCGCGCCGAGGGGCTCGCCGACCGACACCGGCAGACCGGTACGGGCCCCCAGTTCGTTGGCCACGAGCTCGTCCGTCGCGCCCGGGCCGGACAGCACGATGCTGTTCACCGGGATCGCGTTCGGCTGAGCCATGTGAAAGTCGAGCGACAGCCGGATCTCCTCGGCCAGGGAGCTGACGACGCCTTCGTCGTCCGGGCTCCACACCGTCTGGAGCGGGCGCGTGAACAGGCAGATGGGTCCTGCGGCGATGGCCACGTTGGTCACGCCGCCGAGATGACACAGCACGCGTGCCGGCTGGGGCGACTCGAGCGCCTCCTCAGGCGTGGCTTGGACTGGATCCGCGAACATCCGGACCAGGGCAAAGGCGCTCAGATCGATGCCGTCCGGCTTCAATCCGGCTCCCCTGACCGCTTCAAGCAGCTTGTTGATCATGGACGCGCGAGCGGCGACCACGAGCAGGCGCTCGCGCACACCTCCGTCCGGCCCCTCGAACGCGCCGATCTGCTGGTAGTCCAGCACGGCTTCCTCGAGCGGCATGGCGATCGCCTCGGCCGCCATGAAGCGCACGGCGGCGTCGCGCTCGGGCAGCTTCTCGATCATCGGGATCTCCATCTGGCGCACCACGATCTGCTGGTTGGCCACTCCCAGGCGAACGCGGTCCGGCAGTTTGTGGGCGCGGAACAGTTCCTTGATCGCGGCGCTCAGCGCAGCGGGATCCTTGACCTCGCCGTCGGAGGTCACACCGGGGGCCAGCTCCGCGCTGGCCAGGCGACCGATCGAGCCATCGTCCACGACAGCGGCGGCCAGGTAGCCGCCGTCGACGTCGAGGCCGACAGCTTCAGAGGTCTTCTTTCCGAAAGAGAAGTTCATGAGGGCACTTGGGACGCTTCAACCGTCCTATCGGCGCTTGCTGGCGAGGCTTTAGCGCTGGAGGAAACTGTCCGCGTAGAGCTCGATCAGCTCCGGGCCGGCGAGCAGGGCCACGATGCCGCCCAGCGCCAGGAAGGGGGCGAACGGGACGGCGCTCTTGCGCTCGCCGATCCCGCCGCGGGCCATCATCGCGATCCCGACCACGCTGCCGGAGAGGAAGGCGAGCAGCAACGCCGGGATCACCGACAGGCCCAGGTAGAGGCCCATCACCCCGGCCAGCTTGACGTCGCCCATGCCCATGCCCCCGGGGCGGATCAGGGCTGCGATGAGCAGGAAGGCGAAAGCGCCAGCGCCCGCGATCGCCAGCTCGGGCAGGTCCCCGGGGCGCACGAGCGCGCTGGCGGCCAGCGCCCAGATGGCGGCGGGCAGGAGAATCTTGTTCGGCACGATCCGGTGGTCGAAGTCGATCGCCGCCACGGCGATCAGCATCGCTGCGAACGGCAGCTCGTAGACCAGGTCGGCATCCAGCCCGCGTGTCAGCGCCACGGCCAGGAAGGTCAGGGCCGTAATGCCCTCCACAACCGGGTAGCGCGCCGCGATCGGCGCCGCGCAATGGCGGCAGCGGCCCCGCAGCACCAGCCAGGAGAGGATCGGCACGTTGTCGCGGCCCGCGATCTGGGTCTCGCACGAGGGACAGCGCGAGCGCGGTGCGACGATCGACTCGCCGCGCGGAACGCGGTAGATGACCACGTTCAGGAAGCTCCCGACCATCGCTCCGAGTAGTCCGATCACCATGGCGAAGATGGCCTCAGGGTCTCAGCAACCGGCCGCAGGGGACGCGCCGCTGATCGAGACGTAGGACTGGCACTGACGCCACGCGGTGATCTGCGAGGCGGACAGCGAGGGGATCGTGTAGGTGTTGAGCAGGGTGCTCGACTGCACGATCATGTCCTTGCGGATCTCCACCTTCTGGCCCGCCACGCCGCCGGTGAGCTTGCCCTTGCCCGAGAACTTGACCTTCGAGTTGGGCGCGTAGATCAGGCCGGCGAAGGCATCCTTGTTGGGGATCGTCAGCTTGGACTTCTTCGACCAGGCGAAGATCTGAAGGCTGCGTGGATCGCTATTGCCGTTGACGAAGGAGGAGTCCTTGCCGGCCTTGAGCTCGCCGACATTGGCGCAGCGCGAGCCGGCGCGGTCGCGCGAGTCGATGTAGAGGCGCACCCAGGTGTCCTTCGGGATCGTGATCTTCGCGCCTTGCCCAGCACCAGCTTGCAGAAGTTGTAGTAGGCGGGATCGGAAGGCCGAGGAGGCGTCCTTCAGGCCTGTGCCGGGCAGCGTCACGTTCTTGCCGTTCCCACCGTCACATGCGGGTGCTGTTGACGTAGTCGTACGGGGCCGTGACGGGTTGGCCGTGGCGGGCCGGCCGCGGTGACCGGATGTTGAAGTTGTTGATCGCCGTGTCGTCCGCCGGGTCGGCGGAGCCCGGGGGGTTGAAGAAGTTCACGGGCGCGGGGAAGAAGTCCGAGGCATTGACCACTCGCGGCCCGGTGTAGTCCTTGGCCTTGCCCTTGGGGCCGAGATACAGCGTGCCGTTGATGCGTCGCGCCCTTGCTCTTGAAGTTCTTGTTCACCCCGAGATTGGAGTTGACCTTCGCGCTCTTCTTGAGGATGATGTCCTTGTAGCCGACGACGCTGGTGGAGTTCGCGAATGGGGTTTGCGTGCCGGTCATGCCCATGCGGGCCGCCACGACGCCGCTCGACGTTGTTGACGTTTCCGACCGCGATCACGCAGCGGTCGCCGTTCTCACGCCGGCGGCTCGATGTCGAGGGGGTCGCCCGCGCACGGCCGCCCGAGGGCGGCGACGATCGAGACGCGGTAGGAGAACTTCTGGTTCTTGCCGAGGCTCTCCTGCGCGATCTCCGGGCACCAACCCCCGCTTGCCGGGGTCTGCGGGGCCGTGGCGGCCGGTGATGCACTGGGCAATCGTCGGCTTGAGCGTGTCGATCCGGCTGACGGCGGTGTTCACGCCGGCCACCGCGGCCTGGTAGGCGCGCTGGCTCGGCATCGTCCTTGTTCGAGCTGTTGGACAGCTGCACGCTCGAGCTGAACACCGTCCCGGCAACCGAAGCATCACGATCATCGTCGTGACCGCGGTGACGGAGGCGAAGCCGCGCTCATCGCGTATACGTGTGGCCGGCGAGGTCATCAGAGATCCACCGCTGCGGTCGTCTCGATCTGCAGCGTGACTGGTAGTCGTAGTGGTCGTAGAGCACGACCCCGTCGAGGCCAGGGACGTCGGCGGCCGGCGGGGGCGTGAGCTCCGCCTTGGGCATCTTGTCCCTCACGGACAGCGCGATCGCGATGCGCTGGTTCGCGCCGATCTGGTACTGGAGGGTGTTGCAGCACGAGGAACTGGCCGGACCACGACACCACCCGCGGGACGATCGGGTCGCCGGCGCTCTCCGGGTATGGCTCGGGATCGCTCCTGAGCCGAATGCATCTGGCCCGAGCAGTCGATTGCCGTTGAGCTTGGTGATACCGCCATCGAACCGCCAGTCGCCTTGAGCGGGGTGGTCACCTTGTAGACGGTCGCGCAGAGGATCACGTTCCCGGGGGTCTGGCCGAGGATCTGGGTGTAGACCGAGCCGATGAACTTGCCGGTGAGCGTCACGGTGGTGGGCGAGCGGCTTGGTGACCCACAAGTGCACCTTGTTCTTGTCGCCGTAGTTGTCGCAGTTGCCCTCCTTCTTGACGATCCGCCCGCCCGGGAACTCCGCGGCCGTGTAGACGTCCAGCGGGTTGGAGAACTTGTAGAGCGGTGGCAGAAGCCGGGGCGCTCGGTGGTTGGGTCCGGCGGCGGGTCGGTGACCATCAGGTCCGGGAACTTGTCGCTCTCGTGCACCACGTGGTGGTGCTCGGCTCCACGCGGGTGCCGGGCAGCGGCGGTGCGGCCTTCGTGTCGGTCGGGTAGAAGGTCAGCTACGACGGCCCGGGCGCGGGCGGCGGCTCGGCGGTGTTCTCGTCCGCGTTCTGGTTCTGCGGCCTCGGTCACCACGGTCGAGGCCGTAACCGGGTCGGGCTGGTTGCCGGCGGCGGTGTTGTCGTGACCGCGACGGTCACGCGCTTGGGGCAAGTTGGTGCCACAGCTGCCGCTCGGGCCCTTCGTGACGAAGCGGTACACCGTGCCCGACATCCCGTCCTCGCTCCACGAGCGGGTCGGAGCGCAGAGCGGCGGTGTTCGCCGCAGTTGATCGAGAGGTCCTGGAGCGCGGACGTCCGAGCTTGGGCGATACTGGCTGCCGCTGACGCCGGAGCGGGGGTCCTTGGGGTCGGCCGAGGTACCGGGGTTGGACGCCAGGACCAGGTCCTTGTAGCCGATCGCCGCAAGCTCCTCGAGCTCCTTCTGGGCCACGTGGGCGGCCACGCTGCGCTTCGAGGACGAGCCGATCAGCTTCTGGAAGCTGTCGAATGAGCGAGGCCACTCCCATCATCCCGATCGAGATCACGAAGATCGCAACGGTGATCTCGACCATCGTGAACCCACCCTCGCGGTGAAGGGCACGCAGGCAGCGGGGCCGCGGACGCAGGGTGACGCGCATGGGGTTTCCTTCGACATCCCCGGCTGCCCGGCTTTAGCGCTGCCCGTCCGCTAAAGCCCGCCGCGGACGGATTTCCTAGCCGGAGTTGTACGCGCTCTGCTTGGCCTCGAGGTTGCGCAGGTACAGGTTGTCCGACCAGGAAAGGGTGTAGCGGTAGCAGTCGACGCGGGTCCCCGCATCGAAACAGCCTGGCTTCTGGTCACCCTTAGCCGGCACCTGGACCTTCACGCCGATGGACGTCGGCCAAGGCGGTGGAAAGCACTTACGCAGGGGGTCGCCTGCCACGTAGTCCTCCGGCTGGGGATTGCAGATCTGGTCCGCCTCGGGGTAGTCCAGCGGATCGTCCTCGCGGTCCAGCGGCTCCTGCGCGGGCGTCGTGTAGCTGAACACGGGAGCCGCGGCGGTTCCGTTGATCATCCGGCCGATCACCTTGCGCGCCGTGCCGGTGGCGGGCAGTGGGTCCTGGGTCGCGCTAGTCAGAGTCGCCTCCGAGCGCTGGCATTTCTTCAGCGCGGGCGTCACATCGTTGTCCGTGATCCCGCATTCGTAGCGGACGCGCTTGTTCACGCCCTGGCGCGCCACCAGGTAATCGATCACGTTCGGCGTCAACTCGACGATGTCGTAGGCGTTGCGAACCTCGCGCGTCATGCTGCTGAGGCCCGTCTGGGCCTCGCGGACGGCCACAGCACGCTCCTGGTCCTTCGGCGCCGACTTCACGGTCACTTCGAACAGCGACAGCGCGGCCCCCATCACGAACGTGAAGATCGCCATCGCCATCACCAGCTCGATCAGGCTGAAGCCCTCCTCCACAGCCATGCGAGCGCGCAGGCGGGTCATCACCACACGCCCGCCCCGCCGGACTCGCGGCAGCCGCCCTTGCCCTTGACAACGCACGTGCGCTCAACCGATCCGTTGGTCTTGCGCTCGGCCGTGAACTCCTGGCCGGACTTGGAGCCGGCCTTGATCGTGTAGTCGTTGGTGCCGGATGCGGCCACCGTGACCTTGCCGGCGTCCGGGGTCGCCGTGGGCTCGGCGAACTCGATCCCGCTCAGGGCGTCGTCCCCGAGCTCGGCCCTGGTGTCGCAGGCGTTGAACTTGTCGCCGTGCTCGGTCGCACAGCCCTCGACCTTGATCTGCAGGCTGCGGATCTGGCTCTTGGCCGCCAGGTCCTGGCCCTTGTTGGCCTGGCTCAGGTACGACGCGATCGCGATCGCGGAGAGCAACCCGATCAGCAACATCACCACCAGCAACTCGATGAGCGTGAACCCGCGCTGGTCGGCCAGGGGGGACAAACGCGAGCCGCCACTCCGGGCGGAACGGCTGAATGTGAAAGCGAAGGGCGGGATCATTCTCTGCTCCTTATCGCCCGCGCCGGGCGAGGCCTTTAGGCCGGGTTTTCTGGATGCCAAACGGCGGGAGGCGGGCCGTTGGCCCGCCTCCCGGTACGTCTGGGTGTTACTTGCGATCGACTACCAGGAGGTGCCGTTGCAGCCGCCGCCGTCAGGCGTACAGCTGCGTGAGAGCACGCCGGTACCGGTGGTCTTCTGGATCGTGAAGTCGGTGCCCGACTTCGACTTGGCGGTCAGCGTGTAGCTGTCCGTGCCGGAAGCGACGATGCCGACCTTGCCCTGTGCGGGCGCGCCGTCGACGATGTCGATGCCGGTGGACTCCTTCTTGACCTCGTTCGCGTTACACGTGGCGTAGGTCTGGGTGTTCGCGAAGCAGGTCTCCATCTGCGAGACCGCGTTGCGGACATCCGACTTGGCGGCCGAGTCCTGGCCCTTCTTCTGCTGGCCCAGGAAGGCCGGGATGGCGATCGCGGCAAGGATGCCGATGATCAGAATGACGACGAGCAGCTCGATCAGGGTGAATCCCTGCTCGGACTGCATACGGTTACGAATCCTCTGCAGCATGTTGTGTCTCCTGTGGTCTGGAACCGATTGGGTCTGGGTCTGGGTGCCAGTCACCGCGGCTCACATGCCGATGGGACTCAGTTCCTTGGTGGCAGCTCGGCCGGGTCAGAAGACCCCCGGAGCTTTGCGCCCCCTGCTTACGCAGGGTTTGCCTTTGTCACCGTGGTTGCTGGCTAGACCCTTAGATCGACCCGCCCCGGGATTCCTTTAGCGCTGAACCCCGTCCTGGGCTCGTTCGTCCGTCCAACTCGCATTGATGGCATCGTTGGCGGCATGGAGCTGCGCCGCGCCCTGCTGCTGTTCGCGATCGTGCTCGGCCTGGCTGCCGTGGTCGCATCGCTGTCCAGCTCGGGCGATGACCGCGATGCCCGGAAGACCACGCCGGCGGCTCCCACGGCCCGCCCGGACCCCACCGCGGCGAGCCCGCTGAGGGTGAAGTTCGACGCCGGCGCGGCGCCTGCCACGCGCCGTGTGCCCGCGGGACGGGCCGCCACGGTCGTGGTCGAGTCGAGCCGACCCGGCACAATCGAGCTTCAGGGCCTCGGCCTGACCGCCCCGGTCGAACCGCTCACGCCCGCATCGTTCGAGGTGCTGGCCACCCGGCCGGCACGCCACGAGGTTCGGCTGACCGCCGCGGACGAGGATCGATCGCGTGAGGTCGGCGTGTTGGTGATCGGTCGATCCCGGTCGATAAGGTGACCCATGCGTCCGGTACCGTGGCCCCCTGCGGTGCCGGGCGCGTCACCTATCCGGGGTATGGGGAGCGCACCCGGCTTCAGCAGCCGGATCGCCATCACCACGGCCATCGGAACGCTCCAGGCCAGGAAGAGGGCGGCCTGTGCGTCGGGTGAGATCACGGACGTCAGGGCGTCGAGCGTGACCCAGCAGGCGAGCGTGGCCGCCACCGATATCGCCGGCAGCCCCGGCCGGGCGTGCACCTCCCAGGCCACCAGCGCCAGGACGAACGGCAGCTCGTAGTAGACGACGTTCCAGGGATCGAGCAGGCAGCGCAGCAGCATCACCAGCGCCAGCAGCAGCAGGCCGTCGTGCCAGGGCCTGCCGCGCCAGCGCAGGCCGACCAACATCGACACGGCCAAGGGCACCAGCACCACCAGCGGCCGGGCGTGGTCGCCGATCCAGCTCGGAGGGGTCCTGAAGCCGGGCTTCTGGCCGAGCAGACCCATCACCGGCTCCCCGTGCTCGCCAAGGAACCACCACGCCTGCCAAGGCTGAAAGATCTGCCCGCCTCCACGTGCGACGGCACCCGCCTGGGCGATCGCCGGGCTGCCGAAGACCCACAGCGGCACGAGCACCACCGCAGCAGCCGTCGCCGCGGCGCTCAGCGCCCGCATCCGCCCGGCGGGCAGCATCAGCACCACCGGGGCTATCGCGAGCACCGCCCACGGCTTGTTGGCCACCGCCAGGCCGAGCAGCAGGCCCGCGGTCAGCGGGCGGCGGGCGCCGGCGGCCAGCGCGGCGCCCACGCACAGGACGGCCCCGAGCAGCTCCTCGGGGTGTCCGATCTCCAGCGCCCGGATCGTGAGCGGGTTGCCGGCGCAAAGCACCAGCACAGCGAGGCACCCGATCAGGGGCGTGCCCGCATCGGCGGCGCGGCGCCAGAGAAGTACCCCGAGCAGCGCGCCCGCCGCCAGGCACGGCGCGGCCATCGAGCGATACAGCGCCGTGCTCCCGCCCCCCCACGCCTCGGGTAGAAAGGCGAACGGCGCGCGAATGACGGCGGAGCCCCCATAGGCGGGCAGGGCCGCCAGGAATCCAGAGAGGTCGAGCGCTTGGAGCGAGTGCAGCGACGGCTCGAGTTCGACCTCGTAGTCGCTGAAAGCCGGCGTGAGCAGGCCCGTCCAGGCGGCCAGGAGCGCCACCGCTGCGGCCACGGCCACCGGCACGAGGTCACGGGCGCGGAAGGTCACCGGGTGCTACTTGATCTGGTCGTAGACCTTGAACATCGGCAGGTACATCGAGATCACGATGAAACCGACGATGCCGCCCACCACGATGATCATGACCGGCTCCAGGATCGACGTGAGGGTCTTGACGGCCGCTTCGACCTCGTCCTCGTAGAAGTCGGCGACCTTGGACAGCATCGTCTCGAGTGCGCCCGTCTCCTCGCCGACGCCGATCATCTGGGTCACCATCGTCGGGAACGCTTCCGGCACCTTGGTCATCGGTGCCACCAGCGGCCCACCGCTCTTGACCGACTCGTGGACGTCGTGCATCGCCTCTTCGATCACGGTGTTGCCCGACGTCTTGCCGGTGATCTCAATCGCCTGGAGCATCGGCACGCCGGCTGCGATCAGGCTGGAGAAGGTCCGCGAGAACCGCGCGAGGCATACCTTCTGCACGATGCCGCCGATCTTCATCGGGCACTTGAGCTTGAAGCGGTCCCATTGGCGCTTGCCGGCCGTGGAGCGCTTCCACCTGCGGAACGCATAGATCACCCCGGCGGTCCCGCCGAAGAGCAGGTACCAGCGGTCGGTCGTGAGATGCGACAGGAAGACGGTGAACTTGGTGATCGTCGGCAGCTCGCCGCCGAAGTCCTTGAAGACGGCTTCGAACACCGGCACCAGGAAGGTCACGAGCGCAAACAGGACGATCAACGCGAAGCCGCCGATCACCGACGGGTACACCATCGCCGCCTTGACCTGGCGTCGCAGTGCGTCGTCCTTCTCGAGCTGATCGGACACCCGGATCAGCGTCTGCTCCAGGATGCCGCCCGACTCGCCGGCGGCAACCATCGCCACGTACAGGTCGTTGAAGATCTTGGGGTGGCGCGCCAGCGCCTCGGAGAATGCCAGCCCGGCCTCGACGTCCTTGCGGATCTCGATCCAGGCGTCCTTGAGCATCTCGTTCTCGGTCTGCTCCTCCAGCACGTACAGCGCCCTCAGCAGCGACATCCCGGACGAGATCATCACCGACAGCTGACGCGTGGCGATGGTCAGGTCGGCGGACTTCACCTTCTTGAAGTTGGCCATCAGGTCGCCGGCGCTGGCGGGCTGGATCTCCTCGATGTCGAGGACGATCAGCCCCTTGCCACGCAGCTGGCTGGTGACGGCTCGCTTGTCCTGGGCCTCGATCTCGCCGTTGGTCGGGATCCCGGCCAGGTCGAGCGCCTTGAAGGTGAAGTTGGCCATTGCCTCAGGCCACCCGGACCGTGCCCATCAGGCGCCGAAGCTCCTCGGGCGTGGAGGAGCGGGCTTCGGCCAGCTCACGGGTGATCTTGCCGGCGCTGACGAGCTCCGCCAGCGACGCGTCCATGGTCTGCATGCCGTGGCTCGCGCCCGTCTGCAGAGTGGAGGGGATCTGATGGGTCTTGCCCTCGCGGATCAGGTTGCGCACCGCGGGCGTGGGCACCAGCACCTCGGATGCCACGGCGCGGCCCTTGCCGTCGGCCGTAGGCAGCAGCTGCTGGGTCACGATGCCCTGCAGCGCCACCGAAAGCTGTACCCGCACCTGGTGCTGCTGCTCGGGTGGGAACACGTCCACGATCCGGTCCACCGTCGAGGCGGCGTCCTGGGTGTGCAGAGTGGCGAACACCAGGTGGCCGGTCTCCGCCGCGGTGAGCGCCGTGGAGATTGTGTCCAGGTCGCGCATCTCGCCGACCAGGATCACGTCCGGGTCCTGGCGCAGTGCGGCCTTGAGCGCCATCGAGAAGCTCTGTGCGTCGGCACCGAGCTCACGCTGGTTGACGATGCAGCTCTTGTGGCGGTGTAGGAACTCGATCGGGTCCTCGATCGTGAGGATGTGCTCCTTGCGCTCCTCGTTGATCACATCGATCATCGCCGCGAGCGTGGTGGACTTGCCCGAGCCGGTCGGACCGGTGACCAGTACGAACCCGCGCGGCTTGCTGGTGAAGGTGCGCAGGGTGCTGGGCAGCCCGAGGGTGTCCAGCGCCGGCATCTCCTGCGGGATCAGGCGGAACGCCGCGCCGATCGAAGCCCGCTGGAAGTACGCGTTCACGCGGAAGCGAGCCTTGCCGGGGATCGAGTAGGCCAGGTCGATTTGCCAATCGGTCTCCAGCTTCTGGCGCTGGGCGTTGGAGAGGATCGAGTAGACGATCTCGCGCACCTCCTGCGGGCCCAGCACGGGCGCGTCGATGGGCTTCAGCTGGCCGCGCTTGCGCAGCATCGGCGGCGAGCCGGCCGTCAGGTGCAGGTCGGAAGCGCCGGTCTCCAGCACCTCAAGCAAAATGTCCGCGAAATCGATTTCCATGTTGTTCTCCTATCGGCAGCGCCGCGGCTTACGTGACTCTTGAGACCTCGGCAATCGAGGTGATTCCCTGCTTCACGCGGTCGAAGCCGTCTTCGCGCAGCGGGCGCATACCCTGCTCGACCGCCACCGCGTTGATTGCGTCGGCAGAGGCACGCTCCACGGTCAAAGTGCGGATCTCTTCGCTCAGGCGCATGACCTCGTAGAGGCCGCGCCGGCCCTTGTAGCCGCTGCCGCCGCAACGGCTGCAGCCCACGGGCTCGTAGGCCTGGATGTCCTCGTCGGAGGGGAAGCCCGCCACCTCGAGCGCCGATCGGGACAGCGTGGTCGGCTTGCGGCAGTGCGTACACAATGTGCGCACCAGGCGCTGGGCCACGACGCAGTCCAGCGCCGAGGCCGACAAGAAGGGCTCGATGCCCATCTCGGTCAGCCGTGTGATGGCCGATGGCGCATCATTGGTGTGCAGCGTGGAAAGCACCAGGTGGCCGGTCAGGGCCGACTCGATGGCGATCCGGGCGGTCTCCGCGTCGCGGATCTCGCCGACCATGATGATGTCGGGGTCGGCCCGCAGCATCGAGCGCAGGCCGCGCGCGAAGCTCAGCCCGCCCTTCAAGTTCACCTGGATCTGGTTGATGCCCGAGAGCTGGTACTCGACCGGGTCCTCGATGGTGATGATGTTCTTGTCCACCGAGTTCACCGCGCTGAGCGCGGCGTACAGCGTGGTGGACTTGCCCGAACCGGTCGGGCCGGTGACCAGCACGGCGCCGTACGCCTTGTGGAAGCCCGCCTCGAAGCGGTTGCGGGCCTCGCCGTCCATGCCGAGTGTGTCCAGGTCGAGCAGTACCTGCCCCTTGTCGAGCAGGCGCATGACCATGCCCTCTCCGTGCACCGAGGGCAGGCTCACAATGCGCACGTCGACAGGTCGCTTCTCCACGGTCAGCCCGACACGGCCGTCCTGTGGCACGCGCTTCTCGGCGATGTCGAGGTCGCCCATGATCTTGATGCGCGAGATCACTCCGGCCACCATCCGGCGCGGGATCGTGGTGGTCTCCTTGAGCACACCGTCGATCCGGAAGCGGACCCGCATGTCGCGGCCGTCGGGCTCGAGGTGGATGTCGGAGACACCCTCCCCCACCGCCTGGCCGATGATCGAGTTCACGAGCTTGATCACCGGCGCGTCCTGGGCGGACTCGCGGATGTCGGTGACCGGCGCGAGATCGTCGTCCTCGGCCTCCTCCTCCATCGCGCTCGCCACCGCCTCGTCCAGGCGGCTCATGCGCGAGATCACGCCGGCGATGTCTTCGGCCGAGGCGACCGCTGGGCGAACGTCGTGCCCGGTCATCAGCTTGAGGTCGTCCAGCGCGAGCACGTTGGACGGATCGGCCATGGCCACGATCAGGGCCCCCGCCTCATCGAAGCCGACCGGCACTGCGTCGAAGCGCTTGGCGGCCTGAGGGCTGATCAGGTTCACCGCACCCAGGTCGGCCTGGAACACGGACAGGTCCACGTAGTCCAGGCCGAAGCGCTCGGCGAGCGCATGGGCCAGCTGTTCGCGCGAGAGCGCTCCCTGGTCGATCAGCACCTGGCCGGTGCGCTTGCCGACCCGGCGCGATTCCTGCACGGCGGCGTCGGCCTGCTCACGGTCCACGTAGCCCAGGGCCACGATCACGTCGGCGATGAAGCGTGAAGGCCCGGTGCGCCGCGTTGGCGCCGTCAGGCCGGTGCCGTCGACGTCAGGCTTGACCGCGGTGGCCGTCGGCGCGCCGGTACTGGAAGGGCCCTGTGGACCCTCGCTCATCGCGCATCCCTGACCTGCTGTTGGAGCGTGCCTGCGTCCACGAAACCTTCGATCAGGCGCGCCTTGCGGCTCTTGCCCACGATGACCACGGTGGGCGCCTGGGACACGCCCAGGCCGGAGATCACACCGCGGTAGCTCGAGAGCTTCGCGATCGGCGCAGAGAACACGGACACGCCCTTCATGCCGCGCGTCGAACGAACCGCGGCTGCGGTGGCGGCGTCGTCGGCGGCGGGCTGGTTGAAGAACAGCACGACGGTGCGACGGTTGACCAGGGCCTTGCTGACCTTGGGCGGCACGCCTGCCACGGCGGCGGGCTTCTTCGGCTTGGGCTTGGCGTTGGGCGCTGGGGTCGTGCCTGTGGGCGCGGGGCGGCCCGGAGCCGGCCGCACCACCTGGGGCGCGGCAGCGGTGTCATCCGCCTGGGCGCGATCCGCCGCAGAGCGCATCGAAGCGAAGGAGGCCACCGCGAGAAGGGCGCCGAGGACCACCAAGACAAACGGCCGGGACAGTGCCATGCCTGGTGTATCGGCAGGACGGACGAATGGTTGAGTGCCTTGGGCGGAGCCTTTCAGTCGAGCGCCGCACGCATGGCCGCGACCGGGGCCGGACGGCCCGTCCAGAGCTCCAGGCTCATCGCCCCCTGCCGTACCAGCACCTCCCGCCCCTGCACGAAGCGGGCGCCCCCCGCGACGGCCCACCGCTCGACCGGCGTGGGGCCGGCCGCGTACACCATGTCCGCTACCACCGCCGGCGGCTCCAGGCCGGTCAGACCAAGGCCGGCCAGGGCATCGTCGGGGTCGGTCGGCTCCAAGCCGACGCTGGTGCAGTTCACCAGCAGATCGCCGCCGGCGGGGGCGCGGTCCACCATGTCGACGCCCAGGTCGGCGGCCAGCGCCCGGGCGCGCTCGGGCGTACGGTTGACCACTGCCACGCGCGCGGCCCCGGCGTCGGCCAGCGCCCAGGCCACCGCACGCGCCGAGCCGCCGGCGCCCAGGACCGTCGCGGTCATGCCGCGCACATCCCGGTCCAGGGCGGCCAGGAACCCGGGGGCGTCGGTGTTCTCGGCCGCGACCGCGCCGCCGCCGCCGAAGCTCAGCGTGTTGGCGGCCCCGATGGCCTCGGCAGCCCGCGAGCGGGTGTCGGCGAGCGCCAGCGCGGCCTCCTTGTGCGGCACGGTCACGTTCAGCCCGCGGAAGCCGGACCCGGGCAGCGCCCTGACGGTCTCGGCGAACAGTTCCGGCGGCACAGGTACCCGCACGTAGTCCCAGTCCAGTCCCAGCTCGGCCAGCGCCGCGGCGTGGATGGCCGGGGAGCGGCTGTGGGCCACCGGGAAGCCGGCGACGCCGAGCGTGGGCCGGGCCATCAGCAGCGCGTGGGCGACTTGCCCCCGCGGCGTGCCCGCTCGCGGTTGTAGCGATCCACGTCGCGCTGGAACTCGGCGTCCGTCTTCGCGAAGGCGTGTTCGCCGCACGTGCCGGGCTTGACCACGTAGTACAGGTACTGGGTGCGGGCAGGAGCTGCGGCGGCCTTGATGGCCGCTACGCCGGGACTGCCGATCGGGCCCGGCGGCAGGCCACGGCGGTTGCGCGTGTTGTAGGGCGAGTCCAGCTCCAGCTCCGACTGGCGCAGCGGGCGCGACCAGTTGTTCGTGGCGTAGCGGATGGTCGCGTCGATGCCCAGCGGGATGCCCTGGCGCAGGCGGTTGTAGATCACCGAGGCGATGATCGGCCGCTCACGCGCCAGCGAGGCCTCGCGGTCGATCATCGAGGCGATCGTGAGGATGTCGTACGCGTTCAGCTTGCGCCGCTTGGCGAACGCCAGGTCCACGCTCCCGAACCTGCGCTTGAACTGGGCCAGCTGCTCGGACACCAGCCGCGACGTGGGGCTGCCCTTCTTGAACTCGTACGTGGAGGGGAACAGAAAGCCCTCGAGCGTCGCGCCCGGTGGGGCGCCGTAGCGGCGAGGGTCGAGCTCGGGTGAACGCCGCGTGCCCGTGATGTAGTCGCCGCGCAGGCGGTTGCCCACTATCCGGTCGACCTCGCGTCGCGAACGGCCCTCGGGCACCGCCACCTGAACCACGTCCGCGGGCGGGCCCTCGGAGATCGCGTCCATTGCCGCTCCGTTGCTCATGCCGCGCTTGAGCGCGAACCGGCCCGCCTTGAAGTCGTCGCGGCGACCGGAGATGGTGGCGCGCGCCTGGAAGAAGAAGGCGCTGGAGATTACGTCCCGCTCGACCAGCAGGTCGGCGATCTGGCCGACGCTGGCGCCCGCGGGGATGCGTACCTGTACGTCTCCCTCCCCATCGCCCTTCAGCGGCTGGAACAGCGACAGCGCGAACCAGCCGACGGCCCCCACGACAAGCACCAGCACCCCCAGCGCAACCACGCGCAGCGGCCCGCGGCCCTCGCGGAGCGGCTCCGCGCCTGCCTCGCGCCTGCGCTTGAGCAACGCCGAGGCGTTCGCCCGGCGGTGCTGCTCGGGGCTCTCCCCCTCGAGTCGCGGCGCCGGGCGCGCGAACGGCGCCGGCGGGATAGGCGGCCGTGCGACAGGGGGGTCAGCTGCCGCGCGGTGCGCTCCAACGGGCTCCAGCTGGGGCTCGGGCTCCGGCTCGGGTTCGGGCTCCGGCTCCGGTTCGGGTTCCGGTTCCGGTTCCGGGGGCACGGGTTCCCGGGCGGCCGGCTGGAACTCCGGTGGTGGCTGCTCCAGGGGCGTCGGCTCGGCCGGCGGTTCGCGGCCCTCCTTCAGCGCCCGCTTGACCTCGCGCTCGTGGCGCGCGCGCTCGCGCTCCTCGGCAGTGCGGTCAGTCATCTGCCCGCCCCCGTCCCGCCAGCCAGCTCTCCAGCAGGTGCGCCGCGGCGCGGGAGTCCTCCTGTGCCCGGCCGCCGGTGGCAGCCGCCATGCGCGTGGTCAGACGCTCGTCGTACAACTCCACGGGCACGCGGACCCGGCGCGCCAGGGCGTCGGCGAAGTGCTGGGCCGCCTCGGCCTGGTGGCCGCGCTCGCCGGCCAGCGTGAGCGGCAGGCCCACCAGCACGAGCTCCGCGTCCAGCTCGGCGGCCAGCGCTCCCAGCCGGGCCAGGCCCTTGCGCGAGTCCGGTCGCTGCACCACCTCGAGCGGGGTCGCCAACGTACCCGAGGGATCGGAAACTGCACAGCCGCAGCGGGCCTCCCCGTGGTCGAGCGCAAGCACTCGCACAGAGCCTATGAAAGCCAGGTCTCGATCGCGCCGCGGGCCGCCGTCAGCGCGTCGTCGAGCTTCTCGGGATCCCGGCCGCCGGCCTGGGCCATGGTGTCGCGCCCGCCCCCGCCGCCGCCCGCCACCTCGGCGGCGACCTTGATGATCTGGCCGGCCTTGAGGCCGCGCTCGGTCAGCGCGGGCGCCACCTGGGCCACCAGGTGCACGCGACCGTCGGCGGCCGTGCCCAGCACCACCACGGCGTCGCCGAGCTTCTGCCGGACGCGGTCGGACAGGGCCAGCAGCTCCTTCGCGTCGCCCACGTCGGCCCGCGCAGTGACCACGGGCACACCGCCCACATCCCCGGCGGAGCCCACGAGCTCGTCGGTGGCCACAGCGCCGTCCTCGCCCGCGGGCTGCTTCTGCAACTCCTTCACGCGCGCGCCCAGCCGCTCCACTGCACGTGGCAGCTCGTCCTCCGGCGCCTTCAGCTGCGAGGACAGGTCGCGCAACAGGGCTGTGCGCCGCTCGAACAGGCGCGCGGCCTCCGGCCCCGTCACCGCCTCGATCCGGCGCACGTTCGAGGCGCTCGAGGTCTCGTTGGTGATGTGGAACAGGCCCACCTCGGCCGTGCCGGCCACGTGCGTGCCGCCGCATAGCTCGCGGGACACCTCGGCGACCTCGACCATGCGCACCCAGTCGCCGTACTTCTCGCCGAACAGGGCCATGGCGCCCAGCCTCTTGGCCTCGTCCAGGCTGGTCTCGATGGCGCGCACCGGCCGGCTGGCGGCAATCCAGCCGTTCACCCGCTCCTCGACGGCACGCAGGTCGGCCTCGGACATGCGCTCGCCGTGGGTGAAATCGAAGCGCAGCTTGTCGGGGCCCACGTATGAGCCGGCCTGGCGCACGTGCGTGCCCAGGCGCTCGCGCAGCGCGGCGTGCAGTAGATGCGTGGCGGTGTGGTTGCGCATGGTGGCCAGGCGCGCGTCGCGCTCGACCACGGCGTGCACGCGCTCACCCTCGACCAGGTCGCCCTCGAGCGGCTCCAGCGCCAGCGCCTGGTCGCTGCCCAGGCGCACCACCTCGGCCACCCGGGCTCGTCCGCTGGCCGTCTCCACCACGCCTCCGTCGGACACCTGGCCGCCGCCCTCGGCGTAGAACGGGCTGTCCTCGAGCTTGGCCAGGATGGTGCCGTTCTGGCGCTGGACCGAGCGCAGCACCGTCTCGGCCTCGGTGGACTCGTAGCCGACGAAGTTGGTTGTGAAGCCCGAGCTCTTGGCGAAGCTGGATGCCCGCTCGCGCACGCTGTCGCCGGCGCCGCCGCGGCCCTCGCCGCGCGCGACCACGCGCGCCTGGTCCATCAGCCCGGCAAAGCCCTCCTGGTCCACACCCAGACCCTGCTCGGCCAACAGCTCCGTGGTCAGCTCGAACGGGAAGCCGAACGTGTCGTGCAGCCGAAACGCCTCCTCTGCCGGGATGGCCTGCGCGCCGTCGGTGCGCGCCTTGGCGATCAGGTCGTCCAGCAGCCGCTCGCCCTGGGCCAGGGTTCGGCCAAAGCCCTCCTCCTCGGCGGCAGCCCAGCGCATGATCGTGTCGCGCTCCTCGACCAGCTGCGGGTAGGGCTCGCCCATCTTGTCGACGACGACCTGGCACAGGTCGGGCATGAAGCCGTCGGCGATGCCCAGCCGGCGCCCCTGCTGGATCGCGCGTCGCATGATCCGGCGCAGGATGTAGCCGCGGTCCTCGTTCGAGGGCACCACGCCGTCGGCCATCAGGAACGTGGCGCCGCGGCCGTGGTCGGCCAGGATGCGCAGGGCCCGCGTGGTGGTGAAGTCCTGGCCCGACGTGCGGCCTGATCGCTGCTCGCCGAACGCGATCAGCGGTACGAAGAGGTCTGTCTCGAACACCGACGGGACGTCCTGCAGGATCGCCGCCATCCGGTCCAGGCCCAGGCCGGTGTCGATGTTCTGCTGCGGCAGGTCGGTCAGCGAGCCGTCGGCGTGGAGCTCGAACTGCATGAACACGAGGTTCCAGTACTCCAGGAAGCGCTCGGTGTCATCGCCGGGCAGATCGTCCGACGAGCCGAAGTCCAGGCCGCGGTCCAGGTACAGCTCGGAGCACGGCCCGCACGGGCCGGTCGGGCCCGACTGCCAGAAGTTGTCCTCCATACCCAGCTGGACGATGCGCTCGTCCGGCACGCCGATGGCGCGCCAGCATTCGATCGCCTCCTCGTCGGGACCCACCCCCAGCTCCGCGTCGCCACCGAACACGGTGATCCAGATTCGCTCGGGGTCGAAACCGAAGCCCTGCGTCGACAGCTCCCAGGCGTACTCGGACGCCCCTTGCTTGAAGTAGTCGCCCACCGAGAAGTTGCCCAGCATCTCGAAGAACGTGAGGTGGCGGGCGGTAAGGCCCACGTTCTCGATGTCGGTGGTCCGGAACACCTTCTGGCACGACGTAAGCCGCGGCGACGGCGGCTCCTCCTCGCCCCGGAAGTAGGGCTTGAACGGCTGCATGCCCGCCGTGGTCAGCAGCACGGTCGGATCGAAGCTCGCCGGTACCAGTGGCGCCGAAGCCACCCGCCGGTGCCCGCGCCCCTCGAAGAACGCCAGGTAGCGCTCCCTTATGTCCGCCGACTGCATCGAACGAAGTCTAAGAGTCGGTCGGCGGGACCGGTCTGCGCCACTATCAGAGTGAAACATGCCTGCATGTGACGGCTCACGCGGCAAAAAGGTGTGCCGACACTGCAGCCTTGGCCCACCGAAGCTGCGCACTTAGCTTTTCGGGCGAGGGCCGGCGCCATGAGAAGCCGAACATCAACTGGTAATGCTGCTTGCGCCGCAACTGGTAGGGGAGGCTCGCGCGCGACGCCAGCGCAAGATGGATCGGCGTGAACGCCTGGTCGAGGGAACGTCCGCACTGCTCTTCCTGGCGGCCGCCGGCCTGATCGCGGCCCTCGTGGACTCCCCCCGCGAGGCCGACCCGCTCTTGATCGTCGGGTTGGTGCTGGGATACGCGGCCGTTTCGCGGGTCCGGTTCGAGTACTCGGACGTGTACGTCTCTGCCGAGCAGCTCGTGTTCATCATGATGATCGCCTTGCTGCCGGTGCAGCTGGTCCCGCTCCTGGTGTGTACCGCCGGGTTCGTGTCCGTGCTGCCCGAGATCGTCGCCGGGACCTGGCACCGTCAGCGCGCCCTCCACGTGGTCAGCGAATCGTGGTTCGCGGTGGGTCCCGTGATCCTGATCGCCCTGTTCGCCCCGGGCACGGTGACCGCGTCGGACTGGGAGATCTACATCGCCGCGTTCGCCGCCGAGGTCGTGTTCGACATCGGCGGCGCGCTCATCAGGGAGACGTTCCGGACGCGCACCCCGCTCGTCGAGTTCCTCCGGTCCTCCCTGGGCACAGTTCAGATCGACGCGATCCTGACGCCGGTCGCGTTCGTGATCGCCCTCCAGGCCGTCGAGGTCCCTGCCGTCCTGCTGGCCATCGGCCCGCTGGTCTGGCTCCTGCGGGTGTTCTCCCAGGAGCGCCGCGAACGCCACACCACCACGCTCGAGCTGAACAGGGCGTACCGCGGCACGGTGATGCTGCTGGCCGACGTGGTGGAGTCCGACGACGGCTACACCGGTGAGCATTCCCGCTCCGTGGTCGAGCTCGTGCAGGCGGTCACCGACCATTTGCATGTGGACCCCGGAACCCGTCAGGAGATGGAGTTCGCCGCGCTGCTGCACGACGTCGGCAAGATCTCGATTCCTAAGGAGATCCTGAACAAGCCCGCCAAGCTGACGGCGGAGGAGTTCGAGCTGATGAAGACCCACACGGTCGAGGGCCAGTTCCTGCTCGATCGCGTAGGCGGTCTGCTGGGCCGCATCGGCGAGGTCGTGCGCTCGTGCCACGAGCGCTGGGACGGACAGGGCTACCCCGACGGCCTCAAGGGCGAGCAGATCCCGCTGGCCGCCCGCATCGTCTTCGTCTGCGACGCCTACAACGCCATGACCACGGACCGTCCATACCGCAGCGCGATGAGCACCGAGGCAGCCCTGCAGGAGCTACAGGCGAATGCGGGAACCCAGTTTGACCCCACCCTGGTCGCGGCCCTGGTCGAGGTCGTCCAGGATGCCCAGCCAGAGACTTGTGCTGCCGACGACATGCGGCTCCTGTTGTCCGAGGTGCGCGTCGGCGGCGACCACGTCACCGCGTCCTGAGTCCACCCGCCAGTGGCGGCGAAGCACCACGAGCGCCAGGAGGCCCAACAGGATCTCCCACGCGCCCGTGAGCGCCATCAGCTCGCGCGGGGAAAGCACCGTCGTCAGCGCGCCGCCGGCCACTAACGCGATCACCATCGCCCAGGACGTGAGGGTGTCGGTCAGCGCGAAGGTGCGTCCCTGGTACCGGCCGGGCACCTCGCGTTGCACCAGCAGCCGCTGGTAGGTCACGAAGATCCCGTTGCCAAAGCCACCGAGACCGAATGCCAGGAGCGCGATCGCCAAACTGGGCGAGACCGCCGTGAACAGGCTTCCCAACCCGGTCAGGAACACGCCCTGCACGAAACGGCGCTTGAGCAGCGGAGCAGCCCCTCCCCCCGCGCCGACGAGCGATCCGAGGAGGAACCCGACCCCCAGCACCGCGACGAGAGCCGAGTAGCCGGAGTCTCCGGTCCCCAGCGCCTCCTCGGCAAACGGCAGCTCGATGACGTTGAAGATGCCGCCGGAGAGCATCGAGCCCGCCATCAGGCCGACGAGGATTGCGATCGGACGCATTCCCATGACGGCCCTGATCCCAGCGCGCGTATCACTGAGCAATGACTCCCGCGGCTCGTCGGAATCGGCATCGGTGTGCTGCGGTCCGATGGCCAGGCGGGAGAGCAGGATCGCGGAGACGACAAACGTCACCGCGTTGGCGAGCAGCAGGTTGTCAGCGCTCGCGAATGCCAGGAATCCAGCGGCCAGGGCAGGCCCGAGGGTGTACCCGGCATCGGTGACTGCGCCGTAGGCCGACGTGGTGGCGGGCACGTGGTTGGGGGCCACCAGTCCCGGAATTGCCGAGAGCATCGACGGCCGGAACAGCGCGGTTCCGGCGCCCGCGAGCAGCGCCAGAGCGAGCGTAGCTTCGAAGCTGCCGACCACCGCGACCCCGCCGAAGGCGACGGCGCGAAGCACGTCTGCGATCACCACGCAGCGCTTGCGCGACCAGCGATCAGCAGCCGCCCCGGCAAGTGGCCCGAACAACATCGACGGCAGGAACTCCGCCAGCAGGATGAGGCTGATGGCCCACGGGGACCGCCAGCGGTCGTACGCCACCAGCAGCAGCGCCACGTAGCCGGCGCCCGTCCCCAGGGACGACTGGGCCACCGCGGCCAGCATGAGCCTGGCCCGAGGCTCCATACGCAGCATTGAGAGCGTCTTAGAAATGAGCACCCCTGCCCGGTAGCCGGTTCAACCGCGGAGCATAAATGCGAAAAGGGCCGCATCCCATTGGATACGACCCTTGGTCGCGTTAAGACAACTTAGCTGCGCCTCGGCATATCGGCTCCCTTCGAAGCTCGTCCCTGTCTCAGACTCCCTACTGGCTATGCACGGGCTAAGTGGGACAAACCCGTGCAGTTCAAGACACTCTCGCACAGGGTTCGATCTTGCGCCAACTTTCTGCAATAACCCGTGCAGAGAGGAGGACCTGCCCGGTCGGGGGCCCCCGCGGCGCGGCAGGGGTAAGGCGCTAGGCCGCGGTGGGCAGTTCGTCGCCCGCGGACTGCGGGCTGGCGTCCGAGCGCGTTGCGGAGGCGATCTCGGCCCCCGTCACGTTGAGCGGGTGGTGGCAGGCGGCCAGGTGGCCATCGGCGTACTCGGTGAGCGGCGGCTCGACGGTCTTGCAGATGTCGGTCGCGCGTGGACAGCGGGTGTGGAACACGCAGCCGGACGGCGGGTCGATCGGGTTCGGTGGCTCACCGGTGACCAGCACCCGCTTGCGGGCGCGGTTCTCGCGCGGGTCCGGGATCGGGATCGCGCCCAGCAGCGCCTGCGTGTAGGGGTGGATCGGCTTGGAGTACAGCGCCTCGGAGGGCGACAGCTCCATCAGCTTTCCCAGGTACATGACCGCGATCCGGTCGGACACGTGGCGGACCACGCTGAGGTCGTGGGCCACGAACAGGTAGGCCAGCTTGAACTGGTCCTGCAGGTCATCGAGCAGGTTCACGATCTGGGCCTGGACCGAGACGTCGAGTGCGGACACCGGCTCGTCGAGCACGATCATCCGCGGCTGGAGTGCCAGAGCGCGCGCGATGCCGATGCGCTGGCGCTGACCGCCGGAGAACTCGTGCGGGAACCGGCGCGCGTGCTCGGGCGCCAGGCCCACGCGCTCGAGCAGGTCGTCGACCCTGCCCTCGGCCTCCTCCCGTGAGCTGCCGTGCAGCCGCAGCGGCGCGGACACGAGCTGGCGCACGGTCTTGCGCGGGTTCAGCGAGGCGAACGGGTCCTGAAAGACCATTTGCATGTCCCGTCGCAGCGGCTGCAGCGTCTTGCGGCTGGCGGCGGTGATGTCGTGGCCGTCGAAGCGGATCTGCCCGGCGGTGGGACGAAGCAGCCGCATCAGCGTCCGCGCCAGCGTGGTCTTGCCGCAGCCCGACTCCCCCACCAGCCCCACGGTCTCGCCCTCGTGGAGAACGAAGCTCACGTCGTCGACCGCCTTGACGCTGGCCACCTCGCGGCGGAAGACGATCCCCTCCCGTACGGGGAAGTGCTGGCGCAAGTGGTCGACCTCGAGCAGGGGCCCGGCGCCGTTGCCCTCGCTCACGCCACCTGCTCCGGAGCCTCGAGCCCGATCCGGCCTTCGACCACGCGCAGCTTGCGCTTGGCGTCCGCGTCGAGCCAGCACCGATCCTTGTGGCCCTCCGACTCGCCGGCCCGGCGTTCCAGGTCGGGCGTCTGGTCGCACTTGTCGAACGCATGCGGGCAGCGGGGCGCGAAGTGGCAGCCCGGTGGCCGGTTGGCCAGCGAGGGCGGCAGGCCGGCGATGGCCGGCAGCCGCTCGGGGCGGTCACGGTCGACGCGGGCGATCGAGCCCAGCAGCCCCCACGTGTAGGGGTGCTGGGGGTCGTAGAAGATCTCATCGAGCGTGCCCTGCTCAACGATTCGCCCCGCGTACATCACGGCCACGCGGTCGGCCATGTCGGCCACGACGCCGAGATCGTGGGTGACCAGGATCACCGCCGCGCCGGTCTCGTCGCGCAGCGCACGGATCCGGTCCAGGATCTGCGCCTGGATCGTCACGTCGAGGGCTGTGGTGGGCTCGTCGGCGATCAGCAGCTTGGGGTCGCACGACAGTGCCAGGGCGATCATGACCCGCTGGCGCATGCCGCCGGAGAACTCGTGCGGGTAGGAGTCGGCGCGGTCCTGGGCGCGCGGGATGCCTACCCGCTCCAGTAGCTCGATCACCCGCTCGCGCGCCTCCGTGTCCCCGATGTCCATGTGCACCAGGATCTGCTCCTGAATCTGGTCGCCGATCTTCTGGACCGGGTTAAGGGACGTCATCGGGTCCTGGAAGATCATCGCGATCTCGGCGCCGCGGATCTTGCGCAGCTCGTCGTCGCTGGCTTCGACCAGCTCCGTGTCGCGGTAGGTCGCCTGGCCCGAGAAGCTCGCGTTGGGCGAGCGGGTGAGCCCCATCAGGGTCATGGCGGTGACCGACTTGCCCGAGCCCGACTCCCCCACCACGGCGAGGATCTCGCCCTCCGCCACTTCCAGCGACACCCCGTCCACGGCGGTGACCGAGCCCTCCTCGGTCTGAAAGGAGACCGCCAGGTCCTGGATCGAAAGCAGCCGCTCGCTCACGTGAGCCGGATCCTTGGGTCGAGCGCCGCGTAGACGATGTCCACGATCGTGTTCAGGAACACGATGAAGAACGCGCCGAACAGCGTGATCATGACCAGCGCCGCCTGGTCCAGGCTCTGCACCGACTCGCGGGCGTACTGGCCCACCCCCTGGAGGTCGAACACGGTCTCGGTCAGGATCGCGCCGCCACCCAGCACCGCGCCGAAGTCCAGGCCCCAGAGCGTGATGATCGGGATCATCGAGTTGCGCAGCACGTGGCGCAGGATCACCTGGCGCTCCGAGAGCCCCTTGGCCCGGGCCGTGCGCACGAAGTCGTCGTTCATCGTGTCCAGGACGTTGGAGCGCAGCACGCGCGAGTAGACGCCGATGAACAGCAGGGAGAGCGCGATCCAGGGCATGATCAGGTGGTTGAACCACTGCCACGGCGAGTCCGCGAACGGGACGTAGCCGCCGTTGGGGAAGATGCCCCATTTGAACCCCAGGAAGTAGTTCATCAGGGCCCCGACCCAGAACACGGGCATGGACACGCCGACCAGGGCCAGCACGGTCAGGAAACGGTCGGAGAACTGGCCCGCGCGTAACGCGGTGTAGAGGCCGAGCACCACCGCCATGAACATCCACAGCAGCGCGGCGCCGATGGCCAGGGCGAACGTGCGCGGCAGGCCCTTCTTGATCTCCTCCAGGACGTTGAGCCGCGTCGTGTACGAGATCAGGCTGCCGTCGAAGACCTTGCCCATCAGCGTGACGTACTGGGTGGGCTTGGACTTGTCGAAGCCGAAGTCCTTGCGGATGGCGGCGATCTGCTCGTTGGTGGCGTTCCGCCCGGCCAGGCGCACGGCGGGATCGCCGCCGGGAATCAGGTTGAAGATGCCGAACGTGAGCACTGAGATCGCGAACAGCACCAGCACCATCGCGATCGTGCGGCGGATGATGAACCGGGCCATTTCTCTAGTGCTCCACGCGGATCTTGGCCCGCGGATCGAAGGCGTCGCGCACGCCGTCGCCGAACACGTTCAGCCCGAGCACCGTGATCACGAGCATGAGACCCGGCACGATTGTCTGGTGCGGGGCCGAGGTGATCGTCTCCACGCCCTCGGCGATCATCGTCCCCCACGACGTCTCGGGCGATCGGACCCCGGCGCCTACGAACGACAGCGCCGCTTCCAGCAGGATCGCGTTGGCCACCGCCAGCGGCAGGAACACGATGATCGTGGAGGTCAGGTTGGGCAGGATCTCGCTGAACATGATCCGCAGCGACCCCGCGCCCTGGGCTTCGGCGGCCTCGACGAACTCCTTCTGGCGCAGCGCCAACACCTGACCCCGGATCGGGCGGGCCAGATACGGCACGTACACGAACCCGATGATCAGGATCGGGATCGCCTTGGAGTCGGCGGCCAGGCTGATCGGGCCGAGTTTGAGCCCGTTGACGCCCAGCGCGGTACCCAGTGCGACGCCGAGCAGGATCACCGGGAACGCCCATAAGACGTCCATGGAACGCGAGATCACGGAGTCCGTGAAGCCGCCGAAATAGCCCGAGACGATGCCCAGCAGCACCGACAGGAGCGAGGTGATCAGCGCCGCGGTCACCCCGATCAGCAAGGAGTTGCGACCGCCGTACAGGAGCCGCACCGCGGTGTCGCGGCCGTTGCCGTCGGCGCCCAGGAAGTACTCGCCCTGGTAGGTCGGCCCGATCGGCACGCCGTCGGGCGAGACCACGTCCTTCTGCTTGCCGTCCACGGTCACCTTGCCGACCTCGTTGTTGTCCTTCGGGCCCCGGTGGGCCACCTCGTTGGCCCAGATCGGCGCCGCCAGGCAGACGGCCACCACCACGAAGAACAGCGCCAGGAAGGCCAGCGCGACCTTGTTGCGGCGCAGTCGGCGGCCGGCGATCCGCCACGGGCCCTGCGCCCGGATGGCGGCGCCGTGGACGAACTCCTCCTGGAGCGCGACCTCGGCCAGCGCATCCGTCGAGAGCTCGGTGGAGGCGTCGCGCGGGTCGCCCGCCATGGCTACTCGCTCCGGAAGACAGGGACCTCCGGCGAGCGCCAAGTGGCGCTCGCCGGATTCCCGGTGTTCGCTACTTGATACAGAACTGCGCCCAGTCGTTCTTGTACACGGGGTGCACTCCGGCGCAGTTCTCGAAGTCCATCCGCTCGGAGAAGAACGAGGTGGCCTTCTCGTAGCCGTAGGGCACGATGTAGGCCTTGTCCTTGACCACGTACTCGTCCAGGTCGCCCCAATCACCGGCGACCTTCTCGAGGTCGGGTTCCTGCACCAGGTCCTCGGACTTCTTGTTCAGGGTGGCGTCGTTGACGAAGCCCTGGTTGCTGGTGGGGGTCGACTGCAGCGAGTCCCCGGTCAGCAGGGGCTGGAAGAAGTCGGCCGGGTGCGGGAAGTCCTGGTACCAGTCGGTGAACCCGGTCTGGGCCTTGGACGACTTCGTCCCGATGCGGTCGAAGTAGACCTGCTGATCCAGCGTCTTGATCTTGGTCTTGTAGCCGATGTCCTCCAGGACGCCGGCGTAGTAGACCGCGATCTTGTCGCGCGGCGACTTGTTGTTGGTCCAGACCGTGACCTCCTGCCCCTTGGTGCCGGACTTCTCGACCAGCTCCTTGGCCTTCTTGACGTCACCGGGCCCAGCCGGATCGCCGTACGGGCACTTGAAGTCCTTGTAGCCCACGAGCTGGGGTGGCAGGAACGTGCAGCCGGGGTCCAACCGGCCGCCGAAGATGCGCACCAGGGCGTTCGAGTCGATGGCGTAGTTGACCGCCTGCCGGGCCTCGAGCTTGTTGAACGGGGCCATCGTGACGTTCAGGAAGAAGTAGTACGTGTTGGGCGGGTTGGCGTCCTCACGGATGCGGTCCTTGTACTTGGACCGGACCTCGGGGAGCAGGTTGCCCGACGGGTCCTCGGTGGTGAAGTCGAGTTTGCCGCTGATCACGTCCTGGGTCTGGCGCTCGACGCTGTCGGAGACCTCGCCGTTGATCGTGTCGACCTTGCCCTTCTCGACCCCTGGCACGTTGAAGTTCTTGTTCTTGGTGAGCACGAACTTCCTGCTCGGGTCCACGACCTTGAGCGTGTACTGCCCCGCGCCGATCGGCGGGTTCTTGGTCATGTCCTTGATCGGCGAGCTGGACGCCTTGACCGGAGCCGCGTAGGCCACCGACTGCGCGAAGCTGAACTTGCCGTCGGGCGCCTTGAGGGTGACCACGATCTTGCCGGTCTTGTCGTCGGTCTCGATGCCCTTGATGTCGTTGGAGGCCTTGGGGTCCTTCTGGAACTCCTCGGCCCCGACGATGCCGGTGAAGAACGAGCTGTACGGGCCCTTCTGGCCGACCACGCGCTTGATCGCGTGCTCGTAGTCGCTGGCCTTGACCGGAGAGCCGTCTGAGAAGTTGACGCCCTTCTTCAGCTGGTAGGTGTAGACCTTGCCGCCACCCGTGACCTTTGGCAGGTCCGCCAGGCCGGGCACGATCTCGCCACCGGCCTTGCCCTCCTTGGGCGCGTACTTCGTCAGCGGAAGGTAGACGGGCGACAGCGCCTGGCTGGCCTGGACCGTCTGGAACAGCGCCGGGTCGTAGGAGTCGGGCCCGACCGTGCCGATGTTGATCGTGCCGCCGCTCTTGCCCGAGCCGCCGCCCGATGACTCGTCGTCGCTGCCCCCTCCACAGGCCGTGATTCCAAAGGCCGCAACGGCGCTCCCGGCTACAACTGCGAGAAGGCTTCGATACTTCGTCATCAGCAAGGTTTCCCTCCGGTACTTGTAATCGTCCACCCGACGGCGCGGCACGTTACTCCTTTCCCCAGACGGGGGCAGCGCCTGCGGAGTCAGGACAAGCAGAGGCTCGAGAAGTCGAGTCCGTAGACCGGGTGAAAGCGCAGGCACTGGTTGCCGTCAAGCCGTTCGGAGAGCAACACTCCGGTCGTGCGGAGGCCGTACGGGGCGATCAGGGCGCCCTCGACGACGTCGCGATCGAGCGCGGCCCAGCGCGCGGCCTTCGGCGTCTGCTCATCGCGTTCGAGTGCGCCGACGTCGCTGCGCACGCCCACGTCGGAGACCACGCTCAGGTAGGGACTTGGAACGGGGCGGCTCGGGGTGACGTCGGCGAACCCCAGCTGCGCGCGCCGGCGCTCCCGCGGGGTGCGCGCGCGGCGCGCGCGCAGGCCGATCTTGCGCAGCGTGTCGACGCCGTAGCGCGCCAGCGCATCCGCCCGAGGGCCGGTACCGCCGTCCACCAGCACCCGCACGTTGCGCTGGCCTGATCCGCGTGCCAGCTGCTCGGCGCGGACCAAGTCGGAGTCGCCCTCGCGGGTGCCGTAGGGGCAGGGGTCCAGTTCGACGAAGCCGGACACCTGGCGGGGAATGGCGTTGCAGCTGGGTGACAGGAAACCGTCCTCCAGCCGCGCAAGCGCGCGCAGGTCGAGCGCAAAGGCCACCGCGCGACGGGCGTCCTGATCGGTGAACGGCGGCCGCTCCAGGTCGAAGGCCACATCGCGTGCGGTCAGCGTCGCGAACTCCCGGTAGCGCGACTTGTACTCCGACCGGAGCTGTGGAAGACGGGCCACGGGCGGCTCGCCCTGGGTCACGTCCAACAGGCCGGAGAGCGTCTGGCTGGTACGGCGCTCGCGGTTGCTCACCACGGTCCCGGCCACCGAGTCCACGTTGGCCGCCGGAAACCCGGTCAGCTGGAACCTGCGGCGGCGGGTCAGCACGTACGCCCGCCCGCGGGGGGGCGCCTCGAGCCGGTAGGGCCCGATCCCCGCCACCGGACTACGCGACATGTCGCGGGTGGGCGTTCCCGGCGGCACCGGCGCCGTCCACAGGGTTGCCAGCAGGTGCGGGAACTCGGGGTCGGGCGCGCTCAGGCGGATGCGCACGGTGCGCTCGCGCTCGTTCACGTCGACCCCCTCGATTCCGCTGAGCGCGCGGCGCGCGGCCGGGTTCATGGCGCGCGAGCGCCTGATCGCGCGCTCCACGTCAGCGGCCAGCACGGGGCGGCCGTCGGAGTAGGCGATGTCCGGGCGCAGGGTGAACCGGAACACGGTGCTGTCGTTCAGCGGCTCGGCCTCGGACTGGGCCAGGCCGGGCACGATCTGGGTGCCCTTCGCGCCTTCCGCCCGGCGGTAGGTCATCGGCGGCGTGTACGCCAGCCAGAGCGCCTGCAGCGCCTCCGGCGAGGCGGCCAGCGCCGGGTCCAGCGAGTCGGGCGGCTGGGCCAGGCCGACCAGCACGCTGCCACCCTGTCGTGCGTTGCCGCGATCGCCGGTGATGCCCGAATCGCAGCCCGCCACGGCCAGCAGGCAGACCACTCCCAGAAGACTCGCGCGGCGTCCCCTCACTGAAGTTCGTCGCGCATGGCAGCCAGTGCCTTGCGGATCAGCCGCGAGACGTGCATCTGGGAGAGGCCGACGCGCTCGGCGATCTGGGTCTGGGGCAACCCCTCCTCGAAGCGCATGCGCAGGATCTCCTGCTCGCGCGCGGGCAAGCGACCCAGCGCCGGCGCCAGCGATGCGCGGTCTTCGCTGCGCGAGAACTCCGCGTCCTCGTGACCGAGGCTCTCCATCGGATCGGACTCTTCGTCGTTGCCGGGCCCGGTGGACAGCGACAGGGTGGTGTAGGCCGTGCCGACCTCCAGGGCCTCCAGCACCTCCTCGGGCGTGGTCTGAAGCTCGGCGGCGATCTCGGTCACGCTGGGCGAGTGCCCCAGCCGCGAGGTCAACCGGTCGATCGTGGCCGACATGCGCGCGTTCAGCTCCTGCAGCGCGCGCGGAACGCGGATGGCCCAGCCCTTGTCGCGAAAGTGGCGCTTGATCTCGCCGACCACCGTCGGCGTGGCGTAGGTGGCCAGCGACACCTCGCGGCCCAGCTCGAAGCGGTCGATGGCCTTGATCAGTCCGATCGCCCCCACCTGCTCGATGTCCTCCAGCGACTCACCGCGGCCGGAGTAGCGCCGCGCCAGCGAGCGCACCAGCGGCAGGTGTCGCTGCACCAGCCGCTCGCGGGCCGACTCGTCGCCGTCCTCGTGCAGGCGCCGCAGCAGCTCGCGGTCGACCTCCCGGGCCCGCGCCCGGGCGGTATCGACCTCCCTCACGGGGCCACCAGCTTCACCAGCCGGATGAACAGCCTGCCGTCGGCAGCCTCCTCCACGCCGTAGGAGTCCACGACCGTGTCCAGCACTCCGGCCAGGCTGAGCGCCCCGTGCTCCTGCTCGCGCTGGAGCGCGTCGGCAAGCCCCCGCTCGCGCAGCGGTCCCACGCGCACCCGCACGCGCCCCGGCGACATGGCGAAGTCGATGGTCAGGCGCTCCTGGCCTCCGGACTCGGCGTACAGCCGCTCGATGGCCAGCTGGAGGTCGTCCATCTCCTCGAAGCCCAGGTTGGCCCCCGCGGCGATGCCGCCCACGATCAGGCGCACCACCGAGCCGAAGTCACCGTCGAGCGGCGCCTCGAGCACGATCCGGTCAGACATCGGGGCCCTCCTGCATCGTCCCCCACCCTACGACCAGGTCGCCGTCCATCAGGCACGCCGTCTGGCCCGGTGCCGGACGGGCGACCTCACGCTCGAGCTCGATCCGTGTCCCGTCGGCGACCTTGCACGGAACCGCCGGCGCGTGGTAGCGCAGGCGCACGCTCGTGGCGCGCGCGGCGGGCCGGTGGAACACGAGCGGAGCCACGGCCACCGACCGCACGGCCAGCTCGGCCCGGGTGCCGACCACCACGCGGTTGGCGCGCGCATCCTTGGCCAGCACGTACAGCGGTTCGGTGGCCGCGACCCCGATGCCGCGCCGCTGGCCGACCGTGAAGCGGTGGTGGCCGTCGTGGCGGCCGAGGACGGTGCCGGCCCGGTCCACGATCGCCCCGCCGTCTGCCAGCGGTGCACCGTGACGCTGCATGAAGTCGGGCCCGTTGCTGCCGGCCAGGAAGCACAGGTCCTGGCTCTCGGGCTTGCGCGCCACCGGTAGTCCGGCAGCGCTTGCGAGCTCACGTACGTGCGGCTTGGCCAGGCCGCCGAGCGGGAAGCGCAGGCGTTCCAGCTCGCCGCCGGTGAGGCGGGCCAGCACGTAGCTCTGGTCCTTCGCCGGGTCGGCTCCGGCGCGCACCAGCGGGCCGGTGCCGTCGTCGGCGATGCGGGCGTAGTGGCCGGTGGCCAGCCGCGGGGCGCCCAGGTCGCCGGCCAGGGCCAGCATGGCGTCGAAGCGCACGAGCCCGTTGCAGCGCACACACGGGTTCGGCGTGCCGCCGCCGGCATAGCCGGTCAGGAAGTCGTCCACCACATCGGCGCGGAAACGGCCGCGCAGGTCCAGCGTGAAGTGCGGGATGCCCATCCGGTGCGCCAGGGCACGGGCACCCGTGACCGCCTGCGGCGAGCAGCAGCTCTTGTCCCCGTCGGTGCCCGGGTCCGACCACAGCTCCAGCGTGACCGCCACCACGTCCTCGCCCGCGTCCAGGGCCAGCTGGGCCGCTGCCGCGCTGTCCACGCCGCCGCTCATGGCCACGAGCGTGCGCGTGGCGGTGGCAGGCAGCTTCACGGCGCCGTCGCGCGCCGCCATGCCCAGCGCGCGGTGCAGCGCGTCGGCCGCCAGCTCGGCTGCGTGGGCCGCAGCGGGCGACAGCCCGCCGAGTTCGGCAGCCACGGCGGCGGGGGTCACCGCGGCCGCGGTGAGCACCCCCTCCCCCTCGACCAGCTCCACCACGGCACTGCCGGCGGCCCGCGCCGCGGCACAGCCCTCGGCCTGGAAGCCGGCGGCGGCCACGCGATCGCCTTCCACCTGGACCGAGACGCGGATCAGATCGCCGCAGGCGGCGCCGCCTGCTGCACCCGTGTGCGGCGCGCGCGCCAGCGCGCCCAGGCCGCGCGGGAACGCCAAGTGGTCGTGCAGCGCCGACGCCGTGGTGGCGGAATGGGCCATATCCGCAGGATAGGAGCGCGGCGAGGTGTCCGACGCCTGGTCGCGTAGGGGCTCCAGCAAGCCGTTACCGGCCACGGGTTGGGCCTGCATTAGCAAGCGTGGGTGTCCTCCGGCCCTTCCCTGGCGGCAAAACGCCTGGTCCGGACCGAGTCAGACTCCCATCCCGTTCGAGTTGGCTCAACATGGTGAGCCGGCTGGCGAACAAGCTCGAGCCTGGGGCGAAAATAGCAGCGCGTCAGGTGGTCGTGGGGCCGAGCAGCTTCAGGCCCAGCTCCTTCAGCTGGGCGTCCTCCACCGGCGCGGGGCCGCCGGTGAGCGGATCGAAGCCGCTGGCGGTCTTGGGAAAAGCGATCACGTCGCGGATGGTCTCGCGGCCCGCCAGCAGCGCCACGATGCGGTCGATGCCGAAGGCCACGCCGCCATGTGGCGGGGCGCCGTACGTCAGCGCGTCGAGCAGGAAGCCGAAGCGTTCCCTCGCCTGCTCGGGCGACAGGCCCAGCACCTCGAACACCTTCTGCTGCACCTCCGGCGTGTTGATGCGGATCGAGCCGCCGCCGATCTCGGCGCCGTTCCAGACCATGTCGTAGGCGCGGCTGCGCCACGTGCCGGGGTCGGCGTCGAGGTCGCCGCTGGGCGCCGTGAACGGGTGGTGCATGGGATCCCAGCGCTGCTCGCCCTCGTCCCATTCGAACATTGGGAAGTCGACCACCCAGAGGAAGTCGTCGCGGTCCTCTGGCACGCCCACCTGCAGGCGCAGGTCGCCCAGCACCCGCGCGGCCGTGGAGGCGGTGTCGGCCACGACGAAGATGGCGTCGCCCTCGTTGGCGCCGGTCGCTTCGATCAGCCCGGCGATCTCGGCTTCGCTCAAGAACTTGGCCACCGGCGAGCGCCAGGAGTCCGGCTCGACCACACCCCAGACCAGGCCCTTGGCGCCGAACCGCTGCGCGCGCTCGGTCAGCCCGTCGAACGTCTTGCGCGTGAACTCTCCGGGCGCGGCGAAGCCCCGCACCACGCCGCCGGAGGACAGCGCACCGCTGAACACCTTGAACTCCGACGCGCCGAACACGTCACCGAGGTCGGCGATCTCGAACGGGATGCGGCGGTCGGGCCGGTCGCTGCCGTAGCGCAGCATCGCCTCGTCGTAAGCCATCCGCTCGACGGGCTCGGGCACCTGCACGTCGCCCAGCGCCAGCACCTCGCGCATCAGCGGGTCGATCGTGGCGATCACGTCTTCCTCGTCCACGAACGCCAGCTCCACGTCGAGCTGGGTGAACTCGGGCAGGCGGTCGGCGCGCGAGGACTCGTCGCGGAAGCAGCGGGCGATCTGGTAATAGCGCTCGAAGCCGCCGATCATCAGCAGCTGCTTGAAGATCTGGGGCGACTGCGGCAGCGCGTACAGGGATCCCGGCGCCACGCGGCTGGGCACCAGGAAGTCGCGCGCGCCCTCGGGCGTGGAGCGGGTGAGCACCGGCGTCTCGATCTCCAGGAAGCCGCGGTCCTCCAGGTGGCGGCGGATGGCCGAGACCACGCGGTGGCGCAGCGCGATGGCGCCGGCCATGCGCTCCTTGCGCAGGTCCAGGTAGCGGTACTGCAGCCGCAGCTCCTCGGACACCGGGTCGTCCTCGTCGATCTGGAACGGCGGCGTCTCGGCGCTGGCCAGCAGATCGAACGACTCCACGTTCAGCTCGACCGTGCCGGTGGGCAGGTCGGGGTTGACCGCGCCCGCCTCGCGCTCCAGCAGCGCGCCGGTTGCCGAGATCACGTGCTCGGGCCGGAGCCGGTGCGCGGCCGCGTGCGCATCCGGGAACTCGTCGGGACGGAAGACCAGCTGCAGGATGCCCTCGCGGTCGCGCAGGTCGATGAAGATCAGCCCACCGTGGTCGCGCCGGCGGTGCACCCAGCCCGCCACACGAAGCGTGCTGCCCACCTGCGCGGCGGCCGCCAGGCCGCACCAGGTGTCGCGGTAGCGGTTCGAGAACGTGTCGGTCACAGCGCAACCCGCGTCAACAGCTCGTTGATGTCGGCCACCGGGCTCTGCTCGCCGCTGTCCATGTCCTTGACCTCGATCTGCTCGCCGACCACGACCACGTGCGTCGCGTTCAGCCGGTCGGCGTGCTTGAGCTGGCCCTTCATCGAGCGGCCGGCCTGCTCCATCTGGGCCTGCACCCCCTGTCCGCGCAGCGCCTCGGTGATCTTGAACGCCGTCCGCCGCTGATCGGCGTCGGTAACGGCCACGTAGGCCACCGGCAGCGCCAGCTCCTCGCCCGGCGAGCCCGCCAGCAGGATCCGCTCGACCCCCGCGGCCCAGCCCACGCCAGGGGTTGCCGGGCCGCCCAGCTGTGCCACCAGGCCGTCGTAGCGACCGCCCCCGCCGACGCCGCTCTGCGCGCCCAGGGCTGGGCTCTCGAACTCGAACACCGTGCGCGTGTAGTAGTCCAGTCCGCGCACCAGGGTCGGGTCGAGGTCGTACTCCTGCTCCGCGTCGTCCAGGAAGGCCCGCACCTCGGCGAAGTGCTCGGCGTCCTCGGGATCGAGCCGGTCCACCAGCAGCGGCGCCTCGGCCATGACCGCCTTGGTGCCGGCGTGGTCGGAGTCGAACGCGCGCAGCGGGTTCGCGTCGATGCGCGCACGCACCTCATCGGACAGCTGGTCCTGGCGCGAGCGCAGGTAGGTGCGCAGCTCCTCGCCATAGGCGGCGCGGGTGTCGGCATTGCCCAGGCTGGACAGGCGCAGCCGACAATCCACCTCGGCCTCCTCCAGCAACTCGGCCAGCAGCAGGATCAGCTCGGCATCGAGCGAGGGATCGTCGGACCCCAGCGCCTCGGCGCCGATCTGGTTGAACTGGCGGTAGCGGCCGGCCTGGGGCGCCTCGTGGCGAAAGAACGGGCCCCAGTAACGCAGCTTCACGGGCTGGGGCAGCTTGTGCATGCCGTGCTCCACGTACGCCCTGCAGGCGCCGGCGGTGCCCTCGGGCCGCAGCGTCAGCGAGCGTCCGCCCTTGTCCTCGAACGTGAACATCTCCTTCTGGACGATGTCGGTTGACTGGCCGACACCGCGCGCGAACACCTCGGTGTCCTCGAACACCGGCGTCTCGAACGGCGCATAGCCGGCCAGGCCCAGCAGGGCGTCGGCGCTCTCGCGAAGGGCGGTGCGGCGCTCCCCGGCCTCGGGCAGCACGTCGAAGGTCCCGCGCGGGGCCTGCAGCTTCGCGGCCACTACCGTGCGAGCTCGGCCAGGAAGGGGTTGGTTGCGCGCTCCGCGCCCAGCGTGGTCTGGCCCATGTGCCCCGGGTGCACGGCCGTCTCCTCGGGCAGCGAGTCGACCAGGGTGCGGATCGATTCCAGCAGCGTCGGCCAGTCACCGCCGGGCAGGTCCACGCGGCCCACCGAGCCCTGGAAGAGCACGTCGCCGGAAAACACGGCCTGCTCCTCGGGAATCGAGAAGGTCACGTGGCCGGGGCTGTGCCCCGGCGTGAACACCACGTCAATTTCGAAGCCGGCCAGCTCCAACCGCTCACCGCCGCGGACGGTGTGCTCGGCATCCCAGTCCTCGAACGGCCCGAAGCCGGGCCACGGCACGTAGGCGTTGATGTCGGCCAGCACCTGCTTCTCGAGCTCGGGCACCCAGACCTCGGCGCCGGTGGCCTTGGCGATCGGCGCCACCGCGCCGACGTGGTCGAAGTGGGTGTGTGTCAGCAGGATGCCGTCCAGGGTCAGGCCGGCCTCCGCGATCTCCGCCAGCAGCCGCGGCGCCTCCTCCCCGGGGTCCACGATCAGCGCCCGGTCGGACCCCTCGCGGTTGATCAGGAAGGTGTTCTCCTGCACCGGCCCGACGGTGTACATGCGCACGTCCATGCTTCAGCGTTTCCTGCGGTTGCGGAAGTTGAAGACCGCCTTGTCCGTGAGGAAGCCGAGCGGGATGTACAGCACGAACATGAACGCCGCCAGGAGCGCGCCCTGGACCATCGGGCGGCCGAACGCGGCCACTACCAGCACGCCGAACACGGCGGCGGCGATGGCTGCGCGGTTGACGGCGCCGCGCCACGTAGGCGGACGGTTCAGGCGCTCCGCGCGGCGTTCGCGCGCCTCCTGCTTGGGGTCGGCCTTGCCCTTCGGCTTGCCCTTGCCCCCGCTGCCGGGGCGGCCGGCCCGCTCGATGGTGCCGGCGGGCGTGCCGCGGTGCTTGCGGGAGCGCTTCTTCTTGGTTTGGGCCATCTAGTGAAGTGAGCGTAACGCGTTCTCGATCAGGTGCCGCTCGGGATCGAAGTCCCTGAGCGGCACGTCGGCGGGGAAGCCGTCGAAGGCCGTGCGCGGCGCCAGCCCGACCAACTCGGCCTCGGCCACCGGCGCCCGGGACCGCACCGCCTCCACCACGTCGGCGAGGGGCGTGGCGCGGTGGTCGTGGACGTTCGTGGACACCTGCGCGCGGCCGCGGTCGGCCAGGTGCAGGCCGATGGCGCGCACCCCTGCCAGCCCGCCCGGTGCCGACTCCCGGATCTGGGCGGCCACCGATCGCGCCAGCTCCACGTCATCGGTGTCCAGGTCCACGTTGAACGCCACCAGCGGCGGGCGGGCCGTGGCCAGCACGGCCCCCGCCGTGGGATGGATGCGCGGCGGCCCGAAGTCCGGCGCCAGCTCGCCGCTCTCCATGCGCAACGCCAGCGCGCGCCAGCCCCCGCGGCGCAGGTCAGCTCGCTCGCGGTGCTCGGGCCGCGTGGCCAGCTGGCCGTACAGGAACACGGGCAGGTCCAGCTCCGCGCCCACTCGCGCGGCGGCCGCGATGACCTCGGCACACGCTGCGCCGCGCATGGCGTCGTCCAGGTACGCCACCGGCATCACGTCCAGTGCCCCCACACACGGGTGCAGGCCGCTGTGGGCGTTCAGGTCGATCTCGTGCACCGCTGCGCCGGCCAGCGCGACCAGGGCGTCGGCCAGCGCACCCTGTGGAGCCGCGGCGGTGAACACCGAGCGGTTGTGGTCGGGGTCGCTGTGGGTGTCCAGGACGGTCACGCCCGCGAAGCCGTCCCGCAGGCGCTCCACGCGAGCGCGGTCGCGACCCTCGCTCATGTTGGGTACAGCCATCAGCACTGGCGTATCCTCCAACAAGCGAGGCTCCGTAGCTCAGCTGGTAAGAGCGCACGACTCATAATCGTGAGGTCCCTGGTTCGAGTCCAGGCGGAGCTACTAACGAATCAGGCTCTAGCAAGCGCAACAGGCGCCCTAGAGCCCTGGAAAAACGGGATGGCCCATCCCTCCACGTCACGCCGGTAGGACGCCCTGGTGCGCTCTGAGAGGCCCCTGACGGTGCGGCCGCGGTAGGTGTCCAGCCAGCGTCTCGCATGGTCCTCGAACGGCTCCCGAATAGAGGGCCGACGGTCCCCGGAGTCTCGGCGCCCCTTCGCCTCCCTGGCCTCCGCGAGGGTCGGGTGAAACGACTTGTGCTGCTTGCCGCGGTGCTCCCACACCACCACGTACCTGCCCTCCCGTCGGTAGATGCCGGGGTGGCGGGTCTTCTCCATCTTCCTGGCCATTAGGTGTTCCTCTGGTTGGTGTTGGGCTGACACCAGAGGGAACGGCCGATAGGTCGCGCGTGTAGCTTGCGCGGCGCATCAGAGTTGACCCTCTGGTGCCACGCCCCCCGGGCCGTTAGCGCGGTCGCGGGGGGCACTACGCGGGCCATCCTACGCCCGGGCTCGGCGGCAGCGCAAGGACCCTGCGGGATACTGGGCGGGCGATGTCGCAGGAGAATGTGAACGCGGTGCGAGCCGTCTATGAGGAGTGGGGAAAAGGCAACTTCTCCGAGGCCGGTGTGGACCTCTACGACCCGGACATCGTGTTCATCCCGCGCCGCGACTATGCGGAGACAAGCCGCTACCTGGGCGCGGAGGGCATCGCGGAGTTCATGCGGGCCTGGTTGGCGTCGTGGAAGGACATCATCCACAAGGCAGAGGAACTGATCGAAGCGGGAGACAGCGTTGTCGTGGCGGTGCACCACCGGGGCGTGGGACGCGAGAGCGGAATCCCTACCGAAATGCGGTACTTCGAGGTGTGGTCGTTCCGGGGACCAACTGTGATCCGGTTCGAGCTTTTCCCGGATCGGGCCGAGGCTCTCGAAGCCGTCGGGCTGTCGGAGTAGGCGATGTCGCAGGAGAACGTCCAGGCCGTCCGGGCTATCTACGACGAGTGGGGAAAGGGAGACTTCCGGGCGGGCGTCGAGAGGCTCGACCCGGGCGTTCGCTTCAGCCTTCGCCCCGAGTTCATCGACGCGGGCGTCTTCGTCGGGCCCGAGGGCGTCGGCGAATACATGCGTGGGTTCCTGGCCGCGTGGACCAACCTCACCATCGCGGCGGAGGAGCTGATCGAGGCGGGCGACAGCGTGGTCGCCGCCGTGCGCCAGCGCGGCGTGGGCGTGGAGAGCGATGTCACGGTCGAGATGCGGTACTTCCAGATCTGGACCTTCCGCGGGGAGATGGTGGTGCGCCTCGAGAACATCTGGGACCGGGCGCAGGCCCTCGAGGCCGTGGGGCTGTCGGAGTAGACGATGACGCAGGAGAACGTGCAAGTCGCGCGGGCGACGATGGAGGCCTTCGCCAGGCGCGACTATGACGGCGTTATCGCCCGCTTTCATGGGGATGGCGAGTGGCGACCCGCGAACAGTCCGGGTGGGCTTGAGGGCACCACGTACGTTGGCCATGAGGGCGTGCGGAGTTGGGCGGCCCAGTTGGAAGAGTCGTGGGAGAAATTCGACGTTGTTGACTGCACATTCGAGACAGTCGGTGATCGAGTGCTGGTGTTGGGGCAGGTCCGCGTTCGAGGGTCTACGAGCGGCGTGGAGTTCGACGCTCCTCTGGCGCAGGTCTGGGAGATCGATGAGGGAAAGGTGCGACGGCTGACCGGGTACTCCACCCCCGCCGACGCCCGCAAAGCCGTCGGACTGTCGGAGTAGGTCATGTCGCAGGAGAACAGCGTGACCCGTCACCGCTCGCGGCCCTTTCTCGACCGCCTGGGCGTTCGGGTGCCAGGGCTCGCGCACTTCGTTCTCGCTTGGGCCGTGCGCCTTCAGCCAGGGTCGGCGCTCAAGGCGCGGCTGTTTGACCGGGCCTTTAGGCGCGGCTTCGACGCGGTCAACCGTCAAGACTCGGACGTCGTGCTGCTGCTCGCCTACGAGCCTGATGCTGAGGTCTGGATGACGGGGTTGGAGACGGTCCTCAAAAGAGACTGCTACCGCGGTCCGCAGGAATACCGAGACCTCTTCGTGGAGTTGGAGGACGCCTGGCGAGACTGGTGGTGGGCAGTGCGGGCGGTGCGCGTCGCGGGCAAGCGAACGGTTGTTGTCCAGCTCGACCTCACGGCATTCGGACGCGTCAGCGGGATCGAGGTCAAGGTAAATGGTGCCGGGAGCGTGTACCACCTCTCGCCGCGAGGGAGGATCGCCCGCCAGGACTTTCTGATCGCGGAAGATGGCTGGCAGAAGGCCCTCGAAGCCGTGGGGCTGTCGGAGTAGCCGGGGGCTCACGGTCAGACCAGCTCGATTCGCCAGGCGGCGGGGTCGGGTTTGAGGTTGGTCCCCTTCACGTACAGGTCGTGCGCCATTGCCAACGCGATCAGCGCGTCGATCGGTGCGCCGCGTCGGCGCACTTTCGTCAGCCGCCACTGGTCCGGCCACACGTCTTTCATCACGCCGGCCGCGACGTGGGCGGAGAGGGTCGGGTCGCCGTAGTGGCGGAGCTCGTCGGAAAGGATCGCCCGCCGCAGCTCGGCCGAGGCGGGACACATGCGGGCGTTGGTCTGGTCGAACTGGACCATCGGCGCCCCCTCGCCGGCCAGCTCCTCGGCAGCCTTGTCGAACAGCCGCGGGTCATAGGCAACCGCCCGCAGCTCATACCGGCGCTGCAGGTTCCGCACGGCGTCCATGACCGCCTCGTATTCGATTGGATCCTCGCCGTCCGAGGTCCAGACCCGTGCCGTGGCGAGCGGTGGCGCCCCGTCGCGGCACCAGCCACACGAGCGCGGCCTCGTCGTGGAAGCGGGCGAAGTCCAGCGCCGCGACCACCTCGACGCCATCGGGTATCTGCACCTCGGGCTCGGCGAGGGTGTCCCACGCACACGTGGACTGCGCTTTCAACGCCGCCACGGTGCGACGCCAAAGCGCCTTCGAGGCACGGTCAAGGTCAGCAGGCGGTGTGTTGGCCTCCGTGCCCATCAGTCGGAATACTCCGGGCGATGTCGCAGGAGAACATCGAGGTCGTGCGGCGACTGCTGGACGCTCAAGAGCGTGATGACGTCCTGGCTGCCATCGACTGCATCCACCCCGACGTCGACTGGCTTCCTCTTCGCGCCGCGACCGAAGGCGCTTACCACGGCCACGAAGGCTTCGAGAAGTTCGTGGCGGACACCAACACCACCTTCGAAATCTTCGAGCCGCACTTCGAGTTGCGTGACCTAGGCGAACAGGTGCTGGCCTGGGGCACAATCAGCGTGCGGGGCAGCGGTAGCGGAGTCGAAATGGACGTCCCGGTCGGAGGTATCTTCGATTTTTGTGACGGAAAGATCGCCCGCTGGCAGGACTTCGGCTCCAAGGACAAGGCTCTCGACGCCGTGGGGCTCTCGGAGTAGCCCAAAAACCGACCGACTCGCCGTTTTGATGTTCGTGTGTAGGAGGCGGTCCCTCAGCGGTGCGTTCTCATGATGCTTTGCCCGCCCTGGGGCCTCGCTGCGTCCTTATGCCAGCCGCCGGGTTGGTCGCGTGCCGTGCGTTGCGAGTGGCAGCTCTTGCAGAGCGGCATGAGGTTGGCGGGGTCGTGGCCGGCGGGTCCGCTGGGTCCTTGTCCGTCGAGGTGGTGCACCTCGGTTGCGTGGGCACCGCAGTCTCGGCAGACGGGGAACGCCTTGAGGAACCGTCGCCTGGTTGCTTTCCAACTCGTCTATGAGTTGGTCGCCGTGGTCGGCTTGGTAGCGGGCGTGCTCGTGGGCGGCTCGTTGGGCGCGACGGTCGGCGCCCTCTGCTGCGATCTCGGCCCGGTCGGCCTTGGCGCGGGCATCGGCCAACTCCTTCTCGGCCTGCTTAGTTGCACCGCCGCTGGCGTCGAGTTCAATCAGGTCTTCTCGGGCCTGGTTCTTTGCTGCTTGGGCTGCTTGTGCGGCGAGTGCTAGGTCACGCGCTTGACCTCGCGCCTGCACCTCGGCCTGGTGCAGCTCGGCGAGCCGGTCGTGATGCGGTGTCGTGGTCTTGGGCATGGTGATCTCCTTTACTCGCCGCTTCCGGCGGGGGTCCACTGGGCACGCTGCTTGGCCTTCATCTCGGCCAGCAGGGCCTCGTCCGGGGTCGGCTCGGGCTCGGGTTGCGCGGGTGCACCGCCGACGAGCTGATCGGCGAGGTCGTCTCGGCCCGCGTCGCGCAATAACGCGGCGAGGTTCTCGTCCCGGACTTGGTTGGCGGCCTGGTCGTGGCCGTTATCGCGTAGTCAAGGGCGATGACGGCCACCAGCACCGACAGCACCATGACCACGTCCAGGACGGTCACGGGCGGTGTACTTTCTCGTGTTCGCCCCCGAGTCCGCGGATCCATGGGAGGTGCACATGGATGACGTTGGTGCCCTCTATCCGTAGGTAGCGACGGTCCAGGGCGCCGAAGCCCTTCGCGGTGGCAATGGTGCCCACGAGCATGAGCACGTACGGGCCCATCGTCGCCTGGGTGCTCTGGAGTCGCGATGTCACCCCACAACCAGAAGGCGGGATTGGCGATCCACAGCGCGATGCTCCCGAGCACCATGCCGCACACGGTCGTTGCAGCAGAGAACCGCCGCAGCCGCTCCTGCGCGTGTATGCGCTCGAATAACCGTTTCCGCCACCGTGGGGTCGCGTACGATCGCGGGATCGTCCCGCTCACGATCATCGCCTTCTTCGCCGGCATGATCGTGCTCGGGCTCGTGGTGATCGTGGTCGAGACCTGGTGGGTGGTGGCCCTGGTGGGGACCACGCACATGCTGGCCTCGATCGCGCTCGGCTGGCTGGTGTGGAAGCAGTTGGACGACGATCCGGACCCCGCGCCGGACCCGTAGTACCTGCGTGAAGATGCACGTCCTGGAGCGCGAGCAGTTGCTGGCCCACCCGGTCGAGCGCGTGTTCCCGTTCTTCGCCGAGGCGCGCAACCTGGAGCGCATCACGCCACCGCTGCTCGGCTTCGAGGTGGTGGGCGACGCCGCGGTGGAGATGAAGGCGGGCGCGATCATCCAGTACCGGCTGCGCCTGCACGGGCTGCCGGTGGACTGGCTGACGCGGATCGACGAGTGGGAGCCCGGGGTGCGGTTCGTAGACCAGCAGCTGGTGGGCCCCTACCGACTGTGGCACCACACCCACACGTTCCATGCGCAGGGCAACTCGACCCTGATGCGCGACACCGTGCGCTACGCGCTGCCGCTGTGGCCTTTCGGCGAGCTGGCCGCGCCGCTGGTGCGCCGCGACCTGGCACAAATCTTCGACTTCCGTCGCGACAGCGTGGGCGCGCTGCTGAACGGCGCTTGACTTCAAGCGCACTTGAATCCATAGCATCGCGGACAATGGCGCTTCAGAAAGTAAAGTGACAGCGTGAAGGTCTTTCGGAGACTGCTGGGTTTCCTGCGTCCGTATCGCGTCGGGGTGATCGCATCGCTGCTGCTGGCCGCCGCCGCCATGGGCGCGGGGGTGCTGATCCCGTTCCTGATCGGGCGCACGATCGACGACATCCGCACCGGCGGCGACTCGCTGTGGCTGCTGGGTGGGGTGCTGGTGGCTGCAGGCGCCCTGCGCCTGGTTTTCAGCGTGGTGCGGAGGCTGGTGGCCGGCCGCGTCTCGCTTGGCGTGGAGTTCGACCTGCGCAACAGGATGTACCACCACCTGCAGTCGCTGGAGCTGGCGTTCTTCGACGGCCAGCAGACCGGGCAGCTGATGTCGCGGTCCACGGTGGACCTGCAGGCCGTGCGCTTCTTCCTGGGCTACGGCCTGATCTTCATGATGCAGGCGCTGCTCACGATCGTGATCGCCGCCGTGGTGATGGTGGCGGTCAACCCCATCCTGGCCGCCGTGGCGCTGGCGCCGATGCCGTTCGTGATCTGGGTGGCCGCCCGCTACGGGCGGCTGAATCGCCCCGCGTCGCAGGAGGTCCAGCAGCGAATCGCCGAGCTGACCGCCGAGGCCGAGGAGAACGTGGGTGGTGTGCGGGTGGTCAAGGCCTTTGCCCAGGAGCGGCGCCAGGTACGCCGCTTCGACGGGGCGGTCACACGCGTGTTCGACCAGTCGATGGTGTCCACGCGGCTGCGCGCGTTCTACAACCCCCTGATCGGCTTCCTGCCCCAGATCGGGCTGGCGGCCATCCTGCTCGTAGGCGGGCGCCAGGCCATTGACGGGACGATCACCGTGGGCGAGTTCGTGGCCTTCTACGGCTATGTGGTCCTGCTCACCGGCCCGATGCGCATGCTGGGCGTGTCGCTCGGCATGGCCCAGCGAGCGGTGGCCTCGGGCAACCGCGTGTTCGAGATCCTGGACCGCGAGCCAGGGCTGACCGCGCCCGCCGATGCCGAGCAGCTCCCAGCAGGCGGCGGCCACGTGCGCATGCGCGGCGTGTCGTTCGGCTACGAGGGCTCGGGCGACCCGGTTCTGCGCGACATCGACCTGGACGTGCCGGCGGGGCGCACCGTGGCGGTGATCGGCGCCACCGGCTCGGGCAAGACCACGCTGGTCATGCTGATCCCACGCCTGTACGACGTGGACCAGGGCCAGGTCACCATCGACGGCGTCGACGTGCGCGACGTGGAACTGGAGTCGCTGCGCCATCAGATCGCGCTCGTGTCCGACGACGCCTTCCTGTTCAGCGCACCGCTGCGCGACAACATCGCCTACGCGCGCCCCGACGCCACCGACGACGAGGTGGCCGAGGCCGCCCGCCGCGCCGGGCTGGCCGAGGTGGTGGCAGGCCTGCCCGACGGCTACGACACGCTGGTGGGTGAGCGCGGCCTGACGCTCTCGGGCGGCCAGCGCCAGCGCGTGGCCATCGCCCGGGCGCTGCTGGCCGGACCGCGCGTCCTGATCCTGGACGACGCCACCTCCAGCGTGGACGCCACCACCGAGAGCCGGATCAAGGAGGCGCTGGCCGAGGTCATGGAGGGGCGCACTACGTTCGTGATCGCGCACCGCATGTCCACGATCTCGCTGGCCGACGAGGTGATCGTGCTCGAGGACGGCCGCATCTCCGCGCGCGGCACGCATGACGAGTTGGTCGAGACGTCGCCGCTGTACCGCGAGATCTCCCAGCGCGGGGCGCCCGACCCGCAGGTGCTGGCAGCCGCCGACCAGGGCCGCGAAGCGGCGGGCCTGTGAGCACGCGATCGAACTGGGCCACGGTCCGGGCAGAGCGCGGGCGTGCGCGGCGACTGGGCAAGCTGGCGGCCCTGCTGCGGCCCTACCGGGGGCGCGTGGCGCTCATGTTCATCACCCTGGTGGTGGCCACCGCCGCCGCGCTCGCGCCGGCCTACCTGGCCGGCCGGGCCATCGATGCCGGCATCCGCGATCGGGACACCGGCGCGCTCACCTGGATCATGATCGCCTTCCTGGGCGCCGCCGCGGTCAATTTCGCCGCCACCTACGCCCAGACGTTCCTGACCAGCTGGGTCGGCCAGCGCGCGCTCCAGGACCTGCGCCGGCAGATCTTCCGCCACCTGCAGCGGCTGTCGATCGGCTTCTACTCGCGCAACAAGGCGGGCGTGCTGATCTCCCGCATGACCAACGACGTCCAGGCGCTGGACCAACTGGTCACCGACGGCATCGTCACGTTGTTCTCCGCATCGCTGACCCTGCTGGGCACTGCGGCGATCCTGCTGGCGATGGACGTGAAGCTGGCGCTGATCACCTTTACGGTGTTCCCGGTGCTGGCCCTCGCCAGCGTCGCCTTCCGCATCGCATCCGCGGACGCGTACAAGGCGACACGGGAGAAGATCGCCTCGATCACGTCGTACCTGCAGGAAACCCTGTCGGGCGTGCGGATCGTGCGCGCGTTCGGTCAGGAGCCGCGCCACGAACGGCAGTTCACGGGCCTGAACGACGAGAACCGCGACGCCAACATGAAGACCGTCTACCTGAACGCGGCCTACTTCCCGTCGGTCGAGCTGCTGTCGGCCGTCGCCACCGCCGTGATCCTGGTCTACGGCGGCAACGAGGTCATCGACGGCGCGGTGTCGATCGGCGTGCTGGCCTCGTTCGTGTTCTACCTGTCCACGTTCTTCGACCCGATCCAACAGCTCTCGCAGCTGTACACCACCTACCAGTCGGGCATGGCCGCGCTGGACAAGATCTTCGGGCTGCTGGACGAGGAGCCAGAGATCAAGGACGCGCCCGGCGCCATCGAGCTGCCGACCGTGAAGGGCGCCATCGACTTCGACGGCGTGAGCTTCAGCTACGGCGCCGACAACGTGATCCATTCGATCGACCTGCACGTGCCACCCGGCCAGACGGTGGCGCTGGTGGGCGCCACCGGCGCCGGCAAGAGCACCCTGGCCAAGCTGGTGGCGCGCTTCTACGACCCCACCGAGGGCCGGATCGCCATCGACGGCCACGACCTGCGCGACGTGACGGAGCATTCGCTGCGCTCCCAGCTCGGCACCGTCCCCCAGGAGGGGTTCCTGTTCTCGGGCACCATCCGCGACAACATCGGCTTCGGGGCGCCCGACGCGGGCAACGACGAGATCGAGGCCGCGGCCCGGGCCGTCGGCGCCAGCGAGTTCATCGAGCGGCTGCCCGACGGATACGAAACCGAGGTCGGCGAGCGCGGCGGACACCTCTCCGCCGGCCAGCGCCAGCTGGTGGCCTTTGCCCGCGCCGCCGCCGCCGACCCGCGCGTGCTGATCCTGGACGAGGCCACCTCCAACGTGGACGTGGCCACCGAGGCGCGGATCGAGCACGGCCTGCGCCGGCTGCTCGCCGGCCGGACCGCCATCGTGATCGCCCACCGCCTGTCCACGATCCAGGACGCCGGCCGGATCGTGGTGCTAGAGCACGGCCGGATCGCCGAGCAGGGCACGCACGACGAACTGCTGGCCGCCGGCGGCGCATACGCGCGGCTGTACGAGGACTGGGCGCGGCAGACTGCCGCGTAGGTTCAGACCTGGTTCGGCGGCGGCGTCACGGACACCGCGTAGATGAGCTCGAACGCCGCGTCCACCACTCCAGTCAGCCGGTCGGCGCGACCCTCCTCGACCACTTCCAGCATCAGCTCGTTGATCCCAGCCACGATCGCGGTGGCCACGGCTGCGCTTATCGGCCGAACGTCGGAGCGCTCGCGAGCGGCCTGCTCGGACAGGCGCACGAAAGTGTCCGCGTGCAACTTGTAGGCGCGCCGGCGCACGCGTAGCGCCTCGGGGCCGCCGGCCTGGACCTCCAGGACCAGCGTGCGCGTCAGCTTCGGACTGGACGCCGCCACCCGCATGTAAGTCAGGCACGCGGCGCGCGCCTTGTCCTCCCACGTGTCCTCCTGCGCGATCGCCTGGTCGATCACGCCCAGCATGTGATCGGTGATCGACATCGCCAGCGCGACGAAGCACTCCCGCTTGTCGGCGAAGTGCTCGTAGAACGTGCGCTTGGACACGTGCGCGTGGCGAACGATGTCGGCCACGGTGGTGGCGCCCAGCTCCTTCTCGGCCAGCGACGAGGCCAGGCCGGCGATCAGGCGGGCGCGGTAGCGATCCGAGCCGTCGGTGTACCCCACTCGCTGCTCGGTCGCTGCGGTCGCGGACATCGCACGACAAAGACTACGCATGCGTGATCCGACGGTACGGCTAGCACGATTGGCGACCCCCGAAAAGCTGAACTAAGTTGGGGTAGTTGTTAAACGGACGCGAAGGGTAGGCGTGCGATGTTCGTCATCGTCAACGGGCGCGCAAGCGGAAGCGACGATGCGCATGCCCTGCTGGCCGAGGTGACGGACCATGTTCAGGCCGCCGGCGCCCAGGTGGATGGCCTGGTCACCCACGACGACGACGAACTGCGAGTGGCGCTCACGCACGCCGCCGATCGCCGCGTGGTCCTGGTGGGCGGCGATGGCAGCCTGCACGCCGCGCTCAACCTGCCGATTGAGCTGCCCGAACTTGCGCTGGTGCCGGCTGGGCGAGCCAACAACGTTGCCCGCGCACTCGGCATCCCCAGCGACCACCGGGACGCCGCCCGGATGGCGGTCGGCGGCCCGGCGACCGTCGTGGACACCCTGCTGGTGGAGGAGGAGGGCGGGCGCTCGACGTACTCGCTCGAGGCACTCAGCGCCGGCCTCCAGGCCGACGCGCGCGGGCGCTACCGGGGCCAGAACTCGGCCGATCTGGCCGCCGGCGCCCACGCATTGGCGCAGGCCATGCGCGCCTACGAGCCCTATTCGGTCGACCTCGAGCTCGATGGGCAGCCGGCGTTCGCCGGCCGTGCCGCCCAGGTGTTCCTGGCGAACATGCCCTTCTTCGGCTTCGGTTTCAAGATCGATCCGTTCGCCGACCCCAGCGACGGCCTGCTGGAGGCGATCGTGCTCGAGGCCCCGTCGCGCGTATCGGCGGCGACGCTGCTGATGTCGGTCTACCGGGGCCACCACCTTGAGCGTGCCGGCGTGCACGTCAAGAGGGGCCACCATGCCCGCCTGGCCGGCCCGCTCCCTATGGCTGCCGACGGGGAGCCGCTCGGGATCGGGTCGGCGGCGGTCACGGTCGAGCATGGTCGGCTGCGAATCGTCACCTCGGGCCGGCACGCGGAGGCGCCATGGCCGGCTTGACCCACATCCGGCTGCCGCTCCCCCGCCGGCAAGGCACCCGCCCGGCTCGGAGTGCGGGCGCCACGCGCTTCCTGGCGGCATTCGGGATGGCCGCGCTCGGCGTCGGCGCAGCGCGCGCGATCACCACCTCTTACGTGCCCGTGCTGCTTGACCGGATTCAGCACGACCCGGCGCTGATCGGCACGGTGATGCTCGTGAACGCGGGCGCCGGGTTCGCCGTGCCGCTGGCAGTCGGCGTGTGGGCCGACCGCCGAAGCGGCGGGCGCCTGGGCGCGCGGCTCCCATTCGTGCTCGCGGGTGCCGCTGTCACGAGCGTGGGGCTCACGGCAGTCGCATTCGGCGCCGACAGCTCCTACCTCTTCCTCGCCCTGGCCGCGGCGATCGTGTACATCGGGCTGAACGCCGCCGCCACCGCCCATCGCGCGATCGTGGCCGAGTCGTTCGAGGACGGCAAGCGGCCGGGCGCGACCAGCGCGCAGGAAACGGCCATGCTCATCGGGGCACTCGCCGGCGTGGTAGTGGGCGGGTTCCTGATCGACGCCGCGCCCTGGCTCCTGTTCGCGGCTACCGCGCTGCTGCTCCCGGCCCTGGCGATCGTGACGGTGAGGGCCACGCTGGGGCGGCTCGGGCCCGGGCCGGCCCGGGATCCCGCGCAGTCCGCGCCCACCCGCGCCCGCGCGCGCGACCTACTGTCGGCATTCCGGCTACACGGCGCCCGCGAGATCCTGATCGCCCAGATCATCTGGGTCGGCGCCTACGCCGCGCTGCCGGCCTTCTTCATCCTGTACGCGCACGACGTGCTCGAGCTCGGCCCCGGGCCGGCGTCGCTGATGCTCGCCGGCTTTGGCCTGTTCACGGGAGCCGCGATGGTCCTCGCGGGGCGCACACCGCCCGAGCGGGTCTACCCGCTGCTGTGCCTCGGCGCCCTGCTGCTGGGAGGCGGGCTCGCGGTCGCCTCGCTCGGCGGCAGCATCGCGGCGGTGAGCGTGCCGTTCGCGATCGCCGCCGTGGGCGCTGGCCTGGTCACGGCGCTCGGGTTCCCCTACTTCGCACGCTTCATTCCCGAAGGCGAGTCGGGCCGCTACACCGGCCTGTTCTTCTCGGTGCGGGCGATCGCCACCGCGGCAGCGCTGCCGCTGGCCGGGCTGGCGATCGAGCTGTCTGGCAGCTACCGGTCGTTGCTGCTGCTGGGTGGCGCGGCGGTGGTGGCTCTGATCCCGCTGGGCTTGGCCGAGCGCGGGCGCGCAGCCGCGCCCGCCCGCCGTGGGTCGCCACCCGCCCACCTTGGCGCGGTGATCCCCTGCCATGAGTCCGCCTGCCTCGAGCGGGTGGTCTCGCTGACACTCGCGCAAGTCGACCGGGCCGTGGTCGTGGCCGACGGCTGCTCACCGCTGCTCGACGACGAGCTGGCGCGGGTCTCGCGGCTGCCACGGACCCAAGTGGTGTGCCTGGAACGCAACGCTGGAAAGGGGACCGCGGTGGCCGCCGGGGTCGAGGCTCTGCTGGCTTCGGGCGCGCGAGCCGACGCGGTTGTCGTGGTCGACGCCGACGGTCAGCACCCACCCGAGCGGATCCCCCAGCTCGCGGCGGCAGCGGCCGACGCCGATCTGGTGATCGGCGATCGCCTGGGCCAGACCGCCGCGATGCCGCTCCGCCGCCGCTTCACCAACCGTGTCTCCAGCGCGCTGCTCAGCGCGGTGACGGCGCGGCGGGTACGTGACTCGCAGTGCGGCATGCGCCTCTACCGAACCGAGCTGCTTGAGCGCGTCCCACCCCCGCCCGGACGATACGAGGCCGAGACGCTGCACCTGCGCGGCATGCTTCGCGCAGGTGCGCGGGTGGCGTGGGTTCCGATACCGGCGATCTACGACGGCGCCGAGAGCTCCTTCCGTCCGGTCCGCGACACGCTGCGCGTGCTGGCGGCGATCGTCCTCCCCGCCCGCCTCGTGCGGAGTGCCGTGGCCCGGCGGCACGCACGGCGACGGGCCGGCCGCGTCCACGATGTGGCCTGGCCCGCGCGAGAGTTCTGGCGGATCTGGGGACAGCGGCTGGCCGCGGTCGTGATCGGCACCTGGGCGCTGGGTGCCTTCATCCCGCTGATCGAGGGGGCCGACCAGAAGTTGTTCCTGGCTGTCAACTCGCTCGGGGCCGGACCCGACTGGGTGTACCAGGCCCTCGACCCGCATAGCCGCAACTACGTCCTGCTGTGCCTGGCCGCCGTCCTCGTGGCACAGCTGACCAGCCCGCGAAAGCTGCTCGGCGTGCTGGCCGCCGTCGTGCTGGCCGCGTTCCTCTCGGACGTCCTGGTCCAGGCGGTCTACCTCGTGCATGACCGTGCGCGTCCCGAGGAGGTGCTGGGCGGCCAGGCCCTGCTCACCAACGGGAGGCACTGGTCGCACATCGCCTCCTTCCCGAGCGGACACCTGACCGTGACCACCGCGATCGCCGTCGCGGCCATGTCCACCGTTCCCGCTCTGCGGGCGCCGATGTGGATCTACGTTGCCGCCATCGCGATCACAAGGATCACGTTCGGAGCCCACTTCCCGCTGGACGTGGCCGTCGGGGTGGTGTTCGGCTACGAGGTCGGGCGGTTCTCGGCCGCCTTCGTCCAGGCCACCGGGCTGCTGCGCGGCTCACTCGCGGACGCCTCGCCACTGGCGGGGTCCCGGTTCGGGCGCCTGCGGCCGCGGCCGGCGGGCGGGTCCGGAGTGGATTAGGAGGCCGGTGCCGGTGCCGGCTCGGGCCGGTGGCCGCGCTGGGGGCGCTGGATGCCGAGCACGCGGACGAGGCCCCACGAGCCGAGCACGAGCAGGCCACCGGTCAGCCAGCCGGCAAGCACATCAGTCGGGTAGTGCACGCCGAGGAAGACGCGTGACAGGCCGACCGCGAGCACGACCACTCCGCCCGCGATCCCGACCGCGATACGGACGCGACCTCGGTCAACGGCTCGGATCAGGAGGAAGGCGAGGGTCGCGTACACCGCCATGCTCGTGGCCGAATGGCCGCTGGGAAAGCTGAAGCCGCCGGCGTGTACGAGTTGATCCTCGGCGTCGGGCCGTGGCCGCTCGACCACGTGCTTGATCACCTGGACGAGCACCTGTGAAGCAGCCACCGACACCACCACCATCAGCACGCCGTGCCAGTGACGCAGAGCGGCCAGGACGGCAGTCGCGGCGGCGGCCACGAGCAACGCGACCTGGGTGCTGCCGATGGCCGAGACGAACAGCGCGACGCCGGTGGCCGCGGTCAGTCCGGGGCGCTCCCGCAGTCCTTCCACGACCAGGTTGTCCAGGCTCGGCAAGGTGACGGTCTGGGTCACGGCCAGACCGAGCATTGCGACCACCCCGGCCATCAGCGCGAGCCAGGGCAAGAACGATTTGTGGATACAGCGACTGATTAAAGACATGTGAGCAGTGCCTGATGAGAGGCACGTGAGAAGTGCGGCGCGACCCCTGCCAGCGGGGTTGGGGCTACCTACGCCTACCCCCTGTTGGTACCCAGTTCGACGACATATCAATCGTCATTGCACTGGACCACCTTTAGGAGGTGTACTGGGGGACAGGGATTCGAACCCCGATTACCTGGACCAGAACCAGGCGTCTTGCCATTAGACGATCCCCCAAACGGCACCGGACGATAGCGATTCGAGCAGGCGATATCGTCATGGTCCGATGCTTCGCAGAGCCGCGGCAGCACTCGCCATATGCACCACCGCATTCGCGTTCGCCGCGTGCGGTGAGGACGACGAGGGCCGCGTCGACGTGGAGGGCTCGACCACAGGCGCGACCACCGCTGCGAAGACGGCGCCGGCGCCGGCCGGCCCGCCTGTGGCGCGCGTCGGCGTCGCCGAGAGCGAGTACGCCATCCAGCCGAAGGTCGCCAAGGTGCCCAAGACGGGAACGGTCACGTTCGAGGTGGTCAATCGGGGCAAGATCGACCACGCGCTGGAGATCGAAGGGCCCGACGGCGAGGTCGAGACGGAGGCGATCAAGCCAGGTGGGAGGGCGACGCTGAAGGCCAACTTCAAGCGCGCCGGCAACTTCAAGTGGTACTGCCCGATCGCCGACCACGAGCAGCGTGGGATGACCGGCGAGGTCGAGGTCGCCGGCGGTGGCGAAGCCGGCGCAGACGGCCACGGCGGGTACTGACCGAGTCAGCCCGCAGTGGCCGCGCGGCCTGCGAAACGCTCGGTCACCGACTCCTCGAGCCCGATGTCCAGCACCAGCAGCACCTCGTCGTTGGCCTTGATCATCGAGTCGCCGGTGGGCACGAAGCCGCCGCCGTCGCGCAGGATCGAGATCACCAGCGCGCCCTCGGGCAGGCCCAGCGCCTGCACCTCGGACCCATCGGCCGGCGAGCCCTCGGCAACCTCCAGCTCGATGATCTCCAGCCGCTCCTCCTTGAGATCGAGCAGGTGCACCAGGCCGTACTTGGGCACCTCGTGCTCGATCAGGCGCATGATCAGGTCGGTCGCCGAGACGGCGGGCTTGACGCCCAGCAGCTCGAAGTGCTGCAGGTTGCGCGGGTTGTTACAGCGCGCGACGACACGCTCGACGCCGTACTTCTCCTTGGCTACCTGGCAGATCAGGATGTTGTCCTCGTCGTCGCCCGTCACGGCGATGACGAGATCGGCGCGCTCGATCCCCGCGCGCTCGAGGATCCACAGCTCGGTGCCGTCGCCGTACTGGATGTTGTGTTCGAGCTCCTCCTCGACCACCTCGTAGCGGCGGCGGCTGGACTCGACCACCGTAACCTCGTTCAGCTTGTCGATCAGCTCGCGGGCCAGGTTCCAGCCGACCTTGCCGGCGCCGACGATCAGGACGTACATCAGTGCGACCTCCTGGAGTTACTGGCGTGTCGCACTAGGCCGTGGCTCCGCGGCGTTCGCGCTCGCCGCGCACCGCTCGCTCCAGTAGGTCGATGGCGGTCTGGGTGGGACAGACCGTCTGCAGGCCCTGCTCGGCATACCACCTGGCCCGCCCGGGATCGAGCACCCGCACGACCACCTTCGGGATCTGGAACCGGCGCTGGGCGATCTGGGCGATCACCAGGTTGGTGTTGTCGCCATCGGTGGACGCCACGAACGCGTCGGCGTTCTCGATCCCGGCGGCCAGCAAGGCGTCGATCTCCAACGCGGTGCCCACGGTGAACGATCCACCCAGGTCCTCCCAGCTCCGGTCCTGGCCACGGTTGAGCAACGCGATGGCCTCGGGGTTCTCGTCCAGCACCGAGACCTCGTTGCCTTCGGTCAGCATCGATTTTGCGACGGACGAGCCAACTCGGCCGCAGCCGACGATTAGGACGAACACGAAGGCCACAATAGCGACGGGAAGGGGTCAGGTTGCGATCTGGGTCGGCTCCGGCTTCGGCGCTGGAGCGTCCGCGGGCGCGGCGGTCAGAATGACCTTGCAGGGCGCCTTCTCGACCACGTAGCGCGTGGTGTTCCCGGCGAACCGGTCCTCGACGCTGGCCTTGCCCCCGAAGCGGGCGCCGCCACGCGTACGGCTGGGCGGCTCGGCGGCCAGCACGATGGCCTCCACGCCGCGCCGCTTGGCCTCGGCGACGATGGCCGATCCGGCCGAGCGGCCACGGATGGTGGCCGTGGCCACCTCGACACCCTCGTACTCCTCGCCGACCTCCTTGGCACGGGCCAGCGCCTTGCGCCCGGCGGCCACTCTGTCCGGCGCTACGCGGGCATCGATGGGCAGCGACATCGGCATCTCGAACACGTACACCGCCTCCAGCATCGCGCCCCCCTCCCCCTTATCGGCGTGATCGGTTGCCAGCCGGCCGGCGGTGCCCACGATGTCATCGTCCAGCGGCCCGCCGAAGACCGGCACCAGGATGCTGCCGTACTCCACCTCCTCGGCCTCTTTCAACGCAGCCTCCGGGATGGTGAAACGCTTGGTCAGCGGCTTGCCCTGGCTACGCCGGTAGATCACGTACAGCGTCAGTCCGCCCAGCATCCACAGACCGCCGGCGATCCGGGCGCCCTCGTGCAGGACCACCACCGTCACCCAGCCCGCGGCCCCCATCAGCGCGCCCAGGGCCGCCGGGATGGGAACCGACCCGCCGCCTACTGTCACATTCAGCGGGATTCGAAATGGTCGCGGGCGGTCGGGCTCGCGGAAGCGCAGCACGATCACCGACAGGTGCGCAAGCGCGAAGGCGAACATCGCGCCAAAGGCGAAGATGCCGGCCAGGAAGTCGATGTCGCCCGACAGCGCCAGCCCGAAGCCGATCACCGCAGCCAGGGCGATCGTCACGTAGGGGGTCGAGCGGCGGCTGTCCAGCCGCGACAGGAGGCTGGGAATCTGCCGGTGGGTGCCGAGGGAGTAGGCCAGCCGGCCGATTCCCAGCATCTGTCCGTTCACCGCCTGGACAAGCACCAGGGCGCCCACGAGCCCGACCACATAGCGCGACGCCTCGGCCAGCCCGGCGGGCTCGAACGCCGACACCACGCCCAGCACCGGGTCGTCGATGAAGGCGCCGCCCAGCGCCGTGCCCTCGGCACCCACCGGCACGGCCGTCAGGGCGATCACCGACACCGCCACGTAGAGCACCAGCACCCCCGCCGCGCCCACCAGCGTGACCCGGCGCAGATCGGCCTTGCGCACCCGGATGTCGGCGGCCAGGCCGGACGCGGCCTCGATGCCGGTGCAGGCCACCGTGGCGATGACCATCGCGAACACCAGGTCGTCCCATGCGGGCCGGGTGCCCATGTCGATCGAGTCGGTGATCAGCGACAGGTCGAACAGCTGGATGGCGCCCACCACCACGATGGCGGCAAACACCGCCAGGCTGAGCAGCGACAGCCGCAGCACCACCTTGTAGCGCTGCGCAGACACGCCCTGGAAGTTCATCCACGCGACCCAGCCGATCGTGGCCGCCGAGATCAGCACCGCGATGGCGCCATCGGCGGCCTCGGACCAGAACGCGCCAAGGTAGTGGGGCACCGCCACCGCACCGATGGCCAGCACAATCAGGAAGTCCAGAAGGATCGCCCAGCCGGCCAGGAAGCTCCACAGCTCGTTGAACGCGTACCGGGTCAGGACCGCCGCTCCGCCTCGCTCCGGGTGAAGGGAGTTGCCCTCTACGTAGGTCAGCATCGTCAGCACGAAGAAGAGGGCGCCGACGGCGAACACCAGTGCGGTCAGGCCCTGCGCCTGGCCCGCCACCACCCCCAGGATGTAGTACAGCGACGAGGCGATGGCGCTGGCCGCGATCGCGAACAGGGCCGGCTGGCCCAGACTGCGAGCGAACCGTTCCTCGCCCTTCACCGCCGGCGCGCCCCGATCGCTCCCAGTCGCAGCCGGGCAGCGCCCAGCACGGCGAACGCGACGCCAAGCACCACGCCGAGCGCCAGCGGCCCCCCGCCCCGTGCGAGCGTGGCCACCACCATCGCGATGCCGATCAGGCACAGCAACGCGTTCAGGCCTCGCGACGAGGCGTGCAGTGCGCGATCCACAGCTTTGATCCTAGGCCGCGTCAGGCGGCCGTGGGGGTCTCGGCCGTCTTCTCGACACCCAGCGACGAGTCCAGGATGACGCGGCACGGGCGCTCCTCCAGCACAGTCTCGACTGTGCGCCCGAACAGCGACGCGCCCGCCCGCCGTGGGGGCAGCGGCATGACGATGGCGGCGGCATGGATCTCCTGCGCTTCCAGCACGATCCGCCGGCCCGCTCCGCCGGCCCGGACGCGCTCCACGTGCCCGGTCACCCGGCGGCCGCCGCGCACCCGTGCCTGGTCCACCGCCTCCTGCGCTTTCGCCTCAGCCTCGGGCAGGACGGCGTCGATCGGGGCGCTGGCGGGCACGGTGACCGTGACCACCACGTGGATGCCCCGCCGCCGGCGGGCGGCTAGGCGCACGGCCATCGCCACGGCCTCACCGGAGTACTGGCCGTCCTCGAAGGCCACCAGGATCGATTCGTACTCGACTTCGTGTTCGACCACGGGCTCCACGGCCTTGACCTTCGTGGTCTGGGTCAGGCTCAGGCCCTGGTTGCGGCGATATCCCACGTAGCTCGCGACACCGACGATGAGCCAGATCGTGCCCGCGATCAGCGTGGTGACGTTCAACACGTTCACAACCACGAACGCGATACCGGTGCCGGCGCCGCCGAGCAGCGCGTACAGCGGCAACTCATAGCCGCGGACGCGGATGTTGCCTGGCCCTTTCCACGGCCGTTCGACATCGGGCTCGCGCACCCGCATGGTGAGCACGGCCGCGTGCGCGATCGTGAAGGACAGCATCGCCCCGAAGGCATAGATCGTGCCCAGGAAGTCGGCCTGGCCCGGCACGATCGTCAGACACGCGACCGCACCGAAGACGGTTATCGCGACGTACGGAGTCCGGTAGCGCGGGTGAAGCTTGCGCAGGGCATCGGGCAGCTGACGGTGCTGGCCCATCGAGTAGGTCAGGCGCGAGACCCCGATCAGCCCCGCGTTGGTGGCCACAAAGAGGATGGTGGCGGCCAGGATGCCGACGTAGATCTCCGCCGGTCCCTGCAGCCAGCCGAGTTCCAGGTTTTCTACGACACCCAGGATCGGGTCATCGGCGAAACCTCCCTCTTCCTTTGACTTGGCAAGCAGGGTCGTGCCGTTTTCCACCGGCATCGCCGACAGCGCGACCGAGGGCAGGAACGCGTAGATGGTCACCACGGCGATGACCACACCCCCATCCCGCGCGGGATGGTCTTGCGGTAGTCGCGCGCCTCCTCGGCCATGTTCGAGATCGTCTCGATGCCCGTGTAGGCCACCATCCCGACCGGGATCGCGATCAGGAAGTTGCCAACGGTCGGGAAGGTGCCAAAGTCCACGTTCCGGACGAGCGTTTCCGGCGAAAGCACCAGCACCGCCCCGATCACGACGAGGATGACCTGGGTGAAATAGTCGGCCAGGGCCAGGAACAGGTTCAGGCTGGCCGACTCCTCGCTGCCCCTTACGTTCAGGGCAGCCAGCACCGCGACCATGCCGATCCCGCAGATGATGTCGGCCGGGGAGCGCCCGAGCGGCTCCCAGAAGACGCCGAGATAGTGCGGCAAGAAAAACGCCGAGATGGCGACGGTGATGATGTAGTTGAGCATCTGGCCCCAAGCGGCGACGAACGACCAGAACTCGTTGAACGCGCGGCGCGCCAGCGACGACGACCCGCCCGCCTCCGGGAACATCGTGGTCCCCTCGGTGTAGGTCGCGGCCGTGGCCAGGAAGATCACCCCGGCGATCAGGAAGACCACCGGCGTCATGCCCAGCGCGAACACCGCCACCAGCCCGAGCGCGTAGTAGATCGAGCTGCCGACGTTGCCGTAGGCGGTGCTGAAAAGTGCGCCCGCCCCGAGCACGCGCTGGAGGCTGCTGGTCTTCGGGCGGTACTCGGCCATCAGCCGCCCAACACTACGCGCAACAGGGGGTTAGACACCGCGTTGCGCAACGCGCGGTGCCTGACCCCGTTGTTGCGTTAGACCAGGAACGGGATGATCAGGATCGCCACGATGTTGGCCACCTTGATCATCGGGTTGATCGCCGGCCCGGCGGTGTCCTTGTAGGGGTCACCGACCGTGTCACCGGTGATCGAGGCCTCGTGGGCCTCGGAGCCCTTGCCGCCGAACTCGCCGTCCTCGATCAGCTTCTTGGCGTTGTCCCACGCACCGCCGCCGGCGGTCATGGAGACGGCGGTGAAGAAGCCGACGATGATTACGCCGATCAACAGGCCACCGAGCGCCTGATAGGACAGGACACCCACCACGACGGTGATCACGATCGGGATCAGCGCCGGGAGGATCATCTCCTTCTGGGCTGCCGCGGTCACGATCGACACGCAGCGGGCGTAGTCGGGCTTCTCGGTGTAGTCCATGATGCCCGGCTTCTCCTTGAACTGGCGCCGGACCTCGTCGACCACCAGTCCGCCCGCACGGCCGACCGACTCGATCGACAGCGCCACGAACAGGAACACCATCATGCCGCCGACCAGGAGGCCGATGAGCACCTCCGGTTGCGATATGTCGAAGCCCTTGAGGATCTCGCCCTCGCTCCTGGCCTCGGCGCGCAACTCCTCGACGAACGCCGCGAACAGCACCAGGGCGGCCAGCACGGCAGAGCCGATGGCGTACCCCTTGGTCACGGCCTTGGTGGTGTTGCCGACCGCGTCCAGCGGATCGGTCACGTTGCGCACGTCCTCGGGCAGCTCCGCCATCTCGGCGATGCCGCCCGCGTTGTCGGTGATCGGGCCGAACGCGTCCAGGGCCACGATCAGGCCGGTGAGCGACAGCTGCGCCATGACGGCGACGCCGATGCCGTAGATGCCCGCCAACTCGTTGGCCAGCAGGATGCCCAGGGCCAGCACGATGGCCGGGGCCGCGGTGGACTGGAAGCCCTGCGCGAGGCCCTGGATGATGTTGGTCGCGTGACCCGTCTGGGACGCGCGGGCGGTGCTCTTGACCGGGTTGAAGCGGGTTGAGGTGTAGTAGTCGGTGATCACGAACAGCAGCGCGGTGATACCGATGCCGATCAGCGAGCAGATCCAGAACTCGAAGCCGCTGGGCGCGCTTCCGCCGCCACCGGTGATCAGCTGGGACGCGCCGTCCTTGAAGTTCAGGTCGTCCATCAGCCACAGCGACACGGGCAGGAACGCGATCGCGGCGATGCCGCCGGACACGATCAGGCCCTGGTAGAGCGCGCGCTCGACGTTGCCGGCGCGGCTCTTGACGGCGAAGGTGCCGATGATCGACGCGACGATGGACACGCCGCCGATGACCAGCGGGTAGACGCCAACGGCGCCGATCTCGTTGAAGGTCAGGACACCCAGCAGCATCACGGCGACGGCGGTGACCGCGTAGGTCTCGAACAGGTCGGCCGCCATGCCGGCGCAGTCGCCCACGTTGTCGCCCACGTTGTCGGCGATGACCGCCGGGTTGCGCGGGTCGTCCTCGGGAATGCCGGCCTCGATCTTGCCCACGATGTCGGCGCCCACGTCGGCGGCCTTCGTGAAGATGCCGCCGCCCAGCCGGGCGAACACGGAGATCAGCGAGCCGCCGAAGCCGAGGCCCACGAGCGCGTCGATGGCGTCCTTCTCGTCGACGCCCGCCAGCAGCAGCACGCCGTAGTAGCCGGCCACGCCAAGCAGGGCCAGGCCCGCCACGAGCATGCCCGTGATGGCGCCGCCCTTGAAGGCCACGTCCAGCGCGGCGCTGACGCCGCCGCGGGCCGACTCGGCCACGCGGGTGTTGGCGCGCACCGACACGTTCATGCCGATGAAGCCGGCCGCGCCCGAGAAGGCGCCGCCGATGACGAAGCCGAGCGCCGTGCGGAAGTCCAGAGCGATCGCCAGGACGATGGCCAGGACCACGGCGACTATGCCGATGATCTGGTACTGGCGGAGCAGGTAGGCCTGAGCGCCCTCCTGGACGGCCGAGGAGATGTCCTGCATCTGCTGGTTGCCCGGGGACTTCGCCAGAAGCCAGCGGGTGGTTGTGATGCCGTAGACCACGGCGGCGCCTGCGCAGACGAGCGCGACGATGATCCCGTAGTCGGTCAGAAAGTCGGTCAAGGGAAGAAGCCTCCGGTATGAGTGGCTGTCAGGCGGGGCCCGGGGCCGCGACAGAGAGCGCGCCTTAGTGGACGATCGCGCTGGACAGGGCCGTGGCGCAGGAATCGTCCGGCTGAGGCCCGATAGTCGGCACCGCCCGGAACAAGAGCGCGCGCAGCTTATCGAGGTTGTCGGAAAAAACGCGGAACGCCTCGTCGGCGGTCACCGCTGGTACGTCCGGTTTCCCCTCCAGACCGGCGTCGTAGTCGGTCACCAGCGAGACGTTCGCGTAACAGAGCTCGAGCTCCCGGGCCAGCCACGCCTCGGGGTACTGGGTCATGTTGACCACGTCCCAGCCGGCCTGGGCGAACCAGTGTGACTCCGCCCGGGTCGAGAAGCGCGGGCCCGCGATGACCACCACGGTGCCGCCGTCCACCACCGGGATCTCCAGTTCCCGCGCCGCGGCCACGAGCGTCGCGCGCAGGTCGGCGCAGTAGGGCTCGGCCGCCGCCACATGGGTGGTCTGGGGCCCGTCGTAGAACGTGTCCTGGCGGCCCCGGGTGCGGTCCACGAACTGGTCACAGACCACGAACGTGCCCGGCACCAGCTCCTCCTTCAGCGTGCCGCACGCACACGGGCCGATGATCCGCCGGACGCCGGCCTCCTTCATCGCCCACAGGTTGGCCCGGTAGTTGACCTGGTGCGCGGGGAGCTCGTGGTGGTCGCCGTGGCGGGGCATGAACGCCACCGGCGTGCCCTCGACGTGCCCCATGCGGATCGGTGCCGACGGCGGCCCGTAAGGGGTGTCCAGCTCCAGCTCCTCGAAGGCGTCGAGCAGCCGGTAGAGGCCGCTCCCGCCGAAGATGCCGACCGCTTCGGTCAATCGCTCCCCGGCGTCCACAGCTTGGCCCGGGCCTTCGCGCGCGCGTCCTCCTCGCGTGCCTTTGCCTCGGCCTCCGGGTCGGGTGCCGGTGCCTGTGCCTGACCGGGCCCGCCTTCGGGCGCGGGCCCGCCAGGTGCCCCGGCCAGCCGCGAGTAGGCCATCTGTAGCTGCGACAGGGCCTGCTTGATGGGCTCGGCCTGCTCCGGGGGACAGAGGGGCGCCAGCGCCATCGCGCCGTCTATGGCCAGCTTGGCCTGCTGCAGATCCACCTCGCCCGACGTGTCCTGACCCGGCTCGGCAGCCAGCCCCACGCGCCGGCCGGCCAGGTTGATCAGCGTGGCCGTGGTCTGGAGCACCACGTCCTCGACCCGGATGTTGCGCATCTGCTCCTCGAGCGCCGCGCGCATCTCCTCCTCGGTGGGCTCCCGTCCTTCTGCGCTCATCCTCTACCTCCGGTCGCTGGCTCGGGCACGGCCGCGCCGCCCGCATAGGTTCGCCCGGTGTGGGCAACCTCGGCAGCGAAGACCTCGGGCATGGTTGCACCATCGGCCAGCGCGGCCCGTTGCCGGCGGGCGCCGTTGACCTCCGGCACAGCCACGTCGAGCTTCAGCTGGGCCCGCGCGGGCGCCGTCCACGCCATCAGGCGGTCGCCGATCGCCCCGGCCGGGAACTCCTCGGCGCGGTCGGTGTCGATCATCCGGCCCTCCAGGCCGTAGCGGATGGCGCGCCAGAAGTTCTCCTCGATCAGGCGCCCGGGTGGGTCGGTGAAGGCGACCCCTTCGTCGTGGTCTGCCGCCGCCTGGGCCACACAAGCCACGATCAGACCCGCCAGGGCGGTGGATTCCCCGGCGCCCGACTGGGAGTCGCAGATCCGCACCTCGACGGTGCCGAACGAGTGGTGGGGGCGCACGCTCCACCACAGCTGGGTGTGCTCGACGATCGAGTTCGTGCGCACCAGCAGATCCACGTAGTCCGCCCACGCCGCCCAGCCGCCGAAGGCCTCGGGCACCCCGCAGCGGGGGAAGCTCTTGGTGAAGATCTGCGACCGCACCGACTGCAGGCCGGAGTCGCGGCCGTCCAGGAAGATCGAGTTGGCCGACAGCGCCAGCAGCTCGGGCAGGATCGGCCGCAGCCGGTCGCACACGGCGATTGCGCGGTCGGCGCCGCGCACGCCCACGTGCACGTGCAGGCTGAAGGTGTTGTTGCGCCAGGCCACGTACTTCAGGCCGTCCTCGACCCGGTGGTAGTGATCGGTGTTGATCACCCGCTGGTCCTGCCAAGGGCTCCACGGGTGGGTGGCGGTGGCCGACAGCAGCGCGTCCTGGCGGGCGGCCAGGGCGAACAGGCGGGTCCGGTGCTCGCGCTGGCGCGCCACCGCGTCGGCCAGGTCGGCGCCGCGGCCGGAGGTGATCTCGATCTCGGATTCGATCAGCTCGCCCGCCACCGCCTCGGCAAGGACGGGATCGGCCTGGGCGGCATCACGCAGCTCCTCGAACCGCGGCGCCAGCTCGCGCGTCTGCGGGTCGAGGATGCCGAACTCCTCCTCAATGCCGACGGTGAAGTCCTCAGAGGACTCGAAGACCTCGCGGGCTCGCGTCATGTCCAGCATGCCGGTGGTCAGGCGAGGTAGAAGTAGAGCGCGTACAACAGGTCCACGGCAGGCGAGGAGGCGTGCACGGTGACCTCGGGTGGCACCTGCAGCAGCGCCTCGGAGTAGTTGAAGATGATCCTCACGCCGGCCTGGACCAGCTCGTCCGCCACCTGCTGGGCCGCGTCGGTGGGCACCGCGATCACACCCACCACGATCTCCTCCTCCTGCACCACCAACGCCACCTCGGCCGCGGACCGCACGGTCAGGTTCTCGCCGACCGCCGTCCCGATCTTGGCCGGATCGGTGTCGAACAGCGCCACCACGCGGAACCCGTGGTCGGCGAAGATGCTGGACCCGGCGATGGCCTGGCCCAGATGCCCGGCGCCGAACAGGGCGATGTTGTGCTGGCCGCTGGTGCGCAGGATCTTGCGGATCTGCGATACCAGCGAGTCCACGTTGTAGCCCACCCCGCGCTTGCCGAACTTGCCGAAGCCGGACAGGTCGCGCCGGATCTGGGTCGAGTTCACGTGTGTGTAGTCGGCCAGCTCCTGGGAGGAGATCGTGTCCTTGCCCATCTTCTTGGCCTGGGTAAGGACCTGCAGGTAGCGCGACAGGCGGGCGGCGACGCCAATCGAGAGGCGATCGGCCACAAGGGGCGTCGCGGCAGGGGCGCCCGCCATGGGCTCGCGGAAGCTCACGGCCCCACTCTACCCAGCACGGCGCGCACGGAGGCGGCGTCGAAGCCCAGCTCGAGCACATCCTCCCCGTCCGCGGCCAGCACCGGTACCCGCTGCCCGTACCGGCGGTTCAGGCCTGGATCCAGGGACACGTCGTGCACTTCCAGCTCGAACCAGGTCTCGTCCTGCACCGTGCGCACTTCGGCGTATGCCTCCTCACACAGGTGGCAGCCCGCCTTGCCGTAGAAGGTGAGCTTCACGCCACCAGCCTGGCCGCCGCGTCCAGTGCCAGGTACTCGGGGTAGGGCAGCGCCGGGGTGAAGCGGGCGGCCGCCGCGATCATGGCCGCGTTGTCGGTGCACAGCTCGCGCGCCGGGATCCAGACCTGCACGCCCATCTCGCCCGCGCGCTCCTTCAGGGTCGCGCGCAGCTCGCTGTTTGCCGCCACGCCACCACCGATGGCCAGCCGCTGGACTCCCTCGCGGCCCACGGCCTGGGCCGTGCGCGCCACCAGGGCGCTCACGATCGCGCGCTGGTAGGAGGCGGCCAGGTCGGCCCGCCGCGCCTCCGCGCGCTCGTCCCCCATGTCGCGGATGGCATACAGCAGCGCCGTCTTCACGCCGCTAAAGCTGAAATCCAGGCCGTCGCCGGGCGCGGAGCGCGGGAAGTCGAACGCATCGGGGTCGCCCCCCTGTGCCAGCCGGTCCAGCTCCGGCCCGCCGGGATAGGGCAGGCCCAGCAGCCGGGCGCCCTTGTCGAACGCCTCCCCGGCCGCGTCGTCCAGCGTCTGCCCGACCACGCGGTAGGAGCCTGGGTCGTCCACCCGGGCCAAGAACGTGTGGCCGCCGCTGGCGACCAGGCACAAGTACGGCGGCTGGATCGGGGTCGCGCCCAGCGTGCTGGCCACCACGTGGCCGTGCAGGTGGTCGACGGCTGCGAGCGGCAGGTAGCGCGCTGCGGCCAGCGCCTTGGCCGACGCCACGCCGACCAGCAGCGCGCCGATCAGGCCCGGGCCGCGGGTGACCGCCACCCGGTCGATCTGGTCCAGGGTCACCCCCGCTGCCTCCAGCGCGTCGGCCGTCACGGCGTCCACCAGCTCGAGGTGGTGTCGCGAGGCCAGCTCGGGAACCACGCCGCCGTAGCGGGCGTGCAGCAGCCCCTGGGAGGAGATCACGTTGGACGCGATCTGCCCGTCCGCGCCCACGACGGCGGCGCAGGTGTCGTCGCAGCTGGTCTCCAGGGCCAGGATCACGCTCGCGCGGCGCGCGCCGCGGCGGCGACGGCTGCGTCGCCATTCGCGGCGACTTCCGCGGTGCGCCACATGATCACGGCGTCCTCGCGGTTGTCGTGGTAGTAGCCGCGCCGGCGGCCGGCGTCGCGGAAGCCGAACTGCTCGTAGAGCCGGATGGCCTCGGTGTTCGAGGCCCGCACTTCCAGCGTGTACTGCTCACCGGGCGCGTCGGCCTCGGCCAGTAGGTGCTCCAGCAACGAGGTGGCCAGACCCTCGCGGCGCAGGCGGTCGTCCACCGCCACGTTCATCACGTGCCAGACGGTGTCGTAGCGCGAGCAGATCAGGTAGGCCACCAGCCGCTCGCCGCGCGTCGCGGCCAGGCAGATCCCCGAGGCCTTGGACAGCTCCAGCACGAACATCGCCAGCGACCACGGGGTCGTGAACGCGCGCCGCTCGATCGCGATGACCTGAGGCAGGTCCGCGTAGGTCAGGCGGCGGATCTCGGTTTGGTCGCTCACGGTGCTTGGACGTCGGGTTCGCGCAGATACTGCGGCAAAACGGCCTCGGCAGGCGCGGCCGGTGTGCCGAGCCCCAGCCGGCAGACGGCCACGGCGCTGGGCACGTTGGCCTGCTGATCAGCCGGGACGATTGACACCCCGCCCGCCTCGAGGACGTCTGCCCATCGTACCGACCCGCTGCCGGCACCAAGCGGCGTTAGACGGGCATCGCGCACGCGCGCGGCCACCGCCTCCGCCGTGTCCGCGAACGGCGGCCAGAATTCCCGCTCGTCCTCGTACAGCGCGGCGAACACCTCGCCCCGGCCGGCGTCGATCAGCGGAAGGCGCAGTGGCGCCGCGATGCCCGCTGCCAGCGCGGCCAGCGACGACACGGGGCGCAGCTCCAGGCCGTGCGCCGCCGCCAGCGCCCGCGCGGTCGCGACACCGATGCGCAGGCCTGTGAAGGCGCCGGGCCCCACCCCAACCGCCACTGCGTCCAGGTCGGACCATTCCAGCTCGGCCTCGCCCAGCGCCGCGGCCGCGCGCACCATCAGGTCGGCCGAGTGCGACGGCCGGCCCGACAGCTCCGCCGGCGCCGGGTCGCGCGCGAAGGTCTCCCCGTCGGCTCTCAGGACCGCGGCGGCGCTGGCCGGCGTCGAGGTGTCCAGCCCCAGCAGGTTCACGCCACCTGCACCGTGCGCCGGTCGCTACCGGCGTGCTCCAGCGTCACCCGCGCCGCAACGCGTGGAATGGCAGCCTCGCCCACCGCCGGCCACTCCACGAACCCGATCCGCTCCGGCGTCAGGTAGTCCTCCAGCAGCTGCGGATCCTCGTTCTCCAGCGAGCTCAGGCGATACAGGTCAAGGTGGGCCACCTCGACCCGTCCCGCCAGCACGTGTCCGATGGTGAAGGTCGGGCTGGTCACCGGCCCTTCCACGCCCAGCGCGCGCGCGGCACCGCGCACGAACGTGGTCTTGCCTGCGCCCAGGTCGCCGCTGACCAGGACCACGTCGCCGGGCGCGAGCCGGCTCGCCAGCTCGGCTCCGAGGGCCTCGGTCTCCTCGGCGGATGCGGTCTCGTGGGTCACCCGGGCATTGTGCCCACCTCGGCCGACCTGGGTATCCGTCCGTCGATTCGCCCGGTCCCAACCGGGTCAAGTGACGGACAGGCGGGGGCGGCTAGCCGAACAGGCCGAGTTGGTCGTCCCGCGGCGCCGGCGTGGTCGTCTCGGCCTCCGCGTGCCCGGCCTCGGGCGCCGGCTCCTGCTCCACCGGCTCGCTCAGCAGCGCCGGCAGCTTGGCGAAGTCCTCGCGCAACTGCTCCTTGACCGCGGGCGTGCGCAGCCCTGCGGCCGGGTGGAAGATCGGGAACAGCTGCACCGTCCGCGCGCCCAGCTCACGCTCCTGTGGGACCCCGTGCACGCGCGTGATGCCCTGCGGCGATCCGGTCAGCAGTTTGGTGGCGAAGTTGCCAAGCGTGCAGATCACGCGTGGCTCGATCAGCTCCACCTGGCGCTCCAGGTAAGGACGGCAGGTCTCGATCTCGTCGGGCGTCGGGTCGCGGTTCTCGGGGGGTCTGCACTTGAGCGTGTTCGCAATGAACACGTCGTCCCTGACCAGTCCCTGCTCCTGCAGCAGCTCGTTCAGCAGCTGGCCCGCCCGGCCCACGAACGGGACACCCTGCTGGTCCTCGTGAAAGCCGGGCGCCTCGCCCACGAACATCAGGTCCGCGTCGGCATTGCCGGCGCCGAACACAACCTGCGTGCGGCCCTCGTGCAACGGGCACAGCGTGCAGCCGCGTGCCTCCTTGTAGAGCGCGACCAGGTCTTCCCGGCGATCCGCGGCGGAGCGGCCCATCAGCCGCCAGCCTACGCTAGGCCCTCCTCCGTCAGTCCCACCCCTCCGAGGGTTCAGTCACGCGCCCGCGCCAGCAGCCCGACCAGCCCGAGGGTGGCGGCGATGATGCCGACCGCCAACCCGATCTCGGCCGGTCGGCTGCATCGCCACGAACCAGTGCGGCCGTACCACCACTGACCCGTGCGCTCGACAGTGACCGCAACGGTCGTGCTGATCGCGCCCACCGCCCACGGCGGCAGGTCGGTGAGCGCGCCGAGCAGACCAGCGACGATGAACACGACACCAAGAAACGCTGCGTAGCTGAAAGCGATTGGGTGCTTCCCGGTCAGTCTGTCGGGCCGTACCCCCACGCCGGGAGGTACGCCCACGGGCGGTACTTGCCATGCCTTTCGTTGGCATGCATACCTAGGTGACATCTGTGTGAGCAACGTCACGGTTGTGGCGAACGCCGCTCCGGGGAGTATTCTGTTGGCAGCAGGCCGCTACCCGTCTCGGGAGTGGACCTAGCTCTCACATCGCCGTGCCCGCCGCCGGGCCGGGAAGATGAACCAACAGATCGCTACAGATCAGCCGTTCACGCCCCAGCGCGTCAGCGTGGTGGGTTCCGGACGCCTCGGCCGGGTGCTGGCCGGCGCCCTGGGCCAGGCCGGCTACGAGGTCGCGGGACCACTTGGCCGCGGTGAGACGCCGCCCCGCGCAGACGTGGCGCTGCTGTGCGTGCCCGACGCCGAGATCCGGGCCGCCGCAAACGCGGTGTCCGGTTCGGCACGGATGGTGGGGCACACCAGCGGCGCGACGCCCGTGACCGCGCTTGCCACCGCCGGAGCCGACCAGTTCGGCCTGCATCCGCTGCAGACCTTCGCCGGCCACGAGACCCCGCGCCACCTGCTTGGCGTGGGCTGTGCGATGGCGGGCTCCAGTCCCGCCGCGCTCGACGTGGCGCGTGAGCTGGCCCTGAGCCTGGGCATGGTGCCGTTCGAGCTCTCCGACGACCGCCGTCCCGCCTACCACGCCGCCGCCTCGGTGGCCTCGAACTTCCTGGTCACGTTGGAGGCGGCCGCCGAGCAGATCGCCGCCGGGGCCGGCCTGGAGGCCGACCACGCCCGCACCCTGCTGGCTCCGCTCGTGCGCAGCACCGTCGAGAACTGGGCCGAGCTGGGCCCCGAGCGGGCCCTGACCGGCCCCGTGGCCCGCGGCGACGACGAGACGGTGGCCACCCAGCGCGCCGCGGTGGCCGAAACCGCCCCGGAACTGCTGGGGCTGTTCGACGTGATGGTGGAGCGCACCCGCGCGCTGGCCGCCGGAGGCGCGGCATGAGGACGGTCCGCACCGTGGCCGAGCTGCGCGCCGCGCTGGCGCCGGAGCGCGCCGCCGGCCGCACGGTAGGCCTGGTGCCCACGATGGGCTTCTTCCACGAAGGCCACCTTTCACTGATGCGCGCCGCCCGCGCCGATCACGACATGGTGGTGGTGTCGCTGTTCGTGAACCCGACCCAGTTCGGCCCGAACGAGGACCTGGACGCCTACCCGCGCGACGAGCAGCGCGACTCCGAGCTGGCCGAGGGGGAGGGCGTGGACCTCCTGTTCGCCCCCGCGCCCGAGGAGGTCTACCCCGACGGCTTCGCCACCGAGGTGCGGGTGACCGGCCTGACCGACGTCCTGGACGGCGACCCCGCCCAGCGCGGGGCCACTCACTTCAACGGTGTGACCACGGTGGTCTGCAAGCTGCTGAACATGGTCGGCCCCGATGCCGCCTACTTCGGCCAGAAGGACGCGCAGCAGGCGCTGGTGATCACCCGTATGGCCCGCGACCTGGACCTGCCGGCCCGGATCGAGGTCCGCCCCACCGTGCGCGAGCCCGACGGCCTGGCCATGAGCTCGCGCAACGCGTACCTGGAGCCCGCCGAGCGCGACCGCGCCCTGGCCCTGAGCCGCGCGCTCACGGCCGCGGACCACGTGGTGGCCGCCGGCGAGCGCGGCTCCGAGGCCGTGCTGGCCGCCGCCCGCGCCGAGCTGGACGCGGCCGGCGTCGCGCCCGAGTACCTGGAGCTGCGCTCCGCCACCGACCTTTCCCCCGTCGAGCGCGTGAACGGCTCGACGCTTCTCGCCGTAGCCGCGCGCGTTGGCCGTGCGCGCTTGATCGACAACATCGTCCTGGGAGGGACTCGCATATGAGACGAACCATGCTCAAATCCAAGATCCACCGGGCGACGCTCACGGGTAGCGATCTGAACTACGTCGGCTCGATCACGATCGACCCCGACCTGCTGGAGGCCGCGGACATCCGGGAGCACGAGCAGGTGCACGTGCTGGACATCGACAACGGCGCCCGCTTCGAGACCTACACGATCCCGGGGCAGCGCGGTTCGGGCGACATGCAGGTCAACGGCGCGGCCGCCCGCCTGGTGCACACCGGCGACAAGGTCATCGTGGTCAGCTACGCCGAGTACGACGAGGCAGAGCTGGACGACTACGAGCCGCGCGTGGTGCACGTGAACGCCGACAACGACATCGTCACGGTCGACGATGCGGTCAGCGAGCTGCTGGCATGAGCGCCCGCCCCACAGCAGAGGCCCCGCCCGCCAAGGGCAAGCCCGTGACGCTGTCCGCGCTGGCCCAGAAGAAGGCCCTGGGCGAGCCGATCGCCATGGTCACCGCCTACGACTTCCCCAGCGCCCAGGTGGCCGAGGAGGCCGGCGTGGACGTGGTGCTGGTGGGCGACAGCGGCGCCATGACGGTGCTCGGCTACCCCAGCACCGTGCCCGTGACCACCGACGAGATGCTGATGCTGGCCGCCGCCGTGCGCCGCGGCCTGCGTACCCCGATGATGGTTGGCGACCTGCCCTTCGGCTCCTACGAGGTGTCAGACGAGCAGGCCGTGGCCACCGCCCAGCGGTTCGTCAAGGAGGCGGGCTGCGATGCGGTCAAGCTCGAGCGCGGCGGCAGCTCAGTGCAGCGCGCGAAGGCGATCGTGGACGCCGGCATCCCGGTGATGGGCCACGTGGGCCTCACCCCCCAGACGGCCACCGCGCTGGGCGGCTACCGCTCCCAGGGCCGTACCGCCGAGCGGGCGCTGGAGGTGGCCGAGGACGCGCTGGCTCTCCAGGAGGCCGGCTGCTTCGCGATCGTGTTCGAGGCCATCCCCAGCGACCTGACCGCGGAGCTGATGCCACAGCTGCACATCCCGGTGATCGGCATCGGCGCCGGCCCGGACACCGACGGGCAGGTATTGGTCTTCCACGACCTGCTGGGCATCTACGACGGGCACGCCGCCCGCTTCGTCAAGCGCTACGCGGACGTCCGCAAGGCGATGGTCGACGGCGTCACGGCGTACGCGGCAGACGTGCGCGAGCGGCGCTACCCGGAGGCCGAGCACGGCTACACGATGGCGCCGGACGAGCGTGAGCGGCTGCGCGAGCTCCTGCGCGAGCGCGTGTAGCGACAGCTACTTCGAGGCCCGAGGCGGGTTGGCGTTGGCAAGCCCCATCCGCAACCCATCGGAGGTCCCGAAGTGAGCAAGCTGAACCGATTCCTGCCGTCACCGGCCATGGTCATCGCCTGCATCGCCCTGTTCGTGGCGATGGGCGGCTCCGCCGCCGCGCTGGCGACGGGCGTGATCGACGGCCGCGAGGTCAGGAACTATTCGCTGACCGGCAAGGACATCAAGAAGGACGGCATCGGCGGCGTGACCGTCAAGGAAGACCGTCTGGGCACCGTGCCCTCGTCCGAGTCCCTGAGCCACTCGGCGGTTGTCACCAGCGCCGGCCAATTCGTGCGCGGCAGGGGCGTGACCAGCGCCGTGCGCGTGGGAGCAGGGCGCTACCAGGTTGCGTTCAACCGCAACATCCAGGCGTGCGTGAACGTTGCCTCCGTAAGCGATCCGAGTGCCGCAGGACCGCCGGCGGGCGAGGCCACCACGGCCTTCCTGGCCACCAACGGCAACGTGATCCAGGTGCGCACATCCCAGTCCAACGGCCAGGCCGAGAACCGGGGCTTCAGCCTGATCGTGAGCTGCTAGCCGTACTCGATGGTTCTCAGTACCCGCGCAGGGGCTCCCGCCGCGATGGACCGCGGCGGGAGATCCTGCGTGACCACGCTGTTGGCGCCGATCACGCAGCGCTCGCCCACCGTCACCCCCGAGGTGACCACCACGTTGGCGCCGCACCAGACGTTGTCGCCGATCGTGGTCGGGCCCTTGCTGGTGAACCCCTGCCACGTCACGGGCTTGTCGGGATCGTCGAAGCGATGGGCACCGTCGGTGACGAAACAGCCGTTGGCGAACATGCAGTGGTCGCCGATCGTGACCCGCTCGATCGCCGCCACCATCACGCCGATGTTCAGGAACGTGCCCTGACCGATCTCGATCCGCGCCTGGTCCGGCGCTGTCAGCCACACCTGCGGCTCGAACAGCGTGCCCTCCCCCACCACCAGCCGGCCCTCGCGCAACGCCTCGAGCACGTTGCCCTGGATCGGCCAGCGGGCGAACGCGCCCCGGCGTGCCATCTCGCGGTGGATGGCCACCCGATTCCATGGAAGCGCGTTGCGCTCGTACCAGCGCCACTTCTGCAACCACAGCTTGGCCCGCGCTCGGTGCACGGCGCGAGCTTCGCAGAGTTCCGGTCAGCGGACGATCCGGAACGCCTTCCGCCGGAGTGCGCTCTTGTTGCCGTCCGAATCGGTGGCGCGGGCGTTCAGCCGGTAGGACCCGAGCTTGAGCCTCTTGCCGCCGATGCGCCCCCGGAACCTGAACCGGTTGGTGCCGGCCTTGCCGGTGACCGTGAACGATCCAGAGACGTTGACCCATCGCGTACACCGCGGCCTGTTGCGGTTCGCGCGCGTGCGCTTGACGCACCGGCCGCCGAGGCGCCGGCCCCTGGTCTTGCGCTGCACCGTGTATCGCACCTTTCCGGCTTCGGAGAGCGTGTAGCGCACGGTCGTGCCGACCGAGGCCGCGGTGAAGGCGGGGCCCGACCGTGCCGCCTTGAACGCAGAGCTCGACAGCCCGAGCGCGCTCAGGGTGGGCTTACCGGCGGTGGGGTCCGTGTTCGGTGCTCCGGGCGTGGGCGCCGTGGGCTGAGGATTCGAGTTGGGCGTCGGCTGGCGGAAGTTGTCCAGTCGTGACCCGCCGTACGAAACCAGCGCGACCTCGGTGCCCGTCCCGGCCCCGGCGGGATAATCCGAGCCGAAGCTCTGCTCGGGTGTGCCGTCGAAGTTGGTGTCGACGTCCAGAGTGACGCGGTTGCCGACGACGAACACGTGCAGGCGCCCGCTCGAGAATGGCGTCAGCGCCACGGTGCTCGGGGTCGGCGTCCCGGCGCCGTTGTTGCCGACATAGAAGTAAGCCGTGTTGAAGTCCGTGCCGCCACCGTTGCGCTGCACCTTGACGAACAGGTTCTGGGTGAGCGAGCCGTAACGCAGCGCCACCCCGGCGTAATTCGTCACCGCAGCGCCATTGGTGGCCACGTCCACGCACACCTCCGTGGCCGCGAAGTTGTTGAACGTCATCAGTCCCGGGGTAGCCCCTGGATTGGTCGCACGCTGTCCGGCGATCGCGAAGTCGGGCGCGCGCTCGGTCCACTGGGACCCCACGTTCGTGCTGTCCGCGCGATCGAAATCGTCGAGCGTGGTGCCGCACGTGTACGCCGCGGATACGCTTGGGGCGGCAGCAAGTAGAGCGCCGGCAGCCGCCAGCGCGACCAGCCCTCCCCGGATCGTGCGCCGGTACGAGGACTGACTTGCAAGCATGGAATCTCCCCTCGCGCCGCTCGCCCGCGGCGACCGAAATCAGATACTGCACGCTAAACCGAATTGCCCGAGTGAGTCAAGCTTCCGCCACCACCCCGCTGCTCTACGACCAGGACTGCGGGGTGTGCCGCACCCTGCTGGGCGCGGTGCTGGCCTGGGACCGCGACCAGCGGCTGCGCCCGCTGGCGCTGCAGTCGGCAGAGGCGGCGACGCTGCTGGCGGACATGCCCACCGAGCAGCGAATGCGCTCGTGGCACCTCCGGGGCGCGCATGGGCTGCGATCGGGGGGCGCAGCGTTCCCTGACCTGTTCGCCCTGCTCCCGGGTGGCGCCCCACTGGCCGCCCTGACCGCGCGCGCCGGCGGCCCGTCGGAGCGTGCCTACCGGCTGGTGGCGGACAATCGCTCCCGCCTGTCCCGGCTGGTCCCGGGGGCCCTGCGCGAGCGTGCCGATGCGCTGATCGAGCGGCGCTCCTGACTCAGGCGGCGGCCGCGACCTGCGGTCGCCGCTTGACACGGGCCGGTTCCACGACGCCATCGGCCAGGAAGCGGCCCGTGTACGACTTGTCTGCCTTCGCGGCCACCTGCTCCGGCGTCCCGTGGGCAACGATCGTGCCGCCCTCCTCGCCGCCCTCCGGGCCCATGTCAATGATCCGGTCGGCGGTCTTGATCACGTCGAGGTTGTGCTCGATGACGACGACGGTGTTACCGGAGTCGACCAGGCGCTGGAGCATGTCCAGCAGCCGCTGCACGTCGGCGAAGTGCAGGCCGGTGGTGGGCTCATCCAGGATGTAGAGCGTCCGGCCGGTGGCCACCTTGGACAGCTCGGAGGCCAGCTTGACGCGCTGGGCCTCGCCGCCGGAGAGGGTGGTCGCGGGCTGGCCCAGGCGCACGTAGTCCAGGCCGACGTCGTGCAGCGCCTGCATCTTGCGCTTGATCTTGGGAATGTGCTGGAAGAAGTCCACAGCCTCCTCAACCGTCATGTCCAGCACGTCGGCGACCGTGCGCCCCTTGAAGCGGACCTCGAGCGTCTCGCGGTTGTAGCGCTTGCCATCGCACTGCTCGCACGGCACGTAGACGTCGGGCAGGAAGTGCATCTCGATCTTGATCTGGCCGTCGCCGCGGCAGACCTCGCAGCGTCCGCCCTTGACGTTGAACGAGAAGCGACCCGGCTTGTAGCCGCGCGCCCGCGCCTCCTGGGTGCGTGAGAACAAGTCGCGGATTGCATCGAACACGCCGATGTAGGTGGCCGGGTTCGAACGTGGCGTGCGCCCGATCGGCGACTGGTCGATGTTGATGATCTTGTCGACCTGGTCCAGCCCGCTGATGCGCTTGTGCGCGCCGGGACGCTGCTTGGCGCGGTGTAGGCGGTTGGCCACGGCCTTGTAGAGCACCTCGTTGACCAGCGTCGACTTGCCCGAACCGGACACCCCGGTGACCGCGCAGAACGTGCCCAGCGGGATCTTGGCGTTCACGCGCTGGAGGTTGTTCTGGGCCGCCCCCTCGATCTCCAGGTAGCCGGCGGGACGGCGGCGCTTGGTGGGCACGGCGATCTCCAGCCCGCCCGACAGGTACTGCCCGGTGAGCGACCCGGGGACCTTCTCGATCACGTCCACGGTGCCCTCGGCCACCACGGCGCCGCCGTGCTCGCCGGCGCCGGGGCCCATGTCCACGATGTGGTCGGCCGCGCGCATCGTGCCCTCGTCGTGCTCGACCACGATCACGGTGTTGCCCAGGTCGCGGAGGCGCTCCAGCGTGGAGATCAGGCGCTCGTTGTCGCGCTGGTGCAGCCCGATCGAGGGCTCGTCGAGGATGTACAGCACGCCCACCAGCGACGACCCGATCTGGGTGGCCAGCCGGATCCGCTGCGCCTCACCGCCCGAGAGGGTCGCCGCGGCACGCTCCAGCGACAGGTAGCCCACGCCCACGTTGTCCAGGAAGCGCAGCCGCTCGTCGATCTCGCGCAGGATCAGCCGCGCGATGGCGCGTTCGGTGTCGGTCAGCTCCAGCTCGTCGAACCACTCGATGGTGCGCCGGGCGCTCATCGAGGTGAGCTGGTCGATGCCCAGCCCGCCCAGCTTCACGGCCAGGCTCTCGGGCCGCAGCCGCGAGCCATGGCACTCCGGGCACGGGCGCACCGACATGTACTCCTCGATCTTGTCCCGCGACCACTCGGAGTCGGTCTCGCGGTAGCGCCGCTCCAGGTTGTGCACGATGCCCTCGAAGCGGGTCATGTAGCTGCGCTTGCGTCCGTAGCGGTTCTTGTAGGAGACGTAGATGCGCTCGCCGTCGGTGCCGTAGAGGAACGTCTCGCGCACGTCCTCGTCCAGGTCCTCCCAGGGCGTGTTCAGGTCCACCTCCCACTTGTCGGCGATCGCCTGGGTCATCTGCTCGTAATAGTTCGAGGCGCTGGTGGACCACGGCAGGATCGCCCCCTCCGCCAGCGACAGCGACGGGTCGGGCACGATCAGCTCCGGGTCGATCTCCATCTGCGAGCCCAGGCCGGTGCAGCGCGGGCAGGCGCCGTGCGGGGAGTTGAACGAGAAGATGCGCGGCTCGAGCTCGGGCATCGAGGTGCCGCAGTGCAGGCAGGCGAAGCGCTCGGAGAACGTCCTGATCTCCCCGGTGTCCACCAGCTCCAGGTCGACCAGTCCCTCGGCCAGGCCGACGGCGGTCTCGATCGAGTCGGTCAGCCGCTTGCGCAGGTCCGTGCGCATGACCAGCCGGTCGACCACGACCGAGATGTCGTGCTTGTAGCGCTTGTCGAGGTCGAACTCCTCCTCCAGGCGCCTGAGCTCGCCGTTGACCTTCACGCGCGTGTAGCCCTCGGCGCGCAGTTCCTCGAACAGCTTGCCGTACTCGCCCTTGCGCCCGCGCACCACCGGCGCCTCGACCATGAAGCGGGTGCCCTCCTCGAAGCTCATGACCTGGTCCACGATCTGCTCGGCCGACTGGGCGGCGATCGGGCGGCCGCAGTTGTAACAGTGGGGCTTGCCGATCCGGGCCCACAACAGCCGCAGGTAGTCGTAGATCTCGGTGACCGTGCCCACCGTGGAGCGCGGGTTGCGCGACGTCGTCTTCTGGTCGATCGAGATGGCGGGCGAGAGGCCCTCGATGGAGTCCACGTCGGGCTTGTCCATCTGGCCCAGGAACTGGCGCGCGTAGGCGCTCAGCGACTCCACGTAGCGGCGCTGCCCCTCGGCGTAGATGGTGTCGAAGGCAAGCGACGACTTGCCCGAGCCGGACAGGCCGGTGATGACCACCAGCGCGTTCCGCGGTAGCCGGACATCGATGTCCTTGAGGTTGTGCTCGCGTGCGCCGGACACGACGAGCTCGTTTGAGGGGCTGATCACTACTTCGAGTCTACGTACCGCCCCGGAGGCCAGATTGCGAACAGGTGTTCGTACCTGCAAATTCCGGGGATCAGTCCTCCAGGCGGGCCCAGGGGGCCTCGGCCTTGCTGGTGTCGTAGACCACCTTCGTCCCCGCGATCCGGTCGTGCCATCCCTGCCGGGTGGGTGAGACCAGGATGGCCAGCAGGCCGAGCCCGAATGGCACTACCGCCAGCAGCAGCGCGAACAGCCGCTTCACGGCCCGCCGCAGCCCCAGCGCACGGGTGCCGTCGGCATCGAGGTGGATGCTCAGCAACCGCATGCCCGGCGTCTGCCCCACCAGCGCCCAGAACCCCACCAGCAGCGAGCCGCCGATCAGGAAGCCCAGCGTGCCGAGGCCCAGGAGACCGACCGCGGACAGGCCGCCGGTGTCGCCGGTCGCGAAGGGGATCACGGACGCCAGTAGGCCCGATCCGATGGACAGGGCGGCCGACAGCAGCCCGAGATCGATCGCGGCGGCCACGATGCGCGTGACCAGCCCGACCTCGTGGGTCTCCTCCTCGACCGGGGGCCGTCGCATCACCCGGTGCGCGGTGCGTTCCAGGGCGTCGTCGAGGCGCTCGGTGACGGCCGTCAGCCGCCGGCCCATGTCGGTGATCATGCCTACGCCCTGCTCTGTGATGGCGGCCCGCACCTCGGGAGCCTCCGCGATCCGCTCGACCAGCATCTGGGCCTTGGGGCTGGCCAGGATCTCGGCCCAGACGCGGTCTGCCACCTCGGTGTCCAGCGCCTTGACCACTGCATCGGCCACCTCGTCGCTGGCCAGGGCGCGCTCCACCGCGGCCTCGATCGCGCGCTGGATCGTGCCCTCGTCGAGCCCGCGCACCAGTGCGCGCTCCACGGCCGGGCTGCGCATGGCGCGGACGATCGCCTCCTCGACGGCGTCCTCGACAGCCCTGTCCACCCCCGTTGCGCCCGCCAGCCGCTCGGCGCCGCGGGCACCGGCCTCCAGCAGGCGGGCCGGCCCGGAACGCCGCTCGTTCCGTGGCTCCATCTCCGTCACAGGCTGAGCAGGATCAGCACGACGATGACCAGGACCAGGACCACCAGTGCGCCGGCGGCCAGGATCCGGATGCCTTGATGGCGAGCGGGCGCCGTGCTCCGGACCACCGTGGGCTGGACGACAGGGCCGGGAGTCGGCGCAGCCGGCGGCGCGGGCTCGGCCACCTTGCGGATCCCGTCGCGCTCGGAGCGGGCCGCATCGCGCTGCTCGCGTAGCGCGTCGCGCTCCGCGAGCGCCTCGTCCCGCTCGGCCTCGGCCTCCGAGCGCGACGACGAGGCGCGGTGCAGCTCGCGCGCGGCCTCCTCCCTGCCGCCCATCGCGTCCTCGCGCCGGCGCTCGGCGCCCTCGACCTCCTGCCGGGCGAAGTCGCGCTCGGACTGAGCGGTACGGAGCTCACTGCGCGCCTGGTCGGCCTCCGCGACCGCCGCGTCGCGGGCCTGCTCGGCGCCGCGGCGTCGCTCGTCCGCGGCGGCCACCTCGGCACGCATCCCCTCCAGCTCGGCCTGGGCCTTGCGCCATTGCTCCTGGGCCGCATCGCGGGCCCCCGCCGCGCTGTCGCGCTCTGCCCGGACCCGCTCCAGGTCCGCCGTGGCCCGCTCCAGAGCCGCCGGATCGACCGGCTCCTGGGGCTCCGGCTTCGGCTCCTGCTCCTGCGCGTCGGCCTGCTCGGGGGGCCGTTCGCGGGCGCGCGCAGACTCCGCCGCCAGCGGCCGCGCGGTGCCGCCCGTGCCAGGGCGCGGCAGCGACACGATCGTCTCCGAGCCCACGGCGAGGTCGGCGTGCTCGAGGTCCTGTGGCCCGGACCAGGGGAACGCCACCAGCCACTCCTCGCCCTCCTTGGCGATCCACGGCTTGTGCTCCAGCACCGCCAGGAGCCTGCGGGGCCCGTCGGCGGCGCGAACGTCGAGCGTGGGCCGCAGGAACACCCGGCCGCGGATGCCGTGCCAGCGGCCGATCACCTCCAGCCGCTCCTCGGAGGCCCAATCGAACCGGTCCACCTCGAGCCGCAGATCCGCCATCTGAGGCGAGTTTACGGCCGATCCGCCGCCACTCACCGCACTTCGAGCAACTGGTCGGCCGGGGCGTCGTCGTCGGTCAGGGGGTCGGACCCGGCCGCCAGCCGGGCCACGGCAGCGCGGTCGTAGGTCCGCGCGCCCCGGCTGCGCGACCCCACCGCTCGCGGCAGCGGGCGCTCGGAGGCCACCAGGACCAAGTTCCCGCCGATCGGGCCGGGCCGCGCCACCAGCCTCACCTCGGCGAACGTGGCCAGCAGCGTGGCCGCCTCGGCCCGCATCAGCCGCAGCTCACCGTTGTCGATCACGTTCAACGCGTACAGCCCGCCCGGGCGCAGAACCCGCCGGACCTCACGCTTCCACTCGACCGTGGCCAGGTGCCACGGCACCGCGCGGCCACCGAAGGCGTCGCCCACCACCACGTCGGCCGACCCGCTGGGCTGGTCGCGCATGGTCATGCGGGCATCGCCCTCGAGCACTCGCAGCGCCGGCGAGGTCCGCAATCCGAGCTGGTCGCGGGCCACGTCGATCAGGTCACCATCGACCTCCAGCACACGCGAGCGCGATCCGGGCCGGGTGGCCGCCAGCCAGCGCGGCAGCGTGAAACCTCCGCCGCCCACGAACACGGCGTCCAGCGCCCGGCTCTGCGCGGGGGCAGCCCGGCGATCGCGTCGCCGATCCAGCGCGTGTAGTCGAACTCCAGCCGACGCGGATCGGCCAGGTCCACGTAGGAGTGGCGAAGGTCGTCCAGCACCAGGACCCGGCCAGATGGGCGCGCCGGGTCCCGCTCGACCCGCACGCAGTGGTAGGAGCTCTCCACGTCGCAGGGAGGCGAGGCCACAGCGGTCAGCGTGCCCGCGGCCAACGCAGCCGCCACCACCAGCGCCGCGCCCGCCGCACCCAGGACGGCGCCACGCAGGCCCACGACCAGCCCGGCCAGCACCACGGCGCCGCCAACGGCGATCACCGACGTGGTCACGGACAGCCGCGGCACCAGCACGAAGCCGGTCACGAACGTGCCCGCCAGGGCGCCGGCGGTGGCCCACCCAGACAAGCGGCCGAACACCGTGCCGCTGGACTCGAGGTCGCGCAGCTGGAGGCGGGCCAGCGTGGGCGTGACCGCGCTGAGCACGGCTGCCGGGGGCAACAGCGCGGCGAAGGTGACAAGCAGCGCCCCGGCGTCGCCGCTGCCGCGCAGTGGCGGGCCCAGCAGCCGCACCACGGGGACGGTGAGCAGGGCCAGCACGCCGCCGGCCGCGAGCAGCAACGCCAGGAGGCGGCGAGGGTCGGTCAGGTCCGCCGTGCGCCCGCCGAGGGCGGCACCCGCGGCAATGCCGGCCAGGACGGCGCCGATGATGGCCGTGGTGGTCTGCAGCGTCAGACCGACGTAGGGCGCCAGCAGCCGGACGCCCAGGATCTCCAGCACCAACACGGCGCCGGAGGCCAGGAACGCGAGCCCGGCCGCCGCCCAGGCCGGCAGCGCGCCCGGCTCGTCCGTAGCGCTCAGGCTGCGTACCGCTTGGCGGCGCGTTGGCGCGCCTTGGCGGCCTCGACCTCGCGGTCCTTGGGCGGCGCGCTCGTGACCAGGGCGTCCAGCAGCTCACGCGTGATGGCGGTGACCTGGTCGACGGCCTTGTCGAAGGCCTCGGCGTTCGCCTGCGAGGGCTTGGTGGACCCGCTGACCTTGCGCACATATTGCAGCGCGGCGGCCTCGACCTCTTCCTGGCTCGCGGGCGGCTCGAAATTATGGAGTGTTCGGATGTTCCGGCACATGCCCTGATCGTACGATGTCGGCGTGGCCACGCACGCAGCGTTTCTCCGGGGGATGAACGTGGGCGGCCACCGGATCACCAACGACGACCTGCGCGCGGCGTTCGCGCGGATCGGATTCGACGACGTGGGCGTGTTCCGGGCGAGCGGGAATGTGGCCTTCGATGCCGGTGCCGCAGCCGATGCGGAGGTCACGCAGCGGGTCGAGCAGGGCCTGGAGTCCGAGCTGGGCTACGCGGTGCCCACCTTCGTTCGGACGGCGGACGAGATGCACGCAATCGTCGCCGAGCAGCCGTTCGCCGCCGATGTGCTCGACGCGGCCAAGGGCAAGCTCCAGGTCGTGTTCCTGCGCAAGCGGCCGGTCAAGAAGGACCGCGAGGCCGTCCTGGCCCGTGCGAGCGAGAGGGATCAGCTGGCCTTCGGCGCCGGCGCCGAGCTCTACTGGCTACCTGCCGGCGGCCTGATGGAGAGCGACCTTGGCATGGACGGACTCAGCGACCTCGTCGGCGTGGCCACCCACCGCACCAAGGGCACGCTGGAGCAGGTCACGAAGAAGTTCTTCTAGCTCGGACCGAGGTCAGCCGCCCCATCCCTTCGTCCAGGCCTCCACATCGGGCCTGTTCTCGAAGCGGGCGATCTTGCCGTCCTTCATGTCCGCGACGTGCTCGAATGCGGCGTCGAGGTCCGCGCCGCTTACGTGCTGGCCCTTGAAGCGCCCGCTGACGACCACCTTGTCTCCCTCGTCCCTGAACTCGTCGGTCTGAACCGAGAAGCTTTCACCGAAGTTCTCCGGCACCTTGCCGAAGACATCCCGCTCAACCTCGTTGGTGCCGTTGAAAGTGCCGGACGGAGCGTTGCCGCCCCCCGGCTCGACCCACTCGATATCGGGCTGGTAGGTCGCCAGCGCCGCCGGGATGTCGCCGCGGTTGAACGCCTCGTAGGAGTTGCGAACCGTCGCCACGTCTTGCTCTGACATCGCTGTCTCCTTCTCTGGGGGGCTGCGCGCGACTCTATCCGCAGAAGCGTCAGCTGCGCGCGACGAGCTTCTTGTAGGTCATCCGGTGCGGGCGATCGGCCTCGTCGCCCAGCTGGTCGTGCTTCCACTGCTCGTAGGCCTCGAAGTTGCCCTCGAAGAAGTGCACCCTGGAGTCGCCCTCGAAGGCCAGCACGTGGGTGGCCACGCGGTCCAGGAACCAGCGGTCGTGCGAGACCACCACCACGCAGCCCGGGAACGCCTGGATGGCCTCCTCCAGCGCCCGCAGGGTGTCCACGTCCAGGTCGTTGGACGGCTCGTCCAGCAGCAGTACATTGCCCGCGCTGCGCAGCAGCTTGGCCATGTGCAGCCGGTTGCGCTCACCGCCGGAGAGCTTGCCGACGGCCTTCTGCTGGTCGGAGCCCCTGAAGTTGAACGACGACACGTAGGCACGTGAGTTCATTTCCCGCTCGCCCACTTTGAGCTGGTCGGCGCCGCCGGAGATCTCCTCCCACACCGTTTTGGCGGGGTCCAGGGCGTCGCGTGACTGGTCCACGTAGGCCAGCTCCACGGTCTCGCCAACGCGCAGCTCGCCCGAGTCGGGCTGCTCCTCGCCGGTGATCATCCGCAGCAGGGTGGTCTTGCCCGCCCCGTTGCCGCCGATGATGCCCACGATGCCGGCCGGTGGCAGCTTGAAGTTCAGGTCCTCGATCAGCAACCGGTCGCCGTAGCCCTTGGACAAGTTCTCGGCCTCCACGACCACATCGCCCAGTCGCGGGCCGGCCGGGATGTGGATCTCCACGCTGTCTACCTTGGCGTTGCGCTCCTCGGCCAGCAGCGCGTCGTAGCGGGCAAGCCGGGCCTTGTTCTTGGTCAGCCGGGCGGACGCGTTCATGCGCACCCACTCCAGCTCGGCGGCCAGGGTGCGCTGGCGCGAACTCTCCTTCTTCTCCTCCTGCGCCAGGCGCTTGCCCTTCTGCTCCAGCCAGGACGAGTAGTTGCCCTCGAACGGCAGCCCCCGGCCGCGGTCGAGCTCCAGGATCCAGCCGGCCACGTTGTCCAGGAAGTAGCGGTCGTGGGTCACGGCGACCACGGCACCCGGGTAGTCGTGCAGGTGGCGCTCCAGCCAGGCGACTGACTCCGCGTCCAGGTGGTTGGTGGGCTCGTCCAGCAGCAGCAGGTCGGGCTGGGCCAGCAGCAGGCGGCACAGAGCCACGCGGCGGCGCTCGCCGCCGGAGAGCTTGTCGACGGGCGAATCGGCCGGCGGGCAGCGCAGCGCGTCCATGGCCGTGTCGAGCATCGTGTCCAGGTTCCACGCGTCGGCGGCGTCGATCTTCTCCTGCAGGGCCGAGAACTCGTCCGCGGTCTCCTCCGAGTAGTTGGCCGCCAGCTCGTTGAAGCGGTCGATCAGCTCCTTGGTGGCCCGCACGCCGTCCTCCACGTTGCCGCGCACGTCCTTGCTCTCGTCCAGCTGGGGCTCCTGCTCGAGGATCCCCACGCTGGCCCCGTCGGCCAGGTCGGCCTCGCCCCTGACCTCGGTGTCCACGCCGGCCATGATCCGCAGCAGCGTGGACTTGCCGGAGCCGTTGGCGCCCAGCACGCCGATCTTGGCCCCCGGGTAGAACGCCAGCGTCACGTCCTTGAGCACTTCCTTGTCCGGTGGATGCACCTTGGTCAGGTTGCGCATCGTGAAGATGAACTCGGGCATGGCCGCCTAGTAAAGCGGTCCGGCCGTTGCGACCATGCGGAGGTGAGCTCCGTCAAGGGCCGCGGCCAGCTGGGCGATCGCGTCGAACGGGCGATCGAGGAGCGCGCCGAGCTTGCGGAGGATCTCGAGCACGACGCCGCACCGGCCCCCGTGCGCCGCCGCCTGGTGGTCGCCAGCTTCTGGCTGACGGTGTGCGGCGTGTCGCTGTACCTGGTCGGCCCGACGGTCATGGACACCCTCAGCGAGGCCGACCGGGTGCGTGGCATCGACGCGGGCTGGCTGGCGGCCATGGCCGGTCTGCAGGTGCTGTCCTCGGTTTGCCTGTGGGATCTGCAGCGGATCGCCCTGCACACGCGCGACATGACGTCGGTGGCCACGTCCCAGCTGGCGGGCAATGCGCTGGCCAAGGTGGCCCCGGGCGGCGGCGCGATGGGCGCGGCACTGCAGTACCGGATGCTGGTGCAGTCCGGCCTGGAACGGGCCACTTCGGCCTCGGCGCTGACCGCCACCAGCCTGCTGGTGTTCGCCGTGGTGCTGGCCATGCCAGTAGTCGCCGTGCCCGCCATCGTGGGCGGCGCCGTGGACCACAAGCTGATCCAGGCCACGCTGATCGGTGCGCTGGTATTCACCGGCCTGTTCGCCGTCGGGGTGGCCATGCTGGCCTTCGACCGTCCGCTGCTCGCCACCGGGCGGCTGGTCCAGCGCGTCCGCAACCGGCTGCGCCGCAGCGCCGAACCGCTCCGGGGCCTGCCCAACCGCCTCGTAGGCGAGCGCGACCGCATCCTGGCGACGCTGGGCAACGACTGGAAGCGGGCCCTGGCCGCCACGGTCGGCCGTTGGGCGTTCGACTACGCCACGCTTCTGGCCGCCCTTGCCGCCGTCGGCTCCAGCCCGCGGCCTTCGCTGGTGCTGCTGGCCTTCTGCGCCGCCCAGATCCTGGCCCAGGTGCCGTTCACGCCGGGCGGCCTGGGGTTCGTCGAGGCCGGCCTGACGGCCACCCTGGTGCTGGCCGGCGTCTCGGCCCAGGACGCGCTGGTGGCCACGTTCGCCTACCGGCTCTTCTCCTACTGGCTGATGCTGCCGGTGGGGCTGGCGGCGCTGGGACTGCACCGCGTGGTCCTGCGCAGGCGCGCGGAGGCCATCTAGGCTGGCGCAATGGGCAGGCTGATCTACTCCGGCATCACGTCGCTGGACGGGTACACCGAGGACGCCGACGGAAAGTTCGACTGGAGCGCCCCCGACGAGGAGGTGCACCGGTTCGTGAACGACCTCACACGGCCGGCCCGCACCCACCTGCTCGGCCGCCGGATGTACGAGACGATGGCCTACTGGGACACCGACGATCCCAGCCGAGGGGTTGTCGAGCGCGACTTCGCGGCGATCTGGCAGGCCGCGGAGAAGGTCGTGTACTCGCGGACGCTCGACGAACCGGAGGGCGTTCGCACCCGCCTGGAGCGAGAGTTCGACCCGGACGCGGTCGGCCGGCTGAAAGCCGCGACCGAGCATGACCTGACGATCGGCGGGCCCGAGCTGGCCGCCCAGGCCATCGCGGCGGGTCTCGTGGACGAGTACCAGCAGTTCGTGAACCCGGTGATCGTCGGCAGCGGGAAGCCGTTTCTGCCGGGCGGGGTGCGGATTGGGCTGAACCTGCTCGAGGAGCGACGCTTCACCAGCGGCGTGGTGTTCCTGCGCTACGCGGCTGACTAGTCGAAGGCGACTGCCTCGACGCCGTAAGTCGGTGCGGCCGCCATCGTGCGGGCGATCTCGTCCTCGTCAACCGGGGGCGCCGGCCCGTCGTCGGTCGCGGGCTGTCCCGACTCCCGGAAGAAGCCCTCCATGCCGGCGGGCGTGAAGCCCACGAGGACGCGGCTGGGGGTCTCCGCCGTGTTGCGGAAGTTGTGGACGGTGCCGCGGGGTGCGTAGGCGAATCCGCCCGGCCCGACTTCGTGAATGTCGTCTCCGATCCGGATCTCGAATGTCCCGTCGAGCACGTACCAGAACTCGTCCTCGCGGGTGTGGATATGCGGTGGGGGTCCGCCGCCGGGCACCGTCAGGTTCTCGAGGAGTACGAGGCTTCCCCCGGTGCTCTCGCCGGTCGCCTTCAGCGTCATCGTGTCGGCGACGATCCAGATCCGCTCGCCCTCGCCTGCGGCGACGACGTAGCCCTTGGTGGTGGTTGTTTGAGTGCGGTTCATGACGCCATGGTCCGGCCCCCAGACCATCACAACCACTTCATTAGCTTCTGGCATCAGTAGAGTTACTTCATCTCTCTCGAGGACAACCAAAGGCTGCGGGCGTTTGCGCTTGTGCTGGACCTCGGGTCGATCTCGGCCGCGGCGAGCGTGCTGGGCTACACGCAGTCAGCGGTGTCACAGCAACTAGCGGCACTGGAACGGGAGGTGGAGATAACGCTGGTCGACCGGTCGCAGCGCCCGCTGCGCGCCACGCGCGCCGGCGAACTCCTGCGCCCCCACGTCGAGCGGGTGCTCGCCGCGCTGGGCGCCGCCGATGCCGCCGTGGAGGACCTCCGTGGCGGGACTACGCGCCTGCGCCTCGCCGCCTTCCCAAGCGCCCTGTCGTCGTTCGTGCCGACAGCCGTGCGCGACCTGCGCCGCGCGCAGCCGCAGCTCGTCGTCCAAGTGCTCCAGCTAGAGACGCGGGAGGCCATCGAGCGCCTCCGCGGCGGCGACGCCGACATCGCGGTGGTCCACCACCTGCCCGGGGCAGCGGTGCCCGAGACCGCGGGCCTGCAGCGCCGCCGCCTGTTCGTAGACCACCTCTACGTCGTACTCCCCGAGGGCCACCGGCTCGCGCGGCGCGACTCCGTAAGCGTCACAGACCTCGAGGCGGAGCCGCTGATTCTCCCGCGGCGCGACACCCCCGCCGGGCGTTTCCGGTCGATGGTGGAGCACCTCTGCGCGGAGGCCGGCTTCGCGCCCCGGGTGGCCTACGAGCTTGACGACCTGCCGGCCGTGCAGGCGTTCGTCGCCACCGGGATCGCCGTCGTGCCCATGCACGGCCTGATCCTCGCCACTCTGCCGCCCGGCGCGACAGCCCGCCCGCTCGCCGAGCGACCCGCCGGCAGCCGCACCATCGAAGCGCTCGCCCCCGCCGCAGCGCGCACGCCAGTCGCCGACGACCTCCTCGACCACCTGGCGGACGCCGCGCGCGCATACGCGCTGAAACGATGATCTAGATGCTGAGCGTTCAGCCGCCCACGCGGGCGTAGACCTCGTCCAGAATCGTGCCCTGGTTCTCGAGGTCGAAGTTCTCCTCGAGGTAACGAGAGGTCTCCTCGCGCGGGGTGCCGTTGAGCGCCATGTTCAGGGCGATCAGGCGGGCACCCTCGGTGCCGTCGCCGGGTCCGCTGGAAGACGGCGCGGGCTCTTGGACCTCGGTGGCCTCGGGCTCTGGCTCTGGCTCGGCCTCGGCCTCGGCGACCGGCTCCTCCTCGGCGACCGGCTCCTCCTCGGCGACCTCGACCTCGACCTCGGGCTCCTCCTCGACAGCCTCCTCCTGAACAGCCTCCTCCTCCTCTACTGCGGGCTGCTCTTCCTCGACGACCTCGACCTCGGGCTCCTCCTCGAGGACCGGCTCCTCGGCAGGGGTCTCCTCGACGGGGAGCTCGTCGACGACCGGCGCCTCTTCGGCCACCGGCTGCTCGGCGGCCACCGGCGCGGGCTCCGGAGTGGGACCGGGCCTGGCGTCGCGGACGTTGGCAAGGCCGGCGCGGAGGCCCTGCAGCTCGGACTCCAGCGAGCCCGCACTCGACCGGACGTTCTCGACAAGCGACGTGATGTTGCTGCGCAGCTCCTCGACCAGTCCGCCGAGGTCCTTCTCGACCGTGTTGGCACGGTCCTGCATCTGCTTGGTGGCCGCCTCTACGGCGGACACGTGCCCGGCAGCCTCGTTATCGGCCTGCTCGCGTGTGGCGCGCGCGGCGGCGCCGGCCTCAGCACGCAGCCGCTCGGCCTCGGAATGGGCCTCTGCGCGCTCCTGCTGGGCGGCGGCAAGGGCCTCGGAGCGCGCCTTGTCAGCCTCGGCGGTGGCGTCCGCGCGCTCCTTGGCGGCCTCGTTGCGGGCATCGGTGACCAGCTGGTCGGCCTCGGCACGCGAACTGGCCTCGATGTCGCTCGCGCTGGTCTCGGCGGCTTCGACGATGGTGCGCACGCGCTCGGCGGCGGCACCCGCCAGCGTGGCGGCCTGGGGCGGGGGCTGCTCGTCAGCCTGGGCCTTAAGATCCTCGACCTCAGCTGCGATCTCAGCCAGGTGGCGGTCCACCTCGTCCGGGTCATACCCCTTGCGTGCGTGCGAGAAATCTGTTCGCTCGATTGCCTGCCGATCCAGTGCCACAGTGTCCCTTCGTGCCGTAGAGGTCTTACCTCAACTCCCTGACCGCAGGAGATTAGCCCACATCAGGACGGAAAGGCCACCCGTGACTGTGCCTAGGCGCTTGCTTCGACCTCATCCAACTCGCGGCGCAGCGCTTTGATCTCGTCTCGCAGCTTGGCGGCGTACTCGAAGCGCAGATCCTCCGCCGCGGCCAGCATCTCCTCCTCCAGCTCCACCAGCGTGCGCATGATCTCCTCGGCCGACATGCCCTCCTCGATGGCGGAAGAGCGCCGTGACCGGCGTCCGGGCACCTTGGACTCCTGGGCCAGGAACTCCCCGATGTCCGAAACCCCCTTCTGGATGTTGGCCGGCGTGATGCCGTGCTCGAGGTTGTAGGCCACCTGGATCGCGCGCCGGCGATCGGTTTCCGAGATGGCGGTGCGCATGGCGGCGGTCTCCTTGTCGGCGTACATGATCACCTTGCCCCTGATGTTCCGCGCCGCCCGGCCGATCGTCTGGATCAGCGACGTCTCCCCGCGGAGGAAGCCCTCCTTGTCGGCGTCCAGGATGGCCACCAGCGACACCTCGGGCAGGTCGAGGCCCTCGCGCAGCAGGTTCACGCCCACCAGAACGTCGAACTCGCCGAGGCGCAGCTCGCGGATTATCTGGATCCGCTCCAGGGTGTCGACCTCGGAGTGCAGGTAGCGCACACGCACCCCGTACTCGAGCAGGTAGTCGGTCAGGTCCTCGGACATCTTCTTGGTCAGCGTGGTCACCAGCGTGCGCTCGCCGGCCTCGGAGCGGAGCTTGATCTCGTTCATCAGATCGTCGATCTGATTCTTCGTCTCGCGCACGTCGATCTCGGGGTCCACGACGCCGGTGGGCCGCACTATCTGCTCGACGATCCCCGACGAGTGGTCGCGTTCGAACGGGCCGGGGGTGGCCGAGACGAACACAAGCTGCTTGGTGATCGACATGAACTCGTCGAAGGTCTGGGGCCGGTTGTCCAGCGCGCTCGGCAGCCGGAAGCCGTGCTCGACCAGGGTGGTCTTGCGCGACCGGTCACCCTCGAACATGGCGCCGATCTGCGGCACGGTCTGGTGCGACTCGTCGATGAACGTCACGAAGTCGTCGGGGAAGAAGTCGACAAGGCAGTAGGGCCGGTCGCCCGGCTTGCGCCCGTCCAGGATCCGCGAGTAGTTCTCGATCCCGTTGCAAAAGCCCAGCTCGCGCAGCATCTCCATGTCGAACTGGGTGCGCTGGCGGAGCCGGTGGCTCTCCAGCGGCTTGCCCTCGGCCTCGAGCTCCTTCGTGCGCGCCTCGAGCTCGTCACGGATCTCGGCAACTGAGCGGTCGATCGTCTCCTGGTCGGTCGCGTAGTGGGTCGCGGGCCACACGCCCACGTGCTCGACATCCTTGAGCACCTCGCCGGTCAGCGGGTCGAACTCCTGCAGCGCCTCGATCTCGTCGCCGAAAAGCACCGCCCGGTAGGCGGTCTCGGCGTACGCGGGAAACACCTCGAGCGTGTCGCCGCGGACGCGAAAGGTGCCACGTCCCAGAGCAGTGTCGTTCCTGCTGTATTGGATGTCGACCAGCTTGCGCAGCGTGGCGTCGCGATCGATCATCTCGCCGACCTTCAGCAGCAGCATCAGCCGGTCGTACTTCTCGGGCGAGCCGAGGCCGAAGATGCACGACACACTGGCCACCACGATCGTGTCCCGGCGGCCGAACAGCGACGCCGTCGCGGCGTGGCGCAACCGCTCGATCTCCTCGTTGATCGAGCTGTCCTTCTCGATGTACAGGTCCTGCGCCGGGACGTACGCCTCGGGCTGGTAGTAGTCGTAGTAGCTGACGAAGTACTCGACCGAGTTCTCCGGGAACAGCTCCCGGAACTCGTTGCACAGCTGAGCCGCCAGCGTCTTGTTGTGGGCGATCACCAGCGCCGGCCGCTGGAGCTTTTCGATCGTGAACGCCATCGTGGCCGTCTTGCCGGACCCGGTCGACCCGAGCAGGGTCTGGAACCGGTCCTCGTTCTGGACCCCGGCGACCAGCGTGTCGCGCGCCTTGGGCTGGTCGGCAACCGGCACGTACGCGGAGTTGAGCTTGAACGGCGGCAAGGCTGTCTGACGTTAGCGGCGGTTGCGGCCACGGGCTGGCCGCAATCGCGGGCGCCCTCCCCCACGCGGCGACCTGTCTTGCTGTATCGCGGAGTTCACGCGGGTTTGCCTCGTTATGCGATGCGAACCCGAGTGAGTTGCATGATGGCCCGGCTGCTCAGCCCTCGGCCTCCTCCGCCGGGCTCGGCTCGCCGATCTGCGCGTAGACGCCGGGCCGGGCGGTCTTCAGCACCGCCCCCACGAGCAAGCCGAGCGCGCCGCCCCCGAACAGGATGATCGGGAGCACGATCGTCATGTCGTCCGTGGGAGCGTCCACGGCACCGGTGATCAGCACGTTGAAGTTGGCCAGGCCGACGATGACCGCGGTGACCAACAGGACGCCGGCGATCACCGGAGCGATCAGCGTCCGCCACTGGCCCAGGTCCGGTACCGGTGCGCGGCGGAAGAACGCGACGACGGAGAACGAGGTCAGCGCCATCAGCGCGAGCACGCCCAGCGCGCCCAGGTTCGTGAGCCACGTGAACAGCTGCAGCACCGGGTCCTTGTCGGCCAACGCGAACCAGCCCACCACGAGCAGCGCCAGCAGCGTCTGGACCCCCGACCCGACCCACGGCGCACCGGTGGCCGGCTGCACACGGGCGAACGCGCGCGGCAGAACGCCCTCGCGCCCGAGCGCGAAGAAGTACCGCGCCACGTTGTTGTGGAACGCCAGCAGCGCGGCGAACAGGCTGGTGCAGAACAGCAGCGTCGCGGCGTCGGTCCAGAACGCGCCCAGGCGGGCGTCGCCGGCGCCGAACAGCACCGTGGTCGGATCGGGCGCCTTGCCGTCGGGCGTGGTGAAGCCCTGCTCGACCAGCGCCTCCGGGTTGACCATGTTGTCCGGCCCGATCGAGGCCGCCAGCAGCCAGCTCGACAGCGCGTAGAACACGGCGATCAGCCCGACGCCGATGAACGTGGCCTTCGCAACGGTGCGCTTGGGGTCCTTGGCCTCCTCGCTGTAGATGGCGGCCGACTCGAAGCCCACGAACGACGCGACGCAGAAGATCAGTGCGGCGCCGAACGCCGAACCGGTGGCCACGGACGGGTCGAAGCCGGTCAGCGTGAGCCCCTGGGGACCGGGGTCGGCCACGATCGCCAAGTCGAAGATGGCCACGATGATCACCTCGAGCGTGAGCGCGACCGCCAGCACCTTGGCGTTCAGGTCCACGCGCAGCACGCCAAGCATGGCGATCACGGCGCCGGCGACAAGGCACCACCAGTACCACTCCATCGTGATGCCGAGCTTGTCCGACGCGAACGCCGCCGTGGCCACGCCGAACAAGCCGTAGATGCCCAGCTGCATCGCGTTGTAGGAGATCAGCGCCAGGAACGCCGTGCCCACGGCCGGGATCTTGCCCAGCCCGCGCGCAACGTAGGTGTAGAAGGCGCCGGCGTCAGCCACGTGGCGGCTCATGGCCGCGTAGCCGACGGCGAACAGGCCGAGCATTATCCCCAGCGGGATGAACAGGAACGGGACACCCTTGTTGCCGGTCACGAGGTAGGTGGCGGCCTGGCCGCCGGCAACGGCGGTCAGCGGCGCGGACGCCGCCACGATGAAGAACACCAGGTCCGACACCCCGAGCGAGCGCCGTCGCAGCGCGGGGGTCGAAGGATCAGTCGCACTCACACTCATTGCACACTCCCATCGAGGATCTGAAGCGTCTTCAGGTCCGAGTAGAAATCGAGGGCGCTGTCGCCGCCCTCTCGGCCGATGCCGGAGACGCCCGTGCCGCCGAATGGCGCGGTCAGGTCCCGCACTAGGAAGGTGTTGACCCACACGATGCCGGCACGCAGGGCGCGCCCGACGCGGTCGGCGCGGCCCATCGACGAGGTGTAGACGATCCCAGCCAGCCCGTAGTCGGTGGAGTTGGCGAGCGCGACGGCCTCGACCTCGTCGGCGAACGACTGGATCGTCAGCACAGGCCCGAAAACCTCGTTCTGGACGATCTCGGCCTCGTTGGATGTCGGCTCGATCAGGGTGGGCTCGTAGAACAGACCGTCGCCGCGCTGCCCGCCGCGGACGATCCGGTGGCCCTCGTCGCGAGCGCGCCGCACGAAGCCGTCCACGCGCTCCAGGTGGTCGGGATGGATCAGCGGAGAGATCGTGGTCGTGTCCTCGCGCGGGTCGCCCAGCACCTGCTCGTCGACGGCGGCGTGGAAGCGCTCGAGGAACTCGTCGCGGACGCTCTCCTCGACCAGCAGCCGGGTCCCCGCCAGGCACACCTGGCCGGCGTCGTCGTACTGGCCGGCGGCCTTGCGCGCCGCAGCGTCCAGGTCGGCGTCGGCAAACACGATCAGCGGGTTTTTGCCGCCCAGCTCGGCGGTGAACGGCACGATGTTGCCCGCCGCGGCCTGGCCGATGTGTCGCGCGGTCGGGACCGAGCCGGTGAACGAAACGCGCCGGATCAACGGGTGCGCCACCAGTGCCGCGCCGGCCTCCTCGCCGGTCCCCTGCACGACGTTGAATACGCCCGGAGGGAGTCCGGCCTCGTCGGCCAGCTCGGCCAGCAGCGAGCACGACAGCGGCGACCACTCGGCCGGCTTGAGCACCACCGTGCAACCCGCGGCCAGCGCCGGCGCGGTCTTCCAGGTCGAGAGCATGAACGGGGCGTTCCAGGGCGTGATCACCGCGGCCGGGCCGGCGGGCATGCGCTGCACCCGGTTCCACGTGCCGACCGAATGCCAGTCACGCTCCTCGTGCCCCGCGGCCAGTTCGGCGTACGAGCGGTAGTTGCGCGCGCCGCGCCCGATCACGCGCGCCTTCAGCGAGCGCAACAGCATCGCCATGTCGGCGCACTCCACGGCGGCCAGCCGGTCCACGTTGGCGTCGATCAGGTCGGCCAGCCGGTGCAGGTGCTCGGCGCGCCCGCCGGGTCCGGCGGCGGCCCAGGCCGGGAACGCGTCGTGCGCCGCGCGCACGGCGGCGTCCACCTCGACGACGCCGCCACGGGCGACCTCGGCGAGCAGCGCCTGGTCGATCGGCGACCGCGTCTCGAAGCGGTCGGCCGATCCCATGCGCTCGCCGCCGATGTAGTGGTCGGTCGACACGTCCACGCCGGCGACCTCGGTCACGACCCGAGCTCCCGGACGGTCTCCTGGTCGTCCACCGTGTAGCCGAAGGTGAACCGGTAGCCGCGCCCGATCCGCTGCGGCGCGAGCATGTCCAGCTCCTCGCCCGGGCCGCCGAACAGCTCCAGCGTGGCGTCACCCGACCACACCTCGCTGCCGTTGCGGTCGCGGCTGACCGAGCGCGCCAGCTCGTGCACCTGCGGGTCGTCGTGCCGGCCGGCGTTCAGGCGCGGGAAGTGGCGCACGTTCACGATCGGTGCAGCGTTGTGGTGCGGGCCGCCGTCGTCGGCGGGGCCCTCCAGCGTGACGGTGGCCTGCGCCAGCCGGCGCCCGTAGGCGCTGCAGGTGCCGCCGTGGGTCGCGCCCGCGCTCACGCCTGGATCCGCGGGCCCGCCGAGGCCGAAGTCGCGCGTGATCCAGACCTCGCCGAGCTTCTTCGGAAACCCCTGGAGCCAGCCCCGGGCGAGCGCAAAGTCGCGGTCGACCCAGATGAACGGGCAGGTGGTGACCTCCTCGTCATTCAGCAGTGCGTTGGCCACGACGAAGAACTCCTTGTACTGCGACCGCGACGGGTCGGTCAGCTCCGGGCCACCCTCCGAGCACGACTGCCAGTCGGCGAACACGGCGGCGCAGCGGCCGCCGTCGGGGTGCGGCTCCATGCCCTCGGGCAGGACCGACGCCACCGCCTCGGGGTCGGCCCAGTAGTCGACCACCAGGAAGGTGCCCACGTAATGCCATGGTGGCGGCGGCACGAGGCTGGAACGCCCCTCGGGCGTGCGCGGGATCGAGTAGCCCCGGAGCGTCACGACAGCGGCACCCCCTGCATCTCAAGGCTCTGGCGCTCGGATTCCACCGCGGCCTCGTCGAAGCGGAAATACGAGCGCGGCGGCAGCGGCCCCCAGGTGTTGGACGAGTGGCGGTCGTCGGGCCAGGTGCGCGGCTCGTGGCCGGCGGCCAGCCGCTCCATGTCGCAGTACAGCTCCACGAAACACGGCTCCTCGGTGATGCGCACGTACGATGCGATGTTGCCGCCCACCCCGTGCCGCACCGGCCCCCAGCCGAGCCAGCGCCCGTGGCGGCCAAGGTGGTCCAGCGCCACGCGCATCTGGCCGATGTCCACCACGTCCAGCGCGAAGTGGTGGAAGTGGCTGACGCCCTTGTCCACCAGCGCCATCACATGGTGGTCGCTATCGATGTGCAGCCACGCCCCGGCGTTGCCGAGCCAGTCGGTCAGCCGCATGCCCAGCGCCTCGCGGTAGAAGCCCACCTGATCATCGACCCGGGCGGTCAGGAAGTTCACGTGGCCGAGCCTGCGCGGGTGGCCCACCGGTGCGAGGCCCGCGGGGCGGGCGTGCGCCACCAGTCGCGACGCCGGCTCGCGGTGGGGCAGCAGCCACAGCGCGTTGCCCTCCAGGTCGGCCAGCGTGACCCGGCCCTCCTCCTCGGAGCAATCGATGCCCAGGCCGCGCAGGTGCGCCGCGGCGTCGGCCAACCGCCGGTCGGGCGCCAGCTCCCAGGCCACGTGGGCGAGGCCGGGCTCACCGCCCTCGATCAGCTCCAGCGCGCACGGCTCGTCGTCGCACGCCAGCGCCGCCCGTCCGGCCGCCCGCGACCGCTCGGTCAGCCCAAACTGGGCCGCCCAGCGCGTGGTCGCCTCGCCGAGGTCGGCCACGTGCAGGCCGACGTGGTCCAGCCGACCGATCACAGCTCCACCCTCACCGGCAATCGCTTGATCCCGTTGAAGAAGTTGGACCGCAGCCGCTCGGCCGGGCCGGCCAGGTCGATCTCCCTCACGCGCGGGAGCAGCTCCTCGAACGCGATCCGCACCTCCATCTTGGCCAGGTGCGCGCCCATGCAATGGTGGATGCCGCCGGGCCCGAACGCCATGTGGCGGTTGGGCTGGCGGCTCAGGTCGAACCGCCCGGGCGCCTCGAACGCGTCCTCGTCGCGGTTGCCGGATACGAACCAGGTGGTCACCTTGTCGCCCGCCTTGATCTGCGTCCCGGCCAGTTCGGTGTCCTGCGCCGCCGTGCGCCGGAAGTGGTGCACGGGCGTTGCCCAGCGCAGCATCTCCTCGGCCGCGGTCTTGCCGAGCGAAGGGTCGTCGCGCAGGCGCTGCAGCTCCTCCGGGTGCTCGAGCAGCGCCAGCAGCCCATGCGTGATCGTGTGGCGCGTGGTCTCGTTGCCCGCGGTGGCCAGCAGCACGAAGTAGTTGTCGAAATCGTGCTGTGCCAGCGGCTCGAACGCCAGCTGGGTGATGATGTCGTCGCCCGGCGCCTTGCGCCGCTCGGCGGCCAGCCGGCGGCCGAACTCGAACATCTCCAGCGCGGCCGGGCTCGAGAACGGCAGCTCCTTGTGTGCCTCCTCGGGTTCCACGGCGTACTCGGGATCCTGGTTGCCCAGCAGCCGGTCGCCCAGGTCGATGATCTCGCGCCGCTCGTCCTGGGGCACGCCCAGGATCTCGGCGAACACCTGCATCGGGATCTCCGACGAGACCTCCTGCACGAAGTCGAACTGGCCCATCGGCAGCGCGCGGTCCAGCACCTCGCGCGTGACGCGGCGCACCTGCTCCTCCCACACGTGTACCGCGCGCGGGGTGAAGCGGCGCGCGATCAGGCCACGCAGCTCGTCGTGGCGGGGCGGGTCCATGTCCAGCATCGACTTGCGCTTCTCGATGTGCTCGGGGTCGATGTCCTCCAGCGACGTGCCGCCGATCTCGGACGAGAACACCTCAGGCGTGCGGTGAACGTGGCGGATGTCCTCGTAGCGCGTGACGGCCCAGAAACCGGTGCCCTCGGGCTCGGGGTTCCAGTGCACCGGGGAGTCGCGGCGCAGCGCCGCGAACGCCTCGTGTGGGACGGCGTCTACGAACGCGTCGTGGTCGGACAGGTCGATGTGCTCGAGTGTTTCCATTGTCACTCCTGGACCATCTAGAGGTGGTGTAGGTACTCGTCGATCTCCCAGTCCGAGACCCACGCCCGGTGGCGCTCGATCTCGAACCGCTTCATTGCCAAAAACGTGCTCACGATCTCGGGGCCGACCGCGGCGGTCAGCAGCTCGTCGGCCTCCAGCGCGTCCAGCGACTGTTCTAGCGCGGCCGGCAGCGGCGCTCCCGCCACAGCCGGATCGGCGCGGTAGGCGTCGCCGTCGACCGGGTCCACAGGCGTGAGCTCGCGCCGCACGCCGTCGGTGCCCGCGGCCAGCACGGCAGCGATGGCCAAGTACGGGTTGGCGCTGCCGTCACCGACGCGCAGCTCCATCCGCGTGGCCGGCCCGCGCTCGGGCGGGACCCGCACGAACGTGGAGCGGTTGTCCCAGCCCCAGTTGGCGTGCGTGGGCGCCAGCGAGTCCGGCTCGATCCGGCGGTATGCGTTGATCGTGGGGTTCAGGAACGCCATCAGCGCTGTCGCGTGCTCCAGCACGCCCGCGGTGAACGAGCGCATCTCGGCGCTGACGCCGTCCTGGCCGTCGGCGTCGTAGAACGCGTTGGCGTCCCCGCGGTTGAGCGAGATGTGGAAGTGCGTGCCCGAGCCGCCCTGGTCGTTGAACGGCTTGCCCATGAACGTGGCCACCAGCCCGTTCATGGCCGCCACGTCCTTGACGGCCGCCTTGAGCAGGAACGCGCGGTCGGCGGCGGTCAGCGCGTCGGTGTAGCGCAGGTTGATCTCGTACTGGCTGTTCATGAACTCGTGGTTGAAGGCGAATGCCTCCAACCCCAGCCCCGCCAGCGCCTCGGTGATTCCGCGCACCACGCCGCCCGGGTCCACCTGCGGGCCGACCGTGTAGACCATGCTCAGCCGGTCCACCGGTCGCTTGATCCCGTTCGGTGCCGCCGGGTCGCGCTCCACCAGGAAGAACTCCAGCTCGGGGCCGACCATCGGGTCCAGGCCCAGACCGCGCAGGTCCTCGACCGCCTTGCGCACGGCGCCGCGAGGGTCGGCGATCGGCGCGCCGCCCTTGGCCGGCTCCAGGTCTGCGAGGCACGCCGAGACACCCGGCTCCCACGGCAGCGCCAGCATCGTCTCGCGGTCGGGCCGCGCCACCAGGTCGGGATAGCCCTCCTCGCCGCCCACCACCGGGGTGTGGCGCAGGTCGGTGCCCATCACCGCCGAGCAGAAGCACAGGCCGCTCTCGACCACGCGGTCGAACTCGGCCGCGGGCACGTCCTTGCCGCGCGCCACGCCGTGCAGGTCGGGGTACAGCACCCGGATCGTCGTCACGGGATCAGCCACTCGCTCCTCCTCCTGTCGCTCTGTGCCAGAACGCGTCGAACAACTTGTACGCGGCGCGCACGGCGCCGTCCGCGTGATGGGCGCCCGCGTCCAGCAGGGCGTCGCCGTCCACGCCCCCGGAGCGCACCTGGTTGCGCTCGGCGTTGGCCCACTCGCGCACGATCTCGATCGTCGCCTCGGGGTGGAACTGCGTACCCAGGTGCGGGCCGTGTGCGAAGGCCTGGACGGCTACCGGCGTGCGCGCCAGCTCGGTGGCCCCGGGGGGCAGCGTGAAGCGGTCGTAGTGCCACTCCAGCCACGGGCCCTCGGGTACCCGCTCGCGATCGTCGGAGGCGATCCGGTGCCACGCGAACTCGGGCTCGGGCGCGTGTTCGATCGCGCCGCCCAACACCTTGGCCAGCATCTGGCCGCCGAAGCACAGCCCCAGCACCGGCAGCTCGCGCTCCACCGCCTGGTCCAGCAGCTCCAGCTCGGCCACGATCTCCGGGATCTGCGTGTCGTCCGGGTTGTGCGGCGAGCCCAGCGAGGCCACGAACGCGTGGCCATTCAGCTCCGGCATCGCGGGCTCGAGGTCGGTGCGGTGCACCGCCAGCGCCACGCCGCGATCGGCCGCCCAGTCGCCCAGCACGCCGGGCGGGCCCCATTCACCGTGCTGGAGCACCAGCCCGCTCATCCGGCTAGCGCCTTGTCGGTGTCCGCCAGCTGCGCGCGCAGGTGGCCGACGGTGGGCGCCTCCGCAAGCGCGCGGCGGTAGAGCATCAGCCGCCGCGGCGCGTTCCAGGTCACGGTCGAGACTGCCCTGCCGTCGTGCTCACCCACGACCACGAACCGGTCGCCGTCCTCCTCCAGCAGGTGCACGCGCTCTGCGCGCGCGGGGAAGCCCGCAGCCTGCAGCTTGACGTCGTACTGGTCGGTCCAGAAGTAGGGCACGGCCTCGTAGGGGGCACGCTCGCCCGGCTCGAGCAGCGCGTTGCGTCCGGAGGCGCCGCCCTGCTCGGCGGCGTTGGTCCAGTGCTCGACGCGCACCACATCGCCGCCGGCCAGCGGATGCGGCCAGCTGGTCACGTCGCCTGCGCACAGCACGTCGGGCGCGCCAACGGCGGTCAGCGTGGCGTCGCACAGCACACCGCCCCCGGGCTCCAGCGTCAGCCCCGAGCCCTCCAGCCACGCGGTGTTGGGCACGGCGCCAAGGGCCACCACGGCCACATCGGCGGGGAGGGTGGTGCCGTCGGCCAACTCCACGGCCTCCAGGCGCCCGTCGCCGGCGAACCCGGCGATCCCGCAGTCCAGGCGCACCTCCACGCCGTGGCCGGCGTGCAGGTCGGCGCAGCGCCGGCCCGCCTCGGCGCCGACCGGCGTGATCGGCTGCGGCGCCACGTCGAGCAGCGTCACCTGCGCTCCGCGGCCGCGCGCCGTGGCCGCCACCTCGCAGCCCACGAAACCCGCGCCCACTACCACCAGTCGCGCGCCCTCGGTGACCGCGTCGCGTAGGGCGAGCGCGTCGTCAACGTCGCGCAGCGTGTGCACACCGGCGAGGCCGGCGCCAGGGCCGGACCACTCGCGCGCCGCCGCGCCCGTCGCCACGATCAGCCGCGCGTACTCCAGCTCGTCGCCGGAATTCAGCGTCACCCGGCGGGCACCGGTGTCCAGCGCCGTGGCGCGGCAGCCGAAGCGCCAGTCCGCTTCCACGCCGGAGTGGTCGAAGCCGCACTGCTCGGGCTCGTGCTCGCCGGCCAGCAGCTCCTTCGACAGCGGCGGGCGCGTGTAGGGCCCGCGCTGCTCGGCGCCCACCACCACCAGCTCGCCCTCGTGGCCCCCCTTGCGCACCGCCTGCGCCGCGCGCAGGCCGCCGAGGGATGCACCCGCGATGACCACCGGGCCGGTCACGTCAATCGCTGATCTTGATCGCCATCATCGGGCACACGTCCACGGCCTCCTCGACCTTGGCGCGCAGCTCCTCGCCGACCTCTTCCTTCCAGACCAGGACGTCGTCCTCGCCCAGCTCGAACACCTCGGGCGCCACGAACGCGCACTCGCCGTGGCTTTGACAGAGGTTCATGTCCACATCGACCTTCATGCCTCGCTCCTCTCGACCATGCGCTCGGCCTCATCCTCGGGCACCGCGAGCGCCACGTGCAGGGTGTTGGCCGACGTGGCGAGCTGCTCGCCGGCCTCCGACAGGTCCACATCCCATTCGACCACCGTGTTCGTGAGCCGACCGAGCCCGTCGATCTCGACCTCGACCACGTCGCCTGGCTGCATCGGGCGGGAGTTGGCGGGCGTGCCGGTGAGCACCACGTCGCCGGGCTCGAGCGTGATCAACCGGCACAGGTCGGCCAGCTGGTAGGCCACGCCGAACAGCAGGTCGGTGGCGCCGGACTCCTGCACCACCTCGCCGTTCACGTAGGTGCGCAGGCTGAAGTCGGTGGGGTCGAACTCCGACGCAGGCACCAGCTCGGGCCCAATCGGCAGGAAGCCGTCCTGGCCCTTGACGCGCAGCATCGAGCCGCGGTCGGCATGGCGGAAGTCGTGCAGGCCGACGTCGTTGGCCGGGGCGTAGCCGGCCACGTGGTCCAGTGCGCGATCGACCGGCACCTGCTGCATGCGCGTGCCGACCACCACCGCCAGCTCGCCCTCGTAGTTCAGAAAGCTGGCGCCCGCCGGCCGGCGAATTAGGCCGCGGTGGCCGTTCAGCGTGGTCGGCGGCTTGAGGAAGTAGGACGGTTGCGGCGGCAGCGACGCGCGGTACTCCTCCACGCGGCTGCGGTAGGTCAGGTGGACCGCCATGATCTTCGACGGCGTGACCGGAGCGAGGTAGTGGGCATCGGCCTCCGCCAGCTCGGTCGCGTCGTCGAGCCGGATCGTCTCGCCGTCGCGCACGCCGTCCCGGGGACGGCCTTCGACCTCGACGCGAACTGTGCGACCTCCATCCACGGTGGAATGTATACATTCGACATCTGGCCGTTGTCAACCTAGAATCCCGCGCCATGAGCACGATGCCCGGGCGGACACCCGCGACGCTTCGGCCGATCGAGCCGAGCTCGGTGGTTGGCCAGGCCTACGACCAGATCCGCACGCTGATCCTGGATGGGGAGATGGAGCCGGGCGACCGGCTGGGCCAGGTGGAGCTGGCCGAGCGGCTGGGGATCTCCCGCACCCCGGTGCGCGAGGCGCTGCTGCGGCTGACCGGCGAGGGGCTGGCGGACACCATCTCCAACCGCGGCTTCCGGGTGGCGGACCTGGGCCTGGAGGCCGTGATGAGGAGGCTGGAGATCCGACTGCTGCTGGAGCCCGGCGTCGCCCGCCTGGCAGCCGAGCGCGCGACCGAGGAGGACCTGGCGGCGCTGCGCGGCGCGATCCAGACGGAAACCGAGGCCACCGACTCGCACACCGCCCACGACGCCAGCCGTGATTTCCACGTGGGCCTGGCGCGGGCGGCCCACAACGAGGACCTCGTGGCCACGCTCGAGGCGCAATGGATCAACGAGGTCGGCCGCCGGCTGCTGGCCCAGCGCGCCTCCGCCCCGGCCTGGCAGGGCACCGACGTCGCCGAGCACGAGGCCATCGCCGCCGCCATCGAGGCCGGCGACGGCGAACTCGCCGCGATCCTGACCCGCGACCACATCGCCGACGCCCTGCGGCACTGGAACCAGGTCGCGGCCACCGTAACCTGAGCCCATGGAGCGACCGTCGCACGCACCCCCCGCCTACCCGCCGCTGGCGGACCGGGAGCTGTTGCTTGGCGAGCTGGAGCAGCTGATAGGGGCCGCCTGGGCCTCGTTCGACCGGCCGCGACCGGAGGAGCCGGGGCTGAACTCCGAGCTGGAGGCGCGGCTGGCCGAGCCGCTTCCCGAGCAGGCCGCCGACCCCCGCGGTGCCCTGGCTGACGCGGCCAACGTGCTGGACGAGAGCATCTCGCCGTCGCGGCCGCTGTACCTCGGCTACGTGGGCTCGACCGGGCTCGAGGTCGGGGTCCTGGGCGCGGCCCTTGCCGCCACGTACGACGTGAACCTGGCCGCCACTGCTCGCGCCGCGGACTTCGTTGAGGCCCAGGCGCTGCGCTGGGTGGCCGAGCTGATCGGGTTCCCGGAGTCCGAGGGCGCGTTCACCAGCGGCGGCATGACGTCGAACCTGACGGCGCTGCTGGTGGCTCGGGAGGACGCGCTGCCGGGCTCGCGGACCGCCGGCTTCGACGGCACCAACGCCGCCGTCTACTGCTCGGCCGAGGCCCACCACTCGGTCGTGCGGGCGGCAGAGGCGGCCGGCCTGGGCGAACACGGCGTGCGCAAGCTGGCGATCGATGCAGACCGGCGCGTACGTCCCGCCGACGTGGCCGAAGCGATCGCGTCCGACCGCGCCCGCGGCGTGACCCCGATCGCGGTGGTTGCCAACGGCGGCACCACGCTGACCGGGTCGGTCGACCCGCTGGACGGGCTGGCCGACGTGTGCGCCGACACCGGGGTGTGGCTGCACGTGGATGGGGCCTACGGGCTGCCGGCCGCGGCCACCGATCGGGCGCGCCACCTGTTCGCAGGCCTGGAGCGCGTGGACTCGGTGACCCTGGACGCGCACAAGTGGTTGGGCATGCAGAAGCCCTGCAGCGTGGTGCTGGTGCGGCGGCCGGGTGCGCTCGAGCGCAGCTTCGGGCACGAGGAGTCCTACATCCGCCGCACCGGGGCGCTGAACCTGGTCGAACGGACGCTGGAGTACTCGCGGCCGATCAACTCGCTGAAGCTGTGGCTCGCGCTGCGCACACACGGCGCGGCCGCTTTCCGCGGCTGGATCGAGCACACGCTGGGGCTCGCCGGGGAGCTGACGGAGCAGCTGCGCGCCGACCCCGAGTTCGAGCTGGTGCACCAGCCGCAGCTGTCCACCGTCTGCTTCCGTCACGTACCCGGCGGGGTTGCCGACCTCGACGCCCACAACGCCGCGCTGGCCGACGCCGCCCAGCGCGACGGGCGTGTGTTCCTGGCCGACGCCCTGGTCGACGACGTGCGTTGTCTCCGCGTGTGCTTCGTGAACTTCCGCACCCGCACCGAGGATGTTGGGTTCGCGCTGGACGCGCTGCGCGCGATCGGTCGCGACCTGGCCTGAGCCCGATGCGCTGGGTCGTGGACGCAATGAACGTGATCGGCACCCGGCCCGACGGCTGGTGGCGCGACCGCGACGCCGCCATGGCGCGCCTCGTCGATCGGCTTGAGCGCTACAGCGCGGACACCGGGGACGACATCACGGTGGTGTTCGAGCGCAAGCCGAACCCGCCGATCCGCTCGACCGTGATCCAGATCGCCCACGCCCGCAAGCGGGGGCCGGACGCGGCCGACTTCGAGATCGTGAAGATCGTGGAGGCGGACGCAAACCCGCGCTCGATCCAGGTGGTGACCTCCGACCGCTGGCTGGGCGACCGCGTCAGCGCACTGGGCGCGGCGGTGTTCCCGTCAGAGCCGTTCCGGAGCCGGATCGACGACTAGCGGCTTGGTGTCCCCGCAACGCGTGATATTTCGGCGAGACCGGGGTCGATCAGCGTCTGAGGTACGGCATGCCGTACCTGAGTTGCGGATCGAGTTGACCGTGCCCGACTTCTGGCCTTCTGGCTGCTACCCAATCGCCAGGCTGGCCAGATACGCGACCGATGCGACCGCGCCGAGCGCGCCCAACATCACCAGCCAGCCGCGTCCGTCTCCCTCCCAGACGAACGCCTCGCGGAAGACCAGAGCGGCGACGAACAGCCCGACCGCCGCCCAGCCCAGCCAGGGTGCGTCCAACAGCGACGCCGCCACCAGCGCAATTGCAACGCCAGCCAGGCACCCTAGGGCGGCAACGAGCCGGCCGGGCCTCAGAGCCCCAGCTCATCGCTGTAGTTGTCGCGGTACTGCTCGCGCTTCTCCTTCACGTCGCGGACGTAGTCGCGCGTCTCCTTGAACGGCACGTCGTCCGCGGCGTCGAACGATTCGCGCCCACCCGCGCGATCGACCCACTTGTTCACGTTCGTCTCGCCGGCGTTGTAGGCGGCCACGGCCAGTGTGGTGTCACCGTCGTAACGGCCCAGCAGGTAGCGCATGTAGTAGGTGCCGTAGGAGATGTTCACCTGGGGCGTTGCCAGGTCTCCCTCCTCGAAAGCCGTGCCGCCCGAGTCACGCGCGATGAAGCGCGCGGTCTCCGGCGTGATCTGCATCAGCCCGCGCGCGCCCGCGTGTGAGGTCTGGTCGCGAAAGCGCGACTCCTCGAAGATCACGGCGGCGACCAGGGCCGGGTCCAGGTCCTTGTCCGCGGCCTGCTGACGAATGATGTCCTCGTGGCGCAGGGGCAGGGTGACCTCCCGGAACTCGTCGCCGAGGGGCCCGAGGCCGGCGATGCTCGCGGCCGCGCCGGCGCCCAGAACCGCGGCCACCACGATGGCGACGACACGCCGGCGGCGATGGACCGAACGGCGCGCGCGAGCACGTCCCCGGCGCCTCGGCGCCGCGCGGGTGCTCGATCGTGTGCGTGCTGCCTCTGCCACGGATTCAGCCCTTCCCGATGGTGGCAAGGACACGGGACAACTGTCCCTTCAACTCCTCTCGGGTTCCATCGTTGCGCACCGTGAAGTCCGCTCGCTGCGACTTCTCCTCCTGCGTAAGCTGGCGCCCGGTGCGCCCCTCCACCTGTTCGTGCCCGCGCCCGCCGGCGCGCTCGGCTCGCAGCGCCTCGTCCGCCACGATCGCGATCGTGTGGTCGTAGACGGCCTCCTGACCGGCCTCGAACAGCAGCGGGACCTCCACCACGGCGGCCGGAACGTCCTCGAGGCCCGCATACCACTGCCCCACGCGCTCGCGGACCCGGGGCCAGAGCAGCTGCTCCAGCCACTCACGGTCGGCGTCGGAGGCGAAGACCCTGGCCGCCATGGCCGCGCGGTCCAGCGCGCCATCCGCGCCGATCACATCGTCGCCCAGCCGGTCGGCCACGGCGTCCCGCACACCTTCGGTGCCCAGCAGCTCGTGCACCACGGCATCCGACGAGATCGTGGCGGCGCCGAGGTCCTCCAGCGCGGCGAGCGCCGTGGACTTGCCGGAGGCCATGCCCCCGGTGAGCCCTACGAACGGAATGCGGCGGTCAGGACTCGTCGGACTCGGGCTCGGGCGCCGTCTCGGGCTCGGCCTCGGCTGGGGCCTCCGGCTCGGGCTCGGCCTCCGGCTCGGGCTCGGGCGCAGCCTCGGGCTCGGGCTCAGCCTCGGGCTCCGGCTCGGCCGCAGCCTCGGGCTCGTCGGGAGCCGCAGCCTCCTCAACCGGAGCGGCCTCCTCAACCGGAGCGGCGTCCTCTACAGGAGCTGCCTCCTCGGCAGGAGCTGCGTCCTCCGGCGGCGGAGCCTCCTCCGTCGCAGCCGCGGCCTGCGCGTCCATGGCGGCCCGCAGGTCGCCGAGACCGCTGACGCTGGGGCCGGCGAACACGTCGTCGCCGCCACCGCCGCGGGGACCGGGCTCGCCGCTCGCGCCCTCGGTGCCGGGGGGCGGCTCGTTGCCGGCCACGCGCTTGACGCTCAGGGACAGGCGCCTGCGCTCGGAATCGATCTCCAGGATCTTGACCTTGGCGTCCTGACCCGGCTCCACGACCTCGCGCGGGTTCTCCACGTGGTGGTGGGCCAGCTCGGAGATGTGCACGAGCCCCTCGACGCCGTCCATGATCTCGACGAACGCGCCGAAGGTGACCACCTTCGTGACCTTGCCCTCCAGCTCGTCACCGAGGCTGTACGTGTCCACGATGCGCTGCCACGGATCCTCCTGGGTCTGCTTGAGACCCAGCGAGATGCGCTGGCGCTCGCGATCGATGTCCAGCACCTTCACCGGCACGGTGTCGCCGATGGAGAGGATCTCGGACGGGTGGTTCACGTGGCTCCAGGACAGCTCGGAGATGTGGATCAGGCCGTCGATGCCGTCCAGGTCCACGAACGCGCCGAAGTCGACGATGTTGGAGATGTCGCCCTCCACGATCTGGCCGGGCTGCAGGCGGTCCAGGATCTGCTGGCGGACCTCCTTGCGCTCCTCTTCCAGAACGGCGCGGCGCGAGAGCACGACGTTGTTGCGAGAGCGGTTGAGCTCGATGACCTTGCACTCGATCTTGGTGGCCATGAACTCGTCGAGGTTCTGCACCCGGCGGATGTCCACCAGCGAGGCGGGCAGGAAGCCGCGTACCCCGAGATCGATGATCAGGCCGCCCTTGACCACCTCGATGACCGTGCCCTCGACCGGCTCGCCGGACTCGGCGGCTGCCTCGATGCGCCGCCATGCCTTCTCGAAGCGCGCGCGCTTCTTGGAAAGCAGCAGCCGGCCGTCCTGGTCCTCCTTGGTCAGGACCAGCGCGTCGACTTCCTCGCCCAACTCGACCTCGTCGGCGGGGTCGACGGACTTCCGGATACTCAGCTCGTTGGCGAGGATTACTCCCTCGCTCTTGTAGCCGATGTCCACCAGGACCTCGTCCTGGTCGATCCGGACGACCTTGCCGGTGACTACATCCCCCTCTTCGAAGGGGACGAGCGTGGCGTCGTAGTTGGGGACAATCTGGCCGTCGATCTCCAGCAGGAGGCCGTCGGAGCCCTCTACGGGCTTGGCGGTTGGGGTAAGGGTGGCGGTCTCGGTCACGAACCCTGGACGATACACACCTGCTGCTGGTCAGCTCAGATAGCGGCTGAGGGCGTCGGGATCGTGTACCACCGTTCTGCCACGCTTGAGCGTGACGATGCCCTCGTTCTCGAGCCAGTGCAGGACGCGACTGGCACTCTCGCGTGGAACGCCGGCGAGCCTGGCGACGTCGACCGAGCTGCCGACCAGCTCGATGTCGCCGTCGCCGTCGCCGTCGGCCTGCGCCTGCCTGGCCTCGACCTGGCCAAGCAACGTGGCGGCCACGCGGCCGGCCACGGTTGCCAGCGCGTGCTCGAACAGCCGCTCGTTGGACGCCCGCAGCCGTTCGGCCAGGCCGACCGCGACGCTCAGCGCCGCCTCGGCGTCGCCGCGGAGCAGGCTCATCACGCGCTCGCCCGCGAGCGCGACGGCCACGGTGGGCTCGACGGCCTCGACGGTGGCTGACCGGCGCTCGCCGTTGAACAGCGCCAACTCGCCGACGACGCTGCCCGGCCCCATCCTCGCCAGCGTCACGCGGCGCCCGTCGGGGAAGCGGCGGACGACCTTCACGGCTCCGGTGTGCAGCAGGAAGCACTCGTTGCCCTGCTCGCCCTCCTCGAACACGATCTGGCCGCGGCTCCAGTACAGAGTCTCCGCGCTGGCGGCCAGTTCGTCGAGCTCGTCGGGCAGCAGCGACGAGAACCATTCGTGGTCCGAGAGCAGCGATATCACCGTGTCGCGTTGCAGTTCGTTCATGCTTATCGGCTCCTCCACGAGCCAGGTAATGATAAGGGTGACTCGATGAGCCGCGTCGCTCGCTTCGCGATACGCAGGCCGATCCTCGTGATCGTGAGTTGGGGGGTGCTCGTCTTGGCGCTCGGCCTGATCGGCCGCGGCGTGGAGGACAGGGTGCTGCCCACCGAGTTGCTCGTGCCCGGCACCGAGGCCGACCGCTGGAAAGAGGTGCGCGCCGGCCACTTCGGCGAGGACGCCGCGGTCTTGCTGCGCGGGCCCAAGGAGGAGATCGACCGCCAGGGGCCGCGGCTTGCCCGCGACCTGGCGCTACGGCCCGGCACCCGGGCGCTGTCGCCCTGGAGCGCCGGCAAGGGAGCGCGTCAGCTGCGCCCGAGCCCCGACAGGGCACTGATCACGCTGGACCTGGAGGTGCCGCCGGGAGGGACCCAGAGCACGATCGTGCCTCCCCTGGAGCGGTTCGTCGACGAGCGCGTCTCGCCACCGCTCGAGTCCCACCTGGCCGGAGAGGCGCCGCTGGGCAAGGACATCAACGAGGCGACCACCGAGGGAGCCCACAAGGCGGAGCTGCTGGCAGCGCCGATCCTGATCATCGTCCTGCTGCTTGTCTTCCGGTCGCCCATCGCGGCCGCGATCCCGCTGGTGATGGGCCAGGGGACGGTGTTCGCGTCATTCGGTGTGATCTCGCTGATCCTGGAGCGCTCCGACCTCGACGCGATCTCGCTGAGCATCGCCTCGGGCATCGGCCTGGCGCTGGGCGTCGACTATTCGCTGTTGATCATCACGCGCTTCAGGGAGAGCCTGGACGATGGTCTCGCCCCGAAGCAGGCGGCCTCGCTGGCGGCGAACACCGCCGGGCGGACGGCGCTGTTCGCCGGCTGCCTGCTGGTGGCGATCATGGCCGTGTCGTTCTTCCTCTCGCCCGGCAGCGTGCTGCTGTCATCCGCCGTCGGCGCGATCGTGGCCACCACGCTGAGCATGCTGGGCGCAGCGCTGGTCACCCCCGCCGCGGTCACACTGGTGGGCCGCAACGTCAACCGCTGGCAGTTCGGCCGCCGGGGCGAGCGCCGCAGCCTGCTGAGCGGCCTCGTGGGGCGCGTGACCAGGCGACCCGGGCTGGCCGGCGGGCTGGTCCTGGCGCTGCTGATGCTGTTGGCCGCGCCGGTCTCGGCGCTGGAGATGATCCCGCCCGACCCGCGCCAGCTGCCCAAGGACAGCAAGGGCCTGGACGACTACAACGAGGTCCGCGCCGCCGGCTTCGGCCCAACCGTCGAGGTGGCACTGAGGGCGCCCGAGGGCGCGGTCATGGATCCGCGGCGGGTGAAGCAGATCGGGCCGTTCGAGAAGCGGCTGGGACGGGTGCGCTACGTCAGCTCGGCGTTCGGTCCCCAGACGCTGGCCGACCAGACCAAGGCACTGCGCGATGCGCCCCGGTCGATCAAACGCGCCCGCCGGCAGCTCAAGAAGGGCGAGGAGGATCTGACCCGGCTGGCGCGCGGACTCGACGATGCGACCGCGGGTGTGGCCCAGCTACGCGGGGGGTTGCTGGATGCCGCCTCCGGCGCGCGCCAGCTGGAGTCGGGCTCCGACCGCGCGCAGGCTGGTTCAGGCCAGCTCGCTGCCGGCAACGAGCGCGCCTATGAAGGCTCCGGGGACCTGGTCGCCGGAACGCGCCGCGCGCAACGCGGCTCGGCACAGCTGGCCGCCGGCAACCGTGAGCTGAGCAACAGGCTGAACAGCGAGCTGGCGCCCGGCGCCGACCGGCTGGCCACCGAGCTGCGCGCCGGCCAGGGCCGGCTGAACCAGCTGCGCCTGCCGGCGAAGGCGACCGAGAACCAGGCCCAGGCGGCATTCGCCACGCTCAACCGGATGACGGTGGGCAAAGCCGATCCGCTCTACCTGCAGGCGTTGCGCGAGGTGGGCACCGCGCTCGGTGCCGCCACGGGGCGCAATCCGCTCACCGGCCAGAACGTGTTTCCCGGCTACCAGGGCCTGGACGCCTCGATCGCGCAGGCCGTCACGGAGACCGGCCGCGCGGCCGATGGGGCCGGCCAGCTCTCGGCCGGGGCACGCCAGGCCGCGACGGGGGCCCAGCGGCTGTCACGCGGCGCCGACGAGCTCAACAGCGGGCTGGTGGACCTGGAGAACGGCCAAGAGGGACTCCAACGTGGCCTCGCCGACCTGGCCTCGGGCTCGGAGGAGCTGCGCGACGGCCTGGGCCGGCTGGGAGTGGGACAGGCCGAGCTGGCCCGCGGCCTGGAGTCGGGCCACGATCGCAGCGCCCCGCTCGAGGGAGGGCTCGGCGAGGCCGCCGACGAGGTGGGCCTGACGCGCGACCAGCTCATCGGGCGCAAGGGCCCGTTCAAACCGCTCCGGAGCCTGGCGCAGCTGGACCGCGAGTCGCCGCGGTTCTTCGACTCGGGCTTCGTGGCGGTCGCCGCGCTCGACGGCGCCCGCGCGCTGGACCGCGACGCATCCAGCTACCTGGTCGACTCCGACCGCGGCGGCGGCCGGGTGGCACGCGTGACGATCCTGCCGGACGTGCCGACCAACGATCCGCGCACCGATCAGATCGTCGACGACGTGACAAAGCAGGCGGAGGACTTCGAAAAGGACACCGGGATGGATGCCGCCGTGGGCGGAACCGCCGGGAAGATGGTCGAGTACGACCGCGTGACCTCCGGCCGGCTGCCGCTGCTGGTGGCGATGATCTGCCTGGTCACCTACCTGCTGCTCGTGGTGATCCTGCGCTCGCTGTTCCTACCCGCGATCGCGGTGATCCTGAACCTGATCACGGTGGCGGCGGCGTTCGGGGTGCTGTCGCTGCTGTTCGTGGGCGACAACCCGCCGCTCGGAGGCGCCGGCGCGCTGGACGTGCTGTCGGTGGCCAGCGTGTTCACGATCATGTTCGCCCTGTCGATCGACTACCAGGTGTTCCTGCTCACACGGATGCGCGAGGAGTTCGTGCGCACCCAGTCCAACGATTCGGCGATCCAGTTCGGGATCGAGAAGACCGCCAAGGTTGTCACGGGCGCGGCGGCGATCATGACGGGCGTCTTCGCCGCCTTCGCGCTGTCGGACTTCATCATCCTGAAGCAGTTCGGCATCGGGCTCGCCGTGGCGGTCCTGATCGACGCCACGCTCGTCCGGCTGGTGCTGCTGCCCGCCACCATGAAGCTGTTCGGCATGACCACCTGGTGGCTGCCCGAGTGGTTGGACGAGCGGCTGCCGGTGCTGGACGTGGAGGGCTCGTCGTACGAGCACGAGGCAGAGACGATGCGGCCCGGCGCCGCGCCCGCCTGAGGCGCGCGCATCGATACCCTCCCCTGGTCATGCCCAGACGCGCCACCAAACGGGGCGGCGACCGCACCCCACTCTCAGGCGACTACGACGTCCTGATCTGCGGCGCCAGCTTCGCGGGCCTGGCCGTGGCTCGCCAGCTGTCCGGCGCCGTGCGCGCCGATGGATCGCCCGCGCGCGTTTTGATGATCGACCGCTACGAGATCGGCGAGCGCCAGACGTCGGCCTGCGGCATCCCCACCGTGTGGCTGGAGGCCCTGGGCCTGATGGGCTCGCACCGCCAGACCTTCCACGAGCTGCGCGTGTCGACCCCGTTCGGCACCGAGTATTGGCCGTTGCCGTGGACGTTCTCGACGTTCGACTACCGCCAGCTCTGCAGCCTGCTGCGCGAGCAGTCCGACTGCGCATTCGAGACGGCCAAGGTCGACGGGCGCAGCGGCCACACCGTGCACACCGACCGCGGCGACCTGACCGCTCCGCTGATCGTGGACGCCATGGGCTGGCGCCGGAATCTGGCCGCCGACGCCGGCTACCAGCCGCCGGACGCCCCCCTGTCCCGTGGCCTCGAGGTGCACCCCGACGGCTCCGACCAGGACCTGGCCATCTGGATCGACCGCAAGATCGTGCCGGCCGGTTACGGCTGGAGCTTTCCGGCCGACGGCGAGCTGCGGATCGGCGTCGGCTCGTTCGACCCCCGCTTCCACGTCAAGGACAACACGGTCAAGCTGGCCGAGGACCTGGGCTCGGATGCCGTCCGCTTCCAGGGCAACTGGATCCCGCACAAGCTGCGCGACTCGACCGAGGACGGCATCTTCTTCGCGGGCGACTCCGCCGGCCACTGCCTCCCGCTGACCGCCGAGGGCATCCGCACCGCGCTGCACTTCGGCCTGGTGTGCGGGGACGAGCTGCGCCAGGTGCTCGCGGGAGCACGCACGCGCGAAGAAGCGCTGGCCCGCTACCACACGTTCAACGACTCGCACGAGTGGAAGTTCCGCTGGATGCTGCGCGTCCAGCGTTGGGTCCCGCGGCTGCGGCCACGCCCGCTGCGCGCGCTGGTCAAGGTGATGGCCCGCTACCCGCGCCTGACCGACTGGGCGTTCGAGCACTACCTGCGGATCGCGGCGCCCGACCGAGTGGGGCCGCCGCCGCGCTCAGAAGCCGCGCCGCTCCCGGTCCTCGCGGTGCATCCGGATGTCGGTGGCAACGGATCGCACGCGCCAGAAGTGGATCGCCCACAGGATCGCCAGGACGACGACCACGATTGCCAGCACCTCGGCCTCGGCCGGGTCCAGCCCGCCCAGGGCGAAGAAGAAGACGGCCAGCAGGACGAAGGCCCCCATGAGCGTCCAGAGGGCCGCCCGGGCCGCATCGAGGCGTGAATGGCTGTTCACTAGCTGCCTCCTTCGCAGGTAAAGACTTGGCGCGTCAAGACTACCGCGCTACTTCGCCGCCAGCCAGTTCTCGCCGTCGGCCACGTCGACCTCCAGCGGCGGGTCCATCTCGAACGCCGTGGCCATCTTCTCGCGCACGATCTCGGACGCCTGCTCCACCTCGGCGTCGGGTGCCTCGAACAGCAGCTCGTCGTGGATCTGCAGGACCAGCCGCGTGGTCAGGCCCGCTTCCAGCAGCGCCTCGTGTGCGCGCACCATCGCCACCTTGATGATGTCCGCCGCGGTGCCCTGGATGACCATGTTCACGGCCAGGCGCTCGCCCAGCGTGCGCGTCTGGTAGTTGCGCGCCCGCAGCTCGGGGATCCGCCGGATGCGGCCGAACTCGGTGGCCACGAAGCCCTCGGTCGTGGCGGAGGCGATGGTGTCCTCGATGAACTTCTTCACCGCCGGGAAGCGGTCCAGGTAGGTGTCGATGAACGCCTGCGCCTCGTCCTGCTCGATCTGCAGCCGGTCGGCCAACCCGTAGGCCGAGAGGCCGTAGACGATGCCGTAGTTGACCATCTTGGCCTTCGAGCGCGTGCCCGGATCGGCCTTGCCCCCCAGGATCTGCTCGGCGGTGGCGGTGTGCACGTCCTCCCCCTTGCGGAAGATCTCCTTGAGCACGTCCTCGCCCGCGATGTGCGCCAGCAGCCGCAGCTCCACCTGCGAGTAGTCGGCGCTGATCAGGCGGTGGCCGTCGTCGGCCACGAAGCAGGCGCGGATCTCGCGCCCCAGCTCGGTGCGGATGGGGATGTTCTGCAGGTTGGGGTTGGTGGACGACAGCCGGCCGGTGGCCGCGGTGACCTGGCTGAACGTGGTGCGCAGCCTGCTGTCGTTGCCCACCAGCTCGGGGAACGCGTCCAGGTAGGTCGAGGCCAGCTTGGTCAGCTCGCGCCAGGTCTCGATCTTGTCCACGATCTCGTGCTCGTCGCGGATGGCCGCCAGCACGCGCGCGTCCGTGGAGTAGCCCGTCTTGCCACGGCGCTTGCGCGACAGGCCGAGCTTCTCGAACAGGATCACGCCCAGCTGCTGGGGCGAGCCGATCGTGAACTCCTCCCCCGCCAGCTCCCAGATCTCGCGCTCGAGCCCGCGGGCCTGCTCGGTCACGCGCTTGGAGATCTCGCGCACCTTCGGCACGTCCAGCTTCACGCCCTGGCGCTCCATGATCACCAGCACGTCCACGAGCGGCAGCTCGACCTCGTCCAAGAGCCGCATCAGGCCCAGCTCGTCCAGCTCGGCGCGCTGCTTCTGGGCGAGGGCTCGGGTCAGCAGGACCTGTTCGGCCAGCTGGTCCTCCCCACCCTCCACGCGCGCGCCCAGCCCCTGCTCTTCGGCCACGTCGCGCAGCGGATAGCCGCGCCGGGCCGGGTCGAGCAGGTAGGCGGCCACCTCGGTGTCATGGAAGAGCGGCGGAGCCTTGGCCGGATCCTCGGCCGAGGCGATGCCCTTCCAGTCGTGCGCCACCACCGGCTTGTCGCCCCAGCTCTCCAGCACCTCGGCCAGGCCCCCCGGCGCCGGCCCGGCCAGCACGTGGTCACCGCCGTCGTAGGCGGCGAAGCGCAGCGGGCCATCGTCCTCGATACCGGGCAGCTGGCCCTCCTCGGGCTCGGGCCGCTGCGCGGCCAGCACCGCCAGCTCGCCCGCCAGCGATCCCAGCTCGGCGGGCGCCGCCTGCCTGAGCTTGGCCACCACCTCGGCCGAGGCCTCGGGCCGCGGCGCCGCGGCCTCCTCGTCGCCCAGCGCCTCCTCCAGCCGGCGCAGCGGGTCGCGCAGCTCGTACTCGCGGAAGGTCTCGCGCAGCCGCGAGCGGTCGGGCTCGCGCAGCAGCGAGCCGTCCAGGTCCAGCTCCACGGGTACGTCGCGCTGGGCGGTTGCCAGATCGCGCGACAGGCGCGCGTCGTCGGCATGGTTCGTCAGGTTCTCCTTGCGCTTGGCCCCGGAGATCTTGTCCACGCTGGCCAGCACGGTCTCCAGGTCGCCGTACTCCTGCAGCAGCGTGGACGCTGTCTTGTCGCCGATGCCCGGTACCCCGGGGATGTTGTCGGACGTATCGCCCTTGAGGCCGTAGAAGTCGGGGATCAGCTCGGGCGGGATGCCGTAGCGGTCGACCACCGCCTCGCGGTCGTAGAGCTTGGTGTCGGTGATGCCGCGGCCGGTGGCCATGATCCGCACCTTGCCGCCCTCGTTCACGTCCTCGATCAGCTGGAACGCGTCCCGGTCGCCGGTCACGATGGTCACGTCGATGCCCTCGCGCGCCGCCCGCCCCGCCAGGGTGGCGATCACGTCGTCGGCCTCGAACCCGTCCGAGCGCACGTTGGTGTAGCCGAACGCGTCCACCAGCGGCTCCAGCGCCGGCCACTGCTCCTTGAGCAGGTCGGGCCGCGAGGCGCGCCCCGCCTTGTAGTCCGGCGCCATGTCCTTGCGACCGGAATGGCCCGCGTCCCAGACCACAACGGTGGGCTTCTGGCCGTGCTCGGTCATCAGCTTCACCAGCATCGAGGCGAACCCGAAGATGGCGTTGGTGGGCACCCCGCGCGAGGTCGCGATCGACTCGGGAAGCGCGAAGAAGGCGCGGTAGACGAGCGAGTTGCCGTCGATCAGGAAGAGCTCGCGGGTGCCGTCGGAATCAGCCACCCACCCATCGTATGGGGCGACATTGACGATGCGCCGACCGCGACGTAGGTTGGCTCGGACAACACCTACAGGGAGGACGCGCAATGGCTAAGTACCTGTTTGAGGTGTCCTATTCGGTCGAAGGAGCCAAGGGCTTGCTGGCCCAGGGTGGAACCGCCAGGCAGGCGGCGATCGAGAAAGCGCTGGGCGGGTTGGGTGGCTCGGTCGAGTCGTTCCACTACGCGCTCGGCCACGACGATGCCTTCCTGATCGCCGAACTGCCCGACGCAAGTGCGGTCGCGACCCTGAGCATCACGGTCGCCGCCGCGGGCGGCGCCAGGGTGACCACCCACGAGCTGCTGACGCCGGAGCAGGTGGACTCTGCGCTGAAGACGAACGTGGAGTACAGCCCGCCGGGCTCCTAAGGACAACGGCGGGGAGGTCCCCGACTGACCCGAATATGATCGTCCCTCCCCGCCGATGGCCTCCCCCAGCGCACAGTTCTCGCTGACCCTCAGGGTCGAACTCCCCCACGAGTCGGGCACCCTGACCAAGGTCACTGCCGCGATCACGAAGGCGGGTGGCGCCATCGTGGCGGTGGACACCATCGAGGCCGGCGGCACCGGCACGGTCCGCGAGATCACCGTGGACTGTGAGACCGCCGAGCACCGCGGCCGGGTGGTCACGGCCGTGCGGGGCGTCAGTCAGGCAACGCTGGTCGAGACGACCGACCGGACCTTCCAGCTACACCGCCGGGGCAAGATCTACACCGGCCTGTCGGCGCCCGTGGCCACGCGCGACGACCTGTCGATGGCATACACGCCGGGCGTGGCGCGCGTGTGCACCGCCATCGCCGAGAACCGCCAGAAGGCGTTCAAGTACACGATCAAGGCCAACACCGTTGCCGTGGTCACCGACGGCACCGCGGTGCTGGGCCTGGGCGACATCGGGCCCGAGGCGGCAATGCCCGTGATGGAGGGCAAGGCGATGCTGTTCAAGGAGTTCGCCGACGTGGACGCTTTCCCGATCGCGCTCGACACCAAGGACCCCGACAAGATCGTGGAGACGGTGAAGCTGATTGCCCCCACGTTTGGGGGCATCAACCTGGAGGACATCTCCTCGCCGCGCTGTTTCGAGATCGAAGAGCGGCTGAAGGCGGAGCTGGACATCCCGGTGTTCCACGACGACCAGCACGGTACGGCCATCGTGACCCTGGCCGCGTTGATCAACGCCTGCCGCCTGACCAAGCGCCCGGTCGAGAGCCTGTCGGTATCCATGGTCGGCGCCGGCGCCGCCGGGGTGGCGGTGGCCAAGATCCTGATGGGAGCGGGCGTCAGCAGCATCGTGGCCTGCGACCGCTACGGCGCCATCCACTCCGGCCGCCAGGACTACGAGGCCGGCTCGATGAACGCCCCCAAGACGTGGCTGGCGGAGAACACCAACGGCCAACGCCGCGACGGCTCACCGGCCGACGTGCTGGAGGGCACCGACCTGTTCATCGGCCTGTCCGGTCCGGGCATCATCCAGGCGCGCGACCTGGAGCGCATGAACGACGACCCGTTCGTGTTCGCCATGGCCAACCCCAACCCCGAGGTCACGCCCGAGGAGGCCGCTCCCTACGTGCGCGTGATGGCCACCGGGCGCTCGGACTTCCCCAACCAGATCAACAACGTGCTGGCGTTCCCGGGGATCTTCCGCGGCGCGCTGGACGTGCGCGCCCAGGCCATCACCGAGGAGATGAAGCTGGCCGCGGCCCGCGGGATCGCCTCAACGGTGGCCGACGAGGAGCTGGCCTCGGACTACATCATCCCGAGCGTCTTCAACCGCGAAGTGAGCCAACAGGTGGCCCGGGCCGTAGCCGAAGAGGCGGAGCGCGCCGGTGCCACCCAGACACTGGCCGACACCGCCGAGTTCTCGATACCCGGCTAAGGAGTTCTTTTCGTGAAGGTCACCGTCACGGGCGCCACGGGCACCCTGGGCCGAGAGGTCGTGGCCGAGCTCGAGCGCCGCGGCGACGAGGTCACCGTGCTCTCGCGCGACGCTGAGAGCGCGCGCAGCAAGCTGGGCGAAGGCGTCCGCGCGCTGGAGTGGGCCGACCCGAAGACCCAGGCTCCACCCGCCGAGGCGTTCGCCGGCCAGGACGCGGTCGTGCACCTGCTGGGCGAGCCGATCGCGCAGCGCTGGAGCGACGACGTCAAGCGCGAGATCCGCGATTCGCGCGTGCTGAGCACACGCAACCTGGTGGCCGTCCTGCGCGATCTGGACGCCGCCGAGCGCCCCGCCGTGCTGGTGTCCCAGTCGGCCGTGGGCTGGTACGGCGACCGCGGCGACGAGCGCGTGGACGAGTCAGAGCCCGCGGCGGATGACTTCCTGGCCCAGGTGTGCAAGGACTGGGAGGCCGAGGCCCATGAGGCCGAGCCCCTGGGGCTGCGCGTGGTGTGCACCCGCACCGGTGTGGTGCTGTCCGAAGACGGCGGCGCACTGGAGAAGATGCTGCCCCCGTTCAAGCTCGGTGTGGGCGGCCCCGTGGCCGGCGGCAAGCAGTACGTGCCTTGGGTCCACACCGACGACGTGGTCGGCTCGCTCCTGCACTGCCTGGACCAGGGCTCGCTGGCCGGGCCCGTGAACGTGGCCGCCCCCGAGCCGGTGACCAACGCCGAACTGTCCAAGGCCCTCGGCCGGGTGCTGAACCGGCCCGCCTTCGCCCCGGTGCCGGCGCTGGCGGTCAAGCTGCTCTACGGCGAGATGGCCATCATCGTGACCACCGGCGCGCGGGCCGTGCCTGCCGCGCTGGAGCGCTCCGGTTACGCGTTCCGCCAGGCCGACCTGGAACGGGCGCTGAGGGCCGCGACGGACCGCTAGGTCTGGCCGTCGGCCGGCGGCGGCTCGGCGCGCCTGCGCTTGCGCCGCCCGGGGAGACCCACCAACAGCTCGACCCCAAGCAACACCGTGACCAGCACCGCGAAGAACCCGATCACGATGGCCATGATCTGGACCATGTCGGCGATCAGGTCGAACTCCGAGAAGACCGCCATGACCAGCAGAATCACGACGTAGACCGCCGCCAGGAGGAGGAGGGCGAAACCGGCATCCTGGACGGTGTCGGCGCGATCATCCTCGCGACCTTCCAGGACCCGGCCTGCCACGAACAGCGCGACGTAGAGGATCAACACGAGATACAGCGGCTGGTAGAGGGCCGAGTCCAGGCCCTCCGAGGGCACCGACACCTGGGCGACGAGGTCGATCACGAGGCCTCACGATCCCGGTCCGCGCGCATCTGCGCCACCGTCCTGCCGTCGCCCTTGCCGAAGGCGCCCTGCAGCTTCCAGCGCGAATCCCTGCGCGCGGGGAACACCAGCCACACCACCACGCCAAGGGCGCTGATGAGCATGCCGGTGACCAGGCCGGCCTTCTCGCCATAGCCCTTACGCTCGGAGAGGTAGGAGGCGGCGATGGCCGAGGCCAGCCACAGGAACAGCAGGAAGAGCGCATTGGAGCCGATCAGCGCGAGGACGGTCATGCGCCCAGGTACGCCTTCTGGACCTCGGGGTTGTCGCGCAGGGCGCCCGCCTCGTCGCTGAGCGCCACCTGGCCGGTCTCCAGCACGTAGCCGCGCTTGCTCACGCCGAGCGCGAAGTTGGCGTTCTGCTCGACCAGCAGGATCGTCATGCCCTGCTCGTTGATCTGGGCGATGGTCTCGTAGATGCGCTCCACCAGGACCGGCGCGATGCCCATCGAGGGCTCGTCGAGCAGCAACAGCTTCGGGTCGGCCATCAGCGCGCGGCCGATGGCCAGCATCTGCTGCTCGCCACCCGACATCGTGCCCGCCTTCTGGCGCTCGCGCTCCTCGAGCCGCGGGAACAGGTCGAACACGCGCTTGAGGTCGCTCTCGACGTTCGAGTCGCGGCGCAGGAAGGCGCCCAGCTCGAGGTTCTCGCGCACGGTCATGCGGGCGAAGCACTTGCGCCCCTCGGGTGACTGCGAGATGCCCAGGCCCACGATGTCCTGCGGCGCGGTCTCCCCGATCTCGTTGCCGTCGAAGGAGATCGAGCCCTCCCGGGGCGGCGTCAGCCCCGAGATGGAGCGCAGCGTGGTGGACTTGCCCGCGCCGTTGGAGCCGATCATGGTCACGATCTCGCCCTCCTCCACCGTCAGCGAGATGCCCTTGAGGGCCTGGATGTTCCCGTAGTAGGTGTGGATGTCCTTGACCTCGAGGAGCGCCATCAGCCGGTGGCCGCCTTCGTGCCGAGGTAGGCCTCGACCACACGATCGTTGTCGCGGATCTCCTGGGGCAGGCCCTCGGCGATCTTCTCGCCGTGGTCCAGCACGGTGATGTACTCGGACACGCCCATCACGACCTTCATGTCGTGCTCGATCAACAGGATGGTCAGGCCGCGGTCGTCGCGGAGTGTGTTCATGAACTCGGTCAGCCGCGCCGACTCGTTGGGGTTCATGCCCGCGGTGGGCTCGTCCAGCAGCAGCAGCGACGGGTCACTGGCGAGCGCGCGGGCGATCTCGACGCGGCGCTGGTCGCCGTAGGCGAGGTTGACCGAGATCTGGTCGAACTCCGACTTGCGTAGGCCCACGTAGTCGAGCATCTCGCGCGCCTTCTCGCGTACCCGCTGCTCCTCCTTGCGCACCCCCGGCGTGCGAATGATCGAGCCGAACAGGCCCGCCGTCATGCGCGCGTGCTGGCCGACCATGACGTTCTCGACCGCGGTCATGGTCGAGAACAGGCGGATGTTCTGGAAGGTGCGCGCGACGCCCATGGCCATGATCCGGTCCGGCCGGCGCCCCGTGATGTCGTCGTCGCCGAACGCGATCCGTCCGGTGGACGGCTTGTACAGGCCGGTCAGCATGTTGAAGAAGGTGGTCTTGCCGGCGCCGTTGGGTCCGATGATGGACACGATCGAGCGCGGCGGGATGGTGAAGTTCACGCCGTCCACCGCCACCAGGCCGCCGAAGATCTTGGAGACGTCCTCGGCCGCCAGCAGCGGCGCCCCGTTGGTGGCTTCGCCGGCCATCAGCCGCGCCCCTCGAAGACGGTCTCGTCGGCGCCGATGCCCTCGGCCAGCTCCATCTTGCGCCTTCGCTCGGGCAGCAGGCCCTCGGGTCTGAGCACCATCATCATCACCAGGATGAAGCCGAACACGCCGAACGAGACCTGCTGGAAGCTGAAGTCCAGGCCCAGGTCGAGCAGCAGGTTGCGCACGCCCTCGCCGTCCAGCACGTCGGGGATCAAGCGGCTGTTCACGAACGACAGCGCCACCGCGCCGATGACCACGCCCCAGATGCTGCCGAGGCCACCCAGGATGACCATGGCCAGGATGAAGATCGAGAAGCCAAACTGGAACTGGTTGGCGTTCACGCTCTGGAGGAACGTGCCCAGGAAGGCTCCTGAGATACCGCCGAAGGCGGCGCCGACCGCGTAGGCCATGAGCTTCGTGCGCACCAGCGGCACACCCATGCTGGCGGCGGCGACCTCGTCCTCGCGCAGCGCGATCCACGCCCGGCCCAGGCGCGAGTCGCGCAGGCGGAAGTTCACGAACAGCACCACCAGCACCATCGCCAAAACGGCCCAGAAGTACGGTCTGAGGTTCGTGGCCTGGTCGAACTCGCCGAAGAAGGGAATGTTGATCTGGTCAACCGGCGCGATCGACTCGCGGCCGTTGGAGAAGGCGTAGCCCGAGATCGTGACCTCGTCGCCGTTCTGCGCCACGCGGCCGATGATCTCGCCGAAGGCCAGGGTGACGATGGCGATGTAGTCGCCGCGCAGGCGCAATGTGGGCAGGCCGATGATGGCGCCCGCGACAGCGGTCAGGATGATCGCCCCGATGATGATCAGCAGGAAGTTCAGGTGCACGCCGGGCAGGCTGGAAGCGAAGTCGCTGACGCCGATGTGGATGCCCTCCTCGCCACCGAGGCCGGTGAAGTGGTCGGAGGCGAACCAGCCCACCGCCAGCGCACCGAACGCATAGAAGGCCACGTAGCCCAGGTCCAGCAGTCCCGCGAAGCCGACGACGATGTTCAGGCCCAGGGCCATGACGATGTAGGCCAGCGCCAGGATCGTGTCGTCCATGAAGCTGTCCAGCGGCGGCCGGAAGATCGGGAACAGCGCCGCCGCCACCACCACGATGATCGCCGGAAGCCAGTCCGCCCATTTACTCTGGCGGAGCTCGCGGAGCTTGCTCATCCGGCCTCCCTCGTCTCTTCACCGAGCAGGCCCTGCGGTCTGAACACCATGATCAGCACGAGGTAGGCGAATACCACGGCGGGCGTCCACTCGTTGCCGATCCGGTTGTCGGTTATCTGCTGGATACAGCCGATGATGATGCCGCCGAGGACCGCGCCCCTGAGGTTGCCGATGCCGCCCATGACCGCGGCCGTGAACGCGATCAGGCCGGCGGTGAAGCCCTGGAAGAACCACACCTGCGTCTGGTAGAGCGCGTAGATCAGGCCGGCGGCGCCGGCCATCAGTCCGCCGAGCAGGAACGTCAGCGAGATCGTGGTGTCCACGTTGATGCCCATCAGCCGCGCGGCCTCTGGGTCCTGGGCGGTGGCGCGCATGGCCTTGCCCAGGCGGCTGTTGTTGATGAACGCGGTCAGCAGGAAGACCAGCGGGACCGTGACCACGATCGCGAGCACGTCGGCGCGGGAGACGGTCACGCCGGCGATGTCGATCAGGGACTTCTGGGCGTCGATCAGATCCGGGATGCCCTTCTGTGAGCCGCCCAGCCACAGGATGCCCACGTTCTGCAGGATGAACGACATGCCAACGGCGGTGATCAGCGGCGCCAGCTTCGGCGCGTTGCGTAACGGCCGGTAGGCCACGCGCTCGATCATCACGTTCAGCGCGCCGGTGGTGACCATGCAGATCACGAGGATGGCCAGCAGGCCGACGACCAGGCCGAGGGTGCCGGTGGCGAGGGTAAGGCCGAAGGTGCTGTACAGGCCGAAGGCCACGAACGACCCGATCATGAAGACCTCGCCGTGGGCGAAGTTGATCAGCTCGATGATGCCATAGACGAGCGTGTAACCGATGGCCACGAGCGCCCAGATCGAGCCGTTGGAGACGCCGGCGATCAGGTTCTCCGCGATCCGCGTGAGGCCGTCGCCGGCCAACAGGTCGGTGATCGCGTAGTAGGCGGGAAACGCCACCAGCAGGGCGATCAGCCCCCACTTGGAGACCAAGTCCCAGGCCGCGGCCCTGGTCATGGCTGGACGCGGCGCGGTGGCTGAGGCGGATTCCACTGTGAGTTAGTGCAAGCGGCTGGTCGCCGGGGGAGGGCGCAAGGCCCTCCCCCGGCGGCAACCAGTCAGGAGATCAGTTGGCCGGCTGGGCCTTGATCACCTTCTCGAAGGACGGCAGGCCGTCCTTGATCGTGTAGAGACCGTAATCGGTCAGCGTGGTGTCACCGTTCTCGTCGATGTCGTAGGTGCCGAGGACGCTGTTCCGGCCCTTCGTGTTGCCGACGAGCTGCTTGACGATCGCCGCGCGATCGTTGCCCTTGTCACCAGCTGCCTTGATGGTGTCCAGGGCCAGCGCCATCGTGTCGAAGCCGTAGATGGCGTACGGGTCCGGGCTCTTCTCGCCATAGGTCTCCGCGTAGTCCGAGAAGAACTTCTCGGCCTTGGCGTTGCCGCGCTTCTTGAACTCTTCGAGACCCAGCGTGGCCACGGTGACCTTCGTCCGCTCCGCGAGCGAGGAGGGGATGCCGCCCTTCTTCGGGTTGGTGAACGCCTCCTCGGCGACGCCGTCAGGCCCGTACAGCTTGATGTCGGGCTTGGCCGCACCCACGTCCTTGAACGCCTGGACGTAGTTCTCGCCGGTCACTCCGGATCCCACGAAGCAGTCCGCCTCGATGGACGCGGCCTGCGATCGGTAGTTCGGAGCGTTCTTGTCGGTCCCGTCGTTGCCCTCCACCTTGATGCCCTGCGCCTTCGCAGCGGCCTCGACGTTGCGAGCCAGGCCCGCGCCGTAGGTGGTCTTGTCGTTGAACAGGTGGACGGACTTGCAGCCGTCCTCCTTCATCGTCGTCGCGAGCGCCGCGCCCTGGATCGTGTCCTTGGGCACCACGCGGGCGTACGTACGGGTCTTGGCCGGGTAGTACTTGTCGGGCTCGCCCGGATCGGCACCGGCCTCATCCGTGGTCAGACCGACCGCGGTGTTGGACGGCGAGATCTGCGGGATGCCGGCCTTGTTCAGGATCGGCAGCGAGACCTTCGTGCCGCCGGAGTTGAACTCGCCGAGGTAGAAGATCGTGGACTTGTCCTGAACGGCCTTGCGGGCGTTCTGGGCAGTCTGACCCTCGTCCGCGGTGCCCGGGTTCTGGGCCGTGGAGTCATCCAGCGATACGTACTTGATCTTGAACTTGCCAGCCTTGTTGCCTGCCTCCTTGAGAGCAAGCTTCTCGCCAGCGATCACTGCTTCGGACTGCTCCTTGGACGTGCCCTGGAGCGGCAGGCTCGAATAGATGGTGAGGGTGTCGCCCGAGACGGTCGCACCGCCACCGCCCCCACTGTCCCCGCTGTCGTCGTCGCTGCCACAGGCCGCGACGGTCAACGCGAAGACGCCAAACAGGCAGCCCAAAGCTGCCAACCAACGTGCTCTCAAGATGTTTCCCTCCTAGGAAGTAATGAGACTGGCGCGCATCCTACGCTTTTTGCGCCACAAGGCGCAACGCGTGGGTGAAGCCTTCGTTAACCGGCTGCACAGGCGCTACGGCCCCAACGGGCGGATCCGCGGCCGGCCGCCGTCGAGCGGCACCAGCGCCACCCGGTCGCGCACCACGTCGCCGCCACCCACCACCCGCAGCGAGCCGGTGGCGCCGCGCCGCGCTGCCGGCCGTAGGGCTGCCCGGATCACCGCGCGGCGGTTGCCGCCGCCCCGCCGCACCGCGGCAAGCACCAGCGCCATGGCGTCGTAGCCGTACAGCGCCTCCGGCTTGCCGGCACCCTCCAGCCGCCGGAGCACGCGCCGGCCTGCGCGTGACTGGGCGAACGCGGGCAGCACGGGGGTGATCGCCGTGGCCCCACTGCCCTCGCCGGCGGAGGCGGCCAGGGCCGGCGAGGCGATCACCTGCACGCCGGGCAGGCGGCGGGCCAGCTCGGCCAGCAGCACGCGGGCCACCGGTCCGGGCTCCCCCGAGACGAGCACCGCCCGGGGCCGGGCCCGCGCCAACTCGGCGACCGCGTCGCGGACGGCATCGGGATCGTCCTTGAGCACCGTGTGCGCCACGGGCGGTCTCCTGCGGCGGACGGCCGCGTCCAGCACCGCGCCCAGCTCGCGGGGGGCGAAGTCGGCTGTGTCCACCAGCGCGATCCGGCGCCGCGCGCCTGGTCGTACGAGCGCCAGCATCGCGCGTGCCATCCGGGCATCCGGCGGCACCAGCCGCTGGAAGCTGCGCCGCTCGCCGGGGTAGTAGCGCTCAGGCCCCGCCCGCGCGCCGGGCGGGCTGCGGGTCAGGCTGGTCAGCCCGTCGAGCGGCGACACCTGAAGCAGATCGGCCCGGTTGGTGCGCGGCACCGAGACCGCAGACCCACCGCGATCGACCTCGCCCACGTAGGCGATTGAGCTCGGATTGGCGGCCGCGCGCTTGGCGTTGGCCTCCACCAAGCCCGGGTCCCAGTCCGGATCGCCAGGTTCGGTCGAGGCCATCTCGACCAGCCGCAGGCGACGTCCGCCGGCACGGCCGCCGGCGTCGCGCAGCGCCAGGCGGGCGCCGGCCGTCACGGCGCGCCCGGTGGCCGCCTGGGGCCCGTGGGCGGGCGCGCTGACGTACACGCGCAGCGCCCCGCTGGGCGCCACCTGCGCCTCGTCCTCACCGCCGCAGCCGGCGGCCGCGAGCGTGACCGCAGCCAGTGTGGCTGCGCGGAGGGCCCGGCCAGTCACCGGCCTTGGGCTTAGCCGCCCGGCGTGGCGTGGGAGCCCTTGAGCAACCGCTGCACGTGAGGCTGGGCCAGCCGCACGCCCGCGGCCATGAAAGTAAGCAGCGCAGGCACCAGGAAAGCGTCGAAGGCCTTTATCCCGAACGCCCAAGCCACCACCCAGAAGACCATTCCGACGGTGAAGGTGACGAGAACGATCAAGGTGTGGTTCCTCCTTTGCGCTGGGCCAGGGCCGAGCGAACGCGGGTCACGGTGTTGAAGCTGGCGCGCATGGCCCGATCGGCACCGCTGTCCTGGGCGGGCAGCATCCCGATCTGTCGCGCGAAGTCGGCCCCATCGTAGTAGGCGACGTTGCTGGTGATCAGGCCGTCCCCGTCGACCTCAAGGCAATCGCAGCCGCGCAGGTCGATCGGGCGGCCCGTGGGATCCACGCCCTGGAAGGGGCCGCCTTCGAAGGTGCCGCGCATCCGCCACTGCACGGTCGCGCCCTGCCCGTCGATGATCATCTGGGTCACGACGAACTCGCTGTCGGGCAGCGCGGCGAACAGCTCTGCGAAGAACGCCCGCACAGCACGCGGGCCGCGCAGCACACCCACCGGCACCAGGTCGTCTACGCCCTGGGCGTGCCAGTGCGACGCCATGGCGTCGGGGTCGCGGTCGGCGGCCGCCTGGAAGTAGGACTCGGCCACCTTCTCGATGGCGCGGGGCCGCCCGGATCGCCGCGGCTTCTTGGGCTTGGTCGCGGGCTTCGCCATGGGCGGGCAGCCTATCGGAGGGCCTGGGCCAGTTCGTCCACCACCTGGCCGACCGCGGCGGCGCCGTCCTGGTCCGCGGCGCGCACGATCCGGCTGCCCACGATCACCCCGTCGGCCAGGTCGCCAACCGCTGCCGCCTGGTCACCCGTCGAGATGCCGAACCCCACCGCCACCGGCAGCTCAGTGACCGCCTGGGTGCGCTCCACCAGCGCCGGCAGCCGCGGGTCCAGCTGCCCGCGCTCTCCGGTGGTTCCGGCCAGCGAGACCACGTAGACGAATCCGCGCGCGTCGGCGCCGATTGCGCGCAGGCGTTCGGGAGTCGTTGTCGGAGCCACCAGCGGCACGAGCGCGATGCCCTCCGCGTCGCACGTCGCGCGCAGCTCGGCGCTCTCGTCGTGAGGCAGGTCGGGCACGATCAGCCCGCTGGCGCCGGCCTGTGCCGCGCGGCGCACGTAGTCCTCCACCCCGCGGGCCAGCACGATGTTGGCGTAGACCATGAGCACGACGGGCAGCCGCCGGGACGCCTCGGCGCAGATCTCCAGCACGTCGCGGGGCGTCACGCCCGCCTCCAGCGCGCGGGTGCCGGCGGCATGGATCACCGGCCCGTCCGCAAGCGGGTCCGAGAACGGCACGCCCAGCTCGATCAGGTCGGCGCCCGCGTCAGCGGCGGCGGCGCAGCACGCCTTGGATTGCTCCACGTCCGGGTGCCCGCCCATCAGGTAGGGCATCAGCGCGGCTCGTCCGCTCGCGCCTGCGAAGGCGGCCGCCAGGCGCTCGACGCCCGTCTGGACCGTTGCGCTCATTCCTGCGCCAACACCTCGGCCAGGTCCTTGTCGCCCCGGCCCGAGAGAACCAGCACGTCCAGCGCGCCGGCGGGGTTGGCCATCATCCAGGCCAGCGCGTGCGAGGGCTCCAGCGCGGGGATGATGCCCTCCAGCCGCGCCAGCATGCGGAAGGCCGCCACGGCGTCCTGGTCGGGCACAGCGTCGTACGTCACGCGGCCCTCGTCGCGCAGCCAGGCGTGTTCGGGGCCGGCGCCGGGGTAGTCCAGGCCGGCTGAGACCGAGTGGGCCTCCAGGATCTGGCCGTCGCCGTCCTGCATGACCGCGGCCAGCGCGCCGTGCAGCACACCACGCGCCCCCGTGGTCAGCGGCGCCGAGTGACGGCCGCTGTCCAGGCCCTCCCCGGCTGCCTCCACGCCCACCAGCGCCACGTCGCGGTCGCCCACGAACGGCACGAACGCGCCGATGGCGTTGGAGCCGCCGCCGACGCATGCGATCACGCGGTCGGGCAGGCGGCCCTCGGCCGCCTGGATCTGCTGGCGGATCTCGTCGCCGATGGTGCGCTGCAGGTCGCGTACCAGCGCCGGGTAGGGAGCCGGGCCGACCGCAGAGCCGATCACGTAGTGGGTGTCCCCCACGTTGGCCACCCAATCGCGGATGGCCGCGCTGACGGCTTCCTTCAGCGTGCGCGCGCCGGCCTCCACCGGCTCGACCGTGGCGCCCAGCAGGCCCATGCGCTCCACGTTGGGCTTCTGGCGGCGCATGTCCTCGCTGCCCATGTAGACCACGCACTCCAGGTCCAGCAGCGCACAGGCGGTGGCGATGCCCACGCCGTGCTGGCCGGCGCCGGTCTCGGCGATCACGCGCGTCTTGCCCATCCGTTTGGCCAGCAGTGCCTGGCCGAGCGCATTGTTGATCTTGTGCGCGCCGGTGTGCAGCAGGTCCTCGCGCTTGAGGTAGATCGTGCGGCCCAGCTGTTCGGACAGCCGCCGGGCGCGGTACAGCGGTGTCGGTCGGCCGGCGTAGTCGCTCAGCAGCTCGGCCAGCTCGCCGAGGTAGGCCGGGTCCTCGCGCGCCTCGAGCCATGCGGCCTCGAGCTCGTCCAGCGCCGGAATCAGCGTCTCCGGCACGAAGCGGCCGCCGTAGGGGCCGAACTCGCGCTCGCGGCCCGGTGCTCCGGCGCTACTCACGCGGTCGTGCGCTCGGGCTCGGTGGCCTTTACGGCGCGGAAGAACGCGGTCATCCTGCCCGGGTCCTTGTGCCCGGGCTTGCGCTCGGTGCCGCTGGCGGTGTCCACGGCGAAGGGGGCCGTCACGCGGATGGCCTCGGCCACGTTGTCGGGGGTCATGCCGCCGGCCAGGATCATCGGCACGTGCCCGCGGTGGGCGCCGGCCAGCTCCCAGCCGAAGGTCTGCCCGGTCCCCCCCGGTTGCCCGGGCACCGCGGCGTCCAGCAGGTGGTAGTCGGTGTGGAAGGCCTCCAGGTCGCGCACCGAGGCGGCGTCATGCACGCCCGCCGCCTTGATCACCCTCGCACCCGTGCGGCGCGCCACCTCGCGGCAGTACGCCGGCCCCTCGTCGCCGTGCAGCTGAACGAGGGTCAGCTCGTACCGGTCGACCTCGACTGCCACCTCGTCAAGCGTGGCGTTCACGAACACGCCCACCAGCTCGGCGCTGCGCCTCAAGGTGGCCGCGATCTCCTCGGCCGCGTCGGGCGGGCAGCGGCGCACGCTCTCGGGCCAGAAGTTCAGCCCCAGCGCCCATGCGCCCAGCTCCACCGCCAGGCGCGCATCCTCGGGATCGGTGATCCCACAGATCTTTATCTTCGTGCCCACGAGAGAGAGCGTGCCAAAAATCGGGCGTCGTGCCCGATTTTTGAACAGCGGCCCCCGGAAACTGGCCACGGATGGCGGACCCGCCGTTCAGGAATCGGGCATGGATGCCCGATTCCTGGCACCTAATCAGGGCAGCTGGGGCTCGTTTTGAGGCTGCGCCTGCGCCGGGCGATTGCCGAGCTTGACCTTGGCGGTCTTGCGCTCGTCGCTGCGACCGCGCAGGTACTCGATCTCGACTTCTTCGCCCGGCTTCTTGCCGGCGATGATGGCCACCAGCTCGTCCGAGCTGTTGACCGGCTTGCCGTCCACGGAAACGATCACGTCGCCCCCGGCGGCCAGGCCGTCGGCGGTCGCCGTGCCGCCGGCGCGCAGTCCGGCGTCGTCGGCAGGGCCGCCCTTGGTCACGTCCTGGACGATCGCGCCCGACTTGGTGGCCAGGTTCAGGTCGTCGGCCACCTCGTTGTTCACGGTCGCCGTGGTTACGCCGAGGAAGCCGCGCTTGATCGACGTGCCGGCCTTGAGCTCGGGCAGCAGCCTCTTGAGCGTGTTCACGGGGATGGCGAAGCCGATGCCGATCGAGCCGCCGGAGGACTGGCCGCCGGTGGCGATCTGGGCGTTGATGCCGATAACCCGGCCCTGGGCGTCCAGCAGCGGCCCGCCCGAGTTGCCCGGGTTGATGGCCGCGTCGGTCTGGATCACGTCCGCGATGCTGAAGTTGTTGGGCGCTTCGATGGTGCGCTGCACGGCCGAGACGATCCCGGTGGTAACGGTGCGGGTGAACCCGAACGGGTTGCCGATGGCGATCGTGGGCGCACCGACCTTGGCATCCGACGAATCGCCGAGCGGCAGCACCTTCATGTCCTTGACGTCATCGGGATCGATCTTCAGGACGGCCAGGTCGGAGGACACGTCCGTGCCCTTGACCTCCGCATCCACGAAGCTGCTGGTCTTCTCGTCGAAGCTGACCGACACCTTCGACGCACCCTGGACCACGTGCGCGTTGGTCACGACGTAGCCGCGCCGGTCGACCACGAACCCCGAGCCGGTGGCGGTGCCGCGCTGGCTGTCGGGCTGGCCGAAGGGCGACTCGCTGCTCTCGCCGCTGCTGACGCCCTCGGAGCGAACGAAGACCACGCCCTGGCCCTCGTCGCGGTAGATGTCCGACACCGAGCGGGCGGCGTCGGAGCCGCCGTCGCCGACCGGTCGCGTGGCGCTCTGGGCAACCGAGGGCTCGCTGGGGTTGTCGCCCTCGTCCTCGCCGATCACACCGGTGGCGATCAGCCCGGCGCCCACGGCCAGGACCACGAAGCCGCCGAGGAGGCCGGAGAGGAAGTTGCTGCCGCGGCGCGGCTGGGGATCGGTCGGTGTCATGACAGTGGTTCTAGGCCGCCCGCGTTAAATGCGCATAAATGGCTGTCAGCCGTGGCTGCGGCGCGGCGGCAGAGCAACGAATCCTCGCAGGCGCGCCGACAGACCGCCGCCCGCGGTCAGCTCGCGCCGCATCGCACGCCGGTTCCCGGCGGGCGGTGTGGCGTCGCGGTCGGGGCCGAAGCGGAGCGTGCGCAGCTGAGCCACGTAGCGCGCGGAGGCAGGACCGGCAGCCCGGCGCAGTCGCTGTTCGAGCTGGAGCAACGTGGTCCCGGCGGGCAGCTTCCAGCCCAGCCGAGGCAGCGCCTGCTGCAGTTCGGCCAGCCCGGCCTCGGCGGTTCCGTGCGGACGCAGGCGCCGGCCGGCCAGCATTGCCGCCCCGGCGCCGAGGGCCGCGAGCGCGAAGCCGGCCAGCAATCCCGCCGGAGGACCGCCGCCGCCATCGCCGCCGCCGCCGCGCGCCGCTGCGCCGGTGTCGGCCGCGCGATCGGAGAGCGGTGACTGGCCGTCGCTGGACAGGGCATCGCGGGGCCGGTCACCGTCGGCCGGGGCGGCCCGCGGGCCCTGGCCCGCCCGGTCCGCGGGGGCTGCCGGGGGCGTGGGATCGAACGTGATCCAGCCGAGGTCGTTGAGGTACACCTCCACCCACGAATGGGCGTCCAGGTCGCGCACCCGGTACTCACCGGTGTCGCGGTTCAGCGAACCGGGCGAGAAGCCGGTGGCCACGCGGGCGGGGATGCCGGCCATGCGCAGCATCAGCGCCATCGCCCCCGAGAACTGCTGGCAGTAGCCGATCCTGTCCTGGAACAGGAACGCGTTCAGCGGGTAGCGCCGGCTTGGCGGGCGCTCGCTGTAGGTGAAGCCGCCCGAGCGGAAGTGGTCCTGCACGCGGCGGACGGCGTCGTAGGTGGTGGGCGCACCGGCGGTCAGCCGTCGCGCCAGGCGCTCGGTGCGGGCGTAGGGCGAACCCGCGAATCGCAGCGGCTGGGGCTCGTCGCCGGCCTGGCCGTCGCTTCCCCGCAGGGGCACCTCCACCCTCTTGCGGGCAACCAGCGAGTCCGGCGTGTCCTTGGTATCGAGCGCGTTCTCGCCCGACCGCGGCAGCACCACATCGGTGTACTGGGACAGCTCGATCTCGTAACCATCCGGCGCGGCGCGCATCTGGGTGGCGTTCGGCGTGGGCGCGTAGGCGCGCACCGTGTACTGGTCGCCGCGGCGCAGCGGCTCGGTCAGGCGCCGAAGCGTGCCGTCCGCGGCGCCACTGACCGCCTCCCCCGCGCCCAGGACGCGGTAGGGCGTGCCGGTGCCGATCACGAAGTCGGTGCGCAGTGATCGCACCGTGACGGTGATGCTCCGGTCCCAGCGGGTCTCGGGGTCGTCGGGCAGCTCGCCCAGGGGGCTGGTGCGGTCGTTGGCGCGCGAGCGCACCCAGCGCAGGCCGTCGAAGGTGTCGAGCACCTCGGCTTTCCAGTACAGCGGGCGTGGCGACCGCACCTCGAGCAGCGTCGTGCCGTCGCGCGGCCAGTCCAGCGGGCCGTAGGTGTGGTCCCAGTTGAACCTGACCTCCTTGCCGCCGAACCAGTTCCAGTCGCTGTAGTTGACCAAGGCCTCGGCGCGGTCCACGCGCGCCGCCAGCGGCAGGGCCACCAAGCCCACCAGGGCCACCGTGGCCAGGGCGGGCACGGCCTCCCGGCCACGCATTCGCGGCGCCCACAGCCAGGCCGCCACCAGCGTGAACAGCACCAGCCCGCGCAGCAGCGGGTCGCCCGGATCGTGGTCGGTCACGGGGATGCCGTATAGGCACAGCAGGGTGACCAGCGCCATGAAGCGCAGCACGGACGCCGTGATCCGCGACCGCACGGGCCAGAACGCCAGCGCCGCGACCAGCGCCAGCAGCGCCGGCGCGCCCAGCAGGATGGCCAGCCTGACGTCGTCCTCCGGCCCGCCGTAGGGCCACACCACCGTCTGGACGCCGGACAAGCCCTGCTCCAGCTGGAGGCTCAGGTCATCCCAGTTGAGCGGCCACAGCAGCCGCACCGACAGGCCGGTGGCGGCCAGCGCGGCCGCCGTGCCGACCATGACCGCGACCACCGCGAGGGCATGCACGGCGGCTCGCGGCAGCCGCGAGCGATTCAGGGCGCCGAGCAAGGCGCCGGTAGCGGTCAGGGCGGCCACGGCCAGCAGGATCCGGCCCGTGGGCGGGCTCTCGACCAGCGCGGCCCAGTGCAGCGCGGCGAAGGCACCGAGCGCCGCGAACAGCGTCAGCTCGAGCGATCGCGTGATGTTGTCGTGGCCCTGGCCACCACTTCGCAACGCGCTCACGCCGCCACCCCCGAGCCGGCAGGCGCCCGCCGCGTGATGCGGCGCGCGCCGCAGCCGGCGACCTCGAACTCGACGTCGCCTCCCGGCTCCGTCAGCGGCGTGACCAGCCAGCCGGTGCCGGCGGTGGTTCGGGCCAGGTCGCGGGGCGGGTCGGGCCGGGCGCTGACCCAGATCACCGCACCCGAGCGCCGGGCGCGGGCCAGCGGCGGGCGCTGCTCCGCCGGTCTCACCAGGGCCAGACGGGCGTGCTGGGCGGGCCAGCCGGTCAGGTCGGCGGGCAGGGTGGTCGGTCGCCGGTCGCCGGGCAGCAGCAGCGCCAGCCCGCCCCGGCGGGCGATGAACACGCAGAGCGAGGCCGCGGCGCGCACCGCAGCGTCCAGCGCCTCGTCCGACGGCGGCTGGCTGGCGTCCAGCACCACCAGGGGAGCGGAGTCCGACTCGGCGGTCAGGCGCCGCTCCAGCATCTGGCCGCTGCGCGCCACGGCCGGCCAGTGGATGCGCGACGCCGGCGTGCCGGTGCGGTAGGGCCGCAGTCCGTCCAGATCCAGCTCGGCGGCCGAACCGGCGGCCGCCCCGCGCAGGGCGGTGGCGGGGCTCTGCCCGTCGCCCGGCGAGCCGGCCCCGGCGCCGCCCGAGCCGCTCGGCGTGAGCACCGGCTCGATGCGCGGAAGCACGAGCAGATCGGCGGCGTCGCCGCTATCTCGCACCGTGCGGGTGACCAGCCGCAGCGGGTCGTGGATGGTGAAGGCGGGCGGCTCGATCTCGCGCCGTCCGCGGCGCTCGAACTGCACGTCGATGCGCAGCCGCCGCGCCGACATGCCGGCCAGCGACACGGGTTGCTCCAGCAGCTCGGTCCGAAGCTCGCCGCCGGGCGCGGGCAGCAGCCCGGTATGCACGGTCATCCGCAGCGGGTAGGGCCGGCGCTCCTCGACCGTGGGCGGTCCGGGCTCGGTGTCGATGCCGGCGCCGGCGCCGGCCAGCCCCACCCACGCCAGGGACCCGCCGGCGGCCAGCAGCAGTCCCAGGCCGGGCACGTACAGCGACGCCGTGTCGAACACCAGGGCCGCCAGGATCAGCGCCGCGCCCAGGAGCAGGGCACCGAGCGCGCGCGACACCGGCCGATCCCTACAGGGCCGGGACCCGCTCCAGGGCGTCCGCCACCACGGTGGCGCGGTCCTGGCCGGCGGCCTCCGGGGACAGCAACAGGCGATGGGTCAACACCGACTTCGCCAGCGCCTGCACGTCGTCGGGCAGCACGTGGTCGCGGCGGTCCAGCACCGCCAGCACCTTGGCGGCGCGGAACAGCATCAGCCCGGCGCGGGGGCTGGCGCCCAGCTCCACGCGCGGATCGGCGCGGGTGGCGTCCAGCACCTCGACGATGTAGCGCCGCAGCGCCTCGCTGCCGTGCACCCGTGCAACCGAGACCTGCGCAGCCTGGATCTCGGCCACGTCGGTCACCGGCTCCAGGTCCAGGACGCGGTCGTGATCGCCGTGCTTGGCCAGCATGTCGCTCTCCTCGGAGACCGACGGGTAGCCGAGCGAGACGCGCACCATGAACCGGTCCAGCTGCGCCTCGGGCAGCGGGTAGGTGCCCTCGTACTCGATCGGATTCTGCGTGGCCAGCACCACGAACGGCCGCGCCAGGTGGTGGGTGGTGTTGTCCACCGTCACGTGGCGCTCCTGCATGCACTCCAGGAGGCCGGACTGGGTCTTGGGCGACGCGCGGTTGATCTCGTCGACCAGCACCACGTTGGCGAACACCGGCCCGGGCCGGAACTCGAAGCGCGACTCGCGCTGGTTGAACACGGCGGTTCCCACCACGTCGGCAGGCAGCAGGTCGGCGGTGCACTGAACGCGGGCGAACTCGGCGTCCACGGAGCGCGCCAGCGCGCGCGCCAGAGCGGTCTTGCCCACGCCCGGGTTGTCCTCGATGAGCACGTGGCCCTCGGCCAGCAGCGCCACCAGCACCTCGCGCAGGACCGCGTCCGGGGCCTTCACCGCGCGGGCCAGGTTGGCCCGAAGACGTTCGACGAGCTCGGCAATGGCGGGCGGGTCGAGATGAGGCGCGGTCGCCATCGCAACGATGGTAAGGGACGGCGAAGCAGTCCCTTACGAAATGGCGCAGGGGCCTCGCGCCCCCCCGCACCATCCTTGGCTGGGAGGCCTACTCCTCTGGGCCGACCAGCTCCCTAACGGCGGCCTCGGGGTCCTCAGCCGCCATGACCGCGCTTCCGGCAAGCACCGCATCCACGCCCACCCGCTCCAGCTCCTCGATCTGCTCGCGCGTGGAGATGCCCGACTCAGACACCACGATCTTGCCCGCCGGAACGTCGGCCAGCAGCTCGTAGGTGCGCTGGGTGTCCACCGTGAAGTCCTCGAGGTTGCGGTTGTTGATCCCGATCACGTCCACGTCCACCTCCAGCGCCATCTCCAGCTCCTCCGGCTCGGAGACCTCGACGATGGCGTCCAGGTCCAGCGCGTGAGCGGTGGCGTGCAGCTCGGCCAGCTGGTCGGTGTGGCGGAACGAGCCCACCACCAGCAGCACGGCGTCGGCGCCCAGCGCCTTGGCCTCCACCAGCATGTACTCGTCCACGGTGAAGTCCTTGCGTAGGATCGGCAGGTGGCTTGCCTCGCGCGCCGTGCGCAGGTCGTCGAGCGAGCCGCCGAAGTGGCGCTCCTCGGTGAGCACCGACAGCGCCGCGGCGCCGCCGCGCTCGTAGGCGGCCACCACCTCGGCGCAAGAACGGTCCTCGCGGATCACGCCCGCCGACGGCGAGCGCCGCTTGTGCTCGGCGATCAACGACGTGCCGGGCCGCGCCAGCGCCTCGGCGAACGGGCGGTCGTCCTCCTCGCGGCCGGCGGCCATGGCCTCGAGCTCGGCCAGGGGCATCTGCTTGCGGCGCTGGGCCAGCGCCTCGTGGGTGGCCTCGACCAGGAACTCGAGGCGCGCGTTCATGCGTTGGTCCGCTCGACGAACTTCGCCAGCACTTCACGCGCCGCGCCGGAGTCGATGGCCTGCTCGGCCTGACGGGTTCCTTGTTCGATCGTCTCGGCCAAGCCGCCCACGTATATAGCGGCCCCGGCGTTGAGTGCGGTCAGATCGCGCTCCGGCCCGGCCTGGCCGGCCAGCACCGCGTGCGCGATCTCGGCGTTGCGCTCGGGCGTGCCCGCGGCCACCGCGGACTGGGGCGAGAGGTCCAGGCCGACGTCCTCCGGCGTCAGCGTCCAGTTGTCCAGGCGGCCGTCACCGCGTAGCTCGACGATGTGGGTGGGACCGGAGGTGCTGAGCTCGTCGAGGCCGTCATCGGAGGCCACCAGCAGCGCGTGCTCGCAGCCCAGTTCGCCCAACGCGCCGGCCATGATGTCCAGGAAGCGCCGATCGGAGACGCCGATCAGCTGGCGCCGCGCGCCCGCCGGGTTGGTCAGCGGGCCCAGGAAGTTGAAGATCGTGCGCACCGCCAGGCCCTTGCGCACCGGCACCACGTGCTTCATGGCCGGGTGGTGGGCGGGCGCGAACATGAAGCCGAAGCCGATCGCGTCGATGCATGCGGCCACGTCGTCGGGGGCGAGGTCGATCCGCGCCCCCAGCGCCTCCAGCACGTCTGCCGAGCCCGACCGCCCGGTGGCGGAGCGGTTGCCGTGCTTCGCCATCGGCACCCCGGCGCCCGCGGCCACGAACGCCGCCGTGGTGGACACGTTGAAGGTGGGCCGGCCGCCGCCGGTGCCGGCGGTGTCCACCAGGCCCGGCCGGTCGGTGGCCACCGGAACGGCCAGGTCGCGCATCGCGCGCGCCATGCCTGCAAGCTCGCCGACGCTCTCGCCCTTGGCGCGGAAGGCGATCAGCAGTGCCGCCGTCTGGATCTCCGAGGCGCGGCCCTCCATGACCTCGTGCAGGACCGCCGAGGTCTCGTCCACGGTCAGTGCCTCGCTGCGACAGAGACGGTCGATCGTCTCGGTGAGAATGGGATTGGGATCGTCAGCTCACTGCAGGAAGTTGCGCAGTATGGCCATGCCGTGCTCGGTGAGCACGGACTCGGGGTGGAACTGCACGCCCTCGGCCGGCAGCTCGCGGTGGCGCAGGGCCATGATCGTGTCGCCGTAGCGGGCGGACACCTCGAGCTGGTCCGGCAGCTCGGGGTCCACGATCAGCGAGTGGTAGCGGCCCACGGTCAGCTGCGGTTCCAGGCCGTCGAAGATGGTGCGGCCGTCGTGCTCGATCACCGCGGTCTTGCCGTGCACCGGGTCGCCCCGGACCACGGTGCCGCCGAAGGTGACGGCCAGCGCCTGGTGGCCCAGGCACACGCCCAGCACCGGCGTGCCGGCCTCGGCGAAGCGGCGGATGGCGTCGCCCGAGATCCCGGCCTCGGCGGGGGTACAGGGACCGGGCGACACGATCAGCCGGTCCGCCCGCCGGCTCAGCAGCTCGTCGACCGTCGCCTGGTCGTTGCGCACCACGTCGATGCGCTGGCCCAGCTCACCCAGGTACTGGACCAGGTTGTAGGTGAACGAGTCGTAGTTGTCGATCACCAGCACGCTCATGCCCAGTCCCCCTGCGTGCGAGCCAGCTCGATGGCCTGGAACACCGCGCCGGCCTTGGCCTCGCTCTCGCGCCGCTCGTAGGCGGGGTCGGAGTCGGCCACCACGCCGCCGCCGGCCTGCGCGTGCACCATGCCGTCCTTGATCAGCGCCGAGCGGATGTAGATGCAGGTGTCCAGCTCGCCCGAGTAGGACAGGTAGCCCACCGAGCCGCCGTACGGGCCGCGCTTGACGGTCTCCAGCTCGTCGATGATCTGCATGGCGCGGATCTTCGGCGCGCCGGAGAGGGTGCCCGCGGGCAGGCAGGCGCGCAGCGCCTCGATCGGGCCGACGTCGGCGCGCAGCGTGCCGGACACCTCGGAGACGATGTGCAGCACGTGCGAGTAGGTCTCGACCACCATCAGCTCGTCGACCGTGACCGACCCGTACTCGCACACCCGGCCCAGGTCGTTGCGGGCCAGGTCCACCAGCATCACGTGCTCGGCACGCTCCTTCGGGTCGGCCAGCAGCTCGTCGGCACGGGCCGTGTCCTCTGCCGCGGTGGGCGCGCGCGGACGGGTGCCGGCAATCGGCCGCTGGGTGGCGGTGCGGCCCTCGACCTTGACCAGCGCCTCCGGCGACGCGCCGGCGATCTGGAAGTCCTCGAAGTCCAGGAAGTACATGTACGGGCTGGGGTTGACCGCCCGGAGCCCGCGGTAGATCGAGAACGCGTCGGCCGGCGCCCGAGCGCTCCAGCGCTGGCTGGGCACCACCTGGTAGGCGTCGCCGGCGCGGATGTACTCCACGCACGCGGCCACCGATGCCTCGAAGCCTTGCTCCCCCGTGTTGGACTCGAATTTGGCCGGCGCGCCCTCCCCGGTGTCGAAGTGGGGCACGGGCGCGGCCAGCCGCTCGCGCACCTCGGCGATCGAGGCGGCCGCCGACGCGTAGGCCTCGTCCACGTCGCCGTCCACGAACACGTTGGCCAGGATCGTGGCCTCGTGGCGCAGGTGGTCGAAGGCCACCATCACGTCGCTGACCATGAGCGCCATGTCCGGCATCTCCAGCGGGTCCGGGTTGGGTGGCCCCACGCTCGGCTCGGCGAAGCGCACCAGGTCGTAGCCGAACAGGCCCACGGCGCCACCGGCGAAAGGCGGCAGGCCCTCCAGCGGCGCGGTGCGGAAGCGCTCCAGCTCCAGCGCCACCACCGCGTACGGGTCCGTGAACGCGCGCGCCTCGCCGCCCACCGTGAGCACGCCGTCATCGATCCGGATGGTCGTCCGCGGCCGGTAGCCCAGGAACGACCAGCGGCCGAAGCGCGCGCCCTGCTCGGCCGACTCGAGCAGGAACGACGGCCCCCCGCCGCGCAGCTTGAGGTAGGCCGACACCGGCGTCTCGGTATCGGCGATGAAGGTGTGCCGCACCGGCACCAGCGTGTGCTCGCGGGCCAGCCGGCGGGTCTCCTCGAGCGTGGGCGTCAGCTCGAGGTCGGCCGGCTCAGCGGCGACGCCCATTGAGTACCTCGAAGGCATCGGCCAGCCCGAGGTCCCGCGTCGCCAGCAGGACCGTCAGGTGGTACAGCACGTCCGCGGCCTCCTCGGCCACCCGCCCGCCGGACTCCTCGCGCGCGGCGCGGGCCACTTCTTCGGCCTCTTCCAGCACCTTTTCGCCGGCGAAGCCGGGATCGGCCAACAGCTTGGCTGTGTAGGAGGATCCTGTGTCGCCGCTGGCCTTGCGGTCGGCGATCGTGCGCTCCAGCGCCGGCAGCGCCTCCTCGGCAGTTGGCTCCATATCACCGCGGTAGAAGCAGGTGCGCTCGCCCGTGTGGCAGGCCGGGCCTGCGGGGTCCACCAGCGCCACCAGCGCGTCGGCGTCGCAGTCGTAGCGCAGCGCCCTGAGGGCCATCGTGTTGCCCGACGTCTCGCCCTTGCGCCACAGCTCGCCCCGCGAACGGCTCCAGAAGTGCACCTGGCCGGTCTCCCGCGTGCGCGTGAGCGCGTCGGCGTTCATGTACGCCAGCGTCAGCACCTCGCCGGTGCCGGCGTCCTGCATCACGCACGGCACCAGGCCGTCGGAGTCGAAGGCGATCTCGTCCACCACTTGATCTTGTCAGGGGGGCGAGTTCCCCGGCGATCTGCCCTTCAGGTACGGCATGGCGTACCTCGGTTGCACATTCTCGCCGGCACGGTTGTGGCAGCTCGCCGAACGCCAGCACGGCGTGGTGGCGGGCCGGCAGCTTCTCGCGCTCGGCCTGCACCCCCAGGCGATCAAGCGGCGCGTGGCGAACGGGCGCCTCCACCGCCTGTGGCCGGGAGTGTTCGCCGTCGGACGCCCGCACGTCACCCGGCACGGCCGGTGGATGGCGGCAACGCTCACGTGCGGCGACGAGGCCGTCCTCGCGGACGAGAGCGCGGCGACGCTCTCGGGCATGGACGGGTGTGAGCGCTCCTCCCTGATCCAGATCATCGTGCCGCCCGGCGTGCGCCGCCGACGGAAAGGGATCAGCGTTCGGACCGCCCTCCTGGATCCGACCCACGTGGGCACGATCGATGGGATCCCCGTTACCAGCCCGGCGCGAACGCTGCTCGACCTGGCGCGCACCCGGTCTCGCTACGACCTTGAGACCGCCATCAACGAAGCCGACAAGCACGACCTGATCGATCCCGAGGGCCTGCGCGAGGCCCTGGCAGAGTTCGCAGGCCTGTCGGGCGCCACCAAGCTGCGCCTGACCCTCGACCAGCGAACGTTCGTGCTCACCGAGGCCGGCGTGGAGCGCCATTTCCTCCCCATCGCGCGCCGGGTTGGGCTGTCCAAGCCGCTCACTCAGCAGTGGCTCAACGGCTACCGGGTGGACTTCTTCTGGCCGGAGCTGGGTCTGGTAGTCGAAACGGACGGGCTGCGATACCACCGCACGGCGCCCCAGCAGGCACGTGACCTCGTCCGCACGCAGGCCCACCTCGCTGCCGGCCTGTGGCCGCTGCGCTTCACCCACGGCCAGGTCCGGTTCGAGAAGGGGTATGTCGAAAAGTCGCTGCTGGACCTGCGGCGACGAATCTGCGATTCAGGTACTCCCAGCCGTACCTGAATCGCAGTTCAGAGCTGCAGCGGCGGCTCACCGAAGCGCTCGCGGTCCCGCGCCCGAACGGCGCGGCCATGTTCGACCGTGCCCATCCACTCGAACGCGACGCCCTTGACGTGGTTGCGCTCCACGCCCGTGCCGGCCAGACGCTCCAGGCCGAAGCGGTGAGCCTCCGCGCTGTTCGAGAAGCACGCGTCCTCGACCACCACGGCGCGGACGCCGAGCTCCAGGAGGCCCAGCGCCGACTGGGCCACGCATACGTCGGTCTCGAAGCCGGCCAGGACGGCCACCGGGCGGCCGGTGGCTCGCACGGCCTCGACCGCCTCCGGGCAGCCGGCCAGGCCGAACGTGGGCTTGACGATCCGGGGCGTGGCCTCGGGGAGCCGCTCGGTCACGGCCGGGACCGTCGGCCCGTAGGTGCCCGGGTCCTCCTCCACGACCACCACCGGGATGTCCATCTGGGCGGCCATCCCAGCCAGCCAGGCCAGCCGCGCCACCGTGGCCGGGGCCTCGTCGGAGTCCTCGTCGAGGAAGCCGGGCTGGGTGTCCACGACCACCAGCACCGAGTCCTCGCGCCGGACGAGGGTCATTCGATGCCCAGCCGGTCCAGCACGCTGTCGTCGCCGCGCCAGCCCTTGCGCACGCGGACGATCAGCTCCAGGTGAACGCGCGAGCCGGTGGCCTCCTCGATCTCCTTGCGGGCGGCGGTGCCGATGGCCTTGATCATCCGGCCGCCCTTGCCGATCAGGATGCCCTTGTGGGAGTCGGCCTCGGCCCACAGGCAGGCTTCGATGTACAGCAGGCCGTCGTCGCGCTCGGCCACCTCCAGCACCTCGGCCTCGACGGCGTGGGGCAACTCCTGGCGCGTGCGGCGCAGCACCTGCTCGCGCACCAGCTCGGCCAGCAGGACGTTCTCCTCCTGGTCGCTGACAGCCTCCTCGGGGTACATGAAGGGCCCCTCTGGCAGGAGGCCGACCAGGTGCTCCAGCAACGGCTCCACGCCGGAGCCCCTGCGCGCGCTGACGGGGAACACGTCCCCGGGTACTTCCAGGTCGGCGGCGCCCATGAGCGCAGAGGCGGTTTCGGTCGGGCTGAGCCGATCGACCTTGTTCACCACGGTCACGACGGGCGTCGAGGACCCTCGCAGGGCGCGGGCGATGTAGCGGTCCCCCGCCCCCACCGGCTCAGTCGCGTTGAGCATGAACACCACAGCGTCGGCGTCGCCGATCGCCTGCTCGACGCGGCGCTGCATGCGGTCGGTCATGCGGTCGCGCGGGCGCTGGACCCCGGGCAGGTCCACCAGGACCAGCTGCCAGTCGTTGCCGGTGGCGATCCCGCGCACCTCGCGGCGGGTGGTCTGGGGCTTGTCGGAGACGATGGCCACCTTCTCGCCCACCAGCCGGTTGACCAGCGTCGACTTACCCGAGTTGGGCCGTCCCGCCAGCGCGATGAACCCCGATCGGGTCACAGCGAGCCCATGATCCGCGCCTGCAGCGCCAGCATCTGCCCATCGTCGGTCTCGTGGTCGTAGCCGCACAGGTGCAGCACGCCGTGCACCACGGCCTCGGGGATGTCCTTCGTGTGCTCGGGGCAGACAACCACGTCGCCAAGCTCACGCGGACCGGCGGACGGGCCGTTCTCGTCGATCGGGAACGAGAGCACGTCGGTCGGCTGGTCCTTCCCGCGATGGTCGCGATTGAGCGCGGTGATGCGCTCCTCCCCAACAAGCTCGATGGCCACGTGCCCCTCCTCGACGCCCGCGGCCGCAAGCGCCGCCCGGGCCGGGCGTTCGAGCTCGGGATCGGACTCGATCTCGATCAAGCTTGCTTCGAGCGCGCGGAGCGGATCTCGGGCGCCTGCTTCTCGGCGTACTCGTTGTACGCGGCCACGATCCGCTGGACCAGCTTGTGGCGGACCACGTCCTCGCCGCCGAAGCGCACGAACTCGATGCCCTCGACCTCGGACAGGATGTCGCCGATGACCAGCAGTCCCGAGCGCGTCTCACGCGGCAGGTCGACCTGTGTCACGTCGCCGGTGACCACCATCTTGGAGTTGAAGCCCAGCCGCGTCATCACCATCTTCATCTGCTCCGGAGTGGTGTTCTGGGCCTCGTCGACGATGATGAACGCGTCGTTCAGGGTCCTTCCGCGCATGAACGCCAGCGGCGCCACCTCGATCACCCCGCGCTCCAGGTGGCCGTTGACCTTCTCGGGCTCGAGCATGTCGTAGAGCGCGTCGAACAGCGGCCGCAGGTATGGGTCGACCTTGGCCATAAGGTCGCCGGGCAGGAAGCCCAGCCGTTCGCCGGCCTCCACTGCCGGGCGCGTGAGCACGATCCGGTTGACCTCGCGCCGCTGCAGCGCGGCAACCGCCATGGCCACGGCCAGGAACGACTTGCCGGTGCCGGCCGGGCCGATTCCCACCGTGATGGTGTGGTCGCGGATGGCGTCCACATAGCGCTTCTGCGTCACGGTCTTGGGCGCCACCTTCAGCCCGCGGTGACGCCAGACCACGTCCTCCAGGATCTGGCTCGGGCTCTCGTGACGATCCAGCGCCGAGCCGATGGCCTCGATGGTCCCGGGCGCCACGTCGTGGCCCTGGCCGACCAGGTCCGAGAGCTCGCGCACCACCTCGCGGCCGGCGGCCACCGCGTCGGCATCGCCGTCCATGGTGAGCACGTTGCCGCGCAGGAACACGTCGCAGTCCAGCCGCTCCTCCAGCGTGCGCATGATCAGGTCGTTGGCGCCCGCCAACTCGGCCGCTACTTCGTTGGTGAGCTCGATCTGCTCGCGCACTAGCCCTGCAACAGCTCCTTTGCGGCCCCGCTGACGCGCTTGCCGTCGGCGCGGCCCTCCACCTTGGGCATGACGATCGCCATGACCTTGCCCATGTCCTTCGGCGACTCCGCGCCGGCCTCGGCAACCGCGTCGGCCACCAGCGCCCTGAGCTCCTCGTCGGAGATCTGCTCGGGCAGGTAGTCCTCGATCAGGACGGCGTCGCGCTCGGCCTGGCCGGCCAGCTCGTCGCGGCCGCCCTCGCGGAACGCCTGGGCGGACTCCAGCCGCCGCTTGCGCTCGCGCTGGAGCACCGCAACCTCGTCGCCGTCGCCTTCCTTGGCGGCCTTCTGGAGCTCGGACAGCACCACGCGCAGCGCACCGGCGCGCTCACGGTCGCCCGCCTTCAGCGCGGCGTTGGCGTCGGACTGCAATCGGTCGAGCACCGCCATTAGGGTCAGTGTAGGCCGCATGCCAGCGTGGAAAGCCGCCACCTTCGACTGCTATGGAACCCTCATCGACTGGGAGGGGGGCGCCGCGGCGTTCCTGTACGACGTAGCCCGGGACAGCGGCGACCACGATCCCGGCCCCGGTCACCTGCTGCGACAGCGCTGGGAGGAGATCCAGTTCGAGTACATCCGAGAGCAGGACTACCGCAGCTACGCCGACGTGCTCAAGCAGACCCTGCGCACGTGGGTGAGCGAACGCGGCTACCGCTGGAACGTGAACGTGGGCTACGACTTCGCCCGCGCAATGCAGTCGTGGCAGCCGTTTCCCGACACGCTGCCCGCCCTGACCCGCGTCCGCGAGGCGGGCATCCCGCTGGCCATCGTGTCCAACTCCGAGAACTCGATCATGGACCACACGCTGCGCCAGCTGCGGCCGCTGGAGTTCGATCATGTGGTCCTGGCCGAAGAGGTGCGCTGTTACAAGCCCGAGCGGCGACCGTTCACGCGCATGCTGGACAAGCTGGGCCTGGCGCCCGAGGAAGTGCTGCACGTGGCCTTCGGCTTCAAGTACGACATCGGGATGGCGAAGGAGCTGGGAATGCGGACGGCGTGGATCAACCGCCACCGCGAGCCGCTGCCCGACGCGGACGCGGCGCCAGACCACGAGTGGCGCGATCTCTGGGGCCTGGCCGAGCTGGCTGAGAGCGACTAAGCCCGGGCATGGACTACGGAGAACTCCTGCTGCTGGCGGGCGGGCTGCTGGCTACCGGGATAGCAGCGTCGCTGGTGGCCGGGAGCCTGCGCGTTCCGGGCCTGATCGTGGTGCTGGGGCTTGCCATGGCCATCGGCTCCGATGGCCTGGGCCTGATCCACTTCGGCGGCACCACCGAGGACGTGGACCTGGCGCGCACGATCGGGGTGATCGCACTGGTGTTCATCCTGTTCGAGGGCGGGCTGGCCTCGGGTTGGGGCGAGATCAGGCCGGTGCTGCGCATCAGCGTGATGCTGGCCATTTTCGGCACCGCCGCACAGGCCGTGATCGTAGGGCTGGCGGCGGCCTGGCTGCTGGACCTGAGCACCGCGGAGGGGTTGCTGCTGGGATCGATCGTGTCCGCTACCGACAGCGCCGCCATTTTCTCGATCCTGCGCGGATCGAGCTTGCGGAAGCGGCTGGCGCGAATCCTCGAGGGCGAGTCGGGCATGAACGACCCGGTCGCCGTGGTCCTGGTGATCGCGTTCATCGAGTTCATCCAGAACCCGGACTACACGGTGCTCGAGCTGCTCGAGACCGCCGCCATCGAGCTCACGCTCGGCGCGGTGGTCGGCCTCCTGATCGGCCGGCTGGCCGTAACGGTCTTCCAGAGCGCCCGGCTCACGGTCCCCGGTCTGTACCCGGTGGCCTCGATCGCGTTCGCCGCGCTGGGGTTCGGCGTGGCCGACCTGGTGCACGCGTCCGGCTTCCTCGCCGTCTATCTGGTCGGCCTGACCCTGGGCAGCGCCCCGATCCCGGGCAAGCGCACCATCGACGAGTTCCACGACGGCCTGGCGTGGATCAGCCAGATCGCGATGTTCATGACCCTGGGCCTGTTGGTGAACCCGTCCCAGTTCGGCGGCGTGATCGGCGAGAGCCTGCTGGTGGCGGCGGTGCTGATGTTCGTGGCGCGGCCGCTGGCCGTCTACCTGTTCACGCTGGGCAGCGGCCTGAACCTACGCGAGTCCACGCTGGTGGGCTGGGCCGGACTGCGCGGCGCGGTGCCGATCGTGCTGGCCACGTTCCCCGTGATCGCCGGCGTGGACGAGGGCGGAGTGATCTTCAACATCGTGTTCTTCGTGGTGCTGGCCTCGACCCTGATCCAGGGAGTCACCCTGGACCCGCTGGCCAAGGCGCTGGGCGTGACCGGCGACGAACCGGCGCTCTCGCGCCCCCTGCACGAGGTGGGCACGATCCAGCGCCTGGGCGCCGAGGTGCTGGAGTACCCGGTCCGGGATAACGACGCAATCCCGGGCCTGCGCGTGAACCAGCTCGAGCTGCCGCGCGAGGCGCTGGTCAGCGTGATCGTGCGCGACGACGAGGCGCTGCTGCCGCGCGGCTCGACCGAGGTGGCGGCCGGGGACCGGCTGCACATCCTGGTCCGGGGTGCCGTCCGCCGGAGCGTCGAGGAGCTGTTCGACCGCTGGCGCTCCGGACCGATCGGCCAGCCCGACGCGGTGCCCAGCGTGCGCTCGGGCCGATCGCCCATCTTCACCGTGAAGCCGTGGACGGAGGTGATGGGCGACCCGTCGGCACCCGTGAAGGTCGAGGACGTGGACGCCATCCGCGTGCTGCGCACGCGCCGCGACCACCCCGGGGCGCTGGTGCTGCTCGACGACGGCCGGCTGGCCGTGACCGGAAGCGGTGTGGTGGCCGCCGGCGGTCCACGCCGGCTGTCGCGCTACTGCCGCGAGCGGGTGCAGCGCAGCCAGACGGCCGAGGAGCGCGCCTGGTGGCAGGAGGTCACCGGCGTGGTCAGCCAGGCGTAAGCGGGTCGGCGAGCCGACGCTAGGCGCTGAGGCCTGTCTGAGCAGTCAGCGCGGTCCATCCTTTGTCGCTGTAGCGCTGTGCCTCGCTCAGCGGCGCGAACGCGGCCGCCACCTCGTCGGCCTCGTGGTCCAGTAGCCCCGACACGATCAACGTGGCCGGCGGCTCGGTCATCAGCTCGGCCACCTGCAGCAGCAGCGGCCGCATCAGGTTCGCCAGCACCAGCTCGGCCGCGGGCGGCGGCTGCTCTCGCAGGTTGGCGCGTGCGATCCGGGCCAGCTGGACGCCGTTGGCCGCGGCGTTCTGGCCGGTGGCCTCCACGGCCAGCGGATCGGCGTCCAGCGCGGTAACGGGGCCGAAACCCAGCCGCGCGGCCGCGATGGCCAGCACCCCCGAGCCGCAGCCCAGGTCGCACACCGAGCCGGCGGCCGGCTCGATCTCGGCCAGCAGCGCCAGGCACAGCCGCGTCGTGGAGTGCGAACCGGTGCCGAACGCGCGCCCCGGGTCGATCACCAGGTCGATGTCGGCCCCGACGGGCTGCTCCCAGGGAGGACGGACGTAGATCCGGTCGGCCACGAGCACCGGGCGGTGAAACGCTTTCCAGCGCTCCTCCCAGTCGTCGGGCACGGAGGTGCCGCTGACCTGCACGCGCACGCCGGCCACCTCGGCCTCGCCGGGCTCGAGCTCCGGCAACTCGCCGGGCGCCCCGTAGACCGCGAACTCCACCGTGTCGCCGTCGTCCACCTGCTCGATGCCCGACGGCGCCATCTCCAGCATGGCGCCGAGCACCTCCTCGGCCCGGTCCGCGGGCGCGCGCACGGCCAGCCGGATCAGCGCAGGGCTCGCTTGACCTTGGACAGCAGCGACTCGGAGGCCGCCTCGTGCAGGTTGTCCTCGGTCACGCTGTCGCTGAGCTCGCCCAGCAGCTCACGCTGGCGGTCGGTCAAGTTGCGGGGGATCACCACGTTGAGCACCACCTGCTGGTCGCCGGAGCGCCCGCGGGCGCGGCCCACGCTGGGCATGCCCTTGCCGCGCAGCGTGACCACGGTGCCGGGCTGGGTGCCGGCCTCCACCCGTATCTCCTCCTCGCCGTCCAGAGTCGGCACGGTGACCGTGGTGCCCAGGGCCGCCGCGGGGGCGGGCACGTCGACCACCGCAATCAGGTCGTTCCCGTCGCGCAGGAAGCGCTCGTCCTCGGCCACCGCCACGCTGACGTAGAGGTCGCCTGCCGGGCCGCCGCGGTCGCCGGCGTGGCCGCGGCCGGTCAGCCGCACGCGCTGGCCGTCGGCGATGCCGGGCGGGAGGTCCACCGACAGCGTCTTGCGGCCCGCCCTGCGCCCGCGCCCCCCGCACTCGCCGCAGGGGGTCTGCGCCACCTTGCCCTCGCCGCCACAGACGTCGCAGGCCTGGGCCCGGACCAGCTGGCCGAAGGCCGTGTTGCTCACGGCGCGCAGCTCGCCGGTGCCGCCGCAGCGCTCGCAGGTCTCGATCGGGGTGCCGGGCTCGGCGCGGTTGCCATGGCAGTGCTCGCATGGCTCGACCGCGTCGTAGGACACCTCTACCTCGATGCCGCGTGCGGCCTGCTCCAGCGTGATGTTGACCTCCACGCCCACGTCGCCGCCCTGCATGGCACGCGGGCCGCCGCGCCCGCCGCCGAACGGGTCGCCGCCGAAGAACGCGTCGAAGATGTCGCTGAACGAGCCGAAGCCCTGCGCCTGGCTGGCGTAGCCCTTGGAGTCGATGCCGTCCCAGCCGTGGCGGTCGTAAACGGCCTTGCGCTCGGGATCGGACAGCACCTCGTAGGCCTCGGCGGCCGCCTTGAACTTGGCCTCGGCCTCCGGGTCGTCGGAGTTCACGTCCGGGTGCATCTCGCGCGCCACGACGCGGAACGCCTTCTTGATCGCGCGCTCGTCGGCGCCGCGCTCGACCCCGAGGACCTCGTATGCGTCGCGCCTCACTCTGCGTACACCTCGCCGACGAAGCGCGACAGCTCGGTGGCCGCCTGGCGCACGGCGATGATGGCGCGCGGGTAGTCCATGCTGACCGGGCCGATCACGCTGACCGCGCCGAGGTTGCGGCGGGCCAGGCCGTAGTTGGCCGCCACCATGCTCAGCGAACGCAGCTCGGGCGCCGGGTTCTCGCTGCCGATGCGCAGGTAGACGTTGGACTCGGCCAGCGAGGCCCTCAGCACGCTGAGCAGCGCCACGCGCCGCTCCAGCACGTCCATCAGGCTGGAGAGCTGGGGCAGGTCCTGGAATCGCTGCTCGGAGAACAGGCGCGCGGCCCCGTCCACGAACAGGTTGTCGCCGGCCGACTCCTCGAGCTCCGTGAACGCCGGCGCCAGGGTGCCCAGGAACTCGCGTTCGCGCGGGTCCAGATCCGGGTCGGCGAGCTTGGCGGCCAGCATCCGGGCGCCCACGTCCATGTTGCCCAGCACCTCGTTCAGGTAGCTGCCGGCCCACGTCACCAGCCCGCCATCCAGCGGCTCGTCATAGGAGATCACGCGCTTGGTGACGCCGCCGGTGCTGGTGATGACCACCACCATCGCCACCTGCGGCTGCAGCAGCAACACCTCGACGCGATGGATCGTGGCCGTGCCGATCGACGGGGCGGACACCAGCGCCAGCAGGTCGGTCACCTGCGACAGCTGCTCGGTCGTTGCGCGCATGGCTTCGTCGACCTCGCGCCGCATGTTGCTGAGCTCCAGCGGCGTGCGCACGGCGGGCAGATCGCCGGTGTCCAGCAGCTCGTCCACGTAGAAGCGGTAGCCGGAGTCGGTGGGACGCCGGCCCGCCGAGGTGTGCGGGTGCTCGAGCAGGCCGAACTCCTCCAGCCGGGCCAGCTCGGAGCGCACCGTGGACGGCCCCCAGGGCACATCGGCCTGGCCCGCCAGCCACTTGGAGCCCACGGGCGCGTCCAGCTGCTGGTAGCCCTCCACGACCTTGCGCAGGAGGATGCTCTGGCGGACGGAGATCAGCACGTCGGCCAAGGTTAGGCGGGTGTGTCTACTTCGGCGCTGGCGTTGCGGATGATCCGGTTCTCGCCCTGGGCCGCCTCGAGGTCGATCGCGCCGTCCTCGCCGATCGTGCCGGTGACGACGATCTCCTCCTCCGGCACGCCCATGCCGCGGAACTGCACCGACAGGCGCTTCAGCGCGCGAGGGTCGCCGTCGCCATGCGCAGCCCGCGCCACCAGCGCCATCGAGTAGAGCCCGTGCAGGATGTTGCGCGGCAGGCCCACCTGCTGGGCGAACTCGGTGTCGATGTGGATCGGATTGAAGTCTCCCGACGCGCCCGCGTACCGGTGCGGCACGTACTTGTCGGGCGTGACCCTCAGCTCGGGGATGGGGTCGCCGGCCTTCATACGCCCCTCACGATGTTGGTCCAGGTGCCGCGCACGACCTCCTGGCCGTCCTGGTTGGTGGACACCGACTCGAACACGTAGAAGCCCTTGCCGTCCCGCTCGGACACGTCCTTGACCTCGGTCGTGGTGGATATGACGTCCCCCGACACCACCGGCTCGCCCCAGACGAACTCCTGGCCACCGTGGACCATGGTGGCGAAATTGATGCCCACCTCAGGGTCGAAGATGCCCGGCGCCACCGACCCACTGGAGTAGACGACGGCGAACATCGGCGGCGCGACGACGTCACGGAAGCCGGCGTCGCGGGCCGCGGCGCGGTCGAAGTGAACCGGGTTCTCGGCCCCGATGACGCGTGCGTACTCGGCGATCTTCTCCTTGCCCACCTCGTACTCGAAGGGTGGGTAGCGCTTGCCGATTGCGTCGGTCTTGACGGCCACCGGCGGGAGCCTACCTTCGTGTAGGCGCTATGCGTCTACGCGACGTCGCGGAGGCCGCGGGCCTCGGCCAGCGACGCGAGCTTGCGCAGCGCGTGCTCCTCGACCTGGCGCGTGCGCTCGCGCGTGAGGCCGAACGTGCGGCCGACCTCGTCCAGGGTGCGCGGGTGCTCGCCGAACAGACCGTGGCGCAGCTCCACCACCCGGCGCTCGCGGTAGGAGAGGTTCTCCAGCGCTTCGGCCAGGCGGGTGCGGGTCATGCTCTCGGCCGCGGTTTCGAACGGGGACTCGGCGCGGTCGTCGGGGATCAGGTGGCCCAGCTCGGCCGAGTCCTCCTCGCCCCCGCCCACCGGCTTGTCCAGCGACACGGGCGCGCGGGAGGCGCGCATCAGGAACTCCGCCTCCTCCACGTCGATGTCCACGTTGGCGGCCGCGGTGATCTCCTCGATCGACGGGTTGCCCTCGCCAACGCTCTGCAGCCGGCGCTGGGCGCCGTCGAGCTTCTGCAGCGTCTGGTTGATGTGGATCGGGATGCGGATGGTGCGCGACTTGTCGGCGACGGCGCGAGAGATGGCCTGCCGGATCCACCAGGTGGCGTACGTCGAGAACTTGAACCCCTTGCGGTAGTCGAACTTCTCGACGGCGCGGACCAGGCCGATCGAGCCCTCCTGGATCAGCTCCATGAAGTCCAAGCCCTGGTTGCGGTAGCGCTTGGCGATCGAGACCACCAGCCGGAGGTTGGCCTGGACCATGTGCTCCTTGGCATCCAGGTCGCCGCGCTCAACACGCTTGGCCAGCCGCACCTCCTCCTCGGCGGTCAGCAGCGCCGTCTTGGCGATGCCGTCCAGGAACAGCTGCAGCGAGTCGAGGGTCGGGTCGGGGGCGGTTTCTACTGAGGTGGCCACGGCGAAGAGTCTCCGCTCGCGCCCTAAAGGCTTCCTAAGACCTGGTTGTTCCCACCTGTGGCCTCAGTTAATTGCCATCGTCACCGATCTTCAGCACCGACAGGAACGCCTCCTGCGGAACCTCGATCCGGCCCACCTGCTTCATCCGCTTCTTGCCCTCCTTCTGCTTCTCGAGCAGCTTCTTCTTGCGCGTGATGTCGCCGCCGTAGCACTTGGCGATCACGTCCTTGCGCATGGGCTTCACGGACTCGCGAGCGATGATGTGCGACCCGATCGCCGCCTGTATGGCCACCTCGAACTGCTGGCGGGGGATCTGCTTCTGCAGCCGCTCGGCGATGCCGCGGCCGGCGTCGTAGGCCTTGTCCCTGTGCACCACCAGCGCCAGCGCGTCCACCTGGTCGCCGGCCAGCAGGATGTCCAGCTTGACCAGGTCGGACGGGCGCAGGCCGATCAGCTCGTAGTCCAGCGAGGCGTAGCCCTTCGTGCGTGACTTCAGGTGGTCGAAGAAGTCCAGCACCACCTCGGCGAGCGGCAGGTCGTAGCGGATCTGCACGCGCGCCTCGGAGAGGAACGTCATGTCCACGTGGATGCCGCGGCGCTCCTGGCACAGGTCCATGACTGCGCCGACGGCGTCCTTGGGGCACAGGATCGTGGCGCGGATGTAGGGCTCGCGGATCTCCTCGATGCGGTCGCGGTCGGGCATCTCCGACGGGGCGTGCACGGGGCGCGTCTCGCCGTCGGTGAGCGTGACCTCGTACTCCACCGTCGGCGTCGTGGCCAACAGGTCCACGTCGTACTCGCGCTCGAGCCGCTCGCGCACGATGTCCATGTGCAGCAGGCCCAGGAAGCCGCAGCGGAAGCCGAAGCCCAGCGCGTGGCTGGTCTCGGGCTCGTAGGTCAGCGCGGCGTCGTTCAGGGACAGCTTCTCCAGCGCCTCGCGGAGGTCGTTGAAGCGGTCGGTGTCCACGGGGAACAGCCCGCAGAACACCATCGGCTTGACGTCCTGGTAGCCGGGCAGCGGCTCGGCGGCCGGATTGCCTGCGCGTGGTCAGCGTGTCGCCCACGCGGAGCAGCGACACGTCCTTGATGCCGGTGATCACGTAGCCCACCTCGCCGGCCTCGAGCGCGTCGACCGGGGTCAGCGCCGGGCCGAAGAAGCCGATGTCGTCGATGTCGGCCTCGGTCCCGGCCTGCATGGCAGTGATCGCGTCGCCCTTGGCAAGGCGCCCGTCGACCACCTTCACGTAGGCCACGACGCCGCGGTACTGGTCGTACTCGGAATCGAAGATCAGCGCCCGCGCCGGAGCGTCGGTGTCGCCCTTGGGCGAGCCGACGCGCTCGACGATCGCCTCCAGCAGCTCGATGACACCCTCCCCCGTCTTGGCGGAGATCTTGATCACGCCGTCGGGGTCGTCGCCGATCAGCTCGCCGATCTCGCCCGCCACCCGTTCGGGTTCGGCGCCGGGCAGGTCGATCTTGTTCAGCGCCGGGATCAGCTCCAGCCCGGCGTCCACGGCCAGATAGGTGTTGGCCACGGTCTGGGCCTCCACGCCCTGGGCGGCGTCCACCAGCAGCAGCGCGCCGTCACACGCTGCCAGCGAGCGCGAGACCTCGTAGGTGAAGTCCACGTGGCCGGGCGTGTCGATCAGATTCAGCCGGTAGTCCTGGCCGTCCTTTGCCCTGTACTGCACCCGCACCGCCTGGGCCTTGATCGTGATGCCGCGCTCGCGCTCCAGGTCCATCGAGTCCAGCAGCTGCGGGCTGGTGATCGCGCGCCGTCCACCGTGCCGGTCAGCTCCAGGATGCGGTCGGCCAGCGTGGACTTCCCGTGATCGATGTGGGCGATGATCGAGAAGTTGCGGATGTTCTGCGCGGGGGCGGCCATGCGGCCGCACAGGTTAGGCGGCGTGGGAACATGCGGTTATGGAGATCGCTATCGCCCTGTACGACCGCTTCACGATGTTGGACGCGGTCGGGCCGTACCAGGTGCTGGAGGCGCTGCCGGACACCAGCGTGCGCTGGCTCGGTCCGGAGCCGGGCCCCGTGTGGGACGAATCGCACGCCGGGGCGATCGTGGCCGAGGCGGCGTGGGAGGACGTGCCGCGGCCCGAGATCGTGGTGGTGCCCGGTGGGTTCGGCACGCGCAAGCTGATGCACGACGAGCGGGCGCTGGCCTGGCTGCGCGAGGCCCACGAGCACAGCCGCTACACCACCTCGGTCTGCACCGGCTCGCTGTTGCTGGCGGCGGCGGGGATCCTGGACGGCCTTGAGGCCACCACCCACTGGCTGGAGCTGGAGACGCTGGAGCAGTTCGGCGCGCGGCCCACGGGGCGCCGTGTGGTTGAGCAGGGCAAGGTCATCACCGCCGCGGGCGTGTCCTCGGGCATCGACATGGCGTTGCGGCTGACCGAGTTGCTGTACGGCCCCGAGGCTGCGCAGGCGGTGCAGTTGGCGATCGAGTACGACCCGCAGCCGCCATTCGACGCGGGTTCGCCGGAGAAGGCTCCGGAACCGGTGGTCGAGCTGGTTCGCGCGGCGATGGCCGCCCAGCAGGAGCAACTGCACGCGAAGCAGCCGGCTCGGCCGGCTGCGCACGAGGATCTCAGTACATAGCAACACCCGTTCGTGGGTAGGACATCCGGATGCCCGCGGCAGATGATCGGCTCCGGCACCGCTTCCCCGAGCTGCTCGGGCTGTACACCCTTGCGCTGGCGCAGCCGCTGTTCGCACTGGTCACGCACTCGCCGGAGTTCTTCTCATCCCGCAAGACGCCCGCGGCGGCTGTGGTGATCTTCGCCTTGGCCGTGGCCTTCGGGCCGCCGCTGCTGGCACTGCTGGCAGAGCGCGCGGCGGACGCCGTACGGCGTGGCTGGGGCGCCCGGCTACACGATGCGCTGCGGCTGATCGCGCTCACCGCGATCGCGCTCGGCGCTCTCGGCAACGCCACGCGCCTCGGGGTGCCGGGCTGGTTGCTGGTGGCCGCCGCGATCGGATGCGGCATCGCGGCGCTGATACTCCTGCGCAGGTCGCGGACCTGGCGCACCTTCGCCCGCTTCCTGGCGCCGGCGGCCCCCGTGGTGATGTTGATCTTCCTGGCCTCCGTGCCCATCGGCTCGCCCGCGGCCAGCCCGGCGACCGCGGCTAGCCGCCCGGCACCGATCGTGATGGTGGTGATGGACGAGCTGCCCACCACATCGCTGCTGGGCGCCGACGGGCGCATCGACGCCGAGCGGCTGCCCAACTTCGCCCGCCTGGCGCGGGAGGGCACCTGGTATCCCAACACGACTACGGTGGCCGACCAGACCACGGCCGCCGTGCCGGCGCTGCTGAGCGGCCGCCGCGGCCCGCGCGAGATCCGGGCACCGGGCCTGGGGGCATGGCCGCGCAACCTGTTCACGCTGCTTGGCAGCCAGTACCGGCTGGACGTGCACGAGCCGGTGACGCGGCTGTGCCCGGCCGAGGCTTGCCCCGCGGCGTCGCGGTCCACCGCCGACGCCGTTGGAGCACTCGCGTCTGAGAGCTCGCGCCTGGCGCTGCTGAGCGTGGCCCCGGGCGACATCGCGCCGCGCGCGCCGCTGATCGGCGGCGCATCCGTTCACGATCCCGGGCACGAGGTGGCCACGTTCACCGCCGGCCTGCGGCCCGGCCGACGGCCGGGATTGCACTTCCTGCACGTGATGGCGCCGCACCGCCCGTGGGGACGCCTGCCGTCCGGCCGCGTGCGGCCTGTGGCCGACGACCACGAGGTGCCCGCGGCCGTGCGCCAGTCGCTGCGCCTGCCGCGTGACCGCGCCCTGTCGCGGCGGCTGTGGCGCGCGCACCTTCTGCAGGTGGGCTACGCGGACCGCCTGCTGGGCCGGGTGATCGACCGCCTGCGCAAGACCGGCATGTACGACAAGTCGCTGATCGTGGTCGCGGCCGACCACGGCGTCAGCTTCCGGCCGGGCGCCCCGATGCGGGACGTCACGCCGGCCAACGTGGCGGGCGTGGCGCCCGTGCCGCTGTTCGTGAAGCGGCCGGGCGGTCAGGGCCGCGGCACCGACCCGGTCCCGGCCCAGTCGATCGACGTGCTGCCCACGATGCTCGACGCCATCGGCGCGGCGTCGCCGCCGGGCGTGCAGGGGCGGTCGCTGCTGCGAGTCGGGCGCGGCCAGGACCGGACCGTGCGGGTCCTGGGCACGGGCGACCAGGAGGTGATGACCACCCTGCCTGCGTTGCTGCGGGCGCGTGAGCGCACCCTCTCCGTGCAGCGGCGCGAGGTCGTCGGCTCGCCCGCGTGGCGGGCCGCGTGCGCGGTGCCCGGCAGCGGTTGCTAGCTACTGGCGCCGCCGACCCGGCAACAGCGCCCGGATCTGGCGCGCCTCGGGCACGCCCAGCGCCCAAACACCGGCGGCGTAGACGGCCAGGCCGGCGGTGATGCCCGTGCCGACGGACACCAGCTGGGCCGGCAGCGAGCGGCCCAGGAGCTCGTCGAGCACGAACCAGACGCCGTAGGACGCGCCCGCCAGGAGCGTCGCCGCGGCCAGCATCCGCATCCCGCTGGCCAGCATCTTCGCCCCCTCGATCCCGCCCAGCTGGCCGCGCAGCAGCCACCCCTGCGCCGTGGTCATGACCAGCGTGCCGACCACGGTGCCGATCACGATTCCACCGATCCCGAACGGCTTGTACAGCGCCAGCGACACCAGTCCGTTCACCGCCATGTTCACGAAGGCCAGCGCCGTGGTCGCCCACGGCTGCTGGAGGCTGAAGAACGTGCGCGAGAACAGCAGGCTGATGCCCTGGAAGGGCAGCGAGATCGACCACCAGATCATGGCGGTCTTGACCAACTCGGTCGCCTGGGCGTCGAACTCGCCGCGCTGGTAGACCAGGCGCGTGATCGGCTCGGCCAGCACGGCCATCAGCACCGCGCTGGGGATCAGCAGCAGCGCCACCTGGCGGACGCCGTTGGCCATCGTGGAGCGCAGGTCACCGGTGGCCCCGCGCGCGGCCAACTTCGACATGGTCGGGAACAGGATCGTCGCGATCGAGATCGAGAACAGCCCCTGGGGCAGCTGGTAGATCCGGAACGCCTTGTCGATTGCCGCCGGCGCCGAGTCCGACACCAGCGTGCCCAGCAGCGAGTTGATCAGCAGGCTGAGGTTGATCAGGCCCAGCGCGATCGTGACCGGGAACATCAGCTTGAGCACCTTGCGCACATGCGGGTTGCGCCAGTCCAGCGCCAGCGTGATCCTGCCCCCGCGCCCGCGCAGCCACGGCAGCGGCAGCACGAACTGAACGACGGTGCCGACCAGCACCCCGATCGCGTAGGCGTACACCCGGTCCGGGCCGTCGAACAGCGGCGTCAGCCCCACCAGCGCGGCGATGATGACCAGGTTCCAGGCGGTGGGCGCCAGCGCCGGCACGCTGAAGTGCTCGAAGCTGTTGAGCATCCCGACCACCACGCCCGACAGCGCCAGCAACAGCACGATCGGGAACATCAGCTGCGTCAGCCCGACGGTCAGGTCCTTGAGCGCCGGGTTGTCGTCGAAGCCGGGGGCGAAGACGCTCATCAGCGGCTCGGCGAAGATGATGAACAGGGCGGTGACCGCGCCCAGGACCAGGGTGATCAGAAAGAACAGGCTGGAGGCCACGTGGAAGGCCTCGCGCTTCTTGCCCTTCTCCAGCAGCTCGGTGAAGACCGGCACGAACGCGCCCTGGAGGGCCGAGTCGGCGAACAGCGCCCGGATCAGGTTGGGCACCTGGAAGGCGATCGTGAACGCCGACATGGCGCCGCTGACGCCGAAGTAGCTGGCCGCGACCACCTCGCGCACCAGGCCGAGCACGCGCGAGAGGCCAGTGGCGATCGAGAAGAACGCGGTGCTGCGCGCCAGCCGCCCGCCCCTCTGACTCGCGGTCTCCTCGGAAGTCTCGGCGGCCACGACCCCGCTACACTACGCGGCCGCCGCGCGGGATCCGGAATCCCGAGCGGCCTTCGTCTGACATGGCCAACATCCACTCACAAATCAAGCGCAATCTGCGCACCGAGCGCGAGCGCCAGGAGAACCGGCACTACAGCCAGTCTGTGAAAACCCACTTCCGCCGCCTGGAGCAGGCCGTCGACGCCAAGGATGCCGACAAGGCCCAGGCCGAGTACCGCGAGCTGTCGTCCCGTATCGACCGGGCGGCCCGCACCGGCGTGTTGCACAAGAACACTGCCGCGCGCAAGAAGAGCCGCGCCGCGCGCCTGCTCTCGCAGGCTTCCTAGAGCCTTTTCTGACCAGCCCGGGTAGGCTGACCTCGGTGAGGGAGAGCATTTGACGCAGTTTCCGCTGGGCGCGGGCGCAGCCAAGATCGGGAAGTCCGTGAACACCGCCGCGCGCGGGGCCGTCGGCGGCGCGGATCGGCTGATCTCGGCCGTCGAGGGACTTGCCGGCGGCATCGCCTCGATCGAGCGCGAGATGAAGGGCATGCGCCGCGACCTGCGGCGCACGATCGACGCGCTCGAGGGCCTGCGCGAGGATCTGGGGGGCTTTGAGGATGTTCGCGCCGCCACCGTGTCGATGGATCGCGAGGTGCAGCAGCTGGGCCGTGGCCTCGACGGTCTGAACGCCCTCCTGGACCGGTACCCGCGGCTCACCGGTCGAGCCGCCGCCGAGAAGCGCGCCCGCCGGGAAGAGGCCGACGCCTCGTGATCGCCGGCTTCCTGCCGCTCTTCCACAACGAGCTGGTGAACATGATCACCATCCCGATCTTCTCGGGGCTGATCGGCTACACCACCAACTGGACCGGCGTCTGGATGCTGTTCTACCCCGTGAAGTTCGCCGGCTTCAGGCTGCCCGGCCTGCAGGCGCTGGCCGGGCTGCTACCGCGCAAGCTCCAGCAGATCCCGGGGATCATGCAGGGCGGCGTGGGCTGGCAGGGCATCATCCCCTCGCGCGCCGCGAAGATGGGCTCGATCGCCGTGGACAAGGGCATCGCCAAGGTCGGCGGGCCCGCCGAGTTCTACGAGCAGCTGGAGCCGGACCTGATCGCCGAGCACATCCTGGAGAGCTCGCGTGAGGACATCCGCGAGGTGGTGGAGCGCACCATGCAGCGTGAGCACCCCCAGCTCTGGAACGACCTGCCGCCCCAGCTCCGTGAAGCCGTGCACACCCGGGTCCAACGCGAGCTGCCGGACATCGTGCACGACGTGACCGACCAGATCGGCACCAACATCGACCAGCTGCTGGACATCAAGCTGATGGTCATCCGCCACCTGGAGGCCCAACCCGCTCTGGCCAACCGGATCTTCCAGGAGACCGGCCGCCAGGAGCTGCGCTTCATCATCAACTTCGGGTTCTTCTTCGGCCTCGCGCTGGGCATCCCGACCGTGGCGATCGTGCACTTCCTGCCCTACTGGTGGGTGCTGCCGGTGCTGGGCACGCTGGTGGGCTGGACCACGAACTGGCTGGCCATACGCATGATCTTCGAGCCGATCGAGCCGCGGAAGATCGGCCCCTGGGAGTGGCAGGGCCTGTTCCTCAAACGCCAGAACGAGGCCGCGGACGTGTACGCCGAGGTGATCGCCGACGACATCGTGACGTTGCGCAACATCGGCGAGGAGTTGCTGAACGGGCCGCGGGCGGACCGCACCCGGCAGATGATCCACACGGCGCTGCGCCCGGCGGTGGACCGGGCCACCGGACCCGCCCGCGCCGCGGTGCGGGTGGCCGTGGGCACCAAGGAGTACGACGCCATCCGCGAGTCGGTTGCGGACGAGGGCGTGGGCTACACGATGACCCCACTGACCGACCGCGACTTCAACCGCCGCCAGAGCGAGAAGGTGCGCAAGCTCATTTCGACCAGAATGCGCAAGATGCCACCCGACGACTTCTCCGAGATGCTGCGCTCGGCCATGCGCGAGGACGAGTGGCTGCTGATACTCCACGGCGCGGTGCTGGGCTTCGGCGCCGGGCTGGTGCACCTGGCCATCTTTGGCGTATGAGCGATCCCCAGGACGACAACCCCGAGCGCGACCAGGAGCTGGACGCGGCCGGCCTGCTGGCCGCCGCGCCGGCGCTGGCGCGACTGGCCGTGCACGCCGGATGGCGCACCGCCGGCTGGACGGCGGGCTCGTCCGTACGCGCCGGCGGGCGGGTGCTGGACGCCGCCCGCTCGGGTCAGCCGCCCACCGAGCTGCTGGCCCAGGCCGGCGCCGAGGCGCGCGATTACGCGCTGAAGCTCCTTGGCCTGGCCGAGGCGATCGAGGCGGTGGTGGCACAGCGCACCCACGACCCGTCGGACATCGACGAGACACGCCCGCAGGAGGACGACGGCCCGGCGGCGCCCGAGGTGTCCCAGAGCACCCTCCGTGCCCGTGGTGAGGAGCTTCTGCGCCAGTCGGCGGACGTGCGCTACCAGGAGGAGGCCCACCCGGCCTATCAGCGCATCCTCGGAGAGCTGGCCCCCGACGACGCCCGTATCCTGCGCTTCCTGTTCCGCGAGGGCGCTCAGCCCGCGGTGGACGTGCGCGTCAGCAAGACGCTGGGGGTGACCTCCGAGATGGTGGCGCCCGGGCTGTCGCTCATCGGCGAACAGGCCGGCTGCCGCTTCCTCGACCGCGTGCCCGCCTACCTGAACAACCTCTACCGGCTCGGCCTGATCTGGTTCTCCCGTGAGGCGATCACCGACCCGCTGGAGTACCAGGTTCTGGAAGCCCAGCCCAAGGTCACCGAGGCGCTTGACGCCTCCGGTCGCGGCAAGACCGTCCGCCGCAGCATCCACCTGACGCCGTTTGGCGAGGACTTCTGCGATGTCTGCCTGCCTGCCGACATCACCGGCGAGTTCGAGGCGGTGCAGGTTGAGAGCGAGCCCCGCGACGACCTGCCCAACGTCAGCCGCAAGCCCGTCTAGGCCGGCTGCGCCCGCCTCCTATGCCGCCGCCCTGGCCATCGCCAGCGTGACCGCCGTGTGTTCGTCCAGCGTGCCGCCACCGCGCAGATCCAGCTCGAGGTCGGCGAAGCGGCACAGCGCGCGCTCCACCGTCTCGCGATCGGCCTTGCGCGCCAGCGCGATGGCCTTCTTCGCCATCCACGGCGGCATCTTCATCTGGCCGGCCACGTCCTTCTCGGTCAGCCCGCTGTCCATGAGCACCAGGACCCGGTGCACCTCGCGCAGGCGGCGCACGACCGGATAGACCAGGCGGCTGGGGCTCTCGCCGAGCGACAGCTCCTCGGCCAACGCGAGAGCGCCACGGAGATCCTGGGCCACCACCGCGTCGGCCAGGTCGTAGACCTTCGGCGGGGTCTCCCCCGCGGCCAGCTCCTCGACGTCTTCCGCCGTGATCCGCGTCTGCGGGTGCACGCCCAGGGTCAGCTTCTCGATCTCGCGTGCCAGGCGCTGCTGGCCGCTGCCCACGATCGAGACCAGCTCCTTGGCGGCCTCGGAGTCCATCTGCGCCCCTTGCTCGCCCGCCCGGGCGGAGACCCAGCGCGGCATCTCCCAGGGCTTTGGCGCCAAGTGCTCCCGCGCCTCGCCGCCCGCACCCTCGACCGCCTTCACGAGCCCCTTCAGCGGCTTGGCGCGCGCGACCAGCACCACCACGGTGTCGGGCGTCATCGCACCCAGGGCGTTCACCAGCGGGTCGATCTCGGCGGCCTTCCATGCGCTCACGTCATCGGCCAGGAAGTAGCGCGTGCCGGTGGCGAAGGTCAGGGCCGCCATGGACCCCGCCAGCTCCGCCGGGCTGGACGCCTTGGCATCGAAGACCTCCAGGCCGCCGGGCCCGTGCTCGGCCTCGGCGCGGCGCCGGACGCGGGTGCGCCACTCGTCGATCTTGGCGTCATCGTCGCCGTGGATCAGGTAGACGGGCTTGAGGTCGGCCACCGCTCGAGACTATTCGGCGCGACGGCGGGTGCCGTCCAGCACGAGCTCGAGTGACGGCGCCAGCTAAGTTCGCGGAACGCAATTCCGTCTACGCCGCCGTCGACCCGGGAGCCGCATGTCCGCCGAAACCGCCACCGACCGCACGAAGTGGTTCGCCCTCGCGCTGCTGGCGATGACCCAGTTCGTGATCATCCTCGACGCATCGATCGTGAACGTGGCGCTGCCGTCGATCGGCACGGACCTCGAACTGTCCCAGGACGACCTCTCGTGGGTGGTGAACGCCTACACGCTCACGTTCGGCGGCTTCCTGCTGCTGGGCGGACGGCTGGCCGACCTCCTCGGCCGGCGACGGATGTTCATCACCGGCCTGGTCCTGTTCGGCCTGGCGTCGCTGGCCGGCGGGCTGGCCCAGACCGAGTGGCAGCTGATCGCCGCCCGCGCCATCCAGGGCCTGGGCGCCGCAATCGTCTCGCCGGCCGCGCTCTCGATCATCACCACCACCTTCACCGAGGGCAAGGAGCGCAACACCGCGCTGGGTGTGTGGGGCGCGGTGGCCGGTGCCGGCGGCGCCGCCGGCGTGCTGATGGGTGGCGTGCTGACCGAGTACCTCGGCTGGGAGTGGGTGCTGTGGGTGAACGTACCGATCGCGCTCGTGGCCGCCTCGCTGGCGCCACGGCTGCTGGAGGAGAGCCGCGACGAGACCGCTTCAAGCTTCGACGTGCCCGGCGCGGTGTCGGTGACCGCCGGCCTGGCCGTGCTGGTCTACGCCCTGGTGGACGCGGAGTCGGCGGGCTGGGGCTCGACCCAGACCTTGGCGCTGATCTCGCTCGCGCTGGTCCTGCTGGGCACGTTCGTGTTCATCGAGTCGCGCACGAGGCACCCGCTGATGCCGTTCTCGATCTTCCGCCTGCGCACGCTCCGGGGCGCCAACGTGGTCGGGCTGCTCGTGGGCATGTCGTTGTTCTCGATGTTCTTCTTCATCTCCCTGTACCTGCAGCAGGTGCTGGGGTACGAGCCGCTCAAGGCGGGTCTGGCCTACCTGCCGCTCAGCGCCCTGATCATCATCAGCGCGGGCGTGGGATCGAACCTGGTCACCCGCGTCGGGTTCAAGCCGACGCTGATCGCGGGCCTGCTGTTCACGGCCAGCGGCCTGCTGTGGTTCAGCCAGGTTTCGGCACCGGGCGGCAGCTACGTGGGCGACGTCCTGTTCCCCTCCATGCTGGCCGCCATCGGCCTCGGCCTGTCGTTCGTATCGGTGACGATCGCTGCCGTGACCGGCACGAAGCCGGACGAGGCGGGCCTGGCGTCGGGGCTGATCAACACATCCCAGCAGGTCGGCGGCGCCCTGGGCCTGGCCATCACCGCCACGGTCGCCAACGCCGCCACGACCAGCGCCTTCGAGTCCGGCGAGCGCGTGCGGACCGTGGCCCTGACCGAGGGCTTCCAGGACGCGTTCCTGACCTGCGCCGGACTCGCCTTGGCCGGCGCGGTGCTGGCCGCGGTCCTGATCTCCTCGCGTGACAGCCGCGAGCACGCCGAGGCCGCCCGCCGCGGCGAGGCGGAGCCGGTTCCGGCGTGACTCATCGCTCCGTGTCCACCGCGAAGCCGCCGTCCTCTCGCGCGAGGAGCCGGATCGTGCCGTCGCGGTCCGTGCGGTAGACCCTGGCGCCGCCGCTGCGCAGCGCGCGCAGCGTCGACGGTGTCGGGTGCCCGTAGGTGTTGCCGGCACCGACCTCGATGCCGGCCACCTCGGGCCGCAGCCGCTCCAGGATGGCCGGCAGCCCCGGGTCGGCGCTGCCGTGGTGAGAGACCTTCATGGCCTCCACCGGCGGCAGGTCGTAGTCGCCCAGGGCGTCCGACTCGGCGTCGCCGGACAGGAACAGGTCGAAGCCGCGGTGGCTGACCACCGCGGCGATCGCCCGCGGATTCGGGTCCTCGGGCGCCGGACCGGGCTCGCGCGGCGGCGGGCCCAGGATGCGGATGGTCACGGACCCCACCCTCAGGGTCTGGCCTTGGCGCGGCGCGATCACGCGCGCTCCCCGCGCCCGCGCCGTCTCGAGAACCCGGGCGAAGGTGGGGTCGCGGGTGCCGTCGCCGTTCTGGAGCAGGGTGTGCACCCGGCGGCGCTCGACCACGTGTTGGAGCCCCGCGTGGTGATCGCGTGAGTTGTGGGTGGCCACCACCAGGGCCAGGTCGCGCACACCCGCCTCGCGCAGCAGGCGGTCGACCCCCGCCTCGGGAGGGCCGCCGTCGAACAAGATGGCCACGCCGCCGGGCGCCTGGACGAGCGTTCCGTCGCCCTGGCCGACGTCGAGGAAGGAGACGGTGAACCCGCTGGGCGGCGCCGGTGGCGCGATCAGGCGCACCAGGACGAGCGCCGTCAGCGCGCCCGCGACGACCACGACCGCCGCGCGCCGGCCGGGCCGGGCCCGGCGCCAGCGGGCGGCCACCGGGGCGGGATCCAAGCGGGCGGCCATGCGCGCAGTGGCCGCGATCGCCGCGCCCGCGACCGCGTAGGCCAGGACCACCGCCCCGGGCGCCCTGAGCGGTAGGCCCAGCTGCCCGCCCGGCATGCCGGCGAAGGAGGTGGCAAGCCCGGACAGGGCAGCCAGGAGCGGCGCCAGTGGGAGGCCGGCCAGATCCACGATCGGCCGGGCGACTGGCCCGAGTTGTGCCAGCGCGGCCCGCACCATGCCCAGCCACATGATCGGCGCCACCAGCGGCAGCGCCAACACGTTGGCGGGCAGCCCGGCCAGCGAGACCGTGCCGAAGTGGTGCGCCATCAACGGCGCGGTGGACAGCGTGGCCGCGACCGTGACGGCGATGCCCTCGGCCAGCGGGCGCGGGAGCGGTGCAAGTGGCCTGCGCAACAGCGGCGCCAGCGCCAGGATCCCGGCCACCGCTGCGAACGACATCTGCCAGCCGGGGTCGCCGCAGGCGCGCGGATTCACGCCCAGCGTGACGCAGCCCGCCAGCAGCAGCGCGTACCAGCGCGACGCCGGACGGGCCGCGGCCAGGGCGATCAACGAGGCAGCGCCCATGACGCCCGCCCGCTGCAGCGACGGGCCCGCCCCTGCCAGCGGCACGTACAGCGCGATCAGCACGACAGTCCCCGCCAGACGCGCGCGGTGGCCCACCCCGGCCGAAGCCAGCAGCGGAAGAGCCAGGGCAGCCAGCAGCATCACGTTCTGGCCGCTGACCGCCAGTACGTGCGCGAGCCCCGACGCGCGGAACTCGTCGCGGACGGCCTCGTCGATCAGCTCGTCCTGGCCCAGCACCATGCCGCGGGCCAAAGCGGCCGCGGGCGGCGGCAAGCCGTGGGCGATCCCCGCCTGCGCACGCTCGCGTGCGCGGTCGACCAGGCCCGCCAGGCCGCCGCGGCGGAGCCCCGTGGGCCGCAGCGCGAACACGTTCAGCTCCGCCGCGACACCGCGCCGGCGCTGCCACGCCTGGATGTCGAAGCCGCCGCCCGATCGCCTCGGCCGCCGGACGAACCCGGCCATCCGAATCTCGGTTCCCGGCCCCGCGCGGGCCGGCGGCCGGCGACCGCGCGGGAGCCGGAGCAGCAGTCGCGCTCCGCGCGCGCGTCCATCGAGTACGCGCGCCTCGACGCTGGCACCGAACGGCCCCGCCCTGGGCTGCGAGAGCAGGTGGCCGCGGGCCCTGACCATGTCCCCGGGTCTGAGCGCGCGACCGGGGGCGTCGATGGCGGCCAGCCGGGCGTCGCCCGCGCCGGCTCCGGCCAGGACCAACCCACCGGCCAGCAGGGCCGCACGCGGCGCGCGCACCAGCGCGCCCGCCACGAGCACCCCGGCCGCCAGCGGGAGGACGGCCGCCTGCAGGACTGACTCCGCCGGCCACGCGCCCGCCAGCAGCAACCCGGCGCATGCCGCCGCAAGGGCGACATGGCGCATGTGCGACTCTGCGAACCGCCCGGCGGCCGCGGGGGTCACGGCGTCAGCCCCTTCTTCAGCGCCTCGAGCCGTTTCTCACCGATGCCATCGACCTGGCGCAGCTGGTCCAGCGAGCGGAACCCGCCGCGCTTGGTGCGGTACTCGACGATCTTCTCGGCAAGGGTTGGGCCGATGCCGTCGAGCTCCTCGATCTGATCCGCCGTGGCGCTGCCCAGGCTGATCTTGGCCCCCTCCACCCCCGCCCCGGCCGCCGTCGCGCCCGCGGGCGCTCCCGTGCCCGGCACGACCACCTGCTGGCCGTCCTGGAGCCGTGCAGCCAGGTTGACGGCAGCTAGCTGCGCACCGCGCGCCGGTCCCCCGGCACGCCGCAGCGCGGCCGCGACCCGGGAGCCCGCGGGCACCCGGTAGAGCCCCGGCCGGCGCACCGCCCCGGCCACGTGGACGTAGGCCCCCGCCCTGGGCGGGACGCGCCGGCGCGTCCCGCCCGACTCGGCCGGGCGTCCGCCGCCGCGGACTTCCACCGCGGTCGCGCCGGCGCCGCCGTCGGCGCGGCGGCCGAGCTCGCGTACGCCGACGAACACGACGACGGCGGCCAGCACGGCCCACGCCACCAGCTGCCACTTGCCGCGTTCGTCCACGAGATCGACCGTACGAACGCGCGACCGGCCTCAGGGTGACAAGGGTTCCGACCGGGCGACGGCCGGGTGACGATCGTGGAGGAGGCGGTCAGCGCACCCGGAAGCCGGAGGCGCCCTCGGGTTCGACATCGGTGACCTCCACCGACGTCACCCGCGCGGTGTCAGGCCCCCGGCGGCACAACGACACGGTGGCGTCGACCGCATCGTCAGCGCCCTCGAACCGTGCCTCCACGCGCCCGTCCGGCAGGTTGCGCACCCACCCCGCCACGCCGACCCGCTCGGCTTCGCGCTGCACGACCCAGCGGAAGCCGACCCCCTGCACCCGGCCGCTGACCAGCACGCGGACCGATTTCACGGCACCCCGCCGGCCACGACCCGCCGAACCAGGTCGCCGTAGGCGGCCAGAGCCCGTTCGAGGTCGGGCTCGGGCGTGTCCTCCTCCGGTGCGTGGCTGACGCCGTCGATGGAGGAGCTGAACACCATCGCGGCCGGGCACACCCGGGCCAGCTCCGAGGCGTCGTGGAGGGCGCCGCTGGGCAGCCGCCGCGCCCGGCCCCCGCTGGCCGCGGCGCACGCCTCGGCGGCGGCATCGACCAGGCCCGCGTGGAACGGCACCGGCTCGATCCGCCAGATCGGCTCGAGCGTGAGCTCGCACCCCTCCGAGGCCGCAGCCTCGGCGAAGGCCCGCTCCGCGTCGGCGCGCATGGCGCCCAGCGCGGCCGGGTCCAGGTGGCGCTGGTCCACGAGCACGTCGGCTGCGCCCGGAACGGCAGTGACGATGCCTGGATGAAAGTCGGCCCGACCCGCTGTGCAGACGCCACCGTGCTCGCGCGCCAGCGCCTGCAGCGCCACGATGGCGCGCGCTGCCGCCACCCCGGCATCCGCGCGGCGGTCCATCGGCGTCGACCCGGCGTGCGCGGGCCGGCCGCGCAGCACGGCCCGCCAGCGCTCGACGCCGAACGTGCCGAGCACCGCGCCGCAGGGCAGCCCCTCGGCCTCCAGCACCGGCCCCTGTTCGATGTGCAGCTCGAGGTAGGCGGCCAGCCGCTCGCGTCGGCCCTCGCCCGCACCGCCCATCAGCTCGAAGTCGACACCGTGCGCGGCGACGGCCTCCGGAAGCGACACGCCGTCAGTGTCGGCCAGCTCGGCGGCGCCCTCCAGGTCGAGGGTGCCCGCGAACGCCGAGCTGCCGAGCAGGCTGCGCCCGAACCGCGCGCCCTCCTCGTCGGCCCAGTCCACCAGCGCCACGGTGTGGGCCGGGCGTTCCGAGGCGGCCGCCGAGCGCAGCGCCTCGAGGGCGCCGAACACCCCAAGGGCGCCGTCGAGCCAGCCGCCCGCGGGCACCGAGTCCAGGTGCGAACCGATGGCCACGATCCGATCCGACCGGCCCTCGAGGACCGCCCAGAGGTTGCCCGCACCGTCACGATCGATAGTTACCGGCAGCTCGTCCAGGCGCTCGACCAGGAACGACCGCGCCTGCTCCCACTCCTCGGTCCAGCACACCCGCCTCGCCCCCTCGGGGCCGCCGGTCAGCCGGTGCAGGTCACGCAGGTCGGCGATCGCGCGCGCGGGGTCCACTGCCGCCGCCGTCAACCCCGCGACAGCGGCTGGGCCAGGCAGTGCGGCCCGCCGCCGCCCATCGTGAACGGCCACAGGTCGGGGTCGTAGACGGTCAGGCCCATGCTCCGCAGCCGCTGGTTGAGCGCCGAAGCACGGGCCGTGGACACCACCCTGTCCTCACCCAGGCACATGGCGTTGGCGCCGAGCTCCATGCAGTCGCGGTAGCTGACCTCGATCAGCTCGACGCCGAGCCCTGCGAGCCAGTCGGCCAACCCCGGGGGCGCCGCCTCGGCGCAGATGACCGCCAACCCCGGCGCCACCACGTTCACGATCACGTCGATGTGCACGAAGTGGGGGTCGAAGGACTGCAGGCGCACCTGCCAGCCCTGCTCGGCCAGCCACCCCGCCAGCTGGCGCGCGGCAGCGGCCTCGGTGCGTTCCTCGCAGTGCCCGATCAGCGCCGTGCGCGCCGCCGGCAGCACCAGATCGCCACCCTCGAGGGAGCCGGCCGTGATCTTGTGCGCGATCTCGATCCCGGCCGCGGCATAGAAGTCCAGCACGGGCGCGTACTCACCACGGCGCCAGGACTGATGCAGCTGCGTCACGATCGGGCCGGTGGCGCCCCACACCGACGAATCACGGCTGAACACCTGGTACGGCAGCGCCGGGTCGGCGGGCAGCGTGTGCACCTTCACGCCCGCGTCCTGGTAGGCCGACACCATCTCGGCGTGTGCGGCCTCCACGTCCGAGCGGGTGAGGGTGACGCCGCTGGCCAGCGCCGCCTTGGAGATGGCGCTGGTGGGCAGCCACTCGAAGTTCTCCGGCGGGCCGACCAGCACCTCGCGCAACAGCGACGTCTCGTCCTCGATCACTCGACCACCACCCTCACGGTGTTCAGCGCCCGGTCGCTGGCCCCGCGCAGGCTGCCGCCCAGGCCGAGCGTGGTGTGGATGTAGTCCAGCGTCTCCTGGGTCAGCCGCTCACCAGGCAGCACGTTCGGAATGCCGGGCGGGTAGGCGGCCAGCGACTCGGCGGCGATCCGGCCCACGGCGTCCGCCACCGGCACCGCCTCCTGGGCGCCCAGGAAGGCGTCGCGGGGCGACATGGCCAGCTCGCCCCACGGCGGTGGCGGCGCGAACTTCTCCAGCGTGCGATCGGCGCGCCGGCCCAGCGACTCGACCACCTGGCGCAGCGCGGCCACCAGCCGCCGGCCCTGGGGCATCGCGTCCTCGGCCATGCCGAATACGCAGACGATCACGTTCTCGCCCGCCAGCTCGGTGAACACCTGGTGGCGCTCGCGCAGCTCGCGCGCCAGCTCGTAGCCGCTGGCGCCGGTGCCGCGCACGTCGATGACCAGCCGCAGCGGGTCGTAGGCGAACACCCCGGGCGACCCGACGATGCTCTCGTCCAGAACGTCCAGGCCGCTGATCCCGCGGACGGCGGAGCGAACCTCGCTCAGAGCCTTGATCGTCTCCCCCAGCAGCTCCTCTCCGCGCGTGGCGGCCATCCGCCGGGCTGCGTCCAGGGAGGCGAACAGGAGTGAATTGGGGCTGGTCGACTCGCCGAGCGTGACCGCGCGGTCGATCTCGCTGGCGTCGATCCGCCCGCCCGCCCCCAGGTGCACCATGGCCGACTGCGTCAGCGAGCCGACGATCTTGTGGGTACTGGAGACCACCATGTCCGCACCCAGCGACAGCGCCGGCGCGGGCAGATCGGGGTGGAAGGTGAGGTGCGCGCCCCAGGCCTCGTCCACCACCAGCGGCACCCCGTGGGAGTGGGCCACCTCCGCCAGTGCCGCCACGTCGGCCATCGCGCCGAAGTACGTGGGCGAGACGGCGGTGGCGCCGACCGCATCCGGAGCCTCGGTGAGCGCGCGCTCCAATGTGTCGGGGCTGAGACAGTGGGCGATGCCGCGGTCGGGGTCCACCTCGGGCGCGACGAAGTGGGGGGTCAGCCCGGCCAGGATGCAGCCATCCACCGTGCTGGAGTGCGCGTTGCGCTGGACCACGACGCGCTCGCCCGCGTGCGCCAGGGCCAGCAGCGCGACGTGGTTGGCCTGCGAGGCGCCGTTGCCCAGGAACCAGGTGCGCTCGGCGCCCCAGGCCTCCGCCGCCAGCCACTGGGCCTCCTGGAACGGCGTCGGGTCGGGCGGGCCGACGTCGATCCCCGGCGTGAGCGCCGGGATGTCCAGCGCCAGCGCGGCCGCGCCCATGACCTCGCGCAGCTCGGGGTCCGCGGCCGCGCCGCCCTTGTGGCCAGGCACGTACAGGCGCTCGGGATCGAGCGCGGCGTGGGCCTTGAGGGCCTCGAGGTAGGGCGCTCGGCTCTGGTCGCTCACTCGCCCTCGTAGTAGTCGACGGCGTCGCCACGGCGGAACAGGTGGCGCTCGCCCGGCGGGTACACACCGAGCTTGTCGCTGTCTGGATAGACCGTGGCCCCCAGCTCGGCCACGTTCGAGAACAGCAGCACCCGTGCGGTGCCCTCGCCCGCGTTGCGGATCGCGTGCGCGCCGTCCGGGCCAATCGGGAAGAAGACCAGTTCCTGAGGCCCCAGCCGCTGGCTGCCCTCGGGTCCACGCACCTCGACCTCGCCCTCCAGCACCAGCAGCCACTCCTCCTCGGCCAACTCGTAGTGGTACGGGCACACCGCCTGCCTTGGGGGCAGTTCGTAGACGCTGATGCCGGTCCGCCCGGCACCCCAGCCCGGCCCGGGCTGGTAGCGCCCGGCGCGGAAGCCGTCGGGGTCTTCGGGGTCGTACTCGAAGGTGGCGTCGCCCAGGTTCACTGCTTGACCACGAAGTTGACCAGCCGCCCGGGCACAACGACGGTCTTCACGATCTGGCCGCCGTCCACGCGGGCAGCCAGCTTGTCCGACTCCCGGGCCAGACGCTCCTGCTCGTCCTCGCCGACGTCGGTCGGAGCGGCCACGCGGTCCACGAGCTTCCCGTTGACCTGCACGATCAGCTCGAACGTGTCGGTCACCAGCAGCGACTCGTCGGCCGCCGGCCATGGCTGCTCCCACACACGGTCGCCCGTCAGGCGCTCGTACAGCTCGCTGCCCAGGTGGGGAGCGAACGGGAAGATCAGCGACGCGGCGGTGGCCACGGCGAAGCGCACGTGCGACTCGTCCACCTCCGCGCGTTGCTTGTAGATCTCGTTGACCAGCTCGATCACGGCCGCGATCGCGGTGTGGGTGGCGAACCGCTCACCCAGGTCGCGCGTGACCTTGTCGATCGCCCAGTGCGCCTTGCGCACCAGCTCGGACGGCTCGCCGGCGGGTTCGACGGGTCCTGCCTCCATGCCCTCGGCGGCCCGGTACAGGCGCGCCAGGAAGCGGTGGATGCCCTCGATGCCGTCGTCGGACCAGTCGCCGCCCTCGGCGGGGTGGCCCACGTACAGGATGTAGCAGCGGGCCGTGTCCGCGCCGTGGCTCTCGACCAGGTCTCGGGGCGATACCACGTTGCCCTTCGACTTGGACATCTTGGCCCCGTCGCGCGTGACCATGCCCTGGGTGAACAAGCGGTCGAACGGCTCCTGTACGGACAGCAGGTCCAGGTCGGCCAGCGCCTTCACGAAGAAGCGCGCGTACATCAGGTGCAGGATCGCGTGCTCCACGCCGCCGATGTACTGGTCCACCGCCATCCAGCCGTCCAGCGCCGCCCGGTCCCAGGGCTCGTCCTGGTTGCGGGCGTCGCAGTAGCGCAGGAAGTACCAGGACGAATCGACGAACGTGTCCATGGTGTCGGTCTCGCGCTTGGCGGCGGCGCCGCAGGACGGGCAGTCGGTGTTCACCCACTCCTCGGCCGCCGCCAGCGGCGAGCGGCCCTTGGGCTTGTAGTCGTCGACCTCCGGGAGCTCGACCGGCAGCTGGTCGTCGGGCACGGCCACGATGCCGCAGTCCGGGCAGTGCACCACGGGGATCGGGCAGCCCCAGTAGCGCTGGCGTGAGAGCAGCCAGTCACGCAGGCGGTAGTTCACGGCGGCCTCGCCGCGGCCCTCGGAGCCCAGCCACTCGATGATCCCGTCCAGCGCCTCGCGGTTGGGCACGCCGTCGAAGCGGCCCGAGTTGATCAGCGGGCCGTCGCCGGCGTAGGGCAGCTCGGCGTCGCCGGGGTCCACCACCGGCCGGATCTCCAGCCCGAACTTGACGGCGAACTCGTGGTCGCGCTCGTCGTGCGCGGGCACGGCCATGATGGCCCCGGTGCCGTACTCCATCAGCACGTAGTCGGCCACGTACACGGGCAGCTGCTCGCCATTGACCGGGTTGGTCACGGTCGCACCAAGCGCCACGCCGGTCTTCTCCTTGTCCTCCGCCCCGCGCTCCTCGGCCGACTCGACCGTGGTCCGGCGCACGTACTCGGCCACCTCGGGCGAGTCGCTCAGGCGCAGGACGTCGGGATGCTCCGGGGCCATGACGAAGAACGTCGCGCCGAACAGGGTGTCGGGCCGGGTGGTGAAGACCTCGTAGTCGGTGTCCAGCGCGTCGCAGTGGAACTTGACCTTGGCGCCCTCCGAGCGGCCGATCCAGTTGCGCTGCATCGTGACCACGTGCTGGGGCCACTCGATCGTCTCCAGGTCGTCCAGCAGCCGGTCGGCGTAATCGGTGATGCGGAAGAACCACTGCTCCAGCTGGCGCACCTCGACCAGCGCGCCCGAGCGCTCGCCACGCCCGTCGATGACCTGCTCGTTGGCCAGCACCGTCTCCTCGACCGGATCCCAGTTCACCGCCGCCTCGCCGCGGTAGGCCAGGCCCTTCTCGAACAGGCGCAGGAACAGCCACTGGGTCCAGCGGTAGTACTCCGGCTCGTGGGTCCCGAACTCCCGCGACCAGTCGATCGAGATGCCCCAGCTGCGGAACTGGCGCTGGAACTCGGCGATCGACGCCTCGGTGGACTCGCGCGGGTGCTGGCCGGTGCGGATGGCGTGGTTCTCGGCCGGCAGTCCGAACGCGTCGTAGCCCAGCGGGTGCAGCACGCGGTGGCCGTTGCGGCGGCGAAAATGGGCGATCGCGTCGCCGACCGAATACACCTTCAGGTGGCCGATGTGCGGCTCGCCCGAGGGGTAGGGCAGCATCTCCAGCACGTAGCTCTTGGGCCGCCCGTCGTCGTCGTTGGACACCTCCCAGGTGCGCTCTTCGGCCCACACCGCCTGCCACCGGGGCTCGATCTGCTGCGCGTCGTAGCGGTCGCTCACCGACGGAAGAATAGGGTTGCCCGATGGCGGAGCGGGCTGAGGTCTCCACGGGCGTCTCGATCGCGTTCGACCGGGCGGGCGACGGTGGCGTCCCGCTCCTCCTGATCCACGGCTGGCCCGAGACGCGGCGGATCTGGGCGCGCAACACGGAGCCGCTCGCCGAGGCGGGCTTCGAGGTGATCGCGCCCGACCTGCGCGGGTTCGGCGACTCGTCCTTGGCCCCTGACGACCGCTACGACGCAGCGGCCCACGCCCGCGACATGGAGGGGCTGCTGGCGGAACTGGGCCACAAGCGCTGCGTGGTCGCCGCGGGCGACCTCGGCGGGGTCGTGGCCCAGGACCTGTCGCTGCGCTTCGAGGGGCTGGTCGAGCGGATGGTCCTGTTCAACACCATCCCTCCGGTGCTGCCGGCCGAGTACGAACAGGCGGGTCTGGACGCGGCCCCGCCGGTGAGCCGGCAGTCGTCCGACTACTTCGCCCGCCAGGCCAAGGACGCGGACGGCCTGGCGGCAGAGCTGGACACGCCGCAGCGCCGGCGCGCCTACGTGGCGCAGATGTACGGCCCGCGGCTGTGGGCGGGCCCTGGGGCATTCGACAGCGAGGACATCGCCTGGCTGAGCGAGCCGTTCGGGAATGCGGAGTCGTTCCGGGCCTCGATCGCCAACTACGAGTACGCGGGCGGCCCGCGCAGCGCGCCTGAGACCCCGCGGATGCTTGAGCACAACCCCACGCCAACGCTGGTTCTGTACGGGCCCGAGGATCATGTGATCCCGCGAGACTTCCCGCGTCGGATGGTCGTCGCGTTCCCCGAGATAGTGGGGCCGTTCGAGGTGGCGGGCGCCGGGCATTTCCTGATGTGGGAGCGCCCGCGTGTCTTCAATCGTGCAACCGAGTTCTTCTGCCTGGACCTCCTGGCACAATCCCGCTGAGAATGAGCGCCCCAGGCTCACGCGCGGCCGAACTCGCGGCCCAGCAGGTCGAACAGATCGTTGCCGCCGCCCAGGGGGCGGCCGACGAGATCCGCGCGGAGGCGGAGGGCGCGCGCAAGGCGGCACGCGACAAAGGCAAGCGCGAGGCCGAGGAGATCCGCCAGAAGGCCAAGGACGAGTCCGAGGCCGAGCTGATGCAGTCGCGCAAGCAGGCCGTGATGATGGGCCAGCAGTCGCGCCAGGAGGCCGAGGCGCTCGTGGCCGGCGCCGAGCGCGCCGCCGCGGATGTGCTCAAGGAGGCCCAGGCGCTGTCAGGCGGGCTGCGCCAGCTGGGCCGCTCGCTGGAGGAGCAGGCCGACCGCATCCTGCGCGACGTGCAGGCCGCGCACCGCCGGATGCAGGCCGACCTGCGCGTGCAGTCGGGCGACGAGCTGCCGGACACGTCCTCGTCCGGCAGCCGATCACGACCCTCGCCGGCTCCGGAGCCACCGCCCCGCGACGAGGCGCCGTCGCGACGGCGCACCGAGACCAAGTCATCAACGTCGGCGAACCCGTTCGACGACCTCGACGTGCCCGACTGGACGAAGAGCTGAAACCGCGCTGAGCTGCTTGTGCTAGCGCGGCACCAGCCGCGTGGCGGTGGCCTTGAACGCCGCGACGGCCGCCACGCCGGTGGCCAGGCCCAGGCCCGACGCGGCGTCGCCGGTCAGCTCGGCCACCATCGGCTGGGAGCCCATCAGCCCCACCCGCACGCGGTTGCCCACCGCCGTGACGGACGTGACCGTTGCGGGCAGGTGGTTGCGCGCCGACCCCACGGGTTCGGTGCCCGCCGCCTCCAGGCTGATCTCCCACGGGTGCACCGTGACCGCCACCGGGCCCGAGCCCGGATCGGTGCTGACCACCTGCCCGCCGCCGTCCAGGTCCACGGTGGTCAGGCCGTGCTCGGCGCGGGCCATGCCGGTCAGCACGACGGCGCCCGTGAGGTCGGCCACGAACGCCGACGCGGGCGCGGCGGCCAGCTCTGTGGCCGATCCGGACTGCACCACCTTGCCGCGATCGAGCACCGCTACGCGGTCGGCCAGCAGCGCCGCCTCGCCGAAGTCGTGGGTGACCATGAGCACGGGCACGCCGGCGGCGTCGATCAGCGAGGCCAGCTCGCGGCCGGCGCGGGCGCGGGTGGCGGCGTCCAGCGCCGACAGCGGCTCGTCCAGCAGCAGCACCTGGGGGTCGCGCGCCAGTGCCCGGGCCAGGGCCACGCGCTGGCGTTCGCCGCCGGACAGCGTGGCCGGGTACGCGTCGGCACGGGCATCCAGCCCGAAGCGGCCGAGCAGATCGTGCGCGCGCTGCCGCCGCTGGGCGCGCGAGCCGCCGCTGATCCCGTAGGCCACGTTGCGCCACGCGCTGAGGTGACCGAACAGCGCGTAGTCCTGGAACAGGAAGCCCACGCGCCGCTGCTCGGGCGGCACGTCGATGCCCTCCGCGGTGTCCAGCCACGTGCGGCCGGCACAGCGCACGAGCCCCTTGTCCGGGCGCAGCAGCCCCGCGCCGACCCTGAGCAGCGAGCTCTTGCCGGCGCCCGACGGTCCGGCCAGCGCCAGGCACTCGCCCGGCTGCACGGCCAGCCGGACATCCAGCTCGACGTCGCCCAGCCGGGCGACGGTGTCAAGCTCGAGCATCGCCAAGCACCCGCGCACCACCCGCCGGCTTGACCGCCAGCAGGATCGCGCCGCTGGCCGCAACCAGCACCGCCGAGAGTGCAAGCGCGCCGGTGAAGTCGTCCGAGAAGCGCTCGTAGATGGCCAGCGGCGCGGTCTGGGTGACGCCGCTGAGGCTGCCGGCGAACACCAGCGTGGCGCCGAACTCTCCGAGCGCGCGGCCCCAGGCCAGCGCGCCACCGGCGACCAGGCCGGCGCGGGCGCCCGGCAGGGCGATGCGCAGGAACGTGCGCCCATCGCCGGCCCCGAGCGTGCGCGAGGCCTCGATGACCGCCGGGTCGAGCGCGCTGAACGCCGCCAGTGCCTGGCGGATGTAGAACGGGCTGGCCACGAACACCAGCGCCACCACCACGCCGGCGGTCTGGAACACCAGCTCCACGTTCGCGGCCTCGAGCGTGGGGCCGAGCAGGCCCTCGGGCCCGAGCGCGGCCAGCAGGCCGATGCCGGCCACCGCCGGCGGTACCACCAGCGGCAGCTCGACCAGGGTGATCGCCACCGCCCGGCCCGGGAACGAGCGCGTGGCCAGCAGCCACGCCGCCGGGGTTCCGAACAGCACGATCAGCGCCAGCGCGAGCGTGGTGACCTGGAGGCTCAGCACCAGGGCGTCCACCGACCCCTCGTCGCCCAGGCTGTCCAGCAGGTCGCCCGGTCCGACGTCCAGGAAGATCGCCACCAGCGGCAGCGTCAGGAATGCCAGCACCACGGTCAGCGCCGCCACCAGAATCGCGGTGAAGCCCGCCCCGCGGCTCACGGGCTCACTTCGGCGGCGGTTCGAACCCCGCGTCCTGCAGGGCCTTGGCACCGGCGCCGTCCAGCAGACCATCGATGAATGCCCTGGCCGCCTCGGGCTCTTTTGCCCCCTTCACCACCGCGACGCCGTACTCCACGCTCGGCTGCAGCGACTTGGGCAACTCGATGGCCTTGACCTTGCCATCGGTGGCCACCACGTCCGTGTAGTAGACGAAGCCTGCGTCGGCCGCGCCCTGGGTCAGCTTGCCGACGACGCCGCTCACGTCGGGCTCGTTGGAGCGCACGTTCGCCAGGATCGCCTTCTCCTGGTCGGCTGGCAGCCGGCTAAGGACCGCACGCGTGTAGGAACCCACGGGCACCGACTCCGCGCCGACCGCAAGCTTCACGCCCGGCTCGGCCAGGTCGTCGATGTTCTTGGCCTTGGTCGAGTCGGCCGGCACGGCCAGCACCAGCCGGTTGCCGGCGAAGATGACCGGCTTCTGGACCTTGCCCTCATCGAACAGCTGGTCGGGCAGCTTGGTGTTGGCAGCGGCGAACACGTCGGGCTTCACGCCATTCCGGATCTGCGCCGCCAGCTCGTCGGAGCCGGCGAGGCTGAAGCGTGCCTGCGCGTCGGTGAACTCATTGCCGTAGGCCTCGAAGGCGCCCTTGAGCGACGCCGCGGCCGACACGGTCAGGCGGGGTTTGTCGCCGCTGCCCGAGTCGACGTCGTCGTCGCTGCCGCAGCCGGCCGCGACGGGCAACACCGCCAGCAGCGCGAGTAGCGCGAGCAAGCGACGCATCAGTCGCTCCCCCGCTCGACCATCACCGAGGTCGCCTTCACGGCCGCGGTGGCGGGGACGCCGGGCGCAAGACCCAGCTCCTCGACCGAGTCGCGCGTGACGGCCGCGATCACCCTGTGCGGGCCGGCCTCGATCTCGACCAACGCCATGACGCCGTCCACCTCGACGGAGGTGATCACGCCTGCGAAACGGTTGCGCGCCGACAGAGAGTCGCCGGCGCGGTGGCGCTCGGGCCGCCCGCTCAGGCGCTCGATCTCCGCGCGCGGCACGCGCCGGCGGTTCGCGTGGTCACGAACCGTCCGGACCTTGCCCGATCGGTCCCAGCGCCGCAGCGTGTCCGCGCTGACACCGACCGCGCGCGCGGCCTCGCCCAGCAGCATCCCGTCCTCGTCGCCCGCGGGCATCTGCCTAAGCATTGCATAGGCAGTGCTTCTGATGAAGCGACTAGTCGCCGGTCCCCGAGGGCAGCGATGAGCCCGCGAAGAAGAAGAACCAGATGGTCATGGCGACCACGGCGATCATGACGCTGATGACCATGACCACGTCGAGCACCTTTCGCGGTGGGCGGTGGTCGTCGTCTCCTCGCATCGAGCGGTGCCAGGGCAGCCGCACGTGCACCGGCTCGTCCTGGCCGCTGGCGCGGTCGTACGTCCGGGACAACGCCGACAGCGCCTTCGTGAGGACCACCACCGAGACGGCGATGCCGCCGACGACCAGCAGGTACGGCCCGAACCCCTCGCTCTCGGACTTGGCCTGGTACTGCGATCCCACGTACAGCCAGCCGATCGGAGCGCCGATCCAGAGCAGCACGCTGCCCAGCGCCATCAGGACGATCAGCCCCGCCTTGGCCAGCCGCTGGCGCGGCGATGCGGTCATGACAAGGGTGGTATCACGCGAGTGGAGCTGAGGGGGCTCGAACCCCTGACCTCCGCCATGCCATGGCGGCGCTCTTCCAGCTGAGCTACAGCCCCGGGAGGAGCGAGTCTATCTACTCGACCCGCCGCTTCGGGGCGTCGCCCCAGAGGTGCTCGAGGCGGTAGAACTCGCGCGCGTCGGGCGTGAATACGTGGCAGACGCAGTCGAGGTAGTCCATCAGGATCCAGCGAGCCTCGCCCAGGCCCTCGGTGCGCCGCGGCAGCAGGCCCAGCTCGTCCTTGAGTTCGCGGTGGACGGCGTCGTGGATGGCCTTCGTCTGACGCTCGGTGTTGCCCGAACAGACCACGAAGAAGTCGGTGTAGCTGGCGATCCCGCGCAGGTCGACCACGGAGATGTCGATGGCCTTGCGGGCGGAGGCGACGGACGCGATGCGGTCGGCCAGCGCGGCGCTGTCCTGCTGCGGTGCCTGGTCGGCTGGGACGGGATGCCGGCCGCTCATCGAGCCTCCACGCCTGCTGCGTACAGCCCACGCTCGGCCACCGCCTGGGCCACGGCGTCCGGCACCAGCCAGCGCAGCGGCCGGCCCTGGCCCACGCGCTCGCGCACGAGCGTGGACGAGATGTCGATGCGCGGCATCTCGAAGAAGTCGATCATGCCCGTGCCGCCCAGGTCGTGCAGGCGCCGCAGCACGGCCTCGCGCTCCATCCCCTCGCGCGCGGCCACCGCTACCCGGGCCAGCTCCATCACCCGCTCCGGCCGGTGCCACGAGGCCAGGTTGGCGGCCTGGTCGGCACCCAAGATCAGCGTCAGCTCGTCGTCCGGCTCCTGTTCGCGCAGTAGCGCCAGGGTGTCGGCGGTATACGACGGCCCGTCCCGGCCCACCTCGAGCTCGGACACCTCGAGCCAGTCGGAGCCGGCCGCGGCCAGCCGGCACAGCTCCAGCCGCACCCCGGCGCCGGGCTCGGGGTCGATCTCGCGATGGGGGGCCCGCCCCATCGGCATCAGCGTCACGCGATCCAGGCCCAGTTGCCCGCGGGCCTCCTGCGCGCAGATCAGATGACCCAGGTGGGGCGGGTTGAAGGCACCCCCGAAGACTCCGCGGCGCAGGTCGGTCTACTCCCGTACCTGGCCGGAGCCGTGGACCACGAACTTGTAGCTCGTGAGCTCACGCACGCCGATCGGGCCGCGCGCGTGCAGCTTCTGCGTGGAGTTGCCGATCTCGGCACCCATGCCGAACACGCCGCCGTCCGTGAAGCGCGTGGACGCGTTCACGTACACGCAGGCGGCGTCGACGCCGGTGGTGAACGCCTGCGACGAGGCCGTCGACCCGGTCACGATCGCCTCGGAGTGGCCCGACCCGTAGCGGTTCACGTGGGCCACGGCTTCGGCGGTGGAGTCCACCACGCCCACGGCCAGGATCAGCGCGTGGTACTCGGTCGCCCAGTCCTCGTCGGCCGCCTCGATGAGCGAGTCCGCAAGCGGCCCCGCCGCGGCGCGGGCACGGCCATCCACGCGCAGCTCGACGCCGGCGTCGCGTAGCGCGGGCAGCGCGCGCGGCAGGAACGAGGCCGCCGCGTCGGCGTGCACCAGCAGCGTCTCGGCCGCGTTGCACACACTGGGCCGCTGCACCTTGGCGTTGACGATGATGTCCAGCGCGTCGTCCTGGTCGGCGGAGGCGTCCACGTACACGTGGCAGTTGCCCGCCGCGGCGTACATCACGGGCACGGTGGCGTGCTGCTTGAGCGCGTTCTTCAGGCCCTCGCCGCCGCGCGGGATGATCAGGTCGACCACCCCGTCCTGGGTGGCCAGCTGGCGCAGCTCGTCACGGTCGCCGCCGGTGACCAGCGCGATGGACCCGGCCGGCAGCCCGGCCTCCTGCACCGCGGACGCGGCCACCTGGGCCAGCGCGGCGTTGGAGTTGGCGGCCATCGAGGAGCCGCGCAGCACGATCGCGTTACCCGACTTGATGCACAGCGCCGAGCAGTCGATGGTCACGTTCGGGCGCGCCTCGTAGACCACGGCCACCACGCCGAGCGGCACGCGCACGCGCTGCACGTCCAGGCCGTTGGGCAGCCGGTGGCCGTCCAGCGTCTCGCCTACGGGATCGGGCAGGCCGGCGATGGTGCGCACGTCGGAGGCGATGCCGGCCAGGCGCGCGTCATCCAGCGCCAGCCGGTCCATCAGCGACGCGTCGAGGCCCTCGTCGCGGCCGGCCTCCATGTCGCGCTCGTTGGCAGCCAGGATCTCGCCGGCGCGGGCGTCGATGGCGTCGGCCATCGCGTGCAGCGCGGCGGTGCGGGTGGCCCCGTCGGTGGCCGCCAGCTCACGCGCGGCGTCGCGGGCGGCCAGGCAAACGTCGTCGACGGTGGGTGCGGTCGTGGCCATCCGGGCCAAAGGGTACTTAGACGCCCGTGAGGATCCGGCGGTCCTTCAACAGCATCCCGGTCACCAGGCCGATCAGGATCAGGGCGTTGACCGGATGGAACGCGGCCACGTCGGCACCCGCCTCGGCGAGCACCGTCTGGACGATCACCAGGACCAGGAAGGCGACCGCCTGGATGATGTCGCCCCTGTTACGGGTGGCGGGGATGGCGACGGTGGCGATGAGCAGCACCAGCGCCACCGGCTCCAGGACATGTCCGAAGTCCTCGTGGGCGCTGTACGAGGACGCACCGAACGCGCCCCGGCCGGCGAGATAGACCTGCACGATCAGGCACCCGAGCGCCAGCACGACCAGCAGCAGGTGGATCTGGACGCCGGTCTGGGACTTGGGAGCGGGGCTGGCGGCGGATGTCATGGCGCCCAACGTACATTCGCCTCCGGCTGTCAGCCACCGTGCATTACGATGCACGTCCGTTGACTGAAACGGACGTACAGCACCTCACTAGGCGCATCGGGCGGACGCTGCGCGCGCACCGGACCCAACGCGGCATGTCTCTGGGAGAGCTTGCCCGCGCGGCCGGCCTGTCGAAGAGCATCCTGGCCCGGATCGAAGCCGACGGCGGGAACCCGTCGGTGGAGACGCTGTGGCGGCTGTCGCTGGCGCTGGGAGTGCCGCTCGGCAGCCTGCTGGGCGAGGAGGAGGGCCCGCGTGTGCGCCGGCTGCCCGCCCGCGCGGGCGAGGGCATGCCGGGCGACTCGGGCATGACCGGCTGGCTGCTGCACACCGAGGGCCGCGTGCGCCGCACCGAGCTGTACGACCTGGACTTCCCCGCCGGCACCGACCACCAGGGCTCTCCCCACCTGCCCGGCACCGAGGAGCTGGTGCTGTGCGTCAGCGGCCGGATGCGTGTGGGTCCGCCCGGCGAGGAGCAGGACCTCGGCCCCGGAGACGCGGTGGTGTTCGCCGCCGACGTGCCCCACCGGTACCAGGCGATCGAGGCCAGTCAGGCGCTGGACTGGATCCTGTACCTGGACGCGTCTGCATGAAGCCCGGCGACGGGCAGGCGGTCGGAGCCGGGATCGTCTCCGGGGTCGTCGGCTTTGGCGGCGCGTTCGCCGTGGTGCTCGCCGGGCTGCGCGGCGTAGGAGCGTCTCCGGCCGAGGCCGCCTCAGGCCTGATGGCGCTGTCGCTGCTGATGGGTGCGCTCACGATCGTGCTGGCGGTGCACACCCGGCTGCCGATGGCAATCGCCTGGTCGACCCCGGGTGCGGCGCTGCTGGCCACCGCCGGCGTGCCCGACGGCGGGTTCGCGACCGCGGTGGGCGCGTTCCTGCTCTGCGGCGTGTTGCTGACCCTGGCCGGGCTTTGGCCGTGGCTGGAGCGGACTGTGACCCGAATCCCCCGGACCCTGGCCGCAGCCATGCTGGCCGGGGTCCTCCTGCCGCTCTGCCTGAAGCCGTTCTCGGCGGTCGAGAGTGTGCCGGAGCTGGTCCTCCCGGTGATCGCAGTGTGGGCGGGGCTGCTCCTGTTCGCGCGACCCTGGGCGGTACCCGCCTCCCTGGTCGTGGCCATCGCCGCCGTCGTGATCTCCGAGCCGCTGGACCTCGGCCCCGCGTCGGATCTGGCGCCCCGGCTCGATCTGGTTGCCCCGGACTTCCGGGTCGGGCCGGTGCTGGCGCTGGCGATCCCCCTGTTCATCGTCACGATGGCCTCACAGAACCTGACAGGGATGGCTGTGTTGGCCAGCTTCGGCTTCCAGCCGCGCTGGCGCACGGCGGTGACCTCCACCGGCGCGGCCACCGTGGTCGCCGCGCCGTTCGGTGGCCACGCGCTGAACCTCGCGGCCATCACCGCCGCGCTGGTGGCCGGACCCGAGGCACACCCGGAGCCGGGGCGACGGTGGGTCGCCGCCGCCGCGAACGGCGTGACTTGCATGGTCTTCGGGCTCAGTGCCGCGGCGGCAAGCGCCTTTCTGGCGGCGGCCCCGCCCGAGGTCCTGGCCACGGTCGCGGGTCTGGCCCTGCTGGCGGCGCTCGGCCCCGCGCTGGCCACCGCGCTGTCGGAGCCGGGGGAGCGCGAGGCTGCACTGCTCACGTTCGTGGTCAGCGCGTCGGGCGTGACGCTGCTCAGCGTGACCGCGGCGGCGTGGGGCCTCGCGGCGGGACTCCTCTTACTAGGAGCCCAGAGGGCGGCGAAGCCGCCCGGTCTCGGCACCGGGACGGCGCCTTCCCCTCATGGCGCAGCCACGGATGGCCGCAAGAGCTACTCCAATACGAAGTAGTCCCGGTGCACGGCCTCTTCGGCCGGGCGCCCGAACATCTCGCGCACCGCCTCGGACTTCATGCCCCGCGCGCGCTCCAGCTCGGACGAGGAGTAGTTCACGATGCCCTTGCCGATCGGCTTGTCGCCATCGCCGGCGGCGCGCACCTCGACGGCGTCGCCCGGGCCGAAGTTCCCGGTCACATCCACGATGCCGACCGGCAGCAGGCTCGTTCCGCGTTCGGTGAGCGCGCGGGCGGCGCCCTCGTCGACCGAGATCACCCCCTGCACGGGCTTCGCGTACTTGAGCCACAGCTTGAACGAGGACACCCGCTCCGAACGCGGGTGGAAGCGCGTGCCCGCCGGCTGGCCGGCAAGCGCCGCCCGCACCTGGGCGGCGTCGGTGCCGCGCGCGATGACCGCAGGGATGCCGGCCGCGGTGGCCATCTCGGCCGCCACGACCTTGGAGCGCATGCCACCCGATCCCAGCGGCGAGGCCGAGAAGCCGATGTCCAGCGCCTCCAGCTGCTCGAACGAGGTCACGTCGCTCACCGGCTCGGCGGCCGGGTCCAGCGCCGGGTCGGCGGTGTAGAGCCCGTCGGTGTCGGTCAGCAGCACCAGCCGCTCGGCATCCAGCAGGATGGCCACCTGGGCAGCCAGGAAGTCGTTGTCGCCGAAGGAGATCTCGTCGGTGGTGGTGGTGTCGTTCTCGTTGATCACCGGCACGACGCGCCACTCCAGCAGCCTGCTGAGCGTGCGCCGGGCGTTCACGTAGTGGCTGCGCGCGGACATGTCGAAGAACGTGAGCAGCACCTGGGCGCTGGGCACGTCGCGCTCGGCCAGCAGGCCGTCGTAGACCCGGTACAGCGGCCCCTGCCCCACCGCCGACGCTGCCTGCAGCTCGTCCATGGCGGCCGGTCGCGCGGCCATGCCCATCAGCCGCATCCCGCGCGCGATGGCCCCCGAGGTGACCATGACCACCGAGTCACCGGCGTGATGGCGCGCGGCCACCTCCGCGCAGAGCGGATCGATGACCTCGGTCCTCACCTCGCCGCGCGCGTCCGCGACGATGCTCGAACCCAGCTTGACCACGACGGTCGCCATGGCGAGAGAGGGTACGGGGGCGGGAGCCGTCGGGGCTGAGCTCGTACGCTAGTTCGTGGCGCCGCTGGTCAGGCGGAAGTCGCCGTCTTCCTTGACCAGCTGGAACAGCTGGCGACGGATGCGGCCCTGCTGCTCCAGCTCCGCGATCACCGTGGCGCGGTCGCCCTTCACCGTGGTCTTCACCACCTTGGAAAGCTTGTACCTGGGCTGGCGGATCTGCTTGATCTGGCTCTCGCACTGCTTGATCGCGCCGTCCCCGGTGGCGGCGGTGACCTGCTCCACGTACTCGCGCGTGGCGACCTCGTTGCAGAACGTCTTGCCGTCCTTCTCGTTCACGGCCGTGACGAAGTCGCGCACCACCTGCTGTGCGTCCTGCTTGTCGTCGCCTCCGCCGCACCCCGGGACCAGCGCCAGGGCGGCGAGGGCGCCAACCACGATCGGGCGGACTCCCATGCGCGGGTCAGCGTAGCGGGGCACCGGGATCGAGCTCGAACACCACCCCGGCGATCTCAACGTCATCCCCGGAGCTGAAGCCGGCAGCCTCCAGCGCCCGGATCACCCCCATGGACCGAAGCCGGTCCTCCAGGTACCGCAGCGCTTCGTCGTTCTCCAGATCGTGGCGGGCGAACAGCCGTTCCACGCGCGGGCTGTCCACCCGGTAGGCGCCCGTGGGCGTGCGTGTGATCTCGATGGCATCGCCGGCCGCGGGGCGGAACACGCGGTGGGTGGCGTCCACGTCCGTGCGCGCCTCCCCGAGCGACACCTCGGGCGGGACCGCACGTACCAGCGCGTCGCGCAGCTCGCCCACGCCGTCGCCGGTGGCAGCCGAGGTGGTCAGCACCGCCAGCACGTCGTCGCCCAGGCGCTCCTGCCAGGTCGCCACTGCCTGCTCGGCAACCTCGGGCGCCACCAGGTCGGACTTGGAGAGGCACAGCAGCCGCGGAAGCTCGGCCAGGCCGTGGCCGTGGTCGGACAGCTCGGCCTCGACGGTGGCGTGGTTGGCCACCGGGTCGGAGCCATCCAGCGGCGCCAGGTCCACCACGTGCACCAGCAGCCGGCAGCGCTCCACGTGGGCCAGGAACTCGTGGCCGAGGCCGGCCCCGTCGCTGGCCCCCTCGATCAGCCCCGGGATGTCGGCCACCACCAGCTGGCGCTCGTCGGCCTCGATCGCCCCCAGCACCGGGTCGATGGTGGTGAACGGGTAGTCGGCCACCTTCGGGCGCGCGGCGGTCATGCGGCCCAGCAGCGAGCTCTTGCCGGCGTTGGGCAGGCCCACCAGCCCGGCGTCGGCCAGCAGCCGCAGGCTGAGCGCCAGCCTGGCCTCCTCGCCGGCGAGCCCCCGCTCGGCCATGCGCGGGGTCTGGCGCGTGGAGGAGGCGAACTGCTTGTTGCCACGACCACCGCCGCCCCCCTGGGCCACCACCGCCCGCTGGGCGGCCTCGACCAGATCCCAGCGCACTCCGCGCTCGGCGTCCTCGACGACGGTGCCGGGCGGCACGCGCACCTCCAGAGTGTCCGCGTCGGCGCCGTGGCGCTGGGCTCCTTCCCCATGCCCGCCGCGCTGGGCGCGGAAGTGCCCGCCGCGATGGAACTCGGCCAGGTCACGCTTGGACGGATCGCACACCAGCACGACGTCACCCCCGCGCCCGCCGTCGCCACCGTCGGGGCCGCCCTTGGGCACATGCGCCTCGCGGCGAAACGACACGGCGCCATCGCCGCCCGCGCCGCCGGACACGTGGATGGTGGCGCGGTCGTGGAACACGGCGTCAAGGGTAGGGCCGCGCGGCGAGTTTCCGTCGATTGACCCGGCCCCCGCCGGGTCAATCGACGGACGGAGCGAATCCCAGGGCTACCCGCGGTGGACCGGGGTTGAGCGCTACTCGGCGGGCTCTACGGTGACCGACCGGCCGCGATGACCGGTCTTGAACTGCACCGTGCCTGCGCGCGCGGCGAAGAGCGTGTCGTCCTTGCCGATGCCAACGCCCTCACCTGGGCGGAAGCGGGTGCCGCGCTGGCGCACGATGATCTCGCCGCCGGTCACGGCCTGGCCGGCGAACACCTTCACGCCCAGGCGCTGGGCGTTGGAGTCGCGACCGTTGCGGGAGGAGCCGAGCCCCTTCTTATGAGCCATTGCAGTCCCTCCTCAGCCGTTCTTGATGTCCGCGATCTGGATCCGCGTCAGGTCGGCGCGGGCGCCGTAGCGCACCTTGTAGCCGCGCTTGGGCTTGAACTTGAGCCCGTGGATCTTCTTGCCGCGCTCGTGGCCCGTGACGGTGGCGGTGACCTTGACCTTGCCCAGCCCATCGCCGGAGAGGACCGAGTCCTCGGCCTTGTCGCCGCGGAACATCAGCGGCTCAAGGTTGACCTTGGCCCCCTCGTCCTCGGGCATGCGGTCCACGAGCAGGGAATCACCCTTCTCGACGCGGTACTGCTTACCGCCGACTTTCACGATTGCGTACATAAAAAGCGACCGGGGAGGTTAGCGGACCGAATCCAGCTTCCAGTCGTCGCCGTCCTTGATCAGCAGGAACGTCGCCTTGCTCCCGTCGGCGCTCAGCACCGCCGTGGCCTTGTCGCCGTTCACGGTGATCTTGCCGACCTTGGGCTTGGTGGAGCCGTCGTCGTCGCGGGCCGACTTCTTGCACTGCTCCTTGCTGCCCCCGACGGCCTTCAGGAACTTGTCCGTGGCCTTGTCGCAGACCTTCTCGTCGGTGTTGGCCAGCTGGTTGGCCACCTCCTTGACCTGGTCCTCGTCGGACTCGCCGCCGCAGGCGACGAGTCCAAGGGCCAGAGCGGCCATGGCGGTGACGGCGATGGTGCGCAGGGAAAGCATCGGGCGGACCCTACTCATTGGTGCTCTCGGACTGTTTACGCCGCCCGCGCCCGCCACGCCGGCCCCGGCGCCGCGGCTTGGGCTTGGCGCCATTGGCCGGGCCGCCGGCCCCGCCGAGCGTGCTGTCGGCCACGACCGGGGCGTCCACGACGTCGGCGCCCTCGACCAGCACGGCCGAAGCGGCGGAGCGACCGACGTCCTCGATCCGCACCAGCGTCTTCTTGCCCACGAGCTTGCCGGCGCCGGCCACCGAGATCACGTAGCCGTCGAACTTGGCGACCGCGTCGTCCTCGGCGTACATGTGCGGCTCCTCGATGGTCACCAGCACCTCGTCGCCCTCGCTGAAGGGCAGCGCGCGCTCCTGGACCTCGTCGTTGGAGCCCTCGAGCACCACCGAGAAGTGGTCCACGGGCACACCCTCGGAGCCCTCGAAGTGGAAGTACTTCCCGGTCTCCTCCTCGATCTCCAGCAGCGGCCGCCCGGGGCCGCCCGCCACCAGCTCGATCACCTTCGAGTGGGCACGGATCAGGAAGGCCTCGGTGTCGGGCCGCTCGCGCGCCAGCTCCCGGAGGCGGCGCTCCACGTCCAGCGCCACGGTCTCCTCGGAGAGCACCACGCCCTCGCCCTCGCAGGTGGGGCAGGTCTTGGTGAGGATCTCGCGCACACCCTCGGTCACGTTCTGGCGCGTCATCTCCACCAGGCCCAGCGGCGAGATCTCCACCACATAGGTCTTGGTCCGATCCTCGTCCAGCGCCTTGCGCAGCACCTTGAGCACCGCGTCACGGTTCTTGGCGCGGCTCATGTCGATGAAGTCGATGACGATGATGCCGCCGATGTCGCGCAGCCGCAGTTGGCGCACGCACTCCTCGGCCGCCTCGAGGTTGGTCTTGGTGATCGTGTCCTCCAGGCGCGCCCCCTTGCCGCGGCCGGTGAACGAGCCGGAGTTGATGTCGATCACCGTCCCGGCCTCGGCGTAGTCGATGATCAGGTAGCCACCCGAGGGCAGGTCCACGCGCTTGTGCAGCGTGGAGCGGATCTCGCGGTCGATGCCGTAGCGCTCGAACAGCGACGGCTTGGGGTCCTCGTACAGGTCCAGGCGATCCAGCAGCTCCGGCGCGGTGCGAGAGAAGAACGACTGCAGCCGCTGGTGCTGGCCGGGGTCGTCCACGATCGCGCGCTCGAACTGCTTGGAGAAGATGTCGCGCACCACGCGTACGGACAGGTCGGCCTCCTGGAAGACCATCGCGGGCGCGGCGGCCTCCTCCGAACGCTGGGTCAGCACGTCGTGCAGCTTGTGCAGGTACTTGATCTCCCGCTCGAAGTCCTCCCGCTTCGCGCCCTGGGCGGCGGTGCGGATGATGGCGCCGCCCTCGCCCAGCTCCAGGCCCTTGGAGGCCTTGCGCAGCCGGTCGCGCTCCTTGTCGTCGAGCCGTCGTGAGACGCCGATGCCCTCGCCCTGGGGCACGTACACCAGGTAGCGGCCGGCGATCGAGAGCTGCATCGACAGACGCGGCCCCTTGGTCTTGAGCGGGTCCTTGATGGCCTGCACCAAGATCTCCTGGCCGGGCTTGAGCAGCTCGGCGATGCGCTTGCCCTTGCCGCCGGTGCGCCCGCGGCGGGCCACCTCGACGCCCGGGATGATTACGTCGTCGGCGTGCAGGAAGCCGTTCTTCTCCAGGCCGATGTCCACGAAGGCGGCCTCGAGGCCGGGCAGGACGTTGTCCACCTTGCCCTTGTAGATGTTGCCGACGATCGAGCGCGCGCCGCGCCGCTCGATGTAGAGCTCGCCTACGCGCCAGTTGGTGTTGTCGGTTTCGTTGCCGCCCGACTTCGAGCGGTTCTTGCTGTTGTTGCCGGCCTCAGCGGGGGGCGTGCCCTCCGCTTCGAGGATCGCGACACGTGTTTCGCCACGGTCCGCCGTGACGAGTACTTGCTTTCTCAAAGGGTCCTCTCATAAAGCTCATAGAGCTATGTCGCGGCCCTTGGCGAATGCCGTCTCGCGCGCCTGCGCGTGGATCGACTGAAGAAGGCCAAGAGCCAGGAAGGTGACTAAGACGGAGGAACCGCCGTAGCTGAGCAGCGGCAGCGTCACTCCTGTGATGGGCATGATCCCGATGGCCATGCCCACGTTGATGAATAACTGGTGCATGAACATCGCGGTTATCCCGGCAGCGATCAAAGTTCCGTACAGGTTCTTCGACATCGTCAGGATTCGCAGGCAGCGCCAGATCAATAGTGCGTATAGGGACAAGACTAGAGCCGCCCCCATGAAACCGAACTCCTCGCCCACCACGCTGAAGATGAAATCGGTGTGGTGCTCGGGCAGGAAGTCCAGCCTTGTCTGTGTGGCTTCGTCGCCGCGGCCCGTCTTCCCCCCGGCGCCGACGGCCACCAGCGACTGCTGCTGCTGGTAGCCCTCCTCCGCCGGATCGTCGGCCGGGTTCACGAACGACGTGAGGCGGTCTACCTGGTAGGGCTTGAGCAACTCGACCCCCATCGCCGGTGCCGCCACGAGGACGATCACTACGGCGGTGGCGGCCAGGGCGCCCAATGCTGCGAAATGTGTCCACTTCGTGCCGGCCACGAACAGGATGGCCAGCACGATGCTGATGTACACGAGGCCCGACCCGAGGTCGGGCTGGGCGATGACGAGCATCGCCGGGAACAGCGCCAGCAGCATGATCCTGCTGGTGGTCTCGCGGTCTCCGAGCCGTCGCATGCGGTCGACCACGAAGGCCGACAGCGTGACGATGAGCAGGATCTTGCCCAGCTCGGAGGTCTGGATTTCGAAGAAGGGAAGTTGAATGGCGCGCTGGGAGCCACGCGTGACGCCGCCGAAGGCGAAGACCAGCACGATCGACGCGATCAGCAGGCCGTAGAGGCCGGCCTTCCACTCCCGCAGGCGGGAGTAGTCGATGCGCGAGATGGCCAGCATCAGCACGAAGCCCACGGCCACGTACAGCGCCTGGCGGAAGACGAAGAAGTTGGGGTCGCCCGGGATGTCGGACTTGGTGGCGGTGGAGATCGTGTAGATGCTGCAGGTCACCAGGCCGAGCGTGGCCAGCAGCAGCGCCGGGTCCAGGCCGCCCAGGATCCGTCCCGCACCGGGTCGGGCGTCCCCGAACCCCTTGACGGAGGTGCCGTAGGGAGCGGCGCTCATGAGAGGGGCAGCCTATTGGTCGTGGGGGCCATCAGTCCGGGGCGCCCCCGCCCTGGATCGGGCCATCCTCGTCGACCCCGAACAGCTGGCCCAGGATCTTGCGCGCCGCGGGCGCGGCGGTGTCGGCGCCGAAGCCGCCCTGCTCGAAGGTCACGGCCACCACGTACTTGGGGTCGGGGTAGGGCGCCAGCGCCACGTACCACGACTGATCCGGGCGCCCGGCGCCCTTCTCGGCCGTGCCGGTCTTGCCGGCGATGGGGATCTTGAAGCCCTTGAACACGGGCGCCGAGGTGCCGCCCGGCTCGCTGGCCGCGCTGCGCAGGCCGTCCATGATCGCCTGGCGGAACTCCGGCTTGATGTTCAGCTTGCGCGCGGGCGAGGCCTCGAGCTCCTGCAGCGGACGGCCGGTGGTCTCCTCGATCCGCTGGCCCAGGCGCGGGCGGATCACGCGGCCACCGTTGGCGATGGCGGCGTAGGCGACGGCCATCTGCAGCGGGTCGGCCTGAAGGTCGCCCTGTCCGACGGACAGGTTCACGTTGTCGCCCACGCTCCAGGGTCGGTCCAGGAATCCGCACTTGCCCAGCGAGATCTGGACCGGGGTCGGCTTCTCGCGCGCCTTGCACTTCTCGAACGAGGCGAAGCCCTCGTTGCGGTACTTGGGCGTGGGGATCAGGCCGGGGTTCTCGCCGGGCAGGTCGATCCCGGTGCGCCGGCCAAGGCCGAGCTTCTTTGCCCAGTTCTGGATCAGAAGCCCGTTGCCCTTGCCGTTGGCCTCCTGGCCCAGGCGGTAGAAGAACACGTCGCTGGACACCGACAGCGCCTTGCGCAACGCCACGGGGCCGTGGACCGCGTTGCCGGCGTTCTTGAACACCTGGGGGCCGATCTGTAGTGAGCCGCCGTCGTACTGGACCGTGTCGGGCGTGATCAGCCCGCCCTGCAGCGCCGCTGTGGCGGTGATGAGCTTGAAGGTGGAGCCGGTGGGATAGCCCGCCGAGGTGGCGCGGTTGGTCAGCGGCTCGCCGCCCTCCTTGGAGGTCAGGCGCTTGAACGCCGACTGGGGCAGGACCTTGGAGAACTGGTTGGGGTCGAATGACGGCGAGCTGCCCAGCGCCAGCACCTGGCCGTCGCGCACGTTCATCACCGCGAACGCCCCGCGCGCGCCGCCGAGCGCGTTCTGGCCCGCCTGCTGCACGCCCAGGTCCAGCGACAGCCGCAGCTGGCGGCCCTGCTCGGGCCGCCGGTTTCGCAGCTGGCCGCGCAGGTTGCCCAGCGCGTCCACCTGCACCCGGCTGGCGCCGTTGCGACCGCGCAGGAAGCGGTCGTACTGGGACTCGATCCCTGACTGGCCCACGCGGTCCCCGAGCCCGACCCCGCGGTAGCGCTGCTTGTCCTCGAGCTGCTCCTTCGTGGCCTCGCGCACGAAGCCGAACAGCTGCGCGCCCACCTCCTTGTGCGGGTACTCGCGCAGGAACTCCTGCTCGACCGTGACGCCGGGGAAGTCCTCCTGGTTCTCGAACAGGTAGTAGACGGTGGCCTGCGGCACGTCCTGCTTGATCGTGGCCGGCGAGTACGGCAGCGCCTTGAGCTGGCGGTCCACCCGCCGCTCGATCCGCTCGGCCGACAGGTTGAGCACCCGTCCCAGCCGGCGGTAGACGTCGCGGCGCTCCTCGGGCTTGACCGGCAGCGTCTTGGGCGTCACGCGCACGGCCAGGCCGGTGCGGTTGTTCACCAGCACCTTGCCGTTTCGGTCCACGATCTCGCCGCGCGGGGCCTGCACCTTGATCTCGCGCACGCGGTTGTCGTTGGCCTCCGCGCGGTACTTGTCGCCCGACAGCACCTGGAGGTACCAGAGCCGGAAGAACACGACGCCGAACGCCACGAGCGCGATGCCGCCCACGATCGCCACTCGCAGCGCGAGCTGGGGAGTCAGCGAAGGCCGGCGGCCGTCGTCGTCCATGTACATCAGCGATTCACCGCCTCGGCGGTGTCGCGGGATGAACTGCGGCTGGGTAGGGGAACCGGGTCGTAACCGTTCGCGGCCTCCCGTAACACGCCCAGCCTTGCGGCTCCGGAAACGTACCGTGACGGTACGTAAATGGAGCCGCGGCGAAGATGGTCGATCGAAGTGGCGGCTAGGGATGAACTTCGGCTAAGTAGGCGAACCCGGCTGTAACCGTTCGCAACCTCCTGTAACACCCGCCCGCACGCAACTAGAGAAACGTACCGTGGAGGTACGCAAGTCGAGTCGCGGCGAGCCGGGTCGCCCGGCGTGGTGGACCGGCTCCTTACCCAGCCGGCCGTTCGGATCGCAGAGCTCTCCGCCATCAGATCTCCAGCCCGCGCAGGCCGATCGGGCCGGTCTCGCGCGGGCCGCTGCGGCGACGGCGCGTCTCGTAGGGGTCCTTGGCCAGCGACGGGCGCAGGATGCGCCGGCAGAGCCAGAAGACGGGCAGCGAGATGATGGCGTTGAGGGCCACCGTGACCAGCATGTCGCGGAAGACCAGGGCGCTGACGGTGGCGCCCACGTCGAGCATGAACGACACCGCGGCGAAGGACAGCTCGAAGCCCAGGGTGGCCAGCGCGCCGACCGCGATCGGCATCAGCCCGTGCGCGGGGTCGCGTACCTCGCGGTAGCGGCCGACGCCGTAGCCCACGGCGGTGAGCACCAGCGACGAGACGCCCATGGTGCCGCCGACGGCCAGGTCCAGCAGGAAGCCGGTGGCAAAGCCCATGGCCGCACCGGAGAAGCTGCCGGCGTAGATGGCCACGGCGGCCACCACCAGCGGGATCAGGTCGGGCGTGGCGCCGAAGAACAGCATCGGGCCGAGGCCCGCCAGCTGCAGAATCACGGCCGCGAGCGCGATGCCACCGGCGCGCGCGAATGCTCCGGGCGTGGCCCTCACGGTGAGGGCACCCCGGCCTGCTCGGTCGCGGGCTGCCCGCGCGAGGTCAGTACCTGAACGAAGTCCACCCGGCGCAGATCGGCGAACGGCTTGATGTGCACGCGCTGGTAGAGCTCGACCTCACCGGCGTCCACGCGCGTGACGCGGCCGATCGGGATGCCGCGCGGGAACAGCGACTCGACCTCGGACGACTTGAAGCCCGAGGTGACCACGGTCGTGCCCTCGGTGACCGGGCGCTTCTTCTCCACGAAGTCCAGCAGCAGGTCGTCGGGCTTGCCCACCTCGGGCTTGACGATGCCGTTGGCGCCGTTGGGCATCACCTGGGCCGACACCGCGCTGGTGCCGTCGGTGATCAGCGACACGTCGGCGGTGCCGCCGGTCACGCGGCTGACCTTGCCGGCCAGGCCGCCGGCGGCGATCACCGGCTGGTTCTTCTTGATCCCGTCGTTGCTGCCGGCGTCGATCTTCACCGACGAGTACCAGACGGTGGGCGAGCGGGCGATCACGCGCGCGGCCACCGGGCGGGTGGACTGCGGGTAGCCGGTGGCGCGGTTCAGGCGCACCAGCCCGCGCAGCTGCTGGGCGTCGCGCTCGGCGGTGGCCGAGCGACCCAGCTGCTTGCGCAGGCCCTCGACCTCGGTCTTCAGCTTCTCGTTCTCGTCCTTGGCGTCCACCGTGTCGCCGAACCAGCCGAACAGGTCGCGGAAGGGCTTGAGCGCCTTGCCGGCGCCGGTCTCCAGGGGGGCGAACGCGGTCTGGGCGCCGCGCTGGAGCGCGCCGAACGGGCCTCCGGACTCGCCGAAGGAGGCGGTGAGCATGACCATCGAGAGGACGATGAAGATCGCCAAGGCCGCCCTTCGCCTTCGGACCACTTTGCTGTCGAACATTCAGTGCCGCTCCTGCGGCGCCGGGCTAACGACGCCGGCTGTTTCGGGAATTCTTGTTGGCGCGGTGAATTGCCTCGAACTCCTCGAGGCTGCGGCCCGACCCGACTGCGACGCACGTGAGCGGCGACTCCGCCAGGTGGGCGGGCATCTGCGTTTCCTCGCGCAGGCGCTCGTCCAGGCCCTGCAGCAGGGCTCCCCCGCCGGCCAGCATGATGCCCCGGTCCATGATGTCCGAGGCCAGCTCCGGCGGCGTGCGGTCCAGGGTCTCCTTGACGGCGTCGATGATCGCCTGCAGCGGCTCCTCGAGCGCCAAGCGCACCTCTTCGCTGGTCAGCACCACGGTCTTGGGCAGTCCGGAGACCAGATCGCGGCCGCGGATCTCGGCCTGCATCTCCTCGGGCAGCGGGTTGGCCGAGCCGATCTCCAGCTTGACCTCCTCCGCCGTCTGCTGACCGATCATCAGCTTGTACTCGCGCTTGACGTAGTTGATGATCGCGTCGTCCAGCTCGTCGCCGCCGATGCGGATCGACTGGGACACCACGATGCCGCCCAGCGAGATCACCGCAACCTCGCTGGTGCCACCGCCGATGTCCACCACCATGTTTCCGGTGGGCTCGCCGACCGGCAGGCCGGCGCCGATCGCGGCAGCCATCGGCTCCTCGATCAGGTAGGCCGTTCGGGCGCCCGCCGACAGGCAGGCCTCCTCGACGGCTCGCTTCTCGACCCCTGTCACGCCCGACGGCACGCACACCACCACGCGCGGGTGCGCCCAGCGGTTCTGGTGCACCTTCTGGATGAAGTGGCGCAACATCTGCTCGGTCACGTCGAAGTCGGCGATCACGCCGTCCTTGAGCGGCCGGATGGCCTGGATCGTGCCGGGCGTGCGGCCCAGCATCCGCTTGGCCTCGATTCCCACGGCATGCACCTCCGCGGTGCGCGAGTCGATGGCCACCACCGACGGCTCTGACAGCACGATCCCGCGACCACGCACGTACACGAGCGTGTTGGCGGTGCCGAGGTCGACGGCCATGTCTCGGCCGCCCATGCCTGTGAGGTAAGAGAAGAAACCCATGGGTGGAGGTGTCCGGGGGCGCCCGTAGCCGATCCGGCCGGACCGCGCCCGAAGGACGCCAGTGTAGCGGCAAACCGGCCCCGTCAAGGGTGGTTTGCAAGCTAGGTGATCAGGTCCGGAGCGATGGACAGCAGGGCCACCACGGGCAGGCCGACGACGCAGTTGTAGTCGCCCTCGATCCGCTCCACCAGCGCCGCGCCGCGGCCCTGGATGGCGTAGCCCCCGGCCTTGCCCTCCCACTCGCCCGTATTCAGGTACCAGTCCTGCAGCGGGCCCAGATCACGAAATGTCACGGCGGTCACGTCGGCGGCGGCGCGCCCGCGCAGAGCCACCGCGGACCACACCTCGTGGGTGCGCCCCGACAGGCGCCGCAGGTGGCCGGCGGCCTCCGCGCGGTCGGCCGGCTTGCCCAGGATCGCCCCATCCAGCGCCACCGTGGTGTCGGCGCCCAGGACGTCGTCGCCGTCCACGGCGGCCGCCTTGCGGCGGGCGTTCTCCAGAACCAGCTCGCGCGGAGGGCCGTCGGTCAGCTCCTCGACCTCGGGCACAACCACGTCGAAGGCGATGCCCAACTGCTCGAGGATGGCCCGGCGCCGCGGAGACGCCGACGCCAGGATCACAGCTCGCCGAAGAAGATCCCTGCCTCGCGCGCGGCTGACTCATCCGAGTCCGAGCCGTGCACCAGGTTGGTCTGGACCTCCAGGCCGAAGTCGCCGCGGATCGAGCCGGGTGCGGCCTCGATCGGGTTGGTGGCGCCGATGACCTGGCGGGCGGCCTTGACCGCCTCGTGGCCCTCGAGCACCGCAGCCACCAGCGGACCGCCGGTGATGAAGTCCACCAGGTCGCCGAAGAACGGCTTGTCCTGGTGCTCGGCGTAGTGCTCCTCGGCCTGCGGGCGCTCGACCGTCATGTGCTTGAGCGCGACGATGGTCAGGCCCTTGCGCTCGAAGCGGGCCAGGATCTCGCCGGTCAGGTTGCGCTCGAAGGCGTCCGGCTTGACCAGGATCAGGGTCCTTGCCATGGGTGATTCCTTTCGTGGCTGATGTCAGGAACGCGCGGGCCGCGCGGGGCGCTCGCGCTGGGGCGGCTGGTCTGCCGCCGGGCGTTCCGCGGCCGGGCGGGCCTGGCGCTGCGGAGCGGGGTCTTGGCGTTGGGGAGCTGGGTCTTGGCGCGGGGCACCGTCCTCGCGCGGAGGGCGCTGCTTGGTCGCGCGGCGCGGCGGCGGCTGCGCGCCGGCCACCTGGGTAGGCGACTCGCCCGTGGCCGCGGCGGGGCGCTCGCGGCGGGGGCGGCGCTCACGCCGGGGCTGCGGCTGGGCGGGGGCCGCGCCCACCTCGGCCTCGCAGTAGGGGCACACCTTCCAGCGCTGGTCCAGCGGCTTGCCACAGGTGGTGCACGGCTCCTTGAGCCTGTGCATGCAGCTGGGGCAGACCAGGAACGAGCGCTCGATCTCGTAGCTGCAGTAGGGACAGGCCTTGTGCTCGACGCTCGCCAGGCGCGCCTCGGCGGCGGCAATCTCCAGCTCGCGCTCGCGCACGTCCTCGAGGTACTCGGGTGGGCGCACGATCAGGTAGACGATGGTGCCCACGAACGGGAACAGCGACGCCGCGGTGGCGCACGCCACGATCATCGGATCCTCGATCCGGCGCTGGGCGTCCGAGTAGGTCCACCAGACCAGCGCGAAGTACATGACCACCAGAAACAGCAGCAACAGGTTGACGACGAGGTTCAACCCGTCGTTCGTAATGCCGAAGACGGCGAGGAGGGGGCCCATTGAGCGAGGGGAGTCTAGCGGCGTGCGCGGCTGGTAGAGCCGCCTACGTACCTATAGGAAGAGGTTGCCCAGCAGGTAGCCGATGCCGAAGAACAGCAGGATCACGCCGGCCACCACCAGGGCCACAAGGCCGATCATCACGCCGAAGCGGGGTCCGTCGCCGCGATCCATTCGCGGAAAGATGCCACGGGTCGGGCGTTATCGCCACGACGGCCCTACATCGTCGATGCGCGCGCGTCCGCGTCGGGGCGCACCAGGTCGGCGATCAGGTAGATCGATCCGGTGACCACCACCGCGCCCTCCGGGCCGGCCAGCTCCTGCGCCGCCAGCACTGCCGCCCTCGGGTCGGGCACGGTGCGCACACCGCCGTGTGCCTGACCCTCTGTGGTGCGTGCCGCCAGCGACTCGAGCGTTGCCGGCGACAGCGCGCGCGGGTTCGTGCAGCGGGTGAACACCACCTCGTCGAACTGGTCCAGCAGCGCCTCCAGCATGGCCGCGGCGTCCTTGTCCTCCAGCACGCTCGCCACCAGCACGCGTGGCCGGCGCTCGCCCAGGACCTCCGGCAGTGCCTGCGCCAGGGCGCGCGCGCCGGCCGGGTTGTGGGCGCCGTCGTGCAGCACCAGCGGCTTCTCGCCGACCGGGTCCAGGCGCCCGGGGATGCGCGTCGCGGCCGCGGCGTCGGCCACCGCGCCGGGGTCCAGCGGGCGGCCCAGGAACGCTTCGGCGCCGGCACATGCCAGGGCGAAATTCTGGCGCTGAAACGCTCCCGCGGCGCGCAGCGGGACCTCTGCAAGGGCGGGCGAATGGACCCAGCGCGCGTGGCGTTCGCCCGCCACCCGCTCGGCCACCGCCAGCGCCTCCGGCTCCAGCGGACCTGTCACCAGCGCCGAGTGGTCACGCACCACCGCCAGCTTCTCCTCGGCGATGTCGGCGATCGTCGGCCCCAGCCAGCGAGTGTGCTCCAGCCCAACGCCCGTCAGCACCGTGACCTTGGACGGGATCACGTTGGTGGCGTCGAAGCGTCCACCCAGCCCCGCTTCGATCACCGCCACCTCCACCTTGCGGGCGGCCAGCTCGTGGTAGGCCGCGGCGGTCAGCGCCTCGAACTGGGTCACGGCATCGTCGTCCGCGGCCTGCGCCCGCTCCACGATCTCGGCCGCCTTGGCCGCCCGCTCCACCGCGGCCGCGAAGCGCTCGCCGGACACCGGCTCCTCCCCCACCTCGATCCGCTCGCGGAACGAGGCCAGGTGCGGCGAGGTGTAGCTGCCGGTGCGCAGCCCGTGGCGCTCCAGCACCGCCGCGGTGAAGCGCACGGTCGACGACTTGCCGTTGGAGCCCACCACGTGCACCGACGCGAAGCGGCGCTGGGGCATGCCGAGCGTGGTGGTCAGCCGGTGCATGCGCTCCAGGCCGAAGTGCATGCCGAACAGCTCCAGCGACAGCAGGTACTCCTCGGCCTGGCGGAGGGTCATCTACTCAACCCCGTACGCACGCTCGGCCGCCTGAGCGAAGCTGACGAGCCGTCCGACGAGACCGTTGTAGACGCTGTAGGCCGTGGCCCGGTCCTCCTCGGTCAGCAGTCCGTAGAGCCGATGGCCGGCAGGCTCGTCGTAGTCCGCCTCCGGCACGTCAATCCCGGTGTCCCGCAGCCTCGACCGGGCCATGCTCACGAGTGCGGCGGCTGGCGTGTCACGTCCGGCCCGCAGGTCAGCCAGGGCCGCCTCGATCAGATCCCCGCCCGGCAACTGGTTCAGCGGCACACGCGCGGGCGACGGCATCCAGACGATGATAGATCGGCGCCACGCGCCGGCCCCGGCGGAGCGGGCTGGGCGATCTAACTGTTGTCCAGCAACACCTAGATCGCGCAGCGGCTCGCCCTCGGGGAGCAGGCCGCGCCAGAGTTCCGCTCGGAATCATCCTCAGAGCCGCTCGAGCGCCGCCGTGTACTCGGCCAGCTTGCCGCGCTCGCCCTCGACAACATCCGCGGGCGCTCGCTCCACGAACCGGGCGTTGCCCAGCTTCTTCTCCAGCCGCTCGATCTCGCCGCGCAGCCGGTCGCGCTCGCCCTCGATCCGGCGGCCGGCCTCGGTCACGTCGAAGTCGGGGCTGGCCAGAAGCTCCACCGTGCCGCCCGCCACCGGCACGCTGGCCACCGCGTCGCCCTGCGCGAGCGAGAGGCGGGCCAGCTGGGCGACCTGCGCCCCCAGCCCGTCCGCCACGTCCAGCTCGAGCCGGGCGGGCAGCACCGCCGACGGCTTGACGCCGGCCAGGTCGCGATAGCGGCGCACCGCCGTGATCGCGGCGATCGCGCCGCCCACCTCCGCCTCGGCCTCCTCATCCACGCGCGCGGGGTCCGACACCGGCCACTCGGCCACCGTCAGCAGCCCGCGGTCACCGGGCATGAACGACCAGATCTCCTCGGTCACGTGCGGCATCAGGGGGTGCAGCAGCCGCAGAGTGCGATCCAGCGCGTAGAGCAGCGTGGCCGACACGGCCTCGTCGCCGTCGCGCAGCCGCGCCTTGGCCATCTCCAGGTACCAGTCGCACAGCTCGGACCAGAAGAAGTCGTACAGCTCCAGCGCCGCCGCCGACAGCTCGAAGCCGGCGATCAGCTCGTCGGTGCGCGCGGTCACGCGCTCCAGCCGCGACAGGATCCAGCGGTCCTCGGGCAGCTCGGCCAGGTCGGGCGAGGGCTCGGCGCCCTCCGGCACGCCCAGCAGGATCAGCCGCGACGCGTTCCAGAGCTTGTTGGCCAGGTCCAGGCCCTGGCGCACGCGGTCGGCCGAGAAGCGCACGTCCTGGGTCGAGGCCATGGCCACCAGCCCGAAGCGGACGGCGTCGGCGCCCTGCTCGGCGATCTGGTCCAGCGGGTCGATGCCGGTGCCCAGCGACTTGGACATGCGCCGCCCGTCGGGGGCCATGATCGTGGAGTTGATCGAGACGTCCGTGAACGGAACGTCGCCGGTGAACTCGATGCCCAGCATGACCATCCGGGCCACCCACAGGAAGATGATGTCGCGGCCCGTGGTGAGCACGTCGGTGGGGTAGAACGCGCGCAGCTGGTCGCTCTGCTCGGGCCAGCCCAGGGTGGCGAACGGCCACAGGCTCGAGGAGAACCATGTGTCCAGCACGTCGGGGTCGCGCTCCCAGCCATCGCCTTCGGGCGGCTTGCCCCCCACGTGGACTTCGTCGCCGCGGTACCAGGCCGGGATCCGGTGCCCCCACCACAGCTGGCGCGAGACGCACCAGGGGCGGATGTTCTCCAGCCAGTCCAGGTAGACCTGGGTGTGCGGGCGCTCGGGGTGGAAGCGCACGCGTCCGTCGCGCACGGACTCGATGGCGGGGCCGGCCAGCTGCTCCATGTCGCAGAACCACTGCAGCGAGATCAGCGGCTCGATCCGCTCCCCCGAGCGGTGCGAGTAGGGCACGTCGTGCGTGTAGGGCTCCGAGCCCGCGAGGCAGCCTTCGTTGCGCAGCGCCTCGACGACCGCGCGGCGACAGTCCTCGCTGGTCATGCCGGCAAATTGCTCCCCGGCCGCCTCGGTCATCAGCCCGTCCTCGCCGATCACCGAGATCTCCGGCAGCCCGTGCCGGCGGCCGATCTCGAAGTCGTTCGGATCGTGGCCGGGCGTGATCTTCAGCGCGCCGGTGCCGAAGTCGGTCTTCACGTACTCGTCGGCGATGATCGGCAGCGAGCGGCCCACCAGCGGCAGCGTGGCGCGCTCGCCGATCAGGCGCGTGTAGCGCTCGTCGTGCGGGTTCACCGCGATCGCGGTGTCGGCCAGCATGGTCTCGGGCCGCACGGTGGCCACGGTCACCGAGCCCGAGCCCGACTCCAGCGGGTAGTCGATCTCGTACAGCGTGTCGTCCACGCTGCGCTGCTCGACCTCCAGGTCCGAGATGGCCGAGCGGGTGCCCGGGTCCCAGTTGACCATGTAGTTGTCGCGGTAGATCAGCCCCTTCCCGTACAGGCGCACGAACACCTCCTGGACGGCGCGGGCGTAGGCCTCGTCCATGGTGAAGCGCTCGTCGGCGTAGTCCAGCGACGCGCCCAGGCTGCGGAACTGCTGGTTGATCTGGCCGCCGTACTGCGCCCGCCACTCCCACACCCGCTCCGCGAACGCCTCGCGGCCCAGCTCTTCCTTGCTGGTGCCCTCGGCCTCCAGCGCCTGCTCCACCTTCACCTGGGTCGCGATCCCGGCGTGATCGGTGCCGAAGATCCACTTGGTGCGCCGGCCCTGCATCCGCGCGCGTCTGATGAACAGGTCCTGGTAGGTGCCGTTCAGCGCGTGGCCCATGTGCAGCGCACCGGTCACGTTCGGCGGTGGCACCGCGATCGAGAAGTTCTCCTCGGCGCTGCCCTCGGGCTCGGGGCTGAACACGCCGGCCTCGCTCCCAGCGCTCGAACACGTGCGACTCCACCTCGGCGGGCTTGTAGCGGGTGCGGGCGCGGAGCAGTTCCAGGCGGTCGGCGGGCACGCGGGGTGAGTCTAGGTGGGAGCGAATCGCCGAGGGTGGCCGCCTCTAGCAAGAGATGCGGTGTGTTCCTGCCGGCCAGAGCCAGCACTCGTGAAGATTCGCCTAGCATCCGCAGACAGTCACAAATCGAGGATCTGGGACTTTGAGCCGGTACGCGATCATCATCGAAGAAGGTCCAGCGAGCTTCGGGGCCTACTCTCCGGACCTGTCCGGCTGCGTCGCGGCCGGCGCGTCCAGGGAGGAAACCGTCGCCCTGATGCGTGACGCGATCGAGATGCACCTCAGCCGCCATGCGGGATGCTGGCGAGACGCTGCCGGCGCCCTCCACGTCTGTGGCCTACGTAGACGTCTGAACCTCGGACCGTGGCGCTGGGTCGGCCCGACACGCCCTCTGAGACCCGGCCTCAGCGCCAACAACGGGTTCAATTGGACAGTCGTCCGGCGGTGCCCCATACTTGCCGAAGACATGACGCCTAAGGCCCTCCAGGCTGCGGGCCGACGGGCGGGGGGAGTGTTGCTGAGCCGCGAAGGTGATGAGCGGCTACTTGACCTCGCGCACGCCGGCTCCGCCGCCGCGTTCGATGAGCTCGTAGCCCGCCATCGACAGCCTCTGCTCGGTTACTGCCGCGGCTTCCTGCCTCCCGATCGGGCCGAGGACGCGGTCCAGGTCACGTTCATGCGGGCCTACGAGCGGCTTGGCCAGTTTCACGACGAGGTCGCCTTCCGCGCCTGGCTGTACCGCGTGGCCCACAACGTGGCCATCGACAGCCTCCGCGACCGCGGCTTCAGGCACGGCCCGATCGACGAGAAGGTCGAGGGCATCGATCGTCCGGACGTGATGGCCGAGCGCCACGAGCGCATGCGCGACGTGGTGGGGGCCATCCAGGAGCTGCCCGACCGCCAGCGCGATGCCATGGTGCTGTCCGCGTTCGAGGGCCGCAGCTACGACGAGATCTCGGGCACCCTCGGTGTGACGCACGGCGCCACCCGCCAGCTGCTGGCACGCGCGCGGCTGACGTTGCGCAGGGCCGCGGCCGCCGTCCTGCCGATCGGCCTGATGCACCGGGCGCCGCAACCCGACGCCAAGTCGCTGGGCGCCAGCCGGTTCGCGGAGCTGGTCAACGGCGCCGGCGCCAGCGCCTCCACGATGGCGGCGCAGATCAGCGTCGGGGCCGTGGTCACCGCCGGCGCGCTCACCAGCGCGATGAGCGCCGGCGTCCTGCCGGGTGGCAACCCCGATCCCGCGCGTGAGCCCGCGACTGCGATCACGGCCGGCGCCGGAGACCTGTCGCGCTCCACCGCACTGCCCTCGGCCACCGCGGGCGGTGGTCACCGGCCGGCCGGGACGCCCGCCGCTCCCGCCACCCGCAGCTCGCCCGCCGCCCGCACCGGGAGTGAGGCCCCAGCCCTGGCGCCCACCAGCTCCCCCGGCACCGGCCAGTCGCCCGCCGGTCATACCACGCCCGCGACGCAGGTCGGAGGGACACAGCCCGGCGGCGCCGGCACGCCCGCCGGGACCTTCACGCCTCCCGCTGACGAAGGCGCGGGCACCGAGGGGCAGGCCAACTCTCCCGTCGCGCCCGTGGAGGCGCCGCCGGCAGCCCCGAACACCGAGGGCCAGCCCGCCCCCGATCAGTGCCAGCCCGAGTCTGCCTGCACACCCCGGGGCGAGACAGGGTCTCCGGAGCCCACGCCAGCTCCCGGCACCGAGGGACAGCTGCCCGCGCCGGCCCCCGGGACCGGCGAGTAGCCCCTCGCGCAACTCCGGTCGGTGTCCGGGGTTTCCGCACCCAGTGGACAGCCGTCCGATCGTCCCCCATACTCCCGGCTGATGACGCCTAGGGCCCTAAAGGTCGTGGGTCGACCTGCAGGGGGAGTTCTCCTGAGCCGCGAACGGGACGAGCGGCTTCTCGATCTCTCGCGCGCGGGCTCGGCCGCTGCCTTCGATGAACTGGTGGCCCGCCACCGGCCGATGCTGCTCGGATACTGCCGCCGCATCCTCCCGCCTGAGCGAGCCGAGGACGCCGTTCAGGTGACCTTCATGCGCGCCTACGAGCGGCTTGGCCAGTTCCACGACGAGGCCGCCTTCCGCGCCTGGCTGTACCGCGTGGCCCACAACGTGGCCATCGACGGCCTCCGCGACCGCGGCTTCGGGCACTGCCCGATCGACGAGACGGTGGAGGGCATCGACCGCCCGGACATGATGGCCGAGCGCCACGAGCGCATGCGCGACGTGGTGGTCGCCATCCAGGATCTGCCCGACAACCAGCGCGACGCGATGGTGCTGAGCGCCTTCGAGGGCCGCAGCTATGACGAGATCTCCGGAACCCTTGGAGTCACCCTGGGCGCCACCCGCCAACTGCTCGCGCGCGCCCGCGTGACCCTCCGCCGGGCGGCCGCCGCGGTCCTGCCGCTTGGGCTGTTGCACCGCCCCGTGGCCGCCCCGGGGGAGCGGGCGGTCGCCGGTTGGCGGTTCGCCGAGTTGGCCGGCAGCGCCGGCGCCGGCGCGTCCACGGTGATGGCCCAGGTGGGCGCCGGGGCCGTGCTCACCGCGGGCGCCCTGGGGGGCCTCGCCGCTGCCACCGGACCGGGCCCCTCGGCGGCGTCACCCCCGTTGCGGGCGGCGCCCGGGCGTCAGTCGCGCCGACCACGCCCAGCCCGGCCGCCGAGGCGCCCGCAAGGCCGGTATCGGAGCAGGCCCCGCTGCCCACCGCGACCGCGCCGCGCACGGAGCCACCACAGGCCGATCCGGCTCCCGCCCCGCCCGCACCCTCAGCAACGCCGACGGACCCATCCACGACCACGCAGGCGGAGGAGCCCGTCGGCTCGCCCACACCGCCGGCCCCGGCCCCCTCCCCGCTTCCGCTCGCGAATGGGATCGAAGGGGATGTCGGGGGCTCGCTGCCGGACATTCCCCCGATGGCGCTCCCAGCGCCCCTGCCCGACTTCGAAGGCGTTCAGGTCCCATCGACGACTGACGCAGTGACTCCGGTGGCGGTCCCAGTGGCCGGCACCGAGGGCCAGATCCCCGCGGCAAACCGCGATCCGGAAGGCTAGGTGGGCGCCATCAGGCCGGTGCTTCAACAGCTGGGCGCCCGGCTCACCTACGCGAACGTGATGTCCACGATCGCGGTGTTCGTGGCGCTGGGGGGAAGCTCGTATGCCGCGGTCAAGGTCGGCACGCGCGAGATTCGCAACGACAGCGTGCGCAGCATCGACATCCGCAAGAACGAGGTCAGCGGCTCGGACATCCGCAAGGGCCAGGTGCGCGGCTCGGACCTGCGCAACAACGACGTCAGCGGCGGCGACCTGCGCAACGGCTCGGTCTCGGGCGCCGACATCAAGGACGGCGGCGCTGTCCGGCGCGGACCTGGCGCCGAACTCGCTCGACGGCCGCAGCATCGCGAACCTGGGCGCGGGCGACTTCGCGCCGGGCCAGTTGCCGGACCCCGTCCCCGCCACGCTGCCGTCGGGCAAGACGCTGCGCGGGGTGTACGCGGCCGCGGTCACCGGCGGGCAGGGAGACTCTGGCATCGCCAGGACGCCCATCTCCTTCCCGTTCCCGCTGGCCGCCGCCCCGGCCGCCGTGTACATGCGCCGGCGGAAGGCGCCCACGCCGCAGTGCCCGGGCAGCGCCGCACGAGCCCCGGGCCGCTGCCGGCAACACTGTGCGTATACGAGGCAGCGCCAGCGGGCACGGTGTCGCTCGCCGGCGTGTTCGACCCGGTCACCGGCGTCAGAACTTCCGCTCCAGCCGCTTCGGCACAGTGGCGTTCGTGAACGGACAGCCGGCGCGGCCGTCCGAGGCACCTGGGCCGTAACCGCCCCCTAGCCGCCGCCGCGCGGCCGCTCGCGTGCGGCCGGCGGCGGGCCGGTGCTTCGTCCTGCGCTCCCGCACGCCTTGGAGCCGGTCCCGCGCGCCCAGGATCACCCGCTCGGCGGCGCCCGGGGGCACAAACGCCAGGTAGGACGGCAAAGATCGCGTAGCTGAAGAAGCCGACCCGGATCGAGTAGTCGATGCCCAGGTGCATCCCCACGCCGATCAGCAGGACCCAGGGGCGCAGCGTGCGGTTCCAGACCAGGACGCCCAGCGAGAGCTCGAGTGCCAGCGTGCCGTACGTCATGACGCTTGCAGACCGGAGCGAGTTGATCAGCCTCGGCCGGCAGCGGAAAGCGCTCCAGGTCCTGGATGCGCAGCGCATAGGAGACGGCAGTTCCGTCGTTCCAGTTCAGTCCCCGCGCCTTCTGCCACACCGTCGAGAGGTACAGGATGCTCACCTGGATCTGGATCAGGCGCAGCGCCCAGGGCGACCGCTTCGGGAACTCCCAGAAGCGGTCCTGTGGCCGTGCGCAGCCGGTCCAGCGACAGCGCGGCACCGGCCGGCGCCAGGACCAGGAACAGGACGAGGTTGCGGAGCAGGCCGTCGCCCGAGTTCAGCACCAGTGAGTTCCGGCGGGCGAAGCGCGATCAGCGCGACCAGCACGACCAGGGCCGCGACCCGCGTGAACAGGCCCAGCGGCGAGCGCCAGCGAGCCACCAGCAGCGCACGTAGGTCACCACCAGCGCGGCATCGCCGGGAAACCAGTCCGAGCACCCCCCAGACGCCGGAGCCCTGGTTCGGCGGCTGCTCCGGCACGATCCCCCCGTCCGAGAAGAACGTCATCAGGTCCGGCAGCAGCGACAGCGCCCAAGGAAGGCCAGGGCGCCAACGCGCGATCCGCACGAGCGCCAGCGGCGCCGTGGACTCGGGCTCGAAGAAGAAGTGCTCCCAGGCGTCGGCCACGCGCTTCACGCGCCGCCCCTCGAGCGTCCGCGGGTCTGAGCTCGGATCATAGAACTGGGACTCGGTGAACGGCTGCCTTGCAGCCGCGAGCCGGGCGGCTGGTTCGGCCGCGGCGCGCTTGTACAGCGTGACCGTGGTGGGCGCGCCCGCCGCTTGCGCTCCTCGCGTGCGACCCAGAGCGCGAGCTGCTGGCGCGGAGCGCCGTCCCCTCCGTCGCCGATCACGTTCTCCATCAGCTTGCGCCAGCGGTAGTCGGAATAAGCCGCCGATCACGCGATTGCGGTCGGGCGGCCGTCCACGTCTCGTCCGCCGTCGGGATAGTTGATCCGTGCCGTCAGCTCAGCGACTCGCGCCGGGGGTCGGGGGCGAAGACCCCCCAGTTCTGATCCAGCCCGATCACGTTGAGCACCGGCTGCGTCTGGCTTCGACAGCGTCTTGCGGGCGTACGAGCCGGCCGGCAGCTGGGTCACCAGCACGCACAACAGGAGCACCACGATCAGCACGCTGATGGCCGCCCGCCCGGCCGGCGACTGCTCGAACCTCTCCTGACGCCCGGTGCACCGCCCACGGACACATATACACGTCACGCGGTGGTCTACCCTGTTCCCGCAATGACGCCCAAGAACGAGCATCTCGACCGCCCTCTCCCGTCTGCTCTGCGGCTCGCGATCGCCGCCGGCGGGGGGCTGCTCGCCGCGGGCTGCGGCGGCGACGACGACAAGAAGGACTCGGCCGCGAAGCCCGCCACCGAGACCAGCGCGGACCACGGAGAAGCAGGGCCAGTCCACGCGACCAGGCCAAGACGGACAAGTCCAAGAATCGCCTGAGGGGAGTGCAAGATCGACCCGGAGACCCTCAAGCCGACCCCGAAGCCTCGCGAAGGACGTGCCAAGAGAAGGGCATCCCGGCTTCGGCGTCGCCGTTCGTCGGTCTCTCGGGGCGCCAGCTGTCGGCCGGCCGACGGCCCGCGGCGGCCAGGAAGGCCGGCGGCGCCGGCACCTGGAGGGTCGTACTGGGCGAGACGGCCTACAGCCTAACGGCCCGAAGGGTACCGTCTCCTCCGGCTCGCTCAAGGTCAAGGGGGGCAGGATGATCTTTCCCCGCTGCCCAAGACCACCACAAGAAGCGGCAAGAAGGCAAGGCGCGGCGTCAAAGCGCTAAGTCCGAGCTCTGCGCCGGCAAGCGCGGCACCTACCGCTACTCGCGCAAGGGGCGCGACAATCACCTTCACCAAGGTCAACGAGCAGTGCGCGGCGCGCGCGGTGCTCGACGGCGGCCCGTGGCGCAACCTCAGCCGACCCACACGGTAGTCTCGCTCGCCGCGTGACTTTCGCGCGGCATGATCGTTGTAGAGCGGACGGCTGGGCTCGTTGGCCGTCTAGAAGACATACGTTCGTTCATTAGGGGCTCGTCGGCAGGGGGAGCATGCTGCGGTGGTCCATCGGTTTAACCAAACTAATAAGGAGTCAGACGTTGAGACTCACATCTCGATTTAGGCGGCGGCGCTGCCGGGCAGGTGTGCTGGGTGTCGCAGGCGCAGCAGTCGTCGCGCGCTGGCGCAGGGAGCCCGCAGCGGGAGGCGCGCGCCAATACGAACAGGCCAACCCTCAACTCGGTAACCATCGTCCGCGAGGCCGGCACGCCGGCGTGCAACCCAAGGCGGACTTCTGCTTCGACGAGACGATCGGCCGACCCGGGGGCAGGTGGCAGCTACGAGATCCGGGGCTACGACTCCAACTCCGTCGCCACGGGCTCCAACCCGCAGGTGCGCAACCCGACGGCGCCGAACTGCGTCCGGGTGGACTTCGGTGCGACGATCGACATCGCCCGCTACAACATCGGGACGGTCCAGCAGGGCACGGTCTCGGGTCCCCACGCCTCCGGCGCCGGGTTCGGCCAAGCAGAACGAGCAGGGCTCAGCCTCGCTCGACACCGGTAGCAGCGGCGCGCTGCGTTCGCCGGCCGCGAACGGCTTCACGGCCGGTCCGGACCTGCTGTCGGCAGCGGCCGAGCCGGGCAGCGACAGCCAGATCCGGTGGACGTTCGACGCAGCACTCAACCCAGGCGCTACCACTGCCTCGGACCTGTGCTACTACACCGGCCTGGGTGTCGACCCCAGCAACGCCAACAACGAAGAGTCGGTCTGCGGCACGACGTGTCTCCGGGCACAGTGCCGCCGAACGTGGTCGTTGTCGACTACACGGGCTCTGCGGACTTCGTAGCCGTTCTCGGACCCGAATGCGGCTCCGGCTCGTTTCTTCGCTCGCAACGGCGCAGTGGGGTCGCTGCAGGGCATTGACAACCCCGACAACCATCGCGGCAGCCAGACCAGCGGCCGGCCTGACCTGATCGGCGCCACGCCGGTTGCAGGCACCGACAACCAGTACGACCTGACCTACGACGAGGTGATCGTCGAGAACAGCGGTTTCGACGCCTGGCTCGAGGACGGGACCAACGTCGGCTCCAGCGACGAGCAGCAGGTGAGCTCGGACCTGCGTCAGATCCGGGTCACGTTCAGCGGTGTGAACGACTGCCCGACGAAGGTCGTCGGGATCTCGACGACGAAGGTGACGTGCTGGCCGCAAGTCCGCCGAACGCGGACAACGACAGCACCCTCGGGTACATCGGCGTGCGCACGGCGAACAACACGCCGGGCCGTACCGATGCGCCGGACCTGCGTCAGGTCAGCACGAACCCGGCGCTAAAGCGGGCGACGTTCCGGTTCGACCAGCCGGTCGACCCGACACTCGCCCAGCTACGGGTCGTTCTATCTGGTGCGCCAGAACGGCACGACGCACTCCGGACCGGTTCCAGGGCACCGACCTGGTCCCGCCGGCGGCGGGTCAGCCGAACACCGACGTGGTGATTGAGTTCGACACCGCTGACTTCAATGCAGCGAACCAGGTCGTCGGCGGAACCGTCGAACACGTTTGCGGTGGAGGACGGTCAGGGCAAGGGCAACCCGATCAACACGGTCGCGGCCAGCGGTCTCACAGGTGAGACCACGACCACGACCACGACGGTCCTCCGACGACGACCACAACCGGTCCTCCGACGACGACCGGTACCAGCACGACCGGTACCCTCCCGGTGCGTACGCACGCCTTTGCCCCCGGGCAACGGTCCGCGGCGTGACCGTCGTGGGTCAGACGGCCGGCGGTGGCCTGGTTCTCCAGGGCAACAACAACCCCAACAAGATCGTCGGCACCTGTGGCGACGACCGCATCATCGGTGGCGGCGGCAACGACGACATCACCGGCGATCCGTCGAACTGCCCCGGCACCAGCAGTGCCAAGGCGAAGGCGTCGCAGACCGGCACGTCCGGCAACGACACCATCTCCGGCAGTAGCGGTAACGATGTGATCAGGGGTGTGTTCGGTAATGACCGCATCAACGGCAACGCCGGCAACGACCGCGTCAGCGGTGGAACCGGCCGCGACTCGCTGAGCGGCAGCACCGGCAACGATCGACTGTCGGGCAACGAGGGCAACGACCGGATCAACGGTAACTCCGGAAACGACACCCTGTCCGGCAACTCGGGCAACGACAGCATCTCCGGCAGCACCGGCCGTGACACGATGTCCGGCAACTCGGGCAACGATCGCCTGAACGGCAACTCGGGCAACGACCGAGTGTCGGGTAACTCGGGCAACGACAGCCTGAAGGGCAGCTCCGGCAACGACCGCCTCTCCGGCGGCTCGGGCCGTGACCGCCTTTCGGGCGGCTCGGGCCGTGACCGCCTTTCGGGCGGCTCGGGCCGTGACCGCCTGAGCGGCGGGTCCGGAAGGGATTCGGTCAGGCAGTAACCAGGTCACCGGCCAAGGGCCGACGACCTAGACGGGAAAGGGCGGCCTCCGGGCCGCCCTTTTTCGTTCCGGGGGAGTGGGTTGTGCAGACCGACCGTGACTTTCGCCTACCCGAGTCGTAGTCCCTGTGCATGGGCAGGCAGCTACGGGCCTCGAGGTAGGTCTCACGGGCGCCTCGAAAGAGCTGAGAAGGGCGGTCTCCGGGCCGCCCTTCTCGTTCAGCCCTTCCGGGCCCGGGCTTCGCCCAGGTGCTCCCGGTCCAGGGCATCGCGGGCCACGAAGTACAGCGCCGCCAGGATGGCCACTGCGAACGAGTCGTAAAGGATCCGGTAGCGCGGCTCGGAGGAGAACACCATGACCACGGGCACCACCGTGAGCAGCTGGAGCAGGAGCACCCCCACTCCGTCCCAGCCGGCGCCGCGCCTCCACCTGCGCACGACGTACAGCAGCCCGAGGACCACCGCGGCCGCGAACACCATCGTGGACAGCAGATTGGCCGCGCGCGCCGCCGCCTCTTGGCGCCGGGGCAGACCTAAGGGGAACGGGGTAGTGGTGGCCCCGGCGTCCCACAGGTTGCGCGCCAGCCGCGAGACGTGCCCGAGCCCGTCGCGCTCCGCGCAATCGAGGCCACGGCGGTAGAAGAAGCCCTGGTCGTAGGGGGCCCGGTCGGGAAAGGTGTAGTCGCGGCCCCGGTGCAGCTGCGCGGCAACCGGGTTGCCGAACGTGAGCACCCGCCCCGACTTGGCTGTGGCCGTGACCAGGTGCACGTCGCACTGGCCCTGGAAGAAGACCATGCCCCCGCTCTCGCCCAGCAGGACCGGCGTCCCCGCGGCGTGGCTGTTGTACGACGCCACGATGGCCATGACGACCACCCCCGCGGCGGCGAACGCCACCAGCGGCCGCCACGCGGTCCGTGCGTGCCACAGCAGCGGGAGCGCCAGCAGCGCCACGTTGAGACCGAACTGGGGGCGGGTGGCCACCGCGGCGGCGGCAAGAATGCCGGCACCGGTCGCGGACACGGCCACCGCCGTGCCGGCGCCCTGGCGCGCCCTGAGCAGCAGCCACAGCGCGCCCGTGACCAGCGCCAGCGCCGGGACCTCGGAGCTGAAGTAGCCGCTGTAGAAGATCAGCAGCGGGTTCAGCGCGCACACCGCCGCTGTGACCGCCGCCGCCCGTACGTCGATCAGGCGGCGGGTGAATCGCCACATGAAGAGCGGGGTGACGCTGGACAGGGCCCACCACAGCCAGCTTCCGGCCAGCAGGCCACCGTCACCGGTGCCGAACAGCTTCAGCGGCGCGGCCAGCAGCAGGTGCGTCCCCGGCGGGAAGAACACGTCGTAGCGGTCGGCTTCCCCCTGGGCCGCCCGAACGGCGCGATCGACGTAGCCCTTCATGTCGGACTCCACGTAGTCCTGCGGCGGATGCACCTTCAGCACCCACCACAAGCGCACGGCGGCGCCGACCGCGATGGCACCCCACGCCAGCCAGTCCCAACGGATCGCCGGCGACTCAGGCGGTCTCAGCAGCCCCCGGCCCATGGCGGGCGATAGTAGTCGGGCTCAGCGCCCGGTCACGGACCGGAACGCGCGCAGCGCGGGCTTGTCGCCACCGCCGCGGCCCACCAGGCCGCTGTTGATGGCCCACCAGTTGGGCTCGCCCTTGATGGGCGCCCGGTCGCGCCAGGAGAACCACGAAGCCATGCCGATCCGGTAGCGCGAGCGCGCCCGCAGCAGCATCCGGTAGGTCTGGCGCAGCCGGGAAGCCTGCCCGCTGGGGTTCAGCGTCAGGACGTTCTTGGACTCGCCTCCGCTGGCCCAGCCGAACTCCGTGAGCCACAGCGGCGTCCTGGCGTCGCGTGAGCGGTTCATCTGGGTGCGGACACTGCGGATCAGCGCGAGCACGTCGGCGGGCCTGGAGGCGTAGAGGTTGAACGCCGCCACGTCGAAGTAACGGGCGCCACCCGCGCGGTAGACCTCTCGCAGGAAGGGCACGAGGTTGAACCGGCCCTTGTACTTCGTGTTCGGAAGGCCGGCCAGCACCACCTTGGCGCCGTCGTCCTGCGACTGGATCGCATCGTGGGTCAGCTTCAGGAACCTGACGTATTCGCGCGCGTTGGGCCTTCGGTTCCAGTAGGGGGCGAAGTTGACCTCGTTCCACACCTGCCACGCCTTGATCGGCCGGTAGGGCACTTCCCTGTGCTGGCCCCAGAACTCGCCGTCCTCGCCGTAGCGGGAGACCACGTCGCGCACATACGCGACGTAGGCCGAGCGCGCGCCGGCGCGAGGCGGGTAGGCGTTCTGGCTGGCTGCGAAGCGCGGCGACGCGATCAGCACCGGCAGCACCTGCAGGCGCTGGGCGCTGGCGCGAAGCATGATCTGGTCAAGGGCCGCCCAGTTACGCTCGCCACGCGTGGGCTCGACCGTGGACCACGGGAAGTTGACCCGGTAGGTGCCGGTGCCCGCGGCGGCCATCTTGCCGAACTCGCTGGCCGACGGCGTTTTCCAGGCCTGCAGCGCGAAGAAGCTGGCGGGTGGCCGCGCCGCGGCCGCGCCGGCCGGGGCCAGCAGGCCCGCGAGTGCGATCAGAACGGCCGCGGTGGCCGCTCGCGCCGGACTGCTCATGCGCCCTGGCCGTGCATGCGTCCGCGCCGATAGGCCGCCGCGAGGCCCGCGGCGGCGATCAGCACGAGCCCGATCAGCACGGGCAGGCCGGTTCCGGTGCCCAGGAAGGTCTCGCTGACCGCAGCGGGGACGCTGCCGCGGGGGGCGGCGGACGCGGGCTGGCCCGGCCGATTGGCGCCGGAACGCCGGCTACGGTCGTCGGCGGCGGGCGCACCCAGCTGGGGATCGCTGGCCACGCGGCGCAGCAGCCGGTCATCGGCCGTGTCGCGCAGCTGGGAGCGCGTACGCGCCGAGAGCTCCTGACGGGTGCCCGCACCGCCGCGCGGAGTGGTGCCCGGCACCTTGCCCCCGCCTGCGCCCGGAAGGCTCTCTACGTACTGATCGACGCCGCTGCCGGGCGGGAGATCGCCCTGTGCGAATGCCGGGGCGGGGGCGATCAGGATGGCCAGGGCGGCCACGGCCGCGGTGGCGGCCAGGGGCCGCACGCCTGCCCTATCATCGCCGCGATGCAGGTGCGCACGCCCGCGCGTACGCGGCGCCGGTGGTTGGGGGAAGTGCCGCATGTCGCCTCAGGTAAGCACATCGCCCCGGCGATGGTTGCGGTCTCCTGCGTGGTTGTCGGGCTGTCCGACGGCGGCTATTCGCTCGAGTTCCGGGCCGGCGCGGCGCTGGTGGTGTGGTGGGCGGTCGTCATCGGCCTGGTCCTGGGCGGGTGGCCGCGCGCGGCGCTCCCTCGCACCGCTCTGGCGGCGGGATTGTGCCTGGCCGGCCTGGCCGCGCTGACGCTGCTCTCGACCGTTTGGGCCGAAGACGACGGCCGCGCGTTCACCGAGCTGGTGCGGGTGCTGGCCTACCTGGGGCTGTTCGTGCTGGTGGTGCTGGCCACCCCGGCCGCGAGCGCCCGAGGCTGGCTGACCGGGCTGACGGTGGGCGTGGTGGCGGTGAGCGCCCTGGCGCTGGGCAGTCGGCTGGCGCCCGGCATGTTTCCCGACAACGAGCTGGCCTCGTTCCTGCCCAACACCCGCTCACGGCTGAGCTTTCCGCTCCAGTACTGGAACGGCCTGGCCGCTCTCCTGGCGCTGGCGTTCGTGGCGCTGACCGGCTTCGGCGCCGCCGCCCGTACCCCGGCCGGGCGGGCCGCGGCGGTGGCCGCGCTGCCGGTGCCCGCCCTGGCCCTGTTCCTGACGTCCTCGCGCGGCGGGGTGCTGGCAGCGACCATCGGCGTCGCGGTGCTGGTGGGCCTCGGGCCGCTGCGCGGCCGGATCCTGATGGGCGCCGCGCTGGGCGCCGGTGGCGGCCTGGTGCTGGCGGCACTGGCGTCCGAGGGACAGGCGCTGATCGACGGCTACACCGAGTCCAGCGCCGGGCGCATCCAGGGCCTCCAGCTGCTGCTGGTCACGTTCGCGGTGATCGGCGTCACGGGGGCACTGCGGCTGGCGCTCGATCCAGCGTTGCGCCGCAACCGGCCGACCAGGCCCGCCAGGATTGGCGCCGTCACGCTCGCCGTCCTGGTGGTGGCCGTGGCCACTGCACTGTCGAACCCCGTGACCCGGTTCGACGCGCTGACCAAGCCGCCCTCCACCGCCGAGTCGCCCGCCAGCGACTTCGTGGCCAGCCACATCGCCAGCGCCCAGGGCACCGGCCGCGCCCAGTACTGGAACTCGGGGCTGGACGCCTTCACCTCCTCCCCCCTGCACGGGATCGGCGCGGGCGGCTACGAGGCGTGGTGGGCCGAGCACGGCTCGCTGTCCTACTACGTGCGCGACGCCCACTCGCTGTTCGTGGAGCAGCTGGCCGAGCTGGGGCCGGCCGGCCTGGCCCTGATCACCGCCTTCTTCGTGCTGGCCTTCGCGGCCGGGCGCGCACGCAGGCTGGGAGCGCAGGCCGCCGCGCCTGTGGGCATCTGCCTGGCGCTGCTGGCCTGCGGTGTGGCGTCGGCGGCGCTGGACTGGACGTGGGAGCTGCCTGCGGCGTTCGCGCCCGTGGTGGTGGTGGCAGCGCTGCTCACGGGCCCCGCCACCGCGCTGGCGGGAGTCGACCAGCGCACCCCGGGCGGCTACGGGTGGGGGGTTGCGACCCTGGCGGTCGGCTGGATCGCCATCGTGGCGGCGGGAATCGCGCTGGTGGGCGAGGTCCAGCTCGGCGACAGCCGCGAGGCGGCGCGCAAGGGGGATCTGACCGAGGGCCGGCGAGGCGGCGTCGACCGCCACGCGGATCCAGCCCTGGTCCTCGGTGCCGCGCCTACAGGAGGCTCTGGTGGCCGAGCGCCGCGGCGATCTGGGCGGCGCGCTTGCCGCGAACGCCGAGGCGCTGGACCGCGCCCGGGGCGACTGGCGCTTGTGGCTCACGGAGGCGCGCCTGCGAGCCCGCACGGGCGACGTGCGCCAGGCGCGGCTGGCGCTGGCCCGGGCGCGCGAGCTCAACCCGCGCTCGCCGATCTTCGCGGGTGCCCGATGAGCGGACCGGTCACCGTCGGGGGTTCGCGCTAGCGTGGACCCGTTGGAACCTACAGTTAGACCGCAAAATCGGGCGGGCGAACGACGGCCTCAGCAGGCATCGGGGTCGTTTTCACTCATCGGCAGGCGGGGCGCCTGGAAGGACGCCCTACGCCGGCGGATGCTCGCCTGCGCCGACATCGTCGCCGCGCTGCTGGCTGCCCTTTCGCTGTCGGCGATCTCGGGCGCCGATCCCGCCACCGCGTTCTGGGCGGCCGCGGTGGTCCCGGCCTGGGTTCTGCTGGCGAAGGCGCGCGGGCTGTACAGCACCGACCACGTGCGCATCCGTCACCAGACCATCGACGAGCTGCCGGGGCTGTTCGACTGGGTCACGATCTCGGCCGCGGCCAGCGGGCTGGTGCTGACGGCGACCGGCGCGGGCGACTTCTCGGCCCGCGGCGGGCTGACCATGTGGGCGGTTGCGCTGGGCTCGGCCTTCGTGCTGCGCGCATGCGCCCGGGCAATGTGGCGCCGGGTGACCCCGGCGGAGCGCAGCCTGCTGGTTGGCGAGGGCCCGCTTGCCGATGCCATGGCGCGCAAGCTGGCGCTCGAGCACGGCCACCACATCGAGTTGGTCACGCGCGGGCGCGGCAGCAATCCAGCGGCTCCGACCGCGATCGAGCTCGACGGGCTGCCCGAGCGGATTCGCGACGAGGAGGTCGAGCGCGTGATCGTGGCCGTGCACGACCTGGACGAGGCCAGGCTCTCCCAGATCACCGCCACATGCCGCTCGATGGGCATCAAGCTGAGCGTGGCGCCCCCGCTGCGGGCCATGTTGGGCACCGCCGTGGAGCTGACCCACCTGGCCGAGCTGCCCCTGATCGAGTTCAGGACGTGGGACCAGTCGCGGTCGACGATGTTGCTCAAGCGCGTCGCGGACGTGGTCGGCTCAGCCATCCTGCTCGTGCTGCTGGCGCCGCTGTTGCTGGCCGTCGCGATCTGGGTGCGGATCGACTCGCCGGGACCCTCCTTCTACCGCCAGCGCCGCGCCGGACACCACGGCAGCGGGTTCCTGATGCTCAAGTTCCGCACCATGGTCAAGGACGCCGACAGCCAGCTGGCCGACGTGGTGGCCCTGGACGCGATGGACGAGCCGATGTTCAAGCTGCGCCAGGACCCGCGCGTGACCCGCGCCGGCCGGATTCTGCGGCGCTGGAGCCTGGACGAGCTGCCCCAGCTGCTGAACGTGCTGCTTGGCCAGATGAGCCTGGTCGGTCCGCGGCCCGAGGAGACCTGGCTGGTCGAGCGCTACTCCGAGGCCGAGCGCTTCCGGCTGGACATGCGGCCGGGCATGACCGGGCCGATGCAGGTGCACGGCCGCGGTGAGCTGACATTCCAGGAGCGCGTGGCCGTTGAACGCGAGTACGTGGAGAACTACTCGACGCGAAAGGACGTCATGATCCTGCTGCGCACGCTCTCCGCAGTCGTGCGTGGCAAGGGCGCGTACTAGGTGCCCGCCCCAGAGCCGTTGCTGGACGTTGTGGTGGTGGCCTACCGCAGCAGGGAGTTGGTGCGTCGCTGCCTGGAGTCGCTGGCCGACCACGCCCCCGCCACCGCTGCGATGCAGGTGCACGTGGTGGACAACGCAAGCGGCGACGGCACCGCCGAGCTGGTGGCGGAGCGCTTCCCCGACGTGCGCCTGCATCCGCTGGCGGCCAACACCGGCTTCTCGATGGCCAACAACGTGGTGCTCCGCCAGTCGCGCGCGCCGTTCGTGCTGCTGCTCAACCCCGACACCGAGGCCACCGCCGGCGCGCTCGACCACATGCTCGCGTTGATGGCCGAGCGCCCCGACGTCGGCATGTCGGGCTGCCGGCTGGTGCGGCCCGACGGCAGCTTCGACCACGCCGCCAAGCGCGCGTTTCCGACTCCCCTCGGCGCGCTGGCCCACTTCGCCGGCAAGGGCAGCCAGTACCGCGCCACCGACGTGGGCGAGCACGACGTGGGCGAAGTGGACGCTGTCAACGGCGCGTTCATGCTCGTGCGCCGCGAGGCGCTGGAGCAGGTCGGCCTGCTGGACGAGGGCTACTGGCTGTACATGGAGGACCTGGACTGGTGCAGGCGGTTCTGGGACCGCGGCTGGAAGGTGCTCTACGACGGCACCGCCACGTTCGTCCACGTGAAGGGCGGAACTGCCGGCGCTCACCGTGCGCTGCGCCAGAACGTGGCCTTCCATCGCGGCATGGGGCGCTTCTACCGGCGCTATGAGGCGGGGCGCCGGCCGCTGCTGGACGCTGCGGTGTACGCGGGCATCGGCGCCAAGCTCGCGGTCTCGGCCACCCGCGGCGCGCTCGCGCGCCGTGCAGGGCGATGACCGCTCTGTCGGTGCTGGTGGTCAACTACGGCCACCGCGACCTGCTGGACGGCTGCCTGCGCTCGCTGGCGGATGGCCTGGCCGCGTGGGCGGGCACGGCCGAGACGATGGTGGTGGACAACGGCTCGGCGGACGACTCGTGCGCCATGGTCCGTGCCCAGCACCCCGGGGTGCGCCTGCTGGCCCTGCCCGCCAACCGCGGCTTCGGCGGCGCGGTCAACGCCGGCGTGGCCGCCACCGACGGCGACTGGGTGCTGGTGCTCAACAACGACCTGACGCTGGCCCCCGGCACCGTGGCCCGGCTGATGGAGGCCGCCGGGCGCGCGAGCGCCGACGTGGGCTGCCTGGCGCTGCAGATGCGCTTCGCGGACGGCTCGGAGCGGGTCAACTCCGCCGGGATCGAGATCGACCAGCTGGGCGTGGCCCACGACAGGCTGCTGGGACAGCCCGCCGACCACAGCCACGAGGTCCACGAGGTCTTTGGAGCCAGTGCGGGCGCCGCGCTTTACCGCAGGCAGATGCTCGACCAGCTCGATGGCTTCTACTCGGACTTCTTCGTCTTCCTCGAGGATGCCGACCTGGCCTGGCGCGCGCGCATGCGGGGTTGGCGCACCCTTTACGTCCCTGCCGCCGTGGTGCATCACGTGCACTCGGCCACCGCGGAGCACAACTCGGCCTTCAAGCACCTGCACGTGGGCCGCAACCGCGTCTGGCTGCTGGCCCGCAACGCCGACGCGCGCCACCTGCGCCGCTGGGCGATCCCGATGTTGGCCTACGACCTGGCCTACGTGGCCTACGCCGCCGCGTTCGACCGCACCCTGGCGCCGCTGCGCGGACGCGTGCGCGGACTACGCGACTGGTCACGCGTGCGCCGCACCGGGGCGGCGGGGCGCAAGGAGGTGCCGCTCGGCCAGGTCCAGGGCCTGCGCCGGGCGCTGGCGCGGCGGCGCTCGTGGGCGCCGCGGACGCCGCCGGGCGAGTGAAGCGACGGACGGATACGGGTCCGCGCCGGCCTCGACACCGCACGGGCACAGATCAGTTCGCCGACGGACAGTTCTCAGCCCGCGGACGCGTCTTGGTCGCGTGGGCCGAGATCGGTGCCCGCAGCGTCCGCGACGTCCGGGGTGTCATCAGTTCCGTGCCATATGCGCACGGAAATGAGGACACTCTCCGGAGTCGAGTAACGACAGGCGGACGAGCGTGACGGGACGGTAACTAGCCGCTCCCGTTCTCCTCCACCAGCAGCTCGCGCAGGCCGCTCTGGGGCGCTGCCAGGGCGATCAGCCCGGCCGGCGGCTGGCGCAGGTCGGCCACGGCCACGGCGTCGTCGATCCGGGTTGAGCCCAGCTGCGCGCAGACGAACCATGCCCCCACGGCGTCGGAAGCTGCCAGGGCCTCGGGGGTCTCGGTCACGGGCGGCGCGCAGATCACGACGACGTCGTGGCCGAAGCTGTACTCGGCCACCCGCAGCAGGATGTCGGGCCAGCCAGCTCCTTCCTCGGCCACTGTGATCGGACCCTCGCTGCGGGGCTCGGTCGACCTCCCCCCCGGCCTCCAGCCCACCAGAGCCGCGGTCTTGCCGCCGTGGGTGATCGCGGCGGCCACGGCGTGGGCCGCCAGCGCGGTGTCGGTGCTCTGGGCCACCCCGCTGACCAGCACGGTGGCCGGCTGCTTGCCGCCCGTGGCCAGCAGCAGGCGCGCCAGCAGCCGCGAGGACGCGGGAGCCCGGCCGTCAGCGTTCCCGCCGTCACCGCCGTTTCCGCCCTTGCCCGGCCCCAGGCGGCCCAGCAGCGGCAGGCCGAACGCGGCCGCCAGCGTCTGGGGCGTGCGCAGCCGGCGATCCAGCGCGCTCCAGATCAGGGCCAACAGCAGGGCCAGGCCGAACCCCGCAAGCGCCCCAAGCAGGTAGTTGCCTCCGGGGCCCTCGCGCACCGAGACGGACGCGCCGCGTGCCACGCGCGTGTCGGGCGGCAGCCCGCGCTGGGCCGTGTCGAGGCGGTCGCGGCTGTCCACCAGGCGGTCCCTGCGCGCGGGACCGGCGGGATCGGCCGCCGCGGCGGCGATCTGGCGGTCCAGCGCCTCGCGCACCCCGCGCACCCGGGTGTCCTGCTGGGTCAGGCGGACCCGGACGATGGCCTGCGCCCAGTCGTTGGCCAGCTCCCGGGTGGGCGCGCCCAGGTCACCGGTGGCCACCAGCGTCGCGCCGGTTGGACCGCTGCGCGTCACCGACAGCTGCCCCCTGGGGTCCGGCACGGCCTCCTTGCGGATGTTGGTCTGGAACGCCGACAGGACCTGGTCCGAGAGCAGCTCCCGGGAATCGGGGGGCGGCGGACGGCGCACACCCAGCGACTCCAGCGCAGGCGGCAGCGGCCCGGACGCGAACTCCAGCTCCGCCTGGGCCCGGTAGTCGCGGTCACCCGACATCAGCGAGGAGGCAGCGACCACGGCCAGGCCGAGCAGCGGCCCCAGGACCAGCAGCCAGAGCCGCGGGCGCACACCCTCCAGCAGGGCGCGAGCCCGTTCCGTCCGCGTGAGGTTGCCGCGCCGCGCCAAGGCGTGGAGGTCTAGTGCGACTCGGCGGTCGACTGCTGGGCCACCAGGTCGTCGATGACCTTCGAGCCGGCGAGCGCGGACAGGACGTCGGGGTCCGCCGCACGCAGGTACTCCCACGCGTCGCGGACGATGGCGTCGATCCCCCACGCGGGCTGCCATCCCAGCTCGGACACGGCCCGTCCTGCCGCCGGGAACTTGTCGTTGGCCTCGGCGAAGGTGGGACCGTAGATCTCGCGGGGGTCGATGAACTGCTTCTGGCTATCGGACTCGGTCACGGCCAGCACGCTGTCGGCCAGACCCTCGACGGTCGTCACGTTCTCGTGGTTGCCTAGGTTGTAGGCGGTGCCCGGTGTGCCGTGCACCAGCGCGCGCAGCACCCCGTCGGCCATGTCCTTGACGTGCGAGAACGCGCGCTTGGCCTCGCCGCTGCCGAACACCGTCAGCGGCAGGCCGAACAGCGCCTGGGAGAGGAAGCGCGGGAGCACGAAGCCGCCCTCGCCCGACTGCCGCGGTCCCGCGATGTTGAACGGCCGCACGATCACCACGTCCAGCCCGTCGCGGGCCTGCAGGTTGATCAGCGCCGTCTCGGCGGCCAGCTTGGCCACGGCGTACTCCAGCCGGAAGCTGGTCTGGGCCGAGACGATCTTGTCGTCGTCCTCGGAGCAGAGTCCCTCGCGTCCGCCGCCGTAGGCCTCGCTGGTGGACACGTCGAGAAAGCGCGCGCCGTGTTCGAGCGCGTAGTCGGCCAGCAGGTAGGTGTCGTCCACGATCGACGAGACGATCCTTCCACCGTGCGCCAGGATGCCGGCGGGGCCGACGACCGACGCCAGGTGGATGATCCAGTCGAACTCGCCGGGCCCCTCGCGCATGTACTCGGCCACGGTGGTCACGTCCCAGGTCAGGCCGGGGGGATGCCCGAGCTCGTCCAGCAGCGTGTCCAGCGGAACGGGGTTGGAGGACAGGTCGTCCACCACGTGCACGATCACGTCCTGCTGCAGCAGTTCCTCGAGCACGTGACCGCCCAGGAAGCCGAACCCGCCGGTGACCAGGACCTTGGAACCGGCAGGCAGGCCTGCCCCGGAGCCGCCGTCGAGACCGCTCACGCCGGCGGCTCGTCCTGGGCCAGCCGGGCGGGAACCCCGCGGACGTCCTTGACCGCGACCAGCGCGAAGGCATGGCGCGGCCTGTTGGCGATGCCGAGCAGCGCGGACAGCAGCAGGTCGGTGGAGTACCACCCGGTGAACGCGCGCTTGGGATGGCCCGCGTAGCCCCTCATGTACTTCGTTCCGCCGGTGCCGAACACCCTGTAGCCGTACCCCTCGAACTCGTGCGCGAACCACCCCGACAGGTGTCGCTGGTGCGGGTTTCCATATTCGGGCCCCTGTTCCAGGAACCCGTTCGGGGTCTCGATCACAATGAACTTATCGGTCAACTGCTCGCATCGCACGAGCAGATCGTGTCCCGCCTGCTTGGGCAGGTGCTCGATCACGTGGCTCGCGATCACCACGTCGAACGGGCCGCCCGCACGCGCCAGCAGCTGATCGACCGGCGTGGCCAGGATGTCGCCTTCGATGTAGCTGTCGTGCAGGCCGGCCGCGCGTGCCCGCTCCAGGGCATCCTCGGAGATGTCGAGCCCCACGGACTCCACTCCCGGCCGGCGCTGGGAGCCCAGCGGGGTCCGCGCCCCGCAGCCCACGTCGAGCACACGCCGGCACTCGTCGCGTGCGGTCAGCTGGGCCACGCGGCCCTCGGTGGTGGGCGTGCCCACCACGCGATCGATGTACGGCCCCAGCTTCACGGGCTCACGCCGCGGCGGTCAGGCCGTGCACCAGTTCGGGCACGCTGGCGCCGTCCTGGCTGGCCAGCCGCCCGCGCACCCGGCCGCGGATGACGTCGCGCTGGCCATCGGGCATGTCCAGCGCCTCGCGCAGACAGCGCTCGAGCTCGGACCGGTCGCCGGCGCCGAACACCCACCCGGCGTCGGCCACCAGCGCGCGCTGGGCAACGGGCACGTCCGACACCAGCGGAATCACGCCGCACGCCATGGCCTCGATCAGGCACATCGACAGCCCGCACGAGATCGTGCCCGCGTACACGTGGAGGTCGCTGGCGTGATGCAGGCGCTCCACGCCCGGGCGGTCGAGCCGCCCCAGCATCCGGATCCGGTCGCCGAACCCGCGCCGGCCCAGCTCGTCGGCGAACCACGTCTCGAGCGTGCCGTCGCCGGCCACCAGCAGCTGGAACCCGGGGTGGTCCGGCGCCACGGCCTCGGCGGCGTCCAGGATCAGGTCCAGGCCCTTCTCGCCATCGAGACGACCAACCACGTTTGCCACGAACGCGCTTTGGTCCAGCCCCAGCGCCTGGCGCGCGGCGATGCGCTGATCGGGTGTGGGCGGGTTGAAGTCGCCCGGGACCGTCTGCGAGTAGCGGCGCGCGCGCCCGCCCGCGCGGCCGAAGAACGGTTCCAGCTCGTGACCGACGTACCACGCTCCCTTGGCCGCCCTGAGGCCGAGGCGCCAGCGCGCCGCGCGCCACGGCGCATCCAGCGCGAAGCCCAGCCCGAACGCGGCGCGCCGTGGCGCCGTGGCGGCACGGCCGATGGTCATCTTCTGCCACTCGCGGTCGTAGGTGTTGGTCAGGGTGCCGTGGTCCATGATCGCGAGCGGGGTGGCGGTGCCCGCGGTGGCCAGCGCTCCGGGGAACGGCAGGTGCAGCCCGTCCTGGACGATCAGTGCGGCGGGAGCGAGCGCCTTGACCAACCCGCGCAGGAAGCGTCCGACGCGAGCGGAGTAGATCAGCGACGTGGGCATCAGCAGCGGGTTCATGGCCTCCGAGTAGCCCAGGGTGTGCACATGGTCGTCGGCCAGCACGAGCCGGTCCCTGCGGCCCGGCTGCTCGTCGACGATCGCCAGGTGCACGTCGTAGCGGCGGCCGAGGTCGATGACGAAGTTCTCGACGATCGAGCTGATGCCGCCCCCGTCGGGGTAGGCGTGCACCGCCAGCAGCAACCTGGGCAGCTGGGGCGTCACGGCGAGAATCGTGTCCGGAAGGCACTCAAGAAGACAGGCAGCGTACCGAGCACCAGAACGGCCACCACCGCTCCCGGAGGCACATCGGCGGCGATCACCGCGATCGACGCCAGCAGCACCGCCGCCCAGATCGACTGCGGGGTGCCCGTCAGCCACGCGATCGACGCCATCCGCCGCACCCGCGCGTAGGTGAGCACGCACAGCATGGTGTACGAGATCAGCGTGGCCACCGCGGCGCCGCGCCCCACGTGGGTCGGGATCAGGGCCACGTTGGCGGCCACGTTCACCACCACCACCAGCACCGAGACCAGCACCAGCGACCGGGTGGCCTCGGCGGTCAGAACCGGCGTGGCGATCAGGTAGAACAGCCCGGCCAGCCAGCCGCTGACACCGGCGCACGCCACCACCAGCCGGTCGGCCTCGAAGCCGGCCCCGAACAGGAACGGCACGCCTTCCGGCGCTACCGCCACCAGCACCACCACGCTGCCCAGCGCGGCCAGGGTGAAGCGGGCGAACCACCTGGCCGCCGCGCGCTCGCGCTCGGGCGCATCCGGGTTCGCCCGCGCCACCGGGATCCAGGCCAGTGCCAGCGGGCCGGCCAGGAAGATCAGCACGACGCTGCCCAGGCGGTAGCTGGCGGCGTACTGGCCCAGCGCCTCGTCGGTGGCCGTGATCCCCAGCACCACGCGGTCGGACACGCTCAGAGACCAGGTCATCACGGTCGTGAACATCAGCGGGAGCCCGTAGCGCAACAGCAGTCCGCGCGTTTGGGTGGTGCCTGGCGACGGGCCCTTGGCGAGCTGGCTGAACGCGTACACGGCGAACCCGACTCCGCCTACGGCGACCCCCAGCAGCGCCCCGTCGGCGCCGGCGAGTTCTGCGCCGATTGTCGCCGCCGCGGCCGTGGTTACGAACCTCGCCGCCGAGAGCAGGAAGAAGACGCCGTCGTGGGCGCGGGCGCGCAGCAGGCCTGCGCCGATCACCGCGTAGCCCTCGATGAACGCGAACAGGACCAGCACCGCAAGCAGCAACGGGATCGACTGGCCGTCGCCGGCCAGGGCCACGAGCGGCCACGCGAACACGGCGATCGCCACCACCGAAGCGATCAGCTGGAGCGCCATCGCCGCGCCAAGCAGGTCCCGGTCCGAGACCTTGCCGTCGTTTATGAAGCGGACCAGCGAGGCCCCGAACCCCGCATCCAGGACGATCGTGGCTGCCATCAGCACCGCCAGCCCGACCTCGAACGTGCCGAGCCCCGCCACCCCGAGCAGCCGGCTGATAACGGGCAGGATCACGATGCCCGCGGCGCGGCCGAGCGCGAAGCCCAGGTAGTAGCGCCAGACCCCCTGACCGAGCAGGCCCTGGATACGGGTGCCCACGGTCATCGCGTGCCCGGACGAAGCAGCCGGAACGCCAGCGCCAGCGCCAGCAGCCCGCCGGCCAGCGCCAGCGCCGACCACCCGGGATCGGGCCTGGGCGCCAGCGCGCCGGGCAGCCGCTCGACCAGGCGGTCGGCGGGCCGGGACACCGCGTCACCGCCGGCAGGCGCGCCGGCCGCCAGCAGCGGCCGCGGCCGGCTGACCAGGCTTCGCAGGCCCCGCCCGCGGGCGGCGTCGGTGCGCACGGCGGGCAACTCCAGCAGCGGGGTCGTGCGCAGCGCCGAGCGGGCGGCATCGCGGACCTGGCGCCGCGATGCCGAGCGCAGTCCCACCACCAGCGCGTCCACGTAGGCGCGCGCTTCGGCCGGTGTGCCGGCCCGGGCGCTCAGGACCAGATCGCCGCCGGGCCGGCGGGTGACCGCGATGGTCCGGCGCGGGGCCGGACGCTCGCTGAACCCGGCGGCGTCGGCGGCCTTGCTCGTGAGCCCGCGATCGGTCAGCAGGTACTCGTAGTAGGACGGCTTGCGGGCCGGCGGCAACGGTCCCGCGGCCACCGGCGCCAGGGTTGCCGTGGCCGTGAAGCCCGATGCGCGGTCCAGTGCCAGCACGAACGCGCACAGGCCCGCAGCGCCCGCAACGGCCAGCGCCACACGTGCCGAACGGCTGCGCGTGTCGATCTCGGGTCCAGCAGGAAGCTCGGGGTCCTGTTCTGGCCGTGGTGGTCGCGTACAGGCCAGTGCCAGCCCGAGCAGCGCCCACGCCACGATCTTGCCCGGCTGTTCCACGTACTCGCCGGTCATGGACAGCGCCAGGAAGCCGGCGAAGCCGCACAGCGCGGCTATCCCCACCGCCGAGCGCGAGTCCCGCGCCACCAGCCGCCCGGCCACCACCGCCGCCGTACCAACCGTGCCCACCAGGAACAGCAGCAGGCCCGGGATCCCCTGCTCGACCAGCACCTTGAGGTACGAGTTGTCGGTGGTCACGGGGCGATCCGCGCTGGCGTCGCCCACCTGGCCCAGTCCCTCCCCGAAGGGATCGCGATCGACTGCGGAGACGGCGTCGCGCGCGGTGTCCAGGCGGTCGCGCAGGGAGGCGTCACCGGCGGGATCCACGAACACGTCCAGGCGGTCGCGGAGCTGGGGGGATCCCTGCGCCGCCACCAGCGCCGCCCCCGCCGTGCCCGCCAGCACTACCGCCACCAGCGCGGCGGCGGTCAGCTGCTGGCGCCGGTTCGGCCTGCGCGCCGCGAACCACATCGCACCCAGGCACACCAGCCCGATCGCCAGGGCCACGAGCGCCGAGCGGCTGTAGCTGCCGATGACAGCGACCAGGGCCAGCAGCGCCACCGCCAGCGCCGGCAGGCGCACGTCGCGCCTGAGCACGCCGAGCGCCGCGCAGAACACCCCGATCGGCACCAGGAAGCTGACCATCGGCACCGCGCCCGAGAACGACCCGATCGCCCGGAACGACCCGCCGTAGTAGGTCACCGTGTCCTTGGCGACGGCGAAGGCCCGCTCGCCGGCCGAGGGGCCGACGGCCACGCGCACCGCCGCATAGCCGCACACCAGCGCGCCGATCGCCACCAGCGCCCGGGCCAGCCATTCGCGGCCGCGGAGCGTGCCCGCGGCCAGCAGCGCCCCCAGGCCCACGGCCACGTACATCTGGGTCAACCGGAATCCCGACGCCGCCTTGTTGATGTCGCCGGCCAGCACCACCTGGACCAGCGACAGTCCCAGCCACAGCGCCAGCGACCCCAGGGCCAGGCGCTCCCACCGGCCCAGGTCCCTGACCCACTCCACGGCCGCGCGCCGGTGCGCGAACAGCACTCCCGCCACCGCCAGCCCGAGCGACAGGTCGATCACGGCGGCGCCAAGGGCGTCGGCTTCCACCGGTCCCGGCACCTGCTCCCCGGCCAGCAGCAGCTTGAGCGTGCCTTCGAAACCGGCAAGGCCGAGCGCCACGGCCAGCGCCGCAGCGGGCGCGCGCAGCGCCAGCGCCGCCACCAGTGCCAGCGTGCAGGAGGCGGCCACCAGAGTCGGCCACGCGGCGGCCGCCACGATCAGCACAGCCACGACGATCGCGAGCGTCGCGCCGGTCGCGACGCGGCGCCCCCGCGCAAAGCGCGCAGGGCGTGCCGCTGGGTGCCCGGCGATCCTCACCGGCAGGAGGTTATGGCGCAAGGCGACTCCATATCGTGGAGGCATCGAGGAGCCGGCAAAACCCAGCATCGGGCGCGAGCTCGCCCACGCCTGGGCCCACCTGGCCGTGCTCTGGGCGCTGGCGGTGGCGATGCCCCTGCTCGAGATCCTGGCCGACTCGCCGGATTTCTTCGTGGCGCGGGGAAACACGCGCTGGGACGTGATCGTGCTGGTGCTGGGACTGGTGCTGGTGCCACCCACGGCACTGGCGGCGATCGAGGCCGCCCTGTGGCGTGCGCCACGAGCGCGCCGGTATCTGCACCTGGTCTTCATCGCGGGCATGGGCGCGGCCCTGGTGCTCCAGCTGCTGTCGTCCCAGACCGCCCGCGCGAGCACCCTGATCGTCCCGCTGGCCGTGGCCGGCGGGGTGGCGCTGGCGGCGCTCTACGCCCACGCGCGCTTCGTCCGCGAGATGCTCACGGTGCTGGCGCCCGGAGTGCTCGTGCTGATGGTGTGGTTCCTGCTCCTGTCACCGGTCTCGAAGCTGGTGCTTCCACAGGACACCGACGCCGCGCGTGCCAGCACCGTCCAGCGGCCCGCTCCGGTCGTGTTCCTGTTGCTTGACGAGTTCCCGGTGGATCTGCTGATGACACCCGAGCGCCAGATCGACGCGGAGCGCTATCCGACCTTCGCGCGCCTGGCGCGCGAGGCCACCTGGTACCGCAACGCCACGACCGTCGCGGACCAGACCACCCGCGCCGTGCCCGCCATGCTCAGCGGGCGCCGGCCACGAACCGGGGAGCTGCCGATCGCCTCCGATCATCCCGACACGCTGTTCTCGCTCCTGTCGGACTCGCATCAGATGCAGGTCACCGAGAGCGCCACGAGCCTGTGCGCCGAGGCCCTGTGCGGCACCCGGCAGCGCGACCCGCTGCCGTCGCGTATCCGCTCGCTGGCGTCGGACCTGAGCGTGGTGTCGCTGCGGCGGACGTTGCCCGAAGACATCGACGAGCGCCTCCCACAGGTCAACCAGACCTTCAGCCGCTTCCGCGACCAGGGAACCGATCAGCCCGCGGATGCGGACGCCGCAGCGCGCAAGGAGGAGATACCGGAGTCGGCGTTCCAGAACCGGCGCGCGATCGTTGACCGCTTCGCGGGCCAGATCAAGGCCGGCGGGGGGAAGCCTGCGCTGCATTTCCTGCACGCCGCGCTCCCCCATATCCCGGCCGAGTACCTGCCCGGAGCGCGCCAGTACTCGCTCGCGGGGCCCGTGGCCCCAGGCCTGCGCAACGAGATCTGGGACCGCGACCCCTGGCTAGCTGCACAGGGCATGCAACGTTCCGCGTTGCAGATCGCCGCGGTCGACGCGATGCTGGCACGCCTGCTGGCGCGCCTGCGCGCAAGCGGCACCTACGACCGCTCGCTGGTGGTGGTCACATCCGACCACGGCGCCAGCTACCGCGCCGGACAGTCGCGCCGAACCGTGGGCGACGCGACCGTGGAAGACCTGGCGGGTGTCCCGCTGTTCATCAAGGCGCCTGGCCAGCGCCGGGGCGTGACCGACGACTCCGTCGCCCGCACGATCGACATCGTGCCTACGATCGCCAAGCTGCTGGGAGGGCGGCCTGGTTGGGGAGTCCAGGGCCGAGCACTGCCGCATGGGGGCAGTTCGCAGGTGGCGGTTGCCGCGCGATCAGGTGAAATCACACGAATCTCCTTCCGCGAGTTCCAGCGTCGCCGGCGAGCATCGCTACGCCGCCAGCAGCGCCTGATCGGCACGGGCCTGGGCGGGCTCTATTCCGTCGGGCCCGCAAGCGACCTCGTGGGAGACCGCGCCGCCCCGCTGATTCGGGGGGCGGCGGGACGCGTCAGGCTGGATGCACCGGACGCGCTGCGCTCGGTCGACCCCAAGCGCGGTGTCCTGCCCGTGTTCGTCTCGGGCATCGTCGAGCGCCCTACGGGGGCCGGCCGGACGCTCGCCGTCACGGTCAACGGACGCGTCCGGGGGACCACACGCACCTATCTGGACGCGGGCGCCACCCGCTTCGCCGCGCTCGTGGCGCCGGCTTCGCTGCGCCGCGGGCGCAACGAGGTCGGCGTGCAACTGGTGGCCGGCCGCCCAGGGGCCCGCACGCTCACGACGCTGGAGTTGCCGAGCGTGCGCATCGTTCGCAACGGATCGGGCGGAACGATCGAAGGCGACGGACGGGCGATCAAGATCGACGATCGCACCGCCACGGGCCTGATCGATGCCAAGACCCGCAAGGGCCCCGACCTCGAGGTGCTCGGCTGGGCATCGGACCCGGCGCACAAGCGCCCGATCAAGCGGATCCTGGTCTTCGCCGACAACCGCCTGATCGTGGCGGGCACGACGGGCGTGCAGCGTCCCGACGTGGCCAAGAACCTAAAGCGACCGGCCCTGGCCCGGTCCGGCTTCCGGTTGACGGCTCCCCGCGCCGGGATTGCACCTGATGCCCGGATTCGCGTCTTCGCCGTCAACGGCGACAGCGCTTCCGAGCTGCGCTCGCCGGCGAGTGCTCCGTGACGGCCAGACCCAGGGTCATGGCCGTGCTCCACCTGAGCGAGCCCAGTGGCCCGCTGCGAACGCTGGGACCGCGGCTGGAGCGGTTGGCAACCACGATGGACGTGGAGGTGGTGTTGCCGGGTCCCGGCGCTGCCGCCGGCGTGGTCGGGCGCTTCGCGACCGTTCGGACGCTCCGCTACGAGGCGCTCACGTTTCCCTCGCGGCCGATCCAGGCGGTCAGGCGCTGGCGAGGCTCGGTGCCGAGGTCCGGCGCTTTCGAGCGGCGATGCGCGCCTCGCGGCCCGACCTGGTGATCGTTGCCACCGCGCTCCTGCCCGCGGTCGCGGTGGCCGCGCGGGCCGAGCGCATCCCGGTCGTGGTCGATGGGTCGGAGCTGCTGGTGACCGGCTCGGACGGACTCTCACCGCGGACGCTGGTCAAGCGCGCGCTGCTCGCGGCGACGGTGCGCATCGCCGACGCCGTGGTGGCATGTTCAGCGGCGGCGGCCAGGCAGTTCCGCCCCGGCGCCCGCGCCCGGATCACGACCGTCCACCCCGGCATCGACCCGGACGCCACCGGCGGTGACGGCCACGGCTTCCGCGCCAACCACGGGCTGGCCACGAGCGATTTCGTCGTGCTGTCGGTGGGCAGCATCACCGCGGGCCGCGGCCAGGATGTGCTCCTGCGGGCGCTGCCGCGGATCCGGGAGGCGGTGCCGGATGCGCGCTTGGTGATCGCCGGGGTGCCGCATCCGCGCCCCGTCGACCGGGCCTACGCCGACGATCTGCACGCGCTGGCCGATCGCCCCGGGATCTCCGGCCACGTGCGCTTCGCCGGCACGGTCGAGCACATCGAGGACGCCTATGCGGCGGCCGACGTGGTGGTCAATCCCGCCGCCTTCGCGCGCGAGGCCTTCGGCCGGGTGGCCTTCGAGGCGCTGGTGGCGGGCCGGCCGGTTGTCAGCACCACCGACGGCGCCGTGGGCGAGCTCCTGCGCGACGAGCACGACGCGCTGCTGGTCACGCCCGGCTCGCCCGAGGCGATCGCCGACGCGGTGATCCGGATCGCGGGCGATCCGGGCCTGGCCGAGCGCCTGGTCGCCGAGGGTGGCCGTCGCACCCGCGCCGAGTTCGGCCAGGACGCCTGCGTGGAGGAGTACGCCGCCGTGATCGACGGCGTTCTGCGCGCCTAGAGGCGCGCGCAGAAGTCCACGAACTTGCGCGTGTCGCGCACGGGCGGGCCGTGGCCGAACAGCACCAGCAGCGGCTCCAGCTCCCCGAGGCGCTTGGCGGACTGGCGGTTGCGCGCCGGGTCGGGGGTGAAGAAGTCCTTCGGCTCGCGCAGGCCGCGGATGCCCAGCAGCGGGTCCATGCTGTTCAGCACGTCGCCAAGGATCAGCGTGCGGTCGGACTCGCGCCACAGCGACATGTGGCCGGCCGAATGGCCGGGCGTGTCCAGCACGGCGAAGCCGGCCACCTCGTCGCCCTCCACCAGCGCCCGGTCGACCTTGTGGCCGGGGCCGGTGAACACCTTGTGCATCAGCTGGGCGATCGGGTGGTTGGGCTGGCGCTCGCCGATCAGGTCGGGGTTCTCCGCAGGCGCCACGTCGGCCTCGGGAACCCAGAACGGCACGCCGAACTCCTCGCACACGCGGTGGCTGGCGCCCTGGTGGTCGGGGTGCGCGTGGGTGATCGCGTGGGCCGAGAGCGGGCGCCCGCGCAGCTCCTTGAGGATCACCCCGGTGTCCGTCTTGCCGCCGGCGTCCACCAGCACGTCGCCGACCAGGTAGGTGTTGATGGCATAGGGAATCGGGAGGCGCCCGCGCAGCAGCGCCACGTCCTCGGCCACCTGCTTCACGACGCCGCCTCCAGCCGCGCGCCCATCGCCTGGGCCACCGCGATCAGGCCCGACAGCGGCCGGATCATGACCGCCAGCTCGGTGACCAGGCCGTCGGCGTCCAGCGTCAGGTGGTCCAGGCCCTGGAGCTGCTTGTCGCCCACGCGGGCCTTGAAGATCAGAGCGTGCGTGTCTTGGCCCTCGAGCTCGTCGGTGTACTCGAAGTCCTCGAACACCTCGATCACGTGGCCCAGCAGCCCCATGACCGTGTCGATGCCCTCGTACGGCGTGAACACCGCGGGCGAGCGGAACACCACCTCCGGGTGCAGCGCGGCGCGCATGGCGTCGAGGTCGCGGTTCTCGACGGCGGAGCGGAAGGCATTCATGCGGCGACCATATCCGCCCCGGGTGCGACGAGTGTTTGCGCGCCAACCCCGACGGGCGTACCTTGGTAGGTGGACTTGCAGCACCCGAGGAGGTGGGTGGCGGTGATGGTGACCCGGGCTCGCATGGCGTGGTCAGCGCTACTGGTCGTATGCCTCCTGCTGGCGATCCCCTCTGCGGCGTCGGCGGTCACACGCGCCACCGGCGAGATCGACGGCTCGGGGACGTCGTACACGCTCACGGTTCAGAACACGGGCGACCAGCCGATCCAGTGCATGCGGTTCTTCGCCGCCTCCGGGGTGCAGATGACCAGCGTGTCCCCGCCGGGCACGCTCGAAGGTCCGGGAGTGTTCTCCGCGGAGGCGAACATCCCCGTCGGGGGCTCGCGCACGTTCTCGTTCACCACCACCGGCCAGTACCCGCCCAATGCGGGCGGGACGCTGAACGTGTCCACCACCTGCTCTCCCGGCTCGGACGTCAGCAGCCAGGTGACCGGGCCCCCACCGCCCCTGATCGCGCCTCTGCCGTGCCAGTGCGCCGGGATCGGCGCCGCCCTCGCCAAGCCCGAGATACGCAGCGTGCACGGCCGGTCGCTGAACTTCCGGTTGAGGTGGGCGCTGGCCTGCTCACCGGGGCCGGGCAACGGCTGCCGCGGCCGGATCAAGCTCCAGATCCTCAAGGCCGACGGCAAGATCACCTCGCCGAAAAAGCGCCGGATCACGTGCAACGGAAAGAACTGCAACGCGGTGAACCGCGGTAGCAAGCTGATCAAGCTGATCCTGTCCAAGCAGCGCCGGCCACTGGCCAACGAGCTCTCGAAGCTGACACCGATCCAGGTGCGGAGGCGCTTGGCGCAGCTACGCGCGCAGGGCAAGTTCCCCTACCCGCCGCTGCGGATCTTGATCAAGGTCTACTGCTTGGACGCGGCGGGCAAGGAGAAGCTGCTCGGCCAGCCCGTGATGACGGTCAAGTTCGACAAGCTCGGCCAGGTCAATCGCAAGCGCAGCGATCTGAACGGCAACGGCTTCACCGACGGCAGGCCCGTCCGGCGAATCGACAACAAGCCCTAGGCCGACTCGGCAGCCTGCTCCGCGTCGGGCTCGTCCGCGGCCGCCTCGGTCACCAGGGTGGGCTTGAGGCCCTTGGTGATGGTCTCCTTGGTGACCACACACTTCTTCACGTCGCGCCGGGAGGGCAGCTCGAACTGCACCTCGAGCAGGGTCTCCTCCAGGATCGAGCGCAGGCCGCGGGCGCCGGTCTCGCGCTCGATCGCCTTGTCGGCGATGGAGGCCAGCGACTCCTCCGCGAACACCAGCTCGATGCCGTCGAACTGGAAGAAGCGCTGGAACTGTTTGACGAGCGCGTTGCGCGGCTCGGTGAGGATGGTGATCAGGTCGTCCTGGGCCAGCTGGTGGATCACGCTGAGCACCGGCAGGCGGCCGATGAACTCGGGGATCAGGCCGTACTCGACCAGGTCCTCTGGCAGCACGTCCTCGAACATCTTGCCGGCGTCCTTGTCCACGCGCGAGGTGGTGTCGGAGCCGAAGCCGACGCCCTTGTGGCCGATCCGGCGCTCGATCACCTTGTCCAGCCCGGCGAACGCACCGCCGCAGATGAACAGGATGTTCGTGGTGTCGATGGTCAGGAACTCCTGGTGTGGGTGCTTGCGCCCGCCCTGCGGGGGCACCGATGCGGTCGTGCCCTCCAGGATCTTCAGCAGCGCCTGCTGTACGCCCTCGCCCGAGACGTCACGGGTGATCGAGGGGTTGTCGGCCTTGCGGGCGATCTTGTCGACCTCGTCGATGTAGATGATCCCCGTCTCGGCCTTCTTGACGTCGAAGTCCGCGGCCTGGATGAGCTTGAGCAGGATGTTCTCCACGTCCTCGCCCACGTAGCCGGCCTCGGTCAGCGCCGTGGCGTCGGCGATGGCGAACGGCACGTTCAGGATCTTGGCCAGCGTCTGGGCCAGCAGCGTCTTGCCGCAGCCGGTCGGGCCCAGCAGCAGGATGTTGGACTTCTGAAGCTCCAGATCCTGCTCGGCCTCGGACTGCATCATCTGGACGCGCTTGTAGTGGTTGTAGACCGCCACCGACAGCGCCCGCTTTGCCGGGTCCTGGCCCACCACGTACTCCTGCAGCACCGAGTTGATCTCGATCGGCTTGGGCAGGTTCTCCAGATCGAAGGTCGAGGTGCCGGTCAGCTCCTCGTCGATGATCTCGTTACAGAGGTCGATGCACTCGTCGCAGATGTACACGCCCGGACCCGCGATCAGCTTCTTGACCTGCCGCTGTGACTTGCCGCAGAAACTGCACAGAAGCTGTTCGTTGGAGTCGGTAGGTCGCGCCATGGGCGTCTAAGTCTCCCTCGGACGGTCGAGAGTAGCAACGGATACGTGAGCCCGATAGGGGCTCCCGCTAGTTACTCGACGCCGCGAAGGACTCCTTCGCGCGGGTGCTAACTGTCGCCGGCGGGCTCGATCACGCGGTCGATCAGGCCGTACGTAACGGCCTCCTCCGCGCTCATGAAGTAGTCGCGCTCCGTGTCCTTGGTGACCTTGTCGAACTCCTGGCCGGTGTGGTGGGCCAGGATCTTGTCCAGCCGGGTGCGCGTGTCGATGATCTCGCGGGCGTGGATCTCGATGTCCGACGCCTGTCCCTGGAAGCCCGAGGAGACCTGGTGGATCAGGATCTTCGAGTTGGGCAGGCTCATGCGCTTGCCGTGTGCGCCGCCGCCCAGCAGGAGCGCGCCCATCGACATGGCGATGCCCACGCAGATGGTGGACACATCGGGCTTGATGTACTGCATCGTGTCGTAGATCGCGAGACCTGCGTACACGCTGCCACCAGGGGAGTTGACGTACAGCGAGATGTCCTTCTCGGGGTCCTCGGCCTGCAGGTGCAGGAGCTGGGCGACGATCAGGTTGGCGATCTCGTCGGTGACCGGGGTGCCGAGGAACACGATGCGCTCGTTCAGCAGGCGGGAGTAGATGTCGAAGGAGCGCTCCCCGCGGGAGGTCTGCTCGATGACCATCGGTACCAGTGGGCTCATGGCCGTGAATCTAGCGGGAGCGCCCGAAGATGCGCAGGAGGAAGAGGAAGAGGTTGATGAAATCCAGGTAGAGCGCCAGCGCGCCCTGCACCGCTCCCGTCTCGCCCCCGCTCGCCGCGTACTTCTTCAGCTTGTTCATGTCGTAGACGGTCAGGCCGGCGAAGATCAGCACGCCCGCGTAGGTGGTGATCCAGTAGAGCGTGCTGCCGCCCACGAACAGGTTCACCACCGTGGCCACGATCAGCGCGATCAGCGCGGCGAACAGGATCGGCCCGAAGCGCGATAGGTCGGCCTTGGTGGTCACGCCGATCAGCCCGAGTGCCGCGAACATCGATCCGGCCACGATGAACGTGGTGAAGATCGACTCGCTGGTGTACAGCTCGAAGACGAGCGAGAAGATGAACCCGTTCAGCGCCGCGTAGACCAGGAACAGCGCACCCGCCACGCCCGTGGACATCCGGTTCACGCCGGCGGAGATGGTGACCACCAGGCCCAGCTGGCCCACGAACAGCAAGATCAGCAGGATCGGATTCGTCGTGACGGCCTCCAGCATCCCGTCGCTGGCGCCGATCACGGCGGCGCTGGCGGCTGTTACCAGCAGGCCCACCACCATCCAGCCGAAGACGCGCGTTAGGAAGCTCTGGGTGCCCGCGAGGGCGGCGGGCGTTGCGGCGGCGTACTCCATCAGCTGTCCGGCGTCCAGATCTCCTTCTTCTCAGGCTTGTCGTCCTCCGGAGTCCAGATCTCGCTGTCCGCCTCTTCTGGGGGCGCCGCCACGGCCGTGGCGTTGTCCACGATCACGTCGACCGCCTTGCGCATGGCGATGTCCTCGCGCAGGGCCTCGTCCTGCCCGCGCTTGCGGGCCTTGTCCAGCGATCGCCGCAGCGCCTTGTCGGAGGGCTCCTTGGCGCCCGGCTCGGCGGCCGCGGACTGGCGCAGGGTGTCCAGGATCTCGTCGTCATCCACCTCGATGCCTTCGGCCTCGATCACGGCGGCCAGCACGGCCTCGCGGCGCAGGGCGCGCTCGGCGTCGGGCTCGGTCTCGGTGACCAGCTCCTCCTCGGTCTTGTTCACGAACTGGAGGTACTGCTGGGGGTCCAGGCCCTGGTGCTGGAGACGGTGGGCGGTCTGGTGCCACATGTCGTGCGCCTTGGAGTGCACGAGGTCGTTGGGAATCTCGACCGTGGCGTTGGCCGCCGCGGCGTCCACGGCGGCCTCGCGCCAGTCGCGGTCGATGGTCTCCTGCTGGGCGTCGGCCAGGCGCTTGCGCAGGTCGTCGCGCAGCTCGTCGAGCGTGTCGAAGCCGCCGCCCTCGACGGCCAGGTCGTCGTCCAGCTCGGGCAGCTGCTTGGCCTTGACCTCCTTGACCTCCACGGCGAAGGCGGCTTCCTTGCCGGCCAGATGATCGGCCTGGTAGTCCTCGGGGAAGGTGACCTTGACGGTGCGCTCGTCACCGGCGGAAGCGCCCACGAGCTGCTGCTCGAAGCCCGGCACCAGCCGGTCCGAGCCCAGCTCCAGCAGGAAGCCGCGCGCGTCGCCGCCCTCGAACTCCTCGCCGTCGACGGTGCCCACGAAGTCGATCACCACGTAGTCGCCGTCGTCGGCCGCCTTCTCCACCGTCTCCAGCGACGCCAGCGACTCGCGCAGGCGGCCGATCTCGGCCTCCACATCGTCCTCGGAAACCTCCGGCTCGCGCTTGGGCGCCTCGACACCCTTGTAGTCGCCGAGCTTGGCCTCGGGACGGACGGCCACCTCGAAGCTGAAGGTCAGCGGGGCGCCCTTCTCGGGCAGGTCGGCCAGGTTCAGGTCGGGGCTGCCGACCACGGCCAAGCCGGCGGACTGCACCGCGGCCTCGTACCACTCGGGCAGGCCGCTGCGGACGGCCTCGTCCAGCACCGCCTCGCGCCCGACTTGCTGCAGGACCACCTGCGGCGGCACCTTGCCCTTGCGAAAGCCGGGCACGCGCATGTCCTGGCCGATCTGGCCGGCGGCGGTGGCCAGCTGGCTCTCCAGGGCCTGGGATTCGACCTCGACCTGCACGCGCACGCGTGAGTTCTCGAGCTCTTCTGTATCGGTCTTGACGGCGCTCATGACAGACGCGGGACGATAGCGTCCGCCTGTGTCCCGAATGCCTGCCCCCCTGCGCCGCGGACCCCTCGAGCGGGCGCGGACGTGGCTGGTGTGCGGCCCGCTCGGGCACCTGTGGAGCGCGCTCGCGGACCTGGCCTCATACGCGGCCCGATCTAGTGCTCGCTCCTGGAAGGGCTGACCCGCTTTGGCGAGCGACTGGGCGTGGCTGGCAAGCCCGCGAGCGCAGTCGATGCCAGAGCATCGGCGAGCATCGCGGGCGACGCCAGGCGCGTCCAGGCGCCGCCAAACGGGCCAGGACTGACAGGAGCGAGCATTAGGATGAGCCGGTGATCAACCCGCTGACATTGCCGCAGGCCGTAGTCGACGGGTTGGCCGTGCTGCCGGCGCTGCTCACGGAGGCCCAGGCCGCCAACCGCACGCTGGCCGAGGCGCTGGAACGCGCCGACCGCATCGACGCCCAGGCCGACCGCCTGATCGCCCAGGCGGACAAGATCCTGGCCACCGCTCACGACGCGCGCGAGGTGCTCGACGGCGCCCAGGCAGAGCTCGCCCGGGCAAACGACCAGGTGGCCAAGATCATCGAGATGGGCGGCCCGCTGGAGCGCGGCGTGGACCGCCTGGACCGGATCGTCTCCAAGGTGCGGCGCGATACCCAAGAGGGCACAGGCGAGGCGCCGTGATCCAGGCGCTGGCCGATCTGGCCGCCGAGCACGGGCGGCTGGCCATCGACACCGAGTTTGTGTCCGAGCGCCGCTACCAGGCGCAGCTGTGCCTGGTGCAGGTGGCCGTGCCCGATACGGAGGCTGCGGATGAAGTGCGCACCGAGGTGCTGGACCCAATCGCCGACCAGCTGGACCCCGCGCCGCTGGCGGCGGTGCTGGCCGATCCCGAGGTCGAGGTGATCATGCACGCCGGCCGCCAGGACGTGGCGATCCTGCGCCGCACCTGGGGCACGCCGATCACGTCGGTGTTCGACACCCAGGTGGCCGCCGGCTTCCTGGGCTTCGGCAACCAGGAGGGCTACGAACAGCTGGTGCGGCGCGTGCTGGGCGTGCGCCTGCGCGGCGGCGAAGGCTTCACGCGCTGGGACAAGCGGCCCCTGACCGACAAGCAGGTGGCCTACGCCGCCGACGACGCCCGCTGCCTGCTGGCGCTGGGCTCGGCGCTGGAGCGCCAGCTGGAGGAGCGCGGCCGGGTGGAGTGGGCGCGCGAGGAGAGCAGGCTCGTGGAGGCCTCCGACGACGTGCGCTCGGCCGAGAAGGCCTACGAGCGCCTGCCCAAGCTGGGGCGGCTGGACCACAAGGGCCGCGCGGTGGCAATGCGCCTGGCCGCCTGGCGCGACGAGGTCGCGCGCGAGCTGGACCGCCCGCCCACCTCGGTGCTGCCCGACCAGGTGCTGGTGGAGCTGGCCAAGCGCACCCCGAAGGACCGGGCGGCGCTGGACAACATCCGAGGCCTGCCCCAGCAGACCCAGCACCGGCGCGGAGCGGAACTGGTGGAGCAGATCGCGCGCGGCCAGGACGAGGAGCCGCCGCCGCCCCCGGCAACTCCGCCCAAGCGCGATTCCTCCGAGGCGCCGCTGGTGTCGCTGACGCAGGCCGTGGTGCGCCAGCGCTCGCGCGAGAGCGGCGTGGCCACCGAGCTGATCGCTACCCAGTCGGAGCTGACCGCGCTGGTAGGCGCGGTCCGGCGCGGTCGCGAGGGCGATTCCGTGCGCGCGCTGTCCGGCTGGCGGCGCGAGCTCGTGGGTCAGGAGCTGTGCGACCTGATCGAGGGTCGGCGCCAGGTCGTGGTCAGACCCGATGGCGAGCTGGCGGTCGAGCCGCGCTAGCTGAATGCGCCGCCTGCCGTGTCCCAGCGTCCTCGAGATCGGCTACTGGGTGCATCAGGCCTTCCTGCGCCGTGGCATCGCCACGGCGAGCGGCCGCGGCGACTGTCCGTCGATTGACCCGGCCCCAGCCGGGTAAATCGACGGGCGGTCCCACAGGATGGGCCGTTTCCGGCCCTTTTCGTGGGACGCGGCGCTCCAGCCCGCTCGCATGCCACGTGGTGCGCCCTCGCGGGCCCCTTACCCAGCCGCAGTTGCGCCGAGCCCGCGCGAAGCGTCACGGGAGACCCGAAACCGTGGAATCACGCGCCTAGGGCAGGCGGCCGCCCAGGCGCATCGCCGCGCCCGCCGCGCCCAGCAGCAGCAGAGCGCCCACGCCGGCGAACCCGGCGGTCATCTCGCGCTTCTCCTGCTTCTGGCCGATCTGCGAGCCGAGCTTCTCGTAGACCTTGTCCAGCTGGTCGGACTGGGTGGCGGTGAAGGCCTGGCCGCCCGATACCTCGGACATCCGCCTCAGCGTCTCCGGGTCCGGGGGCACCGGCAGCAGCTCGCCGTTGGGCCCCTCGACCACCGCGCTCTCGGTGCCCAGCGCCACGGTGAACACGGGCACGCCGCGCTGACCGGCCTCGCGGGCAACGCCCACCGGATCGCGGCCGATGGTGGACTCGCCGTCGGAGAGCAGCAGGATGGCGGCGGGCTCGCGCTTGCCGTCCTTGCCCCGCTCGCGGTCCAGCGAGTCCAGCGCCGCCTGCAGGCCTTCACCGGTGGCGGTGCCGCCGTCGGCCACCAGCCCGTCCAGCACCGATCGCGCCTCGTTGCGGTCCTCGGACGGGCTCTCCACGATCTGCGGCGTGTCGGAGAAGGTGACCGAGCCGATCCGCAGCTGCGGCGGCGCTTGGTCCAGGAACCGCTCGCCCGCCTTGCGCGCCGCCTCCAGCCGGCTTGGCGACACGTCGTCGGCCTTCATCGAGCGCGAGACATCGGTGACCAGCGTGACCGACGCCCGCTCGACGGGGACACCCACGCTGCGCTCGGGCTTGGCCAGCGCCAGGGCCAGCACGGCCAGCGCGGCCAGGAACAGGCCCAGCGGGATGTGGCGCCGTACGCGATTGGAGTTCGGCACAACCCCGGCCAGCGTGGGCACGCCGGTGAAGCGGATTGCGTGGCGGCGCTGGCGGCTGCGCATCAGGTGCTGCAGGCCGACGGCCGCGGGCAGGGCCAGCAACGCCAGCAGGAACAGCGGGCTGGCGAAGCTCACCGCCGCACTCCGTGGTGGGCGCCGGCGGACAGCGCGCGGCCAAGGTCGCGCAGCCACGGCCGGTCCGTGCGCAGGACCACATGCCTGGCACCGGCGCGGCGCAGGTCGGCGGCCACCTGCTCGCGCTGGCGGCGCTCGGACGCCTCGTAGCGCCGGCGCAGCCGGGGGTCGGAGCTGTCCACGCGCAGGTGCCTGCCGGTCTCGGGGTCCACCAGCGACAGGTGCCCGACGTCGGGCAGCGCGCCCTCGCGCGGGTCACGCACCTCGATCGCCAGGATCGAGTGGCGGTGGGCCAGCGAGCTCAGTGCCCGGCGCCACGTGCGCGGGCCGCGGAAGTCGGAGATCACGCACACCAGGCCGGTGCGGCTGGCCAATCGGCCGGTGCGCGCCATGGCCACGGTGAGCGCGTCGTCGTGGCCGCTGCCATCACGGCCGACTCCCTCGTCGAGCACGCGCGTGAGCGCCACGTAGCCGGTGCGCCCGCCGCGCGGGGGCAGACGCCGCTCGCGGTCACCGCCGCAGGTCACGATGCCCAGCCGGCCGCCACGGCGGGTAGCGATCCGGCCCACGGTCAGGGCGGCGCCCTCGGCAACGTCGGACTTCAGGCGCTCAGCCGTGCCGAAGGCCATCGAGGCCGACATGTCCAGCACCATCCAGGTGGTCAGCTGGCGCTCGGGCACCTGCAGGCGCACGTGCGCCTGGCCGGTGCGGGCGGTGGCCGCGGGGTCCAGGCGGCGCACGTCGTCGCCGGGCTGGTAGGGGCGCAGTTGGGCAATCTCCGTGCCCTGCCCCACCCCGGGCGCCGGCCGGTCGCCCGACAGCGGCGAGCTGGTCCGGCGCGCCATCTCCAGCTCCAGCGGGCCGAGCACGGCGCCCGGCATCGGGCCGGGCCCCTGGCTGCCGGGTGGGCGCCGGCTCAAGCGGCCGACGCCTCCCTGAACTCCTCGGGAGGCTCGGCCTCGGAGCCGGGCTCGGGGATGGTGTCCAGCACGCGCTCCAGGACGTCGTCGGCGTCCACGCCGTCGCTGAGCGCGTCGTAGCTGAGCACCAGCCGGTGGCGCAGCACGTCGGGCGCCAGGTCGCGCACGTCGGAGGCCAGCACGTAGCGCCGGCCGCGCAGCAGCGCCAGCGCCTGGGCAGACTGGATCAGCGAGATCGGCCCGCGCGGGCTGGCGCCGTAGTCGATCAGGTGCATCAGATCGTCCAGGCCGAAGCGGTCCGGGCGGCGGGTGGCGTCGGCCAGCTCCACGGCGTGGTCGACCACCTCACGGTCCACGTAGATCTGGCGCACGGCCTCGCGGAAGTCCAGCAGCTTCTCCATCGTCAGCCGCTGCTCCACCTGCGCGGGCAGGCCGATCACGCGCTCGACCACCGTCGCCTCCTCGGTCGGCGTCGGGTAGTCCACCACCACCTTCATAAGGAAGCGGTCCACCTGTGCCTCGGGCAGCGGGTAGGTGCCCTCGGACTCGATCGGGTTCTGGGTGGCCAGCACCAGGAACGGGCTGGGCACGCGGTACGCCTCGCCGCCGATCGTGACCTGGCCCTCCTGCATGACCTCCAGCAGCGCCGACTGCACCTTGGCGGGCGCGCGGTTGATCTCGTCGGCCAGCAGCAGGTTGCCGAACACCGGGCCGAGCTCCACGTCGAACGTGCCGCTGTCGGGCCGGTAGATGCGCGTGCCGATCAGGTCCGAGGGCACCAGGTCGGGCGTGAACTGGATCCGGCTGAATGCGCCACCCGTGACCTCGGCCAGCGTCTTGACCGTGAGCGTCTTGGCCAGCCCGGGCACACCCTCCAGCAGCACGTGCCCGCCGGCCAGCACCGCCACCAGCACGCGCTCGAGCATGGCGTCCTGGCCCACGATGATCCGCTTGACCTCGTACAGCGCCTCCTCCAGCGCCTCGCGAGGGTCGGGCTGGGCGGGCTGCATCTCGGCATCGGTCATGGCGTAGAAGGTAGGCGTCCGGGCGTAAAGGCGGGATAACGACCCGATCCCCCTACCCTGCTCTGCATGCGGGTTCTTGTCGCCGAGGACGAATCCAAGGTCGCCGAGGCGGTCGCCCGCGGCCTGCGCCGCGAGGGCATGGCGGTCGACGTGGCCGGCGACGGCGCCGACGCCCTGTACAAGGCGCGCCTGCACCGCCACGACGTGGTGGTGCTGGACCGCGACCTGCCCGAGGTGCACGGCGACGAGGTCTGCCGCCAGATCTCCGGCGAGCTGCCCGCAACCAAGGTGCTGATGCTGACCGGCAGCGCCGGCGTGGACGACCTGGTCGACGGGCTCTCGCTGGGCGCCGACGACTACATGGGCAAGCCGTTCGAGTTCGCCGAGCTGGTGGCGCGTGTGCGTGCGCTGGGGCGGCGCGCCGGCGAGGCCCGGCCGGCGGTGCTGCGCGCGGGCGACATCGAGCTGGACCCGGCGCGGCACACGGCCATGCGCGCGGGCCGCGACCTGGACCTCAGCCCGAAGGAGTTCGGCGTGCTGGAGATCCTGCTGGGCGCCGACGGCGCCACGGTCAGCGGCGAGGAGATGCTGCGCGCCGTCTGGGACGAGCACGCCGACCCGTTCACCAACACCGTCCGCATGACGATGATGAAGCTGCGCCGCAAGCTGGGCGACCCGCCGGCGATCGAGACGGTGACCGGCTCCGGGTACCGGGTGCCATGACCGTCCGGGCGCGTCTGACGGCGGCGTACGCGCTGCTGTTCTGCGCCACCGTCGGGGTGCTGCTTGGCGCCAGCTACTGGCTGCTCTCGCGCCACTTCAACCGCACGCTGTCCGACGCCGCCGCCGGCGACGCGCTCGACGCGGTCGGGCTGCAGTACCTGCTGGCCTTTGGTGGCACGGTGATCCTGGCGCTGGCCGCCGGCTGGATCATCGCCGGCCGGGCGCTGGCCCCGATCGGTCGCATGACTGCCTTCGCCCGCCGCGTCTCAGGCGAGCGTCTGGACGAGCGGCTGGCGCTCGAGGGACCGGCCGACGAGCTGCAGGAGCTGGCCGACACCCTGGACGCGATGCTGGACGGCCTCGCCGAGTCCTTCGGCGCCCAGCGCCGGTTCGTGGCCAACGCCGGGCACGAGCTGCGCGGGCCGCTGACGGTGATCCGCACCCAGGCCGAGGTCACGCTGGCCGACCCCGACGCCACCCCCGCCGAGCTGCGCGCCATGGGCGAGGCCGTGGTCGAAGCCTGCCGCCGCACGGAAGCGCTGCTGGAGGGGCTGATGGCCCTGGCCCGCAGCCAGCGCGCGCTGGTCTCCCGCGAGCCCACCGACCTGGCGCCAGGCGCCCGCGCCGCCGTGGCGGCGGTGGCAGAAGAGGCCCGCGCGGCCGATGTGCGCGTGCGCCTGGAAGCGGGCGCCGCGCCCACGCTGGGCGACCGCCGCCTGCTGGACCGGCTGGTGGCCAACCTGGTGGAGAACGCCGTGCGCCACAACCGCCCCGGCGGCACCGTGGACGTGACCACCGCCACGCGCAACGGGCACGCGGCGGTCCGCGTGGTCAACACCGGGCGCCGGCTGCCCGACGATTCGGTGGCCCGCCTGACCGAGCCGTTCGAGCGCCTGGGCCGCCCCGCAGACGCCCCCGGAGCGGGACTGGGACTCTCGATCGTGCGCTCGGTGGCGGAGGCCCACCGCGGCGAGGTCAGGCTGGCGGCCCGCGACGGCGGCGGCCTCGAGGCCGAGGTGCTGCTGCCGGCCGAACCGGCGCCGGCGTCGCGCTGAGCCGGTCAGCCCGGCGCCGCCATTGTGAGCGTCCGCGGCGGGTCCGGCGAAACGGCGGGCTGGTTAGGGCGGGGGCGGTCCGCGGTGGTACGTGGACGATCGTTCTCGCCAGGCGGGGGAAAACGACCGAGCGCTCGCTGGATCGCCGCTCGCGGCTGAATCACGACTTGCGCCCGCTCAACGGGCAGAACTCGTGACGCATCCCAGGCCTGGTCCGAGTGGCCGGCCCGCGGCTACAGCTTGCGCGACTGCTTGGCCGGCGGCTCGTGGTCGCGGTCCGCGGGGCAGTCGCCGCGCTTGGCGTCGTCCTCGTTGACCACGCGGGTGTCGCCCTGCTTCGGGGTGGCGGCCTCGAGCTGACGGTCCACTCCCGCCAGACCTCCTACTCCGACCCCCACGAGGGTGGCGCCCACGGCGAGCGCGGCGGCGAGGGCGAGCTTGACGGTGCGCGGGCTGCGGGGCGTCGCCTCATCGTCCATGCCACTGACCATAGCCAGCTGCTCTACGGCAGCCGGCCGAAAAGGCGCAGCGACATCAGCCCGCCGGCACCGAGCAACAGCAGCGCGCCGCCGGCGAATGCCGAGGTGACCTGGCGCTTCTCCTTGCGCGTGCCCACCTCCTCGCCGAGCCGGTCGTAGACCTCCTGGAGCTTGATCTGGTCACCGGCGCGGAAGGCGCGGCCCTTGGTCACGCGGGCGATCTCGCGCAGCGACTGGGTGTCCGGCGGCACCGGGCGGCGGCGCACGGTGCCGTCGCGGCGCTCGACGTCGATGCTGCCGGTGGGCGTGCCCAGTGACACCGTGTACACGCGGACGCCCCTGCGCCGGGCCTCGCGGGCGGCCTCCAGCGGGTCACGGCCGCTGGTGGAGAAGCCGTCGGACAGCAGGATCACGGCGGCCGGGTTCTTGCCTCGGGGCCCGCGCGCGCGCCGCAACGTGCGCAGCGACGCGGCGATGGCCTCCCCGGTGGCCGTGCCGCCCTCGGCGGCCAGCGCGTCCACAGACTCGCGCACCGCAGCACGCGCCAGCCGTGGGCTCTCGATCCGGGTGACGCGATCGTTGAACGCCACGCTGCCCACCTTGACCTCGCGCGGAACGTCGTCCAGGAACCCCTTGGCCGCCCGGCGCACGGCCGTTATCCGGCTGGGGCGCACATCGGTGGCGCGCATGGAGCTGGAGCGATCGGTGGCCAGCACCACGGCGGCGCGGCCGTCGGGCACGGCTACCGTGCGCTCGGGCCTGGCGAAGGCCAGCGCCAGGGCAAGCAGCGCCAGCGCGTACACCACCATGGGCGCGTGGCGGCGCCAGCCCGGCCGGGTCGTGACCACCGACGGCATCGTGGCCGGGGCGGCAAAAGCGGCGGCGGCCTTGCGCCGGCGGCGGTCGAGCAGCAGGTAGGCGACCACGGCCAGCGGGACCGCAGCCAGCGCCAGCAGGAACCACGGCGCGCCGAAGCTCACGGGCCGCCCGGCAGGCGCTCGGGTCGCGTGGTCAGCCGCACGCGCACCGTGCGCCGGTCACCGCCGCTCCGGATTGTCACGCGCACGGAGTCGCCCGGCTTCAGCCGCGTGACCGCGGCCGACACGTCGGCGGGGTCGCTCACCGGGCGGCCGTCGATGCCCACGATCACGTCGCCGGCGGCGCTCAGCCCCGCCTGGTCGGCGGGGCCGCCCTTGGTCACGTCCCGCACGCGAGCACCGCCGCGCGGATCGGCCGCGGTGGTCAGCCCGATGAACGCCCGCTCGATCCGCTCGCCCGCCTTCAGCCGCGGCAGCACGCTGCGCACGGCGTCGGCCGGGACGGCGAAGCCGATGCCGATGCTGCCGCGCGCGCCGGCGGTTGCGATCTGGGAGTTCACGCCCACCACGCGCCCGCGCGTGTCCAGCAGCGGGCCGCCGGAGTTACCGGGGTTGATCGGCGCGTCGGTCTGGATCACGCGGTCGATCTGGAAGCCGTTGGGCGCCTGGATGTCGCGCTCCAGGCCGGAGACGATGCCCTCGGTGGCGGTCTTGTCCAGGCCCAGCGGGAAGCCGATGGCCACCACCTCGTCACCCACGCGGACGGAGGACGAGCGCGCCAGCGCCAGCGGCCGACGCGAGCCGAGCTCGGAGCGGTCCACATCGAGCACCGCCAGGTCGGACGACGGGTCGGTGCCGCGTACCCGGGCGGGAACCTCCTGGCCGGAGTCGTCGAAGCGGACCCTGACGCGCTCGGCCTCGCCAACCACGTGCGAGTTGGTCACGATCGAGCCGTCGCTGTCGACCAGGAAGCCGGTGCCCGAGGCCTCCTGGCCCCCCTGGCGCACGCGCACGGACACCACCGCCGGGCCCGCCGCGGCGTAGACCTTGCCGGCGCTGCCGACCTGGCCGGCCTTGCCGCCCACGACCACCGCGTCCGAGTCGCCGCCGCCATCCAGCACGCCGGCGCCCACGACCAGGCCGAGCGACAGCGCCAGCACCGAAGCCACGGCGGCGGCCACCACCGGACCGCGCCAGCGCGTCCAGCGGTCGTCGTCGGGCTCCTGGCCCCCGCCCCCCGGCTCAGGCGAAAGCCCCAGGTGGGTGCGGCCGGGCCGGCGCGGGCGGCGGGGACGCGGTCGGTCGGACGCGCCGCCGGCCCAGAGGTCGGAGGGTGGAGTCACGGCATGGAACCTAAGCGGCTCCCCGTCAACTCCGGGTAAACCCGGCTAGGTAGCCACCATTCCGCCATCCACGTGAAGCACCTCGCCGGTCACGTACGCGGAGGCGTCGCTGGCCAGGAACAGCAGCGCGGCGGCCAGCTCCTCGGGGTCGCCCTTCCGCCCGGCCAGCACGCGGGGCATCATCATGTCCAGGTAGCCGTCGGGGTACTGCTCGGTCATCTCCGAGGGAAAGAAGCCGGGAGCCAGAGCGTTCACGCGGATCCCCTTGCGCGCGGTCCACTGCGAGGCCAGGTCACGGGTCAGGCCCTCGATCGCGGCCTTGCTGGCGGCGTATGCGGCCTGGGGCAGGCCGGCCGTGGTCGAGCCCAGCACCGAGCCGATGTTCACGATCGCCGATCCCGGCTCCATCGCCTTGGCGCAGGCCTGCGCCATCCAGTACGAGCCGTTCAGGTTGATGTCGATGACCTGGCGGAACTGGTCAGGGCTCTCGCGCGTGGCGGGGACGGCGGTGCCGATCCCGGCGTTGTTGACCAGCACGTCCACCCTTCCCAGGCCTTCGACGGCCTGCTCGACGGCAGCCGTGCACCGCTCGGGGTCGGCGACGTCACAGGCGACGGCGACGGAGCGGCGGCCCAGCTGCTCGATCTGGGCCCTGGTCTGTTCCAGACGATCCGCCCGGCGGGCGGCCACGGCCACGTCTGCGCCGGCTTCGGCCAAGGCGTGCGCGAAGGCCACCCCCAGCCCCGATGAGGCTCCGGTCACCAGCGCCACCTTGCCGTCCAGCCGAAACCGATCGAGAACGCTCATGGCCGGCGAGCCTACCGGCGCACTATTGCCCTGCGCGCTCGCGCCGCTCCTGCGCGCGTTCACGCGCGCGCTCGCGAACCACCTTGGGGTACTGGCCCGCCTGGATCTTCACCAGGTTGACCAGCTGCGCCATGAACAGGTTCATGTCGGCCAGGTGGTAGCCCCACTGCGGCCCCTGCACGGGCTGGACGCGGGCGCGCGGGTCCGCGGTGTTGCGCGTGGGCGTGATCTGCAGCCACGTGGCGCCCTGGCGGGCGGTGCAGCGCGAGGTGTACAGGCCCGGGTAGTAGACCCACGGGGTGGACACCGGGACGGCCGCCGCCATGGCCGACAACGGCCCGGGCAGGATGCGGGTGGGGAAGTAGGGACCCACCTCCCCCACGCCGCCGACCAGCGCCGCCGGGTTGGTGCAGACCACCCGCTTGGTGCGGTCCGGGGGGCGCTTGAACACCGTGCTGTACACCCGCGAGACGGGCGCGTCACCGGGCGGCTGGTCGCCGAAGGTGGAGTAGGCGATCACGCAGCCCACCTGCTCGTTCGAGCGGCAGGGCTCGATCACCCGGAAGGAGCCGCCGGTGCGCCGGCCCTTGAGGGTGAGCACGTTGGCGCCGGGCAGGATGGCCGACACCAGCCGGTCGCGGACGGAGGTCTTGCGCTCGATCTCCTTTGCCAGCAGCTGGGTCAGCATCTGGGCGCCCTGGTCGTGACCGATCAGCACCACCCCGCGGCCGTGGTTGTCGTACTTGAGGTACTCGCGCCAGGCGGTGCGGACGTCGTTGTAGGCGCGCGTGCGGGCGGCCCTGGTGTTGGCCGCCCGGTTGGTGAACGCCGGCTGGGTGACCTGGCGGTAGCGCGGCGCGTACACGCGGCACGCGTTCGAGAACCGCGACGCCTGGATCTGGGCCGCAGCGCGCTGCTCGGGCCCGATGCGCAGGTCGGAGTTGGGGCCCGGCTGGGGGCTGACCGTGGGGTACACGTAGAAGCAGTCCACGCGCGGATTGCGGGCCAGGCCGCCGCGGCGCTGGCCGCCGTTGACGCCACCGCGGCCCAGGATCGTGGAGCGTTGGCTTGCCTGGCAGGGGTTGGCCTTGGGCCCGCGCGGGCCGCACAGCCAGCGCGACTTGAGCTTGGGCTTCTTCGCCTTCTTCTTGGCCTGGGGCTGCTGGGCCAGGGCAGGCGAAGCCACAGGCAGGGCCAGGGCACAGGCGAGCGCAAGCAGCGCGGCTGTCAGGAGGGTCTTCGGCACGGCGTCGGAGGCTAGTAACAGCAACGCCGTCGCTGTGATGCGGTCCGTTGGAAGATCGCCTGTCCCTCAGAAAAGCGCCATGCCAGGCGCCACGCCGACCTCGACGAGCTCGGGCGCGTCCGAGGCCAGGGCGGCCGTCAGCGCATCGCGCAGCTCCTCGGTCCCTTCGACCTTGCGCGAGGACACGCCGTACGCAGTGGCGACGGCGGCGGTATCGAGAGCGGCCAGGTCCAGGCCCGGAGCGCCCTGGACCTGCTCCATGCCCGCAAACCACTTCAGGATCGAGTACTCGGAGTTGTTGAGCACCAGGAACGTGACCGGTACGCCGTACGCCGCGGCGGTCCAGAAGCCCGTGATCGCGTACTGCGCCGACCCCTCCCCCAGCACGCACACGACGGGGCGCTCGGGCTGGGCCAGCTGGACGCCGATGGCCGCTGGCAAGCCGAACCCCAGCCCGCCGCCGGCGCTGAAGTAGTAGCCACCCGGACACGAGATGCGCAGGCGGGTGCGCAGCGCCGCCGTGCTGGACGGCGACTCCACGACCACGACCGCGTCATCGGGCAGCACGCCGGCCAGTACCTCGTGCACCTGGCCGCCGCCGATCGGGTCGCTCTGCTCCGGTGGTCCCGATGCGGGCTGCGGATCGGGCGCGGGACGGCCCCCCACCGCGTCGACGAGCGCCTCCAGCGTCAGCCGCGGGTCGGCCACGATGGCGTCGCCGACGGGGGCGCGGGCGGCCTCGTCGGGGTCGCGCGTGATGGCCACAAGCTCGGTTCCCTCGGGCAGCGGCGGTCCGGGGATGTACGGGTAGTAGGGGAACACCGAGCTGCCCGCCACCAACACGAAGTCGTGCCCCTCCAGCGCCTGGCCGGCCGGGCCGATGGCCGGCGGCAGCACGCCGCGGAAGTGCGCGTGGCCCTCGGGGAAGCCGATTCGCCCGCCGCCCGGGGCGGGCGTGGCCCATACCGGCAGGCCGGCCTTCTCGGCCAGCGCCACGGCGGCGTCCCAGGCGCCGCAGGCGTCCAGGTCGCCGCCGGCCACCATGACCGGGCTGGCGGCGGCGTCGATGCGCGCGGCGAGCGCGGCAACGGCGTCGGGGTCGGCGCCCGCGGCGCCGCTCACGCGCCGCGCCACCGTGCGGGCGGTGTCGCCGGCATCGGCGTCGGCTGTCCAGTCGTCCATCGGCAGCGACAGGAACACCGGCCCGGCCGGGGGCAGCGAGGCCAGGTGGATGCCCCGGCCCAGCGCCGCCGGCATGTCCTGCGCGCGCGGCGGCTCGTAGCTCCACTTGACCAGCGGGTGCGGCATGCGGGTGGCGTCGCGGTTGGTCAGGTTGGCCTGGTAGGTCATCTGCGCCCGCACCTGCTGCCCCGCGGTGACCAGCAGCGGCGCCTTGTTGGCCTGAGCGTTGAAGATGGCGCCCATGGCGTTGCCCACGCCCGGCGCGGTGTGCAGGTTCACGTGCCCGACGGTGCCCGAGGCCTGGGCGAACCCGTCGGCCATACCCACCGCCACGGCCTCCTGCAGCGCCAGCACGTAGCGGAAGTCCTCGGGGAAGTCGGCCAGCATCGGCAGCTCGGTGGACCCCGGGTTGCCGAACATCGTGGTCATGCCGTGGGCGCGCAGCAGGTCGAAGGCGGCTTCGCGGACGGACGGCACGGCGGTCAGTCTTTCACTCGAGCACGGCGCCGGGGTTCAGTAGCCCGTCCGGGTCCAGCGCCCGCTTGACCGCCCGCATCGCGTCGATCTCCGCGTCGCTGCGCACCAGGCCCAGGTGGGCGGCCTTGGCCACGCCCACCCCGTGCTCGGCGCTGATGGTGCCGCCCAGCTCGGCGGCCAGCTCCATGACGGCCACATCCACCGTCTCGTCCGCCGGGTCGGGGCCCAGCACGTTCACGTGCACGTTCCCGTCGCCCAGGTGTCCGAAGAGGATCGGCTGCCCCTCCCCCACGACCGCGGGCACCTTCTCCACGAACTCGGCCAGCCGCGCCAGAGGCACGCCGACGTCGATCTTGTGCGGGATCCCGCGGGCGGCGATGGCCTCCGTGTGTGCCTCGCGGAACTGCCACAGCTGCCGGCGCGAGGCGGTGTCGTCGGCCACCACCGCGTCCTCGATCCCGGCCGCATCGAGCGCGCCGGCCAGCTCCTCGGTGGGATCGTCGGCCGCGGCGCACTCCAGCACCAGATAGGCGGGCACGCGCGGGACGACCGGGGGCCGGCGGTCCAGGTGCTCCAGCACCAGCGACAGCCCGTCGTCGGTGAAGAAGTCGGCTGCCTCCAGCGACGGCAGCTCGCGCCGCAGCACCGCAAGCGTGCCCTCGGCGTCGGCCAGCGAGGTCAGCGGGATCAGCGCCGCGACGCGCGCCGCGCGCCGGGCCACCAGCCGCCACCGGACCGCGGTGATGACGCCGAGCGTGCCCTCGCTGCCCACCAGCAGGGAGGGCAACGGCGTGCCGGCGTTGTCCTTGAGCAGGCCGTGCATGCGCTCGACCACGGTGCCGTCGGCCAGCACCGCCTCCAGGCCCGCCACCCGCGCCCGCGCCGTGCCGTGGGCAAGCGCGCGCGCCCCGCCGGCGTCGCAGGCCACGAGCCCGCCGACAGTTGCCGAGTCGCGCGCGGCGAAGTCGATGCCGGCGTCGAACCCGGCGGCGCCGGAGGCTGCCTGCAGCGCGGCCATGGTCACGCCCGCGCCCACCGACAGCTGGGCGGTGGCCGGGTCCACCGGGCCCAGCTGGTCCAGGCGGGTCAGCGACACCAGCACCTCACCCCCGCGCGGCACCCCGGCGCCCACCAGCCCTGTGTTGCCTCCCTGGGGCACGACCGCGGCGCCGTGCGCACGGCAGGCGGCCAGCACGCCGGCCACCCCGGCGGTGTCCGCCGGCCGCACCACGCACGCGGCCTCGGCGCCGAAGCGACCGGTCCAGTCGCGCTCGTACGACGCGCGCACACCGGCGTCGGTGAGCACGTGGTCCGGCCCCACCGCCCGGGTCAGGTCTTCGATCAGCACGGGTCGGGCAAGCTATCCCACATGCCACCCACCCACGAGACCGTGTTCACGCTGGAGGCCACACCCGTCAAGTTCGGCCCCGGCGCCGTGGACGACGCGGGCTGGGAGCTCGCCCGCCTCGGCGTGAGCCGCGCGCTGCTGGTCACCGACCCCGGGCTGGCGGCGCTGGGCATCCCCGACCGCGTGCGCCAGAGCATCGAGGCCGAGGGCATCGAGGTGGTGGTCTACGACCGCGCGCGGGTGGAGCCCACGATCGACTCGCTGCAGGAGGCGTGCGACTTCGCGCTGGACGCCAAGGTGGACGGTTTCGTCTCGGTCGGCGGCGGCTCGTCGATGGACACGGCCAAGGTGGCCAACCTGATCGTGACCCACCCCGCAGAGGTGATGGCCTACGTGAACCCGCCGGTCGGCGAGGGCCGCAAGCCGCCCAGCCCGCTGGCCCCCCACCTGGCCGTGCCCACCACGTCGGGCAGCGGTTCGGAGGCCACCACCGTCGCGGTGCTCGACCTGCCCGAGCTGAAGGTCAAGAGCGGCATCTCACACCGCTACCTGCGCTGCTCGCAGGCCATCGTCGACCCCGAGCTCACGCGCACGCTGCCGGCCGAGGTCACCTCCTCAGCGGGGCTGGACGTGGTCTGCCACGCGGCCGAGTCGTTCATCTCCAAGCCCTACGACCAGCGCGAGCGCCCACAGTCGCCTGACGACCGCCCGCCCTACCAGGGCGCCAACCCGGTGGCCGACGTGTGGTCGTCGAAGGCGATGGAGTTCGGCGGGCGCTACCTGCGCCGCGCGGTGGCCTCCGCAGACGACATTGAGGCGCGCGGGTACATGATGCTCAGCGCCACTATGGCGGGCGTCGGCTTCGGCTCGGCCGGCGTGCACATCCCGCATGCGTGCGCATACCCGATCGCCGGGCTGCGGCACGAGTACTCACCGCCCGGCTACCCCGACGACCACCCGTTCGTGCCCCACGGCCACTCGGTGATCGTGACGGCGCCGGCCGCGTTCCGGTTCACCTACGAGGCCGACCCGGAACGCCACCACACCGCCGCCGAACTGCTGCTGGGCGAGCCCCTGTCCGACCCCGGGCCGGAGTCGCTGCCCGAGGCGCTGCGCGATCTGATGCGCGACGTCGGGGCACCCAGCGGAGTGGCCGAGCTGGGCTACACGGAGGACGACGTGCCGGCCATCGTGGAGGGGGCGCTCAAGCAGCAGCGGCTGCTGAACGTGGCGCCGCGCCAGCCCTCCGCGGACGACCTCGCGAATATCGTGACGGCGTCGCTCTAGAGATACGCGCCGTTGGGCAGGTAGGGCGTCAGCGGGCCGACGTCGCCGCCGGTGAACATTGCGCCCCAGTTCAGGTTGAACCTCAGGCCCGCCGCGCTGCAGAGGCGGATCGCCCACTGCTGGCGGGCCGTCAGCCACTTGACCTGGAGCTCATTGTCGCCCACCGCGGCCATGACGGCCTGCAGCAGCTCGGTGGCGGCCTGCTCGTCGCATGCGGCCAGCAGGCTGACGGACCCGTGGCCGTGGGTGGCGTAGCCACGCCCCGGGTGGACCAAGAGCTCGTGGCCCACCGCCAGCAACGCGTCCACGTCACCGGCGTGCGACGCACCGCGGACGGCCACGCTGACCTCGGCCATCATCGCAGCATCGTCCGGCGTGCCGGGCCTGACGGCCGCCGGCGCCTCCACCCCGCGCGGCACCCCCACCGCCGCCATGGCCGGCACCAGGTCCAGCCCCAGCCCCAGGTACGCCGCCAGCGCGCGCGCGTCGGATGAGCCCAGGACGATCCGCCCGCGGACGCCGTCGCCGTACCCGGCGGCGCGGGCCAGCAGCTCGCGGCCGTGGCCGCCCGACTGGTGATCGGGATGGACCACCAGCAGCGACAGGCCCCACAGGCCGTCGCGCACAATCGCGATCGCGGCGCCCATGACCTGCCCGTGGAGCTCGGCCACCCAGCACCCGCCGGGATCCGTGGCCAGCGGATGCTCGTACCGGACCCGAAGCTGCGCCGGCGGTGGCGGCGGCTCCGGCACACCGGTGATCCCCTGGAGGTCGTCGAACGCCGCCTTGGCCACGCGTTGCGCGTCGCCGATATCGGCGGCCGCCATCGGGCGCACGGTCACCGCCATGTGGGCCCGGACTCCTCCAGCTCGATCAGCTGGCGCTCGCGCTCGTGGTCCACCTGCAGGGTGGTGTGCTCGATGCCGAAGCGCTCACCCAGCAGTTGCTGGAGCTCGCGCCGGCGGGCGTGGCAGTCGTCGCCGGCAGCTACCAGCACGTGGGCGGACAGGGCCGGGAAGCCCGACGTGACCTCCCACACGTGCAGGTCGTGCACCTCCACGATGCCCTTCTGCGAGGCCAGCGCGCGGCCGATCTCGTCCGGGTCCATGCCCTTGGGCGCGCCCTCGAGCAGGATCCGGCCGGAGTCGCGGATCAGGCCGAAGCCTCCCCACAGCATCAGCGCGCAGACCGTCAGCGCGGCGATTCCGTCGGCCTGGTCGAAGCCGGTGGTCACGATGACCACGCCGGCGCCGACGGCGGCCACCGACGACCACAGGTCGGCCAGGTTGTGCAGGTAGGCGCCCTCCACGTTCAGGCTGGCGCGGTTGGCCCGGGCGATCGCCAGCGCCGCACCGAGGTTGACCAGCGCGCCCATCACGCCGACCACGATAACCAGCTCGCCCTCGACCGCGGGAGGGTCGGTCAGCCGTCCCACGGCCGCGTAGCCCAGGAACGCAGCCAGCACCAGCAGGGCAGCGCCGTTGAGTTGCGCGCTCAGGATCTCCGACCGCTTGAGGCCGAAGGTGAAGCTGCCCGACGGCGGCCGCGCGGCCAGCGCGATCGCGGCCAGCGCCAGCCCGATCGAGGCGGTGTCGGTGAGCATGTGCGCCGCGTCGGAGAGCAGCGCCACCGAGTTGGCGATCAGCCCGACCACCACCTCCACGACCATGAACGCGAAGTTCAGGCCAAGCGCGACCCACAGCCAGCGCGCGTCGGAGCCGGCGTCTACGCCGTGGGAGTGGCCCGCGTGGTCATGCCCCATACGGCCCTGAACCCTAGGCCGCGGCGGGGACCTCTACGTACTCGGACTGGTCGAACTCGCGCGTGAGCTTGCGGTACTCGGACATGAAGCCGGGCCAGTTGTTGACCACGCGGCCCTGGCCGTCCTGGCGATACCAGCTGTCGCAGGCGGTCCAGATCGAGTCCCGCAGCCGGCTCTGCACCAGCTCGCCCGACCACTGCTGCACCTCGGGCCGCAGGTCCAGCGGCGCGCCTGCGGCGCGGGTGGCGCGCAACGCACCCGACACGTAGCGCACCTGCGATTCGATCATCTCGATGATCGAGCCCACGCCCAGGTTGGTGTTGGGCCCGTAGAGCATGAACATCGAGGGGAACCCGGCGACCGTGATGCCCAGGTGCGCCTCGGCGCCGTCGGACCAGGTGTCCTGGAGCTCGCGCCCGCCGCGCCCGGCGACGCGCATCGGCAACACGAACTCGCTGGCCTTGAAGCCGGTGCCCCAGATGATGCAGTCCACCTGGCGCTCGCGCCCGCCGGCCACGACGCCGGTCGGGGTGATGCGCTCGATCGCGTCGGTCACGACCTCCACGTTGTCGCGCTGCAGCGCCGGCAGGTAGTGGCTGCTGAACAGCACCCGCTTGCAGCCGATCGGGTAGTCGGGCCACAGCTTGCGCCGCAGCTCGGGGTCGCGCAGCTGGTGGCGCATGAACCCCTGCGAGACCGCGCTCAGCAGCCAGCGCAGCGGCGGCACGGCCACGAAGCCGAGGATGGTCGACTCCATGACGGTCAACAGGTAGCGGCGGCGAAACGCCTGCAGGCCGGGCACGTGTCGCAGCAGCCACTGGCGCCAGGCGGGGTACTCCTGATTGGACCGCGGGAGCATGAACGGCGCGGAACGCTGGTAGACGTCGAGCTGAGCCACCTGCTCGGCCACCGGGGGCACGAACTGCACCGCGCTGGCGCCCGTGCCCACCACCGCCACGCGCTTGCCGGCCAGGTCGTAGTCGTGGTCCCACTCGGCCGAGTGGAACTCGTGGCCGGTGAACTCCTCCCGGCCGGGAATCGCCGGCCACTTGGGGCGGCTGAGCTGGCCGCAGGCCACCACCAGTACCGCCGCCTCGTGCTGGTCACCGGCCGTGGTCCGTAGCCGCCAGGTGCCGCTGGCCGAGTCGAAGTCGGCGGACGCGATCTCGGTCTGGGTGCGGATCTTCGCCGTCACGCCGTGCTTGTCGGCGGTCTGGTGCAGGTAGTCCAGGATCTCCTGGCGCGGTGAGCACGGGCGCGTCCAGTCGCGGCGCTGCTCGTGCGTGTACGAGTAGAGGTACGAGGGCACGTCGCAGGCGCTGCCGGGGTAGTGGTTGGCTTGCCACACACCGCCCAGGTCGGAGCCGCGCTCGAAGACCGTGAAGTCCTCGATTCCGTCGCGCCGCAGCGCCATGGCCATTGCGATTCCGCTGAACCCCGCGCCGACGATCGCCACCTTCACGGCGGCGATGATTCCAGATCAGCCGCCGGACTGGCTGGCTGGCCAGCTTTCCGGGTCGACCAGCGCTGCCTGCTGCACTTCGTCGCTGGTGACCGAACGTCCCGTGGCCCGGACAAGCGGGGCCGCGACGCGCGCCAGGACCTTCTGAACCACCGGCGGCGGCTTCAGGAACACCGCGTCGTCAGAGAAGGCCTCCGCCAGCAGGATGCCGTCCAGCGGCTTCGGAGCGCCGTAGTCATTCGTGCGGCCCAAGGCCGCCAGGCCCCACACCGCGCCGATCATCTCCTGGGTGGTGTCGCCCAGGCGGTAGTGCAAGTGAACGCCCCGCCGCTGTCCTCCGGGGACACGCGACCCGACCCCACTCGAGGGTGACCGGATTGTGGACGGTGGTGCCGGTGGGCCACACGAATCCCAACGTACCCATCCGCGCCAGGTCGTGCGTCGAACGCGCCGACCCGGGGCAAGGGAAGTTCATGTCCACCGATCCGATGCCCTACGAGCACCTCGGCGAGGCGCTCGCCACCGACTACTTCTTCGTGCGCGAGCAGTTCGACGACGAGCAGTGGGCACACTTCATCGAGACCCGCCGGTTCGTGGACACCGAGGTGCTGCCGGTGATCAACGACTACTGGGTGGCGGAGGAGATGCCGTGGGACCTGATCCGGCGGCTGCCCGAGCTCGGGCTGGTCGGCGAGGACATCGAGGGCTACGGCTGCCCCGGCATGAGCCCGCTCACGCGCGGGCTGGTGAACATGGAGCTGCACCGCGGCGACGGCAGCCTGGGCACCTTCCTGGGCGTGCAGTCGGGGCTGGCCATGAAGTCGATCGCCATGCTGGGGTCCGAGGAGCAGAAGGAACGGTGGCTGCCGGCCATGGCGGACCTGGACAAGATCGGGGCGTTCGCGCTGACCGAGCCCGAGCACGGATCGGACTCGGTGGCGCTCGAGACGTCCGCCCGGCGCGAGGGCGATGACTGGGTGCTGGACGGCGCCAAGCGCTGGATCGGCAACGCCTCGGTGGCCGACGTGACGGTGGTGTGGGCCCGCGACACCCAGGACGAGCAGGTCAAGGGCTTCCTGGTCGAGGGCGACAGCGCCGGCTTCACCGCCACGACCATGACCGGCAAGGGCGCCTCGCGAGCCATCTGGCAGGCCGACATCACGCTCGAGGGCGTGCGCGTGCCCGAGGAGATGCGCCTGCCCGACGCCGCGTCGTTCAAGCAGACAGGCGCGGTGCTCATGTCCACCCGCACCACCTGCGCGTGGTCGGCGCTGGGCCACGCGGTGGCGTCCTACGACGCGGCGCTCACCTACGCCGGCCAGCGCGAGCAGTTCGGCAAGCCGCTGAAGGGGTTCCAGCTGGTGCAGGACCGGCTGGTGCGGATGCTGTCCGAGGTCACCGCGATGCAGCTCTACTGCATGCAGCTGGCGCGGTTGGAGGACGCCGGGCGGCTGACGCCCACGATCGCCGGGCTGGCCAAGCTGCACAACACGCGCAAGGCGCGCACGGTCATCGCCGACGCACGTGACCTGATGGGCGGCAACGGCCTGCTGCTGGAGAACCACGTGATCCGCCACATGGGCGACATCGAGGTCGTCCACACCTACGAGGGCACCGAGTCGATGCAGACGCTGATCGTGGGCCGCGACATCACCGGCGTCGCGGCCTTCGCCTGAGCGGCTGAGCGGGGAAAACCGACTGGCTAGTCAGCCAGTCGTGTTTTCAGGCAGAATGGGCGTACCCACCTTCCGATTCGAGAGGACGTCCCGACCAATGGCTGAAGCGCTGGTCTTCGATGCGATCCGCACCCCCCGCGGCAAGGGCAAGAGCAACGGCTCGTTGCACACCACCAAGCCCGTCGACCTCGTGGTCGGCCTGATGCACGAGACGCTTGGCCGCAACGTCAAGCTCGACCCCTCGAAGGTGGACGACGTGGTCCTGGGCGTGGTCTCCCCCGTCGGTGACCAGGGCGCGGACATCGCCAAGACCGCCGCGATCAAGGCTGGCCTGCCCGACACCGTCGCGGGCGTGCAGCTCAACCGCTTCTGCGCCTCCGGCCTCGAGGCCGTGAACATCGCCGCTCAGAAGGTGGCCTCCGGCTGGGAGGACCTGGTCTTCGCCGGCGGCGTCGAGTCCATGTCGCGCGTCCCGATGGGCTCGGACGGCGGTGCCTGGGCCATGGACCCAGAGACCAACTACGACACCTCTTTCATCCCCCAGGGCGTCGGCGCCGACCTGATCGCCACCGTCGAGGAGTTCTCGCGCGAGGACGTGGACGCCTACGCCGCCCGCTCGCAGGAGCGCGCCGCGGCGGCTCAGGCCGAGGGCAAGTTCGACAAGTCGGTGATCCCGGTCAAGGACATCAACGACCAGGTCGTGCTGGACAAGGACGAGTTCATCCGTCCCGGCACCACCGTCGAGAAGCTGTCGGGCCTGAACCCCTCGTTCGCCGCCATGGGCGAGATGGGCGGCTTCGACGCGGTGGCGCTGCAGAAGTACCACTGGGTCGAGAAGATCAACCACGTGCACACCCCCGGCAACTCGTCGGGCATCGTGGACGGCGCCGCGCTGGTCACGATCGGCAACGAGAAGACGGGCGAGGAGCTGGGGCTCAAGGCCAAGGGCCGCATCCTCTCCACCGCCCTCTCGGGTGCGGACCCCACGATCATGCTCACCGGCCCCGCGCCGGCGTCGAAGAAGGCGCTGGAGAAGGCCGGCCTGACGGTCGATGACCTGGACCTGGTCGAGATCAACGAGGCCTTCGCCGCGGTGGTGCTGCGCTTCGTGCGCGACATGGGCCTGGACATGGAGAAGGTGAACGTCAACGGCGGCGCCATCGCCATGGGCCACCCGCTCGGCGCCACCGGCGCCATGATCCTGGGCACGATCCTGGACGAGCTCGAGCGCACCGGCGGCCGTTACGGCCTCTGCACCTTGTGCGTCGGCGGCGGCATGGGCATCGCCACGGTCGTCGAGCGCCTGTAGTCGCCCCTTCTTCCGAACGGAGATCTCAGAATGAGCGAGAGCACCACCATCAAGTGGGACAAGGGCGACGACGGCATCGTCACCCTGACCATGGACGACCCGAACCAGTCGGCCAACACCATGAACGAGGCCTACAAGGCCTCGATGGGCGCCACGGTCGACCGGCTCGAGGCCGAGAAGGACGACATCACCGGCGTGATCATCACGTCGGCCAAGTCCACCTTCTTCGCCGGCGGCGACCTGAACGACCTGATCCAGGCCACCCCGGCCGACGCGGAGCGCGTGGCCGGCGAGGTGCGTGAGATCAAGGCGCAGCTGCGCCGGCTGGAGACGCTCGGCAAGCCGGTCGTGGCCGCCATCAACGGGGCCGCGCTGGGCGGCGGGCTGGAGATCGCGCTGGCCTGCCACCACCGGATCGCCATCGACTCGCCGAAGGTGCAGCTCGGGTTCCCCGAGGTGCAGCTGGGCTTGCTGCCCGGCGGCGGCGGGGTCGTGCGCTCCACGCGCCTGCTCGGAATCACCAACGCGCTGATGCAGTGGCTGCTGCAGGGCAAGCGCTACCGCCCGGCCGAGGCCAAGGAGTTCGGCCTGCTGGACGAGATCGTGGCCGGCCCGGACGACCTGGTCCCGGCGGCGAAGAAGTGGATCACCGAGAACCCCGAGGCCCAGCAGCCCTACGACGTCAAGGGCTACAAGATGCCCGGCGGCACGCCGTCGAACCCGAAGCTGGCGATGAACCTGCCGGCCTACCCGGCCAACCTGCGCAAGCAGATCAAGGGCGCCAACTATCCCGCGCCGCACCACATCATGTCGGCGTCGGTCGAGGGCGCGCAGGTGGACTTCGACTCGGCCATCGAGATCGAAGGCCGTTACTTCACCGACCTGGTCTGCGGCCAGGTGAGCAAGAACATGATCCAGGCGTTCTTCTTCGACCTCCAGGCCGTCAACGGTGACCGTGGCCGCCCGTCCGACATCCCGCCGTTCACCGCCAAGAAGGTCGTGGTGCTGGGCGCGGGCATGATGGGCGCCGGCATCGCGTACCAGTGCGCCAAGTCCGGCATCGAGGTCGTCCTGAAGGACGTGGACCAGGCCGCCGCCGAGCGCGGCAAGGGCTACTCCGAGAAGCTCGTCGCCAAGGGCGTGGAGCGCGGCAAGGTCACCCAGGAGAAGGGCGACGCGCTGCTGGCGCGGATCAAGCCGTCGGTCGACCCGGCGGACGCCGACGGCGCCGACCTGGTGATCGAGGCCGTGTTCGAGGATCCCAAGATCAAGGAGCAGGTGTTCGGCGAGATCGAGCCGCACCTGGCCGACGACGCGCTGCTGTGCTCGAACACCTCGACGCTGCCGATCACCGAGCTGGCCGAGGGCGTGTCGCGGCCGGACGAGTTCATCGGGCTGCACTTCTTCTCCCCCGTGGACAAGATGCCGCTGGTCGAGATCATCAAGGGCGAGAAGACCAGCGACGAGACCGTCTTCCGGGCGCTCGACGTGGTCAAGCAGATCAAGAAGACCCCGATCGTGGTCAACGACTCGCGCGGCTTCTTCACCTCGCGCGTGATCGGCACGTTCATCAACGAGGCGATCGGCATGCTCACCGAGGGCGTTCCGGCGCCGTCGATCGAGCAGGCGAGCTCGCAGGCGGGCTACCCGGCCCCGGTGCTCCAGCTCTCCGACGAGCTCAACCTCAAGCTGATGCGCAAGATCCGCGTGGCGGCCGAGGAGGCCGGCGCCGGTGGCGGCAGCGGCTGGGAGAACCACCCCTCGATCGGGGTGATCGACCGGATGCTGGACGAGTTCGACCGTCCCGGCAAGCTGGAGGGTCGCGGCTTCTACTCCTACGAGGAGGGCAAGCGCACCGGCCTCTGGGACGGTCTGAAGGACGCGTTCGGGGGCTCCAACACCGATGTCCCGTTCCGCGACCTGCAGGAGCGAATGATGTTCATCGAGTCGCTCGAGACCGTCCGCTGCCTGGACGAGGGCGTGATCGAGACCATCGCCGACGCCAACATCGGCTCGATCTTCGGCATCGGCTTCCCGGGCTGGTCCGGCGGCGTGCTCCAGTACATCAACGGCTACGAGGGCGGCGTCGCCGGCTTCGTGGCCCGCGCCCGCGAGCTGGCCGCCACCTACGGCGAGCGCTTCGAGCCTCCGGCCTCGTTGGTCGCCAAGGCCGAGGCCGGCGAGACGTACGTGGACGGCGCGGCGGTGGCGGCGGCCGCCTGATACTCGTGACGCTCCGCCACCTCGGCCGCGCAGGCGGCCGGGTCGCGGAGCTCGAGGTCGTTGAAGCGCATGGTCTCGTAGCCCAATCGGTCGAGCGCGCGATCGCGGGTGCGGTCGCTGCGGTAGTTCGCGGTGCGGTCGTGGGAGCCGCGGGGGTCGGCCTCGACAATCAGGCGGGCATCACGCCAGAGGAAATCGGGGTGGACGAAGGATCCATCGTCCAGCTGGATCGTGGCGTTGCACTCGGGCTCGGGCAGGCTGGCGATCGCGCGAAACGAGAGCAGCAGGGCATCCTCGGGCTTTGACGCGGTCTGGCCCTGGGCGCCGGCCGCGTCGGCGATTGCGGCACGCAGAATTCCGGCCCCGTCGTGACCGGGCACATGGGCGAGGAGCTCCTGGACCGCAACCAAGTCGAATTGGCCCATGTGCTCCGCTTCGGCGACGAGCTTCTCGGTTCCGCGCCGGCCCAGGTGGGGCGCGCAGTCCAGGAGCGTCCGTGACACCGACGTGACCGGGAGCCCATCCACGACCGAGATGTCCTGAGGACGGATCGTGGCCGCCGAGTGGGCCACCACCGAGTCGTGCCGCCGGCCGGATCGAGTCGCGACGGCCACGTGGACAACCGAGAGCCCGCCCGCCCGCAGGCCTCGCAACCATGCAGCGGTGACGTGGGCAGCTGCCGCACACACCCCGCAGGCCAGCAGCGCTGCGGCCACCCGGCCCCGCGCCGTCAAGCTCCGGCGGCCTGGGACATAGACACCGCGATGTACCCGATAGAGGCGCCCCGCAGCGGCTCGGCGCCGCGCGCCGCTATCGCCAAGGCCGCAGGCCCGCAGCTGCGCGACGGACACCGGACCGTGCTGGGCGTCCGCGACGGTGGCGATGCGTGCATCGACCGTCACCTCGGGTTCGAACGCAAGCACCTCCTCACCCAGCGTCGCAACTTCCGTGCGTATACGGCACGTTTCTGAGGACACCCCCCGAGCGTGACCCACCGCGACGCACGGCAGGGTGACGAACGCAACGACTCTGTGACGATCCAGCCCCGTGCTGGCCCTCGTCCTCAAGCTCACGCTCGCCCCTGCCCTTGTGGCCGCCGCCACCCGCGTCGCGGGGCGGCTGGGGCACCGGGCCGGCGGGATGGTTGGCGGCCTGCCCGTTGTGGCCGGGCCGATCCTGCTGATCTACGCGGTCGAGCAGGGGCAGGCGTTCGCTGCCGAGGCGGCGGCCGGTGCCGTGCTGGGAATCGTTTCGCTGGTGGGCTTCTGCGTGGCGTATGCGCTGGCCGCCCGGCACCACGGCACGGCCACCGCGCTGGCGGCGGGCTGGGCCGCGTTCGGCGTAGGCACCGCCGCGTTCGCCGCCGTGACGCCGCCGCTGGCCGTGAGCACCGCCGTGTCGCTGGCCGCGGTGGCCGGGGGCAGCTTCGTCCTGCACCGCATGACCCCGGAGAACCAGGCGGTCAAGCCCGGCCCGGACCTGCTGGCCTGGCGCCTGGCGGTGACGGCCGCGCTGGTGCTGGCCCTGACGGCGGTGGCGGGCGAGCTGTCGCCCCACCTGGCCGGGCTGCTGGCCCCGTTTCCGATCATCACCGCGGTGCTGGCCGGGTTCACGCAGGCACACACGGGACCCGGGCAGGCGATCGAGTTGCTGAGCGGGCTGAGCACCGCGCTCGTGTGCTTCACGGCCTTCTTCGCGCTGCTGGCCGCGCTGATGGATCCGGTCGGCGCGGCGTGGGCGTTCGCGGTGGCCACGGCGGGCGCCCTTGGGTCCTGGGGAGTTCTGGTGGCGGCGTACGATTGAGCTGTGCCATGACCTCCATCGCCAGCAGCGACGAACTGACCCGGGATCGCCTCGAGGCGATCAGGCGCGATACAGCCGAGCTGGTTCGGGCGACGCCGGTTCTGACCTCGCGCAGCTTGTCCGAGCGCTGCGGCGGCGTCATCGCCCTGAAGGCGGAGAACCTGCAGCGCACGGGCTCGTTCAAGCTGCGCGGCGCGCTGAGCAAGGTGCGCGCGCTTGGCGGCGACACCGCGGGCGTGGTGGCCGGCAGCGCCGGCAACCACGGCCAGGCGCTGGCCTACGCCGCCCGCGCCCACGACCTCCCGTGCGAGGTCTACGTGCCCGACGACGCACCGCTGGGCAAGGTGGCGGCGGTGAGCTCGTTCGGGGCCACGGTCCACCGCGGCGGCGCGGGCATCGGCGACTGCCTGGACAGCGCCCGAGCGGCGGCCGCCGGCCGCGGCCTGACGTTCGTCAGCCCGTACGACGACTACGACGTGATCGCCGGCCAGGCCGGCGTGGGCCTGGAGCTGATCGAGAACGTGCCCGACCTGGCGCGGGTGGTGGTACCTGTCGGCGGCGGCGGGCTGGCCGCCGGCGTGGCGCTGGCCATCCGGCGCGAACACCCGGACATCGAGGTGATCGGGGTGCGCGCCGCCGAGCGCGGCCACACGATCGCCGATGGCATCGCGGTCAAGGAGCCTGGTCAGATCAGCGGCCCGCTGCTGGAACGGTGGGTCGCCGACATGGTCAGTGTCGAGGAGGAGCCGATCGCCGAGGCGATGGTGTTCCTGCTGGAGCGCTCGAAGCTCCTGGTCGAGGGCGCCGGGGCGGTCGGCGTGGCCGCGCTGATGGCCGGCGTGGTCGAGCCGGCGCCGTCAGGCACCACCGTGGCCATCCTCTCAGGCGGCAACATCGACCTGGCGCTGCTGGCGGCCCTGGCCACGCGCCAGGAGACCACCGCGGGCAGGCGGGTGCGCATCTTTACGCGGGTCTCCGACCAGCCAGGCGGACTGGCCGCCCTGCTATCGGCGATCGCCGCACAGAACGCCAACCTGATCCAGATCGAGCACGTGCGCGACGGCATCGACCTGGCCGTGCGCGAGACGGGCGTGGAGCTGACGCTGGAGACCCAGGGGGCCGACCACGCGCGAGCGCTGGTCGGCCGCCTGGGCGACGATGGCTACACCGTGCGGGTCGTGTCCGAGACGTCCTCCGGGTCGTAGACGGCCAGGCCGTGGATGATGATGATGCACAGGGCGAAGACGCCCAGTGACCAGAACGGATAGGCGCCGCCCACCGACAGCAGCGAGCCGATCGCCGAGATGCTGGCGACGACGATCCCGACGTGTCGGGTGCAGGTGCACACCCCACCGAGCGGCGAAACGCTTGGTCGTCAGCGCACCGCGGCCGCCGCCCCGAAGCGGCGCGCCAGCGCCCGGCACTCCTCCGCCAGCTCGGGCGGGTCGTGCACCTCGAAGTCCACGCCCAGGAACGCAATCCGCAGCGCCAGCCACTCCAGCGAGTCGTCGCTGGGCGTGTAGCTGCACGAGTGGTCGTCGATCGCCCGCACCTGGCCCCGCGCCCACCGGTGCCGCGCCTCCATCTCCGGCGCGGGTGCGTGCAGCGTGACCTTTGCCTGGTGGCGGTACTGCACTCCCGAGAGGTTCTCACTCACGTACGTGGCCGGGTCCACTCCGCCGGGCAGCGTGCGCGGCTCGAACCGCTCGCCGGGCGCGGGCAGCTTGGGAATGCGGTCCAGCCGGAACGTGCGCCAGTCCTCGCGACCGCAATCCCACGCCACCAGGTACCAGCGCCGGCCCAGATTGACCAGGCTCAGCGGCTCGACGTGCCGCCGGGTTTCCGTTCCGTCGCGCGCGGTGTAGGCGAAGCGCAGCCGCTCGCGGTCACGGCACGCGCCGGCGATCACCGTGAGCGCCTCGGGATCGACCTGCGGCCCGCCCGACCCGCGCGTGAGCGTGGCGGTGGCAGCGCCGAGCGCGTTCACGCGCCGGCGCAGGTGGGGCGGCAGCACCTGCTCGAGCTTGACCAGCGCGCGCACCGAGGTCTCCTCGATGCCGGCCACCGACGCTCCCGCCGCCGTGCGCAGCCCGACGGCGATGGCCACGGCCTCGTCGTCGTCCAGCAGCAGCGGCGGCATCGCTGTGCCCGCCTCCAGCCGGTAGCCGCCGTCGGGACCGGTGGTGGCGTCCACGGGGTAGCCCAGCTCGCGCAGGCGCTCCACGTCGCGGCGGATCGTACGCCCGGACACCTCCAGCCGATCGGCCAGCTCGTTGCCGGGCCAGTAGCGGCGGGCCTGGAGCAGGGAGAGCAGTCGCAACAGGCGACCCGAGGTCAGCGTCATGTAAAGCAGATTGCCAGCTATTGCGGCCAGATACTGGCCTAAATGCACCGTACGGTTACCCCCATGCCAATCACCGCGACGATCCCGGACGATGTGGCCGTGGAAACGGTTCCTAGACGCCCCTCGAGTTCCGAGCCCGCCATCAAGGTGTCCGGGCTCGTGAAGTCCTACGGCGACGTGCGCGCCGTCGACGGCGTCGACTTCGAGGTCACGCCGGGCACGGTGCTGGGGCTGCTGGGCCCCAACGGCGCCGGCAAGACCACCGTGGTGCGCGTGCTGACCACGCTGCTCAAGGCCGACGCGGGCCAGGTGGTCGTCGACGGCGTCGACGCGATCGCCGACCCCGCGCGGCTGCGCGAGCACATCGGCCTCGCGGGCCAGTACGCGTCGGTGGACGAGAGCCTGACCGGCAAGGAGAACCTGGTCATGGTCGGCCGGCTGTACGGCATGAAGCGCAAGGTCGCCACCGCGCGCGCGGTCGAGCTGCTGGCGCAGTTCGACCTGTCCGACGCCTCCGACCGGATGGTCAAGAAGTACTCGGGCGGCATGCGCCGGCGCCTGGACCTCGCGGCGGCGCTGGTGGCCAAGCCACCGGTCCTGTTCCTGGACGAGCCGACCACCGGCCTGGACCCGCGCAGCCGGCTCGACCTGTGGGCCATGATCGAGACGCTGGTGGCCGAGGGCACCACGGTGCTGCTGACCACCCAGTACCTGGACGAGGCCGACCGGCTGGCCGACGACATCGCGGTGATCGACCACGGCAAGGTCATCGCCAAGGGCACGCCGGCCGAACTCAAGAGCAAGGTCGGCGGTGAGCGGCTGGAGGTCACGCTGGACGACCCGGCCCAGGCGCCGCAGGCGTTCGAGGCGCTGCGCCCGCTGTGCACCGAGGATCCGCAGACCGAGGGCGACAACGTCACGCTGGCCGTCGCCCAGCGCAAGGGCACGATCGTCGAGGCGGTCCGCCGGCTGGGCAACGCCGGCGTGGGCGTCGACGACATCGGCGTGCGCACGCCCACGATGGACGATGTGTTCCTGTCGCTGACCGGGCACGCCGTCGAGCCCGATGACGACGACCAGCGGGAGGAGGCGGCATGAGGCGCCTCGTGACCGACACCCTGATCACCGCGGAGCGCAACCTGATCCGCCTGCCGCGTCAGCCCGACCTGCTGAGCGCTTTCACGATTCAGCCGATCATGTTCGTGCTGCTGTTCGTGTACGTGTTCGGCGGGGCCATCAACGTGACCGACTCCGGCTACGACAACTACAAGGACTTCCTGATCCCGGGGATCATCGTCCAGAACATCGCCTTCGGCGGGTTCGTGACCGCGATCGGCCTGGTCGAGGACCTGAACAAGGGTCTGATCGACCGCTTCCGGTCGCTGCCGATGGCGCGCGCCGCCCTGCTGGCCGGGCGCACGTTCGCCGACGTGGTCACGAACTTCTTGTCGATGACGATCCTGGTGATCACCGGCCTGATCATCGGCTTCTCGTTCAACGCCGGCGTGACCGACATCGTGATCGGCGTGCTGCTGATGCTGCTGTTCGGCTACGCCTTCTCGTGGGTGTTCGCGTTCCTGGGGATGCTGGTGTCCACGCCGGAATCGGCCAACGCGCTGGGCTTCATGCTCGTGTTCCCGCTGACGTTCATCTCGTCGGCATTCGTGCCGGTGGACACCATGCCCGAGGCGCTCCAGTGGTTTGCCGAGGTCAACCCGTTCACCGTCGTCGTGGACGAGATGCGTGAGCTGTGGCTTGGCGTCCCCGGCGGCAGCCTGTGGCAGTCGGTGGCCTGGTCGCTGGCGATCACGGCGATCTTCGCCCCGCTGGCCGTGTGGCGCTACCGCCAGACGGCCGAGCGGGCCTAGTTGGCTGATCAGCCAGAATGTGAAACAGTCTCGTCCCACTGGGCCAGGGAGGCGCCGGGGAGAGGGAGTTCGCATGGGTCATTGTCTGAGATTGGTCCTCGCGGGCTTCGCCACCTGCCTGGTTGCCGCACCCGCCGCATCGGCCGAGACCGCCCGCTACATCATGCCCCCGGGCAACTTCGGTGGCCTGCCCACCACGTCCAACTCGCTTGATCAGCTTCCGCTCTACGACGGCCTGACCCCGCTGCGCGGGAACGTCGGCAACGACGACATCAAACGCTTCTTCCTGCCCGAGGACTTCAAGCCGATCGGTGCCACCCGCGATGAGCCGACCGGCCGCGCGAGCACCCGGATCGTCTACGACAGCTACGGCGTGCCCCACATCTACGGCCTCAGCCGTGACGATCTGTCGTTCGGCGCCGGCTGGGTGACGGCGCGCGACCGCGGGCTGCTGCTGGACCTGGGCCGCGGTCCCGCGCGGGTCGCCGTGGCCGACGTGCCCGGCATCGACGCGTTCGGCCTGGTGACAAGCGGCCAGAGCTTCGCGCCGAGCGCGCAGGCCGAGGCGCTGGTCACGCGCCAGAAGCGCCTCCTGGTCAAGGTCTACGGCGCCAAGGGGCGCGCGATCCTGCGCGACGCCCAGCAGTACATCGACGGCGCCAACGCCTACAAGCGCTCCAAGGGCGCGCCGGCGGACTACACCGTCAACGACGTCATCGCGACGACGGCTTTCATCGGCTCGATCTTCGGCGCCGGCGGTGGTGGCGAGGCCAAGAACTCCGACCTGCTGGCCGCCCTGCGCAAGCGCCTGGGCAGCAAGCGCGGCACCGGCGCGTGGAAGGACGTGATGCTGGCGGATGACCCCGAGGCGCCGACGACCATCAGCAAGCGCTTCAACTACGGGCCTCTCACCGGCGGCAGGCCGCGTGGCTCGGTGGTGATCGACCCCGGCTCGCTACAGGCGTTCGACCCGCTGAAGGGCGCGTCCAGCGCGGCCAAGACCAACGCCACGGCGGCGCCCGCGCGGCGGCGCGCGTCCAACTTCCTGATAGCCGCGCCCAGCCGCTCGGCCTTCGGGAAGTCGCAGGCCGTGATGGGGCCGCAGCTGGGCTACTACTACCCCGAGATCGTGCAGCAGATGCACCTCCAGGGGGCGGGCCTCAACGCCCAGGGCGCGTTCGTGCCCGGCCTGGCGATGTACATGCTGCTCGGCCGCACCGACAACTACGCCTGGAGCCTCACGTCGGCAGGCCACGACGTTCGCGACGTGTTCGCCGTGCCGCTGTGCGGGCGCTCGCGCAACGCCAACAGCTACCGCTACAAGGGCAAGTGCCGCGCGTTCGAGGACTTCGACGCCGGCAAGCTCGGCGGCAAGTCGCTCAAGTTCAAGAAGACGGTGCACGGCGCCGTGATCGGCACCGCCACCTTGAAGGGCAAGCCGTACGCGTTCGCCCGCAAGCGCTCCACCTTCGGCCGTGACGCGCTGAACCTGGCCGCACTCAAGGACATGACCGAGGGCAAGGGCACCACCCCGGCCCGCTTCATGCGCTCGGCGAACCAGTTCGGCTTCACGTTCAACTGGGGCTATGCCAACCGCACCGGCACGGCCAACTTCTCGTCCGGCAGGCTTCCGGTGCGGCCGCGCGGCCTCGACCGCCGTCTGCCCACGCTGGGAACCGGCAAGTTCGAGTGGCGTGGGTTCCTGAGCCAGAAGCAGCACCCCAACGACACCAGCGGGCCCGATGGGCTGCTGCTGAACTGGAACAACCGCTCGGCGCCGGGCTTCATGCACGGCGACGACGAGCCCTACGGCTCGGTACAGCGCGTCGAGCTGTTCGACAAGCTGCCTGCCAATACGACGCTGGCCACCATGGTCGGCACCATGAACAGGGCGGCCACGGAGGATGTGCGCTCGCCCGCGTGGCCGTTGATCAGCCGGGTGCTGGCATCGGGCAGGGCGCCCAACGCCCGGGCCGCGCAGGTCAAGGCCCTGCTGGACGGCTGGGTGGCGCGCGACGCACCGAGGCTGGATGCCAACGACGATGGCACGTTCGACGAGGCCGGGCCGACGATCATGGACGCGCTGTGGGAGCCGATGGCCAGGACTGTCATGCGTGCGCGGTTCGGCCCCCTGCTCGACCAGCTGAACGACGTCCGCAAGTTGAACAGTCTCTCCGGCGTGTCGTACGTGGACAAGGACCTGCGGACGCTGCTGGGGCGGCGGGTCCGGGGCAAGTTCAGCCTCCGCTACTGCGGCAAGGGCAAGCTGTCCACGTGCCGCACGGCGCTGTGGAAGACGCTCGACGATACGGCGGCCACGCTGGCCGCGAGCCTTGGCCCCGATCCCACCAAGTGGCTCAAGCCCGGCGACCGCAGAGGGTTCGTTCCGGGACTGATCAAGAACACGATGCGCACCACCAACCGACCCACGTTCCAGCAGGTGCTGGAGTTCGACCGCAGGTAGTGCCCGGCGAGTACGAGCAAATCGCGCTCGGGGTGAGCGACGGCGTGGCCACGGTCACGCTGAACCGCCCCGAGCGCCTGAACGCGTTCACGCGGAGGATGGGCGAAGAACTGCTGGATGCCTTCGACCGCACCGATGCCGACGACCGCGTCCGCGCGGTGATCGTGACCGGCGCCGGCCGAGCGTTCTGCGCGGGCGCCGACCTGGAGGCCGCGGGCAAGACGTTCGACTACGAGGACGGCGACGGCGACCCCGCCGCCCACCGCGATGGGGGCGGGCGGATCGCGCTGCGGATCTTCGCCTCGGACAAGCCGGTGATCGCCGCCATCAACGGCCCCGCCGTCGGCGTGGGGATCACGTCGATGCTGCCGGCAGACATCCGCCTTGCGGCGGACACGGCGAAGATGGGCTTCGTGTTCACCCGCCGCGGGATCGTGCCCGAGGCGTGCTCGAGCTGGTTCCTGCCGCGGGTGGTGGGCATCGCGGCCGCGACCGAGTGGGCCATGACAGGCCGGGTGTTCTCCGCCCAGGAGGCGCTGGAGCGGGGGCTGGTTCGCAGCCTCCACCCTGCCGATCAGCTGATCGGCGCGGCCACCGCCCTGGCGCGCGAGATCGCCGACAACACGGCGCCCGTGTCGGTGGCGCTCGCGCGGCACATGATGTGGCGCATGCTCGGCGCCGGCCACCCGATGGAGGCGCATCGCGCGGACTCGCGCGGGATCTACCTGCGCGGAAAGTCGGCCGATGCGAGCGAGGGCGTGACGGCGTTCCTGGAGAAGCGCGACCCGGACTTCCCCGACCGTGTATCGGACGGGCTGCCGGACATCTTTCCGGACTACGAAGAGCCGGAGTACAGGTAGCGCGTCACGGGGCCGGCCTCGCGGCCGGCCCCGGAGCGCTTGCGGTCCTTAGACCGGGCGGACGTTGACGGCCTTGGGGCCCTTGTCGCCTGCCTCGGCGTCATAGGTCACCTTGGCGCCCTCGTCGAGCGACTTGAAGCCGTCGCCCTCGATGCCGCTGTGATGGACGAAAAGGTCCTTGCCGGCGTCGTCGGGTGTGACGAAGCCGAAGCCCTTCTCGTCGCTGAACCACTTAACGGTTCCTGTTGCCATGTTGCTACCTCCGTAACTGTGTGCCTGCGAACGTGGAGGTGCTGGAAAGCAACGACAACGGGCGCGAAACACTTCTTGTACCGAGCATGTGCCCGGCTTGTACCGCTGGAACGCTAGCAACGACAGCGGAAAGGAGGCCGTCCTGGGCGCCTACATGCTTTCCAGCGGCACCCCGATGATGCCCAGGCGACGGGTCAGCCCGTCCAGGGCGAAGCCGCGCACCGCCTCGGCACTGGCCCCGATCGCGTCGAAGTCCGTGGCGCCCCCGCCCTCGGGCGGCGCCAGCGACTCGGCCACCGACGGCAGTAGCTCGCGCAGCGTCTTGCGGACGGTGTCGGCCTGGTCGGGGTGCTGGCGAACCGTCTCGCGCAGGAACCAGATGCCGTAGCCGATGTGCCGCGTCTCGTCGTCGTGGATCTTCGAGTAGCCCTCCACGAAGCCGGGCAGCAGCCGTTCGCGGCCCAGGTGGTCGGTCACGAACTTGAACGTGGTCAGCCCCAGCGTGGACTCCAGGATCAGGTGGTAGATGGTCACGAAGCGCGTCTTGGCGCCCAGGTCGGCGGGGGCCGCGACCAGCGCCTCGTGCGCCTGCACCAGCGCGCCGTCGAAGATGGCCTCGAACGCCGGCGACAGCTGCTCACGCGCCCGCGTCACGTGCTCGCCGATGGCGGCCGGGTCGGCCACGACCTCGTCCTGGAAGCGCGCGTAGAACTGCATGTGGCGCGCCTCGTCCACCTGCTGGGTGGCCAGAAAAGTGGCCTCCTCCTCGCTCCCATGCGCACCGACCAAACCCGAGAACTTGGTCGTGATGCGCTCCTCGGCCACCATCAGCGAGGACAGCACCCAGTAGATCAGCGAACGGTCCTCCCCAGACATAGCCCCCCACTGCTCGGCGTCGGTGGCCAGGTCGATCGCGAACGGGGACCACTGGCTGTCCTCCCAGCGCCGGTACAGCGTCTGCGGGTCGTTGAGCTGGATCTGGTCTTGGCTCACGTGTTCCACTCTGCCACGGGCGGTGAGCGACGGAGCTCGCCCCTCAGATGCGGCATGCGGGCGAGGCCAAGGACGCAGGGAGGCCGTAGGGCTCTGCCCACGGCCGACCGAGGACGCAGGCATTGTCCGCAGGACGCCCTGAGGGGTGAGCGACGGGGCTCGAACCCGCGACCGCCGGAACCACAATCCGGAGCTCTACCAACTGAGCTACGCCCACCAGGTGCGGGCCAGTCTACCGGCGAGGGGCCAACGATCGGTTGTCGTCTTTATGGGGCCGGGGGCCCATCAAAGCGACAACCGTTGGCGCGGCGGACGGCTTAGCTGCGGCTGGCTGAATCGAGGCCGTCTACCCAGCTGCCGTGCAGGACAGGCTCGGCGTCGGCATCGAAGACGGCGGAGAGGCGGCGCTCGACCCAGAGGTCGTCGCCGCTGCGGCCGCGCTGGATCAGCAGCGCCACGGCCTTGCCCCGGACGGCGACGATGTCCTCGACGTCGAGGCGCTGGGCGCCAAGATCCTCGGTGAAGGGGTGAGCGGAGGCGCCGAAGAGGGCGACGGGGCCGGCGGTCTCGAGTACATCGAGCCGCTCGCGGGCGGAGGCGATGAGCTCTGCGCGTTGGGGGCTGGTGACGGGTGCGCTGATGGTGGTCACATCGGCACCATACCGTAAAGCCTTTAATCCCGTCCAGGCTTAAGGGATTTGCGGCCGCCTCAGTTGTTTAGCGGCACTACGAGCGGTTCGGCGGCTTCGCGGCCGGCCACGGCGTCCACGGACTCTTCCTGCTCCTCGGAGTGCTGGTCCTCGTCGCCGGCGCAGATCACGTCGAAGCGGCCGGTGCCGAGGTTGGGGTCGGTGCGGATGGGCAGGCCCTTGATGGTGTCCCACCCCAGCCGCTCGACCTCGTAGGGGTTCATGGCCACCGCGACGGCGGGGTACTCGCAGTTGCGGTCGTGCTGCTCGATCGCCTTGACGATGACCTCGAGGTTCCTGGCCTCGGACGACGCGCTCATACCTGTGCCCTGATTCCCAGCACCCCGCGGAAGTACTCCACGGTCTTCGGGAGGCCGTCACGCAGCTCGACCTCGGGTTCCCAGCCCAGCAGCTCGCGGGCGCGGGTGATGTCGGGCTGGCGCACCTTGGGGTCATCCACGGGCAGCGCCTCGAACACGATCTCCGAGCGCGAGCCGGTGGCCTCGACCACCTGCTCGGCCATCTCGAGCAGCGTCATCTCGTACGGGTTGCCGATGTTCACCGGCTCATGCTCGCCTGACTCGGCCAGCAGCACCAGGCCGCGGACCAGGTCGTCGACGAAGCAGAACGAGCGCGTCTGCGAGCCATCACCGAAGACCGTGACCGGCTTCTCGCTGAGCGCCTGGCTCATGAACGCCGGGATGGCGCGCCCATCCTTGGGGCGCATCCGGGGGCCGTAGGTGTTGAAGATCCGCACGATCGACGTGTCCACGCCCTGCTGGCGCAGGTAGGCCATCGTCAGCGCCTCGGCGTAGCGCTTGGCCTCGTCGTAGACGCCGCGCGGGCCGATCGGGTTCACGTTGCCCCAGTAGGTCTCGGGCTGCGGGTGCACCAGCGGGTCGCCGTACACCTCCGACGTCGAGGCCAGCAGGAACCGGGCCCGCTTGAACTTGGCCAGCCCGAGCGCATTGTGCGTGCCGTACGCCCCCACCCTCAGCGTGTGCAGGGGCAGCCGCGCGTAATCGATCGGCGAGGCCGGCGAGGCCATGTGGAAGACGAAGTCGACCGGCTCGTCGATCTCGAAGTGGTCGGTGATGTCCACATGGCGAAAGGCAAAGGTGGCGTCATCGCGGACGTGGTCGATGTTCTTCAGCGACCCGGTCTCCAGGTTGTCCACGCAGATCACCCGGTGGCCGCGCGCGAGGAGGTAATCGCACAGGTGGGAGCCCAGGAACCCGGCACCGCCTGTGACCACTGACGTCGGCATCGCAAAGAGGCTATCGGCCGGACCCGCGTCCATGCCGGGCACGCAGGCCCTCTGCCAGCGGCGCCTGGTCGAACGCGCCCGAGGCCGCCTGCTTCGCCACCTGACGGGCAACCACGCGGTCGACCAGCCCCGGCAGGTGGCGGGCGACCGCGAGCTGCACCCGCCCCGCGCGCGTGACCGCGATGTCGCGCGGGGGCCGCGGGTCCAGTGACGCCTGCACGATGCGCGCCACCACCCCCTCAAGTGGCTCCTCGCTGGACACGCCGTCCAGGCTCAGGCCGGCGGCGGCGGTGGTGTCGTGGATGGGCGTGCGCACCATGGCCGGGTGGATGCACGACACCGCCACGTGTGTGCCGTACTCGGCGCGCACACAGTCGGCGTAGGCCACCAGCCCGCGCTTGGACACGGCGTAGGACGCGGCCAGCGGCAGCCCCAGGAACGACATCCGCGAGGCCACGAACACCGCCCGCCCGCGCGAACGCACCAGCTCGTCGATGGCGGCGGCCGTGACGTTCCAGGCTCCGAAGAGGTTGACCTCGACCATCAGGCGGGCGTGCTGGTCCGGTGGCGCTCCGGCGGACGCGGGGCCGCCGAGGCCGGCGTTGTTGACCAGCACGTCGAGCCCGCCAAGCTCGCCCACCACATTGGCGACCTCCCGCTCGACGGCCACGGGGTCGGTGATGTCGCACTCCAGGATCCCGGCGTCGGCATCGGGGCTGAGGTCGAGCCCCATCACCGAAGCGCCGCGCGCGCGGAGCGCAGCCGACGCCGCCCGGCCGAACGCGCCCCCCGCGCCGGTGATCAGCACGCGGCTCAGATCATCGTCGGTGCGGTGCTCGCCGATCATCGATCGGCTCCGCTCCTCCCGCTGCGTGATGCGCGCCGGCGCCCACGCCGCCGCTCCACCGCCAGCTCGCGCATGAAGCCGTCGAACTCCACCCGCAGATGGGGGCGCTTGTGCTCGCCGTAGCGGCGGGCCGCCGCCCGCCGCCGGCGGGCGGCATCCGCACGCCGGCGGGGCTTGGCAGGTGGCCGGTAGCGGCCGGTCAGGTGGTCGGCCAACAGCTGGCTCTGACGCTCGACCACCGGGATGGCCGAACCGGTGGTCTGGACCAGCCCGATGAAGAACAGGTCGTCGTGCTCGTGGTGGAACATGCGCTTGAACAGCGGCAGCTCCGCCGGCGGCGCGCCCAACACCGCGTCGTCCACGTAGGGCACCGTGACCCGGTAGCCGGTGCACCACACGATCACGTCCACCTCGTCCCGGCCGCCGCCCGAGAACACCACGGCATCACCGTGCAGCGAGTCGACGCCGGGCCGGACCTCGATCTCGCCGTGCGTCAGCCGCGAGAGCACCGAGTCGCTGATGGTGGGGTGCGAGCGCAAGAACCCGCCCGCCGGCGCCGGCAGCCCGTAGCTCTCGGGCCGGCCCACGGCCAGCCGCAGCATGGCGTGGGTGAGCGGCTGGCGCAGCTGCCACGGCAGCCGCGCCATGGCGGGCGAGGTGGCCTGGTCGGCGGGCTTGCCGAACACATACTTGGGCACGATCCGTGTGCCCGAGCGGGTGGACAGCAGCACCCGCTCGGCCACGGTGGATGCCTCGACCGCGATGTCCATCGCGCTGTTGCCCATGCCCACCACGAGCACCCGGCGCCCCGCGAGCACGTCGGGCTCGCGGTAGTCGTGTGCGTGCAGCTGGACGCCGTCGAACCGGCCCGGATAGGGCGGGTCGGGCCACGCCGGCTCCCAGTTGTGGCCGCTGGCCGCCACCAGATAGTCGAACCGGCCCTCGAAGCCGTCCTCGGCGGTCACCGTCCAGCCGCCGCCATCCCCGCGTTCGGCCCGGGTGACCGCGGCGCCGTAGCGGATCCGGTCCCCCACCCCGGCGTGCTGGACGTAGTCGGCGAAGTAACGGCCGATGTGCTCGTGGGAGGGAAAGTCCGGCCAGTCGGCGGGCATGGGGAAGCCGGCCAGCTCGGTGCGGGCGCGGCTGGTGTTCAGGTGCAGCGAGCGGTAGGCGCCCGACAGCGGCGCGCCATAGGCCCACAGCCCACCGGGGCGGTCGCCCTTCTCGAAGGAGGTCACGTCCAGGCCGGCGCGGGCCAGCGCCACGAGTGCGGTCAGTCCGGCGGGGCCTGCCCCCACCACGGCGGCGCTGCTCATGCGCTCACGGGCTGGCCGGTGCCGAGCCGAGGTTGTCCGGCGGCGGCTTGCGCAGCGGCGAGCCACCCCTGCGCAGCCGCGGGAACTGGCGCCCGTCGAACAGCGACTTGGGCTGCACGAAGCAGGGAGCCGAGCCCTCGGAGGGGTTGCGCTTGGTGCCGCCGGCGGGCTTGCAGTCGAACGACTCGACGATTCCCAGGCTGCGTGAGCGCCGCAGGTAGTTGGGACCGGGGTAGGCGTTGCCGCGTTCCCAGTCCGGGCGCTTGGTGAAGGTGCCGAGCCCGCGCGAGTTGATCGCGCCGTACTGGCGCAGGTAGTGGCGCGGGCCCTCGGCGGCGGTGATCGGCGGCAGCGTTGCGCTCAGCGAGCCGGCCCCGTTCATGATGAAGTCCGACAGCTGGCTCTGCTGGAAGTTGGCGAACGAGAGAATCGGGTTCAGCTCCGGCAGGTAGCTGTGCAGGCCCTCGAACACCGGCTCGGCTCCACGCAGGAAGCGCGCCGCGCGCGGCAGCGTGTCCTCCGACTCGTCGATCAGCGGGTCCAGATCCCGGAACAGGGCCCGCAGGTCGGGCGCAAGCCGGCCGACGTCGCGCAGCGTTGGCCGCAGGTCGGTGGCCACCGGCTGCAGGTCGCGCACCAGCGGCCGTGCGTTCACCGAGAAGCGGCGCAGCCGCCGCACGGTCAGCCGCGTCTCGTCCAGGAAGGTGGGCAGCACGAACACGGTGTCGGCCAGCGCCTCGTTGCGTGAGGCCAGCGCGCCGAAGAAGCGGTCGCCGTTCACCACCAACTGGCGCAGCTGGCCCTCGCGCTCGTTCACCGCCTCGAGCGTCCGGCCCGAGTTGCGGATCAGCGCCTTCAGCGCGGGCCGCTGGTCGTCCAGCACGGCCAGCACGTCGTCGCCGGTCGCCACGAAGTCGGGCAGGTTGCCGATCGCGTTGTTCAGGTCCTCCCCGCGGCCCTTCTCGATCGCCCCGGCCAGCTCGCGGATCCAGCCCTGGAACGCTCGCCGGGTGGGCCGGTCGAACGTGCGCACCAGCTCGTCGATCTGCACCGCCTCCTGGGTGGCGGCGAACGACAGCGTGCCGCCGTCGTCCAGCGTCCCGTTCTGCTTGTCGCCCGGTGTCAGCTCGATGTAGGTCTCGCCCAGCAGTGCCTTCTGACGCAGGATCACGCGCGTGTCCTTGGGAATCGGCCCGTAGCGCGGCTCGATCTCGATCGTGGCCAGGCCCTTGCCGTCCTTGGGGTCCAGGTCCACCACCTTGCCCACGTTCAGCCCCGCGATGCGCACGTCGGCCTGCTTGACCAGCAGCGCCGCCTCGTCGAACTGGGCCTTGAACCGGTACGACTCGGCCCGCAGCGGCAACGAGCCGCCGAACTGCAGCCACAGGAACAGGAGCAGGCACACACACGACAGGGCGAAGCCTGCCATGGCCAGCATCCGTCCGAGGCTGGGGGCTTCCTTGATCATGACGGCGGGCAGAGGTCGGAGTCGGCCAGCAGGTCTTCCAACCCGATCAGGCTGGCGGCGGCGGGCCCGGCTGCGCCCAGCTGCTCCAGAATCTGTCGGTAGGTGGTGCAGGTGGCGTTCAGGATGATCCGCCGGTACGGGCCCTGCGCGTCGCCGGTGGAGAACACCAGGTTGGAGTTGTGTGCCACCCAGCCCAGCCAGAACAGCAGGCCCTCGTCGCGCGCCAGGTCCTTCTGCTTGTCGCCCGTGAGCTTCTCGCGCCCACCCGGGTTGTAGGCGGCCATGTTGAAGAGGCGGTTGAGCTCAAAGAACGACTCGCGCAGGTCGGGGCTGGCCTTGGCCAGGCCGGTGGCGGCCGGGCGCACCTGGTCCACGTAGGGCCGCGCCGCGCGCACGAACGGGCGCACCTGCTTGCGCAGGACGGGCTCCCCGGTCAGGCCCAGCGGACGCAGCTGGCGGTTGGTGGAGTCGATCTGGCGAACGGCGGGCCGCAGCGCCTCGAAGGCGGGGCCGGCCTCGCGGCCGAGCACCTGCACCTTCCGCAGCGTGGCCTCGGTCTGCGCCAGCGTGCCAGGTAGCCGGCTGACTGCCTCGGAGATGTTCTGGTCCTCGGCGCTGAGGCGGCCGAACACCCGGTTGGCGCCGCTGACCAGCGAGGCCAGATCGCGGTCCTCGCGCCCCAGCCGGTCGACCGTGGAGCCGTAGTTGTGCACCAGCCGGGCCAGGTTGCGCCGGCGCTTGACCACCTCGCCGTTGAGCGTGGCCAGATCGCGGTGCAGCGGGCCCAGGCGGCGGAACACCTCGCGCAAGTCGCCGCTGCGGCCCTTCAGGCCCTTGCCGGCGCCGTTGATCAGCAGCCGCAGGTAGGCGCGCGTGTCGGTGTCCAGCGCCGCCAGGATCTCGTCGGCGTTCACGTCGGGCACGGTGTTCTCGATCCCGATCACGCCGTCGCGCCCGACCTTCGGCTCCCTACGCGTGCCCGGGTCCAGGGCCAGGAACATGTCCTTGAGCCCGGTGCGCGGGCGCAGCAGCACGCTGGCATCGCGGCGAACCATGTCCGCGTACTTGGGCTCCACGTCCATCCGCACGCGTGCGCGACCACCCTGGAGCTCGACCTTGCCGATGTCGCCGATGCGCATGCCCGACACGCGCACGGTCTGCCCCTGTCCCGGGGTCACGCCCTGGGCGTTGGGCAGCACGACCCACATCGACACCGGCTTGTCCTCGAGCAGCGGGAACCGCAGCCGCTGGTGGGACAGGATGTAGGCGCCCACGCCCAGGCCCAGGGCGATCATGGCCGCAACGGCCACCATGTCGCGCAGGTGGGTGCGCAGCGCGTGCCTCACTCCTCACCCGCCTTCGGCTTCTCGTCCTCGCCCACCACGGACGGGTCCACCAGCGGGTCCACGGCCTTCTTGCCCGCGCGCGCGTCGCGCGTGTACTGGCGCAGCGCCTCCAACCCGTCGTCGCGCTGCTCGCGCTGCTTGGTCGAGATCTTGGTCGCGCCGGGGTCGACCGTGGTCTCGCCGACGGCCATGGTGGAGTTCAGATCCGGCGGCTCCTGCGTCTCGCACGGCACGCCGGGCCGGAACACCGGCCGCTTGGAGGGCTTGGCCGGGCGAACGCCGTCGAGCGGCAGCAGCGCGGTGGCGAACAGCTGCTGACCGCTCTCGCCCGTCTGCACCAGTGTGGTGGCGCCACCGCCGGCCAGCACGCGGAAGTAGGGCGAGTTGGCGTCGGCCAGGCGACTCTCGCCCGACAGGCCGACCAGCGCGCGCGACGACTCCTTGAAGAACGGCTGCTTGTCCGCCCACGGGAACGAGGGGTCGGGGATCGGCTCCTTGGCGAACGGCAGCAGGACCCGGTTCTGGCACGAGGCCAGCGCGCGGTACTGCTCGAGCGTGGCGGGCGTGCGCGTGTTCAGCCGGGTCAGCGGCGGCAGCGTGGCCTGCAGCTTGCGCGCCAGCCCACGCAGCTCGCGCTCGGAGATCAACCCACGCGCCTGGCGGATGAACGGCAGCTGGGCGTCGAGCGTGGCGTTGGACGAGCGCGCGCCTGGCAGCGCGTCGCGGGCGAACCGGCGCACCGACGGCAGCGCCGAGTTCAGCGACGCCAGCGCCGGCCGCCCCTCGCGCAGCACGTCACGCAGTTCGGGGATGGTCCGGCGCAGGTTGTCTTCCTGCCGCGCGAAGCCGGCGATGGTGTCGTTCAGGTCGGTGACCAGGTCGCTCAGCTGCTGCGGGTTGCGCGACAGCGCGCCGAACACGCGGCCCTGGCCGCGCAGCAGGCGCGAGAGGTCGTGCGGCCGCTGGCCGCGGGTGGCGTCGCTGACCTGCGAGGTGTCGCGGTAGGCCGCCTCCCAGTGCTTGATGGCCTCGTTGAACCCGCGCGCGCCCGGGCCCTTGAGCGCGCTTGAGTACTCGCGCAGCAGCGTGCGCAGGTCCTCCCGCGTCTCGGACTGCAGCGCCGTGAGCACCTGGTTGAACTGCACCGGCGCTGCCGTCTGCTGGTGCGGGATGGTGGCGCCGCTGGCCAGCTTGGGCTTGTCGGGGGTGCCGGGGCGCAGCTCCACGAAGTAGTTGCCCTCCAGGAACAGCCGCGAGCGCACCTTCAGCTCGGCGTTGCTGTGGATCGGCAGGCCCTCGTCGTTGATCGTCATCGTCACCCGCGAGTAGCCCGACCCGTCCTTCAGCGCCTCGACCGACGTGACCTCGCCGACGTTCACGCCGGCGATCCGCACCGGCGACCGCTCCGCCACGCGGTTGGCGCTGGCGAACACCGCCTCGAGCTCGTAGGGGCTGGCGAACGGGTTGACCTTGGTGAACGCGAAGAAGGTGCCCAGCCCGACGAACAGCACGGCGATCAGGCCGACTGCGACCGGACCCATGCCGGTGCGCTGAGCGCTGCCGCGGGGGATGTCCGAGAACCTCACGGCACATCCTCGAGGTTGTCGATGCCAAGCTCGCGCGACTTGAACGTGCCGCCCGCCAGGCCCGGCGTGTCGCCGTTCAGCACCACGTTGCGCCCGCCGTCCTCGTTGCGCCCGTAGCGGTTGCCGTCGGTGGCCGGGCCACGCGTGTAGCCACCCTGTCCCACCTGGCAGTCCGCGTTGCCCTGGGCGTCGATGGCGGGCTGGTAGGCGGGCCGGTGCAGCACCTGGAACGGATCCCCCGACGGCGCCCGGCCGGTGATCGGGTCCTGGCCGGCCGGCGTGTCCACCGGACGGTCGCCGGTGGTGTCGGACAGCCGGTTGTCCTGGGTGCGGTTGTCCGACTTGAGGTTGGTGCGCTGGGTGGTGCCGCCGCGCACCTCCTCGGAGACGTGCTCGGAGATGGCGGTCCAGTAGTAGTTCCAGTAGTTGCAGACCGTCTGGTAGGGGGCCACGTGCTCGATCAGCGGCGTGGTCACCTGCACCGTGCTGTGCAGGTCGCGCAGCGCCAGCAGAGTGTTGGGGTTCTGGGTCAGCTCGTCCAGCGAACGGAACACCTCGCGCGTGCGCCGGTAGAAGGGCGGCGCCTTGGTCAGCACCGGCGTACCGGTGCGCAGTGCCGAGCCCGTGACCGGCAGCGACACCTCGATCTGCTCGGCCACCGGCTCCAGCCGCCGCGCCAGCTCGGCCGAGTCGCGCAGGAACGGCCGCTGCACGGGGAAGCTGCGGATGCCCTCCTCGGCCGTGGGCGCCAGCCGCTCGATGGTCTGGCGCAGCTTGTTCTCGTCGGCCGACAGCGCCTCGAAGGTGGTGCCCATGTGCACGAACAGGTCCGCGTAGGTGCTGGCCACCGGCGCCAGCTGCGCCGAGGTGCGCCCGGCTTGGCGGAAGAAGTTGTTCAGCTCGGTACGATCGTCCGACAGCGTCCGCGCCACCGGCTCCAGCTTCTCGAGGAACGGCACCAGGTCCTCGATCACCGTGTTGATGTTCTGGCCGCGGCCTGCCAGCGCGTTGCCGTAGCCCTCGAGCACCGTGCGCTGGTTGCTGCGGAACTCGTCGTTGAAGGTGCTGAAGAAGTCGTCCAGCTCCACCGGCTTGAGCGACTGGGCCAGTGGCAGCGTGCCGCCCGGCGGCAGCTTGCTGTTCGATTTGCCGGGTTGCAGGTCCACGTACTTCAGGCCGAGCGCCGAGCGCGGGCGGATCTGGACCCGCGAGTCTCGCGCGATCGGCTCGAAGCGCTTGTCCAGCTTCATCTCGATCACGGCCACCGAGCGGGCGTCGCGGTCCTGGGCCCCGGCCCGGCTGCCGGGGCGGGCGATGCCCGGCAGGATCCGGTCCACGGCGCCCGCGCGGAAGCCGCCGATGCGCACCTCGTTGGCCTCCACCAGGTTCGAGCCGCCGGGGATCTGCGCCTTCACGTCGTAGGTGGGCACGAACGGCAGCCCGGCGTTGGCGTTGTAGGCCAGGTAGACGGCCACCAGCGCGACCAGCACGGTCACGGCGCCCACCAGCACCGGGCTGGCGGTGATGGATTGTGTGGTGCGCCTTCTCATGGGCTCAACAGGTAGTCGAGGATCTGCGTGTCGCTGGCGCCCTTGAGCTGGTCGGGCACCTGCTGGGGCACGCCCTGCACCGGCTTGCGCAGCTGGTCGAGCAGCTGCTTGACGTTGTCGGGCAGCACCACCTGGGGCTTGGAGATGTCGCGCTGGCCCTGCACCGGCGGCGCCTCGGGCTCACCCGCCTTGCGCGTGCGGCGGTCGGCGCGCGTGACCGGCTCGGCCTCCTGCTCTCGCTCCTTCGCGGCGGTTCCGTTCACCGTCGGGTCGGGCGCGGTCAGGCCGGGCTGGTAGGGGCCCAGATGCGACGCGCACTGCTTGCGCACGGCTTCGCTGGGGTTGGTCGCGTAGGGCGAGCAGGGCCCGCCGGTGAACGCCGTGATGCGCAGCAGGTGGCCGAACTCGTCGAACCCGTTCACGCCCAGCGTCTGGTAGTAGACGTAGTTCAGGAGGGCCTCCATGCCGGTGAAGCCCTGGCCCTCCTTGTAGGCGGTCTTGTCGGGAGCCGGCGGCGCGGTGGTGCGCGCCAGTGGGTCCTTTTCGGTCGAGCGCTTGCGGTCGTCGATGGTCTGCAGGAACTGGCGCAGCGGCTTGGCCAGCCGCGGCGCGAACCCGGCCACCTTGCGCAGCTCACGCACCTCGTCCGATGATTGGCGGATGGCGCCGCGGCCCGCGCTCGCGGCGCGGCCCAGGTCGTCGATCGAGTGGCGCGAGGCACGCGCGAACGGCTCGGCGTCGCGCAGGAAGGAGGTCAGCTCCGGCGCCGCCCCGCGCAACTTGCGCAGCGTGGGGATCTGCGCGTCGGCGGTGCGCTCCAGCTCGGCCATCGTGGGCCGCAGCTCGGCCAGGAAGCGCGGCAGGCGGTTGTAGTACCGGCCCAGCTCGTCGCTGCGCGATGCCTGGACGGTGGTCACGTCCTCGGCCTCGCGCGCCCACTTGGCCACTTGTTCCTTGACCGGGTCCACGCGCAGCGACACCTGGTCGGCATCGCGGATGAAGTCGCGGATGATGGTGTTCTGCCCACGCAGGATCGCGATCGTCTGGCTCAGCTCGCGCAGCGCCGGATGGGCGCGGCGGATGACCTCGTTCAGGTCCTCTGGGCGCCCGGCCAACCCCGTGCCCAGCTCCGACAGGATCAGCCGGAAGCGCTCCTTGTACGGCCGCCGCATGACCGTGTTCACCAGGTCGGGTGGGATCGTGGACGCCGTCTGGCCCACCGGCACGCGGCCGCCGTCGGGGATCGCGCGGTCGGACCGCCCGGCCTCGCAGTCCACGAAGTACTCGCCGATCAGCGACTGGGCCCGCACCTCGCAGCGGGCGTCGCTGCGCAGGGAGTCGAAGCCCGGCTCGGTGACCTCCGCGGTGGCCACAACGCGGTAGGGCTCCTTGCGCTGCAACGAGAACCCCGTGGTCTTGCCGGCCTTGACCCCGCCGATCTTCAGGTCGCCGCCCTCCACCAGCCCGAAGCCGCTGTCGAACTCGATCTTGTAGGTCTTGCGCGCGCCGCCGTCGTCGCTCGCGCCCACGAGCACCACCACGGCGGCCACGGCGCCCAGCACCAGCAGGGTGGTTAGCGCACGCCGCATCAGGGGATGTCCCCCGTCGCGCGGTCCGCCTCGCGGCAGTCCAGCTCGGCCTGCTCGGCGGCGCTGAGCACGTTGGAGCCGTCGGCGGCCGGCACCTCTGCGCCGCCGGGACAGCGCTTGACCTGGCGCAGCCGGGCCATCGAGCGGAACGCGGGCGTGCGGTCGGCCAGCGGGATCAGGTTGGTGGGCAGCCCGTTCTGGACGGTGAAGGCGTTGAAGTAGGTCTGTACGCGCGAGAAGCTGCCCAGCGCGTCGCTCGCGCCGGTGTGCGAGAAGTCGTCGAACCAGCCGAACAGGTCGGTGGTGTAGGGGCGCCCGTGGGCCACGATCGGCGCGCTGCCCCGCAGAGCCTGCGTCAGCTCGGGGAACGCCCCGCGCCGGTCCGCGCCGTTGCGTCGCCGCACCGTCAGCGCCACCTCCTCCAGCTTGGGATAGGTCTGCTGGAGCTCGCGCAGGTCGTTGGCGGCGCCGCGGCGGCGCACGGTGGCACGCAGGTTGCGCACCGTGGGCACGGCGTCGCGCGCCAGCGGTCGCAGCTCGTTCAGGTAGGGGCGCAGCTTGCGCGCCACCGGCTTGGACGCGTTCACGAACGGGTCCAGGTCGTCCAGCGCCGCGCGCAGGTTCACATAGGTGGAGTTGGCCTGGCGCAGGAACGGCGGGAAGCGCTGCACTGCCTCGGCCAGCGCGGCTTCCTCGGTGCCCAGGCCACGGGTCGTGGAGTTCAGGTTGGCGATCAGCGCCGACAGGTCGTCACGGCGCGAGGACAGAGCGGTCACGAAGCGCGAGCTGTCCACCAGGAAGCGCTCAAGCACCGGCGGGTCGTGACGCAGCTCGCGGAACAGGCGGCTGGACGCGGCCAGCTGCGGGCTCAGGTAGCGCAGGCCGCGGTTGGCCGCCTCGGCGCGGCCCGCGTACTGTCGCTGGCCGCCCTTGTAGAAATCCTGAAGTGCCTTGCGCGTGGGCCGGTCGAAGATGTTGAAGAACTGGTCCAGGTCCACGTTGGTGGTGGTCTTGTCGATCGTGATCCGGCCGCCGTCTGGGATCTCCCGGCCCGCCTCGGGCTCCGCGGGCAGCATCAGCTGCACGTAGCGGTTGGCGGGCGAGGCCTGGCCGCCCTGGCGGATCACCGCCCGGGTGCCGGTGCGCAGGGGCGCGTACTTCTCGTCGATCTCCAGCGTCACGTCGGCCTGGCCGTCGTCGGTGATCTCGAAGTCCTTGACGATGCCCGCATCGGTGCCGGCCACATCGACCTGGTTGCCCTTGACCAGCTGCCCGGCGTTGATGAACCGCGCGGTCACCGTGTAGCCGTCGCCACCGCCGAACAGAAGCAATCCGGCAAGAACTGCGGCGGCCAGCACCGCGGCCAGGGCAGCGAAGCGCGCCACGCCCGAAGGGCGCTGCGCCGCTGATTGATTCGCCCTCACCTGCCCTGCCTCCACGCAAGTCTCCCGGCCTGCATCGCTGCGATGAGCGCAGGCTAACCGGCCCCCGGTGTTTGTGCGCCAGCCACAGCCGGTTTGGGCGGATGGCCTACGGGTAGTCGGCTGCGATATGGAACGCCGACCGGACAGGCCAGCTCCCGACGATCCCGAGAAGGAGTACCCGGCGGGCACCGAGGTCCCACCCGAGCCGCCCGGTCTGGACCCCGACGCCGAGGACGAGGCGCCGGGGTTCTCGGACGACCCGCCGCAGGCCGACTAGTCCGAGGCGCTCGCGAGCGCCTCGGCCGACCCGCGGCAGTCGTACAGGCCGCTGACCGACGACACCGGCTCGCACGTGTCGGCCACGGTGCTCATGACCTGACGGTCACCCACGCGGTCGTCCTGCGGACCGCCCATGCCCCCCTGGTCGGCAAGCACCCAGCGCACACGGCCCTCGCGCACCGCGTCGGCCAGCCATGACGTGCTGACCTGGCTCTCGCGGCCGGAGAAGCCGCCGATGGCCGCCACGTCGGCACCGGAGTCGATGATCGGCGCGGCCGCACCCTGCTGGCCGCCTGTGACCACGGTGCCGCCGCCGTTGGCGCGAGCATAGGCCGCCGCCTCGGCGAGCGTCTGGCTGTTGCCGCCGAACGGGCTCCCGCCACCGCCGCCGGGAGGGCCGCCCCCGCCACCGGGGCCGCCGCCCATTCCCAGCGTCTGCGGACCGCCGGCGGGGAAGGTGCCGTTGGTGGCGTGGCCCAGGGTCTGCACGGCCCAGGTGGCGGGCGCCAGCAGCACCAGGCCCAGAGCCGCAACCAGCACGGCCCGGCGCGCCCGTGACGGCAGGCCAACGGCCAGCATGGCGACCATGCCTGCACCGGCCACGAACAGCACGGGGCTCAGCCCCGTGAGCTCGCCGGGCAGGTTGTGCAGGACCATCAACTCGGTGGTGACCGCGCCGGCCACGCCCAGGCAGGCGAACGCACGCGCACGCGTGCCGCCGCCCGTGACGTGCGGCACCAGCGCACCCACCAGGGCGGCCGTGAACGGCGCCAGCAGCGACACGTAGTAGGGGTGGAAGATGCCCTTGGCGGTGCTGAAGGCCACCGCGCAGGTCAGGAAGGCGCCCCCACCAGGATAATCCAGCCGCTGCGGGCATCGCTGCGGCGCAACCGGCTGGCCGCCACAACAGCCGCGCCGCCCACCAGCGCTGCGCCGATCAGCCAGCCCGCCTGGCCGCCAAGGCTGGACTCGACCAGCCGCGTGACGCCACTGGGGCCGCCGAACATGGGCGCAGCCGGCGCCGCCGGGGCCGCCGGAGGCCGCCGGGGCCGCCCGACTGGCCCACCAGCCGGCCGAGGCCGTTGTAGCCGAAGATCAGCGACCAGATGCTGTTGTCCGCCGTGCCCGAGATCCATGGGCGGTCGGCCGCCGGGGTCAGGGCCAGCAGCAGCGGCCACGCGCCGCCGACCGCGACGGCGGCGCCGGAGAACGCGGCCACCTGGCCGATGGCTGCGCGGAGCCCGCGCGGGGCGATCCACAGGTACGCGGCCACGATGCCCGGTACCACCATCAGCGCCACGGCCATCTTGGCCTCGAAGCCCAACCCCACGGCCACGCCGCTGAGCACCAGCCAGCGGGTGCGACCGTCCTCGAGCGCACGGACGCAGCACCAGATGGCGGCGACCGAGCACAGCACCAGCAGCGCGTCTGGGTTGTTGTGGCGCGAGATGGCCACGGCGATGGGCGTCAGCGCCAGCACCAGGCCCGCCACCGTTCCGGCGACGCGCCCGAACGGGCGGCGTACCAGGTCGTAGACCAGCGCCACCGAGGCCGCGCCCATCAGCGCCTGCGGGATCAGCAGGCCCCACGAGCCGTAGCCGAAAACCTTGACCGAGGCCACCTGGACCCACGAGGCCAGCGGCGGCTTGTCCACGGTCATCACCCCGGCGGCGTCGAACGAGCCGTACAGGAACGCATGCCAGCTGGAGTCCATCGACCGCACCGCCGCCGCGTAGTACTCGTTCGCGAAGCCGTTGCGGTCCAGGCCCCAGAGGTTCAGCGCCGCGGCCAGCGCCACCAGCACGATCAGCTCGGGGCGGCTGGCGACCGCGCAACGACCGGGACAAGCTCAGAGGCAGGGACGGCGGACTTCGAATGCGCTCATGGCGGTCACCGTGGCCCCGTCGCGTAAGAGCGAACGCAAGGGTGCGGGCCGTCTTAGGGGCCGCTCCGACAAACACGCCGCACGAGTGCCGTCCATGCCCGGCCAAGCCCTCCGCCCCGCCCCGGCCCACTCCCTCCGCCGCGGCCCCCAGGTGGAGGTCGTCGTACCTGTGTACAACGAGGAGGCGGTGCTGGCGCGCAGCATCGGGCGCCTGCACCGCCTTCTGTCGGGCGACTTCCCGTTCAGCTGGCGGATCGTGATCGCGGACAACGCCAGCACCGACGCCACCCGGCGATCGCCCGCGGCCTGGCGCGCCGGCTACCGGACGTGCGCTGCTGCGGCTTGAGCAAAAGGGTCGCGGCCGCGCGCTCCGCAGCGCGTGGTCGGCCAGCGACGCCGACGTGGTCTGTTACATGGACGTCGATCTGTCGACCGACCTGCGCGCGCTGCTGCCGCTGGTGGCGCCGCTGCTGTCGGGCCACAGCGACGTATCGATCGGCACCCGGCTGGCCAGCGGCTCGCAGGTGGTGCGCGGCCCCACGCGCGAGTTCATATCGCGCACCTACAACCACCTTCTGCGCGCCACCCTGCGCACCCGGTTCAGCGACGCCCAGTGCGGCTTCAAGGCCGTGCGGGCGGCGGCGCTGCCCAGGCTGCTTCCACTGGTCCGCGACCAGGGCTGGTTCTTCGACACCGAGCTGCTGGTCACGGCCCAGCGCGGGGGCCTGCGCATCCACGAGGTGCCGGTCGACTGGGCCGACGACCCCGACTCGCGCGTGGACGTCCTGCGCACGGCGCTGGACGACCTAAAGGGCATCGCACGGCTGGCTTCGGGCAGCGCGGCGGTGCGCTTCCTGGGCGTGGGCGTGTGTTCCACGCTGGCCTACGTGCTGCTGTTCCTGGCCCTGCGCGGGCCCGTCGGGCCGGCGTGGGCCAACGCGCTGGCGCTGGCCGCGACGGCCGTGGCCAATACAGCGGCCAACCGCCTGTTCAGCTTCCGCGTGCGCGGGCGCGAGCGGCTGCTGCGCCATCACGTGCTGGGGCTGGTGGTGTTCGCGATCACGCTCGGGCTGACCAGCGCCGCGCTCGGCGTGCTGCACGCACTGTCGCCGGATCCGGCCCGGGGCATCGAGTTGGCCGTGCTCGTGGCCTCCAGCACGGCCGCCACGATCACACGGTTCGTGGCGCTGCGCAGCTGGGTGTCTTCAGTTCGGCCGGTTGCGCCCGAGCAGGTCGTGCGCGTCGACCCACTCCTCGGCCACGACGGCCGAGGCCAGCGATAACTCGCCGCACAGCACCGTGGCGCCCACGATCTCGGCGAACTTGCGCACCTTGCCGGCGCCGTAGCAGTCCATCGCCTCCAGGCACTCGCGCTGGGTGGGCAGGCCGGTGCCGCCGCCGTAGGTCGCCACGATCAGCGACGGGATGGTGATCGAGTAGTAGTAGTCGCCGTTCGGGCGCAGCTCGGTGTACACCAGCGCGGCCGAGGACTCGGCCACGTTCGCGGCGTCCTGGCCGGTGGCGATGAAGATGGCGGTGATGCCGTTTGCCGAGTGCGAGCCGTTGTTGTTCACGCCGGCCATGAAGCCGCCCAGCGACGAGGTCTGGCGCGCCTGGAAGAGCAGGGCGCTGTCCGAGCGCATCACGCTCTTCATCAGCGCGTTCGGGATCACCGCCTCTGCCACCACCCGCTTGCCGCGCGTGTTCAGCACGTTCACCTGCGACGTCTTCTTGTCGGTTGCGAAGTTGGACTCCAGGAAGAAGCGCTCGATGCCCGGCGCATAGTTCTCCACGATCCACTTGCACGCCGCCGCCGTGGCCTTGCCGGTCAGGTTCTGGCCCGCGGCGTCGCCCGTCGTGTAGTTGAAGCGCGTGAACAGGATCCGCGAGGCCGAGTACTGCTCGATCTCCTGCAGCTTGCCCGTCGAGGTCGTTTCCTCCGCCGCCGCCTTGATCGAGTCGAAGTTCGCGTCGAGCCAGACGCCGAAGTCGCGCGCGCCGCGGGCGTCCTCGAAGATGAACGCGGGCGCGCGCTGCATGTGGTCCTCGGTCACCGTGACGGTCACGCCGCCCGCCTCGTGGAGCAGGCGCATGCCGCGGTTGTAGCTGGCCACGAGCGTGCCCTCGGCGGTGGCCATCGGCACGTAGAACTCACCCTGCGCGTGCTCGCCGTTCACCAGCAGCGGGCCCGCCAGCCCCAGCGGCACCTGCGCCGAGCCGATGAAGTGCTCGATGTTGCCCGCCGTCTCGGAGGGCTCGGTGGCCTTGCCGGCCACGTGCGCCATCTCGGTGCCCGTCTGCTTGCGCAGGAAGTCCAGCCTCGCCCGCTGGGCCTCGACGCTGTAGTCGTCGTCACGGTCGCGGGGGATGGGCGTGCGCTCGGGCATCACGCGAGCCTAACGGCCCCCCGCCGCCCGCTTGTACGCTGGGCGGCGCTCCCATGCAGCGCATCCAGCATCTCCGCGAGCGCTTCTCGATCAGTGCTCAGACCCACCGCCGGCTGGCCTTCGCCGCCCTGGTCCTGCTGGTGCTGATCGTTTTCACCGGCTCGGCCGTGCGACTGACGGGCTCAGGGCTGGGCTGTCCCACCTGGCCCAAGTGCACCGAAACGTCGATCCACAGCGAGCTGGACGCCCACGGCGTGATCGAGTTCGGCAACCGGGTGCTCACCTCGCTGGTATCGGCAGGCGCGATCGCCGCTGCGCTGGGCAGCTTCCTGCGCCGCCCGCTGCACCCCCTCCGCCGCGACCTGGCGTGGATCGGCGTGCTGCTGCCGCTGGGCGTGCTGGTCCAAGCCGTGATCGGCGGGCTGTCGGTGTTGTACAAGCTCGCACCGGGCTGGGTGATCACCCACTATCTGGTGTCGATGGTGCTGCTGATCGCGGCCTTCGCGCTCTGGTGGCGCTCGCGCCTGGAGCCCGACCAGATCGCCGCGGTGCGCTCCGAGCGGTCGGTGGTGTGGTCGGTGCGCGCGCTATGCGTTTACGCGTTCGTCGCCATCGGGGTTGGCACCACGGCCACCGCGGCCGGCCCGCACGCGGGGTCGGCCGGCACCGGCGAGTTCGTGCACCGGCTGGACTTCTGGGGTGGCCAGACGCTGTCCAACCTGATCAACACGCACGGCACGCTGGCCGCGATCCTGGGCGTGGGCACCGTGGCGTGCTGGCTGCTGGCACGTGCGCGTGCCGGCAACGCCGAGCTGCTGCTGACGCTGAAGTTGACGGCGCTGCTGATGGCCGTCCAGGGGGCTGTCGGCATCGCCCAGTACCGGCTCGAGCTGCCGTCGGAGATCGTCTGGGTGCACGTGGCGCTCGCCACCCTCACGTGGGTCGGCTTCGTGCACGTGTGGGCGGCCGCGGGCCGACCGCTCGCGGGCCCGGCCGAGCAGCCCGCCAGCCCCAGCGCCGATCGGCTGGTGGGCGAGCCGGTGGGCAGCTGACCATGCCCGCATGGGCGGACGTGGTGACCATCGGCCTTCGCTTCCCCGAGGTGTTCGAGTCCACCTCGTACGGAACAGCCGCGCTGAAGGCCAGGCAGCAGGGCGGGCTGATGTGCCGGCTGCGCACGGACCCGGACGCGCTGGTCATGCGCGTGCGCGACCTGGGCGAGCGCGAGGCGTTGCTCCAGAACGGCGGCCCCGCGTTCTTCACGATTCCCCACTACGACGGCTATCCGTACGTGCTTGTCCACCTCGACCAGATCGATCCCGCCGAGCTGGCCGAGCTCGTGGAGGACGCGTGGCGCGTGCAGGCGCCCAAGCGCACGGTGGCCGGCTACGACGGCAGCTGAGGCTGTGACCGTGCCCAGCGGTGGACAGGTGCTGGTCACCACGCTGGAGTCGCTCGGCGTGCGGCTGTGCTTCGGCCTGCCCGGCGTGCACAACCTGCCGGCATGGGACGCGCTGCGCGACTCGGCCGTGCGGTTGGTGGGCGTGCGTCACGAGCAGGCCGCCGTCTACGCGGCCGACGGGCACGCGCGCGTGACCGGGGAGCTGGGCGTGGCGCTGACCACCACTGGCCCGGGTGCGGCCAACGCGCTGGGCGCCACGGGCGAGGCCTGGGCCTCGCACTCGCCCGTGCTCGTAGTGGCCACCGACATCCCCACCACGCTGCGGCGGGCCGGCGTCTACCGCGGCGTGCTGCACGAGACGCGCGACCAGGCCGCCATGTTCGCCCCGGTGGTCAAGGAGATCGTGCGCGTGGGCGCCGCGGACGAAATCGCTGGCGCCGTGGCCAGTGCGGCAGCCGCGGCCCTGGAGCCGCCAACCGGCCCGGTCTACCTGGAGATCCCGACCGACCTGCTGCGGGGGACTTCCGGAACATCGTGGTCGCCATCACCACCAGAAACGTCCGAGATTTCGGCGGGTGAGCTCGACCAGGCCGTCGCGCTGTGCGTCGCGGCGGAGCGGCCGCTGCTGTGGGTGGGCGGCGGGGCCAAGGACGCGCGCGAGGGCGTGGCCGCGCTGGCCACGGCGCTCGGCGCACCGGTGATCGAGACCTACTCCGGGCGCGGGGTGCTCGACCCGCGGCACGCGTCGTGGCTGGGCCTGCCGCCCCACCTGCCGGAGGTCGGCGCGCTGTGGGACGAGGCGGACCTGGTGGTTGCGGTGGGCAGCGACCTGGACGGGATGATGACCCAGAACTTCGCCCAGCCCCAGCCGCCGCGGATGGTGGCGCTGAACGTGGACGCCGCCGACGCGACGAAGAGCTACGCGGTCGACGTGGTGATCGAAGGCGACGCGGCGCAGACCGCGGCGGCGCTGGCGCAGGCGCTGCCCGGTGGGAAGAAGCCGCCCGCCGTGGCCGCCCGCCGTTCGGCGGCCCTGGAACGCCTGCGCGCTGACGAACCCGCCGCCTTCGCCTGGCTGGACACCCTCGATGAGGCGCTCGATCCCGAGACCGTCGTGTTCGCTGACATGTGCATCCCCGGCTACTGGCTCGCTGCGATGCACCCGTTCGCGCGACCGCGACGGCTCGCCTATCCCGTCGGCTGGGGCACGCTGGGCTTCGCGTTCCCGGCGTCGATCGGGGCCGCGCTGGCGCAGGCCGACCCGGTGCTGTGCGTGTGCGGCGACGGCGGCTTCATGTTCGCCGTGGGCGAGCTGGCCACCGTGGCCCAGGAGCGCGCGCCGCTGACGGTGCTGGTGGTGGACGACGGCGGCTACGGCATGCTGCGCTACGACCAGCGCCAGGCGGGCGAGCAACCCTTCGGCGTGGACCTGGTCACACCCGACTGGCAGCAGCTGGCCGGCGCATTCGGGATCGAATGCGAGACGGCCGAGCTGGGCGCGAACCTGGCGGGGGTGCTGCGCCGGCGGCTGGCGTCGCGGGCGCCGTCGCTGGTGGTGGCGCGCGCCGAGATGCCGCCGCCGCCCAGCACGTCGCCGCGGTGGTACCGGCGCCAGTAGCGTTGGCGCCATGACGCAGACCAGCCAGGATTTCGTTTCCGCCTGTGAACGCGCCCGGGCCGCGCAGCGCCAATGGGCCGCCACGCCGGCGCCCCGCCGCGGCCGCGCGATCCAGCAGATCGGCCGCATCGTGGAGGCCAACAAGGAGGCGCTGGCGCGCGTGATGACCGCCGAGATGGGCAAGCCGATCGCGGAGTCGCGCGGCGAGGTGCAGGAGGTCATCGACACCTGTGACTTCTTCCTGGGCGAGGGCCGGCGCCTGTACGGCCAGACGGTGCCGTCGGAGATGGCCGACAAGCAGCTGTTCACGTTCCGCAACCCGGTGGGCGTGGCGGCCATCATCACGGCCGGGAACTTCCCAGCGGCGGTGCCGGCCTGGTACATCATCCCGGCGCTGCTGTGCGGCAACGCGGTTGTGTGGAAGCCGGCCGAGTACACGCCCAAGGTCGGCCGGGCGCTGACCAGCCTGCTGCGGGCCGGCGGCCTGCCGGACGGAGTGCTGGAGATGGTTCTGGCCGACGGCGACGCCACCTTCGCCGGACTGGAGGCAGCGCTGGACGGCGACCTGGTGGACAAGGTCGGCTTCACCGGCTCGAGCGCGGTGGGTGCCCGCATCGGCGAGCTGTGCGGGCGCCACCTGCAGTCTCCGTGCCTGGAGCTCGGCGGCAAGAACCCGCTGGTGGTCATGCCCGACGCCAACCTTGACCTGGCGGTGGAGGGGGCGTTGTTCAGCGGCTTCGGCACCGCCGGCCAGCGCTGCACGTCGATGGGCACGGCCATCGTGCACGATTCGGTGTACGACGACTTCCTGGCCCGCTTCACGCGCGCCACTGAGCAGGCCGTGATCGGCGACCCGTTCGAGGACGTCCTGTACGGGCCGATGATCGACGAGCGCTTCGCCGACCGCTTCGAGCAGTTCCTCGGGCTGGTCGAGGACCACCACGTGGTCTCGGGCTCGACGGGCAACGGCCGGATCACCGACGCCAACCCGCGCCAGGGCTTCGTGGGCGATCCCGGCAAGGGCTTCTACTACCACCCCACGATCGCCGCCGGCGTGACCGCCGAGGACTCGATCTACGCCACCGAGACGTTCGGGCCGCTGGTGGGCGTCGCCCGCTTCGGCGACTTCGCCGAGGCGGTCGAGCTGGCCAACGGCCACGGCTACGGCCTGTCGGCCGCCATCTACACCAGCGACGCCGCCCACGCCCTGCGCTTCCGCCAGCAGGTCAGCGCCGGGATGCTGTCGGTGAACAACTCCACCTCGGGCGCCGAGGCCCACCTGCCCTTCGGCGGCAACGGCCGGTCGGGCAACGGCTCGCGCCTGTCGGGGATCTGGGTGCTGGATCAGTTCACCCGCTGGCAGTCGATGAACTGGGACTACGCCGGCAAGCTGCAGAAGGCCCAGATGGACATCGACGACGTCGAGGCGGACCTGGACTTCCGGCTGGGCTAGCCGCCGGCGTCCAGGCGGGCGGCGATGGCCGCCGAGGCCTGGTCGAACACGGCCGGGTCGCCGAGCAGCTGGAAGCGGTAGTTGGCCGCGGTGCCCAATGCGTCGATCTCGAACGCCAGCTGCTCCACGTCGGGGTCGCCCGGCAGGGCGCTCAGCTCGCGCGCCAGCAGGTCGAGCCAGCGGCGCGTGCCCTTGACCACCACCTGTCGCACGGGCCCGTCGTCGCGTGAGCCGAACTCGGTGCGCACCTCGCTGAAGAAGCAGCCGCCGCGGAAGACCTCGGTGCGCATGTAGCGCAGCCAGCCCGCAACCAGCGCGTCCACCCGCTCGCGCCCGGGCTCGAACTCGCGCGGCGGGAGCACCACCTCGGCCAGGAAGCGCTCCCGTGCGTGGAAGTACGTGGCCACCTGCAACTCCTCCTTGGAGCCGAAGTGAGCGAACAGCCCGCTCTTGCTCATGCCGGTGGCCACCGCCAGCCGGCCGATGGTCAGGCCCTCGAGGCCGTCGACCGAGGCCAGGTCGGCGGACGTGTCCAGGATCGACGCGCGCGTCTTGCGGCCGCGCGTACGGCGCCCGTCCTCCCGCTTGTCGTCCAACTCCGTGGCCACGCCCAAGAAATTAGCACGATCGTGCGCTAATCTAAAAGCACGACCGTTCGTTAACAAAGGAGCCCAGCAATGCGTGAAGCAGTGATCGTGGACGCCGTCCGCACACCCATCGGCCGCGGCAAGCCCGGCAAGGGCGCGCTCAGCGCCACCCACCCCGTCGACCTCCTGGCCCACTCGCTGCGGGCGGTCGTGGATCGCACCGGAGTCGATCCCGAGCGGATCGACGACGTGATCGGCGGCTGTGTCGACCAGGTCAACGAGCAGGCGATGAACATCACCCGCTCCGCGGTCCTGGCCGCGGGGCTGCCCGAGTCGGTGCCCGCCACCACCGTCGACCGCCAGTGCGGCTCGTCCCAGCAGGCCGTGCACTTCGGCGCCCAGGGCGTCATGGCGGGCGCCTACGACATCGTGATCGCGGCCGGGGTGGAGAGCATGAGCCGCGTGCCCATGTGGTCGAACGTCGCGGGAGGCGCCGACCCGTTCGGTCCCGGCGTGGCCGCCCGCTACCCCGACGGGCTGGTGCCCCAGGGCGTCAGCGCCGAGCTGATCGCGTCCAAGTGGGAGCTGCCGCGGTCGGAGCTGGACCGCTTCTCCGTCGAGAGCCACCGGCGCGCAGCGGCCGCCCAGGCAGGCGGCGCGTTCGACGACGAGCTGGTGCCGATCGACCCCCCATTCGGGGGGCAGGTGGCCTTGGACCACGACGAGTCCGTACGCCCCGACACCACGCTCGAGACCCTGGCCGGCCTCAGGCCGGCGTTCGAGGATCCGGCGATGGCGGAGCGCTTCCCGGAGATCGACTGGAAGATCACCGCCGGCAACTCCAGCCCGATCAACGACGGCAGTTCGGCCGTGATGATCACCACGCCCGAGATCGCCAAGGAGCTGGGGCTGGAGCCCAAGGCGCGGCTGCACGCCTTCTCCGTGGCCGGCGACGACCCGATCATGATGCTCACCGGTGTGATCCCGGCCACCGCCAAGGTGCTCGCGAAGGCCGGCATGACCATCGCCGACATCGACCTGTTCGAGGTCAACGAGGCCTTCGCCCCAGTGGTGCTGGCGTGGCAGGCCGAGACCGGTGCGTCGCTGGAAAAGGTGAACGTGAACGGCGGCGCTATCGCCCTGGGCCACCCGCTCGGCGCCAGCGGCGCGCGGCTGACCACGACACTGGTGAACGCACTGCGCCAGCGCGATCAGCGCTGGGGCCTGCAGACCATGTGCGAGGCCGGCGGGCTGGCCAACGCGATGGTGGTGGAGGCGCTCTAGAGCGCTTGGGGGTTCCGGTCGTGGTAGCCCTCGGTCCAGGGCGCCAGGCACAGGGTCAGGCGCGTGTCGGTGCGCGCCTCGACCTCGTGCCGCTCCGACGGATCGAAGTGCATGAGCGCCGGCGCGGTCAGCTCGGTCTCGCTGCCATCGCAACGCACGACCGCCTCGCCCTGGATCAGGAACACGAGCGCCCGCTCGCGCACCTCATGGTCCTGCAACAGCTCCCCCGCGGGCAGCGCCAGCGCGATCACCCGGTTGGCGCCGGGATCGGTGCGCAGGATGCGCGGATGGTCCGGATCGAGCTCCTCCTCAGCCAGCTGCCACACGTCCATGGCCAAACCCTACCGCCCTGGCCTTGACTTCAACCGCACTTGAAGTCGTAGCGTGGTGCCCATGACCACCGACACCAAGACAGCCAGCGAGCAGATCACCGAGGAGGTCACCTCCTGGCCCGGCGTGACCGCCGGCCGCGGCGATCGCGGCGAGTTCTCGTTCAAGCTCGGCAAGCGCGAGATCGGGCACCTGCACGGCGACCACGTGCTGCACCTCGGCTTCCCCAAGGCCGTATGGCACGAGCTGTACGCGCAGGAGCGGATCGACTACCACCCCGTGTTCCCCGGCAAGCCGGGCTTTGCGGCGCGCCGCATCGAGAGCCCGGACGACGTGCGCGACGTGATCGCCCTGCTGCGGATCAACTACGACCGCGGCGTGAAGACGCACGGAGTGCCGGACTGACCGCGGGTGGTGTGGATCGACGGTCATATCGACCGTCGATCCACACCACCCGGGCCGGCGCGTATGCGAGGGTCCCCGCATGCGCGCGCTCCAGATCTCCGAGCTGACCGGCCCCCGCGGGCTGACCGTGACCGAGCTGCCCGATCCGGGCCCCGAGCACCCGATGACGCCTGGTCAGGGCGTGGTCATCGACGTACACGCGGCGGGCGTGGCGTTCCCCGACGTGCTGCAGACCCGCGGCGAGTACCAGTTCAAGCCGCCGCTGCCGTTCGTGCCCGGCGCCGAGGTGGCAGGCGTGGTGCGCGAGGCGTCCGACGGCGCCTCCGTCTCCCCCGGCGACCGCGTGGCCGCCTGCACCTACCTGGGCGGCTTCGCCGACGTTGCGGTGGCTCCCGCGCACATGACCTTCCCGCTGGACGACGCGCTGGACTTCGAGCAGGGCGCCAGCCTGATCTTCAACTACCACACGGTGGTCTTCGCGCTGAGGATCCGCGGGCGACTGCAGGAGGGCGAGCGCGTCTTGGTTCACGGCGCCGCGGGCGGCGTGGGCTCGGCCGCGCTCCAGGTAGCCAAGGGCCTGGGCGCCGAGACGGTGGCCGTGGTGTCCTCGGACGCGAAGGCGGCAGTGGCCGAGCAGGCCGGCGCGGACATGGTGCTGCGCTCGGACGGCGACTGGAAGGACGCGGTCAAGGAGTCGGGGGGCGTAGACGTGGTGCTGGACCCGGTCGGCGGCGACCGTTTCACCGACAGCCTGCGCTGCCTGCGCGAGGCCGGCCGCGTCGTGGTCGTGGGATTCACCGGCGGCTCGATCCCCGAGGTCAAGGTCAACCGGCTGCTGCTGAACAACACCGAGGTGATCGGCGCGGGCTGGGGCGCGTGGGTCATGCCCAAGCCGCAGGCCACAGCCGAGATCGGCGCCGAGCTGGACAAGCTGGTCGCCGCCGGTTCGATCAGCCCGATCGTGGGCGCGTCGTTCCCGCTGGAGCAGGGCCCGGAGGCGCTGGAGCTGATCGACTCACGCGGCGCCACCGGCAAGATCGTTCTGACCACCGGTCGTTAGAGGGGTGGTAGCACCACAACCCTCCCCGCTCGCGTGGTACACGGAGCGAGCCCGCACAATCTGCATTTGAGGTACTCCATGCCGTACCTCGGATGCAGATCGACCGAACATGCCCCCGGCAGGATTCGAACCTGCGACCCGCTGCTTAGAAGGCAGCCGCTCTAATCCCCTGAGCTACGGGGGCGCAGCGGCCATTGTGGCGGCTCAGTCGGCCGCGGGCGTGTCACGGGCCGCCAGCTGGGCCTCCAGCAGCCGCTTCGCGTTCGCCATGCGCTGGTTGCCCTCCTGGATCGCGGCCCGCGCGCGCTGAAGCGACGCGGGGCTGCGGCGCATGGTCAACGCCGCGTTGGCCTCGTCGTACACGGCCAGCGCGCGCTCGTACTCGGCGCGCCCCTCGGGGTCGGCGTCGGGCATGGACACGTCGAGGTCCAGCTCACGGATCTGCTCGCCCAGGGCCACGACCTCCTTGCGAAAGGCGTCGCGCTCCTCGGCCAGCACCTCGGCCTCGTCCCGGCGCCGGCGCCGGATCCGGAGCACGATCCACCCCGCTCCGATCACGAACGGCAGCGCCACCGCGGCTCCGATGATCAGCAGCACCAGCTTCACGGTGTCGGTGACCGAGTCGGTGGCCTCGTTCAGATCGGGCAGCGCCGTGGGCGGCGCCGACTGTGTGCGCCCGGCGCCCAGGTCGCCGGACGCGCCCGGATCGACCTTGGCGATACCGGCGATGCCCGCCGACAGCCGGTCGGCCAGACTGGAGTCGTTGTTCTCCTGCACCCCCTTGCGCAGCGCGTCGGTGGCCGGCTCGACCGGCGCGTAGGACGTGATCAGGTGGATGCCGGGGCCGCCGACCACGATCAGGTTGCCCTTTGCCTTGAGATCGCGGTCGACCCCGTTGGCCAGCGCGGCCAGGCCACCGGCACGGTTCGCGCTGGCCTGGGTGACCACGGCCACCTTTACGCGGCCGAGGTCCTGGCGCGCAATCTGGACCCGCAGGCGTCCCTGCTCGGCCTGGTTCAGGGTCGGCTCGGAGCCGTCCTCCACGTAGACGGGGTCCCGCTCCAGCGCGGCGGCAACGCTGGTCGGGGTCGCCGCCTGGGCCGCACCGGCGGGAACGAGCAGGGCGATGGTCACGATCAGCGCGGCGACTCGCACGGGCGCCAGCCTCCCATACCGCGAGCCGCAATCGGGGTGCCCGGATTTGAACCGGGGATCTCTCGCCCCCAAAGCGAGCGCGATACCAGGCTTCGCTACACCCCGAAGGGGACCACTCTAGACCCCGCCGGTGCCGGTAGGGTCCGCGCCCATGGCCGAGGTCAAACCGCTGCACGCCCTGCACTACGACCCCGCGAGCGTCGGCTCGTTCGAGGCGGTGATCGCGCCCCCGTATGACGTGATCGACGCCGAGTTGCGGGCGCAACTGCTGGGCCAGAGCGCGAAAAACGTGGTCGAGATCGACCTGCCCGAGGCACCGGGAGGCGGCGACATCTACGAGCACGCCGCCAGCACGCTGCAGCAGTGGCGCGCCGACGGCACGGTGGTGCAGGACGACGAGCCGGCCTACTGGGTGCTGGAGCAGGACTACGCCGCGCCCGACGGCTCACAGCGCCGGCGGCGCGGCTTCTTCGCACGCGTGCGCGTGGAGGACTATGGCCCCGGCCGGATCCGCCCGCACGAGCGCACCCACCCGGGGCCCAAGGAAGACCGGCTGCGCCTGACGCGAGCGACGAAGGCCAACCTGTCGCCCATCTTCAGCCTGTTCCCCGACCCCGGCGACCGCGCCGGCAAGGTCATGGAGGGCGTGGTGTCCGGCGAGCCGTTCGCCCGCGCCGCCGACCACGAGGGCACCCAGAACGCCATGTGGCGGGTAAGCGACCCGGCCGCGGTGGCCGAGCTGGAGTCGGCGCTGGCCGAGGCCGAGCTGCTGATCGCCGACGGCCACCACCGCTACGAGACCGCACGCGTGTACGCCGACGAGATCGGCGGCGAGGGCGACCACCGTTACGTGCTGATGTTCCTGGTGTCGCTCAGCGACCCGGGGCTGCTGGTGTTCCCCACCCACCGGCTGCTGACGGGCCTCAAGGACGACGCGCTCAAGCAGGAGGCCATCCGCGACACGCTGATGCAGGACTTCGACCTGGAGGAGATCCCGGCGGAGCAGCTCGAGCCCGGGCCCGGCGACGATCAGCGCGTGCGCATGGGCTACATGGACTCCTTTCACAAGCAGGGGTACGCACTGACGCTGAAGGACCAGTCGATCGCCGACCGGGCGCTGCCCGACAAGCCCGCCCCCTACCGGCGGCTGGACACGGCAGTGCTCGAGGCGCTGGTCCTGAAGGGCGCTCTGGGCATGAGCGAGGACGACATCTCGCACCTGAACGGGCTGGGCTACTCCAAGGACTTCGCGGACGCGCGCGAGGCGGTGGAGTCCGGCCGCGCCGACGCGGGCTTCTTCATGCGCGCCACGCCGGTGGACCAGGTGCGCGAGGTGGCCGAGGCGGGCGAGTCGATGCCGCCGAAGTCGACCTACTTCTATCCCAAGGTCCCCACCGGCCTACTGTTCAACCCCCTGTGAAGATCTATACGAAGAAGGGGGACGACGGCACGACCGGCCTCTGGTACGGCGGCCGCGTCGACAAGGACTCTCCCCGCCCCGAGGCGTACGGATCGGTGGACGAGGCGGCGTCGGCGCTGGGCATGGCACGCGCGGCCGCCGAGCGCGACTCCGAGGTGTACCTGGACATCCTGCGCATCCAGGAGGAGCTGTTCATCGCGGGCTCGGAGCTGGCCACGGCGCCCGAGGCTGCCGGGCGGCTGGAGGCGGGGGTGTCGAAGCTGACGCCTGAGATGGTCGAGCGCTTGGAGGAGCTGATCGACCGCTACATGGACCGCGTCGACCTGCCGCCCAAGTTCGTGATCCCCGGTGGCAGCGAGCTGTCGGCCCGGCTGGACGTGGCGCGCACGTTGGTGCGCCGCGCGGAACGCCGCGTGGAGTCGCTCAACCGCGCGGGCGAGTTGCCCGAAGACACCGTCATGACCTACCTGAACCGGTGCTCGGACGCCGTGTATGCAATGGCCCGCTACACGGACCAGGAACACCCCGAGCTGTTTCAGGGCAGGGACGCATCGACCCGGAAGGACTCGCACAGTTGAGAGCAACCGCACGCCGCTCCGGTGGCACCCTCAAGCACCATCTGGAGATCGGGGGGCACCGCCTGGTGGCCGACGAACCGGCCGACCAGGGCGGCACCGACGCCGGTCCCAGCCCGGAAGAGCTGCTGGCCGCCAGCCTGGCCTCCTGCAGCGCGATCACGATGGAGATGTACGCCAACCGCAAGGGCTGGGACCTGGGTGAGGTGGTCGTGGACGTTGAGTACGAGCCCGCCCACCGCGGCTCGCCGACCAAGTTCAAGATGGACGTGAGGCTCCCGGCGGGGCTCCCCGAGGAGCAGCGCGACAAGCTGATGCAGATCGTCGCCAAGTGCCCCGTGCACCGCACGCTGGAGGGCGAGGTCATGTTTCAGGAGCAGGTCTCGCTGGTCTAGCCGCCCACGCGCCGCTCCCACATCTCGATGGCGCCCAGGGGCCGGTAGCCCAGCCGCTCGTAGACCGGGCGGCCGGCCCCCGAACCGATCAGCGTGGTGGTGCTCTGCCCGCGCTCGCGCGCAGCCGCCAGGGCGCCGGCCAGCAGCCGGCCGGCCAGCCCGCGCCGCTGGGCGTCCGGCACCGTGGCCACCAGGCCCACGTGGCAGTCGGTGCCCACGTCCAGCGTGACCACGCTGGCCTCGCGGCCGGACAGGTAGACGCGCATTCCGGGATGGTCCAGGCCGGGCGCCAGGGCGGCTGTGAACGAGCCGGCCAGGCCGTAGGCGGCGTCGTTGATCGGGCCGACGAGAGAGCTGTCAGCGGACTCCATGGCCGCCTCCGCCTCGGGGACCGCGGCCAGGCTCGTGCCCATGGCCTCGGGCGCACCGTCCAGCTTGTGCCCGGCGGCAGCCAGGAGCTGCGCCGCCACGCGGTCGGCGGCCGGCACCCACACGGTCCACGCAAGCACACCCGCCTGTTCGTACTCGGCCGCCACCTCGGGCAGCGCCCCCTCGAGCGCCGCGGCATCGCGGTAGGAGACGCAGTTGACCACCGACCGGTCGGGGCAGACGGGCACGATGGCCGCGCTGTATCCGGGGCCGACCAGCACGCGCTCGGCGACGGCCGCGAAGAAGGACCGGTTGCCCTCGTAGGTCTGGGCCAGAAGCTGACCGTCGTCCACCCTCCGATAATACGTCCGGTGCCCTCCGCCGCCGAGCTCCGCGACCTGCTGCTGACCCCCGCGGCCGCAGCTGCCATGGACGCCCCGGGCAAGACCGACGCCGCAGTGCTGATCCCGTTGTACGAGCGCGACGGGGATCTGGTGGCCGTGTTCACCGAGCGACGCCACGACCTGAACAAACACGCCGGCGAGATCTCGTTTCCCGGCGGGCGCCAGGATCAGCCGGACGAGGACCTGCGGGCAACGGCGCTGCGCGAGTGCCGCGAGGAGATCGGCCTGCCCGAGGATGACGTCGAGCTGGTGGGCGCGCTGCCCCCGGTGGGCACCTTCGTGACCAGCTACCGCGTGTACCCGTTCGTGGGGTTGATCGCGGCGGGGCACAGCTGGACGCCGCAGGCGACCGAGGTAGAGCGGGTGCTGGAGTTCTCGCTGGAGCAACTGGTCGCAGGCCACGAGATGAAGCGGCTGATCGCCAAGGGGGTGCCGATCAAGACGCCCACGTACACGGTGGACGGCACGCTGGTGTGGGGCGCCACGGGCCGCATCGTCCAGCACCTGCTGGACCACCTTGCGCCGATCCTGACGGCGCGGGGCTAAGGGGCCCGCGCCGGGCTGTCGATGTGCGCCACATGAGGCGCGGCGGAGCGGTCCTCCGTGGGCCAGCCGGGCTTGGCGCCGTGGTGCTCCTGGTGTCCCTGTGGCGGCCGTGGTACGAGCTGCGCTTTCCCGACGAGGTGATCGCCCAGGCGCGGGCCTTCTCCTCCCGGCTCGGCGAGCTAGGACCGTTCGCCCAACAGGGACTCGATGAGCTGCAGGCACAGGGCGCGGTCCCGGTGACCGCGTGCAGGTCTCATCAGGCCGACGCGGTGCTGGCGGGGGCGGCCGGCGTGGTGCTCGGGCTGGTGCTGCTGAATGCGTTGGGCGCGTTGGCCGCCCGCCAGGACACGATCCTGATCCTGGCCGGCCTGATGGCCACGGCGCTGGTGGGACACCGGCTGGTCAGCCCACCGGGCCCTGACGTTCCCCTCGGCCCCGACCTGCTGCACCCGGCGACCGGCGCGTACCTGGCGCTGGCCGGCGCGTTGCTGATGGTGGGGGGCGGGCTGGCGTCCGCGATGGGCAGGGCGGCTCCGGCCCCGGCGCCGGAGCCAGCGCCGGAGCCGCCCACGCCAGTGCAGGCGCAGCAGTTCAAGATCTGGGACGCGTCGTAGCAGTGATTCCCGGCGCTCCGGGTAGCCAATAGGGCATCTGTCCCGCCGGCGCCCATGGAGTCCCCGTATCCGCGTACCAACCGGGCGCGGCCCGGGATGAAGCGTTCGCCGCTGACGGATCGCCGCGGCCGCCGTACGCAGCGCTGGTCGCAGCGCTGAGAGGACGCGACCTGGACGCCGCGGCCGCCGCGGCGGCGGCGGCACTGGATGCCTGCGGGGTTACCTTCGGCGCCGGGTCCGCCCGTCGCCCGTTCCGCGTGGACCCCGTGCCGCGGGTGATCGATCGCGGCGAATGGACGGCCACGTCCGCGGGCCTCACGCAGCGCGCACGCGCCCTGGCCGCCTTCCTGAGCGACGTGTACGGCGAGCGCCGGATCGTGGCCGCCGGGGTGATCCCGGAGCGGGTGATCGAATCGTCGGCGTACTACGAGCCGGACGCCCGCGGCCTGCAGGTGCGGCCCGAGGGGTTCCTGGCCGGGCTGGATCTGGTTCGAGGCGACGACGGCGAGCTGAAGGTGCTGGAGGACAACACGCGCACGCCATCGGGGCTTGCCTACGCGATCGGCGCCCGCCGGGCAGTCGACCGGGCGCTTGGTGGCGGCCTGGCGCCGGCGGCGCGACTGGACGCCGAAGACTCCTACCCGCTGCTGGCCTCCGCCCTGGTTCGCTGCGCACCGGCCGCGGCCACCGACCCGTACGTGGTGCTGGTCTCCGACGGGCCAGGCAACAGCGCCTGGCACGAGCATCGCGAGCTGTCCGCGAACACGGGGCTCCCGCTGGCCACTCCGGCCGACCTGAGCGTCCAGGGCGACCGGCTGCACGTAGTGGTCGACGGCGGCCCACCGCATCCCGTCGACGTGGTCTACCGCCGGACCGACGAGGACCGCCTGCGCGACGGCCACGGCCGCCCCACCTGGCTGTCCGAGCTGCTGTTGCCGGGCGTGCGCGCGGGCACGCTGACGGTGGTCAACCCGCCTGGCTCGGGGGTCGCCGACGACAAGCTGGTGCATGCCTACGTGGAGGCCATGGTGCGCTTCTACCTCAGCGAGGAGCCGCTGCTGCGATCTGTGCGGACGTACGACCTGGGCGATCGCGAGCAGCGGGACGCGGCGCTCGAGCAGCTGGGCGAGCTGGTGGTCAAGCCACGCGACGGCTACGGCGGCGAGGGCGTGGTGCTGTGCCCCCGATGCTCGTCGCAGGAGCTGCGCGACACCGAACGGATGGTGCGCGAGCGCCCCGATTCGTTCGTAGCCCAGGAGATGGTGCCGCTGTCCACCCACCCCACCGTCGTGAACGGCGAGCTGGAGCCCCGTCATGTGGACCTGCGACCGTTCGTGATCGGTGGAGGCCCCAGCACCGTCGCGCCGGCAGCCCTGACCCGGGTTGCCCTGCGCGCCGGCGAGATGGTGGTCAACAGCTCTCGCGAAGGAGGAGGCAAGGACACGTGGGTGATGGGATGAGGCCGCTGATCGCAGTCACGACCTCGGAGATGCGTGGTGTGCAGGCGCACAAGCAGACCCCTCACGGCGAGCCCCCGCGCAAGGAGCTGGCGCTGGGCCTGAGCTACCCCGCCTCGGTCGACAGCGCGGGCGGCGTGCCGCTGGTGGTGCCTCCGATGGAGCACGACGCGATCGAGTCGCTGCTGGGGCAGGTCGCCGCCGTCTGCCTGTCCGGCGGTCCGGACCTGGACCCCAGCCTGTACGGGGCGGAGCTGCACCCCGAGGCGGGGCCGATCGACCCCGAGGTCGACCGGTTCGAGCTGGAGCTGGCCCGCCAGGCCGACGCGCGCGGCCTGCCGGTGCTGGCAATCTGTCGCGGGGCCCAGACGCTGAACGTGGCCCGCGGCGGCACCCTTCACCAGCACCTGGACGACCATCGCCAGACCGAGCCCGGGACCGAGGTCACGCACTCGGTCACGATCGAGGCCGGCAGCCACCTCGCGGAGCTGATGGGCGCGACCGAGGCCCAGGTCAACTCCTTCCACCACCAGGCGATCGACCGCCTGGGGCGTGGCCTGAGCCCGGTGGCATGGTCCGAGGACGGCCTGATCGAGGGCGTCGAGGACCCCGACCGCGAGTTCTTCGTGGGCGTGCAGTGGCATGCCGAGACGCTGACCCACCGGCCCGAGCACCACGCCCTGTTCGAGGGCCTGGTCCGGTTCGCCCGGCGCCCGCGCCGGGTACGAAGAGCTGCGTGAGCGTCCTCCCGGACTGGGCCGAGTGGAACTCCGGGGGCGAGTACACGCTGGGGGTCGAAGAGGAGTACATGCTCCTGAACCCCCACGACTGGTCGCTGGCGCAGCAGATGGACCGGGTGCTGCCCGAGCTGTCCGAGAAGCTCTCGGCACGCGTCACGCAGGAGACCCACCGCTCGGCGCTGGAGCTGAGCACCGGGGTGCACGCCGACGTGCCGGCCGTGGCCGAGGAGCTGCTGGGGCTGCGCCGACGCCTGGACGACGAGCTGGCGCCGCTGGGGCTGCGCTGCGCCAGCGCAGCGACCCACCCGTTCACGGTGTGGCACGAGACCGTGATCTCCAGCGGCGACCGCTACGAGCAGGTGCACGGCTCGATGCGCGAGCTGGCGCGGCGCGAGCCCACTTTCGCGCTCCACGTGCACGTGGGCATGGGCGATCCCGAGGCGGCCATGAAGCTGGTCAACCAGATGCGGGCGCACCTGCCGCTGCTGCTGGCCCTGTCGGTGAACTCGCCCTTCTGGCAGGGCCGCGACACCGGCCTGGCCTCGGCCCGCACGCCGCTGTTCCAGGCGTTCCCACGCGTGGGCATCCCGCGCCCTTTCGCCGATTACGAGGACTGGGTGCAGTCCGTGGACCTGCTGATCCGCTGCGACGCGTTCGCCGACCCCAGCTTCCTGTGGTGGGACGTCCGGCCCCAGCCGAGGTTCGGCACGGTCGAGGTGCGCGTCATGGACGCCCAGATCACCGTGGCCGAGACCGCTGCCCTGACGGCGCTGGTGCAGTGCATCGCGCGGCTCGAGACGCTTGAGGGCTACGCCCCGCCGGAGCTGGTGCGCCCGACCGAGGTCCTGGCCGAGAATCGCTTCATCGCCGCCCGCGACGGGGAGAAGGGAGCGCATATCGATCCCCCCAGCGAGTCACGGATACCCGTCCCGGCGCTGCTCGACTCCCTGCTTGAGCGGTGCCGGCCGCACGCACAGGACCTGGGCTGCGAGGAGCAGCTGGAGCGGATCCAGGGGATGACCCAGGCGCCGGGCGCACGACACCAGCTGGACATCGCCCGGCGGCCGGCGCGGCTACCGGGCCTGGTCGAGCACCTGGCTGACTCATTCGTAGAGGAGCGCCTCGCCGGCGCACCCGACGCCGTGGGCGAGCTTCAGCACTAGCGGGCCAGCACGTGCCCGACCGCGGCGGCCGCGGCGTGGAGCCAGGCGACGTGGTCGCCGGGCGCGACGTCGATCACGGCCACCGGCATGCTGTTCGCCGCCCCCGCGGCGCGCACCAGCTCAGCCCCGCCGGCGAGCAGCGCGCCGTCCACGCTGCCGGCCGCCTCGTACACCAGGCCGCGCACGCCGCTGTCCACCAGCTTGCCCAGCAGGCTCTCCAGGCGGTCGCCGTGCAGCGGCGTCACGTCGTCGCCATCCGCACTGGCCAAGAGCCAGCAGACCACGGTCACGCCGGCCAGTAGCGGCAGCAGGGTGCCTAAACGGTCGGGGTCGGCGACCGCTCCCTCGGCACCGGCCGCCTCGATCGGCTCGAGCCTGGCAGCGTCGCGGGTGGTGCCGCGAACCGCATGACCGGCGGCTCGGAGCTCGCGTGCCAGTTCCTGCCCGCGGCAGCCGCAGCCGACGATCAGGGCGCGGGCCATGCGCGCAGACTACGCGCGGTCGTCGACGTCCAGCTCGGACTGCTCGCGGCGCCAGCGCTCGTCCTCATGGACTTGGGCCTGAATGCCTTCCTCGGTGAGCTCCGGCCGGCCGGAGGCGCGGCGGCGGACGTTCTGGGCCTCGATCATCTGCTCCACATCGTCGAGCTCGAGCTCGGCCTCCAGCTCCGGCGAGCGCGTGGGCCTCCAGTCCACCTGCTCGGCGCCCGAGCCGGGGTAGTACTTGCCGATGGCCAGGAAGACCAGGAAGACGAAAACGAAGGCCCCCAGCACGAACAGGCTGAACTCGTCCATTACCTGAGCCTAGCCCCATTGCGCGGATAGGCTCGGGCAAGTGATCGACTTCGAGCTGACCGACGAGCAGAAGCTGATCCGCGACACCGCACGCGAGTTCGCCGACAACGAGATCGCCCCCCGCGCGCGGGAGAACGACCGCGCCGAGCGCTTCGACCACGAGCTGGTGGCCAAGATGGCCGAGCTCGGGTTCATCGGGCCGATCCTGCCCGAGGAGTACGGCGGGCGCGGGATCGACTACCGCACGTACGGGCTGATCGTGGAGGAGATAGGCCGGGTCGATTCCTCGGCCCGCACGGTGATCTCGGTGTGCACCTCGCTGTTCGGCTCGGCAATCGCGCACTGGGGCGACGAGGAGCAGAAACAACGGATCCTCCCCGGCCTGACCGACGGCACCGGCCTGGGCTGCTTCGGCCTGACCGAGCCCGACAGCGGCAGCGACGCGGCATCGCTGAAGACGCGCGCCGAGAGGATCGACGGCGGCTGGAAGCTGAGCGGCCAGAAGCAGTGGATCTCGCTGGGCAACGTGGCCAAATGGGCGCTGGTGTTCGCCCAGACCGATCCCGAAAAGGGTCATCGCGGCCTGGCGGCGTTCGTGGTGCCCACCGACTCCGAGGGCTTCTCCGCCACCGAGATACACGGCAAGCTCGGCCTCAAGGCCTCCGACACCGCCGAGCTGGCGCTGGACGGCGTAGAGGTGGGCGACGACGCGCTGCTCGGCCAGGTCGGCGACGGCTTCAAGGTGGCCATGACCTCGCTGGACTCGGGCCGCTTCTCCGTGGCCTCGGGCTGCGTGGGCATCTGCCAGGGCTGCCTGGACGCATCGGTGAGCTACGCCAAGGAGCGCACCCAGTTCGGTCGCCCGATCGCCGCCTTCCAGCTGGTGCAGGCGCTGATCGCCGACATGGTGCTGGACACCGAGGCCGGCCGCTCGCTGGTGTGGAAGGCCGGCTGGCTCAAGGACCAGGGCATGCCGAACACGCTGGAGACCTCGACCGCCAAGCTGTTCGCCACCGAGGCCGCCATCCGCACGGCCAACAACGCCATCCAGGTGCACGGCGGCTCGGGCTACGTGGACGACTACCCAGTCGAGCGCCATCTGCGCGACGCGCGTGTTGCCACGCTGTACGAGGGCACATCGCAGATCCAGAAGCTGATCATCGGTCGCGCCATGACCGGCGTGAACGCAATGACGTGATGGAAACGGCCGTCACTACCGAGCGTGACGGCGCCGTCGGGCTGATCCGCATCGACCACGCCGCCAGCCGCAACACCCTGACCGCGCCCATGCTCCGGGAGATCGTCGAGGACCTCGAGGGCTTCGACGCCAACCCCGAGGTGCACTGCGTGGTGATTGCCGGGACCAAGGAGGTGTTCGCCATCGGCGGCGACGTCGCGGACGCCGACCGCCAGGACCCGGCCGACCTGTGGCGGCGCCTGCGCGAGCCGCTGACGCCCACCATCGCCGCCGTGTCCGGCCAGGCGCTGGGCGGAGGCTGGGAGCTGGCGCTGACCTGCGACCTGGTGATCGCCACCGAGGGCACCCAGTTCGGCCAGCCCGAGATCGCGCTGGGGCTGATCCCCGGCGGTGGCGCGACCCAGCGGCTGACGCGCACGATCGGCCGCCAGCGGACGATGGAGATGGTGCTCACGGGCCGCCGGATCGAGACCGACACCGCCGTGAAGCTGGGGCTGGTCAACCAGAGCGTGCGCTCCCGCGACTGGCTCGACCAGGTGATGGAGGTTGCGCGGTTCGTGGCGAGCCGCCCGCCCCTGGCCACCCGGCTGGCCAAGCAGGCCGTCCTCAGCGCCGAGGACCTGCCGCTGACCTCGGGCTTCGAGGCCGAGCGGCGGCTCTACCGCCAGGCCATGGCCACCGAGGACCGCGTGGAGGCGATGCAGGCCCACCGCGAGAAGCGCAAGCCGAAGTTCGAGGGCCGCTGAGCATGGCTACGGCGGACGTGACGATCCTCGCGCTGGGCCGGCCCGACCCGTCGGCGTCCGGCTACATCGCCGCGATCCAGCGCCATCTGGAGGGCCAGGACCGGGTCGGCCACCGCATGCACGCAATGGGCACGTCGCTCGAGGGCTCGGTGGCCGACATCCTGGCCGTCGTGGGCGAGCTGCACGCGCTGCCGTTCGACCAGGGCATCCCTCGCGTGTACACCGTTCTCAAGCTCGACGAACGCCGAGACCGGCCCGGCCAGACGCTGGACGACAAGGTGGAGTCGGTGCGCCGGCGGCTGGAGGAGACCGGCTAACCGGCCGCTTCGGCCAGGCGCTGGGACCTGCGGATCAGCGCGTTCACGTCGTCGGCCAGGTCCCGCGTCGCGTCGACGAGTGCGGGCCCGTCGGCCTCCCGGGCCGCGCTGGCGGTGCGGCCGGCGCCCCTGGCGGTCCGCGTCAGGCTGCGGCTGAGCGCCGCCGACTCCTGGCGCAGGTCCTCCGGCGTGTCCAAGTCGGAGATCTGGCGGCGCAGGCGGGTGAGCTGACTGGACATCGGCGTCAACTCGCGGGCCAGCTTGCCGGGGCTGCTGGGCGTGTTCAGCGTGTCCACCATCCGGTCGTTGACCCTGACGATCCGGTCGTTCAGCGGCTGGTAGTCGGCGATGTACCGGTCCTTGCTGCTCTGAAGGCTGCACCCGGCCAACGACAGCGAGGCGCAGGTCAGCGCGAACGTGGTCGCAAGCCGCATCGTGCGGCAGGCTACGCCCTGCCGCGGAGCACGAAATGCAATATGCCGCCGTTGCGGTAGTACAGCCACTCGTTGGGCGTGTCGATCCGCACGCGGGCGGTGAACACGATCGGGTCGCCGCCGCCCTCGGGCGTGGCGGTCACCTTGAGCTCGCGCGCCCCGTCCTCCAGCGGGTCCAGGTCGAAGGTCTCGAAGCCGGTCAGGCCCAGCGACTCGGCCGACTCGCCGTCGGGGAACTGCAACGGCAGGATGCCCATGCCCACCAGGTTGGAGCGGTGGATGCGCTCGTAGCTCTCGGCGATGGCGAAACGGATGCCCAGCAGCCGCGGGCCCTTGGCGGCCCAGTCGCGTGAGCTGCCCGAGCCGTACTCCTTGCCGGCCAGCACGCCCAGCGGCACGTCGTCGGACTGGTAGTCCATCGACGCGTCGAAGATGAACTCGTCCTCGCCGTCCTCCGAGCGGCGGGTGTAGCCGCCCTCGGTGCCGGGCGCCAGCTGGTTGCGCAGGCGCACGTTGGCGAACGTGCCGCGCATCATGACCTCGTGGTTGCCGCGGCGCGAGCCGTAGGAGTTGAAGTCCTTGTGCTCGACGCCGTGCTCGAGCAGGTACTGGCCGCCGGGCGTGGACTTCTTGATCGCGCCGGCCGGCGAGATGTGGTCGGTGGTCACCGAGTCGCCCAGCTTGGCCAGGATGCGGGCGCCCTTGATGTCCGAGAACCCCTCGGGTGCGTCGGCGGCCATGCCCTCGAAGTAGGGCGGGCGCTTGACGTAGGTGGAGTCCTCGTCCCAGGCGTAGCGGTCGCCCTCGGGGATGTCCAGGCTCTCCCAGTTCTCATCGCCCTCGAACACCTCGCCGTAGGACTTGCGGAACATGTCCGACTCCACTGCCGACTCGATCTCGGCGTGGATCTCGGCCTGCGAGGGCCAGATGTCCTTGAGGTAGACGTCGGCTCCGTCGGCGTCCTGGCCGAGCGGCTCCTCGTACAGGTCCAGGTCCATCCGGCCGGCGAGCGCGTAGGCCACGCACAGCGGCGGGCTCGCCAGGTAGTTGTTGCGCACCTCGGGGTGGATGCGGCCCTCGAAGTTGCGGTTGCCCGACAGCACCGAGCACACGGTCAGGTCCTGGTCCTCGATCGCCGCGGAGATCTCGTCCGGCAGCGGCCCGGAGTTGCCGATGCAGGTGGTGCAGCCGTAGCCCACGAGGTTGAAGCCGAGCGCGTTCAGGGGCTCGATCAAATCGGCGCGCTCGTAGTAGTCCATGACCACCTTCGACCCGGGCGCCAGCGAGGTCTTGACCCACGGCTTGCTGGTCAGGCCCCTCTCCACCGCGTTGCGTGCCAGCAGGCCGGCGCCGAGCATGACGGCAGGGTTCGAGGTGTTGGTGCACGAGGTGATGGCGGCGATGACCACGGCGCCGTCCTCCAGCTCGAACTCCTGGCCGGCATAGGACACGGGGGCGCTCTTCTTGGCCACCTGGGTAGCCAGGTCGCCGTGCTGGTGCGCGGGCTCGCCGTCGTCGTCCTCGGCACCCTGGCTGGAGGGCGGATCGCTGGCGGGGAAGCTCTCGCGTGAGCCGTTGCCGCCGTGATCGGTTTCCTTGCCGTTGTTGGTGTCCTCCAGCTCCGACAGGAAGTCGGAGGCGGCGTTGACCAGCGAGATCCGGTCCTGAGGGCGTTTGGGCCCGGCCAGCGACGGCTCGACAGAGTCCAGGTCCAGCTCCAGCGTGTCGGAGTAGGCCGCGTCCTCGTAGCTCTCGTCGTGGAACATGCCCTGCTCGCGCGCGTAGGCATCGACCAGCTCCAGCGTCTCGGTCGGCCGGCCCGTGAACTCCATGTAGCGCAGCGTCTCGGCGTCCACGGGGAAGATCGCGCAGGTGGAGCCGAACTCGGGGCTCATGTTGCCGATCGTGGCCCGGTCGGCCAGCGGCATGTTGGCCAGCCCGGGGCCGAAGAACTCCACGAACTTGCCCACCACGCCACGCTCGCGCAGCATCTGGGTCACGGTCAGCACGAGGTCGGTGGCTGTGGCGCCCTCGGGCAGCTCACCGTCCATGCGGAAACCGACGACCTGGGGCAGCAGCATCGATACCGGCTGTCCCAGCATGGCGGCCTCGGCCTCGATGCCGCCCACCCCCCAGCCCAGCACGCCGAGGCCGTTGACCATCGTGGTGTGCGAGTCGGTTCCCACCAGCGTGTCGGGGAATGCCTGGCCGTCACGCGCGGTCACCACCCGTGACAGGTACTCCAGGTTCACCTGGTGGCATATGCCGGTGTTGGGCGGCACCACCGAGAAGTTGTCGAACGCCGTCTGGCCCCAGCGCAGAAACGCGTAGCGCTCCTGGTTGCGCTCGAACTCCAGCTCGGCGTTCTTCTTGAACGCCATCTTCTCGGCGAACGAGTCCACCTGGATCGAGTGGTCGATGACCAGCTCGACCGGCACCAGCGGGTTGATCTTGGTGGGATCGCCGCCCAGCTCCTCCATGGCATCGCGCATGGCGGCCAGGTCGACGATGGCCGGCACGCCGGTGAAGTCCTGCATCAGCACGCGGCTGGGCGAGTAGGCGATCTCGATCGACGGCTCGTCGGAGGCCACCCACTTGGCCACGGACTCGATCGTGTCCTTGGTCACCGACTCGCCGTCCTCGTTGCGCAGCAGGTTCTCCAGCAGCACCTTCAGCGAGTAGGGAAGCCGCGCCACGTCGAAGTCCGACTGCAGCGCGTCGAGGCGGAATATCTCGTACTTCTCGCCCGCGGCCTCCAGGGTGGACTTGGCGCCGAAGCTGTCGGGATGGCTCACGGTGCGAACGCTACTAGTCCCGGGGCACCGTTTCCCGAGTCGCGAACCGCGCCGCCCCCGCGCTGGCGACCACCACCAGCGCGATCGCCACCCACTTGCGGGCGTCCAGCACCTCCCCCAGCACGATCAGGCCGGAGAGGGCCGCCACCGCCGGTTCCATGCTCATCAGCACGCCGAACACGCCGGTGGGCAGGCGCCGCAGCGCCTCCAGCTCCAGCGAGTACGGGATGGCCGAGGAGAGCATGGCCACGGCGGCGCCGATGGCCAGCACGTGCGGCTCCAGCAACGCGGTGCCGCCGCCCGCGATGCCGAACGGCACCAGGATCAAGGCTCCGAGGACCATGGCCAGCGCCAGCCCCTCCATGCCCGGGAAGGCCTGCCCCACGCGGGCGCTGAGCACGATGTAGCTGCCCCAGAACACGCCGGCCAGCAGGGCAAGCGCCGCGCCTGTGGTGTCGATCCCCGCCCCACCGGCGTTGGCCAGCAGCAGGATGCCGGCGGCCGCCAGGGTCACCCACACCAGGTCGAGTGCCCGCCGCGAGCCCAGCACCGCCACGGTCAGGGGCCCGGAGAACTCGATCGTGACCGCCACCCCCTGGGGAATGCGGTCGAGCGACTCGTAGAAGCACAGGTTCATGAACGCGAGCGACACGCCGAACGCCAGCGCCAGCGCCAGCTCGCGGCGGCTGTGGTTGCGCCACCGCGGCGGCCAGATGGCAGCCAGCACCACCGCCGCGATCAGCACGCGCAGGAATGTGGTTCCGGCCGGTCCGACGTCATCGAAGATCTGCTTCGCCAGCGACGCGCCGAACTGGGTGGAGGCCACGCCACCCAGAACGAACAGCGGCGCGGGAATGGCATCGATCACGCGGCCGTCGCTCACCGCCGGGAAGCTACCTACAGTGCGGCGGGTGCCCATCGTGCGCACAGCACTGATCGCCGTCCTGGCCGTGCTTGTCACGGCGGGGCACGCCTGGGCGCGGCCGAACGTGGTCTTGGTCATGACCGACGACCAGACCCAGGAGTCGATCAAGGTCATGACCAAGACCCGCTCCTACATCGGCGGGGCGGGCACCACGTTCTCGAACTCGGTGGCCACGTTCCCGCTCTGCTGCCCGTCGCGGGCCACCTACATGAGCGGCCAGTACGCCCACAACCATGGTGTGGTGAACAACGTGCTGCCGTTCGGCGGCTACACGCGGTTCAACTTCGCCAACTCGCTGCCCGTATGGCTGCAGCGGGCGGGCTACCGGACCATGCACGTGGGCCGCACGCTCAACGGCTACGGCGTGGACAACCCCAGCGTGACCGACGTGCCCCCGGGGTGGAGCGACTGGATCGCGACCCTGGACCCCACCACCTACGACTACGCGCGCTGGCAGGTCAACCAGAACGGCCAGGTGCTGGCGCTGCCGGGCCCCGACAACCCCTTCGAGCACCAGACCGACTACCTGGGCCGGCGCGCCTCCGAGCTGGTGGAACAGGCGTCGGCGTCCGAGCAACCGTTCTTCCTGTCGCTGACCTTCCCCGCCCCCCACTCCGGCCGGCCGCTCGACCCCGACGACCCGCCCGGGGTGGCCACGCCGTCCCCGGCGGCCCGGCACCGCGACGCCTTCGCCGCTCTGCCGCTGCCGCGACCGCCGAACTTCGACGAGCGCGACGTGTCCGACAAGCCGGCAGTGATCCGCCGGCGCCTGCGGCTGAACCCCGCCGAGGTCGCCGCGGTGCAGGAGAACTACCGCCAGGAGCTGGAGTCGCTGCTGTCGGTGGACGACGCCGTCGGCCAGCTGCTGAGCACGCTCCAGCGCACGGGCAAGCTGGCCAACACGATCGTGATCTTCACCTCCGACAACGGCTACACCCACGGCGAGCACCGCATCCGGGCTGCCAAGGTCTTCCCGTACGAGCCGTCGATCCGGGTGCCGCTGATGATGCGCGGGCCGGGCGTTCCCGCGGGGCTGCACTACGGCCAGCAGGTGGGCAACATCGACCTGGCGCCAACCATCCTGGACGCCGCCGACGCGCTGCCCGGGCGGCTCCAGGATGGCAGCTCGCTGCTGAGCCTGGCCTCCCATCCCGAGGAGCGAACGGGCCGCGAGCTGGTGCTCGAGAACGGCCGCGGCCTGCGCACCCTTTCGCGCTACCGCGGGCTGCGCAACGATCGCTACGTGTACATCCGCTATGACCGCACCGGCGCCCGCGAGCTGTACGACCTGCGCCGCGACCCCTTCCAGCTGAAGAACCTGGCCAAGGACAAGCGCTTCCGCAGGGTCAGGATCCTGATGGACCGGCGCGTGCGAAAGCTGTCGCGCTGCCGCGGGCAGCTGGCGTGCGGGGCCAGCCGGCCGAAGGTGCGGGTATCGGGCACCTGCGACGAGCGACCGTACCGAGCCACCGGCCCCGAACGGCATCGGATACGGAGGGTCGTTGTGTCCGGATTTGACGCCCGTGTGACCATGGTCGATGGACGGGTTTTCACCACCGTCTTCCCCCGACCCTCCTGCGCGGGATGACCCCTTACCAGCGCTTCGAGGCCGCCTTCGGCGACCGCTCCTCCCCGTTCGCCTTCGTGGACCTGGACGCCATGTGGTCCAACGCCCACGAGATGCTCGGCCGCGCGGGGCCGAAGCCGATCCGCGTGGCCAGCAAGTCGGTGCGCTGCCGCGAGCTGCTGGAGCGCATCCTTGCCCACGATCCGCGCTTTCGCGGGCTCATGACCTTCACGCTGGCCGAGACGCTGTGGCTGCACTCGCTGGGGTTCGAGGACCTGCTGCTGGCCTACCCGACCGCGGACACCGGTGGCCTGGCCGAGCTGGGTGCGCTCGAGGGTGAGCGGCGGCCGATCGTGATCGTCGACTCGGCCGCGCAACTCGACCTGATCGAGCGCGCGGTGCCGGCCCCGGCCGCACCGATCCGCGTCTGCCTCGACATGGACGCCGGCTTCCACTTCGCCGGCGGCCGGGTCAAGATCGGGCCCAAGCGCTCGGCCGTGCGCACACCGCCCGAGGCTGCTGCGCTGGCGCGCGAGGTGGTCGGCCGGCCGGCCTTCGAGCTGGCCGGGCTGATGGCGTACGAGGGCCACATCGCCGGCGTGGGCGACCGCCCGCGCGGCAATCCGCTCCAAGGGCTGGTGATCGGCCGCATGCAGGCCGCCTCCGCTCGCGAGCTGGCCGAACGGCGCGCGGCGGTGGTGGCCGCCGTCAGCGCCATCGCGCCGCTGGCGCTGGTCAACGGCGGCGGCACCGGCAGCCTGCACACGACCGCGCGCGAGCCGGCCGTGACCGAGGTGACCGCAGGCTCAGGCTTCTTTGCCCCCACCCTGTTCGACCACTACTCGGCGTTCACGCTGCGCCCTGCTGCCGGGTTCGCGCTGCCGGTGGTGCGCCGCCCGTCGGCCGGCACGGTGACGCTGCTGGGCGGCGGCTACCTGGCCTCAGGGGCCGCGGGCAAGGACCGGCTACCCGAGCCGTGGCTGCCCGAGGGGCTGAAGCTGGACGGGCTGGAGGGCGCCGGCGAGGTACAGACGCCGGTGTCCGGCGACGCTGCCCGCTCCCTGACGCTCGGCGACCGCGTGTACATGCGGCACGCCAAGGCGGGCGAGCTGTGCGAGCGCTTCGACTCCCTGCTGCTGGTCAGCGGGGACGCCGTGGTCGGCGAAGTGCCCACCTACCGCGGCGAGGGGAAGACCTTCCTCTGACGTCCCCCAGCACCCGGCGGGTGTAGTCGTTCGCGAACACCCGCTCGGGATCCAGCCGATCGCGCGCCGCCTGCCAGTCGTCCCAGAGCGGGTAGCGGTCCTTCAGCGTGGCCGCCGACTGGTAGTGGCGCTTGCCCCAGTGCGGCCGGCCGCCGTAGGAGTCCATGATGGCCTCGACGGCGCGGAAGTAGGTCTCGAACTCCTGGCCGCGGAACTGGTGCACGGCGATGTAGGCGGTGTCACGCGCGTGTGCCGTGGACAGCGGCGCGTCGTCCCCGCGGACCACCCGCATCTCGATCGGGAACGCGATCGGCAGCGCGCGCCGCTCGATCGTCTCCAGCACGCGCCGCAGCGCCTCGGGCCCGTGTCCGCGCGGGATGGCGTACTCCATCTCGGTGAAGCGCACGTCGCGGCGCGTGGCATACACGCGGTGGCTGCGATCGACCTTCACCGACGCCCCCATGCCCTTGATCAGCGTCCGGTTCAGCTTCGGGATCGCGCGTGGCAGCCGGCGGGTCACCGCGCCGAGCACGGCCAGCGCCCCGTTCTCCACCAGCCGCTCCTGCACCAGCTCCACCTTCACGTTGCCCGGCTCGGGCTCGCGGTCGCTGCGCGTGGACGTGCGAGTCAGCGCCACGTCGGTCCACGGGAACACGTACAACTCGAAGTGGTCGGCGCCGTCGGCGTGGCCGTCGAAGTCGTCCAGCACCCGCCCCAGCGGCATCGGGGCATCGCGGCGCTCGAGCGTGAAGATCGGCACAGCCCGCAGCGTCACGGCGCTGATCGCGCCGAGCGCCCCCAGGCCGACCCGCGCTGCCCCGAGCAGCTCGGGGTCGTCAGCGCCGATCTCCAGCACCTCCCCGCTCGCGGTCACCAGCCGAATGGCCTCGACCTGCGAGGAGATGTTGCGGTACGTCGCTCCCGTGCCGTGGGTGGCGGTCGAGATCGCGCCCGCCAGCGTCTGGGCGTCGATGTCGCCCTGGTTCTCCATCGCCAGCCCCAGCTCGGCCAGCCGGTTGCCCAGCTCGTGCAATGTGATCCCGGCCTGGACCGTGACCAGGCCGCTCGAGCGGTCGGCATCCAGCACCCGGTCCATGGCAGCGATGTCGATCAGCACGCCGTCGGTGCATGCCGCGTCGGTGAACGAGTGGCCCGAGCCGGCAACCCGCACGGGCAGCCCCTCGTCCACGGCGGCGGCAACCGCGGCTGCCAGCTGCTCCTCCGACGCCGGCCGTCCGATCCGCACCGGGGCGCACCGCTGCTGGCCGGCCCAGTTGGTCCAGATCTCGGTCACCGGGCGGGTTATAGCGCGGCGGCGAACAGGCCACTCTCGAGCACCCGACCTGACGCGCCGATACGAGTTCTGGGTATGCGACGCGGGTCAACTGCCCCGTCCATTCTGCTGGTGTCGGTAGCGATGCTGCTCGCGCCCGCCACCCCGGTCTGAGCTACGGTCCGAGCGATGAGGCAGGGGGCACTAGCCGCTGGACTCGTCGCGGCCGCGCTGTCGGCCACGCTCCTCGTCAGTGAGCCAGGCTCGTCGCAGCGATCGGACGAAGCAGCCGTGCTGAAGGTGGCTCGAGCCGGCCGGGCGGCCGTCCTGGAAGACCGGCCGCGTGCAGTCTGCCGGCTGCTGACCCGGAGGGCGCGGCGCAACTCGCTGCTCGCCGCCAACTACGTCGATCGCCGTGCCGAGCAGAAGCGGCCTGGACGCAAGACCTGCGAGAAGGCAGTGCGGTTCATGATCGATGAGGAGCCCGGCGGCCTGATCTTCAGACTGGCTCGCCGCAACCCGTCACGGGTCTCGCTGCGGGTTGTGCGCGTGAGGGGCAAGCGTGCCCACGTGCGCATGGAGGTCCCCGACGCCCAGGGCGACATCACCGACGCCGAGATCTACTTCCTCAAGGGCAACGCCGGCTGGCGCGCTGACTTCTCCAACTTCTCCCCGTTCGACGGTTCCTCGGGCCGGTAGCGCACGACCCGCGGCCGAAACTGCCCGGGCCCGCCCCGGTCCGGCTAGCCGGCTGCGGTGGTGAGCCGGGCCATCGTCCTGACTTTGGCTGGTGACGCCAGTCAAACCCAAGACGGTGGGAGAGGTACTCGCCCAAATCGCCCAGCGCGAACCACGCCGGTGTTGCGGCTTAGCCCGCCGCTCGCTCCGCGGCGGCCGCTTCCATCTTGTCCGGATCGCCTTCCCAGTGCGCCTCGGCGTCGATCGGCCGGTCACGCAGGTAGGCCTCGGCGTCCAGCGCCGCGGCACAGCCCGACCCGGCGGCCGTCACGGCCTGGCGATAGGTGCGGTCCACCAGGTCGCCGGCGGCGAACACGCCCGCCAGCTTGGTGCGCGTGGAGCGGCCCTCCACCTGCACGTAGCCCTCGTCGTCGGTCTCGACCTGGCCGATCACGATGTGCGAGTTGGGCTCGTGGCCGATGGCGATGAACGCGCCGTCGATCTCGAGCTCACGATCCTCTCCCCCCTCGGTGTTCTCCAGGACCACCTTGTTCAGATTGCCGTTGTCGCCACCGCCCTCGAAGCGGTCGATCACGTACGGCGTGAGCAGCTCGATGTTGTCGGTGTCACGGACGCGGTTGAGCATCACGGCTGAAGCGCGGAACTCGTCGCGGCGGTGCACGATCTTCACGTCCTTGGCGAACTTGGCCAGGAAGGTGGCGTCCTCCATGGCGGTGTCGCCGCCGCCGACCACGATCGTGGGCTTGTCGCGGAAGAACGCGGCGTCGCAGGTGGCGCAGTAGGACACGCCGCGGGACGCCAGCTCGTCCTCGCCGGGCACACCGAGCTTCTTCGGCTCGGCGCCCATGGCCAGTATCACGCTGCGGGCCAGGTGCTCCTCGTCGCCGACGTACACCTTGTGCACGCCGCCGTCCTGCGACAGCTCCACGCGGGTGACGTCGTCGGTCACGAAGCGGGTGCCGAAGCGCTCGGCCTGGTCGCGGAACTCCTGCATCATCTCGGGGCCCATGACGCCATCGCGGTAACCGGGGTAGTTCTCGACGTCGGTGGTCTGCTGGAGCAGGCCGCCCCAGGCGAAGCCCTCGAACACGAGCGGCTGCAGGTCGGCGCGCGAGGTGTACAGCGCTGCCGTGTACCCGGCAGGCCCGCTGCCGATGATGATCACGTCTTCGATCTTCGCGGTGCTGCCGTTACTGCCGTTTGCGTCACTCACATGGCCTCCGTCATTACTTTACTTTCTGAAGTATAGCCCGGCGGGCGGCGTTCGGCCTCCCACCGCGCCACCGTGCGGCGCAGCTGGAAGAAGGCCACGATGCCGGGCGGGATCGGCAGCCAGAAGGCGATGACGCGGTAGGTCAGCACCGCCGGGAACACGATCTCGCTGTCCACGCCGAACAGCACGAACGCTCCGATCATGCCCGCGTCGACCGAGCCGACGCCGCCGGCGGGCGAAGGGATCAGGTTGGCCGCCATGCCCACGAAGAAGCCCTGGACCAGGACGGCGAACGGGACGTTGCCCCCGAACGCCTCGAAGCAGGCCCACAGGATCCCGATCTGGGCGGCCCAGAACCCGACCGCGCCGAACACCCCGAGCGCGCCCCGGCTGGGATGCGCGATGTAGTCGACGGCGGTGCGGATGCCCGTGGACAGCGTGGCCGGAACGGTGGCGAGCTTCGCGGCCAGCCGCCCCGCGCGCGAATCGCCCGAGACGCCCGAGAGCCGCCGCTCGAAGTCGCCCGGGATGAGCGCGACCAGGCCCAGCAACAGGATCACCGAGCCCGCGATGGCGGCCGGCACGATGGTGCCGCCGACCGGGTTGTCGCCGGGAAGCACGCCCACCCGCAGCAGCACCCCGAACACGATCAGCGCGACCAGGTAGACCGAGTAGGTCAGCGCCAGGAAGGCCACCATGCGGCAAGCGGATCGCCGCCGCGGCATGCCTGCCTTGCGCAGCGCCCAGTAGGTGAGCACGATGCCGCCCGCGCCGGCAGCCGAGAAGATTCGCGTGGCCGCCAGCCCGGCCATGGTGATCTGGTACGACGCTTTGGTGTCGAGCCGGCGGCGTACGGCTGAGTCGCTGCGCCCCCCGAGCACGCCCCGGAACAGCGCGACGTAGGCCCCGAACTGCAGCACGCAGAAGCCCACCGCCACCACCACCCAATACCACTTGGCATCGGAGATGCGGTCGAGGCTCTCGTCGAAGCCGACGACCTTCGGGACCACCAGGTAGATGGCCAGCACCCCGAGGATGAACAGCGCCGCCACGCTGGCCAGCTGGCGGTGATCGGACAACAGGTGGGCCACACGGTGGTCCTCCTCCTCGTCCTCCTCGTACTCGGCCAGGTGCTCGTCGGTGTCCAGTTCGCCCGGATGCTCGTCCTTGCCCCCCTGGGGGCGGAGGCTGGACGGCTTCGGGACGTGCCACATCAGGCCGCTCCGGGCTCCAGTTGCTGGATCCGCTTGCCGGCGGCCAGCAGCAGCGGGCGCAGGTGGGGCTCGGCGCGCCACACCCCCTCGGCGAGGGCCAGGCCGCCGATCAGGTCGATCACGTAGTGCTCGCCCAGATACACCAGGCCGAAGCCCAGCGTCAGCGCGTAGGTCCAGCCCACGGCTCCGTGCACACGACCGACCCCCGACAACACGCGGGCAGCCATAACGGATGTACCGAAATGCAGGGAAGGCATGGCAGCGAAGGGATTGCCCTCCAGACCATCGTAAAGGGGGCGCCAGAGGCTTCGCCAGAACTGCTCGCCCGCCTCGACCATGATCCGGCGCACGGGCTCGATCCGCCCCGTCTGGGCGGCATACCAAGGCGGCGCGGTCGGGAGGCTCCAGTAGACCAGCAGACCGGCGTCGAAGGTGCCCGCGATCAGGATGGCGGCGCGTACGAATTCGTCGTGGTGGAACAGCAGCATGTAGGCGGCGGTCCCATGCGGAACCAGGAACCAGCTCCAGTGCACCGCGGACAGAGCCAGGTCGCGGGGCCGCACCTGGCCCGGGCCTCCGAGCGCGCTCTGCAGCCGGTGCGTCGGCAGCCGGCCGCCGCCCAGTACGCGATCGATGCGCGCCGGGTAGTCCACGCGCGTGCGCGCCAGCAGCCGCTCGGGCTGGTCGTCGGGCATGTCGTAGTGGGCGTAGTAGGCCCACATCTGCAGCGCATAGATACCCGCGTCGCGCGCGCGTGTGCGCGGAGCGGCCAGGGCCAGCGCAACCGGGGCGGTGAAGCCCAGCGCGGTGACCACCGGCACGCGCAGGCGCAGGCGGTGCCGGACCAGCGGCGCGGCGATGCCGAGGGCCACGGCACCCCAGGCCACCGTTCTCAATGCACGCGAGGACCGCACGGCCCGCGCACGCTATCCCAGCTAGGCCGCGCGCTCCATGATCCGGACCTCCACGGGCGCCAGCTCGGCGAACGTCTCGGCGTCCCCGCGACTGCCGATGTGCTCGCCCCAGTGCATCGGCACGGCCACGCGAGGCTGTATCCGCCGCGCCGCCTCCGCCGCCTCCTTGGCCGTCATCACGTATGTGCCGCTGACGGGCAGCAGGGCCACATCGGTGCCCACCACCGCGTCCATCTCGGGGATCACATCGGTGTCCCCGGCGTGGTAGAGCCGCTCGCCGCGCACGTTCAGGTCGAAGCCCACGAAGCCCGCCGAGCGCGGATGGAACACCTTGCCCTCGGGATCGCGCTTGGACGTGTTGTAGGCGGCCAGGGCGGCCACCTCCACGCCCTGGAAGGGCTCCAGCTCCAGCGCCTGCCCGGGTGCGATCGACGTAACGTGCCCCTTCGCGCGCTCGGCCACCGCGGCGGGCGCCACCAGCCATGTGTGATCGCCCGACAGCCGGTCTATGTCCTGTGGGCTGAAGTGGTCGTAGTGCCCGTGGGTGATCAGGATCAGGTCGGCAATGGGCCCGCCGTCGGGCACCCGGTAGGGGTCGATGTAGATGGCTACTTCGCCTGCCCGGACGAGGAAACCCGAGTGCCCGAGCCACTGGAGCGAGTCGAGCAGCATGCGATTGAGGATAGTTTTCAGCCTCGTGAGCTACGAGACGATCGAGTGGCGGCAGGACGGCGGGGTCGCCCACATCACCCTGAACCGCCCCGAGACCGTGAACGCCTGGAACGAGGAGTTCGGGCGCGAGCTGGGTGACGCGATCAACGAGCGCGCGGCCGACCCCTCGGTGCGCGCCGTTCTCATCCGCGGGGCGGGCAAGGGCTTCTCCTCGGGCGCGGACCTCAAGGGCGGCTCGATGAACATGGCCGACGACGGCAAGCCGGACATCCTTCACGAGCTGCATCAGGTGTACCACCCGATCCTGCGCGGCGTGCGCCAGCTCGAGAAGCCGGTGGTGGCGGCCGTGCACGGCGCTGCCGCGGGCATCGGCTGCTCGCTGGCGCTGTCCTGCGACCTGATCCTGGCCGGCGAGTCGTCGTTTTTCACGCTGGCGTTCGTGAACATCGGCCTGATGGCCGACGGTGGCTCCACGCTGTTCGTGCCCGCCGCGGTGGGCAAGGCGCGGGCGTTCGAAATGGCCTTTCTCGGCGAGCGCGTGCCGGCGCCGCAGGCGCGCGACTGGGGGCTGATCAACAGCGTGTACCCCGACGATGAGCTGTTCCGCGAGGCCGAGAGCCTGGTGGAGCGCATGGCGAGCGGGCCGACGAAGTCCTACGCCGGCGCGAAAAAGGCGCTGAACGCCAGCCTCTACCCGCATCTGGAGAGCCAGTTCGACCTGGAGGCCGACCTGCAACACGGGCTCGCGCGCACGGATGACTTCGTCGAAGGCGCCATGGCCTTCCTGCAGAAGCGCAAGCCCGAGTTCAAGGGTCAGTGACACGCGCCACGAAGTGGCCCGACGCCGCCAGCGAGGGATATGATGCCGCGGCCTTGCGCTCGCGCCGCTCCATCTGCTGGCTGATCGTCCCTGCGGCCATCCTTGCCGGCCTCGCCGTGGCCCCCGCCGCGATGGCGGATGTGTTCACGCCCGAGTCCGGCGGCTCGCCCAACGCGGACCAGATCGACGACCTGTACAAGATCGTCTTCTACATCTCGATCCCGATCTTCCTGGTCGTGGAGGGGGTGCTGATCTGGTCGCTGGTCAAGTACCGCGCCCGCCGCGGCGGGCCCGAACCGGCGCAGATCCGCGGCAACGACCGGCTGGAGCTGGGCTGGACCGTGGGCGCGGGCGTGGTCGTGGTCCTGATCGCCGTGGTCACCTTCCTGTACCTGGGCGACATCAAGAACCCGCCGGCCACCGGCCCGAACGGGCTGGCACAGGGCGTGGAGATGGCTTCGATCGACCAGCCCGCGCCGCCGCGCGGGCAGGGCAGGCCGCTGACCATCGGAGTGAACGGTCAGCAGTACCTGTGGCGCTACGACTACCCCGGCGACGCGACCAGCTACTACAAGCTGGTCGTGCCCACCAACACCACGGTGGTGCTGAAGATCACGTCGTCGGACGTGCAGCACTCGTGGTGGATCCCCAAGCTCGGCGGCAAGGCCGACGCGGTGCCCGGCCACACCAACGAGACCTGGTTCAAGATCTCCAAGGAAGGCACCTACGAGGGCCAGTGCGCCGAGCTGTGCGGGTCGGGTCACGCCGACATGCGCGGCGTGGTCCAGGCCGTGAGCCCCCCGGCCTACCGGGCCTTCATCCTGCGCCAGAGGCGCAACCTGCGAGCTGCCGAGTTGGGCCTGGCTGCGCAGCGCAAGCGGCGTGACTCCGAGGCCGAAGAGGCAGAGGACAACATCCAATAGCCATGGCAGCCGCGACCAACCTCAGACCAGAAGTCGTCCTGCACGGCCTGCCCAAGGAAGAGAAGGGCTGGCTGGCGTGGCTGACCACGACCGATCACAAGCGGATCGGGATCATGTACTTCTTCGCCACCTTCTTCTTCTTCCTGCTCGGTGGCGTGGAGGCGCTGATCATGCGCTACCAGCTGGCGGTGCCGGACAACACCGCGATCGACCCCGAGACCTACAACGGCCTGGTCTCGCTGCACGGCACCACGATGATCTTCCTGTTCATCGTCCCGGTCATGGCGGCCTTCGGCAACTACATGATCCCGCTCATGATCGGCGCCCGCGACATGGCCTTCCCGCGCCTGAACGCGCTGTCGTTCTGGCTGCTGGCCTTCGGCGGCATCGCGTTCTACTGCTCGATCTTCTTCGAGCCGCCGCAGGCAGGCTGGACCTCGTACGCACCCCTGTCCGACGACGCCTACATGCCCGGCGGCGGCGTGGACGCCTGGATCTTCCTGATCCACCTGACCGGTCTGTCGTCGCTGGTGGGGGCCATCAACTTCGTGGCCACGATCCACAACATGCGCGCGCCCGGCATGAGCTGGGGCCGGATGCCGCTGTTCGTCTGGTCGATCCTGACCTACAGCTACCTGCTGATCGCGGCGCTGCCGGCCATCGCGGCGGCGGCCACGATGCTGCTGACCGACCGCCACTTCGGCACCGACTTCTTCGACCCCACCGGCGGTGGCGACCCGGTGCTGTGGCAGCACCTGTTCTGGTTCTTCGGCCATCCCGAGGTCTACATCATGATCCTGCCGGCGTTCGGGATCATCTCGGAGATCCTGCCGGTGTTCAGCCGCAAGCCGATCTTCGGCTACAAGGCCATCGCCGCGGCCACCGTGGCCATCGCCTTCCTCGGCCTGCTGGTGTGGGCGCACCACATGTTCACCACGCCGACCGCGACCGTGGTGCTGATCTTCTTCATGCTCAGCTCGTTCCTGATCGCCGTGCCCACCGGCATCAAGATCTTCAACTGGATCGCGACGCTGTGGAAGGGGTCGATCATGATGAAGACGCCGCTCTACTTCGCCGCCGCCCTGCCCGCGCTGTTCGTGATCGGTGGCATCTCGGGCGTGATGCTCGCGGTGTTCCCGGTCGACTGGCAGCTGCACGACAGCTACTACGTTGTGGCCCACCTGCACTACGTGCTGTTCGGCGGCTCGGTGTTCGGGATCTTCGCCGGCATCTACTACTGGTTTCCCAAGATGAGCGGGAAGCTGCTGTCCGAGGGACTGGGCAAGGCCTCCTTCTGGGTCATGTTCGTGGGCTTCAACCTGACCTTCCTGATCCAGCACTCGGCCGGCCTGTCGGGCATGCCGCGGCGCATCTACGACTACCCCGAGGACGCCGGCTGGGAGGTCTTCAACATGGTCTCCACGATCGGTTCCTTCCTGCTCGGCATCGGCGTGCTGCTCACGGTGATCAACGTGCTGCACTCGATCAAGAAGGGCAAGCGCGCCGGTAACGACCCGTGGAAGGGCAACACGCTCGAGTGGTTCACCCAGTCGCCGCCGCCCGACAACAACTTCGACGTGATCCCGCGCGTGCGCTCGGTGGAGCCGATGAAGGACATCCGCCGCGAGGTGCAACTGGGCACGGGCGCCCCGGAGGGCACCGTCGCCCAGCCGGTGGCCACGGGCACGTGAGCGCGCCTATCGGCACCGCTGCCGCAGCGCCCGCCGTCGCGGGCGTCCGGCAGGTCCTCTCCGACTACCTGGAGATGACCAAGCCGAAAGTCCAGTCGCTGCTCATCTTCACCACGGTCACCACGATGTACGTGGCCGGCGACCCGTCGGTGGGCCTCGTCGCGCTGACCTGCCTCGGCGGCTACCTGTCCGCCGGCGGCGCGGGCGCCGTGAACCACTGGTACGACCGCGACATCGACGCCGCCATGACGCGTACGGCGGACCGGCCGGTGGCCTCGGGGCGTGTGTCGCCCCGCGCGGCGCTGGTCTACGGGCTGACGCTGGGCGCGCTGGCGCTGCTGGTGCTGGGCGTGTTCGTGAACCCGCTGGCCGCCGCGCTCTCGTTCTCGGGCTTCCTGGGCTACACGCTCATGTACACGGTCTGGCTCAAGCGCTCGACGCCGATGAACATCGTCTGGGGCGGAGCCGCCGGCGCCGTGCCGCCGCTGGTGGGCTGGGCTGCCGCGACCGGATCGCTGTCCTGGACCGCCGTCTACCTGTTCGCGATCGTCTTCTACTGGACTCCGCCCCACTTCTGGGCGCTGTCGCTGCTGATGAAGTCCGAGTACGAGAAGGTCGGCGTGCCCATGCTGCCCGTCGTACGCGGCGAGGACCACACCCGCCGCCAGATCCTCCTCTACTCCGTCCTGCTCTACGCGGTCACCCAGCTGCCCTTCTGCGCCGGCGGCTTCGGCGTCGAATACCTGGTGGCCTCGATGACGCTGGGCGGGGTCTTCATCTACGGCGCCGTGCGCCTGTTCCGCCGCGCCGACCGCCAGTCGGCGCTGCGCCTGTACCTGTTCTCGCTGCTCTATCTGGCGCTGCTGTTCGCGGCGATGGTGGTGGACAGGCAGGTCGGGTTCTAGGTAGTTCTCGTTCTACCGCTGGCCTTTCCGGTGGCCCCGACGTAACGGCAGCTGGGTAGGGCGGCGCCTGGTGGGCCGTCCGGCCTTGTCCCGGCACAGGCGGGCGAAGTCAGGACAGCCCCTGCCGACAGGTACGATCGCAGTGTGCCGGACCGGCTCCACTTCACCGAGGACGATGAGGCGAACGCGCTGATCGCATCGGACCCGATGGCGCTGCTGGTGGGGTTTGCGCTGGACCAGCAGGTCACGGTCCAGAAGGCGTTCGCCGGGCCGCTGGTGATCCGTGAGCGTCTGGGCACCCTGGACGCCGACACGCTGGCGGAGGCCGACCTCGAGCCGGTGTTCCGGGCCAAGCCGGCGGTGCACCGCTATCCGGGATCAATGGCCAAACGGGTGCACGACCTGGCCGTCCATGTGCTCGAGACCTACGACGGCGACGCCGCGCGGGTATGGACGGACGCGGAGGACGCGGGGGCGCTTCGCGCCAATCTGGCCGCCCTACCGGGCTTCGGCGAGATGAAGGTCAAGTCGCTGGGCGCCGTGCTGGCCAAGCGTTTCGGCGTAGAGGCCGCGCTGGAGCTCGTGCCGCCACACCCCACCCTCGGCGACGTGGACTCTGCCCAAGCGCTGGCCGACTACCAGGCGGCCAAGAAGATCCACAAGAAGGAGTGGTCCAAGACCCGAGCCGGAGCGGCGGGCTAACCGCTCCAGAAACGTACCTTCACGGTACGTAAGTGGAGCCACGGCCCGATGAAGCAGCGATTCGACTTTGAGGTACGCCATGCCGTACCTCAAAGTGGAACCGTCGCCGGCTGACGAGGTCTGTGCAAGGCTCGGCCAGTGCGGTGGATGCTGGGAGGAGCTGCGGTGCTGGCCGCACTGGCCTGCGCCGCGCCGGCGATGGCGGGGGGCAAGGTGGACGCTGGGGCGCTGAACGCGACCGTCGGGTCGGACCCGTGGCAGCTGGACTTCTCGCAGCGCGGCGGGGTCTCGCTGGCCCAGTCGCGCGGGCGCGGGAACGGGCCCAGCGGCGGCCTCGGCTTCGCCACCGCGCTTGGCTGGGCCCGCGCCACCCGGGTCGCCTCCGAGCAGACCGCGGGCGGCGTGTACGAGGCCACGCTGGACACCACCGAGGCCGGCCGCCAGATGCGCGTGAGGCTGTTCCCGGACGGGGAGGGCGTGATCGCCCTGCGCGCCACCGTCAGCGGCACCGGCCTGCCGGTCACGCGGGTGGGCATGGGCTTCGACACCCGGCCGGGCGAGCGCTACCTGGGCTTCGGCGAGCGCTCCAACGCCGTCGACCAGCGCGGCCGGGAGGTCGAGAACTACGTCTCGGACGGGCCCTATACGCGCGACGACCGGGTGCTGGTCAGCGCGTTCGTTCCGCCGTGGGGCCTGCGCGCCCGCGAGGACGCCACATACTTCCCCGTGCCGTGGCTGCTGTCCACGGCCGGTTACGGCGTGCTGGTGGGTAACCACGAGACCAGCCTGTTCCGCCTGGGCAGCGACCGCGCCGACACCTGGAGCGCCGAGGCCGAGTCGGCCACGCTCGAGCTGCGCGTGGTGGCGGGTCCGCGGCCCGCCGGGGCGCTCACGCGCCTGACGCGGCTGACCGGACGCCAGCCCGCGCCGGCCTCCCCCTGGATCTTCGGCCCCACGTTCCAGCCCACCGGCTCGGTGGCCGCCCAGGTGGAGCAGGCCCGGCGGCTGGTGCGCACCGACGTCCCCACATCGGCGACCAACACCTATCGCCACTACCTGCCCTGCGGCGACCAGCAGGGCAAGCGCGCCGAGGACCGGGCGCGGACCGCCGGCCTCCACGCCCAGGGCGTGGCCGTGACCACTTACTTCAACCCGATGGTGTGCACGCGCTACCAGCCCGTGTACGACCGAGCGGTGGCCAGTGGGGTGCTGACGCGCAACGGGGCGGGGGCGCCCTACCTGTACCGCTACTCGGCCAACCCCGAAGACCTGTTCCTGGTCGGCCAGGTGGACTTCACCGCGCCCGGCGCCAACGCGTTCTTCGGCGACCTGCTCGGCGAGGCGGTCGATGACGGCTACGACGGCTGGATGGAGGACTTCGGCGAGTACACGCCGCCCGACTCGCACTCGGCCAACGGCATGGGCGGCGAGTCGATGCACAACCTCTACCCCACGCTTTACCACCAGGCCAGCGGCGACTTCCAGCGCCGCCGCGGCGGCGTGGCGGCCTTCGGCCGCTCGGGCTGGACCGGTGCTGCGGCCGGGATGCAGATGGTGTGGGGCGGCGACCCGACCGTGGACTGGGGCTTCGACGGGTTGTCCTCCGCGGTCACCCAGGCACTGACCATCGGCGCGTCCGGCGTCTCGCGCTGGGGCTCTGACATCGGCGGCTTCTTCGCGCTGGGATCTAGACGGCTGTCGCCGGAGCTGCTGACGCGCTGGATCCAGTTCGGCGCGGTGTCCGGCGTGATGCGCACGCAGGCCGAGGGCGTGGCCGTGCCCGACAAGCCCCGCCCGCAGATCACCGATCCGGCGATCCTGCCCATCTGGCGCCGCTACGCGAAGCTGCGCACGCAGCTCTACCCGTACCTGGCGGCGGCCGACCGCACCTACCGGCGCACCGGCCTGCCGCTGATGCGCCACCTGGCGCTGACCGACCCCGGCGATGCCACCGCCGCCGCCCAGGACGACCAGTTCATGTTCGGGCCCGACCTGCTGGCCGCGCCCGTGACCACACCCGGCGCCCGCAGCCGCCGGCTGTACCTACCCCGCGGCGAGTGGGTGGACCTGTGGCGCGCGGTGACCTACCGCCGCCAGGTCAACGGCGGCCTGCGCCTCGAGCGGGCCCGCGCGGTCCGCGGCGGGCGCTTCGCCGACCTTCCCGCCCCGCTGGACGAGCTGCCGCTGATGGCCCGCGCGGGCACCGTGCTGGCGCTGCTGCCGGCCAACGTGGACACGCTGGCCGGCTACGGCAAGGGCGCGGCGGTGCGGCTGGCCGACCGGCCGCGCCGCTACGAGCTGCTGGCCTTCCCGCGCGGGCGCTCGCGGTCGGAGTTCGGCACCACCGGGCGCACCAGCTCGCGCGAGCGCCGCCGGCGCTGGGACCTGCGCCTGACCGGCGAGCGGCGCAGCTCCTACGTGCTCCAGGCTTCGATGGCGACACTCCAGTACCCCTTCCGCCCCCGCTGCGTGAAGCTCGGCCGCAAACGGCTGAGCCGCAAACGCTGGACCTACGACCGCCGCAGCGCGGTTCTGCGCGCCCGCATCCCGGTCAAGGGCCGGACGGCGGTGCTGAGCGCGCGGCGGCGCTGCTAGAGGACCCGTCCGCCGGCAACGCGTCTCCCGCGGGTGGCGACGGTGTCGGCTTATCGGATCGAAGCGCGCAGCGAGCAAGCTTGCCCGTAGGCGGTAGCCGGAGGGCCAGCGCGTCGAGCGAGCAGGTTCGAGACGAAAGCCGCACCGGAGACAGGACCCGCGGCCGAAACGGCCCGGGCCCGCGCCGCAGCGCCCAGCGCCCCCGCAAACCTTCACACAGCCCGCAGCTCGTACACCTCCAGCTCGCTGGGCGCCCCCTTCGCCTTGAAGCGGCGCTTGCGCTTGGCGTCCAGGCCGGGGCGCTCGCCCAGGTCGCGCAACACCGCGTCCGAGATCAGGAGCTCGCCCGCCGACGCGCCCTCGGCCACGCGCGCGGCCACGTTCACGTCCACGCCGAGGTAGTCGCCGCGCAGCTTGCGCGGGCGGCCCAGGTGCAGGCCGGCCCGCAGCTGAGGGCGGTAGCCGTCCTGCTCCAGAGCGGCCACCGCGTCCAGCGCGGCCCGGGCCGCGCGCACCCCGTCCAGGGACTCACCGAACGCGGCCATCATCCCGTCGCCCATGGTCTTGACGACCTCACCGCGGTGATCGACCACCGCGTCCTGGCAGACGTCGTCGACCTGGCCCACCAGCTCGATGGCCGCCTCGTCGCCGGCCTCCAGCGCCCACGCCGAGAAGTCCACGAGGTCGGTGAACAGGATCGTCACGTCGACCTCGCCGCGCCCGCGGCCCTGGGCCTCGGACATCGACTGCCACAGCTGCACCGCGGTCAAGCCCGCTTCTCGTGCGAACGACTGGCGCTGGCTACCGCCCAGCTCGTCGTCGCCCGGCAGCGCCTTGCGCGCCACGGCCGCTGCCTTGAGCAGGCCAGGCTGGCTGTCGGCGGCCTTCAACCGCTCGAGGACGCGGCGCCCGCGCTTCTCCCTGGCCTCGTCCTCGCTCTCCCCTGTGCCCTCTGAAGGCGGGGTAGTCACTTGACCAGGCGGCTGCGCTGGAGCTCGCGCTCGAAGGAGCTCTCCTCGAGATCCTGGTCGGCGCGGATCACGTGCATGACCGCATTGATCAGGGCCAGGTGGGTGAACGCCTGCGGGAAGTTGCCCAGGTGGCGGCCCGAGCGAGGGTCGATCTCCTCCGCGTACAGCTGCAGGGACGAGGAGTACGACAGCAGCTTCTCGCACAGCTCACGGGCACGCACCAGCTCGCCGATCTCCACCAGCGCCGATACCAGCCAGAACGAGCAGATAGTGAACGTGCCCTCCTCGCCGCTCAGCCCGTCGTTGGTCTCGTCGGTGCGGTAGCGAAGCACCAGCCCGTCGGCGGTCAGCTCGTCGGCGATTGCCAGCACCGTAGCCCGGATGCGCTCGTCCTCGGGCGTCAGGAACCGCACCAGCGGCATCAGCAGCACCGACGCGTCCAGCGTGTCGGTGTCGTAGTGCTGGCAGAACACGCCGCGGTCGTCCACGGCGTTCTCGCAGATGTCATCGCGGATCTCGTCGGCCACCGCTTGCCACTCGTCGGCCAGCTCCTTCTCCTCGCGGATCTCGGCCAGACGCGCGCCGCGGTCGAGCGCCACCCAGCACATAAGCTTGGACGACGTGAAGTGCTGCGGATCGCCGCGCACCTCCCACAGACCCTGGTCGGGCTCCTTCCAATGGTCGATGGCGTCCTGGACCTGCTTCTTGAGGATCGGCCAGATGCGCTCGGGCAGGTGGTCGCGCGACTTGGTGTGCAGGTAGAAGCTGTCCAGCACCGCGCCCCAGACGTCGTGCTGGTTCTGGGAGTAGGCGCCGTTGCCGATCCGCACCGGCCGCGCGCCCTCGTAGCCGGTCAGGTGGTCCAGCTCCTCCTCCACCAGCTCGGACTCGCCGTCGATGCCGTACATGATCTGCAGCTGGCCCTCCTCCGCCTCGGCCACGTCGGCCACGAAGTAGAAGAAGTCGTTGGCCTCCCAGTCGAAGCCCAGCGTGTAGAGCCCCCACAGCGTGAAGGTGGAGTCGCGGATCCAGGTGTAGCGGTAGTCCCAGTTGCGCTCGCCGCCCGGGGCCTCGGGCAGCGAGGTCGTGGCCGCGGCCATGATCGCCCCGGTGGGCGCGTACGACAGGCCCTTGAGCGTCAGCGCGCTGCGCTGCAGGAACGTACGCCACGGGTGGTCGGGGAACTCACCGTGGTCGAGCCAGTGCTGCCAGTGGTGGGCCGTCCAGGTCATCCGGTCGTACGCCTCGTCGTAGCTCTTGGGCGGCGCGTGCTCGGACCAGGACAGGGCGCAGAACAGCGTGTCGCCCTCGTGCATCATCGTCCTGGCGGTGGCGCGCGGGCCCTCGATGCCCAGGTTCATGTCGGTGGTCAGGCACAGCTCGATGTCCGTGCCCTCGGCCTTGGCCACGGCCTCGTGGTAGCCGCCGCCGGCGTACTCCCAGGTGGCGAAGCTGCGGCCGTAGTCGAACACCGGCTCGCAGTCGAGGTTGACCTGCACCTCGCCGTTCACGCAGCGCACCAGGCGCAGCAGTACGTGGTCGGCGTCGTAGTCGGTTGGCGAGCGGCGGTGGGTGGTCGAGCGCTCGTTCTCGTGGTGCCACGGTCCGATCAGCAGCATGTCGCGCACCACGATCCAGCCGCCCTTGGTGCCCCAGCTGGTCTCCAGCACCATCGTGCCGGGCAGGTAGCGGCGCTGGGCCGGCACGCTCACGTCGGCCGGGCCGAGCTTGAAGCCGCCGGCGTCGCGGTCCAGTATCGAGCCGAAGATCGACGGCGAGTCCATCCGCGGCAGGCACATCCACTCCACGTTGCCGTCGGGAGCCACCAGCGCGGTGGTCTCGCAGTCCGACAGAAAGCCGTAGTCGGCGATCGGCGGGAAGGCACTCGAGCCCACCGCCTGGTCGGGGGTGAAGCTCCTCATGCGTTCGCACCCAGCCGCGCGGCGGCGGGTGGGTCGATCAGGACGGTCAGCGTCCCGTGGCCTGGCGCCACCAGCGAGGCGGGGGTGTCGAGGCTGCGCGCGTCGGCGAACGCGCGCGCCGCTGCCTCTGCCTTGTCTTCGCCTGAAATTAGGAACACCACCTCGTGGGCCGCGTCGAGAACGGGAAGCGTAAGTGTGACGCGTGGGACCAGCGGCGCCATGCCCGGCACGTCAACGCCCACGGCCAGCTTCTGGCGCTCGCCCAGGGCTTGGTCGCGCGGGAACAGCGACGCGGTGTGCCCGTCCGGCCCCAGGCCCAGCAGCAGCAGGTCCAGCTGGGGCTCGCGCTCACCGAACCCTTCGCGCAGTTCGACCTCGTAGGCCGCGGCGGCTTCGTGTTGGCCCAGCTCACCGCGGATCCGGTGCACCGCCGGCTGCGCGCCGTCGATGCGGTCCAGCAGGCTCTCCTTGGCCATCCGGTAGTTGGAGTGCTCGTGGTCGGGCGCCACGGCGCGCTCGTCGCCGAACCACAGCTGGGTGTGCGACCAGTCCAGGCCCATGCTCGCCACCTTCTGGTGCGCGGCCTTGGGCGTGGAGCCGCCCGACAGGGCGATGTGGCCACCGGCCCGCACCCGCGCGGCGATCCGCTCTGCGGCCGCGCCGGCCACGTCGTCCACGATCGCGATCTCGCGGTCGGGCATCAGGCGATCATCTTCTGCGTCGCCGCCAGCGCGGGGGTGTAGGTGTGGTCGCGCAGCAGCGCCTGGCGGATGCCCTCGCCCAGGATGCCCGACTCGCCCCGAGAGGCCCCGGTGACCGTCCACGTGCGCTCCTCGCCGTCGGCGGTCTGGCGGTGGGCCGTCAGCCCGCCGGGACCGCGGTCGAGCGAGATGCTCATGCCGGTCGCAGACTTCACCGTGATGCCCGCCAGCCCCGGCGTGGTCATGGTGTCGTCGGGCTCCAGCGCCAGCCTGATCTCGTGCTTGCGGGCCTTCGCCTTGCCCTGGGCCCCGCCGCCGTGCTCGGTCATCGGCCCCGGCTCCCAGCCCAGCCGCGATGAGAGCCAGCCCAGGAGGAGCAGCCCGGCCATCGCCGAGTCGGGCTTGTGGCGCACGGTCACCGAGTCGATCGACGCGAGGTCGTCCCGCCACTGCTCCGGGTCGAAGGTGGAGGCCACGCGCTCACGCCAGGGCGTCGAGCGCAGCCACGCCAGGTCGACCACGTAGTGGCGCTCTGCCAGCTCGCTTGAGCGGCGGACCGCGTACTCCGGCCCCTCGGTGTCCACCGAGTCGATCAGGATGATCTGGGCGAGCTTGGACATGGCGTCCACACCCTCGTGGTGGCCGTGGGGCGACCACAGCAGCGTGGCCAGATCGCTGACTACCAGCGGGTCGACGATGGTGTCCAGCGCCTTCAGGTGCTTCTCGCCGATGTCCAGGACCACGTGCTCGTGCGCCACCGCCAGCTCGCCGCGCTCCACGTCCTCCTCGGCCGACATCGAAGCGGACGCGTCGATGCTGGTGCGCCCCGGCTCGACGCTGACCAGGATCGTGCGCGAGGCGTGGTAGGAACCCACCTTGTCCAGACGATTCTGGATCTCGCCGCGCCAGTCGCGGTCCACGATCACGACCAGGTTCAGCACCCGCGCCGGCACGAACGCCTCGCTGTCCGCGTGGCGCTGCTTGAGCAGCTCGCGCAGGGCAGTTGCGACCGCTTCCGGCGACGTGTCTTGCTCCTGCCACATGTCCCCCGACTCGGTCAAATCGTGCGCCACTTCTCTCCCGGGCGCAGGAGCTCATCGGCCTCCTCCGGCCCGCTCGAGCCCGCCTCGTACTCGTACAGCGGCGTGTCGTCGGCCTCCCACGCCTCCAGGATCGGATCGCAGATGGCCCACTGGGCCTCGACCTCGTCGTCCCGGGTGAACAGCGTGGCTTCGCCGCGCATGGCGTCCATGATCAGCCGCTCATACGCCTCGGGCGACTCCGACATGAACGCGGTGCCGTAGAGGAACTCCATGTTCACCGGGCGGATGCGCATCTGGCTGCCGGGGATCTTGGCGCCCAAAGAGATCGACACGCCCTCGTTGGGCTGCATTGTCATCACGATCTGGTTGGGCTGCACCCCAACCGAGCCGCTCCCCTTGAAAGCCAGATGCGGCACCGGCTTGAGCGTGATCGCGATCTCGGTGACCTTGCGTGCCAGGCGCTTGCCCGTGCGCAGGTAGATCGGCACGCCCGCCCAGCGCCAGTTGTCCACCTCCAGCCGCAGCGCCGCGTAGGTCTCGGTGACCGAGTCCTCGGGCACGTCCTCCTCGTCCTTGTAGCCCTTGACCTCCTCGCCGGCGGCCATGCCGGCCGTGTACTGGGCCCGCACCGCCATGTCCTTGACCTCGTCCGGCTCGGGCGGGTGGATTGCGTGCAGCACCTTGACCTTCTCGTCGCGGACCTCGTCGGCATAGAAGTTCACCGGCGGCTCCATGCACAGCAGGCACAGCAGCTGCAGCATGTGGTTCTGCACCAGGTCGCGCAGCGCGCCGGAGGTGTCGTAGTAGCCGGCGCGGCTGCCGATGCCGATGTCCTCCGACGACGTGATCTGCACGTTGTCCACGTAGTTGCGGTTCCAGATCGGCTCGAACAGGCCGTTGGCGAACCGGAACGCCAGCATGTTCTGGACCGTCTCCTTACCCAGGTAGTGGTCGATCCGGAAGGCCTGGTCCTCGTCCAGCACGTTCAGGACCGCCTTGTTCAGGTCCTTGGCCTCCTGCAGGTTGCGCCCGATCGGCTTCTCGATGACCACCCGCACCTCGGCGTCCTCGTGGCAGTCCAGCCCGTGCTCTCCCAGCTGGCCGACGATCACCGGGAAGAAGCTGGGCGACGTGGACAGGTAGAAGACGCGGTTGAACGTGATCCCGCCCTGTTCGTCGAACTCGGCCGCGGCTGTCTTGAGCTGCTCATAAACGTCGTCCTCGTCGAACGCGCCGGACACGTAGCGCACGTCGGAGAGCAGCGCGTCCAGCACCTTCTGGTCGCACTCCCGGCGCGAGAACTCGTTGATCGAATCGGTGGCGAGCTGGCGGAAGTCGTCAGCGGACAGTTCGCTGCGCGAGCTGCCGATCAGGTTGAAGCGCTCCGGCAGGGCCCCCTCGTGGGCCAGGTTGTACAGCGCCGGCAGCAGCTTGCGCTTGGACAGGTCGCCGGTGGCGCCGAAGATCGTCAGCGTGGTCGGGTGCACGGGCTGGCGCTCCAGCCCCTCGGTCAGCGGGTTCTCGGCATGCGTGCCGTGTTCGGCGTGGCCGGGTTCGGTGGCCATCAGACGTCGGCCGGGTCGGAGGCCTGCTCGGCCTTGGTTCTGACCGAGTGGCCGCCGAACTGGTTGCGCAGCGCCGACAGCATCTTGTGCGTGAAGTCGCCGTTCCTGCGCGAGTAGAAGCGCGCGTAGAGCGAGGCGGTGATCACCGGGGTGGGCACGTCCTTCTCCATCGCGTCCTCGATCGTCCAGCGCCCCTCGCCGGAGTCCTCGGTGTAGGGGTCGAGGTTGTCCAGCGTGTTGCCCTCCTCCTCGAAGGCCCGCGCGGCCAGCTCGCACAGCCACGAGCGCACCACCGAGCCCTGCATCCAGAGATGCGCGATCTTGGCCTTGTCCAGGTCGTACTCGGACTTGTCGAAGATGTCGAAGCCCTCGGCATAGGCCTGCATCAGGCCGTACTCGATGCCGTTGTGGACCATCTTCACGTAGTGCCCCGCCCCCGGGCCGCCGAAGTGGCCCCAGCCGGGCCCGTGCTCCTCCGTGCTCGGCGGCGCCAGCACGTCAAGGATCGGCGCGATCCGCTCGACGGCCTCGTCGGTGCCGCCGACCATCATGCAGTAGCCCACCTCGAGGCCCCAGACGCCACCGCTGGTGCCCACGTCGGCGTACTCGATCCCCTTCTCTGCCAGCGCCTCGGCGCGTACCTTGTCGTCGCTGAACTTGGAGTTGCCGCCGTCGATGATCGCGTCGCCCTCCTCCAGCAGGTCGGCCAGCGCGTCGATCGTCTCCTGCGTCGGATCGCCGGCCGGCACCATGATCCACACCGCGCGCGGCGCGTCCAGCTTCCCGACCAGATCCTCCAGCGACGACGCGCCGGTGGCGCCGTACTCCTCGGTCTTCTTCACCGCGTCTTCGGAGAAGTCGAAGGCAACGACGGTGTGGTCCGAATCGCGATGGAGGCGATGGACCATGTTGCCGCCCATCTTCCCCAGCCCTACGAAGCCGAGCTGCATGCGCTGCCTCCCATTCCGGGGCCGGGACCCCGCCGACGTCGGTGTGGTGCTCCCGCGCCCATTCTTTCCGGGGAGCGGGGTGGTTTTCAACCTACGGCGCGAAATTGTCGCTTCGTTGCCGGGCCGTACCCGTGCCTTTACCGCCCAGGCTGGCGCGCTAGTCGGCCAGCATCTCCCTGACCTTCTCGGTCAGCGCCCGCAGCGCCTGCGCCGGATCGCCGTCAAGCACCACCCGCTCGGCCGGCAGGCCGTGGTCGCGCAGCGTCAGCACATCGCCGGTGGCCTGGGCAGCCATCAGCTCGGCGAAGCCGAAGGCGGCATCGGGGATGGCCAAGTCGTCACCCGGGTCGTGCGTCAGCTGTAGGAACAGCCCCTCAGGCGGGCCGCCCTTGTGGAACTGGCCGGTGGAGTGCAGGAAGCGCGGTCCGTAGCCGAACGTGGTGGTGGCCCTGGTGGCGTCGCGGATGGTGCGGCGCAGGTCGAGCACCGCGTCGTCGAACTCGTCCGACGGGGGCACGTAGCCCATGATCGCCACGTAGTGCGGCGGCGCGGCGTGGCCGAGCAGGTCGGACAGCTCGGCATCGCCGGCCACCTCGACGGCCGGCGGCTGGTCGGCCTCCAGCACCTTGTTCGTGTTGTCCTTGGCCTCCTGCACGTTGGGCTGGTCGAACGCGTTGATGTCCAGCACCCAGCCGGCGACTGCGGTCGCGAACTCCGACAGGAAGAAGATTCGGCCCAGGTCGTCGGGGCCGCCGTGCTCGAGCGTGACCACCGGGTGCCCGGCCGCGCGTAGATCGTCGATGCTCGAGTCCATGTCGGCATCCACCGCGTCGGCGTCGCGCAGGTAGACGAACACGCGGTCGTCGCCGTAGAAGTCAGGCCGTGTCAGCGGCTCGTCGGCCACCGGCAGGATGCCGCGGCCCTGCTTGCCGGTGGACTCGGCGATCAGCTGCTCGGCCCAGAGGCCGAAGGCCGCGATCCGGGGGCTGACCACGAACGTGGCCTTGTTCTTGCCCTCCAGCGCCAGTGAGCCGAGCATGACCCCGATCGCCAGGCCGGGGTTCGAGTCGCTCTCGTCGCGGCACTCGTTCGCGGCCTCGGCGGCCGAGCGGCACATGTGGGCCACATCCACGCCGGCAAGCGCCGCCGGCACCAGCCCGAAGTAGGACAGCACCGAGTAGCGCCCGCCGATGTCGGGATCGTTCTCGAACACCCGCCGGAAGCCGCGCTCGCCGGCCATCTCCACCAGCCCGCTGCCCGGATCGGTCACGGCCACGAACTGGTCGCCGTTGTCGCCGCTGAGCTCGTAGAAGTGCTTCATGTGCGACAGCGTCTCGACCGTGCCGCCCGACTTGGAGGACACGATGAAGATCGTCTTCTCCACGTCGATCGCCGCCTCCAGCGCGCGCACCGCGCCTGGGTCGGTGGAGTCCAGCACGTGGAGCTCAAGGCCGCCGTCCAGCTTGCCGTACGAGCGCCGGATGACCTCCGGGCCCAGGCTGGAGCCGCCCATGCCCAGCAGCGCCGCGTTGGTGAACCCGTCGTCGCGGGCCTGCCGGGCGAAAGCGGCCAGGTCATCGGCCTCTTCCAGCAGCCGGTCGGCGATGTCCAGCCAGCCCAGCCGGTTGCCGATCTCAGGCCCCGGGCCGCCCCACAGCACCTGATCGTGCTCCCAGATGCGGCGCACCACGCCCTCGTCGAGCGCGGCCGCCATGCGCTGGTCGACGGCTGCCGTCACGCGCCGACCCTGGCCATCTGCTCCTCGATTCCGGCGATCAGCTTGTCGAACGGCTCCACGAACTTGTCGATGCCCTCGTTCAGCAGGGTCTCGGTCACGTCGCCCATGTCGAGGCCGGCATCGGCCAGCTTCTGGAGCGTCTCCGTCGGGTCCTGGTCGGCGGTGTTGCCCTCGATCTCGAGCTTGTCGGCGCAGGCCTCGAGCGTGTCCAGCGGCATGGTGTTCACCGTCTCGGGCGCCACCAGGCCGGCCACGTACTTGGTGTCGTCGTAGCGCTCGTCCTTGACGCCGGTGGATGCCCACAACGGCCGCTGCACCGGCGCGCCAGCCTCCTTGAGCGCGGCGAACCGGTCGCCGTGGAAGAGCCCCTTGAACGACTGGTAGGCCGCCTGGGCGTTGGCGATGGCGGCCAAGCCGATCAGGTCCTCCGCCGCCTGCCCCCCGGATGGGGGGTCGGCCTCCAGCCGCTTGTCCGCCTCGGTGTCCACGCGCGATACGAAGAACGACGCCACCGAGTGCACGTCCAGCGACTCCCCGGCCTCCTTGCGCCGCTCCATGCCGCGGATGTACGCCTCGGCGATGGCCTCGTAGCCCTCGACGCTGAACAGCAGCGTCACGTTCACGTTCACGCCGGCGGCCGTGGCGTCCTCGATCGCCGGCACGCACTCGGGGGTGCCCGGGATCTTGATCATCACGTTGGGCCGGTCCACGGCCTCCCACAGCTCCTTGGCCTGCTCGAGCGTGGCATCGGTGTCGCGCGCCAGCGCGGGCTCCACCTCCAGCGACACGAAGCCGTCGTAATGGTCGAGCGAGTCGTAGACGGGGCGCATGACGTCGCAGGCCGCCTGCACGTCCTCGATGGCGATGCGCAGGTAGGTCTCGCGCGCGTCCAGCCCCTCGCCGGCGAACTTCTCGATCTTGTCGTCGTAGGCGTCGCCGCCCATGATCGCCTTCTCGAAGATCGCCGGGTTCGACGTCTCGCCGCGCAGGGACTTCTCGTCGACCAGCGCCTTGAGGTCGCCCGACTCGATCATCTCACGGTGGATCTGGTCCAGCCAGACGGCCACCCCCGCGTCGGTCAGTGCTTGCAGTCGCTTGTTCTGTGACATGTCATGCCTCCTGGATCGACCGATGGGTGCGGCGCGCAACCTCGGCTAGGTGTTCTGACGTTAGGCCGAAGTGCGGGAAAAGCTCCTTCGCGGGCGCCGAGGCACCGAAGCTGGTCATGCCCAGCGACGAGCCGGCGTCGCCGACCCACTTCTCCCAGCCCAGCGTGGCGGCGGCCTCGATGGACACGCGCGCGCGGATCGCCGGCGGCAGAACCTGGTCGCGGTACGACCGCTCGGCGGCGGCGAAGCGGTCCCAGCAGGGCATGCTCACCACGCGGACGCTCAGCCCGTCCTTGTCGGACAGCTCGTCGGCGGCGTCGAGGGCGGTCTGCACCTCCGCACCGGTGGCGATCAGGATCACGTCCGGCTCCCCACCTGTGCCCCCTTGCGGGGTATCGCGCAGGACGTAGGCGCCCTTCTCCACCGCGTCGGCCGGTATGGCGTCGGGGTCCAGGATCGGGATGCCCTGCCGCGACAGCACCAGCGCGGTCGGGCCCTCGTTGGACTCCAGCGCGAACTTCCACGCCAGCGCCGTCTCGTTGGCGTCCGCGGGCCGCACGCAGTTCACGTTCGGAGTGGCGCGCAGGTGGGCCAGGTGCTCGACCGGTTGGTGGGTTGGGCCGTCCTCGCCCAGGCCGATCGAGTCGTGCGTGAACACGTGGATCACGCCTAGCTCCATGAGCGCGGCCAGGCGCACCGAGCCCTTCATGTAGTCCAGGAAGTTGAAGAATGTGGCGCCGAAGGCGCGCACGCCGTGCAGGTTCAGGCCGTTCACGATGGCGCCCATGCCGTGCTCGCGCACCCCATAGTGCACGTTGCGGCCGCTGAAGTCGTCCCGGGTGACCGAGCCGCCGTCCTCGATCTCGGTGTTGGTCGAGGGCTCCAGGTCGGCCGAGCCGCTGACCAGCGTGGGCAGCGCGGCGGCGGCCGCCTGGATCACCTGCTCCGAGGCCTTACGGGTGGCGATCGGGTCGTCGTCGGGCGAGAACCGCGGCAGGTCGGCATCCCAGCCGCCGGGCAGCTCGCCGGAGATGAACTGGTCCAGCTCCGCCGCCAGGTCACCGTGGGCGTCGCGGAACGCCGACATGCGCTCGTCCCACTCGGACTGAAGCTGCTTGCCCCGCTCGGGGATCTCGGCGTAAGCCTCGGCGGCCTCGTCCGGCACGTAGAAGCTCTTGTCCGGGTCCCAGCCGTACGCCTCCTTGGTCAGCTTGACCTCGTCATCGCCCAGCGGCGAGCCATGGGCCTTCTGGGAGTCCTGCTTGTTCGGCGAGCCGAAGCCGATGTGGCTCTGGACGATGATCAGCGACGGCCGGTCGTCGGCGTGGGCGGCCTCTATGGCCTCGGCCAGCGCGCGGGTGCTCAGGTCCTCACCCAGGTCCTGGACGTGCCAGTTGTAGGCCTCGTAGCGGTCGCCGACCTTCTCGGAGAAGCCCATCGACGTCGGGCCGGCGAGCTGGATCTGGTTGTTGTCGTAGAACATCGTCAGCTTGCCCAGGCTCAGATGCCCGGCCAGCGAGCTGGCCTCGGAGGCCACCCCCTCCTGCATGTCGCCGTCGCTGGCGATGGCGTACGTGTGGTGGTCGATCACCTCGTGGCCGTCGCGGTTGAAGCGCGCGGCCAGCAGCCGCTCGGCCAGCGCGAAGCCCACGGCGTTGCCGACGCCCTGCCCCAGCGGGCCGGTGGTGACCTCGATGCCCGGCGAGCCTTCGGCCTCGTACTCGGGGTGACCGGCGGTGGGGCTGCCCAGCTGGCGGAAGTTCTGCAGGTCCTCCATCGAGATCCCGTAGCCCGTCAGGTGCAGGATCGAGTACAGGAGCATCGAGGCGTGGCCCGCGGACAGCACGAACCGGTCGCGGTCGAACCAGTCCGGGTCGGCCGGGTTGTGCTTCATCGTCTTCGCGAACAGCTGGTAGGCCACCGGCGCCAGCGCCATGGGGGCCCCGGGATGACCCGAGTTGGCCTTCTGCACACCGTCGATGGACAGCGTGCGGATCGTGTCGATCGCCAGCGCGTCGACCTCGGTCTCATCCTTCGTCAGCGTCATGCCTTCCCTTCACTCGTCGGCGGTCGAGATCGCAGTATCACCCACGGGGCACCACTACCCGTGGCCCGCGGATCAAACGCCGGCGGGCTTGGTGGCCGTGACGATCCAGCAGGAGGACGTGGCCATCACGCCGTCCGGCGTCTCGAGCTCGGCCAGCTGCCCGGCGACCGCCGCCTCGATCTCGGGACGCAGGCGCACCGCATCGTCGCCGGCCAGGCGCATTACCTCCCCCGCGGGGCCGAGCGCCAGCGCCAGCGCCACCGCGGCGTCCAGGTCGGCGCCGACGCGGTAGGGCAGGTCCGAGCGCCGGAGCGAGATCTGCTCGAAGCCGGACGCCTTCAGGATGCCGCTGGTGGTGTCGGCGTTGGCCATCGAGAACGGGCCCGGCCCGCAGGTGGGCTCGTCGGAGTCCTCGTCCTCCTCCACGAACTTCTCGACCGCCTGCTCGACGCGGTACATCCAGTCGTTCTCCACCTTCTGGCGCCACACGACCATGCACAGCCGGCCGCCGGGCACCAGCGCGCCGCACACGTGCCGCATCGCCGCGACCGGGTTGGCGAAGAACATCGTGCCCATCCGCGAGAACGCCAGGTCGTACTCGGCGGGGAAGGCGGTGGCCTCCACGTCGGCGACATCGAAGGTCACGTGCTCGAGGCCCGCCTCCGCCGCCTCCTGGCGCGCCGCGTCGATGAACCGGCTGCTGGCGTCGACGCCGTGGACCGACCCCTCCGGTCCGACCAGCGCAGCGAGCTCCTGCGAGGCGTCGCCGAACCCGCAGCCGATGTCCAGCACGCGCTCACCGGCCCGCGGCGCGGTGAGCTCCATGGCCACGGTCCCCTGGACGCCCAGGCCCGTGGTCACGATGTCGCGGAACTCCACGAAGGTGTCGAACAGGACACCGTCCCACGCCTCGATGGCCTCTTCGTTGGAAGTGACCACGCGTTCCATGCCAGAACCCTAACGCTCCAGCTCCTGCGCGGCCAGCACTCCGGCGCCGATCACGCCGGCGTCCGCGCCGCCGCGGGCCAGGTCGATCTGGACGCGCTTCCACAGCGCGGGCAGCGTGTTGCGCTCGGCCTCCGCCGCGGCGTCGTCCAGGAACAGGTCGGCGGCCCGCGAAAGGCCCCCGCCCAGCACCACGCGCTCGGGTTCGAAGGTGTTGACGAAACTGGCGATGCCCAGACCCAGCCAGCGGGCAAAGCGAGCGAAAACCTCCAGCGCCGTGCGGTCACCCTCCTGGGCGGCTGCGACCGCCTCCCGGCCCGAGACACGGCCGTCATCGCTGAGCTTGCGCGCCAGTGGGCCCTCCCCGGCCATTCGCGCGGCCTCGGTGATGGCGCGTTCCAGCCCGCGGCCGCTGCAGTGCCACTCCAGCGAGCCGGGCCGGGGGAAGCCGCCCGCCGATGCTGCAAGCGCCGTCGGCCCGTCCACGATCACGTGGCCGAGCTCGGCGCCCAGCCCGGACTGTCCGCGTTCGATCCGGCCGTCGATGATCACGCCGCCGCCCACGCCCGTGCCCAGCGTCAGCATCACCAGATGCTGGGCCGGCGGATCGGGCACCAGCTGCGCCTCGGCCAGCGCGGCGCAGTTCGCGTCGTTGTCCACGAACACCGGCACCCCGAAGCGCTTGCCGAGCTGCTCGCGCAGCGGAACTCCCTCCAAGGGGATGTTCACGCTCGACAGCGCGGTCCCACTGGCGAAGTCCACCTGCGAGGGCACGCCGACGCCGATCGCCTCAGGGCCGGGGCCGTCGCCCACGACTTGCCCGACGGCGCGCTCGATGCCGTCCAAGAGCGCGTCCACGTGTTCCAGCTCGGTGGCGGCCTCGATCTTGTCCTGCGCCCGTGCCCCCTCGACGCGAGCCACGGCCACCTTGGTACCGCCGACGTCGATTCCGAGTACAGAGGTCATCCGCCTGGGCATTGTGCCGGTCTGGTAGAAAACCGTGGTCGTGGACCGCAAGCTCGCCCGTCGCAACCTCCGCACCGCGCTCATCGCCAGCGTGATCGCCCTGAGCGTCTTCGCCGCGTCCTGGGTCGTCGCGTTCGTCTACTGATGGCCGACGCGCCCGAGAACGGCCAGGTCCCGCCGGCCGGCGAGCCGATCCACCTACCCGGCCCCTCTTACCTGCCGGTGCTGGTGGCCCTGGGAGCCACGATCGCGCTCGTGGGGGTCGTGTTGAACTGGTACGTCTGCGGCCTCGGCGTGGCCATCGCGGTCATCGCCACCGTCCGCTGGGTCTCGCAGGTCCGGCAGGAGATGGACGACCTGCCACTCGAGCACTAGGGCGGGTTCCTAGCCGATCTCCCGCGGTCGTTCGCGGCGGCTCAAGCGAACGGCAGCTGGGTAGGTGGGTGACCGCCGGCCCCTGGCCGTCGATCGACCCGGCCCCAGCCGGGTCAATCGACGGCCGGAAGCGAATCGCAGGGCCGATCTGCGACCCGCGACGGCCGGGGTTCACCTCGGGCCCAGATCTGTGCCTCCCGGACCCAAGATGAGTGCACCCACCCAGCCGCAGTTTTCGCCTGACCCGCCGCGGGCGCCGGCGGCGGACGCGCGAACGCCCGAGCCCCTAACTCGCCGGCATCTCCGACACTGCCCCCTCCTGCACCCAGCAGCGGACGATGTCGCGCATCGAGAGCACGCCCACGAGCTCGCCGCCGTCGACGACGATCAGGTGGCGGAAGCCGCCCCGGACCATGGCCTCGGCGGCGTACTCCAGCGACCAGCCCGGCTCCGCGAAGGTGAGGTCGGTCGAGAGGTGGGAGCCCACCTTCTCCGCCTCGGGATCCTGGCCCGACCCCAATGACTGGAGGATGTCGCGCTCGGTGATGATCCCTGGGCCGGGTTGGTCAGGGTCGACCACGACCGCGGCGCCCACCTGCCGCTGGCTCATGGCGCTGGCCACCTGACTAAGCGTGTGGTCGGGCCCGACCGTCAAGACCATCGTGCTCATCCCTGCCTGAACCTGCATCCGTCCCTCCTGTGAACATCGTGACGATTGACGCTAGCCGACAGCTTTGCACACGACGCAGGGAGCTTGGAAGACAACGATTCGGGAAATAGGCCACGGGAGTTATCCAATTGCGCCTCTGGCGCGTAGCAACAAGAGACCATGCTGAATGAAGCCAAGCGCCCAGCCACCGTCCAGCGCCGAGCAGAGCTCTTCCGAGACGCAGCGGCGATCATCGATGCCGAGTTCGAGTACAAGCTCGCGCTCGATAACGTGGCCCGCCGGGTGGCCACGTCCCGCCGCCAGCTCCAGCGCGCGTTCGCCGAGGCCGGGGAGACCAGCTTCCGCAGCTACCTCCAGCGCGTGCGGATGGAACAGGCCGCGCGCCTGCTGCAGGCCAGCGCCTCGCCCGTGAACGAGGTGGCGAGCGCCGTCGGCTACCGCCAGCCGGCGCAGTTCGCCAAGGCCTTCCGCCGCCACCACGGCACCCCTCCCTCCACCTTCCGCGAGGCCGCGGTCGCCAGCTTGGCCGCCTGACCAAAACCGCAGCGTCCGGGGGGTGCCAACCCCCCGCCTCTATCTGTAGGGTTGCGAACCGTGTTTCGCAAGGGTGGTGTTGGATGTCGATGGTGAGGCGGCGGCCCCTGCTCTGGACCGCCGTCCTGAGCGTGCTGGCCACCATCGTCGGCATCGTGATCTGCCTCCAGATCGACTGGTTCCCGGTCGCGGCCTCATCGGCCGCTCCGGACATCGACACGCTCTACGACGTCCTGCTGATCGTGTCCGTGCCGATCTTCGTGCTGGTCATGGCGGTGGTCATCTTCTCGGTGGTCGCGTTCAAGGCCAAGCCCGGCGATCTGAGCGACGGCGAGCCCATCCATGGCAACACCCGCCTGGAGGTCATCTGGGTCACGATCCCGTTCATCATCGTCTCGGCGCTGGCCGCCTACGGCTGGATCGTCCTCGACGACATCGAGGCCAAGGAGTCCAACGCCCTGGTGGTGAACGTGACCGGCCAGCAGTTCGCGTGGCGCTTTGCCTACCCCAACGACGGCAGGGTGCGGGTGAACCAGTTGGTGGTACCCCAGGGACGCCAGGTGGACTTCCGCGTCAGGAGCGATGACGTGCTGCACGACTTCTGGGTGCCGCAGTTCAGGCTGAAGACGGATGCGGTGCCCGGGATCACCACCAAGTTCCGGACCACGCCCACCCGCGTCGGCACCTACCCGGTGGTGTGCGCCGAGCTGTGCGGCATCGGCCACTCCACCATGCGCCAGCGGGTCCAGGTCGTGCCCGAGGCGGTATTCGACAGCTGGATCGCCCGGAAGCGCGAAGGAGGACGGCGATGACCATGGCCGCCAAGCTGCGGGCTCCCGGCTGGTACCGGGTGGCGTGGGGCGTGCCACTGGCATACCTGTTCTCCATGGGCCTGGTGGCCGGCGTCCGCGCGCTGTACGGCTACGACCCCGTGCTGGACATGACGGCGGTCACCACCGTGGGCCTGATCGCCATGCCGCTGGCCTTCCTGGTGGCCATCGGCTGCTTCGACTACTGGTTCTACTGGGCGTCGGGCAGGCCGACGCGGCCCGAGGACCACTCAAGCCACGGCGCCACCAGCTGGAAGGCCTACTTCCGGGTGAACACCGATCACAAGGTGATCGGCATCCAGTACATCGTCACCACGTTCATCTTCTTCATCATCGGCGGGCTGCTGGCCATGGTCATCCGCGCTGAACTGGCCCAGCCGGGGACCCAGTTCGTGGACCCGAACACCTACAACGGCTTGTTCAGCGTGCACGCATCGCTGATGATCTTCCTGTTCATCATCCCGGTGTTCGCGGGCATCGCGAACTTCGTGGTGCCGCTGATGATCGGCGCGCCGGACATGGCGTTCCCACGCCTGAACGCGCTGTCGTTCTGGCTGCTGCCCACCGCCGGCGTGATGATGGTGGCCTCGTTCTTCGTCGAGGGCGGCGCCTTCGCCACCGGCTGGACCGCCTATGCCCCGCTGTCCACCGACACTCCGCTGGGGCAGCAGTTCTTCACGATCGGCGTCCAGTTCGCGGGCGCGTCATCGATTGCGACCGCGCTGAACTTCCTGGTCACGATCATCACCATGCGTGCGCCGGGCATGACGTTCTGGCGCATGCCGCTGATGGTGTGGGCGCAGTTCACCACCTCGCTGCTGGTGGTCATCGCCACGCCGTTCATCGCCGGCTCGCAGTTCTTCGTGCTGATGGACCGGGCGCTCGGCACGCACTTCTTCGACCCGGGGGTCGGCGGCGACGTGCTGATGTACCAGCACGTCTTCTGGTTCTACTCGCACCCGGCCGTCTACATCATGATGTTGCCCGGCTTCGGGATCATCTCCGAGGTCATGTCGACCCACTCGCGCAAGCCTGTGTTCGGCTACCGGATGATGGCGTTCTCGCTGGTGGCGATCGTGATCCTGGGCTTCACCGTCTGGGCCCACCACATGTTCGTGTCGGGCATGGCCAGCTGGATGCGCGTGCCGATGATGATCACCACCATGCTGATCGCGGTGCCCACGGGCATCAAGATCTTCTCCTGGCTGGCCACCATGTGGAAGGGGGTCATCCATCTGACGACCCCGATGCTGTTCGCGCTGGGCTTCATCACCATGTTCACCCTGGGCGGCATCAGCGGCATCATGCTGGCCGTCATCCCGGTGGTGATCCACGTGTCGGACACCTACTTCGTGGTGGCTCACATCCACTACGTGCTGTTCGGCGGCTCCGTGTTCACGATCTTCGCCGGCCTCTACCACTGGTTCCCGAAGATGACCGGGCGGATGTACGACGAGAGCCTGGGCAAGATCCACTTCTGGCTCTCGTTCGTGTTCTTCAACCTGACGTTCGGCCCGATGCACTTCGTCGGCATCGACGGCATGCCCCGCCGGGTGGCCGACTACGCCGACCAGTTCGCCACCCTGAACCTGCTGATCTCGGTGTCCAGCTTCATCTTCGGCCTGTCGTTCCTGATCTTCCTCTACAACATGATCACCAGCTGGCGGCGCGGGCCCAGGGCCGCAGCCAACCCGTGGCGCGCGCACTCGATCGAGTGGCAAGTGTCCTCGCCCCCGCCGATCTTCAACTTCGACGAGATCCCGACCGTGGTCGGCGGTCCCTACGAGTACGGCGTACCGGGTGCCGTGCACGCCGTGTTCGGGGACAAGAAGGCGCCCGCGGGCGGCGGCGGCCCTGCCACCGCGACGGCCGGCGGTGGCGGCGCCCAGCCCCCGCCTGAGGGACAGGTCCAGTGAGCGACATCCTGGTGGTGGCGAACGAGACGGTCGTGGGCTCCGACCTGATCGACGCCGTGCGCCGGCGGGCCGAGAAGGAGCCCTCGACGGTGCACGTGATCTCGCCCCAGAGCCAACCCAGCCACGGCTATGTGATCTACGACGAGACGGTTCGCGGCGCCGCCGAGAACCGGCTGGCCATGACCATCGCGCAGCTGGACGAGGTGGGCATCAAGGCCACCGGCGCGGTCATGGACCCCGACCCGTACTCGGCGATCATGGACGCGCTCGGCGAGCGCGACTTCGACGAGATCGTGATCTCGACCCACCCGTCCACCCGCTCGGGCTGGCTGCGCCAGGACCTCGTCCAGCGTGTCGAGCAGGCGACCCGCCGGCCGGTCGAGCACGTGGTGGTGGACCTCGATGCCGATAAGGACAGCGCCACACGCACGCTCGTGGTGGCCAACCAGACCGTTGGCGGGCAGCCGCTGATCGACCAGCTCAAGGCGCTGGCCGCGGAGGGCCCGCACCGCTTCGTGGTCATCTCACCCCAGTCGGGCGAAGGCGGCGAGGAGGCGGCCGACCGCCTGGCGCGCACGCTCGAGCGGCTCCAGGAGGAGGGCCTGCAGGCCATCGGCCAGGTCACCCACCCGGACCCGTACACCGCAATCCACAACGCGCTGGACTTCTACGGGATCGACGAGGTCGTGATCTCCACCTTCTCCGAGATGCAGTCCGGCTGGCTGCGCTCCGATCTGATCGGGCGAGTGCGCAACTCGACCTCCAAGCCGGTGCACCACGTGGTCTCCGAGGACACTCCCCAAGCGCAGGAAGCGGGCGCCTGATGGAATCCGCCTCCGTCGCCCTGGGCGGCCAGCCACACGGCGATACCCCACAAGGGGGCACAGGCGAACATGACCATCACGGTCCGCCGGAGGCCAATCAGAGCTCCCGTGTAGACGCCATGACGCTCGGGATGCTGCTGTTCATCGTCTCCGAGGTCATGCTCTTCGGGGCGTTCTTCACGGCCTACTTCTTCATCCGGGTCGTGAACGGCGACGCGTGGCCGGCGGAGGGCATGGAGTTGCCGAAGGTGATCGCCGGAGTGAACACGGCCATCCTGGTCTCATCCAGCTTCACGATGCACTGGGCGCTGGAGGGCGCGCGCAACGAGAACCGCCGTGCGCTGAAGGCGGGCATGCTCACAACGCTGCTGCTGGGCATGACGTTCCTGACGATCCAGATCAACGAGTACGTGCACGTGGGCTTCGCCATCAGCGAGAACGCCCAGAGCACCATCTTCTACGGCCTGACCGGCCTTCACGGCGCGCACGTGTTCGTGGGCCTGACGCTGCTGATGTTCGCCACCATCCGTGCCTTCCGGGGCCACTTCTCGAGCAAGGAACACATGGGCGTCGAGATCCCCGGCATCTACTGGCACTTCGTCGACGTCATGTGGATCGTGGTGTACACGACCGTGTACATCATCTAGGCGATCGTCCTGCAAACCTTCGCATTTCGGCGTCCTCGCCGGCTCGTGTGCGGAGCACACGTCGCCGGCTGCGTCCTTGAACTGCTCGGTTTTCGGACTCCGGGCTCCTTGAAGCCGTAGGCTCCCGGCCGTGCTGAATCCCCTTCGGTCCGAGCGCGAGGCGTTTCGGTTCTTCCTTTACGTCGCCGCCTTCTTCCTGGTGCTGGCCGTGGTCGTCGTCGTGGCGCGGGCGCTCTGAGCACGGAGGCCGATCTGGACCTGGCGCGCCGCGCCGCGCTGGCGGCAGCCGAGCTGCTGCTGGAGCGCTACGAGGGGCCCGCCAGCGGCGTGGAGCGCAAGTCTTCGCGCACCGACATGGTCTCGGACGCCGACAAGGACGCCGAGGCGCTCATACGCGACCTGCTGGCCGCCGAGCGGCCCGACGATGGCCTGCTGGCGGAGGAGGGCTCGCGCAGCGATGCGGCCAGCGGGCGGCGCTGGGTGGTCGACCCGCTGGACGGCACCACCAACTACCTCTACCGCTTCCCGGCCTGGAACGTCAGCGTGGCGCTGGAGGACGGTGACGGCAGCCTGGTGGGCGTGGTGCACGACCCGCTGCGCGGCGAGACGTTCACCGCCATCCGCGGCGGCGGCTCGTTCCTGGACGACCGGCAACTGGCCATCTCGCCACCGTCCGGGTTGAACACCGCGCTGGTGGCCACCGGCTTCGGCTATGCACCCGAGCGCCGCGCCGCCCAAGCGGAGCTGCTGACACAGGTGCTCCCGCGCGTGCGCGACATCCGCCGCGCCGGCGCCGCCGCCCTGGACCTGTGCTGGCTGGCCGCCGGCCGCGTGGACGCCTACTACGAACGCGGCCTGAACCACTGGGATTGGGCCGCGGCCAGCCTGGTGGTGTCCGAGGCGGGTGGCGAGCTGCGGCCGCTGGAGGGCGAGCCGGCGGGCCTGCTGGCTGCTTCGCCTCAGATCGCCGACGAGCTGTACGCGCTGGTGGGCTGAGCGCGGCCCGAAGGGTGCGACAGGCGCCCTACTTGACGGTGAGCGTGCCCTTCATCCCGCCGGCCTCATGGCCCGGGACGGTGCAGAGGTACTCGTACTTGCCGGGCTTGACGGAGGCGGTGAACTCGGACACGCCGCCGCCGGAGACGACCTTGCCCCCGCCCAGCTCCTTGCCGGTCGAGTCCTTGAGCGCGATGTCGTGGCCGGTGGACGACGCGTTCTTGCTCTCCACCTTCAGCGACCCCGACTTGGCGAGTGCGCGGGTGGAGGCGTAGAAGAGACCGCCGTTGGGGTCGGCGGGCATCATCAGGACGCCGCCGGTGGCGGGGATCGGCTTGTTGGACGCCTTCGGGCCGGCGGTGGCCAGCAGGCCCTCGTCCTTGCCGCGCTGGCCGGCCACGGAAGCCACGTATGCCGCCACGTCTTCGGCGTCCTGTCCGGTGACCAGGTTCGCGGGCATGGTGCTGCTGTTGCGGGGGTTGTGGATCTGTCTCAGCACGACGCCCTCGACCGTGGCCTCCCCCAGGCCGTCAGCGCGTGCCGGTCCGAAGGCCTCATCCAGGTTGGGACCCTGGACGCCCTTGGTGTTGGCCCGCGCCAGCGTGTGGCAGGAGCCGCACTTCTGGATGAAGGCAGTCTTGCCCTCGATCTTGTCGTCGCCCCCTGAATTACCGCAGCCGGAGGCGCCCGCCGTGATCAGCAGGGCGCCGCACGCAACCAGGGCCAGACGCTGCGAAGCACTCCTCACGGGGCGGAACACTATCTGTTCAGGCGGCTGGGCTGACCAGCTCGTCGAGCCGGCCCTGGGCGGTGGCGACGACCCCCTCGGCAACCGCCTCCCAGCCGAACCGCGCCCGCGCCTCGCCGGCCAGCGCGGTGGTGGCCGCCAGGCGCCGCTGGTCGCCCACGGCGAGCCAGCCGGACAGCTTCGCGGCGATCTCGACCACGGCTCCGGGGCCGCGCTGGAACGACAGCAGAGGGCGCAGATCGGGCTCCAGAGCGCCCTCCAGGACGGTGGTCACCTCGGCCAGGCCGGAATGGGCCGCCGACAGGGGTAGCGAGCCGCAGGCCGCGGCCTCGGCCGCCACCATGCCGAACGCCTCGGGGAAGGTGCTGGGCACCACCTGTGCGGTGCAGGCCGGGAGCAGGGCAGGGAGATCGTCGTGCTCGAGCCGGCCGGTGAACACGACCCCGGCCGCGGCCGCCGGGGCAGCGCGCAGGTAGGCGTTCCGGCGCGCGCCATCCAGACCGTCCAGGAAGGCCGCCAGGTACGTCAGCTCACCGGCCGGGCCGCCTTCGGGCTCTCGCCCGCGGGCCGCGATCGCGCGCAGCGCCTCCAGGTCGGCGTCCGCGAGCGCGTCGACGAACGCGTGAAGCGTGTCGCGATAGGTTCCGAACCCGACCACGCACAGGCGCGCATCCGGCACCCGGTCCACCACCAGCGGCCAGGCGGCCAGCAGCAGATCGACCCCCTTGGACACGATCAGCTTGCCCACGTAGCTCACGATCGGCTGCCGGCGCGGATCCAGGCTGCGCAGCGCGGCACCCGCGCCCGGTTCGCCGCCCCAGCCGGCGGTGGCGGTGCCGTCCAGGCGGGTCGCCAGCTGCTCCAGCGCCGCGGCGGCCCGGTCCGGTGCGGCGGGGGCGAAGCGGTGGACGTCCACCCCGGGCGGGCCCAGCCGCGTGCGCCCGGGCAGGCCGGGATCGTCCATGACCTCCCACAGGCTCTCGGCGGTGTGGCGGGAACCCACCAGCACGCCGGCGGCCGCGTCCAGCCCCTCGCGGGCGTAGGGCAGGAAACGATCGCGGTGGGGACGCACCGTGTACTCCAGCGCGCTGCCGTGCACCTTGACGGCGTAGGGCACGCGACCGCCGAGCGCCCGTGCCAGGATCGCCGGTCCCATGATCAGGTGGTTGGCCAGCGCCGCGTCCGGGCGCACGCGCTCGGCCACGGCAGCCACGGCCCGGACGTTGGCATCGAGGTAGTGGCTCAGCGCTTCGTCGCCGAGCTCGGCGAACGGCACGGCGTCGAAGCCCTCATATGTGTCGGCCACGTACACGGGCAGAGTGCGGCCGATGTCCGGGTTGTGCACGGTCACCCCGGCCGGCAGCCCCACGTCCTCCGGGTGGCGCTCCTGGCAGCAGATGTGCACCTCGTGCCCCAGCGCGACCAGCGCCCGGCAGAGGTTGGTGTTGTAGATGTTGCTGCCCGTGCCGCGCAGCAGGTATCCGTGGAAGATCAGGACGCGCATGTGGTTGGTAGATTGCCGCACGTGAGCGACCGCCAGACCTATCGCCTGCGCACGCGCTCGGATCGCGAGGTTATTCGCGAGATCGAGCCCGGCAAGACCTACGTGGACCACGAGTCCGGCGAGCAGTTCGAGATCGTGGGCAAGACGATCCCGCTGGCGCCCTCACCCAGCAACCTGCCGTGGGCGGTCGAGAACCTGCGCCTGTGCGGCTGCTCGCTGGAGCAGCTGGCGCCGAAGGACCTGAACGACTGCCCGCACTGCGACCGGCGCCTGCCGGCCGTAGAGGGCTGATCTCGTTCTGCGCGGAGCCCACGGCAAGCAGCGGTTCGCCATCGCCTTGCTGTGCGGCGTACTGATGGCCGTACTGGTAGCCGCCTGCGGTGGCGACGACGAGGAGGCGCCGAAGACCACGCTTACGGTGCCCACCGAGACTGAGACCACCGCCACTACCGAAACGGCGCCGACGGCCACCACGCCTGCACCGGCCCCGCCGTCGAGGACCACCACCCCGCCCGCCGACACCAACTCCGGTGGCGCCACGGCCCCGCGGACGACGCCACGGAGCGCGCCGCAGGATGGGCCGGGCAACGACACCCCGCCGGAGCCCGGATCGCCCGCCGAGCGCTTCGAGCAGCAGTGCGAGCAGAACCCGCAGACCTGCGGGGACTAGCGCGCGACGAAGGGTCAGGCGCGGCGGGGGACGCGGCTGGGGGTGCCGGGCGAGCGCACCCTGGCGGGCAGCCCGTCGGGCAGCACGGGGGCCGGACGCCGGTGCGGCGTGTGCGCGCGGCGCTTGCCACCGCGCAGGTGACCGCCGCTGGGCCAGCGCCCGAGCGGCAAGCGTAGGCCGCCGGGACCGGGACCGGTGCGCGGCAGCTTGGGCTTGGGACTGCCACCGCCGCCGTCACTCCCACCCTCGTCGGCCGCGTCGTCCTCGTCGTCGCGCAGCCGGAAGAACCACACCAGCCAGATGATCAGCAATCCGACGTCAAAGACTCGGAAGCCGACCATGAAGATCCATGCCTCCGCACTCACAGGGAGAGAATACTCCGGCGGCGGGGCCGCGGAAAGGGGGTGTCGCGAGTTTGCGGGTCAGCCGCCGCGGGCGGTGCGGGCGCCGACCTTGGCCGAGCCTTGGCGGGCCGCGGTGGCGTTGGCCTCGGACGTCGGCTTGTTGTCCGGCACGTAGGTGGCGGTGTAGTACAGCCGCGCGGTGAAGTAGGTGCAACCGAACGTCTTCATCGACTCCATCTTGGTCAGCGGCGCCATCTGGCTGACGTTGTCGCACTTACCCTTGGTACGCGACGATCGCCACCAGTGATTGCGCTGCAGCCCGACGGCGAACACCGGTGCCCAGGTCGGCACGGTGAGCGCCACGATGTACTTGGCACGCACCCCCAGGGGCTTGTCCAGTGTGAACGTGGGCGCCGAGCCGAAGAACTGCGACACCTTGAAGGTCGGGCTCTGGGCCACCAGGCGGTGGTCCAGGGTCTCGCCGCGCTTCTTGCCGCGACGCAGGATCGACAGCTGGACCTGCGGATCGTTGCCGTACAGGTCGTTGAAGAACTTGACCTGGTTGGCGTCCGGCTTGCCCAGGCGCACGGTGAAGGCGATGATCTTGCCCTTGCGGGGGATCACGAACGGCTTGGCCACGGTGGCGCCGCGCCCTTGGTAGCCGGTAACGCGGCCAACCGCCTGGCAGTTCTCCGGGCAGGAGACAGCCGCCTTGGGGATCGACCCTCCCAGCTCGACGATCCGCGCCGATGCAGTCTGGGGCGCGAGCAGGGCGGTGGTCAGAGTGGCTATGGCCAGTATTCGCTTCATGTCAGGGCCTTCAACACCGCAGTACGGCGCTAAGTTGCGGGTTCCTGCCTCTACTTGTAGCGATAGGTGATCCGGCCGCGGTCGAGGTCGTAAGGCGACAGCTCGATCTTCACGCGGTCTCCGGGCAGGATGCGGATGTAGTGCCGTCGCATCTTGCCCGAGATGTGACCAAGCACCTCATGGTCATTGTCCAGCTTGACCTTGAACATCGTGTTGGGGAGGGCTTCCAGGATCTCGCCCTCCATCTCGATCTTCTCTTCTTTCGGCATGGGCGTCCGCGCTACAGCTTGCGGACGTTCACCGCCTTCGGGCCCTTGTCGCCGGCCTCTTCCTCGTACTCCACCTTGGAGTCCTCGGCCAGCGTCTTGAACCCATCGCCCTCGATGCCCGAGAAGTGCACGAACAGGTCGCGCTCACCGCTGTCGGGCGTGATGAACCCGAAGCCCTTCTCGTCGTTGAACCATTTGACCGTTCCGGTCGCCATCTGATTGCTCCTGCTGCTCTGGGGGACTGATACAGCCGCTAGAAGCTAGCAGGGAAAGCCCGGGGACGGTGCTCGCCGGGACCACCGGTCCCGCCTGCGCGCCACCCCGCTATTCCCCTGTAAACGTGGCCTTCCCGGGCCCTTCGGCCAGGAAGGTCTTCACGGCGCGCTTGAGGTCCTCGGTCTCGAACAAGCGCTCGGCCTCGGCCGGGGTGACGTCGTCGGCGGCACGGGTGCCGCCGTCCACCTGCGCGCGCACGATCCGTTTGGTGGCCGCGTGAGCGCGCGGCGGGCCCACCGCCAGGTGGGTCGCGAACTCCAGCGCCGATGCCAGCAGCTCATCGTCGCCGACCACCCGGTTCACCACCCCCCACCGCTCCAGCTCGGCGGCCGGGTAGGGGTTGCCGCTGTAGACGAACTCGCGCGCCCGCGCCGGCCCGGCGCGCTCGGCCATGCGCTGCGTGCCGCCCATGAAGGGCGTGACCCCCACCACGCGCTCCACCAGACCGAACTGCGCCGACTCGCCCGCCCAGATCAGGTCACAGGCCAGCGCCAGCTCCAGGCCCGCGGTCAGGCACAGCTTGTGCACCGCGGCCAGCGTGGGGAACGGCAGATCCTCGATCGAGTGGGTTAGTCCGAGCAGCTCGGAGGCGAACTCGCGCGCCGCCGCGCCGCCCAGGTCGTCGAACTCCTTCACGTCCACGCCGCCGGTGAACACCTTGCCTTCGGCGCGCACCAGCAGCGTGCGCGGCGAGTCGGCAGCCGCGGCCGCGACGCCCTCCCGCAGGCCGCGCACCAATTCGCTGTCGAAGAGGTTCAAAGGCGGCTTGTCGATTACAAGCGCGCCCACGTCGCCGTCGCGGCTGTAGGAGACAACGTCGCTCACGCGCGCAGCTCCGCCGCCACCGCGGCCAGCTCGCCCTCTGCCGGCTCCTGCGGCTGCCCCGGCAGGCGCAAGGGGTCGCCCTCGTAGCGGGGAATCACGTGGATGTGCAGGTGGAAGACCGTCTGCCAGGCGGCGGGCTCGCAGCAGTTCAGCAGGTTCACACCGTCGGTCCCGAGCTTGTCGCGCATCCGAGCGGCCAGCCGCTGCGCTGCCTTCGCGGTATGGGCCAGATCCTCGGGATCGGCCTCGTACAGGTTCTTCGAATGGTTGCGCGGGACCACGAGCGAGTGCCCTCGCGTCCACGGGTTGATGTCCATGAAGGCGACGGTGTGCTCGTCCTCGTCGACCCGCTCGGCGGGCAACTCGCCCGCCACGATCTTGCAGAAGAGACAGTCTTCCTCGGCGCCCATTCGGCGATTACCCTATAGCTCGTCGTGGCACTGCTCGACCAGCAACAGCTACGGGAGCGCGTAGAGCGCTTGGCCGCCATCGAACGCGAGTCGGCCTCCTCGGGCGAGGCGCGCGCCGCCGCGCTGATCGCGACCGAGCTGCGGGAGGCCGGCGCCAGCGTGACGATCGAGCACGAGGACGTCCACGGCACCTACTGGTGGCCTGTCGGGCTGCTGTGCGCCAAGGCTGGGCTGGCGGGCCTGCTTCGCGGGCGCTGGAAGGCCGTGCTGGCGGGGGCATTCGCCGCCGCGGCCATGACCGATGACATCAGCGGCGGGCAGCAGTGGTTTCGGCGCCGCTTCCTGCCCAAGCGCGTGACCACCAATGTCGTGGCCGAGATCGGAGACCGCGACGCGCCGCACACGGTGGTGGTGCACGCCCATCACGACGCGGCGCACTCGGGCCTGGTGTTCGACGGCGGCCCGCCACGGGCGCTGCTGCGCCGCTTCCCCGACCTGGTCGAGAAGGCCGACGCCACCCCGCCCACGATGTGGGGCGCGGTTGGCGGCCCCGCGCTGGTTGCGCTGGGCGCGCTGCTGGGCGTACGTCGGCTGCGCCGCACCGGCGTGTTCCTGTGCCTGGCCTATACGGCGGCCATGGCCGACATCGGCGCCCGCAAGGTGGTCCCGGGCGCCAACGACAACCTCAGCGGCGTGGCCGTGCTGCTCAGCCTGGCCGCATCGCTCCGCGAGGAGCCGATCCCGGGACTCCGGGTGATCCTGCTGTCGGCCGGCGCGGAAGAGTCGTTCATGGAGGGCATGCAGGCCTACGGCCGGCGCCACTTCGGTGAGCTGGACCGCGAGCACACGACCTTCATCTGCGTGGACACGGTGGGCTCGCCCCGGCTCCTGGCGCTGGAAGGCGAGGGCATGGTGTGGATGAACCAGTACCCCAAGGACATGCTGGCGGCGGCTCAGGACAGCGCCAGTCAGGAGGGCGTCGAGCTTCTGTCAGGGTTGAAACTGCGCAACGCCACCGACGGGCTGATACCGCTGCGGGCCGGCTATCCGACGGTGATGTTGGGCTCGGTGGACGAGTTCAGGATGCCCACCAACTACCACTGGCCCACCGACACCGCCGATCGCGTGGACTACTCCACCGTGGCCGACTGCGCGCGCGTGTGCCGGAACATGCTCACAGCCATCCCGACTTCTTGAACGTCCGGAACAGCGTCCCGCACACCACCGCCATCACCAGCAGAACCCCGGGGTAGCCGTAGGACGAGCCCAGCTCGGGCATGTGCTCGAAGTTCATGCCGTAGATGCCGGCGATCATGGTGGGCACCGCGGCGATGGCCACCCACGCGGAGATCTTGCGCATGTCCTCGTTCTGGCGCACGCCCACCTGTGACAGGTTGGCCTCGAGCACGCTGGTCAGCAGGTCGCGGTAGCCCTCCAGCTGGTCCTGCACGCGAGCCAGGTGGTCGGTCACGTCGCGGAAGTAGGCGCGCACCTCGTGGGGCACCAGCGGATGCTCGCGGTGAGCCAGGCGCTGTATCGGCTCGCTCAGGGGGGTGGACGCCTTGAGGAACTGCAGCACCTCGCGCTTGAGCCTGTAGATGCGCTCGGCGCGATTGCTCCAGGATTCCGAGAACACCTCGTCCTCGACCTCGGAAACGTCCTCGTCCAGCCCCTCCAGTGCCGGGCCGTAGTCGTCCACGACCTTGTCGACGATGGCGTGCAACACGGCCGCGGGCCCGTGCTTGAGCATCTTCGGATCGGACTCCACCTGCTCGCGCAGGTCGTGCAGACCGGTGGCCTGGCCGTGGCGCACAGTCACGATGAAGCCGTCGCCGATGAAGATCAGGATCTCGCCGAGCTCGATGATCTCGTCGGAGTCCACGTAGCGGGCGGTCTTGAGCACCACGAAGATGGTGTCGCCGTACAGCTCGAGCTTGGGCCGCTGGTGGGCGTTGATGGCGTCCTCCACGGCCAGCTCGTGCAGGTGGAACTCGCGCTTGACGGCGTCGAACTCCTGCTCGGTGGGCTCGTAGAGGCCGATCCACACGAACGCGTCGTCGCCGGCCGCGCGCTCCAGCGCGTGGTCGATCTCCATCTGCCCCTGGCTGCAGCGCTGCCCGTCCGCGTACGCGGCACAGTCGACGATCATTGCTCGGCATTGTCCAGCATGCGGCGGGCGTAATCGACGGCCTGGTCGCGACCGTCCACCTCCCCCGCGTACACCGCGGCCTCCAGCTCGGCCAGCAGGCGGCCCAGCTCGGGCCCGGTCGGCAGGTCCAGCGCGCGCGCCAGCTCGTCGCCCCTGATCGGCATCGGCGGCGGGCCGTCCGCCCTCCACGTCAGGGCGGCACCCATGACCTGGCGCCCCAGCTCCAGGTGCGCGGCGATCCACTCGTCCTGGCCTTGACCGCGGGTGGCCAGGCGGTCGGCGCACGAGAGCAGCGTGACCTCCACCTCCACCGGCTCACAGCGGCGCAGGTAGCCGTGCAGGGCGCGCGGGCCCAGCGGCCGCTCGTGCACCAGGAACCCGAGCGCCAGGTGATGGCGGGTCAACTCGCCCACGTAGGTCCGGACGCGCTCGCTGGCCCGCAGCCTGGTGAAGATCTCGCGCACCAGCTGCTGGCCCTGGGCATCGTGACCGATGAACGTCGGGCGCCCGTCGGCCCGCTGGCCCCGGGTCTGGGGTTTGGCGATGTCGTGGAACAGGCAACCGAAGCGGATGGCCTGCCCGCGCGTGAGCCCGTCGCCCAGCGGCTGGGCCAGCTGGTCGCGAAGCGCGTTGGCGTGCTCGGGGAAGACGGCGTCCAGGTCGGCTTCCAGCTCCAGCCAGCGCTGCAGAACCTCCACGGTGTGGCGGTACACGTCCAGGTGGTGAAAGCGGCTCTGCTCGATGCCCTCCAGGGCGGTCAACTCGGGCACCACGGCCCCGAGCACCCCCAGCCGCTCGGCCAGCGCCAGCGCATCGAGCACGTGTGGCGCCGTCACGGCGCGGCGTAGCTCGGCGTACACGCGCTCGGGTGACGGCTCGGCCAGGCCAGGGGCGGCGGCGGCGGTCAGCTGGGCGGTTCGATCGTCCGGGGCGAAGCCCAGCTCCGCGGCCAGGCGCACCAGCCGCAGTGGGCGCAACGGGTCGTCGACGTAGGCCTGCGCGCCCAGCACCCGCAGCACCTCGTCCTCCAGGTCGGCGCGGCCACCGTGGGGATCGAGCGTGTCGCCGCCGGCCAGCGGCACGGCCATGGCGTTGATCGTGAAGTCGCGCCGGGCCAGGTCCGCTTCGATCGTGTCCCCCTGCAGCGCGGACACGTCGACCTCGAAGCGACGCTCCCCGTCGAGCGCGCGCCAGGACCCGAAGGCCTCGGACAGCGAGAACGCGGGGCCGCCTAGCGCCCTGGCCACCCGACGCGCCACCTCCTCCGGGTCGCCAGCCACGGCCAGGTCCACGTCGACCAGCGGGCGGCCGAGGTGCGCGTCGCGCACCACACCACCCACCAGCCAGGCCTCTGGCTCGTCGGCCAGCGCGGCACGGAGTGCCTGCACGGACTCCGCGCCCTCCAGCATCAGACCTCCACGCGCGGCACGCGTGCGGAGATCGCGCAGGTGACCTCGTAGTTGATGCTGCCCAGCCGGCGCGCCACCTCCTCGGCGGTGATCGTCTGGTCGCCCTGGCTGCCGATCAGCACGGCGGGCGCGCCCACCTCGACGTCGGTGTCCGGACCCAGGTCGACGGTCACGTTGTCCATGCTCACCGTGCCCACGAGCGGGTGGCGGCGCCCGCCGATAAGGACGTCACAGTCGTTCGACAGGGCGCGCCGCCAGCCGTCGCCGTAGCCGAGCGGCAGCGTGGCCACCCAGGTCGGCCGCTCGGCCGTCCAGCGGCGTCCGTACCCGGCGCTGTCGCCCGGCTCGAACCGCTTGACGGCCGCGACGTAGCTGTGCAGCTCGAGTGCGGGCGTCAGGCCGTGCGCGGCGGCGTCCTGCTGGAACGGGTCCATGCCGTACGCGGCGATGCCGCAGCGGACCATGTCGAAGTGCGCGGCCTGGTCGCGCAGCGTGGCCGCGCTGTTGGCGGCGTGGGCGATCACGCCCGGGTGGTTGGCGCGGACCTCATCCGCGAACGCGGTGAAGCGCTCCAGCTGGCGCGGGAAGTGCTCGTCGCCGGGCTCGTCGGCGGTGGCGAAGTGGGTCATCACGCCCGCGAGGCTGGCGTCCTGATCCAGGTCGACGGCACGAACCAGGGCCCGCGCCTCGTCGCCGTCGTTGGTGCCGAGCCGCCCCATGCCCGTGTCCAGCTTCACGTGCACGCGCGGGCGCCGGGGCGCGATGGCCGCCAGGAAACCTTGGGTCCAGACCACCACGTCGGCGTCGCTGTCCAGGGCCAGGTCGGCCTCGTCGGCCGACAGCGCGCCCATGACCAGGATCGGCACCACGATGTCCAGCGAGCGCAGGGCCGCTGCCTCCGCGGCGGTGGCCACGGCCAGCCACTCCGCGCCGCCGGCCAGCGCGGCGTGCGCGGCGGTGGCGGCCCCGTGGCCGTAGCCGTCGGCCTTGACCACGGCGCACAGGGCGGTGTCGCCGCCCACGCGCCCGGCCAGCAGGCGGCAGTTGGCCTCGATGGCGCCGGAGCTGACCCGCGCGAGCGCGCGTACCGACATGCCGACCTAGTCGCTGACGAGGCCGCCGAGCACGTCGACGCGCGTGACCACGCCCACGAGGCGGCCGTGCTCGACCACCGGGAGCCGGTTGTGGCCCGTGTTGTGGATGATCCCGGCGGCCTCGTCGATCGAGGTGGTGGGCTCCACGGTCACCGGGTCCGCGGTCATCATGTCCTTGGCGGTCGAGGCGAAGGCCTTCTTCAGCTTGTCCTCGAAGTGCCTGAGCGGTTCCAGAAACACGGTGCCGCCGAAGATGTTCACGTAGTGCGGCAGGTGCAGGTCGCCGTCGTCATCGGGCAGCACCATGTCGGTCTCGGTCACGATGCCCACGCAGCGGCCACCCTCGTTGATCACGGGGATCCCGGGCAGCTCGTTCGACTGCATGATCCGGATGACCTCCTCCACGGGGGTATCGACGGTGACCGTCTCCGGGTCGGTGTCCATGATCTCTCCAACCGTGCTCGCCATGGCGCGTGACCTTACTGCGAAGTAGCCGGCGGCTGCGCACGAGAACATCCCCGGGCGCCGAACGCGGGCGGCAGCGCCTCGATCACGTCGCCCGCCACAACGTGGTCGGCACCGTGCCGGGCCGCCGCCCCCCGGCCGGCGCGCGCGTGCACCAGCGTGCCCATCGCAGCCGCGGCGAACGGCTCGACGTCCTTGGCCAGCAAAGCGCCGATCAGACCCGAGAGCACGTCGCCGGTGCCCGCCGTGGCCAGCGCGGGCGTAGCGCCGCGGCTGACAGCGACGAGCCCGTCGGGGCGGGCGACGATGGTGTCATCGCCCTTGAGCAGCACGATCGCGCCGCTGATGGCGGCGGCCTCGCGGGCGGAGGCCAGGCGATCGGCGGCGATAGCCTCCGGCGAGCGTTCCAGCAGGCGGCCGAGCTCGGCCTCGTGGGGTGTCAGGACGGTGGCGCCAGTCCGCGCGGCCAGGTCGCCAAGCGCGCCGGCGTGGGCGTTCAGGCCGTCGGCGTCGATCAGCAGTGGCGCCTCGACCCGCTGGGCCGCTGCGCGGGCGAACGCGGCCGCACCTTCGGTGCGACCAAGGCCCGGGCCCAGCACCACGGCGCCCGCGCGTTCGGCCATCTCGGTCAGGACGGCGACCCCCTCCTCCGTGTGCCCGCCGTCGCGGTCGGGCAGGCCGCGGGTCATGGCCTCCAGCAATCGCAGCTCCAGCGTCGTCTGGGCCGCCTTGGGCACCGCCACCTGCACGTAGCCCGCGCCTGCGCGCTGAGCCGACAACGCGGCCATGGTCGGCGCGCCGGTCAGGCCCTCGCCGCCGCCGGCGATCACCACGACCCCCGAGGCGAACTTGGAGCCGTCGCGGGAGCGGTGCGGGTAGAGATCCAGCACGGCCTCGCCGATCAGGCCGGCGCGCTGCGGGCCGGGCGCGCCGCGCGGCACGCCGATCGTGATCACCTCGACCGCCCCCGCGTGCAGCGCGCCGGGGGAAACGTGCAAGCCCACCTTCGGGCCGTGGAACGTCGCGGTTACGGTGGCGCGCACGGCGTCGCCCTCGACCCGGCCGGTGCTGGCGTCCACCCCCGAGGGCACGTCGCAGGCCACGACGGGGGCATCCTGGGCGCTGATCGCGGCGATGGCGCCGGCGACCGGCTCGCGCGGCCGGCCGCTGAAGCCGGTGCCCAACATGGCGTCGACCACGGCGCCCGCGCCCTCGAGCGTCTCGGGCGTGAACGGCTCGGGCGGCTCGCCCGGCAGGAGGTCCAGGTTCACCTTCGCGTCGCCACGCAGCTCGCCCATGTCGGCCACGCCCAGCACGCGTACCTCGCGGCCCTCCTCGCGCAGGAGCCGGGCCACCACCAGGCCGTCACCGCCGTTGTTGCCCTTGCCGACCACGACCTGGATCGGGCCTGGCCGGGCGGCGGCCGCCGTGACGCGGGCGAGCCCCTCCCCTGCGCGCTCCATCAGGTCCAGCGACGAGACCCCCTCGCTGTCGATTGCCCAGGCGTCCACGGCGCGTATCTCCTGCGCCTCGAACAGCGGTTCCAGCCAGCCCGGGATGGCGGTCATAGCGCCAGGGCCACCGCGCCGGCGGTGGTCTCGGTGTGGGTCAGCGACAGCCGAACCTGGACGCCGAGCTCGTCGGCCCTGGCTCCGGCAGCGCCGCTCAGGCGCACGCCGGGCGCGCCGCCGGTGGCCACCACCTCCACGTCGGCGAAGGCCCAGCCGTCCAACGCCAGTGCCTTGGCCACGGCCTCCTTGGCACAGAAGCGGGCGGCCAGATGCTGGGCCGGGCGCGCCTTGGCGGCGGCGTACTCGCGCTCGGCGCTGGTGAACAGGCGGTCGGCCAGCCGCGGGCGGCGCTCGAGCGCGCGCTCGAACCGCTCGATCTCGAGCAGGTCGAGCCCGATCACAGCTATTCGACCGTGACGGTCTTGGCCAGGTTGCGCGGCTGGTCCACGTTCAGGCCCTTGTGCTGGGCGATGTAGTACGCCAGCAGCTGCAACGGGATCACGGCCAGCAGCGGCTGCAGCAGCCAGTTGGTGCGAGGCACGTAGACCACCTCCTCGGCGTGCTCCGCGACCTCGGTGGACCCCTCGGTGGCCACGGCCAGCACGTGCGCGCCGCGCACGGTGACCTCGGAGATGTTCGACATCACCTTGTCCAGCACCGGCGAGTCGGTGGCCGAGACCACGACCGGCGTGCGCTCGTCCAGCAGCGCGATCGGCCCGTGCTTCATCTCCCCCGCCGCGTACGCGTCGGTGGGCACGTAGGAGATCTCCTTGAGCTTCAGCGCGCCCTCCAGCGCCACGGCCAGACCGGCGTGGCGTCCCAGGTAGAGGAAGAAGCCCGAGTCCTTCCAGTGCTCGGCCATGCGCTTGACCGGCTCGTCGACGGTCCCCAGAAGCGCCCCGACCTTGTGTGACAGGTCACGCAGGTCACGGACCAGCTCCCGGTGGTGTTCGGTCTCCAGCGTGTCGTGCACCTGGGCCAGCTTGAGCGCGAACAGGTACATGGCTGCCACCTGGGACACGAACGTCTTCGTGGCGGCCACGCCGATCTCGAGCCCGGCGCGGGTGTACAGGACCCCGTCCGCGTCGCGAGTGGCCTGGCTACCCATGATGTTGGTCACGGCCATGACCTTGGCGCCCTTCTCGCGCGCGAGGCGCATGGCGGCCAGGGTGTCCAGCGTTTCGCCCGACTGCGTGATGCCGATGACCAGGTCACGGTCGTCGATCACCGGGTCGCGGTATCGGAACTCGGATGCCACGTCCATCTCCACGGGCACCCGCGACCAGGTCTCGATGGCGTAGCGGCCGATCAGCCCGGCGTGGTAGGAGGTGCCGCAGGCCACGATCACCACGCGCCGCAGGCCACGCAGCTCGTCGTCGCTGATGCCGATGTCGCCCAGCTCGGCGCGGCCGTGGGCCAGGCGGTCGACCACGGTCTCGGCCACCGCGCGCGGCTGCTCGTGGATCTCCTTGAGCATGAACGTGTCGTAGCCCGACTTCTCGGCCGCTTCAGCGTCCCAGTCCACGTCCTCGACTTCGCGCTCCACGGGGGTGCCCTCCGCGTCGCTGAAGGTCACGGCGTCGGGGGTGACCACCACGATCTCGCCGTCCTCGATCAGCTGGATCCGCCGGGTGTCGGCCAGGAACGCCGGGATGGCGGAGGCGATGTAGTTCTCGCCCTCGCCCAGGCCCACCACCAATGGGCACTCGTTGCGGGCCCCAACCAGCACGTCGGGCTCCTGGTCGTGGGCGACGACGAAGGCGTAATGGCCCTTCAGGCGGGCGAATGCCTGACGGCTGGCGTCCACGATGTCGCCGTCGTACAGCGAGGCGATCAGGTGTGCCACCACTTCGGTGTCCGTCTCGGATGTGAACTCGACACCGTTGTCCAACAGCTCCTTTTTGAGGTCGGTCCAGTTCTCCACGATCCCGTTCATGACCACGTGCACCTGCCCGGCCCGGTCCTCGTGTGGGTGGCAGTTGGCCTCGGTGACCCGGCCGTGGGTGGCCCAGCGCGTGTGGGCAATCCCGCTGTGCGCCGCCGGAGCGTTGCCGTTCACCCGCTCGCGGAGGGCCTTGAGCGGCCCGACCGCACGGATCGACTGGCTGGTCCCGTCCTGCAGCAGTGTCATGCCCGCGGAGTCGTAGCCCCGGTACTCCAGCGCCTGGAGGCCGGCCATCAAGATCTCCTGGCAGGGGCGCGAGCCCGTGTATCCGATGATTCCGCACATGGGAGGGCAGTCAGGCTAGAGCAGCGTGCGCAGCTCGGCCATCATTGGGTCGGGCCGCTCGAAGACGTCGCCCCACGTGTAGCGCCGGAACGCGTCGCCGCGGGCGTAGGCCTCGCGCTCCCGGCGGTGGTCCTGCTCCCATGCGTGGCGGCTGTTGTGAAAGCGGTAGGAGTCGAGCTCGACGGTCAGGCGGCGTTCGGGCCAGCGGCAGTCCACGAGGCGGCCTCCGGCCGGCCTGTTGGTCTGCGGCAGTGGCAGGCCGGCGGCACGCAGCAGCCTCAGGAAGCACGATTCCAGGCGGCTGAGCGCCACCCTGGTGTCGCCGCGCATCACGGCGCGGAGCCTCGCGGCCCCGGGCGGGTTGGCGCGGCGGGCGAGCACGGCCTCCACCTGGCGCGGCGTCGTGCGGTAGCGCACGCCGGCCTCGTGGGCGGCCCGGGCCAGGTCATTGTCGTTGAGGCGTGGCGCGAGGTCGACGAGCGTCCGGGCGGGGGTAGTGCACGCCACGTCCTGGTAGCTCCAGCCGTTCCCCTGCGTCAGCGTCCTCACGTGGTGTGCAATTACTTCCCGAACGGCCCGCTGGGTAGGGGTCAGGACTTCAGGCACCGGCGGGTCGCCTCTCGTCATCGCCATGAGGTGGGCCGCCGCGGGCCCGCACAGGAGCGCGCCGTCACCGCAGGCCAGGACTGCGCTGAGGTAGTGCGCGTGCAAGCTGGGAGCCGCGTGGCCAACGTGGTACACGCCACGACGGACCCGGATCAGGGCACCGGTGCGCACCCGCCCCTGGATCTCGTTTCGCGTGACCCCCGCGGCCAGCATCTGAACCCGCGTGACCAGACCGTGCTGGCGCCGCGCGATCCGGGCGAGGATCTGCTCCACCGTCTTGGGTTTGACTGGCATCACCAGTCAAAGTCAGGACGGCGCCCGAGTTCGCCCCCTCAGGAACCTAGTTCGGCCTTCACCACGGCCACCAACCGGGCCGTCACGTCGTCGCACTCGGCCTGGTCGGGCGCTTCGACCATGACGCGGATCAGGGGCTCTGTTCCCGAGGCGCGGACGAGCACGCGGCCCCGGCCCTCGAGCTTGGCCGACTCGGCGTCGATCGCGGCCCAGACTTCGGTGGCGCCGTCCAGCACACCGCGCTGGGCGACGGTCACGTTGACCAGCTTCTGGGGCAGCTTCTGCATGGCGGCGCGGTCGGCCAGGTCGGTGCCGGCCAGGGCCTCGAGGGTCAGCAGCGCAGAGGCGATGCCGTCGCCGGAGGGCACGAAGCCGGTGTCGATGATGTGGCCCGACTGCTCGCCACCCAGTGCCCAGCCGCGGCTGAGCAGCTCGGCCAGCACGTGCCGGTCGCCGACCGGGGTCACGGCCACCTCCACCCCGGCCTCCTTCATCGCCGTGTGGAAGCCGTAGTTGGTCATCACGGTCACGGCCACACCGCCGCCGGGAAGCCGGCCGGCAGCGCGCAGGTGCAGCGCGGCCAAGGCCAGTAGCTCGTCGCCGTCCACCACGGCGCCGGTGCGGTCCACGGCCAGTACGCGGTCGCCGTCGCCGTCGAAGGCGAAGCCCAGCTGGTAGCCGCCCGCCACGACCTGCTCGGCCAGGCCGTCGGTGTGAGTGGAGCCCACCCCGGCGTTGATGTTGCGCCCGTCGGGCGCGGCGGCCACGGCGTCCACGTCCGCGCCCAGACGGCGGAAGATCTCCGGCGCCACGCGATAGGTGGCGCCGTTGGCGCAGTCCAGCAGCACCCGCACACCACTCAGGTCAAGGTCGCGGAAGCGGAGCTCCAGGTCGCGCAGGTAGTCGCCCGGAGCGCCGTGCAGCTCGCGCACCCGACCGACCACGGTGGCCCCTGTATCCGCATCGCCGGCCACGATGGCCTCGATCGCCGCCTCCTGGTCGTCGGTGATCTTGGTGCCTTGGGGACCGAAGAACTTGATGCCGTTGTCGCGGTACGGGTTGTGCGACGCCGAGACCACGGCGGCCAGGTCGAACCCGTGCCGGCGCACGGCCAGCGCGGCCCCGGGTGTGGGCAGTACCCCGCCGAGGAGGGCGTGGCCGCCCCCTGCTGCAACGCCCGCGGCCAGCGAGGCCTCCAGCATCTCGCCCGACTCGCGCGTGTCGCGCACGATCAGCACCTGGGGCGTCTGTGCGGGTGACGAAGCGGCCGCAGCCCGGCCGAGAGCCAGCGCCAGCTCGGCGGTCAGGAACTCGCCCGCTACCCCGCGGACGCCGTCCGTGCCGAACAGGTCGCCGATGTCCGACCTAGCGCTTGGAGAACTGCGGGCGCTTGCGGGCCTTCTTGAGGCCGGCCTTCTTGCGCTCCTTCACGCGCGGATCGCGCGTGAGGAAGCCGCGGCGCTTGAGCTCGCCACGAAGGTTGGGGTCGGCCTCGACCAGCGCGCGGGCGATGCCGTGGCGTAGCGCCCCGGCCTGGGACGACACGCCGCCGCCGTGGATCTTGGCCACCACGTCCAGGCGCTCCTGCTGGCCCACCGTCTCCAGCGGGCCGCGCACGACGCGCTGCAGCGTCGGGCGCGGGAAGAACTCGTTGAGCTCCTTGTTGTTCACCGTGTAGGTGCCGGTGCCGGGCTTGATGGTCACGCGGGCAACGGCGCTCTTGCGCTTGCCGGTGGACAGGTAGCGGGCGTCGGCGGCCAGTTCCAGGATGGTGGTCGAGATGGGCTCGGGCGCGGCCTCCTCGGCGGACTCTCCGCCCTCGGCCTCATCGCCCTCCACGGCGTAGGGATCGGCCTCGGCCGCCTCGTCGAGCACGAGGTCCGGCTCCAGGTGAGCGCCCGGAATGGCCTCCGCCTCGTCGCTCTTCTTGGGGTTGCGCTCCTTGCGCGACGGGCGCTCTGCCTCGCCAGCCGGCGCCTCGGGCGCCTCGGCTTCGGGAGCGGGCGCCTCGGTCTCAGCAGCAGGCTCTTCGGCCTCGGCTGCCGGCTCCTCGGCCTCAGCAGCGGGCTCCTCCTCCTCAGCAGCAGGCTCCTCCGCCTCGGCAGCGGGCTCGTCCGCGGGCGCGGCGGGCTCCTGGCCCTCGGCCGCCGCCTCGGGCTGGCCTTCCTCGGCGGGCGCCTCGGCCTCCGGGGTCTCGGGGGCCGGGGTCTGCTCGGCCGCGGCCTCCTCCTCGGGGCTGTCCTGGCGCTCGTCGTCGGTCATCGCGTGGTGATCTCCAATTCGGTGGGCTGCTGCGCTTCGTGCGGGTGCTCGGGACCGGCGTAGACCTTGAGCTTGCGCAGCTGCTGGCGCGCCAGCCGGTTGCGGGGAAGCATGCCCTTGACTGCCTTGCGGATGACTTCCTCGGGCTGGCGGTCGAGCATCTCGTTCAGGGTGCGAGTGCGCAGCCCGCCCGGGTAGCCGGAGTGGCGGTGATAGAGCTTGTCGGTGCGCTTCTTGCCCGTGACGGCGATCTTCTCGGCGTTGATCACGATCACGAAGTCCCCGACGTCGCAGTGCGGGGTGTACTCGGGCTTGAACTTGCCACGTAGCCGATCGGCGATCTGGGTGGCCAAGCGACCCAGTGTCTGGCCCGCGGCATCGACGACGACCCAGTCGCGCTGGCGGTTCTCGGGAGTGGCTACGAACGTCTTCATACGTGCAAGCGGCCGCGCGAAACGCGGCCGGTCGAACAGTGTGGCAGATGCGCCCGGGATCGTCCCTCTGGGCCGCCCCGCACGTGGACCTCTTGTCCGGCGACCGGCAGCCCGGCTATAGTCCCCGCGATTCGAAAGCCTGCCGAATCCCGGTGGCGCCGCCAGGCGTCGCGGGGAGCGGGGGAACCGATGGAGCCCGTCGCCGGGCTCTGTGGGGCGAATCGGCGTCACGCCGTAGCGCTGCTCTTTCAGCGCGAGCCCGTCAGCTAACCCCGTAGGCCTGAGAAAGAGAGGCAGTGCCCGTGCCGAGGAATCGATCCTCAGCGCACCATCGGTGGTACAGCCGTACGCGCGCCTCAGGCGCGGCGCTGGCCTGCGTGGCAGCGGCGGCGGCAGCGGCCGCCCCGGGCGCGACCGGCGCCCAGACCGGCGGCGGCGCCCAGTTCGAGGAGACGCCCGCGGTCAAGCAGGTGACCTGCGTCAAGGCATGCGCCAAGCGCAAGCGACCCCGAGCCGGATCCACGCTGCGCCTGCGTGGCAGCGGACTGTCCGGGGTCACCCACGTGATCTTCCGCGGTGTGCCCGGCACCGCCGACGACGCCAGGGCCCGTGTGACCCGCAAGTCCACCGCCAGCGCCCTTGTGGTCGTACCGGTCGGCGCCGCCTCCGGGCCACTGGCCGCCCTGAACCAGACCGGGCGCGCCTCCAAGCCGTCCAGGATCGTTTCGCTGCTGCCCCCGCCGCCACCCAGCCCGAACGCGACCCTCAGCCCGGTGCCCGGTGTGCGCCAGGCCGGCGCGCCGGCGCTGGAGACCGGCACCAGCCGGATCAAGGTCTTCTTCGCGGCCCGCCGCGCGGTCACGTTCTCCTACCGCGTGACCGAGGGCGCGGCGTCCGGACTGCAGGTGCAACTGGTCCGGGTCGCCGACGGCACCGTGGTGCGTACCTGGTCGCCCACCCCGCCCGCGCCCGGCACGGTGGCCAGCGTGGTCTGGAACGGCGATCTGAACCGGAGGGCCGCCCCGGCCGGGCGCTACGCGTTCCGCCTGACCGCCTCGACCGGCTCCGGCGCGGTAGCCCGCAGCGCCCAAACCGCCAACACGACCCGTGACTCCTTCGACCTCTACCAGGACCAGTTCCCGATCCGCGGCCCGCACAAGTACGGCGGCTTCGTGGGCACCTTCGGCGGCGGTCGCGGCCATCAGGGCCAGGACACGTTCGCCAAGTGCGGCACGCCACTGGTGGCGGCCCGGGGCGGCAAGGTCAAGACCAAGGCCTACCAGTCGCGGGCCGGCAACTACCTGGTGATCGACGGCGACGGAACCGGGAACGACTACGCCTACATGCACCTGGCCGCGCCCTCGCCGTTCGAGGAGGGCGACCGCGTGTACACCGGCCAGCAGATCGGCCAGGTAGGCGACACCGGCCGCGCCAGCGGCTGCCACCTGCACTTCGAGATGTGGGGCGCGCCGGGCTGGTACTCGGGCGGCCGGCCGATGGATCCGCTGCCGTCGCTCAAGGCCTGGGACGCCTACTCCTAGTTGCACCGTGCTGGTTCCGCTGGCCCACGTGGCCGACCTGCAGCGGTCGATCGATTTCTACGCGACGCTCGGGTTCCTCGTGGAGGAGCGCTATGAGCAGGAGGGCTGGCTGCTGTGGTGCCGTCTGCGCCGTGAGCGGGCGGAGCTGATGCTCGCGCTTGCCTCCGAGCCTGTCCACGATCACGCGCAGGGCATGCTGTTCTACCTCTACGTCGATGATCTGGATTCTCTGCACGCCACACCGGGGCTCGAGGCGGGACCGATCCTGGAACACGATGCCCCACGGCCCGCACGCGAGATGCGCCTGCAGGACCCCGACGGCTACGTGCTGATGGTGGCCGAACTGACGTGAGCTCGCTGAAGGCGTTCGAGGCCGACGGCTGGAACGAGCAGGCCGATACCTACGACCTGCTGACCGGCCGCGTGACCGCGCGCGTGGCCCCGTCGTTGCTGGACGCCGCCGAGGTGATGGCCGGCCACCGGGTGCTGGACGTCGCCTGCGGCACGGGCGGCGTGTCCGCCACCGCGGCACGCCGCGGCGCGTCGCCACTGGGCATCGACCTGGCCGAGGCGATGGTGCAAGCGGCCCGCAGCACGCTTCCCGGCGTGGAGTTCCGCGTGGCAGACGCGGAGGCGCTGCCGTTTCCCGACGACCGCTTCGACGCCGCCGTCGGCGGCTTCGTGCTGAACCACCTGCCCCACCCCGCCCGCTGCGCAGAGGAGTGCGCGCGCGTGGTGGCGCCCGGCGGCCACGTGGCGTTCGCGGTCTGGGAACGCCCGGAGCGCTCACGCCTGATCGCACTGCTGGGCGAGGCGCTGGAGCGGGCCGGAGCCGACCGCGGCGCCGGCGTGCCGGACGGCCCGGACGACTTCCGTTATGCCGACGGCGGACAGATGCGACGGCTGCTGGAGGGAGCCGGGCTGCACGACGTGCAGGTGGAGTCACTGGAACTGGCGGTCGAGGTGAACGACGCCGGGGAGCTGTGGCGCGGCCTGACCGGCGGGCTGGTGCGCGCGCCCGCGGCCCTGATCGCCCACGATGACGACATCCAGGCGCGGGTGCGGACGGCGTTCGACGAGTTGGTGGCCGGGTTCGCCACCGGCGACGGGGGCCTGAGCGTGCCCGCGGTAGTGCGGATCAGCGCCGGACGGGTCAGAATCGACGCATGACCGGACCCGACGACGTCGGCCCCGACCTGGCCCACGCCATCGCCGCCAAGGACGCCGACGCCCTCCGTGCCCTGCTGGCGCCCGATGTCGACTTCACCGCCATCACGCCGCTCAGGCATTGGGACGCGGACGACCGGGACGAGGTGGTCTCGATAGTGCTGGGCCGCTGGTTCGAGGACCGCGACCGGATCGACTCGGTCGAGCAGGTCGAGAGCGATGCGTTCGCCGACCGCCGGCGCGTGGGCTACCGCTTCGCCGTGACCAACCCCGACGGGCGCTTCCTGGTCGAACAGCAGGCCTACCTGGAGGTCGAGGACGGGCAGATCGGCTGGATGCGGCTGGTGTGCTCGGGCTTCCGCCCGGTCGACTAGCCGCCTAGAAGCCGCTGGCGCGATCGCGGAACCGGGCTTAGGGTGGCCCCGAGGCGTACCGTCCGAAAGGAAGTCCCGATCCCAACCCGCCCAAACCGGCAGCCACGGCGAACGCTGCGCGCCGTGCTGTGCACCCTTGCAGCGCTCACGGGGGCCTGTCTGTGCATCGCCCCGAGCGCGAGCGCGATCACCCTGCAACCAGGGTTCGAGGACGTGCCCCTGGTCACCGGGCTGCCCTCCGGCACCGACTCGATCGCCTTCGCCCCCGACGGGCGGACCTTCATCGGCAACGCCGGCAGCGGCGGCACGATCCACGTGGTGGCACCCGGGGCCACGACCTCCACCAAGACGATCAACCTGACCGGCAACGTCTACGGGATCGCGCTGGACCGCGACTTCGCCACCAACGGGTACCTCTACGCCATCCGCACCCACGGTGGCAACACCTCCCAGCGCCTGGTCCGCGTGACCGTGAAGGCAGACAGCACCCTGGAGAACCCGACCAACCCGCAGACGGTGCTGCTGGGTTCGTCCACCTCCTGCGGTGCGCCATCGAACACGAACGACTGCATCACGGCGGCCAGCCCGCACGACCTCAACACCGTTCGCTCCGACCCCCGAGACGGCACCCTGTGGGTGAGCAACGGCGACGGCTCCAACGTCGGTGGCCCGGGCGCCTTCCAGGCGCAGGACCCGGTGAGCCTGCACGGCAAGCTGCTGCACATCGACCGCAACGGCAAGGGCCTTCCCGGCCACCCGTTCTGCCCCTCCGACACCGACCTGAGCCACAACTGCACCAAGGTCGGCGCCCTCGGGTTCCGCAACCCGTTCCGCTTCCACATGCGCCCCAACGGCGGGCCGGTGGTAGGCGACGTGGGTTGGTCCACGCGGGAGGAGATCGACCTGGTCACCCCGGGCAAGAACTACGGCTGGCCCTGCTACGAGGGCCTCCTCCGCACCTCGAACTACCGGGACGATGCCCGCTGCACGGCGCTCTACGCGAAGGAGGGCACTGCCGACGCCGCCACCCCGCCGATCTACACCTACGGGCGCACATCGGCCGGAGCATCGATCACCGGCGGCCCAGTGTTCGGCAACGGCTCCTACCCGGCCGGATACGCCGGCAGCATCTTCTTCGCCGATTACGTGCAGGCGACCATCAAGCGCCTGGAGATGAACTCGCTGGGCGGGGTCGTGGGCGTCAGGGACTTCGCCACGAATGTCACCGGCGTAGTGGACCTGGCTCTGGCCCCCAACGGGGACCTGGTCTACGTGCTGATCAACGGGACCGTGCGCCGGATCCGCTACGGCGGAGCGACGGCCAACCGCGCTCCCGTGGCCAGGGCCGACTCGGACGTGAGGTCCGGTCCGGTTCCGCTGGACGTGGCCTTCCGCGGCGCCGACTCGTCCGACCCCGACGGCGACACGCTGAGCTACGACTGGAACTTCGGCGACGGCACCGCGCACAGCACCGCCGCCAACCCCACCCACAGGTACGCGAGCGCCGGCAACTACACGGCTACGCTGACCGTGCGCGACGGCAACGGCGGGTCGGACTCGGCCACGATCCCCATCAGCGCGGGCAACCGCGCGCCCGTGGTGACCATCAACGCCCCGGCCACCTGGAAGGCAGGCGACCAGATCACCGCCCAGGGAAGCGCAACGGACCCGGAGGACGGGACGCTGGCCCCGGCCCGCCTGGACTGGCAGGTGGCGCTGGTGCACGTCGACCACATCCACGATCCGGACGCCCCCACAGGGGTGTCGCAGACCAGCTTCACCGCTCCGAGCGACCACGACTCCGACTCGCACTACGAGGTCACGCTGCGCGCGACCGACTCGAACGGGGCCACCGGCTCCAAGACGGTGCGGATCGACCCGCAGACCAGCACGCTCACCGTGGCCAGCACGCCCACGGGCGCACCGATCAGCTACGCGGGCAAGGACTTCACGGCACCGCTCGTGCGTGAGTCGACCGTGGGCTACAAGCCGCCCGTGACGGCCGCGGCCAGCTTCACCAGCGGCGGCAAGACGTATGCGTTCGACAGCTGGTCCGACGGTGGTGCCCGGACCCACAACATCACCGTGCCGGCCACCGACAGCACCCTGACCGCCCGCTACAAGGAGACCACGGCGCCGGGTGGCAGCGATCCGTTCTTCGAGGCGGAGAGCATGAGCGGGATCAGCTCCACCGGCAACGCCCGTCCGATCACCAACACCTCCGCCAGCGGCGGCCGCGAGGTGTTCATGCTGCGCAACTCCACGATCACCAAGTCACCCTTGCTGCCCGCCACGCGGCAGATCACCGTCAGGGCGCGTGGCGACCAGTGCGGCGGACCGCCGATCATGGTCGTCAAGGTCGACGGCGTCCAGGTCCTGTCGACCGGTGTGTCGACCAACACCTTTGCCGACTACTCCGCGCCCGTGGACATGGCTGCGGGCATGCGATCGATCTCCGTCTCGTTCACCAACGACGGCGGCACGGGCTGCGACCGCAACCTGCGCGTCGACAAGCTCACCTTCTCCCCGGACAGCGACGAGCCCCCGCCGCCGCCACCGCCGCCACCGCCGGCGGCAGCCGCATTCGAGGCCGAGTCGATGAGCGGCATCTCCTCTACGGGCAACGCCCGCTCGGTAGCCCGCACGGACGCCAGCGGCGGGCGCGAGGTGCTGTTCGTGCGCAACGCGGCGACCACCAAGACGCTCTCGGTGCCGGCCTCCACGCGGCTGTCGGTCAGGGCGCGCGGCGACCAGTGCGGCGGAGCGCCCAACATGCGGGTCACCGTCGACGGAAACGAAGTGATGTCGGTGCAGGTGCCGAACACGACCTTCATGGACTACACGACAGACGTGAGCATCCCGGCGGGCAGCCACACCTTCGCCGTTTCGTTCACCAACGACTTCGCCTCGGGCTGCGACCGCAACCTGCGCGTGGACAAGGTGGAGCTGTCGACTCCCGCCACTTCCAGCCAGACCCTCACCCGGCTCAGCGACGCCGGGGCCGACGAGGCCCATTCGAGTGGGCTGCGGGCGTTCCAGCCGGGCTCGGCGCTGTGCGTGCTGGACCCCGCCAAAGCTGGCGGCTAGGTCACTCCCACTCGATCGTGCCGGGCGGCTTGGACGTGACGTCCAGCACCACCCGGTTTACCTGACGGATCTCGTTGATCATCCGCGAGGCGATCCGCTCCAGCAGGTCATATGGCAAGCGCGCCCAGTCGGCCGTCATCGCGTCGTCGCTGGTCACCGCGCGGATCACGACCACGTAGCCGTAGGTGCGCTCGTCGCCCTGCACGCCCACCGTGCGCAGGTCGCCGGGCAGCACGCAGAAGGACTGCCACAGGTCGCGGTACAGGCCGGCGCCGCGGATCTCGTCCTGTAGCACGTAGTCCGCGTCGCGCAGGATCTCCAGCCGCTCGCGGTTCACTTCCCCGCCGACGATCCGAATGCCCAGGCCGGGGCCGGGGAACGGCTGGCGCCACACCAGCCGCTCGGGTAGCCCCAGCTCGAGCCCGACCTGGCGCACCTCGTCCTTGAACAGGGCGCGCAGCGGCTCCACCAGTTCGAACTCCAGGTCCTCGGGCAGGCCGCCGACGTTGTGGTGGCTCTTGATCGTGGCCGCGCCCGCCGAGCCGTCGCCGCCGGACTCGATCACGTCCGAGTAGAGGGTGCCCTGGACCAGGTACTGCGGGTCCTCCAGCTTCGTGGCCTCCTCTTCGAACACGCGGATGAACTCGTGGCCGATGATCTTGCGCTTGGCCTCGGGCTCCGTTTCCCCGGCGAGCTTGGACAGGAAGCGCTCCTCGGCGTCCACGGCCACCAGCGGCACCTTGAAGTGGTCGCGGAAGGCGGCCACCACCTGCTCGCCCTCGCCCTTGCGCATCAGCCCGTGGTCCACGAACACGCACGTCAGCTGGTCGCCGATGGCGCGGTGCACCAGCAGCGCGGCCACGGACGAGTCGACGCCGCCGGACAGGCCGCAGATGACCTGGCCGTCGCCGACCTGCTCGCGGATGCGGCGGATCTGCTCCTCGGCCACGGACGCGGCGTTCCACGCCATGTCGCAACCGCAGATGTCCTCCAGGAAGCGGGTCAGGATCTGCGTGCCGTACGGCGTGTGCACCACCTCGGGGTGGAACTGGATGCCGTACAGCTGCTGGTCGGTGTCCTCGAACGCCGCCACCGGCGACTCGGACGACGACGCCAGCGCGGTCATTCCAGGCGGTGCCTCGTAGACGGTGTCGCGGTGGCTCATCCAGCAGGCTTGCTCGGCCGGAAGGCCCGCCAGCAGGCGTCCGGGCTCGTTCACGGTCAGCCGCGAGCGGCCGAACTCGCCCACCTCGGCGCCCTCCACCTTGCCGCCCAGGTTCAGCACCATGGCCTGCATGCCGTAACAGATGCCCAGCACCGGCACACCGAGCTTGAGCAGCTCGGGCCGCAGCACGGGCGCGCCGTCGGCGTACACCGACGCCGGGCCGCCGGAGAGGATCAGGCCCTTGGGCTTGCGCTTCCGGATCTCCTCCAGCGGCGCACTGTGGGGCAACAGCTCGCTGAACACCCCGCACTCGCGCACGCGGCGGGCAATCAGCTGGCTGTACTGGCCACCGAAGTCCAGCACCAGCACCTCGTCGTGCGCGGCCGCGGTGGCCTGGGGCTCGGCGGCCTCGGCGTCCTCCGCCGGGACCGTGGAAATGGCCGCCGGCCGCTCCACTACTCGACCAGCGCGGCCTCGGGCTGGGCGGGCGCCGCGCCGTTGGTCACGCCGTCGGACGCCGGCGCCGCCTTGGCCGCCGACTGCGCTCCCATGCCGATGGCCTGGTCGCGCTGGAGCTGCTTGCCCTCGGTCTGCAGCGACGGGGCCACCATGACCTCGGCGCGGTGGAACGAGGCGATGTCCTCGTAGCCGCAGGTGGCCATCGAGGTGCGCAGCGAGCCCATCAGGTTGAAGGTGCCGTCGTTCTCGTGCGCCGGGCCCATCAGGATCTGCTCCAGCGTGCCGTTCTGGGCGGTGGCCACGCGCGCGCCCCGGGGCAGCTCTGGATGGAACGTGGCCATGCCCCAGTGGTAGCCGTGACCCGGTGCCTCGTAGGCGCGAGCCAGCGGCGAGCCGATCATCACGGCGTCGGCGCCGCAGGCGACCGCCTTCGAGATGTCGCCGCCGTTGCGCATGCCGCCGTCGGCGATCACCTTCACGTACTCGCCCGTCTCCAGCATGTGCTGCGAGCGGGCCGCTGCAACGTCGGCGATGGCGGTGGCCTGCGGCACGCCGATGCCGAGCACACCGCGCGTGGTGCACGCCGCGCCCGGGCCCACGCCCACGAGCACTGCCTTGGCTCCGGTGCGCATCAGGTGCAGGCCGGTGGAGTAGGACGCACAGCCGCCCACCACGACCGGGATCGGCAGCTCGCGCGTGAACTCCTTGAGGTTCAGCGGCGGGCGCTCCTCGTCGGTGGACACGTGCTCGGCCGAGATGACCGTGCCCTGGACGACCAGGATGTCCAGCCCGGCCTCGAGCGCCACCTCGTAGTGCTTGCGCACGCGCTGCGGGGTCAGCGACGCGGCCACCGGCACGCCCATCTCCTTGATCTCGCCGATGCGCTTGGCGATCAGCTCAGGCTTGATCGGCTCCTGGTAGATGCGCTGCATCTCCGCGGTGGCCTCGTCCTTGTCGAAGCCGCTGATGCGCTCCAGCTGCTCCTCGGCATCCTCGTAGCGGGTGAACACGCCCTCGAGGTTGAGCACGGCCAGGCCGCCGAGCTTGCCGATGATGCCGGCGGTCCGCGGCGAGACCACGCCGTCCATGGCCGACGCCAGCAGCGGCAGCTTGAACTGGTACAGCCCGAGCTCCCAGGTGATGTCGATGTCATCGGGATCGCGAGTCCTCCGCGACGGCACGATTGCGATGTCATCGAAGCCGTACGCGCGACGGCCCCGCTTTCCCCGACCGATCTCGACTTCCATGGCGGCCACCTTAGGTTCGGCTGCGGACGAAAGGTCACGTTACCAATGGGGTTATGGAGACCTCAGGAATAGGTTCTCCGCAGTTTGCGGGGATGACCGCTCAGCGCAGCTTGTAGCCGCGGCGGGCCAGGAACTTCTTCAGCCGGCTGCTGAACTCCTTGCCGTACACGAGCTCGATCCGCTGGAACGTGCGCACCACGCCATCGCGGTCGTTCAGCATCAGCTGATCGGCGGCGATCGAGGCCAGGATGCCTCTCCGGTTGGCCTTCGCCCGCACGTACCGCGGGTAGTCCGCTCGCAGCTGCTTCAGGTCCTTCTTCAGCGAGGCCGGGAACGAGCGGGTCACGTTCGCGAACCTGCCGTTCCCGAAGCGCAGGATCTGGACCGGCGCGCGCTGGTCGGCCGTCACGGTTCCGAACGCGCCCGAGAAGCGGATGTCGGCCGTCACCAGCTCCGGCGGGCCCTTGCGGTCCAGGTTCCTGACGGTGTAGCCGTAGCGGCCGTATTCCCTGTAGACCGAGGTGTAGGTGTTGGTGGCTGCGCGGTAGCTGAACACCAGCCCGCTCAGGCAGCAGTTCGCGCCGCCCGAGTAGAGCTTGACCTGCACCTCGGGCTCGCCGTCGCCGTCCAGGTCGCGCACGTCGATCGAGGAGCCGGCGATTCCGCCGCCGGGCCAGAAGTCCTTGTACTTGGGCAGCGTGGTCGTCAGCACCGCCGTGCCGGAGCGGGAGATGACCACCTTCAGGTTCTTGAACTGGGTGCGGTCCTTGTTGGCCGTGTAGCTGAAGGTCGCATTCACGGCCCCCTCGGTATCGGACTCGGTCTTGGCGTTGGCGGCGGCGGGGCCGGTGGCCAGGACGGCGGTGGACAGGGCCAGGACGAGAGCGGCGCGATTGATGGTCACTGCGCGAGAGTAAATTGCCTGGATGCGGGTCGCCACCCACGACGGGTCATTTCACGCAGACGAGGTATTCGCCCTGGCCGCCCTGACACTCCTGGACGAACCGGTCGAGATCGTGCGCACGCGCGACCGCGAGCTCATTGCCGGGTGCGATCTGCGCATCGACGTGGGCTTTGCCTACGACCCCGCGTCCGGCAACTTCGACCACCATCAGCGCGAGTTCTCCGAGATGCGGCCGAACGGGATTGGCTACGCGTCGTTCGGGCTGATCTGGCGCGAGTTCGGCGCGCGTGTGTGCGGTGGGGATGCCGAGCTGGCGGCGCAGCTGGACCAGTCGATGGTGGCGGCCATCGACGCCAACGACAGCGGCCAGCAGGTGTTCGAGACGCTGATCGACGGCGTACGGCCGCTGACGGTCAACGGCGTGGTGGGTGCCCTGAACGCGCGCTGGGACGAGCAGCTGACCCCTGAGGCCGAGCGCGCCCGCTTCGACCAGGCGGTGGCGCTGGCGGGCGGGATGCTGGAGCGCGAGGTGGCATCGGCTGCCGCGGGGCTGCGGGCGGCGCGGCTGGTGCGCGAGGGCATCACCGCCGCCGCCGACCCGCGTCTGGTGGAGCTGGCCGCCAACGTGCCGTGGAAGTGGGTGGTCGTGCCCGAGGCCCCGGAGGCGCTGTACGTGATCTACCCCAAGCGCCAGGGCTTCGGCCTGGAGGCCGTGCCGCGCGAGCTGGGCACGTTCGAGAACCGCCAAGACCTGCCCGAGCCGTGGGCCGGGCTGGACGGCCCCGAGCTGGCGGCGCTTACGGGTGTGGAGGACGCGGTGTTCTGCCACGCCAAGCGCTTCCTCGCGGTCGCCCGTACGCGCGAGGGCATCGGCGAGCTGGCGCGCCAGGCGCTCAGTCCCTAGGTCAGCGCAGCTTCAGGCGCTGGCCCGGGTAGATCAGGTCCGGGTTGCCCGTCCCGATCGTCACCCCGTTGAGGTCCCACAGCCGCTGGACCTCCTTGGCCAGCTGCGCGTTGCTTGGAGAGCCCCCCAGGTTCGCCCCGGCGATCGCCCACAGCGAGTCGCCCGGCTGAACCACATAGGTGCCGCCCTTGAGCGCTCCGGCGCGGGCGTCCTGCCGACCCTGGTCGTCCGCCTGCGGCGGCCCCTTGCTTGGGTCGGCCAGCTGCTCGTCCAGCTCCTCAGGCGAGACCATCTGTGGCGCCTCGTCCACCGTCGGCACCGTTTCGGTCTGCGCCTGGGCCGCGTCCGGCGCGCGCGTGCCGAGCAACGCGGCCGAGGCGGCCAGCACCACGGCGGCCAGGCCGGCCCGGGCGGGCGCGGACACCACGGCCTGGCCCCTCGGCTTCCCGTTCATGCGCTCGCGCGCGCACGCGGGGCAGTCCCTGTGGAACGGCAGCGCGTCGTGGCTGTCCGAACAGCGCAGGTGGGCGGAGAGGTGGTTCACGGACGGGGCCCCATTGTTCACCCCTTGGGGCGATTCTCCTAGGGGCAACCGCGCCATTCGGCGCGCCGCCCGTCTCAGCCGCCGATCGCGCGTTCCACGGCCGCCAGCTCGCGTTCGACCTCGGGCAGCACCCGCTCGGGCGTGAATGCCGAACGGGCGTAGATGCGCCCGCGCAGGCCCCGCGGCCGTGGCACCGGCCGGCGCGCGAGCGTGACCACCGAGCCTCCGGGTCCGGCCTCGACCGTGAACACCATGTCGAAGAAGTTCTCGAACCGGAATGCCACCAGGCGGTCGGGCTCGTACTCGACCGTGGTGAACTCGGACTCGGTCGTCGCGCCCTCCCCCGCGCGCTGGGTCAGGCGGTAGTGCGCCCCGACCCCCACCCGCGGTCCGTCCAGGTGCTCGACGTGGGCCCGCGTTCCCCGGCCGCCGGGCTCGGTCATCCATTCCCCGATGCTGTGGCCGTCGGCCAGGAACGCGAACGCGGCCGACGGGGGGCGGCCGACGGTGGCGCTGGCGCGACAGCCGCGCGCGTCGTCGCTCCCGTCCGCACCAAGCGCCCGATCAATCCGGTGGGGGCGGTTGGACGGCGGCGCTGGCGGGCGTGGAGGCGCCGGGAGCGGTGGCGCCGGAGCGGGCCGCGGCTCGACAAGGAGCGGCGGTTCAGGCGGTGGTTCGGGTTGGACCGGAGGCGGCGCCTCAGCCGGCGGGACGGGCTGTGGTTCCTCCCCCAGCTCGTGGAGTTCCTCCAGCGTCGGTTCCGGTAGGTCCTCGCCTTCGGAGTCGTCGTCGGCGAAGGCGGTGCCGGGCGCGGCTGCGGCCACGATGGCCAGAGCCAGGGTCGCGCGTGCTCGCGCGCGGCGGCTGAAGGTGCGTCGTTCGCTCACACCCCTCTGGTCCCGATGCCCGGATGGAGCGCCCCCTCGATTGTCGGTCAGCGGACGGTCAACGCAATTTGAGCCGGACTCCGACCCCCAGGAGGTTCGGATCGCCAGTGCCGATCGCCCGGGCGTTCAGGTCCCACAGGCGCTGGACCTCGCGGGCGATCTGTGCAGCGCCGGCGCCGGGGCCCAAGCGGGCACTGGAGATCCCCCAGAGGGACTCGCCGGCGCGAACAATGTGGGTGGCCCCGCCGGGGGAAGGGCTCGCGGCGGGCACGGTCGATGCCGGCGCCCGAGAGGGAGACGGGGCGGCGGACGGTCCGACGTCGGACGGTCCGGCGGCGGGCGACGGACTCCCGGCCGCCGGAGCGGGCACTGAGCGTTGCGGCTGCTTGGCCGGCTGCCGTCGGGTCCGCTTCGCCGTGGCATCAGGCCTCGGCTTTTCAGTGCGGCGAACAGGAGCGACTGCGGACGGCGGCGCGGGCACGGGCTGGTGTACCGGCAACGGCGCTGGGCGCTCGGCCCTGGGGGGCGGCGGTGGGGTGGGCGCCACCGCCGGCGGCGTGGGCGCTGGAGCCGGCGTGGCAAGCGGCTGGTCATCGACCTCGGCCTCCAGGGGCCCGTCATCGCTCTGCCCCTGCTCCGGATTCAGCGGGTCGCCAGGGGTGACCAGCGGCGGAGTGTTGTCCTCGTGGAGCGGCCCGGTCGAGTCCTGCCCCGGGGTCAGGTCTCCCGCACCCTCCCCACTGCCGTCCTGGGATTCGGGCTCGGTCCCGCCCTCGTACTCGCTCTCCTGTTCAGGCGCCGGCTCCGTGGCATCCGCCAACGTGGCGTCGGCGGCGGGGGCCATCAACGCGACCGCGAGGACGCCGGTCCCCACCCGAGCGCGCTGTCGCATCGGTCGTCGGCTCATCCGTTGATCGCGTTGGCCGCGCAGCGGAATTGTCGGCCGCCGGCGAAGGTGTTCAGGCACAGTGTCGATGTCGCCGGACTGGTTGATCGACGACCAGGGCCGTCGGAGCTGTCATTCGGCTCGGGTGAGGGGTAGACGCTCAGCTGCCAGTCTCCCCGCCCGGGGCAAGCGCGACCGGAGGCATTGTCGGTAAAGGAGATCAACTCTTGGTAGCTCGGAAGCCGACGCCTGGCGGACTCGCAAGCAACTCGGGCGAGCCCGTACGCGAGGGCAGGTCGGGGCGTCGGCTCCATGCAACTGTCCATGTTGGGCTGCATCCCCGGGGGGCAGCGCAGCGTCAGCTGCGCCCCGGTTTTGCCGCCGACCCGGTTCGCCCGCGGCACGGTCCCGAGGGCAGATTCCTTGACGGCCCGTGCGCCGAGCGAGCCACGCTTGACGTCGCGGCTGGTCAGCTGACCGTTCCGGACATCGATCGAGCGAACCGAGTTGTTCTTGATCTCCTTCGTGCCGATCGTGGACACCGCATACGAAGTGCCCCCCAAGGCGATGAACAGCGCCATGAGCGCGGTGACGTTCGCGAAGGTCACGTGCTTGCGCATCAGCGGCCCCGCACCGTAACGCGAACGGACCGGGTCGTGCCAGTGGCGAAGGGGTATGACCCCTCGCGCGGCAAGCGGGCCCGGAACCTGTAGCGGATCAGCCCGCGTGTGCGCCGGAACCTGTAGGCGGACCGCCAGCGCCCCTGCGCGTCGGTGCGGACCGTGCGGAACGTCTGCCAGCGGCCGCTGAGCTTGGTCTGGAGCTCAACGAGCTTCCCGGCGGCCATGCCTGTGGGCGGGACGGCCAGTCGGCCGCCGAACGTGACGCTCTGACCGTTGAGGAGGCGGCGGTCGCTGACCCTGAACGCCGTCCGCGCGGGCACCTCGAGGTCGATCACCTTGATCGCCGGGCGCACCGACGGTGCACCGAGGTAGTAGAGCTTGAGTTGCTGGTTCGCGCCGGCGCGCACCATGTAGCGGTAACGCCCGGCGGCATCCGTGGTTGCGGTGCCGGCGAAACGCTCAACCCCATCGCCGCCACGGCTGAACACGTAGATCAGGCTCCCGGCCAGGGCGCGGGCGTCCTTGGTGAGCAGGCGTCCCGTCACCGGAACCGCCCGGCCGTACCTGGCCCTGGCCTGCTGGCGCAGCACGGAGATCTTTCTGCGGACGACGCGTCGCTTGCCCTTACGACGCACCACACGCCGGACCGTCTTGCTCCGGACGAAGCCTGCGCTGAGGTTCGCCTCCAATCGGAGCGGGAGATCGACCACCGCAACCGAGCCATCCGCGCGCTTGTCCGTCACGCGCGTGTTGCCGGCGCGGTCGGCCGCGCTGGCTCTGAGCAGGTACCGGCCGGGTGGGAACGCGGCGTCATCCACGCGGGCCTCGAGACGCTCGCCCGCCAGCTTCGTCGCGAGACTCTGCCAGGTTCCGGTTCCCGCCCGCGAGATCTCGATCTGGCCGGTCGCCACGCCGGACAGCGGATCGGTGACGGGCGCGCCGACCAGGGTCGGGTCCATCGTGTTGACGGGAGCGAGCGCGAGATTCGGAGCCTCGGGGTCATACCGCAGGGTCACCGGATTTGAAGCGTTCCGTTCCTCGGCGTTGCCGGCCTGGTCGCGCCGCCACATCTGGAGCCTCCACTCGCCCGGAGCGGGGACCTGTACGGATGACAGGGCGGTCGTGCTGCTGGTGCTGGTCTGCGGCGTCTGGCAGTCGCCGCCGGCGCGGCAGACCCGGTAGATGGCGCCGTCGATCGGCGCGGCATCCCCTTCCGGGGGATTCGACCAGGTGGCCCCGAAGGCGTTCGACGACCGCCAAGCATCGCCGCCTTGGGCTGAGATCGGGACCTGCAGCGGCGCCGTGTTGTCCAAGCGAGCCAGGACGGGCGCGGAAGCCGTTGCGTTACCGGCGGCGTCGGTCGCCACCACCACGGTCTGGTGGGTCCCATCACGCACCCGCTCGCTGTTCGGCACGATCGAATCCGGTCCGCCGGGACAGGGCACCGGACGGGAGTTGTCACACGGGAGAGACTTGTCGCCGACCTTGGCGCCACTTAGAAGCACCGCTGCCTGCTGAACACCAGCCCCATCGTTCGCCACATACGTAACGGGCTGGTTCCCCCGCACCCAGCGACCGCTCACGAGATCGCCGCCTGTGATCGTCACCGAGGGTGCCTGGACGTCCTGGACCTTCGCCTCCAGCCGCCCGAGGCTGACAAAGTTGGCCCTGCGAGCCGAGCAGCGTCGTCCCCGCCCGGCCTTGCAAAGGACGCGCACCACGATGCGGTCGGTGCCGGCGATCCCCCGGCTCCCGTCGCCTACCAGACCCGACGTCTGGGCCCGCCCCCGGCGCGGACACCGCTTGCCGGCAATGGTCTTGGTCAGCGCGACGGCGCGCGCGGGACCCGTCGCGGCGACCTCCATCTCGTAGTTGCAGTCGGTGCGCCGGACGCGTGCCGACCACTCGAGTGTCGAGAACTGCATCCCGGCCGGGGCACGAAGCGTGAGCACCGCGCGCGCGTTGCGGGTCACGCCGCCGCGCCGGACGACATTCGCGGCGATGAGACCCCTGCGCAGGGAGGGGGCCCCGCTGCGGCATGCCCGCCGGATGCGCATGCCTCGAGTGGCGAAGTCGGTGAAGGCGTGGGTGCGGAACGCTCGACCGTCCGATTGGCAGGCGACCACCGGGTATGTGCCCGCCTCGGCTGCCGTCGGGAGGAAGCCCGCCACCGCCAGGACGCCGAGGACGCCGATCAACACTCTCTTGCTCATCTCTGGCCTCCGGGGCTCACTGCTGTCACGGGACGGGTCACGGCGAGAACTCTCCTCCTCCACCCTGCGCCGGCGCGGGAGTCGCCGGCTCGCTGGGCGCGGGGGCGGCTGGCGAGTTCTCGGGGGACGCGGACTGGGGTGCGGGCTCGAACTCGTTCTCGGGGACGGGCGGTGGGGCCTGGGCCGGCTGGGGTGCCGGCGCGGGATCCACCGACGGCGGTGTGGCCGCGGGCTGCTGCTGTTGGGCGGGCGGCTCGGCGGGCAGGACGGGCGGCGCCGGGGTGGGTGAGGGCTTGTCGGAGGGCGCCGCGTCGGCCGGCTTCGTGGCGGGCCTGGTGTCGGCCTGCGACCGATCGAGGCCTACCGGTGCCCTGAGGCTCTGGGGGACACCCTCGACCGCGCAATAGGCGCCGCCCCCGGCTGCGACGCAACTGGCCACGATGGCGGCCGCGGTGCCTGGGCGCGCCCCGGTCAGCGGCGTCGGGTCCGCGACACGCAAGTAGGTGTTCGTGGCGTGCTGCTTCGCGCCCATCAGGGTCTCGCCGGCCTGGCGCTTCACATTGGAGAGAGTCGTGAGCGGGCCGTCTTTCGCCCCCCCTCCTCCGCCGACGCGCGACGCCAGGTCGGCGACCGACGCCTTTACGTCACCGAGCAGCTCGGCGGCGCGCGTGCCGAACCCGTCGTGGCCGGAGCCAACGGCCACTGTGGTCGCCGGCACCGGCAGCAGCGCCGCGGCGTTGCCGCCCAGCTCGCGCAGCTCGCTCATCATCGCCCGGCAGCACGGGTCCTCGTCGATCAGCCGCTGCGCGCGTTCGCGCTGGGCCTCGGACGCGATACCCATGACGCAGGCACAGAGGAGGCTGCGCTTGCCGCGTGCCCACTCGCCCCTGTCGAAGGCCCGGAACTGGGCCAGCAGCGACTTGCCGGCCCGCTCGGCGGTACGTCGGTATTGGCGGTCGGTGAGCCCCAGCCGCTCCCGGATCTCGGGCGGATCGAGCCCGAGGTCGAGCCGCAGTTTGAGCAGCGCCCGTTCGGCCTCGTCCAACTCGTCGATGAACATGTGCACGCGGCGCGCCTCATCGGCGGCCAGCACGGTGTCCTCAGGCTGCTCGCCCGTGTCGGGCAGGCCCGCGAAGCCGGGGGCGCTGGGGTCGAAGGTCTGGCGCCGGCGTGCATCGGCCCCGTAGACGCGCTTGGCAGCCAGCTTGTCGGCCGCGCCCAGCAGGTACGCGCGCAGGCTCTCGATCTCCGCTCCGTCACGGCGGCGTTTGAGCACGCTGGCCCACGCCTCGTGGTACAGCTCGCGGCGCCCGTCCGGGTCGAGGTCGCGATAACGGGTCGACAGCATGGCCAGCACGCTGCGCTCGTGATCGCGGTAGGCCTGCTCGTCGGCACGAGAATTGGTCAGGGTCGCCATGTGACCGCCTCGATGGCCACCGCCGCGGCGGGCAGGACCGACGCCGCCGGCGGGACCCGTGGCCCAGCTGCGCGGATGCGACTCACGAACTCGCGCACAAACACCCCCTGAACCCCGAGTTCCACGAGGCCGCCGAGCACGAGCCCGACGTCCACCCGCAACTCCGGATCGCGCTTGAACGCCTGGTCCAGGACGAAACGGTCGGGCCTCGGCAGCGGCACACGCCAGAGCGCGATCGGATCCACGTCGGGCAAGCCAACCGCCCCCTGGATATCAAGGCTTCCGTGCGCCCCCTGGCGCCCTCCCTGACGGTTCGGTTCACTTCGGCGGCTCGCTTCCCCTGGATCTATACCCACCGGCGACCGATGCCTCACGCGCCGGGGTGTTCTTCCGTGGCCCACAAGTAGAAGGTCCCGATACCCCCGCATGGCGCCCCCCGGCCATCGTCGTGACTTTGACTGGCGATGCCAGTCAAACCCAGGACGGTGGAAGAGGTCACTCCCCCAGCAACCCCCGCAGCTCACCCGGCAGGCGATCCAGCAGGCGCGCCCGGATCTCCTCCAGCGCGGCCTGCTGCACCGCGGAACGCAGCTGCGTCTCAAGCCGGTCGGAGTCGCCCAGCCCGGCCAGCAGCGCGTCCACGTCCAGCCCGCGCACGGCGCGCCGCAGCACCGGCCCGGTGGGCACGAGCGAATCGACTGCGTCGCCCGGGATCGCCTCCACCAGCGTCTCCGCCGGCCCCGGCAGGTCCAGCTCGTCCAGCACCGCGGGCAGCAGCTCCGAGGCGGCCGGCAGCCGTCCGGCGCGGTCCAGCCGGTCGACGGCACGCACCAGCCCTGCCTTCAGCTCCCGCCCCAGCTCGGCCTCGCTGACGCCCAGCTCGGCCGCCAGCGCACGCCGGTCGCGGGCCACCGGCAGCGCCAGCACCAGCCGCTCGCGGCTGACGCCGAGCTCACAAGCCGTCTCGTCAAGTCCGATCAGCACCACCCGCTCGGCCAGCGGCTCCAGCTGGGCGGGCACGGGCCGCTGCGCCGACGGGCGCTGCCGGCACGGGTCGGCAGCGCCCTGCACCTCGGCGTAGCTGCCACCGCCCGCCGCCGCATAGACACCCAGCAGCGCCGCCGCCACCACCAGCGCGGCCAGCGGGAGCGCCAGCGCCCGGGCGGTCACGGCCGCCGCTCCCGGCCCAGGAACAGCGCCGGCACCACGGCCAGCAGTGCCAGCAGCCCGGCCAGCAGGAAGGCGCTGCTGAACGCGCCCGTGGCGGCGCGCTCGAGCTGGTCGTCGAGGCCCCGCTCCAGCGCGGCCGCGCGCGTGGCCTGGGCCGCGGGCAGGTCGGCGCGGGCGAACGCGGGCGCCAGGTCGGGCACGCGGCCGCCCTCGGCGCTGAGCTGGTCGCCCAGCCCCTCGGCCAGCGCCAGCTTGCTTGACGCCGGCAGGCGAGAGTCCAGCACCTGGGCGGCGATGGCCTCCTGGGCCGGCTCGCGGGCGTCACGCAGGTCGGCCGTGAACACGGGAGTGAGGATGACCAGCCCCGCCACGATGCCGCCGTGGCGGGCGGCGATCGTCCAGCCGCCGTGCAGCGCCCGCGGCACGCGGTCGCGCAGCGCGACGGCGGTCAGCGAATCGACGGTCAGCCCCAGCCCCAGCCCCACCAGCGCCTGCGGCGCCAGCGTCCATACGGCCGCGGCGCCCGGCAGCAGCGCCAGCGCGGCCAGGCCGCCGGCTACCGCCACGGCACCCGCCACCGCCTCCGAGCGCGTACCCGCGCGGACGGCCCGCGCCAGCGGCCCCGCCGCCAGCGCGGCCACCGGGATCACCGTGACGATGGCCGCAGCCTCGGCCGGCGAGCGGCGCCAGCCCTCCACGAGCAGCAACACCAGCAGGAACAGCGCCGCGGTCAGCGCCGCCGAGATGAGCGCCAGCGCCGCGTTGGCCGCCACGTGCGGGCGGTCGGCGGGGAGCGCTGGATCGTGGTCACGCTCTGTGCGCCCGCGCAGCGCCCACGCCGCCGGCAGCGCGGCCAGCACCAGCGGCAGCTGCACGATGAAGATCGACTGCCAGGAGATGGCCTGGGTGAGCAGCCCGCCGGCGACCGGTCCGAGCGCCGCGCCGGCAACCCCGGCGCCCGCCCAGCGAGCGGCCCCGCGCGCCTCCGAGCCCGTGGTCGCCACCAGCAACTCCAGGCAGGCGGCGATGACCACGGCGCCGGCGATCGCCTGGCCCACGCGCGCGGCCAGCAGCACCTCGAGCGACGGCGCAAGCGCACAGACGGCGCACGCCATGGCGAAAACGGCCACGCCGATCGCCGCAAGTACCCCGGGGTCGCGCCGCACGCACAGCCGGGCGGCCGGCACCGCAGCCAGCGCCAGGGCCAGGTTGAACGCGATGAGCACCGACGACACCTGCCCCACGGTCGTGCCGTACTCGCGCAGGATGTCCGGCAGCGCCAGGGTGACCACGGCCGAGTCGGCCAGCACGACCCCGACGGCCAGCGACAGGGTGGCGACGGCGGGCCTCATCGCATCCATCCTGATGGCACGCGGGCTCCGGCAGGTGCCGAGTGCCCGTATATGGACGAAAACGTCCCGATTCCTGGCAGGCGAGCGGGCCGAGCCCGCGCGTGCCGGGTTATGGCCTGCGTCAGCCGGGGTCGATGGCCATGGTCACCCGCGCCGTCAGCGGCGTCGGCCTCGTCGGCCTGCTCGGCGGCCCCGTAACCCAGCAGGGTGGCGCCATGGTGCGCGCCGTCCGTAAGAACCGTCTAGGACTGGTCAGTCGTTGGCGCGCGCCCGGCGCAGCGCGCGCCGGAAGCGGACCTCGCGAACAGCGGCGCGGCGCAGGCGGCGCTCGAAGCCGCGTACCTGGCGCTTGGCGGCCACATCGGCGCCGTCGGCACGCCGCTCGGCGTCGCGCAGCTGGCCCTGGAGCCTGCTGTTCTGCCGCTCGAGGCGCTCGACGCGCTGCTCCAGCTCCGGGGCCCCGGAGTCGCCCTTGGCGGCGACGCCGATCAGGAAGCCGATTGCGAGCAGCAGGATGACGGCGCCCACCTGGACGGCCACCACGCGCGGGCGTTCGCGGATGGCCCCCATCAGACCAGCTGCTCCGCCACGGCCAGGCCGAGCAGCTTGATCGGCACGCGCGTGGGGCGGCCGAGGGCATCGAGCGCATAGGTGGCGGTGTCGAGCATGGTGCGCAGCCGGTCGTCACGGGGGATCGTGACCGAGCGGCGCAGGCGCTGCTCGCGGAAGTGGGCCTCGATCTGCTTGATGTCGGCCTCGTCACCACGCGAGGCCTGGTTGAGCACGAGCGTGGCGCGCTCGTGGGCCAGGTAGCGCAGCGCGCCGGCCACGCTCTGGGAGGTGATGAACTCCGGCGTGGTCACCAGCACCAGCTGGTCCGAGCGCTCGACGGCGAAGCGCGCCAGCGGGTCGGTGATGCCTGTGCCCAGGTCGAGCAGGATCACCTCGTAGAAGATCGACAGGAAGGCCAGCAGGTGGCCGTAGGCCTCCGGTCCGAGCTTGGCCATCCGCTCGGCGTCGGTGGGTGCGCCCAGCAGGTGCAGGCCGCTGGGCAGGCGCGACACGTACGGGCCCAGCTCGGCCGCGGTGTGCACCTTCTCGAGGTCGGCGATCAGATCAGCGAGGTTGCGCGCGGGCCGCAACCGGTCGGGCGCCAGCGCGGCCAGCGTTCCGAAGTCGGGGTTGGCGTCCACCACCACCGTGCGCAGGCGCAGGTGGTTGGCCAGGAGGTTGCCCACCACGAAGCTCGACGTGGTCTTGCCCACGCCACCCTTCGGGCTGATCATGGCCACCGTGTTGGCCCGGGTCACGCCCGGCACCGTGCGGATCTGGTCCTCGATCTCGGCCTCGTCGCGCTCGCCCTTGCTGACCAGCAGCGATTGCCAGCGCGTGCGCAGCCGGGCGCCAAGATTTTGCGACAGCTCCTGGCCGTCCACGACCGCGTCGGGGTACACGTCGCGACGCCTGATGGGGGTCCCGCCCGATCGCGAACTCATGCGGGCGCGGACGTTAGCCGGGATCGGCCGGGGGCTCTACCGGCCGAGCGACAGCGCCTGGTGGTCCAGCACCTCGAGCGCGACCTCGTTCAGCAGCCGGCCGACCTCGCGCGGGTCGAGCACGCCGGCGCCGAAGTGCTGCGTGGACTCGGCGCCGCAGGCAACGCCGAAGCGCAGGCACTCGTGGGCGGGGCGGTCCTCGTAGTGGGCGGCCACCCAGCCGGCCAGGAAGGCGTCGCCCGAGCCGACCGACGACACCGACTCCAGCGGATCCAGCGTGGCCCGGCAGAGCTCGCGCGGGCGGGTCGCGTCGGTGTCGGTCCCGAGCAGGGCCAGCGCTCCGTCGGGCATCGTCATGAGCGCCTCGTGGGCGCCCATGTCCACGATCTCGGCCACCGCGGTGGCGCGGTCCTGGGCGTCGGCGAACTCGTGGCCCACCAACTCCTCGGCCTCCAGCTCGTTGGGGCTGACCACGTCGGGCCCGGCGCGCGTGGCCAGGCGCATCGGGTCACCCTCGGCGTCGATGACCGTGAACACCCCCATCTTGCGCAGCTCGCCTACCAGCCGGGCATACAGGCCCGGGTCCACGCCGCCGGGAAGGCTGCCGCTGAAGACGCAGATGGCGGCGCCCTGGGCCAGGTACAGCAGCTTGTCCACGAACAGCTCGAGTTCGGCCTCGGTGACGTTGGGGCCGCGCTCGTTGATCTCCGTCTGCTCTCCCGAGGTCGGGTCGACCACCGCGCTGGACATGCGCGACTCCTCGCCGATGCGGACGAAGTCGTTGAGGATGTGCTCGTCGGTCAGCTGCTCGATGATGCGCGTGCCTGTCGGCCCGCCGGCGAACCCCGTGGCGATCACCGGCCGGCCGAGCGACTTCAGCGCGCGGGCCACGTTCACGCCCTTGCCCCCGGACATCGAGGTCTGCTCCACGGCACGGTGACGGCGCCCGAGCCGGAAGTTCGGCACGGCCAGGGTCTTGTCGATAGCGGCGTTGAGTGTGACCGTGATGATCATTCGATCTGTCCCTCCGCACGGGCCCGGGCCCGGTTTCGTGCCCTCCTGCGCTCCGCTCGCTCGCGTTCCCTCCGGCGCGACCTTTGGCGCACCGCCACCACTATGACGGAAACCAACAGCAGGAAGAGAATCGCAGTGAACACGCCACCGAGCCCGTGTACGAGCTTGCGCAGCGGCCCCGCGCCCGGCACGTCGGCTTGGGTGACCAGCGCCACGCGGTCGATCACCTTCCCGTCGCGCAGCACCGCGATCGTGCCGACCTGTTGTCCCGCGGGCGTCTCGCCAAGCTCCTTCGGGGCGTCCACGCGCGTGCCGACCTTCTGGCCGCGGCGGGCCAGGACCAGCAGGTCGCTGCGCGGCACCAGCCGGGTGCGCTGGTCGCGGTACCGAACGCCGGCCGAAGCCACCGGGGTGTCGGAATCCAGCACCTTGCGGCGCTCGAACTGCTTCAGGCCGTACTGCAGCAGGGCCAGCGAAGTGGCGTCACGCGCCGACTCGCCGGGGGTGCCCATGACCACGCTGATCACGCGTGCGCCGGCGGCGTTCGAGGCGGCGCCCACCAGCACGTAGCCGGCCTCGCGGGTGCGACCCGTCTTCACGCCCGTCACGTACGGGTAGCGCCCGACCAGGTCGTTGCGGTTGTTGACCACCCGCCGCCGGGCGCCGCTCTCGAGCACCGCAGTCGGACGGCCCACCACCGAGGCGAAGCGCCGGTCGGCCATCAGCCGCCGCGCCAGCGAGGCCAGGTCGCCGGCGCTCGAATGGTTGTCGCCTTCGTCCAGGCCGATCGGGTTGGAGTAGCGCGTGTGGCGCAGCCCCAGCTCGGCGGCGCGCTCGTTCATGTCGCGCACGAACGCCGGCCGCGAGCCCGAGATGCCTTCGGCCAGCGTTACCGCCGCGTCGTTGGCGCTCTCCAGCATCAGCCCTTCGAACAGGTCCGACACCCGCATGCGCTCGCCCGGACGGAGGCTGATCTTCGACTCGATCGGCGCCGCGCGGTACTTCGCCGCCGTGAACACCTGGTCGGGCTTGGTGCGCTCGAGCGTCAGCAACGCGGTCATGAGCTTGGTGGTGCTGGCCATCGACCGCTCCCCGGTCGGCCGCTTGGACAGCAGCACCGAACCGTCGCGGGCGTCGATCAGGATCGCGCTGGCGGCGGCATCCAGGTCCGGCTTTTGATCGGCCGCCAGGGCAGGGGCGGTGGGCACCAGCGCCAGCACCGCCGCGGCGCCCAGCGCGGCCGGGAGCGAGCGGGCAGTCACTCTTTGAGCTTGATCTTCTGCCCGGACACGAGGGCCTGCGGGTCGAGCTCGGGGTTGAGCTCTTGCAGATCCTCGATCGGGATCTTGGTCTCCTCGGAGATCGACCCCAGGTTGTCGCCCGTCTTCACCGTGTAGGTGGCGGGCGTCGGCTTGGGCTTCGGGGTCGTGCGCGCCTGGGTGTCCGACTTCGGCTGCGTGGCGGTGTCGCCGGTTGGCGCCTCGTCGTCATCCCCGCGCGAGCCGAGAATGACGAACGAGAACGCCATGAAGCTCAGTACCAGCGCGATCGGCGCCAGCAGGCGGACCGGGCTGCGGGATGGTTGGCTGGCCATGGCTCGGGGGCAGGATAGGCATCTAGAGCCGCCAGGTGGCCGCCTGCAGTGCCTGTGCCGCGTCGCGCGCGGCCACCGCCGGGTCGCCGCCGCGGTCGGCGTAGGCGTTCACGATCGATCGCGAGGCCGTGACCAGGCCCGCGGCGGGGTGCGGTGCGAAGGCGGCGCCCAGCGCCCCCGGATCTCCGCCCTGGGCGCCGACGCCGGGCAGGAGGAAGATGGAGCGCGGCATCAGCTCGCGCAGGCGCGCCAGACGCTCCGGCCGCGTCGCGCCGGTCACGGCGCCGGCCAGCGACAGCCCGCACGCGCCTACGTGGCCGGCGCCGATCGTGTCGACCAGGGCGGCCATGTGCTCGTGCAGCGGGCGCCCGCCCGCGTCCAGGTCCTGCAGGTCGGCGGCGCCGGGGTTCGAGGTGCTGACCAGGACGAACACCCCCGCGCCGTGCTCGGCCGCGGCGTCCACCAGCGGCTCCAGCGAGTCGCGGCCCAGCAGCGGGTTCGCGGTGAAGCAGTCGGCGCCGAGGCCCTGCACCGGCCCGTAGGGCGTCGGGGTGGAACCCACCAGCGCCTGGGCGTAGGCCGCGGCGGTCACGGGCACGTCGCCGCGCTTGCCGTCGGCCAGCACCAGCAGCCCGGCCTCGCGGGCGGCGTCGCGGGTGGCGTGCAGCGCCGCCCAGCCGGGCGCGCCCAGCCGCTCGAAGCACGCCAACTGGGGCTTGACCGCCACGCAGGACGGCCCAGCGGCCTCGATTGCCGCACGGCAGTGCGCGGCCACCGCGTCGGCGGCCTCGGCCGCGGCGTCGCCCGGTGCGCCGCCCGCGTCTATCTCGCGGACGGCGCCCGGCCACAGCTTGGCCGGGTCCGGGTCAAGCCCGAGCACGACCCGGCTGCGACGCTCCTCTACGAGCGCCGCAAGCCGGTCCGCGAAGTGCTCAGGCACGCGTGGGCTAGGTGCCCTTGATGGACTTCTTCAGGGCGCTGCCTGCCGAGAACTTCGGCACCTTGCTCGCGGCGATCTGGATCTTCTCGCCGGTCTGCGGGTTGACACCCTGGCGCGCGCCACGATCAGCCACAGAGAACTTGCCGAAGCCGGTGAAGTTGATCTCCCCACCGCGCTTCAGCGTGCCCTCGATGACGGTCAGCACGGCGTCCACGGCGTCGCCGGCGTCGCCCTTCGAAAGGCCAGACTCACTGGCCACCTGGTCGACGAATTCCGACTTCGTCATGTTGTCCTCCTTTTCGGGGGAATCTGCATTCGCGGCGAACATAACGGCGCTCGCGGACGATTCCCGCCCGGATTTGGCTTTAGATGGGGATATCTGGGTCGCGAAAGCCGCAAAATGCGGGGTCAAGACCCCGAAACGGACATCTCTCCGATGAGCAGCGGGACCGCTTGAACACTGCCCCCGAGGGGGATCCAGCGCGGCTGGCCCCCCACCGCCCGAACGGCCTTGAGCATGCCCACGAGGTCGCTGGCGATGGTGATCTCGCGCACCGGCGTGCCCAGTTCGCCCCCCTCGATCAGCCTGCCCGACGCCCCCACCGAGAAAGTCCCGGACACCGGGTTCACGCCCGAGTGCAGGCCCGCCACCTCGGTCACGTACAGGCCGTCGCCGGCCTGCGCCACCAGGTCGTCCAGGCTGCCGCTCCCGGGCTCCACGATCAGGTTGTGCGTTCCCACCGAGGGCTGCGAGCGATAGGAGCCGCGGCCGGCGTTGCCGGTCGTGGCCCGGCCGTCCTTGCGGGCGGTGCGGGAGTCGTACAGATAGCCGGCCAGCCGACCGCCGTCGATCAGCGGCGTCCGCCGGGTGGCGGCGCCCTCGCCGTCGAACGGAGCGCTGGCGGGACCGTCGGGGTGGCGGCCGTCGTCGGACAGGGCGAACGCCGCCTCGGCCACATCCTCGCCCTCGCGGCCGGCGAACAGCGACCGGCCACGCTGCACCGCGTCGGCCGAGAGCATCGCGCCGATGAACCCGGCGAACGACGCCGCAACGAACGCGTCCAGGACCACCGGGCAGCGCCGGCTCGTCGGTTGGCGGGCGCCTACCAGCGCCAGCGCGCGGTCGGCCGCCTCGTGGCCGATGGCCTCCGCATCCAGCTCACCCGGGTCGCGGCCCAGCCCGATGCCCATGCCGGTCATCAGGTCCTGGCCCTCGCCCGCGAACGCCGACGAGTACGCCCACGCCTGGGTGGAAGAGGTACTGGCAGCGAAGCCGCGCGAGTTGGCGATGGCCACGCTGCCCTCGCCGTCGGAGTACACGGTGTTCTCCACCTGGCTCACGCCCGGCCGCGAGCGGGCCGCGCGATCCACTGCCAGCGCGAGGTCCACCTTGCGCCCGGTGTCCCATTTCGCCATGGCGGCCGAGCGCAGGCCCGCCACCTCCGTGGTGCCGGTCTCGTCGGGCAAGCCGCCGTGCTCGTCGGGGTCGGCCACCGCCGCCAGCGCCTTCGCCCGCTCGGCGACCGCGTTCAGGCCACCGGGCTCGAGGTCGGTGCCGTACGAGTAGCCGCAGCGGCCGTCGATGAAGGCGCGGATGCCGATCCCGCGCTGGCCCGAGTCGCTGAGGCTCTCGACCTGGCCGTCGTACACGCGGATCTGGCGGCTGGTGGAGCTCTCGACCCAGGCTTCGGCGTCATCGGCGCCCGCGGCTTGGGCGGCCGCGACCCCCGCCCGGGCCAGCGCCTCCAGGTCGTCGCTCATCCTGTGCCGCCAACGGTCAGCTCGCGAATGCGCACGTGCGGCTGGCCCACGCCGGCGGGCACGCTCTGGCCCGCCTTGCCGCAGTAGCCGGTCGCGATGTCCAGGTCGCTTGCGATCCCGTCCACCGACGCCAGCGCCTGCAGCCCGTTGCCCACCAGCGTGGCCCCGCGGACGGGCGCGGTGACCTTGCCGTCCTCGATCAGATAGCCCTCGCTGACGCCGAAGACGAAGTCGCCCGTGGCCGGCTCCACCTGGCCGCCGCCGAAGGAGACGGCGTACAGGCCGCGATCGATCGAGGCGATCAGGTCGTCCGCGCTGGCCTCCCCGGGCGCGAAGTAGGTGTTGGTCATGCGCGGGATCGGCAGGTGGCGGAATGACTGGCGGCGGCCGTTGCCGGTCGAGGCCACGCCGTCCTGGCGCGCGCTCTGCAGGTCGTACAGGTACGACACCAGCTCCCCGTCGTCGATGACCGTCGTGCGCTGGGTCGGCGTGCCCTCGTCGTCGATCCCGTCGCTGCCCCAGGCGTTGGCCCTGGCCCCGTCGTCGTAGGCGGTCACGCCGCGCTCGGCGAGCTGCTTGCCCAGCTGGCCGGCGTACACGCTGGCCTGCTTCTGCACGGCATCTGCCTCCAGCCCGTGGCCCACGGCCTCGTGCAACAGCACGCCGCCGAAGCCGTTGCCGACCACCACCGGCAGACGGCCCGTGGGCGCGTCCACGGCGTCCAACAGCGTCAACGCCTTGCGAGCGGCGTCCGCGGCCACCGCCTCCGGCTCGTGCTCCAGTAGCTCGAAGCCGGCGTGGCCGCCGCGCGTCTGGGTGCCGGTCTCCACGCGATCGCCCCGGCGCGCCACCGCCTGCGTGGACAGGCGCACACGTGTGCGGTCATCGGCGGCGGACAGCCCATCGGAGTTGAACACCTCGACGATGCGCCGCTCATCCACGTAGCCCACGCCCACCTGGGTGATCTCCGGGCCGGCCGCGCGGGCGCGCTCGTCCAGGGCGCGCAGGATCGCGGCCTGGCGGTCGGCGGCCACGTCCTCGGGGCGGACGGCCACCGGGTGGCCGTTGGCGGCGGCGGGAGCCGACAGCGCGGCGGCCTCGCGGGCGTCGCCACGCACCGCGCCGGCCACCGACTCGGCCACCGCCAGCAGCGCCCGCTCGGACACACCGTCGACGTAACCGAAGTAGCTGGCCTGGCCGCGGACCACCCGCACCGAGGCGCCGAGCTCGGTGCCGGACTGGGGCCGTTCGATCCGGCCATCGTCCAGCGACAGCGAGAAGCCACGCCGGTTCTCGGCGTACAGCTCCGCCAGATCGCCGCCGTGGGCCAGCGCGCGCGCGAGCACCTTCTCCGCCAGCGCGGGATCAACCAGGCTCATGCGCCTTCCTCCTCCCCGCCTGCCCGCGCTTCGCGCCGCTGGGCCTTGCGCGCCTCGCGCGGGGTGGGCAGCGCCTCGTCCACCAGGGTGACCATCTTCTCGGCCACCTCCAGCACGGCATCCTGGCCCTTGGCTCCGGGGGCCAGCACGCGCGGGTCGCCGGGCCGCCGGTACAGCAGCACGCGCGGCTCCTTCTCCCGCTGGCGGCGGCGCATGGCCGTGGCCACCCCCTCGGCGGCGTACGTGGCGCGCGCCATCGCGCCCTTGGGCCGCTCCCTCATGCCTGTGCCTCCGCTTCGGTCAGAACCGCCTGGAGGTCGTACAACACCAGGGCCGGCAGGGCGGTGCGGCGGGCCACGCAGGCAAGCATCCGGGCGGCGCTCCGAACGGCATACACCGAGCCCCCGAGCACCTGCGCCTCGACCTGCTGGGCGGGGTCGCCGAGCGCCCGGTCCGAGGCGGTGAACAGGTCGGCGGCAAGGCCCGCCAGCTCGCGCGCCTGGGCCGCCTCGAGATCGTTCGAGACGCCCACCAGGCCCCCGGCCGGGTCGGCCATGACCGCCGCCCGGACATCGGCCGATATCTCCACCAGCCGCGCCGGAGCGGACTCGGGCGTGACGGGAGACCGCTGATCGACTGCCATCGAGGTCACAATACCCGCGTGCCTCTGTCTCGGATCGCGTGGATCATGACGGTGGGGATCTGCGCGATCGCGGCGCTGCTCCTGCTGATCAACGACTACCAGGGCTACGCCGGCGTGCTGCTCGCCGTCGGGGCCTCCGCTGCGGTGAACCTGCGCTAGAGGGCTGATTCCACGTCGAGCTCGGCCAGCAGCTTGCGCGCCGCGCGGCCGCGGTGGCTGATGGCGTCCTTCTCATCCGGCGCCAGCTCCGCCATGGTGCGGCCGTCGTCGTAGTCCACGGGCACGAAGGCCGGGTCGTAGCCGAAGCCGCCGTCACCACGCGGGTGGTGGTCCAGGTGGCCCTCGCAGCGCGCCTCGGCCACGAGCTCGCGACCGTCGGGCCACACGGCCACGAGCGCACAGACGTAGGCCACGCGCGTGTCGCCGCCGGCCGGGACGTCGGCCAGCAGCTTGTCCAGGTTCTCCTGGTCGGTGGCATCCTCACCGGAGAAGCGCGCCGAACGCACGCCCGGCCGCCCGCCCAGCGCGGCGGCCTCGATCCCGGAGTCGTCGGCGACCGCGGGCGCGCCCAGCGCAGCCGCCGCGGCCCGGGCCTTGCCGAGGGCATTGGCCGCGAAGGTGTCGCCGGTCTCGGGCGGCAGCACGACCCGATCGGGCAGGGCCAGCACCCGGTGCGGCTTGAGCAGCTCGTCCAGCTCGCGCACCTTGTGTGCGTTGCGCGAGGCCAGGACGAACTTCAAGCGGCCGCCCCCGTGGCGGTCCGCTGGTGTTCGCGCAGGGTGGCGATCCCCTCCGCGGCCAGTGCCAGCAACGCATCCAGCGATGTGCGGCTCAGCGGCGTGCGCTCGCCGGTGGCCTGCACCTCGACGAGGCCGTCATCGCCGGTCATGACCACGTTCATGTCCACCTCGGCGCTGGAGTCCTCTGGGTAGTCCAGGTCCAGCACCGGCGTGCCGTCCACCACGCCGCACGACACGGCCGCGACCGACTGGTTCAGGGGCAGCGACTCCAGCACGCCCTCGGCCACCAGCGGCTGGAGTGCGAGCTCCAGCGCCACGTAGGCGCCGGTGATGGCTGCGCAGCGGGTGCCGCCGTCGGCCTCGAGCACGTCGCAGTCGATCCACACGGTGCGCTCCCCCAGTGCCTCGAAGTCGACGATCCCGCGCAGCGAGCGGCCGATCAGCCGCTGGATCTCCACGGTGCGTCCGTCGGGCCTGCCCCTGGACACGTCCCGCGGCTTGCGCCGGCCGGTGGACGCGGGCAGCATCGAATACTCGGCCGTGACCCAGCCGCGGCCCTTGTTCTGCATCCAGCGCGGCACCGACTCCTCGACCGATGCCGTGCAGATCACGCGCGTGTCGCCGGCTGCGATCAGCGCCGAGCCGTCCGCCGTGCGTACGAAGCCCGGCTCGATGCCCACTGGGCGCAGGTCGCCCGGCGAACGGCCGTCATGGCGGCTCACGCCGGCGCGACCTGGGTGGGCTGGGGCTGCACGTGACCTACCTTCGCGATCGGGAGCTGCAGGAAGCGGGTGCCCAGGCTGCGGAACTCCTCGGGCTCGCCGGTGGTCAGGAAGCGGTACACGCCGCGCCGGCTGCGCGGGGCCGCACGGCCGGCGGCGTCCAGCTCGGCCTCGACGGTCTGGGCGATCGCCTCGCCCGAGGTGATCAGCCGCACGTCCCGGCCCAGCGTGCGCTGCAGCAGAGGGCGGACCAGCGGGTAGTGCGTGCAGCCCAGGATCACGGTGTCCACGCCGGCCTCCTGGAGCGGGGCACACGCCTGCTCGACACAGGCCACGGTGGCCTCGTCCACCTCGCCGCCGGACTGGATCAGGGGCGCCAGCCCCGGCGCGGCCACCGAGGTCAGCTGGGCCGCACCCCCGGAGGCCTCGGCCAGCGCGCGCTCGTATGCACCGCTGGCCACCGTGGCCTCGGTGGCGATGACGCCGACCCGTCCGGTCACCGTGGCCTCGGCCGCCAGCCGTGACTCCGGCCGCACCACCCCTACGACCGGCACGGTTCCGGCCAGCTCCTCCTTGACCGTCTCGAACGCGGCCGCGGTGGCCGAGTTGCAGGCGATCACCACCAGCTTCGCGCCCCGCTGCACCAGCAGCGACGAGAGCTCGTGTGCGTATGAGCGCAGCTGTCGCTGCGTGCGTTCCCCGTACGGGAACCGCGCGGTGTCGCCCAGGTACACGAAGTCCTCGTGGGGAAGCGAGACCAGGCACTCGTGCAGCACCGTCAGGCCACCCACGCCGGAGTCGAACATGGCGACTGGAAGGTCTGGCGGCTGCTCGGTCACTGCTTGCCATGGTTGCAGGGGGGCTAGTGTCGTGATTCGGAAGTTCGCGTTCAGCCATCGGGATGGCTGGGCGTGACTGGGCCGGCCGTCGACCACGACACTAGAACTGCACCTTCCTGACCGCCTCCTTGATCTTGGCGATGATCAGATCGCCGAGCTCCTTGCCGTCGTCGGTCTTGAACCCCTTCATGGCCGCGACCACACCGGCCATCACCAGCGCCACCAAGAGGATCAGGGCCACGTACTCCACCGTGCCCTGACCGCGCTCACCGTTCAGCGCCTGCGCCAGCCGGGCGTGCGCAAGTCCCATCAGGCCGTACATCGATCCACCTCCGTCAGTCGAGTGGAAGCGATCGTCCGCGCCGGGCGGTCACGGCTCCAGACCCGCACGTGACGATTGCGCTACCCACGAGTGACAGGTCCGTGCGCCAAGATGGGCCCCATGTGCGGGATCGCCGCGATGATGGACCCGGCCGCCAGCGCCCCCTCGGGCGCCGGCCAGCGCATGTGCGAGGCACTGCGCCACCGCGGCCCGGACGGCGGGGGCGTGGTGCAGATCGGCCCGGCCACGCTGGCCCACACGCGGCTGGCCATCATCGACCCCGCAGGCGGCGATCAGCCCCTCGTCAGCGAGGACGGCCAGATCACGGCGATCGTCAACGGCGAGATCTACAACCACCTGGAGCTGCGCGCCGAGCTGCAGCAGCGCGGGCACGTGTTCGCCACGGGCTCGGACTCCGAGGTGGTGGTGCACGGCTACGAGGAGCACGGCCCCGACTTCGTGCGCCAGATGAACGGCATCTTCGCGTTCGCCCTGTACGACGAGCGCCGGGAGCGGCTGCTGGCGGTGCGCGATCCGTTCGGCGTCAAGCCGTTGTACTGGCACAGCGACGGCACGCGCACGGTGCTGGCGTCCGAGGTGGGGGCGTTGGTGGCCGCCGGGCTGGTTGCGCCCGAGCTCGATCGCGTGGCGCTGGACCACTACCTGGCGTGCCGCTTCGTGCCCGCGCCGCGGACCCTGTTCGCCGGCGTGAGCAAGCTGGCGGCCGCGACGATGCTGGTGGTCGAGCGGGGCTCGGCGCCGAAGGTGAGCAGCTACCGCGAGGCGCCCGGCGAGAGCTTCCACGACCTGGACGGAATTGACCTGGAAGGCGAGTTGGCCGAGCGCTTCACCGATGCCGTGGAGCGCCAGATGATGTCCGACGTGCCCTACGGGGCGTTCCTGTCCGGCGGCGTCGACTCCGCGGCCATCGTGGCCGCCATGAGCCGCCGCGGCGACCGGCCACCGACCACGTTCACGATCGGCTTCCCCGGCCACGGCGACGTGCTGGATGAGCGCCGCTACGCCGCCGAGACCGCCGCGGCGCTGGGCACCGACCACCACGAGACTGCCATGGCCGAGGGCGACTTCCTCGGCGAGCTGCAGCGCTGCGTGCGCCGGCTGGAGGAGCCCGTGGGGCTCCCGTCCGCGGGAGCGCTGATGCAACTCTCGCGGTTTGCGGCGGGCTCGGTGAAGGTGGTCCTGTCGGGCCAGGGCGCCGACGAGCCGCACGGCGGCTACGGCCGCCACCAGGCCGCCGCGGCGCTGGGGGCGGCCGGCATCGCCGGGCGGGCCGCCGGGCCGCTGGGCGCGCTCGCCACCCGTGTGGCCGGCGGCAACGAACGCGTGCGCAGGGCCAGCCGCCTGCTCGGCGACCTCGAGCCGGCCGACCGGCTGGTGCGGCTGCTGGAGATCACCGGTGAGGACCTGCGCGAGTCGTTGACCGGGGGCCCGGGCGACGAGGCGGCGGCCGAGCGCCGCGCCCGCGCCGACGCCGTGCTGGCCGACGTGGGCGACCGCGGGCTGGTGGAGCAGGCCCTGTACCTCGACACGCACCTGCACCTGCCGGACAGCCTGCTGATCTGCGCCGACAAGATGTCGATGTCGGCCTCGCTGGAACAGCGCGTGCCGTTCCTGGACGTCGAGCTGATGCGCTTCGTGGAGCGGCTACCCGCGCGCGAGCGGGTGCGCATCCGCGACGGCAAGCGCCTGCACCGCAAGGCCATGGCGAAGCTGGTGCCGCCTGCGGTGGTCGCCCGGCCCAAGCACGGGTTCGCCACGCCCTACGAGGACTGGCTGCGGAGCTCGCTCGGGGAGGAAGTCGCGCGCCGGTTCGCGCCCGGCTCCCAGCTGGGGGAGCTGGTGGACCCCGTCACCGTCGGCCGTCTCGTGGGCGAGCACCGCTCGAACCGAGCCGACCACAAGAGCCTTCTGTACTGCCTGCTCGAGCTGTCGGAGTGGCACCAGGCGTTCGTGCAGCCGCGCGAGCCCGTCCAGACGTCCAGCTAGGCACGCCTGCGCTCACGAGCCGCGCGCGGGCGCCCGAGACAGCGCCAGTGACCTCTTCCGTGACCCTGCACTCGGCCCAGCCCCACGTGAGCCGCAGGCTTGCCGCGCTCCTCGGCGACCCCGCACCCGAGCTGTCGGGCCCGATGTGGGTCGACGAGCTGTACGAGACCCTGGTCGCCCTGACGCCGTCCGAGCGCGCAACGGTGCGGGCGACCGAGCCCGACGGGCACGAGACGAGCGCCGACGACGCCCTCCAGCGCGGCCGGTCGCCGTGGCTGCCGGCCATGCTCGACGGCGGCGACCTGTTCATGGCCTACCAGCCGATGGTGGACCTGCGGTCCGGCGCCACCTTGGCCTACGAGGCGCTGGTACGCGGATGGCTGGGCAACGAGGAGGTCGCCGGCCATCAGATCGTTGCGGCCGCGCGCGCCCACGACCGCATCCGGCAGCTGGACGAGCGGGGCCGCACCCTGGCGCTGGAGCAGGCCGGCGGGCTGCAAGAGGGCAAGCGGCTGTTCGTGAACTTCGATCCGATGTCGGTCTACGACCCCGAGGTGTGCCTGCGCACCACCTGGGAGACCGCGCGCCGTGTGGGCATCGGCATCGAGCAGGTGTGCTTCGAGATCGTGGATGCCGAGCGCTGCCCGGACGTGGACTTCCTGCGCCGGATCATCGAGCGTTTCCGCAGCGAAGGTGCCCAGGTGGCGCTGCAGAACCTCGGTGCCGAGCGCACCGGCGTGAACCTCCTGCGCGACCTGCGTCCGGACATCGTGAAGATCGACCGGCGCCTGACCTCCGGCCTGGTGCGCGAAGACGCCCGCCGGCGCGTGGTCGCGGCCATGGTCGCCTACGCCCAGGAACTGGGCATCACCGTCGGCGTGGTCGGGATCGAGAGCGCTGACGATCTGAGCTGCGCACAGGAGCTGGCCGCGGACCTGGGCCAGGGCTACTACCTGGGACCGCCGGTCCGCGACCTGAGGCCCGTGGACGAGGCGCTCGTGACCCAGTCCGCCACGCGCGTGCCCGGGGCGGACTCGGGCGACCCACTGACGGGGCTGCCACGGCGGCTGGCCTTCCAGGGCGGGATCGAGATGCTGCTGAGCGTGGGCCGCTCGGTGTCGGTGCTGATGCTCGAGCTGCGGGCATTCGCGCGGATCACCGACCTGCTGGGACACGACGTGGGCGACCGGGTGCTGCTTACTGTGGCCGAGAGCCTGCGCGGCGAAGTGGGCGCGTCGGGCAGCGTGGCGCGGCTGGGCGGCAACCAGTTCCTGGTGGCGCTGCACGACGTGCGCAGCAGCGAGGAGGCGGCCCGTTTCGGCCACCACCTGGCAGAGACGGTGGACGCCGCCGTGCTGGGTTCCGAGCTTCCCGGGCCGGACCCCGTTGTGGGTGTGGCCACCGCGCCCGCCGACGGCCAGGACGCCGCAACCCTGCTCCGTCACGCCGGATCCGCGTTGCACCGGGTCGCCGAGCGGCCGCTGATCCGGCCCTGAACTACGCAAAGATGGGCCGGTGTCGCGGCCCCGGATCCTGTACGTGCACTCGCGCAAGGCCAGCTTCGTGGCCATCGACCGCGAGATCCTGGCCGAGCGCTACGAGATCGAGGACTGGTACCAGCCCGGCCACTGGGGCAACCCGGCCCGGCTGATCGGCGCCGTGCGCCGGTGCGACCTGGTGTTCGGCTGGTTCGCCTCCTGGCACACGTTCTTCCCGATCACGCTGGCGTGGCTGATGCGCAAGCCGTCAGTGCAGATCGTGGGTGGGTTCGACACGGCGAATATGCCCGACATCGGCTTCGGCTACCAGCAGGGCGGGCTGCGCCGCTGGGCCAGCCGCTGGATAATGCGGCGGGCCGGCAGGCTGGTGACGAACTCGTATTCGTCCCAGCGCGAGATCGCGGCCAACACGCCGATCCGGGCCGAAGACGTAACGGTCGTGCACCACGGCGTGCCTGACCCCTTTGGCGCACTGGACGAGTCGCGCCCCCGCGAGCGGCTGGCGCTGACCGTGGGGCCGATCGACGCCGGCACGCTGATCCAGAAGGGTCACCTCCCGTTCGTGCAGGCGGCCCGGCTCCTTCCCGACGTGCGCTTCGTGTTCGTCGGCAAGCCGCTCGACGACGCCATCGAGCGGCTGCGGGCCGACGCGGGCGAGAACGTCGAGTTCACCGGCTGGCTGTCCGACGACGATCTGGCCACGCTCTACGGCCGCGCCTCCGTGTACGTGCAGGCCTCTCGCCACGAGGGCTTCGGCCTGGCGGTCACCGAAGCCATGCTCGCCGGCTGCGTGCCCGTGGTCATGGACGTGACGGCCATGCCCGAGGTGGTCGACGGGGCCGGCGTGCTGATCGCCTCGCAGGAGCCCGAGGCGGTGGCGGCCGGGATCCGCGAGGCGCTGGCCCGGGGCCCCGAGGCCCACCGCCTGGCACGCCAGCGGGTTCTGGACGAGTTCCCGATGCAAATGCGCCGCGAGCGCATCCTGGCCGTGACCGCGGAAGCCCTGGATATGGTCCCGCGCACGGAATGACCGAACCGAGCCAGAGCGACGCCGGGCAGTCACCGCCAGCGCGCCCGGGAGCCCGGGAGCGCGGCCGGATGCGCCGCCGCCTGCGCGAGCAGCGGCAGGTACGCGAAGCGTTGCTGCTGGACCTCGGGGCGCTGGTCTTCGAGCTGCACCGGCACGGCCGCCGGGAACCGGAGCTGCTGCAGGCGAAGGCCTCGGAGCTGAGTCAGGTGGATGCCGAGGTGCGCGGTCTGAGCGAGGCGCTGGATGCCGACCTGGGCGTGGTCGAGCTGGTGTCGGCCGGAATCGCCGGAACGTGTGAGAGCTGCGGTGGCCTGCTATCGACCGATACGCGCTTCTGCCCCGCCTGCGGGGCGGCCACCAAGCCGGGACTCGAACCCAAGCGTGGCGAAGCGCCGCCGGTGCCGGTCGAGCGCCACGTGGAGGCGCCCACGGAAGAGCACGACCTTTGGGAGGAGCTCGCTCCCGAGGAGGAGGCTCTCGACGAGGAGCCCGTGTTCGCCGAACCGGAGCCGGAGCCCGAACCGGAGCCGGAGCCCGAACCAGAGCCAGAGCCCGAGCCGGAACCCGAGCCAGAGCCGGAACCCGAACCGGAGCCCGAGCCCGAGCCGGAACCCGAACCGGAGCCGGAACCCGAACCCCAGCAGGATCAGCCGGGCGAGGCCACGATTCCCGTGGCTCCCTGGCTCAAGCGCGAGGAGCCGGCCGGCCCGCCCCCGCCCGAGCCCGAGAAGGTACGGCGCGAGATGGGGCGCCTGGAGCGCAGGCTGCGCGGCCGGCGCAAGGATCTGTAATGAGCGAACGCGGAGCCGAAGTGCACTGTCCCCGCTGCGGGGCGACGGCCGAGCGGGGCCAGCTGGTGTGCCTGGAGTGCGGGGCGCGGATCGCGCTGGTCTATCGCCGCCCGCCGAGCTGGAAGGTGCCGGTAGCCATCACGGCGGTGGTGGCGCTGCTCCTGGGCGGTGGGGCTTTCCTGGCGGTGTCGGCCCTGGGCGACGAGGCCGACCGCGAGGTGGCCGCCGCCCCGCCGCGCCCGCGTGCCGCGGCAGTCAAGACCGCGGCACCGCCGACCGCGGCCACGACCGACACGATCACCAAGCAGGGCGCCCTATACCGGTGGCCGCGAACGCTGGAGGGATTCACCGTGGTCGTCAACTCCACCGAAGACAGCGCCGGCGCGACCACGTTCGCCCGCTCGGCCGCCAAGTCCAACGCGGCCAAGTTCGGGGTGCTCCGCGCCGACGACTTCAAGACGCTGCCGAAGGGCTTCTACGTGGTCTTCGCCGGCTTCTACGCCACGCGCGAACGGGCCGATGAGGCCACCGGGCGGCTGGGGCGCAAGTACAGCGGCGCGTTCACCCAGGCCGTGCAGCGCTAACGACTCACGACGCTACGACGCCAGGCCAGAACTCGCCGATGCGCTCGCTCGCCGCGGCCACCAGCGGGCCGGCCGGTACCGACCGCGGCTTGCCGCCGTCCTCGAGCGCCTCCATGGTCGCCACCGCCGAGGCCGCCAGCGCGTCCACGTCGTAGCCGCCCTCCAGCAACGCGCCCGCCGGCACACCCAGCTCGGCCGCCAGCGCCGCCGTGTGCAGAGCCAGCTGGCGGAAGCTGTCGGTCTCGAGCGTGCAGTCGGCCAGCGGATCAGCCCGGTGTGCGTCGAAGCCGGCCGAGATCAGGATCAGGTCCGGCGCGAAGTCGCGCGCAGCCGGCATCACGACGTGCTCAACCAGGCCAAGCCACTCGGCCTCGCCCGACCCGGCCGGCACCGGCAGGTTGATCGTGAACCCCAGCCCGTCGCCCGAGCCCGTGTCGCCAAGCGCGCCCGTGCCGGGGTAGAACGGCCACTGGTGCAGGCTGGCGAACAAAACGTCGGCCCGCGCATGGAACGCGGCGTTGGTGCCGTTGCCGTGGTGCACGTCCCAATCCAGGATGAAGACCCGGTCGACGCCGTCGCGGCGTAGCGCGTGCTCGGCGGCCACGGCCGCGTTGGCGAACAGGCAGAAGCCCATCGCCCGGGCGGGCTCGGCGTGGTGACCCGGCGGCCGCAGCCCGCAGAAGCCGGTGGTGGCGGTGCTGTCCAACAGAGCGTCGACGAGCGTGCAGGCGGCACCCGCCGCGCGCAGGGCGGCCTCCCACGACGCGGGCACCACGGGGGTGTCGGCATCCAAGGCGCGGCCCGCCTCGCAGTGCTCACGCACCGACTGCACGTACTCCGCGGGATGTACCGCCAGAAGCTGCTCCTCGGTCGCAAGCGGGGCCTCGCGCACATCCCAGCCCAGCCAGTCGCGGACCGCCATCAGCGCCTCCAGCGCGCGGATGCGATCGGGGCGTTCGGGGTGCTGGCCGGTGTCGTGTTCCAGGCTCGCCGGGTGGCGCAGGTAGAGCGGAGACGCGATGGCTCTACGGTATCCGGGCTCCCTCAATGATCGATCCCTCGTTGCCGCACCCACGGATGACGGCGCATACCGGCGCTGGCTCGCCACTCACGGCCTCGCTGGTAGCGCTACTACCTGCTTCACCCGCGTGCGGCGCCCAGCTTGGTCCGCGCCGCCCCCGCAGGCACGTCCACTCGGAATCGACCATCTAGTGGCCCCGCGCGACGCCCCCACACAACTGTCCGCCGACATGATCGTGGTGGGCGCCGGTGCCGCGGGACTGTTCTGCGCGCTGGTTGCGGCCGATGCCGGAGCCGCGGTGGCACTGGTCTCGCGCACGCCCCTGGCGGGCTCGGCGAGCTACTGGGCCCAGGGCGGCATCGCCGCCGCGCTGGCGCTGGACGACAGCATCGAGCGCCACGCCCAGGACACCATCGCCGCCGGTCGCGGGGTGGCCCGCCCCAGCGCCGTGGACGTGCTGTGCCGCGACGCGCCCGACCGCGTCCGAGACCTGGAGCGCATGGGCGTGCGCTTCGACGCCGACCGCCACGGGGCACTGGCGCTGGGCCTGGAGGGCGGCCACTCGGCCCGGCGGATCGTGCACGCCGGCGGCTCCGCCACCGGCCGGCGGATCACCCGGCAGCTGTCCGCACTGGCTGCGCGGCACGAGCGCGTGCGCGTGATCGAGGACACCACCGCCACCGCGCTGCTCGTGCAGGACGGCCGCTGCGTAGGCGTGAGCGCGCGCTCGCAGGCGGGGCCGCTGTCGATCGCCGCACGCGGCACCGTGCTGGCCACCGGCGGGTCGGCGGCGCTGTGGTCGCGGTCCACCAACCCCACCGGCTCGGTCGGCGTGGGGCTGGCGCTGGCGCACGCCGCGGGGGCGAAGCTGGCCGACCTGGAGTTCATGCAGTTCCATCCCACCGCCCTGGTCAGCCCCGGGCCCCGCGACGGCTTCCTGATCACCGAGGCCGTGCGTGGCGAGGGCGCACGGCTGGTGGATGCCCAGGGGGAGCGATTCGTGGACGAGCTGGCCCCCCGCGATCAGGTGGCGCTGGCCATCGAGCAGCGGCTGCGCGAGCAGGGCACCAGCTCGGTCGGCCTGGACCTGACGCCGGTCGACCTGGCCAGGTTCCCCAACATCGCCGACGCGCTGGCCGCCGAGGGCATCGACCCCACGCGGGACCTGGTGCCCGTGGCGCCCGCGTCGCATTACACGATGGGCGGGGTGGCCACCGACCTGGACGGCCGGGCGACGCTGGACGGCCTGCTGGCGGTGGGCGAGTGCGCTTGCACGGGACTCCACGGGGCCAACCGGCTGGCGTCGAACTCGCTGGCCGAGTGCTTCGTGCTGGGTCGCCGGGCCGCCGGCGCGGCGGTGGACGGCGACGCGGTCCCCGTACAGCCGGCCGGAGCCGAGCAGGCGCGGCTGCCCTCGCCGCCGTCGGACGCTACGCGCGCCGCCCTCTGGCGTTACGCCGGGCTCCGGCGGGACCCCGACGGCCTGCGCCGGCTGGCCACAGACCCCTTCCCGCTGGCCCGGCTGATCGCCGCCGCCGCGCTGGCGCGCGACGAGAGCCGGGGCGCCCACCAGCGGATCGACCACCCAGCCACCGAGCCCGCCCTGGACGGTCACCACGTGGTGCTGGGGCCGGGCGAGCGCGTCGAGCTCCAGGTGTGGGAGTAGTGTCGTGATTCGTTAGTTCGGCGGCAGTCCTCGGGCGCCTGGACGCGCCTGACACCGGCCGACTCCTCGCCGTGCCACCAGCACGACTGCTGTCGTCGGCCGGCGCCAGCCACGCCCAGTCATCCCGATGACTGAACGCGAACTTCCGACTCACGCCACCGGTCCGGGCGTAGCATTGCCGCCCGTGTCCACGAGCGCGACCCAGGAGCTGTTCCGCGAGGCCATGGCGCACATGGCCTCCGGCGTGGCGGTGATCACCACCAGGCGCGAGGACGGCCGGCCGTGCGGTCTGGCGGCAACCGCCGTGGTCTCCTACAGCGCCGCGCCGCCATCGCTGCTGGTGTCGATCAGCCACGCTTCGCGCTGCCACGCGTCGCTGGAGACCTGCGAGTACTTCGGTGTGCACATCCTGGGTGGCGAACAGGAGGCGTTGGCGCGCACGTTCGCCTCCACGGGCGACGACAAGTTCGGTGCGCTGGCCTGGACTTGGGACCACGACGTGCCGGAGCTGAAGGGGGTGCTGGCCTACCTGCGCTGCCGGCGGGCCGAGAACTTCACGCGCTACGACCACACGGTGCTGGTGGGTGACATCGCCGCCGGCCACGTGGCATCCGGCGAACCGCTGCTGTACGCGAAGCGGCGCATGGACTGGGCGCTGCAGGGCGGCGACGGCGTGCAGTGAAAGGCAGTGCAGCCGCGCCGCCAAGTGACGATCCGCACGGATTAATGCAGTTTTAACGTCTCTTGCGTTGTCATATCTGAAGGTCTGGGTACAAAGGCCCGCGACGATGTTGGCGACCGCGGGAGGTCGCCCGAGGAGGATGCATGTATCAGTTCAGCCGCGCGATTTATCGCGAGCTTGTGGATGAAGTAGGACCTGGAGACGCGATTGCTCGGTGCATGCAGCGCCAGCGTCTCCTGGCCGAGTGCGAAGCCGCCATGGAGCGCCTGGCCACGGACCGGCACTACTTCGCGAAGCCAGTGCGCACACTGTTCAACGATGTCCGCTGCCTGTTTCCGATGGGCAGTCAGATGCACGTGTACCGCGTGATCGAGCACCAGGTCACGGTGGCTGCCGAGTACGTCGACAGCCAGGCCCGGGAGGGCGTGACCTTCGACGGCAGCCCATTGTGCTGTCACGCGACCACGCGCAAGGGGACCTCGTGCCAGCGCGTACCGCTGCCAGGCAGCAAGTACTGCCCCAGCCACAAGCATCTGGACGAGCTGGGCGTAGTAGCAGCCGCGTAGCCGCGGCGATAGCTTCGCCGGGATGGTTCTCGGCGTCGACGTCGGCGGCACCTTCACCGACGCGGTGCTGCTGACCGGCGACGGCGTCGCCACCGGCAAGGCGCCGTCTACGCCCGCCGACCAGTCCGAGGGCGTCATGGCCGCCGTCGCCCAGGCCCTGGACGCGGCGGGCGTGGACGCGAGCCGCGTCCGGCGGCTGGTGCACGGCATGACCGTGGGCACCAACGCGCTGCTGGAGGGCACGACCGCGCGCACCGCGCTGGTGGCAACCCAGGGCTTCACCGACCTGGAAGAGCTGGGTCGCCAAGCCCGCCCGGAGCTCTACCGGCTGTGCGCGGCGCGGCCCGAGCCGGTGGTCGAGCGCGCCCTGCGCGTGGGCGCGCGCGAGCGCTGCGGACCGGACGGCGTGCTGACCGCGCTCGACGAGACCTCGCTGCGCGAGCGGCTGGCAGGACTGCAAGGCCAGGACGTCGAGGCGGTGGCCGTGTGCCTGCTGTGGGGCTTTCGCCACCCCGAGCACGAGCGGCGGGTGGCCGAGCTGGTGTCCGAGGCGCTGCCAGACGCGCACGTGTCGACATCGCACGGCACCGCGGCGGTGTTCCGCGAGTACGAGCGGCTGGCCACCACCACGGTGGACGCCGCCGTGTCCCCCCTTCTGCGCCGCTACCTGCGGCGGCTGACCGAGCGCACGAGCGCCGCCGGCCTGCCCGACCCCGAGATCATGCTGTCCAGCGGCGGCGTCGCCGACGCGGCCACCGCGGCCGCGCACGGATCGTGGACCGTGCTGTCGGGCCCGGCCGGCGGTGCGGTGGCCGCCGCGCGTGCGGCGTCCGCGGCGGGCTCGCCCGGTGCCGTGGGCCTGGACATGGGCGGCACCTCCTGCGACGTCTCGCTGGTGCTGGATGGCCGGGTGGCCGTCACCGGCGGCCGCGAGGTTGGCGGGCACGCCCTGGCCCTGCCGATGATCGACGTGCACACGGTGGGCGCGGGCGGCGGCAGCATCGCCTGGCGCGACCCCGGTGGCGCGCTGCGGGTGGGCCCGCGCTCGGCGGGAGCACAGCCCGGCCCCGCCTGTTACGGGCGCGGCGGCAGCGAGCCCACCGTGACCGACGCCAACCTGGTGCTGGGCTATCTGGACCCCGAGGCCCCCTTGGCCGGCGATGTACGCCTGGACCGGGGCGCCGCCGAACGGGCGCTGGCCGGCCTGGCCGGGCAGCTCGAACTGAGCGTGGAGGAGCTGGCGGCCGGCATCGTACGGGTGGCGGCCACCGAGATGGCCCAGGCTGCCCGGGTGGTCACGGTCGAGCGCGGCGTGGACCCGCGCGAGCTGGCGCTGATCTCCTTCGGCGGCGCCGGAGGGTTGCACGCGGCAGGCATCGCCGCGGAGCTGGGCATGTCCACCGTGATCGCGCCCGTGGTCGGTGGCGTGCTGTCCGCGCTTGGTCTGGCCGTTTCCGAGCGCCGGCGCGACCTGGTCGAGAGTGCGCTCCTGTCCGGGGAGGCCTTGACCGCCGAAGCCGTGGCGGAGGTGGTCACGCGGCTGGCCGACCGCGGCCGCGCGGAGCTGGGCACGGACGCCGCGGAGGTCCGGCCGACCTACGAGTTGCGCTACGGCGGCCAGGCGTTCGAGCTGCCGGTGGAGGCGGGCACCGAGCCCCACCCCGACGAGCTGCGCCAGGGCTTCGACGCCGCCCACGAGGAGCGCTACGGCTATCGCGACCCCGACGCCCCCCTCGAGCTAGTGACCGTGCGGGTGGCGGTCGCGCTGCCCGGCTCGGATCTGCAAGCCGCCGGCGCCGGGGACGCCGAGCGGCGCGGCTCCCGCGCGGCCCGCTTCGGTGACGAAGTGCTGGACGCCGTGGTGGTTGGCCCCGGCAGCGCCGAGGTGGACGGGCCGGCCGTGTTCGAGCTGCCGGGCTCCACGCTGGTCGTGCCCCCGGGCTGGTCGGCCAGCGCGGACGGCGAGGCCGTGGTGATGCGCCGATGAGCCTGGACCCGATCGAGCTGCAGGTGATGCTTGGCGCGCTACGCGCCGCTTGCGACGAGATGGGCGTGGTGCTGGTGCGCTCGGCCCACTCGGCCAACATCAAGGAGCGCCGCGATGCCTCCACAGCGTTGTTCGACGCCCAGGGACGGATGGTCATGCAAGCCGAGCACATCCCCGTGCACCTGGGCGCCATGCCCAGCGCGGTGGCGGCGGTGCTGGGCGAGGAGCAGGCGCCCGGTGACGCCTGGATCCTGAACGACCCCTTCCGCGGCGGAACGCACCTGCCCGACATCACCGTGGTCTCCCCCGTGTTCCACGAGGACGACCTGCTGGGGTTCGCCGCCAGCCGCGCCCACCACGCCGACGTCGGCGCGCCCGAGCCGGGCAGCATGCCTGCCGACTCGCGCACGCTGGCCGACGAGGGCGTTGTGATCGCCCCCACCCTCCTTGCCCGCGACGGCGAGCTCGACCGCGAGCTGCTGGCCGGGGTGACCGGCCAGATGCGCAACCCCAGGCAGCGCGAGGCCGACCTGCGCGCACAGCTGGCGGCCAACCGGGCCGGAGCGGAACGGATGCTGGCGCTGGCACGCAACAGGGGGCCAGACACCTTGTTGCGTGCCTTCGAGCAGACGCTGGACTACGCCGAGCGGCGCACCCGCGCCCGGATCGCCGAGCTGGAGGACGGGGAGCGCACCGCAACCGACGTGCTGGAGGCGCGCGAGGGCGACCTGCAGCTGCGCCTGAAGGCCACGGTGCGCGGCGACGCGATGGTGCTGGACTTCACCGGGTCCGCAGCCCAGCACGAGGGCAACCTGAACTGCCCGCTGGCCGTGACGCTGTCGGCGTCCTACTTCGCCCTGCGCGTGCTCACCGATCCCGACGTCCCACCGTGCGCCGGCGCCTACCGCCCGCTGGAGGTGATCGCGCCCGAGGGCTCGCTGCTGAACGCCACCTCGCCCGCCGCCGTGGCGGGCGGGAACGTGGAGACATCCTCGCGTGTGGCCGACCTGGTGCTGGCCGCATTCGGGCACGCCCTGGGCCAGGGGACGATGAACAACTTCACGCTGGGCAACGAGCACTTCACCTATTACGAGACGCTCGGCGGCGGGCAGGGTGCATGTGCCGACGCCGCCGGCCCCAGCGCCGTGCACGTGGCCATGTCCAACACGCTGAACACCCCGATCGAGGCGCTGGAGCTGGAGTTCCCCCTGCGGGCGGTGGAGTACTCGGTGCGCCGCGGCTCGGGCGGCAGCGGCCGCCACGACGGCGGCGAGGGCGTGGTCCGCGAGCTGCAGGCGCTGGAGCCCATGCGCTACTCGCTGATCACCGAGCGCCGCCGGCACTCGCCGCCGGGCGCCGCGGGGGGCGCCCCGGGACAGCGCGGGCGCAACAGCGTGAACGGTCAGGAGCTGCCCGCGAAGGCATCGGGCACCCTCGACACTGGAGACCGGTTGAGAATCGAGACCCCCGGAGGTGGCGGACGTGGCGAGCACTGAGCAGAAGGTGGCGTTCCTGGGCCTGGGCATCATGGGCGCGCCGATGGCCGCCAACCTGGCCCGGGGTGGGATCGAGGTGGTGGCATGGAACCGCACCGCGGCAAAGGCCGAGCAGCTGGCCGCCGAGCACGACAACGTGACCGTGGCCGGATCGCCCGCCGAGGCGGCGGCCGCCGCCGGCGCGGTGATCACGATGGTGCCCGACGCGCCCGAGGTCGAGGAGGTGCTGCTGGGCCAGGACGGCGCCGCCGAGGGCCTGGGCGAGGGCGGCCTGGCGATCGACATGTCCACCATCAGCCCCACCGCCAGCCGCGACATCGGCGGGCGCCTGGGCCAGCGAGGCATCGCCTTCCTGGACGCGCCGGTGACCGGCTCGCGGCCCAAGGCCGAGGACGGCACGCTGACGATCATGGCCGGTGGCGCCGAGGAGGCGTTCGAACGGGCCCGGCCGCTGTTCGAAGCCATGGGCCAACTGGTGCTGCATATGGGCCCCCAGGGCCACGGATCGATGGTGAAGCTGATCAACAACACCCTGGCCGCGGTGAACGCGGCCGCGCTGGCCGAGGGCATCAGCGTGGCCCGTCAGGCCGGGCTCGACCTGGACAAGGCGATGCAGGTGGTGGCCTCGGGGTCAGGAAATTCCGCAATGCGCGAGCTCAAGTCCGGGCCCATGATCGAGGGCGACTACGACCCCCTGTTCAAGCTCGAGCACATGCTCAAGGACGTGCGCTATTTCCTTGCCGAGAGCAGGGAAATGGGGGTCCAGACGGGGGTGGCCCAGACCGCCTCGGGCGTGTACGAGCAAGCCGACGCCGAGGGCTACGGCCAGAGCGATTTCGCGGCGGTGATCGAGGCGATTGCCACGCAATCCAGGTTGAAATAGACGTTGCAGTCATGCATAGTGAATGCCCCCGTGCCGCCCCAGCACTGTGCCAAGCTTCCTGGGCGCGGGTGGAGGTTTTCTTTCTATGCCAGACGCTTTCAAGGAATGGGCCGTGACCGTGCGCGCCCTCGCGGAGGGTGAGCAGCTGCTCACCCTGCGTAAGGGCGGGATCCGCGAGGAGAACAAGCACTTCGAGATCGAGCACGACCGCTTCTTCCTGTATCCGACGTTCGATCACCAGCAGAACGACCTGGTGCGCGATTCCCATATCCCCGAGCTGGGCCGCGCCCTCGAGGAGGGCGTGTGGCCGGATGTCGAGCCGCCCGCGCGGGCGCTGCTCCAGGACGGCGGCATCGCCCAGCCCGACCGCGTTCGCATCCGCGCGTGGGCCGAGGTGGCCGCCAGCTATCTGATCACCGATCCGCGTGCTGTCGACGCCCTGTCGCCGTACTACATCTGGACCACCGACTATGCGGAGAAGCGCCTGCAGTGGAAGCGGCGCCATCCCATGCACGTGATCCTGCTGCGCACCTACCGCATCCCGCGCCCGGTGACGATCAAGGTCCGGCCCGAGTACCAGGGCTGCCGGTCCTGGATCGAGCTGCATCGCGATCTCCCGTTCGAGGGCACCCCGGTGCTCAGCGACGACGAGTTCGAGCGCGCCGCCGCGGAGATCGAGGCCATCGCCTCGGACGCGGTCCCGGTCATGGCGTAACGACTGCGACGAGCACCCGGGACACGGGTGTAGGTTGGTCCCCGCTGTGGCGGGGGCCCGACGACAGATCCTGCTGACCTGCGCGCTGGCCGCGACGGCCGCGTGCGCGAGCACGCCCGCCAAGGCGAAGATCCTGCAGGCCGAGACCGTCCTGCCCCCGGGGCAGAGCGGCTACGTCTCGGTGCCCGGCGTGGCATCGGGTACCGGATCGCCGCACCTGAACGACCAGACGTCGCTGTTCACCTCGTTCGGCTTCAAGAGCGCGCTGTTCAACCAGGGCGGGGAGACCGAGCTGCCCAAGGCCGGCGTGAAGATCGTGCGCGACCGCTACGGCGTGCCGGCGATCACCGGTGCGAGCGACGCCGACGCTTGGTGGGGCGCCGGCTATGCGGTGGCCCAGGACCGGCTGTTCCAGCTGGAGCTGTTCCGCCGCGCCACCAGCGGCCGGCTGGCGGAGATCCTGGGTGACGGCTACCTGGATGACGACCTGATCGCGCGGCGCGACTACTACACCGACATCGAGCTGGACCAGATGATCGCCCGCATCCCGGCAAGCCTGCGCCAGCGTGCGGAGGCATATCGAGACGGGGTGAACGCGTGGTCGTCGAAGGTGCGGTCGGATCCGTCGCTGCTGCCGGGCGAGTTCCCCGCGCTTGGCGCCACGCCGCCCACGTGGACGCTGCGCGACACGGCCCGGGTGGGCATCTTCCTGGCCCGTACGGTGCCCTCCAGCGACGGCCGCGAGATCGAGAACGCGCGCGCGTTGAGGGAGCTCGGCGCCGCGGGTTTCGACAAGCTGCTGCCGCTGCGCACCGACGGCAACGTGGCCACCGTCCCGGCCTCCAACGGCCTGTTCCCGTCTCAGCCCGGGCGCACCCGCAAGCAGGAGCGGGCCGCGTACACGCGCACGCAGCGGTGGCTCAAGGACGTCACGCTGCCCGTACCACCCGCCGCTTCGGCATCGACTTCGCCTGCCACGAAGTCTGCCGTGATCCCGCGCGGCGGGTCCTACATGTGGGCCATCGGCCGCCCGGCGAAGAAGGGGCGCAGCTGCAAGCGCCGCAAGGGCAAGCGCCGCTGTCGCACCGTCTACCGCCGGCCCAGGTCGAAGGGGAACGCCTACCTGTTCAACGGGCCCCAGCTGGGCTACTCGATACCCGAGCTGTTCGTGGAGTTCGAGCTGCACTCCCCCACCCAGAACGTCCGCGGCGTGACCGCAGCCGGCATACCCGTCATGGGCATCGGCCACAACGGCCACTTGGCATGGGGCTTCACCTCCGGGCTGTCGGACGACGACGACCTCTACGCGGAGACGCTGACCGGCAGCGAGTCCTACCGCCACAAGGGCTCGTCGCGCCCCATGGACTGCCGTACCGAGCGGTTCGACTTCAAGGCCCCCGCCACCGATCTGCCCGACCTGATCACCACGCCGAGCCGGCTGTCGGGCAGCCGAACCGAGCGCATCTGCCGCACCGTCCACGGCCCTGTGCAGGAGCGGGCCGGCGGCACCGCATATGCGCGCCGCTACGCCATCTGGGGCCGCGAGCTGGAGACGCTGGTCGGGCTGAGCGCGCTGAACGACGCCAGGACGGTGCGCCAGGCCGACGCCGCGCTGCAGGGCGTGACGTGGAACGAGAACGTGATGGCCGCCGACGAGAACGGCGACATCGGCTACTGGCACCCCGGGCTCCACCCCCTGCGGCCGACCGGGTTCGACGAGCGCCTCCCCTACCCCGGCACCGGCGAGGCCGAGTGGCGCGGGCTGCTGGACCGGCGCAAGACCCCGTACGTGATCAACCCGCGCCAGGGCTACCTGTTCAACTGGAACAACGTGCCGTCCGAGGGCTGGACCGCCGGGGACTCCGAGGCCACCGAGCGCCTGGCCGGCGGCTACCACCGGTCGCGTCTGCTCAAGCTGCTGGTGGGCCGCGTGGCGCGCAACCCCAGCTACGCGGCCTCGCGCGCGATCGACCGCACCAACGGCACCACCGCCCAGCAGCGGCCCTTCGCCGGCAAGCGACTGGCCGCCGCCCGGCGCGGCGCCGGGCCGGGCGCCGCGGCCGTGCTGGACACGCTCCTGCGCTGGGACGGCAACTACGCCCGCACCGACGAGCGCGGCACGGTCCCCGCCGGCGTGGCCACGTGGGAGGAGTTCAAGGACCGCGCCGAGGCCATTGCCCTGTTCTCGCTGACCAAGCGCCCGCCGGGCCCCGGCACCACGTCCCTGGCCGGCAAGACCGGCACCTCGCACATGTTCGACATCACCAACGGCGAGGCCTTCGCGCTGCGGACGCTGAAGCCCGGGGCGCTGCGGCTGGCGGCCGAGCGCACCCACGCCGAGCTGGTCAAGCGCTTCGGCAGCGGCGAGCCACGGTCGTGGCGCGAGCCGCGGCGGATGTACGACGTCACCGCCCAGGGCGCCGCGGACACGCCCGAGCTGCCGTTCTTCGACCGCGGCACCTGGCAGCAGTCGGTGGGCCTGGGGCCCTAGGCCCAGGCGCGTAGGCCGAGCCGCCATGATGGCGGCGTGCCCTGGGTAGAGACCGAGAGCCTGTCCTTCGCCGCCCGCCACGAATCGGCCCAGACCGGCTCGGTTGAGCGCCTGCTGGAGGACCTCGAACGGTTCCGCAGCGCGCTCGAGCCTCGCTTTCAGACGGTGCCGGGCGAGATCGCGGTGGTCGTCCACCCGCGACCGCTGATGCTGTCGCTGGCCCACCCGTGGCTGCCCGCGGCACGGATGGTGTCGGCGCCGGCGGGCCGGCGCTACTTCGCCGGCTTCTTCGGGCGCAACGAGATCCACGTGCTGGCGCCCTCGGCGCTGGAGGCACGCGCCTCCGGAGTGCCCGGCTCGCGCGAGGCGATGATGCTGTCCCCCCGCCACGAGTACGCCCATCTCGTGGTGGGCGCCAACAACCCGTCGCTTCCGCCGCCGTTCACACCCGGCATCTTCCGCCGCTACGTGCGCATGGCCTGGGTCAGCGAGGGCTCGGCCACCTACCTGGCGGGCCAGGTAGGCCACATGCGCGCGGCCGTGGCGCGGCGCCTGCGCGAGGGCGGGCGGCCCTCGTTCCCGCCACCGGCGCGGGACGCGCTGGTGCTCGGCGGCACCGTGTTCGACTTCGTGGCCACCGAGGCCGGCGCCGCCGCCGCCGATGAGCTGGCGCTGACCCGCACCCCCGACGCCGCGCTGGCCGCCGTGGAGAGCGCGCTGGACCGGCCGGCGGCCTCGATCGCCCGCGGCTGGGAGGACTACCTGGAGAGCTTCGCGGCGGGCTGAGGCGCGCTCTCGTCCAGCACCTGCAGCAACGCGGCCACCACGCGCTCGTCGAACTGGGAGCCGGCCCCGGCCAACAGCTCGGACCGCGCCTGGGCGTCGGTCATGGCCGCCCGGTAGGGGCGGTCGGAGGTCATGGCGTCGTAGGCGTCGCAGGCCAGGACGATGCGCGCTCCCAGCGGGATCGCCTCTCCGGCCAATCCGTCCGGGTAGCCGCGGCCATCCCAGCGCTCGTGCTCGTGGCGAACCAGCGGCAGCACCTCGGACAGGAAGTCCACCGAGGACAGGATCTGCTCGCCGACCACGGTGTGGCCTTCGATCGCGGTGCGTTCGGCAGCCGTCAGCGGCCCGCGCTTGGCCAGCACCTGGTCGTGCACGGAAACCTTGCCGATGTCATGGAAGATCGCGGCGAAGCGCAGCGTGCGCAGCTCCGGCTCGCTCATCCCGAGCCGGACGCCGACGGCGTGCGCGCGCTCCACCACCGCGCGGGAGTGGTCGGCGGTGTAATTGTCCTTGGCCTCCAGGGCGGTGGCCAGTGCCTGGACCGTGCCCACGTAGGCGCTGTCCAGCTGCTGGTAGAGCGTGGCCGAGCGCAGCGCGGTCCCCACCTGGTCGGCCACCGTCTGCACCAGGCGCGCGTCGTCGTCGTCGAACGGCTCGGAGCCCGTCTCCTCGATGTTCACCACGCCCCAGAGCGCGTCGCCCACCCACAGCGGCACCACCAGCTCTGACTTGACCTGCTCGGTTTCGGGGGTGCCCTGGTAGTCGGGCAGGGTCTGGATGTCGTTCTCGATCACCGGGCGGCGCTCGCGCAGCGCGCGACCGATCAGCCCCGCGTCGCGCGGCTGGTACCAGCGCTGGCCACCCAGCTTCACGTACGGCTCGCCGCGCCCGGCCACGCTCTCCACGTAGCCGTCCTGGCGGATGCGCACGATCGTGCACAGGTAGTAGCCGAACGCGCGGTGAAGTTCCTCGACCGCCGCATCCAGGATCGGCTGCGGTGTGGTCATGCCCGCCAGGCGCATTCCCAGGGCGTTGGCCAGCGACAGCTGCTGGGTGCGCTTGCGCAGCCGCTCGGTCTGCTCGCGGCCGCGGTCGGCCCAGGCGGCGGAGTCCGCGTCGGTCGGCGGCGGCACGGGCTCGGGCATGGGCTCCAGCCGGCGCTCCGGGCGGTCGGTGCGGCGCTTGGAGCGGCCCGGCCGGTAGTCGTCGGGCAGCTGGGTCGTGACCTCGCCGCGCTCGCCCTCCTGCTTTCCGAACAGCAGCGCGCGGTCGGCTGCCTCGATCAACTGGGTGCTGGTCTGGCCCGGGGACCATTCGGCCACGCCGGCGCTGGCGCCGGTGGCGCCGGGCGCGGCGCTCAGGTCATCGAGCGAGCGGCGCACGCCGTCCAGCGCACGGCCCGCCACCTCGGACGCCTCTTCCTCGTCGGCGTCGATGGTGACCACCGCGAACTCGTCGCCGCCATAGCGGGCCACGAGGTCGTAGGGGCGCACCGCCTGGCGCAGGGCGTGGCCCACGCGGCGCAGCACCTCGTCGCCGACCAGGTGGCCGTGCTCCTCGTTCACCTGCTTGAAGTCGTCCATGTCCATCAGCATCAGCGAGAGCCGGTGGCCGGTGCGCTCGCAGCGCACGATCTCCCGCCGCAGCGCCTCGTGCATGGCGGCGTGGTTCAGGCAGCCGGTCAGCCCGTCGGTGCGGGCGGCCAGCACCAGGCCGGCGTGGGCGCTGGCGTTGCGGCAGGCGGCGGCCGCCAGCTCGCCGAAGGCCTCCAGCAGCTTGAGCTGGTCAGGCGTGACCACGTGATCGCGGCGGTAGGCCACCGACAGCACGCCGCGCAGCTCGCCGTCCCAGTGCATCGGCACCGCCAGGGCGCTGCGCGTCTCACGGAACACCGGGGAGTCGGCCGGGTCGGGCAGGGCCTGGTAGTCGTTGGTCAGCAGCGATCGGTCCTGCTGCGCCACCTTCCCGGCCAGGCCGATTCCCGCGGGCATCCGGTAGCCGATCACCTCGGGCGGCAGGCCGAAGGTGGCCTCGACGACCATGCCGTCCTTGGCGTCGCCGCGGTAGACCATGGCGTTGTCGGCGTCCAGGATGCTGGCCGCCTCGTGGCTGATGCGCACCAGCACGCGGTTCAGGTCCAGGCTGTCGTTCAGCGTCTTGGCCGCGCGCGCCAGCGCCGCCTGCTGGGCCAGCTGGACGGCGCGCTCGCCCGCCATGCGCAGTTGCGAAAGCGTGGCCGAGGTGGCGGCGGCGAACGCCTGGGCCACCTGCACCTCCTCGTCGGCGAAGGTGCGACCCTCGGCGTCGGCCAGCACCAGGATGTGTCCGCGCCGGGCCTCGATCTGCATCGGCAGCGCCAACAGGCTGCGGGCGGGGTCCATCGACCCCAGCGCCGTGTCCAGCGCCAGCGCGGCATCGCCGGAGGCGAACGCCACGGTGTCGTTCTCGGCCGGGTCGCGCAGCACGGGGAACTCGTCCACGCCGATCGTGCCCCGCGGGACGCGTGCCGCGGGGCTGCAGGCCAGGATCCGCAGCCGCTCCGAGCCTTCCGCGCGCAGCAGCACCACGCGCCGGACGCCGAAGAACTCGCGTGCCTCGTTGACCAGGCTCTCGCGCACCGCGTCCGGGGCCTGCAGGTCGCCCTCGGGCGACAGCAGCCGCGTGACCGCCAGCATCGCGTCCCGGGCGCTGCCCATGCGGCGCTCGTGCTCCTTAGGGGAGCGGTCCTGCTCGAGGTCGGACTCCGTGGGTGCCATCCCCCCTCGATATCGGCGGCCCCGGGGGCTGCCTACAGCCCCAGCGTCTTGGCGATGATGTTGCGCTGGATCTCGGAGGTGCCGCCGTAGATGGTGGTCACCACGGCCCCGCGCAGGTGGCGCTCCATCGGGTACTCGGTGGCGTAGCCGTAGCCGCCGGCCATCTGCACCGCTTCCAGCGCGACCTTCTTGGCCAGCTCGGTGGCCGCCAGCTTGGCCATCGAGGCCTCCTGGGGCAGCATCCGCGTGGGGTCCTCGTCGGTCAGCCGGGCCACGTGGCGAACCAGCAGCCGGGCCTGGATCAGCTCCGTCGCCAGGTCGGCCAGCCGCGCCTGCAGCACCTGGAAGCTGCCCACCGGGCGGCCGAACTGCTTGCGCTCCTTGACGTACTCCAGCGTGTCGTCGAACGCGCGCTGGGCCATGCCCACCGCGGACGCCGCCAGGATCGTGCGCTCGTAGTTGAGCCCGGACATCAGCTGGATCCACCCGTTGCCGTCGACGCCGAGCAGCGCGCTCTCGGGTACGCGCACGTCGTCCAGGTGCAACTCGTTGGTCTCGCGCCCGCCCATCGTGTCGATCGGCGTGATCGTGAAGCCATCGGCATCGTGGGGCACGAACACCATCGACAGCCCCTCGTGGCGCTCGGAGCCCTCCTCGGTGCGGCACACGATCAGCGTGTGGCTGGCTTTGTGGGCGTAGGAGCACCACATCTTGGCCCCGGACAGCACCCACTCGCCATCCTCGAGCCGGGCCTTGCACTTCAGCGAAGCCACGTCGGAGCCGGAATCGGGCTCGGACATGGCGATGGCGAGCGTGCCGCCCTTGGTCACGTGCCCCAGGTGCTCGGCCTTCTGCTCCTCGGTGCCGAACTTGTTCAGCGCACCCACCACGATCAGCGTCACGCCGTAGCCGCCGATCGGGATCTGGCCGCGGGCCACCTCCTCCAGGAACAGGCACGCGTCCAGGAAGCTGCCGCCCGAGCCGCCGTACTGCTCGTCGATCTGAAGCCCGTACCAGCCCAGCTCGGCCATCTTGGCCGCCACCTCTTCGGAGTGGTGGTCGTCCTCGGGCATCTCGAACTTCTCGCGCTCGGCGAAGTCGCGGATGGCGTCCACGAAGTCAGTCTGCTCGTCGGTCAGCCCGGAGGCCGATGGTGCTGTTCCCGCTTCCATTCTGCCTTATACCCCCGCTGTCTCGCGCGGCTTGTGCTTGTTCAGTTCACGCATCGCGATGACCATCTTGTGCACCTCGTCGGGGCCATCGGCGATCCGCAGCCAGCGTCCCTGGCGCCACAGGCCCGCCAGCGGCGTGTCGTCGGACATGCCCAGCGCGCCGTGCACCTGCATCGCCCGGTCCAGCACGTCCTGGTGCATCTGGGCCGCGACGACCTTGGTCATCGAGATCTCCTGACGCGCAGCCCGCTTGCCTTCGGTGTCCATCTTCCAGGCGGCGTGCAGCACCATCCAGCGGGCGGCGTCGATCTCCATCCGCGACTTCGCGACGAAGTCCTGGACGAACTGCTTGTCGGCCAGCTTGCCGCCGAACGCCTCGCGCTCGTGTGCGCGCTTGCACATCAGCTCGAAAGCCCGCTCGGCAGAGCCGATCGCGCGCATGCAGTGGTGGATCCGCCCGGGCCCCAGCCGCGCCTGGGCGATCGTGAAGCCTTCGCCACGCGGCCCCAGCAGGTTCTCCTCGGGCACGCGCACGTCCTCGTACAGCACCTCCCAGTGGCCCGGGCCCTCGTCGTGGCCCATCACCGGCACCGGGCGCACGCCTGTGAATCCGGGGGTGTCAATCGGCACCAGGATCATGCTCGCGCGCTTGTGCGGCGCAGCCTCGGGGTCGGTGATGACCATGGCGATGGCTACGGCGGCGCCGTTGTAGCCCGACGTGAACCACTTATGCCCGTTGATCACCCATTCGCCGTCCTGCAGTTCCGCGCGGGCGGCCAGGCCCGTCGGGTCCGAGCCGGCGGTCTCGGGCTCGGTCATCGAGAAGCACGAGCGCATGTGGTCGTTGAGCAGTGGCTCCAGCCAGCGCTGCTTGTGCTCGTCGGTGCCGTACTCGGCCAGGATCTCCATGTTGCCGGTGTCCGGCGCCCCGCAGTTGAAGACCATGGGCGCGAAGTAGGGCGAGCGGCCCATGTCCTCGCACAGCATCCCGTACTCCCAGTTGGTCAGCCCGGGGCCGTGGTCCTCGTCGGGCAGGAACAGGTTCCACAGCCCCTCGCCCTTCGCGCGCTCGCGCAGGTCCACCAGGATCTCGGGGTAGGCGACCCCCGGACGCACGTCACTGTCCAGCGCCGCGAGCCCCTCAGCCTCCACCGGCAGCACGTGCTCGTCGATGAAGGAGCGGACCCGCTCCCTCAGTTCTGCGACCCGGTCTGAAGGAGAGAAATCCATGCTTCGGACACTATCTGCCGATGTAATTCCGGAAATGCAATCGGAATTCGCTATATTTGGCGCTTTATTTCCCACCAATCCAGTGGAGTACTCATGCACGACTGGCAGGCGATCGAGGCAAGAAACCAGGATCTGCGCACGCCCGAGCTGCGCGAGTTGGCCGACTGGCTCGGCCGCAAGCCCTGGCACGACCTGTGCCTCGACTTCGACGTCGATCGCAGCTACCAGCAGCTGTTCAGCGGCAAGCGCCTGAGCACCTGGCTGATCCACTGGGGCCAGACCGCCGACACCGGCTTCCACGACCACGCCCGCTCCGCCGCCGCCGTGCACGTGATCCGCGGCCGCGTACGCGACGAGCGCATGAAGATCGGCCGCGAGCCCGCCGGCCGCGAATACGGCGCCGGTGAGACCTTCACGATCGAGCCGTCGGACATCCACCGCGTGCTGCACGTGGGCGACACACCCGCGCTGACGGTGCACGCCTACTCCCCGCCGCTGCTCCAGATGGGCGCCTACATGGTCGAGCCCGACGGCACGCTGACGCGCCACACGATCGACCACACGCAGGAGCTGCGCCCGCTGGAAGTGGGCTAGTAGCCAGCGCGGGCCTGCGCCGCCGCCCGCATCGCGCGGATCGGGTCGTAGGTGCTGTCGCTCACGGGCGCCCACGCCAGGCCGAGCTCGCCGGCGGGCAGCGCGGCCAGGGTGGCGCGCACGTGCTCGCGCTCCTCCCCACCCAGCCCCGGTCCGGCCGCCAGCGGCTGGGAGGGCGATGGCCCGAGGTGCTCGACCACGACCAGGTCGTCGGGTGCGAAGGCGGCGTACAGGTGCGAGTCGATCGCCGCCACGTCGGCATCGCCCGCGCGCACTGCCGCCAGCGACCCCGCGTGGCTGCCGGTGTGGACGACCTCGGCGAACCCGCCCACGGGCACCCCCCGCTCCGCCAGCGTCGCCAGCACCACGTTCGAGCCGGAGTGCGAGTCGGGCTCGTTCACCGCCAGCCGCCGGCCCGCGAAGTGCTCGATCGCCGTAGCCTCCTCCCCGGGCCGCGCCACCACGTCGGACCAGTAGACCGGCTCTCCACCGTCCAGCGCCGGCGCCACCAGCGCCTCGACACCGGTCAGGCGCGCGTACGGCAGCCCGCACAGAAAGGCGGCATCCAGCGCACCGTCCTCGAGTTCCGCGAAGTCCGTGCCGTCCACCAGCTCCGCCCCCAGCGCCTCCGCGGCGTGCTCGTACAGCGGTCGCATGCGCGGGGCCAGGAAGGTGCCCAGGCGCAGGCGCCGTTCAGCCACCGAACTCGACCAGCGCCCAGGCGGCCAGCGTGGCCACGCCGCCACCCAGGGCGATGGCCGCGGTCAGTTTCAGCGCCTGGCGGCCGTCCGCGCGTACCGGCCCCGGGCCCTCGCGCGGCGCCAGGTCGGACTGCAGCAGCACCTCGCGCGCGGCCTCGTAACCGCCCTCGGGCACCATCACGTCGCGTGGCCCCGCGGCCAGGAAGTCGGGTACGTCGAAGCCCGGGCTGCGGCGCAGGATGCTGGGTACGCCCTCCTCCAGCAGCATGCCCTGGATCATCTCGGCCTCGGCCTGGTGGCGGCCGCCGGCCACCCGCACCAGCTCCCCCTCGGTGAAACGGGGGTCCACCTTGCGGGCGCGCTCGTGGGTATCGCTCACCGCACCCTGGACCACGTCGGCCCCCATGTAGGTCAGCGGCACGCCGCAGCTGTCGCAGAACCGCCGCTCGGGCGGGTGGCGCTTCTCACACGACGGGCAGACCAGCGTGTCGCCGGCGCTCATACGACCTCGATCCGCTCCTCGTCGACCTTGCCGTCGCCGATCCGCCACGCCCGCACCTGCGGCTCGTCCTGTGCCAGCGACACGATCAGCCACAGCCAGTGCGGATACTGGGCCAGGTTGATGTCGGTCTGCGACGGCTCCGCGGCGCTCTTGGGGTGCGAGTGGTAGACCGCGACCTCGTAGCCCTCGTCATCCAGCTCGTTGGCCTTGATCAGCGTGGCGCCCGTCAGCTCGAAACCGTAGGGCGAGTTGCGCTTGTTCTCGGCCCGCGCCACCTGCTCGACGGTGCCGTCACGCCCCCACAGCAGGCCGCAGCACTCGTTGGGGGCGTCGTCACGGGCGTGCTGGACCAGCGCGTCCCACTGCTCGCCGCTCATCCTCATGGATTCAGGTTATGCGAGTGCTCGAATGATCCGTGGCGGCGCCGGTGGCGCACACCACTGCGATGCCCTCTGACCTCCTCCCCCCGCTAGCCTGACGCGTATGGGCTTTGGACCCTCCCCGATGGAGATCGCCGTGATCGCCGTGATCGCGCTGATCGTGCTCGGCCCCCAGAAGCTGCCCGAGGCGGCACGCTCGCTGGGCAAGGGCTTCCGCGAGATGCGTGACTCGTTCTCCGGTGTCGCCGACAGCAACGAGAAGCTGGACGAGTATCCGGAGGACGAGGACGACGAGTTCGCGGACGAAGCGGACGAGGACGACTACGTGCCCGACGTCCCGTCCGGTGACGAGGCCCCAGCTTCAGTAGCCGAAGACGATCACCAGAACGACGCGCGCTCCAGCGTGCCGTCCGCCTCGAGCTCCTCCACCGAGCGCGAGTAGACGCCCGAGCTCAGGTACTTCCAGCCGTCGTCGCAGACGACGAAGACCACGTTGCCCTCGTCCAATTCACCCGCGACGCGGGTGGCGATGGCCGCGATGGCCCCCGACGAGACGCCGACGAACAGGCCCTCCTCCTTCAGCAGCTTCTTGGTCCAGATCACCGAGTCGCGGTTCGAGACGAAGATCTTCCGGTCCAGCAGCGACAAATCGATGATCGGCGGGATGAAGCCGTCGTCCAGCGAGCGCAGGCCTTGCACGAGCTCGCCCTGCAGTGGCTCCGCGGCGATGATCTGCGTGTCGAGGTCGTGCTCCTTGAGCCGGCGGCCGTTGCCCATCAACGTCCCGCCGGTGCCCAGGCCGGCCACGAACGCGGCCACCTCGTCCAGCTCCTCCAGGATCTCGACCGCAGTGCCGTTGTAGTGCGCCAGCGGGTTCGCCTCGTTGCCGTACTGGTAGGGCATGTAGTACTGCGCGTCCGCGGCCGCCATCTCACAGGCCATCGCCACGGCGCCGTTGGAGCCCTGCGCGCCCGGCGAGTACACGATCTCGGCGCCGTACATGGTCAGGAGCTGCGTGCGCTCCTCGGTCACGTTGTCGGGCATCACGACCTTCAGCGGGTAGCCCTTGCGCGAGCAGATCATGGCCAGCGAGATCCCGGTGTTGCCGCTGGTGGGTTCCAGGATCGTCTGCCCGGGCGCGATCGCGCCCTTCGCCTCGGCGTCTTCGATCAGAGCGCGCGCCACGCGGTCCTTGACCGAGCCGGTCGGATTCGCCGACTCCATCTTCGCGTAGATGCGCACGCCCGGCTTGGGGCTCAGGCGCTTGAGCTCGACCAGCGGCGTGTTGCCGATCGCCTGCACGATGTCGCCGTACTTCCCGCCGCACGGACGCGTGTCGAGGCCTGGAGGAACCATCGCTTCAGAAAGTGTAGTGCCGCCGGGCGGCGGCGCCACCCGCCCGGGCGACTAGGCGCCGCCGGCCATGGCCGGCAGGATGACCAGCGTGTCCGAGTCCTTGACGCCTGTGTCCAGCCCGTCGAGCACGCGCACGTCCTCGTCGTTGAGGTAGACGTTCACGTAGCGGTTCAGCGAGCCGTCCTCGCCGAACAGCTGGCCCTTCGTGTCCGGGTGCGCCTCGGCCAGGGCATTCAGCGCCTCGCCGACGCTGGCGCCGGAGACCTCGACCTCCTTCTCGCCGCCGGTCGAAGGTCGCAGCACGGGTGGAATCTTCGCGGTGGCCATGACGCTCGCGGACCCTACTAGCCCGCGGCTGCGCAGAACTGCTCGTAGTCGGGGAACACGCCCATCTCGTCGTCGGAGATCTCGTCGGGATCCCGCGAGCAGATCGGGCAGTCGGGATCGCGCCGGAGCTTGAGGTTCGTGAACGTGGTGCCCAGCGCCTCGTACAGCAGCAGCCGCCCGATCAGCGGCTCGCCGGAGCCGGTGACCAGCTTCACGACCTCGATCGCCTGCAGCACGCCCATGATCCCCGGCAGCGCGCCCAGCACACCGTTGGCGCCGCACGACGGCGCCAGCTCGGCCGGCGGGGGCGTCGGGTAGAGGCAGCGGTAGCAAGGCCCCTCGTACGGCGCGAACACCGACAGCTGACCGTCGAAGCCCAGGATCGACGCGGAGACGACCGGGATCTTCAGCCGCACCGTCGCGTCGTTGAGCAGGTAGCGCGTGGGGAAGTTGTCGACCCCGTCCACGACGATGTCGTAGCCCTCGATGATCTCCATGATGTTGGAGGCGTCGAGGCGGGTCTGGTACTTGACCACGTCCACATCGGGGTTGATGTCGTGGATGGCGATCTCGGCCGAATCGACCTTGGGCACACCGATGCGGTCGTTCGTGTGGGCCACCTGGCGCTGGAGGTTGGACAGGTCGACCACATCGTCGTCGACGATGCCGATGGTGCCCACGCCGGCCGCGGCCAGGTAGAGCGCCGTCGGCGAGCCCAGCCCGCCTGCGCCCAGCAGCAGCACCTTCGCGTCCAGCAGCTTCATCTGGCCCTCGATGCCGATCTCCGGCACGAGCAGATGGCGCGAGTAGCGCTCGCGCTGCTCGTCGGTGAGCCTGCGCGGAACCTCGACGTCGTAGCCGCGGTCCTTCCACAGCGTGATGCCGCCCGTCATGGACGACACGTCCTGGTAGCCCAGCTCCTCCTGGAGCGTCTTGGCGGCCAGCGCCGAGCGGTTGCCCGAGGCGCAGTACAGAACCACCGGATCGCCGGCCTTGGCGGCGCCCTCGATGCGCGACTCCAGGTGTCCGCGCGGCACGTGCTTGGCACCCGGAAGGTGCGACTCCTCGTACTCCTGCTGCTCGCGCACGTCCACCACGACGGTGCCGTTTGTGCCCGCATGGGTGTTGGCGTCACCGATCAGGTCGTGGACCTCCTTGGGGTCCACCTCAGTGATCTGCTCCTTCGCCCTGCGAATCAGCTCTGCGCCGCTGGCCATCCTTCTCCTAATCCCGGTCGAGATTCACCTAATACTTCAGAAAGGATAGCGCCACCACGAACGAAAGCGGGGCGCCCGAAGGCGCCCCGCTCGTTGTTCCCAGACCTGCCACAGAAGTCGCCAGGGTCCCGCCCGGCAGAAAGCTTCTGATCAACAGTGTCGTCCAAGTCGGTTCCTGCCGATATGGGGTGTGGACCCCATTCATGCGTTCCCTCTCTAAACGACGCCGCGGCGACTCGCTGATCGGCCAGGTTGTAGGCGCCAACGTGGTGCTCGTGACCCTCACGCTGGTATGCGCGAGCCTCGTGACGGGCCTGGACCACGACGGCGGGGAAAGCGCGGGCCAACTCGTGGTGCTGGTGCTGCTGCTGATCCTGACCTTCTGCGTGAACGTGTGGATGCTCCAGCGCCGCTTCGCCCCGCTGGAGCACCTGATCGACCGAATCGAGCACGTGGACCCGGCCGTCCCCGCCGGTCTGCCGCTGGCCGGCGACCCGGTGAAGGAGATCGACCGCCTGGGCCGTTCATTCCACCGGCTGCTCGAAAAGGTTGAGAACGAACGCAGGCGCTCGTCCCACCTGGTGTTGCGCGCGCAGGAGGAGGAACGCCGGCGCGTGGCGCGCGACCTGCACGACGAGGTCAACCAGGCCCTGACCGCGATCCTGCTGCGCCTGGAGGCGCTGGGCCAGGACGTGCCCGCCGAGCAGCGCGAGGACGTTGCGCAGCTGAAGCGCCTGACCACCCAGGCCATGGACGAGCTGCTGAACCTGGCCCGCCAGCTGCGCCCGACCGCGCTGGACGACCACGGCCTCGTCACGGCAATCGAGGCACAGGTGCGTGGCTTTGGCGACCGCACCGGCATCGACGCCCGCCTGGAGACAGATGGCGACCCCGCCGAGCTGGACGACGAGCGCCAGACGGTGATCTACCGGATCGCCCAGGAGGCGCTGGCCAACGCCGGCCGCCACGCCGGCGCCTCGCGCGTGGAGGTTTCCCTGACCACGGTCGGCGAAGGTGCCCGGCTGCGGGTGACCGACGACGGCGCGGGCTTCGACCCCGTGGCCGCTCGCCGGGGCGGGCTGGGCCTGGAGGGCATGGCCGAGCGGGCCAAGCTGGTTGGCGGCGAACTGGACCTGCGTTCGGCTCCGGGCGCGGGAACCGAAGTGACCCTGAGGCTGCCGTGATCTCGGTCCTGATCGCCGACGACCACGGCATCGTGCGCTCCGGCCTGTCGATGCTGATCGACCGCCAGAGCGACATGCAGGTGTGCTCGGAGGCCGAGAATGGCCTGGAGGCCGTGGAGCACGCCCTGGCCCACAAGCCCGACGTGGCCGTGCTGGACGTGTCGATGCCGCGCTTGACAGGCCTGCACGCCGCTCGCCAGATCCGCGCGCAGAGCCCGGACGTGCAGGTGCTGATGCTCTCGATGCACGACGACGACGCGTACTTCTTCGAGGCCCTGGAAGCCGGCGCCGCGGGCTACGTGTCCAAGCGGGGCGCCGACACCGACCTGATCGGCGCCATCCGCACAGTCGCCGAGGGCCGGACCTTCCTGAACTCCCGCACCCAGCAGGCGCTGATGCGTCAGTGGCTCGAGGACGGGCGCACGGCGCCCGAGGAAGACCTCACCCCGCGTGAGCTGGAGGTGGTCAAGCTGATCGCCGAGGCCAACACCAACAAGCAGATCGCCGACGCGCTGCACCTGTCGGAGAAGACCGTGGAGTCCCACCGCGGAAACGTGCTGGCCAAGCTGGGCATGCGCGACCGGGTGGAGCTGGTGCGCTACGCCATCAGGCGCGGCCTCGTAGAGCCCTAGCCCTACCCTGCGGGGCGTGAACCCGCGCGTGACCATCGCCCTGATGCTGGGCGTCGCGGCCGTGTTCGCGGGCATCGTGGCGCTGGCCTGGCCCAGCGACGAGGAGGCGCCGGGCGACGGCCAGCGGTTCGAGGGGGCCTCGCTACCCGCCGGCCTGAAGGCGCCCGACTTCGCCCTGCGAGACCAGGACGGCGACCGCGTGTCCATGCGCGCGCTGCGTGGCAAGCCGGTGATCGTCGCCTTCCTCTACTCCACGTGCGAGAACACCTGCCCTATCCAAGCCCAGCAGATCAAGGGCGCCTTGAACGAGTTGGGCACCGACTACCCCGCGCTGGCGGTGTCGGTCGACCCGGCCAACGACAGCACCCGCAACGCCGAGGCGTTCAACAGCAAGCAGCGGATGACCGGCCGCCTGACCTGGGTGCTGGGCGAGCGGGCGCAGCTGGCGCCGGTCTGGAAGGCGTACGGCGCCACCGGCCAGCGCGACGACAGCGAGCACAACGCCCGCTTCGTGTTGGTGGATCCCAAGGGCATCCAGCGAGTGGGCTACCCGCTGGACAAGGTCACGCCGGAGCGGGTGGCGCACGACTTGAAGCTGCTGGCTGCCGGCCGCTAGTGCCTACAGGCGCGGCCGGAGCTTCGGCGCCAGCCGCGGCGGCGACCAGCGGCTAACCGAGGCGGCGGAGGCCCCGCGGTCGTACGCGAACAGCGTGGTCAGCTGCGCGCCGCGGTAGGTCTGGAGCACCCCCAGGGCGCCGCCTCCGCGTATTCGCACGCGGCCGCTGACGGTCCCCCTGGTGCTGAGGCGGATGCGCCCGGTCACTCGAACGCCGCTCAAGTACTCGTAGGCGTGCAGCCGGATGGAGGTCCGCCGGAGGGTCGCCCGGCCGCCGCGCAACCCGCCGACGCGGGTCACACCGGGTCGGCCGAGTTGGAGGAGCGCGTCGGACACGGTGAGCGGACCGGCGGCGACGCTGCGCGCTCGCAGGCTGCCCTTGAGCGAGCGCAGGGTGCGCGGGAAGCGGTTGATAACCGGGCTCTCCGCAGACCGCGGGCGCACGGGACACGTGGCGCGGGAGCTGCCGCGGGCCAGGAAACCGACCGTGGCATCGAGACTGCAGCTGGACAGGTCGGTGCCCAGCACGGAGTGGCCCGTGTAAGGGATGCTCAGCACCCGGCCGCCCGTGTAGCCGGAGGCGATGGTGCGGCCCTGTTCGAGCGGGGTGCGCGTGTCCTCCTCGCCCTCGAGCACGAGGGTGGGCACCGCGGACGTGGACGTGCCCGCCGGAAGGGCCGGCGCCTTGGGCACCGCGGGCCAGCCCAGGCACTGGTCGACAAGGCCCGCGGTGCCCACGACCGTGAGCGGCGAAAAGGGCACGAAGGGGGCGCGCCCCAGGCCCTCCAGAACCGCCGTGGTCTGGCGCACGCGCGCCGGCGAGGGCCGCTGCGAGGTATCCCACGGCAACGGCGACTCGCTGCACGTGGTGGCCAGGAACAGGGGCACCGACAATCCCTCCTCGGCGACCGCCGCGCCCCCTCCGGCGCCCGTCAGGCGCAGCAGCGGAGCCGCGTCGCCGTGCAGGGCGGAGGCCGCGGCCGCAGGGATCTGGCCGCGCAGGAGGGGATCGAGGTCCGCGTCCGCCAGCGCCCCGAACAGTGCGGCATCGGACACCCGCGCGGGCCTGGCCCTGCCCTTCGCGCTGTACACGGTGCCCCGCAGCGACCGTCTGCCCAGCCGGGCGGCCAGGCGCGACACGGCCCCCGCCCCGCCGGGGCGAAGTGCGTCCAGCACCCGAGGCTGGGCCGCCACCGCCTGGCGGGCGAACGGGTCGGTGCCTACCAGCGGGCTCGGCGAGTCCATGACCTGCCGCGCGACGGCGTCGGGGTGGCGGCGCACGTACTCGCCTGCCACCCGCGCGCCGTAGGAGACCGAGAGCAGCGACAGCTTCGGTGACCCCAGGGCCGTCCGGATGGCCTCGATGTCCTCGGCCGCGTCGTAGCTGCGATAGAACCCCCGGCGCGGGCCCAGCTCGCGCGCGCAGCGCGCGGGGGCTGTCGATTCGCGGCCGCGTGACAGCGCCTTGCAGCGCAGCCGGCCCGACTCGCCCGTGCCGCGCGGGTCGAAGGCAACGAGGTCGTACGCGGGCAAGCGCGCTGCCAGCTCAGCAGAACTAAGCAGCACGTCGAGGCCACTCTGTCCGGGACCGCCTGGAAGCAGCATCACGGTCCCGGCACGTGGACCCCTGCTCGCGGGAACGCGCACGGCGGCCAGCTTCACGCTCCCCTTCACCTGGCCGCTGCGGTCGAGCGGCACGGGGATCGTGGCGCACTGGAGGTCCGCGCCTTTTGCGCAGCGCTTGAACTGGGCCTCGGCGGGAGCGGCCAACAGCAGCGCACCCACAACGCCCAGTCCCACCGCCCCCCGTCGCCCCCTCATGGCGAGCACCCTATACCGACCGTGCGGCCGTGAGCCGGTTCCGCACGGGCGATCCGTGCGGGCATCGTTAACCTAGTTCGGCGGTAGGATTTGTTCTTGAGGACGTCGTGTCCTCGCTTTGAGAAGGGAGGCGCCATCCAGGCGCCGATGATCCGATGATGTTCTCAACCAAAGCCGAGTACGGCGTGCGCGTGATGGCGCACCTGGCCGGTCGCTCCGAGAGCGACGGGCCAGTCTCCCTGCACGCGATCGCGGAGGCCGAGGGCCTGCCCCAGGCGTATCTGGAGCACCTGGCCGCGCGCCTGCGCAAGGCCGAGCTGGTGCAGAGCCACCGCGGCGCCCGTGGCGGATACACGTTGGCCCGTCCAGCCGAGACCATCACCATGGCCGAGGTGGTGCGCGCCCTGGAGGGCGACATCGCTCCGATCGAATGCATCACCAGCGACACCGACGGTGCACTGACGTGCGTGCGCGAGGGCGACCCCGGGCACCAGCCGTGCCCCACCAAGCTGCTGTGGACCCGGGTCCAGGGCTCGATCGTCCGCACGCTGACCGAAATGACCTTGGCGGACCTGGCGCAACCTGCGCCGACCCGCACCCCAAACGAACCGGAGACCGTGACCGCATGAGCCTGGAAATCAAGAACCTTCATGTCCGCGTCGAGGAACGCGAAATCCTCCACGGCGTCGACCTGAATGTGGCCAAGGGCGAGACGCACGCGCTGATGGGCCCCAACGGCTCCGGCAAGTCCACCCTGGCCAACACCGTGATGGGCAACCCGAACTACGAGGTCACCGACGGCCAGATCCTGTTCAACGGCGAGGACCTGACCGAGGCCGACCCAGACGAGCGAGCCCGCGCCGGCCTGTTCCTGGCCTTCCAGTACCCGGCCACCATCCCCGGCGTATCGGTGGCCAACTTCCTGCGCATGGCCGTGAACGCGCGCCGCGACGAGCCGATGAAGGTCAAGGACTTCGGCAAATTCATGCGCCAGAACGTGGAGATGCTGAAGATCGACCCGGCGTTCGTCAGCCGCTACCTGAACGAGGGTTTCTCGGGCGGCGAGAAGAAGCGCGCCGAGATCCTCCAGCTGGCCATGCTGCGACCCGAGATCGCCGTGCTCGACGAGACCGACTCGGGCCTGGACATCGACGCGCTGCGGATCGTCTCCGAGGGCGTGAACAAGCTGCGAGGACCCGAGATGGGCTCGCTGATCATCACCCATTACACGCGCATCCTCGAATACGTGAAGCCCGACTTCGTGCACATCATGCTGGACGGCCGGATCGTGCGCGAGGGCGGCTCCGAGCTGGCCGACGAGCTGGAGGAGAAGGGCTACGACTTCATCCGCGCGGAGGTCGCCGCCAATGCCGGCTAGCTGGCTCGAGGAACAGCGCGAGATCGCGCTGAAGGCGTACGAGGCCGAGGAGGTTCCCACGTGGCGCCGCTCCGGTTTCTGGACCACGTCGCTGCGCGGTCTGGACCTGGACGCCCTCGAGGCGCGCCACTACGAGCCGCTCGGCGACGGCGATGCTTTGCCGCCGACCGTGGCCGAGGACATCGGCGACGCTGAGCTCGGCGGCTTGATCGTCCAGCGCGGCGCCACCACGATCCGCTCCTGGATCGACCCCGAGGTGGCCGCCCAGGGCGTGATCGTCTGCCCGCTCGAGCTGGCGGTCGAGGAGCACCCCGACCTGGTCCAGCAGTGGTACGGCAAGCGCCTGGACGCCTCCGAGGGCAAGTTCACGGCCGCCGCGCTGGCCTTCTGGTCGGGCGGCGCCTTCGTGTCGGTACCCAAGGACGTGAAGGTCGAGAAGCCGATCCAGATCGTCTACCTGATCGACGAGCCGGGCACCGCCCAGTACGCACAGACGCTGGCCGTGGTCGGCGAGCACGCCCAGGTGTCCATCCGCGAATACGACCTGGGCACGCCGTTCGAGGGCCAGGCGCTGCACGCCGGCGGCTTCCGGCTGTTCGCCCGCCCCGGCGCGCGCGCCGAGGTGGCCCACTTCCAGGACTGGGGCCCGGCAGAGGTGTACGACATCTCGACCAAGCGGATCGAGGTGGCCCGCGACGCGTTCGTGTCGTGGGTGCCGATCCACCTGGGCGGCCGGCTCACCAAGCAGACGCTGGACATCATCACTGCCGAGCAGGGGTCGGACATGCGCCACACCGGCATGTACTTCACCGAGGGCGAGGAGCACCTGGACCTGTTCACCACCGACCGCCACGAGGCCGGGCACACGGCCGGGGACACCGTGTGGAAGGGCGCGCTGACCGGCTCGTCGCGGGCCTCCTACGAGGGCCTGATCGAGATCATCGAGAATTGCCAGGAGACGCACACCTACCTGCAGACCCACCAGATGCTGCTCTCCCAGAAGGCCAAGGGCGACGCCATCCCGTCGCTGATCGTGAAGACCGACTCCGTGTCGGCCTCGCACGGCGGCACCGTCGGCGAGCTCGACGAGGAGCAGATCTTCTACATGATGACCCGCGGCATCCCCCGCTCGGAGGCGGTGCGGGTGCTGGTGGAGGGCTACTTCGAGGAGGTCGTCCAGCGCCTGCACGACGAGGGGCTGGAGTCGCTGGTGCGGCGCCGGATCGCCCAGAAGCTGCTGGCGGCCGAGGACCAGGTCAACGAGTTCATCGGGGAACGGGCCGAGCTGTCGTGAACACCGTCCGGCCCACGCTCGACGTGCGCGCGGACTTCCCGGTGCTCCGGGACGGCGCGGGGGCGGGCGAGCGCGGGCTGGCCTATCTGGACTCGGCGGCCACGTCGCAGAAGCCCGACGCGGTCATCGACGCGATGGCCGACTTCAACCGCGGCTCGTACGGCACCGTGCACCGCAGCGTCTACGCGCTGGCCGAGCGCTCGACCGAGCTGTTCGAGGGTGCGCGCACCAGGGCCGCGGAGATGGTCTCGTGGGAGCCCGACACCACCATCTTCACCGCCAACGCCACCGCCGCAATCAACCTGGTGGCCTACACCTGGGGGCGGCAGAACATCGGGCCGGGCGACCAGATCGTGCTCACCCAGATGGAGCACCACTCGAACATCGTCCCGTGGCAGATCCTGGCGGCCGAGAAGGGCGCCACACTGCGCTGGCTGCACGTGTCCGAGGACGGCAAGATCGCATTGGACGAGCTGGACGAGGTGCTGGCCGAGGGCCACGCGAAGCTGGTGGCGGTCACGCACGTGAGCAACGTGCTCGGCACGATCAACCCGGTGGCCGAGATAGCCGCGCGGGCGCGCGCCGCCGGCGCGGTCTGCCTGGTCGACGGCTCGCAGGCCGTGCCCCAGATGCCGGTCGACCTGCACGAGCTCGGCGCGGACTTCTACGCCTGGACCGCGCACAAGGCGCTGGGTCCCTCGGGCCTGGGCCTGCTGCACGGCCGGCGCGAGCTGCTGGAGGCCATGCCCCCGTTCCTGGGTGGCGGCCACATGATCAGTCAGGTCGGCCTGGAGTCCTCCACGTGGGCCGAGCTGCCCGGCAAGTTCGAGGCCGGCACGTCTGCCATCACCGAGGCCATCGGCCTCGGCGCGGCGGTCGACTACCTGAGCGCCATCGGCATGGACGCGGTGCGCGCACACGAGGCCGACCTGACCGCGTACGCACTCGAGCGCCTGCCCGAGGTGCAGGGGCTGCGCGTGTTCGGCCCGCCCGACGCCGAGTCGCGCGGCGGCGTTATCTCCTTCGAGCTGGATGGCATCCACCCACACGACCTGGCCGAGATCTGCGACCGCGGCGGCGTGTGCATCCGCGCCGGCCACCACTGCGCCCAGCCGCTGATGCGCGAGTTGGGCGTGTCCGCCACCGCGCGCGCCAGCTTCCACGTGTACTCGAACCGCGACGACGTCGACCGGCTCGTCGTCTCACTCAACGAGGCCCGGGACGTGTTCGCTCTCTAGCCATGGACGCCCTCTACCGCGACTACATCCTGGACCACTACAAGAACCCGCGGAACTTCGGGACGCTGGAGCCCCACGACCTGGAGGCGCACGACCACAACCCGCTCTGCGGCGACGAGCTGGGCGTGCACGTGATCACCGACGACGACGGCACGATCACCGACCTGCGCTTCCACGGCCAGGGCTGCGCCATCTCACAGGCGTCGGCGTCGATCGCGTCCGAAGAGCTGATCGGCATGAAGGCGGACGAGATCCCCGCTCTGAACGCCGAGTGGGTCTTCGAGCTACTGGGCATCCCCATCTCCCCCACCAGGCGCAAGTGCGCCCTGCTGAGCCTGAAGGTCATGCGCGGCGCCACCAGCGGCGACGCTTCCTGGCCCGAGTAGTCAGGTCGTCTTGGCGGCCGGGTTCGCGGCCGCCCACTGCACGATCTTCTTCGAGTCGTACACCTGTTCCCCGGCGTCGGTCACGAGCACGGGCACGGTGGTCTGGCCGGTCAGCTCCTGGACCTCACGCCGCCCGGCGGTGCGGTTCAGCGGCGGGATCATGAGCCCGCCGACGGCCTGCACCTCCGGGTCGTAGCCCGCCTCGCGAAGCGCATGCAGCGCGTTGCCGCACGGGTGGCCGCCCGGACGGCCGGTGGTGCGGACGTTCTTGAGAAAGTCGTAACAGACGTAGAGCTTCATATCGGCACCGTACCTAGTCCACGACGGGCGCCACGGCCGCGGCCACCGGGCCCACGAACACCTGAGCGCCCACCTCGTGCAGCTCCAGCGAAGGCAGCTGCACCAGCAGCGTCAGGCCCGTCTGGTGGCGCAGGCGGTACAGCACGTCGTGGCCACGGAAGTCACGGTCGACCACCTCGGCGTTGGGATCGCGACCGCTGTCCAGGCGCAACTGCTCGGGTCGCAGCGCCACGTGCACCGGGCCCGACGCCGCCGCGGTCAGGGTCAGCTCCCCGACCTCGGTGCGCACCGACGCGCCATCGGCCACGCCCGCCAACACGTTGACCTCGCCCACGAACTGCGCCGTCCACCGGTCGGCGGGCCGCGCGTACACATCGGTCGGAACGCCGGCCTGCACCAAAACGCCCTCGCGCATCACGGCCAGACGGTCGCCCAGCGTCAGCGCCTCCTCCTGGTCGTGGGTGACCAGCAGGGCGGTGGCGCCGGCCTCGCGCAGGATCAGCGCCACCTCGCGACGCAGGTCGGCGCGCAGCGTGGCGTCCAGGCTCGAGAACGGCTCGTCCAGCAGCACCAGCTCCGGCTCGGGCGCCAGCGCCCGCGCCAGCGCCACCCGCTGGCGCTCGCCACCCGACAACTCGTGGGGGTAGCAGTCGCCCTTGTGCTGGAGGCCGACCAGGTCCAGGGTGCCGGCGGTCAGGCGCTCACGCTCGGCAGCGTCGCGGCGGGCCAGGCCGAAGGCCACGTTCTGGCGCACGCGCAGGTGCGGGAACAGGGCGTAGTCCTGGAACACCATCCCGATCCGCCGCCGCTCGGGCGGCACCCACATCCCGTCGCCCGCCACGGTCTGGCCGCCCACGACGACGGTGCCGGCGTCGGGCGCCTCGAACCCCGCGATCACGCGCAGCAGCGTGGTCTTGCCACAGCCCGAGGGCCCCAGCACCGATACCAGCTCGCCGCCGGAGAGCTCCAGGTCCACGCCGGCGACGGCGCGTGTGGTGCCGAAGGCCTTGGCCACGCCGTGGAGGGCGACGCTCACGGTGTCGTGCCCCTATCGGCGCCCGCGGAGGTCTCGGCGGAACGGCTGGCTGGGTAGGGCGGCCGGAAGCGCTTCGTCACGTTCGCAACGCTCCCGTGACGCTCCGCCACGCCTCCCCGCGGCTGCGTTCGGAGTTGTGCCCGCTCAGCGGGCAGCCAGCCGTTCGCCTGACCCGCCGCGGGCGCCGACGGGAGGCCGCTCACGCCAGCCTCCGCGACAGGTGGATCAGGACGGCCACCGGGCCCAGGCCGACCAGCACGATCATCAGCGCCGGCAGCGCGGCCGTCACGTACAGCGACTCGGTGGTGGCCTGCCAGACGGCCACCGCCAGGGTGTCGCCGCCGAGCGGGCGGAGCAGCAGCGTTGCGGGTAGCTCGCGCATGACTTCGGTGAATACCAGCAGGGCGGCGGTGGCCATGACGCTCCAGATCAACGGCACGTGGACGCGGGCGAGGACGTCCAGCCGGTCGCTCCCCAGCCCGCGCGCGGCCTCGTCCAGCGACCGCGGCACCCGCTCCAGGCCGGAGTCCACCGACTGGAAGGCGAGCGCAACGAAGCGCACGGTGTAGGCCACGAACAGGGAGATCACGGTGCCGGTCAGGATCAGCCCGACGCCGGCCGCGTCGTCCAAGCGATGGTCGATCCAGCCCAGCGGGACCAGCACGGCCACCGCCACCACCGAGCCCGGCACCCCGTACCCGATGGTTGCCACCCGCACCGCAGGCCCGGCGGATGCCGAGCGCGACACCCGCCGGCCGTACGCCATCAGCAGCGCCGCTCCCACCACCAGCGCGATCGACATCGTGGCCAGAAGCAGGCTGTTGCGCGCGGCGGTGCCGAACTCGGGCGCGAGCAGACCGTCGGACACCGACTGCACCGACCACACGCTCAACTGGACGACCGGCGCCAGCACCACCAGCGCAACCAGCCCCAGCGGCGCCGCCACGGCCGCCGCCGCCGACAGCCCGCGCAGGCGCACGGGTGCAAACCGGCGCCCACCGTCCGCCGCGTAACGGGCCCGTCCGCGCGACGCCCGCTCGAGTACCAGCAGCGTCAGCGTGACCGACACCAGCAGCGTGCCCAGCTGCAGCGCGGCGTCGCGGTCGAAGGCGCCGTTGTAGACCTTGTAGATGGCGTTGGTGAACGTCTGCACGCCCAGCAGGTTCACGCTGCCGAAGTCGGCCAGCGCCTCCATCAGCGCCAGCGCCACGCCGCCCAGGATCGCGGGACGGGCGATCGGCACGGCCACCCGCAGCACGGCCCGCAGCGGGGTCAGCCCCAGCCCGCGGGCCGCTTCGACCAGCTCCGCCCCCTGGCTGAGGAAGGCGTTGCGGGCAAGCAGGTACACGTACGGGTACAGAGTCAGCGTGAACACGACGACAGCCCCGCCCGCCGAGCGCAGCGGCAGCCACGTCAGACCCAGGTCGTCACGGGCGCCCAGGGCGAACAGGGTGAACACGTAGCCGGGCATTGCCAGCGGCAGCACCACCGCCCATTCGAGCCAGCGCCGGCCGGGGAAATCGCAGAAGGACACCAGCGCGGCCAGCGCCGTTCCCAGCACCAGCGTGCCCGTGCCCACGCCCACCAACAGGTACACGGTGGCCAGCGCCGCGTCGGGCAGCAGGCCGGTGAAGTCCGACAGCGCGTCGGGGGCGACCACGAAGCTCGCGGGCAGCACCAGCAGCGGCCCCGCCACCAGGACCGCGGCGGCGATGGTGATGGCCGACCACGCGTCGGGACGCCCGGTGCGGGCGCCCGCACGGACGGTCGTCGCTAGTCCCACCCCACCGAGTTCATCATCTGCACCGCGTCACCGAGGTGCTTGCCGGCGCCCGCGACGTCGATCGGGTCCTGCTTGAAGCCACCGAACTGCTTGATCTCGGGGGTGGTGTCGGCGAGCGAGTCCACGCCGAACTCGTGGTTGTTCTGCGCGAACACGCGCTGCTGGGTGGGCTGGGTCAGATAGCGCACCAGCCGCTTGGCCGAGTCGGCCTTGTCGGCGCCGTTCACGATGCCGATGCCCGACAGGTTCAGGTGCGTGCCGCGGCCGTTCTGATCGGCCCACACCGGCGCCACCGGGAAGTTCTCGTCTTCCTCCAGCTCGCGGCCCAGGTAGTACGAGTTGGTGAAGCCGACGTCGCAGGCCCCGCTGGAAATCGACTTCAGCACGTCGGTGTCCGAGCCCAGGATGGTGGGGTCGTTGGCCATCCAGCGCTCCAGCATCGCCTTCGTCTTTGGCGCGCCGTCCTTGGCGATCCGGTCGGCCACGAACGAGATGTTGTACTCAGACGTGCCCGAGCGCAGGCACAGCTTGTCCTTCCAGCGCGGGTCGCCCAGGCCGGCGTAGGTGGTCACGTCGCCCGGCTTGACGCGGTCGGTCGACCGCATGATCGTGCGCGCGCGCACCGTGATGCCGTACCAGCGGCCCTTCGGGTCGCGCAGCTTCGCCGGCACGTGCTTCTCCACCTCGGGGTCGCGATTCTCGGCCAGCAGGCCGGCCGCCTCCGCGCGGTAGAGGTTGGCCGCGTCCACCGTGATCAGGGCATCGGCCTTGGTGTTGTCGCCCTCGCTGCGCAGCCGCTCGTACAGCTCGGACGCCGAGCCGCCGAACAGGGTCAGGTTCACGTCGTCGTCTTCGGCGAAGCTCTTGAACGGCGCTTCCTCGCCGTAGTGCGAGCGGGCGGTGTAGATCGTGAGCTTGTCGTCGCCGCCGGAGGTGGCCACCACGACCCCGACGAAGCCGCCGGCGACCGCGAGCGCGCCAACGGCCAGGACGATGATCAGGGCCCGTCGAGACACCATGCTTAGGGTAGCCTAATGCCGCACGTGACCTGCGCACGCCGGTCGGGCAATTTGGTACACAGAGGGCGCGAAGCAGGGGAAGCTGAACGACCGGGCGCGGGGAGCGACCGTGGAGCTGCTCAAACTGGCTGACCGCCTGTGGGAGGGCGGGGAGCCGATAGAAGACCATCATCCGGTGGGATTCACCGGGCCGCTGACCGTCCTCGGCGAGCGGGTCGCCTTCCTGCCCTCCTTCGCGAACGTGATCGCGTTCGAGACCGATGAGGGCCTGGTGCTGGTGGACAGCGGCGGCTTCCTGCTGGCAGACCACGTGCACGCGCAGCTGCGCGCGTGGACCGACCAGCCCCTGCACACGGCGATCTTCACCCACGGCCACGTGGACCACGTGTTCGGCGTCGCGCCGTTCGAGGCCGAAGCCGCCGAGCGTGGCGTGCCGGCGCCCCGCGTCGTGGCCCACGAGAACGTGCCGAGGCGGTTCGAGCGCTACGCGCTCACCGCCGGCTACAACGGCGTGATCAACGCACGCCAGTTCGGGTTGCCCGAGCTGGCGTTCCCGGCCGAGTTCCGGATGCCGGACGAGCTGTACACCGACGAGCTGGAGCTCGAGGTGGGCGGCGAGCTGTTCGAGCTGCGCCACGCCAAGGGCGAGACCGACGACCACACGTGGGTCTGGGTGCCGGACCGCAAGATCCTCTGCTGCGGCGACCTGTTCATCTGGGCCACGCCCAACGCCGGCAACCCCCAGAAGGCGCAGCGCCACCCGCGCGAATGGGCGCAGGCGCTGCGGCGGATGGACCAGCTCGGAGCGGAGACGATGCTGCCCGGTCACGGCCCCCCGGTGGTGGGCGCCGACCGCGTGCACGCGGCACTGAGCGACACGGCGGCGCTGCTCGAATCGCTGGTGCAGCAGACACTTGCGCTGATGAACCAGGGTGCCACGCTCGACCAGGTGGTGCAGTCGGTGCGGGCGCCCGCGGAGCTGCTCGCCAGGCCCTACCTGCGACCGATCTACGACGAGCCGGAATTCATCGTGCGCAACCTCTGGCGCCTCTACGGCGGATGGTATGACGGCGATCCCTCGCACCTCAAGCCCGCGCCGGCGCAGGAGCTGGCGGCAGAGGTCGCCGCGATGGCGGGCGGTGCCGGCCGCCTGGCCGCGCGAGCGCTCCAGCTGGCCGAGACGGGCGAGCTACGGCTGGCCGGGCACCTGGCCGAGATGGCCACCCAGGCGGAACCGAACCTCGAGGCCGCCCAGGAGGCGCGCGCCGAGGTGAACGAGCGCCGTGCCGCCAGCGAGGCATCGACGATGGCGCGCGGGGTCTTCTCATGGGCGGGCGCCGAGGCACGCCGCGCGCGAGGGACGACCCCCGGGTGAGCGCGGCGCGGATCGCCGCCGCCTGCGGGGCAGTCGCCCTGGTGGCGCTGGCTACGCACCGGATCCGCACCGGGCACGGCAGCCGGGGCGCGCTGGGTCTGCTCGGGGCAACGCTGCTGACCCTGTACGCCGCAGACGCGACCGCAGCGCTGCCGGACGGCGAGGGCGCCGTCGGGGACGCCGGCGACGCGCTCGGCGGCTGGACCTACCCGTTCATGGGCGCGATGGCGTTCCTCGAGACCGCGATCCCGCCCGTGACGCTGGTGTTCCCTGGCGAATGGGCCGTGATGCTCGGCGGCGCGATGGCGGGCGATGGGCAGATCGGCATCGTTCAGCTGATCGCCCTGGTCTGGGTCTGCTCGGCGGCCGGGGACTCGGTCACGTTCGGCATCGGCCGCCGCCTCGGACGTCCCTTCCTGCTGGCCCGCGGCGGCCGCGTCGGCATCACCGAGCCGCGGCTCGCGAAGCTCGACGCCTGGCTCGACCATTACGGATCGGCCGCCGTCTGCCTCGGACGCCTGGTGCCGTTGGCACGACCCTTCGGCCCCCTGGTCACGGGCGCGTCGCACTTTCCCTACCGCCGCTTCCTGGCCTGGAACCTGGTCGGCACGCTGCTGTTCTCGCTCGTCTTCTGCGGGCTCGGCTACGTCTTCTACCGCTCCTACGACGAAGTCGCAGCGGCCCTGAGCCGCTCCGCGTTCGCCTTCGTGGCCCTGGGCGCGGTGGCGGTCACGGCGTACGTGCTCCTACGCCGTCGCCGTTCCAGCGAGGGCGTCGCACCGTGACCCGCGTGCTTGCGCTGGCAACGCTGATCGCGGCCGCGACCCTGACCGCGCTGCTCATGTTCGGCGGCGGGGACGGCGGCTACACGCTGAAGGCCCGGTTCGAGAACGCCGGCCAGGTGGTCAACGGCGGGCTGGTGGAAATCGCCGGAAAGCAGGTGGGCACTGTGACCGGGCAGCGGCTCACCGACGACGGCATGGCGGAGCTGACGCTGAAGCTCGACGACGAGTGGGCGCCGATCCCGCGCGGCACGCACGCGCAGATCCGCCAGTTCGGGCTCTCGGGACCCGCCAGTCGCTACATCGAGCTACGGCCGCCCACGGGCCGGCAGCGCGGCGCCGACCTGCCCGACGGCGGCCTGCTCGGGCTCGAGGACACCACCTCGAACGTGGACATCGACGAGATCTTCGCGATCTTCGACCGGCGCACGCGCAAGTCGCTCAAGGGTGTGTTCCGCGGTTCAGCCCGCCAGTACCGGGGCCAGGGCGAGCGCGCGCGCGACGGGCTGCTGTACCTGGACCCCGCGCTGGTGTCCGCCAGCCGCCTGTTCGGCGAGCTGAACCGCGACACCCCTGAGCTGCGCCGCTTCATCACCGAGAGCTCTGGCCTGGTGGGCGACCTGGCCGACCGGCGCGACGACCTGGCCTCCCTCGTGAGCAACCTGGCCGACACCACCGGGGCGATCGAGCGGCCGCCGGGCGCGCTCGGGGACGCCATCCAGCAGCTGCCGCCGTTCATGCGCAGGGCCAACACCACCTACGTGAACCTGCGCGCGGCGCTCGACGACCTGGACCCGCTGGTGCGCGACTTCAAGCCGGTGGCGAAGAAGCTGCGCCCCTACACCGCCGAGCTGCGACGGCTGACCGGTGACGCGCGACCGACCGTGCGCGACCTGGCCCAGGTGATCCGCCGGCCGGGTGCCACCAACGACCTGGTGGAGCTGGCGCGCCTGACACCGCGGCTGCGCGACATCGCCGTCGGGCCCGTGCGGCGCAACGGCAAGGAGCGCGAGGGCGCGCTGCCCGCCACCGCGGAGGCGCTGTCGAGCGCGACCCCGCGGCTGGCTTTCGCGCGTCCCTACTCGGTGGACTTCACCGGCTGGTTGGACGACTTCTCCCACAGCGGCAACTACGACGCGCAGGGCGGGTTCGCGCGGATCGGAACCCACGTGAACGCCTTCTCGTTCAAGAGCGGGGCGATCACGCCGATCGCGCCCCCACTGCGAGCCGAGTCCTTCAAGAGCCTGGCCGTGCTGGGCCAGAACAACCGCTGCCCGGGCTCGGCCGAGCGCGACACCGGCGATCGCTCGGCCCCGTTCAAGCCCTCGCCGGAGTTCAACTGCGACCCGACCCAGGTGCCCCCCGGACGATGAGGCGGATTCTCGCAACGATCCTGCTCCTGGCCACCGTGGTCGCGCTCGCTCTCACCCTGACCGCCGCCGACGGCGACGAGGGGCGCCGCTACACCGTGGAGCTGGACAACGCGTTCGGCCTGGTCGAAGGCGGCGACGTGCGCGTGGCGGGGGCCAACGCCGGCCAGGTGGTGGAGCTGAAGCTCGACGAGCGCAGCCAGAAGGCGCTGGTGGAGGTGGCGATCACCGAGCAGGGCTTCGGCTCACTGCGCTCGGACGTGTTCTGCGAGGCACGACCGCAATCGCCGATCGGCGAGTACTTCCTGGACTGCCTGCCTGGCACAGCGAAGAAGGAGCTGGCGCCGGGCAGCCGCGTGCCCGTCAAGCAGACGGCCTCCACGATCCCGCCGGACCTGATCCAGAACATCATGCGCCTGCCCTACCGCGAGCGCTTCCGCCTGATCCTGAACGAGTTCGGCGCCGGGGTCGCGGGCCGGCCCGAGGACCTGAACCAGGCGATCCGCCGCGGCGTGCCTGCGCTGCGCCAGACCAGCCGCCTGCTGGAGGTGCTGGCCGAGCACGACACGGTCATCCGCGACCTGGTTACCGACGCCGACACGGTGCTCGCGCGCCTGGCCGCCAACCGCAGGAACGTGGGCCGGTTCGTCGTCGAGGCGCGCGACACGGCGTCGGCCTCGGCGGAGCGGCAGGACGACATCCGGACGAACTTCCGCAAGCTGCCTGACTTCCTGGAGGAGCTGACCCCGACGATGGCGGCCCTGGGCGAGGTTGCCACCGAGCAGCGCCCGGTGCTGGTGGACCTGAACGCCAGCGCGGCCGAGCTCAAGCGCTTCTTCGATGACACCGCCGAGTTGGCCACCGCCAGCCGGCCGGCGATCCGCGCGCTGGGCGACGCCGCGGTCCCGGGCCGCCAGGCCGTGCGCGCCGCCCGCCCCCAAGTCCGGGAGCTGCGCCGGTTCGCGCGCCGCACGCCCGACCTGGGGCGCAACCTGCGGATCCTGCTGGAGGACTTCGACGATCCCGCCCGCGCAGTCGAGCGCGACCCGCGCAGCCCGGGCGGCAGGGGGTTCTCCGGCACCCAGGCGCTGCTGCGCTATGCCTTCAGCCAGTCGCTGACCATCAACGCCTTCGACGAGCTGGGCTACATGGTGCGCGCCGCGGTGCACACCGACAAGTGCTCGCCCTACGCGGACGCCAAGCGGGCCAAGGACCCGGACCAGGTCGAGTGCCGCGCCTGGCTCGGGCCGAGCCAGCCCGGCGTAAACGAACCGGACCCCAGCGGCCCAGCCGGGGCAGCCGCGCCCGCCGCCAAACGCGAGCGGGCGGCCCGCCGCCGCGGCCGGCCCGGGCGCGCGGCCGCGCCTGAGCCGCCGGCCAACGCGCCCGGGTCGCAGCCACCGCCGCCCGGCGGCGGGGCGCAGCCGCCCGGCGGGCTCAACCAGCTGCTCGACGACCTGCGCCAGAAGGTGCCCGGCAAGCCCGCACCGGACGACACCCCCGTGCGACCGCTCCTCGACTACCTCCTGGCCCCATGACCCGCCGTCCGAACACATCACTCGCGTCGAGCCCGGCGCTGGTCGGCGCCGTGACCGTGCTCGTGACCGTGGTCGCGGTCTTCCTGGCCTACAACGCCAACAACGGTCTGCCGTTCACCCCCGCGCTGGACTTGCGGGTGCAGGCGGCGAACTCGGCGGCCATGACCAAGGGCTCCGAGGTGCGCGAGGGCGGCGTCAGGATCGGCGTCGTGCGGACGATCCGCACCGTGCGGCTGCCCAGCGGCAAGGCGGGCGCGGAGCTGGCGGTCACGATCGAGGGTACGGGCGACGATCTGCCGGTGGACAGCTCGTTCACGATCCGCCCGCGCTCGCCGCTTGGCCTCAAGTACCTGGAGCTCGTACGCGGCTCCTCCGACCGCGCGGTGCGGGACGGCCACGTCTTCGGCACCGACCAGACGACGATCCCGGTACAGATCGACGACTTCGCGCGCACCTTCGACGGCAGGACGCGCACCGCCGTCCAGCGCAACCTCCAGGGCTTCGGCAATGCGCTGGCGGGACGGGGGCAGTCGGTGAACACTGCGATCGACCAGCTGCCGCCGCTGCTGGGGCACCTGGCGCCGGTAGCGCGCAACCTGTCCGACCGCCGCACGCAGCTGGGACGCCTGTTCCGCGAGGTCGGCAGGACGGCCCGCGTGGTGGCACCGGTGGCCGCCACCCAGGCCGACCTGTTCACCCGCACGGCGATCACCTTCGAGGCGCTCTCGGCCGACACGGACGCGCTCAAGGAGACGATCTCGCGCTCGCACCGGGCGTTCCAGGCGGGCATCGACTCGTTCCCGGTGCAGCGCCCGTTCCTGACCGACAGCGCGGCGCTGGCGCGCGAGACGCAGCCGGTCGCCCGCGACCTGCGCCCGGCGCTGCCGCAGATCAACGACGCGATCGAGACCGGCATCCCGGTCACACGCCGCTCGGTGCGCTTCTACGGCGACCTCAAGCCCGCGCTGGTGTCGCTGCGCGAGCTGGCGCGCGACCCCGCAACCGGGATCGCGCTGCGCGGGCTGACGGCCAACGTGACCACGCTCCAGCCGCAGCTGCGCTTCCTGGCCCCCTACCAGACGGTGTGCAACTACTGGAACTACTTCTTCACCTTCCTGGGCGAGCACGTGAGCCAGCGCGGGCCGTTCGGGTACTCGCAGCGGGCGGCGATCAAGAGCACCGGCCAGCAGAACAACAACCCCAGCTCGATGGGCGCGTCCGAGCCCGGCAACGGCGAGGGTTACAGCGCCGCGTCGGCGCCACGCGGCGCCCCCGCGCACTTCCACGGCCAGTCCTACACGCCGGCGATCGGCCCGGGCGGCGAGGCCGACTGCGAGAACGGCCAGCGCGGCTACATCCGCCGCCTGTCGCGCTTCAGCGACCCCAAGTACGACATCGTCAGCGATCCGGAGACTCCGGGCCTGTCGGGGCCGACCTACCGGGGCCGGCCCCGGGTCCCGCGCGGCCAGAGCTTCGTCTCCCGCCCCGAGACCGGCGCCCAGGTGGAGCGATGAGACAGCGCGGCATGTCCCCGTTCGGGGCCGGCCTGGTGGCCATCGTGTTGATCGCCGTGGGCACGTACTTCGCCTTCTCGAAGGAGGTGCCGTTCGAGTCGCACTACGAGATCAGCGCGGTGTTCCACTCCGCCAACAACGTCAAGCAGCGCCAGCCTGTGCGGATCGCGGGGGTGGACGTGGGGAAGGTGGTGGCGGTCGAGCACCCCGAGCCAGGCAAGCCGCGGGCGCTGATCCGGATGCGGATCGAGAACGAGGGCCGCCCGGTGCACACGGACGCCAGGGTGAAGATCCGCCCGCGGCTGTTCCTGGAGGGCAACTGGCTGATCGACCTCGAGCCGGGCAGCACGGGGACCAAGGAGCTCCCCGACGGCGGGACGATCCCGATCCAGCAGACGAGCACGCCGGTCCAGCTGGGCCAGGTCCTGACCGCGCTCCAGTCGGACACCCGCAAGAACCTCCAGACGCTTTTCGCCGAGTACTCGAGCTCGCTCGAGGACGAGGGCGCGAAGGGCTTCCGCCGCTCGATCCGTCACTGGAAGGGGGCCTACCGCGACACCGCGCTGGTGCAGGAGGCCACGCTCGGCCTCGGCGAGCACGACCTGTCGGAGTACATCGACGGCGCGGGGCGGACAGCCCGCGGCCTGGACCGCAACCCGGGGCAGCTGAGGCGCCTGGTCACCGACTTCAACACCGCCGCCGGCGCCTTCGCACGCGAGGCGGGGAGCCTCGAGCAGGCGATAGCGGAGCTGCCGCGCACGCTGCGCGCCGCGCAGCCGGCGCTGGGCGAGCTGAACCGCAGCCTTCCCCCGCTGCGCCGATTCGCGCGCGACCTCCAGCCGAGCGTGCGCCTGTCGAACAAGACGATCGACGTGAGCCTGCCGTTCCTGCGTCAGGCCCGCCGGCTGGTGTCGCGCGCCGAGCTGCGCGGGCTGGCCGGCGACCTGCGCCCGACCGCGCCGCCGCTGGCACGCCTGACCCAGCGTACGCCCGCTTTGTACGAACGGGTCCGCGCCGCCGCCGGATGTGAGAACGACGTGCTGCACCCCTGGTCTAACGACCGCGTGTCCGACCCCAACTTCCCGGCCACCGGCAAGGTGTTCGAGGAGGCGCCCAAACCGCTGCCGGGGCTGGCGGGTGAGAGCCGCAACGGCGACGCCAACGGGCAGTGGGTGCACGTGCTCACCAGCGCCGGCGACCGCACGATCTCGCTCGGCAACGGCATGTTCGCGCAGGCCCTGTTCCCGATCCTCGGCACCAACCCGCCCAAGCCCGACGCGATGCCGCCGCTGCGCCCGGACGCGCCCTGCGAGACCCAGCAGCCGCCCGACCTTCGCACGAAGGTCGGTCCCGGCGAGCGCGAGATCAGCCGTGGGCTCCCGAAGACGGCCGCGGCGAGCAGGCGCTACGAGCGCGCCAAGGGCAGGGCAGTGAAGTGGGTCGAGCGCGAGCTCAAGCGCCGCGGCCTCGACCGGCGGCTGAAGGTGAACCCGCGATGAGGCTCATGCTGCGCCGCAACCTGCGCTCGTTGCTGCTGGTGATCGCGCTGTTCGTCCTCGGGGTCGGGACCGGCGCGTACATCCTGTCCCAGCAGCGCCTGCGCTTCCCGCTGGTCGAGGCGGCCCCGCTGAAGCTCAACATGGAGCTGGCGAACGCGCAGGCGGTGGCGCCTGGCCAGGGCCAGACAGTGCGCGTCTCCGGGGTGCAGATAGGCGAGATCGGCAAGGTCCGCCTGCGCGACGGACACGCTCTGGTCGAGCTGCTGATCCAGCCCGAATACGAGGATCTGATCCGCACCGACGCCACCGCGCTGCTGCGTCCCAAGACGCCGTTGAAGGACATGTTCCTGGAGGTCGATCCCGGCCGCGCCAAGCCGCTGGACGAGGGCGACACGGTGCCGCTGCGCAACACGCTCCCCGACGTGAACCCGGACGAGTTCCTGGCCACGCTCGACGCCGACACGCGCGACTACCTCAAGCTGCTGATCAACGGCACGGGAAAGGGGCTCGAGGGGCGCGGCACGGACCTGCGCGAGGTGTTCCGCCTGTTCGAGCCCACCCACCGCGACCTCGCACGCGTGAACGGCGCCGTGGCCAGCCGGCGCGGTCAGCTTCGGCGGCTGGTGAACTCGCTCAACCGCCTCAGCGGCGAGCTGGGCGGCAAGGAGGACGAGCTGGCACAGCTCGTGGACTCGGCCGCGAGCGTCTTCCGCTCCTATGCGTCTGAGGACCGCAACATCAGCCGCGCGGTGCGCGAGCTGCCCCGCGCGCTGCGTCAGACCACCAACGCGCTCGGCAAGGTGGAGCGCCTGGCCCCGGTGCTCGGGACCGCCAGCGAGAACCTGCGCCCGGCGGCCCGCGCGCTGGGCCGTAGCCAGGTGGCCCTCCGCCCACTGGCGCGCGAGGCCGAGCCGCTGGTGCGCGGCCGGATCCGGCCGCTGGTTCGAGACGCGCGGCCGCTGGTGCGCGACCTGCGCCCCGCGGCCTCCGACCTCTCGCGCTCGACCCCCGACCTGACGCGCGCGTTCGGGGTGCTGAACAACTTCTTCAACATGGCCGCGTTCAACCCGCGCGGGCGCGAGGGCCCCGGTGTCACGGGCCGCGAGGAGGGCTTCTTGTTCTGGCTCGCCTGGGTCAGCCACCAGTCGGCAAACCTGTTCGCCACCGCGGACGCCCACGGCCCGTTCCGCCCCTCGCTGGTGTCCGGTAGCTGCCAGACCCTGCGCGCCCTGGCGACCGACCAGCCGGAGCTCGAGTTCCTGATGAACCTCACTCCCCTGCTCACCAACCCGTCGGTCTGCGGCGAATGATCAAGCAGGCGCCCACCCGCGGCCGGATCCTGGCGATGGTGGTGTTCGCCCTGTCGTGCTTCGCGATCGCGCTGTCGATGTGGATCCAGTTCGGGGGGACGGTCCCGCTCAGGCCACAGAGCTACCGGGTCCAGATCGCCTTCCCGCAGGGCACCGGGATCACCAAGAACATCGACGTGCGCGCAGCGGGGATCAACATCGGAACCGTGGTCGATTCGGAAGTGGACCGCGCGGCCGGCCGCGCGCTCGCCACAATCGAGCTCGACGCCAGGTACGCCCCGCTGTCCAGCGACGCACGCGCGATCCTGCGCCGCAAGACGCTCCTGGGCGAGACGTTCGTGGAGATCGCCGCCGGCTCCGCGTCGGCCCCCAAGCTCGCCGACGGCGGACGGCTCGACGACGCGCGCGTGGCGAAGACCGTGGAGCTGGACGAGGTGCTCCAGACCTACGACCCCACGACCCGCCGCGCGTTCCGGATCTGGCAGCAGGAGCTGGGTACCGCTGTAGGCGACCGCGGCGAGAGCCTGAACAACGCGCTCGGCCAGCTGCCGGACTTCACGCGCAAGGGCACCGACCTGCTGGCGGTGCTCGACGAGCAGGAGACCGAGGTGCGCGGGCTGGTGCGCGACACCGGCGCGGTCTACTCGGCGCTCAGCCAGGACGAGAGCCAGCTGCGCGCACTGATCGAGAACTCTCACGGCGTGTTCAGCCAGACGGCCGACCAGCGCGACTCGCTCGCCGAGGCCATCCAGATCTTCCCCGTGTTCCTGTCCGAGTCGAAGACCACGCTGGAGCGGCTCGAGCGGTTCTCACGCGACACGCGGCCGCTGGTGCGCGACCTGCGCCCGGTGGCACGTGAGCTGCGCCCCACCGTGAGCTCCCTGCGTGCGCTGGCGCCGGACCTCAAGCGGTTCTTCAAGCGCTTCGACCAGCAGATCGGCGCGTCGCGGCGGGGTGTGCCGGCGCTCCGGGAGGTGATCGACGACACCCGCCCGCTGTTCGGCTCACTGGGCCCGTTCCTGTCGGAGCTGAACCCGGTCTTCCAGTGGCTCGAGGTCAACCAACACCTGGTTGCGGACTTCCTCAGCTACGGCGCCTCGGGCCTCTCGGACACCACCCCGTCGGCCCCGGCGGGCGAAACCGGCCACTACCTGCGCCAGCTCGGCGTGACCGGGCTGGAGTCGCTCGGCATCCACCAGAACCGCCTGTCCTCCAACCGCGGCAACGCCTACCTGCCGCCGGTCTATACCGGCCGCGAGACCTCGCGCCGCCTGATTCAGCCGAACTGGGACTGCAACCCGTCCGGCGGTACAGTCGAGGCCAAGCCGGCGCCCGCGGGTGCGACCGTGGCCTGCTTCACCCAGCCGAACCAGGTCTTCAAGGGCAAGCGGCAGGGCCGCTTCCCGCACGTCGAGCGGGAGGATTATCGTCCCTGAGGGCGCTAGACTCGTATATCCGACTCAGAAGAGCGGATTTCTCACCCGACGCAAGGACTTCATGGCCGCCACCGACAAGACCAGGATCGCGAAGCAGAGCGCGATAACCGAGGACGACCAGGGCCAACTGGTCGCCCAGAAGGGCATCTCGCGCGAGGTTATCCAGGAGCTTTCCCGGATCAAGGACGAGCCCCAGTGGATGCGCGACCTGCGCATCAAGTCCTTCGAGATCTTCGAGCGCAAGCCCGTCCCCACCTGGGGCGTGGACCTGAGCGACCTGGACCTGTCGGAGCTGGTGCTCTACAGCCCGCCCGAGGCCGGCCGCTTCGACTCCTGGGACGACGTCCCCGCCGAGATCAAGAAGACCTACGAGGACCTGGGCATCCCGGAGGCCGAGCGCGAGCACCTGGCCGGCGTTGTGGGCACCTGGCGCCAGGAGCCGGTCTACGAGAACCTGAAGAAGGAGTACGCCGACCTGGGCATCCTCTTCTGCTCGATGGACACGGCCATCACCGAGTACCCCGAGCTGGTGCAGGAGTACTTCATGAAGAAGTGCGTCCCACCGCAGGACAACAAGTTCTCGGCTCTGCACGGCGCGGTCTGGTCCGGTGGCTCGTTCCTGTACGTGCCCAAGGGCGTCAAGGTCGACCTGCCGCTACAGGCCTACTTCCGCATGGAGGGCTCGGGCGAGGGCACCTTCGAGCACACGCTGATCATCGCCGACGAGGGCTCGGAGGTGAACTACATCGAGGGCTGCACCGCGCAGACATACAGCGCCAACTCGATGCACTCCGCCGTGGTCGAGATCTTCGTAAAGGAGGGCGCCAAGGCGCGCTACACCACGGTCCAGAACTGGTCCAAGGACGTGTTCAACCTGAACACCAAGCGGGCCATCGTCGAGGCCGAGGGCACCGTCGAGTGGGTCGGTGGCTCCATGGGCGCCAAGAAGGTCATGCTCTACCCGGGCTCCTTCCTGATGGGCGAGCACGCCCGTGCCGACCACCTGAACGTGGGCGTCGCCTCCGGCAACGTGTGGAAGGACACCGGCGCCAAGGTCGTGCACCTGGCCCCCAACACCACGTCCAACATCCTGGCCAAGTCCATCTCCAAGGACGGCGGCATCATGGGCTACCGCGGACTGGTCCGCATGGGCCACAACTCGCAGGGCTCCAAGAGCCACGTCCAATGCGACGGCCTGATGATGGATCCCTACTCGCGCTCGGACACCTGGCCCGACATCCAGATCCAGAACCCCCACACCACCGTGGCCCACGAGGCCGTGGTCGGCAAGATCAGCGACGAGCAGCTGTTCTACCTCCAGTCCCGCGGACTGACCGAGGAAGAGGCCGCCGGCATGATCGTGAACGGGTTCATCGAGCCGGTCACCAAGGAGCTGCCGATGGAGTACGCCATCGAGCTGAACCGCCTGATTCAGCTCGAAATGGTCGGCAGCGTCGGTTAGCCGCTTACCTGTTGATCGTCTCGGACCGAGACGGGCGCCGGCTGCGTCGCGAGCAACAGGTGGCTGGTGGTCACAGCTTCGGCGACGTCGATCAGCTTGCGGCCCGTTCGTCGCGAGTGGGAGCGGAGCAGCTCGAAGGCCCCCCGCTCGTCGATGGCATAGCGCTCCATCAGGATCCCCTTGGCCCGCTCGGTGAGCGCGCGGCGGCCAAGGGCGCCTTCCAAGCGGTGAAATTCGGCGAACCGACGCAGGACGATGTCGATCGCGCTTTGCAGTTCCTCAGGACCGCCGTCGGTCACGAAGGCAAAGATCCCCCGCTTGGCCGCCTCATTGACGAAGTCGGCGTCCTTTGTCCCGAGGATCGCGATCACGGGGCAGGCGGCCTCCTGGACGATCTGTGAGATCAGCTCCAGGGCATGCTCGGAGCTCTCGCCCAAGCCGACCAGCGCAACATCAGGCAAGGCCTCGGCGGTGGCGGCGGCGACTTCAGTGACCTCGACGCTGCGCGCAATCACGTGGTGACCCATCGCGGCCACCACGCCACTGGTCGTCATGAGGCGTTCCTTTCGCTCGTTGGCGATGAGGACGCGAAGCGGATCGGGCGCTTCAGAGATCATTAGCCGGGTCAGACGCTCGACGATCGATCCTAATCTGCGAGTGGTACGCTGGCAAGCAGCCTGGACCCCAGAACCGCGGTCCTAGCGACCTCGACCCCAGCGTTCGGTCGAAGCATGCCGACCCCAGTCCTCGGTCGGCGGCTGAGACCCGCGACGCAGGAGGTCACTCATGACAGAGCACGTTGGTTCCCCGGCTGCCCCAAGCCGCGATCCCGGCTGGCGGCGGAGCTTTCGAACCGACAGGATCGAGTTGCTGAACCGCTACTGGCATGACCCGGGCCGGCGCTCCTGCCCTGCGTGCAATTCCGGCGTCAATGCCGATGATTACGTGGTCCACCATCACGGCCACCTGTACCACGCTGACTGCGCCCCTGACCGACTACTGCGACCGTGAGCCGCGCTCCCGCCCGGCCGATTAGCTGCCCAGCGTCAGCAGTTCCTCCGCAGACTCATCCAGGCATGTAGCCAGTAGGTCGGCGTCGGGCAGCGACTCGCGGTCGGCATAGACACCGAAGAACGCCTCGTCCTTGATCGTGGTGAACCCGATCGACAGCGCGTGGCGGTCGGCGATCGGCACCACGGGATAGGACTCCTCGAGCTCGCAGCCGAGCATATAGAGCGGGTCACGCGGACCGGGGATGTTCGACACCACGAGGTTGAACGCGCGTGGGCTCGCCACGAGGTGCGAAAGGCCCCGCTGGACGGTGCGCGGGGCGTAGCCGAAGGCCTTCAGGATCCGATCGGCGGCCTCCGGCTCGCCACCGCGCTTGCGCTTTCCGATCTCCCATTTCACGTCGACCAGCCTGTCGAGCGGATCGGGCTCGTCGCAGGGCAGGTCCACGTAGACGAACGAGATCTGGTTCCCGAGTTGGCCGACCCCGTCGTCGCTTCGCACACTCACCGGAACCATCGCCTTCAGCTTCACTGGCGTCTGCCCCCGCCGCTCGAAGAACGACCGCACCCCGCCGGAGGCGACCGCCAGGACCACATCGTTGACCGTCGCGTCGAATCGGTCCTTGATGCGCTTGAGATCGGCCAACGACCGGTGCGAGCGCGCCAGGTGCCGGCGCGCGGAGATCGGCTCGTTGAGTCCCGTTTCCGGCGTGGCCGAGCGCAGCGAGTCGGCCAGCGCCCGGGCGCTTCGCAGCCCTTCGGTGGGCACGCCGATCAGCCGAGTCGGATTCCGCACGAGCCCGAGCGGCAAGCGCGCCAGCCCGACCATCTCCCCGGCGCGGTCGAACAGGCCGTCGAGCAGCAGCTTCGTGCCGGTCGGCGGGCTGGCGGCGCGCCAGCCATCGCGTTCGGACGCCGGGGGGTCGGGGGTGGGGTCGAGAAACAGCGTGGCCAGCTCGACGGCGGCGAGGCCGTCGACCATCGCGTGGTGGGCCTTGCCGATCACGCCCAAGCGCCCATCGGGCAGCCGGTCGGCGATCCACAGCTCCCACAGCGGGCGGTCGCGATCGAGTTGCGTGGACATCACCTCGTCCGCGAGCTCGTCCAGGTCCGCTACTGGGCTGTGGCGCACGTGGTGAGCGATATCGAACTCGTCGTCGTCCACCCACACCGGATCGTGGACCCCCAGCGGCACCTCGGCCAACTTCTGCCGATACCGCGGCGCTCGGCTCATCCGGCTGGCTACATGATCGCGTAGCTCCTCGAAGCTCGGGGTGGGACGACCGCGTGGCGTGTCGAACAGCGCCACCCAGCCCACGTGCATGTGCGCCGCTTCGCTTTCGACCTCCAAGAACGAGGCGTCAAGCGGCGTCAGCCGGTTATCGGACACGGCTACCTTCGGGAGAGGCGCTGGGCCAGTGTGGTGCTGCGCTGCTTGATCGGAAAGCCGCTCTCGTCGAATTTGAGCGGGTGGGCTTGGTCGGTCGCGCCCTTCCCCCTCCTTGCCTGCTCCTGTTTTTGCCAGTAGCGGAGTGCCCCCACCTGCTCGAGCAGAGCGGTCTGTAGGGCGCTGTCAAGCGCACGCTGACGTGCTTGTTCGCTCATCTCTCACTGCCCCTCGTTGGGCCCCGTAGCTGCCGTGACACGTCAGCGAGACGGTCCCGTCTGGAGCGCCCGATTATCACAATCGTGACAGCCGCTGCATAGAAGAATCGAGCATTTTGCGACGCTTTCTAATACGTCCGTCCAGCAGAGGCGCGACGCCCTGGCCGCTCGATTCAGCGGACGATCCGGAAGCGGCTCGAGGTCGGGGTGCCGATCCTGCCGGAGGATGTTGGCGTCGCGACCAGGCGGTAGCGGCCGGGCCTGAGCCGCCTGCCCCCGAGGCGCCCGGTGAAGTGGAAGCTGTTCGTACCTGGGACGCCATTACGTTCGAAACCTCCGGGGAGCGTCACTACCCGGGTGCAGCGCTTGCGCCTGCGGTTCTTTCTGGTGGGCTTGGCGCAAACGACCTTTCCGCCCTTTCTCACCTTGCGCCCCCGGGCGCGTCGGGTGACTCTGAAGGAGACGAAGGAGGCGCGGTCGAGCCTGAAGGTGACCCTGGTGCCGCGCGGTGGCTTCCTCTTTCTTGCGTTTCTCGCGCTCGGCCCACTCGCCTCGGCAGCGAAGGTCCTTTTCGAGAAACCGAGACCGAAGAGCGATGGGATTGGGGCGTTCAGGTCGACCGACGTAACCGGCCCGAGCGGAGGCAGCGGTTCGCTGAAGGTGATCGCCACGGAGGGCACCCCCGTGGAATCGGCGCCGATGGTCACGCTCTGCGCAGCGGCCACGGTGAAGCTGGACCCGCCACCCCCACCGCCGCTTCCGTTGGGATCGCCGCCTCCTCCGCCGCCTCCGCCGTAGCGGCCGCCTCCGCCCCCGCCTCCGCCAAAGCCGGTCGAGTTACCCCCCGTGCCGCCCGTCCCGGGCGTCCCGGGTGAGCCGGCGGCGCCTCCCACGCCACCGCCGCCGGCGCCAGGAGCGCTGACCGTGCCGGCACCGCCGCCCCCGCCGCCCCCCGATGGGGCGTCCTGTGAGTTACCCCCGTTGCCACCGGGGCTGTCCGCATTCCCACCCGTGTTGAGGCCATAGAACTCGCCTGCGCCACCCCCGCCGCCGGCGATCAGCAAGCGTGACTCGAGCGAGCCACCCTGCGCGGCCGACACCGTGCGCACGTCCGATGCGCCGCCGCCGCCGGCGACGCGGCCGGTCCCCCCGCCCTGGCCGCCGCTCGCGCCTCCGTTGAAGCCCCCGGCCCCCGCCGGCGACTCGCTCCGACGGTTGCCCTTGCCACCGACTTCAACGAACAGCGTCTGGCCGGCGACAACCGGCAGGTAGCCCACCACGCGGGCGCCGAAACCACCGGACCGGGACCCTGACGCGCCGGGAGCGCCGATGGCCACGACCTGCAGTTGTCCGACGCCGGAGGGCACGGTGAAGACCTGCTCGGCGCCGGTGTAGGCGTACGTCACGGTCGCCGCGCTGGCTGCGCCGGCCGGCATCGCTGTCAGCAGGGCCGGGACGAGCGCGAGCACTGCCCCGACCGTGGCGCGCTTGTGGCCCATGGGGTCAGACTCGCACAGCCCTCCCTCTTCGAGCAAGAGGTCTAGGCTGACCCGATGCCCAAAATAAAACTCCACCGCTGCTCGTACACCTTCCTGCACGTGAACGCCGATGCGTGCTGGCGCATGCAGAAGGCGCTGGACGAGCAGGGCGTGGACTACGAGGTCGTCAAGCACGGCTACGGCAAGAGCGAGAAGTCGCGCTCCGAGGTGGTCGAGCTGAGCGGCCAGAAGCTGCTCCCGGTTCTGGAGCTGGCCGACGGCACGGTGCATCGCGAGGAGACCGACGACATGGTCGCCAAGCTCAAGTCGGGCGAGCTTCCCGGCCCGACAAGCTGAGCACCTCACCCGCTCAGATGTAGGAGCATGCGCGACATGGCCACCGTCGCGCAGGACACCCTGCTGTTCAACCCCCACACCTTCGACGCCTCGGAGTTCGACCCCGAGACGCGCCGGGTGCTGCTGGCCACGATCGAGTTCTTCGAGTCACGCGGCAAGCGGGCGCTGAAGGAGCACGACCACGAGCGCACCTGGTACTCCGACTTCCTGGAGTTCGTGGCGCGCGAGAAGGTGTTCGCCACCCTGCTGACTCCCGCGGCCGAGGCGGCCGGCGATCCCGACAAGCGCTGGGACACCGCCCGGATCGCAGCGTTCAACGAGATCACCGCCTTCTACGGACTCGTCTACTGGTACACGTGGCAGGTCACGATCCTGGGCCTGGGCCCGATCTGGCAGAGCGGCAACGACGCCGCCCGCGAGCGCGCCGCGGGGCTGCTGGACGAGGGCGCGATCTTCGCCTTTGGGCTGTCCGAGCGCGAGCACGGCGCCGACATCTACTCCACCGACATGGTGCTCACGCCGACCGGGGACGGCGGCTTCACCGCGTCCGGCGGCAAGTACTACATCGGCAACGGCAACCAGGCGGGCATGGTGTCGGTGTTCGGCCGCCGCGCCGACGTGGAGGGCCCGGAGGGCTACGTGTTCTTCGCCGCCGACAGCAGCCACGAGCGCTATCGGCTGGTCCAGAACGTGGTGAACGCGCAGTCGTACGTCAGCCAGTTCGAGCTGGACGAGTACCCGGTCACCGAGGCCGACGTGCTGCACACCGGCAAGGCCGCCTTCTACGCCGCGCTGAACACCGTGAACGTGGGCAAGTTCAACCTGGGCTTCGCCTCGGTGGGTATCTGCGAGCACGCGCTGTACGAGGCCATCACCCACGCCTCGAACCGGATCCTGTACGGCAACCCGGTCACCGACTTCCCGCACGTGCGCCAGTACCTGACCGACGCGTACGCGCGGCTGGTAGCCATGCGGCTGTTCGGCCGGCGCGCCACCGACTACTTCCGCGCCGCCGGTCCCGAGGACCGCCGCTACCTGCTCTACAACCCGATCGAGAAGATGAAGGTGACCACAGAGGGTGAGGGCGTGATCAACCTGCTGTGGGACGTGATCGCCGCCAAGGGGTTCGAGAAGGACACCTACTTCGAGATGGCCGCGCGCGACATCCGCGGGCTACCGAAGCTCGAGGGCACGGTGCACGTGAACATGGCCCTGGTCCTGAAGTTCATGGCCAACTACTTCTTCAACCCGGCCGAGTTCGAGCCGGTCGCGCCGCGACGCGAGGCCGCCGACGACCCGTTCCTGTTCGCCCAGGGACCCACCAGCGGCCTGGGCAAGATCCAGTTCCACGACTGGCGGCCGGTGTACGAGACGTTTGCAGACGTACCCAACGTGGCCCGCTTCACGGAGCAGGCCGAGGCGCTGCGCGACCTGCTGGCCACCGCCCCTCCCGGCGAGGACCAGCAGAAGGATCTGGGCTTCCTGCTGATCATCGGCGAGCTGTTCACGCTCGTTGTCTACGGCCAGCTGATCCTGGAGCAGGCGCAGCTGGACGGTGTGGACCGCGACGTGCTGGACCAGGTCTTCGACGTTTTCGTGCGCGACTTCTCGTCGTCGGCCGTGACGCTGCACGGTCAGGCGTCGGCCACCGAGGCGCAGCGCGAGTGGGCACTGGGCGCCGTGCGCCCGCCGGTGGCCGGTGACGAGCGCTTCGCCGCCGTGTGGGACCAGGTCGCGGCGCTGTCGGGCGCCTACGAGATGCGGCCCTAGCGCGGTTCAAGGACCACGAGCGGTATCTCCCGCTCGGTGCGTTCCTGGTAATCGGCGTATCCGGCGTAGGTCTGAACGGCCAGCGGCCAGAGCCGCGTGCGCTCCTCGGCTGTGGCCTCACGGGCGTGCACCGGCCACCGCCGCGAGCCCACCTGGACGGTGGTGTCGGGGTTGGCCTTGAGGTTGTGAAACCACGCCGGGTGCTTGTCGAAGCCGCCCTTCGAGGCCACGATCACCAGCTCGCGGCCATCGCGGGCATAGGCCAGCGGCGAGGTGCGGTGCGTCCCGCTCTTGGCCCCCACGTGCTCCAGCAGCAGCATCGGCGGCAGGCCGGGGACGTGATGGCCGATCACGCCGCGAGTCACCCGATAGGCCGCCGTGTGCAAGCCCATCGCGCGGCGCAGCACCGGCCACGAGCGGTCTGCCAGGTCCAGGTACCCCACGACGCTGGAGCCTACGCCGATGGGTGCAGCAGCGGCACCGCGGGGTCCCATCCCTGGCGCAGCAGCTCCACCAGCGACGGCGGCGTGATCAGCCGCGCCGGCGCGCCCGCGGGCCGCAACTCGGTGCGGTCGTAGCCGCCGGGTGTCCAGCGCCGGAGGCGGTCGCCGAGCACGAGCCACGGCTGGTCGCGATGGAGCACGAAGGTGCCGTCGGGCAGCTCGTCCAGCGCGGCGTCGTGCAGCCGGCGGGAGCCGTTGCGCATCCGTTCGTGCTGCAGCCGGGAGTCGATGGCGTCGGCGCCGCCCCACCGCTCACGGAGGCGGTTGTAGTCCTGCCGCCGGCAGAGTGCGCAGGCACGGTGACCGGCCGCCATTGCGGTGGCGTCGTCCAGGAAGAACAACTCGGTGAACCTGCCCGGCTGCAGCTTGGGCCCCCGGTCCCAGCCCCTGAACTCCAGCCTGCACGCGATCCAGCGCCGGGTTGAGCTGAAGCGGGTGATCTGGCCCTGGCGGTCGTGCAGGCAGCCGCGGTTGCCGTACACCAGGCCGCGGGCGGGCTCCGCCACCAGCCCGCTCAGCGGCGTGACGCGATTCCGGAGGGGCACGGGGTCATAGTGTCACCCGCCATGCCCGCCCACGCCTCCGTACGCGTGCCCATCCGCTGGCGCGACCTCGACGTGCTCGGCCACCTGAACCAGGCCGTCTACCACGAGTACCTGGAGGAGGGCCGCGCCGCGCTGATGGCCTCGCTGGGTGAGGAGAACAGGTTCCCGTTCGTGCTCGCAAGGGTGGAGTTGGACTACCGCGCGGAGGTGCGCCGCAGCCACCGCGAGGTCGAGGTGGTGGCCCGCGTCGAGCGCGTGGGCACCAAGAGCCTGACCGTCAGCCACGAGGTGGTGCTGCCCGACGGCACCGTGGCCGCTTCCGGCGCATCGGTATTCGTGGCCTGGGACGTCGACGCGCGCGGGCCGCGCGCGCTGACCGAGGGGGAGCGGGAGGCGCTGGAGGCGTGATGAGCGACTGGGTGGCCACGCACGCCGCCGAGATAGCCGCACGCGCGCCACGGGAGCTGGAGGCGCTGGTGGGCGTGTCCTCACCGTCGGGCGACGTCCGCGGGGCGGAGGAGTGCGCGGCGGTGTGCGCGGCGCTGGCACCGGAGGGCGCCGACGCCGAGCGGATCGAATGCTCGTCGCCCGGTCACGCACCCGACCTGCTGCTGCGCCTGCACGGCTCCGGGACCAGGCGGCTGCTGCTACTGGGCCACCTGGACACCGTGGTCGGCCACCACGCGCACCGACCGATGGAGCATGCCGGCGGGCGCTACACGGGCTCGGGGACCATCGACATGAAGGGCGGCGACGTGATGGCGCTGGGCGTGATGCGGGCGCTGGCAGGGCGGCCGGAGGACTTCGGCCAGGTTGCGCTGCTGCTGGTGTGCGACGAGGAGTGGCGCCAGGCCCCGTTCGCCCACGCCGCCCGCTTCGCCGGCTGGGACACCTGCCTGTGCTTCGAGGCCGGCGAGCGCTCACCCGGCGGCGACGACGCGGTGATCGTGCGCCGCAAGGCCGCCGGCGCCGTGCGTGTGACCGCGACCGGCCGCGCGTCGCACGCCGGCGCAAGCCCCGAGAAGGGCCGCAACGCGTTGCTGGCGCTGGCCGAGGTGGCGCGCCTGGTGGCCGCTCAGAACGCGCCCGACGGGCCCGACCACCTGACCGCCGTGCCCACCGTGCTCCGCAGCGGCGACGCCCTGAACGTGGTGCCCGCCGCCGGGGAGCTGACCTGTGACGTGCGGGCCGACGAGCTGGCCCCGATCGAGGCGCTGATCGCCGCGCTGCCGTCCGACCTCGCGGGGGTCGAGCTGACCACCGACACCCTCCGGCTGTGGCCGGGCATGCACACCGGCGACATGGCGGCGCCGGTGCTGAGCGCAGCGGCCGCTGCGCTCGGCCGTCCGCTAGTGCCCGGCGCCCGCGGCGGCGCCAGCGACGCCAGCCACATGGCCACCACGGTCCCCTGCACCATCGACGGGCTGGGCCCCCGCGGCGGCAACGCCCACCACCCGGACGAATTCCTGCTGGCCGAGTCGCTGCAGTCGCGCGCCGAGGTGGCGCTCGCGGTGGCTCAGGCCGTGCTGGTCTGAGAACCGCCCAGGCCGCCCCGGAAGCCCTCCTGCCAGCTCGGCCAGAGCGGCTCCCACCCCAGCTCGCGCTTGGCCTTGGCGTTGGCGGCACCGCGTATCTGGCACATCATCGCCACCGCGGACTCGCCGCCGACGATCCGAGCCAGCAGGCGCGGCACATGCCGGGGCGGCGGGGCGCCCACCGCATCGGCCAGCGCGGGCAGCCAGCGGCTGACCGGCGCCGGGTCGTCGTCCACCACGTTGTAGAGCCCCGGCGCCCCGGTCTCGACAGCCAGCGCGGTGGCCGCCGCCGCGTCATCGATGTGGGTGAACGTCCAGATGCCGGCCCCGTCCCCGATCACAGGCAGCTGGCGCTTTCGCACCGCCGTCACCTGGGCGCCCTCGGGCTCGGTGGCGATCGACGTGCCCGGCCCGTAGAAGAAGCCGTAGCGCAGCACCAGCCCCTCGATCCCCTCGGCCCCAGTGACCGCCTCCTCGAGATGGCGGATGGCGGCGTGGATGGTCCGCATGCCCTTCGCCGGGTGCGGGTCCAGTGGCTCCTCCTCCGATTTCACCAAGGCGCCATCGCGCGCGAACGGCCAGCCTCCGAAGCTCTGTGCCAGGAAGCGGCGCGCGCCCGCCGCCCGTGCAGCCGCCAGCAGATGATCGTTGCCCTCCGTACGCAGGCGGTTTGTGATGGCGAAGTAGCTGTCGAAGCGGCGCATGTTGCTGCCCAGCCTGGTCAGGTCCGTGAGCTCGTTGATCACCACCTCGGGTTCCGCCCGCGCCACCGCGCCGGCCACGGCGCCGGCGTCCAGCGCGTCGGCCACCACGGGCTCTGCGCCGGACTGCTCGATGGCCGCCGCCTTGGCCGGCGTACGGGTCATGCCGGTCACCTCGTGCCCTGACCGCACCAATGCGGGCACCAAGCCGCGGCCCACCGCTCCGGTCGCTCCTGCCACGAAGACCCTCATTGGACGTGTGACACTACGCCGATGCGCGAGATCAGGTCGTGGCTGATGGATATGGACGGCGTGCTGGTGCACGAGAGCCAGGCCCTGCCGGGTGCGGCCGAGTTCGTCGGCCGGCTGACCGAGCTGGAAATCCCGTTCCTGGTGCTGACAAACAACTCGATCTACACGCCGCGCGACCTGTCCGCGCGGCTGCACGCGTCCGGCCTGGACATCCCTGAGAGCGCCATCTGGACCTCCGCCCTGGCCACCGCCCGCTTCCTCAGCGACCAGCGGCCGGATGGCTCGGCGTTCGTGGTTGGCGAGGCCGGGCTGACCACCGCGCTACACACGGCCGGCTACACGCTGACCGAGAACGGGCCCGACTACGTGGTGCTGGGCGAGACGCGGACCTACAGCTTCGAGCGCATCACCCGCGCCATCCGCCTGATCGGCAACGGCGCGCGCTTCATCGCAACGAACCCGGACGCCACGGGCCCCTCGAGCGACGGGCCGCTGCCGGCCACCGGCTCCGTGGCCGCGCTGATCAGCCGCGCCACCGGTGTGGAGCCCTACTACGTCGGCAAGCCCAACCCGCTGATGATGCGCTCGGCGCTGAACGCGCTGGACGCGCACTCCGAGGAGACGGCCATGATCGGCGACCGGATGGACACCGACATCGTGGCCGGCCTGGAGGCCGGCCTCGAGACCGTGCTGGTGCTCACCGGCGTGACCGGCGAGGGCGAGGAGGAGCGCTTTCCCTACCGCCCCTCCCGCATCCTCGGGGGTGTCGGCGGACTGCTCGCCGAACTGGGTTGACCGCTACGGGCCGGGAGGAGGCCCACCGGGCCCCGGCCCGTGGAACCCGCGGCCGGGTCCGCCCTTCGGCCGGTCGGGCAGCGCCTGCTTGACCTTGGCCTCGGAGATCCCGAGCTTCTTGGCCAGCTTCGCCGCGAAGTCGTCGCGGCGTTCCTTGCGGATCTCCGTCAGGGCCTTGCGCAGATCGGCCTGCTTCACACCCAGCTCCTTCGCCAGGGTTGAGAACATCTGTCGCCGCTCCTGTCGGAACTGCCGCCGCATCTGTTGCCCATTGCGGGGCATGCCGTAGGGCCCGGGGGGACCACCGGCCATCGGGCCGTTGGCGTTGGCCTGGTTCGCGTTCGCCGACCCGTCGCCGCTCTGGCTGCCGACCGCGTACGCGCCCGACGCCAGCACGACCGCACCAGCGAACGCCGCTGTTGCCTTCTTTGTCTGTGCGCTGATCACGAGAGCCAGAGTGCCCGGCGCGGGTGTGATCAACGTAAGAGCCGATCCGATCGCCTGCCCACCGCGTAGGAACGGGCATGAGCGACACGCGCATGCCACAGCTCTACTGCCCCGCCGGGCTGGCGGCGCGGACCTCACGGCGGACGGCTTGGCTCGCCCTGGCCACCGTGGTCGCGTTGCTGGCCACGATCGCGCTGGCCACGCCCTGGGGGACGCGCGGCGCGGTGATCGCCTTCGCCTCGGTGTGGGGCCTGTGGATGGTGCTGATGCCGGTGGCCGTGATCACCTCCGCGCTCCGTAGGTAGAGCAGAATCCCTGCAAACAGGGGGTGGACTCGATGTATAGGCGCGGCGGGCGAAGTTTGGACCGTCGTACGTAGGTGCCGAGTGGGTGCGCGGGAACAATTCCAACATGCGCTTGAGGCGACGCAGAAGTGGTGCGGCCGTCGCGGCGGTGGCAGCGCCGTTCGGACGCAACCTGGAGGCCTGTCTACGAACGATCGAGGACTCGGTCGTCTCCGCCCGCGCGCGCGGCGCCGAGCTGGTGGTGTTCCCGGAGTCTGCGCTGGGCGGCTACGTGTACGAGCCCCACATCCCCGGCACACCGCTACCGGTGGGCGCGCCACCAGCCCTGAGCGCCGACGGAGACGTGATGGCGCGACTGATCCGGATGGCCGCCGACACAGTGATCTGCGTGGGCTACACCGAGGCGGGTGAGCGCGGCCCTCACTCCAGCGCGGTCTGCCTCAGCGGCGACGGCATCCTCGGCCATCACCGCAAGGTGCACCTGCCGCCTGCCGAGGTGGGACAGCTCGAGCCCGGCGAGGGCTTCTCCGCATTCGACACGCCGCTGGGCCGGATGGGCATGCTCATCTGTTACGACAAGGTCTTCCCCGAGGCCGCGCGCGAGCTGGCGCTGGACGGTGCCGGCATCATCGCCTCGCTGGCCGCCTGGCCGGTCTCGCGCCGCTCGCCTGCCGCGCGCACCAGGCGCGACCGTGAGGTGCGCCACTTCGACCTGCTGGACGAGGCGCGCGCCCTGGAGAACCAGGTGGTGTGGGTGTCGGCAAATCAGACCGGCCGCTTCGGCCGGCTGCGCTTTCCCGGCCACGCGAAGGTCGTGGATCCCGACGGCACCGTGCTGGCTGCCACCGGCGCCCGGCAGGGCATGGCCGTGGCCCCGGTCGACGCGCTGGCGGCCGTCGGCACCGCCCGCGGGGACATCTCGCACCTGGGTGATCGGCAGCCCGGCACGTACCTGCTGGGCCAGGAGGCCATCCCCCGCCGCGTGGCCGCCGCTTAGACTCGTCGCGGCATGTGCGGAATCGTCGGTGAGCTGGGTGGGCCGTCCCCTGACGAGGGGCGCCGGATGCTGGAGCGGATCCGTCACCGCGGGCCCGACGACATGGGTGAGGTGGAGGTGGCCGAGTCGTGGCTGGGCCACACCCGGCTGTCGATCGTGGACGTGGAGAGCGGTCACCAGCCGCTGAGCACCTCCGACAAGCAGCTGTGGATGGTGGGCAACGGCGAGGTCTACAACCACGAGTACGTGCGCGCCGGCCTGCACCACGACACCGAGTACGCCACCAAGTCCGACAACGAGGTCGCCTTGCACCTGGTGCGCGAGAAGGGCCCCCTGCACCTGACCGAGCTGGAGGGCATGTTCGCCTTCCTGATCGCCGGCGCCGACGGCTACTTCATGGCCGCGCGCGACCCGGTCGGAATCAAGCCGCTGTACTACGCCGAGAACGACGGCGTCATGCGCTTCGCGTCCGAGATGCACTCCTTCGAGCCCGACTGGCGCCCCTACGTCCAGGTGTTCCCGCCCGGGCACTTCTGGACGCGCGAGGACGGCTTCCAGCGCTTCGCCGTGGCCGTGCCGCGCCAGCACGCCGCGCGCCGCCGCGCCGCCGAGCCCGGCGAGGAGGACTACGAGGAGACGCGCGACGAGCTGATCGGCTCGGTTCACCGTCAGATGATGGGCGACGTTCCCGTGGGCGTGTTCCTGTCAGGCGGCCTGGACTCGACGCTGATCGCGGCCATCGCCGCCCGCTGGTGCGCCGAGCGCGGCACGCAGCTGAAGACGTTCGCCGTGGGCACCGACGGTTCGTCCGACCTGATCGCCGCCCGCCAGGCGGCCGAGTACCTGGGTACCGAGCACCACGAGCGCATCATCACGGGCGAGGAGGCCGAAGAGCTGATGGCCGAGGTGGTGCGCTCGATCGAGCACTTCGACCCGTCGCTGGTGCGCAGCGCCGTCGCCAACTTCCTGTTGGCCGAGATGACGGCCAAGCACGTGAAGGTGGTGCTCACCGGCGAGGGCGCCGACGAGCTGTTCGCGGGCTACGAGTACCTGGGCGACCTGGACGACCCCGAGGAGCTGCACGACGAGATCGTGCGAACGATCGAAAGCCTGCACAACCTGAACCTGCAGCGCGCAGACCGCGTGACCATGGCCCACGGGCTGGAGGCGCGGGTGCCGTTCCTGGACCGCGAGGTGATCGCGCTGGCGCTGCGCCAGCCCGCGCGCTGGAAGCTCGCGCCGCCCGGCACGCAGGAGAAGATGCTGCTGCGGCGCGCGTTCGAGGGCTGGTTGCCCGACAACCTGCTGTATCGCGACAAGGAGCAGTTCGGCGACGGCAGCGGCATGGCCGACGTGCTCAGCCACAGGATGGAGGACACGGTCACCGAGGAGGAGTTCCAGGCCGGGCGCAACCGCGTAGACCCGCCGTTTCGCAACCGCGAGGAGATGGCCTACTTCAAGATCTGGGACGAGTACCTGGACGGGGTGCGGCCCGAGGTCAACCTGCAGCGGTTCGCGACGGCGTAGCGCTGGGCTCGAGCACCGGCCCGAAGCCCACCCGCAGCAGCGCCCCGCCGCCGGGCGCGTTGGCCGCCTCGGCGAACCCGCCGTGGGCCTCGGCGGCCTGGGCGACGATCGCCAGCCCGAGTCCCGAGCCGGGCGCGCCGCGCGCCGCCGCCGCGCGGTAGAAGCGCTCGAACACGTGCGGCAGATCCTCATCCGCGAAGCCGGGGCCGTGATCGCGAACCGACAGCACGCCGCCGGCCAGCCCCACCTCGATCTTGCCGCCGTCGGGGCTCCACTTGACGGCGTTGCCCACCAGGTTGGTCACGGCGCGGGAGATCCGGTCGGGCTCGCCGCGAACCACGGTCGGAGTGAGGCCGTCGGCCTGGATCACCACACCGTCCCGGGCGCGGCGGGCCTCGCGGTCGACGACCGCCGCGACGATTTCGTCCAGGCGAACATCGTCCTGCTGGCGGGCCGGCTTGGAGCCGCGGGCCAGTTCCACCACGTCGCCGACCAGGCTGGTCAGCTCGTCCAGCTCGCCAACGATGTCCTCGCGCATCTGCTCGCGCTCGGTCGGCGGCAGGCGGTCTGCGTCGCCCAGCGTCTGAATGTTCGCGCGCAGGCTGGCGATGGGCGTGCGCAGCTCGTGGCTGGCGTCGGCCACCAGGTGGCGCTGGGCCTCGGCCGAGGCCTCCAGCGCGTCCAGGGTGGCGTTGTAGCTGCGCGCCAGCCGCGCCAGCTCGTCGTCGCCGACCACGTCCATGCGCTCGCTCAGGTCGGCCTCCTCGCGCATGCGCTCGGTGCGGCCCGTGAAGCGCGCGATCGGCACGAGCGCGGTCCGCGCCACCACCGCGCCAAGGGCGCCGCCGAGGGCCACGCCGACTCCGCCGACCACGATCAGTGCAACCAGGATCCGGTTCAGCTGCGAGTCGACCTCCTCCAGCGAGCGCGCCACCTGCACGGCGCCACCTCCCGGCTGGGGCTGGGTGAACACGCGCACGTGGGTGCCGTCGGCCGCGGCATCGGCCAGGAACGACTGGCCGCCGTCGCGGGCCAGCTCGCGCGCCCGGTCGCTGACAGGGATGCCGTCCCCCGCCCCGGGCGGGCGCAGCACCGTGCCGTCCGCGCGTACGAACTGGGCGACCGAGCCCGGGCCGCCGAAGGGCTCGCGGCGCTGCCTCAGGCGGCCGGGGGGCGGCGGCCCGCCAGGCCCGCCCCGGCCGGGGCCGCCGGGGCCCCCGAGCCCGCCGGCGCGGGCGGTCAGCGAGTCGTCGATCTCGCCACGCAACGACGAGCGCACGGCCACGTAGGTGAACACGGCGGTGGCCACGACGGCCAGTGCCACGGCCACGGCGGCCACGGCGGCGATCCGGGCACGCAGTGTCAAGAGGGCTCGCGGAGCGCGTATCCGACACCGCGGACCGTGTGGATCAGCGGCCGGGCTCCGGCCTCATCGAGCTTGCGCCTCAGGTACCCCACGTACACCCGCAGCGCGTTGGACGCGGGACCGAAGTCGTAGCCCCACACGCGGTCGTAGATCACGTCGTGCGGCAGCACCCTGCGCGGGTTGCGCATCAGCAGCTCAAGCAGCTGGTACTCGGTGCGGGTGAGCTCGGTGAACCCGTCGCCCACCGACACGCCGTGGCGGTCGGGGTCGAGCGTCAGCTCCGCGAACTCGGGCGGTCCGTCGCCCGCGTGCCCGTCCGGCTCGGCCCGGCGGAGCAGCGCACGCAGCCGAGCCCTCAGCTCCCCGACGTCGAACGGCTTGACCAGGTAGTCGTCGGCGCCGGCGTCCAGGCCATCGATGCGGTCCTCGACCGCGTCGCGCGCGGTCAGGACCAGCACCGGCACGCGGTTCCCGGCGCCGCGTAGCCGGCGGCAGACCTCCAGCCCGTCCATGTCCGGCAGGCCCAGGTCCAGCACGATTGCCTCGGGGTCCAGCGCCGCCGCGCCGCCCAGCGCCTGCTGGCCGTTCTCGGCCGTCTCCACGTCGTGCCCGGCCAGGGTCAGCGCGCGCCGGAGGGCGTCGCGCAGCGAGCGGTCGTCGTCTACCACCAGGATCGGCACCCCCCCCATTGTGGAGGTGCGGGAAGCCGTACGGCATCGCTCCTACCTTGCGCTTACCCTCCAGCCGTGCCGCCCACCGAGGACAACCAGCTCGCGCTGCGCCTGCGCGGCGTGGTCAAGCACTACGGCGACGTCAAGGCGGTCGACGGGCTGGACCTGGATCTGCCGATTGGCACCTGCGTCGGTCTGCTCGGCCCCAACGGCGCCGGCAAGTCCACGACCATGAAGATGCTGACCGCCCAGGCGATCGCCGACGCGGGCGAGCTCGAGGTGCTGGGGTTCAAGCTCCCGGACGAGTCGAAGCCGGCCCGCGCCCAGTGCGGCGTGGTGCCCCAGCTGGACAACCTCGACACCACGCTGACCGTCGAGGAGAACCTGATCGTGTTCTCGCACCTCTACCGCGTGCCGCGGGCAGAGCGCAAGACCGCCGTCGACCGCGCCGTGGCCATCGCCCGGCTGGACGACCGCCGCGGCGCCAAGGTGGACGAGCTGTCGGGCGGTATGCGCCGCCGGCTGCTGATCGCCCGCGCTCTGATCCACCGGCCGCGGCTGCTGCTCATGGACGAGCCGACCGTGGGACTGGACCCGCAGGTGCGCCAGGAGCTGTGGGCGCTGATCGAGCGGCTGCGCAGCGAGGGCACGTCGATCCTGATGTCCACCCACTACATCGAGGAGGCCGAGCGGCTGGCCGACACCGTGACGATCATGTCGCACGGCAAGGCCGTGGCCACCGGCCCGCCGGCCGACCTGATCGCCGAGCACACCGGCCCGGAGGCCGTGGAGGTCTACGGACCGCCGGACGAGCTGGCCGAGGCGGAGCGGGCGGCCAAGGGCGCGGGCATGGCGACCCGCCGCACGGGCACCTCGGTAGCTGTGCTGGCGCTGGACCGGGCGACGAATGGGAACGTCCCGGACGGCGTCCGGCGGTCGGCCAACCTGGAGGACGTGTTCGTGCTGCTCACCGGCGAGGAGATCGGATGAGCGCCGTAGGCGTGACCCCACCACCGCGGCGTCTGCGCCTGAAGCGCATCGAGCGCCCGGCCGTCAGCGGGGTGCTCGTGCGCGAGATGATCAACTTCAGCTCGTACTGGCGCGCCAGCGTGTTCTCGTCCACGGTCGAGCCCACGATCTACCTGCTGGCCTTCGGCTTCGGGTTCGGGACCCTGGTCTCCACCGTGGGCGGCCTGCCCTACGTGGAGTTCGTGGGCACGGGGACAGTGGCCACCGCGGTGCTGTTCTCGTCGGCCTTCCCGTCCATGTTCGGGACGTTCGTGAAGTACTCGTTCCAGCACACCTACGACGCCATCCTGGCCGCGCCCGTGGACACCGAGGAGCTGGTCACGGGCGAGATGCTGTGGATCGCCATGCGCGCCGGCGTGTTCGGCTGCGCACCGCTGCTCGTGTCCATGGTCTTCGGCCTCGACCCCGCCTGGGGCATGTTGCTGGTGCCGTTCATCGCCTTCACGGCCGGCTTCGGCTGGGCCGGCTTCGGTACCGCCATCGCGGGCCAGGTGAACTCGATCGACAACTTCTCCTACATCACCTCGATGGTGCTGACGCCGCTGTTCCTGGTGGCGGGCACCTTCTTCCCAATCTCCAACCTGCCCGAGTGGGCCCAGATCGCCGCCAACTTCAACCCGCTCTACCACTGCGTCCAATTGGTGCGCGGCGCCTGCTTCGGTCTGGACGGCGCCGACGCGCTGCACTTCCTGGCGCTTCTCGTATTCGGGCTGGTCACCTGGCGTCTCGCGATCAACCGGATGACGCGGAAGCTGGTGACCTAGGGGCTCGCGACCGTTGCGGCCTCGTCACACTCGGGCACGGCCGCCCCGCAGCTACCCGACTTGCGTACCTCACAGGTACGTAAGTCGAGGGGCAGATCGCGGGGCGGGTTCGGTGCGTCACGGGAGCGTCACAGGTGACGAAACTCACCCGGCCAGCAGCACCGCGTCGATCTCCACCAGCGCCCCCTTCGGCAACGCGGCCACGCCGACCGCGGCCCGGGCCGGCGGCTCGTTGCCGAAGAAGCCGGCGTAGACCTCGTTGATGTCGGCGAAGGCGCCCAGGTCGGTGGTGTAGATGGTCAGCCGCACGGCTGACTCGAGGGAGCTCCCCGCAGCCTCGGCCACCGCTGCCACGTTGCGCATGCACTGGGCGGCCTGTTCGGCGGGGGTGTCGCCCACCAGGGACTCGCCGCCGGGATCCAGCGGGATCTGACCGGAGACGAAGATCAGGTCGCCGGCGCGCACCGCCTGGCTGTATGGGCCGATCGCGGCCGGGGCGGTGTCGGTCTTGATGATCTGGCGCATGGGGCGACTGTAGAACGTGGCCGGGCGTGCCGATGGCAAGAGGGTGAACGTGAACGACCTGGTGCTGGTGCAGGGGATGGACGTGACCAGGCGCACCCTCAGGCGCTACGGAGAACGTCCGTTTCCCACGCTGAAACCGTGGCTCGCCCTCAGCCTGGCGGTCACGGTGCTGCTCCTGGTGAGCGTGTGGGTCGTGGCCAAGCTGACGCCGGTGGACATCACCCCGGTGCCCATCAACGGCGTGTCCTACCGGCCCGACCTCGGCGATTACGTGCACATCCTGACCCGCAACTCGCTCGTGCTGGCACTGCACGCGCTGGCGTGCGTCGCGGGTTTCATAGCCGGCAGCTCGATGCCGCTGTCAGCGGCCAACCGCAGCGGCGTGGACCGCTGGATACATCAGAAGGCCGGACCCGCGGCGATCGTCTTCGTGACCGTGGCGACCCTGTTCTCGCTTTGCACGCAGTCCTACTACCTGGGCGGCCTGACGTCCCAGATCGCGGGCAACTTGGACATGTCGCCGGGGCTCCTGGTGGTCGGGCTGCTGCCCCACGCCATCCCCGAGCTGGTAGTGCTGTTCCTACCGCTCGCGGCGTGGCTGATCGCCAGCCGCAAGGACCGCTGGGACGAACTGCTGGCCGCGACCGCGGTGTGCGTGCTGGTGGCCGTCCCGGTGCTGCTGGTGGCGGCGGCCGTCGAGCTGTGGGTCTCGCCCCAGCTCGTGACGTACCTGGCCGGTCTCTGACCCAGGAACGACAGCGACCCCGCCGAAGCGGGGCCGCTGGTTCTGCGTGCTCTACCTCAGCGAGGCGGAGTGACTACCTGCAGGCGACCGACGTCTTGTTGTCGATCTTGCCGCCGCCCAGAAGGATGTTCTGGAAGACGAAGTTGTACTTCTTGCTCTTGGGGCACTTGGTGGTCTGGACGATGCCGATCGTCTTGCGCTTGGACTTCGACGTGGCCTTGAACTTGACATCGAGCTTGGTGATGCCGGTGAACAGACCCGGGGCCGGCTGGTAGACCTCCGGCGGAATGACCACGTTGAGGCCGCGGCCATTCTTGACGACCTTGCCGTCGAGCGTGTAGTTCAGCGGCACCGGGTTACCCAGCAGGTAGAAGCCGATGTTGCCGCTGGTCAGAGCGTAGGCGGTGACCTTGATGGTCTCCGTCAGCGATCCGGCCTTGGCCACCGACACACCCGAGCCCACCTTCGAGCCCTTCGGGCACGAGTTGGGGCTCTTCTGAGCGCGCATCGTGGCCAGGTTGCAGCGGGACTTCTTGGCCCAGCTCTTGCTGTTGATCTTCATGCCCGACGGCAGGGTGGTGTTCAGGCTGGTCGAGGAAGCGGGCTGGCCCTTGCCGTCCTTGGTACCGCCGGTGATGCCGAGGCTGAAGGTCACGGCCTTCGGCTTCTTCTTGGTGCCGGCCTTGCTCGGCGACACCTTGACCGTGAGCTTGTTGGTCGTGTTTTTCGGATCGCCACGCTGCGCGAGCGCCGTCGCGGCGAGCGACAGGCAGAGCACGGCAGCGAGAGCTACGACGAGAGTCTTACGCACTAAGTCTCCTCCTTAGGAGCAATGATGGGGGGAACGCTACGGGGGATGGGGCTCCCCCACGATAACTACCTCCCCAACAAATGCGCCAACTCGGAGTTGCGGCACGTTTCGTTAAGTCATTGTGTGGGAACAATGCGGCCGCCCGCCGGAGCCCAGATCTACGCACCCGAGTTTCCACCCAAGATGGAGTGGCTGAACGTGGCTTTCCTGCGGATGGCCGGGTTCGTGGACCGCAACGCCGTGCTGGTGGAGTTCTTCGACACCGCCCGCATCAACTCCCAGCGCACGCTGCCGTACCTCCAGGGCTGGAACGCGCGCTACGCGAACCACGGTCTGCGCGTGGTGGGCGTGCACACGCCCGGGTACTCGTTCGGGCGCGACCCCGACACGGTGGCGCGCGCGACCGCCGCCCTGGGCATCACCCACCCCGTGCTGCTGGACCCCGACTACCGCGTGTGGAAGCTCTACGGCAACAAGGGCTGGCCGGGCCGCTACCTGTTCGACCAGCGCGGCCTGCTGCGCTACATCCACTACGGCGAAGGCGACTACGCCGCCACCGAGGCGGCCATCGTGGAGCTGCTGGAGGAGATCGAGGGGTCCGAGCTCGATCCTCCCGAGCCACTGATGCCACTGCGCCCCGAGGACGAGGACGGCGTGATCCTCGAGCCCCAGACCGCGGACGTGACCCTGCCCGCCGACCGCGAGCGGCTGGCACTGGCGGGCGAGTGGATCGAGGGCGAGGACTACCTGGAGGCCGCGGCGGCCGGTGCCACGGCGGCCGTGCGCTGGAGCGGCGGCGCGGCGTATGCGGTGCTGTCGGGCGCCGTCGAGGCCGGCCTCCACGTCACCGACGGCACCTTCATGGCGGAAGCTGCAGGCGTACGCCTCCACGGCTTCCAGTTCACGCCTGCGCCGCCAGCGCCTTCCGGATCTGCTTCGGCAACATGAAGCGCACGTCCTCCTGGACGACCTCGAACTCCGAGACGTCGTCGGTGCCGCGCTCGCGGAAGAAGTCGACCAGACGCTGGACAAGCTCCTCGGGCGCACTGGCGCCGGAGGAGATGCCCACCACGCGCTTTCCTTCCAGCCACTCCTCGCGCACCTGGGACTCGTTGTCGATCAGGTAGGAGTCGGCGCCGTGGTCGCGTGCCACCTCGACGAGCCGGTTGGAGTTGGACGAGTTGCGCGAGCCGATGACCAGCACCAGGTCGCACTCCCCCGCCATCTGGCGGACGGCCATCTGGCGGTTGGTGGTGGCGTAACAGATGTCGTCGGTGCGGGGGCCCGTGATGTTGGGGAACTTCTCGCGCAGCTTGAGGATGATCGCGCGGGTCTCGTCGACGGCCAGGGTGGTCTGGGAGATGAAGGCGACCCGGTCGGGATCGGGGACCTCGAGGGCGTCGACCTCCTCCTCGGTCTCGATCAGGATGATGTGGTCGGGCGCCTCGCCCATGGTGCCCTCCACCTCCTCGTGGCCGTTGTGGCCGATCATCACGATCGTGTAGCCCTCGGCGGCGAACTTCTTCGCCTCCACGTGGACCTTGGTCACCAGCGGGCAAGTGGCGTCGATGGTCTTCAGCTCGCGCGCCTCGGCGTTTGCGTGCACCGCCGGCGAGACACCGTGGGCTGAGAACACCACCGTCTCACCCTCGGGCACCTCGGCCTCCTCCTCCACGAATATGGCGCCGCGCTCGCGCAGCTGCTCGACCACGTGCTTGTTGTGCACGATCTCCTTGCGCACGTACACGGGGGCGCCGTACAGATCGAGGGCGTGCTCGACGGTCTGGACCGCGCGGTCCACGCCAGCGCAGTAGCCACGGGGGGCGGCCAGGAGGAGCTTTTCCGGTACGGAAGGCATGAGCATCAGAGTGTAGGCAGCAGCTTCATCATCGTCTCGCCGGTGGCATCCAGGCTGCGCTCGGAGATCTGCGCCAGGTTGTCGCAGGAGCGGTGAAAACAGGAATAGTCGAAGTCGATCAGGTCCACCGCGGGCACTCCGCGGCGCAGGAAGGGTGTGTGGTCGTCCTGGACAGGGCCCTGTTCACCGGGGGGGAACACCCGCCCCACCCCGGCCCGGCGGCCGGCCTTGCGGACCTTGGCCCACAGGGCCGAGTCGGCGCTGTCGTCGGCGCGCAGCCGCAGCCCGCGCTGGCCGATGAAGTCCAGCAGGATCATGGCGCTGGCCCTGCGGTAGCGCTCGGCGGCCACCTTGCTGCCGCGCAGCCCGCGCGCGTAGAAATCCTCGTCGGCGGCGCCTGCCGGGCTCTCCTCGCCGTCGAAGGCGATGAACACGATCGTGGGCTCGAGCTTGCGCGGCCTGATCGTGCGCGCCAGCTGGACCATCACCGCGGTACCGGCCGCGCCGTCGTTGGCGCCCACGAAGCCGGGGATGTCCTTGGTGTCGTAGTGGGCTCCGACCACGACGACCCGCCGGGTCCTGCCGGGCACTACGCCGATCACGTTGCGCAGACCCCCCGGCACCGCCTGGAAGCGTCCGCCGGGCAGCGCGCGGCGCAGGCGCTCGGCCAGCACCCGCGAGGCCGGCGAGCCTGCCGGGCGCGGTCCCAGTGCCAGCTGGCGCTTGACCGAGTTCAGCGCCGCCCGCGAGTCGAACGCCCGTGCGCTGGGCCGGGCCACGCCGTCTGCCGCCTGGGCCTCGCCGTCGCGCCGGTTGTCCTGGCCGGAGACGAAGGGCACGTTGTCGGTGGCCACCAGCGCGATCAGGGTCCCGGCCAGCACGAGCTGGAGGACGAGGACTCCGGTGAGCAGTCGCATCGAACCCATTGTGGCGAGTGGCCGGATCAGCGGCGCACGCGCAGTTCCAGCAGCGCGCCGCTGGCGGCCGGCATCCGGAACGTGTAGCGGCCGCCACGGCGACGGACGTTCGCCGCCCGGAAGCGACCCCGCAACGCGCCGTTGCGCGAGCTGGCCGCCACGGACTGGCCCGCCAGGCTGACACCGCCCTTGGCCCCCAGTCCGGAGGCGCGCAGACGGGTCACCCGCGCGACGCGCCCGCCCCGCGGAACGGCAATGGTCACGTTGCCTCCGCGCCGGGCGTCCTTGGCCAGCACCATCACCCGCAGCAGGTTGCCCTTCAGCGTGGGGAAGGCCACGGCGTTGGCCCCCGGGCGCACCCGGGCGCGTGACACGGGATCCAGCAGCAACCTGGCCTGACCGCCGGTGGCACGGGCGAACAGCAGCGCGCCGTAGTAGAGCGGGCGCGCGGTCCCGCTCCAGCCGCTTCCGGGCGTGAAGGCGAAGTCGAACGGGCTGTAGGCGCGGCCGAAGGTGTGGAAGTTGGCGCCCACGATGCCCGTCCCGGCTGTGCGCATCAGGTACTCAGCGCCCCACAGGGCAGACGCGAAGGTGTCGCTGACGCCGGGCTGGCCGCCGCAGGCGAAGCTGTTGGTCTCGGTGAGCTCCACCTTCTTGCCCACCGCGGCGCTCTGGCGTACCGCGGTGCGGAAGCCGGCCATGATCCGGTTCATGTCGTCCGGTGCGAGCAGCTTTCGACGGGTGGGATAGCTAGGCGTCCCGGGCTTGATGCTCGGACAGGCCGCTCCCACGTATTCGTGCAGGGATGCGCGCGCCAGGCGCGAGCGCTCCTGGGCCAGGAACGTGGGCAGGTTGTTGAGGAAGGGCAGGGCGCAGCAGAAGGACGGCCCCACGAGCGGAATCGGCCCGACCTGGCCGCGGAGGATGTCGGCCCGCTCCCGGTACTCACGCAGGTAGTCGGTGAACGAGTAGCCCTGCGGGCGCTGCTTGGTGGGATTGCCCTGGGCGTCCTTGTACGGCAGCGACGGATAGCCGTCGGCCTCGTTGCCCAGCTCGAAGCCCCTGATCAGCCCGGGACCGACGTTGGCCAGCGCTCCGCGGGCGTACTCCGTGGCCGTCGCCGGGTCGGAGTGCACCAGGTTCAGCGTCAGCAGCAGGGGGCTGGTGTTGCGGCGGGCGAAGGCGCGGACGAACTGGAAGTAGGCGGGATCGACGTCGAAATCGATGCCCGGCGGGCGCGGGCCGTGGCTGGGGTTCCACCACGACTGGTCCGCCGACGAGCCGCCGATCCGCAGGGTCGGGCCGCCCGAGCCGGCGGCCCGGATGTTGGCATAGAGGCCATCGGCCACGGGGTTGGTACCCATGGCCGGACTGCCCACCAGGCGCGGGGCGTAGGGCCCCTCCGTGGAGAAGCCGATGAAGTCTCGCGGCAGCTGCACCCGCCTACGCACCTTTCGGGTGTCGACCTTCATCGACAGCAGGGGCGTGGCTGAAGCCCGCGCCGACTCCTGGGGCGCCGTCGCAGCGGCCACGGCCGGTGCCGCCGACGTGACGCCGGCGGCCACGCCCAGCGCCACGAGTAGCCTGGCGATTCCCCGCACGCCGTACACGCTAGCGCCGTTGGCCGGATCACGCTCACGCTGCCGGTTAGGCTCCGGTCATGGCGCAGGGACACAAGGACCGGCTGAGTGCCGTAGACGCCTCCTTCCTGCACGAGGAGCGGGAGAACTCGCACATGCACGTGGGCGCGGTGGTGATCATGGAGGGCCCGCCACCCACGCGCGAGGAGTTCTCCGAACACATCGAGGCGCGCCTGCACCTGGTGCCGCGCTACCGCCAGAAGCTGTCGTTCCCGCGCTTCGAGATGGGCCGGCCGCTGTGGATCGACGACCCCCGGTTCAACATCGAGTACCACGTGCGCCATACGGCGCTGCCCGCGCCGGGCTCGCTGGACCAGTTGCGCCAACTGGCCGGGCGGGTCTTCAGCCAGCGCCTGGACCGCTCCAAGCCCCTGTGGGAGATCTGGCTGGCCCAGGGCCTCGAGGGGGGCCGGTTCGCCCTGATCTCCAAGACCCACCACGCGCTGGTGGACGGCGTATCGGGGGTGGACATCGCGACGGTGCTGTTCGACCTGACCGAGGTCCCGGGCGAGCCGGAGGCGCCCGACACGGCGTGGCTGCCCGCGCCCGAGCCCTCGCAGGCCGAGCTGCTCGGCGAAGGCGTGAAGGGCCTGCTGGGCACGCCCGCGCGGCTGGCCGGCCAGGCCGTGTCCGCCGCCACCGACCCGGGCGGCACCTGGGCCGCGGTGCGCGAGGCCGCCGAGGGGGTCGGCGAGGTGGCGTGGGCGGGCCTGAACCCCGCCCCCCACGTGCCCCTGAACGTGCCGATCGGCCCGCACCGGCGGCTGTTCTGGACCGAGAGCCGACTGGACGACTTCAAGGCGGTCAAGAACGCGCTGGGCGGCACCGTGAACGACGTGTTCCTGACCGTGGTGGCGGGCGGGCTGGCCAAGTGGTTGCGCAGCCGCGGGGTGCGCACGGAGGGGCTGGAGCTGCGCGGCCTGGTTCCGGTGTCGATCCGCGGCAACGACCAGCACAACCAGCTCGGCAACCAGATCGCCGCGCTGCGCGGGCCGCTGCCGGTGTACGCGAACGACCCGGTCGAGCGGCTGCAGATCGTGCGCAAGGCGATGCAGGACGTGAAGGAGTCCAAGCAGGCGCTCGGCGCCGAGGTGATCTCGGGTCTGGAGGACTTCGCGCCCCCCACGCTCCTGGCGGTGGCCTCGCGGCTGAACTTCTCGACGCGGCTGTTCAACGTGATCGTGACCAACGTGCCCGGCCCGCAGTTCCCGCTCTACCTGATGGGCCGCGAGATGCTGCAGATCGTGCCGGTGGCGTTCCTGCCCCAGGATCACGCGCTGGCCATCGCGGCCATGAGCTACAACGGCAAGCTCGACCTGGGCCTGCTGGGCGACTACGACGCGATGCCCGACCTGGACAAGGTGGCCGCCTACTTCGAGGAGTCGCTGCAGGAACTGCTGGACGCGGCGCTCAGCTCGTCGCCGTCGTAACAGGCGCCAGGTGCTCGGGCGCCAGCGACCGCGCCAGCTCCAGAGTCGCCTCGTCCAGCTCCGCGGGCACCAGCTCGTACAGCTCCGCGTACTCGGCCTCGATCGCATCGGCGACGTCCTGCCAGCCGACGCCCGGGACCTCGTCGGCGACGGCGCCGGTGGCCTCTGGCCGCCAGTCCAGCGACAGGGCCCTGTAGACCGGTACCAGCACGTCGTTCACGCGCTGGGCGCCGTCGACCACCACCACGCCGCCCACGTGGGCGGCGCGCGAGACCAGCCGCTGGCCCACCCCCATGAGCTTGCGCTCCCCGCGGGCGTTCACGCTGTCGGCACCCGCGCAGTACTCGCCCGGCACCTCACCCACCCGCGCGTCGATGCCCAGCGACGTGAACGCGCGCACCATTAGGCCCGAGGTCAAGTCGAACCGCTCGCTCACACGGGAGCGCGGGTCACCGTCGGGGATCGAGTGGGCGAACGAGATGGTGCCCGCGTGGAAGACCGCGGCGCGTCCGCCGGCCAGGCGCTCGATGGCCTCGAAGCCGCCGGCGCGGGCCGCGGCGACCGCCTCGGGGTAGCCGGGGCCGACCACGTCGCGCTTGCCGAACGCCACGATCGCGCCCGGATGGGCGATCCGCAGCGTCTCCGGCAGGTCGCCGGAGGCCACCCGCAGCATCAGCGCGCGCGAGACGGCCGTGTCCAGCGCGGGGTCGTCCGGGAACGAGGTCGTGATGTAGGCGAGTGGTCCTGACACGCCAATCAAGTATGAAGGCCCAAATCCCGACTGGATTTGCCTAGAATCGCCCCATGACCGCTACTGACGAGCTGCTGAAGAACAACGAGGATTACGTCGCCGGCTTCGACAGGGGCGAGCTGCCGCTCCCGCCAGCGAAGAAGGTCGCCGTCGTCGCCTGCATGGACGCCCGCCTCGTCCCCACCCGCATCCTGGGCCTCGAAGAGGGCGACGCGCACGTGATCCGCAACGCGGGCGGGGTGATCACCGACGCCGAGATCCGCTCACTGGCCATCTCCCAGAACCTGCTCGGGACCGAGGAGATCATCCTGATCCACCACACCGACTGCGGGATGCTGACGTTCACCGACGAGCAGTTCAAGAGCAAGCTCGAGGAGTCCACCGGCCAGCGGCCCAGCTGGGACAGCGAAGCGTTCTCCGACCTGGAGGGCAACGTGCGCGAGTCGATCCAGAAGGTGACGGACAGCCCCTTCATCCCCAATACCGACTCGGTGCGAGGCTTCGTCTACGAGGTCGAGACGGGCAGGCTGCGCGAGGTCGCCTGAGCGTCGCGTCCGCCGGCGGGGCCCGGCGCTGGGCCAGTAGCGACGCGCCAGCGCGCCTTGCCCTCGGCCTTGGCCCGGCTGAGTGCGATGTCGGCCTGGCGGTACAGATCTCCGCGCTGGGCGACCGCCGGGTCCGGATGGGTTGCCCCACCCACGCTGGCCGACAGGTGGAAGCCCCTCAGCGCAAGCTCGCTGTCGGCCGTTGCCAAGGCGTCCACCACCCGCTGGGCCAGTTGCTCGGTCGCCTCGCGTGAGATCCCGGTGGCCAGGATGGCGAACTCGTCACCGCCCAGCCGGGCGACCAGGTCGTTGCCCCGCGCGGCCTCGCGCAGCGCGTCGGCGGCAGCGCGCAGCACCCGGTCTCCGCCGGTGTGGCCGAAGAGCGTGTTGGCGGTCTTGAAGTCATCGAGGTCGACCAGCAGCAGGCCCGCCCGGTCGGACGCACGGGCGCCGGCGGGCGCAAGCGCCATCCTGGCCTCGAACGCGCGCCGGTTGGCAACCCCGGTCAGCGGGTCGACCAGGGCGAGGGCGTCGGCCCGCTCACGCAGCTCCACCTGCAGTGACTTGGCCGCGATGATCAGCGCGCCCAGCACGAAGTAGGTCGGGACGATCACCAGCGCCTCGCCGGCGAATCCCGCGGCAGTGGCACCCGAGTCGTAGGCCAGCGGCAGGCAGTGCACGATCGCGCAGCCCAGCAGGTACAGCGCGGCCTCGCGCGGTGGGTAGAAGTACGAGGCGTAGAAGACGATGAACAGCAGGTAGAACCGCGCCGGCGAGCTGGCGCCGCCCGTGGCGGCCATCGCGACGGCCGTGATCGGCAGCCCCATGAGGGACGACAGGTGCGAGACGATCGGCGGCACATTGCTCCACGGCACCACCGTCAGGCACGCGATGCCCCATACGACGCCGATGGCGACCACGGCCACGAGCGCCGCCGCGCTGGTCACGTCGACCCCGGGAACCACCAGTAGCAACAGTGCGGTTGCCGAGCCCGTCAGGTACAGGGCCCCGGCCAGCCTGCCCGCGAGCGGCCGCTCTTCATCGATATGCAGACCTCGCATCAGCATTACATCCCCCGTAACCCATCGTCGCGGCCCGGCACTACCTTGAGCGGAGAAGGCTACGCAGCTAGAAGCCGAGCGCGAACTTGGCGTCTTCGGACATCAGCTCCGGCGTCCAGGGCGGCGTGAAGACCATCTTGGGGTAGACCGCGGTGACCCCCTCGAGGTCACCGACGAATTCCTCCATCTGCTCGGACACCTGGGGGCCGATCGGGCAGCCGGGCGAGGTCAGGGTGAAGGTGATGAACACCTCGCTGCCCTCGACGGCGATGTCGTAGACCAGGCCGAGCTCCACGAAATCGAGCCCGAGCTCGGGGTCGATCACGTTCTCGAGGGCGTCCTCGACTTCGTCGGCTGTGGGCGCCTCGGCCATGGCGGCAAGCTTAGTGGTCTATAGGCTGAATCCCATGCCGCTGCTGGTCCTTCTGGCCGTGTTCGTCCTCGTGCCGCTCGCGGAGCTGTACGTGATCCTGAAGGTGGGAGACGCCATCGGCCCGCTGCCCACGCTGGCGATCCTGGTGGCCGATTCGCTGCTGGGGGCCTGGCTGCTGCGGTCCCAGGGCCGGGCGGTCTGGACGCGCTTCCAGCAGACCATGGCCGCCGGCCGGGTGCCCGGCCGCGAGGTGCTCGACGGCATCGCGGTGATCTTCGGCGGCGCCTTTCTGATCACACCCGGCTTCCTGACCGACATCGTCGGCATCGTGCTGCTGGTGCCCCCCACTCGCTCGCTTGTGATCCGCCTGTTCGGCAAGACCGCGCTGCGGAGCATGGCCGCCCGCGTGGTGGTCCGCGGGCCCACGCGCCGGCCCGGGTCCGGCGCCGACGTGGAGGGCACGGCGACGGAATACCCACCGACCGATCCGCCACGGATCGAACGGTGAGCGACGCCGCCCTCTCGATCGGCCTGTTCGACCCCGAACACGGCCTCAACGTGAGTGCCCGCGCGGGTGCCACGCTGCTGTTCGAGGGCGGGCGGGCCGACATCCGCGATCAGGGGCCCGAGATCAAGCCGACCCGCAAGGGCTGGGAGGCCCGGCTGGGCCAGGACTTCGAGGTCAAGCTCGAGCCCGTGGCCGAGGGGGCGGCCCTGGGCCAGGACGTGACCGTGCACGTGTGCCGGGTCAGCGGGCGTATCGGCGGCCAGAAGGCGCGCTGCCTGGGCACGGTCGCCGAGACGCACCGTGCGCCGGCCTGGGAAGAACTGGACGTACTGCGCTCGATCGCCGCCGTGTTCGATTCCGAGAACGCGTTCCTGGCGCTGGCCAGCCGCTCACGCGGCGCCCTGGGCCATGACGCTGAGCAGGTGTCCGGCTGGCTGCTCTCGGAGGGCGAGGTGGTTGACCTGACCGAGGTGCGGCTGTCCACCGTCTACGACGGCAACGGGCGCCAGCGCAGCGCCGGGCTGGAGCTGTGGCGGCCCGATCAGGACTTCCCGCAGCGCGGGTCGGGCTCGGTGGTTGCCGGGACCTCGCTTGCCATGGAGGGCCTGGAGGTCCACGCCGCGGCATTCCGCTGGCGGATGGAGGACCGGGAGGGCGCGGGCGCGTACGAGTTGTGGCTGCGCAGCGAGCCCGAGCCGGCGTGATCACCACTGTGATCTGCGACTTCGGCGGGGTGCTGACCACGCCGCTCGGCAACGCGTTCGCCGCCTGGTCGCAGGAGTCGGGCGTGGCGCTCGAGGACCTGGGCGCGGCCATGGCCAAGGCAACGGAGACCCATGACGGACAGCACCCGCTGTTCCTGCTCGAGCGCGGCGAGCTGACCGAGCGCGAGTTCCTGGAGCGGCTGCAGGCGGCGATGCCTGCAGGCCACGACCTGGATGGCATGTTCGACGTGTGGTGGCGCCATCTGGAACGCAACCCCGAGATGATCGAGCTGATGCGCCGGCTCAAGACGCGCGGGCTGCGCATGGCCCTGCTGACCAACAACGTGCGCGAGTGGGAGCCGCGCTGGCGGCCGATGCTGCCGGAGTTGGATGAGATCTTCGAGGTGGTGGTGGACTCGGGCTTCGTGGGCATGCGAAAGCCGGAGCCCGGCATCTACGAGCTGACGCTGCAGCGGCTTGGCGGCGTGGCGGCGTCCGAGTGCCTGTTCGTGGACGACATGGAGCTGAACTGCGAGGCCGCGCGGGAGCTGGGCATGACGGCTGTCGAGTTCCGGGACACCGACCAGGCGCGGAGGGAGATCGAAGCGGTACTGGAATAGCCCACTTGCAGCTACTGTGTCCCTGTGAGGAGAATGCCCATCGCCGTCGTCGGCGCACTGCTGGCGTGCCTGGTGTTCAGTACCGCGGCATCCGCGGCGCCCCAGACCAAGATCCTTCGCACCGGCCCGATCACGGTGGGCTCCTATCAGGTCAAGCAGAGCGACCTGGACATCAGCATCCCGACCCCGGGCGTGAACGGCTACATCACCAAGATGGACGTGGAGGTGGTGGACGCCGCCGGCAAGCCGATCCCGATCAGCCGCCTGATGCTGCACCACATCGTGTTCAGCAACGTGGGACCGGCCTTCGGCTCGAAGCGCGACGGCACCTGCGGCAGCTTCACCCTGCTGAACTCGCGCAGCACGGTCCCGGGCCTGGCCGAGCGCTTCTACGCCGCAGGCGAGGAGCGGGCCAAGCTGCGCCTGCCGGAGGGCTACGGCTACCGGATCAACGCCGCCGACAAGTGGGGCATGACCTGGATGCTGATGAACCACCGCAAGCAGACCGACACCGCCTACATCCAGTACCGGGTCACGTACGACACCGCGCCCAAGACGCCGGTCACGCCGTACTGGCTGGACATCGAGAACTGCAAGGCCGACCCGGTGTTCGACATCCCGGGCGGCCAGAAGCGCGGGTCCACCGCGCGCCGCTCGAGCGTGTGGGACGTGCCCGCGTCGGGCCGGATCGTGGCCGGTGGCGGCCACGTGCACGGGGGCGCGAAGCAGCTGGATCTCAAGCGCATCGGCCCCGACTGCACGCTGTACAGCTCCAAGCCCACGTGGGGCTCGGCCAAGCACCCGTTCTACAACGTCAAGCCGGTGCTGCACGAGCCCGGGCCGATCAACATGAGCGGCTTTACCAGCGCCACCGGATTGCCCGTGCGCCGGGGAGAGCGATTGCGCCTGGACGCCGACTACGACGGCGAGCTGATGCACACTCGCGTGATGGGCATCATGGTTCTCTACCTGGCCCCCGACGAGGCAGCTTCGCCGACCCGCGCCTGCACGCCTCCCGCGGACCTGCGCAACTGGAAGACCGGCCAGCGCGGGCGCACCAAGCCGCCACGCTTCAAGGTGCCGCTGATCGGCCTGGACGGCGCCGGCAAGGCGCGTGAGATCAGGGCCCCGAGCGGCGGCCGGCGCGCGCTACGCAGCGGCGCCCAGATCGGCGTGAGCGACAACTTCTTCACGCGGCCCAACGTGTCGGTGGCGGCGGGCTCCACGCTCAAGTGGAAGTTCAAGGGCCAGCTCCTGCACAACGTGACGGTGGCCGACGGGCCGCGCGGCTTCTCCTCGGCGCACCTGGACCAGGGTCGCGTGTACAAGGCGAAGCTGCGCACGCCGGGCACGTACAAGCTGTTCTGCGCGCTGCACCCGGTGCAGATGACCGAGACCATCAAGGTGCGGTCGGCGAAGCGCAAGCGGCGCTAGCCCACGACGTAAACGAGACACGGTCCCGGCGCTTGAGGTGCGCGCCCTGCCAGACCGAGGTCTGACCGGCTTCGCGGCGGGCCTCACACCTCGTGGCCTCGCTCTTTGCGCCTGGGTCCGTGTCTCTGCGCAGAACTCAACCAGCGCCTTCAGCGGCGGTCAACCGGCGGTGACAAGACCACCCCGCAGTTTGCGAACTTAGGACGGCGCGAGCTCGCGCTCGAGGTTGTCCATCGCCCTGGTCCAGCCGCCCTCGTGGTCGGTGACTGCCTGCTCGTCCCAGAGCCCGTGGTGGCTGAACAGCACCGTGGTGCGGCCGTCGCGCTCCTCGAACTCGATCTCGATCAGCTGGGAGTACTGGTCGCGCTCGTCGTCCCACTCCCAGGTGAAGGCCAGCCGCCGCGGCGGGTCGATCTCGGTGTACTCGCCCCCACCGCCGTACTCCTCGTCCTCGTGCGGATTGTGCATCGTCACCCGCACGGTCCCGCCGACCCGCAGGTCGACGCTGGCCTCGGTGGTGTCCCAGTCGTGCCCGGCGTGGAACCAGCGCTTCACCACCTCGGCGCTGGTCCACGCCTCGAACACCCGCTGCCTGGGCGCGTCGAACGTGCGCTCGATGCGCAGCGTCTTTCCCTGCATCAGCCGCGCTCCGCGAAAATCATGCCGCCTCCCGGCCGTAGGCGTCGTGGTAGTTCCACCACTGGTACGGCGCCGTCTGGGGCGTGCCCTCGGGCGAGTCCTCCCACTCCTCCTGGCGGCCGAAGGCCGTCATGTCCAGGTGGCTCCACGTGGTGCCCAGCGCCTCGTCGCCGCGGTCGTGGATGAAGTAGGTGCGGAACACGTCGTCACCACCTGTGCCGGCATGGGTATCGCGCACGAAGGCGTTGGTGCCGTGCCACTCGTCGACGCCGTGGTCGGCGTCGAAGTCGTCGGTGATCGTGTACCACGGCATTTCCCAGCCCATCCGCTGCTTCAACCCCTGGATCTCCGCCTGGGGCGCCCGCGACACGTGGGCGAACGTGGTGTCGCGCGCGTTCAGGTGGGCCAGGTCGGCCAGCTGGTCGGCCATGAACGAGCAGCCGGGGCAGCCGCGGTTGGGGTAGTCGGCCACGCCCTCCTCGTAGAAGAAGCGGTAGACGATCAGTTGCCGGCGCCCCCCGAACAGGTCGAGCAGGCTCGCCGGGCCGTCCGGGCCCTCGAACGCGTAGTCCTTGGTCACGGCCAGCCGTGGCATCCGGCGGCGCTCGGCGGCCAGCCGGTCGCGGGCCCGGGTGAACTCCTTCTCCTTGACCAGCATTTCCTGGCGTGCGGCTTCCCACTCCTCGGCGGAAACGGTAGGCGGGGTGCTCATGGTGCGTCCTCCTTCAGGTACTCGTCGACCACATCGAACAACCGCTCCCAGTGGGAGCGCTGGCGATCCATCCAGTCGGCGGCCTCGGTCATCGCGCCGGTGTCCAGCGACAGCCGGTGTGTCCGGCCCTCGACCCGGCGCACGATCACGCCGGTCTCCTCCAGCACCCTCAGGTGCTTGCTGATCGCGGGCTTGGACACGCCGAACCCCGACGTCGCCTCCCCCACGGTCGCGGAGCCCGCGGCCAGCCGCTCGACGATCCCGCGCCGGATGGGGTGCGAGAGCGCCCTGAACAAATCGTTAACCATAGGGTTAACACTAGCAACTGCCCCAGAGTCCCGCCTCCCGCGCCCGCGCATCCCGCGCCAGCCGGGCGAAGCGGGCCGCGTAGCGGTCGTTCGGCGGGATGGTCAGCGTTCGCGCGTAGCCGCCCGCTACCAACCGCGCGTTCAGCGACTGGCCGTCGGCGCGCCACACGTACACGAGCAGCCGGCCGTAGCGGTCGCGCTCCTCGCGGCCAACGGTGAAGCGGACGGGCTTGCCGTCCACCTCCCGCTTGGTGAACTCCGACGCCTGGTCGGCGAAGCACTCGCGGCCGCCGTATACCTCGGGCGTGTCGATGCCGATCAGCCGCGCCTTGCCTCTGCCGGCCAGCTCGACGGTGTCGCCGTCGACCACCCGGGTCACGCGTACCTGTTGCGCGTCGCGGGGCACCGGTGGGCCGGCCACGTCGCCCAACTTTTCGCCGCCCAGCCGTTGGGCGGCGAAGCCAACCGCCAGCGCGGTCAGGACCAGAACGGCGGGTATGAGGTTGCGGGGTCTCAGCTCAGTGGTGCGCGCGCGAAGTTCACCGAGAACGCCCGGCACCAGATGACCACCGTGTCGTAGCGACCGCGCTCGAGCCCCGAGGGGAGCTCGTACTGCTGGTTGCCCTTGTTGCCCTTGAGCCCGCCCAGGTCGATCGGATCATCCACGTCCGACTCGCCGCGGGCGGCGCCGGGCACCAGGTAGACACGCAGGTCGGGCCCGTTGTCGACCTCGAACGAGGTCAGCGTGAGCACGTCACCGCCGCCGGCGCGGCGCACGATCGTCGCGGTGCCGCGGGCCGGGTGCGCGACCGGCTCGAATCGTCCGCTGCCCAGCGATCGATTGCGCGACTTCGGGGGCTCGTCAGCCTGGGCGGGGGCGGCCATCACGACCCGCTCGTTGACCTCGTCGTCGAAGAGCTGTGACCGCCCCAAGTAGATACCGGCTGCGGCGGCGGTGAGCAGGTAGGCCGCGCCGACAGGCACGCGCAGGGAGGGCCGGCGCCAGACGAGCGCCAGACAGCCCACCGCCGCCAGGCCCATCCACACCGCCGTCAGAGCCATCGCGACGGTGAACTCGTTCGTGATCAGCCCCCCGCTGACCCACAGCCCGGCGATAACGACTGCGGCCACAGCGACGGCCACCAGCAGCTTGTAGACGATGGACATGACCCGACCTCCTCGAGGCCGAGCATGACGGAACAACCCTTACGTACGGAGAAAAGTTGGGAGCTGCCTAGTTATCGCAGCCGAGGCGGTCCCAGCAATAGAGCTCGACCGCCTCAGCGGCCAGCTCCGCGGTGCGCTCGGGCGAAAGCCACGGCAGCACGGTGTCCAGGGCCTGCTCTTCGCTGACACCGGACTCGAAGGCGTCCTCGCCGCGGAATCCGGCGGCGATACGCAGCGCCTCACGCCGGTGCTCGCCCAGGTGGGCGAACGTCTTGAGCAGGAACTCCTTGTTGGCGATCGGCTGCCCCACCTCCAGCGACGCGTGCCACGCGGCAAGCATGGACAGGTCGTCGTCATCCAGCACCTCGACGGCCTTGGCGTAGTGCACCGGCAATTCGTCGTCCGGGATCTCATCGACCCACGCACGCACGACCTCACCGAGCAGCTGGCGCCGGGCCTCGCGCCCGACTGCCTCTGCCATGACCCGGATCGCTTCCTGGGGCTCTATGAAGCACAGTGGCATGGCGTCAAGGTAGGGCGGGCGCCAGACGGAACTGCCGGGCTGGAGGGTTGTTGCCACGCGGTTTGGGCGGCCGGCGGCAGGTGGTGTGGATCGACGGTCACATAGACGGTCAATCCACCCCACCGTTGCAGAAGACACCCCACCCCCTTACCCAGCCAGCCGTTACGCCGGCAGCGCTAACCCACATCAAGCCTCTAGACGACCGGGCTCGACCCGGACGTGGCGGCCGGCTCGGCCAGGGTGCGCTCCTCGTCCCAGCTGCACAGCGCCGGGCGGCCGGGGCAGTCGGCACACAGGCCGCGGTGGGGCTCGGCGGTGGGCTCGAAGCGCCCCTCGGACACACCGGCCGCCAGGTCGCGCAGCTCGGCCTCCAGCGCGGGCAGGTCCGCCGCCGTGTAGGTGCGGGCAACCGGGTCGCCGGGGCGCTCGAGAAAGCAGTAGACGATCTCCGCCTGGGCGGCACCCGAGCGCAGCGCGGCCAGCGCGTACACCAGTTGCTGGATTGAGTAGGCGCCCTCGACCCGGTCCGCGGGCTCGCCGCCGTCGAGCCGGTCGCTCTTGTAGTCCACCACGAGCACGCCACCAGGCTCTCGCGCGTGCACGTCCACGATGCCGTCGATGAGCAGGCTGCGCCCGCCACCGGTGTCCAGGGTGAAGGCGAACGGGAGCTCGGCGTGCACGCGCTCGGCCGCGCCGATCCGCGCCGCCAGCGGTGAGGCCACGAAGCGGGCGACCAGGCCACGCACGTCGGCGACCTCCTCCGGGCGCACCGGTTCGCCGGTGGCCTCGATCGTCTCGGCCACGCGCTCGTCGGGGGGCACCGCGGGAGCCGTGAAGTCCAGCTCCTCGAGCAGCTGGTGCACCACCACGCCGCGCACGACCGCCGGCAGCGCATCCTGGCCGTGGCCGGCCCGGGCCGCGCGCGCGGGACCGTCGTCGGGCGGCGGTAGGCGCAGCGCCCGGTCCAGGTAGAAGCGATACCCGCAGCGGCGGTAGGCGGCCAGCCCCGAGTAGCTCAGGCGGCTGACCGGCAGCGCCGCGGGCACCGGCACGGCCGCCAGCGCGGGCGCGGCCAGCGCCTCAAGGCCGGGCGGCTCGGGCTCCGGCGGCAGTGGCTGCCGATCGGCCGCGGGCAAGAGTGCGTCCACGTCGGCCGGACGCAGCACCCGGCAGGCCACGCGCAGCTCGCGCCCGTCGTAGTCGCCGATGACCACCCCCTGGCTGTCCATCTCGTCCAGCCGCGGCGCCAGTGCGCGCCAGATCCAGCGCATCGGCTCGGTCAGGTCGGCGGGCTCCTGCAGCTTCTCCAGGTCGGTGGCGCCGCTGAGCACCAGGTGCTCCTCGGCGCGGGTGGCGGCCACGTAGAAGATCCGCCGCTCCTCCTCCTCGTCGTCGGCCTTCTGCTCCTGTTTGATCCGCTCCATCTCGGCGCTGTCCACCGACTCGCCGGACAGCGAGGCCAGCCGCATGCCCAGCCGGCCGTCGTCGGTCACCCGCAGCGCCGCGTCGTCCTCGCGGCCGGTCTTGCCCAGGTCGGCCACGCACACCAGCGGAAACTCCAGCCCCTTAGCCCGGTGCACGGTCATCAGCCGGACGGCGTCCAGGTCCTCCGCCTCCAGCGGGGCCTGGCCCTCACCGCCCTGGACCAGGTCGCGCTCGGCGACGAAGTCGATGAAACGGCGCAGGTCGCGGCCCTCGTCGGCCTCGAACTCGCGCGCCATCCGCATGAGCTTGCGCACGTTGGCCATCCGCCGGTCGCCCGCGGGCAGCGCCAGCAGGTGGCGGTCGTAGCCTGAACGCGTGACGGCGCGGTCGATCAGCGTCTCCAGCGACACACGGGGCGCCATCGCGCGGTCCTCACGGAAGCGGTCGCAGAACGCGCGCAGCAGCTCGAACTGCTGGCCGCCGATCAGGCCAGGCAGCTCGTCGTCCTCGTTCATGACCCGCCAGATCCCCCCCGGGCCCGACCGCTTCGAGCGCGCCGCCAGCACCACCAGCGTGTCCAGGGACAGGCCGCCCAGCGGCGACGCCAGCACCGAGTGCAGCGCCAGCTCATCCAGCGGGTTGGCCAGCGCCGCCAGGTAGGCGCGCATGTCGGCCACCTGCTGCTGGGCCCAGTAGCCGCGGCCGCCCAGCACGTGGGTCGGGATGCCCCGGTCCTCCAGCGCGCGCTCGTACACGCCCATGTGGGTGGTCGCGCGCAGCAGCATCACGCAGTCCGCGTAGGCGAACGGGCGGCCGGGGCCGGCCAGCTCGCCGATCCGCTTGGCCAGCATCCGCGCCTCCGCGGCCCGCCAGATGGTCACGTCCACCGCGCCAAGGCGGTCGCCGAACGGCTTGGCGTCGTCGCCTTCACCCGGGACGGCCAAGGCCGTCAGGGCACGAGCAGCGTCGGGTGGGAAGCGCTCCTCCCAGCGGCCCTTGTCGCGGTCGGTCACCAGCAGCTCGACGCACGGCTCGGCCCGCGGCGCCTGCTCGCGGGCGCCGGGCCGCTCCACCAGCGCGTCGAAGTCCTCGCCCCACACGCTCTCGAATGTCATGTCCACCGCGTCCAGCACCTCACCGCGGCTTCGGAAGTTGACCGTCATCCGCTCCGCCCGTCCCTGGGCGCGGGCGTCGGCCAGATGACGGCGGAAGACCTTCACGTCGGCATGGCGGAAGCCGTAGATCGACTGGCGCTCGTCGCCGACGCGGAACAGGTTGTCGCGCTCGAGCAGCCCGAGCAGCTCGTTCTGGAGCGGGTTGGTGTCCTGGAACTCGTCGACCATCACGTGCGTGAAGCGGTCGCGGTACTGCTCGCGCACGCCGTCGTGGGCCTTCAGCAGGTCACGCGCCACCAGCTCCAGGTCGTCGAAGTCCAGGGCCGAGCGATCGCTCTTCATCGCCGCGTAGTGGTGGTCGTACAACGCCATCAGCTCGCGCACCAGCACGTGGTCGTTGTGCTCGCGGTAGTGCGCGCAGTAGGCCAGGTAGGCCGTGTACGCCTCGATGTAGGCCTCACACGCCGGGCCCTGCAGCACCTTGGCCGTGGCCTTGAAGCCCAGCTTCTTGATCTCGGCCGGCTCGGCCACGTCGCCGGCGGCGAGGGCCTCCAGGACCGACGCGCAGCGCTCGAGCTTGGCCCGGGTCCGCACGGCCGTGACCGTCTCGTTCGCACCGAGCTCAGCCAGCGCCGCGGCCGCGGCGGGGCCCAGCGCCTCACGCTGGCCGGCGGCACGCGGCGGCGTCATCTCCGGCAGCCGCGGGCTGCGCTGGCCCTGGCTGCGCAGGTGGGCGTACGCGGTGCGCACCATGTCGGCCAGCTTGTCCGGCGTGTACGCAGCCAGCAGCGCCAGGCGGCCCGAGTCCTGGCCGGTGCCCACGAAATCGCGCAGCGCGTGGTCGAACGCATCGATCGCCAGCCGCTCGGCCGCGAGCCCGTCCAGCACCCGGAACTCGGGGTCCAGCCCCGCGGCCAGGGCGTGGGTGCGCAGCACCCGGGCGCAGAAGCCGTGGATCGTGGAGATCCACGCCGCCTCGGCCTCGCGCGCGTGCTCCTCGTCGTCCAGCTCCAGGAACCGCCGCCGCACCCTGCCGGTCAGCTGCGCCGCCGCCTTCTCGGTGAACGTGATGGCCAGGATCGAGTCCACTGCGCAGCCGTCCTGGCGCACCGCCTGGACGAAACGCTCCACCAGCACCGACGTCTTGCCGCTGCCTGCGCCGGCGCTGACGAGGATCGATCCGTCACGGCGATCGACTGCGCGCTGCTGCTCGGGCGTCAGCTCGCTCACGTCTCGACCCGGCAGATCGAGGGATGCGAGCAGCCGCCGCGCCAGGCGCAGCTGTCCGGACACGAGACCAGGTCGCCGCCGCGCATCCGGGTGGCGGTGGTGGCGATCGACCTCTTGGCCCACTCGGTGCGCTCGGCGAAGTCGGCCTCGGGCACGCGGTCGTTGTCCACGAAGTCCGAGCCCAGCTGCTCGGACAGCTCCGCGGCCACCATGCCGCGCGCGCGCCGGTCGGTGCCGCCGAGCGGCACGTACACGCCGCCGGCGGGCTTGAGCCCCAGCGCCTCCCTGGCCACGAGCATGTAGAGGGCCGCCTGAAAGCGGTTCTCCTTCTCCCAGTCGGCCACCTTGTACTTCTCGGTCTTGCCGCTCTTGTAGTCGCGGACAAGTGCCCAGCCGTCCCAGGTGTCGATGCGGTCGATCAAGCCGCGGACGCGGGTCCCGTCGGCCAGCTGGACCGCCGGGTGGTCGGAATCCTCGAACCCGAACCGCAGCTCCAGGTACTCGGGCTCGAACGACCCGTCGCGGCCGGCCTCGTGGCGCAGGTAGCGGAGCAGGTCGAATTCCAGCCGCCGGACGGCGGCGCGGACGCGGGTCTGGTCGGGTGAGAGGCGGAACTCGCCCCGCTCGGCCTCCAGCGCCGCCAGCAGGATCCGCTCGGCGGTGGCCAGGTTGGCGGGGGTCACCCGGCATTCACCGGTCTGCTCGCGCAACTGCTGGTAGGTCACCTCCAGCACCTTGTGCGCGTAGGAGCCGCGGACCATCGCCTCGGGGTCGGGCTCCAGCTTCTCGGGCTTCAGCACGTCGTCCACCAGCCAGCTCACGGGACAGCCCGCGAACCGCTCGAGCGCGCCCGCCGACACCGCGTCCTTCGTCTCCAGCGGCTCCAGCGCCGCGGGCGACGCCAGCGGCCCGACCACCGCGTCCTGGCGGCGCGGCCCGGTGTGGGCCACCGCGCGCTCCCACTCGGCCTCGGTGGGAGCGCGGTCCAGCGGCCAGGTCACGTCGGCCAGCGAGCGCCGGCGGGTCGTCATCTGACCGAACACCGACCGAACGTCGTCCACGAAGAACGACGGCGCCTGGGGGTTGCCCTCCTCGTCGCTGGTGCGCGAGCTGAGCACCAGCCGCCGCTCGGCGCGCGAGGCGCACACGTAGAACAGGTAGCGCTCGCGCTCGAGGCGGTCCTCGCGCAGCGGCAGCATCAGGCCGCTGGCGCGGGCCAGTTCGCGCCGGTCGGTGTCCGGTAGGAACGCGTCCGGCGAGCCGCCCTGGGGGAACTCCTTCTCCTGCAGCCCGCACACGAACACTGCCTCGAAGCGACGCGCGCGCACGTCCAGCGGCGACGCCACCTGCACACGGTCGCTCTGCGGCTCCTCGCCGACTCGCACCGGCAGCTCGGCGAGGATCTCGTGTACGTGGTGGGCATCGAGCTCGACGTCCGGGTCGGCCTGCACCACGGCGCGCATCTCGGTGAGCGCGGCATGGCCGGCGCGGAATGCGCGCGGATCGTCCAATTCGGCCCCCTCCATCCGTGCGGCGGCGCGCTGATAGGGCGCGGCGAACAGCCGCTCCAGGCGATAGCTCAGCCGCTGCAGCAGCGCCGCCGCGTCGGGGGCGTCGCGCAGCTCGTCGATCACCTCCAGCGGCCAGCGGCCCGGGCGCTCCTCCCACAGCTTGCGGGCGCCGGCGGCGTCACGCTCGCCGCGGCGGCGCACGTCGGCCTCCAGGCGGTCGGCCAAGCCCGGCTGGCGCAGCAGACCAGGGGTACGCAGGTAGGCCAGCAGGTCGTCGGCGCTGCCCTCCAGCAGCGCGCAGCGCAGCAGCGCGAGCAGGCCCCGGCCGACACCGGTGTGGGCGAAGGGCACCGCGCGGTCCATCGAGTACGGGATCCCGTAGGCGCCGAACACCTGCTCCACCAGCGACGCGTAGCGGGGCGGGTCGCGGAACACCACCGCCACGTCGCCGGGCGCCGTACCGGCGCGCAGCACGGCGATGACCTCGGCGCCGCACAGTTCCAGCTCGGCCCGCTCGCCGCCGGCGCAGTGCAGGGTGACCGCCTCACCGGGCTCGGCCGGGACGCCCGCGGGCTGGAAGAGGGTCCGCTCCAGGGCGTGTAGCGCCTTGCGCGAACGCTTGTCGTAGTGGTCGCTGACAGCGTCCAGCTCCACCTCCTCGGCGGCTATCTCCTTCAGCCGCTCGCGCAGCGTGGCGGTGGCCTTGAACGCCTCGCGGCCGGGCTCGAAGGGGAGCGAGACCACCACGTCGGCCTCGGCGTAGACGGCCAGCTCCTCGATCGTGCGGAACTCCAGCTCGGTGAAGTCGTCGAAGCCGTAGACGAACACCGGCGTGCCCGCCCACGCCGACGGATGGGCCCGCAGCGCGGACAACGCACCCCAGGCGAACAGGTCGTCGTCCACCAGCCCGGCAGCGTCCAGACCCTCGCGGTAGCGCCGGTACAACTCGCCGATCTCCTCGGCGTACGCGCGCCGCGGCCCATCGCCCGCCCAGCCGCGCAGCGCCTGGATCAGGCGCGGCGGCTCCACCATCGAGCGCTCCAGCTCGGCGATGAAGCGCAGCGCGGCGCGGGCGAACCCCGGCCGGCCGGCGGAGTCGGCCAGCACCGTGAAGCCGGCGCGGCGGACCGCGTCCTCGGCCACCAGCTGCTGCTGGAGCTGGGACGCCACCCGGGCGTGGTGGCCAGTGCGCCGGGCGATCATCCGCGACAGGTGCGAGAAGCGCACCACCTGGGCGCCGAACGTGGCCCCGGTGTCGGCCAGCTCGCGGCGGCTGTGCTCCACGTCCTGGAACGCGGGCACCACCAGCACCGGCTCCTCGTCCAGGCGATCGCGCAGCGGGCCCAGCACGGCGCCCGCCTTGGCGGCGTTGGCGGGACCGGTTACGAGCGTAAGGGCCATGGGCCCGTCAGTTGTAGGACGTGGTCAGGACGAGATGCGGGTCGTCATTCGACCGCGGCTTCTGACGCCCGCGGCAGCAACCCGGTCCGCACGGCCGCTCCCACCGCCTCCGCATAGCGCTTGGCCGGCAACATCGGCGGCGCCTCCTGCAGCTGCCAACCCAGCGCGGGGCGCAGCACCCAGCGGCCCACGCGCACGCGGCCGTCCTCCAGCGCCTCGACCCGCAGCTCTTCCTTGAAGTCACCCGTGCGCCCCTTGCTCACCCCGGGACCGGGAGCCGCGCCCTCGGCCTGCTCGGCGGCCGCGGCCCCAGCCAGGACCGCGCCGTCGCCCTCGCCAAGTGCCTGGCCCCCCATTTCCGCCAGGCGCACCAGGTCGGCCGGCGCCATCACCGGCGCGCGGCGGCGCAGCGTCGAGCCCTGCCACTCAGCCAGCCGGACGCCGCCGGGGACGCGCTCGAGGCGGACCACGTAGGTGTCGCCGTCAGCGTCTTCGTAGGCCGGGGTCGACACGCTGGGCCCGTGGGGGGCCGGCGCGGGCTTGGCCTTGGCGGCCTTCCGGGCGCCACCGCCGGACGACGAACGCCGGGTGGACCGGCTCCCGCTCTCGAGCACCGTGCCCTTGGAGCAGATCGGGCAGTCGGCGACGAAGCGGTTGTGGCGGCAGAACAGGGACACCGCCTGTGAGGATAAGCAGCTCGTGTTAACGGCAGTCATCTCCGACCTGCACCTGGGCGCCGTCTCGGGCGCCGACGTGGCCCGCCGGCCCGAGGCCGCCTCTCTGCTGGCCGCAGCACTGTCGCGCGCGGACCGCCTGATCGTGCTCGGCGACATGCTCGAGCTGCGCGAGCGCCGGGCCGACGAGGTGCTGTCCGTGGCTGCTCCGGTGTTGGCCGCCATCGGCGAGGCCATGGAGGGCCGCGAAGTCGTCCTGGCCCCCGGCAACCACGACTACGAGCTGGTCTCCCCCGCGCTGGAGGGGGCGCGGCTGGACGGCCGCGAGCTGGAGCGCGAGGGCACCTACGCCGCGGACACGGGTCCGCTCTCGAGCCGAGTGGCCGCGATGCTTGCTCCCGCGCGGGTCAGCCTGGCCTACCCGGGCCTGTGGCTGCGCGACGACGTGTGGGCCACCCACGGCCACTATGCCGACCTGCACCTGACCGTGCCGCGGGTGGAGTCGATCTTCGCCCACGGCGTCGGGCGCATGGTGGGCGCCGGCGCGCGTGACGTGTCGCTGGAGACCTACGAGGCCACCGTGGCCCCCGTGTACGCGTTCTCGCACGCCGTGGCCCAGAGCTCGCCCGCGCAGCGCGCTCTCCGCGGCGGCAACACCTCGCGCGAGGTGTGGTCGCGGGCCACCGGCGGCGGCCTGTCCGGGTTCGCGCTCGGACGAGTGGCCATCCCCGCGACGGTCGGGGTGCTCAACCACCTGGGCATCGGCCGCTTCCGGGCGGACATCTCGCCACTCGAGCTCCGTCGCGGGGGCCTCCGCGCGATGGCGCGGGTGGTGCGCGACCTGGACGTGGACGCGGCTCACGTGGTGTTCGGCCACACCCATCGCGCCGGCCCGCTGCCCGGCGAGATCGAGGGCTGGTGGCCCGGCGCGGGCACGCGCCTGCACAACACCGGCAGCTGGTTGCTGGAGAGCGCCTTCTCGGCCGCCGACGGTCCCGCCAACCCCTACTGGCCGGGGCGGGTCACGTGGGTGGGCGACGACGGGCCGCCGGAGCTCGAGAACGTGCTGGAGGGGATGGAGCTGTAGGGCGGCGAGCAGACGCCCGGTGCTCGCTGGGCTGGTTAGGGCGGCGATCGGGAGATCATCTCGGTCGATCTGCATCTGAGGTACGGCATGCCGTACCTCAGACTCCAATCGCCGCGACCTCGCGGCATAGACCCAAGGGGGGCCCGCCGGCACCGTCCGCCGGACCGGACACCACACGGCGGGCCGCTTCGCGAAACCGCGCCGTGACGCCAGCCAGCCCGATTCCGGCCGCTTCACGGCACGCCGCCAGGGCGCCGGCCGTTCTGCCGTCAGATGTCCCTTCCATGCCCGGTCAAGGCTCCGGGCATTCAACCCCCATCCACGCTCTGGACGACACAGCAGTGCATGCGGCTCCCCTCCCCGGCTGCCGCTTCGCCTGACTCCCGGCGCGGCCGGCAGAAGTACCTACGCAGCGACGCCCACGTACGCGGCGCGGTGGCGCCGGTAGGTGTCCAGTACCCACATGCCCCCCGGCCGCGCCATCAGCTCGTCGCCGAACTGCTGGACTGCCGGCACCATCGATTCGGGCAGGAACGGCCGCTCGGGCGGCCGGATGATCGGCGTGAACAACGCCGCCGCGGTCAGGTCGGCCACGCTGAACGCATCGCCCACCAGGTAGTCGCCGCCATCGAGTTCCTTCTCCAGGCGGGCCATGGCCGCCAGGATGGCCGCGCGCGGCTTGGCGTCGCTGTCAGGGTCGATGGAGTAGTCGGCACGGACGCTGAGCTTGGCGACCGGGAAGGTCCGCCGCAGGAGCCGCTCGCGGCGCGGGCTCGTGCCGCGGAACAGCGCTTTCGCCGCGTCATCAGGGTCCTGCAGCATGTAGTGCCAGCCGAAGCGACGGATCTCCGGGCCCAGCTGCTCGTCGAAGAACTCCTCGAGGTCCAGCGCGCGGGCGCGCTCGGCGGGGTCGGCGGGGTACAGCGGTGGGTCCGGGGTGTGCTGCTCGAGCGCGGCGATGATGGCGGTGGAGTCCCCGATGCGGCGGCCGTCGAGCTCGAGCACGGGCAGCCGGCGTTGCCTGCCGCGCGTGGCCACCATGGCGCTCACACCGTGCAGGCCGGGCATCGGAACCCTGCGTTCGTACGGCACCCGCTTGTAGTCCAGCGCCCAGCGAGCCTTCTCGTTGTAATGCGAGAGCTCGATGTGCCAGAGCGTGTTCACGAAGCGGCGGCGGCCTGCTTGTCCGAGACGGCGTCCGTGGACTTGCCGTCGGCGGTCGATGCCTCCGCCTGCTCCTCGGACGGCTCGGCGCGCGGGCGATCGGCCCACTCTTCGTCGAACTCGACCTTCCAGCGGCCGGGGTGCTCCTCACCGCGCGGCTCGATGCGCAGCTTGGCCCTGAACGAGCGGCCCGAGCGGCCGCGAAAGCCCGTGACCTGCTTCTCGGTGCGCCCGATCGGCGGCTCGTCGCCGCGCTCCAGCGCCGCCTTCAGAGAGGCCATCAACTCCTTGGCCACCGCCACCGGGAGGTTCTTGCCGGCCTTCTTCTTCCAGATCACGAAGCCGCAGCCGGGGTCCTCCTTGGTCCAGCACGAGTAGCCCTTGCGGTTCTCGTGGACCTCGCGTCCGCAGACCGGGCAGGGACCGAGCTTGGCCCGCTCGATCTGCACCCCCTTGAGCTTGTCCAACTCGGCGACGGTCTCGGTGATGAAGGCCTTGATGTCCTTCATGAACGCGGGCCGCGAGTCCTCGCCGTGCTCGATCTTGTTCAGGCGCTTCTCCCACTCACCGGTCAGCTTGGCCGAGGTCAGCGGGTGCTCGCCCAGCAGGCCGATGACCTGCACGCCCTTCTCGGTCGCCACCAGGGCGCGCCCGTCGCGCTCCATGAACTCGCGCCCGATCAGCGTCTCGATGATCGACGCCCGCGTGGCGGGGGTGCCGATGCCGGACTCCGCCATGGCGTCGCGCAGCTCTGCGTCGTCGATCTCCTTGCCGGCCCCCTCCATCGCGGCCAGCAGCGACGCCTCGGTGAAACGCCGGGGCGGCTGGGTCTCCTTGCGCAGCGACTCGACCTCGCGCGTGTCCACATCCTCGCCCTGCTCGAGCCTGGGCAGGTTCTGGTTGCCGCCGGAGTCGTCGGAGGTGTCGCCCTGGGGGTCGACCTCCTCGCCGTACACCGACCGCCAGCCGGCGAACGTGAGCACGCGGCCGGAGGTGCGGAACACGTGCTCGGACACCGTGGTCTCGACCCGTGTGCGCTCGAACGTGGCGTCGGGATGGAAGACCGACAGGAACCGCTTGGTCACCAGGTCGTAGATCTTCAGCTCGTCCGCGCCCATCTTCGACAGGTCGTGCGGGCTGTCGGCGTTGGTGGGGATGATCGCGTGGTGGTCCTCGACCTTGGCGTCGTTGATCACCTTGTTGTACGGAAGCTTGTCCAGCCCAACGACGTACTCCGAGGCCTTCCGGTACTGGCCGTTGGCGCCAACGAGCTTGGCGATCGGCTTGATCTCGCCCGCCATGTCGCCGGTCAGGAAGCGCGAGTTGGTACGCGGGTACGTGAGCGCCTTGTGCTCCTCGTAGAGCTTCTGCGCGGCCGACAGCGTGCGGCGCGCCGAGAAACCGAGCAACGTGTTGGCGTGGCGCTGGAGCGACGTCAGGTCGTAGAGGATCTGCGACTTCTCGGTCTCCTCCTTCTTCTCCAGCTTGGTGATGGTGCCGCTCTGGCCCTTCACCTCTTCCACGATCTTCGCGGCCTCGTCCTCGGCGATCCGCTTGCCGCCCATGTAGCGCCCTGAGTAGTTGCGGTCGCCGCTGGCGCCGAACTTGGCCTCGACCAGCCAGTAGGGCTCGGGCTTGAACGCGCGGATCTCGACTTCGCGGCGTGCGACCAGCGCCAGCGTGGGGGTCTGCACGCGGCCCAGCGACACTGCGCCGTCGAATGCGGCGCGCAAGCGGATGGAAGCGGCGCGGGTGGCGTTCATTCCCACCACCCAGTCGGCCTCCGAGCGCGACCGGGCCGCATCCTCGAGCGAGTGCATCTCCTCGCCGTCGCGCAGCGACTCGAACGCATCGGCGATGGCCTTCTTGGTCATCGACGACAGCCACAGGCGCTTGACCGGCGGATGCTTCTTGGCGGTCTCGTAGACGTAGGCGAAGATCAGCTCGCCCTCGCGGCCGGCGTCGCACGCGTTGATGACCTGGTCGATGTCCTCACGCGCCATCAGCTTGTGGATGGCGTTCAGCTGCTTCTTGGCCCGGTCGTCGTTGGGGACCAGCTTGAACTCGTCGGGCACGATCGGCAGGTCGGCGTAGCGCCACTTCTTCAGCTTGGGGTCGTAGGCGTCGGGCTCGGCCAGGCCCACCAGGTGGCCCACCGCCCAGGTGACCACGTGGTCCTCGCCCTCCAGGCTTGTCTTGTCCTTGGACTGCTTGAGGGAATCGGGCAGGGCGCCGGCCAGGTCGCGGGCGACCGATGGCTTCTCGGCGACTATGAGGGTCTTGGACATCAGCTAGTCACCTTAGGGGTACACGTCCGAGTAGCGCGCGTCGTAGTCGCGCGTGTCCGGCATCCTGGCTGCCTGGGGGCCCGGGCAGCGCTGGCGGCCGCCCCGGAACGGCAGCCGCACGACGACCGTCGAAGAGTTGTTGCGCTCGCGGGACTCGTAGATGCCGTTGCGTGGGTCGGCGGTGTGCACGTAGGCGAAGCAGCCGCGCAGCCCGGTCACGTCGATGTACTGCTCCGGGTAACCGGGCGGGTAGACGTCCGACCAGCCGACAGACGTGCCGAGGCGCACCTTGCGGGTGCGCGAGCTGGTGTTGCACGCCGGGTAGACCCGGCGCCTGGGCGACCGCGCCTTGCCCGGCCGTGTGTGCTCGAGGTCGCGCAGGCAGTAGCTGACCTTGGGGCCGCGCCGGACGCGCTTGCCGCGCGTGCCATTGGAGCGCAGCCGGTAGAGGTCGAACTGGGCGGCGTGGAGGAACTTCCAGTAGCTGCGCTGGCCCGGCACGTACTTGAAGTACAGCCGCGCGCCGGTGCTCACACCAAACCGCTGGCCCTTCGCGCGACGGTAGATCCGCTGGCGGGCCTTCATGAACATGCGCGAGCTGCGCACGCCGAACAGCTCCGCCGGGCCCGCGCCGACGCTGTCGATCGAGTTGCCGGCGCGCAGCATCACGTGGCCGGGGTGCACGAACGGATCCACGCGCAGCCCGAACGGCCGCCGCATGATCAGGTCGGGGCAGCGCAGCTGTGCGCGCTGGGCGGCGTCGAGGCACGGATTGGCCGGCCTCTGGGCGGACGCGGGGGCCGTGGCCACCGTGAGCCCCACGAGGACACCGGCCAGGGCGAGGAGCGAGCGAAGTTTCACGGCGCAATTCATAGCGAGTGGTGCACTCAGCGCGAGCAGGGGCCGGTGGAGACCGGCCCGCTGCTGCGGCCCAGCGCCTGGCGGACGATCGAATCGGGGACCCCGAAGCCGCTGCCGCTGCCCGACTCTCTGGCGGCGGCGAAGATGGTCGTGACCACACGCCCCTCGCCGTCCACAGCCGGACCGCCCGAGTTACCCGAGCGAACGAGCCCGCGCACCGCCGTGATCCGGCGCTTGACCGGGCCGCGCCCGTAGGCGTCCTGGCTGATCACGGTGCGCGTGTTGCCAACCCGCGCCGGCTCCACGTCGTACGGCCCGTTCTCCGGGTAACCGAGCACCGCGGCGCCGGTGCCTGGGCGGGCCCCCTCGTTCATCGGCAGCGCTCGAACGCCGGCGACGCCGGGCACACGCAGCACCGCCAGATCGTTGCCGACGTCGAAGTGGACCGCCTGGGCGTCGAAGCGCTGGCCCTGTCCCTCCAGCTGGACGGTCGTGTCGCTCTGGCCGGCCACCACGTGGGCGTTCGTGACCACCACCCCGTCGGCCGCCACCCAGCCCGACCCCTGCACGCCGAGCCCGCAGGCGGTGCCCAGGACGCGCACCACGCTGCGGCCCGCTGCGCGCACCTCGGGATCGCGCGCGATCGCCGAGTCGGGGGCCGACACCCCGGGCTCGGGGCCGGTGATCGTGGGGAACGGATCGAGACGCGCCAGCGCCTGCAACAGCGGCCCGGACGGCGGCAGCATCTCGTTCAGCCGCTTCAGCAACTCCGAGCGCTGGATCGGCTCGCGCAGGCCCGGGGCGCCGGGGGTGTGCAGCGCCACGGCGCCGGCGACCCACGCCAGCGCAAGGCCCAGGCACGCCACCAGCACGGCGCCACCAAGGCCATCGACCACGCCGAGGCTCTCGTTCAGCCGATGGCGCAGGCGGAACCCCAGCAGCTCGAGGCCGGAGGCCAGGATGCCCCCCACCAACAGCGCACCCACCAGCGCGAACACCGGTGCGTACGGCGACGCCGATCCCTCCTCCAGCAGCTTGGGCCCGATGCGCGAGCCGATGAAGGCGCCGGCGGCGAACCCGGCCAGCGACAGGAAGCCAACGATCAGGCCCTGCATGTAGCCCCACAGGGCCATCAGCAGGAGAAATACGATTATGGCCCAGTCCAGTGGCGTCACGGAGGCGGGACGGTAGCCTGCACTACAGGTGGCCTACCTCGAACCCTCGAACGAGCGGCGTAGGCGCCTGACACACCGCGCGGTGCCCATGCTGGGCGTGGTCGCCATCGCTGCGCTGGGCATCGGGCTGGCCATCGGATCGGGTCGCGACTCGGGTGTGGAGCGCACCGCGAAGCAGTTCGCCGCCGCCTGGAACCGCGAGGACTACCGCTCGATGCACGCCCTCCTCGACGACGCGTCGCGCCGGCGCTACCCGCTGGCGGCCTTCCGCAAGGCCTACGAGGACGCTGCCGCCACCGCCACTGCCACCGCCGCCCGGGTGGGCGATCCGCGCGGCCAAAGCGGTGGCCGCCAGCGCATTCCCGTGGTGGTGGCCACCCGGATCTTCCGCGAGGTGCGCGGGCAGGTCCTGCTACCGGTGGCAGACGCGGGCGTGGCCTGGTCGCCGGAGCTGACCTTCCCGGGGCTGGGCGAGGGCCAGCGGCTGACGCGGCGCACCCAGGCGCCGCCGCGCGCGGCGATCGTGTCTGTGGACAACAAGGTGCTGGCCGAGGGACCCGCCACGGGCCGCAGCTCGCCCGAGGGCGTGGGCTCCTCGATCGCCGGCATCGTGGAGCCCAGCGACGACCGGGCCGAGCAGAACGCGGTCTACGCCCGCGGCTTCCCGCGCGAGACGCCGATCGGGCGCAGCGGGCTCGAGCGGGCGCTTCAGACCCAGGTCGAGGGCTTTCCGGGCGGGACGCTGGTGGCCGGACGGACGGTGCTCGCCCGCTCCAAAGCGCGCCCCGCGGCGCGTGTGCGGTCCACCATCGACACCCGCCTGCAGGAGGCGGCCATCGAGGCGCTGGCCGGCCGCCTGGGAGGCATCGCCGCGCTCGACCCGCGTAACGGCGAGGTGCGGGCTCTGGCCGGAGTTGCCTTCTCGGCGCCACAGCCGCCGGGTTCGACGTTCAAGATCATCACCACCGCCGCCGCGCTCGAGAAGAACAAGGTCAAGCTCGGAGACAGGTTTCCGGTCGAGACCAAGGCCGTGATCGACGGCGTGGACCTGGAGAACGCCAACGGCGAGTCGTGCGGGGGCACGTTCGCCGAAAGCTTCGCGCACTCGTGCAACTCCGTCTTCGCCCCGCTCGGCGTCAAGGTCGGTGCAGGCGAGCTGGTGTCCATGGCCGAGCGCTTCGGATGGAACAAGCAGCCGTCCGTGGCCGGCGCCCAGAAGAGCACGATCCCCCCGGCCAACGACATCAAGTCGCCGTTGGACGTCGGGTCGTCGGCAATCGGCCAGGGCCGTGTGCTGGCCACGCCGCTGGAGATGGCCTCCGTGGCCCAGACGGTGGCCAACGACGGCCTGCGCGTGGCGCCGACCCTGCTGCCGGGCGTGCGCCAGACGCCCAAGCGGGTGATCTCGCGGCCGATCGCCGACACGATCGAGGGGCTGATGCTGGGCGTGGTCCGCTACGGCACCGGCACGGCGGCGCAGGTGCCCGGCGTGCTCGTGGCCGGCAAGACCGGCACCGCCGAGCTGGGCGACACCCGCGGCCCCGACGCCGTCGAGCAGTCCGACGCGTCCAACACCGACGCCTGGTTCACCGCCTACGCGCCGGCGAAGCGACCCACGATCGCGGTCGGCGTGCTTTTCGTGCGCAACGGGGCGGGCGGTCAGACGGCGGCGCCGGCGGCGCGGATCGTGCTGGGCCGGGCCCTAGGGAAGTAGCCCTTGTGGCCATCCATGGCCGCGCTTTGATGTTCAAGCTGCCGTCCAGGCAGCGAGACCGGCTGCTTCGCAGCCTGTTACCGGCTCGGCTGGCGACCTAAGAGGGCGGCGAAGCCGCCCGGTCTCCGGGGCCAGGATGGCCCCGTTCCTCTCAAGAGCGCGGCCATGGATGGCCGCAAGATCAAATATCGAGCTCTATGTGCAGCGACTCCCGCTTGCCCTCGACCAGGTCGTACCTGCCCTTGATCTCCATCTCCAGCGGGCGGTTCTCGGTCTTCAGGAGCGGGAACTCGTAGAGCAGCATGGTGCCGGCCGTGGGGCCCTGCTGGGCGACACTGCCGTCCTGGGGCTGGCATTCCTCGTGCGAGAGCGGACGCGGGTGGTAGGCGAAGGCGTCGTCCGCGGGCAGCTCCTTGGGCTCGTACTCATTGCCCTGGTTGTCCTTGACCACGAAGTTGCGCACCGGGACGCTGGCGACGCGCTCGCCCTTCTTGGCGCCGCAGACCTTGATGAACACGCCGTAGAGAACATTGCCGGGCGGTGCCTCGGGCCCCTTGTAGTAGGCCTTGTCGGGCGTGATCCTGAGGTTCAGCTCGCGGGTGATGAAGATGTTGTAGTCCACGCCGTCGAGCTCCAGCGCCAGGCCCTCACGGCCCGGCTCCTCCTCGGTGCCCAGCTCGGGCTTGTCGAAGCCGCAGGCGGACATCCCGGCGGCCAGCGCGAGTGCCGCGGCGCACGCGGCAACCATCCTCGGAACGCGAATCAGGGCCATCGGGGCGGGCAGTCTACCCGTCGGCCGGAGCGGTCTGGTGCTCGACGGGAACGTGGGCGCCGAAGCGCGGCGCCTTGCCCGACTCGTACCCGGCCACCGTGACCCGCTTCAGCGGCTTGCGGCCAGGCTCCTCCAGCTGCTCCTTGAGCCGCCGCAGCGCCCGCTTCGACTGACGCCGCACCCAGCGGTGGATGCCGCTCTGCTTGATCCGGTCGACCCAGTTGCCCGGCTCGCTGAAGATGGTCAAGGCCACCCTCGTTCCGCCCCCCGGCGCGGTGGAGAAGTCGTACACGGCCACCAGGCGCGAGCGCCCGCGGCGGCCCACGCCACCCTCCTCGACGATCCGGCGTGGCCGCTCGTACTCGGTGATCTGGAGGCCGCCGCGCTCGTTGAACACGGGGCCGTCCAGCAGAAACCGTGCGGCGGCGCCCTTGCCAACCGGGTTGGCGTTGGCCAGCCGGTAGTCCTTCAGGTAGTGATCGGCGAACGACGGCCGCAGCGACAGGTCGCCGACGAAGTCGAAGACCTGCTCGCGGGGCACTGAGATGACCGTCTCGACCGTGACCTGGCGCACTGCCCGGATACTACGTGCGCCACGGGCTATCCGTGCAGTCCTGCGGCTTCGAGGGCCTGGTCGCGGTCGTAATAGAACTCCGCCCTGCTGATCTTGTGATCCCTGAAGCTGTAGATGGCGGCCCCGGGCAAGTCAACGGGAGCACCACTCTCCCTCCCCGTTCCGGTCAGCTTGTGGAGTATCACCAGGCGCTCATCCGCTTCGAGCGATCGCTCGACCTCTACGTGCATGGTCGCGAAGGTCGCGAACCAGTCCTCGAAGAAGCGTCGTGCTCCCGCTTCGCCTTCGAGCGAGCCTAGGGCGCGTCAGGCGACGGCGCGCGGCGCGGCCGAGATGTGCCGGTCCGTGGCGTGCACCCGCTCGATGCGGATGGTGGCGCGGTCGTGCTCGGGCACCTGGTCCAGGCACAGCTCGCAGAACCGCCTGCCGCCGTCGGTCTCGTGCAGTCGCTCGCCCGTCAGCGGGGTCCGGTGGCAGTGCGAGCAACGCGCACAGCCGCTGTTCAGTGAGCCGACGCTCTTGCGGAGCAGGATCCCAGCCAGGTCGGGCATGAAACGTGATTCGCCGCCCCGGCCCTGGCTCCTCCCCACGTGCGCGGGGGCCACGGAATGACCCATCTAGGTATCGTCGGCGGCCTTGGCCACCATCGTCACGATCCTGTCGCAGAAGGGCGGCACCGGGAAGACCACCACCACCCGGACGCTGACCGACATCTTCCGTCGCGTGGGCCTGTCCGTGCTGGCCGTGGACCTGGACCCCCAGGGCAACCTGTCGGACTACTTCGACGTCCCGGCAGACGCCTCGCCCACCGTGGCCGACGTGCTGACCGGCCAGGCCACGGCCATGGACGCGATCCACGACGACGTGCTGCCCGCCAACCTCGGCCTGGCCGAGGCAGAGCTGGTGCTGGGCGGCAAGATGGGCCGCGAGATGACGCTGCGGCGCGCTCTGCGCGAGCCGGGCAAGCACTACGACCTGATCCTGGTGGATTGCCCGCCGTCGCTCGGGCTGCTGACCGTGAACGCGCTGGTGGCGGCCGACCGGGCGCTGATAACCAGCGAGGCCGAGTACTTCAGCCTGCAGGGCGTGGAGCAGGCGCTGGAGGTCGTGGAGCTGGCCAAGGACTCGCTGAACCCGGACCTGGAGTGGATGGGCGTGGTGCTGAACATCGCCGACATGCGCCTGGTGCACTCGCGGGAGGCGCTCAAACAGCTGCAGGAGCGCTTTGGCGACAAGGTGTTCAAGGCGGTGATCCGCCGCTCTGTGGCCTACGCCGAGTCGGCCGAGCGCGGCGTCTCGATCGTCGACCGCCGGCCCGACCTGGCGGCCGACTACATGGATCTGGCCGAGGAGGCGCTCGACCGCCTGGAGCTGGGCGAACAGCGCGTGGCCGTCGGCGCGCTGCGCTGAGTTAGGCTCGCGGGTATGCCCGCCACCACCGCCGATCTCCTGCGCAAACCCGCCCTCGAACTGGCCCGGATGGTCCGCGGCGGCGATGTGTCCGCGCGCGAGTTGACGCAGGCGTCGCTGGACCGGATCGAGGCCACCGAGGCCCTGAACCACTGGACGCTGGTGGACGCCGAGGGCGCGCTGGCGGCGGCCGACGCCATCGAGCCCGGCGACGAGCGGCCATTCGCAGGCGTGCCGCTGGCGCTCAAGGACCTGTTCCTGCCCGTCAAGGGGATGCGCCTGAGCCAGGGCAGCGACATCGTGCCCGACTATGTGCCCGATTACGACTCGGCCGTGGCCCGGCGGTTCCGCGAAGCCGGGTTCGTGTTCATGGGCCGCACCCAGTCGCCCGAGTTCGGGATCCTGCCGGTGACCGAGCCGCGCCGCTTTGGCGCGTGCCGCAACCCGTGGGACCCGGAGCGCACCACGGGCGGCTCCAGCGGCGGCAGTGGCGGCGCCGTGGCCGCGGGCGCGGTGCCGGTCGGCCACGCCAGCGACGGCGGCGGCTCGATCCGCATCCCCGCCGCCTGCAACGGCCTGGTGGGCCTGAAGCCCAGCCGCGGGCGGATCTCGCGCGCACCCGACCTGGGCGACCACATGCTGTCCACCGACGGCGCCCTGACCCGCACGGTTGCGGATGCCGCCGCCGTGCTGGACCTGCTGGCCGGCTACGAACCGGGCGATGCCACCTGGGCCTCGCCGCCCGCGGCCCCGTTCGCCGACGTGGCCGCGCGTGAGCCGGGCAAGCTGCGCATCGCGCTCACCTTCGACCTGCCGGTCGAGTCCGAGCTCGACGCCCAGTACGAGCAGGCGGCCCGCGACACGGCGAAGCTGCTTGAGGAGCTGGGCCACCACGTGGAGGAGGTGGACGCGCCCTGGAAGGGCGTGGACCTGCTGCCCACGTTCTCGGTCCTGTGGGCCGCAAACGTGTCCGTGAGCGCCACCTTCTGCGGCATGCTCGGCGGGCGCGAGCCCGGCGCCGACACCATGGAGCCGCTGTCCCTGTGGCTGTACGAGACCGGCCGCTCGATCACGGCGCCGGACTACCTCCTGGCCGTCGGCCAGCTGCAGGCGTTCTCGCGCGGCGTGGTGGGCTTCTTCGGCAACTGGGACGTGCTGATCACGCCGTCGCTGGCCAAGCTGCCTGTGCGCCACGGCGAGATCGACCCGATGGGCGAGAACCCGGCGTTCGAGTTCAAGAAGTCGGGCGAGTTCACCCCGTACACGGCCGGCATGAACGTGACCGGCCAGCCCGCGATCTCGCTCCCGCTGGGCCAGAGCGAGGAAGGCCTGCCGCTGGGCACGCAGCTGATCGGCCGGCCCGAGGACGAGGGCACGCTGCTGTCGCTGGCGACCCAGCTGGAGACCGCCAGCCCCTGGGCCGATCGGGTGCCGCCGGAACTCTGAAGCGGACGGTGTGTTTCGCTGTAGCGATGCGCACCGCCCTGACCAGGAGCCTTCCGGCTGTCGCCATCGCGGCGCTGGCGATCGGCGGCACGGCGCTGGCCCAGACCCCCCGCCAGACCACGGCGCAGGGGCAGATCGGGCCCGCGGGCGTGCTCGATGCGGCCAAGCCCGGCTTCAACGCCCTCGGGCCCGTGGCCGCCCAGAAGCAGAACCTGCGCGAGACCAGCCGCGCCCGCGCTCAGGCCGGCCGTACCAACCGTCGCACCTCGCTGATCTACATGGCCCAGATCAACGACCTGCAGCTGGCGGATGAGGAATCGCCGGCGCGGATCGACTCGCTGGCCCCGGTGCAGCGCAACAGCAGCGCATGGCGCCCCCAGGAGGCGCTGATGCCCCAAACGATCGACGCCATCTTCCGGCGCCTGAACGCCTTCACCGCCGTGAGCCCCAACCGGGGCGCCAAGGGCAGCCGCGCAGCCATGTCGCTGGCGCTGATGGGCGGCGACCAGGCCGACAACCAGCAGGAGAACGAGACGCTGTGGACGCGCCAGCTCATGGAGGGCGGCCAGGCGCTGGACCCGGGCAGCGGGGTTGACGACACGTCGGCCTGCACGCCCGAGCAACGCGCCGAGCTGGCCACCCGGCCCGGAGAGGCGGCGCGCTACACCGGCCTCCAGGACTACGACGACTACAACGGCGGTGCTCCCGACGGCAACTTCTACGACCCCGACCAGCCCGCGGGCCGGTACGCGGCCTGGCCCACCTATGCGGGGCTGATGGACGCCGCCCAGCGGCCGTTCGTGCCGGTGGGCCTGCGAAACGGGGCGGCGCCTGTGCCCACCTACTTGACCAACGGCAACCACGACGGCGCGGTGCAGGGCTACGTGTCGGGCACCCAGAACGCCAACCGGATCGCCACCGGCTGCTTCAAGCCCTACATCGCCAACCCGACGACGAATCCGTCGCCGGGCGACGTGTTCGCATCCTCCAGCGGCTTCACCGTGCCCCCCGACCCGCGCCGGCGGTTCGTGGACCGCGCCGGCGTCAAGCAGATCTTCGCCGGCGGCAGCCAGGGTGACGCGCACGGCTTCGCCTTCGTGGACGCCGACCAGAACGCCGGCTCGGCCGGCAGCGCGTCCTACTACGCATGGACGCCCAAGCCGGGCCTGCGCTTCATCTCGCTGGACACCGTCTCCGAGGGCACCGGCAGCGTGGGCGGCGCCGAGGGCAACCTGGACGACCCCCAGTACCAGTGGCTGCGCGGTCAGCTGCGCCGGGCCAAGGCGGCCAGGCAGATCGTGGTGGTGTTCGGCCACCATCCGATCCGGCGCCTGATCGTGAGCACACCCGACGAGGCGGCCGGGCCGTGCAGCGGCGCCGTGGGCTGCGACTCGGACCCGCGCAACTCGGCGCCCGTGCGCCGGCGGGCGGATGTGGAGCGGCTCTTCAACGCCAACACGAACGTGGTGGCCTACCTGTCGGGCCACACCCACGTGAACCGGATCCGGCCGTGCGCGAGCCGCTGCGCGAAGGGCAACTGGTGGTCGGTGGAGACCGCGTCGGTGGCCGACTTCCCCCAGCAGGCCAAGCTCGTGGAGATCATGGACAACAAGGACGGCACGCTGTCCATCATCGGCACCCAGGTCGACCACGCGGGGGGTGCACGCGCCCCCGGCGCGACCGGCGATCCGGGCGCAACGTCGCAGCTCGGCGTCGACCAGATGGCCTCCGCCGGCCGCACGCTTGCAGCCAACGACCCGCGCGCCTACCGCAACCCAGGCGGCGGCAAGGGCGACCGCAACGTGGAGCTGATCGTGCGCAACCCCTTCGCGGGCAAGGGCGCGGGGCTGTGTGCCGGCGTCACGGCCAAGACCACCGGCACCGCGATGAACGGCGCGGTTCTCAATCGCAGGCGGGCGACCGTGCGGCGCGCGGTCACCAAGTACGCGTTGAAGGGCAGCTCTCGCCGCGTGGACCGCTACTGCCTCGTGGGCGGCGGCAACCTGAGGGTCGGCTACCTGAGCGGCCGCTCGGTGGTGGCACTCAGCTCGAGCAGGTCGAACCGGCTCAGCGGCATCAAGGTCGGCTCGAGCACCAGGACCGTACGCCGGCGCCTGCGCGGCGAGCGCGCCTACCGCGCCGGCTCGTTCACCTGGTACGCGGCGAGCGCATCGCGGGCTCGGATCGCGATCCAGGTGCGGCGCGGCAGGGTCGTCCAAATGGGCCTGGCAGATTCGAAGCGCACCTCGACGCGTAAGAAGACCGCCGCCTTGTTGAGGCGCTTCTAAGGAGAGCCTGCCAAGAAGCGGGCATCCCTGCCCGCTTCTTGAACGGCGGCGCTCTGACCCTTGGCTTCCAGGGCGAACGCGTCCGCCAGCAGCTCGTAGCTGTGCCGGCGCGCGTCCGGATCGTGGGTGATCGTCACCACGATCACTTCCTCGGCCCCATAGCTCTCGGCCAGCTCCTCGAGCCCGGCACGCACCTGCTCGCCGGTCCCGAGGGTCATCCGCCGCCCGCCGCCCACGGGCACATCGTCGCCCTGGCGCTCCAGGTAGCGCAGCGCCTTCTCCACCGGCGGTACGGCGATCAGCCGGCCGGCACGCAGCTCGCGCATGGCCATCATCGACGAGGACGCCAGCTCGCCGGCCTCCTGCTCGCTGTCGGCCGCGATCACCCAGGCTCCTATGGCCAGCCGCGGTGCGGACAGCCGCTCGGAGTCCACGAACTTGTCCCGGTACAGCTGCGCGATCGCCGGCCCGTTCGGGTTGATGAAGTCGGCGAAGGCGTACGGCAGGCCCAGCTCGCCGGCCCAGACGGCGCTCTGCTGCGAGCTGCCCAGCAGCCACGGCTCGGGGCGCTCGGGCAGGCCGGGCAGCGCCTTGGCCAGGCGCGCGAACGGGTGGCCCGGCGGCAACCGGTCCTCCAGGTAGGCCAGCAGCTCGGCCAGCTGGCTCGGGAAGTCGTCGGGCATCGGCTGGGTGCGGTCGCGCTGCAGCGCGTGCGCGGTCATCGGGTCGGTGCCCGATGCGCGACCCAGCGCCAGGTCGATCCGCTCCGGGTACAGCCCCGCCAGCAGGCTGAAGCTCTCGGCCACCTTGAACGGGCTGTAGTGGGGCAGCATCACCCCGCCGCTGCCCACCCGGATGCGCTCGGTCGCGGAGGCGATCGGCCCGATCAGCACCTCGGGGCTGGGGCCTGCCAGCATCGGCCCGCCGTGGTGCTCGGCCACCCAGTAACGGTGGTAGCCCAGGCGGTCGGCCAGCCGCGCCAGGTCGATCGACTGGTGCAGCGCACGCGCTCCGGTCGAGCCCTCCGAGATCGGCGACTGGTCCAGGACGCTGAGCTTGAGGGCAGCCATCTCTCGACGTTAGAGGTCAGGCCAGCGCCCGCAGCACGGCGGTGACCGAGGCGGCCAGGACCATGCACAGCGCCACCGGCACCCTCACCCAGCCGGCAAGGCCGGCGGCCACCACGCCGGCCGTCTCGGCGTCCAGCTTCAGCTGGTCGCCCTCGGCCAGCGCCTGCGTGACCACCAGAGCCGCCAGTAGCGGCGCGGCGAGCAGGAACACCACGGCGCCCAGCCGCTTCGGCAACGGCCGGCCGCCGAACACCACCGGGCCCACCGCCTTGATCGCGAAGGCCATAGCGCCGCAGCCCACCACCAACTCGGTCCAGCGCCCGCTCACGGGCCCTCCTCCCCCAGCTCGGGCGGCTCGCGCCACAGCCCCGCGAGCGCGGCCAGGCTGGCCAGCACCACCGGCACGCCAACCGGCGTGATGGGCACCAGTGCCACGGCTATCAGCGCGCCACCGAGGGCCACCGATCGCATGCCGGGCCGGCGCAGTTCCTCCAGCAGCAGGATCAGGAAGAAGGCCGGGAAGATGGCGTCAACGCCAAGGGTGTCGGGGTCGATCTGGCCGGTGCCCACCAGCGCACCCAGCGTGGTGCCACCGACCCACGTCACGTACTGCACTGCGCTGGCGCCGAACAGCACATGGCGGTCGAAGGCACCGTCGGTCTGGCGGGCCAGGATCCACGAGGCGTCCACCAGCGGCTGGCCTTGCAGTGCGCGCTTGAGCACGCCGCCGGGCAGGTACGGGGCGACCGCCACGCCCATCGGCAGGAAGCGGCTGTTCACCAGCGTGGCGGCCAGCAGCGCGGTGCCCAGCCCGCCGCCGGTGGAGTAGATGCCCACCGACGCGAACTGCGCCGAGCCGCCGAACACCACGGCCGACATCACGATCGCCCCCACCGCGCCGAGGCCGGTGTCGTTGGCCAGCACCCCGAACGAGATCGCCAGCAGGCCACCGGCGGCTGCGAACGGGGCTCCCTCCTTGACTCCCCGCCGGAACGAGGCGTTCACAGGCTCGAGACGAGCTCGCGGTCGTGCTCGTAGGTCAGCAGCGTGCCCGCCTCGCCGGGCGCCACCCACAGGAGCTCGTCTACCTCGTCGTTCGGGGCGAACTCGGGACCCTCCACGACGCTCATTCGCCAGTAGCGCACGATCTTCGGACGTCCCTTTCGGTCGTGGTACTCGGTCGAGGCCAGCTCCTCACCCAGCGCGCAGACCAGCCCGGTCTCTTCCTCGACCTCGCGCAGCGCGGCCTGCTCGAACGTCTCGCCGGCATCGAGCTTGCCCTTGGGCAGGGACCAGTCGTCGTAGCGCGGCCGGTGCACGAGGCACACAAGCCCGTTCGCGTCGGTCACCACGCCTCCCGCGGCCTCTACCCGCTTCACAGCTCCCTCACGTCGGCGCCGCCGGGCGCGAAGTTCACCCGGCGCACGTGGCAGTCGGGGGCCGCAGCCTTCAGCGCGTTCAGCACCTCCCCGGTCTGCTGCCACTGGCACCAGAACAGCACCGCCGGGCCGGCGCCCGAGATGGTGGCGCCGAGGGCGCCCAGGTCGCGCGCCTGGTGCAGCAGCTCGACCGAGCGCGGGTACAGCGCCGCCCGCCGCGGCTGGTGCAGCCGGTCGTCCAGCCCGCGTCCGATGAGCGAGAAGTCGGACCGCGCCAGCCCCAGCGTCAGCATCGTGGCGTGGGCGATGTTGAACGACGCCTCGCCCATGGGCACCTCGTCCGGCAGGGCCGCACGAGCCTGCGCGGTGGAAACCGGCGCCGGCGGCATGGCCACCACTGCTTCCAGGCCCTCTGCCGGCTCGATCCGCACCGGGTCGCCCGGGCCGCAGATCACGAAGCCGCCGTACAGAGCGGCCGCGATGTTGTCGGGGTGGCCCTCCAGCTCGCGCGCGTACTGGTACAGCGGAGCGTCCAGCTCGAACATGTGGTCGGCCGCCGCCAGGCCGGCCACGATGCACGCGGCGCTGGAGCCCAGCCCGCCCGCCGGCGGGATCTCCGACCGGATCGAGAACGACAGCCCGTCGGCTGTGTGCAGCTTCTCGAAGGCACGCACGCACAGGTTCGTGCGGTCCAGCGGCATGCCGGGCGTGTCGGACTCGACCGAGAACTCGCCGGTCTCCTTGACCTCCAGCTCCAGTTCCAGCGCCAGCGCCGCGGCCAGCACGTCGTAGCCCGGGCCCAGGTTGGCCGAGGACGCCGGCACGTTCACGATCCGGTGGCGGTTCACCGGTCCTCCAGCACGGCGGCCTCGACGCTGGCGATGTCGGGCTCACAGGGGATCACGGACGTGGCCCGGTTCATGGCAGTCTGCGGGTCCTTCAGGCCGTGGCCGGTGAGCACGCACACCACCCGCCCCTCGGCGCCGTGGGCCAGCAGGCCCGCCACCGAGGCCGCCGAGGCCGGCTCGCAGAACACTCCCTCGCGCGACGCCAGCAGGTCGTAGGCGGCCAGGATCTGCTCGTCGCTGACAGCGCGTACCTGGCCGCGCGAGCCGGTGAACGCGCCCATGGCCTCCTCCCACCGCGCCGGGTTGCCGATCCTGATGGCCGACGCCACCGTCTCCGGCGACTCCACCGGCGCCCCGTGCACCAGCGGCGCCGCCCCCTCGGCCTGGAACCCGTACAGCCGCGGGCGCACGCCGTACTCCTCGAAGCCTCGCCAGTAGGCGGTCACATTTCCGGCGTTGCCTACGGGGATGCAGAGAGCGTCGGGGGCGTCCCCGAGCGTGTCGCAGATCTCGAACGCCGCCGTCTTCTGACCCTGGATCCGGTACTCGTTGACCGAGTTCACCAGCGCCACCGCGTGCCGGTCGGCCAGCTGGCGCACCAGCGCCAGCGCCTGGTCGAAGTTGCCGCGCAACGCGATCACGCGCGCGCCGTGCATCAGCGCCTGGGCCAGCTTGCCGGTGGCGATCTTGCCCTCGGGCACGATCACCGCACCACGCAGCCCGGCGCGGCCGGCGTACGCCGCGGCACTGGCCGCCGTGTTGCCGGTGGACGCGCACACCACCGCCTCCGCCCCTTCGCCGATCGCCGCCGACACAGCAACGGTCATGCCGCGGTCCTTGAAGCTGCCAGTGGGGTTGGCCCCCTCGATCTTCAGGTACACCTCGCAACCGGTCAGCTCGCTCAGGTGCGGGGCCGGCACCAGCGGCGTGTCGCCCTCGCCGAGGGTCACCAGCGGCTCGACCGGCAGCCGGTCGGCGTAGCGCCAGAGGCTCACGGGAGAACCTCTCTGCCGTTGCGGCGGGCTCGGCGGAACTGCGGCTGGGTAGGGGCTCGGGGCGCAACCACAAGGCGGGTTCGCCGTAACCGTCGCGGTGCAGTCGTGTGCTCCCCAAACCCCGCCGACCCGACCCCGCGATCGGTTGTCGTTTTGAGGGGGCTATAGCCCCTGCAAGACGACAATCGTTGCCGGGACCGGGTGCCGTCTGGCCGACCATGACAGGGTGCCCCCCTACCCAGCCGCCGTTCGCCGATCCCGCCCGTTCGGGCCGGGCTGACTGCGCCGGCCCCGCTCATTCGAACGTCTCGCCGATGACCCGGATCACGCGTGGGCGTGAGCGCACGAAGTCCAGCCGGCTGATCATCTCGACCGCCGCGCGGAACTTGGACTCCAGGACCGGGTGCATGACCATGGCCAGGCGGGCGTCCTCGCCCAGTCCCTTCTGGACCACCGACCGGATCGACGCGCCCTGAAGACCCAGGATCTCGGCCACCTGGGCCAGCACGCCCGGCGTGTCGGCCACCTCCACGTGCAGGTAGAAGGCCGACTCGCGGTCGGTCACCAGCGGGAGCGGCTCGGCCGGCGGCGGGTTGAACGGCGGCGGGATCATGGCGCTGATCACGTCGCCGAGCACCGCCGAGGCCGTCTGCGAGCCGCCGGCGCCGGGGCCGGACAGGGTGATCTCGGTGATGGCGGGCGACTCGATCGTGACCGCGTTGAAGGAGCCGTGCACCGAGGCCAGCGGGTGGTCGGCGAACAGGAACGCCGGGTACACCTGCACCGACAGCCCGCCGTCCACGCGCTCGGCGCTGCCGATCAGCTTCAGCGACAGGTCGAGCTCGCGCGCGTAGGCGATGTCCTCGGCGGTGATGTGCTCGATGCCCTCGTGCGGCACCTCGTCGATGTGCACGGGCGCACCGAACGCCAACCGGGCAATGATGGCCATCTTCGCCGCCGCGTCGGCCCCGGTCACGTCGTCGGTGGGGTCGGACTCGGCGTAGCCCAGCCTCTGGGCCTCCGCAAGCGCGTCGGCGTAGGAGGCGCCGGTGCGCTCCATGGCGGTCAGGATGAAGTTGGTGGTGCCGTTCACGATGCCGTGCACGCGCTCGATGTGCGCAGCGGCCAGCGTCTCGGAGATCACGCGGATGGCCGGCACCACGCCGCCCACCGCAGCCTCGAAGCGCAGCTGCACCCCGGCCCGCCCCGCCACCTCGAACAGCTGCTCGCCGTGGCGGGAGACCAGCTGCTTGTTGGCGGTCACGAAGTGCTTGCCGGCCTCCATGGCGCGCAGCGCGTAGTCCAGCGCCGGCTCGGTGCCCCCGATGAGCTCCACGATCAGGTCGCTGCGCTCGAGGATGTCGCCGAAGTCGCCGCGGCTGGTGGTCAGCACGCCCGAGAGCTCGGGCCGGAAGCCCACCTCGGCGGCGATCGCGTCCGAGCGCTCGGCCACCAGCTGCTCGAACGCCGCGCCGACCGTGCCGTGGCCCAGGAGGCCGATCCTGAACGGCTGCGCCTCAGACATCGCGGCGGGTCAGGTCGTCGTAGGTCTCGCGGCGCACGACCACGCGCGCATCGCCGTCCTTGCAGAACACCACGGGCGGGCGCGGCACGGCGTTGTAGTTGCTGGCCATCGCGTGACCGTACGCGCCGGTGGCCGGCATGGCCACGACGTCCCCCGGGCGCGGGTCCTCCAGCGCACCCTCGCCCACCAGCACGTCGCCGGACTCGCAGTGCATGCCCACGATCCGGCAGGGGGTCGAATCGCCGAAACGGTCCACCACGTCGGCCTCGTAGACCGCGCCGTAGAGCATCGGCCTGATGTTGTCGGCCATGCCGCCGTCCACCGCCACGTACGTGCGCACGCCTGGGATCTCCTTGACCGTGCCCACGGTGTACAGCGACAAGCCGGCGTTGCCGACCAGCGAGCGGCCGGGCTCGCACAGCACCGTTACGCCGTCAGGGGCATGCGCCAGCATCGCCTCGGCGTACTCGGCGGCCGGCGGCGGGCGGTCCTCACGCGTGTAGGCGATGGCGAAGCCGCCGCCGAGGTTCAACAGCGGGTAGTCGCCGATCTGGCGCAGCACGTCGGCCAGCGACTCGTACACGTCCAGGTCGAAGACCTGCGAGCCGATGTGCGCGTGCAGGCCGCGCAGCTCCAGCCCCGAGCGGCCGATCCGCTCCAGCGCCCGCTCGACATCGCGCATCGGGATGCCGAACTTCGAGTCCTCCTGGCCGGTGCGGATGGCCTTGTGCGTCTCGGGCTCGATGCCGGGCGTCACGCGCAGCAGGATCCGCTGGCCGGGGCCCACGCGTTCCAGCCGCTCGATCTCGTCGAAGCTGTCCACGATCACGTGCCCCACGCCGGCGGCCACGGCCTGCTCGAGCTCCGCCTCGGACTTGTTGTTGCCGTGCAGGTAGATCCGCTCGGGGTCGAAACCGGCGTTGAGCGCCATGTACAGCTCGCCGCCCGACGCGCAGTCCACCGACAGCCCCTCCTGGGCGAAGATGGCCAGCGCGGCGGTGCACGGGAACGCCTTCGAGGCGTACAGGACCTCGAACCGGTCGGTGCGGGAGGCGAACGCGTCGCGGGTGGAGCGCGCGCGGGCGCGCAGGTCGTCCTCGGCGTACACGTAGGCCGGCGTGCCGAACTCGCGCGCCAGCTCAAGCGCACTGCAGCCGGCGATGCGCAGCGTGCCGCCGGGCCCGAGATCGGAGCCCATCGGGTACACACGCTCCAGCCCGGCGGGCAAGGCGCTGCCGGGCTGCGCGACGGTGCGATCGGTGGACATAAGGTCCGCGAGTATGAAGCACCACGAGCCGCCCGCACCCCCCGAGCTAGGCGAGCGCGACGGCCTGTCGTACGCGCTGTTCCGGCCCCAGGGCCCACCCGCGGGGGGCGTGGTGATCCTGCACGGCGCCGGGTCGGCGAAGGAGAGCCACTTCGACTTCGGCCGCGTATGTCGCGACCGCGGGCTGGCGGCCCTGGCCTTCGACGCGCGCGGGCACGGGCGCTCCAGCGGGCACTTCGGCCCGGGCGCGGTCGGCGACGTGCTGGCCATGCGCGATGTGCTGTCCGCCCACGCCCCTCGGATCGGCCTGCGCGGCTCCAGCATGGGCGGCTTCCTGGCCATCCAGGCCGCCGCGGCCGAGGCCTCGATCGCCGCCGTGGCGGCCATATGTCCCGCGCCGCCCGAGCTGCTGGCCCGCGGGATCGCGTCCGGCGACCTGGACTTCGAGGTGGACCGCGAGGCCACCGTGCAGTGGCTGGGAACCCTGGACCTGGCCGAATCGGCCGCGCGGCTCTCACCGCGCACCGCGCTCCTGCTGCTGCACGCCCGCGGCGACGAGCGCGTGCCCCACACCGTCAGCCAGGAGCTGCACGACGCCGCGGGCGAGCCCAAGCGGCTGATCGTCTTCCCCGGTGGCCACCACCGCTCCCTCCAGCACGACCTCGAGGTGCAGAACATCACCGCGCGGTTCCTGGAGCGGGCGTTCGCCAGCTGAGAATCGCTCTCACTTACACTGTCGCGTGTGGGACTGGAATCCTTGCCCGACCCGCTCTACCTGCTGGAGCTGCGCTCCACCCGGGTGGCTGCGCTGGAGCTGCTGCTGCTGGCCGTGGCCGGCGGCACGCTGGGCGCTTACGTGGTTTTGCGCCGGCTGGCCTTCTACACGCATGCCGTTGGCACCGCGACCTTTCCCGGCGTGGTCCTGGCCCAGGCGGCCCGCTTCTCACCCCGGCTGGCCGCCCTGGCCGTGGCCGTGGCCTACGCCGCCGGCGTCGAGCGCGCCGGGCGAGCGGGGCGCGACCCCGGCGGCGCCGCCACGGGGCTGATCCTGGTGCTGGCGCTGGCCGGAGGCACGATCCTGGCCAGCGACGTCTTCGAGTCGAGCGCCGGCGTGGACCGGCTCCTGTTCGGCAGCGCGGTGGCACTCAGCAATGCGGACGTGGTGGTGGCCGCCGTGGCCGCCGCGGTGGCGGTGGCCGGCGCCCTGCTGCTCGGGCGGGCCTGGGCCGCGGTGGCATTCGACCCCGACGGCGCCCCCGGCCTGGGGGTGCCCGGCCATCGCGCCGACCTGGCGCTGCTGGTCCTGGTGGGCGCCACCGCGGTGGCAGCGCTGCCCGCGGTGGGCTCGCTGCTGGTCACCTCCCTGTTCGTTGTGCCCGCCGCCATCGCCCGGCTGGTCACCGGTTCGGTGCGCGGGCTGGTGGCGGCCTCGGTGGGCGTGGCGGCGGCCCAGGGACTGCTCGGGCTGTACGGCGCGCTCTGGCTGGACGTGCCCCCGGGGCCCGCCATCGCCGTCCTGGGCGCTGCGACCTACGCGCTGGTGGCCGCCGCGCTCGCCCTGGCCCCCGCCCGGGCTCCGCGCGAGGCGATGGCATGAGCACGGCGCTGGACGTGCAGGGGCTGGCCGCCGGCTACGGCGGGGAGCCGGTACTCAGCAGCGTGTCGTTCGCCGCCGAGGCGGGCAGCTCGGTATGCGTGCTGGGCCCCAACGGCGGCGGCAAGACCACGCTCTTCCGCGCCCTGATCGGCCAGCTTCCGCTGGCGGCCGGCACGGTGCGGATCCAGGGGCGGCCCGCGCACGTGGCCCAGGCCGCCCACGCGCGGCTGGACTTCCCCGTCAGCGCCCTGGATGTGGCCGTCATGGGCTCGCTGGCGGGGCGCTGGTGGCTGCCCGCCCGGCGCCGCGACCGCGACGCCGCCCGGGCGGCTCTGGCACGGGTCGGGCTGTCCGGGCTCGAGCGCACCGCATACGGCGCCCTGTCGGGTGGCCAGCGCCAGCGCGTGCTCATCGCCCGGGCGCTGGTCCAGGACGCCAACGTGCTGCTGCTGGACGAACCGCTGGCGGGCGTCGACCCGGCCAGTGCGGAGACCATCCACTCCCTGTTTGCCGAGCTGGCTGCCGAGGGCCGGACGCTCATGGTGTCCTCCCACGACGTGGAGGGCGCGCGCCAGTTCGACACCGTGCTGTGCCTCAACCGCTCGCAGGTGGCCTACGGCGACCCCGCCACCGTCCTGGACGCCGAGGTCCTCCAGACCACCTACGGGCGGGAGCTGATCCTGATCCCCGGCAGCGCCGGCCAGGACGACGTGAAGGCCGTGGCCGTCCAGCACCACGAGCACTGATGTTCGACTTCCTGACCGGGCCCCTGGAATCGGGCATCGACCGCCGCGCGCTGGCCGAGGTGGTGCTGCTGGGCCTGTTCTGCGGGCCGCTCAGCTTCTGGGTGCGCAGCTTCCGGCTGACCTACCCGTCGGAGTCGCTCGCCCACGGGCTGTTGCCCGGCCTGGTGCTGGCGGCGCTGGCCGGGATCCCGCTGATCGTGGGCGCCGGCGGCGGCGTGGCCGTGGCCGCCGTGGCCCTGGCGCTGGCCTCCCGCGACCGCCGGATCGACTCGGACACCGCCACCGCGGTCGTGGTCAGCGGCGCGTTCGGCCTCGGAGTGCTGCTGGCGCTGGCGCCCGACACCCCGGCGCGGCTGGAGGAGCTGCTCTTCGGCGATCCGCTCGGCGTGTCCGCCGGCGACCTCGCGGCCGCCGCGGCGCTGGCGCTGGGCGGCGGCTTGGCGCTGGCCGCGATGCACAGGCCGCTGGCCGCCGTGGCCTTCGACGCCGGCGGCGCCGGCACACTGGGGCTGCGCGCGGGCCGCGTGCAGCTGGCGCTCCTCCTTGTGCTGGCCACCGCGGTGGCGGTGGCGGTACAGGGACTCGGCAGCCTGCTGGTGCTGGCCATCCTGGTGGCCCCGGCCGTGGCCGTGGGCGACCGCGTGCGCAGCCCGGGGCGGGCTATGGCGGCGGGCGCTGCGGTCGCGGTGGGAGCGGGGCTCGTGGGCCTGTACTCGTCGCACCACTTCGGCGGCGCGGCCGGGGCCTCGGTGGCGCTGGCGCTGTGCGCGGCGGCCGGCGGCGGCGCTGTTCTCAGGCGGCTTGCGCCGCCGGGGCGGCGGGCGAGCGCTTGACGTACACCAGCGCTGCCCCCCCGATCATCATCGCCAGGCCGATCAGCTGCGGCTGTGTCAACCCGGCCACAACGGCGTCGTTGCGGCGGATGAACTCGATCAGCAGCCGCTCGGTTCCCGCCAGCAGCAGATAGAGGCCGAACAGCAGGCCGGGCCGGTAACGGTTGCGCAACCGCCAGAGCAGCAGCGCAACCAGCGCCATGGCCACCGACTCGAACACCGGCGTGGGCCACACGTCCTCGGTCGTGGGCACCGTGCCGTCGGGATAGGACATGCCGAGGAAGCTGTCGGTCGGCTCGCCGTAGTCACCGTCGCCCGACAGCTGGCAGCCGATCCGGCCCACCGCGTAGCCGATGGCCAGCGCCGGCGCGCACGTGTCGAACATCCGCCACTCCAGGAAGCCGCGCCAGCGCGCCCACAGGATCACGCCAAGCGCGCCGCCGACCAGCCCGCCGAACCACACCAGCCCCGAGCCTGAGAACAGGTTGCCCAGCACGTCGCCGGACACGTCGTCCCAGTTCTGGGCCAGGAAGTCCACACGCGAGCCGATCAGGCCGCCGATCGCCCCGGCGAAGATCATCTCGTAGGCCCAGTCCACCGGCAGGTCCAGCTCCTTGAGCCGCTTGGCCAGTACGGCCCCGGACGCCAGGAACGCCAACGCGAAGCAGATTCCGAACGTCTGGAGGGTGACCGGACCGAGATCGAGTTCGGGCTGCACGGCGGCCCAGGGTAGTGAGGAGGGCGGCAAAGCCGCCCGGACTCGGGGCCAGGATGGCCGCTAGAGGTAACCCATCGGATCGACGGGGTTGCCGCCGATCCGGACCTCGAAATGCAGGTGCGGCCCGGTCGAGTTGCCGGTGTTGCCCACGGCGCCGATCACCTGGCCTTGGCTGACCGACGAGCCCACCGACACGCCGATGCGCGACTGGTGGCCGTAACAGGTGGACATGCTGCCGCCGTGTTGGATGCAGGTGTAGTTGCCGTAGCCGCCCGTGGGTCCGGCGATGGCCACCCGGCCGGAGTCGGCCGCGCGGATGGCGGTGCCGATCGGCGCCGCGATGTCGATACCGGCGTGCAGGCGGCCCCAGCGGCTGCCGAAGGGCGATGTGAACGTGCCGTTGGTGGGGTAGATCAGCCGCCCCGAACCGCGCTTGATCGGACCCGCGTTCACACCCGGGCCGCCGGCCAGCTGGCTGCGGATCTTGGACTGCTGGCGTTCCATGGCGGCCAGGTCCTCCTGGACGTGGCGGCGATCCTGGCGAACACTGGCCAGGACGGTGCGGCGGCCGTTGCGCGCGCTGCGCAGATCACCCTGGGCGGTGGCCAAGCGATCGCGGCTGGCGGCGATGTCGTCGCGCCGGCGCAGGATTGTCTCGGCCGCCAGCTCGCGCTTGCGCTCCAGCCCGGCCAGCTCGCGCTCGGACTTCTCGGCCCGCGCCTTGAGCACGCGCACCTTGCGGATCACGGCGCCGTCCTGGTCGGAGATGCGCTTGAGGAAGTCGGTTCGCTCGAGCAGGTCGTTGAAGCCGTCGGCCTCCAGGATCACGGTCAGGGCGTCGGGCTGGTCGGCCTTGTACAGCTCCACCAGCCGGTCCTCGAGGCCGCCGCGGGCCTGTCTCAGCTCGGAGCGGGCACGCACCAGGCGGTCGCGCGCCACCTCCAGCTTGTCGCGGACCGTCAGCAGCTCGTTGCGGGCGGCGTCCAGGTCGTCCTGGACCACCGTCAGCCGCTTCTGGGTGCCGCGGATCTGACCCTGCAGGCCCGAGATCCGGTTGTTGTAGGCCACGATGTCCTTGGTCAGCACACCCTCTTTGGCCTTGGCCTTCTGGACCTGCGCGCGCTTGCCCTGGATGCGCTTGTCCAGCGACGGCTTGGACTGTCCCGGGAGGGGCGACAGGACGTAGGCCGCGACGGCCAGCAGGAGGGGTATCCAGAAGTACTTGCGCATGCGGGTGGGACTGCGTTGTCGACTGCCCGTTTACCGCGGTTATGCAGGACTTTCCGGGGTCGCCAGAGGCAGGACCGTAGCACGGGTCCGTCGGCATCCCGGCCTGTTTCCCGGGGGGTGCAAGGGATCGTGCACCCCTTCCCTACACTTGGCTCCAGATGGCGACTTCAAAGGCAGTCTTCGAGCGTGATCGCGGCCTCCAGTTCCGGATGCTGGTCACGCTGTTCCTCCTGGGGCTGCTGTACGTGGCCTTCGTCGGCGCGCTGATCGCGGCCGGCGCCGGCGCGGCCATCATCGCCGTGGTCATCGGCGGCCTGGCCCTGTTGCAGCTGTTCACCTCGGACAAGCTGGCACTGGCCTCGATGGGCGCCAAGGAGGTCTCACCCGAGCAGGCCCCAGGCCTCCACGCGATGATCGACCGCCTCTGCATCCAGGCCGACCTGCCCAAGCCCAAGGTCGCGGTGGCCGACACCCCGATGCCCAACGCGTTCGCGCTCGGGCGGTCGCAGAAGAAGGCCACTGTCTGCGCCACCACCGGCATCATGAACACGCTCTCGCCAACCGAGCTGGAGGGCGTGATGGCCCACGAGCTGGCCCACATCAAGAACCGGGACGTGCTGATCATGACCACGGCCAGCTTCTTCGCCTCGGTGGCATCGATGATGCTGCAGTTCGCCTTCTTCTTCGGCGGAGGCGACGACGACAGCCCCGCCGGGATCATCGTGTTCATCGCCTCCGCCGTGGTCTACGCGGTCTCGTTCTTCCTGCTGCTGGCGCTGTCGCGCTACCGCGAGTTCAGCGCCGACCGCGGCGCCGCGCTGGTGACCGGCCGGCCGAGCGCGCTGGCCTCGGCGCTCTTGACCATCTCCGGCAGCATGGAGCGGGTGCCCCAGCACGACCTGCGTGAGGCCGAGCGCATGAACGCCTTCTTCATCGTCCCCGCCAAGGTCAAGAGCTCGGTCAAGGGCCTGCTCTCCACGCACCCGCCGATGGAGCAGCGGATCGCCAAGCTCCAGCAGCTCGAGACCCAGCTGCAGGGCACCGCCGCCTAGCCGGTGGGGTTCCTCGACTCCATCCTGGGGGGCTCCAAGAAGCTCAAGGGCGCCGCGCCCGACCGCGTGTTCGCCATGACCACGGCGTACGTGACCATGGAGACCGGGCTGGACATGAAGCACACCGGCTCGGCCGGGATCGTGTTCCAGCCGCTGGCCACCGCGGACTTCGACCAGATCCTGTCCGACGCCCAGGAGCTGCTGACCGGCATGGCCGAGGAGACCGAGTCGAAAATCCGCTCGGCCGATGACGAGTTCGGCTACCGCTGGTTGATCCTGGCCGACGACGACTTCGACGACCTGGTCGTCTCGCTGAACACGCTCTCCACCGAGCTGCAGGCCGGCGGCTACGGCGACCGCCTCCTGGCCGCCGTCTTCTCGTTCGAGCAGAAGGGCAAGCGGATCTACCTGATCTACAACTACAAGCGCGGCGCCTTCTACCCCTTCGTGCCGGGCCCGGGCGACAAGCAGCGCGACAACGAGGCCGAGCTGCGCATCAAGGCCCAGCTGGACAAGGAGGGCATCCCTTGGGAGGCCGAGATGGCGCGCTGGTTCCCGCTGTGGGAAATCCCGCTGTAGGAGCATGCACAGGACGCTCACGACCTTCCCGGCCCTGTCCCTCTGCCTGCTGGCCGGCTGCGGTGGGGGCGACGACGAGTCCGCCGAGGCTCCGGCCAAGACCGAGAAGCCGGCGAAGACCGCCCCTCTACCTAAGCGCAGGTCAAGGCGCTGGCACTGAAGGACCCCAAGGTGGGAGAACCGCGAGGTCCTGGATTACGTGGTTGGCAAGAAGGGCTTCGCCGCGAACTTCGACGCGTCCGTGAAGCTGGCCACCTACGACCTGTGGAAGCTGGACTCGGAGGCATACGTGACCTCGGGCTGAGCGGCCCCAAGATCCTGGCCGCCGACATCAAGGCCGAGTGCGGCTGCGGCGAGACCGTGAAGGGCGGGTACGGCCGCTAGTCAGGAATCAGACCCTCGCCGGTGAACTCGCCCCGGGCCTCTTCGAATGTGATGTCGCGCGGAGGCAGGATCACGTCGGACTCCTCCAGCTCGTCCTCGCCCAGCGCCTGGCCGTCACTGCGAACCAGCTCCAACATCTGGGCCCACAGTTCGGCGAAGCCTGCTCGATCGTCGGCCTCGACGGCTGCGACCGCCCGGTTGTCCAGGTCGTTCAGGCGCTCAGCGTCCTCGTCGGGGAGCTTGAACTGTCCCTCGCCCGACACACGGACGATCACTGACCCTCCTTCCCTTCCTCGAGCTGAGGCGACTCGCCGCCTCCGCCCGAGCCCAGCTCGGCCTTCATCTTGGCCAGCTCATCGTCCACCTGGCTGCCGGCGCCCAGGGCTGCCAGCTCGCGGTCGATGTCGTCCTGCCCGTCGCCCAGCTGGGTCAGGTCGTCGAACGTACCGGCGGCCTCCAACTCCTCGACGGCGCCGGCGCGCGCCTTCATCTGCTCGGTCTTGTCCTCGGCGCGCTGGATGGCCAGCCCCAGATCGGCCATCTCCTCGCCGACGCCGTTGGCGGCCTCGGAGATCTTGACCTGGGCCTCGGCGGCGGAGTACTGGGCCTTGATCACTTCCTTCTTGGTGCGGAAGGTCTCGATCTTGGTGCGCAGCTTCTTCTCGTTGGCTGTCAGCTGCTCCTGCTGGGCCTCCAGCTCCTTGATCTGGGTGTCCAGCGACTGCAGCTCGGTCTGGGCCACGGTCTTGCGTTCCAGCGCCGCGCGGGCCAGATCCTCGCGCCCCTGCGACATGGCCTGCCGGGCCTGCGTGTCCAGCTTGACCACCGACTGCTCGAGCTTGGTCGACTGCATCTGCAGGCGCTTCTTGGAGGTCACCACGTCGGCGATCCCCTTCTTCACGTTCTGCAGCAGCTCGACCTGCTTCTGGTAGCCGTAGTCGAGCGTTTCCGAGGGGTCCTCGGCCTTGTCCAGCAGCCTCGAGATCTTCGACTTGATGACGGTGGACATCCGTCCGCCCAGTCCTGCCATGTCGTGCTGCCTCCTCGGAATCCTCGTGAACCGTGAGCGTCTTAGACTAGTGGCCTTGGACGCCCGCCGCCCCTCGCATTCGCGTTCGGAGCTGGCGTTGTGGATCGGCCTGCCGGAGTCCAACTCCGCCGGCAACGCCCACGGCGGGGTGATCCTGAAGCTGTGCGACGAGGTGGCCGGCATCGCCGCCATCCGTCACTGCGGCCAGCGCGTGGTCACGGTCGGCTTCGACCGCATGACCTTCCAGCGCCCGGTTCTGGTTGGCGAGCTGGTCACGGTGCGCGCCACGGTGAACGCCGCCTGGCGCAGCTCGATGGAGGTCGGCGTGCGGGTGGAGAAGGAGAACGTGCGCACGCGGGCGATCGAGCACACCTCGACCGCCTACATCACGATGGTCGCCCTGGACGACGACGGCCGCCCGGCGCAGGTGCCGGCGATCGAGCCCGAGGACGACGACGGGCGCCGCCGCGCCCGCGAGGCGCAGGTGCGCCGCGACAACCGGCTTGCGGAGCGCACGCAGCTCGACGAGGGCCGCTAGGGCGCTCGCCTTGGGCGCCCGCGCGCAGGGCGCCGACGAAACGACTGGGCTGGGTAGGGCGGTAGATCTCACGGTTCCGGAACACCCCTGTCACGTTGTCGTCACCTTCGTGCGGCTTCCGTTGCACGGAACCCTCGGCCCCCAACGATTGTCGTTTTTTGGTGGTCATAGCCACCAAAAAACGACAATCGTTCTTTCAGCTGGATCTCCGGTGGCGAGCTGTTACTCAATCGCCGCGTTGCCGTAACACAGCGAACGTTCACGTAACACCTCTCCCCCTACCCAGCCCCAGCCGTTTCGCCTGGGCCACCGCGGACGTCCGCGGCAGACCTACCTGTCCAGATACGGCGCCAGGAACGCGCGGTCGGCCGCCCCCAGGCGCTCCGAGGCCGACGCCACCTGGTGCCAAAGCGGGTAGGGCAGGTGCGGTCGGCTGGCCGCGTCGATCCGCTCGGCCTCCTCGGACGTCAGTTCCAGCGACACCGCCGCCAGGTTGTCCGCCAGCTGCTCCTCGTTGCGCGCGCCCACGATCAGGGACGTGACGGCCGGCCGGCCGAGCAGCCAGGCCAGCGTGACCTGCGCGGCCGAGACGCCGTGCGCGTCGCCGACCTCGACCAGGACGTCGACCAGGTCGTAGAGAGCGTCGGTGTCGTGGACCGGTGGCTCGTCCCAGTCGCCCAGGTGGCGCGAGCCCTCCGGGCCGTCCTGGCCGCGCCGGTACTTGCCGGACAGCAGGCCGCCGGCGAGGGGGCTCCAGACCAGCGTGCCCAGGCCCTGGTCCAGGCCCGCGGGCAGCAGCTCGAACTCGGCCTCCCGCGCCTGCGGCGTGTAGTGGATCTGTTGCGAAACGAACGGCTCGAGGCCGCGCCGCTCGGCCACGCCCATGGCCTTGACGAGCTGCCAGGCGGAGTAGTTCGAGGCGCCGATGTAGCGAACCTTGCCGGCACGGACCAGGTCGTCGAGCGCGGACAGGGTCTCGTCCAGGGGCGTCTGGCCATCCCACTGGTGTACCTGGAGCAGGTCGATGTGGTCGGCCTGCAGGCGCCGCAGCGACGCCTCGACCGACTCGATGATGTGCCAGCGCGAGAGCCCGGCGTCGTTGGCCCCCTCCCCCATGGCGAAGCGCACCTTGGTGGCCACCATCAGCCGATCGCGGCGGCCGCCGTCCAGCGCCTGGCCCAGCGTCTCCTCCGCCGCCCCGGCCGAATAGATGTTGGCCGTGTCGACCAGGTTGACCCCGGCGTCGATGCACATGTCCAGCTGGCGCCGGGCGCCGGCGACGTCGATGTCGCCGATACTGTCGAACATCCCGGCCCCCGCGAAGCCCATGGTGCCCAGGGTGATCGTGGATACGCGCAGGCCGCTGGAGCCGAGCTGGCGGTACTCCATCAGACGCTCTGGCCCGGCGCCGCTTGCGGGTCGGCCAGCTGTCGCCACTCGGTGAACTTGTTGCCCGAGAACTTGAACCGCACCCGGGCGCTGCTGTCGCACGCGCGCTTGGGCCCCCTGCCCGGCCGCAACCGGAAGGCCGCCACCACGGTGCGGCCCTCGTCCTTGACGTCGGTGACGGTCGCGCGACACGGCAGGCTCTTGTTGAAGGCCACGGCGGCACTGCGATCGGGCAGGCGGACGGCCTGACCCTGCTCGACGATGGCGTTGCGGGCGAAGAACGACGCCGCGCGGTCGAAGCGGCGGGCGTTCAGGGCATCGCTCCAGCCCCGGATCGCCGCCGCCTCGGGCGGCTCGCCGGGCTTGACCTTGCCGCCGGGCATCTCGGGGCCGGTGGCCGTGGCGGCGCCCCCGGCGCTCTGGCCGTCGCCATCGCCGTCATCGCCGCCCAGGCTGCAGCCGCCGGCCGCCAGGGACAGCACCGCTGCCGCCAGACAGGCACCGGCGCGCGTCATACGGCCGCCGCGGCCTCGGCGCGGTCGTGGTCTTGGGCGGATCGGTAGAAGAAGAACATCAAGGCGAACAACATCACGGCCAGGTCCGTGGCCATCATCATGCCCCCGGCGACCTCCTGGTCGGTCAGGGCGGACCACCCGTGTTCGGGTGCCGTGACAGCGTAGGGGTCGGCGTACGCGACGCTGCCCATGATTATGAAGGCCATGCCCAGCAGCATCCCGGGCAAGCGGGCGCCGATCAGGTACGGGACCTTCCACAGCTCGCCGCCGGCGCGCCGGCGCTTGGGCTCGATGACCGACCACCACACCAGCAGCGAGCCCACGATGAAGCTCTGGTGCTGGAGCGCGTGCACCCAGTCGTGGCGGATGGCGTTCTCGAACATGAACGTGAAGTGCCAGCCGTACAGGATCAGGATCCACAGCGGGATGGCCACCAGCGGCTGGCGCAGGCGGCGGAAGACCGCCCGTAGCCGCCGCCGGCGCGCCAGCCGCTTCAAGGCCGGCGCCGGCAGAAGGAACGCGTAGACCGGCGACCGGATGCCCACCAGCAGGAGCGGCGCGCCCAGGTCGGCCAGGATCAGGTGCTCGCCCATGTGCGCCACCATCAGCTCGTCGCTGAGCCCGCCGATCGGCGACATCAGCGCGATCGTCATGAACAGCAGGCCCGCGTGCCAAGCCACGAGCTGTCCGCGCGGGACCCGGTAGCCGCGCGCGCCCAGCACGCGCCACGCGCGCACGTACAGCGCGTCGGCCACCAGCAGCACCGCCGCCGCACCCGGGTCGAACACGAAGTCCACGCACAGATTGTGCCTACAAGAGCTCTTCGTGCTACCCGCACCTTCGGTTGGGCCTCTAGTGGCTACGGTGCCCCTGTGACCGATCAACTGGCCATCGACGCGACCGGGCTGGTCAAGCACTTCGGGGACACCCGCGCCGTGGACGGCGTGGACCTGGCCGTGCGCAAGGGATCGGTCTACGGGGTCCTGGGCCCCAACGGCGCCGGCAAGACCACCACGATCCGCATGCTGGCCACGCTCCTGGCGCCCGATGGCGGAAGCGCGCGCGTGCTGGGCCACGACATCGCCACCGAGGGCGACGCGGTCCGCCGCTCGGTAAGCCTGACCGGCCAGCTGGCGTCGGTGGACGAGGACCTGACCGGGCGCGAGAACCTGATGCTGCTAGGCAAGCTGCTGGGCCTCCGCGGCGCCGCCGCCAGACAGCGCGCCGACGAGCTGCTGGAGGCCTTCGGGCTCGAGCAGGCCGCCGGCAAACTGGTCAAGAACTACTCGGGCGGCATGCGCCGCCGGCTGGACATCTCGGCGAGCATCGTGGTCACCCCGGAGCTGATGTTCCTTGACGAGCCGACCACCGGCCTGGACCCGCGCTCGCGCAACCAGGTGTGGGACATCGTCCGCGCCCTGGTGGCGAGCGGCACGACGATCCTGCTGTGCACCCAGTACCTGGAAGAGGCAGACCAGCTGGCCGAGGGCATCGCCGTGATCGATCACGGAAAGGTCATCGCCGAGGGCACCCCCGCTCAGCTGAAGGCCTCCGTCGGCTCTGGCGCGCTCAAGGTGCGGCTGCTCGATCCCGCCCAGCGCGCCGAGGCCGAGCGCGCCCTGGCCTCCGCGCTCGACGGCGAGATCGAGGCGCCGGGCCGCGACCCCAGCCTGCTGACCGCCCCGTGCGCCGACGCCGACCGCGCGGCGGCCGCGGTCGCGTCGTTGACCGCCGCGGGCGTGAGCGTGGCCGACTTCTCGCTCGGCCAGCCCAGCCTCGACGAGGTCTTCCTGTCCCTCACCGGCCGCCCGGCCGAGGACCAGGGCGCGGAGCTCGAGGACCAGGCGGCATGAGCGCCACGGATGCCACAGCCGCGGCGGGAGTCGACGAGGAGCGGGTACGCAAGGCCATCTCCTCAACCGCCCGGCCGGCACCGGCTGGTCCCGTGGCCGCCGTCCGCGCCTTCGCCTGGCGGGCCATGCTCAAGGTGCGCCACGTGCCCGAACAGCTGCTGGACGTGACGGTCACGCCGGTCATGTTCACGCTGATGTTCACCTACCTCTTCGGCGGGGCGATCGCCGGCTCCACCGCTGCGTACCGCGACTACCTCGTACCAGGCATCCTGGTGCAGACGATCCTCTTCACCACGGTCTACTCGGGCGTGGTGCTGAACACCGACATGACCAAGGGCGTGGTGGACCGGTTCCGCTCGCTGCCGATCTGGCGCGGCGGCCCGCTGGTGGGTGCCCTGCTCGGCGACAGCGCCCGCTACGTGCTCTCGGGCCTCGTGATCGTGGTACTCGGCCTGATCCTGGGCTTCCGCCCCGACGGTGGCGTGGTCGGCGTGGCCGCCGCGATGGCGCTCGTGATCGTCTTCGCCTTCGGCATGTCGTGGATCTTCACGTGCCTCGGCCTGCTGCTGCGCACGCCCAATGCCGTGCTCAACGCCGGGTTCATGGGCGTCTTTCCCCTGATCTTCATCTCCAACATCTTCGTTGAGGAGGACACGCTCCCGCGGGGCCTGAAGGAGGTCGTCGAGGTCAACCCGATCTCGATCCTCACGACCGCCACGCGGGACCTGATGGCAGGCAACTCCGCCGGTGGCGACATCGCGATCTGCCTGGCGGTCTCGGCGGGGTTGACCGCGGTCTTCGCCACGCTCACCGTCCGGTTGTACGGCAGGGCCTAGGCAGCGGCGACCGGATCGCCCTGGGCGTTGCCCGGGGCCTGCTCGCGCACCTCGGCCTCGGCCGCCACGCGCTGGCGATAGTCCGAGCGCTGCATCCGGGAGATCACCAGCCGCTGCACCTGGGCCGTGCCCTCGAAGAGCTGGTAGATCTTGGCGTCGCGGAACCACTTCTCCAGCGGGCAGTCGGTGGTCTGCGCGTACGGGCCCACTAGGTCGATCAGCGTGGTGGTGGCCCACATGGTCACGTCGCCGGCCTTGAGCTTGGACATCGAGCCCTGGCCGCCGGTCATCGGCTTGCCCGCGCGACCCATCCAGGCGGCGCGGTAGACCAGCATCCGGGCGGCCTCGATCTCGGTGGCCACGTCGGCCAGCACCTGCTGCACGTGCTGCTGCTCGATCAGTGGGCCGTTGTGGTCGGACTTGTCCTCGAGGTACTCGAGCGTCCATTCGTAGGCGGCCTGGGCGATGCCCAGCGCCGAGGCGCCCACCATCGGGCGCGTGATCTCGAACGTGGCCAGCGCGTTGGAGGGACCGCTCTTCTGGCCCGAGCGGGCCTTCTCGAGCTTCTTGTCCAGCTTCTCCTTGCCGCCCAGCAGGTTCTCCATCGGCACGCGCACGTTGTCCAGCACCACCTCGGCGGTGTGCGAGGCGCGGATGCCGATCTTGTCCTCCTTCTTGCCCTGCGTGTGGCCCTCGCGGTCCTTCTCGACGATGAACGACGCCTGGCCGCGGTGGCCGAGCTCGGGGTCGACGGTGGCAACGACCACGGTCACTTCGGCGATCCCGCCGTTGGTGATGAAGACCTTGGTGCCGTTCAGGACCCACTCGTTCGTGGACTCGTCGAGCTTGGCTGTGGTGCGCAGCGACTTGACGTCGGAGCCGGCGCCGGCCTCGGTGACGGCGTAGGCGCCGAGCTTGATCTCGTCGCCGTCGCCGTAGCACTCGGGCACCCAGCGGGCGGCCTGCTCGGGGGTACCTGAGGCGGCGATCCCGGCCGCGGCCAGCCCCGAGCCGGAGATGGCCAGCGCGATGCCCGCGCAGCCGTAGTGCATCTCCTCCGCGTAGATCACGCCGAACAGGCCCTCGGAGTCGCTGCCCATCTTCATCAGCAGCTCGGTGCCATGCAGGCCCCACTCGCGCGCGGCCTTGATGGCCTCCCAGGGAATCGACTGCTCGCGGTCGTACTTGTCGGCGATCGGGCGGATGACCTCGGTCGCGAAGCGCCGGCAGGTGCGCTGGAACTCGAGCTGCTCGTCGTTGAGGGTGAAGTCCACGTTGCTCTCCCTGGAAGGCGATTGACCCGTCAGTCAACGATCCTAGTTGACCCGCCAGTCAACGGCCACACCTACGGGGGCGCGCCGCCGCTCCGGCTACAGTGCGCCGCGTGCCTCTGAGGAGAAGTGCCGCTGGAGCCCTGGCCTGCGTAGCCGGACTTGCCGGATGCAGCCTGGGCGGTGACTCGGACCGCCCGCCCCAGCTGGGCACGAAGTCCGACGACAAGGAGGCCGTGGTCAAGCTCGGCTTCCCGTCCTCGGCCACCAAGAACACGATCCGGGTGGGCGGCGCGGACGCGACCGCCGACGCCGCGGGAGTGGCCAGCGCCGTGTTTCCCTCCACGGGCAACTCCAACCGGCCGACTGCCGTGGTGCTGGTGGACAAGGACGACTGGCAGGCGGGCGTGACCGCTTCGGTGCTGGCGTCCAAGCCCACGGGCTACCCCCTCTTGATCTCCGACGGCGACGAGCTGCCGGCGGTGACCGAGGACACCCTGAAGAAGCTCAAGCCCACCGGCTCGGACCTGGCCAAGGACGCGCAGGTAGTGCGGATCGGCGACAAGCCGCCGCGCCCCGACGGGTACAAGCCTGCGGTGCTTGACGGCGACGACCCCTACGAACGTGCCGGCGCCATCGACCGCTTCTTCTCCGCGGCCCGGGGCAAGCCCAGCGCCAACGTGGTCGTCGCCTCGGGCGAGAAGGCGGAGTTCGCCATGCCCGCCGCCGCCTGGGCGGCCCGCTCGGGCGACTCGGTCCTGCTGACCAGGCGCAACTCCCTCCCCGCGGCCACCGCCAAGGCGATCAAGGCCCACCCCGACCCCAACATCTACGTCCTGGGCCCACCCGCGGCCATCTCGCCCAAGGTGGTGACGCAGCTCACCAAGCTGGGCAAGGTGGTGCGCATCCAGGGCCGCACCCCGGTCAGCAACGCGATCGCGTTCGCGCGCTACCAGAAGGGCGGCTTCGGCTGGGGCGTGGTGGTGCCGGGTTACAACTTCACGGTGGCGGGGACCTCGCGGCCGCTCGACGCCGCGCCGGCGGCCGCCCTGGCCACCCGCGGAGTGTTCGCCCCGCTGCTGCTGACCGACGACGCCAAGCAGCTGCCCAAGGCGCTTGAGGAGTACCTGCTGAGCGTGCAGCCCGGCTACGAGGACGACCCCGGCCAGGCCGTCTACAACCGCGTCTGGCTGCTGGGCGACGACAAGCAGATCTCCGTGGACGAACAGGCCCGGATCGACCAGATCACCGAGCTGATCCCGGTCCAGTCGAACGCCCCGTAAGCCTGCGAAGAAATCGGCATCCATGCCGATTTCCTCAACGGCGGCGTACCGGCTCCGTGGCCGGTCTAGGTAGGGTCCACCGTCGTGAGCGAGTTCGAGCAGCCTGGGCGGATGGGGCGCGAGCCAACCGTCGAGGACGTGCGCCAGCTGATGGGCGCCTCGACGCCCCACTTCGCCACCCACCTGCGCAACCGGATCGGCTCGCTGATCGCCGGCCTTGCGCCCGAGCACCCCGCCCGGGTGCTGGGCGAGCGCGAGATCGCCCGCCTGGACGAGGTGGCGCTGGGCTCCGAGCGCCGCGGCACAGCCGGCCACGGCGAGCGCGGCATGCCCAGCCTGCGCGGAGGCCACGTGCCGGAGTCGGACACCCACACGGGCGCCGCCTGAGCCAAGTGGCCGCCGCCCGGGAGCTCACCGGTCAAGCGCTGGACCGGGCGCGGGCACTGATCGCGCCCGAGGCCGGCGATTCACTGGAGTTGCGCGACGGCTACCTGGACGTGATCGGCGGCTTCCTGCCCGAGTCCACCAGCGGCGCGCAGGACATCATGCTCACGGGAGCGCTGCCCAAGATCTACGAGCGCTGGTGGCGCCCGGCGTTGGGGCGGGTCGCAAAGGGCATGCGCGGGCCCAGCATGGAGGACGAGCACCGCATCGCGCGCCGGCTGCTGGAGCTGCACCCCGGCGACGGAGTGCTGGACGTGGCCTGCGGCACGGGCAACTTCACCCGCCGCTTCGCCCGGGCGGTCGGTCCCGAGGGGCTGGCCGTGGGCGTGGACCTGTCCGAGACCATGCTGGCGCGGGCGGTCAAAGACACGCGTTCCGCCAAGCTGGACGGCCAGGCCACCTACATGCGCGCGGGCGCGGAGGACCTGCCGTTCCTGGACCAGGCCTTCGACGCCGCCTGCTGCTTCGCCGGCCTGAACCTGATGGCCAACCCGCATTCCGCGATCGCCGAGATGGCGCGTGTGCTGGTGCCCGGCGGGCGGATCGCCTTGTTCACCAGCGCCAAGTTCCGCACCCCCGGCATGCGCCTGTGGCAGGCCATGGCCACCGTGCCCTCGGGCATGAAGATGTTCGGCCAGGACGAGCTCACCGGCGCGCTGGCGGCCAACGGCTTCGAGGACGTGCGGCTGCTCCTCAGCGGCACCACGCAGTTCGTGGGAGGATCAAAACGATGGACCTAGACCTGAGCGAACGCCGGGAGGCAGTGGTCCGCGAGCACATGGAGTCCGAGAACCAGCACGACTTCGAGACGACCCTGGTGATCGCCCTCCACCACGCCGACGACGGCGTGATCGTCTGCGAGCGGGTCTACTTCGACGCCGCCACGATCATGGCCCAGCTCGGCCTGATCCAACCGGCACCATCACTCAAGGAAGCGGGCGGCGGATGACCGGGGATGCGAACAAGCTGTTGGTCGAGCGCTTCTACCGGGCCTTCGGCCAGGGCGACGGTCACGAGATGGCCGAGTGCTACGCGTCGGACGTCCACTTCTCCGACCCGGTGTTCCCTGACCTGCGCGGCCCGCGCGCCGGAGCCATGTGGCAGATGCTCACGGAGGCTCCGGGCGACCTAAGGATCGAATTGCTGGAGCACCAGGCCGACGAGACGACCGGGGCCGCACACTGGCGAGCGCACTACGTGTTCAGCGATACCGGCCGGCCTGTGGTCAACGACGTGAACGCGACCTTCCGCTTCCAGGACGGGCTGATCGTGGAGCACCGCGACGAGTTCGACTTCCACCGCTGGGCCCGTCAGGCCCTGGGACCGGTGGGGCTCCTGTTTGGCTGGACCCCGATGCTGCGGGGCGCGGTCCGGCGCAAGGCGGCAGGCAGGCTCGAGGAGCACACGGGCGTGGCCCGCGAGGCGCGCCACTAGGACTCGCTAGGCCGTCGCCGCAGCGTCACCCTTCGCGGTGACCGTGGTCACGGGCAGCCCCAGGCCGGCCACCTTGCTCGGCAGGTCCAGATGCAGCCAGCGCGAGACCCTGGTCGGCAGGGTCGAGATGATGATCTCGTCGAAGCCGTGCACGTTCACCGCGTCCTCCACCGCCGCCAGCGGCTCCGGCGCGCCGATCAGGGACCCCACCCGCGCTCCCGCGGCCTCCTCCAGCAGCGGGACAGCACGTGCGATCACGGCCTGGGCCTCCGACGCATCCTGGTCCTCAGGGTCCACCACCGTGTGCAGGCCATGCGCCGACGCGGGCACCAGTAGTGTGAACGAGGCCCGCCCCTCCCCGGCGCGCTGACGGACCGCCTCGATCAGGGCGGGCGTGGCCGCCGTCTTGTTGGCCACCAATAGCACCCGGGTTTCCATCCTCACTCCCTTTCGCTCGCCTGCGCCGATTGTGCCAAGCGCCGGGTCAGCGGCGCAACTCGGCCTCGAGCACCATGATCGAGCGCTGCAGCTGGTCGGCGGTGGCGTCGGCCACCGACGTGACCCCCACCGCGCGGTTCACCCACGCGTTCACCGAGCGGTGGTCGCTGCTGCCGCGGCGGGCCAGCTTGGACACCAGCGCGGCGCGCTCGTCGCGCAGCCGGCGGCGCTTCTGGAAGGCGGCCTCGGGGGCGGGCTCGGCCACCACCTCCTCGGGCTCGGCCGGCGTGGCGCTCACCGGCGCCGCGGTGGACATCTCGGGGTTGGACTCGTCGGCGAACAGCAGCAGCGCATCGCCTGGTGCGGTGGTCGAGGAGATCACGTCCTCGAGGTGCGCGTTCGACGAAAGAGCCGTGAAGCCGTCGCCGGCCTCGGCGCGCTCGATCGGCTCGTCGCGCTCCTCCAGCGCCGCGTCCAGTTCCAGGGCGTGGCGGCGCTCCTCCTCGACGGTGGCTGCCAGCAGCTTGAGGTCGGGGTCGGCGGGCATCAGCAGGTAGCTCATCTGACGCCGGGGCTGGGGCGTGCGGCGTACGAAACGGCCCACCACCTGGCGAAAGAACAGCTCGGTGCGGGCCGGCGTGGCGTAGACGCCCACGCGCAGGCGCGGGATGTCCACGCCCTCGCTGACCATCAGCACCGACACCAGCCAGCGCTCGTCCGACGAAGCGAACCGGTCGATGCCGTCGGACGCGGCCGGATCGTCCGACGTGACCACGGGCGGACGCCGGCCCGTGATGCGCGACAGCCGGTCGGCCAGCGCGTTCGCGTGCTCCTTGTCGGCCGCCACCACAAGCCCTCCGGCCCTGGGGTGGCCGTCGGCGCGCACCTCCTCGAGGCGCTCGTCGGCGTCGCGGAGCACCTGGGCGATCCAATCGCCATTGGCGTCCAGTGCCGTTCGCAGCCGGCGGGCCGACTCCTGGCGCGGTAGGAGGGTCTCGAACTCGGCCGTGCGGTTCCTGCCGTCGGAGACCCATTCCATCTCGCCGCCGTAGGCCAGGAAGGTGATCGGCCGGCAGACCCCGTCCACGAGCGCGTCGGTGTAGGTGTAGGAGTAGTCGGCGGAGCTGACCCCGTCGGCGTCGTAGTCGACCCACGGGATCGCGGTGTTGTCCGAGCGGAACGGGGTCCCGGACAGCAGCAGCCGGAAGGCGGCGCGGTCGAAGGCGTGTGCGGCACTCTGGCCCCAGGCCGCCAACTCGCCCATGTGGTGGGGCTCGTCGGCGATCACGAGCGTGCGCCGCCGGGCCGCGGCGGCCGCGTGCACCTGAGGGCCCGAGGCCACCGTGGCGTAGGTCACCGCCACGCCGTGGCGGTCGGCGGGCTCGGGGCCGTCGGCGTTGGCCCGGCCGGGATCCAGGTCCAGCCCGTAGCGGGCGGCGTCAGCCGCCCACTGGCGGCAGATGTGGGTTGTGGGCGCAACCACGCACACCCGCGTCACGATGCCGCGCCGCAGCAGCTCGTAGGCGGCGCGCAGCCCGAACGTGGTCTTGCCCGCCGCGGGCGTGGCCGCGGCCAGGAAGTCCCCCGACGGCCGCTCCAGCAGCTTGGCCAGGGCGGCCTCCTGCCACGCCCGCAGCGGCCGCTGGTCGGGCCAGGGCGGGAGCGTCCGTGCTCGTGTTGCGGGCGGGGTGGCGGCCTCCATGCGAAGCGGGCACCCTAGGCCCGCGACCGGACCGACCGGCGGTGGGGTCGCGTCACCCGTTGAAGTCGGTCTCCAGGGTGATCTCGCCGACGGCGCCCAGCGCGCGCGAGACCGGGCATCCCTCCTTGGCCTCCTGCGCGTGCACGGCGAAGTGCTCGGCGTCAATGCCGGGAACCTTGCCGGCGGTGCTGATCGCGGCCTTGGTGATCGTCGGCTCGCCGTCCACGATCTTCAGCGTCACGTCGACGGTGGTCTGGATCACCTCGGGCTCGTGGCCGTGGTCGGTGAGGACGCCGCTGAGCGCCATCGAGAAGCACGAGGCGTGCGCGGCGGCGATCAGCTGCTCGGGGTTGGCGCCCTTGTCGTTCTCGCCCTCGAAGCGCGACTTGAAGCTGTAATCGCCCTCCAGCGACCCGGTGCTGAAGTGGCCCTTGCCCTCCTTCAGGTTTCCGGTCCACTCGGCGTTCGCGGTGTTGGGCATGCTCGTCCTCTCGGTCGCTTGAAGTGCGACTCCGAGGCTATTCGCGCGCGGCGGAAGCGACCTAGGCCGCGGCGCCAAGCCCGTGGATGTCGGCCACGCGGTCGCGGTGTGCCCGCGCCGAGCCGAACATCGAGCCGTCCACCTTGGCCCGCTTGAGGAAGAAATGCAGGTCGTGCTCCCACGTGAAGGCGATCCCGCCGTGCACCTGCAGCGCCCACGAGGTCACGTTCCAACCGGCGTCGGAGGCCAGCGCCTTGGCCATCGAGGAGGCCAGCGGCAGCGTCTCGGGCTCGGCTTCCGCCGCCCAGGCTGCCCAGAGGGTGGCCGAACGGGCGCTCTCGGTCTCGCGCAGCATGTCCGCGCAGCGGTGCGCGACTGCCTGGTAGGCGCCGATCGGGCGGTCGAACTGCTTGCGGTCGCGGGCGTACTCCACGGCCATCTCCATCACCCGCTGGGCAGTGCCGACCAGTTCGGCGGAGATCGCCACGGCCATCCGGTCGGCGGCGGCGCCGACGTCGCCGGGCAGGATCTCGCCGTCGCCGCCGGGCACCACGCGCGCGAAGCGGCGGGTCTGGTCGATGGTCTCCAGCGGCTCGATGTCGCAGTCCTTGGCGTGGTGCAACACGGCCTCGTCGCCATCGAGGAACACGATCACGTCTGCCGTGTCCGCGTCGGGCACCAGCGCGGCGGCGCCATTGCGCAGCGTGCCCACGGTGCCGCGGGCCTCGCCGCCGGCGATGCCGGCCAGCCACTGCGCCTTCTGCTCGGGGCTGCCGGCGTACTGGAGCGCCAGCCCGGCGGCGGCGTTGGACAGGAACGGCACTGGTGCCAGGGTGTAGCCCAGCTCCTCCAGCAGGATCACCAGCTCGACGGTGCCCAGGCCCTGGCCGCCGTGTTCCTCGTCGATGAAGATGCCCGGCCAGCCCAGCTCTGCCAGCTCGCTCCAGTGGGCCTCGTCGTAGCGCTCGCCCTCGGCCAGCTCGCGCACCGTGTCGGGCTTGAAGCGCGCCACCAGCAGGTCGTGCGCCGTGCGCTTGATGGCCTGCTGGTCGTCGGAGTAGTCGAAGTTCATCGGCAGCCGCCTAGCGCAGCTTGGGAAGGTTGAGGACGCGCTCGGCGATGATGTTCTTGAGGATCTCGGTGGTGCCGCCCTCGATCGAGTTGGCCCGAGCGCGCAGGAAGCGGTAGGTCCAATCCGAGTCCTTGGCGGCGGCCTCCTCGCCGCGGATCTCCATGGCCAGCTCGGTCAGGCCCTGGTTCGCGGCCGACCACTGCAGCTTGGGCAGGGAGCCCTCGGGGCCGGGGGTGCCGGTCTTCATGATCGCCGTCAGCCCGCGCCAGGCGTTCAGGCGCAGCGCCTCGACCTCGATCAGCAGCCCGGCGATCTTCTGCCGCACCAGCGGATCGCTGTCCACGCCGCGCTCCTTGGCCAGCTCGATCAGCTGCCCGAGCGCGATCTTCATCGTCGCCGCGGCGCCGGCGCCGAGGCCGGCGCGCTCGTTCATCAGCGTGGTGATGGCCACGGCCCAGCCGTTGCCCTCGCCGCCGACCACGTTGGCGTCGGGGATGCGGGCCTCTTCGATGAACAGCTCGTTGAACTCGGCCTCGCCGGTGATCTGGTGCAGCGGGTTGATCTGCACGGCGTCCTGCTCCATGTCCATCAGGAAGTAGGTCAGCCCCTTGTGCTTGGGTGCGTCGGGGTCGGTGCGGGCCACGAGCATGCACCACTTGGCCTCGTGCGCCAGCGTGGTCCACACCTTCTGGCCGGTCACGACCCAGTCGTCGCCGTCCTTGACGGCCTTGGTCTTCAGCGACGCCAGGTCGGAGCCGGCGTCGGGCTCGGAGAAGCCCTGGCACCAGATCTCCTCGCCGGACAGGATCGGCTCCAGGTAGCGCTGCTTCTGCTCCTCGCTGCCATGCGCGATCACCACCGGGCCGCCCATGACCAGGCCGAGCACATTGGCGGGGCCCGGCGCCTTGGCGCGCGCCAGCTCCTCGCCGAAGATGGCCTGCTCGATCAGCGTCGCGCCGCGACCGCCGTACTCCTCCGGCCACGACAGGCCCGCGTAGCCCTGCCCGTGCAGCTTGAGCTGCCACTGCTTGAGCCAGTCGAAGCTTGCGTCCTCGCCCTTAGGCGGCTCGCCGGGATGGTTCTCCGCCAGCCAGCCGCGCACCTCGTCGCGGAATGCCTGCTCGTTGGGAGACAGCGTCAGGTCCACCGGGCGGGCACTCTACTGGCCACGCGGCCAGGGGGTATGCGATACGGAGGCGTTGCGTTTTTGTGCCAATGGTGTTACGGTGATTTTCAATCCGATACCGTTTCGTTTCGTAAGGAGCTCGCGATGGCCGCAACAACCACACTCCCCGCCCCCGTCTCCGTCGAGGCGGAGGTCCACGCCAGGAGGTGGCGAACGCTCGCCGTCCTGGCCCTCAGCCTGGTCATCGTCGGGCTGGACAACACGATCCTGAACGTGGCGCTGCCCACGTTGCAGGAGGAGTTCAGCGCCTCGCCGTCACAGCTGCAGTGGATGGTCGACTCCTACCTGCTGGTCTTCGCCGGGCTGCTGCTGGTCTTCGGCACCCTGGGCGACCGGTTCGGCCGCAAGCTCGCCCTGCAGGGCGGGCTCGCGATCTTCGGGCTCGCCAGCCTGGGAGCGCTGGTGGTCGACTCCGGGACCGGCGTCATCGTCGTCCGGGCCGGCATGGGCATCGGCGCGGCGCTGATCATGCCCGCGACGCTGTCGATCATCGCCAACGTGTTCACGGGCGAGGAGCGCGGCAAGGCCATCGGCATCTGGGCCGCCATGGCGGCGGTGGGCATCGGCCTCGGCCCGCTGGCCGGCGGTCTGCTGCTCGAGGCCTTCCCGTGGTGGTCGGTGTTCCTGCTCAACGTTCCCGTCGCCGCGCTGGCGCTGGTGCTGGGCGCGCGCTTCGTGCCCGAGAGCCGTGACCCGCGTCCGGGCCACTTCGACGTGCCGGGCGCCGTGCTGTCGACCGCCGGGTTCACAGTCCTGGTCTACGCGATCATCGAGGCGCCGGGGCACGGCTGGCTTAGCGCGACCGTGCTTGGCACCATCGTCGGTTCCCTGGCCCTGCTGGCCGCGTTCGTGTCGTGGGAATTGCACACGGACGAGCCGATGCTGGACCTGGGCTTCTTCCGCAGCGCCCGCTTCAGCGTCGGGACCCTGGCCGTCAGCGTCGCGTTCTTCGCGCTGCTGGGCGGCATCTTCGCCCTGACGCAGTACCTCCAGTTCGCGAAGGGCCTGAGCGCCATCGAGGCCGGCGCCGTGATGAGCCCGATGGCGCTGGGCCTGGTGGCCGGCGCCGGCAGCTCGCACAAGGCCGCGCTTCGGCTCGGCACCGCCCGAGTCGTGGCCATCGGCCTGACGGGCGTGGCCGTGATGCTGGCCCTGACCACGCTCTGGACCCCGACCACCGCCACGCCGTGGCTGGTGGCCTGGTTCCTCGGAGTGGCGCTGTCGATGGGCTGGATCATGGCCCCGGCCACAGACGCTGTCGTCGGCGCCGTGCCTGCGGACAAGTCGGGCGTCGCCTCGGCCACCAACACGGTGGCGCGCATGGTGGCGGGCGCCCTGGGCGTGGCGGTGACCGGCTCGCTGGTCAGCTCGCTGTACTCCAGCGACCTGGAGGGCAAGCTCGACCGCCTGCCCCCCGCCCCGCGCGGCGCCGCCGAGGACTCGATCGGCGCGGCACACGCCATCGCCGCGAAGCTCCCCGCTGGCGGCGACCAGTTGGTGACCGTGACCAGCGACGCGTTCAGCCAGGCGATGGGGTCAGGCCTGCTGGTCGGCGCCGGCATGGCGGCGGTGGCCGCGGTGCTGGTCGCGCGTTTCCTGCCCGGCCGCGGCGATACGGTCGATTCGTGAGCACCTCGCCGACAGAGCCCGCGCCCACCCGGGGGCGCGGGCGGCCGCGCAGCGAGAAGGCCGACGAGGCAATCCTGAGAGCCACGATCACGCTCCTGGCCGAGCACGGGGTCTATGGACTGAGCATCGAGGCGGCCGCCGCCGAGGCGGGAGTCGGCAAGACCACGATCTACCGCCGGTGGCAGACCAAGGAGGACCTCGTCGTCGCCGCCCTCGCTCGGATGCGGCCACCGCCCGAGCCGCCCCCGGACACCGGCTCACTCGAGGGCGACCTCACAACCTTGAGCGAAGCCCAGATCGCCCGGGTCGCCGGCACCAAGCTCCCATGGGTGGCGCCGCGGGTCCTTTCCGAGGCCATGGGCGACCCCGAGTTTCACGCCCGCGTCATGGATGCCTTTATCAACCCGATCCGAGAGCTGCTCGGGAAGCTGGTGCGGCGTGCGATCGAGCGCGGCGAGCTGGCCACCGACACGGATGTCGATCACGCGATCGATCTGATCCACGCAATGGTGATCTTCCGCGTGCTGATGTCGGCAGGCGACCTGAGCCGCTCCTTTGGCGAGATGACGCGGATCTCGCGGATCCTGCTCGCATCGTTCCCGCCCTAGCGCGGCACCGAGTCCGGCCCCAGCCCGCGCAGCAGCCTCCGCGCCACCCCCTCCAGCGTCCGGTCGCCGTAGGCCTTGGAAGGGTTCTGGCTGGTCATGATGCCCACGGACACCCGCCGGCCGTCGCGGGTCAGAAGCGCCATCTGGTGGTCGACCTCACCGCTGTTGTCGCCCCAGCCGCCCTTGAAGTACAGGTTCCACCCCGGTGGCCGCGCCCGGGCGATCCCCCAGCGCTGGGAGCGGGCGACCGAGCCCAGCAGCGCCAGCGCGGTGTCGCGGTGGCGGCGCGCGACGAACCGGTCCAGCTTCAGGAAGAACCGCGTCTGGTCGGCGGTGCTGACGCGCGTCGCGCCCCACGAGGGCGCGGTGGCGAACCGGCGCATCCCGGCCCGGCGGGCGAGCCGGCTCAGCGACTCGTTGCCGACGATGTCGCGGACACGGGACGCGGCGCGGTTGTTCGAGCGGCGGATCATCGGCGACAGCAGCGCGTAGTCGCCGGCGCGAAGGGGTCGCGAGCGCACGCTCGGACGATTGAGGTAGGTCACCATCAGCATCGCCTTGACCACGCTGGCCGAGCGGTCGACGCGGTCGCCGCGGTAGCCCCAGGCGCGCCGCTCCGTGCGAACGGTGAACGAGACCGACCCGGCGCGGTCGCGGGCGTAGTCGCGCGCCGCATCCACGTCCGGGGACCACGGCGCCGCCGCGAGGGCCCCGATGACCAATGCCGTCTTCATCGCACCTAATCTTGACCGGATGGAAGCGCCGCGGCCCACCGGCATCGAAGGGAGCACGCTGCCCGGCCCGTACCCCGTGGGCAGCTACGCCGCCAAGCTCAAGCAACGTCTGCGCGAGTTCGCCTCCGTGCAGGTGTTCGGCGAGGTGTGGAACCTGGGCGGCTCGAAGGCCAAGGTCTACTTCGAGCTGCGCGACGAGCGTGGCGCGCTGCCGTGCTCGATGTGGCGCACGGACTTCGACAAGCTGAAGCTCGACCGCGCGGCGCTGGCCGACGGCGCGCAGATCGTGGTCGGCGGTGGCACCGACTACTACGAGGGAAGCCGCACCTCCTCGCCCTCGTTCAGCTTCCTGGTGCGCGACCTCCGTGTGGCTGGCGAGGGCGACCTGCTGGCGCAGATGGCACGACTGCGCAAGCAGCTGGACGCCGAGGGCCTGTTCGACCCCCAGAAGCGGCTGCCGCGACCGGCGCTGCCACGCACGATCGGCGTGGTCACCGGCCAGACCGGCAAGGCGCGCGACGACGTGCTGGCCGGCCTGTCGCGCCGCGGCTGGCAGGGACGCGTGGTGTGGGCGTTCGCCCCGGTGCAGGACCGCCGCGCCGCCCCGGCGATCACCCGCGCGCTGCAGGACCTGGCGGCCACGGGAGAGGTGGACACGATCGTGGTGGCACGCGGCGGTGGCTCGCTGGCCGACTTGTTCGCCTTCTGCGACGAGACGCTGTGTCGCACCGTCGCGCTGCTGCCGGTACCGGTGATCGCGTCGGTTGGCCACCACACCGACCGCACGCTGATCGACGACGTGGCCGCCGTGGCCTGCTCCACCCCCACGCACGCGGCCGAGCAGGCCGTGCGCGTCCACTGCCACGAGGCCCGCACCCAGCTGACCCGCTACGGCGCCCGGCTGCGCGACGCCGGCCGGCGGACGGTGGTCCAGCGCGCCCGCCGGCTGGCCGAGCTGACCCGCGCCCCGGCGGAGCACCTGGCCCGCGAGCGGCGCCGCCTGCACCAGCAGCTGCGCGAGCTGCGCGCCGTGGGCGGGCGCCGGACGGGCGACGGGCGCCGCAACCTGCGCACCCGCCTGCTGGTGCTGGAGCGCAAGGCATCGGCCGCCGCGGGTCCCGAGGCTGCCCGCCGGCGCCAGGACATCGAGCGGATGCGGCTGGCGCTGGCCGCACACGACCCCGAGCGCACATTGGAGCGCGGCTACGCACTGGTCACCGATGCCGACCACGAACTCGTGACCAGCGCCGAGGCCGCGCGCGCGGCGGGCCGCGTGTCCGTCCGCTTCCGCGACGATCGTGTGCGGGCGAGGATCGAGGACGAGTGACCGAAGAACAGCAGCCACCCAGCTACGAGGCCGCCGCGGCACGGATCGAGGCCATCATCAAGCGCCTGGACTCCGGCGAGGCTGGCCTGCGCGAGACCTTGGACCTGGTGCGCGAGGGGCGCGAGCTCGTGGACTACTGCGCCACCGAGCTGGAGGCCGTGGGCAAGGGCCTCGAGGAGCTGGAGCTGGACGAGCTGGTCAAGCGGCTCGAGAGCGGCCAGAGCGCAGCCGGCTAGTCGCCGTCCTGCTTGCCGCCCTTCTTGTCGTCCTCATTGCCGCCCTGCTTGCCGTTCCCCTGGCCGGCCTGCTTGCGGGCCAGCTCCAGCTCCTTCTCGACCGTCTTGCGCTGGTTGTCCGAGAACGAGAGGCGCTTCTCCAGCAGCGGCACCGCCTCGGCGGGCCGACCCGTCATGCGCAGCGCCTGAGCCAGGTTGAACAGCGCGTACGCATGGTTCAGCTCCGTCGAATCCGCGGGATAGCCCGCCACCGCCTGCTGCAGGACCGGGACCGCACCGGCGGCGTCGCCCCCCTTCAGAAGCGCGTACCCGCGATCGTTCAGGCGCGCCGCGGCCGCGGTGCCGGAAGCCGGTGACTGCTCCGTCTCGGGCGCTGCGGTGGCGGGAGTGGTGGCCGCAGGCGTCGTGGATGGCGGCGCCGGCGTGGTCTCGGTGGCCTGTGGCTTCGACGCGGCGGTGTCCGGGCGCGGGGCGTCGTCGTCCCCGCCGCCACCACCCAGCAGGGCGAACGCCAGCGCTGCCACCACCACGGCAGCGGCCGCCAGCGCCACCGGCGCGAGCGGGAACGACCGGCCGCGATGGGTTTTCACGGCGGCCGCCGGCGCCGGTGCCGGCGCCACGGCCCGCGTGGGCGCCGTGGGAGCTGCCGCCACCGTCTCTTCCTGGGGCACGCCGTCCAGCGCGGCACGGATCTCGCCCGCCAGGTCGCCGGCACGCAGGTGGCGGTCCTCGGGCCGCGGCGCCATCCCGCGCAGCAGCGCCTGGGCAAGTGCGGCAGGCGCTTCGGGCCAGCTCTCACGGATGTCGCGCGGCCCGTCGGTGATGCTGTGGGCCACCTGGACCGGGGTGTCGCCGGTCTGCGCACGCTGGCCGCTGAAGGCCTCGAACGCCACGACGGCCAGCGCGTACACGTCCGCGCCGGGGCCGGCGGTCTCGCCCCTGACCTGCTCGGGCGCCATGTACGAGGCGGTGCCCAGCACCGTGCCGCTGGCCGTGATGCTGGTGCCCTCGGCCAGCGTCGCGATGCCGAGGTCGGCCAGCTTGGCCACGCCATCGGTGCGGATGAGCACGTTGGCGGGCTTGACGTCCCTGTGCACGATGCCCTTGTCGTGAACCGCATCCAGCGCCGCCGCGACGTCGGCCAGCACGGAGACCGCGCGGTCCGGGTCCAGCGCGCCGGTCCTGAGCTCGCCGCCCAGGGTGGTGCCCTCCACGTACTCCATCACGATCAGCACCGACTCGCCGTCCGTCTCGACGTCGAACACGGAGACCAGGTTCGGGTGGTTGAGCGAGGCACCCAGCCGTGCCTCGCGCTGGAACCGGCGGGCGCTGTCCTCCGGGCTGTGGGCGTGTAGGCGCTTGACCGCCACCTGGCGGCCCAGCCGCTCGTCCTCGGCCAGGAACACGCGCGCCATGCCACCGGTACCGATTACGCGCAAGGTCCGGTAGCGACCGGCCAGTAGGTCGTCCGTGGTCATCGCCGACAGGCTAGTGTCGCGACTCGGACTGCACCCCGGTTAGTGTCGAGGGCATGACCTGGACCGTGCATCTCTCCGGCGAGATCCACACCGATTGGCGCGACCGCGTCGAGGACAGCGCGCGCGGCCTCGACGTGGTGTTCACCGCACCCGTGACGGACCACTCCGCCAGCGACGACTGCGGCGCCGCCATCCTGGGCGAGCCGGCCGAACAGTTCTTCCGCGACCAGCTGGGTGCCGGCGTGAACGCCGTGCGCACCCGCACCCAGATGGACAAGGCGGACATCGTCGTGGTGCGCTTCGGCGAGCAGTACAAGCAGTGGAACGCGGCGTTCGACGCCGGCTACGCCGCCGCGTCCGGAACGCCTCTGATCACCCTGCACCCTCCCGAGCACGACCACGCGCTGAAAGAGGTCGACCGGGCCGCGCTGGCCGTCTGCCGCCACCCCGAACAGGTGGCCGCGGTGCTGCGCTACGCGCTGGACGGCGAGCTTGTGATTGGGTTCGCCGCCGGAGAATGAGCGAACCGAATCCCAACATACGTCTGGGCATCGCGGGCAGCGGCGCCATCGCAATCGGCCTGGCCAAGGCCGCCGGGCCCAACGTGGACACGGTCCTGCGGGCTCGCAGCGACGAGTCCGCCGAGCGCGCCCGCAGCCGCCTGGACGACAACGTCCGCGTGGTCACCGACATCGGCGAGCTCGGCGACCGCACCTACGTGGTCGAGGCGATCGCCGAGGACCACGAAACCAAGGTCGCCCTGCTGACCGAGGTCAACCGGCACCTGGCCGAGGACGCTGTGCTGGCCACCACCACCTCCTCGCTGAGCGTGAACAAGCTGGCTGCGGACAGCGGTCGGGCGCAGAAGTTCGCCGGCCTGCACGTATTCAACCCGGTGCACAGGATGGACTTGGTGGAGCTCGCGTTCCCCGACGAGGCCGACGAGGCCACCCGTAGCGCGTCGCTGGAGCTGTGCGAGGCCATGGGCAAGACCGTGGTCGAGGTACCCGACGTGCCCGGCTTCGTGGTCAACCGGCTGCTGTTCCCATTCGCGTTCCAGGCCGTGGTGCTGGCCGAGGAGACCGGCCTGAAGGCGGCCGACATCGACTCGTGCATGAAGCTCGGCGCCGGCCACCCGATGGGGCCGCTGGCGCTGCTGGACTTCGTGGGCCTGGACGTTTCCGCCGCCATCGGCGAGCAGGTGGGTGCCGAAGTGCCCCAGCGCGTATACGACCTGATCGAGCAAGGCCACCTGGGCCGCAAGAGCGGCGTCGGTTTCTACGAGTACGAGAAGAAGTAGGCCGATCGACCGCCCGCTCCCCCACCCGACCCTGTTCCGCCTGGGTCTGGGGGGCCTGGGCCTGGTCCAGCTGACCGACGGGCTGTACGCGCTGTTCTGGCCGCTGAGCTTCTACGAGGACTTCCCGCTGGGTCGAGGGTGGGTGGAGGCCCTCCCTTCCTACAACCCTCACCTGCTGGCCGACGTGGGGGCCTTGTTCGTGGCCACGGGCGCCCTGATGCTGATGGCCGCGTACTGGCTGCAGCGGCCGCTGGTGGCGGCCGCGCTGGTCACCTGGCTGCTGTTCGCGGTGCCCCACATCGTCTACCACCTGAGCAACCTGGGCCCGTACGACACCGCCGACACGATCGGGAACGTGGTCACGCTGGGGCTGACGGTGCTGGTCCCCGTTCTGCTGCTGGCGCTGCTGTCACGCAGCCCGGCGCCTGACCGCCCTTTGCGCTGAGCTACTCGACGCCGACGAGCAGCTGCGGCTTGTTCGCGTAGGTGCGGCTGCCCCACGTGGCGCCGTCGCTGGAGGCGGAATCGAGCCCGAGCGAGACCAGGCCGTCGGCGCTGACCGCGCCGGGTGCGAGTAGGACCTCGTACCAGTTCCCCGCGCTGACCGCCCCGAACTCCGCGAGCTTGGCGCCATCGATGGCGGCGCGGGTGTTCCAGGTCATCGACTCGAGCCACGAGTTGGAGCTCATCGAGAAGACCCGTCCGCCGGTCCTCGACGCGTCGCGCTGGAACATGCGCAGGCGCACAGCGCGCACCTGGCGGCCCGCGATCCCGGCCACCCGGAAACGCAGGTAGGACTGGCTCTGCGGGCTCGTGTCGACCTCGAACTGCGAGGACGTGCCGAAACTCGTCGTGGGGCGCGTGGCATCGACCCACGTGTCGGCCTCAGGCGTGAAGGTCAGTGTCTCCGCCCCGGCGCTGCGGACCTCGACGGCCACGGTCTTGGAGTCCGAGTTGCCCTTGCCGTCGTTCACGGTAAGCGTCGCGGTGTAGGTGCCCGGGGTCGTGTAGGTGTGTGAAGGGTTGGCGGCCGTGGAGTTCGGGGTGCCGTCGCCGAATTGCCACGAGTAGGAGAGCGTGTCGCCGTCGGGGTCGCTCGAACCGGCGCTGGAGAAGCCGACGGCCAGCGGCGCCGTGCCGCTCAGCGGCGTCCCCGCGGCCTGGGCCACGGGAGGCCGGTTGGCCGCGCCGCCCACGTCGACTTGGAGCTCGGGCTTGTTCGTGTAGGTGCGGCTGCCCCACGTGCTGCCGTCGCTGGAGGCGGAATCGAGCCCGAGCGAGACCAGGCCGTCGGCGCTGACCGCGCCGGGTGCCAGTGGGACCTCGTACCAGTTTCCCGCGCTGACCGCCCCGAACTCCGCGAGCTGGGAGCCATCGATGGCGGGGCGGGTGTTCCAGGTCATCGACTCGAGCCACGAGTTGGAGCTCATCGAGAAGACCCGTCCGCCGGTCCTCGACGCGTCGCGCTGGAACATGCGCAGGCGCACAGCGCGCACCTGGCGGCCCGCGATCCCGGCCACCCGGAAACGCAGGTAGGACTGGCTCTGCGGGCTCGTGTCGACCTCGAACTGCGAGGACGTGCCGAAACTCGTCGTGGGGCGCGTGGCATCGACCCACGTGTCGGCCTCAGGCGTGAACTTGAGCGTCTCCGTGCCGGTATCCGGGACGTAGTTGGCGGTGAGCGTGGAGTCCGAGGCCGGCACGGTCACCTCGTGCTGGCGCGCGCCGCCGTCCGACCAGGCCGAGAAGCGGTAGGTCACGCCGTCCTTGACGAAGGTCTCGGCGGCCGCGATGGTCGCCCGGTAGCCGATCGCCGCGTCGCGCGTGAAGGGCGCCGCGCCGGACTGGAAGCCGATGTAGTCCAGCGGCGCGCCGGCCGGGGAGCTGGCCAGGGTGAGCTTGCTGGTCTGCGGACGCACGTCCACGCTGCTGGTGTGCTTTAGGCCGCCCGAGTCCGTCACGGTCAGCTTGATCTCGTAGTACGAGTCGGCGTCGTGGTCGATGGCGGTCACGAAGGAGAACTGGGACCCGGTCGCGGTCGTGTGCTCGTGGAGGTGGCTGCCGTGGTGGAGCAGGACCTGCCACGAGTAGGCCGACTCCGGTAGCGCCCCATCCTCGGGATCGGTCCCCGAGCCACGCACCGTCACGGTGCCGCCGTCGCGGTAGGACGACTCGTCCACTGGCGCGGTGATCGAGGCGGTGGGCCCCGAATTGCCCACGGAGATGGTGACCGTCTCCGTGTCCGTGTTGCCCTGGCCGTCGCTTACGGTGAGCTGGGCGACGTAGTTACCGGCGGTCGTATAGGTGTGTGCGGGGTTGGCGGCCGTGGACATCGCGGTGCCGTCGCCGAAGTCCCAGGAGTAGGAGAGCGTGTCACCGTCGGGGTCGCTCGAACCGACGCTGTAGAACGAGACGGCCAGCGGCGGTGTCCCCGACGTTGGCGTGGCGGCGGCCTTGGCGACCGGCGGTGCGTTGGTCGCGCCGCTGTATCTGAAGCTCCTGATCGCCCCCGACCCGCCCCAGCCGAGATCGGTGTACGCGATGTCCCCGTCGCCCGGCGCGGACTGGATCTCGACGCCGGTGGGCCAGTTGCTCGCGAAGTCGTGCACGGCGGTCACGCGATCGCTCGAGTCGACGTCCAGGCGCTTGACCCAGCCCTGCACGTAGTCACCCACGAAGATGTCCCCGCGGTAGTCGGCCGGGTAGCGCGTGCCGTTGTAGACGGCCCCGCCCACGGTCGAGGCGCCATCGGCGTGCGCGTAGTCCCAGTTGGGCGGCGTGTGGGCGGCCGCCGTTCCCTCCTTCGCGTACTCCTGCAGGCAGCGCGACTGGGTGCGGTAGAGGGGGGTGCGGACCGTGCCCTCGTAGCACGGCCAGCCGTAGTTCTGGCCGGGCTTGATCAGGTCGATCTCCTCACGGTCCGACGCACCCACGTCGCCCACGACCGGCCCCTTGCCCGGCCGCAGGGTGAAGCGGAAGGGGTTGCGAAAGCCCTTGGCGTAGATCTTGGTGCAGGTCTTGGTGAGGTCGGTCTCGGTGGGGCAGAAGGGGTGGCCCGGGAGGCCGCGCCCGTTGCGGTCGATGTGCATGATCTTGCCGGCCAGCGTCTGCTCGTCGTAGGGGCGGTAGGACGTGGCGTTCACGGCGTGCGGGTGGGCGTCGCCGTTGCCGACCCACAGCGTGCCGTCGACCGGGTCCGAGCGCACCGTGCCGATCGTGTGCCAGTAGTAGTCGGCGGGGATGCAGTCGCGCGCGTTGTCGGGCTGCTCACAGGTCCCGTTCGCGTCCGTGCCCAGGATCACCGTCTCGGGATTGCTCGGGTTGACCAGCGTGTTGTCGGGCCTCACGGTGACTCGGGTGAGGCGGGAAACCGTGGGGGCGGAGGCGTCCTGCACCATCGGGTTGACCTCGGCCACGTAAAGCAGGTAGAGGTAGCCGTTGGTGGCGAAGTCCTTGTCGGTGGCGATGCCGAGCATGCCGCGGTCGCTGTAGGAGTTGACCTTGGCGGTGAGGTCGAGCAGCGGGGTCGAGCGCACGGCACCGGTCGCGGAGACCACACGCACCCGCCCGCCCTTCTCCGTGAGGAACCTGCGGCCGTCGGGCGCGAAGGCCGCGGCGGTGGGCGAGTTCAGGAAGCCGGTGGTGAGGTCGGCCTCGGCGAAGCCGCTCGGCAGAGTCGTGGCACCAGCCGGAGCCGCCGCGATGAGCGCTAGTCCGGCGGTGAGGATGAGTGTGGTGAGCCGCTTCCCTGCGAACACGCGGCCAAGGTAGTGGCTATCCGCCCATGCCGCCACCGGTGCAATGAAATAGCATCGCCCGGACCGTGGACGGGCTCGGCCACGCACAGGGCGGGAAGCCGAGGCTGCTGCTCACGGGCAGCGAGTACCCCGCGGGGCTGGCCGCCCTGCGATCCCTGCACCGGGTGGGCTTCGAGACCTGGGCCGCCGTCCCGTCGCCCGGAGCGCTGGGCGCCCGCTCTCGCGCCGCCGCCGGGACGGTCCCCGTGCCGGACGCCCGCACCGCGCCGGACGAGTTCGCCGCTTCGCTGGCCGCCGCGGCGGAGCGCTTGGGCGTGGCCGCCGTGCTGCCCGGGACCGAGGCCGCGCTGCTCGCCCTGGCCACACGCGAGGGGCTGTTCCCGGCGGGCACCGCGGTCGGCACCGCCCCGGAGGCGGTGCTGCGCCGCGCCACGGACAAGGTCGCGCTGGCCTTGCTGGCCCTGCGCGCAGGCCTCGACGCCCCGATCACCCGCGTGGTCGCCGCCGGCGAGCACCTGGCAGACGATGAGTTGACCTTCCCGGCGATAGTCAAGCCCCTGCGCTCGGAGCTGTTCACGCCGTCCGGGCTGCAGCGCTTCGAGGCCAAGCGGATCGAGTCGTCGGCCGAGATGGAGCGAGCACTGGCGGTGCTGCCCGACGAGGTGGGGCTGGTGCAGCCCTACGTCGACGGTCGCCTGATCAGCGTCAACGGGGTCGCCTTCGAGGGTGCTCTGCACGGCGCGAACCAGCACGTGGTGCACCGCGTCTGGCCCGACCGCTGCGGGCAGGCGGTCTACGCCGAGACCATCCCCATGACCGAGCAGCGCGAGCGGGCAGCGGCCGCCTTCGTGAGCGACCTCGGCTGGAGCGGCGTGTTCAACATCCAGCTGATCGAGCGCGACGGGCGCGACTACGTGATCGATTTCAACCCGCGCTGCTACGTGTCGCTGTCGCTCGCGACGGCGGCTGGGCTGAACCTCCCGGCGATCTGGGCCTCGCTGCTGCTCGACCGGCCCTTCCATGCCAACGGCTACCGCACGGGCGTGCGCTTCCGCGAGGAGATAGGCGATACGCGGGCGATCCTCTCCCAGATCCGCCACGGAAGGATCACGTCGACGCGCGGGCTGCTGCCGCGCCGAGGAACGGTTCACGCGCGGTTCTCCCTGCAGGACCCACGCCCGGGGCTGAGCCTGGCGTCGGACGTGCTTGCCGCCGTCGGGCGGAAAGTCCGAGCGCGGAGTCGCTAGGCGCCTTCGGTGGCCTCGCGCGGCTCGTCGGCCTCCGGCTGCGCACCCGCCGGCGCCGCGGCGCCGTGGTCGCGGATCCGTACCGCCTCGATCCGGTTCTCGCGCACCGACTCCACGCGCAGCGAGTAGCCGTTCGCGCGCACCATGTCGCCACGCTTGGGTAGCCGTCCGAGCTCGCCGAACACGAAGCCGCCGACCGAGTTGTAGGCGTCCGAGTCGTGCGGGATCTCAAGGCCGTAGTCGGCCAGGTCGTCGATCGGCACGTGTCCGCGCACCCACCAGTCGCCGTTCCCCAGCCGCCGCACACCGGCCACCGCCGGGTCGGTCTCGTCGGCGATCTCCCCCACGACCTCCTCCACGATGTCCTCCACCGAGACGATGCCCGCTGTGCGCCCGTACTCGTCCACCACGACGGCGATCGACGCACGCTCGCGCTGCAGGTCGGCCAGCAGGTCGTCCAGCGGTTTGGTCTCGGGCACGATCAGCGCGTCCTTGACGCTGGGCTCGATCGACGCCCGCGGGCCCTCGTTCATCAACCGCCGGGCCAAGGAGTTGTTGTGGATCACCCCGCGGATGCGGTCGGTGTTGCCGTCCTCGGTGACCACCAGGCGGGTGTGGCCGGAGTCGACACAGCGGCGCAGCGCGTCCTCCGCGCTCTCGGACACGTCCACGGTGACCACCGCCGGGATCGGCGTCATGACCTGGCGCGCCTGCTGCTCGTGCAGGTGGAAGACGCCTGACAGCATGCCCGCCTCGCCCGGGTCGAGCTTGCCCCCGGTCTGGCTCTGGGCGATCAGCAACTTCAGGTCCTCGGACGAGGACGCCTCGTCGAACTCGGCCTTGGGGTTGGTGCCGATCGCCCGCAGCATCGCGTTGGAGGCGGTGTTCAGTAGCCAGATCAGTGGCTTGAGCGCTACCCGGAATGCCTCCAGCAGCCGGGCGGTGCGTAGCACCGTGGACTCCGCGTGGGTGATGGCGAAGATCTTCGGCACCTGCTCGCCGACCGTGATGTGCAGCGCGGTGGTCACGAAGTAGGCGAACCCGAACGACACCGCCAGCGAGACCCCGTGCGGGACCGACTCGCCCAGCAGCATTTCGATCAGGCTGGCGATGGCCGGCTCGCCAAGGAAACCGATGCCCAGCGAGGCCATCGTGATGCCCAGCTGGCAGGCCGACAGGTACTCGTCGATGTGGTCGATCTGGTGCGCGGCCAGCCGGGCGCCCTTCTTGCCCTCCTCGGCCAGTTCGTCGATCTTCGACCCGCGTGCGCGGACGAGTGCGAACTCGGCCGCGACGAAGAAGCCGTTCGCGGCCACCAGCACCGCCACGCCGATCAGCAGCAGGAGCTGGGTCATATGAGGGCCGGAGCCCTACTTCGAGGAGGTTCGCCGTCGCTCATCCGCGGAACCTGGACACTGTAGCGCTAGGCCAGGCCGTCGATCCGCCCCGCCAGATCGAAGTCGGCCGCGGTCAGGCCACCTTCGGAGTGGGTCGAGATCGTGACCGTGACCGTGTCCCACGAAATCGCCAGGTCCGGATGGTGGCCCATCTCCTCGGCCACGGGGGCGATGTCGTTCACCAGGCCAACCGATCCCATGAAGTCGCCGCGCTCGAAGTCCTTGGTGATGGCCTCCCCCTCACGGGACCAGCCCACGGCGGACTCCAGCGCTTCCCCGATCTTCTCTTCGCTCAGACGTGCCATCGTTCCCTCCCATGCGAATCGCCTCACTGGTGCCGTCCTCGACCGAGATGCTGTTCGAGCTCGGCCTGGGCGACAGCATCGTGGCAGTAACGCACGAGTGCGACCACCCAGCGGCGGCCGCGGAGCTGCCCCACCTGACCGCCAGCGTGATCCCCGACGGGCTGTCGGCGGCCCAGATCGACGCCGCCGTGCGCGAGCACGTGGGCCGGGGCGAGGCGCTGTACACGCTCGACGAGGACACTCTGGCCCAGCAGGCCCCTGACCTGATCGTGACCCAGGCGGTGTGCCAGGTCTGCGCCGTGTCCTACGACGACGTGCGCGCGGTGGCCGAGCGGCTGCCCTCCAAGCCCGCGGTGATCTCCCTGGATCCCACGACCATCGGCGAGGTGATGGCCGATGTGCCGCGCTTGGCAGAAGCCGCGGGCGTGCCCGACGAGGGCGAGCAGCTGGTGGAGGTGGCGGCCGAGCGGCTGGAGGACGTGTACGACGCCGTGGCCTCGGCCGAGCCGGTGCCGGTGGCAGCGCTGGAGTGGCTGGACCCGGTGTTCGCAGGCGGCCACTGGGTGCCACAGATGATCGAGATGGCCGGCGGCGTGGACGTCCTGGGCCTGCCCGGCGAGAAGTCGCGCACTGTCGAGTGGGCCGAGCTGGAGGCGGCGGCCCCGGCGGTGGTGGTGTCGATGCCCTGCGGCTACGGCACCGAGCGGGCCAGTCAGGAGACCCTCGACCAGGCGGAGCGGCTGGCCGCCCTGGGCGCTCGCGTCGCGGCCGTGGACGCCTCGGCCTACTTCTCGCGCCCCGGCCCGCGGCTGGTGGACGGTGTCGAGCTGCTGGCCCACCTGCTGCACCCGGGCCTGGTGCCCGAGCCGCCCGCGGAGCGGTTCGCCTGGCTGGACCTGGACCTGGACCGCTCCGGCTCGCCGGCATCGACCATCTAGGCCGGCCCATGCCGCGGACCGTCCTGCTGCTGCACTCCTCGGCGGGCCTTTACGGCGCCGACGTGCAGCTCGCGGCCATCGTGCGCGGCCTGGACCCCGGCCGCTGGCGGGCCGTCTGCGTGCTGCCCGAGCGCGGGCGGCTGGCGCCGCTGCTGGAGCAGGCGGGCGCCGAGGTGGTGGTGCACCCGCTGGCCGTGGTGCGGCGGGCGCTGGCCACCCCGGCCGGCGCGCTCCGGCTGGCGCGGGCGGTCCGCAGCGACCGGCGGGGGCTGGGAGAGCTTGCCCGCGAACGCGCGGTGGCTGTGGTGCACGACAACACCTCGGTGGTGCTGGGCGGCGCCGGCGTGGCGCGCGCGGCCGGCGCGGCGCACGTGGTGCACGTGCGCGAGATCTGGACCGGTGGCGGGCCGGTCGAACGCGCGCTGTGGCCGCTGATGCGCCGGCGCCTGCTCGGCGCCGACGCGCTGCTGGGCATCTCCCAGGCCGTCTGCGACCAGTTCCCGCCCGAGGCCGCGGTGCTGTTGCGCGACGGGCTCCCGCGCAGGCCCGTCGCGGTCGGGAAAGCCGCCGCCCGCCGCAGCCTGGGCCTGCCGGCCGACCGCTTCACGGTGGCCCTGGTCGGCCGCATCAGCCACTGGAAGGGCCACGAGGTGCTGGCGGCCGCCCTGGCGGAGCCCGACCTGGCCAAGATCGGAGCCGTCGGCCTGGTTGCGGGCGACGAGCTGCCCGGCAGCGGCGCCGAAGCGCGCCTGGACGTCCTGGCAGGCCGGCTGGGCGTCCGCGACCGGCTGGTGCGGCTGGGCTTCCGGGAGGACGTGGAAGCCGTCCTGGGGGCCGCGGACGCGCTTGTGGTGCCCTCCACGCGTCCCGAGCCTCTGGGGCTGGTGGCGCTGGAGGCGGGCGCCGCCGGGCTGCCGGTCGTGGCCAGCGCGGCGGGCGGCGTCGCCGAAGTCGTTCGCGACGGCGTCTCGGGCCTGCTCGTGCCGCCGGGGGACGCGCCGGCCCTGGCCGCCGCCCTGGCCCGGCTGGCCGCCGATCCCGAGGCCGCCGCGCGGATGGGCCGCGCCGGGGCGGGCGTCGTGGCCGGCGAACACGCGCCGGAGCGCATCGCCGACTCGCTGCAGCGGGTCTACGAGGCGGTCGCGCCTCGGGCAGCGCGCTAGATGATCGATGCCACGGATGTGGCGCAGCCGGAGTGCTGGCCGCGGATCGGCTCGCGTCGGCGCTCTCCCGTGTGGCGTCCGCGGTGGGTCAGGCGAAACCGCTGGCTCGGTAGGGGCAGGGTTTCGTAACCGTCGCGTGACGCTCGTAACCGTCCTGTCACTCGGCCGGAGGCGATCGAATCTCGTGGAGCTTTGTAGGGGCTATAGCCCCTACAACCGTTCATAAGTACTCGCAGTAGTGCTGCCGTTTCTCGCCTGACCCGACGCGAACGACGATGAACGCAGCCCCGCTGCGCGGCCGGTGCGGCATGGAATCAAACAGCTAGACACCGGCTGAGCCGGAGACCACGATCGCGCCCACCACGCTCGCCACGCCGATGGCGCCGGCCAGCAGCAGGCCTGCCACCTCGGGCACCCGCACGCGCTGGCGCAGGTCGAACATCACGTACGCCGCCAGTGCGCCGCCCACCAGGCCGCCCACGTGGCCGCCGATCGAGATGTTCGGGATGGTGAAGGTGATCAGCAGGTTCAGGCCGATCCAGAGGCCGAGCCCGCTCTCCATCGGGTTGATCCCGCGCTGGCGCATGACGATCACGGCCCCGCCCATCAGGCCGAAGATGGCGCCTGAGGCACCCACGGTCAGCCCTTCGGGCTGCAGCAGAAGAGCACCGAACGCGCCGGCCAGCAGCGACACGAAATACAGGATGCCGAACTGCAGCTTGCCGATCACGGGCTCGATCAGGCCGCCGAGGATGTACAGGCCGAACATGTTGAAGCCCAGGTGCAGCAGGCCCGCGTGCAGGAAGCCAGACGTGACCAGTCGCCAGTACTCGCCCTGCTCGATGTGGAACCGCGACAGGCCACCGTCGTTGATCAGCGTGTCGCCACCGGACAGGTTGCCCAGGGCCACGATCACGTTCGCCGCGATCAGCACATAGGTCAGGGTGGGCTCGTCGGTCATGGACCGCACGGTGCGGACCTTGGTCTTCTGGTTCGCGCAGTCGGGGCAGCGCATGCCCACCGAGGTGGTGGTCATGCAGTCGGGGCAGATCGGGTTCCCGCAGTTCGAGCAGGACACACCGGTCTCCCGGCCAGGATGGCGATAACACGTCGGCATTCCGCGACGCAGGGTAGTTGGCGCGGGTACCCGGCTAGAGCTTGACGGTCACAACCGGCGGGCCGCTGGGCGAACGCGCCCCGCCGGCCGGCTCACGTGTGATCATCACGCGTGAGGCACCGTCCAGTTCGTCCACGGCACTCAGCCCGTCGCCGTTCTCGCTGACGCTGAACATGGCCTTGGGGATGACCTCGCCGTCGCGCTCCAGCCACACCTGGTAGGTCTCGTTGCTCTGCAGCCTGGGCATGCCGTGCACACGCAGCGTGCCACCGGCCTCGTCATCGCCACCGATGACCAGGTTGCCGCTGCCGTCGGCCACGCGGTCGGTGTCGAACTGGGCCATGACCGTGCGCTCGTCACTGCCGCCGGTGACCACCTGGCTCAGCCCGAACCCGCCGGCGATGCCCACCACCAGCAGCACCACAGACGTGACCGTGGCGATCCGGGCGGGCACGGCCGGCAGCCGCGGCAGCCGCTCGCGCAGGCGCCGGCCCAGCGAGGCCGGCACGCGCTCGCGCACGTCCGCTCGTACCTGGCCCATGACCGCGGCCTTGAGGCCGGCGGGGGCCGCCAGCGGGGTCACCGACCGCGGCAGCGCGTCCACCGCGGGCTGCAGCCGGTCCACGTCGTCGCGGCACACGTGACACTCGCGCAGGTGGCTCACGAAGCGGGTGTGCTCCTCGTCGGACAGCGCACCCAGGAGGTAGGCGCCAACGTCCTGCTGATGCATCTCGTGGCGCTCAACGCTCATGCCGGCTCCGGATCTCCGATCAGGGTCTTGCGCAGCTTGTCCAGTCCCAGGCGCATGCGGCCCTTCACGGTGCCGATCGGCATCTCCAGCTGGTCGGCGATCTGGCTGTGCGAGAAGCCACCGAAGTAGGCCAGCTCGATGACCCTGCTCTGCTCGCTGGGCAGCTGCTCGATCGCAGCGCGCACGGTCCGGGCCTCGTCACGGCGGGCCACTTCGACGTCTGTCTGCTCGCGCGCCTCGAAGCGCTCCTCGATGCCTTCGGCGCTGGCACGGCGCTTGTCGTGCACGGTGTTGCGGCGAAGGGCGTCGATGGCGCGGTGGTGCACGATGCCCAGCACCCAGGTGCGCACGCTGCCGCGGTCGGCCTGGTAGCGCAGCTTGCTGCGCCAAATCGACAGGAAGGCCTCCTGCGAGACGTCCTCGGCCACCGAGCGGTTGCCGACCATCCGGTAGGCCAGCGAGAATGCGGGCCCGGCGTGGCGGTCGTAGAAGAGCTCGAACGCCCTGGGGTCGCCCTCCTGGACCAGGTGCATGATCTCCTCGTCGGCGAGGTTGGCCATGTCCTCAGGTGGAGTCACCGTCTGGGGCTACAACGCACCCCATCGGGTATCGGATCAGCGCCCGAGTCGAGAACGCAGGTCCGACGAGACCTCTCGCAGACCGTGCTCGAGCGCCGCCAGCGGGTCACCCGCATCCTTGCGCCGGCGCTGACGCCGCGCGCTGAGCACCACCAGGCCGGTGGCGGCGGCGCTTCCGGCCACCACGGCCGCGACGGTCGGGCCCCAGTTGCGCGGATCGCGCATGGACGACAGCTCCCAGTCGGCCAGCTCGTCCACCGCCAGGTCGGTGATCTCCGACAGCGTGGTCTCCAGCCGGTCGCTGAGGGCCTCGGACGGCTCCACCGGGACCAGCGCGGAACGCAGCAGCGCCTCTACCTCGCTCATCTCAGCCATTGGCGGGTTCCTCCTTGAGCCCCTGCTCGAGTTGCTTGATCGCCCGGTGTAACAGAACCTTGGTCGCACCCTCGGAGCGGTCCAGGGCGCGGGCGATCTCGCGATTGTCCATCCCCAGGGCGAAGCGCATGATCAGCGCCTCCCGGCGGTCGTCGGGCAGCGCCTGGACCCCGGCCAAGACGTCCTTGAGCTCTTGGCGCCCCTCCACCAGGTCCTCGGTGTCGTGCGGGGCCGAGACCACGGCCGCATCCTCCAGTTGGGTCTGGGGCCGGCGTGAGCGGTCGCGGTAATAGTTGGCGGCCAGGTTGTGGGCGATCCGGATGAGCCACGGCCGCAGCGGCCGCCCGTTCGATTCGCGCTGGGCGCGCTCGAAGTGGCGGTAGGCCTGCAGAAACGTTTGCTCGGTGAGGTCCTCCGCGTCGTGGTGATTGCCCACTCGGTAATACGAGTAGCTGTACACGTCGCGCAGGTGGGCGCGATAAAGATCGGTGAACTCGCTGTCCAGGCGCCGCTTGTCGGCATCGTCGCGCACTCATCGCGCAGCCTACGCCCCCGGCATTCACGCCACCGCGTGCTCCGTCGGCTCCTCGTACGGCACCGGCTCGGGTATCGCCCCGCCGAGCCAGGCCCACTGCAGCTCGACGCAGGGCCAGATGCGGGCCGTGACCTCGTTGGCCAGGTGCCTGGACGGGTCCTCCAGGCGCGGATAGGTCAGCGGCGGGCCGAAACGCAGGTTCACCCGCACCGGGCGGAAGACGTAGCCGCGGCGGGCGCGCTCGGTGCCCTTGACGGCGATCGGCACGATAGGGGCGCCGCTCTGCAGCGCCAGCCTCCCGACACCGCGCTTGGGCTGGCGCAGCGGACCGGACCGTTGGCGGGTGCCCTCGGGGAAGATCATCACCGTCTCGCCGCGTTCGAGCAGCGCCAGTGCCGTGGCCATCGACTCCTCGTCCGCCTCGCCGCGCTTGACCGGGAACGCGCCAAGGCAGTTCAGGATCCAGCCCGCGATCCGGCGGTCGAACAGCTCGCGCTTGGCCACGAAGTAGATCGGCTGCTTGACGCAGGCGCCGATCACGAACGGGTCCAGGAAGCTGCGGTGGTTGGCCGCCAGGATCACGGGCCCTTCGGTGGGCACGTGCTCGCGGCCGGTCCGGCGCATGCGAAAGAACAGCAGCAGGAACGGCTTGAGGACCAGCCTGACGGGCCAGTACACCCACGGGTTCACGCCGCGCTCTCGGATGCGCCTGTGGTGCTGCGACAGCTCCTCGTTCCCAGCCTGGGCCATGTGGTGGTCTACCCGGATGCGGGCGGCCCGTTACGCTGCGGCGATGGTGGATTTCAAGCGCACCCTGAACGGGGCCGTGGCGGGTGGGGTCGCGGCCGCTGCATGGGCCGCCCAGCAGCCGGCCGACAAGCGCGCCTTCGCCAGCGGCTACGACGATGTCGAGCTGCTGGGCAAGGCCGTCACGCGTGGCGAGGCCTGGCCCGCGGCCGGCCTGGCGATGCACGTGGCCAACGGTGCCGCGTTCGGCGCCACCTACAGCGCGATCCGGCCGTTCCTGCCCGGTCCGCTGGTGGGCCGCGCCGTGACAATGGCGCTGATCGAGCACGTGGCCCTGTGGCCGCTGAGCCGCCTTGTGGACGAGTTCCACCCCGCGCGCAAGGAGCTGCCGCCGCTGACCGGCAACGGCCGGGCGTTCGCCCAGGCCGCCTGGCGCCACCTGGTGTTCGGCCTGGTGCTGGGCGAGCTGGAGCGGCGCCTGAACCCCGCCGGCGAGGACGAGCCACCGGAGATCCCGGTGTCGTCCAACGGCCACGGCGACATCGAGCTGGCCGTCGGGGCCAGCGAAGCCTCTTAGAAAGCCCGCGCTCGGATTCGAACCGAGAACCTCTTCATTACAAGTGAAGTGCTCTGCCAGTTGAGCTACGCGGGCACTGCGTACTCACTTGCCCACCTGACCCCCACCGCCTGCTTGTTGACGGTTTCGGCCACGCGAAGGGACATCTCCCCTCGCGGTGCTTGGTCGACAGGGACAGCATAGATTCCGTTCGTAGCGGCGCAATACACGAGGAACAGGTCTATCTCGTCGTCGTGGTCCCTGAGAACCGATCCCCGCGTATTGGACATGACGCTGCGGGTCTTGAACTTGACCTTGCCATCCCGGAGCCGACCGGTCTCTACTTGCGCTCGTATGAACCTGCCGTCGAGATCCAGGACCAAGTCATAGCGGTGGTTGAAGCCGCAGGGCTGCAAGACGTTGATGCCAGCGGCCAGCAGCCGTGAAGTGACCACTGCCTCCGTCCGCAGTCCGACATCGACCGGATGAGTGTGTTTGCGCCGGCCTCCGGCTCTGGCGCGCGCCCGCACGCGCGCCGCGCCGGTACGTCAGCTCAGCGAGGCGGTGCGGCCCTGGTACCCCCGCCGAACCGTCCACCCAATCCAAAGCCTCCGCTCGGAACCCCGGCCAGCAGGACCAGGATGGCGGCGATGATGCCGACGATCGACGGCAGTCCGAGGGCCACGCACAGCGCGTAGACGACGGCAGCCACGAGCACGGCGATGAGAATCCCGATGATGTTCATGCACTCTCCTCTCGTTGCCCACCGAGGACCGGCAGGCCAAGGAGGTTTACCCGGAACGAGTTCGATAACGCCATCGAATGACCGCTACGGCCGGTTCGGGCAGTTGCGCAGGTAGTCCTCGCCGGGGTGGGCCGGCGGCTGATCCGGGCAGTCGTAGTTCGGATCGGGGGTCTGGGGGCCGTTCTGCTCGGCGCACTGCTCGGACTCGAGCTGGGACCGCGGCGGGTCGCACTGCAGGCCGCCACCACCGTCCTGGTCCTGGTCCGGCTCCGCCTGCTGGGCCGCCGCCACGGTGGCCGTGGCGGTGGCGCGGTCGCCGGAGCCGCTGTCGGTCACGACAGCCGTGTAGGTGCCGGTCACCGCGTCGGCCACGCGCGGGAAGGTGTAGGAGCCGCTGCCCGAGCCGTCCGTCGGGATGCTGTAGCTCTCGCTCGCACCGTCGGGCCGGGTGAGCCGGACCGACAGCGTCACGTTCGGGCGGAAGCCCGACGCGCTGAGCGTGTAGGTGTCAGCGGCCGTGCCGGACGACGGCGAGAACGACGCCGTCGGGCGGGTTGCCGCCGGCTGTCGCCGGGCTCTTCGTCCTGTCTTGATGCTGGGCGGGTCGGGATACGGCAGATAACAGGAGTCGGCGAAGTCGCGCCTGCGGTACACGCGCAGGTATTCGTCCCCGTCGTAGTCGCTGTACTCGCGCCCGAAGTCGAAGTACTCGCACGGGGGCGGCGGTGTGTAGTGGGGCGGGCAGCCGACGCACTTCGCGGTCTTCACGTAGATGGGCTCCAGCAGCGGATTGCCACAGCGGCAGCGCACCACCGGGACGCCCTTCTCATCCACCAGCACCGCGGTGCCGGCCTGGAGGATCGACTGCAGCGGCACCGCTCGTCCGTCCACGAACGTGTGGTTGGTCACCCGCGTGTCGCGCGTGAGCGTGACCGAGCGCAGCGTGCGGATGTAGCGAGCGACCGAGCGGAAGTCCGGCTCCACGTCCAGCACCCGTGCCCACTCCTCGAGCCGGTCCGGCCGCGCGCGCAAGGACCGGATCAACAGCTCGCGGTCGCACACCAGGTCGGACCCGCTGCCACCGAACGGCCCCGAACCCACGTCCACCCTGTCGCCGCCGCGCACGTCCGCCGGCTTGGTGAACGGGTCCTCGCCGGGGTCGGTTGGCTTCTCGAAGCTGACCGTCTGCGCATCGCTCGCTGCCTTGTCGGCGTCGTCCCCACCGGTGAGCAGCACCACGGCCACCACGGCGATCACCGCGACGAGCGCGCCGATGGTGATGAAGGGCCAGATGGGTCTGCCGGAGCGCACGTGGGCCTCGTGCCCGAGTATCACCCGTTTGGGGGATCTTCGCCAATTACTTGCTGGTGGCTCAGGCCAGCACCGCGCGCGAGTCCAGGTGGGTTCCCACCTTGCGCTTCACGCGCTGGAGGGCGTTGTCCACGGTCTTGGTGTCGCAGTCCAGGCGCTCGCCGATGACCTCATAGGAGTACCCGTCCAGGTACAGGGAGAGGACCGAGCTCTCGAGCTCGGACAGCACGCTGGACAGGCATGCCACCAGGCTCTTCAGCTCCTCACTGGAGATCACCTGGTTCACGGGATCGTGCACCGTCGGGCCGGGCAGCAGCTCGTCGAGGGTGGGATCGCCGTCCCCACCCGATGACGCCGGCGTCTGCGAGAACGACACGTACTCGTTCAGCGGGGTGTGCTTGTTGCGGGTCGAGGTCTTCACCGCCGTGATGATCTGGCGGGTGATGCACAGCTCCGCGAAGTTGCGAAAGCTGGACTCGCGGTCGCTGCGGTAGTCGCGGATGGCCTTGTACAGCCCGACCAGGCCCTCCTGGATCAGATCGTCGGAGTCCCCGCCGATCAGGAAGTACGAGCTGGCCTTCAGCCGCACGAACCCGTGGTAGCGCTTCAGGATCGTGTTGTATGCGTCCGACCGGCCCTGTTTGGCGAGAGCGATGAGGTACGTATCCTCAAGCTCAGGTTGAGAGTATGCCTTGCGCGGTGCCGCCAGTGCTCCGGCGGTTGCAACCGAGGTGAGTGCAGCCACGATGCCCCTTTCAGACCCCTCCCTCGGGGCCCTCAAGCCATGTGACGCGTTACCTCCCCTGGCGCCGCGATCACGCCGATCTGGTTGGGTCTCGATCCGTGGATCTCAACCTCCAGTCCAGCCTTATGGGCGGGAGTATCTGAGAGTTATGGACCCCTGTCAAGCCCCAGTTTGCGGAATTGCAAGATTCCGTACACGAGGGCGGCCGCCGCGGTGCTCACGTTGAGCGATCCAACCTGCCCGACCTGGGGCAGTTGCACGAGCTGGTCACACGCCGAGACGACTCGGGGCCGGAGGCCCTTTCCCTCTGACCCGAGCACCAGCACGACGCGGCCCGCGTAGTCGGGCTCGGCGTAGGAGACCGCCTCCGGGCCGGCCGCCGCTCCGTAGATCCATGCCCCCTCCTGCTTCGCGGTGTCGAGCCAGTCGGCCAGGTTGCGCACCCGCGCCACCGGAAGGTGCTCGACGGCGCCCGCGGACGCCTTTGCGGCCGCGGGTGTCACCTCGGCGGCGCGGCGCTCGGGGATCACGACCCCCGCCGCTCCAGCCGACTCGGCGACGCGGCACACGGCGCCCAGGTTGTGCGGGTCCTGCACCTCGTCGAGCGCGACGACCAGCGCCTGCTCGTCCGCGAGCAGCCGGGTGTGGTCCGCGTAGGGGTAGCCGTCGGCCTCGGCGCAGATGCCCTGGTGATCGGGGCTGCCGGCACGCTCCTCGATCCAGGCCGCGTCGGCGGTGTGTAGCTCGGCTGCCTCGGCCAGCCAGCCCTCGGACCGCTGCGCGGCCTCCGTGGCCCACACGCGCTGGACCGCGCGCCGGCTGCCGCGCAGCGCCTCGCGCACCGGGTTGCGCCCGTAGAGGATCAAGCGCGCACGAGCCGCGCGCCCTCGGGGGTGTCGCGCACCACCCAGCCGCCGGCCGCCAGCTGGTCGCGCAACTCATCGGCGCGGGCGAAGTCGCGCTCGGCCCGCGCCTGCTCGCGCTCATCCAGCAGTCGCTGGGCGTCGGCATCGGGTCCGCCGCCGCTGTCGTCGGCGAGCAGGTTCTCCAGCCCCAGCACGGCCAGCATGTCGGCCAGCGCGCCCACGCCGAGCTTCTGGCCGGCGTCCAGGCGGCGGTTGGCCTCCCCCACCCAGTCGAACAGGACCGCGCGAGCGGCGGGGGTGTTGAAGTCGTCGGCCAGGTGGTCGAAAAAGCGCTCGGCGTAGGCGTCGAGGCCCTCGGGCGCGCCCGCCGCCGGGTCCAGGCGCCGGCCGAGCTCGCGCAGGCGGTCGACCGAGCGCTGGGCCTCGGTCAGCGCCTCGGCCGAGTAGCCGATCGGCTGGCGGTAGTGCCCGCTGGTGAAGTACGCGATCAGGGCGTCGCGGCCGAACTCGTCGAGCGCGGCGTTCAGCAGGTGGATGTTGCCCACCGACTTGGCCATCTTCTCGCCGCCGTCGCCGAGCTGGAGCATCCCGTTGTGCATCCAGATCCGGGCCAGCGGCTCGCCGCGGGCGGCCTCGGTCTGGGCGATCTCGTTCTCGTGGTGGGGGAACACCAGGTCCGAGCCGCCGCCGTGGATCTCGAAGTCGGTGCCCAGCAGCTGCTCCGCCATCGCGGAGCACTCGATGTGCCAGCCCGGCCGGCCTTCGCCCCACGGCGCGGGCCACTTGGTGTCCTCGCCCTCCTTGTGCGCCTTCCACAAGGCGAAGTCGCGGGGGCTCTCCTTCAGCTGGGCGGCGTCGTCGCCCTCCCCCTGGCGCATCTCCAACGGCGGGCGATTGGACAGCTTGCCGTAGTCGGGGAAGCTCTGGACGCGGAAGTAGACGTCGCCGCCCGCCTCGTACGCGTGCCCACCGTCGATCAGGTCGGCGATCAGCGCCACGATGGCGTCAACCGTGGCGGCCGCCCTGGGCTCGTGGTCGGGCCGGCCCAGGCCCAGGCGCGACGTGTCGTCCACGTAGTGGGCGGTCATCTCGGCGGCCAGCTCCTGGCTGGACGTGCCGGCCTGGTTCGCAGCGTCGTAGATCTTGTCGTTCACGTCGGTGACGTTCTCGACCAACGTCACGTCCAGGCCCTCGTGCTCGAGGAAGCGCTTGAGCAGTGCGAAGATCACGAACGGGCGGGCGTTGCCTACGTGCACGCGCGCGTAGACCGTGGGGCCGCATGCGTAGATGCCGACCTTGCCGGGCACGCGCGGCTCCAGCGGCCGTAGCTCGCCTGAGAGCGTGTCGTGGATGCGGATCTGGCGCACTGGGTCAGACCGGTGGGCGCGCGTCCGCCCACGGCCGCTCGGCCTCGATCTGGGCCGCCAGCGACAGCAGCGTGTGCTCGTCGCCCGGGCGGCCCACCAGCTGCACGGCCAGGGGCAGGCCGTCGGAGGTGAAGCCGGCGGGCACCGATGCCGCCGGCTGGCCGGTGGCGTTCCAGACGCCCGTGTAGGGGTACACGCGGCCCATCTCGTTCACCGTTCGGAAGGCGCTCTTGCCTTCCCACTCCTGCGCACCTACCGGCGGGCGCGTGGAAACCGGCGTCATCAGCACGTCGCAGTGGTCGAACACGCGGTTGATCCGCGCGGCGTGGGCGGCCTCGTCGCGCAGGGCCCGGTCCACGGCCGCCTGGGGAATCGCCCTGCCCATGGCCACGAACCCGCGGGTGCGCCGCTGCAGGCGCTCCGGGCGGGCCAGGGTGGCGGCCTCGGCCTCGATCCCCTTCAGGAAGCGGGGCACGAAGACCGTGCCGATGAGCCCGTAGTCGACGTCGCGCTCTTCGACGGTGTGCCCCAGCGAGCGCATGAGCGCGGCCGTGGAGTCCAGCCCGCCGCGGACCTCGGGATCCACCTTCAGGCCGGGGTTCGGCAGCGCGAACTTGGTGGACAGGGCGACCCGCAGGGCGCCGGGGACACGGCGGGCGGAGTCGGCGAACGGGCGCACCCCGGTGTCGCTGCTGACCGCGTCCAGGTAGATCGCGTTGTCCAGCACGGTCCGCGTGACCGCGCCGGCCACGCTCATGCCGTACCAGTGCTGGCTGTCGGGGGCCAGCGACACGCGGTCGCGCTGGGGCTTGAGCCCGAACAGGCCGCAGCAGGCGGCGGGAATGCGGATCGAGCCGGCGCCGTCGGTGGCGTGGGCCAGTCCGGCAAGGCCCGCTGCCACGGCGGCCGCGCTGCCGCCGCTGGAGCCCCCGCACGTGCGGTCCAGGTCCCACGGGTTGCGGGTCACACCCCAGTTGGGCGACTCGGTGCTGCCGGTGATGGCCAGCTCGGGCAGGTTCGTCTTGCCGATGATCACCGCGCCGGCCGCCCGCAGCCGCCGCACCAGCTCGGCGTCCTCGGTCGCCGGGGGGCCATGGGCGGCGGTGCCCTGAGTGGACAGCTCGCCCGCCACGTCGGTGGTGTCCTTGATGGCCACGGGCACCCCCAGCAGCGGCCGCTCGTCGCCGCCGGCTCGGCGCCGGTCGGCCTGGTCGGCCTCGGTCAGCGCCCGCTCGGCCATGACGGTCCGGTACGCGTTGATCTGCGGGTCGATCCGCTCGATGCGGCCCAGGTACAGCTCCACCAACTCACGGGAGCTGAGCTCCCCGGAAGCGATCAGCTCGGCCTGGCGCGCCGCACCGGCGAAAGCGACATCGGTGGACTGGGCGGCGGGGCGTTCGGTCTGCTCGGGCACGCGCCGAGGGTAACCGCTCAGGGGGTCTCGACGGTGGCTACGGCCATTGCGGCCATGCCCTCGCCGCGGCCCACGAAGCCCATGCCCTCGTTGGTGGTGAACTTGACGTTCACCGAGCCGGTGGGCACGCCCAGGGCCCCGGCCAGGCGCTCGCGCATCGCGTCGCGGTGGGGACCGAGCTTGGGCCCCTCGGCGATGACCGTGGCATCGACGTAGACCGGATTCAGCCCCTCGCCGGCGAGTAGCGAACGCACCTGGTCCAGCAGCTCGATCGAGTCGGCGTTCTTGAACTTCGGGTCGGTGTCAGGGAAGTGGTGGCCGATGTCGGCCAGGCCCGCGGCGCCCAGCAGGGCGTCTATGACCGCATGGGTGAGCACGTCGGCGTCGGAATGGCCCGTCAGTCCGCGCGTGGCCTCCGGCACCTGGACGCCGCCGAGGACGAGCGGCCGCGACGCGTCCAGGCGGTGCGAGTCATAGGCGATGCCCGTGCGGGCGCTCACGCCAGCGGCTCCATCGTGCGCCGGCGCCCGGAGAACGTGGCCAGCTCGGTCACGCCCTGCTCTCGCAGGAAGGCAACGGCCTGGTCGTAGCCATGGCCCAGGTCCTCGGGCACGTGGGCGTCGCTGGACAGCGCGACCGGCTTGCCCAGTTCCAGGCACATACGGAGGAATTCGACGTCGGGGTAGATCTCCCCTACCGGCTTGCGCAAACCGGCGGTGGACACCTCGATGGCGATGTCGGCAGCCTCGATCGCGGGCAGGGCAAGCTCGTAGAAGCGGCGCGGGTCGCCTTCTGGCCGGGGAGCCCCCTTGCCCCAGACCTTGACCAGGTCCGGGTGGGCCAGGATGTCGAACAGGCCGCTGGAGGCGGCGAGGCCCAGCGTCTGGAAGTAGCGCGTCCACACCTCGTCGGGGTCTGCCGAATCCCAGATGTCCCACTCGCTGTCGCGCATGTCCACGGCCTGGTCCTGGAGGAAGTGGACCGAGCCGACCACGTAGTCCCAGTCGCGCGCGTCCAGCAGGGCCGCGGTCTGCTCCTCGCGGCCGCGCACGAGGTCGGCCTCGATGCCCACCCGCAGCTGCTGGCGGCGCAGAAACTCCACGTACTCGTCGATGTCGTCCTTGGCGTTGCGCTTCCACCACTCGTGCTGCCACACGTCGAGCGCCGCCGTGAACCGGTGGATGTGCTCGGCGATCCCCAGCTCGCCGATGCCGCGCTCGATCGCGGCGGCGCGGTAGCGCTCCGCGTTCTCGGGCGTGAAGTAGCGCTCGGCCGTCGCGTCGTAGTCGTCCGGGCGCAGGTGCACGTGGTAGTCGGTCAGCATCGCTCGCTGAGCACCGCCTCGGCCATCCGCAGGTCCAGCGCTGTGGTCACCTTGAAGTTCTCGATTCGAGCCTCCACCACATCAACCCGGCCACCGGCGGCTTCGACCAGCGAGGCGTCGTCGGTGGCGCCGGCCAGCGTGGCCGCGTCGGCGTCCAGCGCCCGGCGCAGCGCGTCGGCACGGAAGACCTGGGGCGTCTGTATGGCCCACAGCGATGCCCGCTCCAGCGTGGACACCACCCGGCCGGCGCCGTCGGCGTGTTTGATCGTGTCGGTCACACGAGCGGCGGCGATGGCACCGTCGACGCCCTCGCCGAGCGCCTCGATGCACCGGCGCACGAGCTCTTCGGTTACCAGCGGCCGGGCGGCATCGTGGACCACGAACAGCGAGGCCTCGGGCGCGGCCTGCACGGCGTTGCGCACCGACTCCGAGCGCGAGCGGCCGCCGGCTACGCGATCGGGCTCGCCCAGGTAGCCGTCCGGGGCGGCCACCAAGACGCGATCGCAGACGCGAGCGAGCACCTCCACGCTCCACTCGACCATCGCGCGGCCGGCCAAGACGGCGAACGCCTTGGGCCGCTGGGCGCCAAGGCGTTCGCCGCTTCCGCCCGCGGGAACGATTCCCACGACGGACATGTCGGTTCGATCAGGCGGCCGGACTCAGGCGGTCGCCGCGGCTACCCGGCCGGCGTGCGCGTCGTCGATGATCGAGTCGAGGTGGTCCTCGGCGTCGTCCTCCTCCATCTCGAGCGCGTACATCAGCTCGGACGCCAGGATCTTCTTCGAGCGGGTGTACATCTGCTTCTCGCCCGTGGACAGGCCCTTCTCGTTCTCGCGGATGGCCAGGTTGCGGACCACCTCGGCCAGCTCGTACACGTCGCCGGTCTTGATCTTCTCCCGGTTGTGCTTGAACCGGCGGTTCCAATTCTTGGGCATCTCGGAGACCTCGTCGCGGAGGACCCCAAGCACCTTGTTGACGGCTTCCTCGCCGATCACGCGGCGCAGTCCTGCGCGGCCGGCGTTCTCGCACGGGACCATCACGGTCATGTCGTTGTGGAGGATCTTGATCGTGAGGTACTCCCGCTTCTCACCCAGGACCTCCTTCTGCTCCTTCTTGAGGACCTTGCCAGCCCCGTGATGGGGGTAGACCACGTGGTCACCAATCTCATACTCGATGTGCGGGATCTCCCGCGTGATCTCGAGGTCCTCGATCTCTTGCTCAATTGCCGTCTCGGTAATGACGTCCTCCTAGTCAAAAGGCCGGGGAGCTTCGTGCCCCAGGCTGCCCTATTCAGGTTTGCAGATACCTATCCACGAGGTTGATCTCCTGCAGCCTGCGCAGGCCCTCGCGTATGTCCTTGGCGCGCATGTCGCCCACCCCCTCGACGGACTCCAGCTCTCCGTCGGATGCGGCCAAGATCTCGTCCAGCCCACCGAACTCGCCCACGATGCTCTGTACGACGAGCTTGGGCAGCCGCGGGATGCGGCCGAGGACCCGGTGGCCCCGTGGTGACACGGGGTGGTCAAGTGTGTTCAGCTTGCGGTCGTAGCCCAGCAGCTCGGCCAGGCGGCCGAAGTCCAGGAGGTCCTGGTGGGCCAGGCGCACCAAGGAGTCGAGCACCTTGGCGAAGGAGTCCTCGTTGGGCTCGACCAGGTAGTCGTGCACCAGGGCGGCCTTGTCGGCGGCCACGCCCACGAGTGTCTCCTCGAGCTGCATCTCGATCAGGCGCCCCTCGGCACCGAGCTCGACGATGAAGCGCTCGATCTCGACCGCCATGCGGGTGACCAGCTCGCCCCGCTGCAGCACCGTGAGCACGTCGTGCAGGGTCACGCCGCCCTCGAACTCCAGCGCGGTCAGGCGGGTGGTGACCTGGTCCAGGCGGGTGCGGTACTTGTCCAAGGTGGCCAGGGCCTGGTTGGCCTTGGCCAGCACGACCGGGATCTCCTCGAGGATGTACTTGGCGCCGTCGAGGTAGAGCGACACCACGCTGCGCGACTGCGACACGCAGATCAGCAGCGCGTCGGTCTGCTTGGACACGCGCTCGGCCGTGCGGTGGCGGGTGCCGGTCTCCAGGGAAAGGATGGTGGGATCGGGCATCAGCTGGACGTTGGCCCAGCCGATCTTGGTGCCGTTGGACGACAGGATGATGGCGCCGTCCATCTTCGCCAGCTGGAAGAGCAGCGCGGGGGTGTAGTCGACCTCCAGCTTCAGGCCGCCGGAGTAGAGGAACGACAGCTCCTCGTTGTCGCCGATGCAGATCAGGGCGCCGGTTCGTCCCTGGACGATGGCGTCCACGCCTTCACGGATCGCGGTGCCCGGCGCGATCATCTCGAGGGCCCTTACGAGGCGGGGCTCTTGCCTAGATTCGAGCTCCGCTCCGTCGTCACCTCCGTAGGCCATCCGATGCATTGTACGGCACTCGGCTGGGAACCGCGGTGCGGATTTGGCTCTACTGCGGGGAAAGTGTGCTAGGCCGCCCGAGGCTGCGCGGCCTCCGCGGGGCCCAAACCGCGCCGCAGAGCGGTGCGCAGGTCGGGCAGGGCGTCGCCGGGGTGGAGCACCGAGGCCAGCCCGAACTTCCTGGCCTCGGCCAGACGGCGGTCCGGGTGGGCGGCGTGGCGCAGCTCTCCGGTCAGGCCCAGCTCCCCGAACGCGGCCAGCGGGGCCCGGCCGTCGCCCAGCACGGCGCCGCTCGCGGCCGAGGCCACGGCCAGCGCCACGGCCAGGTCGGCGCCCGGCTCGTCGACGCGCACGCCGCCGGCCACCGATACGAACACGTCGGCGCTGCCGAGCGCGATCCCGGCGTGGCGGGTGAGCACGGCTAGCACCAGCGCCAGCCGGTTGCGATCCACGCCGTTGGCCATGCGCCGCGGCGGCACCAGCTCGGTGGGCGCCACCAGCGCCTGGACCTCTACCAGCAGCGGGCGCGAGCCCTCCATCGACGCCAGCACCACCGAGCCGGGCGCACGCGTGGCCTCGGCCACGAACCGTGCCGAGGCGTCCTCGACCTCCACCAGGCCCTCGTCGCGCATCTCGAACACGCCCGCCTCGTTGGTCGAGCCGAAGCGGTTCTTCAGCGCCCGCAGCGTGCGGTAGGTGCGCTCGCGTTCCCCTTCGAACGACAGCACGCAGTCCACAAGGTGCTCGAGCACCCGCGGACCGGCAAGCGCGCCCTCCTTGGTCACGTGGCCGACCAGGATCACGGCGGTGCCACCTACCTTGGCGCAGCGCATCAACCGGCCCGCCACCTCGCGCACCTGGCCGACCGAGCCGGGCGCGCCGGTCAGCTGCGCGGCGTGCATCACCTGGACCGAGTCGACCACGCACACGTCCGGTTGCTCGGCCTCGATCGTGGCCACGACGGAGTCCAGGTCGGTCTCGGCGATGATCGGCACCTCCAGCGCGCCGGATCCCAGCCGCTCGGCCCGCAGGCGCACCTGCGCGGCCGACTCCTCGCCGGACACGTAGAGCACGCGGCGCCCGGCCGCGGCCAGGTTGCCCAGCGTGGCCGTGGTGATCGTGGACTTGCCGATGCCGGGCGAGCCACCCAGCAACACCAGCGAGCCCGGCACCAGGCCGCCGCCCAGCACCCGGTCCAGCTCACCGATGCCCGTCGAGAACCGGGGCACCTGCGGGGCCTGGACCTGGCGCAACGCGATCGGCTTGACGGCGACGCCGCCGCCGCCCGTGCCCCCGCCCAGGCCACGCCGGCCCGCGGGCGGCGCGGGCGGGCGGCGAGCCTCCTCGACAAGCGTGCTCCACTCGCCACACGCCGGGCAGCGACCGTGCCACTTGGCGGACTCGTGCGCGCAGGCGGAGCAGACGTGGACGGTGGCGGACTTGGCCATGTGCTGAATCTAGGTCCGCGGGTGGACGCCTTCGCCCCCCAGGACGCAAGTGGCCGCCCACCCCGTCCGCGCGCCGCGCTTCCATCCCTGCCGTGGACCTGCTGGACCAGCCCTGCGCGAGCGCCGAGTTCCTAGCCGTGGACACCGAGACCAACGGCCGCGGCGGCGACCTGTGCGAGCTGACCGAGGTCGGCGCGGTGCTGGTGGGCGGCGGCGAACTGCACGACAGCTTCGAGTCACTGGTGGCCGTCGAGCGGCCGCTCTCGCGCGGCATCGAGCGGCTGACCGGCATCACGCAGCAGATGGTGGACACGGCGCCCCCGCCCGGCGACGTGCTGCGTGACTTCGCCGAGCTGATCGAGGGCCGCGTGCTGGTGGCCCACAACGCATCGTTCGACAGCCGCGTGCTGGCCCAGGCGTTCGAGCGGGCGGGCATCGACTGGCCGGACCCGCCCGTGCTGTGCACGGTGGCCCTGGCGCGCAAGTGCGCGCCGCTGGTGCGCCAGCGCAAGCTCGCGCTGCTGGCCGACGCGCTGGGCATCGAGGTGGACGTGGTGCACCGCGCGCTGCCCGACGCCACCACCTGCGCCCGGATCCTGTGCGCTCTGTTCCCGCGCCTGTGCGCCGCCGCGCCCACGGTGGCCGACGCGCTGGCGGTACTGCGTCCCGCGCGCCGCCGCGCCGGCCGGCAGCCGGCCGGGGCGCCGCGCACACGGCGGCCGCCTGAGGACCGGCCGGACCTGAGGCACCTGCCCAAGGACCCGGGCGTGTACGTGTTCCGCGACGAGCGCGGGCGGCCCCTGTACGTGGGCAAGTCGGTCTCGCTTCGCACGCGCGCGCGGGCGCACTTCTGTGCTCCCGCCGGCTGGACCGAGCGGGCCGAGGTGGCCGACTACCGACGTACCAACTCCGAGCTGGGCGCGCTGGTGCTGGAGAACCGGCTGATCAAACAGTGGCGCCCTCCGGGCAACAAGGCGCTCAAGCGCACCGACAAGTGGGCCTACGTGCTCTGCCGGCTGGACGTGGAGTACCCGGTGCTCGAGGTCTCGGCCGAGCCCGCATCGGGGCACGCCGTGAGCATCGGGCCGGTGCGCGGCAAGAAGCTGGCGGGCGAGCTGGCCGACCACCTGACGTCGCTCTACCGCCTGCGCCACTGCGGCCGCCGGATGCGCCGCCGCGAGCACCCGTCGATCTACGGGCAGATGGGCCGCTGCTGCTCGCCCTGCCTCGGCGATCTGGACCCCAACGCCTACCGCGGGCAGGTGGACAAGGTGCTGGCGCTGTTCGAGCACCAGCACGGGGCCGCCGAACCGCTGCTGCGCGAGATCGACGCGCGCATGGAGGCGGCGTCCGCCGAGCGCCGGTACGAGCGCGCCGCTGCCCTGCTGCGCCGGCGGGAGCGCCTGGGGGAGCTGCTCGGGCGGCTCGACGGCGTGCTTCGCGCCGTGCACGCCGACCCCCGACTGGTGCTGGCCCGTCATCCGGTGCAGGACCGCTACGACGCGCTGTGGATGGTCAACGGCCGGGTGGCCGACTGGGGCCCGCTGCCCGAGCACACCGACGAGGTGGCGCGCCGCAGCCGGACCGTGCTGGATGCCGCCACGCGGGCTGATCGGACCTCGGTGCCGGCCGACGACGTCGACGAGGTACGGATCGCCTCGGCTTGGATGGCCGAGCACCGGCCGCCGGAGCTTGCTCTGGAGGAGGCGGTGGAGCCCGAGCGGGTCGGGCGATTCCTGCGGGTGGCGATCGGAGCGCCCGGGCACTAGCACGGACCGATAGCGTCCGCGGCAGGATGCAGATCCCGCGTGGCGTGACTCGTTTCAACAAGGCGGTCGTCAACCCCGTACAGCGCCTTTACGCGTGGCTCTTGCCCCCGTGGGCGGTCGTCCTGCACCGCGGTCGCCGTTCGGGCCGCGACTACCGGACGCCTGTATTGGCATTCCGGAGCGGGCGCACCCTGATCATCGCCCTGCTGTACGGCGAGGAGTCCGACTGGCTACGCAATCTGCGACCCGGCCCGGGCCGGGTCGTGCGCCTGGGCCGCACCACCGAGCTGGTCGGTCAGCCGCGCGTGGTGGCCACGGATGCGGCGCCCGAACTCGCGGAGCTCTCCGCACCTGCGCGGGCGTACTGCCGGCTGGCCGACAAACAGGCCCTGCTCGAGCTCGGCGCCAGACAGCCGGGATTCGGGCCACGCCGGTCCAAGCAGGCCAGGACGGCCAAGTAGTCTCGTTCCCGTCACGGTCGAGCACGACAGCCCGCTGAACCTGACCGTGGGCTGCACCTTCGGCCTGGAGACGCCCCAACCCGTATCGGCGGTGATGCAGGTGGCGCCGTCCGACGACCGCGCCGCGCTGCGCGCCGAGCGCTGGGACACCGCCGGCGGCGAGCACCACACGTACGTCGACCTCGTGGGCAACCGCTGCGAGCGGCTGACCATCCCCGCCGGCGCTTCGCAGGTGGTCTATGAGGCCGACGTCTCGCTGGCCTCACCCGCCGACCGGATCGCCCCCGGGACGCCGGAGACGCCGATCGAGGCGATGCCCGACGAGTACATCGGGTTCCTGATGCCGAGCCGGTTCTGCCTGCCCGACGAGTTGGGCCACGAGGCGTGGGAGCGCTTCGGCGGACTGGAGCCCGGTTGGGAGCGTGTGCAGGCGATCGTGGACTTCGTGCACAACCACCTGGAATGGGTCGCGGGCGCGTCGAACCCCTGGACCACCGCGCTGGACGCCCACCGCGCCGGCCAAGGGGTCTGCCGCGACTTCGCCCACCTGGCCATCAGCTTCTGCCGCGCGCTGAACATCCCCGCGCGCTACGTCTGCGGCTACATCCCCGAGATCGACGTGCCCCCGCCGGTCGAGCCGATGGACTTCGCCGCCTGGTTCGAGGTCTGGCTGGACGGCGCCTGGCACACCTTCGACGCCCGCAACAACCGCCGCCGCGTGGGCCGGGTGGTGGTCGGCCGTGGTCGCGATGCCGTGGACGTGGCGGTGCTCACCTCGTTCGGCGCGGTCACGCTGACCACGTTCGAGGTGCGCGCGGGTTAGTTGCTCCCGGCCCGGCCGCGTGAGACGATCGGGGCGGTTTCGACAGAGGGGAAGCAATGGACGAGCAGAGAGTGCTCGCTATCCCGCTCTTCGCCGGGCTCTCCAAGCAGGAGTGCCGGACGATCGCGCGACACGCCGACGAGCTCTCCTTCGAGGAGGGCAGGCACCTCGTACGCGAGGGCGAGTTCCCGTACGAGTTCTTCATCCTCGAGGAGGGCAGCGCAAAGGTGACCCATCACGGTGAGCACCTGGCCGACCTCGGCCCCGGGGACTTCTTCGGGGAGATGGCCTTGGTGGAGCGGACCAGACGCAACGCCAGCGTGGTCGCCACGTCACCGATCACGGTCGTGGTCATGACCGGTCAGGCTTTCCGCCAGATGAAGCGCGAGCTTCCCGCCGTCTGCGAGCGGATCACACACGAGGTCGCGGAGCGGGGTCGGTCGATCGCGCCCGCGTCGGCCTGAATCGGTGTGATCCTCGAGCAGTACTACCTCGGCTGCCTCGCGCACGCCTCGTACCTGGTCGCGGACGAGGAGAGCGGCGAAGCGGCCGTGGTCGATCCGCAGCGCGACGTCGACCAGTACCTGCGCGACGCCCTCCGTTTCGGCGTTCGCATCCGACACGTACTGCTCACGCACTTCCATGCCGACTTCGTCGCCGGCCACCTGGAGCTGCGTGATCGCGAGGGCGCGACCATCTACCTCGGTCCGGGCGCGCGGGCGGAGTACGAGTTCGTGACGCTTGACGATGGCAGCGCCCTCGAGCTCGGGCCCCGGGTGCACCTCGAAGCGCTGGCCACGCCGGGACATTCACCCGAGTCGATCTCGGTCCTGGTCTGCGACGCCGACGGCGACGGGGCGGCTCCCCACGCGGTGCTGACGGGAGACACGTTGTTCATCGGCGACGTAGGCCGCCCCGACCTGCGCGCCTCGCTGGGGTGGAGCGCGGAGGAACTCGGCAGCCGCCTGTACGACTCACTGCGGGACAAGCTTCTGCAGCTCCCGGACGAGACGCTCGTCTATCCCGCGCACGGAGCGGGCTCGCTGTGCGGCAAGAACCTCAGCACCGACACCGTGTCCACGATCGGCGCGCAGCGCCGCGACAACTACGCCCTCCAGCCGATGAGCAGGGAGAAGTTCGTCCGCATCGTGACCGCCGATCAGCCTGAGACGCCGCCCTACTTCACCTACGACGCGGTTCTGAACGCCAAGGAGCGGCCGACGCTCGAGGAGGCCCTGGAGGCGGAGCTGCAGCCGCTGTCGCTCGCGCAGGTGCTGGAATTGCGGCAAGGGGGAGGAGCAATCCTCGACACGCGCGATCCGGTCGACTTCGAGACCGCCCACCTGGCTGGCAGCCTCAACGTTGGCCTCGGCGGGAGCTACGCGACCTGGTGCGGAACGATCCTCGATGCCGGTGCGCCGGTGGCCATCGTCGCGGAGCCGGGGCGCGAGCAGGAGGCAGCGATGCGGCTCGGACGGATCGGCTTCGACATCGTCGGCGGCTATCTGGAGGGCGGCATGCGGGCCCTCGATGAGCACCCCGAGCTGGTCGCTCAGACCGAGCGCATCACAGCGCCCGTTCTGGCCGAGCGACTCGGATCGCCCGAGCGGCCGCTCGTGCTGGACGTCCGCACGGAACGCGAGTGGGGCGAGAACCACATCGAAGGCAGCGTCAACATCCCCCTGGCTGGGCTCCTTCCGCGTGTCTGCGAGCTCCCGCGCGACCGCCCGATCGTCGTTCACTGTGTCGGCGGTTACCGCTCGGCGATCGGGGCCAGCGTGCTGCTCCGCGGGGGGTTCGGCGACGTCGCCGACCTCGTCGGCGGGCTGGCGGCCTGGGACGGAACGCAATCCGTAGGCTCATCGCCATGAGCCACAAGTGGACAGCCAGCGACCTTCCCTCCCTGAGCGACCGCACGATCGTGGTGACCGGAGCCAACAGCGGCATCGGCCTGGTGGCCGCACGTGAACTCGCCCGCGCCGGCGCGCGCGTGGTCCTGGCCGTGCGCAACACCGCGAAGGGCCAGAGCGCCTCTACGGGCATCACCGGCAACACCGAGGTGCGGTCGCTGGACCTGGCCGACCTGGCGTCCATCCACGCATTCGCCGACGAATGGGACGGCGCCATCGACGTGCTGATCAACAACGCCGGGGTCATGGCCATTCCCGAGCAGCGCACCAAGGACGGCTTCGAGATGCAGATCGGCACCAACCACCTGGGCCACTTCGCGCTGACCAACCTGCTGCTGCCCAACATCAAGGACCGAGTGGTGACCGTTGCCTCGGGCGCGCACCGGATCGGCAAGATGGACCTGGACGACCTGAACTGGGAGAAGCGCAGCTACCAGCGCTGGCCCGCGTACGGCCAGTCCAAGCTCTCGAACCTGCTGTTCACGACGGAGCTGGAGCGGCGGCTCGCGGAAGCGGGCTCCAACGTCCACGCGTTCGCCGCCCACCCCGGCTACGCGTCGACCAACCTCCAGAGCCATACCGGCAACGTGGTGCAGAACACGCTGATGGCGGTCGGTAACAAGCTGCTGGCTCAGAGCGAAGCGATGGGCGCCCTACCCACCATGTACGCGGCCACCCAGGACATCCCGGGCGGCAGCTACGTCGGACCCGACGGCTTCCAGGAGCAGCGCGGCCACCCCAAGCTGGTGGGCCGCAGCGGCCGCGCCAGCGACGTGGTGGTGGCCGGCCGCCTGTGGGAACTGTCGGAGGAGCTGACAGGCGTGAGCTTCCCGTTGGCGGGCGCGACGGCGTAGGGCGTAGAGGCGCGGACTCTCGTGCAGCAACTAAACCCGGGGCCGCCGCACGGCTGAGAGGGCCGCCGGAGCTCGATCCCAGGGCCTGGTGACGCGCAGCGCCGAGAGAATCGCCCGAGTTGCGGGGGAGCGGTTGAGCGTGATGAAGTGGATCCCGGGGGCGCCGCGTTCGAGGAGTTCGGCGCACTGCAGCGTGGCGTGCGCGACGCCGAGCTCCGCCACGGCCTCGTCGTTGCCGCGCCGAGATTCGAGTTCGAGCAGCAGCTGCGGCGGCAGAAAGGCAGACGACAGCTGCGCCATCCGTTGGATGCCATCGGAGCTCAGAATGGGCATGACGCCGGGGATGATTGGCACGTCGATCCCGATCGCCCTGGCCCGCTCGACGAAGTCGAAGTAGAAGCGGTTGTCGAAGAACATCTGGGTGATCAGAAAGCGTGCGCCCGCATCGACCTTTTCCCTTAGATAGAGAAGGTCGTCCTCCGCTGACACCGCATGAATATGCGTCTCGGGAAACGCCGCCGCTCCGACGGCGAACGGGTAGTCGGCCATCAGCAGCTCGATCAACTCCCGCGAGTACTCCAGGCCACCCTCGGTCTTGGTCCAGCGCTCTTGGCCCTGCGGGGGATCCCCACGCAGCGCGAGGACGTTCTCGACCCCTGCAGCGGCCATCTCATCGAGGGTGGCTCGGAGCTGGTCGGTGGTGGCGTTCACACACGTGAGGTGCGCCATCGCCTCAAAGCCGTGGTCACGCTTGATGCGCGTGACCACGTCGATCACGGTGTCGCGGTTCGAACCCCCCGCCCCGTAGGTCACAGACACAAAGGAGGGCTCCAGCGGCTCAAGAGCGCGGAGAGCTCCGCTCAGCAACTCCTCCCCCGCCAGCGTCTTGGGAGGAAAGAACTCAAATGAGAACGTGGGCCCATCGCTCGCCGCGAGAACCTCGTCGATCCGCATGAGCGAACCTTAACACGATCGTGTCAAGGTTGGGTGGGAGTAGTTCGTGGTGCCGGCTGGGCCTATGGCACGCTCTTGGTCTTCTCGCAGCGCACGGCCGCGTCGGTGCCGCCGGCGCCGTTGCAGACGTCCGCGTCGCCGGGCCCTCCGCTCGGCGGAGGCGTCCCGGGCGGCGGACCCTGGCCCGGCTCGTTGTCGCCGTCCAGGAAATCGTCGCCCGACCCTCCGTTGAGGGAGTCGTTCTGGAGGTTGCCCTGGAGGAAGTCGTCGCCCGGGCCACCGTGGAGGTCGTCCTCGAGCGGGCCGCCGGCGAGGCCGTCGTCGCCCACGTCCCCGTGCAACTTGTCGCGTCCGCCCTGGCCGGCGGCGAAGTCGTTGCCGTGCCCGCCGTGCAGATCGTCCCTGCCGCTCTCGCCGAAGAGCTCGTCGTCGCCGTCGTCGCCGTGGATGTGGTCATCGCCACCCGGCACGCTCGGCCCGCCGAAGGTGCCCTCGTCGCCCTGGACGAAGTCGTTGCCATCGCCGCCGTGGACGTTGTCGTTGCCGAGCCCGGCGCAGATCAGGTCGTCGCCCCCGCGCCCCGAGATGTTGTCCTTGCGGGAGCTGCCGACGATGACGTCCGGGCCGTTGGTCCCGCGGATGCTGCCGGAGCCGCTGACCGTGGCCTCCTCACCAAGGCACGTCGGTGGCTCGTTCTGCGCCGCGCCGATCGGCGCGAAAGCCGCGGCGCTCGCCAGTGTGGCGGCTGCCGCGATCGTGACCGTGCGAATCCTCATCCGTGAACCTCCGTCCCCAATGGCCGTACCCAAGGCGGGCAGTCTAATCAGTTCGGGCGAGGTCGCGCCCGGGCGCGTCGAGCGATGGGCCGGCCTGGACTCGAACCAAGGACCTACGGATTATGGTCCGCAAGACCCACCGAGGTACGTCCCGTCGGCAGTGCTGGCCGGGCTCGGATCGCTAGGACTCGCTGTCCGGCATGTACGCGCGCGCGACCAGACCCAACGTGAGCCGTATCAGCAGCACGACGACGACGAAGGCCGCCACGGCCTCCAGGATGCCCCATCGGTCGAAGGCCTAGAGCACGGCCAGGGTGCCGGCGATGCTCGCGACGGTGTAGAGACCGATGGCCACCCTGCGCCTCATGCAGGTCGGCATCGCAGGCCAGCAGGCCGAACGGGGTCGCTGGGGGTATCCGCGAACGGTGACTGCCGCCAGACGGTGCCCTGCCGGCCGCGTTCGGGTCGAGGAGGGCGAGCTGGACATCGCCCGCGGCACCGCCGACGAGGCGGACGCGGTGATCGCCACCTGGGCCTGTTCGGCGCGCACGCCTGACAGGTCGGCACGTTGAGGCCGAGCGCACGACTAGTCATCTGCGTGGCGACCGGCGATCGGCCACCACCCCTCGAAAGCTCCTCAGCCCGCCTGCGCCGCCTCCTCGATGAGTTCAGCCACGGCCGCCGGCTGCGACACGTAGACCGAATGGCTGGCTGCGGCCTCGACTACGGTCGAGCCCGCCCGCTGCGACATCTGGTGCTGGGCCGGCGGGGGGATCATCCTGTCTTCGGTCGCGACGAGATACCAGCTCGGCTTGTTGCGCCACGCCGGCTCGCTGATCTTGCCGCCCAGCGCTTCAACACCCCACGGGACTTGCGCGTCGGCCATGAACGCTGCCTCTTCCCTATCAGCGTCGGCCGCGAATGACTCAGGAAACTTCTCGCGATCGAGCGCAAGGAAGCCATCCTCCAGCGGCACGTGATGACTCTCCTTTTGGGTCGAACGTGCCCGTTCTCCGACACTACGCCCGCCGTCGTCTGGCTGCAACCCGGCTCCCAGGATCACGAAATATGCTGGTGGCACATGGTTGAGCCGCCCGCCGACGACGTACAGGAGCCCGGCCCTCAGGGCTGGTGTGTCTGTGGTCAGAAGGTCACGATCGCCGACGCGCGTGAGGTGACCCTGCCGAACGGCCGGGCCGGCTGGCAGGGCCACTGCCCCGAGTGCGGCTCACCGCTGTTCGCCATCCGCCGCAAAGCGGCGGGCAGCTGACTCCGTTGCCTCGGCCCTCCGGGCGCAGTACGGTCGGATCACGCGGCGGCGATGAGAGGAAGATCCGGGTGGTTGCTCGAGTGACACACGTTCAGGTTGATCCAAGCGCTGTCGAGGAGTCGGTTCGGCTCTTCGACGAGTCGGTCGTCCCGGCAGCCGAGCAGGAGACCGGCTTCATGGGGGCGCTTCTGCTGGTGCGGGAGGACGGGCGGGCGCTCGCCATCGATCTCTGCGACACCGTCGAGAACCTCCGCGAGAACGAGCGGAACGGCTTCTACCAGACGCAGGTGGCGAAGTTCGCGGACAAGGTCACGGGACGTCCCACGCGCGAGTTCTACGAGGTTGGGGTTGCTCGCGGCGTGCGCGGCGGCCCCGAGCTGCTCCGGGGGTAGCTGCCGTTTGGAGCACGGCGCGGAGGGTGACCGGGAACCTCATGCGTCCAGCTCCCGGCCCCCCTCCGCGTCGCCTACTCGACCGGTCGCAGGCCGGGGGTGCGCCGCGAGCTGCGCGCAGCCTGCGTGTGGTGGTGGGCATAGAGCCACAGGGCCGACCGGTGCTCCTCGTCGAGCGCCCGATCGCTTTCGATCAGCTCCTGATCGATCGCCTCGAGCGAGGCGCCCTCGAGCGCCCGTCGCCTGATCAGACCATGGATCGCGGTGTCGGTCACGTCGCCGCCACCGAGCCGGCCAGTGCGTGCCCCGCCGGCTTCAGCGGCGCCCGCGCGGCGGGCTTGCCATCGAGCTCGAACCAGACCATCGTCTCGGGGTCGCGCTCGGTGCCCCAGCGATCGGCCAGGCTGTCCACCAGGTAGAGCCCCCAGTGCAACTCGCTGTCCTGGCCCGGGCCCGAGGACACGGCCGCGATCCCCGGGCCCTGGTCGACCACCTCTACGCGCAGCCGGCCGCCGGCGCCCCACGCCCGCAGCTCGATCGCAGAATCGTGCTCAGGAACGTGCCTGACGCTGTTGGTCACCAGCTCCGAGACCAGCAGCCGGCCGGTGGCGAGCACGGCGTCGCCGATCCTGCCGCCGAGCGCCTCGAGCGCTCGCCGGGCGGCCTCGGGCGCGCCCGGGTCGGCCACGAATCGCCGTTGGAGTACGGGAGACAGCCCATTGTGAGCTCCCCGGCGTGGCGGTGGGCGCAGCGCGGCGTCGCAACTCGGGCAGCGGTCGAACGTTGACCACCTGGCCGCGCTGTACAGCCTCATCCCGCAGCGGATGCACTCTCGGTAGGGCATCGTGCCCTCCGAAGAAACCCGTCGCCCCTAGCCCACGCCCCTGTCAGGGGACTCAATGTCGCTCGGCGAACACCTCATGTGGACCTCGTCTGGCGGGGCGCAGCCAGTTGGAATCGCGCCCTACCGTCGGGTGTGGCCTTCAGCTTCGGCACCGACACCCGTCCTGGGATCAGGATCGCCGCTGTTAACCCTCGTGGCGAGTATGGCGCGTTGGCACCAGGAACTCAACGGCTAACCGTCAGCGTCGCCCGGCTGGTAGTGGTGCGCTTCCAGCAGCGGCTCGTCCAGGGGTTCGAGCATGAACAGCTCCGCGGCCACATCGGGCTTGGTGTGGACATGGCTCATGTAGGCGCGCACCTTGCGCCCCATCGGCTTCTGTTCCACGGCGAGAACGCACCTCACCGCCGCTTCCTTCAGCCCAGCAACCGCTGCTTGAGGAGCGGGCGTTTGGGTCGCTGATGTGTGGCCTTCCGTCGGGTTCCCCGTCAGGGGAACCCGACACGTTGAAAGTGCGCCATGGACCCCAGAGGTCCGACCCGCTCCGAGCAGGCCGAGTCGATCTCGCAGGAGATCGCCTCGATCCACTGGGACTCCTACGAGTACGCCCTACCGAGCGTCCGCATCATCGTCGAGGATGGATACGTGGCCGCGGTGCTGCGCTTCGAGCTGTTGCCCGCCGAGGAGCTCGTGATCGCGGCCGGCGACGGCGGCTCCGTGCTCCGGCTGCATCACGAGTCCGAGCTGGAGCTGGAGGCCGCGCTGCGGGCCGCGGTCGAGCGCACGACCGGGCGCATGGTTCACGCCTTCGAGACCCACACGAACGTCGAGCAGGCTCTGGCCCTCGAGCTGTTCGTGCTCGCGCCACGCCCTTGACAGCCCGTCAGGGGCGATAGAGGCTGACCCGGCGATGACGGTGGCAGCGATGCCCGGATCCGCCGAGTCCCTGCTGGATGCGCTTCTGCGCGGGGACGCGGCGAACGCCGCCGACACGCTCGAGGACACGATGGACCATGGCGTGGACCCCATCGACGTACTGGACGACGTGCTCACGCCGGCCATGCACGAGGTCGGCCGGCTGTGGGAGCGCGGGACGATCGGCGTCAGTGAGGAGCACCTGGCGGCCTCGGTGGTGAGCCGCATGCTGACCCGGCTGGCGCCGCTGCTGATCACCGCACCGGCGCGCTCGGGGCCGTCGGTGCTGATGGCAGCCGCCCAGGGCGAGCGCCACGTGCTGGGGTTGCAGATGGCCGCCTGCGTGCTCGACGGCGCGGGCTACACCGTCAAGTACGCGGGCGCCGACCTGCCGGCTCGGGCACTGCTTGCGTTCGCCGAGCGCGAGCGGCCCGCACTGGTGGCCATCGCCTGCACCGGCTCGTGGGCGCCGGCGGCTGACATCGGGAACGCGATCACGCAGCTGATCACGGTTCAGCCGGACGTCGGTGTGCTCCTGGGCGGCACGGGGTGGAAGGGCTTCCCCGTGCCCGAGAACGGGCGCGTGGTGCTGGTGGACAGCATGCGCGACCTGCTGCCTTTGGCCGCCCGGCTCAGCCCCGCCGACTAACCGCCCGCTCGGCTGCGTCGAAGCCGATCTTCGAGTGGGTCCCGTCGCAGAACGGCTTGGTGGTGGAACCCCCGCAGCGGCACAGCGCCAGCGGGCGGCCGTCGTCGGGCAGCTCGAAGCGGTTGCCCTCGGCGTCGATCAGCGTGATCGGCCCCGTGACCTTGTAGGGACCGTTCTCGCGCACCTTGATCTGGATCTCGGGCATTCAGCGAGCGTACGAGATCAGCGCGGCGCGAACGGCACGATCAGCCGCGAAGCCGGCCCCTCGGCCAGCGTGACGGTGGCACCCGGGTCGTCGGGCACGGCCCAGACGGTGTTCGAGCTCTGCACAAGCACAGCCAGCCGGTGGCCCTTCTCGATCAGCTGGTCCTGGGGCTTGAAGCGCACGCGGGCACGGCTGGGAACGCCGGGCCGCAACGGCTTGGCCCGCGCCAGGCCATCGCGATAGAGCAGGTTCAGGAAGCCTCGTGAGATCGTCTTGACCGTGCCGTCGGGCGCCACGTCTGCCAGCACCGGGGTCAGGTGGGTGTGGTCACGATCCAGCGCCAGCTGCACGTCCAGGATGGCCGACCCGGCCAGCCGGCGGGCGGCGGTAAGCGGGGCAGACTGGTAGAGCAGGCGGTCCGGCCCGGCGCCACCGGGCCGCTCCTCGGTGGTCAGGCCGAGATCGGTGTAGCCGTGCTCAGTGGCGCGCTGGGCGCGTTGGCCCAGCGAGCCGTCGCCGTTCAGGTACAGGGTCTGGCTGCGCGTTCCGGCTGGGGGCCACGAGCGGGCGCTGGCGAAACCGGTGCTGGCCTTGGTGGCCGACCTGCCCTCGGACAGCACGGCCGGCTCACGCTCGATGCCGTTGCGCCGGCCCAGCAGCGTGCGGGCGAAGAAGCGATCGAGCAGCGGCTGCCAGTTGTCGGCGTCGGGGCTGCCGTGGGAGCCCTGGAACATGTACAGGCGCTTGAGCAGGCCCTTACGCGGCAGCGCGCGGTAGAGGTCGACGCCCTCCTCCTGCTTCACGTTGTAGTCCTGCCAGCCGCTGGCCACCAGCACGGCCGCGCGGATCCGGTTGGCGTGGCGGCGGTAGTCGCGCTCGGTCCAGAAATCGTCGTAGTCGGGTGTGCGGTCGTAACCCTTGATCGTGTGCTCGGCGGACTGGCACGGGTTGGCCCGGTCTTGGAGCTTGTCCAGCAGCTTGGGGTCGGTGGGGTCGCTGGGCGGCGTGCGGGCGAAGCCGAAGTCGAACGCCAGCGGCGTGTCGAAGCCCTCGTCGCTGGGCACCTCCGAGTTGCCCAGGTAGCGCACCCCGTCGCCGTAGGCGTAGCCGTACCAACGGCTGATCCCCACGATCGGCACGATCGCCTTGAGCGCCGGCACAGCTCGGCCGCGCACCGCGGTCATGGTGGCGGTGGTCCCGTCGTAGGAACCGCCGATCATGCCCACGCGGCCATTGCTCCAGCGCTTCGCGGCCAAGGCGTTCACAACATCCACGCCCGACTGCTGCTCGTTCCTGCCGCCGTAATCCCAGCAGCCCGACGAGCCGCGCGTGCCCAGCACGTCGGCCACGGCGCGGCCGTAGCCGCGCTCCAGGTAGCGCTGGCCGATGGCGTCGTCGGCCAGGTTCTGGCCGCTGCCCTCGTTCAGGGTGTTGTAGGGCGAGTAGGTCAGGATCACCGGCACCCGGTCGCCGGCGGGCCGCATGACCTCAACATTGATCTCGGCGCCGCCGACGCTGGGCACCTTGTACTTCTCGAACACCGGCTCGGCCGCGAGCGCCGGCGCAGGGCAGCACGTGATCAACCCGGTTACGAGCGCAGCGCGACGCCATAGGGACCCCTGCCTGGCCACGGGCTGCCTATACCCCGCCGGACCGGCCGGTGAAACGGCGGCGGCCTGTTGGTCGCGGCGGAGCTAGTTCTCGTCGCCCGCGGGGGGCTCCGGCGGGGCGTCCGGCACGTCCGGGAGCACGGCCGGGTCGTCCGGCAGGGCGGGCCCGTCCGAGGGCGCGTCCTCGCCACCGGTGGATCCCTCGATCTCACCGGGCGCGTCTTCGCCCGAGCCGCCCTCGGCGCCAACACCCACCGCCTCGCGCTTGCGCGCAGGCTTGGTGATCTTGATGTCGACCTCCTTTTCGGGGTCGTCGGAGTGGTCGCGGTCGACCTCCACCGTCGAGCCCTCGGGCAGGTTCTGGGCCAGCACCTCGTCGGCCAGCGGATCCTCGATGTAGCGCTGGATCGCGCGACGCAGCGGGCGGGCGCCCATCGACGGGTCCCAGCCCTTCTCGACCAGCAGGTCAGCCGCCTCGTCGGACAGGTTCAGCGACAGCTCCCGCTCGGCCAGCGACGCACGCACGCGCTTGAGCAGCAGGTCCACGATCTCGCGGATCTCCGGCTTGGTGAGCTTGTGGAAGACGATGACCTCGTCGATGCGGTTCAGGAACTCGGGCCGGAAGACCTTCTTCAGATCGCCCATGATCCGCGTCTTCATGTCGTCGTAGGTGACGCCGCCCTCGTCGTCGCTGATCGTGAACCCGATGCCGGTGTTCTTGGCGATCTCGGCGGCGCCGATGTTCGAGGTCATGATGATGATGGCGTTGCGGAAGTCGACCTTGCGGCCCTGGCTGTCCGTGAGCCATCCGTCCTCCAGGATCTGGAGCAGGATGTTGAACACGTCCGGGTGGGCCTTCTCGATCTCGTCCAGCAGCAGCACGCTGTAGGGCTTGCGCCGTACGGCCTCGGTGAGCTGACCGCCCTCGTCGTAGCCGATGTAGCCGGGAGGCGAGCCCACCAGCCGGGACACGGAGTGCTTCTCCATGTACTCGGACATGTCGATCCGGATCATGGCCTCCTCGTCACCGAAGAGGAACTCGGCCAGCGTGCGGCCCAGCTCGGTCTTGCCCACGCCCGACGGGCCCAGGAAGATGAACGAGCCGGTGGGACGCTTGGGGTCCTTGAGGCCGGCGCGCGAACGGCGGATGGCCTTCGAGACCGCCTCGATGGCGGCCTGCTGGCCGATGACCCGCTTGTGCAGCTCCTCCTCCATGCGGACGAGCTTCTGCGTCTCGGCCTCGGTGAGCTTGAAGACGGGGATGCCGGTCCACATGGACACGATGTCGGCGATCTCCTCCTCGCCGATCTCCGGGCGCTCGCCGGACTCGCCGGAGCGCCACTGCTCCTCGAGGTCGCGCTTCTTGTTGGTCAGCTGGCGCTCGGTGTCACGCAGGTTCGCGGCCTTCTCGAACTCCTGCGCCTCGATCGCGGCCTCCTTGTCGCGCCGCGTGGTCTCGATCTCCTCCTCGAGCTCCTTGTACACGGGCGGGGCCGTCATCGACTTGATGCGGGCGCGCGAGGCGGCCTCGTCGATCAGGTCGATGGCCTTGTCGGGCAGGAAGCGGTCCGAGATGTAGCGGTCGGCCAGCTCGGCCGCCGCCTCCAGCGCCTCGTCGGTGATGCCGACACGGTGGTGGGTCTCGTAGCGGTCGCGCAGGCCCTTGAGCACCTGCACCGTCTCCTCGGTGGAGGGCTGGTCGACCTTGATCTGCTGGAAGCGGCGCTCCAACGCCGAGTCGCGCTCCAGGTACTTGCGGTATTCGTCGAGCGTGGTGGCGCCGATGGTCTGCAGCTCGCCTCGCGCCAGTGCCGGCTTGAGGATCGAGGCCGCGTCGATGGCGCCCTCGGCGGCGCCGGCGCCGACGAGGTTGTGCAGCTCGTCGATGAACAGGATGATGTCGCCGCGCTGGGTGATCTCCTTCATCACCTTCTTCAGGCGCTCCTCGAACTCACCGCGGTACTTCGATCCGGCCACCAGGGCTGCCAGGTCGAGCGTGTAGATCTGCTTGTTCTTGAGCAGCTCGGGCACGTCGTTGGACGTGATGCGCTGGGCCAGCCCCTCGACCACGGCGGTCTTGCCCACGCCGGGCTCGCCGATCAGGACCGGGTTGTTCTTCTGGCGCCGCGAGAGGATCTGCATGATCCGCTCGACCTCGGTCTCGCGACCGACGACGGGATCGAGCTTGCCCTCTGAGGCCAGCTTGGTCAGGTTGCGCCCGAACTGGTCCAGCAGCTTGGAGGACTTCTTGCCCTCGCCCTGCGCGCCCGAGCCCGAGCCCGAGCCCGAGCGCTGGCGGCCACCGGGGCCGGAAAGCATGCGGATGACCTCGTTGCGGATCTTCTCGGAGTCGGCGTCGAAGTCGAGCAGGATGCGGGCGGCGACGCCCTCGTTCTCGCGCACGAGCCCGAGCAGGATGTGCTCGGTGCCGATGTAGTTGTGCCCCAGGCTCAGCGCCTCGCGCAGTGCCAGCTCCAGAACCTTCTTCGCCCTTGGGGTGAATGGGATCTGGCCGGAGGTGACCTCCTCACCCGACCCGACGATCCGCACCACCTGCGCGCGCACGCGCTCCACGGTGATGTCGAGCGACTCGAGGACGCGGGCCGCCAGACCCTCCTCCTCGCGCAACAGGCCGAGCAGGATGTGCTCGGTCCCGATGTAGTTGTGCTTCAGGATTCGGGCTTCCTCCTGGGCCAGGACAACCACCTGGCGGGCCCGTTCTGTGAAGCGCTCGAACATCTGCGGATCCTTCTCTGTGTCGGGTTCTGGCGGGTCGCCGACTTTCCCGGCTGCCCATCCCTGTTCTCATCGGCACCTAAGCCTGGGGGATGAACTCCGGATCTCGTTCCGCGGCCATAGGGCAGTCTACCAACGGGGACCGGTCGGCTTTACGAGCGCATTGCCGGAAACAGCACGACTTCGCGGATCGTCGTGCGTCCAGAGAGCAGCATCACCAGCCGGTCGATGCCCACGCCGATGCCGCCGGTGGGTGGCATGCCCTGCTCGAGCGCGCGGACGAAGTCCTCGTCGTAGGGCTGGGCCTCATCGTCGCCCTCGGCGCTGTGCCGGCGCTGCTGCTCGAAGCGAGCGCGCTGCTCGTCGGGATCGTTGAGCTCGGTGAACGCGTTGGCGAACTCCATGCCGCCCGCGAAGCACTCGAAGCGCTCCACCAATCCCTCCTCGGTGCGGTGGTCCTTGGCGAAGGGCGACAGCTCGATCGGATAGTCGGTCACGAACGTGGGGTCGGTCAATTTGGGCTCCACCTGCTTGGACAGGAGGTCGTCCACACGCTTGGCCCACGTGCCCTCACCCGGCAGTTCCTCCTGCGCGCGGATGTCGATGCCGGTCTCCTCGCGGATCGCGTCCTGGAGCGTCACGCGCCGCCACGGCGCGGAGAAGTCCACATCGCCGGCGTACTCGACCTCGGCGGCCACGAACGAGACGAGCTCCTCGAGCTCGCGCGCGATGTCGTTGTAGTCGGCGTAGGCCTCGTACCACTCCAGCATCGTGAACTCCGGGTTGTGCTTGGGCGACAAGCCTTCGTTGCGGAAGTCCTTGCCCAGCTCGTACACGCGCTCGAGGCCGCCCACGATCAGCCGCTTGAGGTACAGCTCGGTGGCGATACGCAGATACAGCTCGCGATCCAGCGCGTTGTGGTGTGTCGTGAACGGCCGCGCCAGCGCGCCCCCGTACAGCGGCTGGAGCACGGGTGTCTCGACCTCCAGGAACCCGCGCCCGTCAAGCCACCGGCGAACGGCGGCGATGACCTTCGAGCGCAGGATGAACAGGTCGCGCGCCTCCTCGTTGGCGATCAGATCGAGCTCGCGCCGGCGGTAGCGGGTCTCCACGTCCTCGAGCCCGTGGAACTTGTCGGGCGGGGCGGCCAGCGACTTGGCCAACAGCTTCCAGTCGGTGGCGCGCAGCGTCAGCTCGCCGCGGCGTGACTTGAACGCTGTGCCGTCCACGCCAAAGATGTCACCCAGGTCGAGCGAGGTGATGCGCGCGAACGACTCGTCGCCCAGATCGTCCTTGCGCGCCTGGACCTGGATCTTGCCCGAGCGGTCGGTGAGGTCCAGGAAGGCGGCCTTGCCGAACTCGCGCCGGCCGGTCAGGCGACCCGCTACGCGGTAGGCCGAGTCGGTCTCGTCACCGGCCTCCAGGTCGGCGTGCGCGGTGGCCACGGACTGCGCGGGCTGCACGCCCTCGTAGGCGTGCGGGTAGGGGTCGACGCCGGCTTCGCGCAGCGCTGTCAGCTTGCCTCGGCGGTCGTCGTCCATCCGGCGGCAACCCTACGCGAGCTAGCGGCGTGGCAGCGCGCGGACGCGCACCACCGCACGGCGGTACCCGGGCTTGCGCGCGCGGACCTTGTAGCGGCCCGCCCGGCGCACGCGGGTGCGGATGACGGCGCGGCCGCGCCGATCGGTGCGCACCAGCTGGCGGCCGAAGCGAATGCGCACGCCGCGCAGTGGACTTCCACCCGTGGTGGCGCGCAGGCGCAGGCGCACCGGCCGGCCTGCGCGTAAGCGGCGAGGGCTCACCCTCAAGCGGAAGCGCTGGGCCCCGTAGCGCGGAGCGTGGCAGTCGGCGCGGCGGCCGCCCGATCCCGCCGTGACGGCGATGGTGACCTTGGCGCGCCCCGTGCAGTTACGGACCACGAGGTGCGGCGAGCTGGGCGCCGAGATGGCCTCGCCGCCGCTGACCTGCACGTCGTACCCGCGTGTGTAGTGGCGGCCGGGCACGAACACCTGGGTGTCTGCCCGCCTCTTGAACGAGCCCCCGCCAACCCGTGCGGTGGAATACGTCATGTCGAACCGCTTGCGCTCGGCGTCGAAGCGGTAACGCTCCGGCGTGCCGGCCACGGCCTGCGGGTAGGCGCGGCTGAGCACGGCTAGCTTCTTGGCCACCACGTTGTCGCCCGCGGGCGGCTTGGCCGGGTCGAGCACCAGCGCCTGGGTGCTGCCCGAGCCGGTGGTCGTGGGATCGGCGCACGGGCAGTAGTGCCAGTACTGCCAGCTCATCATGGTCTCCTCGGCGTTTCGCACCACGCGCCGGATCTGGTCGAGGTCGTCGGTGGCGCCGAACTCGCTGAGCAACAGCGTGCTGTCGGTGCGCTTGGCCTGGTCCTCGGCGCTCGTGAACGGCAACCGCTCGAGCGGATCGCAGCGCGCCTCGCGCTCCGCGGCCTCGGAGGGGTTGGCGGGAGCCGTGGCGCCACCGCCGAGGCAGTAGACGTGGAAGCTCAGCCCGGTCTTCGCGCCAATGGCCCCATGGTGTGACTTGGGCCCGTTGTTGAAGATCACGTTGGGCTCGTACCAGACGATCCCGCGCGGATCGGCGCGCCGGATCTGGTTGTACATCCGTTGCGAGAAGGGGGTCAGCTTGTTGCGGTCGAAGTCCGGGCAGCCCTCGGTGTTGGCGCAGGCCTGCCAGCCGCTACCGGGCCACGGCTCGTTCAGCAGGTCGTAGCCCATGTTGTGCTTCTGGCCGCGGAAGCGTGTGGCCACGTGGCGCCATGCCTCGCCGTAACGGTCCTGCAGCCCCACCCCGCCCGGTCCCGGGTCGTTGTTCCAGAAGTGGTCGAACGCGCGGCTGAGCGCGGGCATGAGCAGGTAGTTGTTGGGGAAGCCGTTCTTGGGCTCCGCCGGCAGGCCGTCGTCCTGCACCGCCCAATCGGGCCAGCCCTCCCCCTCGAAGCGCTCGTTGTAGAGATCCTGGTGGAAGTCCAGCTGGTAGAAGACGCCTGCCTTCGAGAGCGCGTCGGCGGTCTGCTGGATCTGCTTCAGGTAGGCCTCCGAGTAGCGCCCGGGCGTGGGCTCCACCCCGGCGTAGATCAGGCCAAGCCGCACGGTGTCGAAGCCCTCGCGGCGCAGGAAGCGCGCATCATCGTCGCCGAAGCCCGTCGTGACGGGCGCGTACGGCGGCCGCTTGGACACCATGTTGACCCCGTGCATGATCGCCACCCGGCCGTGGGCGTCGGTGATCCAGCGGCTGTTCTGGGACAGAGGGCCCGTGGGTGCCGCGGCAGCGGGCGCGGCGACGACGGCGGTCAGCAGCGCGGCCGTGCAGAGCAACATTCTCCTCACGGCGCCAACCTACCGGCGCCGCGTTTGGCGCGCGACGCCCGGCTAGCGCGGATCGACCAGGCGGCGCGGCTCCGGCTCGGACGCCGCCACCTCACCGATCGGCCCGACATCGCCGGCAAGCACCAGGCGGCGGGCGTCATCCGCGGAGGGGCTGAAGACCTCGACGAGTTGGTCGCTGCCGGGATACGCCAGATAGACGCTGCGCTGGTTACGGCGCTGCCAGACCGCCAGGCCTCCGCCGGGAGTGGACCGGCGGACCATCCCGCGCCTGCGGGAGGCGGCTTCGGTGACGGGGTAGGCGCGCCGCTGCGGATACGTGGCGACGGTCAAGAACGCCGCCCGCTTGTCGCCCGCCTTTACGCCCGGGGGGAGATAGCGCACGTACGTCCTGCCGCGCTTGGTGCGCGTCAGTTCGAACCGATCGCCCGGCCGGGTACCGGCCCAGTAGATCGGCGCATCGGCTTTTCCCGCGGCGGCCTGAAGTTCGCCGAGCGAGGCGGTCACCGGCGTGCCGGGCGCGGCTTTTTGGGCAGGCTTCCGGGCGGAGATGAGCATCGCGCTCGCCGCGGCGGCGGCCGCCAGCGCGAGCAGCACCACGAGCGCCCCCAGCAGTGACCGTGCCGGCATCAGCCGCCCACCGGCGTCCGTGTGGCCGACTCGAGCTTGATGGCGATGATCTTGGTCTCGCGGGCCACGTCGGTCTCGGCCGGCGCATTCTTGCGGCAGCGCAGCGTCAGCGATCCCGGGGCGGCCAGGTTCAGGGTGACCATGGCCTCGAGGGTCGCCCGGCCAGTGCGGCCACCGCTGTCGTCGTGGTTGGCGCGGCCCAGTTCGACCTCGGCGTAGTCGTCGTCGGCGGTGTTCGTGGAAGGGTCACCGTTGAGGGTGCAGCGGACGGTCGCGGCCGGCCCTGTGGTTCCACCCATTCCCGAGCTGGTCTGCACCAGGGTGGTCTTCGCAAACACGGTGTAGGCGCCCGCCGCGACGCCTGACATCGTCGCGACCGTGACGTTGCTTCCGGCTACGAGCGTGGCGTCGCCGTCGCGGTAGACCTCCTGGGCTGTCGAGCCCGGTCCGGCCGGGCCGGCGGGGCCAGCGGGGCCGTCCGGTCCCGGGTCGCCCTGAGGTCCTTGGGGTCCCTGGCCGCCATTCGCTCCCGGGTCGCCCTGCGGTCCCTGCGGCCCCTGCGGGCCGATCAGCCCCTGCGGTCCTTGCGGGCCGGCGGGGCCCGGATCGCCCTGGGCGCCTTGCGGTCCCTGCGCTCCGGTCGCACCCGGATCGCCCTGCGCTCCCTGCGCTCCGGTCAGTCCCTGCGGGCCGGCCATGCCGGCCGGGCCCATCTCACCCTGGGTGCCCTGAGCACCGGCCGCGCCGGCATCGCCCTGCTTTCCATCTTCGCCCGCCGGTCCACGTGCACCGGTGGCGCCCCGCGCGCCCTCTGAGCCCGTCTCGCCCTCCGCGCCCGGCGCGCCACCGCTGCCGGGCTCGCCGCGTTCGCCGGGCGAGCCGGCCGCGCCTTGACTGCCGTCGGCCCCGGGCTTCCCGTCCGCCCCATCCGCCCCGCGCTTGCGGGCGTCGTCGCCACTCGGACCGATCGGACCGCGCTCGCCGTCGCCACCGGCTCGGCCCTGCAGACCGCGCGGGCCACGGGGCCCGCTGGAGCCGGCATCCACGCGCGTGTCGCGGACGATCCGCTCTGATTCGCCCCCGGTCTGGATCACGCCCTGGGTGCCTTCGGTCAGCGCCCAAAGCGCCATGAGCACCAGCACCCCGAGGAGGCAGAGCCAGAGGGTGCGGTTGGATGTCGTTGGCCGGTCCATGCCTTGATCCGTCTAGACGACGGGCTCCATCGGGTCCTGGCCACCGGTCGCCGGACGCGAATCGAGTGCGCGCAGCGCGGCGGCCTCTTTGAGCACGGGCCAGGGCGGACCGGGCCGGCAGAGCAGATAGCCCTGGCCCAGGTCCACACCCAGCCGGACCAGCGCGTCGAGCTCCTCTTCGACCTCGATCCCCTCGGCGCAGATCTGGGTGCCGGTCCGGTGGGCGAAAGTGGCGAACGACTCCAGCAGGGCGAGCTTGCCGACGTCCTCATGCAATCCCTCGACCAGCGTGCGGTCGAGCTTGATCACGTCGGGGCGCATGAGCGTTACGTGCCGCAGCCCGGCGTATCCGGCGCCGGTGTCGTCCAACGCGATCCGCGCCCCGCGTTCGCGCAGCAGCGACAGCTGCGTTGCCAACCGGGCGTGGTCGGAGATCAGCTCCTGCTCGGTGATCTCGATCACGATGCCGTGCATATCGGCCGGCAGCACGGCCTCGAACTGCGCGGAACCGAGGCCCGAGGGGTCGAGGTTCAGCGACAGGTAGGTGCCGGCCGGCCGGCCGGGCACCGCTAGTGCCCGCGACGCCGCCAGCGCCTGCAGCTCGATCCCGAGCCCGCACAGCCGGGCCAAGGTGAACCACTCCTCGGGGGTGCGGCCCGAGGAGTCCTGGAATCGCGTCAGCGCCTCGTAGCCAACCACCACGCCCTTCGACAGGGACACGATCGGCTGGAACACCGTGATCAAGCGCTCGGGCTCCGCCAACAGCTCCTGCGCCGCCTTGCGCTGCTGCTTGGGCGAGAGCGTGGTCACGTGGCGAGCGTCGAAGCGGTGCGTGCACCCGCGGCCCGCGCGCTTGGCCGCGTACAAGGCTGCGTCCGCGTACGCCAGCAGGTCCGGGCCGGCGATGGTGTCGTCCGGGTACACGGCCACGCCCGCCGAGCAGCCGAGCTGGGTGTCCTCGATCGTCACATCCTCCACAGCCAAGCGGGCGCGCTCCGCCACCTCCATGGCACCCTCGGCGTCGCTGCCCGGCAGCAGGAGCGCGAACTCCTCGCCACCCACCCGGCCCACCAGGTCACCCGCGCGGACGCTGTCCTGCAGGTTGGCCGCGGCCGACACCAGCACCCGGTCGCCGTATGCGTGACCGTAGGCATCGTTCAGCGCCTTGAAGTGATCCAGGTCGAGCGCCACCAGCGCCAGCGAATGCCTCTCGCGCTCGGCGAACGCGAGCGCCCGGCCCAGCGCATCGTGGAAGCTGCGGTGGTTGGCCAGCCCGGTCAGGTGATCGGTGGCGGCCAGGTGCTCGAGCCGGCGGTGCTGCTCGGCGACCGTGGCGGTCATCTCGTTGAAGCCCTCGGCCAGCGTCCGCATCTCCTGCGCCCCGTCCACGTCCACACGCGTGGCGTGCTGGCCGTCCCGCACCCGCTCGAGGCCTCCGGTCAGCTTGCGCATCGGGGAGATCACCGACCGGCCCAGCAACACCTGGAGGAAGCCCAGCAGCACACACAGCACCAGCACGCCGGCACCGCCGGTGACCATAAGGATCGACCACGTGGCCGCGGACAGCCGCCGGCTCGAGGTACTGATTCGCAGGCTCGCCCGGGCGCCACTCTCGGACAGGCGCAGAGGCCGTTCGAAAGTGCGCGTGCCCTGACGCTGCAGCTGGCCGCGGGGTAGCACGGCTGGCCCCGAGACGGGGCGGGCGTCGACCTGGAGAAGCACGCCGAGCGAACGCTCGACGGGCGCCAACAGCGACCGATCGATGGCGCGGCCCAGTAGCACCGTGCGCGGGCCGGCCGGCGACGGAACGCGGGCGGCCGCAAGGATCAGCGGCTCGCCCCGCGCGGAGACTCCCGTGGCCGAGGTGGCCGAGCCCGAGCCGGCCGCACGCCGGATCAGGCGCCGCGCCAGCGGTAGCCGGGCCCAGGGGACCCGGCCATCCCCACCGATGCGGCGGCCGCCGGCGTCCAACACCGACAGGTGCGAGAGATCGCGGTCGACCGAGAAGCGGACCACGGCGTTTTCCAGCTCGCGGGGCGATCCGGCCTGCAGGACCAGCGATCGACCCAGCAGCGGGGCGTCGCCGACCAGCCGTTCGCGGGTCCGCGCGACGGTGTCGCGGGTCAACGCGTCAGCCCGCGTGGCGCGGGCCTGGAGTTCCTCGTTCGCGGCGCCGCGCGCGGCGACCACGGAACCGACGCCGATCGCAACGGCGAGCAGCGCCAGCCCCGCCGCGAACGGGTACAGCAGCTGCCGTTTGATGGTTGTACGCATCGTCCTCCGGACGGAGAGATCCCCCACCCGTGCGATTTCGTCGACAGGCCCTGCGGTTACCTTTAGATATAGGCCTGCGCACTAGGCGGCGCGCAGTCGCCGATACGAGCTTTAGGCAGCGTCGATCTTGGTGATCTTCAGCTTGCGAGCGGGGCCCTTGGGCACCGGCACTGAGACGACTTCGCCGCGCTTGTGGCCCATCAGGGCCTTGCCGACGGGCGACTCGTTGGACAGCTTGCTCTCGGCGGGCGAGGCCTCGGCCGAGCCGACGATCTTGAACTTGGTCGACTTCTCGGTCTTCTGGTCCTTGACGTGGACGGTCACCCCAACAGCAACGGCGTCGTTGGTGACCTCGGATTCGTCGATCACGCGGGAGTTGCGCAGCTTGTCCTCGAGGTCCGAGATCTGCTTCTCGAGCATGGCCTGCTCGTTCTTGGCGTCGTCGTACTCGGAGTTCTCGGCGATGTCGCCGAAGTCGCGCGCATCACGGATGCGCTCGGCCACCTCACGGCGACGGTCGGTCGAAAGGTGGTCGATCTTGGCCTTGAGGTCTTCAAGGCCCTGAGGTGTAAGCAGGGTCTCTCTGGGCATTCTGGTCTCGCGTGTCCGGGGCCGGCGCCCCGGAGGACGCGGCATACTAGCAATCGCTTTACCCGATTCCAGCGGATCGATCAGGCTGCTTGCACAGTGGCGCCCGCGCACTCGATCCGGCTCAGGATCCCGCGCACCGCATCCGTCCCGGGAGCGGTCACCAGCTCGTGCCGCACGCGCTTGTCGAGCTCCAGGCGTTCGGCGTACCAGGAGTAGTGCTTTCGCAGGTAGCGACCGGCGCGGTCGGGCCCCAGGTGCTCCTCGGCCCGGTCGATCACCCAGCGCAGCTCGTCCAGCACCTCGATCGCGGTGGGCTCGCCGTCACGCAGCCCCAGCAGCCGCTGGAACCGCCATGGGTTGCCCAGCGAGCCGCGCGCCAGCATGACCGCCGCGGCACCGCTGCGCTCGAGCGCCACGCCCGCCCGCTCGTCGGACAGCAGGCCCCCGGAGACGATCACCGGCACCTCCAGCGCGTCCACCAGCTCGGCGGCCAGGCCGTAATCGGGCTTGCCCTTGTGCTGCTGCGAGGCGTGACGGGGGTGAAACGCGATTGCCGCCACGCCCGCCTCGTCCACGAGCCGCCGGGCCAGCTCCACCCCGGCGCGGTCGCCGGGACGCTGGCCCGGGCGCAGCTTGACCGTGACCGGCAGGCCGCTGCCCTCGGCCGCGGCCTTGGCGATCGCGACCGCCTTGCCGGGGTCGTCCAGGAGCGCGGCGCCGGCACCGGTCTTGCACACCTTGCGCACGGGGCAGCCCATGTTCAGGTCCACGATGTCGGCGCCGGCCTCGGCCACCACCGCCGACGCCTCGCGCATGACGTCTGCATCGTGGCCGAACAGCTGCATCGAGACGGGGTGCTCGTCCGGGTGGATGCGCAGGAACTCTCGTAGCGTGCGCTCGTTGCCGTGCTTGAGGCCGAAGCTGGAGACCATCTCCGAGACCACGAAGCCGGCGCCGTAGCGCTTGGCCTGCAGGCGCACGAACCAGTTGCCGATCCCGGCCAGCGGAGCCAGCACGAGGCGGTTGGGCAGGGTGTGCCCCGCCAGCGTCCAGGGGTCGGTCAGCGCTCGGGACATGGCCCGAGGCTACCTACGGCGGCCGTGCGCCTTCTTCTTCTTGCGCTGTCGCTGCGGCGGGGGCTTGGGCAGGTCACCCGGCTCCAGCGTGCCGCCCGTCTCCATGGCCATCGCGCCGCTCATGGTCTGGGGCGCCATGCCGGGCTGCATCCGCCACATCACGATCTGCTGCCCGAGCGTCCACAGGCTGGTGGTGATCCAGTACACGGCCAGTCCGGCCGGGAAGCGGGCGACGATGCCAACGAAGATCAGTGGCAGGGCCAGCATCAAGCCCTTCTGGCCGCCCTTCATGGCGCGGGTGGCGATCAGGCTGCTCGCGATCTGCGACGTCAGGTAACACATGATCAGCACCACCAGCACGCCGCCGACGGGCTTCTCGGTGAGCTGGGGGATGAACAGGAAGCCGGCGTCCCCGAACAGGCCGCTCTTCACGTCCTGGCGCATCAGGTAGTAGAGCGAGATGAAGATCGGGATCTGCACCAGCAGCGGCGCGAAGCTGGCCAGCGGATTGATCCCGTGCTCGCGGTAGTAGGCCTGCATCTCCTGCTGGAGGCGTTGCTTGTCGTTCTTGTAGCGCTGCTGAAGCTTGCGCATCTCGGGCATGTGCTCGCGCAGCTCCCGCTGCGAGCGGAACTGGCGCACCACGAGCGGCAGCGTGCACAAGCGCACGAGCATGACGAGCCCGACGATGGCCAGCCCCCAGCCCAGCCCGATCGAATGCAGGGCCTCGAGGACCCATTCCTCGACGTTGGTCAGGGGCGCGAGGATGTCGGCGACCGGCACGACCGCTCAGCGTAGCCGGCGGGAGGTCGCGCTCACCCCTGGTCGGCCTGATTGCGCTCCCAGATGATTCGCAACCCCGTCAGCGTCAACAGGTCGTCCACCTCGTCGATCTGGTCGCAGTGCGGCGCGATCACGGCGGCGAAGCCACCGGTGGCGATGGCGGGCGCCTCCTCGCCCAGCTCCTCGCGGAGGCGCGCCACGAGGCCGTCGACCTGACCCGCGTAGCCGTAGACCACGCCGGACTGGATAGCCGACAGGGTGCCGCGGCCGATGGCCGACGCGGGCGCCTCGAGGCGGATCCGGGGCAGCGCGGCGGCGCGCTGGCTGAGCGCCTCGAGCGAGATCTCGATGCCGGGAGCGATCACGCCGCCGAGGTACTCCCCCGCGCGTGAAACCACGTCGTAGTTGACCGCTGTGCCGAAGTCGACCGCGATGCAGGCGCCGCCGATGTGCTCATAGGCCGCCACGGCGTTGACCAGCCGGTCGGCACCCAGCTCCCGGGGGTTGTCGATCCGGATGGGCATGCCGGTGCGGATCTCCGGCCCCACCAGCGCTCCTTGCCCGTTCAGGTAGCGCGCGATCAGCTGGTCGTACTCCTGGGCCAGGGCCGGGACCACGCAGGACACGGCCAGCGCCTCGATGTCGGCCAGCCCCAGCTCGCGCAGCCCCAGGAGGGCCGTGACGGACATGGCCAGCTCGTCGGCGGTGGCGGTGCGAGAGGTGTGGAAGCGCCAGTGCTCGGCCAGCTCCCCACCGTCGAAGAGCCCGACGTGTGTCTGGGTGTTGCCGACGTCGACTACGAGCAGCATGCCGGGATCATCCCAGGCGGCTAGCTGTTGAGCCCGAGCCGCTCGGCGCGCCGGACCGCCTCGGCCCGGTTGCGCACGTCGAGCTTGCGGTAGACCGCGCTCGTGTGCTCCTTGACGGTGTGAGGCGACAGGTGCAGCTTCGCCGCGATCTCGCGGTTGGTGGAACCGGCGGCCATCAGCGACAGGACCTCGCGCTCGCGCGGGGTCAGCGGCGAGGAGGGGTCGCGCGGGCTGCGCGGGAACACCAGCTTGCCCGCGCCCACCGTCCGCACGGCCGCCGTGACGGTGTCGGCGCTGGAGTCCTTGGAGACGAACCCCGACGCGCCCGCCGCGCGTGCCGCCTGGGGCGAGATCCAGCCGGCTCCGGAGATCAGCAGCACCCTCGTCGAGGGGTGCTCGGTGGTGATCGAGGTGCACAGCTCGGCGCCGGAGTGCTCCCCGAGGAACAGGTCCACCAGCGCCACGTCGGGGCTGTAGCGGCGGGTCAGCTCCATCGCCTCCTCGTGGTCGCGTGCGGTCAGGCAGCGTTTGACCCACGGCTGCTCGGCCAGCAGCAGCCGGAACCCCCAGTGCACGACGTCGTGGTCGTCCACCACCAGCACGCAGAGCTTTCGGGAGCTGTTCAGGCGATCTCCAGCGGCACGAGCATCCGCACCCGCCAGCAGCCGTCGCCGGTGGGCCCGAACTCCACGACACCGCCGCGCGCCAGAGCGTCGAGCGCCGCCAGCCGCAGGCCCATGCCCGCTCCGCCGGCCGCCCGGGACGGGTCCACGCCGTCGTTGGTCACCTCCAGCACGAACGTCCCGTCGGGCGCCTCCACGCGCACCCCCAGAAGCTCGGGCGTGGCGTGCTTGTCGGCGTTGCGCAGCGCCTCCGCCAGCACCACCTGGCTCAGGCCCTCCAGCTCGGCCGGCACCTCCAAGCCGTCCTGCCACTGCACCTCGATCGGGTGCTCGTAGTGGCGGGCCAGGCGGTCCAGCTCGTCGCGCAGCGTGGCGTCGGAGGGCACGGCCCGGGCCTCGGGCGACCGCGCCAGCACCGTGCGCAGGTCGGCGACGGCGCCAAGCAGCTCGTCGGCCGCGCGGGCGCGCTCGGCGGGGCCCAGCTCGGTCTCCGAGCCGAGCACGAGCGACACACCGAACAGCCGCTGCATCACGCGGTCGTGTACCTCACGGGCGACGTCCACCCGCTGCGCCAGCAGCCGCGAGCGCTCGTGTGCGGTGGTGCCCGTGCGCACGCTGGCGGCCAGCGCCGCGGTCTTGCCCAGCGTCCACATGGTGCGCCGCTCCGTGTCGGTCAGATCGAATGGCCCGCCGCCGCGGTCGGCGAAGATCACGCCAAGCCAACGCCCGCCGGCCGACACCGGGGTGCAGGTCAGGGTGGTGAAGCCCGCGAGCTCTGCGTACCGGGCAGGGATCTGCATCGCGAGGTCGTGTGAGACCACCACCACGCGGTCTTCGGCCAGGGCGGTCTGCGCCACCGGCGTTTCCTCCAGGGTCCCGTGGACCTGGTCCAGCAGCCACGGCTCCACGCCGTGGCTGCCGGCGGGCAGCACGAGCTTGCGCAGGTCGTCGTAGAGCAGCAGCCCCGCCCTGGTCATCGACGTGAGTTCGCAGAGGCCTTCGCACAGACGGTCGTAGAACACCCGCGGCGACTCGTCCGCGGCCCCGTCGACGCGCGAGATCAACTCCACCATGACCTCCAGCGGATGCGCTTCCTCGCGGGTGCTCACGGACACATGGTCGCACCCGCCGGTGGCGGGTAGCCGGGCGCTCAGACCGGATCGGCCGGGCGGCGGTCCAGCGACAGGCGCAGCGCCTGGTCGCCGGTCAGCCACACCGTGCGCACGTGGCCGCACGCCTCGCAGCGACACCTGACGGCGGCTTCCCAGTCGTCGGTGAGCAGCCCCCACTCGATGTCGCCGGACAGGCACACGCTGCAGGCCAGCGATGCCTCGACCAGGCAGACGTCGTCGTCCCCGCGGAAGCTGGCGGTCTCGGTGGTGGCGATCATGGGTTCAGTGTCGTCGCCCGTCTGCGGGATTCGTACCCCCGTGAGCGTGAATCCCCCCGGTTGGGGGGTCAGAGCGGGCCGACCGGCCGGACGGGCTGGTTAGCCACCGCGGCGGCAAAGCCTGCCAGCGCCCGGCCGTCGGGCAGCACCAGGTCCGGATCCAGCTCCAGCAGGGGCTCCAGCACGAAGCGGCGGCTCGTGACTCCCGGGTGGGGCAGCGTCAGCCGTGCGCTGTGGTGCTCGATCTGCCCCAGCAGCAGCACGTCCACGTCGATCGGCCGCGGGCCGTGGCGGGGCCCGCCCGGCCGGCGGCCCAGGTCGCGCTCGACCCGCTTGCAAGCCTCCAGCAGCTCCTCCGGCTCCAACGCGGTCGCGATGGCAACGCATGCGTTCAGGAAATCCGGTTGGTCGGTGACCTGGCCCTGCGGGGCCGTCTCGTACACCGATGACGACGCCAGCACCTCCGCGCCGCCGGCGGTCAACGCACCGCGCGCCGCGCGCAGTGCCGCCAGGCGATCCCCCTGGTTCGCGCCCAGGCCCAGGTAGCCGTGCACCCGCGTGGTCAGCGCGGGTTCAGATCGTGAACCAGGTTCAGCAGCTCGAGCGGGCTGAACGGCTTCGTAAGGAAGAGGTCCGCGCCGGCCTCCTCGGCCGCGCGCTCGTTCTCGTCACCCGCGAAGGCCGTGAGCATCACGATCGTGGGCTGCCTGCCGGGCGCGGAACGCACCCTGCGCACGGCCTCGAGGCCGTCCATGTGCGGCATGCTCAGATCCATGAACACGATCTGCGGCTGCTCGCGCTCGACGGCCGCCACGGCCTCGAAGCCGTCGCCCGCCTCGGCGGGCCGGTCCCGCGCGGTGTCCTCCAGTGTGGAAACGATCAACTGGCGGATGAACGGATCATCATCGACGACGAGCACTGCGGCCATTCGTACCCCTTACCCAATTCCGGCGCGAATGCGATCAAGCTCATCGTCCCCGATGCTGTCCAACACCGCCACAACTTCGGGATCGAATTGCCGCCCGGCCCCTGCGGCGAGTTCCCGGCGGGCCTCCGCGAAGGTGGCTCCGGGCCGGTAGGGGCGGTCGGTGGTCATGGCGTCCAGTGCGTCGGCCACCGCGAAGATGCGTGCCGCCAGCGGGATCTCGGTCCCGGCCAGGCCATCGGGATAGCCGCTGCCGTCGAAGCGCTCGTGGTGGTGGCGCACGGTCAGGGCGGCCGCGGCCAGGAACTCGACGTGCGACACGATCTCGGCTCCGATCTCGGGGTGCCTGCGCATCAGCGCCTCTTCCTCGGGGGTCAGGTCGCCTGCCTTGTTCAGCACCCCGTCCGGGATGGCCACCTTGCCGACGTCGTGGAGCAGGAAGCCGAACTCGGTCTGCGGATCGGTGGCCAGGGTGACGGATATCCGCCGGGCCAGCTCCATCCCGTAGGCCGCCACGCGCTCGGCGTGTTTGCCGGTGTACGCGTCGCGCGCCTCGACCGCGTTGGTCAGCGCCCGGACGGTTGCCACGTATGACTCGCGCAGCTGGTCAGAGCGGCGCCGCTCGGCGCGGAAGGTCTCGCTCAGGTCGGAGGCGTAGCGCTCCATCTGGCGCTCGCGCTCGCGGCCCTCGGCCCGCTCGCGCCCGAGCTCGGCCTCCAGCGCGCGCACCCGCGCCGGTTCGCCCCCGCCTTCGACACCCTCATCGCTGACCGCCGTGCCCATGCCTACCGCCTGTCGAGGCTACCGACTGGTGGCTCGGCCAGCGCCTCCACCGCGGCGGCGGCCGCCTCTTCCAGCGGAACGGTGGCCAGCACGGACGCATGTTCGACCGCGCCGGCATCGCCTTCGGTGAACACGATCACCGCCCGCTCCTGGCGCCGCCCGCGCAGGTCGAGCGATCCCAGCACCTGTTCGACGGCGCGCATCCCGCTGTCCACGAGCGCCACCTGAAACCGCTCGCTGCGACACGCCTGGGCCGCCGCGGTTCCGGTGGTGGCCCACTGGTGGTCCAGGCCAGTGGCCAGCAGGGTGGCCTCCACCCGGTCACGCACCGCGGACCGGCCGACCACGAGAATGCTGGAGCGCTCGGCCACGATGGCCGCGCCAAGCGTGCCGGCCACCGCGTCGGCGTCGGCGTCGGCGCGCACCCGCCACTCGCCGGCCAGTACCCGGTCCTGAGCCTCACTGCATATGACCACCAGCGGCCGGTTGCCCAGCACGGGGTCGTCGCGCAGCTGCGCCAGCAGGTGTGCCCCGTGCTCACCCAGGCCCTCGAGATCCAGCAGAAGCGCGTCGTAGCGGTGCGCCCGGAGGTCCTCGATCGTGGGCTCCACCGCCACCGGCGCCTTGGCCTTGGCGCCACTGGCCTCGACGCGCTCCATCAGGCTGCCCGCCAGGTCCGCGCGCGGCGTGATCACCAGCACCGTGCTGCCCTCGACCACTCGCTGCGATGTCTGGGAGCCCATGCCCTCAGCGGGCAGGCGAACCGTGAAGACGGTGCCCTCACCCACCTGGCTGCGCACCTCGACAGTCCCGTCCTGGAGATCCACCAGCGAACGCACGATCGCCAGTCCCAAGCCGGTTCCGCCGGTGGTGTCGTCGCGGCGGACGAAGCGGTCGAACACGTGGTCCAGGTCTTCCTGGGCCATGCCGTGGCCGTCGTCGGCCACTGACAGCTCGACCTCTTGGCCTTCGCCGTCGGCTATCACCGTGATGGTGCCGCCCTCGTCGGTGTACTCGTGGGCGTTCGAGATCAGGTTCACCAGCACCTGACGGACGCGCACCGGGTCGGCCAGCACCTTGGGCAGCCCCGGCGGCAGGTCCAGCACCAGGCTCTGGTCCTTGCCCTCGATGCGCGGGCCGATGAGCACCGCCACCTCCTCGATCACCCCCGCCAGATCGAACAGGCGCGCGTGGATCTCCATCCGGCCGGCCTCCAGCCGCGCCACGTCGAGAAGATCGTTCACCAGCTCCACCAGCCGCTCGGTGCTCTGCAGCACCACGTCCACGAACTCGCGCTCGCGGTCGCCAAGGGCTTCGGACCGGCCCAGCAGCTCCACGAAGCCCTTGATCGAGGTCAGTGGGCTGCGCAGCTCGTGTGAGGCGGTGGCCACGAAGTCGCTCTTCATCCGCTCCAGCCGCGCCCGCTCGGAGACATCGCGGATGGTCCACACCAGACCACCGCGGGGGGCGGGCAAGCGGCCCGCCGTCGCCGACAGCGACCGGCCCCCCACGTCGATGGCCACGTCACCCGCCAGCCCCAAGTCACGCGCGGGCAGCGGGCTGTCGCCCGCATACGCGTCGGTCCCGCGGGTCAGGCTGGGGACGAGCTCGGCGGCGCGTGGGTTGGCTGCGGTCACGACGCCCTCGGCGTCGGTGACCACCAGGGCGTCGCCGAGGCTCTCGATCGTGAGGGCCAGGGTGGCCCGTTCGGCCTCCAGCCGCACCTGGGCCTGCTCCAGCTCCTCGGCCATCTCGTTGAACGAAGCGTCCAGCGCCTGGATCTCGCGCGGGCCGCCCGGCTCCACGCGCTGCTCCAGGTCGCCGGCGGCCAGCCTGCGGGTGGCCTCCACCAACTGGTCCAGCGGGCGCCGGAGTGTGCCGGTCAGCGACACCACCAGGCCCACGGCGCCCAGCAGCGCCAGCAGCCCCGCGCCACCCGCGATCAGCGCGGCCGAGCGAGTGTCGTCGCGCGTCTGGGCGCGGGCGGCGGCGCGGCGGGTCGCCTGGCGGGCGCCAAGCGCGGTCTCGTATCGCTGTCCCTGTGCCAGCGCGGCACGGGTCTGGCGGGCCCGGATGGCGACGGACCGGCGGGGACCGCGGCTCAAGAGCACGATCCGCTCCTGACCCGCAACCGCGCGATCCACGAGCCGGCGGCTGGCAGGGTCGCCCGCCGCCAGCTCGCGGGCGCGGCCGGCGCGATCGACGTAGGCGGCCCGCGCTCGCCGGCGCAGCTCGGCCGCGCCCGTGCCGCGGGCCTGGAGCGCCGCCTGCTCCACCACGCCGGAGGCAAACAGCGCCGACGACGCGGCCTCCAGCGAGTAGGCGCGCGACAGGGCGTCCTCGTAGTCCTGGCGGGCCGAGTAGATGCCGCCGATGCCCGCCGCGGCGGCCAGCGCCAGCACCAGCGTCAGCCCGACCAGCGCGACGGTCAGGCTGCGGGCCAGCGACCGCCGCCGCCGCGGAGCCGAGCTTCTTCCACGTTTGCTTGCCCGCAGCTCTACCATTGGGCTGTGGAGTTGACCACGGATTGGAGACGCCAGGCCACGAAGGCCGCCGGCGTGACCGCTTTGGCGCCCGCCGCACTGCTGTGCGCGGCCGTGCTGCTGGCCGCCGGGGCAGGCTTCGGCGGGCTGAGCTCGCTGGGCCAGGTGGCCGATGGCCCGTCGCTACCAGCCGTCGAGCAGAACACGCCTGCCTCGGGTGACTCCAGGGCCGGGCCGCCGCAGACTCCCGTGGCAGCGCTGGCCACGCCGGCCCCGGCGGCCGCGACCACCGCCGCTTCGGGTCCCGGTCCGGGCTCCGGCCAGGGCGGAGGGGACGCGCCGCAGGTGCGCACCAACGCCCCGGTCAGCCGCCCGCAGTCGCCCGCCACCACCGCGCCACCCACGACGCGCAACCCTGCGCGGACACCGTCGCCCGCCACGCCGCCTTCCAGCGGAACGTCACCGGGCACGCCGCCCCAGAGCGCCCCGGTCACGCCGCAACAGCCCCGGCCACCACAGATCCCGGCGACGCCCAATCCCATCCCGCAGCTGCTGGAGCTCCCGCGCCAGTTGGACCTCCCGCGCGCGCTGTCGGCTCCGGTGGGCCCGTTGACCGGTGGCCTGCTGGACACCGTCGTCGCGCCTCGCTGACAGAGAGGGGGCACGGTCAGGCCTCCCGCAGCACCTCGACCGAGACCTCGTCCACCGGTAGGGGGATCGGCGGCTCGGGCTTCGTGGCCTTGACGCTCAGCGACCGGACCTCGTAACGCTCCATCAGCCGGTCGGCCACAGCCGCGCACAGGCGCTCCAGTGTCTTGTACGACCGCTCCTGGGCCGCCAGCGCCACCTGCTCGCAGACCTCGCCGTAGTCCACCGTGTCCTCCACGCGGTCCGTGACCATCGCGTCGCAGTCGGCCAGCTCGAACTCGACGTCGAACACCAGCCGCTGGCCCAGCTCGCGTTCGGCGTCCGAGACACCGTGACGCGTGTACAGCGAGAGCCCGGCGACGGCCACCGTCACGGTCGGCTCGAACGCGTCCTCCTCCTCGCCGAAGGAGTCGTCCTCGTCAAGGTCGTCAGCCACGGCGCACCGCCGCGACCGTAGCACCGGCAACTGCCAGGGCATCGACCACGGCGGCCACGTCGTGGACGCGGAACACCGAGGCGCCGCGCTCCAGCGCCATCACGTTCGTGGCGATAGTGCCGGGCAGGCGTTCGCCTGGGTCGCGGCCGCCGGCAAGGCTCCCGAGGAACGTCTTGCGCGACGTGCCTACCACGACCGGCCTGCCCAGCGCCACGATCTCATCCAAGCGAGCCAGCAGCTCCAGGTTGTGCCTGGCGGTCTTGCCGAAGCCGATGCCTGGGTCGAGCCAGATCGCGTGCTCGTCGATTCCCCGCTCTACGGCGAACGCCAGCCGCTGCTCGAGGAAGGCCTTGACCTCGGACACCACGTCGTCGTAGCGAGGCGCGTCCTGCATGGTGCGGGGCTCGCCGAGCATGTGCATCAGGCAGCAGACCGACCCCGTCTGGGCGACCACCTCCACCAGCTCGGGATCGCCGCGGAACGCCGAGACGTCGTTCACGATGGCTGCCCCGGCCGCCACGGCCTGCCGAGCCACCTCGGCCTTGGTGGTGTCGATCGACAGCGTGGCCGCGGGCACGCGCTGGGCCAGCCCGGCCACCACCGGCAGCACGCGGCGCAGCTCCTCGTCCTGGTCCACCGGCTCGGCCCCGGGGCGCGTGGACTCCCCGCCCACGTCCAGGATCGCGGCTCCCTGGCCGGCCAGCCCCACGCCGTGGTCGACCGCGGCTGCTGGATCGAGGAAGCGGCCGCCGTCCGAGAACGAGTCCGGCGTCACGTTGACGACACCCATCACTTTGGCCGCGTAATCCATGCAGGCAGTATGGATGGCCCGCCTTGGGGCCGAGCGGCGGCAAGTGGTAGCGCGCTAGGGCCAAGTTGGGTTAGGTTCTTGGGCATGGCCCTCCTGCCACGAGGCGTGGCCGCAGTGACGGTCGCGTTTTCATTGGGGGCGGCGGCAAGCGCCCAAGCCGCCCCTTTGATCGACTCCACGCTGCTCAAGGGCGGAGCCGTCGCCGGTCGGCAGGTGGAGCTGCAGATCCGCGCGTTCGACCGCCAGGCTCCGGTCACCGGAATGGTCGTGGGCTTCGGCGCCGGCGAGGGGGGTTACGGAACGAGCACCTGCCTGCCCCCGGACTCGAGGGGCCGCCCGTTCGGCTCGGTGGTCGCACCAGGGCGGCGGGTCACCCTGGCCGCTCCCCACATCTATTCCACGCCCGGCAGGCGCGAGCTGCTGGCCACCGTGATCTCCGGCGGCTGCTTCCCGGGGCAGTCGGCGACCGCGCAGGGCGCGGTGGTGAACGTAGCCCCGCAGGGCAGCCCGCCGCAGCCACTCGTGACCACGCCGCCGGTCGCGCTGAACGTGGGCCAGGCGGTTCCTGAGCTGCCGGGCCTGGGAGAGCTGCCCACGGGCTCGGTGACCGTGCCCACCCTCCCCGGGGTCGATGTGCCGGCGCTACCGAGCATTCCCTCACCGTCGCTGCCCTCGGTGCCGGCGCCGCCCCCATTGCCCCCATTACCCCCGCTGCCCGCGCTTCCCAATGCCACCAGCTTCGCGCAGGCCATCAGCGCCGCGCGCTGTCGAAACATCTACCGCTGGTTCAGCAGGACCCGGACAGCCGAGCGCAAGGCCAAGGCAGCGCTGCTTTGCCTGTTGAACGCCGAACGCCGGCGCCACGGCCTGCGCGGCTTGCGCGCGAACGCACGGCTGGCGCGGGCCGCCAAGGCCCACTCGCGGACCATGGTCCAACAGCGCTTCTTCGCACACGTGGGCCCAGGGCGGTCGAGCCCGACGGCGCGGCTGTACGCCGCCCGCTATCTCCCCGGCCGCGGCGGATGGGCGATCGGCGAGAACCTGGGCTTCGGCACGGGCTCCATGACTCGGCCGATTAGCATCCACAAGGCGTGGATGCACAGCACCCTCCACCGGGCCGCCATGCTGAGCGCGCGCTTCCGCGAGGTCGGCTTCGGCCTGTACCCGGGTATCCCGTTCCAGTCGCGCGGGGCCACCTTCACCGCCAACTTCGCCACCAGACGCTGACCGGGCGCTGCCACGCAAGGAGGCTGGATCGACGGCATGGACGCTGGCAAGAGGAACAGGGCCTTGGTGGCCGCCGGGTGCGCCGTCGGATTGCTCTCCGTGCTGGCCGGTCAGGTGGCGGCCGCCCCGCCACGGATCGAGTCCACGCGCCTGGATGGGGCGGTCGCCGGCCGCCAGGTGGAGTTGCGCGTACGGGCCAGCGACACACAGGCGCCGGTCACGGGCATGGTGGTGGGCTTCGGACGAGGTGAGTCGGGCTTCGGGCTGAGCAGTTGCCTGCCGCCGGACTCCGCGGGCAGGTCCTTCGGCCCCGCGGCTGCGCCTGGCGCACGGACCACGCTGTCCGCACCGCACGTGTTCGCCACCCCGGGCACGCGCGCGGTGGCCGCAAGGGTGATGTCAGCCGGGTGCACCGGGGGCCAGCCCTCGACCCTGGTGCGCCTGCGGGTACCCGTTGCCGCACCGGGGACCAAGCCGCGGCCGATTCAGATCCTGCCCACCCAGACCGTGCCGCTGGGTGTCGCGCCACCGGCCCTCCCGGGGCTGGGCCGGCTGCCGCCGAGCCCCGTGGACCTGCCCCAGCCCCCGCCCGACCGCGTCCGAGCGGCCGCCTTGCGCTGCCCCGACGCCCAGCGGCGGTTCCGCAATTCAAGGGCCGGCGAGCGCAGGGCCCGGAGCGCGTTCCTCTGCCTGCTGAATGCCGAGCGCAGCCGCCGCGGCCTGCCCAGGGTGCGCGGGAATCGCCGCCTCACGCGCGCTGCCACCGGGCATTCCCGGGCCATGGTCGCCCGCCGTTTCTTCGCCCACATCGGCCCGGGGTCACGGAGCCTGGCCGACCGCCTGCGGCTGGCCGGCTACCTCCCGCGACGGGGTGGCACGTGGCTGGTCGGCGAGAACATCGGCTTCGGTCGCGGGCGGATGAGCCGGCCCGTCGGCGTGCACCGCGCCTGGATGCGCAGCACACCGCACCGCGCAGCGATCCTGGAGGGGCGCTTCCGCGAGGTCGGCTTCGGGATCGTCGCCGGCCGGCCCTACGGACGCGGCGGCGCCACCTTCACCGCCGACTTCGGCCGGCGCGGGCGGTGATCAGCCGAGCCGGTCGGCGTCCAGTGCCGACCACAGCCGCACGATCCGGCCTTCGTGCGCCTCGAAGCGAAACCACAGCACGCCGCTGATCTCGATCCCCTGGAGGCGCTCGATGCCCGAGAAGCCCACCTCCAGAGTTTCGCCGTCTTGGTCAAGCACCGAGAAGCGGAACAGCTCCCAGTTGGCCCGGCCCTCGGCCCACGCCTCGCGCAGCCCCTCGTGGCCGCGAAAGGTCCGCGGCTCGGGGCCGGCCAGCGTCACGTACTCCGCGTCAGGGGCATGCACGTCCAGCCAGGCCTCCAAGTCGCCGGCGTTCCACGCGGCGACGTAACGGTCGAAGGCGCTGGAGCTCAGGTCAGCTGAGGTCGGGCTTCTCAGGGGCGTCGAGGCCCCGGATGTCCGCGGAGCCGCCGGCCAGACCGGGGCGGGGCAGCGGGTTGGGCGCCCTCTCGGGCTTGCGAGCGGGGAGCTCGGGAGCGGCCGGCGGGGTGCCACGGGGCACGACCGGCTCGTCGGCGCCGAACACCTCTTCCTCGCTCTTGCCGTCCAGAAGGTCGATGAACTGCTCGCGCTCGATCGTCTCTCGCCGCAGCAGCACGTCCGACGTCCGGTGCAGCGCCTCCTGGTAGCGGTCCAGGATGTCGCGGGCGGCCTGGTGGGCTTCCTCGACCAGGCGGCGCACCTCGCTGTCGATCTCACGCGCCACGTCATCCGAATAGTCGGGCTCGTTGGAGAACTCACGGCCCAGGAAGGGCTGGCCGGCGTCGTGACCGAACACCCGCGGGCCGAGCTTCTCGGACATGCCGAAGCGCATGACCATCTGCTTGGCCGACGCGGTCACCTTCTCCAGGTCGTTGGAGGCGCCGGTGGTGACCTCCTGGAACACCAGCTCCTCGGCGGCGCGGCCGCCCAGGGTCATGGCCATGGTGTCCTGCAGCTCCGCGCGGGTGGTCAGGAACTTGTCCTCGGTAGGCAGCGAGATGGTGTAGCCCAGCGCCTGGCCGCGCGAGATCACGGAGATCTTGTGCACCGGGTCGGTGTTCTCCAGGAAGTGGGCGACGATGGCGTGCCCCATCTCGTGGAAGGCGGTGATCCGGCGCTCCTTCTCGCTCATGACCCGGGTCTTCTTCTCCGGGCCGGCGATCACGCGCATTATCCCCTCCTCCAGCTGGAGGTGGTCGATCTCACGCTTGCCCTGGCGCGCGGCCAGCAGCGCCGCCTCGTTGACCAGGTTCTGCAGGTCGGCGCCGGTGAAGCCGGGCGTCTGGGCGGCCAGGTTGTCCAGGTCGATCACCTTGGCCAGCGGCTTCCCGCGGGTGTGGACCTCGAGGATCTTGGCGCGGCCCTTGCGGTCGGGGCGGTCGACCACGATCTGGCGGTCGAAGCGACCGGGGCGCAACAGCGCGGGGTCCAGGATGTCGGGCCTGTTGGTGGCCGCGATCAGGATGATGTTGTCGGTCATCGTGAACCCGTCCATCTCCACGAGGAGCTGGTTCAGGGTCTGCTCGCGCTCGTCGTGACCGCCGCCCATGCCGGCGCCGCGGTGGCGGCCGACGGCGTCGATCTCGTCCATGAAGATGATGCACGGACTGTTCTGCTTGGCCTGCTCGAACAGGTCACGCACGCGTGAGGCGCCCACGCCCACGAACATCTCAACGAAGTCCGAGCCCGAGATGGAGAAGAACGGCACCCCCGCCTCGCCGGCGACGGCGCGCGCGAGCAGCGTCTTGCCGGTGCCCGGAGGCCCGTACAGCAGCACGCCCTTGGGTATTCGCGCGCCAAGGGCCTGGAACTTCTTCGGGTTCTCGAGGAACTCCTTGATCTCGTGGAGCTCCTCGACCGCCTCGTCCACGCCCGCCACGTCGCGGAAGGTGATCTTCGGCGCGTCCACGGACATGCGCTTGGCGCGCGACTTGCCGAAGGACATGACCTTCGATCCGCCGCCCTGCATCTGGTTGATGATGAACAGCCAGAACAGCAGGAAGATCACGAACGGCAGGATGTAGATCAGGGCGGTGGACCAGACGCTGCCCGACTTGGTCTTCACGTCCACGTCCACCTTCTCGGACCGCAGCGTGTTCACCAGCGCCTGCTCGGTGTTGTCCGGGTAGGCCGTCTCGTACTTCTTCTTGGCCTGGTTGGCGCCGGCGGGCTTGAGCTCGACGTCGAGCTTGTTGTTCTTCGTGTTCAGCGTGACCCGGTCGACCTTGCCCTGGTCCACCTGGCTCAGGAACTGGGAGTAGTCGGGGTCCTTCTGCTCGTTGCCCGGGCTGATGACCTTGTTGGCGAAGAACGCCAGCACGATCACGATCAGGATCGGAAACGCCGCGCTCTTGAAGAATCTGCTCATAAGAAGGAAAAGCCGCCGAAGCGGCTGAAACCGAAGCGTAGCAAGGGGGTAGCGGCGCTCCGACCCCTTTGATACCGCCGGTTCGGCGGGCATCCTGCACCCACTCACATACGTCAGGAAGCCCCTTCGAGCACTGCCACGTAGGGCAGATTTCGGTACCGCTCGAGGTGGTCGAGGCCATAGCCGATCACGAACTTGTTCGGGATCTCGAAGCCCGTGTAGCGGATCGGCAGGTCCACCTTGCGCCGCTCCGGCTTCTCCAGCAGCGCACACACCTCGACCGAGGCCGGCTCGCGCGCCTTCAGCGTCCGCAGCAGGTACGACAGCGTCAGGCCCGAGTCCACGATGTCCTCGACGATCAGCACCTGACGGCCCTCGATGGACGCGTCCAGGTCCTTGAGGATGCGCACCACGCCGCTGGAATCGGTCGACGAGCCGTACGAGGCCACCGCCATGAAGTCCACCTCGCAGTCCACATCCAGGCGGCGCATCAGGTCGGACAGGAAGAACATGGCGCCCTTGAGCACTCCGACCAGCAGCAGGCTGTGGCCGGCATAGTCGGCCGAGATCTGCTCGCCGAGCACGTCGACGCGGTGCGCCAACTCGTCCTGCTGGACGAGGATCTCGCCGATGTGGGGATCCTTCACGGGCGCGGGAGGCTAGCGGCCGGACCCGATGTGCCGAGCGGACAACCCGATCGCCCCCTCGGCCCCGTCCGGTGCCGCGAAGCGCTCGTCCAGCGCGACCCCGGCCACCCATACCACGTCGTCGCCGCTGGCCACCACCGGCAGGGTGCGGCGCAGCTCGCGCGGGATCTTGCGGTCGGTGAACAGGTCGGCAAGCGTCTTGGTCCCATCCAGCCCGACAGGCCGGATCCGGTCGCCCTCGCGCCAGGCCCGCACCGTCAGCGGTGCGTCGACGGCCACGTGGACCTCCCCCGCGCCGCCCGCGCGCACCTCCCAGGCGCCGAAGCGGACCGTGCCGGGCAGCGGCAGCGCCACCGGCTCCGGCTCGGCCGGCGGACCAGCGCGATCGAAGCGCAGCATCCCGTACTCCACTACCGCCCGCACGCCCTCGCCTAGGTCGAGGGCACGCGTGCCGCCCCCTTCACCCAGCTGCAGCAGCTCCCCCACCCGCGCCGACACCAGCGGCACCCCGGCCAGCTCGCGCAGCACCAGCCGCGCCGTGGCGCGCGGCAGCGCCCGCAGCGCAGCAAGCTCCACCACCGGGCCGCCGCCCAGGCCGGCCAGCGCCTCGGCCGCGACCGCGTCCAGCACCTCGGCCTCCTCGCGCAGCTGGCGGGCGGTCTCGGCCACGGCGTCCTCTGCGGACGGGGCCACCTCGAGGAGCGCGGCCAGCAGTCCGTTCCTCACACGCGCGCGGGCGAAGCGGGGATCGTCGTTGGACTCGTCCTCGCGCCAGGCCAGCCCTCGCCCTTCGCAGTACTCGCGTGTCTGGGCACGGGTGGCGCCCAGCAGCGGGCGAACCAGCCGCCCGCGCCGGGGCTCCATACCCAGCAGCGCCCGCCGGCCGGGCGACACCGCCAGGCGGTAGAGCACCGTTTCGGCCTGGTCCGAAGCCGTGTGGGCGGCCGCGTAGTCGCCGCCTGCCAGCCGCTCGGCCACCAGGTAGCGGGCGTCGCGGGCCTGGGCGTGCACGTTGCCGGCGGCGGCCAGCCGGGCCCGCTCCACGGTCAGATCCACCCCCAGGCGCTCGCACAACGCGCGGCAGTGGGCCTCGTCCTGCCCGGCCTCCTCGCGCAGGCCGTAGTTCACGTGCAGCGCCGACACCTCGGCCTCCAGCCGCAACGCCACGTCCAGCAGGCAGACCGAATCCGCGCCCCCCGAGAGCATGACCAGCAGCGGCCGGCCCGCCACCACCAGCCCGCTGGCCCGGGCGGCGTCCAGGGCGGGCTGGTCCACGGGGTCAGCCCTCGTCCGCGGGCGTGCCGGCCCTGAACAGCTGGCGCGGCTCGTCGAAGCCCTTCAGCTTGACCTGGCCAACGCCCTCGAACCCCAGGTGGTCGGACTCGGACACTCGGTCGACGACCGCGTCGGTGACCAGCACCTCACCCCCGCGCGCCCGCGCGACCACGCGCGAGGCCGTGTTGACCTCGCGGCCGAAGTAGTCGCCGTCGCGGTACAGGGTGGCCCCGTAGTGGATGCCCACGCGTGGCTCGGGGCGCTCGGTGAACAAGCGTTGGAAGCCCACGGCCCAATCGGTGATGCCCTGGACGTCCTGGCCCACGATCATGACCTCGTCGCCGATGGTCTTGATCACCCGCGCGTCGTCGGGCAGCGAGTCGGTCACGTTCTCGACGAACCGCTCCACGTAGGAGACCGCCTCGTCCTCGCCTTCCTCCTCGGTGTAGCGGGTGTAGCCGGCCAGGTCGCAGAAGGCGATGCCCACGCGCACCCGGCCCAGATCCTCCCCCTCCTCGCGCTCCACCTCCATGTGGCCGACCACGTCCTGCTCCATGTAGTGCTGCAGGAAACGTTGGTGCACGTAGTCCATCAGCGGCGACGCCAGCGGGAGCAGGTCGCGAGCCAGGTGCTCCATCTGCTCGGCCATCTCGATGCCAGGGACACCCTCGCGCATCAACGGCTCATGCACGTAGAGGTGGAACAGCCGCACCTCGGCGTCGGCGATCTGGCGCAGCGACTGGCCGTAGACCCGCGCCAGCTGCAGGAATGCCACCAGCGGGAAGCCGGTGGACAGCATCGATTCCGCGTACTGGATGGCCTGGAGATCCTCGTCGGTCATGGTCTCAAGACCCTGGGTGGGCAGGCCCAGACTGGTCCAGAAGCGCTCGATCAGGGACGCCTCGAGACCGGTGAGGTCGGCGGCGTCTTTCACGGTGCGGTCGCCGTGTGCGTCCGGGAACAGTTGCTCGAGCCGGTGCGAGGCCAGCCGCCCCTCGTCGGTGGCGGCGGCGATCTCGTCCAGCTTGTGCCCGCGCTCGCGCAAACGGGCGACCAGACGCGCGTGGCTGGCTGCCTCCGGGGTCCAGGAGCCGGCCTTGCGCCCCTTCATCTGGGGGACGAGGCCCGACCGCAGCCAGCGGCGCAGGGTGTCAGGCGACACCCCTGCGATCTCTGCGGCCTCGCTTAGGGTCAGCGTTTCATTGGGCACGCCACGCGCAAGCTACTCGACCCGAGGGATATGCTCGCGCCGGCTATTGAGGGAAGAGAGAGGCTTGCTGTGAACTACTTCGTTACCGGCGCGACCGGTTTCATCGGGCGGCACCTGATCGGGGAGCTGCTGGAGCGCGACGGGACCATCTACGTGCTGGTGCGGGAAGGCTCGCGGGGCAAGGTCGACAGGCTGATCGCCGACCTGGGCGCCGACGAGGGCCGGATCGTCCCGGTCCCCGGTGACCTGTCCAAGGACAAGCTGGGAGCCGAGGACTTCTCCGAGAAGATCGACCACCTGTTCCACCTGGCGGCCGTGTACGACATGCAGGCCGACGAGGAGTCCTCCGAGAAGGCCAACGTGCAGGGCACGCGCAACGCGATCGACTTCGCCAACTCACACGACGTGGGGCGCTTCCATCACGTCAGCTCGATCGCCGTGGCCGGGTCCTACAAGGGCGTGTTCCAGGAGGACATGTTCGACGAGGACCAGAAGCTGCCCCACCACTACCACCGGACCAAGTACGAGTCCGAGGCCATGGTGCGGCGCGACGTCGAGGCCAAGACGCTGGTGTACCGGCCGGGCATGGTCGTGGGCCACTCCGAGACGGGCGTCATGGACAAGATCGACGGCCCGTACTACATGTTCAACCTGCTCAAGAAGCTGCGCGGCGCGCTGCCCGCATGGTTCCCGCTGGCTGGGCCCGAGGGCGGCAAGACCACGATCGTGCCGGTGGACTTCGTGGCCAAGGCGATGGACCACATCGCCCACCTGCCCGACGCCGACCTTCCCGGCGACACCTACCACCTGGTCGACCCCGACCCGATGACCACGGGCGGCGCGCTGAACACGTTCGCCCGCGCCGCGCACGCGCCGCAGATGGCGATGCGCGTGGACGAGAACCTGACCCAGGCCGTGCCCGCCGCGGTGCGCTCGGGGATCATGGCGCTGCCGACGGTGAAGAAGATCCGCGACCAGGTCTACGGCGACCTGGGCATCCCGCCGGCGGCCATGGAGGTGCGCGACTTCAAGTGCACGTTCGACGCGCGCGACACCCAGCGCGCACTGGCGGGCACCGGCATCGCCGTTCCGCCCCTGGACTCCTACGCCGGCAAGCTGTGGGACTACTGGGAGCGCAACATGGACCCGGCGCTGTTCCGGGACCGCTCGCTGGCCACAGCCATCAAGGACAAGCGGGTCATGATCACCGGCGCCTCCAGCGGCATCGGGCTGGAGACAGCGCTGCGCATCGGCGAGGCCGGCGGCACCGTGATCCTGGTCTCGCGCACGCGCGAGAAGCTCGAGGACGTGGCACGTCAGGTCGAGGAGAAGGGCGGCACCGCACACGTGCATCCCGCCGACCTGTCCGACCTCGAGGACCTCGAGCGGATGGCCGCCGAGGTCATCGAGCAACACGGCGGCATCGACGTGCTGATCAACAACGCCGGCCGCTCGATCCGCCGCTCGGTGGCTCGCTCCTACGACCGTTTCCACGACTACGAGCGCACCATGCAGCTGAACTACTTCGGCGCGCTCAAGCTGATCATGGCCTTGCTGCCCGGCATGCGCGAGCGCAAGAGCGGCCACATCATCAACATCTCGTCGATCGGCGTGCAGACCAACACGCCGCGCTTCTCGGCCTACGTGGCCTCGAAGTCGGCGCTGGACGCGTTCTCACGCTGCGCGGCGCCCGAGTGCGTGGCCGACAACGTCAAGTTCACCACCGTCTACATGCCGCTCGTGCGCACCCCGATGATCGCCCCGACCGACATGTACAAGGCGTTCCCCACCATGTCGCCGGAGGAGGCCGCGCAGATGCTGTGCGACGCGATGATCGACAAGCCGAAGCGGACGGCATCGAGGCTCGGCACCTTCGGCGAGGTGCTTTATGCGCTGTCGCCGCAGACCATGGACATCGTGCTGAACCAGGCCTACAACCTGTTCCCGGACTCATCGGCCGCCAAGGGCAAGAAGGAGGTCGAGGCCGGTGGCGACGGCGGGTCGGGCGACAACGAGATGTCAACGGAGGCGGTGGCCATGGCCTACCTGCTGAAGGGCGTGCATTTCTAGACGTTTGTCCTGCCGTGGGCGTCCGCGGCGGGTCGGGCGAAAGCACGCTGGATCGATTCCTCCCGCCAAGGCCGACGATCTGCGTTTCAGGTACGGCATGCAGTACCTGAAGCTCGAACCGTTGCTCCGCGAGCCGCGGAAACGCGAGGTGCTGGATGACGAACGAACTGGTGGTGCCGACTCAGACGAAAGCCCCGCCGCGCTCGACGAGGTTCTCGTAGACCTTCTGCTGGATGGTGGCCCGCACCCGCTCGGACAGCTCCAGCACCAGCGCGCGGTCGTTCACCGCGTCGGGGCCGTAGGGCTCGGTCGGGATCGGGTCGCAGAACTCGATCCGCCACTTCGACGGCAGCGGGACCATGCCCAGCGGGCCCAGCCACGGGAAGGTCGGGGTGAGCGGGAAGTAGGGCGCGCGCAACGCGCGCGCCGCCAGGCCGGACTGGCCGATCATCGGATAGATCTCCTCGCTGCCCACGACGGCCACCGGCACGATCGGTGCGCCGGTGCGCAGCGCCAGCTCCACGAAACCGCCGCGGCCGAAGCGTTGCAACCGATAGCGCTCGGAGTAGGGCTTGCCGGTGCCCTTCACCCCCTCCGGGAACACGGCCACCAACTGGTCGTCCTCCAGCAGCCTCAGCGCGTTGTAGGGCGAGGCCACCACGCCTCCGACCTTGCGGATGGCGGTGGACACCCACGGCAGCTGGAAGGCCCAGTCCAGCACCAGGAAGCGGGGGTAGCGCGGCAGCGGGTGCTCGCGCAGGAGAGCGATCGACATCATCGTCGCGTCCCAGGGCAGGATGCCGGCATGGTTGCCGGCCAGCAGCACGCGCCCGTGGGCCGGGACCTTCTCCACGCCCGTGGCCTTCACCCTCCACCAGTGGTCGTACAAGAAGTCGAAGAGCGGCTCGACGGTCTGGGCGAAGTCCTCGTCAAACCCCCACTCGTCCTCGATGTAGTGCCCGTCGAGCCGGTTCAGCGCCCGCTTGGCGCCGGTGGGCAGCACGCCCGTCGAGCGCACCACGGCCTCGGGCAACTCGAGCCCCTGGTCGAGCCCGTCGCGCAACACGCGCAGGAAGGTGGTGGCGGCGGCGATCGTCTCCGCGGTACCCGCCGGGCGGTCAGGCGGCATCGGCGAACTCTTCCATGGCAGCGGGGGTGGTGTAGGTGGGCGTGAAGCCCACCTCCTCCACCAGGCGCGTGGTATCCACAGCGCGGCCGTAGCGCAGCAGCCGCCGGAAGTCAGCCGACAGCGCGGGCAGCCCGGCGCGCGTCAGGGCACCGGTGGCGCTGGCGAACAGCGGCCCGGCCAGCGGCAGCGGCGCCCGGCCGGCCATGCGGATCATCCGGGTCAGCCCGATGGTCCCTGGGCTGGCTACGTTCACGGCACCACGCACCGGGGTGCGGACCGCGGCCAGCAGCGCGCCAAGGCCGTCCTCCTCGTGCACGACCTGGATCCGCGGGTCGAAGCCCAGATAGGTGGGGGCGACGGGCGGGCGCAGGTAGCGCGTGACCTGGGTGTCCAGCGAAGGTCCGACCGCCGGCTGGTAGCGCAGCATCGTGCAGACGACGTCGGGGTGGCGACGCGCATAGGTCTCGAACAGGTTCTCGATCTCGCCCACATCGCGCTGGAAGCGGGTGCGCAGCGGGAACAGGCGAGCCAGCTCCTCGTGGAAGAACTGGGGGGCCTGGGGCTCAGAGCCGTAGATGCCGGCTGAGCCGCGGATGACGATCGCGCGGATGCTGTCCGAGAGCTCGCAGGCGGCCAGCAGCTGCAGCGTGCCGATCACGTTGATGTCGTGCATGCTGTGCGTCGACATGCCCGGGCCGGGGCGGCGGACGATCTGGTTGTGCACCACAACGTCCACGTTCTCCTGTGGGATCAGGGTGGCGATCACCTGGTCGCGCAGGTCGGCCTCGATGAAGCGCATGCCCTCGATCGGCTCCGCCGGCGGCCGCATGTCCAGCCCCGCGATGTAGTCCACCTCGGGGTCGTCGCGCAGCCGGCGCGCCAGCCCAGAGCCGATGTAGCTCCCGACGCCGGTGATCAGGACACGACGGCGGGGCACTTCAGGACTTCTTGGCGGAAGTGCGCTTCTTTGCCGCGGGCTTTCGCTTCGCAGCCGGCCGCTGGTCCAGCCGCTGCTCGATCGCCTCCAGCCTCCGGCCGATCTTGCGCAACTCGGCGCGCAGGTCACGGACGTCCTCCTGGGTAGCAGGCAACCGCTCCTCGACAGCGGCGCGCACGCTGCGCCGGCGGGCCGTCAGCCCCTTCTCGGCGCCCTTGACCAGCTCGTCCACGGAGCCGGTCAGGTCGTCGACCGCCCCCTGCGCCTTGCCGCGGGTCTCGACGGTGGCCTGCACGGTGCGCTCCACCGCCTCGCGCAGCGCATCGGGGATCTCGGGCCGGTCGGGCATCAGGGGTCTGAGTCTATGGTGCGCCCGTGCCGGAAGGTGAGGCGACCAGCCAAGGATCGACGGGGGGTGCGGGGGGCGCGAGCCCCCTGCAGGGCAATCCAATCCATCTCAAACCCACGGCCCCGCTGGCGCAGCGGGTGCTATTGCCCGGCGACCCCCACCGTGCGCTCGCGGTGGCCCAGGCGATCCTGGACGACCCACGCATGTTCAACCACACGCGCGGGCTGTGGGGCTACACCGGCCGCGCCCGGGACGGCGAGCTCCTGACGGTGCAGGCCACGGGCATGGGCGCACCCAGCGCGGCCATCGTGGCCCGGGAGCTGATCGATCTGGGGGCACGCACGCTGGTGCGGATCGGGACCTGTGGCGCGCTGGACGGAGGACTCGAGCTGGGCGCGCTGGTCAGCGCCGAGCAGGCCCTGGCCGCGGACGGCACCAGCCGGGCTCTGGGAGCGGGCGACCGGGTGCCGGCCGATCCCGAGCTGGCGGCGGCGCTGCGGGGCACCGGCGCCGCGCCGGTCACGGCCGTGACCACCGACCTGTTCTACGACGGTGGCGCCCACCTGGAGGAGTGGCTCGCGGCAGGCGCCCGGGTGGTGGAGATGGAGGCGGCGGCGATCCTCTCGGTCGCGGCAGCACAGGGCGCCCGCGCGGCCGTGCTGCTGGGAGTGACCGACCTGCTCGGCACGGGTACCCGGGACACCCGGGACGGCCAAGGCCGTCAGGGCGCAGGCGGCCAAGGCCGTCAGGGCACAAGCAGGGAACGAATCTCCGGCCCGGACTACGAGCAGCTGGGTGTCCGCCTCGGCGAGGCGGCGTGGGAGGCGCTGGCTAGCTTGCGTCGGTGACGGTCAGGCGTTCCTGCGCACGCGGCACCGGCTCGGCCACGGGGGCCACGGCCTCGCGCAGCTGCGAGAGGTCGGTGGCGATCTCGTCCAGGCGCTTGGACAGCTCTTCCGACCCGCCGTCGCCGGACTCACGCGCGGCGGCGGCCGCCGCGGTTGCCTTGTCCTCCAGCCGGTCCAGGGCGTCTTCGATGCCCTCCAGACGCTGCGACACCGACCGCAGCCGGCGCGTCAGCCGCTCGATGTCGGCGGCTGAGGGCAGGTTGAGGGCGCCCATGGCGGCCTCCTGGGCCAGCACCGCCCGCTCGCGGGCCTCGAGGGCCCGGCCGATGGCGCCGCTGACCACGGGGTTGGCCACCAGCTCCTCGGCGATGCGCCCCAGCGCCTCCTCGCCCTGGCGGGAGAGCCTGTCCACGAAACCCTGATCCTGACGGTCGTCGCTCACCGCAGGCAGGCTACCGGAATGGCCGCGGAGACCGATCGCCATCCCAAGTCTCAAGCTTGACCTGACACTGATGGTGAGCGGATCGCTGGATTTCGCTCTGCAATGACTGTTGTGATCGGATGAATTGGCTGGCGAGGCGGCGCATCCGCGCGAAACTGTCTGATAGCTTGCCCGCGTCTGGTGCTCCACCCGGGGCACCCTGCTGGGAGGAAACTGATCGAGGGGATGAAGAACCGGCCGGCCACCATCGTCGCGAGCTTCGCGCTTCTTGTCGCGGCGGCCGCCACCTCGTTCACAATCGGGGCGCCCTCACCGGCCTCTGCCCAAGGGCAGGAGGTATGCGTGATCGTGGACGGCCAGAAGGTGACGATCCCCCTGGCCAACCTGGTGCCCGGCCAGCAGACGGTGCCGTGCGTGGAGGTGGCGCCGAGCCCCGTCCCAGCTCCGGCACCGCCGCCCGGGACCGACACGACGCCGGCCCCGGCGCCGAGTCCGGCCGCGCCGCAGCCGGGGTCCGGCAGCGAGCAGGAGCGCGGCGGGTCGAAGAAGCCGGCGGACGACGATGGCGGCGGCAAGAAGAAGAAGTCCAAGGGCAAGTCCAAGTCGAAGGCTGAAGTCGAGCTTGAAGGTGGGCCGGAGGACAGGAAGGGGCGCAAGGGCAAGCGCAAGAAGGCGGCCGACGGAATCCGCAACTCCGACGGCTCGCCAACTCCGTCCAACCCGGGCTTCATGGATGCGCTGCCCGGTCCGTCCACCGCCCAGGGCGTGCCCAACTTCGTGATTCGCAAGTTCCGCGTGCCGGTGTTCCTGCTGCCGATCTACCAGGCGGCGGGAATCCAGTACGGCGTCCGCTGGGAGGTGCTGGCGGCGATCAACGAGATCGAGACCGACTACGGCCGCAACCTGAACGTGTCCTCCGCCGGCGCGCTCGGCTGGATGCAGTTCATCCCCTCGAGCTGGCGGATGTACGGCGTGGATGCGAACAAGGACGGCAAGAAGGACCCGTACAACCCGGTCGACGCGATCTTCGCCGCCGCCCGCTACCTCAAGGCTGCGGGCTACGAGCAGGACGTGCGCCGCTCGATCTTCGCCTACAACCACGCCGACTGGTACGTGGACTCCGTGATGCTGCGCGCGCGTCTGATCTCGGGTGTGCCCGCCGACCTGGTGGGCTCGCTGACCGGGCTGACCGAGGGCCGCTTCCCCGTGGCCGCCCGCGCCCGCTACGCCGACGACCTGCAGGAAGCCGAGGCCACCAAGCGCGTCAAGCGGGGCCAGAACGCCGCCAACGTGGTCGAGTCCAAGGACGACCGCGAGAACATCGACATCTTCGCCAAGCAGGGCTCCCCCGTGGTGTCCACCAACGACGGTGAGATCAAGAAGATCGGGGTCTCCAAGACCCTGGGCCGCTACATCACGCTCCAGGACGTGTACGGCAACCGCTACACCTACAGCGGCCTGGGCTCCACCGCCAAGTACTACCCGGTTCCCAAGGAGGACGCGGCCGATCCGAAGCTGAGCGCCCGCGCCGTCAAGGCCAACGGCGACGACAAGGACCCCAAGCCCACCGCCTCGGCCTCCGCCGGCCGCCAGCCCACCAAAGCGGGCAACGAGCGCCCGAAGGCCAAGCTGCGCGTGAAGGCCAACAAGCCTGCCACCGACGACGTGGAACCGGCGCCGGTCGCATCGGTTCCGATCAAGGAGCGCCTGTTCGCCCACCCGGACATGCCGCTGTCACGTGAGAACGGCGGCCTGGACCAGCTGATGGACGCCAAGGGCAGCAAGGGCTTCGAGACCTACGCCAACTACTTCTCGCGCCCGTTCGGCGCGAACGCGAAGGATGTCCGGCTGCGGCGGCTGAAGGTGGGTTCGCGGGTCATCGGCGGCACAGTCCTGGGCCGGATCGGGACCAACGACGACGGCCAGGCGTCGCACCTGACGTTCGGCATCCGGCCGGCCGGCAAGGGCGCGCCGAACATCGACCCGAAGCCGATTTTGGACGGCTGGAAGCTGCTGGAGGCCACCGCGGTCTACCGCGCCTCGGGCCGCAACGCCCTCTACGGCGATGACTCGGACAGCCTGTCGATCGGCCAGGTGCTGTTGCTGCCCAAGCCGCTGCTGGAGAAGCGGGTGCTCTCCGACAACCGGATCGAGATGTACCAGGGAGGCGAGAACGACATCAAGACCGGCCAGATCGACCGCCGCGTCCTGGCCACGCTGGCCTACCTGGCCGAGTCGGGCCTCAAGCCCTCGGTGTCGTCGCTGAAGGGCAACCACGGCCTCATGACCGCGTCGGGGAACATCTCCCAGCACTCGTCGGGCAACGCCGTCGACATCTCGCGCATCAACAACATCCCGATCCTGGGCCACCAGGAGCCGGGCGGGATCGCCGAACAGACCGTTCGCCGCGTGATGCGCCTCCAGGGAACCATGGCTCCGGACCAGGTGATCAGCCTGCTCGAGCTTGGCGGCCCGACCTTGGCGATGGGCGACCACGCCGACCACATCCACGTGGGCTTCCGGCCGCTGTTCGGCGACAACAAGAAGCTCGGCCGCCAGGCCTTGGCAGTGCTCAAGCCCGGCCAGTGGTCGGACCTGCTCAAGCAGCTGCGCACAATCGACAACCCGGTCGTGCCCACCAAGCCATCGAAGTACGCGCTGCCCGCCAAGCGCGCCTCCGACGCACATCGCGGCGAATAGCGCAGCGGCTCCCTTCGGCTTCGTCCAGCTGGAGTTCGGCTACCTGCTCGGTCCGGCCGATGGGCGGTACCTGGTGCGCCCACCCGGCGCCGACGCCGTGGAACGTGTCCTGGCGCTGCGCACCCTTGGCGCGCCCCAGCGACGCCTGCTCCGGGGCCGGCGGGGCAACGAGGTGGAGCGGGCCGAGGCGGAGCCGGTGCCCACGTCACGCGCCACGATCATCCGGCCCGAGCCGTTCGCTGACGCCGGCCAGGCGGATTCCTGGCTCGCCGAGTTGCGGGCGTCCAAGGACGAGCGAGCGGCCGAGATCGCCGACGCGCTGACGGCGCTGAACCGCGCACTGCACGCCCACCGCGCGGCGCGCGCCGACCCGTCGGCCCGCGACGTGGCCCAGCACTCGGCGCTGGTGGTGCGCGTGGGCTACGGCTCGGGTGAGCAGGTGGCCGAGGGCCGCTTTGACAAGGGCTGGGAGCTGCCCCGCAACGCCGCGAAGGCGGCCCGCTCGATGGAGGCGCCCGACCAGCGCTTCGCGGCGCTGCTCGGCGGCCGTGAGAGCCTGCTGGCGTGCGAGGAGCTGCTCCTGCGTGCCCGCGCCGATGCCGACGCCGGCCGCATGCGCGAGGCCGCGCTGCAGGCGCGGATCGCGCTGGAGAGCCTGCTCAGCGAACTGGAGCGGCTACCGGACTCCCGCCGGCAGGCGCTGGAGGAAGATCGCGACCCGGTCGGGCGGGCGGCGAACGCCGCGCTCAAGGGTCCCATCGGACAGCCAGCCGCCGAGGCGGTCGAGGCCGCCGTGGGGAGGATGGAGGCGGCCCTGCGCGCCCACCGCGTGGACAGCGGCCGGTAGGACCGGCCGTCGAGCCGCGCCTGGCGATCTTTGGCCATCGGTCGATAACCGAAAGCCTGGCCTAGGGCTTACTCAGTCCAGTGCGGCCAGGACGGCGCCGAGCTCGTCGACCACGTCGCCGCCCATCCGGACGGCGGCGCGGGCGTCGTAGGGGGTCTCGCTCCCGGTGACCACCGCGACGCTGCCGCCGCCGGCCAGCGTCAGCTCGGGCAACCCGGCCACCGGGTGCACGACCAGCGAGGAGCCGATGCAGATCATCAGGTCGGCGCCGATGGACAGCTGCTCGGCGCGGGTGATCGCTTCCATGGGCAGCATCTCGCCGAACAGCACCACCTCGGGCTTGAGCGGCGTCACGCAGCACGGGCACTCGGGCGCGCCCGCCGCGGCCTCCAGCATCTCCACCACACGCTCCAGCTCGACCCGCGTCCCGCACACCGGGCAGCGGCTCCACTCGATCGAACCGTGCACCTCCACCACCTCGCGGCTGCCCGCCGCGCGGTGCAGGCGGTCGATGTTCTGGGTGATCACGCCGTCGATCAGCCCGCGTCGCTCCAGCTCGGCCACTACCTCGTGCGCGGGGTTGGGCTGCACGTCGCGCAGCGACGCGAAGCGCGCGCCGTAGAAGTGCCAGAAGCGGTCGGGGTCCGACCGCCACACGTCGATGTGTGCCACCTCCATCGGGTCCACGTTGGCCCAGATGCCGGTGCCGGGAGAACGGAAGTCCGGGATGCCCGACGGCACCGAGATGCCGGCTCCGGTCAGCACGACCGCAGACTGGGCCGAGCGCAGCAGCTCGGCCAGCTCCGCCGCCGGGCCTACCTGCCCTTGAAGCTCGCCTGGCGCTTGCCCAGGAATGCCGCGATCCCCTCCTTCGCGTCTTCGGAGCCGAAGATCTCGCCGAAGGCTTCCTTCTCGGCCTCGATGCCCTGGTCCAGGTCGCCGGCGGCCGACACGCGCTTGATCTGCTCCACCGCCAGGGGTGCCTGGCCGGCAAGGTCCCGGGCCAGCAGGAGCGCGGTGTCCAGCAGCTCGTGGTCGGGCACCACCCGGTTGGCCAGCCCAACCCGCCACGCCTCGTAGGCGTCGATCGGCTGGGCGGTCAGGTTCATCTCCAGCGCCTTGGACTCGCCAACCAGTCGCGGCAGCCGCTGGGTGCCTCCGAAGCCGGGGATGATGCCCAGGTCGATCTCCGGCTGGCCGAAGCTGGCCGACTCGGCGGCCAGGCGGAAGTCACACGCCATCGCCAGCTCGCAGCCGCCGCCGAAGGCGATCGAGTTGACGGCGGCGATGGTGGCCGTTGAGGAGCCCTCGAACGAGCGCAGCAGCGCATGGGCGGTGTCGATCAGCTCCCTGCCCTGGCCGGGGTCCATCTTGGTGAACGCCTTGATGTCGGCGCCGGCGGAGAAAGTGAAAATGTTCGAGCTGGCGAACACGACCGCCCGCAGACGCCCGTCCACGGACTCCCACAGCTGCGCGAGCTCACCGATCAGCTCCGGCGAGAGGGCGTTGGCCGGCGGCCGGTCCAGCCACAGGATGCCGACGTCCCCGCGCGTCTCCAGCGCCACCGTCTCGCGGGCGTCGTCGGGCTGCGGGTAGGCGAAGAAGCCCTGGCCGCTCTTCTTGCCCAGCCGTCCCTGCGCCACCAGCCGGCGCAGGATCACCGGCGGCGCGAACGACTCGCCCCAGTCGGCGTGGGCGCGCTCCAGCGACTCCAGCAGCGAGTCCAGGCCCTGCTCGTCGGCGCGCGCGAACGGGCCGGGCAGGATGCCGGCGCCCATCATCATGCCCACCTCGATGTCCTTGGCCGAGGCCTGGCCCTCCTCCAGGACCAGGCAGGCCTCCACCAGGGTCTTCAGGGCAATCCGCTCAGGCAGCTGGTCAATGCTCATAGAAGCCCTTGCCGGTCTTCACGCCCAGGTGACCCTCGCGCACCAGCGCGCGCATGGCCTCCGACACGTGGAAGCGCTCACCGCCGTAGCTGGCGTGCAGGTGCTCGGCCACGTGCAGCACCGTGTCCAGTCCCAGCAGGTCGACCAGGTGGAACGGGCCGACGGGGCCACCGGACTCCTTGATCGCCGCGTCCACCTCCTCGGTGGACACGCCCTGCTCGTCCACCATCCGCCAGGCCTCGGAGCTGGCGGCGGTCAGGATCCGGTTCACCACGAAGCCGGGGGCCTCTCCGCAGCGGATCGGGGTCTTTCGCAGCTGCTGCGCGAATCGCGTGGCCGCGGCGACGGTCTCCTGGGAGGTGTCGGCCCCCTCCACCACCTCGATCAGCCGCGCCATCGTGGCCGGATAGAAGAAGTGGACGCCCACCACGCGGTCGGGGCGGGTGGTCGCCTCGCCGATCTCGGTGATCGACAGGCAGGAGGTGTTCGAGGCCAGGATCGCGTGGCCTGGCGTGGCGGCGTCCAGCTCCGCGAACACCACGTGCTTGAGCTCCATGACCTCCGGCACCGCCTCGATCACGAACTCGACGTCGCCGAAGCCGTCGTAGGAGGTCGTGCCGGTCACGCCCTCCTCGTCGACCTCGACCAGAGCGGGATCGACGTCCTTGAGCAGGACCGCGATGCCCGCCCCGGCCAGTACCTTGGCGATGTCCCTGCCCATGGTGCCCGCGCCGACCACTGCGGCCTTGGCGACCATCTACTTGGTCAACTGCTTCTGGTCCTCACCGGCGTTCAGGCTCGGCTCGGAGCGGCTGGCTCGCAGCTCGTAGGCCTCGCGCGCCTTGTCGTCCACCTGGGAGAGCACCTTGTCGGCCTTGAGCGCGCGCCCGATCGCCTCCCGGCCGCCACGCGGCAGCACGCTCATGGCTCTGGTGATGTGGGCCACCGACCGCGGCACGAACACGTCGAAGCGCGGCTGCTCCAGCGCCGACACGATCTCGTCCGCCACCTCCTCGGGCGTCACATGCTTGACCCCGCGGGTCTCCTGCAGCCCGGCGGCCAACTCGGTCTTGACCACCACCGGCATGACCACCGTCACATCGATCTCGGTACCGCGCAGCTCGGCCAGGATGCCCTCGGAGGCGCCCACCACGAAGTGCTTGGTGCCACAGTAGGTGACGCCCCCTGGGAAGCCGCCCTTGCCCGCTGTGGAGGCGATGTTCACCAGGTGCCCCTGCCCGCGGGTCTGGAAGCGCGGCAGGACCAGGCGCATCCCGTTCAGCACGCCGTGGACGTTGATGTCCACCTGGCGGTGGGCGGTGGCCTCGGTCTCGGACAGGAACGGGCCCAGCTGCATGATCCCTGCGTTGTTGATCAGCACGTCGACCGGGCCCAACTCGTCCTCGGCGTCGTTCAGGAAGCGCTCGAACGACTCGCTGTCGGTCACGTCCAAGGCGAAGCCCTGAGCGCCGTTCACCGACGCAGCTGCCTTCTGGGAGTCGGCCAGATCCAGGTCGCCGATGGCCACCCTCATGCCCTTGGCCGAACACGCGCGCGCCGTGGCCAGGCCGATCCCCCGCGCGGCACCGGTGATGGCCACGACCTTCGATTGCAGCTGTTTGGGCTCCTTCTTGGCCAACGCGATCTCCTGGGTTCGGGGGTGCAAACTGGCTGGGCAGCCAGGACGCTACCGGAGTCGGGCGTGCTCCTCGGCCTCGACCGCGAACCGGCGCAGCGTGCGGCGCAGCGCATCACGCAGCGCGCGCCGAATGAACAGCAGGTCGGCCGCGGCCTTGAACGGGTTGTTGTTGGTCAACTCGTACTCCAGGCTGAGCGTCACGTCGGCCCCGCCTTCCGTGTTCGGGGCGAAGCTGGCGGCCTGCGTCCCGTACAGGCGGTCCTCGTAGACCTTGGTGGCAAACCGGGTCGGCGCGTTCTCCGACACCTTCTCGGTGACCCGGCCGCGCCCGCTTGCGCCGGAGTCCCAGACCAGCTTCGCCCCCGGCTCGGGCCAGTTCTCGGCCATCGTCTCGATGCGCTGGAAGCCCTCCACGAACGCGGACCAGCGGCGTGCGTCGCGCCACAGCTCAGCCGCGTCATCGGGCTGGAGCGTGACCTCGCCGATCACCTCCACCGTGCGGCTCACTTGTCGTAGACCTCCCCCAGGATGCCGTCGACCGAGTGCTGCACGCTCTCCAGGAAGGGCCGCACCTCTTCGACCAGCCGCTTGTACTCCGCCCGGCCCTTGCGGGTCAGGGAGTAGAACCGGCGTGAGCGCCGCTCGGGGTGTTCCCACTGGCCCTCGATCATCCCGTCCTCCTCGAGCCTGCGCAGCAGCGGGTACATCGTGTTCGGGTTCACCGACAGGACCCCCTCGGTCAGCTCGCCGATTCGCTCGATCAGCTGATTGCCGTAAGACGCGCGCTGGGCGATCAGGTGGAAGACCAGCAGCGGCAGCACCTGCCGGCGGCGCATCTCGCCGCTGAACGGGTCCTGGCCCTGTCGCGGCCGGGGGGCACGGGTCCGCGTACCCGCCTGGGCCACCGCCTCGCGCGCGGCGTCGCGGCTGCGCTCGGGCTTGGATCGCTCGGCCATGACCCGCCATGGTGACGCATGGGCGTGTCAGGAGGGACGGGGGAACTGCGTGCCCACGAAGCGATCCCACATGCGGTCGCTCAGAAGCCTGCGCTGGCCCATGATCAGCCGCGCCGAGGGCGTGACGGGGTAGCGGGGCTTGGGCCGCCGCGCCGTCAGCGCCTTCTCGATCGCCTTGGCCACGGTCTCCGGTGGCCCACCGAGCCTGGCGGTGGGGCCCTCGTAGGCCCCCTTGGTGCCTTCCGCCACCGCGCGGTTGAAGGCGGCGTAGGGTCCGTCCGCCGCCGTTCCCGAGTCGATGGCCGCGGTGGCGGCCGTGGCGAACTCGGTGGTGATCAGGCCCGGCTCGATCAGCATCACCTCCACGCCGAAGCCCTTGACCTCGAACCGCATCGCGTCGCTCAGCGCCTCCACCGCGTACTTGGTGGCGTGGTAGATGCCACCACCGGGAAAGGTCAGCTTCCCGCCCATCGAGCCCACGTTCACGATCCGCCCGCGGCCTGCCTCACGCATTCCGGGGAGCACCAGCTGGCACATGCGGATCAGGCCGAACACGTTGGTCTCGAACTGGGCGCGCACGTCGTCGATGTTCACCGACTCCACCGCCCCCGACTGGCTGTAGCCGGCGTTGTTCACCAGCGCCCCGATCGGTCCTTCGGCCTCCTCGACCGCGGTCACGGCGGCCTGCATCGACTGCTCGTTATTCACGTCCAGGGCCAGCGTCCGACAGCCCTTGGACTCCAGGTCCGCGATGGCGTCGAGCTTGCGCGCCGTGGCGTAGACCATGTGCCCGCCCGCTACCAGGCGCTCGGCCGTGGCCCGGCCGATGCCGGTCGAACAGCCGGTGATCAGGACAGGTCCCTTCACGGGGTCAGTACCACCTTTCCGATGTTGCGCCGCTCGCCGATATAGCGGTGGGCCTCGCCGGCGCGGTCGAACGGGAAGGACTGCGCGACCACGGGCTGCAGCACCCCCTCGCCGAGCAGGTCCTCGATCGACGCCATGAACGGCTCCAGCGAGCCGAGTTCGTCCCAGAGGGTCAGCATGTTCAGGCCGACTACGGTCTTCGACGCCGACATCTGCTTGATCAGGTTGAAGCGCGGCATCGTCAGCGCGGTGCGGCCGGCCGCGACCAGGTTGCGCTTCTCGCCCGACACCACTCCCGCCGCGCCGAAGCAGATCAGCCGCCCGCCAGCGCGGAGCATGTCGTAGCTGCGCCGAAAGCTCTTGCCGCCCAAAGCGTCCATGACCACGTCCATCGGCGGCAGACCCTTCTCCCAGCCGCTCTGCGTGTAGTCGACGGCGTGGTCCACGCCGAAGCCGCGGATGGCGTCGTGCTTGCCGGGCGACGCGCTGCCCCAGACCTCGGCGCCCCGATGCTTGGCGATCTGGGTCGCGGCGATGCCCACCCCGCCGGCGGCGGCGTGCAGGAAGACGCGCTCGCCGGGCTCCAGTGCCCCGAAACGGCGCAGGCCCAGGTAGGCGGTCAGGTAGTTCACCGGCACGGCGGCGCCCTGCTCGAACGAGAGCCCGTCGGGCAGCGGCGCCACATCGGTCGCCTTGGCCACGGCCTGCTCGGAGTAGCCACCGAAGCGCGTGCCGGCCATCACCCGGTCGCCCACGGCGAAGCGATCGACCCCGTCACCGACCTCGGCAACCGTGCCGGCCACCTCGTAGCCCACCACCGCGGGCAGATCGGGGGCGTCGGGATACAGACCCACCCGTGCCATCAGGTCGGCGAAGTTGACCCCGGCGGCGCCAACCTCGACGCGCACCTCTCCGGGTCCCGGCGACGGGTCGGGGCGCTCCTGGACCTGCAGAACCTCCGGCGCCCCGGCCTTGGTGATCACCACCGACCTCATGGCGGTGAACCTACACCGCGCAGGCCGCGGCCACAGATCGAGGGGGGTCTGGGGGGCGCGAGCCCCCCAGACAGCATCCTCTAGGCCGCTGCGGGCGTCTCGGCGCGGCGCGGCATCAGCGTCTCGCGGGCGATCACCAGGCGCTGGATCTGGCTCGTGCCCTCGTAGAGCTGCATGATCTTGGCGTCACGCATCAGCTTCTCGACCGGGTACTCCTTGATGAAGCCGTAGCCGCCGTAGACCTGCACGGCGTCGGTGGTGACCTCCATGCAGGAGTCCGCTGCGAACCGCTTGGCGTGCGAGGACTCGAGCGTGTTGCGCTTGCCCTGGTCCAGCAGCACGGCGGAGTTCCACGTGGCGATCCGCGACAGGTGCACCTTGGTCGCCATGTCGGCGATCATGAACTGGATCGCCTGGTGCATCGCGATCGGCACGCCGAACTGCACGCGCTCCTTGGAGTACTCGGTGGCGAACTCGAACGCCGCGCGGGCGATGCCGGTGGCCATGGCGGCCACACCCGGGCGGGTGCGGTCCAGGGTCATCATCGCGAGCTTGAAGCCCTTGTTCTCCTCGCCGAGCATGTTCTCGGCCGGGATCTCCACGTCGCTGAACGAGATCGTGGCGGTGTTGGAGGCACGCTGTCCGAGCTTGTCCTCCTTCTTGTCCACGCTCACGCCCGGCAGGTCGCGGTCCACGATGAACGCGGAGATGCCGCGGTGGCCGGCCTCCTTGTCCGTCTTGGCGTAGACGGTGTAGAAGCTGGCGTACGAGCCGTTGGTGATGAAGCACTTGGAGCCGTTGATGACGTACTTGTCACCCTTCTTCACGGCCGTGGTCTTCATGCCCGAGACGTCGGAGCCGGCGTCGGGCTCGGTCAGGCAGAACGAGGCGTAGAGCGGGGCCTCGGTCAGCATGCCGAAGTACTTCTTCTGCAGCTCCTCGGAGCCGCCGAGGGCCAGCGGCGCGGTGGCCAGGCCATTGGCGCCCAGCGACGTGCCGACGCCCGAACAGCCCCAGGAGATCTCCTCCTCGATCAGGCAGCCGGTCAGGTAGTCCAGACCGGGCCCGCCGTACTCGGTGGGAGCGTGGTTGTTCATCAGGCCCAGCTCCCAGGCCTTCTCGAAGATCTCGGCCGGCCAGGTTCCGTCCTTGTCGAGCTCCCACGCCTTCGGGCGGATCTCGTTCTCCGCGAAGTCGTGGGCCATCGCCTGGATGTCCTTCTGCTCGTCGGTAAGCGTGAAATCGACCACTGGTCGTCTCCTTGAAGTCGTTCGGCGGCGGCGAGAAAGTTCAGCGCTGGAGTCAGGTCGCGCGGCGCCCGATTGATTCGTCAGTCAACGCTGTACGAACAAGGGTAGCCCATGGGATGACGAGTCGCCAATGGGGTCCGGCCGCGGACGGCCGAAAGAGCTAGAAAACCACGCGCAGAGCGAAATAGATGCCCACGCCGATGGCCAGGATCGAGAACAGCGCCAGGCCAACCTGTTCCGGGTAAAGCAGCGGCCTGCTCGGCGCCATTGTCCGCCTGCGTAGACGATCGAACATCCGGCCCTACCCTACGGGTGTGGAGTTCGGGACCGTGCTCATCGCGGTGGTGCTGGTGGCGATGGTGGTCGCGTGCCTGAGCTACATCGGCACAGGCGCCATCTACAAGGGCCTGGGGCGCACGGGGTTGTCGCTCGACGAGCCCAGTCTGCGGCCCGAACCGGTGGCCGGCAGTCCGGCGGCGATGGCCGAGGCGCAGGAGGAGATCCGCCAGATGCTGGAGGCCAAGTCGGCCCGCTCGGAGGCTCGTGGCGACGGCCCCGTAGACATCGACGCGGAGATGGCCGCCCTGACCGCCGCCCCCACGCCGGCGGACCCCGCCCTGCGCGAGGAGGTCCGCCAGCTGGTGGTGGCCCGCAACGAGCGCCGCCTGCGCCGCGGCGAGGCCCCGCTGGAAGTGGATGCCGAGGTTGAGCGCGAGTTGCAGCGGTTGAGCCCCTAGGCGACGGATAGGCTCTCGCCGATGGCTAACGACCGACGCTTCGAGATCGACGAGTTGCTGGTGCGGCCCGGCACGTACTTCAATCCCCAGACCGAGGTCTTGGTGACGGTCGACGACTCCACGTCGCTGGAGTCGGAGATCTTCAACATGGAGCAGTTCGAGGGCGCCGACTGGGTTCTCATTTCCGACGAGTTGCCCGTGGATGAGGCCAAGCGTGACGAGCTGATCGAGGACTTCCAGACCAACTTCCACGGCGATGCAGCCGTGCGCGCCACCACGGTCGAGGATCCGGCCGGCGAGGCCGACGATCCCGACGTCGACGACGAGCCGCCGCCCGCGGTCGTACCCGTCGGCGAAGACGACGAGTAGCTCTCACAGTGCGCCCCATCTACGGCCTCGGCATCTTCATCCCCGTCGCGGTCGGGCTCGAGCTGGGACACGCCTCCCCCACGCTGATCTTCCTGGCGGCCGCGCTCGGCGTGATCCCCACGGCCGCGCTGATGGGAGAGTCGACCGAGCACCTGGCCGCCAAGACCGGGCCGGGCCTGGGCGGCCTGCTGAACGTGACGTTCGGCAACGCGCCGGAGCTGATCATCGCCTTCTTCGCCCTCAACGAGGGGTTGCAGGAGGTGGTCAAGGCCTCGATCGTGGGCTCGATCATCGGCAACATCCTGCTGGTGCTTGGCGCGGCGATGCTGGTCGGCGGCCTCAAGCGCGACAAGCAGACGTTCAACCGCACCGCGGCCACCGCCCAGTCGGGCATGCTGCTGCTGGCGCTGTGCGCGCTGATCCTGCCCGCCGTCTTCCAACTCGTGCACGGCGGCGGCCTGCCGGCGGTGAGCGAGGAACGCGTGGACTTCGGCTCGGACCTCGAGCACCTGTCCCTGGGCGTGGCGATCATCCTGATGGTCAGCTACGTGGCCGGCCTGTTCTTCTCGCAGAGGACCCACAAGGCCGTGTTCAACCCCTACGACGAGGCCGAGCACGAGGAGGGCCACAAGAGCTGGTCGATGAAGCGCTCACTGATCTCGCTTGCGGTGGCCGCCGTGCTCGTGGGGCTGATGAGCGAGGTTCTGGTCGGCTCGATCTCCGAGGCCTCCAAGGACATCGGGCTGTCCGAGTTCTTCGTCGGCGTGTTCGTGGTGGCGATCGTGGGCAACGCGGCCGAGCACTGGGTCGCCGTGCTGGTGGCGGCCAAGGACAAGATGGACCTGGCAGTGGGCATCGCCATCGGCTCCAGCGCCCAGATCGCCCTGTTCGTGGCGCCGCTGCTGGTGCTGCTCTCGTTCGTGGTCGGACCCAACCCGCTGGCGCTCGTGTTCAACGGCTACGAGCTGGCCGGCCTGGTGTTCGCCGTCCTGATCGCCAACTTCGTGACCCAGGACGGCGAGTCGAACTGGTTCGAGGGCGCGCAGCTGCTGGCGCTGTACGCGGTGCTCGGGCTCGTGTTCTTCTACGCCTAGGGCTCAGGCGTCGAAGCCCGACGGCCGCCGCCGCAGCTCCTGGCTCTCCACCACCCGGTCGATCAGGCCGTACTCGATCGCCTCGTCCGGGCTGAAGAAGCGGTCGCGGTCCATGTCGGCGCGCAGCTGCTCGGAGTCCTGGCCGGTGTGGGAGGCGTAGATGGCCTCGAGCCGGCGGCGGGTCTCGAGCATCTCCTTGGCGTGGATCTCCACGTCGGCCGACTGGCCCTGGAAGCCGCCGGAGGGCTGGTGGATCAGCAGGCGCGCGTTGGGCAGCGCCAGCCGCTTGCCCTCGGCTCCGCCCATCACGATCAGCGAGCCGGCGGACATGGCCACGCCGAAGCAGATCGTCTGCACGTCGGGCGCGACGTACTGCATCGTGTCGTAGATGGCCAGGCCGGCGCTGACCGAGCCGCCATAGGAGTTCACGTAGATCGAGATGTCCCTGTCGGGGTCCTCGGCGGCCAGGTGCAGCAGCTGGGCCACCACCACGTTGGCCAGGTCGTCGTCGAACTGCTGGCCGATGAACACGATCCGCTCGTTGAGCAGCCGCGAGTAGATGTCGAACGAGCGCTCGCCGCGCGCCGTCTGCTCCACCACCATTGGGACCAGCGATCCGACCATGAACCAGACCTCCTCCGCTATCGTGCAACCAGTCAGTTGCTGATCACTGTAGCGCAACCGGGGAGTTGCACATGCGACAGGAAGTGGAACGCGAGATCGAGTTGGACGCCGAGCCCGCCGACGTGTGGCGTGAACTGACCGAATCGGACTGGCTGGGCGACGATCCGGTGATCGAGCTCGAGCCCGGTGGAGATCTGGAGTTCACCGATCGCGACGAGGGCCGGCGCAGCGGCTGGGTCGAGCAGGTCGAGCCCGAGCGGCGGCTGACCGTGTGGTGGCGCGGGGACGGCGACCAGGAGTCCTCACGGGTGGAGTTCGAGATCGTGGAGCGTGGGACCGGCAGTGCTCTGCGCGTGACCGAGACGCGCCCCCTGGCCGACCTGACGGTGCCCACCGCGCTGGCCCTGGCGTGAGGGGACCGGTCGACGACCGCGAGGCGGTCTTCGACGCCCTGGCCGACCCCACCCGGCGGCGGATGCTCAACCTGCTCAGCGACCGCGGCGAGGCCACGGCAACGCAGCTGGCGACTGAGCTGCCCGTGACCCGCCAGGCAGTGGCCAAGCACCTGTCTGCGCTGGCCGCCGTCGGCTTGGTGCAGCCCACGCGCGCGGGCCGTGAGGTGCGCTACCGGCTGACGCCCGAGCCGCTGTCGGGAGCCATGGCCTGGATGGCAACGGTCGGCGGGCGCTGGGACACCCGCCTGGACGACCTCAGGAAGCGGCTGGAGGAGTAGCCGGCTCCTTCTCCGGCTCCTCCGAAGGCTGCAGGTTCTCCTTACGCTCCTCGCGCTTGCGCTCGGCGTCGGGGTCGCGGCTGTCGGCCCACAGCGAGGCCGCGATGCCGATGGCGAACAGCAGGAAGATGATCACCAGGCTGAGCACCGGTCCGACCTTGTACAGGTCCTCGGCCAGCAGCTTGACCCCCACCACGCCCAGCACCACTGCGATCGTCTCGTCGAGGTAGCGGAAGCGGGCGATCAGGCCCTCGACCAGCACGAACAGCGCCCGCAGCCCCAGCAGCGCGAACACGTTGCCCATCCAGATCAGGAAGCCGTCCTGGGTGATCGCGAAGGCGGCGGGAATCGAGTCGATGGCGAACGCCAGGTCGGCGAACACGATGGCCACCAGACACAGGAAGAGGGGCGTCGCGTAGCGGGTGCCCTTCTCCCTGACGAACCAGTGGCCCTCGCGGAAGTCGCTGGTCACCGGGAACACCCTGCGCACCAACCGGACCATCAGGTTCTTGTCCGGGTCCACGTTCTCGCCCACCCCGCGGAAGATCCGGTAGGCCAGCACCAGCAGCGCGATCCCGAGCAGGTAGATCACGAAGTGGAACTGCTCGATCAGCGTGATCCCCCCCACGATGAACACGCCGCGCATTGCCAGCGCGGCGACGATGCCCCAGAACAGCAGCCGCGCGCGCCGGATCTCGGGCACGCCGAAGTACGTGAACAGCAGGATGAACACGAACAGGTTGTCGAGCGAGAGCGAGCGCTCGATCAGGTACACCGTGGTGTAGAGCACGGCGTGCTCGGCGTCCTCGAGCACCAGCACCACCACCGCGGCCAGCAGGCTCAGCACGAGCCAGCCGATCGACCACCAGATGGCCTCCTGGAAGTTCGGCTCGCGTCCGCGCGCGAAGAAGTGCAGGTCCAGCCAGAGGAAGAAGACCAGCGCGGCGATCAGGCCCGCGTACGGGGCTATGGCAGCGAGATCCACGGGCTCGGGACGCTAGCGGGCAGCAGGCGCCGGCACGCGCCGACTTGTCACTGGAGCTCTGACCGGCAGCGTTCGCGGGCGGCGTCGTCGCCGGGGCTGGTCTGGTTGATGCAGGCGATGTAGCGCCGGATGGCGTCGGGATCGTTGGCGCCTGAGCCCGGGGTCGCGGGCGCATCGGGAGTGGTCGTGGATCCCGAGCCCGAGCCTCCCCCCTGGCCGCCGCCGAGCGCACCCAGCGCCGCCGCACCACCGAGCTGGCGGGACAGCTCGGAGATGGGCCGCGACTTGGCCGGCTCCTCGACCTTCTGGTCGCCGTTGACGTCGGCAAGCTCCATGGTGAAGCGAAGCGAGCCGCCACTGATCTGGCCGCTCGCGCGCTGGCCGTCGGGCACCGAGACCGCCACGTTGCCCGAAACGCGGCGGATGATGTCGTCGTCCTTGCCGACGTAGATGTCGAAGGACGGGTTCTTGAGGCTCTCGGCCACCTGATCGAGGCGCTCCTGGTTCAGGGGCTGGGGCGCTTGCCCACCTGCGGCGCTGACACCCTTGCGCGCGACCTCGTTGAGATCCTTGAGCATCCGGCGCACGTCGATCTTGGCCGTCACGTGCTCGGTGTCGACCCCGGCGACCTTCTCCTCGCCCTCCATCTTGGCGTCCGTGACCCAGGCACCTGGGTCGACCACCGGCTTGCCCCCGCGCTGCTGGCGCTGGAGATCGCGGTTGGCGGCGTCCACACGGGCCTTGGGCTGCTCGAAATACTCGCCGCCGAACTTGACGAACACCCGGTCGCCGGTGGACAGGATCCCTCCCTCGATGGCCTGCCCCTGGCCCTTGGAGCCCAGCGTGATGTCCAGGTCGAGCTTGGGCAGCTTGCGCTTGTTGGTCAGGAACGGGCCCTTTGCGCTGAGCTGGATCGGCGCCCGGGCGGCTCCCGGCGCGTCGAGTTTGAGCTCGGCGTCCATGGTCAGGTCGGCGCTGCGCATGGAGGTGCTGAAGGCCTTGTCGATCAGCGCCGTGGCGTCGTCGCTGCTGCCACCGCCGTCATCGCCCCCGCAGCCCGCTACCGCCATGGGCAGCACTGCGACCGCGAGCAGGAGCGCGGCGGCGCGGCGGCGAAGGAGGCTCTTCGTGGACGGCAGCGGCATGAGGCAGACGGGGCGCAGGGTAGCGACAGGACGCCTGCAACACGCAACTTCCGCGAACCGCGCGCGTTGGGGGTGGGAGATGCGGGCTCTTCGATCCTCACTGGCGGCCGCCGCCGTGGCCGCGACACTGCTCTGCGTTGCCGTGCCCGCCGCAAATGCGGGCACCGTGATGCGCGTGGACGGGTCTCAGGTCACACGCGTGGACGACCCCTCCGTGCCCTCCCGCGGGGCGGGCGACCTGGGCCGCATGCCCGCCGGGCCGCCACCCGCGGCGAGCGCCGCGCAGACCCCCAAGCGAAAGAAGAAGAAGGGCCCGACCCGCGGCGAGAAGGCCGTGGACAGAGCGCTGAAGGCGGCTGTGCGCAGGCGCGGCATCTCGCGCAGGGCCGAGGCGTCCTACCGCAGGACCTATCGCCTGGCGCGCTCGCGCCGCGACCGGCTGAAGGGCCAGCGCCGCAAGGAGCTGAACTACGTGGTCACCACGCTGGAGGCCATCGCCCTGCGCCGCCGGCTGACCGCCTCGCGCATGAAGCCGCTGTTCCTGATCGTGCAGCGCAACGCGCAGTTCTGGCTCCGCAGCCCGTTCCCGGCCCGCCGCGGCTACGTCCAGTTCCGCGGCAGCCAGATGCTGTTCGAGTACTACGCCGGCGAGGGCCTACAGCTGCAGCCGCTGGCCAACTTCAAGAAGGCCAACGCGCTGCACGGCGCGTGCGTGAAGCCGACCGCAGGCGTGGCCTGCAACCGGGCCGGGCTCGCGCGGCTGCTGGACGAGATGGTGGCCACGCGCGTGCGCCGCGGCGGGTTCACCGCCTACGAGTACTACTTCGACTTCGGCGGCAGGCCGCCGTGGATCAGCGGCATGGCCACCGCCACGGGCATCCAGGCCTTCGGCCGCGCGGGCCAGCTGCTGAACACCACCAAATGGCGCAAGTACGTGAACGAGGCCTTCGGCGCGTTCACGACGCGGGCCCCCACCGGCGTGCTGACGCGCGGGCCGCTGGGCGGCACGCACTACCTGCAGTACTCCATGTCCCCCCGGCTCTACATCACGAACGCGCTGCTGCAGTCGGTGATCGGGCTATACGACTACGCGGAGATCACCGGCGACGCCACGGCCGCCCGGCTGTGGCGCGCCGCCGAGCCTGAAGCGCGCAACGAGCTCGCTGCAAGCGACACCGGCGACTGGTCGACCTACTCCTACCGCGGTCGCGAGTCCACGCGTGAGTACTACGACCTGCTGCTGGAGTTCTCGGCGGGCATGTGCCACCGCACCAAGATCGAGCAGTACTGCACCACCACCCGGAACTTCCGCAACTACCTGAGCAAGCCGGCCACGCTGAGCTTCACCGGGCCCACCGCCGCCACCCAGGGTCAGGAGACCCAGGTGCGGTTCACCGTGGACAAGCTCTCGGCCGTCCAGATCGTGATCACGCACGAGAACGGCAAGACGTCCCTGGACAAGACGGCCACCTTCCGCCGCGGCGCCGGCTCGTTCGCGTGGAAGCCCGGCGCCACCGGCGCGTACAGCGTCAGCCTGGCGGCCAAGGAGCTGCGCACCGGCAAGGGCCTGCGCACCCGGGTCACGGGCCAGATCGACTCGCAGTAGCCTCCCCCGGATGGCGCCTCCGCGCACCATCCTCTACACCGGCAAAGGCGGTGTCGGCAAGACGTCCGTTGCTGCCGCCACGGCCCGCCGATGCGCGGCGGCGGGGCTGCGCACGGTCGTGCTGTCCACCGACCCGGCCCACAGCCTGTCGGACTCGCTGGAGGCGCCGCTGGGCAGCGAGCCGACCGAGGTGGAGCCCGGCCTGTTCGGCCAGGAGCTGAAGGCCCAGGAGGAGATGGAGCGCCACTGGGAAGCCGTCTCCGAGTGGCTCGGGCGGCTGCTGACCGACCAGGGCGTGGACCGCATCTCGGCCGAGGAGCTGACCGTGCCGCCCGGCATGGACGAGCTGTTCAGCCTGCTGCAGATCAAGCAGCACCACGACGCGGGCGAGTTCGACGTGGTGATCGTGGACTGCGCCCCCACCGGCGAGACGCTGCGGCTTCTGTCCTTCCCCGACGTGTGCCGCTGGTGGCTGGAGAAGGTGTTCCCGTGGCAGAGCAAGCTGATGGCCGCCGCGCGGCCGCTGGCGCGCGGGATTCCGTTGCCCGGCCAGGCCGTGTTCGACGACGTGGAGCGCCTGGTGCGCAACCTCGTGGACATGAACGCGATCCTGCGCGACGGAGCACGGACGACGATCCGGCTGGTGATGAACCCCGACCGGATGGTGGTGCGCGAGTCGATGCGCACGTTCACCTACCTGAACCTGTACGGGTACCTGACCGACGCCGTAGTGGTGAACCGGGTGCTGCCCGAGGAGGCGGCCAACGGCTACTTCAAGGGCTGGCGCGAAGCCCAACAGGAGAACATGGAGCTGGTGCGCTCGGCGTTCGCCCCGGTGCCGGTGCTGACCGCGCCATGGCTGCCGACCGAGGTCTCGGGGCCGGTGCTGCTGGATGAACTGGGCGCCGCGGTGTTCGACGGCACCGACGCCCACGCGGTGCTGCACCGCGAGCTGACACAGGAGCTGACCGCCGAGAACGGCCACGCCCGCCTGCGGCTGCCGCTGCCGCTGGTCGAGCGGGGCGACATCGAACTGAAGAAGATCGGCCTCGAGGTGGTGGTCCGGGTGGCAGGCCAGAAGCGCACTATCATCCTGCCCCCTTCGCTGGCGGAGTACGAGACCAGCGGTGCGCGCTTCGCCGACGGCGCGCTGGAGGTCGACTTCGAGAGGGCAGCGGATGGATCAGGAGCCGCAGACACCGAGTAGCGACAGCCCGCAGCCCGACTGGGGCCGGCGCCGGCGCGGGACGGCGCCGCCGCCGCGGGCGTCGTGGGAGGAGGCGCGCGAGCAGTTCGAGCGGGCCAGCCAGGCGTGGGAGGAGCACAAGTCCGAGGCCGATCGCGAACCGGGCGATCAGTGGGCGCCGCCCGGGGCGGGCCCGCGGGCCACGCCCGGTGCAGGACCGGACCTCTCCGGCCTGCTGTTGCTGCTGGACACGCTCCGCCAAGCCGCCCCGGCCGAACTACAGGAACGCACCACCGCGCTGATCCGAGAGGTGTTGCTGACGCTGCGGGCGCTGATCGACTGGTACCTCGAACACCTGGACCGGCCGGCCCAGAAGCCCGAGGTCGAGGACATCCCCATCGAATAAACGTCCAGTCCGGCAGATTTCGCTCACTGGAGCGCAATCGGCCAAGCGTCCAGTCCCCTCTGGACGTCCTCACCGCACCCCCGGCGGGCGTCGAGCCAGGGGAGCGTGTCCGCCCCGACCACAGCCCTCCGGCGTACCTTGCTGCTGGGTGCCGCACTGCTGAGCATTGCCCCCGCCACCGCCCACGCCGACACCCCGGCCGACGACGTGCTTGTGGGCGTGACGCGCGCCGCCGAGGACGTGCAGGGTGACCCGCTGGCGCCGCGGGTGGAGCTGGTGGATGGCTCCGAGGCCAGGCGCCTGGAGGACCAGGCCGGCGTGCGCTTCGTCGAGCCCAACGGAACCGTCAAGGCCACGGCCACCGCCTCCACCGTGCCCGCCGACCGGCTGTTCGCCCGCCAGTGGGCGCTGGCCCGCGCAGACGGCATCGGCGCCCCCGGCGCCTGGTGGACCACCCGTGGCGCCGGCGCAGTGATCGCAGTGGTGGACAGCGGCATGGACCTGACCCATCCGGACCTGGCCGCGAACCTGTGGACCAACGACCGCGAGCTGCCCGGCAACGGGTGGGACGACGACGGCGACGGCTACGTGGACGACGCGCACGGGGCCAACGTGATGACCGGCAACGGGGCCGTCCAGGACAACTACGGCCACGGCACGCTCATGAGCGGCGCCGCCGCCGCAGCGGCCAACGCGATCGGCGTGACCGGCGTGGCCCCCGGCGCCCGGATCATGCCGGTGAAAGTGCTCGGCGACGACGGCTCGGGCCTCACCAGCTCTGTGATCGCCGGCGTGCGCTACGCCATCACGCACGGCGCCGACGTGATCAACCTCAGCCTGAACGGTCCGCAGCGCAGCCTTGCGCTGGAGGAGACGCTGGCGGCGGCCAAGGCCTTCGGCATCGTGGTCGTCGTGTCCGCCGGCAACGACAGCAGCGACCGAGACGCCGTGCCCTCCTACCCGGCATCGGCCCCCTACGGCCAGGTGCTGCCGGTGGCCGCGCAGTCCCAGGATGGCGGGCTGGCCAGCTCGTCCGGCTACGGCCGGTCGGTGCTCCTGGCCGCCCCCGGCCAGAACGTGCTGTCCACCGCCAGGGGCGGCTCGTACGCCACCACCTCGGGCACGTCGGTCGCCGCGGCCCAGGTCAGCGGCACAGCGGCCCTGCTGGCCGCGGCGCGGCCGGCGGCCACACCAGACCAGATCCGCGACGCCCTCGTCGGCGGCGTGCGGCGCCTGAGCAGGGACGCCCAGATGGTGGGCAGCGGCGGCTCGCTGGATGCCTCGCGTGCCATGACCCGGCTGATCCCCGGCGCCGGCCCCCGCGTCAAGCTGGCCTCACGCAAGCGGATCCGCTCCAGGACCGGCCGCGTGCGCCTGCGCTGGCGTGCCCGTGGCGCTGTCGGCGCGATCGCCGGCTACCGCGTCACGGTCGGCCGCCGCTCGTTCGCGATGCGCTCTTCAGCCACTGCGAATATGGCCTCACAGCGGCGCAAGATGCGCCTGAGGACCGGTCGCTACCGCTTCACGGTGACCGCATTCGACGCCTCCGGACGTGCACTCGCCAAGCGCGCGGGCACCATCAAGGTGGCCAAGAACAAGCACCGCCGCGGCTCGAAGCGGCGCTGATTCGTCGCGTACCCTTCGGGACGTGGCCGACCAGGCACAGACATGGGTGCTCACCGGGTCCGTGGAGAACTTCCGCGCCACTCGCGAGCATGGCTTCGAGCTGATCGGCGCCAAGGAGAAGCGGCGCGGCATGGCGGAGCAGATCGAGCCCGGCGACCGAGTCGTTTTCTATGTCACCGGGATCAAGGCATTCGGCGGCATCGTGCGAGTGACCTCGGAGATGTTCGAAGACCGCACCAGGGTGTGGCCAGGCAAGCCCGGCAAGGCCGACGCCTACCCATGGCGCTTCGCCACCGAGCCGCTGGTCGTGCTGGACGAGGAGGCGTTCGTGCCCGCCGAGGACGTGGTGGACCGGCTCGAGCACGCAGCCAAGTGGCCCGCCGAGCACTGGACGCTGGCCTTCCAGGGCCAGCTGCGCAGCGTCTCCGAGGCCGATGCCGCCCTGCTGGAGGATCGCATCGCGCGCGCGGCCGGCCACCGCAGCGCGGCCTGACGGATGGCCACCACGGTGCAGTTGTGGCGTCGGCTCGGCTTCGAGCAGAAGGTGGCCGCCGTGGCCTCGATCCTGCTGATCGTGAGCACCTTCGGCCCGTTCTCGCTGGTCGAGGCGGGCGTGATCCTGACCGCGCTCGGGGTACTGGCGCTGCTGCGCGCACGAGCCAACGGCCGCCGCTTCCACCTGCCGTTCGGTGACGGCACCGTGATCCTGGCCGCGGCGGGCTGGGCCGCGTTCCTGATCGTCACGCGCCTGTTCGACCGCCCGTTCGGCCAGAACGTGCTGGCGCTTGCCTGCGCCGCGCTGCTGGCTGCAGCCGGCCTGCGCGAGCGAGCGATCCGGCCGCCTGACGACGTACCGGGCCCCGCCCCCGGGCGCGAGCCGGCGGTGGCTTCGGAGCCCGAGGCGGAGGAGCCCGCCACCGTGGCGCTGGCGCCCGATCAGGACGCCACCGCGGCCCTGCCGCCAACTACCGGGCGGGCTCCGCGGGGACCTCGGCCGCAGGGGCCGCCGCGCCCCCGCTGAACCGGGCCGCCTCCCGCGGCGTCCCGGCCAGCTGACCACCGGGGCAGCCCGAGGCCTGCACCTCGCGCTCGGGGTTGCGAATTCCGATCAGCGCGGCCAGCCCGCCGAGCGCCACCAGGACCGCCGAGATGCCCATGGCCAGGTGGAATGCGTCCACGGACGTGTCCGCCTCGGCCCCGTAACGGCCGGCCACCACCGCCCCCACCAGGGCGATGCCCAGCAGCCCCGCCGTGCGCGCGATGGCGTTGTTGATGCCGCTGGCGGTGCCCGCGTTGTCCTCGTCGGCCGCGGCCAGCACGGTGGCGGTCAGCGGCGCCACCGTCATCGAAAGACCCAGCGAGAACACCAGCAGCGGCGGCAGCAGATCGCTGAAGTAGCTGACGTCGGCGTCCAGGGTGAGCATCAGCGCCAGCCCGGCAGCGGCCACCAGCGGCCCGAGGCCCATGAAGAACCGCGGCCCGTAGCGATCGGCCAGCGCCCCGAAGCGCGAAGACAGCGCGAACATGGTCAGCGTGACCGGGATCGACGCGGTGCCCGCGGCCACCGCGCTCCAGCCGGCCCCTTGCTGGAGGAAGATCACGAGGAAGAAGAACAGCAGCGACAGCCCGGCGTACATGGACAGCGTCTGCAGGTTGCCGATGGCGAAGTTGTGGATCCGGAACAGGTTCAGGTTCAGCATCGGATGCTCGGTGCGGCGCTCGTGCAGCACGAACGCGGTCATCAGCACCAGTGAGGCCACCAGTGGCACCGCCACGGTCGGGTCGGCCAGCCCGACCTCGGGCGCCCGCACAAGCCCGAACGTCAGCGTCGCCAACCCGGCCGCGCACTGCAGTGCGCCGGCCACGTCGATCGGCGGGTGATCATCGCCGCCCTCGCTCCCCGGCACCACGCGCGCCACCAGCAGCAACGTGGCCAGGACGAGCGGCACGTTCAGGGCGAAGATCCACCGCCATGAGGCTGTGTCCACCAACTGGCCGCCGATCAGCGGCCCGATGACCACGCCGATGCCCCCCCAGGCCGTCCACGAGCCCACGGCCTTACCGCGTTCGTCGCGCGGAAAGGCCAGGACGATCAGCGCCAACGCAGTCGGAGAGACCAGCGCACCGCTGACCCCTTGCAGTGCCCGGGCCAGCACCAGGACCTCGATCGTCGGCGCCATCGCGCACAGCAGCGAGGTCGCTCCGAAGCCGACCAGCCCGACCGTGAACACGCGGCGCTCGCCCATGACGTCGCCCAGCGAGCCGCCGACCAGGATCAGCGACGCCAGCGTGATCAGGTAGGCGTTGGCCGTCCACTGCTGGCCGGCGAAACCGCCGCCCAGGTCGTCGCTGATGGCCGGCAGCGCCACGTTGACCACCGTGGAGTCCACGGCCACCACCGTGGAGCCCAGGATGCACGCCACCAGCACAAGGCGTTTGCGGTGATCGCTCACAACCCGAGTATCCCTGGGGGCTCAAGGTCTGGCAGCTGGCGCCGATACGTGGGGTAGAGCGGCACTCGGAACAGGCTTTTGCCGGTCCCGGCGTCTCTCAACCTCCCTCCTGTCTAACGAGGCGGCCGGTCCCCAGAAGGGGCCGGCCGTTTCGCTTTTCTCAGAACATCGGCGTCTCGGTGTACTTGCCCCACACCTGCTGTAGCGACGCCACGATCTCGCCCTCGGTGCAGTGCGCCCGCGCGCAGTCCAGCAGCGCGGGCATCAGGTTCACGTCCTGGGCGGCCTGCTCGCGCAGGTCGGCCAGCGTCCCCTCGACGCGCGCGCCGTCGCGGCCGGCGCGCACCGACGCCACGCGCGCCGTCTGCTTGCCCTCGGACGCCGGGTCCATGTGCAGCAGCTCGGTGTCGTCGAGCTCGTTTCCCTCGGTGGACTCGGTCACGCCGATCATCGAGCGCGTGCCCTCGTCCAGCTCGGTCTGGAAGGTGAAGGCGGCGTCGGCGATCTCGCGCTGGGGATAGCCCGTCTTGACCGCCTCGACCATGCCCCCCAGCTCGTCGATCTTCGAGAAGTACCCGTAGGCCTGGCGCTCCAGCTCGTCGGTCAGCTCCTCGACGAACCAGGAGCCGCCGAGCGGGTCGATCGTGTTGGTCACGCCGGTCTCGCGGGCGATGATCTGCTGGGTGCGCAGCGCGATCCGGACCGCGTTCTCGGTGGGCAGCGCCAGCGCCTCGTCGAACGAGTTGGTGTGCAGTGACTGGGTGCCGCCCAGCACGCCGGCCAGCGCCTCGATGGCGGTGCGCACGATGTTGTTCAGCGGCTGCTGCGCCGTCAGCGACACGCCGGCCGTCTGGGTGTGGAAGCGCATCAGCCACGACTTTGGGTTCTTGGCCCCGAAGGTGTCACGCAGCTCGCGCGCCCAGATCCTGCGGGCGGCGCGGTACTTGGCGATCTCCTCGAAGAAGTCGATGTGGGCGTTGAAGAAAAAGCTCAGCCGCGGCGCGAAGTCGTCCACGTCCATGCCCCGCGCGACCGCCTGCTCCACGTAGGTCAGGCCGTCCTTGAGCGTGAACGCCAGCTCCTGCGCGGCGGTCGAACCGGCCTCGCGGATGTGGTATCCGGAGATCGAGATCGGGTGCCAGCGCGGCATGTCGGTGGAGCAGTACTCGACCATGTCGCCCACCAGGCGCATGGCCGGGTCGACCGGGAAGCACCACTCCTTCTGGGCGATGTACTCCTTCAGGATGTCCGTCTGAATCGTGCCGGCCAGCTGCTCGGGGCCGATTCCCTTGCGCTCGGCGGCCACCACGTAGAAGGCCAGCATGATGGCCGCCGGGGCGTTGATGGTCATGGACACCGAGACCTGGCTGAGGTCGATGTCCGCGAACAGGTCCTCCATGTCGTCCAGCGTGTCCACCGCCACGCCCTCGCGGCCGACCTCGCCGAGCGACCGCGGTGAGTCGGAGTCCAGGCCCATCAGCGACGGCATGTCGAACGCCGTGGACAGGCCGGTCTGGCCGTGGTCCAGCAGGTACCGGAAGCGCTTGTTCGTCTCCTCGGCCGTGCCGAAGCCGGCGAACTGGCGCATCGTCCACAGCCGGCCGCGATACATCGACGGGTACACCCCGCGCGTGTACGGATACTGGCCGGGGTAGCCGATCTTCTCGTCGACCTCCTCGGGCGCGTACAGCGGCTCGATCGGGATGCCCGACATCGTCGAGAACTCAGCGTCGCGCTCGGGGGTGGCGCCGTACGCCTCCTCCCAGCCTTCGAGGGGCGTCTGCTGGTAGGCCTGGCTCATCGTTGGGAGGACGATAGTCGGATGTCCTAGTATCTGCAACGCGCATGAGCGGACGGCCACCCTTCGACCCGATCGCCGAGGCCGCCCGCCAGTGGGAGGCCCACTGGGGGCCCGAGCCCGTGGCCGCCATGACGGGTGTCACGTCGATCATGCGCGTGCAGCAGATCCTGATGGCGCGGCTGAACGCACTGCTCAAGCCCTGGGACCTGTCCTTCCCCAGGTACGAAGCGCTGATGCTGCTCTTCTACTCGCGGCGCGGATCACTGCCGCTGGGCAAGATGGGCGCCCGGCTGCAGGTCCACCCCACCAGCGTCACCAGCCTGATCGACGGCCTGGAGGGCATGGGCCTGGCCCGCCGCGAGCCGCACGAGCACGACCGGCGCACCACGCTGGCGTCGATCACGGCCGCCGGCCGGCAGGTGGCCGAAGAGGCCACCGCGGCGCTGCACGAGGCCCGCTTCGGCCTGGACGGCCTGGACGACGACCAGCTGGCCGAGGTGTCGTCGCTGCTTGACCGTTTGCGCGAGCACGCGGGGGACTTCGCGCCGGCCTAGAGCGCCAGGTCCACGGCCCGCCGGGCGTGCAGGCGGGTGGTGTCGAACACGGGCACGGGCGCGTCCTCGGGGCCTACCAGCAGGTCGATCTCGGTGCAGCCCAGCAAGATGCCCTCGGCGCCGCGATCGGCCAGCTCGGCCATGACCCGCCGGTACTCCTGGCGGGAGCCGTCGTCCACGACCCCCTGGCACAGCTCGTCGTAGATGACCCGGTGCACGACAGCGCGGTCGGCCTCACCCGGGACGAGCACCTCCAGGCCGTGCTCGTCGCGCAGGCGGCCGACGTAGAAGTCCTGCTCCATCGTGTAGCCGGTGGCCAGCAGCCCGACCGTGTGGAGCCCGGCGTCCCGGATCGCCGCCGCGGTGGCGTCGGCGATGTGCACGAATGGGATGCCGATGGAGTCGGCGATCACGCCGGCGACCTTGTGCATCGTGTTCGTGCACAGGACCAGCAGCTCCGCCCCGGCCTGCTCGAGCGTCACCGCCTCGCCCGACAGGAGCGCGCCGGCCTCGTCCCATCGCCCCTCGCGCTGGAGGCGCTCGACGCCGGAGAAGTCGACCGAGCGCAGCAGGCAGTCGGCCGAGTGCAGCTCACCAAGGCGGTCGCGGACCTCCTCGTTGACCAGGCGGTAGTACTCGGCCGAGGACTCCCAGCTCATCCCGCCCAGCAGGCCGATCCGCTTCACGGCGCCACGGCCGGGAGCGCGCCGGCCGCCAGGGCCAGGCACAGCGGCGAGTAGTAGCGACGGTCGAGCCGTCGGAAGCGCGCCGAGCTGGATCCCGGGACCAGGGCGTCGGTGCGGCCGGCCAGGCCGAACGCTCCACGGGTGGCCAGCACGGCGACGACAGTGCCGGCCCCGGTACGCCGCAGCCACGGGGCCCGCCGAGGGCGACCAGCCACGAACGACGACGCCGCGGTCAGCAGGCCCGCCACCGCCAGGCACTCGGCCGCCGAGTGTGAGCGGCCGCCGCCGGCCGCCTGGGCCAGGCCGTCGCCGTCGCTCACCGGCCACGAGGAGCCGGTGGCCCAGACGCCGTGCAGGCCGGCGATGGCCAGCAGGCCGGCGGACGAGGCGCGCTGCGGGGTGGAGCTGCTCATTCGCGTTCCCTTCCGATCGACCGGTCGAAGAAGCCGGCGACCCGTTTCTCATACTCTCGCGGACGCGCCTTCAGGCCGCCGACGTGCCCGGACTCGGAAATCTCCCAGATCGCCTTGGGGGTGCCCGCCGCGCGGTGGTAGGCGCGGTTGAAGATGTGCTCCTCGCCCCCGGTGCCGTCGGTGGCGTAGATCAGGAGCATCGGCCTGCCGCGGCGCGATCCGGACATCGGGCGAACACCCTGAACCGGCCCCCTGGAACGACCGGTGCCCGCCAGAGGCGGGCACCGGGTCTGTGGGGTCGTGATGACGGCTACGACGTGGCCGGCTCCACCTCGCCCTCGTGCCTGACCTGGGGCAGCCAGCCGAGCTTCTTGGGCAGCCACCAGTTCTTGTCGCCCAAGAGCTTCATCGTGGCCGGCAGCAGGACACCGCGGATGAGCGTGGCGTCCAGCAGGACCGCGAACGCCAGGCCCAGGCCCATCTGCTTGAACATGATGAACGAGAGGCTGCCGAAGATCGCGAACACGGCGACCATGACGACGGCCGCGCTGGTGACCACACCGGCGGTGTTCTTGACCGCGTACGACACGGCGTCTTCGGTCTTCATGCCCTTGTCGTAGGCCTCGCGCACCCTCGAGAGGATGAACACGTGGTAGTCCATCGACAGGCCGAACAGCACCACGAACATGAACATCGGGACCCAGGACTCGATCGGCCCGGTCACGCTGAACCCGAGGAGGCCCTTGAACCAGCCGTGCTGGAACACCAGCACCATCGCTCCGTAGGCCGCGCCCACGGAGAGCAGGTTCAGCACGATGGCCTTGATCGGCACCACGATCGAACGGAACGTGACCAGCAGCAGCATGAAGGCCGCTGACAGCACGAACGCGAATACGAGCGGGGCGTGGGACTTCAGCGTGTCGGTGAAGTCCCGGTCCTGCGCGGTCGCGCCGTCGACGTAGGACTCCACGCCTTCGATGGAACCGACGGTGGGCGGGACGACCTCGTCCCTGAGCACGTCCAGGGCCTGGCCCGACTTCTCGTCGGTGCCGTCGCCGGCGATCTCCATGGCCACGGTGGCCACGGTCTTGTCCGGGCTGATGCTGATCTCCGGATCCGTCCCGGGGAGCAGCGACTTGTGCTCTGCGGCGGCCTTCTCGAGGTCCGCCACACCCTCCGTCACCGCGGGCGCCGTGACGTCACGGGCCTTGATCACCACTTCCAGCGTCTGCGTCTCGGCCGGGAAGGCCTTCTGCACTCGGTTGAACGTCTGCACGACCGGCTCGTCCTGCGGCAGCGATGCCGAGGTGCTGGGCGTGCCCATGTCCAGCTGCAGCGCCGGGAGGGCCATGGCCACCAGTAGTGCCGTGGCCAACACGGCCGACAGCAGCGGGCGGCGCAGCACCCGGTCTACGATCCGCGACCAGATGTCGATCCTGGCCACGCGGTCGCGGAGACGTCCGAGGCCGGGGACCCGGCCCTTCTCGACCCGGTCGCCGAGCACCGACAGGATCGCCGGAAGCACGGTGAGGGATCCGATCATCGCCACCGCGACCACGACGATCGTGCCCGTGGCGAACGAGGTGAACGTGGGCGCTCCGGCGAGGTACATGCCCGCCATCGCGATCATCACGGTGAAGCCCGACACGAGCACGGCGCGACCCGAGGTCGCGGCTGCCGCCTCGATGGCGGCTTCCTTGTCCCTACCGGCGGCGCGCTCCTCACGCACCCGGCGGAGGTAGAACAGCGCGTAGTCCACGCCCACGGCCAGGCCGATGAGCAGCACCACGTGCATGATCGAGTCCTCGACCGGAGCGATGTGGCTCAGCGGGCCGATCAGGCCCATCGTGCCCAGGATGCCGGTGATGGCCAGCAGCAGCGGGACACCCGCGGCCACCAGCGTGCCGAATGCGATGACCAGCAGGATCAGCGTGATCGGCAGCGACCCGAAGGTCGCCTTGGCCAGGTCCTTGTCGAAGACCTCCATGAACTGCTCCTCGGAGCTGCCGGAGCCGAACTGCTCGACGATGAAGCCGTCGTGCGACTTCTGGGCGGCCGCCGTCTGGGCCAGGGTCTCGTCGACCGTGGCGGTGACCGCCTCGTCCGTCGGGTCACCCGGGATCTCGAAGGAGACGAGCACCGAGTGGCCGTCGCCCGAGATGGCCGAGGGGTCCTTCTGGTCGTATGGGCCGTGAATCGCCCGTACGCCCTTGGTCGCCTCGAGCCGTTTCTCGACGTCGGCCACGACCGCGTGGAACCGGGGTGAGTTCTCGCTGAGCCCCTTGCTCTGGACCAGCACCGATTCCTCGTGCTTGTCGGGGAACGCCCCGGCGACGATCTTCGAGGCCTTGCCCGAATCGCCGACGCCCGCCTGATCCTGCTCGAGCGTGACCATGCCTACCTTGCCGCCGACCATGAAGGCCAGGACCACGAACGTGATCCAGCCCAGGATGGCGGTCTTGCGGTGCCGGGCGCTCCAGCGGCCGGCCCGTGCTGCGATGTTGCGCTGCCCTTGCATGGGGTCTCCTTGCGTAGAGGTGGATTGCATGCGGACAAGCCTGCTCTCGCGGCGGCCCCGGAACATCGGGCGAAACCCCCTGACCGAACCCCTGAAATCGCCCCTGAGCCGAGGTAGGGTCGACATTTCGTGGCTATTGGCTCGGCACAGACGATCGGCCGTGACGCCGAGCTTTCACGGGTGGATGAGGCCCTCGAAGGCCTCGCCGGAGGGACACCCGAGTTCCTGGCGATGGAGGGCGAGCCGGGGATCGGCAAGACGCGGCTGCTGGCCGAGGTGCGCGGCCGCGCGGAGGGCCGGGGATACCTCGTGCTCAGCGGCACCGCGGCGGAGTTCGAGCGCGACGTGCCCTTCGGAGTGTGGGTCGACGCCGTGGACGCGCACGTCGCGTCCTGCGATCCGCACGAGAGCTGGGACGCCGGGCTCCTGCGCGAGCTCGAAGGCGTACTGCCGGCCGCGCGCGCGAGAGACGGGGCGGCTGACTCCACCGTGGCCGACGAGCGCTACCGGGCCCACCGGGCGATGCGGGGCGTACTCGAGCTGATCGCAGGGGAACGGGCGGCGGTGATCGTGCTGGACGACCTCCACTGGGCCGACCGCGCGTCGATCGAGCTGGTGGCGGCGCTGCTGCGACGTGGTCCGGCGGCGCCGGTCCTACTGGCGTTCGCCTTCCGGCCCGGTCAGGCGCCCGATCGCCTGACGACGGCGCTGGCAGTGCCGAGCGTGACCAGGCTGACGCTGGAGCCGCTGAGCCAGGCGCACGCGTCCGAGCTGCTGGGCGATATCGACCCGCGGTCGGTGGCAGCGATCCACGAACACGGGGGCGGGAACCCGTTCTATCTCGAGCAGCTCGCCCGGGCCAGCCGCCAGGGCAGGCTGTCGGGTGCCCTGCGCCACGCCCGCGATGGCGCGCCGGAAATCCCCGGCGGCGTACCGCCGGCGGTGACCGCGGCGCTGGCCGAGGAGCTGGAGAGCCTGTCGCTCTCGGCGCGGGCGCTCCTCAACGGCGCGGCCGTCGCGGGTGAGCCTTTCGAGCCCGGCCTGGCCGCCGCGGTCGCCGAGCTCTCACGGGAGGAGGGGCTGGCCGCGCTGGACGACCTGGTGGACCGCGATCTGGTGCGGTCCACAGACGTGCCACGCCAGTTCCGCTTCCGCCACCCGCTCGTGCGGCGAGCGGTCTACGAGTCCACCCGCGGCGGATGGCGGCTGGCCGCACACGGCCGGGCCGCGATCGCCCTGGAGGCGCGCGGGGCCGCCGCAGCCGAGCGCGCCCACCACGTGGAGCAATCAGCGGCCCAGGGCGACGAGGGCGCGATCGCACTGCTGGTCGAGGCCGGTAGGGCCACCGCCGCCCGCGCACCCGATGCCGCGGCGCGCTGGTTCGGCGCGGCTCTGCGGCTGCTGCCGGCGGCGGATACCGAGCGCCAGATCGAGCTCCGGATCTCGCTGGCATCGGCCCTGCGGCCGCTCGGCGAGCTCGAGGCGTGCCGCCATACGCTGCTCGAGGTGATCGACCTGCTCCCGGCGGAGGCGGTGGAGCGCCGCGTGGGCCTGATCGCGGTCTGCGCCGGGGTCGAGCACAGGCTGGGACGTCACGAGGAGGCCCACGCCCGGCTGTTCCGCGCGTGGGAGGAGCTGCCCGAGGGCGGGGTGTCGCCCGAGGCCGCGGAGCTCCAGATCGAGCTCTCGATGGACGGCTTCTACATCGTGGACCTGGAGCAGACCCTGACCATGGGGCGTGGCGGGCTGGAGACCGCGCGAGCGGTCGGAGACCCCGCACTGCTGGCGTGCGCGCTGGCCGGGCTGGCGGTCGCGGAGGCGGCGGCGGGCGAGATCGCGCCCGCCAAGGAGCACCGGGAGGAGGCCAGTGAGCTCATCGACGGGTTGTCCGACGCGGACCTGACGCCCCACGTCGCGGCGCTGGTGTACCTGGCGTGGGCGGAGAACTACCTCGAGCACTACGACGCCGCCGTGGCGCACGCGGACCGGGGCCTTACGATCTCGCGCTCCGCCGGCAAGGGAAGGCTGCTGGTGCCGATGGCGCTCGTGAAGGGCTATCCGTTCGAGCTCCAGGGCCGCCTTGCCGAGGCCACGGAGGTGTGCGAGACCACGGTGGAGGCCACACGTCTGGCCGACAACCCGCAGGATCTGTTCTGGGCGCTGTCCGAGCTGGCTTGGGCGCACTACTACACCGGTGACCTGGACGCCGCGATCGCCGCCTGCGAGGAGAGCGCCCGGATCGGAAACCGGATCGCCGGGGGGACGATGCCCGCGTCGGGCGGTGGCCCCGGGTGGGCACACGGGTGCGCGCTCTTCGAGGCCGGGGAGGTGGAGCGCGCCCACGAGATCATGCACAGTCTCGGGCCCGACGACCTGCCCCACAAGATCCCGGTGGAGAAGTGCTTCGACTGGGAGATCCTGGCCCTGGTGGAGATCGCGCTGGGGCGCCTCGATGAGGCCGAGGGGTACGTGGTCCGCGCCGAGGAGAACGCGGCGGGTCTCGGCCTGCAGGTGCCCGAGGCGCTGGCCTTGCGAGCTCGCGCGGCGCTGCTGCTGGCGCGGGCCCAACCGTCCACCGCCGCCGAGCTGGCCCTGGAGTCCGCCGCGAAGGCGGACGACGCTGGAGCCGGTCTCGTGGCGAGCTACTCGCGCAGCCTGGCGGGCCGCGCCCTGGCCGCGGCGGGAGAGCGCGAGCGGGCGATCTCCGAGCTGCGGCGCGCCGAGGGCGAGCTGGACGCGTTCGGCTCCTTGCGCGTGCGCGACGAGATGCGTCGCGAGCTGCGAAAGCTCGGGGCGCGCGCGGAGCCGCGCGGACCCGCGACCCCTGAGAACGCCGGCGTCGCGTCGCTGACCAAGCGCGAGCTCGAGATCGCCGGGCTGGTGACCGACCGCAGGACCAACAAGGAGATCGCGGCAGAGCTGTTCCTGAGCGGGAAGACCATCGAGTCACACCTGCGTAACGTGTTCGTGAAGCTGGGCGTCTCCTCACGCGTGGAGGTCGCCCGCGCCGTGGAGCGCGACCGCCGCGAGCGGAACGCGGTCCCGTAGAGGCCCGGGCCCTCCCACCGGACGCGGACGCCGCCCGGCTGCGCGAGCTCGGGTACAGCCAGGAGCTGGACCGGCGGCTGACCCTCGTGGACAATGCCGCCGCGGGCTTCGCCGCCATCTCCCCCGTGGTGGGTCTCTATGCAGTGGTGCTGGTGGGCACCGCCGTCGCCGGGCCCGCGTGGGTGTGGGTGCTGCCGGTGGCCTTGGCCGGCCAGTGCCTGCTGCTGGCGGTGTACTCGGACCTGGCCGCCGAGTATCCGATCGCCGGCGGTGCGTATCAGTGGAGCCGGCGCCTGGTCGGAGGCGCGTATGGCTGGATGGCCGGGTGGGTGGCCATCTGCGCGTATGCCGCCGCCAACACCACGATCGCCTACCTCGGCGCCCCGTGGGCGCTCACGCTGCTGGGAATCGATCCCACACCCGAAGCGATCGTGCTGACCGGGATGGTGCTGGTGCTGGTGTGCGCGCTCGTCGGTGCGGCGGGGGTTGATGTGATGGCGCGGGTGGTCAAGGTCGGGATCGGCGCCGAGGCCGTGACCTCACTCGGCATCGGGATCGTGCTGCTGCTTGTCTTTCGCGAGCAGGACTTCGCGATCTTCGGGGAGACCCTGGGCGCCGAGGCGCTGTCGGGCGGGTCGACCGCGGCGGCGCTGCTGGCGGCGCTGGCGGTGGGTGGCTGGGTGTTCATCGGCTTCGACGCCTGCGTGGCCTGCTCCGAGGAGACCCGCGATGCAGCACGCCACGTGCCGCGCGCGATCTGGATCGCGCTGCTCAGCGTGGCGGCGCTGGTGATCCTGAACGCGGTCGCCGTCACCATGGCCCACCCTGAGCCGGCGGACGTGGTCACCGGCAAGGACTTGGACCCGGTGACCACGGCGGTCGTCTCCTCCTTCGGCTCCTGGTCCTCCAAGCCGTTCGCCGCCCTCGTGCTCACGGCGTTCCTGGCGTGCGGTATCGCCGCGCAGGCGCTCACCGCCCGCGCCATCTACTCGATCGCGCGCGACGACGTTCTGCCCGCGTCGGCGTACCTGCGCCGGACCAGCCGCCGCAAGGCCCCGGTCTATGCGATCGCGGTCACGGCCGTCGTGGCGTGCCTCGGTCTGCTGCTCGGCCTCGAGTCGGCCGCCGCAGGAAGCCTGATCGCCTTCGGCACCGCGGCCATATACCTCTCCTTCCTGCTCACGGCGCTGGCCGCGTTGATAGCCCGGATGCGGGGCACCAGACGCCGGGCCGGCCTGGCCGTGAACGCGTTGGCAGTTGCCTGGCTGGCCTTCGAGACGGTGAACATCGCGTGGCCACGCGAGTCGCTGGCCCCGCCGGGCGCGCCGCTCTACCAGGTGTGGGCAGCCCCGCTCGTGCTGGGGGTGATCGCGCTGGCCGGCCTCGGCTACCTGGCGATCGCGAAGCCGCTGGGCCCGCGCGCCAGTCGCGAGGCGCCTGGCCGCTAGAGCGGCTCTTGGTCGAGCCACTCCTGATGCAGCGTTCCGCGCTCGTGCACGGACACCACCAGCAGCGGCTCGTCGCCGGTGTTGCGGAACCCGTGCGGCGTGTCGGGCGGTACCACCACCATCGTCTCGGGCGCCAGCTCGACCGCCTCACCATCGACCGTCCAGCGCCCGTTGCCCTCCAGCAGGACGAACGTCTCCGGGTAGGGGTGCACGTGAAGGTCGACCCACTTGCCGGGCGGCGTGCGGGTAACGAAAACCGAGACCTCCGTGCCCCGGCCCGCGCCCTCGAACAGCGCCGCGGTGGGGCTCACGTGCATGTCGGCCAAGTCGTATCGCTCGATCGGCACGCCGCCAGCGTAAACCGCGGGGGCGCGGGCCGGCAGACGCATACACACGCACTGTTCCCGGCACACAAGCGCTCGAGGTCCGCGTGGGCCGAGGTGTGGCCATCCGACTCGACGACTCCTGGCCGCCCACGACGCAAGATCGACTTCGGCCGGGAGGGCGCTGGCTAGTAACGCTCGCAACGCTCCCGTAACCCGCGCGGAGCCTCGTTTCGGGCACCGTCGTGGGTTTGACTGGTATAGGGCGCATGACTCGCCACGCTGCGCCGGCCAAGCCACCGACGGTGACAGAACCGTTACAGCGAGGGCCTACCCGTCACAGACTGCGAAGCCCTACCCAGCCGCCGTTGGCCGAGCCCGCCGCCACCCACGAAATCGCAATGCCCGCGCGGCTTGTAGGGGTGGTCTAGCCTCCGCGGGCCGCGTCCGGTTCAGTATCTGCCCGAGCGCCAGAGTCGAGCAGGCTGGCGTCAGCGGGGCACGCCGACCCGCAGGGTCGCGCCGTTGCCGGGACCGGTCCTGGCGTTGCCCAGGAACCGGTGGCCGATCCGCAGCCGCCCCCGCGCCGGCGGCAGCTTCAACCTGAGCACTCGCCGGTAGCGACAGGAAGGCCGCACGCGCACCACGCGCGCAACGGTCTGCAGCCGCGAGCGGCGCAAGGTCAGGCGCAGCTTGCCATCACACGCGCTCCCGCGCAGGCGGCCGGCGACGATCACCCGGTAGGTCGAGCGACCCTTGATCTCACGCACCCGCGCCCGAGCTCGCATCCGCCCCCGAGCTCGCATCCGCCGCGCTCGCACCCGCGCCCGAGCTCGCACCCCACCCCGCGCTTGCACCCGCGCCCGCGCCACCAGGTTACGGCCACTGAACCGCGACAGCGGCCACCGGGCGGTGGCGTCGCGCACCACCCACCAGGCTGGCTTGCGGGCGAACGTCCCTCCCGGCTGGCCCATTCCCCTGACGATGCCCTCTGAGTCAAACGGGCCTCCTCCGCCATCGCGCAGGGTCACGAATACCTGGTCCGCGCCGGCAAGCGCCAGCGCCGGTAGGGACTCGGCCAGGTAGTCGGCCTGGGCCTTCTCGCCGCCGCGGTAGAAGCGATCGACCTGCCAGGGAGTGCTGCCCGGGTAACCGTGCTCGGTCACCCACATTGGGACCGACCGTCCCAGTTGGCGAAAGAAGGCGACCCGCCTGAACAGATCCGCGCTCATGCCGGGCGTGGTGCCGCGGAGGTGGACCGAAGCGATGTCGAACTTGTGCGAGGAGTTCGTTCCCGGCGTGCGGAACACGCGGCTCAGCCAGTCGTGGCCCCTGGCGCCGGGGTACATCGTCCCACCGATCACCACTTTGGCGCCAGGATCCGCGGCCTTAATCCGCTCGTAGGTCGGCGTCAGCATCCGGGCGTAGTCCTCCGGCTCGCCGCCGAAGGCCCAGCGGCCGTCCGGCTCGTTCCAGACCTCGTAGGCGCCGAATACCCCGCGGTAGCGTACCGCCACCTGCGCGGCCTGCGCCGCCCATTCCTCGGGGTCCGACGGTGGGCACAGCCGCTGCTTGTCGATCTCGACCGGGCACGAGGACGCCGGTCGCGGCGAGCCGAGCAGGATGCCCAGCACGGGCAGCTGGTACTTGCGCGACAGACGCGCGATGTCGTCCATCGCTGACCAGTCCGGCGGCCGGTGGGTGGGCTGTGGCTCGGGCTGGGGCTGGGGCTGGGGCTGGGGCTGGGGCTGGGGCTTGAAAATGAGGTCGAGCACACCGTGACCGGGGGGTGATACGGGGGGTGATTCGGGGGCGGAGTACTTCTCGGGAAAGAAGATGGCCGGCAGGTTCACATCGAGGCGGATGTATGCGGCGCCGCTCTCCTTGGCCTCCTTGAACATCGCATTCTTGGTGGCGCTGTCGGTGCAGCACGAGTAGATCTGCGAATGGGAGGAGTACGGGGCCCCGTGCGCTGGGGCCGCCGTGGCCGCCAGAACCAGGATCAGCACCAGCAACAGTCGGCACTGCGTGCCAATGCGGGGCCGGCAGTCAGGAACCAGCGGGATGACGATGTCCTCTCGGGGCCTTCGCTGCCTTCCTGCGTAGCACGCGATCGGCTCGCGCCTTGGGAGCACACGCCACCGGGCGCACGGCAAGCCCACTCCCGGCAACCCCCGGGGGGCCTGGGATCGTGAGCCGGTAGCGCACGCCGCGCCGCCAAGGCGCGTGGCGCACGAACACCCCGCTGGTGGATGTGACGAAGGCTCGGCGCGAATAGGCCGGCGGCTTACGGGTGCCCGCCGTGGCCGCGGTGCGTGCCTGCCTCCAAGCCGGCGAGCCGCCCCCGCTCTCCTCCAGCACCACGCGTTGAGCCCCGCCGGTCCGTACGTGCCCCCAGATCACCAGCCGGCGCCCAGGCCGACGCCGCTGGGCTCTGGCGCCGCGCCGACGGGCGCGGGTCTTGGCACCGCGCCGGCGGGCGCGGGTCTTGCGGGTCCGCGTTCGCCGAGCAGCGGGCCGCGCGGGGGTGACGCAATCGACGAACAACGCCAGCTTGAAGCTCGTGGCCGCCGGCTTGGGCGTGCCGTCCTCGAACAGCAGACCGGTCTGATAATCGGAATAGGGCGCCGCGCCGCGTGCCACCTTTTCCGCGCTGACCACGCCGAGGTCGCGCAGCAGGAACTGCGGCCAGCTGCGCACGCTCGGGTTCTTCCATGCCAGGTACTCGGCCCAGTTGATGAAGTGGGCCTGCTGGGCGGGGTTGAACGGCATCTGTGGGTCCGGCGGGTTGGACTCGTAGCCGAACTCTGTGAGATACAGATCGGCCAGCTGAGGGCTCACGCGGCCCATGCGGGCCAGCTTGGACAGCAGGGTGGAGAGCCGATCAAGTGCCCCTATGCGCGCCGAGTCAGGATTTCCGGGGTCCTGGAAGTCGGGCCGGTCATACAGGGAGTAGGGGTGATGAGCGAAGCCGTCCCCCTGCACCGGCCGGTAGCCGAGGCAGCGCGGCACCCTCAAAGGCCGCAGCTGCTCGTCCACGCACGCCAGCTCGCGGACGAACTTCAGCGGCGGGATGCCGCTGGTCGGATCGGTGGGGGTCTTGGCCCCGAAACTGGCGAGGCCCCCGACCAGTACCCGGCTGTCAGGCTGCAGCTGCTTGATCAGCGGGTAGGTGGCCTCCACCATCCGCCGGTACGCGTGCGGCGTGTTCGGCTCGAGCCGGCCGTTGGCCGCCTGGGCGTACTGCGGCTGGAAAAAACCCGGGTGGTTGGGCTCGTTCCAGATCGTCCACCAGCTCACCTTGGGTAGCGGGCCGGGGTCCGTCGCGGGCGGTGGGGGCGGTGGGGGTGGGGCGCCGAGGCCCAGGAGCGAGCCCAGCGGGCCCTCCAAGAGCTGGTGGTCGGGCTCGGGCTCCGGGGGCACCGAGGCCGTGTCCGGTTCGGGTGTGAAGCTCCCCGAGTAGCGGCGCACCACGGCGGTCGTGAACGCGGCAAACGCCGCCGGATCGACATTCCAGCGCTCGCGTCCCGCGGGGCCTGGCGGGTTGCCAGAGGTGGCCCACCGGGGCGCCCAGAAGGCGATGTCGATCATCACCTGGAGGCCGGCGTCGTTCGCCGCCCTCACCGCGCGGTCGAGCCGCCGCCAGTTGGCGCGGGGGTAGGCGTCCGGATTGGAGAGCACCAGGTCCGGACGCATGAGGCTGTCGGGATCGGGGGCGATACTCGACCAGCCGGCGTTCAGGCGCACCCGATCCACGCCCAGCGAGCGCAAGTGGCGCATGTTCTCGGCCACCCGCTCGTCGGAGCGAAACAGAAATTCGGCGTCGTCCTGAACGATCGTGTCAGGAGCATCCCGTGCATGAGCGGGGGCGATCCAAGTCAGAGCGGCGGCCGCTACGGCGATAACGAACAGCAGAACCCGAGGCACCGCATCGTGATCGGCCTGTTGCCACGCGGCCGTGAGGACCGCGGGACGTAACTAGACGTCTAGTCGACGCTACCGACGTCCGACACCGGCCGCGGGTCCTCGCCGATGTACTTGGCGGTGGGGCGGATCAGCCGCGCCTCGCGCTTCTGCTCGAGGATGTGCGCTGCCCAGCCGCCGACGCGGGCGGAGGCGAACAGCGGCGTGAACAGGTTGGACGGCACCTCGGCGAAGTCCAGCACCACCGCGGACCAGAACTCCACGTTGGTGGCCAGCACGCGGTCGGGCTTGCGTGCCTTCAGCTCGGCCAGAGCGGCCTCCTCAAGCGCCTCGGCAGCCTCCAGGCGGGGCGCGCCGATGTTGCGCGCGGTCTCGCGCAGCACCCGCGCCCGCGGGTCCTCGGCGCGGTAGACGCGGTGGCCGAAGCCCATCAGGCGGTCGCCGCGGTCCAGCGCCTCCTTGACCCATGCCTCGGCGTCACCGCGCTCCTCCACCCCGTCGAGCATGGACAGCACACGTGACGGCGCGCCGCCGTGCAGCGGACCCGACAGGGCGCCAACCGCGCCGGACAGCGCGGCGGCCACATCGGCGCCGGTGGACGTGATCACGCGGGCGGTGAAGGTGGAGGCGTTCATGCCGTGCTCGGCGGCCGAGATCCAGTAGGCGTCGATGGCCTTGACGTGGTCCGGGTTGGCCTCGCCGCGCCAGCGGATCAGGAACCGCTCGGGGATCGACTGGGCCTTGTCGACCTCGGTCTGGGGCACCGGCGGCTTGCCGATGCCGCGCGCGGACTGGGCCACGAACGAGAGACCCATGACCGAGACCTGGGCCAGCTGCTCGCGCGCCGTCTCGTCGTCGATGTCGATGATCGGCTCCAGGCCCCACTCCGGGCCGAGCATGGCCAGCGAGGCCTGCAGGTCGGTGCGCGGGTCGCCGGTGCGAACCGTCAGCGCGTGCGGTACGGCAGGCGGCAGGCCCTTGTCGAACGAACCGTCCACCAGCAGGCCCCAGACCTTCTCGTAGGGCACCTTGCCGACCAGGTCCTCGATGTCCACGCCGCGGTAGCGCAGGGAGCCGCCTTCCTTGTCCGGCTCGGCGATCTCGGTCGCGAACGCGACCACGCCCTCGAGTCCGGACTGAACCTCGGCTACCTCCGACATATGCTCTCCTCGCAGTGGATCAGGATCGCAAGGGAGACTAGCTTCGGATGGCCATCAGGACCGACGCGGTTGACGCCTACTTCGACCAGCTGCGCCCGCAGCGCGGCGCGGTCATGACCGAGATGGAGGCGCTGGCGGAGCGCGACAGCATCCCGATCGTGTCCTGGGAGACCGGCCGCCTGCTGGCGGCCCTCGCCGCCGCCGCCGACGGCCGTGTGCTGGAGGTCGGCACAGCGATCGGGTACTCCACCCTGCACATGGCCGAGGCGCTGGACGCCGGCTCGATCGTCACGCTCGAACGCGATCCGGACCGGATCGCGCAGGCGCGCGACCTCCTGGACCGCGGCGGCGTGGGCGACCGGGTCGAGATCGTGGAGGGCGACGCGCGCGAGACGATCGGCTCGCTGACGGGCAGCTTCGACTTCCTGTTCCTGGACGCGACGAAGGGCGAGTACCGCGACTACCTGGAGCTGGCCGAGCCGCTGCTGGCGTCGCGGGCGCTGCTGGCTGTGGACAACGTGCTGATGTCGGGGAAGGTGGCCGACCCGGCCGCCGAGGGGCACTGGTCGGAGGAGGCGCTGGAGGGCCAGCGGGCGTTCAACCAGGCGCTGGTGCGCGGCGGCGACTGGCGCGCGTCGGTGCTGCCCGTGGGCGACGGCGTGCTGGTGGCCAGCCGCCCCTAGGAGGGCTTGGGAGGCGCCTGGCCGGCCGGCGTCTGGGGCCCCGGGGACGCGGGCGACACGACCTCGGTCGGCTCGTCGCCGTCACCGCCGGCGGCCTCTCCGTCCGGGACGGCCGCCGCCTCGTTCTCCTCGGTGATCGGGTCGGGCTCGCGCGGCGGCTGCAGGCGCTCCGCGGCGTCGTCGGCCACGCCCAGCACGTCGTCGGCCAGCTGGCGCATCTCCTCCAGCAGCCGCGCTCGCTCCTCCCAGATCCGCCTGTAGTCCTCGTCCAGCTCGCGCACGCGCTCCTCGGCCTCGGAGACGGTGATCTCGGCCTCGCGCTCGGCCCGCTGGAGGCGCCCCTCGGCCTGTGACCGGGAGCGGGAGGCGATCTCGTCGGCGGCCTCGTGCGCACGCTGGAGGATGGCCGAGGTCTCCTTGCCGACCTCGTCCAGCGCCCGCCGCACCGCGGCGTCACGGGGAGCCTGGTCCTCGAGCTGCAGCACCAGCTCGGCCACCTCCTCGCGCCAGGCGTCCACCTCCGACCGGTCGTAGCCGCGCATGGCGGGCGGGAACTGCTTGGCACGGATGCCATCGGCCGCGCTGCGCTTGCGCGCGCGCCGAGGCCGTGGCTCGGCAGGTGTGGTCGGATCTTGCTCAGCCATGGGCCCGAGTATTGCGAACGTCGGGGACACTGGGCCCGTGGACGGCCTGACCACACAGCGGCTGCGGTTACGCCCGCTGCAGCCAGGCGACGCGGACGCGCTGCACGAGGTCTACTCGCACCCGCTGGTGGAGGCGTGGATCGGACCGCACACGCTCGCGCGGGTGGCCGAGGAGATCGAGTACCAGCGGTCGGGCCAGGTCGAGCGCGGATACTCGGTATGGGCCGTGGAGCGCCGCGCGGACGGGCGTTTCCTGGGCGACTGCGGGCTGCAGCCGCTGGAGCACAAGGGACCCGAGGTGGAGCTGGGCTACGACCTGCACCCCGACGTCTGGGGCCAGGGGCTGGCCACCGAGGCGGCCCGGGCGGTCGCGGATGCCGCGCTGGGACCGCTGGGGCTCGAGCGGGTGGTGGCAGTGGTCAAGCCGGCCAACGCGGCTTCGCGCCGGGTGCTGGAGAAGGTCGGGCTGCGAGAGAGCGGCCGGCGCGGCGCCTACGGGGAGCTGATGGTCCTGTACGAGCTGGCTCAGCCGTAGCTGCCCACGGCGGCGATGAACACACCGGTGCTCAGGAAGATCAGCGCGATGCCGGCGATCTGCAGCAGCTTGGACGGAATCGCGTAACCCAGGATGGCCACGGCCACCCCGACCCCGAACAGCACGTAGAACAACTTCAGCAGCCGCTGGAGGTCTTCAGGCCCTTCCTGGTCGAGGCCAGGCGCGCCACCTTGGGCCAAGAGGGTCAGGACGGCGATCACGACGGCCCAGCGTATCCTGTGGCCCCGTGAGCGAGTTCACCTCCATCGAGCAGACCCGCGACGGGCTCCAGCAGGCCGGCTACCTGGCCGACGACTCCGCGGCGCTGGTGTCCTACCTGGCCTCCCAGCTGGGCAAGCCCGTGCTCGTGGAGGGCCCGGCCGGCGTGGGCAAGACCGAGCTGGCCAAGGCTCTGTCCCGTGCCACTGGCCGCAAGCTCGTGCGGCTGCAGTGCTACGAGGGCCTGGACGAGGCGAAGGCGCTCTACGAGTGGAACTACCGCAAGCAGCTGCTGCGGATCCAGGTCGAGGCGTCCGACGCCGGTTGGCAAGAGGTCAAGGACGACATCTTCGGCGAGGAATTCCTGTTGCCCCGGCCGCTGCTCAGCGCCATCTCGGCCACCGAACCGGTGGTGCTGCTGATCGACGAGATCGACAAGACCGATCAGGAGTTCGAGGCCATGCTGCTGGAGGTCCTGTCGGACTTCCAGGTGTCGATTCCCGAATTAGGCGTGGTCGAGGCCAAGACCCGGCCGCTGGTGCTGCTGACCTCGAACAACTCGCGCGAGCTGACCGAGGCGCTCAAGCGCCGCTGCCTGTACCTGTGGCTGGACTACCCGGACGTGGAGCGGGAGCTGGAGATCGTGCGCCTGCACACCCCCGAGCTGTCGGAGGAGATGGCGCGCAAGCTGGTCGAGGTGGTGCAGATGGTGCGCAACCTGGACCTGAAGAAGCCGCCGTCGATCGCCGAGTCGATCGACTGGGCGCGGGCGTTGCTGCTGCTGGGCGCGCAGGACATCGACGAGCACACGCTCAAGAGCACGCTGAGCATCATCGTCAAGCACCGCACCGACCTGGACCTGGTGACCGAGCGGGTGGGAGTGAAGCTGACCGATGGCCTCATCGGGTCCCGCACCGCGAGTTAACCCGGGCCTGTATGGCGGCACCGGCGGCCCGCCCGGCCCGCCGGGCATGGCGCCGCGGCTGCTGGAGTTCGCCGACGAGCTGCGCAACGAGGGAGTGGCGGTGGGCACCTCGGAGCTGCTGGACAGCTTCCGCGCGCTCGAGGCCGTGAGCTGGACCGACCGGACCGAGTTCCGCGAAGCGCTGTCGGCCACGCTGGCCAAGAGCCAGGAGGACCGGCGCGTGCTGGAGCTGGTGTTCGACCGCTTCTTCTTCCGCGCCGCCGAGCGCGAGGCCATCGAGCAGGGCGTGCGCGAGGCCGACGCCCAGGCGGCCTCCGACGGCGGCGACCGGATCGACCTGGACGAGCTACGCCAGGCCATCCGCGACGCGCTGCAGTCCGATGACGCGGCCGAGGGCCAGATGCGTGACCTGGCGCGCCTGGCCATCGCAGCCTTCGGCCGCCAGGGCGAGGGCTCGGGCGTGATCGGCGTGGACGTGCAACGGATCCGCCGCACGCTGGACCTGAAGGGCCAGCAGCCGGGTGTCCAGGAACAGCCCGACCCCGACGCGGTGCCGCGCGATCGCCTGCGCGAGTTCGAGCGCCACATACGCCGCGAGCTGGAACGATCGCTGATCGAGCGCACCGAGTCGCTGCCCCCCGCCCGGCCCCTGAACGAGCTCGACCGCGCGCTGCCCACCGGTGCCGCCCAGGACCTGGCCGAAGTGCATCGGGTGGTGGCTCAGCTGCGCCGCCGGCTGGCCACCCAGGGACGCCAGAACCGGGGCCGCTCACGCACGTCGGTCGTGGACGTGCGATCGACCATGCGCGCGTCGCTGTCCACCGGCGGAGTGCCCGTGGAACTGCGCTACCGGCCCAAGCGCCCGCGCCGCCCAGAGCTGTTCGTGCTCTGCGACGTGTCCACATCGGTGACCAGCGCCTCGGTGTTCTTCCTGTCGATGCTGCACGCGCTGCACGACTCGTTCCGCAAGCTGCGCTCGTTCGTGTTCGTGGAGCGGGTGTCGGAGGTCAGCGAGGTGTTCGAGCGCGAGCGCGACTTCGCCGACGTGTCGCGCGCCATCGGCAGCGACGCCGGCGTGGCCGACGTGTCCGGCTACACCGACTACGGCCGCGTGTGGGTGGAGTTCCTGGAGATGGTGGTTGACGACCTGGACCCGCGCTCCACGGTGATCGTGCTCGGCGACGCGCGCACCAACGGCCGCGAGCCGCACGCCGACGTGTTCGCCCACCTGTCTGCGCGCGCCGGGCGCACGTTCTGGATGAACCCCGAGCCGCGGCTGTACTGGAACTACGGCGACTCGGTGATGCAGGCTTACGAGCCCTATTGCGACGGCGTGTTCGAGTGCTGGACCACCAAGCAGCTCGAGGGGTTCGTGAACGCGATCGCGGAGCTCGGGCCGGTGCGGACCTAGCGGAGGACGGTGAAGCGCAGCACCCGCCGACGGCCGGCGTTGCTCGCCCCGTCGCGGGCGGAGATCGTGAGCCGGTAGCGCCCTGGCCGCAGGGGCTTGCTCCCGATCCGGCCCGAGAAGGGCACCCGCCGCGGCCCGGCCGAGCCGGAGCGCCTGAGCGTGCCGGCGCGGCGGTAGCGCACCACCCGGCGCGTGCCCCGGCGCACGCTCACGCGCCGGTCGATCCGAAACACGGCGGTGACTGGCTCGGACAGCGAGTACGCGACGGTCGTGCCGCGGGCGACCGTGCTGATCGCCGTGGCGCGCGCGCCCACGCGGAAGCGCGAGCGGCTGAGCCGCGCGCGCGAGATCACCGGCCGGATGCGGTCCGCCGTATTGGCCGACGGCCCCACCGCCGGTGGCGGGGCGGCCGCAGGCGTGGTCGTGGTCGTGGTCGTAGTAGGCGTGGGCTGGACGGGCGGGCCGACGCAGTCGCCCGCGCCCGAGTCCGTGAACGTGCTCGCGGACCGACCGTCGCCGGCGAACTCCCACTCGTACCAGCCACGCGGGTGAGCCGGCACCGCTCCGTGGAGGGTGAGCTGCAGGACCCCGTGGCTGGTGTTGTCTCGCACGTCGCTGGCCGGCAGGGCAGACGGAATGGGCTTCAGGTTCTTGCCGCCGGTGCCGACCACCCAGCTGCGAATGCCCCTGCCCGGCTCGCGGGCGCCCGTCGGGCCGGCCTGCGCCAAGCGCTCGTAGTGGTGGTCGTGCCCGGCCAGCACGATGTCCGCATGGTCCTCGTAGAGGGCGTTCCAGATCGGCGCCATGATCGGGTTGTCGCCGATGTCGCCCGAGCTGAACCTCGGATGGTGCCAGTAGGCGAGCGTGCAGTCGCTCGTATTGGCGGCCAGGTCCGTTCGCAGCCACTGCTCCTGCTCGGAGCCGGCCGCGCAATCGCCTTCCCAGCCCACCTGGACGCGCAGGCCGGCCGCGCACTCGGAGTTCAAGGCGACGATGTGCCAGCTGGTGCCCCCAGCCTGGACGTCGTAGCTGTACCAGCCCCGCTGGGGATCGCCGGCATCCGGCCCCTCGGCCGCAAGCTGGTCGCGGAAGTAGGTGAAGTACCCGGTGGCGTTGGCGTCGAAGTCACTGCCATTCGCGCCGTACTCGTGGTTGCCGGGCACCGGCTTGGTCACGTCACGCACGCGGCCCCAGGTGGGGTCGTAGGAGGCGTTGAACTTCGCCAGCGCTCCGTTTTCGTACTGGAGATCGCCAAGGGCCAGGACATTGGTCAGCGCCGGCCGGGCGGCAACGGCGATGTCCGAGGTGTCCTTCTGATGACACCTTCCCGGCGCGGGGTCCACGGTTCCCATCCCCCCGTTGTAGGCGCCATCCGCGGGGTCGCAGGCCACGTCGCCCACCGCGATCATCACCGGGTCGGCAGCGCCCGCGGGAGCGGCGGCCAGAACCGCGGCGATCATGCCCAGACCGAGCCCCCTCACGCTTCGCATACGCGAGAACGGTACCCACATCAACGACGAGCGGCGGCGGGCCGTCCGGGCCCCGCCGCCGCTTGTCTACGCCCATTGCGGCGCTAGCTGCCTACTTCGTCGGCGCCGGGCGTCCCAGGTACCTGAAGAACGTGAAGTACGCGTCCCTAGGCTTGCCGTCGGGGCCGATCAACGCCGAGTCGAAGGCGTTGGACGGCTGACCGCCGGGCTGCTGCCAGTGGTAGATGTACATGCTCTTGATCCGCCTGGAGACCCGCGGGAAGTTGACGAGCGCGTACCTCATCGCTCGGTTCTGACGGGCAAGGTTCCTGCGGAAGCCGCCGAACGGGAACACGTTGATCGGCCCGACCTCGGTCACGTGCACGTTGCCCCGCTTGGTGTCCTTGAGGAACTTCCTCGTGAACTTGGTCTGGAAGCGGTTGGTGTCCAGGTAGGGGATCAGGCCCCACTGGTGCGGGCCCCGCCCGATCTCCTTCAGGAAGACCTTCTGCCAGCGAACGTCGGCCTTGCTGCCGTCCGGGCGGAAGTCGCCGGTCAGGACCGAGCACTTGCCGCCGCGGCACTCCTTGCGCAGCATCTTGTAGAACTGGCCCGCCCGCTTGGGGTTGCGGCCCGTGGGCTGCGCGATCTTGAAGTTGATCTCGTTCCAGGTGGAGAACTTCTTGATCTGCGGGTAGCGCTTGCGGAAGGCGCGGAAATCCTTGCGGAACTGCGCCACCGTGGGCAGCAGGCGCGCGGCGCGCTTGGGGTTCTTGATCGCAGAGGTCCGGTAGAAGGACACGATCACGTCCAGCCGCTGCTCCTTGGCCAACCGGAAGAACTCGTCCTGGCGCTTCAGCAGCCTGCCGCCCTTGCGGATCTGGTCGTACGACACCGCGATCCGATACCGCTTCAGTCCCGACTTCTTGAACCGGGGGTCGTTGAGGGTCTCGACCGTCTGATCGGCGATGCCGATCGCGGGCTTGGCTTGCGCGGACGAGGCCAGGCCCATCGTGGCCAGGACCATCAGCGCGCTGAGAATGGAAAATCGTTTGATCATTGCGTGGGGAAACACTCCATCGGGGCCAGGGTTGCGGGGCGCTGCGGAGGGACTTCTTCAACCGTAGTGAGAAGGCTCTGTGCGTGCGCCAAGCGAAACTTCAGGCGCATGCGGTCCGCCGCAACGGCCGCAGACCATAGCGATACAGTCCCAAACGACAACAGGGGAGCTCGCGGGCACGCGGGCTGAGATGCCGCCTACGGCCGATGCCGCCCGGCGCGGACCCTTCGAACCTGTGGGGTAATGCCCGCGGAGGGAGCGATGGCCAAGGTCGCCGTGCAGACGGCCTCGAAAAGCGCAGGGACGCAGGTGACGATTGGAAGCGTCACCCGCCGCTTCGGCTCCCTGACGGCGCTGGACGGTGTATCCCTGACCGTGGGCGCCGGTGAGGTGGTGGGCGTGGTCGGCCCCTCGGGCTGCGGCAAGTCGACGCTGCTGGAGCTGGTGGCGGGGCTGCAGGAACCCGATGCCGGCGCGGTCACGGTGGCCGCCCCGGGCGACCGGCGAGACCAGTGCGCATACATGCCCCAGCGCGACCTGCTGCTGCCCTGGCGCGATGCGGTCGGCAACGCCGCCCTGGCGCTGGAGTGCCAGGGCATCTCGCGGGCCGCGGCGCGCGACCGCGCCCGGCCGCTGTTCGAGCGCTTCGGCCTGGCCGAGTTCGAGGACGCGCGGCCGGCCGAGCTGTCGGGTGGCATGCGCCAGCGGGTGGCGTTCATGCGCACGCTGCTGCCCGGCCGGCCGGTGCTGTTGCTGGACGAGCCCTTCGGCGCCCTGGACGCCATCACCCGCGCGTCCATGCAGGAGTGGCTGGCCGACGCGCTGGAGGCCGAGCCGCGCACGGTGATCCTGGTCACCCACGACGTGGAGGAGGCGCTGATGCTGTGCGACCGCGTGGCGGTGCTCAGCCCCCGCCCCGGCCGCGTGGTGGCGGAGCTGGACGTGCCCCTCCCACGCGCGCAACGCTCGGTGTCCGACCCCGTGTTGCTTGGGTTGCGCGAGCGGGCGCTGGAGGTGCTGCGGTGAGGCGCGCGCTGCTGGCAGCCGGCCTGCTGGGGCTGTTCGTGGCCCTGTGGGCGTGGGTGGCGTCGTGGGGCTCGGTCGACGACCTGACGCTGGCTTCGCCGGGCGAGACGCTGGACGCGTTCGCGGACAACCGCACGTTGCTGCTGGACAACGCCTGGGTCACGCTGTACGAGGTGCTGCTGGGCTTGGCCGTGTCGGTGGTGGCGGGGGTGGGCGCGGCGCTGGCGATGCACCTGAGCCGCACGCTGCGTGACGCCGCCTACCCGCTGCTGGTGGCCTCCCAGGCCGTGCCGATCGTCGTCCTGGCCCCCATCTTCGTCCTGGCATTCGACTACGGCATCGGTCCCAAGCTGGCCATCGTGGCCCTGATCTGCTTCTTCCCGATCACCGTGAACGTGCTGGACGGCCTGCGCTCGGTGAACCCCGAGCAGCTCAAGCTGATGCGCTCGTTCGGAGCCTCGCGGCTGCGTACCCTGCGCAGCGTGGAGGTCCCCGCCGCGCTGCCGTCCTTCTTCAGCGGCCTGCGGGTTGCGGCCACGGTGTCGGTGATCGGCGCCGTGTTCGGCGAATGGGCCGGCGCCGACCGCGGCCTGGGCCGGCTGGTGCTGATGGACAACAACCAGCTGCTGACCTCGCGTGCCTACGCGGGGATCGTCCTGCTTACCCTGATGGCCGTGGCGCTGTTTGCCCTGGCGGGGCTGGCCGAGCGCTTGATCTGCCCCTGGAATCGCGAAAGGAACGCCACATGACCCGAATCCTCCTGGCCCTGCTAGCGCTGTTCGCCCTGGCTCTGACCGCCTGCGGCGAGAAGGAGGACCCACTGGCGCCCGAGGGCGGCTCCAGCCCGCTGACGCTGATGCTGGACTACTTCCCCAACGCCAATCACGCGGGCATCTACGCGGCGCAGGCCGGAGGCATGTTCAAGGAGGCGGGCCTGAACGTGACCATCCGCCAGCCGCCCGACCCCGCGGCGCCGATCAAGCAGGTGGCGGCGGGGCGTGCCGACCTGGCCATCTCGTACGAGCCAGAGGTCCTGAGGGCGCGCGACCGGGGACTGAACGTGGTGGCCGTCGGAGCCATCGTGCGCAAGCCGCTGACGTCGATCATCTCGGTGCCCAAGGGCAAGATCCGCTCCCCGCGCGATCTGGCCGGCAAGACGGTGGGCACCGCCGGGATCGACTACCAGGCGGCGTTCCTGCAGACCATCCTCGACCGCGCCGGCGTGGACCCGTCGACGGTGAAGAAGCGCAATCTGGGCTTCAACCTGGTGGGCCCGCTGGTCAGCGGAAAGGTGGACGCCACCCTGGGCGCCTTCTGGAACTACGAGGGCGTGCAGCTGCGCCAGCAGAAGCGCAGGCCGCGCATCATCCGCGTGGACCAGGCCGGCGTACCCACCTACGACGAGCTGGTGCTGGTGGCCAACAAGGACGCACTCGAGCGCGACGGCACGCGCATCCGCGCGTTCGTGGGCGCGGTGGCCCGCGGCACCAGGGCGCTGGAGCGCGATCCCGAGCAGGGCATCGAGGGCCTGCTGAAGGCCAACCCCGACCTGGACCCCAAGCTCCAGCGGGCGTCCGTCAAGGCGACGCTGCCGCTGTTCCTACCCGCCAGGGGCCGGCCGTTCGGCTACCAGGACCCGAAGGAATGGCAGGCCTTCGCCGGCTGGATGAACGACAACCGGCTGATCACCAAAGTCCCCGACGCGCGCGGCGCGTTCGACAACAGCTTCCTGCCCGGCGGGGGCCTGTAGGAGGCCGGCGCAGCCGGCCGGTATAACCCGCTGATGAAGCCCTTGCGACTGCTTGTCCTGCTGGCCCTGCCTGTGCTCCTTTATGGAGTGATCGCCGTCGGCCTGCTGGCCGGCTGCGGCAACGACGACACCGGCGGAGACGGCGGCTCGTCGGGGGGCGCGTCCGGCGACCCGATGGCCCTGCTGGAGAAGGCCTTCGCGACCGAGGTCGACTCGGGCGAGCTCGAGCTGGAGATGAACGTGGACGTGAAGGGCTCGGAGAAGTTGCCGGTCCCGGTGTCCGTGGGGGTGGAGGGCCCGTTCGAGTCGCGCGGCAAGGGCAAGCCGCCGCTGGTGGATTGGGACATCGACGTGACCGGCGGCGGCCAGGGCTACTCGGGCGGGATCGTGGCCACCGAGGACAACGCGTTCGTCAAGTTCCGCGGGCAGACCTACGAGGTCGGCAAACGGCTCTACGAGCAGTTCGTGCGCCAGCAGGAGCAGCAGAGCAAGTCCGGCCCGCAGACCCTCCAGGAACTGGGCGTCGACCCGTCCGACTGGATCGACGACGTCAAGGTCAGCGACGGTGAGAGCGTCGGCGGCGACGCCACCCGGAAGGTCGCCGGGAAGGTGGACGTGGCAGAGATGATCGACGACATCCTCGACGCCGCCGCGAGACCCGCCATTCGCAAACAGCTGGAGGCCGCCGGGCGGTCGTTCCCGGAGATATCCGACAAGGACAAGGAGAAGGTGGTCGACGCGATCGACGAGGCCGGCTTCACCGTGAACGTGGACGAAGAGGACGTGGCGCGCAAGGCCACCTTCTCGGTCACGTTCGACGTGCCGGACGGCGTCGACGCCCACGGTGTCAGCGGCGGGCAGCTGAACTTCGCTTACGAGCTGCCGAAGGTGGGCGGCGGCGTGGACATCACCGCGCCGGCAGACGCGAAGCCGCTGGCGCTGCTGCTGCAGCAGCTGGGCCTGGGGTCGAACCTGCCGGGCGGAGGGCTGCGCACCCAATAGGGGCGCCGCGGCCTAACCCTGCTCGTCGAGGTCCAGCGCCAGGCTATTGATGCAGTAGCGCTGGCCGCCCGGCCCGGGTCCGTCCGGGAACACGTGGCCCAGGTGCGAGCCGCAGGTGGCGCACACCACTTCGGTGCGCTTCATGAACAGCGACTTGTCCTCGCGCAGCTCCACGGCCTGGCTGACCACCGGGTCGGTGAAGCTGGGCCAGCCGGTGCCCGACTCGAACTTGGTGTCGGAGCTGAACAGGTCGGCGCCGCACGCGCCGCACTTGTACATGCCGGTGGCCTTGGAATGCGTATAGGCGCCGGTAAAGGGGGGCTCGGTGCCGGCCTCACGGAGCACGTGATAGCGCTCCGGGTCCAGCTCTGACTTCCACTGCTCGTCGGTCTTGGTCACCTTGGTGTCGCTCATGCCACCAATGTTATGCGGCGTGCCTTACCGCCCGGTGACGGTCCAAAGGCTCCGCCGGCCATGGCGTGCGCCAGCGCCGTGCCCGCGAGCCCCGCGTACGGGGCGTAGGGCGCGAAGTACTCGCGCACCTCGTCCTCGGTGGCGCGCCGGCCCAGGCCGGCCAGCACGCCCACGAGCTTGATGTAGGCCAAGTCGCCATACGGCAGCACGTCGTCGCGGCCCTGCCCGTGGAGGGCCAGGTATTCGACCGTCCACGAGCCCACCCCGCGGATGGCCCGCAGGCGGCGCCCGTCGTAGTCGTGGCGGGCCGGATCCTGAAGGTCGACTCGCCCGCGGGCCACCTCCCGCGCGACTCGGACCATGGTCACCGCACGCGAGGGCGACAGGCCACACGCCTCCAGCTGGGCCGGCGCCAGCGAAGCGACCGTGGCCGCACCGGGCACGTCGTGCAGGCCCTCGTGCTCCCGCCCATGCCCGAACACCATCCGGCGCTGAATGGCCGAGGCGCGCGAGCCCTCGATCAGCTGCTCCGTGACCGCCCACGCCAGCGCCTCCCACGGCTCGGGCCGCCGTCGCGGACGCAGCCAGGGCTTGCGCCGCAGCACCGGCCCCAGCAACTCGTGGCGCCAGAAGCGGTGGTGGAAGGCCGTCAGGTCGTGGTCCACGCCGAGGGCGAAGCGCATGCGGCCGATGGCGTACCGGGCGGCCCGGTCGCTGGCCGCCTCGGCCCGGAAGCGCACCGCGCCGCCGGCGGCCCACGCGCGCACCACCACCGGATCGTCGCTTGTGCCCTGACGGCCTTGGCCGTCCGGGGTGTCCCGGGTAGCGAAATGCAGCAGCCGCGTTAGTACCCCGCCGCCGTGGCGCAGCGCGCCGTCGCGACCGCCGCCGGGAAGCCGGTAGGGCCCGACGGGCACCACATCGACCTCGCATACGGTGCGGGTTCCGGTGGTCAGCGCTTGAGCAGGTGGACGTCGACGAGGAAGGAGCGCGAGGACGCGATGTCCACGCCGCGGGCCTTGGCAAGCTTGCGCGCGCGGCGCTGGGCCAGCGCGCGGCCGGTGGCCGGGCGGCGCAGGACGCGGATCAGCATGAACGCGGCCACGCCGAGCACGAACCCGCCGGTGGCGGCGGCCACGGTGGCCGGGAGCGATGCGGGCCTGCGCACGTCCAGGTTCTCGCCCGGCTGGTCGCCCGCCGGGACCGGCAGATGGCGGACCTCCGCGACGACTTCGCCGTCGAGCTCCTCCTCTGGCTGGTTGTCCGCCGGTTCGGGCACGGGCGGCTCACTGTACCTCTCCGCCCGGCAGGACGCGCTCGTACATCCGGTACTTCTTCACAACGCGGCCGCCCATGCCCTCCATACCGCGGTTCATGGCGTCGTTGGTCTCGAGGATCCAGCCCATCTCGCCCCACTTCTGGGGGGTCACCACGGCCATGTCGAAGTGCTCGATGTACAGGCCCGCGGCCACCCCGGTGTGCTGATACTCGGGCTTGACGCCCAGAAAGCCCACGCGCACGCGGTCCATGATCCGCCGCCGGCGCAGGAAGTGCCACCAGCCGAAGGGGACGATCCGACCGTTCATCCGCTTCAGCACCTGGTTGATGTCGGGCACGGTGATGGCTACCCCGACGCTTTCGCCGGTGTCGATGCGCTCGGCGATCATGAACCAGTTGCGGTCGTAGACCAGTTGCAGCTCCTGGCCGTAGTGCTTGAGGTCCTCCTCGGAGTAGGGAACGAAGCCCCAATTGTCCTTCCAGGCCTCGTTGTAGGTCTCGCCGAAGAGCTCCATCTCCCGGCTCAGCCGCCGACGGGACATCTTGCGGATGCGGATGCCGTGTTCGCGCTCGAGCTTCGCGGCCATGTCCACCAGCGCCGGCACGACCTTCTTGCGGTCGGTGATGTGCAGCTCCCACATCCACAGATCCACCACCTTGGCCAGCCCGGCCTGCTCGCACAGTCGCTGGTAGTAGGGCGGATGCCAGGGCTGCTTGATGAACGGATCGCGGTCGTGGCCTTCGATCAGCACCCCGCTCTCGTCGTTCATCGAGAAATCCATCGGCCCCACCATCCGGTCGCGGCCGCGCTCGGCCAGCCAGCCGCCGGCGGTATCCAGGAGCGCGCCCAGTACCGCGGCGTCGTCCTCGGTCTCCAGGAAGCCGAACTGGCCCCAGTCGTTTCCCTGGTGGCGGTTGAAGGCGTGGTCGATCTGGGCGCTGATCCTGCCCACCACGCGGCCGTCCCTGCGGGCCAGGAACAGCTGGGCATCGGCGTGCTTGAAGTACGCGTTCAGGCGCGGGCTCAGGAAAGCGTGGCGCTCCAGGCGCAGCGGGGGCACCCACTGGTCGGAGCTAGCATGAAGCCGGAAGGGAAGCTCGATGAACTCCCTCCGGTCGCGCAGCGAGCGGACCGGTGTGACCTCGATCGACACGTCGCGAGACCTTATTCCAGTGGACCTGTTCGAGAAAGCCCGCACACACGAGCGCCTTGAGCAGCTGAAGGCCGCCCGCGAGCACGACCTGCTGCCCTACTTCCGCGAGGTGGACGGCGAGCCCGGCCCCGTGGTGGTCATGGAGGGACGCGAGCGGATCACGCTGGGCTCGAACAACTACCTGGGCCTGACCACCCACCCGGCCGTCCGCCAGGGCGCCCTGGACGCGCTGGAACACTACGGCACCGGCCTGACCGGCTCTCGCTTCATGAACGGCACCACACCGCTGCACCTGGAGCTGGAGCGCGAGATCGCCGAGTGGACCGGTGACGAGGACGCGCTGGTGTTCACCACCGGCTACCAGGCCAACGTGGGCTGCGTGGCCACGCTGCTGGGTCCCGAGGACACCGTGATCGTGGACTCCGGCGACCACGCCTCGATCATGGACGCGGTGATGATGTCCCGCGCCCGCATCCGCCCGTTCCGCCATAACAAGCTCGACAAGCTCGACAAGATGCTAGATCGCTCAATGAGCGACGGCGGCGGCGTGCTGGTGGTGGTCGACGGCGTGTTCTCGATGGAGGGGGACCTGGCGCCCCTGCCGGAGATCGTGGAGCTGTGCCGGCGCTACGAGGCCCGCCTGATGGTGGACGAGGCCCACGGCGTAGGCGTTCTGGGTGCCGATGGGACGGGCGCGAGCGAGGTGTTCGGCGTGGCCGACCGGGTGGACCTGCGCATGGGCACCTTCTCCAAGTCACTTGCCTCCTGCGGTGGCTTCATCTCCGGCCCCAGCGACGTGATCGACTTCCTGCGTGTGCAGTCGCGTGCCTTCATGTTCACGGCCTCGGCAGTGCCCGCGGCCGTGGGCGCCACGCTGGCCGCGCTGCGCGTGATCCGCTCCGACGAGGGGCGTGAGCTGCTGGCCCGGGTGCTGGACAACGCCCGCTACCTGCAGCGCGGTCTGGCCGAGCGCGGCTTCGACGTGGTCCAGCCGACGCCGATGCCCGGAGGCGGTGACCTGCTGACCCCGATCGTGCCCGTGACGATCGGCGACGACTGGCAGGCCGTGCTGTTCTGGCGCGCGCTCTATGACGAGGGCGTCTACGCCAACGTGGCGCTGTATCCGGCCGTGCCCCGCGGCGGAGCGCTGCTGCGCACCAGCGTGATGGCCACCCATGAGCGCTCGCACCTGGACCGGGCGCTGGCGGCCTTCGAGAAGGCCCGCAAGGTCGTCCAGGACTCCGGCGCCCCGGCGCCCGCCTGAATATCTGCCAGGAAATTGCCATCCATGGCAAATTTCCTGAACGGCAGCGCTTCGGGCCATGGCCGGCGCTCGCCGGCCCGGCCTTCCGGCGCCCCGGCGCCCACCGGGTCCTAGGAGGAAGGTGGCGGGCGCCTACGGGGCGTCAGAAGCGGGGGAAGAAGCGGCCGTGGAGCGCGCGGCGCAGGGACGACACGCTGCGTGCCTCGAGCCGGCGCTCGCGGGCCACTTCCCACGTGAGTAGCGGGTTCATGCCGCCTGCTCCTGGCGGCGCTGGAGGTCCAGCAGCTCCAGCACGTGGCGCGTACGGCGGAACGGATCGGCCACCGCGGCCTTCCCGCGGACCGAGCGCGCCGCGACCAGCTCGCCGTCCACGAAGCCCAGCAGCGCGTCGCCCTGCGGGGCGTCTGCCTCGTCAAGCGCGGCCAGGTGGCGGACAGCGGTCACGTCGTTGTCGGTCGCGTGGCGGATTGTGATCTCGCTGTACATGGTCGGCTCCTTGCGTAACCTTCTTTACCTGAACACTGGTTAGATGATATCACCGGCTAAACTAGATAGCCAGTTACGAACACTGATACAGTCCATAAGCAGAGCTGTTGACACATGAGCCATGAATCAGAATCCGCGAAGCGTGCGCCGGCCGATCTGGCCTTGGTCCAGCGCTTCATAAACACGGTCGAGCTGGACGAGGGGCCCGATGACGACGAGCTGACCGACCCCCAGGCGCTGGTGGCGTGGTTCGCCGAGCGGGGCCTGTGCGAGCCGGCCGCGCGGGCCACCCAGGCCGAGCTGGAGCGGGCAGTGGTAATCCGCGAGGGGCTACGAGCGGTGCTGTACGCGCACAATGGTGGCCGGTCCGACCCGGACGCCGTGGCCGCCCTGGAGGCCGCGGCGGGCCACGCGTCCCTGCGGGCCAGCTTTGGCGGCGAGCGGCCGGAGCTGACACCCGTCTGCGGTGGCATCGACGCGGGGCTGGCACGTTTGCTGGCGGCGGTCACCACCGCCGCCGCGGACGGCAGCTGGCAGCGGCTGAAGGCCTGCGCCGACGCGGAATGCCGCTGGGCGTTCTACGACCACTCGCGCAACCGCTCCGGGCGCTGGTGCTCGATGGCAACCTGCGGCAACCAGCAGAAGGCCCGCAGCTACCGCGAGCGGGCACGAGCGGACATCTGATCGAGGGCCTTCGGCGCCGACTTCGCACAGGATCCGGGAAAAGCCCGCTCTTAGCGACTGGTCACCCGGCTTGCCCGTTGACGCATCGAGACTCCTGGGATTAATTGGGCATCGGCCGCGGCAACGCTTCTCCGAATCGAGGGAGCTAGGAGAAGCGGACCGCCAGGCCTCTTTTTTTTGTTGACACAACTTGGGATCTGCACGGAGTGCGGGAGGGTTGACGTATGGGCGAAACCGCCACGATTGAAGCTGACCAGCAGCACCTGCGGGCATTGGAGCACGCGAACAGGGTTAGGTTGGCTAGAGCGGCAATGAAACGTGGTATTGCGAGTGGCCAGCTGCCGGTGGTAGACGTGATCGTCGACTGCCCGTGGGAGGTCGAGAGCATGTCGATCAGCGACCTTCTGATGAGTCAGAAGCGGTGGGGCCGATCTCGCTGCCGCCGCCTGCTGACCTCGATCGGGATTCCTGAGAACAAAGCGGTCGGCACGCTGACCGAGCGCCAGCGCTCGGCGGTGGCGGACGTGCTGCGCGCCAAGCGCGCCAGTGCTGCCCGCGCGGAGGCGCCCTTCCGCGCCCTGACCACCGTCTAGCGGCTAGCGGGCACCGCCGGCCTAGGCATCGGGATCGATGCCGGGGCCGACGGTGGCCAGCTCCACGATGTGACCGTCCGGATCGCGCACGTACAGCGATTTGAAGAACGTGCGGTCCATGACCTCGGTGGCTGCCACGCCCTGCGCCCCCAGGTAATCCGCCCAGGCGTGCAACTCCTCCTCGGTCTCGATCGCGAGCGCGAAGTGATGGGTCGAGCCCACGCCCACGGTGCCGGGCTCCAGCTGCGGATACTCCAGGCAGGTGATCAGCGTCCCCGGCCGGGCCTCGTCGTCGCCGAAGAACAGGTGGCGCGCGTCCTGGTCGTCCTCGTTCACCGTCTGCTTGACCATCCGCATGCCCAGCACGTTGCGGTAGAACGCCGTAGATGCCTCGAGGTCCGAGCACAGCAGCGTCAGGTGGTGCAGGCCGGCGATGCGCAGGCGCCGCTGGGGAGCGTCCTGGGGGTCCGTCATTCGCTGCACTGTATGGGGATCAACGGAAGCTCAGCCCACCGGACTTGACCTGGAACAGCCGGCGCAGGCCCCAGAAGGCGGCGGCGAACGCCAGCACGCCGGCCACCAGCACCAGCCCCAGTGGGTTCAGCCTGAGGCCCAGCCCGGCGCCCACCATGACCAGGATCGCGACGAGGCCGGCCAGCAGCGCGCTGTGGGAACGAAAGCCCGTCACGTGCTCGCGCACGGCCAGCTCCAGCCCCGCCAGCGACGCGATGGCCAGGCCTGCGACCAGTCGTCGGTTGCCCGGGCTGCCACCGGAAAGCAGCCCCCACGCCATCAACACGATGCCGGCCAGCGTGACGAGCTCGGTCAAGGGGAAGGGGGCCCAGAGCGGGGGCGGGCGGTCTTCGGCCGACACCCTGCCCGGCCTGGCCTTGGGCATCGACGGGCGTTCGCCGCGCTCGCCCCGACGCGCGGCCTCGGCTCGCGCGCGGCGCGCGGCATCGCGCTCGGCCCGGGTGCTCCCGGACGACGAGGCCGAGCTCTCAGGCCGGCCGCTGCGCTTGCGGCTTCGCTTTCCCACGTCTGCGGAGGCGGGCTACGGCGTCAAGCGCCGCAGCCCCGCGGTAATGGACAACCGCTGGAGATCTTGACGCGCCACCAGTTCAGGAGCATCCCGAAGATGCCCCAGCGCGGCGTCACGTGCCAGTGCTTGCAGCCCGGCTCGCCGATGTCCTCGTTGCCGACCCGTCGCCACTTGTGCTCCTCGGGCGCGAGCAGCATCTCCTCGATCAGGCAGCGGTAGCCCTCCTCGCGGCGGGCCACGGCCTCGCGCTCGCCGCGCGTGAGCGCCAAGCGCTCGGCCAGATCGTCACGCAGCTGCTCCAGCTCGCCCAGCGTCAGCAGCCGGGGACCGCCCGTGGCGGGCACCGAAAAGTCGAAGCCCGTGCGCGGCCACATTGAGACAGCTAGCGCGCTCAACTCTCCCTCGAGTCGCTCGACCTGGTCCAGCAGGGTCCGGCGGGCGGGGCGCTCGTCCGGCTCCACCCGCGGGGCGAACGCCGGCGGGTGCTCGGTGCGGCGGCGTTCCAGGACGTCAGGCACTGGTCCCCTCTCCCTCGAAGATGTGGCACACGATACCAGCGCCTGGGCCCGGGGTCAGCCCCCCGCCGCGCCAATCAGTCGGTGGGCTGGAGCGTCTCGACCACCGTCCAGAGGGCCTCCTCCACCGCGATCAGCGGCACCCCCCTGGCCGTCAGCGCGCTGAGCACCATGGTGGTGGTGTGCTTGCTCACACCGTGCTCGGGGGCGACCTCTCCGTCGAGCGTGGCGAGCACCTGATGGCCGTCGGCCACCACGATCTGGCGTGAGTCGAGCGCCCGCTCGCCCAGGCTCTCGCCGCGCCTGGTGGTGCGAAGCCCCAGCTCGCCGCCCACCCGCTCGGCATCGAACGCCATGACAGGGACTCCGGTCTCCAGCGTGGCGATCACCAGCGCGTCGTCCAACAGGTTCTGGCTCGTCAGGGTGCCCGCGCGCAGGCGCTCGACGGCGATCCGCTCGGCAGGCGGTCGGTCGACGTCGGGGTCCAGCCCGACCTTGCGCCACAGCACGCGGTAGGCCCACGGCACCGGGTCCTGACGCATGTGCACCACGTGCCCGCCGGTGATGCGTCCCGCCATGATCCGTAGGCGGTCGCGCACGGCCGCTGGGCTGCGGCCAGAGCTGGCGCGCACACGCGTGCTCCACAGGCCCAGACCGGGCAGCTCCTCGGCCAGCTGACCCTCGACGCTGCCCTGCTCCAGCACGGGGTCGGCGGGCATCGCGCTCACTTCCGCCGCAGCAGGGCGCGCGTGTGGGCGCGCAGTTGGGGCTCGGTCAGGTTGCCGAGGTCGGTGCGGCGGACGATGCCGCGGCCGTCGCTGAACACCGTGGTCGGGCACACGCCCACGCCGTAGAGGTTGGTCACCGCGCCGTCGCGGTCCACACCGACCGGCATCCCCCACCCACGCCGGCGAACGATCTGCCCGGCTTCGCTTCGCTTCTCGCCGCTCATGACCACCGCGAAGTTCACCTGCGGGAACGCCTTGCGCATGCGCTCGACCCGGTCCACCTGGGGCTCGCAGTCGGTGCCCTTGGTGGCGATCATGGTCAGCACAGACGGCCGTTCGCGCAGCTGGCAGGAGTTGAGCACCGATCCCGCGCGCACCTGGCATGCCGCCAGGCGCTTGCCCGCGCTGCGCGCGGCCTTGCGCGTCTCGAACACGTTGGCGTCGAAGTCGTCGTCCACGTTGCTGGTGGCCAGCGGCGCCGCGAACGCCGGCAGCCGCTGGCCGGGCTGCGGCCCGCGCACGCCGGCGCCCTGGTTGGGCAGGTTCACCGTGAAGAACACCACGGCGATGACCATCAACGCCACGATCCCGACCGCCCACGCGTAGCGGTTCCCGGGCCGCGGCACCTCCGGCCTGCGCTCGGGCGCGTCCGGCTCGGGGTTGACCAGGTCCTCGTGCTCGAACCGCTCGGCAGCCGTGGGCTTGCGCGACTCGCCCAGGTCGCCGAAGCGGTCTTCCTGGTCAGGCACCGCGCCGCCTCAGCCGCAGGCGCGGAAGCGGAATCCTGGCGCCCGCGTCGCGAGCGGCGGAGCCCAGCTCGGCCAGCAGCGGCCGTGGGTTCAGATCCCGCAGCGAGAAAGCACCGTGCTGCTCGGCCCACACCAGCGCGGCGGGCAGGACCAGCATCACGCCCGCCAGCGACACACCCAGGTCCACCACGGTCAGGAGGCCGAAGTCGCGCAGCATCCGGATATCGGAGGCGATCAATACGGCGAACCCAGCGATGGCGGTAACGCCGGAGGCCATGACCGCAGCTCCGGTGGACCTGTAGGTCAGCTCGATCGCCCGCGCGGGCGGGCTACCGGCCTCGCGCTCCTGGCGATAGCGCGCCGACAGCAGCACGCTGAACTCGGTCGAGATGGCGATCACCAGCGCTCCGAGGGTGACCGACATCGGGTTGAGCTTGACCGACAGCGGCCCGGGCAGCAGCCCCAGCAGGAACATCAGGCCCGCGGCCCAGCCCGTGGCAAGCGCGATCGGGATCAGCGGCACCGCCGCCTCGCGTGCGCTCCTGCGGACGATGAACAACACGAGGAACACCGCCGCCAGGGCAGCCAGCAGCGTGAACATGCGCCGCAGCGGTGACGACAGCTGCGAGTTGGCTTCGGCAGCCAGCGCCGGCAGGCCGACCACGTCTGCGGTGACGCCCGGGGGCGGGTCCAGCCGATCCTCGATCGACTCGACGACGCGCTTCTGGTCGGCCAGCGACTGCAGCCGGACGCCGAACGCCAGGTTGGCCGTCCGACGGTCGCGCGTGATGACGCCCTGCGAGAAGTAGGCGGGCACCGAGTCCAGCAGCCCGCGGGTCTGCGCCGCATCGCTGGTGTTCACCGTCCGGAACAGATCGGGGAGCGACAGCGCCGGGCACAGGTCCGGCGGATTGCGTGTCTGGGCACAGCTGTCGCCGGTCTTGTAGCCGCCCGCGCGCAGTGTGCTGTCCTGGAACTTGGTCATCCATGCCACCACCTTGGGATCGGTGATGTCCTTGGCCCTGACCACCACGTCGATCTCGCCCGCCACCCCGCTCTCCTTCTGCAGGGTGTTCACGTCCTGAAGCGCCTGCAGGTCCTGGGGCACGAGCTCGCGCACGTCGGACACCACCTCGCTCTGGGTGTCCACGGCCAGCCCGAGGATGGCCACGGCGAAGCCCACGGCCAGGATCCGGCGCGGGCGATGCACCGCGTGGGCGAGCGCTCGTTCGAACGCCTCGACGCCCCACAGCCGCACCCGCGCCCACCGGTACGCCACCGCCCGCCCCACGCCGGAGTCGGCCACGCGCCACCATCCCGCCTGGGCCCGCGCGCGTACGCGCGGGAAGCGCGGACCGCTCTCGGCGGGCGCCAAACGCACCAGCGCCGCGAAGCCGGCGGTAAAGGCGCAGGCCAGCGCCAGCAACACCCCAACCACCAGCAGCGCGCCGAAGCCGCGCACCAGCGGCACGGGCGAAAGCAGCAGCACCAGGAAGCCCACCGCCGTAGCCAGCCCGGCGGTGGCGATGGTGGCGCCGCCAGCGGTGGCCGCGGCCACCGCTGCCTCGCGGTCATCCAGGCCCCGGCCGCGCGCCTCCTCGTGGCGAGCCTGGAACTGGATTGCGTAGTCCACGGCCAGGCCGATCAGTACCGGCAGCACCGCGATCGAGGCCATGGTCAGGCTGCCCCCTGCCAGCGACAGCGCGCCGAAGGTCAGGGCGGCGGCGGCGAGGGCAACCGCCAGCGGCAACAGCCGCAGGCGCACGCGGAACACCAGCGCCAGCGTGGCGGCCATGAGCAACAGGGCGGCGCCCAGCAACACGAAGATGGCGCTACGGACGGCATCGGCCAGGCCCTGCACCACCACCGGGATGCCGGTGACCACGTAGCGGGCGCCGGCCGTGGGCTTGAGCGACTTGTCGCGCGTGACCTGCTGGATCAGCTCGATCGAGCGGCCGCGCTCGGCCTCGCTGAGCCCTGGCTTCAGCCGCACCTGCACCACCGCCGAGGTGGAGCTTGGGAACAGGTAGGCGAACCGCGTCTTGGGCTGGCCCACGCCGCGCTTGTTGTCGAACACGAGCGTGGAGATGAAGTCCGGGTTGTCCAGCGCCGGCAGGCCGGTGAGGCCGTAGCGCAGCGCCAGCTGCAGCGTCTCCTGGGTGAACTGGCTCTGCACCTGGCGCTTGGCCGCCTCCCCCAGCCGCTGCTGCTCGGCCTTCGAGTCGCCCCTCCGGGCGGAGGCCTTGCGCGCGGAAGCAGCCACCTCGTCGGCTTGCTTCGCGGTTGCCTGCTGGCGCTGGACCAGCTGGTCGTTGATCTGGTTGACCGCGGTGTTGATGAAGGTTCCCGGGCCGTAGACCACCTTCGCCGGCTTGAGCTTGGCCAGCTCGCGGCACGGCGCCGGCAGCCCCTTCAGCCCCCTTGCCGGCACGTTGCCCGACAGGCAGCCCTCCAGCTTGATCAGCCGCCCCAGGTCCGGGCTCAGCAGCGTGCGCTGGAGGTCGCCCTTGCCCTTGGTGCCCTTGACCAGCACGATCACCGAGTCGTCGCCAAAGTCCTGCTTGAAGCGCTCGCTGGCCTTGGCGCGGTCCGAAGAGCCCGACACCAGCGTGTCCACGCCCGTCTGCGGCTCCAGCCGCAGCGCCAGCGCGGTCCCGGCCAGCGCCAGCACCCCAACCACGGCCAGCACCGGGCCCGGCCGCCGCGTGACCGCCCGCGCCAGCGAGCCAAAGAAGTCCTCCCTCACGAGCCGCAGCTTAGGGAGCCTGGATCGGGCGCAGCTGAGGGAACCTGCCCGCCTGGTCGACCAGCCGGCCGAGGTTGCGCTGCTCGCGGCAGGCCGGCGCCGTCACCCCACGGGGCGTGTAGGCGTACTTCTCGACCAGCCGCCTGATGTTGTCGGTGAGCAGCGGGTTGCGCTCGGGCGGGGCCAGCGAGGTGGCCGGTCCGGGGTTGGCGCACAGGTAGTTGCCGAACGTTGGCAACCCGCTCGCCAGCTGGCTGTAGGCCCCGGGCTCGGGGTAGGGGTTGGAGCGGTTGGTTGGCAGGCGCTTCTCGTAGGTGGCCAGGACCTCGGGGCTGATCGGGTTGGTGGTGCGCAGGTAGTGGACCAGCCTGGTGGTGTTGGTCCCCGGGTCGACCGCCTGCGTGGCGCCCGCGGCGTTGCCCAGCAGCGCCGTGATCTCGCGCTTGTACAGACCCAGGTAGTCGAACGTGGGCTGCAGCGTGCGCAGGTAGGGCTCGAACCGGGCCAGCAGCGGGCGGCTGTCGTCCAGGACGGTGTCCAGCGCCGGCAGGCCCTTGCCCGAAACGCGGATCAGCGGCCCCAGGTCGGTGAACAGGCCGCGCAGGTCGGGCGCGATCGCCTGCACGTTCTGGAGCGCGGGCGACAGCTCGCGCGCCGCCGGGCGCAGCTGCGTGACCAGCGGGTCGGTGTCCTGGGCGAAGCGCGTCAGGCGGCGGCTGGTCGTGCGCGCCTCGCGCAGGAAGGTCGGGAACGCCACGAACGTGTCGGCCAGCTGGCGGTCCCGGGCCGCGGTGGTCTCGAACACCCTGTTGGAGTTCGTGATCAAGCCCTGCAGCTGGCCGCTGCGCTCGCTCAGGGCGTCGAACACCACGCCTGTGTCGCGAACGAAGCCGCGCGTGGCGCCGTCTTGGCGGCGCAGGATCCGCAGCACGTCGTCCACGTCCTCGGCGAACGGGGTCAGCTGTGCAAGAGCGCGGTTCAGCGCCGCGCCGCCCTGCTCCACACCGCGGCCCTGGGAGTCCAGCCAGGTGGAGAAGGCGCGCCGGGTCTTGGGGTCGAACGCGCGGAAGATCTCGTCGAGCTCAACGGTCGGCGCCACCTGGGCCAGGCTCAGCGTGCCGCCGTCCGCCAGCGGCCACTTGGTCTGATCGCCGGGCGACAGCTCCACGTAGGTCTCGCCCAGCAGCGTCTTCTGGCGCAGGATCGCGCGGGTGTCGCTGGGGATCGGCGCGTACCGGCTGTCCACCTCGAGCACGGCCGAGGTCAGCCCCGACTGGCGGTCCGGGCTCTTGGTCTTGACCTTGCCGACGTTCACGCCCGATATCCGGACATCCGCCTCCTGGGCCAGCTGTGTGGCCTCGGGGAACTTGATCGTGAACCGGTAGCCCTCGGCGCGCAGCGGCACGGACCCGCCGAAGGTCAGCCACAGGTACAGCAGGATCGCCACGCACGAGAGGGCGAAAGCGACCATCGCCACCAGCTTGCCCGGGCTTGGGCTCTGCTTGATCACGGTGCCACCACCGTCCCGGCCGGCGCCTTGGTGCCCGCCGAGGCCTCGTCTTTGCCCGGCTCCTTCTCCTTCTTGGCCTTGTTGGCCTTGGCCTTGGCCGCCGTCGGCGTGAGCGACGGCGCTCCGGGGCAGACCTGGGCCGATGGCGGCCGGTTGAGCAGCTCGATCAGCACGCCAAGCGCCTCGTTGTTGATCAGCAGCGTGTCCAGCACCGGCTGGACCGCGCACGCCACGAAGATCTGTCCGCGCCGGACGGGGCCGTGGGCGTCCTGGTTGCCATAGAGCAGCGAGCGGTTGTGGTTTGCCCAGGAGAGCCAGAACAGATAGCCCTCCTCGCTGCCGCTCGGGTTGTAGGCCAGCGCGTTCACCAGCTGGTTCAGGACGCCGAAGGTGCGCGTCAGGCTGGGCGCTACCACGGCCAGATCGCGCGCGGCCGCCCGCAGGTCGCGCGTGGCCGGGCGGGTATCGCGGGCGAACGGGCGCAGCTCCTCGCGGATCACCGGCGTGGTGGTGCGCAGGAAGGGCCGCGTCTCGCGCAGCGACGGCCCGAGAGCGCGGGCGCCCGGGCGCAGCTTGGACAGGGCCGGGCCAAGCTGGCTGGCCATGGCGTCCACGTCGGTGAGCGTGGCGCTTGTCTGGGACAGCGTGCCGGGCAGCAGCTCAAGGGACCGGCGCAGGTTCTGCTGCTGGGACGCGATCGCCTGGAAGTTGGCGTTGGAGGCGTCCACGAACGTGGACAGCTGCTGGTCGCGCTCGCCGAGGGCCGTGACCAGCTCCTGGAAGTTGTGGATCACGCGCCTCACGTTGCGCTGGCGCAGGGACACCTGGCTGGTGATGCGCCTGATGTCGCGGCCGGTGGGCTCGAACCGCTTCAGCGTCGCGCGCAGCTGGGCAGGGGAGTCGCCCTCGAACGCCTCCGCGCCGCTGTTCAGGAGCACGCGCAGGTAGGCCTGCGTGTCGCCGTCCAGGGCAGACAGGAACTCGTCGGGGTTCACGTCCGGCAGCGTGCGCGCCAGCGGCACCGACCGGTCCTTGGCCAACCGGCCGGCCTTGGCGTTCCCGGGGTCCAGCTCCAGGTACATGTCCTTCAGCCCCGTCTTGGGCCGCAGCAGGATGCTCGCGTCGTTGTACAACGGCAGGTACTTGCGGCGGATCTTCATCTGCACCGTCGCATGCCCGTCGGTGAGCGTGACCTTGCCGATCTCGCCGACCTTGACGCCGGCGATGTTCACCGTCTGGCCCTGGCCCGGAACGACCGCCTGGGCGTTGGAGAGCTCGGCGTCCACGTCCACGAAGTCCGACCCGACCACCGGTACCCAGTCCGGCAGGTAGAAGCGCTGGTTGGACAGGATGTAGCCGGCCACGCCGAGGCCGATCACGACTACCGCCGCCAGGGCCAGGAAGTCGCGCGCGTGGTTGCGAAGCATGCGCATTACGGCCCCTTGCCCGTCTTGGCGCTGTTCAGGTCCGGGCGCTTCTGCGTGTGGCAGGGCCGGGTCCTCACAATCGGCGGCGTGCGCGCGGGCCGGGCCGGGCGGGTACCCAGCGGCCGGCGTACGAAGTTGGCGAACAGCTGCGGGCCGCCGTTGATCGGGCCGCTCGAGCGCGTGTCATCGCCGCCGCCGGTGGTGAAGCGCACATAGTTGCCGTTGCCGTCGAAGTTCTGCGACTCGCCCGACAGCCCGACCAGGCTCTGGAAGAACTCCTGGTAGTTGGGCACGCCGGTGGTCAGGCCGCCGTCCTTGATGACCACGTCGCCTGTGGGCAGCAGGTTGTTCAGCGCGCAGCGGTTGAACGCGTCCGCCTGCGGCAGGAACTTCACGGTGCCGTCGGTGAAGCTGGCCAGGTCGCGGACCGCCGGCTGCAGGTCGCCGATGGCCCCACCCAGCTCGCTCGGCCGCACCAACGCACGCGTCTGCGCGATCCAGGGCAGCGATGCCTCGATGGTGGCCGGTGTCTCGCGGACGCCGGGGACGATCTCGCGCGCGAAGGCGCGGGTGGACGGGAACGCGGCGTTCAGCTTGTCGAATGCGGGATCGGCCGCCTCGAGCACACGCGGCAGCTCGCGGATCGTGGCGCGCAGGTCGTTCTGCCGGCTGGCCAGCGCGCCCGTGGTGGCATTGAAGTTGGTGATCAGGTCCTTGAGGTTGCCCTCGCTGCGAACCAGCGCCGCGGACACGCGCTGGTTGCCCTTGATCAGCTTGGCCAGATCGTCGGGATCGGTGCCCAGGAAGGCCTGGTTCACGATCGCGGTCTGACGCAGCGCGTCGGGCGCGTCTCCCAGCGAGTCGTTCAGCGACTCGCCTGCGGTCTGGCCCTGCGTGTCGGGGTCCTGGGTGGCGTCCTCGGCGGCGGTCGGCTGGCCGCTGAGCGAGTCGCCGTAGCCCTGGAGCAGCTTCTGAAGGTCCTGGCGGGCGGTGGCCTTGAGCGTGCCCAGGACCTGGTCCAGCTGGACCGGTGCCGCGGTCTGCGAGGGGCCGATCGTGCCGCCGTCGGGCAGGTCGGGAGAACTGGGCGTGCCCGGACGGACGTCCACGAAGAAGTTGCCCTCGAGGAAGATCCGCGGCCGGATCTTCAACCGTGCGTCCCTGTGGATCGGCAGGCCCTTCTCGTCGATCTTCATCGTGACCTCGGTCAGCGTCGAGTTGTCGCCCAGCGCCTCGACCTTCGACACCTTGCCCACGTCCACGCCCGCCACCCGCACCGGCGAGTTCAGCTGCAGCGCCGAAGCGTTCTGGAACACCGCCTTCATCTCGTAGCCCCTGGTGAACGGGATGTCCTTGGCGAACGCGAAGAACGTGAGCACCGCCAGCAACAGCAGCGCGATCAGGCCCGCCCGCAGCGGGCTCATGCCGCGCGCCCTCACCGCGAGGTCCCCCGTGACCTGGGCTTGCCCTCGGTGATGATGCCCTGGTTGCCCGGCACGTTGCCCAGCACCCGGCGGCCCGGTGCCCATGGCTCCCGGCCGGCCTCGCACTCCTTGGGCTGACCCGGCGAGGCGGTGTTGGGGTACGGGTTGGCGTGCAGGTAGTTGTCGGGCTCCGGCCCGTTGGCCGGCGCGCTGGACGGGCTGCCGATGTTGTTCGGTCCCTGGGGCGAGGCGACGATGATGAAACGCTCGAGGGTGCCGTTGGCGTCGCCCTCGGAGTTCAGGCTGGCCAGGTTGCGCAGCAGCAGGCTGACGTAGTTGCACTGCGTCTGGGCCGGCGTGACGAAGGCGATCGTGGGGCGCAGCGACGCAGCGGTGTCGCGCAGCCGGCGGATCCCGCGCGGCACCAGCGGGTCCTCCGCGAACTCGGCCAGGGAGTCGAACACGCCGGCCAGCCGCCGGTTCAACGGCGGCGTCAGCGGCAGGGTGCGGCGGCCGGCGACAAGCGCGTCGGCCAGCACCGGGGCGGTGCCCGGAAGCGTGGCCGCGCCCGGACGCAGCTCGCGGAAGAACGCCGCGCTGTTGCGCAGGAACGGGCGCTGGCGCGGGAACTCACGGATGCCGGTGTCCAGCGTGGGCGGCCCCTCGGAGATGAACTGCTGCAGGAAGGGGCGCGCCACTCCGGCCAGGGCGGTGAAGGTGGTGTTCAGGTTGCCGAACAGGGCCGCCTGCGTCTCGGCCACCGGCGCCACCTCCGACGCCGTGGCCTCCAGCGCCGGGAACAGCCGGTCCAGGCGCGTCGCCGGGTTGGACAGGTTGCGCGCCACCGGTGTCAGGTCGTCGAGCAGCGGCTTGAAAGCCTGGATCGCCGTGTTCAGATCCTGGCCGCGGCCGGCCAGGCCGGTGCCGAAGCCGTTCAGCGATCGCTGCGCGCCGCGGCGGGTGCGGTCGTCGAACATGTTCAGAACGTCGTCGATCTCGACCGGCTCCGGGCGCGCCGCGCGCGCGGGGATCGTGGAGCCCGCGGTGAACCCCGCCTTGGCGCTGCCCGGGGTGAGCTCCACGTACTTCAGGCCCAGCGCCGAGCGCGGCCTGACCATGAAGGTGGTGTCCACCGGCAGCGGCTCGATGGCGCGATCGAGCTTCAGGTCCAACCGCGCTGTCGGTTGGCCGGTGGCGCTGGGCACCGGAGTGATCTTGCTGACCGTGCCCACCCTGGCCCCGCCGATGCGGACGTCGTTGCCGCGCACCAGGTTGGCGGCGTTGGGCACGTCGGCCTTCAGGTCGTAGGTGGGTACGAACGGCAGCCCGGAGTTGGCGTTGTAGGACAGGAAGACCGCCACCACCGTGACCAGGAGCGTGACCGCCCCCACCAGCACGGGGCTGGCAGCCAGGCCCGGCTTGGCCTCGCGCGTCACTGCCCGCCTCCCAGCAGGTACTCCAGCGCAGGGTCGCCGCCCTTTGGCTGCGCGGGCGGGCTGGTGGCACGCCGGCGCACGCCCTGCGCAGCCTCGCGGCCCTTGCGGCCGATGGCGCCGTCGGGCACCGCGCCGGTGCTCGCCTTGGGGCCGGCCGCGCGCTCGGCCTTCGTGGGCGCGGGAGCGTTGGCCGCCGTGGCCGGGCTACCCGCGGACGATCCGGAGGCGCCGGCCTCGAACTTCGCGCTACACCCCTCCTGGTTCCCGATCTGGTACGTCGAGCACAGGTTGTTCAGCAGGTTCGCCCGCTGGTAGTAGCCCTGATCGTCGAAGCCGTTGATGACCAGCGTCGTGAAGTAGATGGTCTCCATCAGGCGTTCGATGCCCTGGGTCTGGTCGAGGCTGGCGGTGAGCTTGTCCAGATCGCCCGACAGCGGCCGCGCCTCCTTGGCGAACCGGCCCACGTCCTGCACCAGCGGCCTGGTGCGCAGCACTGCGGGGCGGCCGGTGCGCAGCGCGTCGCCCAGCGTCACGAGGGAGGGCGTCGCGGCCGTCGAGAACGGCCCGAGGTTCTGGAACACGCGGCTCACGTCGCGGCCCGAGCGGTTGAGGTTGGTGGCCACAGGCGTGGCCTGCTTCGCGAATCCCTGCAGGTCGGCCATCAGCGGGTCGAGCTCGCGCAGGAAGGCGGGGAGGCGCTGGAGGCCCCGGGCTATGTCGGCCCGACGCTCGGCCGTGGCGGTGGCCGTGTCGCCCGCCGACTCGATGAAGCCCGTCAGCTGGCTCTTCTCGCGCGCCAGCGGGGCCAGCGCGCGGTCCGACGACTCGGCCAGGCGGCCCAGCACCCGGTTCTGGCGAGCCAGGATGGTCAGCACCTTGTCGGTCTCGCGCAGTGCAGGGTTGGCGCGGTGGATGACCTCGTTCAGGTCCTTGCCGCGACCTGCCAGGCCGGTGCCGAACTCGTTCAACAGGATCGACAGGCGCTCGCGGTACGGGCGCCTGCTGATGTTGTTGATCAGGTCCAGGTCGACCGGCGAGCTCGTCCGGCTCAGCGGCAGCAGGTGCTGGCCCTCGCCATCGCCGCGCCCGATCCGCGCCAGCGCCGGACTGGCGTCGGTGCCCGGGGTGCACTCCACGAACTTCTCGCCGATCAGCGACTGGGGCCGGACGGTGCACTTGGCGTCACCGTGGAAGGGGGTGAAGCGCTCGTCGTCGATGCGCAGCACGACGGCGGCCTTCTTGCCCCTGGTCACGTCCATCGACTGGATCACGCCGATCTTGGCCCCGGCAACCTTCACGTCCTCGCCGGGGACCGCGGAGGCCACGTTGTCGAAGATCGCCCGCACCTCGTAGCCGGACCCGCCCTCGCCGTCGGCCCCGACGCCCAGGACGACGACGACCGGCAGCGCCAGGACCAGCACGATGATTGCCAGGAGGCGGCGCATCAGTTGCCGGGCCTCGACGAGGTCAGACAGCCGTCCACGGCAAAGGGTGCCGAGCCATCCGGCGGGGCCTGCATCGCACCGCCCGGGCAGCGGCGCAAGCGCTTGGTCTGGAAGCCCGCACCGCGCTGGGAGGGCGGCACGGCGGTCAGCTCCCCGTTCGACGGGTTGGCCGAGAACGGCGTGAACATGGGTTGCACGCGCGCGTAGTGGCCGTTGGCGTCGTAGGAGTTGGTGACCTGCCCCAGCTTGGCCACCGCCCCCGCCAGGTCGGGCGTGTACTGACGCAGCGTGTTCACGAAGTTCTGCGAGCGGTCGAACGTGCGGATCGTGCGCGGGAAGGTGCTGGAGGTCAGCTCCGCCAGCCGCGGCAGCCGCGCGGTCAGGTTGGTCAGGTCGTTGCCGGGCCCGGGCATGCTGATCAGCTGACGCAGGTCACGCACCGTCGGGCGCGACTCGCCGGTGAGCAGGCGCAGCTGCCGGAACAGGGTGGGCAGACGCTTGGTCGCGGGCTTGGACTCGGCTACCAGAGCGTCCAGGTCGCCGAGCGTCGAGCGCAGGTTCACGAAGGTGGTGTTGCCCTTGCGCAAGGTGCCCGGAAGCAGCTCCAGCGTGCGGCCCAGCGCCTGACTCTCGTCGGCGATCGCCCCCGCGGTGGTATTGGTGTTGCTCACCAGCCCGGCCAGGTCGTCACGGCGTTCCGCGATGGCGCCCACAGCCCGTGACGTATCCACCAGGAAGCGGTCGAAGTTGGCGTCGTCGGCCACCAGCTGGCGCGTCAGCTCGGATGTGCTCCCCAGCGCCGGCCCCGTGTACTTCAGGGCCTCGGCGTAGTCCTCCGAGCGGCCACCGAAGTAGGTGGCCTGCCCCTGGATCACCTGCTGCAGCCCCTTGCGCGTCTTCGGGTCCAGCGTGTTGAACAGCTGGTCCAGGTCCACGGGCGCGCTGGTGGCGTCGGCGTCGATGTGGCCGCCGCTGGGCACCTTGGGCTCGTTGGCGGGCCCGGGGGCCAGCGACACGTAGCGGTTCGCGATTCCCGAGAGCGAGTTGCTGCGGATGGTGGCGGTAGTCCCGCGGTGCAGGTCGCCGAAGCTCTCCTCCAGCGTCATGTCCACCTCGGCCTGCGACTCGTCGTTCAGCGTGATCTCGTCGACCGTGCCTACGGCCCGGCCGCCCACCCGGACCTCGTTGCCCTTGACCAGCTGGCCGCCGTTCTCGAACGTGGCGGTCACCTCGTACGACCCGCCGCGCCCGAACATGACCAGTGCGATCAGCGCCACGATGGCGATCAGCGCGGCCAGCGCAAGGAAGCGCGCAATCGCCGAGCTCGGTTCGCCGGCTCCCTCTCCGTGGGTCGTTCTTGTACTCGCGTTGGTCAAGCTAGCCGGTAAACCGGCGCCTCCCTGGCGCGGTCAGTATCACACGGGTTTTCCACCCCTGCCCGGGGTCTTAGACAGTCTTAGACGCAACTCAATAAAGCCCTGCGGCGTCTAACTTGCCGCAGCGAAGAGGCACGGGTCCGTTGACGTTCAGGAAAACGGGCATGGATGCCCGTTTCCTGGCACCTATTCCATGCCGAGGGGGCCGCGGGCTTCGCCCGAGAGGAACTGGCGCACGAACTGGTTCGGTGAGTTGAACAGCTCCGAAGCCGGGCCCGACTCCACGATCCGGCCCTTCCAGAGGACCGCTATGTAGTCGGCCACGCGGCGTGCGGACATGATGTCGTGCGTGATCACGGCGTAGGCGCCGCCGTTCTCGGCGTGCACCTCCTGGATCAGCTCACACAGCAGGGCGGTGCGCACCGGGTCAAGGCCCGAGTCGGGCTCGTCGAAGAGCACGATGTCCGGGTCGAGCACGAGCGCGCGGGCGAAGCCGGCGCGCTTGCGCATCCCGCCCGAGAGCTCGTTCGGGAACTTGTCCAGGGCGCCCTGCAGTCCGACCTCGGCGAGCCGGCGATGGCAGATCTCGAGGATCTCCTCCTCGCCCTTGTCGGTGTGCTGGCGCAGTGGGAACGCGGTGTTGTCCAACACGTTCATGGAGCCGAAGAGCGCGCCGTCCTGGAACAGCACGCCGAACTTCTTGCGCATCTCGAACAGCTCGTTGTCCTGCATGTTGGGCACGGACTCGCCGTGGACCAGCACGTCACCCTGGTCCGGGTAGAGCAGGCCGACCATGTGCTTGATGCACACGGACTTGCCGGTGCCCGACGGCCCCAAGATCATCGAGATCTGGTTGTCGGGGATGCCCAGGTTCAGGCCGTTGAGGATGGTGTTGCGGCCGAAGGACTTCTTGACGTCGATGAACTCGATCGCGTCGGTGGAGCCGTGATCGCGCTTGGTGCCGGAGTGCCACTGGTAGGGCTCCTCGCCTTCGCGCGTCTGCTCGACGATGTTGTCCGGCACGTCCTCGCCCGTCACGCGCATGTCGGGCTCGTCTGCCTCGCCCTCGGGGCTCTGCGTGATGATGTCGCGCTTGGTCTGCTGGTCGGCCTCGTCTGGACCAGCCTGGGACTCGTGGGCCGCCTGCTGGTCGGCAGTGGGCTGGTCGCCCTCCACGTCGTCAGGCTGCAGGGGCTGGCCCCACGGCGGGTCTTCGCGGTTTTCGTCGTCAGCCACTTGGTCGCTCCTTGTCCCTTAACCGCCGATGGGGGCTCGTGGATTCGATCCCCAGAAGATCTGCGTGCCCACCATCCCGATGATGTGCACCATCACCGTGTTCAGCACCATGGACTTCGCCGTGGCCGTGCCCACGCCGACCGGCCCGCCGCTGGCGGTGTAGCCGTAGTAACAGCCGATGAGCACGATCACGGTGGCCATGGCCATCCCCTTGATCAGGCTGTAGAAGAGGTCGGGAGGGTTCTGGAACATCCAGAAGATGAGGAAGAACCCTCCGGATGAGACCTCGCCAATTTGTTGAACCACCGCCAGGTACGACGCGAAGAAGCCGGCTCCGACGGCTGCGATGTACATGAACGGGAGCACCATCCAGGCCGCCAGCAGGCGGGTTGAGCACAGGAAGGTCAGCGAGCTGATGCCCATGACCTCGAGCGCGTCGATCTCGTCCGAGATGCGCATGGCGCCGATCTCTGCCACCAGGCCGGTGCCCACCTTCGCCGACATCATGTAGCCGAAGGCGTAGGGCATGATCTCGCGCAGGTCGCACCAGGCGCTGAACACGCCGGCGTACGCGGGCGCGCCCACGGACCGGTTGAAGTACGCCCCCTCGATGCCGCAGGTCAGCCCGAGGATGAATGCCAGGCCCCAGATCACGATGGCGGAGCCCAGGATCAGGATGCCGGCCTGGCGCAGCGCCTCGCCGAAGAACTTCAGCACCTTCAGCGTGTAGACCTCGCCCATGACGCGCGCCATGAACTTGGCGATGTCGCCGAAGGACGCGATCCAATCCTTGGGAACGGACAGCCAACCCATTACTTGATCACGCTGATCTCAGGATGCGTCGCCAGCAGCGTCTGGGTGAAGACGTAGTTGAAGGCGAAGATCGCCAGGAAGGTGACGACGACGCCCTGGTTCACGGCGCGGCCCACACCCTCGGCACCACCAGAGGCGGTCATGCCCTTGTAACAGGCGACGATGGCGATGATGGCGCCGAACAGGGTCGTCTTGACCACCGATCCCCAGAGGTCCGTGGTGGTCGCGTTGTTGAGCAACGTCGCGAAGAAGGGTCCTAACGGGGCGTTGAACGTGAGCGTCGCCAGGACGCCGCCCATGATGCCGAAGATCAGCGCGTAGATGTTGAACAGCCCCGTCACGATCATCAGCGAGAGGAAGCGGGGCACCACGAGGTTCTTGATCGGGTCGACACCGAGCACCTGCAGCGCGTCCAGCTCCTCGCGGATCTTGCGCGCGCCCAGGTCGGCTGTCACGGCCGTGCCCGCCACGCCGGCGACGATGATGGCCGTCACGATCGGCGCGAACTCGCGCACCGAGGCCAACACGAAGAAGCCGCCGAGGCGGTCGATGGCGCCGAAGATGATCAGGAAGTTGCCCGCCTGCAGGCCCGGGGCGCCGTAGCCGAACGCGATCGTCGAGATCATCAGCGGGAACCAGCACAACCGCAGGGCGAAGAGGAACTGCTGCACGAACTCCGTGCCGAACGGGTACGGAGGCCGGATGGCCGACAAGAGCGTCTTGCCGGTCAGGATCATCATGTCGCCGACCTGCTCGAGCAGGTTCTTGGTCGGCAGGAACGCCCGGTCCGCGACGGCTCTGACCATTTAGATCCTCCTCCCGGCGTTCATGCAACTCCCCGCGCTCGCGCGAGCGCATCACTCCTCACGCGCTGAACACTACGCCATGCGCGACGCGGCTGACAAGCGACAACCCGCACCGGGCGCAACCGCGTCGGGCGGGGGGTGCCCCGTGGTATGTTGGCCGCGCTTTGCCGTGGAGGAGACTGCATGCTGGACTCGCGTGCCTGGCTGTGGTCGGGCTCGCCTCGTGCGGGGGCGACCCACGCCAGGACGAGGATGAGCCCGAAGGAAAGTTCGCCGTCTCGGCCGACGCCACGTTCCCGTCGAAACAGAAGCTCGCCAAGCGCTCGACGCTCACGATCACCGTGCGCAACGACGAGAACCGCAAGGCCATCCCCAACGTGGCCGTCACCGTCAACGGCTTCGACACGCGGATAAAGCAGCAGGGTGTCGCCGACCCGACCCGGCCGGTGTTCGTGATCAACGGCAGGCCCAAGAGCATCGGCACGTTTCCGGAGACCAAGGAGGACGGTCCCGAGGGCGGCGAGACCGCCTACGTGAACACGTGGGCACTGGGCCGCCTCGGGCCGGGCAAGACCAAGACCTTCAAGTGGAACGTCACGGCCGTGCGCCCCGGCCCGTACCTGATCACCTACCGGGTGGCCGCCGGCTTGACCGGCAAGGCCCAGGCCGTGTCGGTGGTTGGCGACAATCCCGTCACGGGGAGATTCGCGGGCACGATCTCCGACGCTGCGCCGAAGACACGCATCGCCGACGACGGCAAGACCGTCGTCGAAGGCACGCGCTAACTCTCCTCCCTCTCATACCCGGGGCATCGCTCCACGGGGATCCGCGGGTACTTCGGGAAGCGCTCGTCGCTCTTCGACCGCTCGCACATCGAGAACGAGCTGCCGCGCGTGTTGGCGATCACCTTCTGGTGGACGCAGCTGTCGCAGAGCCCGGCGGGCGGAGCGCCTGGCCTTGGGCTGAGCGGGCTCATGTTCCGACCATACGGCGAACTCGCCAGGGGGTTTTTTGGACAGAGGTACAAGGCCCCTAGATCGGGGCACCATTAGGGTGCTTGGGTCCTGTCCTTCCCCCGTCCAGCCGCGCGCGCCCGCACCCGGGCGCGTCGCGCTGTAGGAGGCTTCGCAGAGCACAATGGCCAAGATCCGCCAGAAGAACGTCACCGCCGCGCAGTGGTCGCCCAACGGCGACGGCATGGGGTCGGTCGACCTCACCCAGCCCGCCAACAACCCCTACGGCCAGAACGTGTTCTCGCTGGCCGTGCAGCGCTCGCGGTTGCCCAAGGACGTGTTCAAGAAGCTCCAGAACACGCTCGAGCGCGGCGAGGCGCTGGCTCCCTCGACCGCCGACTCGGTGGCAATGGCCATGAAGGAGTGGGCGCTGGAGAACGGCGCCACCCACTTCACCCACGTGTTCCAGCCGCTGACGGGCCTGACCGCCGAGAAGCACGACTCGTTCTTCAACCCCACCGACGACGGCACCTCGCTTGCCGAGTTCTCGGGCGAGGAGCTGATCCAGGGCGAGCCGGACGCCTCGTCGTTCCCCACCGGCGGCATCCGGGCGACGTTCGAGGCGCGTGGCTACACGGCCTGGGACCCCACCAGCCCGGCGTTCCTGCTCTACAACCCCAACGGCACGCTGCTGTGTATCCCCACCGCATTCGCGTCGTGGACCGGTGAGGCGCTGGACGCCAAGATCCCGCTGCTGCGGTCGATGGACGCCCTTTCGCGCTCGGCCATCCGCGCTCTGAAGCTGCTGGGCGACGAGGAGTCCCAGCGCGTGTTCACCACCGTCGGCCCCGAGCAGGAGTACTTCCTGATCGACGAGCAGTACTTCTTCGAGCGCCCCGACCTGGTAACCACCGGCCGCACGCTGTTCGGCGCCAAGCCGGCGAAGGGGCACGAGCTGGACGAGCACTACTTCGGCTCGATCCCCGAGCGCGTACTGGCCTACATGATGGAGACCGAGAACGAGCTACGAAAGCTCGGCGTGCCGGTCAAGACGCGCCACAACGAGGTGGCTCCCGGCCAGTACGAGCTCGCCCCGGTGTTCGAGAACTCGAACGTGGGCTCGGACCACCAGCAGCTGACCATGCAGCTGATGCAGAGCATCGCGCGCAAGTACGGCCTGGTCTGCCTGCTTCACGAGAAGCCGTTCGCGGGCGTGAACGGCTCGGGCAAGCACAACAACTGGTCGATGAGCACCGACAGCGGCCACAACCTCATGGATCCGGGCGACACTCCGGGGGAGAACCTGAACTTCCTCTTCTTCTGTGCGGCGGTCATCCAGGCCGTGAACAAGCACCAGGGCCTGCTGCGGGCCTCGGTCGCCAACATCGGCCAGGACCACCGGCTGGGCGCCAACGAGGCCCCTCCGGCCATCATCTCCGTGTTCCTGGGTGCCGAGCTTGACGCGGCGTTCGAGGCGATCGCGTCGGGCGCCCTGGACCACGCCACGGCCGACGAGATCATGGACCTGGGCACGCCGGTGCTGCCGGCGCTGCCCAAGCACGGCGGCGACCGCAACCGCACGTCGCCGTTCGCGTTCACCGGCAATAAGTTCGAGTTCCGCGCCCTGGGGTCCAGCATGTCGCTGGCCTTCCCCAACACCGTGCTGAACACGATCGTCGCCGAGGCCGTGGATGAGCTCTCGGGCAAGCTCGAGGCCGCGCTCGCGGACAGGAAGCTTCCGGAGGCCGTGCAGGCGGTGGTCAAGGAGTCCTACGCCGCGAACAAGCAGGTCATCTTCGGCGGCGACAACTACGCCGAGGAGTGGCACGCCGAGGCCGAGCAGCGCGGGCTGAAGAACCTGCGCACCACGCCCGAGGCCCTGCCCGAGGTGGTGTCCGACCAGACCGTGGCCGCGTTCGAGAAGTACAACGTGCTCTCGCAGCGCGAGCTGGAGTCGCGGCTGGAGGTGTGGATGGAGCAGTACGCGGTCAAGGCCAACATCGAGGCCGAGACCACGTCCACCATCGCCCGCACCCTGCTGCTGCCGGCGGCACTGCGCCACCTGGATCTGGTGGACGCCACCGGGTTTGAGGACCTACGGGCCGAGACCAGGGAGCAGACGCAGGCGTTCATCGCCGCCATCGGCAGGCTCGAGCAGGCCAACCACTACCCCGACGGCATCGAGGATGACCTGCAGAAGCTGGCTGAGTACGCCCGCGACGAGCAGCTGACCGCGATGGCCGAGGTGCGCGAGGCGGCGGACGTGCTGGAGAAGTACGTCGCGGACGACCTCTGGCCGCTGCCCAAGTACTCGGAGATGCTGTTCATCAAATAAATTTGATGAACGAGTAGATGCGCGTGGGAAGGGCGTCGTGTCCTTCCCATGCACGTCAACGGACCTCACATCGGCCGGGCGGCCGGCGGTCGTTCTGTTTGCATGATCGCTTCATCATCCAGCGGCTGCTGGACTGAGCGCTAGCCCGTGCTCGGGTACTTGCAGCTCAGGCTGCCTCTGATCGATATGAAGCTTCCAATGCCGCTGTCGAGGGCGCGCGAGAAGCTCAGCGACATCCGCGTGCCGGTGCGGTTGCAATTCGCGGTCTTGACCGACGCGAGCGGCAGGGGCCGGACGAAGCCGGGGCTGGTCATCGTGACCTTCACGTTTGCGTGCGAGGTCGCGGGCGGCGTCAGGCCGACTGCGAGGACGGCGACGGCCGGTGTTGACAGGGCGAGCCCGAGCGCGCGACAGGCCAGGGCGTGAGCCTATTGCGACACCCGCGTGTTCGCCATCACGGACCTCACATCCGCGGCCCGTTGGTCGTTGTGTTGGCATGATCGCCACCGTGCTCACCACGTCTTTGTCCACGCCGATCGGGGAGCTCTTGCTCGTCGGGGACGGCGAGTCGCTGACGCAGGTCCAGCTCCCTGGCCGGCACCGGCCGGTTGCCGGCGCCGCTCGCAATGACTCCGCCTTCGCCGAGCCGATCGAACAGCTCGAGCGCTACTTCGCCGGTGAGCTGCGCGAGTTCAACCTGACCCTGGCGCCCGAGGGGGGCGAGTTCGACCTCGCGGTGTGGGACGAGCTGGACCGGATTCCCTATGGCCAGACGACCAGCTACGGGGCCGTGGCCGCGGCCATCGGTCACCCGGACTCGCCGCGGGCGGTAGGCGCCGCCAACGGGCGCAACCCGATTCCGATCGTGGTGCCCTGCCACCGCGTGATCGGCGCCGACGGCAAGCTGGTGGGTTATGGCGGCGGGCTGGACACCAAGCGTGCGCTGCTGGAACTCGAGGCAGGCGTCGGCCAGCTCTAGCGCGGTTTAGCGTGGGAGCTTGGGCTCGATGATCCGGTAGGCCTTGAGCCCGAGGCCCAGCCGCTCACGGTCCTCGGACGTGAACGGGTCGAGCCCGCTGAGCTCCTTCACCCGCTCCAGCCGGTAGCTGACCGTGTGGCGGTGCGCGTGGATGGCCGCGGCGGTGGCGTTCATGTTGCAGTTCTGGCCCAGGTAGGCGCCGAGCGTGCCCACCAGGTCGGTGGAGTACTGCTCGTCGTAACGAGCCAGCGGGGCGATCGTGTCCTCGTAGAAGCTGCGCACCTCCTCGGGGTGGCTGGCCAGCACGCGGAACAGGAGCCGGTAGGTGCCGCCGCCGATCTCGTCGCCCGGGGGCCCTCCCCCGGCCGCAGTCACGCCCAGCACCAGCTCGGCCTCCTCCAGCGCGCGGCGCACGTCGGCGGGATCGGAGTAGTGCGAGGACAGGCCGATCAGTGCCTGGCGGCCCAGGCGGTTGGCAACCTGGCGGGCCGTGTCCACCGGGCCGGGCAGGAGCGCGTAAACGCGGCCGCGACCGCCGGCGGTGGCGATCACCTGCGCCAGTGCGCCTGGCAGCTCACTGGAGATGGCCGCCAGCAGCCTGCCGGGCGCGCGCTCGCCGGGATCGGCGCACAGCCCGACAGCGCCATCGCCGAGGTCGCACCCCAGCCGGCGCGCCCGGCGCACGATGTCGCCCGGGTCCAGGTCCTCCCGGGTCAGCAGCTCCTCGAGGAAGGAGCCGCGCAGGTTCTGCTCGGTCTCGTCGCGGGCCTCGGCCACCGCGACCTCGGTCAAGGCGGCCACCGCGGCCACGTGCAGGTACTCGCCGGCGTCGGACCCGCCGGGGCCGAGCATCAGCACCGCGCCCAGCTCCTGGCCGCCCGACACGATCGGCACCTCGGCCACGACCTCGGCGGGGCGGTCGGGCTTGCCACCGGCCATGCGCTTGGCCACGTAGCGCTCGTATGGCGCCCACTCATCCGACGAGGTACCCAGCCGGGGCACCACCACGGCCACGGGCGCACCCGTGTGCTGCCCGGCGATCTCGGCCACCCGCTCCAGGCCGTCCCCGGCCAATACGGCGCCGACCATCTCCAGGTGTGCTCCTCGCGGGGAGGGCAGGGATTCTGGTGCTGTCATGGCCATGAGTCCCCCGGTCGGTAGTGAAGAAGCAGCGTGGCCGGGCGACTCAGCTAGCCGCCCGGCCGTGCCGCAGGAGGAATCAGGTCCCCGCCGGGATCTCCTCCTCCTCGTGGGCCTGGAGGACGTTGCCCCCGTCCTCACCGGTGCGGATCCGGATAGCCGTCTCCACCGGGATGACGAAGATCTTGCCGTCTCCGACCTGACCCGTTCTGGCGTGCTTGAGGATCGTCTCCGTGATCACGGGGACATCCGTGTCGTCGACCACGATCTCGAGCTTGAGCTTGGGCCGCAGGTGGATGGTCAACTCGGAGCCGCGATACCGCTCCGTGATGCCCTTCTGCCTGCCCGAGCCCTTGTATTCCGCGATCGAGAGACTGGGGAAACCCTTGTCCAGTAGCTCCATGCGAATCGGCTCGAATGCCTCGTGGCGAACGAACGCCTCTACCTTCTTCATGCTGTCACCCCCCCGGGCACTGCGTCGCCTCGGCCTTGCGCGACCACCGGCGCCTCACCCGCATGCGGAGCGGCGGGCCCGGTCGACGCGGCACCCGTCTCGGGCAGCGGGATGAACTGCTCGGGGTAGCCGTACATGCCGTGCTCGACGATGTCGAGGCCGGCGTCCTCTTCCTCTTCGGTCACGCGCAGGCCGATCGTCTTCTTGATCGCCCAGAACGTGCCGAAGCTGAGTACGAACACGAACGTGAAGGCGATCAGCACCCCCATCACCTGGGCGATGAGCTGGTCCGGACCACCTCCGTACAGCAACCCGCCGTCGGGGTTCCCGAACGCGTTGTACTGGGCCAGTCGCGGTGCGGTGAACAAGCCGCAGGCGATGGTCCCCCAGATGCCGGCCAGACCGTGCGCCGACGTGGCGCCGATCGGGTCGTCGATCTTCTTGTCGATGGCGATCACGCCGAACACCACGATCATGCCGCCGACGAAGCCAATGATCGGAGCGGCCCAGGTCTCCACGTAGCCCGAAGGCGCCGTGATGGCCACGAGGCCGGCGATCATGCCGTTGCCGACCATGCCGATGTCGATCGTCTTCAGCCGCAGCTGTGAGACCACGAAGGCACCGAGCACACCGCCGCAGGCGCCGAGCATGGTGATCACCGCGACGTCGGCCAGACGGCCGTCGCCGGTCCCCAGCGTGGATCCGGCGTTGAAGCCGAACCAGCCGAAGAACAGGATCAGCACGCCAAGGCCCACCAGCGGCATCGAGTGGCCCGGGATGACCCGTGGCTTGCCGTCGGAGCCGTACTTGCCCTTACGCGGGCCGAGCAACAGAAGCGCCGCCAGTGCGCCGGTGGCGCCGATCAGGTGCACCGCGGTCGAGCCGGCGAAGTCCTGCATGCCGGTCGGCAGCAGGAAGGTGTCGCCGTTCTGCAGCCACCCGCCGCCGAACACCCAGTGGGAGGCGATCGGGTAGATCACGGCCGAGAACACGACCGCGTAGATCACGTAGGCCGCGTACTTGACCCGCTCCAGCGTCGAGCCCCAGACGATGGCAAGCGAGACGGCACAAAACGCGAACTGGAACAGGAACTTCGCGTCGATCGAGGCCGCGGAGAGCGACATCACGGGCAGGCCCGAGTTGCCGACAGCGTCGGCAGTGCCGGTGCCTGCCACCTGCAGGAAGAACCCGTTGCTGCCGATGAGCGACGCCAGCGTGGAACTGGAGCCGAACACGTCGCCGCTGCCGAACGCGAAGGCGAAGCCCACCGCCCAGTAACAGATGGCCGCGATCGAGAGGTTGGTCAGGATCTTGGCCACGATCGTGCCGGCGTTCTTGGCCCGGACGAAGCCGACCTCCAAGAACATGAAGCCGGCCTGCATGAACAGGACCAGCACTGCTGCGAGGACCACCCACATCGTGTCGATGGGGACGGTGTCGCCGAGCGTGCCTTGGCCGGCGGCATCCAATTCGGCGCTCGACGCCAATGCTTCGAACGGCAATATGAGCAGGACCAACAGCGCCACCAGGGCGAGGGGGCCGGCCCGCTTAAGGGATCTCATCTGGCGTGTTTCTCCTAGTACCCCGGCGGCGTCAGACCACCGGATCGCAGAGTCAAAGGGGACCCAGGCAACCTAGGCGGGGGTGGGCGGTGGATCTTTAGCCAGGTGTCGAGGATTCGGCTGGACGGTTTCTCCCACCTGTCGAGGTGGGTTCGGCCATCCGGTCCGATTGTGCTCTACAGAGGGACCTACGCCGTTTCGGGCACTGCCTCTTCCTCGCGCGCGCCGTCGGTGGCGTCCGCGTCCGGCGGCAGCTGGTTGCCGCCGCGCTCGGTGCCGGCGATCAGTTCGTCCGGGGTCTTGCCCTCGGGCACGCGGCCGGACTTCATGCCGAAGTACACGGCCTGCGGATGGTGGGCGATGATGGCCACCGTCGACTGCTCGGGCATGACGGCGTGGCCGTCGGACAGGTACATGCCGATGTCCTCGAGCCCCAGGAGCCGCCAGACCTTCTCGTGCTCGGACTGGTCCGGGCAAGCCGGGTAGCCCCAGGAGTAGCGCCGGCCCTGGTCGGCGTCGATGTCCAGCGCCTCCCGCACCTCGTGGTGGTTCCACTCGGCCAGGCCCTCGGCCGACTGCACGGCCAGGCCGTGCGTGAACAGCTGCTCGGAGAACTCGCCGGCCTTCTCCAGCTCGGCCATCCGATCGGTCGAGGCGGGGCCGACGGTTACGCCCTGGAGGGCGACCACGTCGCGCTCACCCGAGTCGATCGGCTTGTAGAAGTCGGCAAGGCAGATCCGGTCGTGCTTGGGCTGCCGCGGGAAGGTCAGCCGCTCGATCTCCTTGTCCTGATCCTCGGGGTCGAAGATCACGAGGTCGTTGCCCTCGCTGTTGCAGGGGAAGTAGCCGGTCTTGACCTTGGGGTGCAGGTAGTCCTGCTCGGCCCACATGCGCTCGAGCTTGGGCTGGAAGCCCTCGTCGTCGCCGTCACCCTCCACGATCTTGCGCCACTCCTCGCCCTTCTTGCCGCGACCGCCCCAGTGCAGCTTGAACAGCACGTGGCGGTCCAGGAACGGGTAGACGTCCGCGAGGTCGGTCTCGATCTCGCGGACGCCCCAGAACGGCGGCTCGGGCACGTCGCCGTCGGTCTCCACCGGCGAGCGCACGGAGTCGTCCGTGACCGGCGGCGAGTCGTCCTTGACCTCGGGCTTCTCGCGCAGCTCCTTGGCGGCGATCCGCGTCTTGTCCAGCAGTTCGGAGCGCTGCTCGGAGTCGATCAGCGCGTCCATGGTGTCCAGGCCCTGGAAGGCGTCCTTGCAGTAGAAGACACCGGGCTCGTAGATGTCATCCGAGTCCTTGCCGCCGGGGTACAGCATGCGGCGGCCGAAGTCGCGGTTGATGGCGGCGCCACCGACCAGCACGGGATAGTCCAGCGAGCGGTCGTGCAGCTCGCCGATGCAGATGGGCATCTGCTTGGAGGTCGAGACCAGCAGGGCCGACAGGCCGATGGCGTCGGCCTTGTGCTCCTCGGCCGCGCTGATGATCGTGTCGACCGGGACCTGCTTGCCCAAGTCGATGACCGTGTAGCCGTTGTTGGTCATGATCGTGTTGACCAGCGACTTGCCGATGTCGTGCACGTCGCCGAACACGGTGGCCAGGACCACGGTGCCCTTGGTGTGGCCCTCCATCTTCTCGAGGTAGTTCTCGAGCTGGGCCACGGCGCGCTTCATGACCTCGGCGCTCTGGAGCACGAACGGCAGGATCAGCTCGCCGGAGCCGAACTTGTCGCCCACCTCCTTCATGGCGGGGAGCAGCACGGTGTTCAGCGTGGGGACGGCACCGATCTTCTCGTTGCACTTGTCGATCCAGTCCTCGACGCCGTCCTTCTTGCGCCGCAGGATGTGCCAGTGCAGGGCCTCCTCGGGCTCCATGCCCTCGGTGGGGTTCTCGGCCTCGGCCTCGGCCTCGTCGCCCTGGGACTCGAAGTGCCCGATGAACTTCTCGAGCGCGTCCTCGGACTCGTTGAACACAAGCGCGTCGGTGAGCTTGCGCTCCTCCTCGGAGATCTCGCCATAGGGCGTGACGTCGGCGGGGTGCACCATCGCCAGGTCCAGTCCGGCCTCGACGCAGTGGTGGAGGAAGACCGAGTTGAGGATCTTGCGTGCCTTGGGCGAGACGCCGAACGAGACGTTGGACACACCCAGCGAGGTCTTGACCTTGGGCAGCGCCTTCTTGAGCTCGCGTATGCCTTCGATGGTCTCGACGGCCGACGGACGCCACTCCTCGTCACCGGTGGTGAGCGTGAAGGTCAGCACGTCGAAGATCAGCGACTCCTCGTCCAGACCGTGCTCGTCCACGACCATGTCGCGGATCCGCTGCGCGATCTCGACCTTGCGGTCGCGCGTCTTGGCCATGCCGACCTCGTCGATCGTCAGCGCGATCAGCGCGGCGCCGTGGGACTTGACCAGCGGCACGACGGTGTCGAGCTTGTCGCGGCCGGCCTCCAGGTTCACCGAGTTGACGATCGCGCGGCCGGGCGTCTGCTCCAGGGCCAGCTTCATGACGTTCGGCTCTGTGGAGTCGATCTGCAGCGGCGCGGGCAACGACAGCGACACGCGCTTGGCCACCTGGCGCATCTGCTCGTCCTCGTCCTCGCGCTCGGTGAGCGCCACGCACAGGTCCAGCACGTGCGCACCGCCCTCGACCTGGTCGGTCGCGATCTGCAGCAGGCCGTCGTAGTCGTCCTCGAGCAGCAGCGCCTTGGCCTTACGCGAGCCCTGCGAGTTCACGCGCTCGCCGACTATCGTGGGCGAGGGCTCCTGGGCCAGCGGCGTGGCGCTCATCATCGAGCTGACCATCAGCGGGCCCTTCTCCGGGCGCGGCTCGTTCTTCTTGCCGCCCACGCGATCCACGATCGCTGCGATGTGCTCGGGCGTGGTGCCGCAGCAGCCGCCCACGATCGACACGCCGCTCTTCTCCACGAACTCCTGGAGCGCGTCGGCCAGCGGGTCCGGCTCGGCCGGGAAGATGGTCTCGCCGTCGGGGCCCTGGTGGGGGATGCCGGCGTTGGGAATGCAGTGCACCGGCACGGGCGAGTTCTGGCCCAGGTACCGGATGGCATCGCGCATGTCCTCGGGGCCGGTCGAGCAGTTGAGCCCGATCACGTCCACGTCCAGCGCGGTCAGGGTGGTCAGCACGGCCTCGATGTCGGTGCCCAGCAGCATCTTGCCGCCGTTGGGCAGCAGCGAGACGGAGGCCTGGATCGGCAACGTGGTGCCGGTGCTCTTGAACGCCTCGCGCATGCCGAAGATGGCGGCCTTGACCTCGAGGATGTCCTGCGCGGTCTCGACGATCAGCAGGTCCGAGCCACCGTTGATCAGGCCCTCGGCCTGCTCGGTGAAGATCTCCACGAGCTCGGAGAACAGGATCTTGCCCAGCGTGGGGTCGTCCGAGGCGGGCAGGTGACCCGTGGGGCCGATCGAGCCGGCCACGAAGTTGTGCTCACCGGCGGCCTTGCGGGCGATCTCGGCGGCCTTCTGGTTGATCTCGACCGTGTGGTCCGCCAGGCCCCACTCCTCCAGCTTCAGCCGGCTGGCCTGGAAGGTGTCGGTCTCGAGCACATCGGCGCCGACCTCGATGAAGGAGCTGTGCACGCCCTCGATCACATCGGGGCGCTGGAGCACGAGTGCCTCGTGGCACTTGCCCTGGAGGCCCATGTAGTCCTCCTGGGTCAGGTCGAACTGCTCCAGGGTGGCGCCCATGCCGCCGTCAAAGACGACGACGCGCTCGTTCACGGTCTTGAGGTAGTCGCGGGCCATCGCCCCACTCTACTACAACCTTGACACGACTGTGTGAAGGTTGGTCGGTTTCATCACGAACGGTCCGCGGCAGGCTCGGCGAAACGGCGGCTGGGTAGGGGCCTGGCTGTGACGTTCCCGTAACGCTCGCCACGCTCCCGTAACGCGTCCGAAATCGCGTCACGACTTCCGTCCCTCTGGCGCACGGAACTCGTGACGCACTCGGGCCCGCCCTCGGGGAAGGTGACGTGACGGTTACAAGAGTGACGCAGCGGTAACGGACCACCTCCTAACCAGCCGCCGTTTCGTCGAGCTTCCGCGAACGTCGAGGGACCGGCGCAAAGGCCGGCCCCTCGCGCGGCTGGCGCTGCGCTACTGCTGCACTGCCTCGAACGGCGTGGTGCCGAAGCAGTTGACGAACACGATCTCGTTCTCGAACACGTCGTAGTTGCTCCAAGCGGCGCTTATGTAGAACTGGCCGCTGATGGTGTTGCCCGAGCGGCTGCTGCGCAGCTGGTAGCGAGCCGTGTGCGGGCTGGAGCCGGCCAGCAGGTTGGCCAGGGGCACCGTGTCCGTGACCTCCTGGCTCTGGGCGCCGAGCGTCCATGGACCTGTGGCTCCGAAGACCTCCCAGGAGCCGTAGCTGCGGTAGGCGCCGCCGTTCTCCGAGCACTGCAGTTGGGCCAGCGGACGCTGGCTCAGGTTGATCTGGCCGCCGGCGAGGGTGAACCCGAAGTCGTCGTACGCGCCCGACGTGCCGGTGCGCGCCGCCCAGTTCGGCCGCGACACCGAGGGCTGGAAACGCCAGGAGCGCGGCTTGAACAGGGACGCGGGAGTGAGTTTTGGGGGGGCGAGGAGCATGCGGCCAAGCTAGGCCGGGGTCTGGCTCGCGGAGTCCTCCGCGCGGATGATCCGCCGTCCGTCAGCCGGACGATCTTGCCCCCGGCCCTGCCGGCCTACTCGACGACTACCTCCGACACCATGCCCTTGGCGACGTGCGGCGGGCCGCCCTTCTTGTCCGAGACGAAGCAGAAGAAGGCGTACTTGCCGGGCTTGCCCTTGAAGGCGATGGCCTGAGAGACCCCGGCGTCCAGCACCGTGCTCTCGAGTCCGGTCTCCTCAGCGAACGGCGGTTCGCCCTTCTCGGTAGCCAGGAACTTCTTGGCGTCCGCGATCGTCGCGTCGGGCTTGAGCCTGGAAGCTATGAAGTGGTGCCAGGTGCCACCCGCGTTCTCGAGCAGGACCGGCTCGCCCGACTTCACGCCCTCGCCCTTGAAGGCGTACTCGGTGGCGCTGACTTTGGCGGCGGGACCCTCGAACTCGTCGCCCGCATCACCTTTCACCTCGAACCGGGTCAGTGGAAGCTGCGCCTCTTCACCCGGCAGCACGACGTACGTACCGGCCTTGAGGTCCTGGCGTACGCTCGTCTTGGCGCCCGGCTTGTCGGCGCAACAGGGCCCGCCGGCGGCCTGGAACCAGGCTGCGACAGGCTTGCCCCGCACCGCCTTGGCGAACTCGGCGGCGACCTCCTTGTCGGTGTGCTCCTCGGCAAGGAAGACCAACTGCCCGTCCGAGCCGCCCTTGTCCATTGCGTTCTCGAACGCGATCGTCGCGGCGCCAGGCTTCGCGCTCTTCGGCGTGACATCGAGGGCCAGGTCCTTCTCGGTTCCCGTCGCCTTGATCGTGATCGTCTGCGCCTTGGCGGAATCCCCGTCCCCGCCGCCCCCTCCGTCGTCGTCGTCCCCACAGGCCGCGAGCGCCAGGCTCGAGGCGACCATCAGTGCCACGGCGATCCGGCGCGCGCAGGCGCCCTTGCGATCAGTCACTCAGCTCCCCCGTCGGTGTCGAGTCCAAGGCCGCGGGCAGCCTACAGGCGTGACAGGTCGGCCTCGGCCGAGCTGTCACGCGACCGGCGGCCGGCGCCGGCCAGCTGCACCGGTGTGGCGTGCAGCGCGCTCAGGCGCAGGTCCTTCCACGACATGCCCTCGCGAACCAGCGCGGGCATGCCCAGCGCCACGGCGGTGGCGATCTCGACCGCCTGCAGGATGATGCCGTACGCCAGCGCATCAGTCTTGCCGATGCCATAGGCCGACAGCACGGCGACACAGGCCGCCTGGAATACGCCCAAGTTCGACGGTGTGGCCGGCAGCGCCGCGGTCACGTTGACCGCGAACAGGACGGCGGCCGCGGCACCGATGCCGGCGCGCTCGTCCAGGCCCAGCGCCACCAGCAGCACATAACAGGCGATCCACTGGATCCCCCACGCCGTGAGCTGGGTGACCATGGCCCAGCCGCCCAGCTTCGGGTGGCGGAAGACCTCGAGGCCCCTGCGCACGCTCACGACTGCCCCGCGGGCCGAGGCCAGTGCCTGCTGCACGCGCACGAACCGCGACGGCTTGCCTCGGCGCAGCAGCGCCGGCACCGCCAGGAGCGCCAGGATCACCACCAGCGGGGCGATCGTGGCGAACACCAGCGCGTCCTCGTTGCCGCGGAAGATGCCAACGGTGGCGAACATGACGCCGCCCAGGATGGCCAGCGCCAGCAGGTTCAGCAGCGTCTGCGAGATGAGCGTGCCCAGCACGACGGGCAGGCGGTCGCGTACCCGGCCGGCGCGACGGGCCACTATGAGCGCCCGCGAGGGCTCACCCAGGCGCGCGGGCAGCGTGGCCGACATGAAGACCCCGATCATGGTGCCGCGGGCGGTGTCGCGGCGGCGCAGCGGCACGCCCGGCAGGGCGGCGCGCAGGATCGCGTGCCAGGCCTCGGCGCGCAGGAGCATGGACGCGCACATGAGCGCGAAGGCCACCAGGATCCACACCGGTGACGAAGCCACGACGGCACGGCCGATGGACTCGGCGCCGATGTGCTCTACGGCCAGCGCAGCCAGCCCGACGCCGGCGGCGGCGGCGCCCACAACGGCGGCGCGACGGGCGACCCGGGCGGCACGCCGGCGACCGGTGCGCGGAAGCTTGGGCTCGATCGAGGGGATCCGCCGCGGACGGACCACGGGCTCGCCGTCGGCGGCGGCCACGCCCAGCCGGCGGGCGACAACCTGCGGCCGGGTGGCCGGCTGCGGGAGCTCGACGGCGTGCTCGTAGGCCTCGGTGACCTCCTCCGCGACCGTTGGCCAGGAGAAGCGCTCGGCGCGCTCGCGCGCGGCCACCGCCATCCGGGCGCGGCGGTCGGGGTCCAGCGCCAGGTCGCGCAGAGCCTCACCTAGGGCGGCGGGATCGGCGGGCGGCACAAGCAGACCGTCGTAGCCGTGGCGGACCACGTCGCGGTAGCCGACGATGTCCGAGGCCACGACCGGCGTGTGCGAGGCAAACGCCTCCGTGAGGACCATGCCGAAGCTCTCGCCGCCGAGCGACGGCGCGCACAGCAGGTCGGCCTGGCCCAGCAGACGCCACTTCTCCTCGTCGCTGACACGACCGGCCACGTGCACGCCCTCGGCGTCCATCAGCACCGGCTCGACCTCTTCCCAGGTGGCGCCGGCCACCGTCAGCCGGGCGGGCACGCCCGCGCTGCGCAGGGCCTCGAAGGCGCGCAGCAGCACTGGCAGGCCCTTGCGGGCGTCGGCGCGGCCCACGAACAGCAGCTCCAGAGGGCGCTCCCCCGAGCCGGGGTGCTCGGGTCGTGCGGCCGCCAGGTCGACCCCGTTCGGCACGATCCGGTAGTGCCCGCCGTAGTAGCGCTCCGCCGTCCACTGGGCCGCCTCGGATACGGCAAGGCGCACCCCGAGCTTGTTGTACAGCCGGCGCATTCCGATCACGTTCGAGGCGAACGCGTTGGCCAGCGTGCTGGTGGAGTAGCAGTGGAAGGTGCCTACCAGCGGTACCCGTGAGAACTCCGTGGCGAAGATGCTCACGAACGGCACGTTGGGCTCGTGGACGTGGATCACGTCGTAGCCGCCGTGGCGCAGTTCGCGCCCCAGGGTGCCCACGGCCTGGGAGCTGATGCCCAGGTTGGACACCGCCCCGTTGGCCGGGAAGCCAGTGCTGCGGCCGAGCTGGATCAGGTTCTCGGGCAGGGGCCTGCTATCCGGCCGAGCGCCGCGATGCATGACACGTGCCAGCCGGTCATCCGGGTCATACGGGGCCATGATCCGGACGTCGTGTCCTTGGGCCGAGAGCTCCGTGGAAAGAGCTTCGACATGGCGCCCAACACCGCCTGGGTACGTGTACGAGTACGGGGATACGAGCCCTACGCGCACATCGCCATCGTAGACCAACCCTGCGGATGCGCCACACTCCTTGTGTGGCTAGCCGTACCTTCGTGAAGTTCACCTTTATCCGCGTCCAGCCCGAGTGGCGGCGGCGCGAGCCGGCCGATCGCGCGCAGGACAAGCGCGAGTTCGTGGCCGCCTGCAGGGACTTCTCCGAGGACCACCTGCTGCGCACGTACTCGCTGGTGGGCACGCGCGGGGACTGTGACCTGATGGTGCGCACGGTGGCGCCGTCGCTCGATCCGATCCACGACTTTCACGTGCTGCTCAACCAAAGCGGCCTTATGCGCTGGGCCGAGGTCAGCCACTCCTATCTGGCCATGACCAAGGACTCGGTCTACTCCGAGGAGCCGACGCCGTTGGAACCACGGCCCGGATCGGACGCCAAGTACCTGATCGTCTACCCGATGTGGAAGAAGCGCGAGTGGTACCTGCTCGACCCCAAGGAGCGCTGGCGGATCATGCAGGGACATATCGAGACCGGCCGCAAGTACACCGGCATCGAGATCAACACCGCCTACTCGTACGGGCTCGACGACCAGGAGTTCGTGGTCTCGTTCAACGCCGACGAGCCGGGGGAGTTCCTGGACCTGGTGCAGGAGCTGCGCGGGACCGAGTCCAGCGCCTACACCGAATCCGAGACGCCCATCTTCACCTGCATCTCGGCCACGCCCGAGCGCGCACTGGACGCTCTGGACGGGCTCAGCGCGCGGCAGCCAGCATCTCGCTGACCGCGGTGAACTTCACCCGCGGGCGCCCCAGCGGCTCGCCGGCGGCCTGCTCGGCGGCGTCGATCGCCTCCCAGCCGCTGTAGGCCACCAGGTCCGGCTGGCGCTCGCGCACCAGCGCCTCGACCGCGGCTGGGTCGGGGTCGGACGGGTCGGGCAGCCGCCCCTCGGCCAAGTCCTCCAGCACGTGCTCGACGGTTTCCTGCGCATCGCGCTTGTTGGTACCGATCACGCCCGACGGCCCGCGCTTGACCCAGCCCGCCACGTACTCGCCGGGAATCGAGCTCTGGGTGTCGGCGTCTACGACCCGGCCCTCCTCGTTCGGGATCGTGCCGTGCCAGTCGTCGAACGGCACGCCCTCGATGGGCGCTCCGCGATAGCCGATCGAGCGGAACACCAGGCCGGCCTCCAGCGTCTCGTGCTCGCCGGTCGACTGCGCCCGCAGGCGCCCGTCGCCCCCGTGTTCGAGCTCATTGCGCACCAGCTCGATCGACTCGACCCTGCCGTCGCCGTGGATGGCCACCGGCGAGCGCAGGAAGCGAAGCACCACGCGCTTGGGCTTGCCCGCAGGCGTGCGCGAGGCGTACTCGGCCAGGATCTCCACGTTGCGGCGGTGGGTGATCTGGCCATCGCCCTCGATCGAGTGGGCGCTGTGGTCGTCCAGCTCCACGTCGGCGGGATCGACGATCACGTCGGCGTCCGTCAGCTCGCCGAGCTCTCGTAGTTCGGGGTTCGTGAACGCCGCCTGGGCCGGCCCGCGGCGGCCGACGATCACCACCTCCTCGATCCCGCTCCCGGCGATGGCGTCGATGGCCGCATCGGTGGTGTCGGTGATGTCCAGCTCCGCCCGCGGGAGAACCAGCATGCGCGCAACGTCCATGGCCACGTTGCCGTTGCCGATGACCACCGCGCGCTTGGCCGAGAGGTCGAACTCCAGCTCCTGGTAGTCCGGGTGGCCGTTGTACCAGGCCACGAACTCGGTGGCGGCCCAGCTGCCCGGTAGGTCCTCGCCCTCGATGCCCATGTGGCGGTCACGCTCGCAGCCGTAGGCGTAGATCACGGCGTGGTAGTGATCCTTGAGCTCGGCGTGGCTCACGTGGCGACCCACCTCCACGTTGCCGAAGAAGCGGAAGCCCTCCCTCGCGGCGATCTTCTCGTACACGCGAATGACCGACTTGATCTTGGGGTGGTCCGGCGCCACACCGGCTCGCACCAGGCCGAACGGGGTGGGCAGCCGGTCGTAAAGGTCGACCGAGACGGCCACGTCCTTGGCGGCCAGCAGGTGCCCGGTGGCGTAGAAGCCCGCCGGCCCGGAGCCGACCACTGCCACGCGCAGGGGATTGTCAGAGGTGCCCGCCACAGCGGCGGGCGATGTTAGCGGCGGGCGCCCTGGCCCAAGCTAACGGTTCTGGCGGTCCTGCTCCTGGGCCTCCTGCATCAGCAACTCCATAGCCGAGACCGTCTCGATCGGCTTGACGTTCACACGCGACGAGCCGTCGTCGCGGATGCCCTCCACGTGTTCGGGCTCGACCTCGTCAGGTTGTGCCGGCTGCTCGGCCGCGGGCTCGTTCGCCACGCCATCCCGGACTATCTCGACCTCGACCTCGGGCGCATCGCGCTCGATGACCTCCGGCGCGGGCGGTTCGGGAGCCGCGGGCGGTTCGGGAGCTCCGGGCGGGGGCTCGGGCACGTCGTGCGACACCACCTCGACGGAGTGCTCGGGTGTGTCGGCGGCGAACGGGTCGAACGGCTTGACCTCGGGGACGGGCGCGGGCGCAGGGGGCTCCTGGGCCACTGGGGGCTTCGAAGCCACCGGGGTCGCCGGGGGCTTGGGGGCCGCGGGCGGCGTCGGGACCGCGGGCGGCGTCGAGACTGCGGGCGGCGTCGGGACCGCGGGCGGCGTCGAGGCTGCGGGCGGCATCGGAGCGGCCGGGGTCGCCGGGGCCTTGGGGGCCACAGGCGACTTCGGGGTAGCGGGCGGCTGCGGGGCTGCTGCCGCGGGCGCGGCGGGCTCGGTCTGGACGGGCGCGTGCTCGAGCATCACGGGCGCGCGCTTCTTGCGCCCGAACGAGGGCAGCTTCAGCTCGGGACCACCCAGGCTCGGGCGCCCCTTCTTGGCAGGCTTCGGCTGCTTCTCCGCCTTCGCCGCCTTGGGCTCCTTGGATGCCGCCTTGGGCGACTTCGAGCGGCGCAGCGACGGCAGCTTCAACTCGGGACCACCCAGGCTCGGGCGGCCCTTCTTGGCAGGCTTCGGCTGCTTCTGCGGCTCCGCCGTTTCGGGCGCCTCGGGCGCCTTGAGCTCCTTGGACGCCTTCGCCGCCTTGGGCGCCTTCGAACGGCGCAGCGACGGCAGCTTCAACTCGGGGCCACCCAGCTTCGGGCGGGAAGGCTTGGCCTTGGGCTGGGGCGCTGCCGGCTCGGCCTGCATCTGCGCGAGGTCGAAGGCGTCGGCGGCCTGGCCCGAGGCCTTGACATCCACCACCGACGTATGCCCCGCCATGTCGCCGAGCCGCTGGCGCCGCTCGCCGGTGGCGATCATGGTCACCAGCCCGACCCCCGGCGTGTCCACGACCCTGACCACCGTCCGCAGGGCGTACTGCTGCATCGTGGGCTCGCCGCCGCCTTCGGACTCGACCTTCAGGTGCATCGCGCGCTTGCCGAGGGTCTGGCCGCTGCCGCTCTCGAGCGCGAAGAAGTAGTAGAGGGTCCAGCCGATCAGCACGAGCGCAACGGCCGGTGTGAGTAGACCGGCCGCAATGATGACCACGGCCGCAAGCAGCGGTGCGGCCAGGTCGATCGCCGCCGCGGCCATGCGGCGGTTGTCCAGGGCGGGGCCGGTCACGGCGTGGGTGGGCGAGGTGGTCGTAGCCATCGGGTCGGGTATCGGCAGGGGCTCCCACGATCCTTAGCCCTGTAAGCGACCTGGCCACACCACCGCCGCGACTATGGGCAACATGGGGCCACTGATGCAGCGCATGGCCGTGATCGACATGGGGTCGAACTCCTTCCGTTTGGTGGTGTTCGAATACGAATCCACGGGCTGGTGGAGCCTGATCGACGAGATCCGCGAGCCCACCCGTGTCAGCGCCGGGATGGCGGGGTCGGGCGCGTTGCAGCCAAAGCCGATGAAACGAGCCGTGCAGACGGCCACGGTGTTCGCCAACTTCCTACGCGCCTCGGGCGTCGAGCGGGTCGAGACCGTGGCCACCAGCGCCATCCGCGACGCCTCCAACCGCGACGAGCTGCTGGCCGAGATCTCCGATAAGACCGGGCTCGAGGTGCGGGTGATCAGTGGCGCGGAGGAGGCCTGGTACGGCTACCTGGCCATCGCCAACTCCACGACCATCGGCGACGGGTTCGGCATCGACATCGGGGGCGGCAGCGTGCAGATCATGCAGTTACAGGGCCGGCGGTTGCGCGAGGCCGAGTCGGTCCGGCTGGGTGCGGTGCGCGTCAGCGAGGAGTTCCTTCCCGACGACGACGTGACGGAGAAGCAGATCAAGGCCCTGCGCAAGCACGCCACACGCACGCTCTCCGAGTTCGAGTGGTTCAGCGGCGGCGAGCACTCCATAAAGGAGCACAGGCAGGGGCGCCTGGCCGGCTTGGGCGGCACCATCCGCAACCTGGCAGCGGCCGCCCAGAAACGGCTGGAGGTCACCGATCTGGACGTCCAGGGCTTCGTGCTGACCCGCGAGGCGCTGGGCGAGCTGATCGACGAGCTTGCCTCGCAGCCCGCCGGCAAGCGCGGTTCGGTTCGCGGCATCAAGCCCGACCGCGGCGATGTGATCCTGGGCGGCGCAGTGGTCCTGGACGCGGCGATGGAGCAGGGCGACTTCACCGGAGTCGAGGTCACAGAGGCCGGCCTGCGCGAGGGCGTGCTCTTCGAGCGCATGCTCGAGGGACAGGAGCCGCCGCTGCTGGACGATGTCCGGCGCAGCTCGGTCGAGAACCTGCAGCACCGCTACCACGGCGACCACGCCCACGTGCAGCACGTGGCCAAGCTGTCGCTGGAGGCGTTCGACGCGCTGGGCGAGGCGGGCCTCCACGACCTGGGCCGCTACGAGCGCGAGGTGCTGTGGGCGGCTTGCATGCTGCACGACATCGGCGTGGCCATCGACTACGACGACCACCACCGCCACTCCCACTACCTGATCCTGAACAGCGGCCTGCCCGGGTGGTCACCGCGGGAGCTCGAGCTGATCGCACTGGTGGCGCGCTGGCACCGCAAGGGGGCTCCGGACGCCTCGCGGCTGGGCGCGCTGGAGCGCAAGGGCGACGGCAAGCGGCTGAAGCTGCTGTGCGGCGTCATCCGCCTGTCCGAGCAGCTGGAGCGCGCCCGTGACCGCTCGGTGGCCTCGGTCAGCCTGGAGCAGGACAAGGGCGTGGTGCGGCTGGTGGCCGCCACCAACGGCTCGGGCGGCGCGCCCACCGTGGCCGTGTGGGCGGCCCAACGCGGCACGGACCTACTGGCCGAGGCGATCGGCGAGGACGTCCAGGTGCAGCTGGCCTAGCGGCGCGGCAGCAGGCAGAACAGCGTGTTGCCGCGTCTGCGAAGCGGCTAATGCCCGCCTTGGGCAGCCCCGGCAGCTTGACGTCCGGCAGCGTCAGCTCGTTACGTCGCGCCTGCGCCGGCGTCATCCAGCGCCCATCGCGCTTGGACGTCTTCGCATCGCCGTCGAATCGGTACACGTCGAAGCCGCGGGCGATGTCGTTGCCGTACAGGTAGAAGCTGCCGTCCTTCTCGATCTTGGGCGTCTTGGCCGACCAGGTGTCGGCGTCGTCGTGGCGGTAGAAGCCGACCTCGCGCATGCCCGCGCCCGCAACGTCGGTCTTGCCCAGGCCGATCCCGGCCAGGCTGGAGATGTCGACCACGCGCACGCCGCCGTTGTAGTAGGCCACGGTCAGGAGCTTCTCTTTCTCGTGGATGTCGAACACGTGGGCCGTGCACGTGTTGGTCACGCTGGACGTGGGACGCACCTCGTCGATGTTCCAGGCGCCGACCTTGACCGGGCTCTGCTCCTTGGCGCCGGTGATGTCGTACACGTGGAAGCCGCCGCTGGGGCAGACGGGGCCGCCGGCCGCGCCCGCGAACTCGTCCTCGACGAGCAGGAACTCACGGCTGCCGATCTTGACCGGATCGGACTGGTGCCAGACGTTGATGGCCGGGTCCACGAAGCTGGACACGATCGACGGCCGGGCGGGGTTGGCGGTGTTGATGATCACGCCCTGCGACAGCGCGGCCGAGTAGGCGCGGTCGCCACTCTTGTCGAACGTGATGTCGTGCGACTCGGTGCCCAGCCCGGGACGGGTGGGCAGCGCCAGCTCGCCGGCCTTGTGCGGCGCGGCCAGGTTGGAGATGTCGAGCACCTCGATGGCCGGCTGGAAGGAGGTCATCAGGTCGGAGTTCGAGTTGTAGAGGTAGTTGCCGCTGGGGTGCACGGTCTGGTTGTGCGAGCCCTGCGGCACCTCGATGAACGACGCGGTCCGCGGCGCCCGCGGGTTCGTCACGTCGACGATGAACGTGCCCTGGCGGCCCTTGCCGGTGTCCTCGTTGATCGCGTCGAAGCCCAGCTTCTCGGCATCCGTGTAGCACTTGGACTTGGCGTTGCCCGCGGCGTCCGCGGTGTAGGTGGCGAACACCCGTCCCCGGCGCTGCTTCTGACGGAAGACCTGGACGTCGCCCTGGAGGATGTCGCAGGCGTACTTCCCTGCCAGCTTGGTCTTGGTGGGCTGGGTGATGTCGAAGATGTGCATCCCGTTCTCCTCCGACCCGGCCAACGCGTACTGACGCCCGGAGATCGTGGCGAACTCCTGGTCCGTGCCGTAGTTCGGCGTCTCGTTCTGCGCCTCGTACGGGAAGTTCTTGATGAACTTCATGTTCGGGCTGTTGGCCGCCTCGGCCACGGAGGGCACGGCGACGATCAGAGCGAACGCGACCAGGACAACACGACGTAGAGACGACCCCTGCCAGAGCATGCGCGCTCTATCCCCTTCGTGCGCGAGAACGAAACGGGGGTTGCGGTTTCGTGCGCGGCTACGCCAGATTCGTGCGCAGGTCACCGAGCTGGGGCGAGGAAACGATCACTTCGTCGCCGGATCTCAGCCATACGCGCGGCTTGCGCGACATGCCGACGCCGGACGGGGTGCCGGTGGAGACGATGTCGCCGGGCTCCAGCGTCATCAGCTTCGACAGGAAGGCCACCAGCGCCGGCACCGAGTGGACCAGGTCCGAGGTGTCGCCCTCCTGCATCGTCTCCCCGTTCAGCGTCAGCGAGATGCCGATGGCGTCGGCCGGGCCGGCCTCGTCGGGCGTGACCAGCGCCGGCCCGCACGGCGCCGCGTGGTCGAACACCTTGCCGGGCATCCATTGGGCGCTGATGGCCTGGTAGTCCCGCGCCGACAGGTCGTTGAACAGCGTGTAGCCCGCCACGTGGTCCAGCGCCTCGGCCTCGGGCACGTCCTTGCAGGTGTCGGCGATCACGAACGCCACCTCGGCCTCGAAGTCCACCTTCTGGCTGAACGACGGCAGCGCGACCGTGGCGCCCGCCGGGGCCAGCGCGTTGGCGAACTTGGCGAACACCGTGGGGTACTCGGGGAGCTCCGCGCCCTGCTCGGCCGCGTGCGAGGCATAGTTCAACCCGATGCACACGATCTTCGCGGGACGCGGGATCGGAGGCAGCAGGGTGAGCTCTGCGAGCGGGATCGGGACGCCGGGCGCCGCCGTGGGCAGGGGGCCGCGACGCAGCAGGTCGCCGAGGTCGCCCTCGCCGGGCGCGGTGAGCGGCGCCACCTCGTCGCCGGTCAGGCGACCGGCCTGGGGACCCTGCCCCGCGTCGAAGCTCACGAACCGCATTGCGCGCGGGACCGTACCCTAGGGGCCGTGGCTCGCGAAAAAGACAGCTCCATCCCAACCGGCAGGATCCGGCGCACCGCCAAGGTAGCCGGGCTGGCCGGCGGGCAGACCGCGCGCAACTACGCCACCCGCGCCGCCAACCTGACCCGCGACGAGGAGGGCCGCCGAGCCGCGGCCTCCAAGCGCCAGGCCGAGGCGGCCGAGCAGATCCTCGAGGTGCTGGGCAACATGAAGGGCGCGGCCATGAAGGTCGGCCAGGTGGCGTCGTTCATCGACACGGGCGCCTTCCCCGAGGAGTTCCAGGATCGGATCCAGGCCAAGCTGGTCGAGCTGCGCGACTCGGCGCCCCAGGTGTCCTTCAAGGACATGAAGAAGGTGATCGAGAGCGAGCTGGAGGAGAAGCTCGGCGACGCCTTCGCCGAGTTCGACGAGGAGGCGCTGGCGGCCGCCTCGATCGGCCAGGTCTACAAGGCGCGGCTGCACGACGGGCGCCAGGTGGCCGTGAAGGTGCAGTACCCCGGCGTGGCCCAGGCCGTGCGCTCGGACCTGCAGAACCTGGGGATGATCATGCGGGTGGCCAAGAAGATCGCGCCGGGCATGGACGCCAAGGCCATGACCGCGGAGATCAAGGAGCGCCTGTCCGACGAGCTGGACTACGAGCAGGAAGCTCAGGCCCAGCGCGCGTTCGCCCGCGCCTTCCGGGGCCACCCGTTCGTGGTGGTGCCCGACGTCGTCACCGACCTCTCGCGCGAGAAGGTGCTGGTCACCGAGTGGGTCGAGGGGATCGGCTTCGAGGAGGTGCGCGAGCTGCCCCAGGCCGACCGTGACCGCTACGGCGAGATGATCTTCCGCTTCTTCTTCGGCTCGATGCACCGCAACGCGCACTTCTCGGGCGACCCCCACCCCGGCAACTTCCGCTTCATGGCCGACGGCCGGATCGCGTTCCTGGACTTCGGCATGACCAAGGTCGTGCACCGCGAGCACATCGAGAACGAGGCCCAGGTCCTGCGCCTGGGTATGGAGGGCGACGCCCAGGGGCTGTTCGACCAGCTGGCCGGCATGGGCTTCTTCGACCCCGACGATCCGGCCATGTCGCCCGAGCGCGTGCTCGAGCACTTCCAGGCTGTGACCAGCTGGTACGTGGCCGACCGCGAGGTGACCATCGACAAGTCGGTGGTCAGCCAGGTGCTGATCGACTTCGGCGACCCGCGCTCGGACTTCTGGGAGATGCTGCGCCACGAGAACCTGCCGCCCGAGGCGCTGCTGGGACGACGGATGGAGGGCCTGACCGTCGGCGTCCTCGGCTCCCTGCACTGCACGGCCAACTGGCACCGGATCTGGCGCGAGTGGCTGTACGACGAGCCGCCCACCACCCCACTGGGCGAGGACGAGGCCGAGTTCTACGGCCGCGCGGCCGCGTAGCGGTGGCGCTGCCCTTCTCGATCGAGGCCATGGAGCACCTGATGGCCGCGGACCCGGTCATGGAGGGGCTCGTGGAGCGGATCGGGACGCTGGACGCCGAGGCGCGCACGCGCGGACGCCCGGACGACTCCTACGGCGCTCTGGTGCGGTCGATCACCGGCCAGCAGCTGTCGGTGAAGGCTGCGCGGACGATCTACCTGCGGCTGGCGGACCTGTACGGCGGGCGCACCCCGACGCCGGCCGAGTTGATCGCCACCGATCCCGACGACCTGCGCGGCGTGGGCCTGAGCTACCAGAAGGCCGCGTACCTGCGCGACCTGGCCGAGCGGATCGAGAGCGGCGACCTCGATCCGGAGCGATTCGGTGAGCTGGAGGACCGCGAGGTGTCCGAGATGCTGACTGCGGTCAAGGGGGTCGGCCAGTGGACGGCGGACATGTTCATGATGTTCCACCTGGGCAGGGAGGACGTCCTGCCCGTGGGCGACCTGGGCATCCGCAAGGCCGCCGAGGTCGAGTACGGGCTACGCAGGCTGCCCTCGCCCGACAGGCTCAGGCGCCTGGCCCGGCCCTGGCGCCCGTACCGCACGCTCGGGTGCATCTACCTGTGGGAGTCGCTGGACAACGCGCCGGACTAGGGGCAGGACGGCTACGAAGACAGCTGGAACTCGGCGGCGAACTCGTCGAGTGGATTGGAGCCGTCCTCCGGCATGGCGCGCGATCCGTCGGCCATGCCGAACAGAAGCTCGAACAGCTCAGCGGTCCGCAGCGCCGGGCGAACCTCCCAGCGCACCGTCGCGTCCTGCTCGGGGTGGCCGCCGAAGGTGTGCGGCGTCCCGGCGGGGATGGTGATCCGGTCGCCTTCGGACAGAATCTGCTGGTCGCCGTCGACGGACGTCAGGACGGCGCCGGACAGCACCTCGAACTGCTCCTCCTGGGACGGGTGGAAGTGGCCCGGCGCCTGCGCGCCGCCTGCCTTGTAGGAGGACTCCATGACCAGAAGCTCGGGCTCGATCGAGACGAACCGGATGCTCTGGCCGGTGTGAGGGTTCAGCAGCTCGTCGCCGGGCTTGGCCATTGCGAGGCAGCTAGGAGCCGCAGCTCGGATCCTCGTCCGCGATGCGGAACGAGGAACCACAGCCGCACGAGGCCACCACGTTGGGGTTCTTGACCTCGAACCCCGAGCCCATGAGGCTCTCGGTGAAGTCGACCTGGGAGCCGTCGACGTAGCGCATGCTGGCGGGGTCCACGATCAGGCGGATGCCCTCGTGGTCGAAGACCTGGTCGTCATCGCGCTTCTCGTCCAGGGCGAGCGCGTACTGGAAACCGGAGCAGCCACCACCACGCACGCCGATGCGCAGGCCGACCTCGCCCTCCGTCTCCTGCTGGGCCAGGAAGCCTCGGACCTTGTCCGCCGCGATGTCGGTCATGGTGACCATGCTTTCCAAAAGATAGCAATGGGTCGGAATCTGGCAAAGAACCCCCTCCGGCCCCGCTATCTTCGTGGGCGTGCCGACCGCGGAGCACCTGAAAGAGCGCATCAAGGAGGCGTTCCCCGACGCCCAGGTCCAGGTCGAGGACCTGACCGGCGGGGGCGACCACTTCCGGGCCGAGGTCGTGTCCGGGCGCTTCGAGGGGCTCAGCCGGATCCAGCAGCACCAGCTGGTGTACGGCGTGTTCGGCAGCGAGGTGGGCGGCGCAATCCATGCCCTCTCGATCAAGACTTCGACACCGGAAGGCTGACCCATGGACAACGCTGAGATCCGTGACTTCATCGACGGCGCCATCAAGGAGAACGAGGTGATCCTGTTCATGAAGGGCACACCCGAGCAGCCCGCCTGCGGCTTCTCGATGCGCACCTCCGGCGCCCTGAACGCCCTTGGCGTGCGCTACGCCGCGCTGGACATCCTGCCCGACCCGCGCATCCGCGAGGAGCTGTCCGGCCTTTCGGGCTGGCCGACGATCCCACAGCTGTTCGTGAAGGGCGAGTTGGTCGGCGGCTGCGACATCGTGGTCGAGATGTACGAGAACGGCGAGCTGGCCGAGCTGCTCGGCGTGGAGATGCCCGAGGACGACGGCGCTCCGGCCGAGGGCGAGCCGGCCGAGCTGCCCGCAGCACCAGACGAACATCCCGCTGGAGAACAACCTCAAGGGCTAGAACTGCTCGGAGCGCACCGGCGCCCCCAGCAGCACCCGCCCCGCGAACTCCCACGTGGACGGGTTGACCAGCATGTGCTGGGTGGCCACGTGGATGTCGCGGTGGCGGCGCTGCAGCGGGCTGGACTCGTAGACCGAGCTGCCACCGCCGAGCGAGTACATCTCGTCCACCACACCTGCGGCCGTGGTCATCGCGTGGCTGGCCGCCAGGCGCAGGCCGGCGCGGCGCTCCAGGTCCACGTCGTGGCGGTCGACGGCCTGCTCCCAGGCCCGACCCACGGCGTCGTCGACCAGTGCGCGGGCGGCGCGCAGGGCGGCCTCGGCCCGCGCCAGGCGCATCTGGGTGTCGGGCTGCTCGGCCAGCGGCTTGGTGGCCATGGCCGGCACCTTGCCGCCGGCCAGCGCCACGAGGTCGTCCACCGCACCGCGCGCAATGCCCAGGCCGACGGCGCCGATGGCCAGCGCCAGCAACCCGAACGCCGGGAAGGCGTACAGCGGCCCCGGTTCACGGGCGGTGTCGGAGATCAAGGACACCGTTCGCCCCTCGGGCACGACCTCGTCCGCGACCTCGAAATCGTTGCTGCCCGTGCCACGCAGCCCGGCCGCCGACCAGGTGTCCAGGACGGTGGTCTGGCGGGCAGGCATCAGCGCCAGGCGTACGTCCGGAGTCCCGGCGGCGGTGCGGCGCACGTCGTCGCCGTCCTGGACCAGGCAGCCGCCCATGAGCCAATCGCTGTGCGCGCAGCCGCTGGCGAACGGCCACCGTCCGGTAACGGACAGGCTGCCGTTGCCGGTGGGCAGCGCACGCCCCTTGGGAGCGAACACCCCGGCCACCCAGCCGCGGCGGTCGCCGAACACCTCACGCGCGGGCTCGGGCTCCAGGAACGCGGCCAGCACCCCGCCGGTGGCCGCCACGGCCAGGCACCAGCCGGCGGCGCCATCGGCACGTGCCAGGTCTTCGATGTCCGTGACCATCCGGTCCGGCGCCACTTCGCCGCCGCCGAGCGACGCCGGCACCAGCATGCGCAGCATTCCGCTGTCGCGCAGTCCATCGGCCACCTCGGGCGCCAGCCGGCGCTCGGTGTCCGCGTAGGACCCTCCTTCGCGAGCCACCGTCGCCAGCGCAGCGGCCCCCATCGCGTTCTAGCGCCGGCCGCCGGGGCCCCGGCGCCTGGCCTCCACAGCGGCCTTGCGCCCACGCTGCGCGTACTCGCGGGCCTGCCGGCGGTAGCGCTCCTTGTCCTCGTCGGGAAGCGCCTGCCAGCGTTCCCACGCCATCAGCACCAGGGGCCATACCCGCCTGACGGCGGACCGGCCGCGGGCCAGGCGGTTGCCGCGGGCGCCTCCGGTAGGCATCAGGAGGTCGCCTCGGTGTGCGGGGCGGTCGCCGCCCTCTGGCCCTCATAGTGGTCCAGGTACTCGAGGATCCGGTGCGACTCGTGGATGACCTGCTCGCCGTGCACCAGGACGGGCACCCAGCGCTGGCCGGTCAGCTCCTCGACCTCGGGCCGATCGCGCTTGAGGAACGGCACCCGCACCTCGTCGTACTCGATCCCGGCGCTGCGCAGGCGGCGTGCGACCTTTCCGCAGCGGCAGACCAGGTCGGTAGGAGCCTTGCAGCGGTACAGGGTGGCCACAGGGTCAGAATATCCGGAGCCCGCGTAGGACTCTGCGCCCGCTTCCCAGCGCTCCCTCGCCCGCCGAGATGAACGCGCCGGCCGCCTTGTACTGAAGCGGCTGGGAGTGGCGCGAACGCGCGATCCGGTCGCCCTCTTGCTCGAGGTACCAGGCCACCGTGTCCGCCAGGGTCTCCTCGTGTGGCCGGGACTGCCAGCCCAGGTCGCGCCGCGCCTTGCCCGAGCGGTAGGTCCAGTACTGGCTGGCCGCAGTGACCTCATGCGGCGCCAGCACGGTGCGGCCGGGGCCGAAGCCCAGTACGCCCGCGCCCGCGGCGGCCAGGCCGCGCGGCACCTTCACCGGCGGCTCGACTCCCGACAGCCGCCCCAGGTCGGCGAACAGCCTGTCGAAGGTGAAGTTGCGTCCGCCCAGGATGTAGCGCTCGCCCACCTCGCCACGGACGTCGGCCAGCAGCGCGCCGAGGGCCACGTCGCGCACGTCCACGATGCTGATGGCGCCGTCCGCGTACACGGGCACGCGACCCAGCAGGAAGCTGCGCACCAGCCGGGTGGAGGTCACGTGGGTATCGCCGGGGCCGAATACGCCGGCGGGGTTCACGCACACGAGTGGCAACCCCGCCGCGGCCAGCCGCATCGCCTGGCCCTCGGCCTCGTGCACAGAGGCCACGTAGGGAATCCGTAGCGCGGCGCCCGTGTACAGCTGGGTCTCGTCGGCCGCTCCGCCCCATGGCGCCGGACCCAGCGTCGCGGCGCTGGATACGAACACGGCGCGCGAAACATCGGCACGCAGGCTCTCCTCCAGAACGATCCGGGCGCCGCCGACATTGGCCTCGAACATGCGCTCGGCGTCGACCGGGCGCATCGAGGTCATGCCCGCGGCGTGGAACACCCGGTCCACGCCCTTCATCGCGCGCCGCACGGCCCTGCGATCCAGCACGTCGCAGGTCACCTGCTCGGCGTCCAGATGCTCGATCTCGCGCGTATCCGAGCTCTTGCGAACGGTCATCCGCAGCTCGTCGCCGCGCTCCGAGAGCGCACGGGCGATGTGGGCGCCGACGAATCCGGTCGCCCCGGTGAGCAGGGTGCGGGCCATGTGGCCCGCGGAAGTATGGAGGGTCGGCGGAGCGCGGGCTGGAAGCCCTCACGGGGTACCCTCCCGCGAATGCCCGTTGCGATCGTCGCCGACAGCACGGCGTACCTCCCCGCCGAGCGGATCGAGCGCCACTCGATCACAGTGGTCCCCCTTTACGTGGTGTTCGGCGATCGCACCCAGCGCGAGGACCTGATCACCGACTACCACGCCTATTTCGAGGAGCTGCGCAGCATCGAATCGCTGCCGGGCACCTCGCAGCCGTCCGTGGGTGACTTCGTGGCCGCGTACGAGCCGTTGCTGGCGCAGGGCTATGACATCGCGTCGGTGCACATCTCCGAGGGACTGTCGGGCACCGGCCAGTCGGGCCGCCAGGCCGCCGAGCAGCTGGAGCGCGAGGGCAAGGGCGGCGAGCGCGTGCGGATCCTGGACTCGCGGACGGCGGCCGGGGGCACGGGCCTGATGGTCCTGGCCGCGGCCAAGGCGGCCGAGGCCGGCGGTGACCTGGACGCGGTCGCGGCGAACATGGAGGCGGCCCGGGCCGAGTTCAAGATGTTTTTCGCCGTCGACACGCTGGAGTTCCTGCGCCGCGGCGGGCGGATCGGGGCGGCCAACGCCTGGATCGGCTCGACGCTCAAGGTCAAACCAATACTGACCGTGGAGAGCGAGATGGTGCCGGTCGAGCGCGTGCGCACCAGCAAGCGGTCGTTCGAGCGGATGGTCGACTACGCCCGCCAGCGCCACGAATCCGGCGCCGACGGGTGGGTGGTCCAGCACATCTCTGCTCCCGAGCAGGCGGAGGCGCTGATCGAGCGCTGCCGCGAGGTGTTCGGCTGCGATCCCGTGTTCGTCAGCGAGGTCGGGCCGGTGCTGTCCACCCACACCGGGCCGGGCATGCTGGGCATGGGCTCAGTGCCGCGCGATCTCGTGCCCGTCTAGGGAGCGTCCGGCCCCCTCCGCACAATTGGCGCGTGCAGCCGCGCGAGTCCCTGTCCAGGGTGGTGCTCAGGACCGTCCTGATCATCGTCGCCGTCGCGATCTCGCTGTACCTGATCTACCTGGTGCGCAAGCCCATCAGCTGGCTGCTGATAGCAACCTTCCTGGCCGTAGCCCTGACCGGACCGGTGAACCTCCTGTCGCGGCGCATGAAGCGCGGGTTCGCCATCACGCTCGTGTTCCTGGGCCTGCTGGCCACCCCGATCGCGATCGGCGCGGTGGTGTTCCCACCGATCGTCAACGGCGCCGACGACCTGGCCCGCAACGCCCCCGCCTACGCCAACGACGTGGCCGAGTTCGTGCGCGAGAACCGGCGCCTGCAGGAGGTCAACGAGGACTACGACATCACTTCGAAGCTCGAGGAGGAGGCCGGGCAGCTGCCTGGCCGGCTGGGCGACGCCGCCACGGTGCTGAGCGACGTGGGCTTGGGAATCGTGAACTCGATCTTCGCCCTGGTGACCATCCTGATCATGACCGCGTTCATCCTCGGGGGCGGACGGCGCTGGATCGAGGCCGGGCTGCGCTATCTGCCGGAGGAACGGGCCATGCGCGTGGAGCGGGTGTTGCAGCGGTCGTCGAAGGCGGTCGGCTCCTACGTGGCCGGAGCTCTGTTCCAGGCCGCCACCGCGGGCATCACGGCGTACATCGTCCTGTCGATCCTCGACGTCCCGTTCGCCGCGCCACTGGCGATGACGATCTTCTTCCTGGATTTGATCCCGCTCGTGGGCGCCACCATCGGCGCGGTGATCGTCGCGGTGGTCACGCTGTTCAACGACTTCCCCACCGACACCATCGTCTGGATCATCTGGGCGATCGTCTACCAGCAGGTCGAGAACAACCTCGTCCAGCCGCAGATCCAGAAATTCGCGGTGCAGATCAACCCGTTCCTGGTGATCGTCTCGGTGCTGTTCGGGGGCACGCTGCTGGGGATCCTCGGGGCCATCGTGGCCGTGCCCGTGGCCGCCACGATCCAGATCGCCATCCGCGAGTACATGGACGAGCGCGGCATCCAGCCGCGTGCCGAGGCGGTTCCCGAGCAGGAACCGCCGGACCCGCCGCCGGACGCGCCCGGCGGGCCCGAGCCCGCGCCGGCGTAGCTGGTACTAGCGCCCGCGGCGCCGGCGGATGAGCGAGAACGTGGCGGCCACGCCGCCACCGATCACGAAGCCGGCGACCGCCGCGGTGGCCAGAGCCGCCTCGCGGTTGTCGGCCAGCTGCTTGCGCCAGTTGGTCAGCTCGCCAACCTTCGAGCGCAGGTCGTCGACCGACACCGACAGCTCCCTGCGGGTGGCCTCGATGTTCGAGCGGATCTGCTCGGGTGTGCGGTTGGCAGGCAGATCGGGGCGGTTGGCAGGCAGATCGGGCATCAGGGGGTCCCTTCGGGCAGCTTGTGGCGCTCGACACCGGGGTGCTCGAGCTCGTCCCTGGTGGCCCTGGCCTGCTCGATGGCCATGTCGGGCGTCGGCGGGCCGCTGGAAAGCCACTTTTTGGCCAGCAGGCCGGCGATCACGGCCAACACGACGAGGATCAGGAACACGATCAGGAAGCCGAGCCAGAGGGCATCGACCACGTTGAACAGGTCGTTGAAGAAGAAGGCGAGGAAGAACAGGAACATGACCACGGCGAACACCAGGAACACGCCCGCCGCGGTGCCCACGGCCGCACCCTTGCCGAGCGTCTTGACCTTGGCGGTGACCTCGGCCTTGGCCAGCTCGATCTCCTCGCGGACCAGCAGCGAGGCTTTCTCCGAGGCCTCGGAGACGATCTCGCCGAGCGACCTGTCGGTTTCGGGCGGCGAGCTCATCGGCTGCCCAGCCATTTGAGGACCAGCGCCACGCCGAGCCCGCTCGCGAAAGCCGCGCCCACGAACACCTCGGGGTGCTCGGCGAAGGTGTCGCCGCCACTGTCGCTTTCGGCCACGGGGGCGGGAGCATCAGCCGGCGCTTGCTCGGTGGCCCACGGGGCCACGGGCTCGGTCCTGCGGTCGGGGGCGCCCATCAGTAGTCCGGCGGATCCTCGTTGAAGAGCCGGACCCACAGCGCCGTCGCGATCTTGTTGGCGATGATCGTGCTCAGGGCGCCCACGCCGGCCAACATGCCGCTCCAGACGAGGCGCTTGACGAGTTCATTCTCCATTGGCGGTGATTCAACCAGACACGCGGCGGCGGTCGGCCACCGGGGTGGCCAGGCCATCGCATATGGCCTCCACTACCTGGCCCTTGGCACGGTCAAACTCGTCTTCGGTGGGCGGCACCAGGTCGAAGATCCAGCCCGACAGCAGCTGCTCGATGGCGCCGTAGAAGCACATCGCCGCGAACTCGGCCGATATGTCCTGCTTGAAGTCGCCGTCCGCGCGGCCGGCCTCGACGATCTCGGCGATGCCCCGGTACGCATCCCGGATCTTGTCCAGGTGGATCCGCCCGAAGGAGTTCGCTGCGCGCGTGACCTCCACGATGATCACCTTCATCAGGTCCGGCTCGTTGCGGTACGAGTCGATGATGAAGCTGGCCACCAGCTGCAACTTGTCCCGGACGGCCAGGTCTTCGCGGCGGTCGATCTCGTCGATGGCGTCCAGCATGATCTGCCACCGCTCCAGGAAGAGCTCGTTGAGGATCTCCTCCTTCGAGTCGAAGTAGTGGTAGACGAGCCCGTAGGCCACGCCGGCCTGGTCGGCCACGTCCGAGACGCGGCAGTTGTGGAAGCCCTGGCGCGCGAACACGGTGATGGCGGCGTCCAGGATCAGGCGGCGCTTGTCCACGCCGTTGCCGAGGCCGGGCCGAGCCGCCATCAGGCGGTCACCTCGGCTTCCCACCTGTAGGCCGACGGCACGCGGTTGGCCAGGCTCGGCAGCGCGGCGCGCACCTCGTCCTGGCGGGCGAAGTCCAGGTCGGCGGCCACGAAGCCTTCGCTGTCGGGGGCGCGCGCCAGGACGTCTCCCCACGGGTCCACGATCTGCGAGCCGCCGAAGCTCTCGTTGTCGGGCGGGTGGATGCCGATCTGGTCGGCCGCGACCACGAACACCTGGTTCTCGATCGCCCGCGCGCGCAGCAGGGTGTCCCAGTGCGCGGCGCCGGTGGCGCGCGTGAACGCCGACGGCACCACCAGCACGCGTGCGCCGCGCAGGGCCAGGATCCGGTACAGCTCGGGGAAGCGCAGGTCGTAACAGACGGTCAGGCCCAGCCGGACATCGCCGGCGTCGGAGAGCACGATGTCCCCGCCCCGCTCCTGCGCCGCGGACTCGCGGTACTCCTTGCCCTCCACAGTGACGTCGAACATGTGGATCTTGCGGTAGACGCCGCGCACCTGGCCGTCGGGGCCCACGTGGACGGAGGTGTTGGAGAGCTTGTCGTGTCCGTCACGGCGCTCGGCAAAGGAGCCCGCCACCAGGTCGATGTCCAGCTCAGCGGCTGTCTCCCGCGCCCACGCGACCGTGGGACCGTCCAGCGTCTCGGCTCCCTGGCGCAGCGCCGCGTCGGGACCCAGCAGGTTGACCTTCTCGGGCAGCACGACCAGGTCCGCGCCGTCGGCGGCCGCGGCACGGGTGAGGCGATCGGCGGCGGCCATGTTGGCCGCCTTGTCGTCCGTCGAGTTGAGCTGCACTGCTGCCGCGCGCATGACACTCCCCGTCTGCCGCGATTGACTGGTCAGTCAATGTTAGGGAAGTAGTCAGAGGTCGCGTACGGTGACCGGCAGTCCGTGGCGCGGGCTCAGCGTGGGCATCTGGCGGATGTTCATGGTGCGACCGGGCACCAGCTCCAGCCGAAAGCGCTGCAGCACCATCGTGGCGATCGCGCGGATCTCCATCTCTCCGAAGCGCATGCCGATGCACGTCCGCGAGCCACCCCCGAACGGGACGTAGGCGCCTTTGGGCAGCGCGGCCTTCGCCTTCGGCGTGAAGCGCTCGGGCACGAACGCCTCGGGGTCCGGCCAGACGTCTGGCAGCCGGTGGCTGGCCCACGAGCTGTAGTTCACCGGTGCGCCCCCGGGCACGCGCACGCCGGCGAGCTCGAACGGCTCGACCGACCGGCGCGGCCCGATCCAGGCGGGCGGGTAGAGGCGCAGCACCTCGTCCAGCACCATCTCCAGCCGGGGCATGCCGCCCGCCAGGTCCTGCGCGGTGGGCGTGCGTCCACCCTCCAGCACGCGCCCCTGCTCCTCGGCCAGCAACGCGACCTCGTGCGGGTGGCGGGCCAGCTCGTAGAACAGGAAGCTGACGGTTGACGTGGTGGTGTCGTGCCCCGCGAACAGCAGCGTGATGGCCTGGTCGCGCACCTCGCGATCGCTCAGCGGTCTGCCTTCGTCGTCGGTGGCGGCCAGCAGCATGTCCAGGATGTCGTCCTGGCCGGCGCCGGCGCGGCGGCGGCGCTCGATCTCGCCGTAGACGATCCGGTTCAGCTCGGCGCGTGCGCGCAGCATCTTCGCCCACGGCGAGCCGGGCCCGCGCACCACGCGCACGTGGTAGTCGGTGCCGTAGAACGTGAGCGCCTTCTCGAACTCGCGCGCGGCGCGCGCGCCGAGGCCGTCGCCGTCCGGGTCCAGGCCCATCAGGGCGCGCATCGCGATCCGCATCGCCAGGGTGCGCGCCCACGTGTAGAGGTCGAACGTCATTCCCGCACGCCAGCGGCCCAGCGCGCCATCGATCTCCTCGACCATCACCTCTGCGGCCACCGCGATCTGGGTGCGGTGGAAGGCGGGCAGCATGATCTTGCGCGCCCGCCGGTGGTAGGCGCCATCGATGGTCAGCAGCCCGTCGCCCAGCAACGGCTCGAGCTCGGCGAAGCCACCGTCGCGCCAGCGGAAGTTGGCCGCGTGCGAGACGGTGATGTAATGGTTGGCCTCGGGCCCGAGAGCGAACACCTGGGGCACGTGGAGGGTGCGCACGGTGAACACCGGCCCGAAGCGCTCGTACAGGGACAGCAGCACCGGCAGCGGGTCGGTCGCCAGCTGGTGGGTGCGGCGGGCGCTGAAGCCGTGCTCTCCGGGCGGGTAGTTGCCCCGCTCCGCGACCTCGTGCCTGATGTCCTGCGCGATCCGCAGGAACGGGTTGTGGGTGGGCGCCGCGGGGACCGTGGACGACACGCCGCGCAGCTTACCGGGCTGGCCAGCCAGCCAGTTTTTCTTGCAACGAGGCGTGGAATAGCCTGGGCCCGTGCTCGTAGCCCCCGTCCGAGGCCCCGCCGTACGAAGCCTCGGCTTGCCCCTGCCGCCCCAGGCGATGCCGGGCTGGCGCCGGGGCCGGCCGCTCAAGGCCTGGCGCTACCTGGGCGTGTACACGCCCGAGCTGATGCTCTGCGTCGGCGACGCGCGGATCGGCCCGGCGCGCCAGCGCTGGTGGGCCCTGGCCTGGCCCGACGGGCGGCTGCGCGAGCGGACCACGATCCGCTCCGGCGGCGTGCGCATGGAGCCCGCGCGCGTGCGCGTGGAGTCCGGCGATATACGGATCGACCTCCAGCTGGAGGAGCCGGCGGCCGTGGAAACCATCTCACCCGCGCACGGCGGCTACATCTGGACCGCCAAGCGCGCGCCCATCGGCGTGACCGGCATGGTCACCGTGGGGCCCACCAGACACCGGATCGACGGACCGTTCGGCTTCGTGGACGACTCGGCGGGCTACCACGACCGGCACACGGTGTGGCGGTGGAGCGCCGGCGTGGGCACCACCGCCGACGGGAAGGCGGTGGCGTGGAACCTGGTGGACGGCATCCACGACGACGCCCGCGCCAGTGAGCGCACCCTGTGGGTGGACGGCGCGCCCCGGGAGCTCGGCCCCAACCGCTTCGCCGCCGACCTGAGCTCGGTCGAGTTCGCCGAAGCCGGCCGGCTGGACTTCACGGAGTGGGCTGCCCGCGAGGAGGACACGGACTACGGGCTGTTGAAGTCGCGCTACCGCCAGCCGTTCGGCACGTTCGCCGGCGAGCTGCCGGGCGGGCTAAAGCTGGCGAACGGCTACGGCGTGATGGAGGACCACGACGTCCATTGGTGAGTCCTTGCGGCCATCCATGGCCGCGCCTGGATGGGGCAGGCGCCCTCCCGGCGCCGTGAACGGGTCGGCTTCGCCGATGCTCCTCCCGGCCCTAGCGCGAGCCGCGCTGGCGCTGCAGCTCTTCGATCAGCAGCTTGGAGTGCAGGGCAGCGATGAAGTCGCGTAGCGGTTCCAGGCCGGCCTCGAGCAGGTCGACCACGGCATCGGGCTCCAGCTCGCCGGCCAGCCGCTCCAGTACGACCGCGACCTCGTCGGTCACCAGCGACTCCATCGCGCGCTTGTAGCGCAACGTGTCGTACACGGTGAAGCCAATCTTCTCGTCGTAACCGCCGGCGCGAAAGCGCCCGATGGCCTCCACCACCTGCACGTCGCGCGGCGAGAACCCGCGGCTGTTGGGCGTCAGCAGCCCGATCTCGACCATGCGGTCCAGCGCTTCGCGCGGGATGTCCAGCCGCTTGCTGAGCTGGGCAGCGGACACACGGCTCTCGTCGCCGGCCAGTGCCCGGTCCAGGATCCGGTCCTCCAGCTCGACCAGCGCCCGCGCGCGCTCGGGGTCGTCCTCCAGCACACGCCGGATGGCCTGCAGCGGCATGAACCGCTCCTCCTGCAGCTGCTTGATCAGCCGGATACGTGCGACGAAGTCCGGTGGGTAGTAGGCCATGTTGCGCGACGTGCGCACAACGTCCTCGCCCTTGCCCAGCAGCCCTTCGCGCAGGTAGTGCTTGATCGTGCCCGCGCTGACGCCACTGGCGTCGGCCAGCTCGCTCATCTTCAGCAGCCCGTCCTTAGTCATGCCAGGAAGCTGCCGGTGGCCCCCTCGGGCAACCCGGCAACGGCCCCGGCGGCCTCGAGCTCGGCCACCTGCTCGGGCGAGTAGCCCAGGTCCGTCAGCACCTGTGCCGTGTGCTCGCCCAGCGCCGGGCCGGGCCGGGTGGCGTCGGCCGGTGTGCCCGAGAACTTGACCGGGTGACCCAGCAGCCGCACAGGGGCCTTCGCCCCGGGCTGGTCGACCTCCACCACCATGTCTCGCGCGCGCACCAGCTCGGAGTCCAGCGCCTCGCCCAGGTTCAGTACAGGCTCCAGGCAGCAGTCGTGCTGATCGGCGAAGGCCGCCCACTCGGCCCGGGTGCGCCCGGCGAAGATGCGCTCGACCTGGGCGTGGGTGTCCGATCCCGGCGGCTCGAACGCCTTGTCCATCAGGTCCTCGCGGCCAACGCCGGCACACCAGGCGGCCCAGAACTTGGGCTCCAGCGCGCCCAGCGTCACGTGGCCGTCCGCGCAGGCATAGGGGCGGTAACAGACGATGCCGCCGGTCAGGCTCTCGGCCCCCCGGCCCGGCACACGCCCGTCGGCCAGGTACTGGCCGGCCACCATGGTCAGCCACGACAGCGCGCCGTCGGCCATCGACACGTCCACCGCTTGGCCCTGGCCGCTGCGTTCGGCCTCGCGCAGCGCGGCCAGAATCGAGTAGGCGGCCATCAGGCCGCCCCCGCCCAGGTCGGCGACCTGGCCCGCGGACTGGACCGGAGCGCCGTCGGCGGGCCCGGTCAGGTCGAGCATCCCGATCAGCCCCAGGTAGTTCAGGTCGTGGCCCGACCGGGCGGTGTAGGGACCGGTCTGGCCGTAGCCGGTGACCGAGCAGAACACGATCCGCGGGTTGCGCTCGCGCAGGGTCTGGTAGCCCACGCCAAGCCGTTCCATCACGCCCGGGCGGAAGCCCTCGACCAGCACGTCGGCGTTCTCCACCAGCTGCAGCAGCACCTCACGGCCGGCGTCCTCCTTCAGGTTCACCCGCATCGATCGCTTGCCCCGGTTCAGGGCCAGGAACAGCGCCGACTTGGCCGAGTCGTCGACCCCCTCGTGGTATGGCGGCGCCCAGCGCACGTAGTCGCCCATGCCGGTGTCCTCGACCTTCAGGACGTCGGCGCCCAGGTCGGCAAGCAGCATGGTGGCGAACGGGCCCGGCAGCAGCCGGGTCAGGTCCAGGATCTTGACGCCCGCGAGGGCACTCATCGACAGCGGTAAGTAGGAAGGGTCACTTGCCGCAGTGTGTCACGGCGGCGGCGGCTCAACCATCTCAACCGCTGATGCCTGCCTCCTCCGGCACCACGGCCAGCAGCGGCTCGAGCACGTGCATCACGGTCTCCGCCAGCGCCTGGCGTTCCTCGCGGTCGGCGGGCGCCTCAAAGCCGGTCACCTCCAGTCCCACCAGCTCGGACGTCTCGGCCACGGCATCGAACACGTCGAACAGCTTCTCGGCCGCCAGTCCTTGGGGAGCGGGGAACCGGGCCGGCATCTGCTCCGGGTCGATCACGTCCAGGTCCAGGTGCACGTACACCGGCGCGCGGTCGAGCGCGTTGCTGACGGCCACCAGTGTCTCGACCGGGCTGGCCCCGATCACGGTCACCGAGCCGGCCTCCAGCGCCTCCCGTTCCGCCGAGTCCAGCTCGCGTACACCGGCGAGTACGACCTTGGCCGGGTCGGCTTGGTCGGGCACGAGCCCGGCGTCCCAACGCCCGCACGCACCGGCCAGGGGCATGCCGCCCAGATAGCCGCTGGGGCTGGTGTCGGGGGTGTTGAAGTCCCCGTGCGCGTCCAGCCACAGCACGCACGCGTCCGGTCGGTGGCGGTGCACCGCCGGCAGCGTGGTCAGGCCGATCGAGCACTCGGCGGCCAGCAGCACCGGCACGTTCCCGCCGGTCAGCGCGTCTTCCACCTGGCCGCCCGCCTCGAGCAGGCAGCCACGGCCGTCGCGCAGATCGTCCTCCCAGCCGCCCTCACGTGCGCCGGAGAACGAGCCGATCGCACGCGGCTCGCGGCCCAGGCGCTTGGCCACCAGCGTCTCGAGCTCGGTGACGCCGCGCTCGGCCGCGGCGGTGCGATCCGAGGTGCGGCAATGCAGTCCGACAAGTGACACGCCCATTGCGCATCCGACCCTACCCCTGGGCCGGCACCCAGGCGGCCGGCATGTCCACCCGCCTGCCGCGAAACGGGACCCCCTCGGCTTCGAGCAGCGCCCGCTGGCGCTCCCCCACGGCCAGGCTGCCGTCGGCGCGCACGACCCGGTGCCAGGGCAGACCGGGCTCGTCCAGACGGCTCAGGATCGACCCGGCGAAGCGAGCGTGGCCGGGCAACAGGTCGCCGTAGCTGGTCACGCGGCCCACGGGAATCTCGCGTACGCGTGCGAGCACCGTCTGCACGCGCGGGTCGTCGAGGGTGACCGTCACAGGGCCGAGATGGCTCGATCCACCGGCTCGTCGCCGGACACCACGTTGAAGGTCTTGCCCACCGTCGAACCGGTATCCAGCACCGCCAGCAGGACGAGCGCCACGTCGGCGCGCGGGATGTCCCCGAACTCCACGTCGGGCGCGGCCGACACGTGCCCCGTGACCGCGGCATCGGTCAGCCGGCCGGGGCGAACGATGGTGTAGTCCAGGCCGCTCTGCGCAAGGGTGTCGTCGGCCTCACCCTTGGCCTCCTGGTACGGACGCATGGACTCGGGGGCAGAGGCGGGATCACCCGCGCCCATCGAGCTGACCATGACGTAGCGCGCCACGCCGGCGTCCATGAGCTTGACCGCCGCGCCCAGGTCAACCGTGCGCTTGCGCTCGGCGCCGCTGCCGGGCCCCGCTCCGGCGGCGAACACCACCGCGTCGGCGCCCTCCACGAACCGGCGCAGGTCGGTCTCGGCCTCCAGGTCGCAGACCACAGGCACGGCCCCCATGCGCTCCAGGTCGGCGGCGTGATCGGGGTTGCGGATCAGGCCGCGGGCGCTGTCGCCGCGCTCGGTCAGCAGCCGCTCCAGGTGCAACGCGATCTGCCCGTGTCCTCCTGCGATTACAACGTCCATGGATCGAGACTAGTAGCCGTACTCCTCGAACAGGTGGAGCCAGACTTCGCTCCGCGTCGGGAACGACGGGATGGCGTGCCACAGCGTGTCCATGGGCACCTGGCCGACGACCGCGATCGTGGCCGCGTGCAGGAAGTCGGCGGTCTCGAAGCCCACGAAGGTGGCGCCCACGATGACCTTGCGATCCTCGTCCACCACCAGCCGGGCCTGGCTGGGCGTGTTGCGCCCGTAGAAGCTGGCGCCGGCGTTCAGCGAGATCTCGCGGTCCACCGCGCGCACGTTCATGCCCGCCGCGATGGCCGCTTCGGCGGTGTGGCCCACCGCGGCCACCTGCGGGTCGGTGAAGATCACCCGCGGCGAGACGGTGCCGTCGTGATCGACGCTGGCGTGACCCCCGAGGATCACGTCCACGGCGGCGCGTGCCTGGTACTTGCCCATGTGCGTCAGCAGCACGCGGCCGTTCACGTCGCCGAGCGCGTACAGCCAGTCGCCATCTACGCCGGTGGCGCGCATCTGGTCGTCCACCTCGATGTACTCCCCGGGCTCCAGCCCCACGCTGTCCACGCCCAGGTCGTCGGTGTGGGGCACACGCCCTGTGGCCACCAGAAGCTCATCGGCCACCACCTCGGGGCCGCCTTCGACCGTTACCACCACCTCGTCGTTGGCGTTGCGGTGCACCGACGTGGCGGTGGCGCCGCAACGCACGTCGACGCCCTTCATGCGCAACGCATCCTGGACCAGCTCGCCGGCGAACCGCTCCTCGTGCTCCAGCGGCCGGTCCGACCCCTCGATCACGGTGACCTGCGCTCCGAGGGAGCGCCAGGCGCCGGCCAGTTCGACCCCGACGACGCCGCCACCCAGGACGGCCAGCCGCGCCGGCACCTCCTTGGCCGCCGTGGCCTCGCGGTTGCCCCACGGGCGCGCGTCCGCCAGGCCTTCGATCGGCGGGTAGTTCACGCCGCTGCCGGTGGCCAGGATCACCGCCTTGCGCGCCACCAGAACATCGTCGCCCGCGCTGACGCGGCGCTCACCGTCCAGCCGCCCGTGGGCGCGGACCAGCGTCACACCCCTGTCGTCCAGCCACTCGGCCTGGCCGGAGTCGTCGAAATCGTGCACCACCTGATCGCGGCGTGCCAGCACGGCCGCCGGGTCGATCGGGGCGGTCACGGCCTCCGCCACGCCGGGCACGCGCCCGGTCTCGTCGTACAGCTCGCCTGGACGCAGCATCGCCTTCGACGGCATGCACGCCCAGTAGGAGCACTCGCCGCCGATCAGCTCGGGCTCCACCACGGCAACGTCCAGCCCGGCGTCGCCCAGGCGGCCGGCCGCCACCTCGCCGGCCGGGCCCGCGCCCACCACCACCACGTCGAATTCGCGTTCGCTCATGCGTGCAGTCTTACCGGGAGCCCATCCACGCAACTCACGCCGCGAGCGGCAGCGTGAAACGCACGCGCGTGCCGGTGACGCTTTCGGCGAACCAGATCCGCCCGCCATGGGCCTCGACGATGGCGCGGCAGATGGCCAGGCCCAGGCCGGTGCCGTCCCCCGAGCGAGCGGAGTCCGCGCCGCCGCGGTAGAACGGCTCGAACGCCCGCTCGCGGTCCTGCGGGACGAGCCCCTCGCCGGTGTCCGCGACCTCCAGCTCTACCGACACCCCGTTGGACTCCGCGGCCACGGTCACGCTGCCGTCGGCCGGTGTGTGCCGGATCGCGTTCTGGATCAGGTTGAACAGGACCCGCTGCACCTGCTCGGGGTCAGCATGGGCGGCGCCGACCGACCCGTTGACTGCGGCGTGGACAGCGACGCTGCGGTCCTCGGCCTGGGGTCGCATGGCTTCGACGGTCTCCTCGACCAGTTCGTCCAGCGCCACCCGCTGCATCGACCAGCGGATCTCGCCCGCTTCCAGGCGGGAGAGTTCGAACAGGTCGTCGACCAGGTGGGCCAGCGACGTGATGTGGGTGGACATCTGGCGGCGGTAGCGCGCAGCTGTGTCCTGGTCGACCAGCCCGTCCTCGATCGCCTCGGCCAGCAGGCGCAACGACGTGAGCGGCGTGCGCAGATCGTGCGACACCGCGGCGATCAGGTCGCGGCGGGCCGAGTCGGCCGCCTCGCGCTCGGCCTCGGTGGCCGCCAAGCGAGTGGCCATGCGTTCGGCGGCCGCCGCGAGGCCCGCCAGCTCGTCGTCGGCGGCCGTGACGATCTTGAGTTCGCGCCGCCCCTCGCCCACCGCCGTGACGCCCGCGCCCACGGCGTCGATGTCGCGCATGACCGCGGCGGCCAGCACCGACGCCGCGTAGGCGGTGAGGCCGCCGGCGAACACCAGCAGGACGATCATGGTCAGGGCATCGTGGGGGGAGACGAACATGAGCAGCGCGATGGCGCCCACGCCAAGGGTCACCACCCCCACGCTCAGGCCGATGCCGGCCGCGAACTGGCGTGACAGCCCTCCCAGCGATCGCCGCCGGGCCGCCAGCAGATGCGCCCCCACCACCGCAGGCGCCCCGAAGGCCAGCATCAGGCCAGCCGTGACCAGCGCGTCCTTCGGCCCGTAGACCAGGCCGAACACCAGACCACCGGCGACCGCCGCCGCGGCCACGAGCATCAGCCCGCGGGACACGCCGCTCATGGCTGGAACCTGTAGCCGACGCCCCATACGGTCTGCAGCCAGCGCGGCTCGGACGGGTCGGCCTCGATCTTGGCCCGCAGCCGGCGCACGTGCACGGTCACCGTCGAGGTGTCGGTGTAGAAGGAGTACTGCCACACGGCGTCCATGAGCTGGTCGCGTGAGAACACCTGGCCGGGGTGGCGCACGAAGTGCAGCAGCAGGTCGTACTCGCGCACCGTCAGCGCCACCTCCTGGCCGCGGACCGTGACGCGCCGCGCCACCGGGTCGAGTTCCAGGTCGTCGAAGACGATCGGGTCCTCCAGCTCGGGCTCGGGTGCCACGCGGCGTAGGACCGCATCCACGCGCGCCACCAGCTCGGCCGGCGAGAACGGCTTGACCACGTAGTCGTCGGCCCCCAGGCGCAGGCCGATCACGCGGTCCGAGGGCTCGCCGCGGGCGGTCAGCAGGATCACCGACACGCGGTCGGACTCATGCATGCGGCGCATGACCTCGAGCCCGTCCATGCCCGGCAGCATCAGGTCCAGCACCACCAGGTCGGGTCGCTCGGCACTGATCTGGGCCAGCGCGTCGGGGCCGTCGCCCGCCACCCGCGTGTCGTACCCGGCGCGCTGGAGGTAGCGCGAGACGACCTCGGCGATCGTGGGCTCGTCGTCGACCACCAGCACCGAACCGCGCGACTCCAGCTCCTCGGTCATCACGCCGGATTGTCCCGCAAGCCGGGGGCGCGCACCGCGAACAGCAGTGCGGAGGCGGCGAAGAGCACCACGGTGAGCGCCACCCAGCGGCCGAAGTACAGGTCGTTGGACTGGCCGGTGGCACGCTCAAAGGTCACCGGCGCCTTGCTCAGGATCAGCGGGAACCACACCAGCAACATCAGGCCGGACAGCAGCGCGGGAATGCGCAGGTGGTTCAGGGCCGCGACCCGCAGGCGGGTGCGCCGGCCGCGCAGCAGCGCGGCGGCGGCCGCTACCCCCAGCGCCGAGTACAGCGGCAGGAACAACAGGTCGTGCAGCACGATCGCGCCCGCGAACCACTTGACGAAGTTCTCCGGGCGGCCCAGCACGCCGAGCACCGCGAACAGCGCCCACACGGCCACGCCCAGGCCGACCACCGCGGCGATCAGATGCACCGGGCCGGCGCCGTACTCGAAACGGAACCTACTGTTCATGCGAACGCCAGCTCCCGGACCCATTTGGTGTTGTGTACGCCCGGCAGCGCGGGCACGATCAGCCGTGCCGGGAAGCCGTGGTCCAGCGACAGATCCTGTCCGTTGACCTTGAGCGCCAGCAGCGTGCGCGGGTCGCGCATCTGTTTCCCGCTGAGCGTCGCCCGCCGGAATGTCCCCGACTTCTGGAGCGATTGGGCCTCGACCTCTGCGCCGTCGCCGGCCCCGGCCATCCGCGCCAGCTCCGAGATGCGCACGCCCGTCCAGCGCTGCGTGGTGGACCAGCCCTCGACGCAGGCGATCGGCAGCGAGGCGGTGGTCTGGGTCATCTTCATCAGCTCGCTGCGGCTGAGCCGCACGCGGGCGTCGCCACCCACCGACAGCGTCAACGTCCAGTCGTCGCCCACGGCCTGCTTCGGGATGCCGACGGACTTGAAGCTCTTGTTCACCATGAACTCGTTGGGCCCGGCGCCCTCCGCCTGGCCACGCGGGGCCAGGAACGCGAGCTTGCGCAGCGGTCCGCCCGCCGTCTGGCCGATGCCCATCAGGGCCAGGCCCGCCGACCCCGCTCCGACCGTGCCCAGCAGCAGCCGCCGGCTCATGGTGGGGGCGGCTGCCGCCACCGGCGCGGTGGTCTCCAGCCCCTCCAGCGGCGGCTCGGGCTGGGTGTGCTCGAGGCCGTCGCGCAGCGGTGCCACCAGCCCGCGTTCGGCGAACGCTCGGCGGGCGACCGTGATCTTGGTGACCACGTGGAACGCCAGCGCGGCGATGAACACCAGCGCCGCGTAGTAGTGCGCGGGCACGAACGAGAAGCCGAACGGGTACCAGAGCTGGATGTTCAGCACGCCCGTGGCGAACACGAACAGGCTGCCGCCCACCAGCAGCGCCAGGCCCGCCCGCTCCAGTGCGTGCGCGACCGACCGCACCGCGGGCCGCTCGAACAGCTGCGGGATGACCGCCCAAAGCTTGGCCAGCAGGATCGGGATGGCGGCCAGGCCGCTCACGATGTGCAGGCCCTGGGTCAGCGCGTACAGCCAGGCCGGTCGTACCGGCCACTCGAAGAAGTAGATGTCCACCCCGGGGTCGAACAAACCGTTGTTACCCAGCTCCGGGTTGTAGGCGGCGTGGGACAGCAGCCCGGTCGCGAAGCAGACCACGATCAGCGGCAACAGCGCGGCGCTCAGAAAGCTGGCTAGCCATGGGCCACGCAGCGGGCTCTTCCAGAACGAACGCTTGAACGGCCCGACCTCGGGGATCGGCGGCTGGGGTGGTCGGCGGGCCGGCTGGCTCATCGGATCAGACCATGGAGGGCGGGAAGCGCGAGGTAAAGGCCTCGGGCGAGTGCGTAAGGGACCTGTTACCGGCGGCCGTCGTCCAGCACCGGCGGCAGAATGGACTGGAGCGTGCCCTCGGCGCGGCTAGCCACGAACACGCGGCCGGTGCTCGGGTCGACCGCCACGGAGTTGGGCTGGCGCACGGTGGGAAAGGCGCGCAGGCGGCGGCGGTCGGTCAGCTGCACCACCTGGTTGGTCTTGGTCAGGGTGACCCAGAAGCGCTTGCGCGGACGGTCGAAGGTGATGCCGTACGGCCCGCCGGGGAGGTTGGTGCGGCGGTGGATGCGCAGGTCGTGCTTGTCGGTGCGCACCTCGAGCAGGCCGCCGCCGCGGGTGTCGACCACGAAGAACCGCCGGCCGCGGGCGACGATGTGGGTGGGCCCCACGCCCACGTCGATCTGGCCACGCGATTTCAGATCGCGGGTGCCGCGCAGCTCCAGCGCGCGCTCGCTGACCCCGACAACGGCCACCTGGCGGCCGTCGCTTGACACCGCAACGCCACCCGGCTGCACCGGCGCCGGCAGGCGCCGCACCTCGCGGCTGCCGTCGATGACCGAGAGCGTGTCGCCGCCCTCGTTGCCCACGAACACCCGGCCACCGGCGGCGGCGGCGTCGTGGGGCTGGCGGCCCACCCGGATCGCGCGCAGGCGCCCGCTGGGCAGCGAGACCTCGACCAGCTCGCCCGCCTTCTCGGCCGGCACCAGCACCGGGCCCCCCGGGCGGGCCAGCGACAGGTGGCGTGGCGCCTCGGGCAGGCGAATCCGGCGCACCACGCGGCCGGAATCCATGTTCACCAACACCAACCGGTCGGGGTTGGTTAGGCCCACGGCCAGCAGCCGCGTGCGCGCGTCGGCCACCATGCCCTCGGGCTTGTGGCCGATCGCAGTCACGCGTCCGGCGGGCCGGCTGGCCGCCGGCGGCGACTTGGCAGGCTCCGCAGCGGGCGCCAGGTCGGACCGCGAACCGCCGCCGCAGCCGGCCAGTGCCGCGGCCGCGAGGGCCGGAGCGGCGATCAGGCAGGCGTGGCCGCGGGCTGACATCCCCTGGTATTCGACACGCACGAGCTTTCGGCTTCCTTACGGTGGGGCCCGAGCCGTTCGCGAAGCGCGTCCGTGGACGTAGGTTGCCTTGCGATGGAAGCGGGACACCTGCCGGGCGCGTACCTCGCGCCCCATAACGACAGCGTGCGCGAGCAGCTCGAGACCCGGTGGCTCGGGCGGACGATCGCCGACCTGGTCCCCCGGCGCCGAGACGCCCGGGTGCTGGACCTGGGCTGCGGCGCGGGGCTGGGACCGTTTGTGGCCCCACCAGGCCCCGGCGGCTACGTGGGCGTGGACTTCCGCTCTCCTGGGTTCCCGCTTCCGGGCGAGCACGTGCTGCACGACCTGCGCGACGGACTCGGGCCGGTGGGTCGCGCGCCCTTCGACCTGTACGTGGGCGCGTTCGGGCTGGCCTCACACCTGTCCCCGGCGCAGCTGCGGCGCCTGCTGGGCGATATCGCGCGCCACGCCCGTCCCGGGGCGATGGTGGCCATCGAGGCACTGGGCGTGCTGTCGCTGGAATGGCCGCGGCTGTGGAACACCGCCCCAGGCCATAAGCGCATGCTCGCGTACGGACTGGACCGCGACGTCCACGTCCACCCGTGGGGTGCGGACGAGATGCGCGGCCTGCTCGTCCGCGGCTGGCATCACGCCCATCCGCGTCCAGGACCGCTCGCTACAGGCGGGCCCCAAGCTGGACGAGGGCCGCTACTGGCCCGGGCTGCCGCCGCTGCGCAACGCGCTCGTCGATCTGCTCGACGGGAGCTCGAGTTCCCGCGCGCTCACCGCTGCGCTGCCGCCGCTGCCGGCCGGCCCGGCCGCCGCCGTGCATCAGCGCCTGGCCGCTCGCCGCCGTGCCGTGGTCGCCGGCCACAGGGGCACGACCGCCGACCTGGCGCACGCCGTCTGGGCGCTCGAGCGCGGCTCAGGCGGCGGCTTCGGGCATGGCCTGCTGGCCATCGGCCGAGTGACCTGACGCCACAAGCGAGGCGGCGAAGCGGGTGTGCGGCGCAGCTTGCGCCACCACCCGGGCGTCGTCGATGTCGTCCACATCCACCAACTGATCCAGGATCGCCGTGCGCAGCCCGAGCCGATCCAGCCGTTCGAGCTGGCGCGCCAGCGTGGCGCCCGTGGACATCGGCACGCCGAAGAACGCCCCGGGGCGCGCGGCGGCGAAGCCGATGCCCCAGTAGCCGCCATCGGGCGTGGGTCCGATAACGGCGTCCACGCCGGGGTCCCCCAGCCGGTCGAGCGCATCGTTCAGCAGCGCCGATGACACCTGGGGCGTGTCCATGGCCACGACGAACCCGGCACCGGCGCAGTCCTCGAACGCAGCCTCCAGACGCTGGCTCAGCCCCACGCCGCGCTGGCGCGTGACGTCGAAGCCGGGCTGAAGCCAGGCCCCCGCCGCGCCCTCCAACACCACGAGCCGGCGTGGTGTGTGCGCTCCGGCCATGGCCGCGAGGGTGTCGATCAGGGCGGCTTCGGCAAGCCGCGCCGCCTCGATGGGCGTGCACGGCGGGCACAGCCGGGTCTTCACGGCCCCCGGCAGCGGCTCCTTGGCGATCACCATCAAGGTGCCGCGGCTCATCGCAGCGCCACCGCCATGTCGCGCACCGCGCGGGCGGTGCCGCGCACCGTGCCGGTGACCTTCGACCGGCCCGCACGGGCGCGGTAGGCCACCTCCACCTCCTCGATCCGCCAGCCGGCGGCCGCGCCCAGCAACACCATCTCCAACGGCCAGCCGAAGCGGCGGTCGCGGATGTCCAGGTCGAGCAGCGCTTGTCGGCGCCCCACGCGCATCGGTCCGAGGTCGTTCAGGCGCACGCCCGACCGGCGCCGCAGCTCGAGCGCCAGCACACGGTTGGCCAGGCGGGCGTGGGCGGGCCACGCGCCCGGCTCGGGGCGTCGGGAACCCAGCGACAGGTCCACCCGGTGGTCGACCACGGGCGCGGCCACCGACGGCAGCTCCTGAGGGTCCAGCGAGCCGTCGCAGTCCATGAACGCGACCGTGTCGGCGCGGGCGGCTGTCAGCCCGGCAAAGCAGGCGGCCCCGAAGCCGCGCGCGGGCTCTGCGACCACCGTCGCGCCCAGCGTCGCGGCCAGCTCGGCGGAGCCGTCGCTGGAGCCGTTGTCGATCACGATCGGCCGGTAGCCGACCGGCATCCGACCCAGCACCCAGGGCAGCGCCTCGGCCTCGTCGAGCACCGGCAGGATCACGTCGACGAGCGCCACCGACCGGACCCTACGTCGCGTCCCTTACAAAAGCCGAACGTCGGCCTCGTTCTGGCGCGGTCGGCCATACCCTGGGCCGATGCAGCAGCGCACAGCCCGCGCTCGGCGCCGCCGTGTGCACCGCGACCGTGGCATACGGGCTGATCGCAACCGCCGCCGGGCACGAGCTCGGCACACCGCTACCGCCGCTGCTGTACGAGTGGAGCCCGCGGGTGATCGCCACGACGCCGCTGCTGGTTGCGGGGTTGATCGCAGCCGTGGTGCTGGCGCCGCGCCTGGTCGCGCCGTCGCTGTCGTCGTGGCGGTTCGCGGCGGCGACGTTGGTGCTGGGGCTGGCGCTGCGGCTGGGCCTTGGCATGGGCCGCAATGGGCCCAGCGCGCTGTGGTCGGTATTCGAGATCCCAAAGCCTGAGTCCTCGAACGAGTACCTGCCGGCGCTGGGGGCGTTCGACCTGGGGCTGCGCTTCTTCCTGGACACGTTCTCGCAGATCGGCACCTCGCTGACGGTGAACGCCGTGGGCCACCCGCCCGGGCTGCTGGTCACGATGCACCTGCTCGGCATCGACACCGCCGAGGGCATGGCGGCGCTGACGATCAGCGTCGGCGCGCTGAGCATCCCGCTGACCTACGCCCTGGCCAGGCGGCTGGTGGACGAGCCCGCGGCGCGCGTGGCCACCCTGCTGTACGCGTTCGCGCCCTCGGCCGTGCTGGGCGGCGCCACCTCGGCGGACGCGCTGTTCGCCACGCTGGCCGTGGTCGCATTGCTGGCGCTCGTCGCCGGCGCGGCGGTCGGCGCGTACCGCCGGCCCGGCGGCGCTGGCGCTGGCCTCGTTCTTCTCCTGGGCCAACCTGGGCATCGGCGCGCTGGCTGCTTTCCTGGTCTGGCGCCGCGATGGCGTGGGCGACGCGATCAAGCTCGCCGCGGCGTGCGCGGTGGGACTACTGGCCTTCTACGGCGCGCTTTACTGGGTATCGGGGTTCGACCCGATCGGAGCCGTGCGCGCGGCCGAGAGCGTGTACCGCGAAGGCGTGGCGTCGGGCCGGCCCTACGCGTTCTGGCTGTTCGGCTCGCCGGTGGCGTTCCTGATCGCGGCAGGGCTGCCGATCGCGTGGTTCGCGCTGCGCGCACTGGGCGCCGGCGGCGACGTGGCGGTGGCCCTGTTCGCCGTGCTGGCCATCTCCGCGGTGCTCGGGTTCACGAAGTCCGAGACGGAGCGCATCTACCTGTTCCTGGTCCCGGCGCTGTGCATCGCGGCCGCCACGGCGATGCCGTCCCGGCGCCTGGGCGCCGTGATCGGTGCACTGGCCGGGCAGGCTCTGGCAACCGAGCTGCTGTTCTACACGGTCTGGTGAGCATGGTCTTGGTCACAGGCGGCGCGGGGTTCATCGGGTCCCACCTGGTGGACTTGCTCGTGGCGGCCGGCGAGCGCGTGCGGGTGCTGGACAACCTCGACCCGCTGGCCCACCCTGGCGGCGAGCTGCCCGGCCACATGAACGCCGTCGCCGAGGTGCAGGTGGGCGACCTCCGCGACCGCGGTGCCGTGGACCGCGCGCTGGACGGCGTCGACCGTGTGTTCCACCTGGGCGGCGTGGTGGGCAACGGCGAGTCGACGATCAACGTGCGCAAGGCGATCGAGGTGAACTGCGTAGGCACGGCGACGCTGATGGAGGCGGTGATCGAGCGCCGTCACTCGATCAGGCGGCTCGTGGCGGCGTCGTCGATGGTGGTCTACGGCGACGGCGCCTACAACTGCCCCGAGCACGGCGATGGCGCCGTGCCGGTCCGCCCCGATGAGCGCCTGGCCCGGCAGGAGTGGGAGCCCGTGTGCGCCGCCTGCGGCCGTGAGATCGTGCCGGTGGCCACGGCCGAGGGCCACCCGCTGCGCCCGTCCAGCGTGTACGGCATCTCCAAGCGTGACCAGGAGGAGCTGGTGCTGGTGCTCGGCCGCGCGTACGGCATCGAGACGGTGGCGCTTCGCTACCTCAACGTCTACGGCCCGCGCCAGGCGCTGGGCAACCCCTACACGGGCGTGGCCGCCATCTTCGCCGCCCGGGTGTTGTCGGGTAAGCGCCCGCTGGTGTTCGAGGACGGCGACCAGATCCGCGACCTGGTGCACGTGTCCGACGTTGTGGCCGCCACGGCGGCGGCCATGCGCTCGGCCACCGCCGCGGGCTGCGTGTTCAACGTGGCCACCGGGCGCCGGGTCCGCGTCGCGGAGCTGGCCGAACGAATCGGGGCGGCACTGGGCTCGGACCTGGCGCCGGAGCTGACCGGCCGCTTCCGTGCCGGCGACATCCGCCACTGCTTCGCCGACACCGCGCTGGCGACCGAGCTGCTGGGTTTTTCGGCCGGGGTATCGCTGGACGATGGCATCCCCGCGCTGGCCGAGTGGGTGGCGCGCCAGAGCCCGGTCGAGGGCGGCGACGAGGCGTTGGCCGAGCTGAAAGCGAGGGGCTTGATCACATGACCACGGCGGTGGCCGCGTCGGTGGTGGGCCTACTGCTGGGCGGCGTCGCCGCCAAGGGCGGGATCTGCTTCAACCGCGGCGTCCGGCGAGCGGTGTTCGATCGCGACCCGCGCGTGCTGCGCATCTTCGCGGTCGCGCTCGGCGCCCAGCTGCTGGTGCTGCCGCTGCTGCTCGCGGCCGGCGTGGGCGCGCTGGACCGGGCCGTCGAGGCGGGTCAGCCGGGACTCGTGCCGGTCTCCCAGTTGGTGGGCGGCACCGTGTTCGGCATCGGCATGGCGCTGGCCGGCGGCTGCATCATGGGCGTGTTGTGGAAGAGCGGCGCCGGGTCGGTGGCGACGACGATCGCGATCGTGGGGTTCGCGGCCGGCGAACTGCTGATCCGCGCGTACGGCGACAGCGCGCTCCGCGATCTCGATGCGGTCTGGCAACCCGCCGACAGCTCGCTCGCGCAGCTGACGGGCCTACCTTACGAGCTGCTCGCCCCCCTGGCCGGCGGTGCTGTCCTGGCGCTCGTGCTGGCCCGGGGTCGCGCCGGCGTCGGCTGGGGGCTGGCGCTGGGCGCCGTCGCCGCGCTGGCATGGGTGGCAGCCGACGTGGCCGGTTACGGCTACGGCCTGGGCTTCGCGGGTGGAGCGCAGGCCACGCGCGATGCCATCGCCGACGGCGGCCAGCTGCCGTTCCAGCTGTTCCTGGGCGGGGGAGTGGTGGTGGGCAGCGCCGCGGTGGTCCACCGCCGGCCGCGCCTTCCCGGCGCCGGGCGCGCGCTCGGTGCGCTGGCCGGGGGCGCGTTGATGGGCGCAGGCGCCACCGCGGCCAAGGCGTGCAACATCGGGCACGGCGTTGCGGGGCTGAGCCTGCTCTCGCTCGGCTCGGTGGTGGCCATCGCCGCGATGGCCGCTGGAGTCGCTGCCACCTCGGCACTGCTCATCGCAGGCAAGAAGTAGCAAGCGCCACTGCCTACTTTGCGCTACGGTGCGGCCACCGCCGCCACGAGGAGAGGACGCCGCCGCATGGCCACCGCCGACAAGGTGATCAAGCCCGAGTTCGGGACCGCCAAGAAGCACTTCATCTTCAACGAGGAGCACGACGCGCTGCGCGAGTCGATCGGCTCGTTCGTGGAGAAGGAGCTGGCCCCCCATGCCGAGCGCTGGGAGGAGGAGACCTTCGACGACTGGGTGTTCGAGCGGATGGGCGAGCTGGGCTTCCTGGGGTTGTCCTACCCCGAGGAGTACGGCGGCCAGGGCGGCGACTACTACTGCAACCTGGTGCTGGCCGAGGAGATCACGCGGTCGAACTCCGGCGGCCTGGCGATGGGCATCGCCGTGCACACCGACATGGCCACCCCGCCGGTGTTCCTGTTCGGCACCGAGGAGCAGAAGCAGGAGTACCTGGTGCCATCGATCAAGGGCACCAAGATCTCGTCGCTGGGTATCACCGAGCCCGACGCGGGCTCCGACGTGTCGGGCATCAAGACGCGCGCCGTGCGCGACGGCGACGACTTCGTGATCAACGGCTCCAAGACCTACATCACCAACGGCCACCGCTCCGACTACATCGTGCTGGTGACCAAGACCGATCCCGACGCCGGCTACGACGGCTTCACGCTGTTCCTGGTGGACATGGACGCCGACGGCGTGATCCGCGAGGAGCGGTTGAAGAAGCTGGGCATGCACGCCTCCGACACCGCGCTGCTGGCGTTCCAGGACGTGCGCGTGCCCGAGACGGCGATCCTGGGCAAGGAGGGCAAGGGCTTCTACCACATCATGTGGGAGCTCCAGGGTGAGCGGCTGATCGGCGCCGCGGGCTGCGTTGCCGGCGCTCAGCGCTGCTTCGACAAGACCCTCCAGTACGCGCTGGAGCGCAACGCGTTCGGCCGCCAGATCGGCAAGTTCCAGGCCATCCGGCACAAGTTCGCCGAGATGGCCACCAAGATCGAATCGGCCCGCCAGCTCACCTACACCACCGCGTGGCGGTTCAACAACGGCGAGTACCCCGTGCGCGAAATCTCGATGGCCAAGCTGTACGCCTCGCGGATCGCCGTGGAGGTTGCCGACGAGTGCATCCAGATCCACGGCGGTGCGGGCTACATGCGCGAGTACGGCGTCGAGCGGGTGTGGCGCGATCTGCGCCTGAACCGGATCGGCGCCGGCACCGACGAGATCATGCTGGACGTGATCGGCCGCTCTTACGGGCTCTAGCTCGTAGATAGATTCCGGGGCATGCTCCCCCGCACCTGCGTGATCGGCGCCGGCATCAGCGGACTCAACGCGGGCAAGAGCCTTCTGGACCACGGTGTCCCCTACGAGTGCTTCGAGAGCTCGGACCGGATCGGCGGGAACTGGGCGTTCGGGAACCCCAACGGCCACTCCAGCGCCTACCGCTCGCTGCACATCGACACCTCGAAGGACCTGGTGTCGTTCCGGGACTTCCCGATGGATAGCTCGTATCCCGACTTCCCGCACCACAGCGAGATCAAGCAGTACCTCGAGCAGTACGCGGACGCGTTCGGGCTGAAGGACCGGATCGCGTTCGAGACGCGGGTGGACCATGCGCGCAGGCAGGACGGCGGCGGCTGGGAGGTCCAGACCTCAGACGGCGAGACCCGCCACTTCGACGCTCTCGTGGTGGGCAACGGCCACCACTGGGACCCGCGACTGCCGGACTTCCCGGGCGAGTTCAGCGGCGAGTCGATCCACTCGCACGCCTACATCTCGCCCACCGAGCCGCTGCAGCTGCGCGACAAGCGGATCCTGGTGGTGGGCATCGGCAACAGCGCCGCCGACATCACCAGCGAGCTGTCACAGAAGACGCTCGGCAACGACGTGGTGCTGTCCACCCGCTCAGGTGCCTGGGTGGTGCCCAAGTACGCCTTCGGGCGGCCCAGCGACCGGGTCGGCAAGACGCTGCCCTACGTCCCGCTGAGCTGGCAGCGGCGGCTGGTACGCGGACTGCCGCGGTTGCTCTCGGGCCGGATGGAGGACTACGGGCTGCCGACCCCCAACCACCACTTCCTGGAGGCCCACCCGACCGTGTCCAGCGAGCTGCTGCTGCGGCTGGGCTCCGGCGACGCTCGGGCCAAGCCCAACGTCTCACGGCTGGACGGCGCGACGGTGCACTTCACCGACGGCAGCACCGAGGACTTCGACGCGATCGTCTACGCCACGGGCTACAACATCACCTTCCCGTTCTTCGACGAGTCTTTCCTGAGCGCTCCCGGCAACCAGCTGCCGCTGTACAAGCGCGTGTTCAAGCCGGGTATCGACGACCTGGCATTCGTGGGCTTCGCCCAGGCGCTGCCCACCCTGTTCCCGTTCGTGGAGTGGCAGGCGCGGCTGGTGGCCCGGTACCTGAGCGGGCGCTACCGCCCGCCGGCGCCCGCGGAGATGCAGCACACGATCGTCCGTGAGCAGAAGCTCTACACCGGTCATTACAACGCCAGCGCGCGCCACACCCAGCAGATCGAGTTCTTCACCTACGAGCGCGACATGGAGCGGCGCGAGCTGCCGGCCGGCGCCAAGCGCGTTGCGCGCCAGGGGCCGGTCCGGCTAGCCGGGCGGGCGGATCAGGCCGTCGTGGCCAGCAGCTCGTCCAGCCGCTCGTAGGTCTCGTTCATGCCCCACTCCATGCCCGAGCCGAGCATGCCGTCGCGCTCCTCCATGGTGTGGAAGACCGAGACCGTGGTGACCTTGGTGCGGCCATCGCCGATGTCCTCGAACGTGGCGGTCTCGACCGACACGTGGCCGGCCATGCCCTCCCACTCGAACGTCTGCACGATCCGCTCGGGAGCCGTGACCTCGCGGTAGGCGCCCTGGAAGCCGATCTCGGACCCGTCCGGGCCGCGGTGCACGAAGCGCCAGCGCCCACCGGTGCGCGGCTCCATGTAGTCGACCTCGGTGGTGTACTGGCGCGGGCCCCACCACTGCGGGATCAGCTCCGGGTCGGTGTAGACCGCGAACACGCGCTCGCGGGGGGCGTCGAACTCGCGCTCAATCCGGATCTCGCGCTCGCTCGGGGTGGTGACCGTGGCCTTGCGTGTCTGCTGCTCAACCATCGTCGTGCTCCTTCGTCGTATCCAGCAGTTCCCCGAGGCGGTCGAGACGGCCGTCCAGCATCTGCCGGTATGTGGCCATCCAGGTCTCGACCTCGTCGAGCTGACGTTCGGCGAGTTCGCAGGTGCGCGCCCGCCCGACCTTCGTGGTGACCACCAGGCCGGCGTTCTCGAGCACGCGCACGTGCTTCTTCATGCCCGTGAGCGAGATGCCCGTGGGCTCGGCCAGCTCGGTGATCGTTGCTCCGCCCTGCCCCAGCCGCTCGATCACTGCCCTGCGCGTGGGATCCGCGAGGGCCGCGAAGGTGCGGTCGATGGAGGGATACTGAACCATATGGTTCAGTATTACACAGGCACGCGCGGGCGTCTAGGGTCGATGCATGAAACAGCTCGCGGACGGCGTCTGGCAGCTCTCGGGCTTCCCAGCCGACAACGTGAACAAGTACCTCGTCGAGGACGTGCTGATCGACGCCGGCGCGCCCTGGGACGCGAGGCGGATCGTGCGTGACCTGAAGGGCCGCGAGGTGGCTGCCCATGCGCTCACGCACGCCCACTTCGACCACTACGGGGCCAGCCACGCGGTGTGCCAGGAGCTGGGCCTGCCGCTGTGGTGCGGCGCCGACGACATGGCCGCCGTCGAGGCCGGCAAGATGGTGGCCAGAGGCGGCCGGTTGGTGCCCGCGGCGAAGGCCCACCGCGTGGACCGCGCTCTGGGCGAAGGCGACGAGGTGGCCGGCTTCACCGTGCTGGACACGCCCGGGCACTCGCCGGGGCACGTGTCCTACTGGCGCGAGTCCGATCGCGTCCTGCTGTGCGGCGACGTGATGTGGGGTTACAACCCCTTCCGCCTGGGCGGCCCGATGCGCGAGCCGTTCACCTCGTTCAGCCCCGACGCCGAGCTCAACCGGGCATCAGCCAGGCGGCTGGCGCAACTGGAGCCGGCGCTGGTGTGCTTCGGCCACGGCAAGCCGTTGCGCGACCCGGCGAAGTTCGCCGCGGCCGTGGCGAAGCTCGGCTCCTAGATGGCTGCGTCCGAAGAGATGGGCTGCCGTGGGGCCTGGCGCGTGACCTTGCGTATCAACGTGTTCTCCAGGAACAGGGTGTCGCTGCCCGTGTTCAGGAAGGTGTCGAGCGCCTCGCGAGGGGTGTTAACGATCGCCTGCCCCTTGATGTTGAAGCTGGTGTTGAGCACCATCTCCTTCCCGGTGTGCCGACCTACCGCGCGCAGGAGCGCGTGGAAGTCGGGGTTGCCGCTGCCCGACACCGTCTGAACGCGGGCCGATCCGTCCGCGTGGGTGATCGCCGGCAGCTCAGCCCGGTACTCCGGGCGTACATCGACGTTCACGATCATGTAGGGAAGCTCGGTGCCGGGGGCGACGTCGAACCAGTAGTCGACCTCCTCGATCGACACCGCGGGCGCGAACGGCCGGAACGACTCGCGCATCTTGACCATGGCGTTGACCCGGTCGCGCATCTCGGGCCGCCCGGGATCGGCCAGGATGCTGCGATGGCCGAGCGCCCGTGGCCCGAACTCCATCCGGCCCCGGTACCAACAGAGCACGTCGCCCTGGGCGATCAGCCGGGCGGCCTCCTCACAGCAGGCCTCTAGCGATTGCATCCGGGTCGCCTCAACCCCCTCCGGAAGATCGGCCAACGCGGCGTCGACGCTCTCCTGCGAGTGCGTTGGACCGTAGAAGGGGACCGGCGAGCGACGGTTGACCACCACGCCGCCCTCGGCCGAGCGCTGTAGCGCCGCGCCGAGCGCCGTGCCATCGTCGCCCGCGGCGGGCTGAACGTAGATCTCGTCGAACAGCCCGGCGTCGAGCAGCTTGCCGTTGGCGGTCGTATTCAGCGCCACTCCGCCCGCCAGCGCCAGCCGGCGCATGCCAAGCTGGCGTCCGAAATGCCCGCACAGGTGGAGCATCGCCCGGTCGAGGCAGGCCTGCAGCCCGGCCGCGACGTCGCGGTGATCGTCCAGGATCTCGGCGTCGGGCTCCCGCGCCGCGACCAGCCGCTCGGACAGGTGCCGGCGCACGCCGCTCTGGACCTGGACCTCGTCGCGATCCCGGTTGAGGCCTAGGGCCGGAACGGTCCAGCCACCGTCGTCGGTGAACTGCACGGTCTCGTCGAAGAACTCCCTGAAGCGCTCGGGGTCGCCATAGGGCGCCAGCCCCATGATCTTGTATTCGTCGGAGTTGAAGTCGAAGCCGAGGTGCAGGGTCACCACCGAGTAGAGGAGCCCGAGCGAGTTGCTCGCGCCGATGCGGTGCACGGGCTCGAGCTCGCCACCGCAGGCGCGGTAGACGGTGGCGCTGTGCAACTCCGACATCCCGTCGATGACGACCACCAGGCACTCCTCCCAGCCCGACGTGTAGTACGCCGACGCCGCGTGGGCCAGGTGGTGATCGACGTGGCCGATCCGATCCGCCCCGAGCCCCGGCAGCGCCGAGCGGACGCGGTCGGCGAACACCTTCCGGGAGAACACCTCGCGATACATCTCCTTGGACACGGGATCGAGCGCATACGCCGGCCAGTAGGGCCCGTAGTCGAAGCCGTGCACGACCGCATCCAGGTCTGCCACGTCGACCCCCGCCGATTCGAGACACGACTGGATCGCGCCGACCGGGAACTCGCCGGTGTGCTTGCGCCGGCTGATCCGCTCCTCGGCCACGGCGGCCACGCACTCGCCGTCGGCCACGAGCGCCGCAGCCGAGTCGAAGCCCTGCGAGATCCTGTACTCGCGCTCCTCGAGGCCGGGCCAGCGCCGCCGTTTGAACGGCACGGTCCCATCGATCCCACTCAATCCAATGACGAGCATCTGGGTCCCTCTTCCCTAGCTCAGCCGACCGGTCGGGCCAATGTAACCCAGGAATTGGAAACCGGCTCGTACCGCCAAGGGCGGCCACCGTACGGGGGTAGGAGTAGCGTCCGAGACATGGCGCTCTCCAACACGGCCCCGCTGCGAGAGGAGATCGAACGGGTCGTGCCCTCGCGTCCCTTCCGGGTCGAGTTCTGGGACGGCTCCTTGCTGCCGGCCACCGAGAACGGTGCCGGCCCCACGTTCAGCGTCCGCTCGCCCAAGGCGGTGCTGCAGGCGCTGGTGGCGCCGGGCCAGCTGGGCCTGGGCCGCGCCTACGTGACCGGTGATCTCGGTGTGGACGACATCGACGCGGTCACCGCGATGCTTCGCGACTGGTCGCCGCCCCCGATCGAGACCGCCGACAAGCTCAAGCTGATGGCCGGCGCGGTGCGCGCCGCGGGACTGACGCTGCCACCGCGGCCGCCGGCGGCGGAGTTCAAGCCCAACGGCCGACGCCACACCCGCATCCGCGACCAGCGCGCCGTGCGCCACCACTACGACGTGTCCAACGACTACTTCCGCCTGTTCCTGGGCGAGTCGATGACCTACAGCTGCGCGATCTTCTCGCGCGGGGCCACCACGCTGGAGGAGGCGCAGGTGGCCAAGCTCGACCTGGTCTGCACGAAGCTGGGGCTCGAGCCGGGCATGCGGGTCGTGGACATCGGCAGCGGCTGGGGCGCGTTCGCCATCCACGCCGCCCAGAACTACGGCGCGCACGTCACCGGCATCACCGTGTCCCAGAACCAGGCTGACGGCGCCACCGAGAAGGCCGCGCACGCGGGCATGGGCGACAAGGTGGACTTCCGCGTGCAGGACTATCGCGACCTGACCGGTGAGACGTTCGATGCCGTGGCCAGCATCGGAATGGTCGAGCACGTGGGCGAGGAGCGCATCGACGAGTACACGCGCAAGCTGGCCTCGCTGGTCGGCCCCGGCGGCCAGGTGCTCAACCACGGCATCGCCCGGCTACGCCACAGCGACCCCGACGCCGGCGACTTCTCCGAGCGCTACGTGTTCCCCGACGCCGACCCGATCCACGTGTCGCGCATCATCGACTCCTTCGAGCGTGCGGGCATGCCGCTGCAGCACGCCGAGGACTTCCGGTTGGACTACGCAGAGACCCTGAGGCACTGGGCCGAGCGCTTCGACTCGAATCTCGAAGAGGCCGAGCGCCTGGGCGGTCCCGAGCGGGTGCGGGTCTGGCGGCTGTACCTGCGCGCCGCGCGCAACGGCTTCGAGACCGGCTTCACCGGGCTCTACCAGGTTCGCGTGCGCAAGGCGGGCTGAGATGATTCGCGTTCGATGAGCGCGCGTGAGTTCACCAAGGGCGTCCCCGCTGCGGCGCCGACGCGGCCGATACCGCCGTTCACCGCCGAGCACGGCGAGCTGCGCGAGTCGATCCGCCGCTTCGTGGCCAACGAGCTGCGCCCCCACGCCGGCGAGTGGGAGGACGCGGAGTGGTTCCCCAACGAGGTGTTCGGCAAGCTGGCCGCCAACGGCTTCCTGGGCCTGAAGTACCCGGAGGCGTACGGCGGCGAGGGCGGCGACCACCTGCACGACGCCGTGTTCACCGAGGAGCTGGCCGGATGCGGCTCGGGCGGCGTGGCCGCCGGGATCGGCGCGCACATCGGGATCGCCACGCCACCGGTGTTCAAGTTCGGCAGCGAGGAGCAGAAGCAGCGCTTCCTGGTACCCGCGATCAAGGGGGAGAAGATCGCCGCACTGGGCATCACCGAGCCCGACGCCGGCTCCGACGTGGCCGGCATCAAGACCCGTGCGGAGAAGGTGGACGGCGGCTACGTGGTCAACGGCTCGAAGACGTTCATCACCAACGGCGTGCGCGCGGACTACGTGGTCACCGCCGTGAAGACGACCGCCGAGGGCGGCCACTCCGGTCTTTCGTTCCTGCTGCTGGAGAGCGACATGGACGGCTTCAGCGTGTCGAAGAAGCTGGACAAGATGGGCTGGCGCGCCTCGGACACCGCCGAACTGGCCTTCGCCGACGTGTTCGTGCCCGACGAGAACCTGCTCGGCCAGGAGAACAAGGGCTTCTACCTGATCATGGCCAACTTCCAGTGGGAGCGGCTGCTGATGGCCCTGGGCGCGGTGGGCTCGATGGAGCGGGTGATCGACGCGACCGTGGCCTACGCGCTGGAGCGCAACGCGTTCGGACGTCAGATCGGCCACTTCCAGGCGATCCGCCACAAGCTGGCCGAGATGGCGCTGAAGCTGGAGACCGGCCGCTCGATGACGTACCACGCATTGCGCCTGTTCCACGACGGCCAGGACGCGATCAAGGAGGTCACGATGGCCAAGCTGGCCACCCAGCGAGCCGCGTTCGAGGTGGCCGACGACGCCCTCCAGATCCACGGCGGCGCCGGCTACATGGTCGAGTACGAGATCGAGCGGGTGGCACGCGACCTGCGCCTGGGCCCGATCGGCGGCGGCACCGACGAGGTGATGAAGGAGATCCTGGGCAAGCAGCTGGGGCTGTAGTCGGCGCCGTGGGGGTGGGCCGTCAGGCCCTGGCGGCCAGCGCCCGCTGCTTGAGCGCCAGCACGGTCAGCACCAGGTCGTCGGGCTTGCCCAGGTCCAGGCCGGTCAGCTCGGCCGCCCGCCGCAGCCGGTAGTCCAGCGTGTTGGGATGCACGTGCAACTGCTCGGCGGCTGCCCGCCGGTCCAGGCGGCAGGCCACGAACGTCTCCAGCGTGTCGATCAGGTCCGAGCCGCGCTTCTCGGCGTACTCCTCCAGCGGACCGAGTGCACGCGCGCGCACCAGTGCGCCCAGGCGCGGCGACCGCGCCACCAGCAGCTCGGTCACGAACGACTCCGGCTCCAGCCGACCCGAGGCGCCCAGAACGCGCCCCAGGTCCACGAGCAGGCGCAGCTCTTCGAGCGCGTCGCGCAGCTGGCCCCGGGCCGTGGGCTCCCCCACGGCCACGATGCCGTCCGCCCCGTCCGCGGGCTCGTCGCTGCCCGGCGGGGCCAGGCCGGTCACGCGATCACCCTCGGTCAGGGCCAGCACCCCGCGGCTGCGGAAGTCCGCCGCCAGCTGGGCGTGGTCGTAGGCGGCAGCGGTGGGAGAGGTGTAGGCGAACGGGCGGTAGGTGTCGCCCAGCGGGAAGCCGATCCGGTCGGCAAGGTCGCTCAGGTCAGCGTCGAGCGGGCCGCCGCGCTGGAGCGCGTGGAACAGGTCGCGCAGGCGCCGTTCCTCCTCGGTCACCAGGTGCTGGCGCTCGTCCAGATACGCCTGCGCCACCACCGACGACACGCGGTCGATGTAGTCCATCAGCCGCTCCGCTCCCTCCAGCAGATAGGGGCGCTCGGAGTCGTCGGCGGCGTCCACCAGCGCCTGCCAGCCCATGCGCCCACCCAGCCGGTAGGCGTGCAGCAGGTCCTCCAGCGGCATGCCCTCGCCGGCGCGGTCGCGGGCGGACTCGCGAAAGCGCGCCAGGTCGGCCTCGGTGGGGGCGCGGCCGTCGGTGATCGAGCCGAAGAACAGCTCCACGTTGTCGCGGCAGATGGCCAGGATCTGGTTCACGACGACGGGCTCGGGCAGGCGTCGGTAGCCCGTGATCTCGGACCGGAACACGGCCACCATGCGCTCGGCCACGTGAGCGGGATCGACCCGCCGCACCACGTCCGCCAGGATCTCCGGCCCAGTGCGCTCCTTCGCCACGGCCCGACTCTAGCCCGGCTGCGTCCGGTGCCCAATAGTCTCCCGCCCGACCTTCGACCGAGGAGAGATGAACGTGGGAGTACTGGACGGCAAGTCCGCCATCGTCACCGGTTCGGCACGCGGCATCGGCCGCGCCACTGCCGAGCTGCTGGCCGATCAGGGCGCGCAGGTGCTCATCAACGACCTGGACGGTGACGTGGCCGAGCAGGCCGCCGCCGAGATCGAGGGCGAGACCGCCGTGTTCAGCGGCGACCTCACCCAGGGCGACACCCCGGACAAGATGGTCCAGACCGCGATCGACGCCTTCGGCAAGATCGACATCATCGTGAACAACGCGGGCTACACCATCGACGCGCCGCTGCACAAGATGTCCGACGACCAGTTCCAGCGCATGCTGGACATCCACAACATCGTGCCCTTCCGCGTCTTGCGCGCCGCCGCCCCGCACCTGCGTGAGCCGGCCAAGAAGGAGAAGGAGGAGGGCACAGAAGTCTTCCGCAAGATCGTGAACGTGTCGTCCATCTCGGGCACGTTCGGCAACGCCGGCCAGGCCAACTACAGCTCCGGCAAGTCGGGCGTCGTGGGCCTGACGAAGACGATGGCCAAGGAGTGGGGCCAGTTCAAGATCAACGTGAACGCCGTGGCCTTCGGCTTCATCGACACCCGCCTGACCCAGGCCAAGGAGTCGGACAACACGATGGAGATCGGCGGCGAGAAGGTGCAGCTGGGCATCCCCGAGCAGATGCGGGCGATGGCCTCGATGATCATCCCGCTGGGCCGCCCGGGCACCCCGGAGGAGGCCGCCGGTGGCATCTTCTTCCTGTGCTCGCCGTGGTCGAACTACGTGCACGGCCAGGTGCTGAACATCACCGGCGGCCAGTTCGGCGGCATGATCACCTGAGGGACCCTGGCCCGGGTCGTGGCGGCTGCGGCGCGCGCTCGGAAAACGGCTGCTGGGTACCGCATCTGGGGTACGGCGTGCCGTACCCCAGATGCCGATCGAGCCCAAGGTCGGCCCCCGAGTGCTGTGTTCGTAGTTCTGCCCGCTCAGCGGGCGGAACTACGAACGCAATCCTCCGCCGGTCCCGGCGTGTAACGGAACGGTCACGGCGAGAACGAATCCGTCACTGTCTCGCCCTACTCCAGCAGCCGTTGCGCCGGCGCCGCCGCCAACGTGCTTAGGAGCATCATCTCGACGACGCTCAGTCCTGGAGCAGCCGCACCAGGCGGTCCGCGTCACCGGATGCGGTGATGTGGATCGCCGCCGGCTCGCGGACCCAGGCGACCAGGTTCAGCGCCTGGAGGCGGGTCAGCGTGGACTGGAATGCCTGCGCCTGGCGGCCGCCGCTGTAGCGGCGCAGCACGTCGAACGCGTAGCCGGTGGTGTGCAGCGAGTAGTTCTCCGTGGCCTCGCTGTTGCGGCCCACGAGGACGCGCTGATACTCGCGGTCGCGCACCGTGCTGGTGACCGTCAGCGGTGAGCGCCCGCCGCCGGCCTCCCGGGTCAAGCGCGCCATGTACGCCGCCAGCGCGTAGGCCTCGGGGCGCAGCCCGCGGTACAGCCGCCGCGGCTGCTCGAGCCGCTTCGCCAGCTCGCCCATCTGCGGGTCGCGGCGCAGCCCCAGGCGGGCGGGCGCGTTGGGAAACGAGCGCACCTTGCCGTCGCGGTAGGCAGCCTCGAGGTCGTCCGGGCCGGCGAACGACTCCGTGTCGTCCTCGGGGTGCAGCAGCTCCTCGGACGAGTTCTTGGCCAGCTGCAGCTCGTCCTCGCGCTCCAGCGACCCGCGATCCTGGCGGTAGCCGCGCATGATCCGCTCCGACGCCTTGATCCGCCAGAGGTAGGTGGAGGAGTCGTCGCCCAGCGCGGCCAGGCGGCGGTAGGCGGCCGGCTTGCTCGCGGGCGTGGTCCCGAAGTACAGCGCCGTGTAGCTGCCCGGATCCTGCCCGTAGTCGCGCAGCACCGACTGCAGGTTGCCGATGCCCATGTGGTAACCGGCAACCGCGTAGTCCTCGCGCCCACCCAGCTGGACCTTGGCCAGGTTCAGGTAGCGGGCCGTGGCACGCAGCGAGGCGTCCGGGTCGAAGCGCTGGTCGACCTTTCGCCGGCGGGCCCGGAGGCGGTCGGCGCGAGCGGTCTGGCCGCGGCGCTCGGCGCGGTCGATGCGGCGGGTCAGCTTCCGGGCCGCGGCCGGGTCCACCCTCATGCCCAGGAGGTTCTGCCCGGTCTCGGCGAGGATCTGGGTCAGGCCGACCGCCCCCTCGAGCTTCGGATCCGCCGCCGCCGACGGCCTGCCGGCGCTCTCCAGGAACACGATCGCCTCGAGCGTGTCGGCGGGCACTGCGCTGTCCCGCGCCACGCGCTCGATGCGGCCGCGGTAGGCGGCCACCCGGGCAGCGGTGGCCACCACCCCGCCCGGGCTCTTGGCGTAGACCACGTGCGCGAAGCCCGCAGTAGCGCGCTCCTCGAACTCGGCCCGGCGGCGGTCGCTGTAGGCGAACGGATCCGGCGCGTCGGGCGCCAGCGCCGCCGGCGGATCGGGCGCGGGCAGGCCGCGATCGCGCAGGGCCAGCCAGACGCCCATGGCGGCGATCAGCACGACGATCGCGCCGAGCGCTAGCAGGCGGGGGCGGGCCATCGGGCCGACCGTAGCGATGCAGAACGCAGAGAGGGCGCCCGAAGGCGCCCTCTCGCGAACAGCGGTCCTACGGCAGGCGCTAGCCCTTGATGAAGCCGGTGCCCTTCACGGCCTTCAGCACGGACTTCATGCTCGCGGCCTTGTCGAACGACTTCGGCGCACCGTTCTGGTTGTTGAGGCGGCGCAGCAGCGCGGCGTGGCGAGCCTCGACCGAGTGGATCGAGAGCGCGGCCACGACGACGGCCTTCTGCTTGATCTTCGTGCCTTGGCCGGCGTAGGCCGACACGCCCGTGTCCTCGAGGACCACCGCGGTCTTGAGGAAATTGGTCTGGTTGGCGACCGACGAGCCGAAGTCGAAGCTCGGCTTCTTGACCGCCGACTTGCCCAGCGCCTTCTTGAGGAACTTGACGTGCGCGGCCTCGTGCGACTGCACGACCTTGGCCACGGCCAGGTTCTCACCGGTCAGGCCGGCCGTCTTGAGGGCCGCGACGTAGAACTCGTTCTCGAGGTACTCCAGCGTCAGGGCGTAGTTCAGGATCTTCACGTCGTTCTTCTTTGAGGGCTTCTGGCCCAGCGCGATGCTGGGGAAGCCGCTCAGCAGCACGCCGCCGCCCAGCGTGGCCGCGCCGCCGAGGGCGGCCTTGCGGAAGAAGTCGGCGCGGCTGTCACCGGCGACGGCCGCTTCGGCCTCGCGGATCGCGCCGTCCTGGTCTACCTGCTCCAGCTTGATCAGATCGGACATATGAGGTTTGTGCTCCCTTTTGGAGGTCGGGAAACTGCGCGCTTCCCTTTTCCTGCCGTGGCCGGAGCGCGTTCGGATCACCTGGCCACCCGGTTGGCGCGACGCCACTTGTGGCTCCGCGCCCAGCCGACGCGGCATCTAAGGTGCCGGGCGGATGGCCGCCACCGCAGCAGAGCCACAGCCTGCCCGGCTGCCGCTGCCGGGCGGCTCGAAGGGCGTCGCGGTGAGGCTGCACCCGCTGACGTGTGCGCGAATGCACTGCGCGCCGGCGTTCCTGGAGCGGCCCGAGGGCCGGCTGGCGTCACGGAAGGTGCTGGTCGCGCGCACGGCCGAGGACGACCTCGTCGACATCCCGGTCGTGGCCTTCCTGGTCCGCCACCCGAGCGCGGGCGACGTGCTCGTGGACACCGGCTTCCATCCCTCGGTGGCCGTGGAGCCCAGGGCGGCCCTGGGCAAGTGGGGCCGGCTGCTGTTCAAGGACATCAGGATGGCCACCGAGGACTCGGTGCCCGCCCAGCTGCGCGCCCTGGGCGCCGACCCATCCGAGATCGGGACGGTGGTGATGACCCACCTCCACTTCGATCACGCCGGCGCCATCAGCGAGTTCCCCGCCGCCACGTTCATCGTGGATTCGCGCGAGTGGTCCGCCGCCGCCCAGGGCTCCGAGCGCAACGGTTACGTGCGGCGCCAGTTCGACCACGGCTTCGACTGGCGCCTGGTGGACTTCGAAGGCCCGGCGGCCGACTCGTTCGCCACCTTCGGCCGCTCTGTCGACCTGTTCGGCGACGGCAGTGTTCGCCTGGTCTCGACCCCCGGGCACAGCGCGGGTCACCTGTCGGTGGTGCTGCGGCTACGCGAGCGAGAGGCGCTGCTGTGTGGGGACGCCGCCCTCACCGAGGCCACGATCGAGAACGACACGGTGCCCTACTTGGTGGAGGACGAGCACCGCTACCTGCGCTCGCTGCGCGAGATCCAGCTCTACCTCGAGCAGACGCCCGACGCACTGGTGGTGCCGGGGCACGAGCTGGCGGTCATGCGCCGGCTCGACCGCGCCTACTAGAAGGGCGTGAGCGTCCGCGGCGGGCTGGGGCAAACGGCCCGGCTGGGTAGGTGAAACCCGACTTGCGTACCCCACAGGTACGTTTCCCGGGTTCGGAGCGGAGCCACCCGAGAGCCCGGCGAGGCCGCCGGTAGGCCATAACCTGGCAGGCGCGGGGTCGGCGCCGCCGCGGGCCATGAATCGGGGACGGGGAGGCCACTAGGAGTGTGTGTCGGCTCGACTACGGCCCTGTAAAGCCGTCAGCGAAGCAGGGGGCGAGCCCGCACGGGTTCGTCAGCGTGCCGCCCACCTTCAGAAAATCGGACTTCTGGCGCCACGACTTCGGGTCCTTGCGCGGCGCTGAGTGGGGGTCGTTGCCAGCGCGTGGCGGCACGTTGCCCGTGGGCGGCGCCGGTGTGCCCTTGGCGCCGCCGTCGCGCAGCGGCCCCGTGTCCCAGTAGACGATGCCCGAGCCGGTCCAGCCCCGCGGCGCCGTGGGCACGCCGTACAGCGGCGTCACGTCGGGCGAGCGGCCGGCGAACAGCGCCGGCCGGTAGGCCCGCGCGCCGATCGTCCGGGCCTCCACGTCTGCCGCCACGTTGGCCACCTGGTGGTCGCCGAAAGCCGGATGCAGCAGGATCTGGTGGGGCGGCGTCCCCGGCAATGGGTCGGCGGTCATGTGGTGGGCGTAGCCGTTGGCCTCACCGCGGTCCCACAGCAGCTGCATCATCGACAGGACCAGCGGCCGTTCGAGCTCGTTCGGGTAGGACTGGTAGAGGCCGAGCCCGGAGTTCACGCCCTCGAAGTTGCCGTTGGCGTAGGTGTCGAAGTCCACGCTGCGGCGCAGCAGGGTCGAGTAGTTCATCCCCGGCACACCGTGGACCGCGCGGTCGAAGTCCGGCGACAGGGCCGTCAGCCCGCCGGCCAGGATGCCGCCCTGGCTGTTGCCGTCGTACACGAGCCGCTGGGCCGGGTCGATCACCGACCGGCCGGCCACCTTGAAGCCGTCCAGCGCCGCCGCCCCCTGGGGGTGGCTGAGCCAGCGGCCCAGGTACATGAAGTTCAGGAACCCCTGCTGGCTGCGGTCCACCAGCGAGCGGAAGTTGGACAGGTCCTGGAGCAGCGTCAGCACGTTGGGCACGTCGAAGGTGGACATGCCGATCCAGTCGGTGGCGCAGAACACGATGTTCTGGTCGTTCGCGAAAGGCTGCGCGCTGCCGCCGCCCACCTCGCCCGCCGAGCCCAGCAGCCCGTGGCCGTACAGCGAGATCCGCGCCGGCGGCGACGCCGCGCCCTGGTCGACCGCCTTTCGCGGCACGGTGCAGATCACGTTGGCGGTGGTCGTGTTGCCAGGAATCCGCGTGGGCCTGCCGTCGGCGCCCAGGGCAAACGACGACCCGGGCGGACAGCCGGGTTGGTCCAGATAGCACGGAACGGTGATCGTGCCGGTGATCCGGCGCGCGGTGGTGGCGCTCTCGGCCACGCTGTACTCGCGGTAGCCGTCCAAGTCGGCGAAGTTCACGATCGGCGTGTCCGGCAGCTGGCTGCCCACGCCGTCGGGCAGGTCGCGGTTCTGGACGAAGGTGGGCGCGGCGCCCTGGATCCGGCGGTCGGCCAGATTCGTATCGCGCAGCGCGGCAAACGCGTCGTTGCGAATCGACAGCGCACGGTCGCTCAGGCTCTGGCGGCTGGCCACCGTGAAGTCCCAGGTCAGATACAGATCGCGGCGCGCGATGCCCGCCTTGGCCAGGGCCCGGAACAGCTCCTCATGGTGGGCTCGCCGCGCCTCGATGTCGGGATCGCTCGTCTTCAGCGCGTCGCGGTAGGCACGGAACTCCTCACGCGGGTCGATCGGCGTGCCGTCCGCCCGCTTGAGACCGCGCAGCGCGACGATGTAGCGCTCGCCCTCGTCGAAGTTGCGCCCCGGCCGGATGATCAACGTCACGTCCTCGGGGTCGGACGGGTTGGAGTCGATCTCGGCCCAGATGAGCTGGCGCTTGCGCGTACGCGCGTTGATGATCACGACCGGCTGGTCGCGGTCGAAGCTGCGCGCCATGTCGGTGATCGGCACGGCGCCCGTGCGATCGAACGCCGCCTGGCTGTCCAGCCCCGGCACCCGGGTCACGATCAGGTTCCCTGGCGAGAAGCCGTCGGCCCGGTTCTGGTCGGTGGGGTCGATCGGCTTTCCCGCCCGGTTCTTGGGCACGGAGGCGCTGTCCAGGTTCAGCCGGCGGCCGGTGGGCGTGGCTGCCGGCCTGGTGAAGCGGTCGTTGGGCCACGGGAACAGGCACACGGCCGGATCCAGGAAGTCGCACCGGTCGGCATCCGGCGCGGCCACGGGGCCAAGGGGCGCCGGGTCAGGGTCGGGCGCCGCCAGGTCCGCGGCGGACGCCGGGGCGGCGCCCAGCACGGCGACGGCCGCGATCACGGCGCACGCTACCCAGGCACGCATCCCTCCCACGCGCTGGATGGTGAACGAACGGGTCTTTGCGGTCTACGGGGGCTCTCTGAAATCCGGGCGCGCTTCTAGTGATCGCTCACAACGCCGTCCCGGCTTCGTGACCGGATGGCTGCGCCGCCCGCTCGGCGCGCGCCGCCTTGATCGAGGCCGAGCGCCCACGCTCGCGGAGGCCCTGCCACAGACCGCGGATGCGCACCATGATCTCCTCCGACGCGGCCTGCGACTGCTCGCGGGTGGGCTCGGGCACGCTCGCGAACTGGATCGCGTCGCCGAACTGCACCGTGACCTTGGGGAACTGCAGGCGCTTCCAGTTGCGCACGCGCTCGGACCCCACCAGCGCCACCGGCACCACCGGGGCTCCGGACTCCAGCGCCAGCCGGCCGATGCCTGGCTTGGCCTCGCCCAGCTCGCCCGTGCGCGAGCGCCCGCCCTCGCAGTACATGACCACGATCCCGCCCCGGGCCAGCACCGCGTGGGCGGTCTTGAAGGCCTCGTCGTCGCGGTGGCCGCGCCGCACCGGGAACACGCCGCCGTTGTGGTAGACGGTCTGCAGCGGCGCCTTGAACAGCTGCGACTTGGCCATGAACTGGACCTTGCGGCGCAGGTACACGGCCACGAAGAAATGGTCCAGGAAGGAGAAGTGGTTGGGGGCCACGATCGCCGGGCCGTCGGCGGGGACCCTGTCGGGATCGATGGCGCGGGCGCGGAAGAAGATCAGCAGGTACGGCGTCAGCACCAGGCGCACGGCCTCGTACATCCAGTTCGGCCGCTTGGCACGGGTGCGGGCGTGGAAACGGTCGAAGTGCTCGGCCGGCCGCGGGTCCTTGTAGACCTGGGCCTTGAGCGCGCCCTCCAGTGGCTTCTTCTCCGCCATCTGTACCTGCCTACCCGGGTCGGCGCGCGCCGTTACTCTCGCGCCCGTGCTGGCCCGCCACTACGCCAAGGTCTGCGACGTCGCCGACTTCGCCGAGCCGGCCTTCCGCGCCCGCGGCCAGGAGCTCCGCCCCGAGATCGATCTGAGCTGGCAGTTCGACCGCAAGAACTGGGAGTCGGTGATGGCGACCTTCTTCTTCGAGGAGGCCGGCGTCCTGGACGGCGCCGAGATCCTGTCGGTCGGCGCCGGGCGCGAGGCGGTGCTGTTCTGGATCGCCGAGCGGGCGGCGCACACGGTGGCCGTCGATGTGTACGGCCAAGGCGAGTTCGCCGCCAGCGACGCGCCCGCCGGCATGCTCACCGACCCGTCCTCGTTCTCGCCCTTCGGGCGGCCGCTCCCGGGCTTGGACGTGCGCTCGCTGGACGCCCGCTCGATGCCCGAGCTGGCCGACGCCAGCTTCGACGCCGTGTACTCGCTGTCGTCGATCGAGCACTTCGGCTCGCCCGCCGACATCCGCGCCGCGGCCGCCGAGATCGGGCGAGTCCTCCGCCCCGGCGGCTACGCGTACGTGGCCACCGAGCTGGTGCTCGAGCCCGCGCCGGGATGGGTGCGCCGTGCCCGCGACGGGGTCAACCGCCTGAGCGGCGGCCGCTGGCTGCGGCGCGAGCTGTTCACCGAGCCCGAGCTGGTGTCCGAGCTGGTCGAGCCCAGCGGGCTGGAGCTGCTCCAACAGCTGGACACGAGCATCTCGGCCGAGTCGTTCGCGAACAAGGCGGTCAAGCGCGGCCGCGGCCTGCGCTACCCGCAGGGCTGCTTTCACCCACACATCGTGCTCGAGATCGGCGGCGACGTGTTCACTTCGGTTGGGCTGCCGCTGCGCAAAGCCGGGTAACTTGGCCACGTGCCGAACGTGGAGGCCCACATCACCGGGACCGTCTGGAAGGTGGAGTGCCAGCTCGGCCAGGAGATCGCCGACGGCGACACCGTGGCCATCATCGAGTCGATGAAGATGGAGATGCCGGTGGAAGCCGAAGAGGAGGGCACCGTCGCCGAGATCCGCTGCGCCGAGGGCCAGTCGGTGACCGAGGGCGACGTGCTGGTGGTCCTCGAATGACCGAACTCGCTTCCGGCAAGCTGGTGATGGACGAGCCCGCCGAAGGCGTGGTGCGGCTGCGCATCGCCAACCCCGAGCGCCGCGGCGCGCTGGACCACGAGATCCTGGACGCCCTGGCGGAGACCGTGCGCTCGCTGGACGCACCCTGCCTGCTGCTCACCGGCACCGGCAAAGTGTTCTCGGCCGGCTACGACCTGGGCAACCTCGAGGGCCAGCAGTTCGAGGAGGCCGCCGAGAAGCTGGTGGCCCACCCGTTCCACTCGGCCATCGAGGCGCTGGACGCCTACCCCTACCCCGTCGTGGCGGCGCTGAACGGCCACGCCATCGGCGGTGGCCTGGAGCTGGCAGTGACGTGCGACATCCGCCTGGCCGCGCGCGAGGTGAAGCTGGGCATGCCGCCCGCCAAGCTCGGGCTGATCTACTCGCACACGGGGCTGCAGCGGTTCGTCGAGGCCTGCGGCGCGGCCAACACCGCCGAGCTGTTCTACACCGCCGTCAACGTGGACGCCGAGCGCGGTCTGCGCATGGGCCTTGTCGGCCACGTGGTCGACGCGGCCGAGCTGGACGTCAGCGCGGTGCAGATGGCGGCCGGGATCGCCTCAGGCGCACCGCTCGCGCTGGCCGGCAACAAACGCATCCTGCGCGTGCTTCGAGCCCAGGCCGCGCAACTGCCGCCCGACGTGGAGCAGGAGCTGATCGCGTTGCGCGAGTCGTGCTTCGCCAGCCAGGACTTCGCCGAGGGTGTGCGGGCGTTCGGCGAAAAGCGCCCGCCGCGCTGGCAGGGGCGCTAGCCGGGTAGATCCGTCCGAGGCCCCTCCTAGCTTTGTCCTTCGAGTGGACGATGCGCTTGCGCAGATCGAGGATCAGGGGCTTGTCAGCCGCATCCGCCTGATCTCCGGTCCCCAGGGACCGCGCGTGCTACTGGACGGCCGCCCGGTACTGCTTCTGTGCTCGGACAACCACCTCGGGCTGGCCGACCACCCCCGCGTTCGCGAGGCCGCCGCCGACGCCGCCATGCGCTACGGCGTGGGCGCCGGGTCCGCGCGCCCGGTGTCGGGCACCATGCGCATCCACCGGCGGCTGGAGGAGCGCCTGGCGGACTTCCACGGGCACGAGGCCGCACAGCTGATGGGATCGCGCTACCTGGCCCTGATGGGCGTCATCCCCGCGCTCGCCCGCGCGGGCGAGGTGGTGCTGGTGGACGAGGGCGCTCACCCGGCGGCCGCCGACGGCTGTCGCCTGGCCGAGGCCGAGACGTTCACCTACCACCACTGCGACGTCGAGCACCTGGAGTGGGGCCTGCTGCAGGCGCAGGGCCGGGGAAGCCTGATCGTGACCGACGGCCTGTTCGGCGCCGGCGACCTGGCGCCGCTGGCGCCGATCGTGGAGCTGGCGCAGCGACACGACGCACGGCTACTGGTTGACGAGTCCCACGCCGTCGGCGCGGTGGGCCCGGACGGTCGCGGCGCGGCCGCCGCGGCGGGCGTGGACGACGAGGTGGACCTGCTGGTGGGGTCGCTGGCCACCGCTCTGGGCTCCTACGGCGGCTACCTGGCCTGCGACCGCGCTCTGTCTCGCTACCTGGCGGGCGCCGCTCGCACGTTCACCCACTCCACGGCGCCGCCGCCGCCGGCTGTGGCCGGGGCCATGGCCGCACTGGGGCTGCTGCGCGACGAGCCGCGCCGGGTCGAGAAGCTGCACCGCAACGCCTCCGCGCTGCGCACGGCGCTGGCCCGCGAGGGGCTCCCGCCGCTGCCGGGCGACTCACACATCGTGGCCGTGCACGCCGGCCCCGCCGCGACCAGCGGCGCGCTTGTGGACCGGATACTCGAGAAGGGGCTGTTCGTCACGGTCGAGCGGACCGGCGACGCGGCCACACTTCGGCTGAGCGTGATGGCCTCCCACACCAAGTCTGAGCTTGCCGAGGCGGCCCGCACGCTCTCGCGCGCCGTGCCGTCGTCCGTGCACCAGGCCGCCGCCCGCGGCGCAGTCGAAGCCAGCCACGCGCGGCCGTCGAGCGCCGGCGCGGTGTTCGACGGCCTGGCCGAAGCCGCCTGATCCGGGCACGCGCCGGCACTACGCTGTTCGGTCATGGCTGCTGAGCCCGAACGCGAGGTCGAGGACGACCGCCCGGAGCTGCTGCGCAAGCTGGAGGAGCGCAAGGAGCGTCACGCCGAGCGCGGCATCGTCGCCCGCGTGGGAGTGGTGATCATCGGGGTGGTGCTGGTGCTGCTTGGCATCTTCATGTCGGGCCCGGGCGTCCCCGGCCCGGGCATCGTGGTGATCCTGCTCGGCCTCAGCTTCCTGGCGCTGGAGTTCGACCGGGCGGAACGGATCCTGGAGAAGGCGATCATCTGGGGCGACAACGCCAAGGACCGGGCCGAGGCGGCCAGCCCGCGCCAGAAGGCCATCACCGCGGCCCTGGCGGTCGTGGCGCTGGCGGCCTTCGTGGTGGCCGCGGTGCTGTGGGACATTCCGCTGCTGCCGGTGGTCTGATCGTCAGCGCGCGCCAGTGCGCTCGAGCGCCTCAAACTCCTCGAGTGAGTAGCCCGAGCCCAGGGCCACGCAGGTCAGCGGCGACTCGGCCAGGTAGGCCTCGATCCGGGTCTCCTCGGTCAGCCGCTCCGCGAAACCGCGCAGCAGCGACCCTCCGCCTGCCAGCAGGATGCCGCTCTCGGTGATGTCCGACGCCAGCTCGGGAGGAGTCTCCTCCAGGGTCTCGCGCACGCATTCGATGATGGCGTTCACCGGCTCGGCGATGGCCTCGCGGATCTCGGCGCTGCTGAGCGTGATGCTCTTCGGCAGCCCCGAGACCAGGTCGCGTCCGCGCAGCTCGGTGTACTCCTCCTGCTCCAGCGCCCGCGCGGTGCCCAGCTCGAGCTTGATCTCCTCGGCCGAGCGCTCGCCGACGGCCAGGTTGTGCCTGCTGCGGGTGTAGGCGGCGATCGCCTCGTCCATCTCGTATCCGCCCACCCGCAGGGAGCGCGAGACCACCATGCCGCCGAGCGAGATCACCGCGACCTCGCTCGTGCCGCCGCCCACGTCCACCACCAGCCGGCCGGTGGGCTCGCCGATTGCCAGCCCCGCCCCGATGGCGGCCGCGATCGGCTCCTCGATCAGGTGCACCTTGCGCGCCCCGGCGGCCAGGCACGCCTCGCGCACCGCGTTGCGCTCCACGTCTGTGATCCCGGACGGCGCGCACATGACCACCCGCGGGTGGGCAAATCGGCTCTGATGAACGCGCCGGATGAAGTAGCGCAGCATCTCCTCCGTGACCTCGAAGTCGGCGATCACGCCGTGGCGGAGCGGCCGGACCGCGGAGATCGAGGCCGGGGTGCGCCCGATCATGCGCCGCGCCTCCTGGCCAACTGCGTGCACCTCGCCGGTGTTCTCGTCCAGGGCCACCACCGACGGCTCGGAAGCCACGATCCCCTCGCCGCGCACGTACACCAGCGTGTTGGCCGTTCCGAGGTCCACGGCGATGTCCCGGCCGCCCCCGATAGCCCGGGTAAAGAACGATGCCATCCGCCCAAGGCTCGCAGCTAGAGGAGCTGCCCGTCCACGAAGCCGGCCAGGAGCACCAGCAGGCCGCCTATCTCGGCGGCGATGAGCGCCCACATGAAGCCGTGCAGCCCGGGTGGCCCTTCGCCATCGCGGAACTGGTTGTCGGTCTGGCCCCGTAGCCCGTGGACGTTGTATCCCACTACGGCGGCGACGAAGAACACGATCAGCGCCCCCGCCGCCGTCAGGTCGACAGCCTGCGGGAAACCGCTGAACTGCACGAAAGCAGCGGTCAGGCCGATGGCGAAGCTGTACATCAGCGCAGCCCGGTGGGCGGTGTCGATGTACGGATGCGCCCGTCCCTGCGGGGAGGACGCCATCTGGCGGAACTTCAGTACTCCCAGCACCAGCGCGTACAGAAACATCAGGCCGGCTGCGAACAGCACCGCCTTGGTGTCCGGCGCGATCACCGACCGGGATGCCGGCGGTGCCACTGGCACCCCGTGCCCGGTGACACCGGCGATGCCTCCAGGGCGCCGAGGTCGGGCTTAGCGCCGCGAGGCTGCCCGTCGCAATCCAGGCCGGACGCCGCGACGCCGCCGTCGATCACGCCGGCCGGCTGCTTGGACGCCAGGTGCATGTCCGACGCCGTGGCCGTCCCGGTGAACGCCCGGAAGGCCGGGCTGACGCCCACGATCGTGCCCGCCGCGGCCGGGCGGTCGCGGTCATCGATCTTGATCAGGTTGGCGGCCTGGCGCGCGAATCCGACCGCGGCGTAGTTGTTCACCACGTCGATCTTCCGGATGAGGTTGTTCTCCATGATCACCCCGCTGGTGCTCTCGCCTGCGATGCGCGAGCCGGCCGCCGACCCGTGCCGGTAGATGTCCAGGCTGGACGTACTGTCGCCGCTGGTGCTCCAGAACGTGTTGCCCAGCAGGCGCAGCCCCGGCGTGGCGAAGAACCGGCCGCCGAACTGCCGGCCGGAGAACACGTTGGACTCGACCACCAGGTTCGCGGTGGCGCCCGTTCCGGTGGTCAGGTCGGGCTGGACGATGATGCCGCGGCCCCCGTTGACGAAGTTGCGCGCCACCAGGATGTCGTCGCTGGGCCCGATCACCTGGATCGCCGCCGAGTGCGTGGTCGATGTGGAGGCATTCATGACCCGGTCGAAGGCGTTGCCCACCACGCGCATGCCCTTGACCCTGTGGACCTTGATGCCGTTGCCCCCCAGCCCCCGGAACAGCGTGTCCTCCACGACCAAGTTCCGGTGCTGGCTCCGCCCGTTCAGCAGCGCCAGCCCGTCAATCGGACTCGCACCCGCCGGCGCGATGAACGCGGAGTCCACGAAGCGCACCCCATCGATGACACCGCGCTTGGCCAGCGAGTCGCGGCTGTTCCCGAAATTGGAGAAGGCCAGGCCGCCCGGCAGTGACCATGTGGTACGCAGGAACTGCCAGTCGCGAGCCCGGTCCAGCGCCACCACGCGGCCGCCGAAGGTCACGTCCTCGAAGTGCAGCCCGTCGACCGTCGTGAGCGTCAGCGCGCCCAGCCTGGGCACCGCGGTACCGGCGGGGCGGAACGTGACCGGGCCGGTCCGGGCCCCGGCGGTCGCCGTCGTGGCCGGGTAGGTGCCGCCGGCCATCAGCACGGTGTCGCCCGCGACAGCCGAGGTCAGCGCCTTGCCCAGCGACCACGGCGTGGCAGCGCTCAGGCCGTCACCGGTGGTCGTCCCGGTGGGCGCCACGTAGCGCGTGGCGGCCTCCGCCGGACCGGCGCAGAACAGCAACGCCGCGACTACGCAGCCACCAGAAAGCATGCGCAGTGTCGGCACGTTCAATCTCGGGACCCCGCGCCACCATATGCGCGACCGCCGACCGGGGCAAGCAGTGCCAAAGCGGCGATTCGATCACCCCGCGCGGGATGCTGCCGTCGTACTCCGGCACCAGCCGGCGGGCCAGCTCCCCGCACGGACGCGCATCGATGGCCTCGCGCAGGTCCTCGAAGGTCTGGAGCAGCCGGATGCTGCCGGCCACTGATGCGAGCCGTGGATCACGTACAGGGTCAGCGGCTCGGCCACGCGCAGACCCTACCCGCGGCTGCCCTGGCGGTGCGATTGGCGCATCCCGGGCTAATGAAGCCGCGGTGCCGGGTCGATAGCGCCCTTACCGCTCGAACGGGAGCGATACACACATGCTCCCCGCCCCCCTTCATCTCGCCTCTCGTGCCACGCGTGCCGCCGGCGTCGCCGTCGGTCTGTTCCTGGCTCTGATCGCTGCAGTCTTCGTCGCGCCGGCCGCTCACGCCGAGGGCAGTAGGGATCTGACCGCGCAGGGCGGCAATCGCGCCTACCTCGAATGGCGGCCTTCCGGCCTGCTCGGAGGAATCCCGCGTCGGACCGAGATGAAGGTCTACGCCGAGGCCGGAGAGACGATCGACCTCGGCTCCAGCGCGGCGGGACTCGGCGCGGGCACGATCAACTACCGGCGCCCGGACGGGACCTCCGGCACCTGCGCCGCTGCCGGCCGGATCAACAATCGCTCAGAGGAGGCCCTCGGTCCCGAGCCCGTGACCGGCACCGGGTACACGCCCTGCACCGTGGCGGTCAGCGCAGGCCAGTCCGGGGTCTGGGAGATCGACCTGGTCAGTCCGGCCCCCGCGAACACGGCCAACCCCCCGGCGCTCGCGGCCACCGCCAACTGGACCCAATCCAACGCGGTGAGCTACGTGAACGCGTGGGACATCACGGTGCGCAGCGCCGGCGGAACGACGATCCCCGGGCGCGCTTTCACCAACTACCTGTCGCTGAACATGGGCGCCAACAACATCGCGTTCAACCCTGAGCTCTTCGTGCAGACGCAGGACGGCCATCGCTACCGGATCGCCCCAAACGGACTCGATCCCTTCGTTTTCATCTTCTTCGCCAACAACCAGGGCTTTCGCAGCTCCACCGGAGCCTCGCTCTACCGCTCGGTTCAGCTCACCACGCTCGACGCCTTCCAGAACGGCGAGAACGTCCACGATCCGAATACCCCCGACACGGCGAACGACGTCACGCACAAGATCTTCCTCGCGACCCCCGACCCGGCGCTGCCCGCATCGGCTCCCTCCCCCGACGGAACCACCTGGCTGATCGTCCCGCCAAGCGACCCGCCCACCCCCAGCAACTTCAGCTTCGAGGGCTCGGAGGGCACGCCCGGACAGGCCGGTCAGGGCGCCGGCGGCGTCTTTCGATTCGACTCGTCCGGCAGCGGCAACCAGGCCGTCGTCATCGACATCAACCGCGACGGCACCTACGGCAACGCCAACGACCGCACGCTGGCCGGAGTCGTTACCCAGGGAGCCAACCAGGTCGCGTGGGACGGCAAGGACGGCAACGGCACGCCTGTGGCCAGCAGCGCGACCGCGTTCCAGGTCCGCGTCACGCTGCACTCCGCAGAAGTCCACTTCCCGCTCTTCGACGCCGAGAACAACCCCAACGGGCTGATCCTCGAGCGCCAGATACCGGTTCCGAGCGGCTACAACGTCTTCTACAACGACACAGGGCTGAGCGGCGGAACACCCCCCAGCCCGGCCGACGCCCGCCTCGGGGTCAGCAGCCAGACCGGCGCCCAGGCGTTCTCCGGTGGCTTCGGCGACCACAAGGGCATCGACACCTGGACCTACCGCACCTCCAGCCCCGAGCCGCTCGCGGGCGGCGTCGAGGTGGCGCAGGCCGATCTGGCCATCACCAACACCGACGGCGCCACGACCAGTTCGGTGGGCCAGCCGATCACCTACACGGTTCAGGTGACCAACAGCGGCCCGAGCGACGTGGCCGGCGCGCAGCTCGCCGACACGGTTCCGGGCGGGGTGAGCGGAGTGAGCTGGACGTGCCAGGTCACGAGCGGGACCGGAAACTGCGGCACGGCGAGCGGCAGCGGCAACGCCGTCTCCACCGCTCTCGACCTCGACGCCGGCGCGGTCGCCACGATCACCATCACGGGCACGGTCGCTCCCGGCGCACCGCGAACGCTCTCCAACACCGCGGCCGTGGTGCGACCCGACGACGTCGACGATCCCGATACGACGAACAACAGCGCGACCGACGCGACGACGATCGACCACCCACCGGCCGTGACCCTCGCGGGAGCGACCAGCGTGGGCGAGAGCACGAGCGCCGAGCGCACCTACACGTTCTCGGTCGCGGACCCCGATCCCGGCGGGAGCTTCAGCGTGGTCGGCATTCCTGCGTGCGGCGTCGGTGGCGCCTACGTCAGCGGCTCGCTGACCACGGACGCGAGCGGCGGCAGCTTTCGCTGTGTGTTCGCCGACGGGCCGGCCAGCCCGACCGTGTTCATCCAGGTACGTGACGACACGAGCCTCGACGGCGCCGACACGCGCGCTGTGACCGTGGCGAACGTCCCACCAAGCGCCTCGGTGGCCAACAGCGGTCCGATCGACGAGGGCTCCTCGGCGACCGTGACCGTCACTGCGAGCGACCCCGCGGGCGCGGGCGATCCGCTGAGCTACGAGTTCGACTGCAACGGCGACGGCGACTACGCCGACGCCCAGGACGTGGGCCCGCAGGCCGGCGCGAGCGCGAGCTGTACCTACGGGACCGAAGGCACGCACACGGTCAACGTCCGGGTGCGCGACGGCGACGGCGGCACGACGACCGCGTTCACGGACGTCGTGGTGAACAACGTGGCCCCCCAGACCGCCCCCGACTCCTACGACGTCGACGAGGACTCGCCCCTTCTCGTCAACGCGCCCGGCGTGCTCGGCAACGACAGCGACCGGCCCGACGACCCGCTGTCCACCCAGATCGTGAGCACCACCAGCCACGGTCTGCTCAGCCTGAGCGCCGACGGCTCGTTCCTGTATACGCCGGCCCCCGGCTATTCCGGTACCGACAGCTTCACCTACCGCGCCTGTGACGACGAGGGAGCGTGCTCGCCGCCCGAGACGGTGACGATCACCGTCGATCCGGTCAACGACGCCCCGGACGCCGTGGACGACTCGGCCACCACCAACGAGGACAACGACGCCACGATCGACGTGCTCGACAACGACTCCGATCCCGAGGGCTCACCGCTCGAGGTGACCGCGTTCACCCAGCCCTCGCACGGCGGAGTCAGCTGCGTCAACACGACCGGGGTCTGCACCTACACACCGGACCCCGACTATCACGGCACCGACTCGTTCACCTACACGGTCTCCGACGGAGACGACGACGCCACCGCGACGGTCAACCTGACCGTCAACGCCCTCAACGACACGCCGGTCACGCAGGCCGACGGCTACTCGGTCCCGGAGGACGGCGACCTGGACGAGGACGCTCCGGGCGTACTGGGCAACGACACCGACGTCGATGGCGATCCGCTGACCGCCGAGGTCGTGGACAGTCCCTCGAACGGCACGCTCACACTCCAGCCCGACGGGTCGTTCCTCTACAGCCCCGCGGCCGACTTCACGGGTACCGACAGCTTCACCTACCGCGCCTGTGACGACGAGGGAGCGTGCTCGCCGCCCGAGACGGTGACGATCACCGTCGATCCGGTCAACGACGCCCCGGACGCCGTGGACGACTCGGCCACCACCAACGAGGACAACGACGCCACGATCGACGTGCTCGACAACGACTCCGATCCCGAGGGCTCACCGCTCGAGGTGACCGCGTTCACCCAGCCCTCGCACGGCGGAGTCAGCTGCGTCAACACGACCGGGGTCTGCACCTACACACCGGACCCCGACTATCACGGCACCGACTCGTTCACCTACACGGTCTCCGACGGAGACGACGACGCCACCGCGACGGTCAACCTGACCGTCAACGCCGGCCCCCCCGCGCCCAACCAGGCTCCGCACGCCGATGACGACAACGCCGAGACCCTCTCGGGGCAGCCGGTGACAGTTGCCGTCCTCGGCAACGACACGGACGCCGACGGCGGTCAGCTGGTCGTCGACACCTTCACCCAGCCACAGCACGGCTCGGTCAGCCGCGGCCCGGACGGCCGCCTGGTGTACCGCTCCCATGACGGCTACACGGGTACCGACAGCTTCGACTACACGATCGCCGACGGCCAGACCGGCAGCGCCACCGCGCGCGTGACGATCACGGTGCGCGCCCAGCCGCCGCCGCGCGAGAATCTCCCACCGGCGCCGGTGGGAGATCAGGCAGGACCCCCCAATCGCCCGCCCGCGCCGGTGAACGACCGGGCGACCACCTCGCAGGGTCGCGCGGTCAGGATCGCCGTCCTCGACGGCGACTCGGACCCCGATGGCGACAAGCTCACGGTCACCGCCTGGACCCAGCCCCGGCACGGCAGGGTCACCTGCACAGCGGGCGAGCGGTGCACCTATCGCCCGAACGCCGGCTTCGCGGGCACGGAGCGCTTCACCTACACCGTCAGCGACGGACGCGGGGCCAGCCGCACCGCCACCGTCACCGTGCGGGTACGCGCGGTCCAGACGGTGCAGGCCGCCCCTGAGCGGCCCGCCCCCGAGCGACCCGACGAGGGTGGCGCGACCCGCGGCGAGAACGGCCAGGGATCACCCACCGTGCCGGCGGCCGACGACGGATCACCGTCCGCAGTTGCTGCCGACGAGGCCTCGGATCGCGGCCCGCTGCCCCATACGGGGCTTGCCCTCGGAGGGCTCGCCGGGCTCGGGCTGGCTCTGCTCTGCGCCGGCGTGGCGGGACGGCGCGGGACGGCGCGAAGCGAAGAATAGGCGGGCTCACCCCTCCTAGCAGCTCCTCCACCGACAGGCCGCCGATGTGGGCGAGCACGGTCACGCGACCGGCGCCTCCTCGTACTCGTCGTGGCGGCGCCACCACGAGCCTGCCTGGGGCACGTCTTCCTCCTGGCGCCCCTTGGGTGACAGGTCGATCAGGTGGTAGGCCCCGTCGATGATCTCGCACCCGCGGTCCCAGCTCGAGTAGGTGTGGTGCACCACCCCGTCCTCGAGCGCGAACACGCTGAAGCCCGGCTGCTCGCCGGCGTCGGTGGTGGCGCCCAGGTCGCGGTTGAACGACGAGCCCTCCGACGACACCCAGTCGAAGTGCCAGCCCATGCGCTCGCGGTAGGCCTGGAGGTCGTCCAGCCGCCCGCGCGAGACCACCTTGAGGGTGATGTCGCGGGCGTTCACGTGCGGCTCGGGTCCGTCCAGGTGGTCGGACAGGAATGAGCAGCCCACACAGCCGGCCTCGTACTCGGGGGTGAACATGAAGTGGTAGACGAGCAGCTGCGAGCGGCCCTCGAACAGGTCGGCCAGCGTGCGCTCGCCCGCGGTGGTCTGGAAGACGTAGTCCTCCTCGACCGGCACCCACGGGAGCTCGCGGCGCTGTCGCGCCAGCTCGTCGCCCCGGCGCATGTGCTCCTTCTCGCGCTCCAGGAGCTCGGCGCGGGCTGCCTCGTGTCGTTCTCTGGTTCCAGTCATAGGAGAACCGTATCATATGATAGGTTTTTCCAATGCTCCTGGAAGCCAACGGTGTCGAGCTCCATGCGGAGACCTTCGGTGAGCCCGGCGACCCGCCCGTGTTGCTGATCGGCAACTCGATGCTGGAGTGGGACGCGGAGCTGTGCGAGCGCCTGGCCTCCGGAGCCAGGCACGTGATCCGCTACGACCTGCGCGACACCGGACGGTCCACGACCGCGGACCCCGCCGCCCCGGCCTACACCCTGCGCGACCTGGCCGCCGACGCCGCCGGGCTGGTGGACGCGCTTGGGCTGCCGGACGCCCACGTGGCCGGCCGCGGGCCCGGCGGGTGGATCGCGCAGCTGATGGCGCTGGACCACCCCGAGCGTGTGCGCACCCTGACGCTCGTGGGCACCCGGCCCACGGCGCCCGGCAGGGCCGACGCCGACCTGCCCGACCATGCGCCGGAGTTGATGGCGGCGCTGTTCTCCGGCCCGCAGCCCGACTGGACGGATCGCGCCGCGGTAGTCGAGCAGATGGTGTCGGGGGCGCGCGTGTTCGCCGGCTCCGGCGACTTCGATGAAGAGGACGCGCGCACGCACTTCGAGGCGGTGTTCGACCGCACGGCCGACGCTCTTCCCGCCGGGGTCGACCTCGCAGCCGCCCAGCGCGCCAGCCAGCAGGGCGCCCAGTTCGCCGCCATGAAGAGCGGCGGGCGCTGGCGCAAGCGCCTCGGCCAGATCACGGCGCCGACGCTGGTGGTGCACGGCGAGGACGACCCCTTCTTCCCGATTGGCAACGGCGAGGCGCTGGCCGCCGAGATACCGGGGGCGACGCTGCTGCGCCTGCCCGCTGTGGGGCAGGAGCTACCGCCGCGCGTCTGGGACGAGTTCGCGGGCGCGCTGCTGGCCCATACGGCCTAGGCCTGGGCCTGCGCCTTCTCGCGCTCGGCCTCGCGCAGCTCGATCCGCCGGATCTTGCCGGTCAGCGTCTTGGGCAGGTCGTCCACGAACTCGATCACGCGCGGATACGCATACGCGGACAGGTGGCCGCGCACGAACTGCTTGATCTCGTCCGCGGTCTCGTCGGTGGCGTCGTACCCGTCGGCCAGGCGGATGAACGCCTTGACGATGTCCCCGCGCTTCTCGTCCGGCGAGGCCACGGCGGCAGCCTCCAGCACCGCGGGGTGCTCCACGCACGCCGACTCCACCTCGAACGGGCCGATCCGGTAGCCCGCGGAGATGATCACGTCGTCGGCGCGACCGGCGTACCAGACGTAGCCGTCCTGATCCATCTGGGCCGCGTCCTTGGTGTGGAACCAGTCGCCGTCGAAGTCCTCCTTCGTGGCCTCCTCGTTGTTCCAGTAGCGCAGCGGGTAGTGCGGGTTCGAGCGTGCGCGCAGGCAGATCTCGCCGCGCTCGCCCTCTGCCACCGGCTTCTCGTCCTCGTCCAGGATCTGCACGTCCCAGCCGGGCATGACCTTGCCCATCGAGCCCTCGCGCACCTCGACCGTGGGGAAGTTGCCGCACAGCGGATAGCTCTCGGTCAGCCCGTAGTAGTCCAGGACGGTCAGCCCGTACTGGTCGCGGAACCAGCGGATCACCTCGGGGTTCAGCGGCTCACCGGCCGAGCACACCACGCGCAGGTCGGGAAGCGGGTACTCCGTGCCGGCGTCGGCGATGGCGGTCATCGCCCGCAGCGCCGTGGGCGTGGTGAACATGTTCTGGACCCCATGGCGGGCCAGGAAGTCCAGCTGCTCCTTCGGGTCGAAGCCACCCTTGCGGGCGAAGACCAGGGCCACCGCGCCGTAGCGCCAGGGACCCAGCAGCGGCGCGATGCCCGCCGCCCAGGCCCACTCGCCCATGCCGTGGAAGCGCTCACCGTCCTTCAGGTCGTGGCAGAACTCGAACTCCTCGTGGGCCAGCAGGTAGCGGTGCGCGTGCAGGATGCCCTTGGCCAGGCCGGTGGTGCCCGAGGAGTAGTACAGCTGCGCCGGGTCGTCGGCGGCTGTGTCCACCAGCTCGTAGTCGGCCGATGCCGCCGCCAGCTCGTCGACCAGCTCCTCCATCACCCACACGTGCTCGACCATGCCGTCGGGGATCCGGTCACGATTCTCGCGGTTGGTCACCAGCACGCGCGCCTCGGAGTCGCGCAGACGGTGCTGGATGCCCTCGTCGCCGTACAGCACCGACATCGACAGCAGGATCGCGCCGCGCTTGTACGTGCCCAGGAACACCGCAGCGGTCTCGGGCAGCGAGGGCAGCAGCGTGGCCACGCGGTCCTCGCGCTCGACCCCGTGCGACTCCAGCACGTTGGCGAACTTGTTCGACAGGTCCTGCAGCTCGCCGAAGCTGACCTCGCGCTGGTCGCCGTTGTAGTCCTCCCAGACCATGGCCAGCCGGTCGCGGTCGTGCTTGTCGCACACGTCGGCGGCGATGTTGTAGCGCTCGGGCACCTCCCACGCGTGCGCCGCGCGCATGTCCTCGTAGTCGCCCACCTCGTACTTGCGAAAGCTCATGCCTTGACCTCCTCCACCTGCTCGGTCTGAAGCTCGCCGTCCTCCAGGCGCTGGCGCAACACCTTCTTGTCGAACTTGCCCACGCTCGTCTTGGGCACCTCGTCGATGACGGCGTAGGTGTCGGGCAGCCACCACTTGGCCACCCGCTCGGCAAGGTGCTCGCGCACCGACTCGGCGCTGACCTCCTTGCCGTCCTCGGGCACGATGCAGGCCAGCGGCCGCTCGCTCCAGCGCTCGTCCGGAATGGCGATCACGGCCGCCTCGGCCACGTCGGGGTGGCCCATGATCTCGTTCTCCAGCTCCACCGAGCTGATCCACTCGCCGCCCGACTTGATCACGTCCTTGGCCCGGTCGGTGATCCGCACGAACCCGCGCGGGTCGATCGAGGCGATGTCGCCGGTGCGCAGCCAGCCGTCGTCGAACTTGTCGTCGGACTCGTCGCGGTAGTAGGAGGCGGCGATCCACGGGCCGCGCACCTCCAGCTCGCCGGTGTCCTCACCGTCCCAGTCCACCTCGGCGCCGTCGTCGTCCACGATCCGCGCTTCGACCAGCGGGTTCACCCTCCCCGCGCTCGAGCGGTAGTCCCACTTGCGGTCGTCGTCGTCGGTGTCGGCGGGCGGACGGGCGATGGTGCCAAGCGGGCTCATCTCGGTCATCCCCCACGCCTGCTCGATGTACACGCCGTGGCGCTCCTCGAAGGCCTGCATCAGCGACAGCGGCACCGCCGAGCCGCCACACGTGACCTTGCGCAGCGTGGAGAAGTCGACGTTGTTCTCGTCGGCGTGGCGCAGCACGTCCATGAACACGGTGGGCACGCCGCCCGCCATGGTGACCTTCTCCTCCTCGATCAGCTTGGCCAGCGGCTCGGCCTGCAGGAAGCGCGAAGGCATGATCAGGTCGGCGCCCACCAGGCCGGCCTGGTGTGCCAGGCCCCAGGCGTTGGCGTGGAACATGGGCACGATCGGCAGGATCCTGTCGGCCGAGGTGGCGCCGATCGACTCGGCCATGCCCGCCCCCATGGCGTGCAGCACCGTAGAGCGGTGCGAGTACAGGACGCCCTTGGGGTTGCCGGTGGTGCCGCTGGTGTAACAGAGCGCGGCAGCCTGGTTCTCCTCCAGCGACGGGTAGTCGAAGCCCGGGCTCTGGGCGGCCAGCAGCTCCTCGTAGTCCAGCTGGTTGGGCAGCTCCGCTTCGGCGCCCTTGCCCATGACCACGAAGTGCTCCACGGTCTCGAGCTGGTCGGCCAGCTCGGCCAGCTGTTTGACCAGCGACGCGTCCACCAAGACGACCTTGTCCTCGGCGTGATTGGCCACGTAAACCAGCTGCTCCGCGAACAGGCGGATGTTCAGCGTGTGCAGCACGGCCCCCATGGTCGGCACCGCCATGTAGGCCTCCAGGTGCTCCTGGGTGTTCCACGCGTAGGTGCCGACGCGATCGCCCTGCTGGATGCCGAGGTCGGCCAGGGCGGCGCTCAGGCGCTCGGAGCGGTCGGCCACCTCGGAGTAGCTGGCGCGAGCGACGGACTGCACGCGTGCGCGCCCGGCCGAGCCGGGCGCTTCGCCACTGCCGGGCTCGCGGAGCGTGACCACCTCGGAGTCCGCGTAGATGCGCCGCATCCGATCCAGGATGTGATGCGTGGTCAGCGGGAAGTCCTGCATCGCTCCGTACAGCGTCACGGCTCTCCTCCTTGGGGCTCGCTCTCCGCTCTAGGTCAGGCTAGTACCCGCTACGGGGCGGGCCGACACGGCATCCAGCCGGCCGGTCAGCGCCAGGGCCACCGACGCGACCACGATGAGGCTCGCGCCGTAGACCACGACGGTGTCCTCCAGGCCGACCTGGGTCACGGCCAGGCCGGCGGCAAGCGCGGGCGCGCTGAAGGCCAGGTAGGCGGCCGTCAGCACGGACGAGACCAACTCGGCCCGGCGGTCGGGATCGGCCATGTTTGTGAGCGCACGGAAGACCCCCGCGAACGATGGCCCGAACCCCAGGCCGCTGATGGCCGCGCCGATCAGGAACAGCACCTCGGAGGAGGTCGCGACCGCCAGGAGCACGACGGCAACGCCGGCGATCAGGGCGCTGAGCCCGGCGCGTGCGGTGGTGCGCGGGTCGGCGTGGCGAGCGGCAAACGACGTGACCGCGCTGATGCCGGCCAGCGCGAAGATGGGCAGCGCGGCCTCGAGGTGGGTGTCGGCGCCGACCAGCTCCTGGGAGATCGAGGGCCCGAGCGACAGCACCAGGCCGCCCAGCGCCCACGTGGCGATCATCGACGGCAGTGCGGCGACGAAGGCGCTGCGGACGTGGGGAGGGACGCCGATGCGCGGTCGCAGGGAGTCGCGCCAGCCGTCGCCGCGCTGCACGGTCTCGGGCAGCAGCAACGCCAGGGCGGCCATGGTCACGAACACCGCCAGCAGCAGCCAGAACACCAGGCCCACCGGGTTCGCGCTGCGGTCGGCCAGCACTCCCGCGAAGATCGCCCCGGCGGCCAGGCCGCTCAGCGGGGCGACCACACCGGTCAGGGCGCCCTGCCAGTCCCGCTCGGGGGGCTGGAGGTCCAGCAGCGCGGCGCTGATACAGCCCATGGCCACCCCGGTGGCCAGACCCTGGAGGATGCGCGCAGCGAACAGCCACACCACGCTGGGCGCGACCGCGAACACCAGCATCGCGACGATCTCAACGACCAGCGCGGCCAGGAGGACCGGCCTCCGGCCCAGGTGATCGGATAGCGAGCCCGCCACCAGGAGCGCGCTGAGCAGGGCGACGGCATAGACCGCGAACACCGCCGTCAGCGTCAGCGCCGAAAAGTCCCACTCGGCTTGGTAGATCACGTACAGCGGCGAAGGGGCGCTGGAAGCAAACAGCAGGGCAGCCAGGGTCACGGCCATGACGCCGAAAGCGGTGCGTCGTTCGAGCGTCCTCACTTACGGAGGGTTAGCAGACCTGGACCAAGGTGGTCAGTCATCGTCGGCCGCGTAGTCCACGATCGACTTGTCCACCAGCCACTCCACCGGCGCGCGGTCGTCGGTGTAGGCAGCCTCGGCCTTGAGCGGCCGCCCGACACGGTCGGCCGCCTCGCGGGCGGTGGGCCGCACGGCGCGGGGCAGCGAAGGGATGGCGCGCCTGAGGTTGGCCGCCGACAGCGGTGAGCGGCTTGCCACCAGCAGCGTGTTGGTGTCCTCGACCGGGTCGCGGATGACATGCGCGAAGGCGGTCCGCAGGCCGCCGGTGAGCACCCGCTCCAGCTCGGTCTCGCCCTCGGGCTGGCCCACGTTGATGATGACCACGCCGCCGGGAGTCAGCCGGTCGCGCACCAGGTCGAAGAACTCCTCGGTGGTCAGGTAGAACGGGATGTAGGGCTGGCGGTAGGCATCCACCTCGATCACGTCGTAGCGCGTGTCGACCCGGCGCAGGAACGGCCGCGCGTCCTCGTGGTGCATGGTCAGCCGCGGGTTGCGCATGTCGAAGTAGCGCCGCCCGATCTCGGACAGCTCGGAGTCCAGCTCCACCCCGTCGATGCGAGTGGCCGGGAAGAGGCGTCCGTAGGCGCGCGCGGTGGTGCCCGCGGCGTTGCCCAGGATGGCCATCCGCCGCGGCGGCGCGCGCCGGGACGTGAACGGCAGCACGAGCAGACCGTCCCAGTAGTCGCCGGTGAGCACGGTCTCGGGCCGGTAGAGCGAGTGCACCGCCTGGCCCTCGTTGAGCTCCAGCTCGCGCGAGCCATCCTCGGCCTCGATCACGCGGGCGTACTGGTACTCGGTGTCGGTCTCGTAGATCACCCGGCCCGAGCTGGTGTGGGCCTTGAGCGTGCCCACCGGGATGAGCATGGCCAGGGCTATGGCCGCCGGCGCCAGCGCATAGCGCCAAGAGGGGCGCAGGCCGATCACGGCCACGACCGCGATGGCCAGGGCGAAGATCAGGAAGGTGCGCCGGGTGCCCACGGCGGGGATCAGCAGCAGCGCCGAGAGCAGCGTGCCCACGAGACTGCCCGCCGTGGACAGCGCGTAAAGGCGGCCCGCCACCTGACCCGCCTCCTCCACGCTGGTCACGGCCAGGCGGATCGCCCACGGCGATACCGCGCCCAGCAGCAGGATCGGCACGGCCAGCAGTCCGAGCACGCCGATCAGCGAGCCCACGAACGCGCCCGCCGACACGGAGTCCAGCGCGCGCACCGCCAGGTCCAGGAACGGGTCGGCCGCGAACGGGACCGCGGCAAGCAGCACGGCCGCCACCAGCGTCAGCAGGCACAGGCTGCGGCCGTCGGGGTGGCGGTCGGCGAACCGCCCGCCCAGCCAGTAGCCGACCGAGAGTGCCACCAGCACCACGCCGATCGTGTTGGCCCACACCACCGTGGACGCCCCGAAGTAAGGGGAGAGCAGGCGCACCGCGGCTATCTCGGCGCCCAGGCTGCCCGTGCCCACCACGAAGACGAAGATCGGCAGGGGCGGCATGGAGCCGGACGCTAGTAGATCCGCCCGAAAGTTCTGGCGGGAGTCGGCGAGTGGCTGGGCGTGGCTGGCGAGTCCGGACGGCGTAGACGATGCGCGAGCATCGGCGGAGCCGGGTGGACGACGCCAGGCGCGCCCAGACGCCGCCGAAACCGCCAGAACTTGAGGGCGGGTCTAATAGCTTGTCGGCCGTGGGCCGCGTCTACGACGGGATCGACGAGCACCAGCGGCAGTGGATCGCTTCCCAGGACCTGTTCTTCGTGGGCTCCGCCCCGCTGGCGGGCGACGGGCACGTGAACGTCTCGCCCAAGGGCCCGATCGGCAGCCTGGCGGTGCTGGACTCCGCGACCGTCGCCTACCTGGATGTGGTGGGCAGCGGCACGGAGACCATCGCCCACGTGCGCGAGAACGGCCGCATCGTGATCATGCTGTGCGCGTTCGACGGTCCGCCGCGGATCCTGCGCCTGCACGGCCGCGGGCGGATCGTGTATCCCGGCGACGCCGAGTTCGACGAGCTGCTGTCGGCGTGCGACTTCACCCTGCCCGAAGTGCCGCAGTCGCGCCGCTCGATCGTGGTGGTGGACGTGACGCGTGTGTCCGACTCGTGCGGCTACGGAGTGCCGCTGATGGACTACCGCGGCGAGCGCGAGCACCAGGCCAAGTCGGCGGCCAAGCGCGTTCGCGTGCACGGCGAGGACGCCTACGCGGACTACGTGGCCGAGCACAACGCCCGCAGCATCGACGGCCTGCCCGGCGTGAGCTGATGCGCCCGCAGGACGTGCGCCTGCCGCCCGCGATGGCGGCGCAGCTGCGCGAGCAGGCGGATGCCCTGCTGGAGCTGGGCACGCTCGGGGGCGCCGCCGGCCCGGGCGCCGCGGACGCCATCGCCGAGCTCGCCGAGCGGCTGGCGAACACCTACCCCTACCCGGACCCGATGTACGCCGGCCAGATGCTCAGGCCGCCCGCCCCGGTGGCCTGGGCCGCGTACGCCACCGCGATGCTGCTGAACCCCAACAACCATGCGCTGGACGGTGGCCCGGCCACGGCCCAGATGGAGCGCGAGGCGGTGGAGCAGCTGCGCGCGATGCTCGGGGTGCCGGCGCCGGCGCTCGGCCACCTGACCTCGTCGGGGACGATGGCCAACCTGGAGGCGCTATGGGTGGCGCGCGAGCTGACGGGCGGCGCCACCGTCCTGTACTCCGAGGGAGCCCATTACACCCACGCACGCATGTGCGGCGTGCTCGGAGTCGAGCACGAGGCAGTGCGCCAGGACGCACGCGGGCGGATGGACCTGGACGCGCTGGCGGCGCGGCTGGAAGCCGGCGGCGTGGGCACCGTGGTGGCCACCGTGGGCACCACCTCGCTGGGGGCGCTGGACGACGCGGCCGCGATCGCCGGCCTGTGCGCCGACCACGGCGCGCGGCTGCACGTGGACACCGCCTACGGCGGTTTCTTCGCCCTGCTGGCCGACGGCGGCGAGCCCGGCGTGGCCCAGGGTCCCTTCGCCGCCATCGCCGGCGCCGACTCGGTGGTGATCGACCCGCACAAGCATGGCCTGCAGCCCTACGGCTGCGGCTGCGTGCTGTTCGCCGATCCCGACGTGGGCCGCCTCTACGCGCACGACTCGCCCTACACCTACTTCACGTCACCTGATCTCCACCTGGGCGAGATCAGCCTGGAGTGCTCGCGCGCCGGCGCCTCCGCCGCCGCGCTGTGGGCCACGCTGCGCGCCCTGCCGCTCACACGCGGCGGCCTGGGCGCGGGGCTGGCCGACTGCCGCGCCGCGGCGCTGCGGCTGGCCGAGCGCCTGGACGCCGACGACCGGGTCGAGCTCGTGGTCGAGCCCGAGCTGGACATCGTCTGCGTGCTGGCCCGTGGGGACGACCCCACCGCGGCGGCCGAGCGCGCGTTCGCCGCGCTGGCACAGGCAGGCTGGCACGTGGCGACGCTGCGGACCGTGCGCGGGACGGCGCTGCGCTGCTGCCTGCTCAAGCCCGAGCACCTGGGCGTGGTCGACCGGCTGGCGGACGCGCTGGCCGGCGCGCTGAGCCGGTGACCGAGACCGTGATTCGGCTCGCAGTGATCGCTCACCGCGGCGTTGGCGAACGGCGGCTGGGTGAGGGTGTGTCCGTAAGGCGACTAGCCGTCACGTCGCTCGCGCTTCGCAAACGACCTGGCTGGGGTACGTGCGACTCGACTTGCGTACCCCACAGGTACGTTTCTCGGGTTTCATCGCGCAGCCGCCCAAGAGCGCCGGTAGGCCATAACCTGGGACGGCGCAGGGCCTCGCCGCCGCGCGCAATGGATCGGGACGTTGTTGGCCATATACGGTCACGCGGCGAGCAATACGGTGCGCGAGCCATCAGGATGGATGCCCCATCAGGGTCCCCACCCCACCCAGCGGCCGCCTGCCCCCCGCATGGGGGGTTCGCCGCGGCCCGCCGCACACCACGACGGCGACCCGAATCCACAGGCGACTACTCCTCGTAGCGCTCGAAGTCCTTCTTGCGCGCACCGCACACAGGGCAGAACCAGTCGTCGGGGATCTCCTCGAACGGCGTCCCCGCGGGGATGCCGCCGTCGGGATCGCCCTCGGCCGGGTCGTAGATGAAGCCGCACGAGACGCAGATCCACTGCGCGGCGGTGTCGGTGGCGTTCACGGCGGGGAAATCTATATGTAGGCTCGCCGCGTGTCCGCCGAGAAGCCCGGGCCGGGCGAGGAATGGAACGCAGGAGAGGTCACGCAGGCGCGGGTGGCCTCGTCGCTGATCCTGCTGCGCGACTCCGCCGAGGGGCCCGAGGTGCTGCTGGTGCAGCGCAACCCGCAGCAGCGGTTCATGGGCGGTGCGTGGGTGTTTCCCGGGGGCGCAACGGACGCCACCGACGACGGCGAGCGCCATACGGCCGTACGGGAGCTGAGCGAGGAGGCGGGGATCGAGCTCACCGGCACCGACGAGCTGGCCCGCTACTCGCGCTGGATCACCCCCGCGCAGGTCAAGGTCCGCTTCGACACGCACTTCTTCGTGGCCCGCGCGCCCGAGGGTGCCGAGCCCACGGTGGACGGCAGCGAATGCGTGGATGCCCGCTGGCTACGGCCGGCCGATGCGCTGGAGGCGGGCCGCGCCGACGAGCTGTTGCTGGTGTTTCCCACGATCAAGCACCTGGAGCAACTGGCCGAACACGCCAGCGTGGACGAGGCCATGGACGCTGCCCGCAGCCGCAAGGTGCAGCCGGTGGAACCGAAGGTGCTGATCGACGGCGGCGTGGCCAACGTGGTGCTGCCGGGCGAGCCCGGCTACGACGACGCCTGAATCGCCGCCCGCTCCCTCTACGCTCCCCGGCTGATGTCCGCATCCGTCCAGATCGGCCTCGTCATGGCGCTGCTGTGCGCCTTCACGTCAATCCTTGGCTTCCTCTACAAGCACCGGGGCGCCGTGGAGTCGCCGCCGATATCGCTGAGCAGCCCGGTGTCCAGCACCGTGGCGCTGTTCCGATCGCGCTGGTGGCTGCTCGGGATCGCCGTGGCCATGGTCTCGTGGGGCTTCCACGTGGCCGCCCTGGCCCTGGCCCCGATCTCGATCGTGCAGACGGTGATCGCCGGCGGGCTGGTGCTGCTGGGCGTGGTAGCCGACCGGCTGTTCGGCTTCACCGTGACCAGGCGCGAGTGGATCGGCGTGGCGCTGACCGCCGCCGGGCTGGCATTCCTGGCGGCCACGCTCGAGGGGGCTGCGGACTCCGCCCACAACGACTGGAGCGTGGCCACGCTGAGCCCCTACGTGGGCGGGCTGTCGCTACTGGGACTGCTCGCTGCGGGCGCGGCGCGGACCAATACCCGCGGCGCCACGCTGCTGGCCGCCTCCGCCGGCCTGATCTGGGGCGCCTCGGACGTGTCGATCAAGGCGCTGAGCAAGCACACCGACGAGGGCCTGGCCGTGCTCGGTCACCCGCTGGCGCTGGTGATCCTGGTGGCCTCGCTGGTTGGGCTGGCGATCTCGGCGCGCAGCCTCCAGGTCGGAAAGGCGGTGCCGGTGATCGCCGTGACCAGCGCGGCGGCCAACATCGTCACGATCGCCTCGGGCCCGATCGTGTTCGCCGAGCCGCTGCCCGACGACCCGGGCGCCCTGACGCTGCGCCTGCTGGCGTTCGCACTGGTCATCGCGGCCGCGTCGATGACGCCGCCGCCGATGGCGGAGCCCGATGCACGCCCCGCCGCTATCGGGTAGAACGACACAGTGGCATCGCAAGGCCTGACCGTGGCGGTGACCGGGCCGACCGGCGACCTCGGCATCGCGGTCGTGGACAAGCTCGAGCGCGCCCGCAGCGTGAAGAAGGTGGTCGGCATGGCCCGGCGCCCGTTCGACCCCGCCGAGCAGGGCTGGAAGAAGACGGAGTACCGCCAGGGCGACGTGCAGGACGCGGCCAGCGTGCGCGACACGGTCAAGGAGGCGGACGTGGTCATCCACCTGGCGTTCTCCCTGATGGGCGCGGGCGACCGCACCCGAGCGATCAACGTGGACGGGTCCCGGAGCGTGTTCGAGGCCGCCTGCGAAGCCGGGGTGCAGCGCATCTGTTACGCGTCCAGCGTGGCGGCTTACGGTTTCCACGCCGACAACCCGCTGTGGCTGACCGAGGACGTGCCGGCTCGCGGGACACCGGAGCACTTCTACTCGGCCCAGAAGGCGGAGGTGGAGTCCGTGCTCGGCGAGGTGCTGCTGCGCCACCAGCGCACCGCCGCCTACGTGTTCCGGCCGTGCGTCGTGGCCGGCCCGCGCGCTCAGATGCTGCTCGAGGAGATGCCCTACTACCGGCTGTCGGGAGCAGTGCCCGACGCGGTGGTGGGCCTGCTGTCATCGATGCCGATCCTCAAGCCGGTGATCCCCGACCCGGGTGTGCGCTTCCAGCTCGTGCACGAGGACGACGTGGCCACAGCCTTCCTGGCGGGCGTGCGCGGCCAGGGCGAGCCCGGCGCCTACAACCTGGCCGGCCGGGGCACGATCCGCATGTCCGACGTCGCCGACGCGCTGGGCTGGTACTCGATCCCCGTGCCCGACGCGGCCGTGGACGCCACCGCGGGCATCGTCGACCGGCTGCCCCTGGCGCCCGAGTCGGTGTCGTGGATCCACGCGATCCGGCGACCGGTGCTCATGAAGGTCGACCACGCCCGCGACAGCCTGAAGTGGAAGCCCGAGCACACCGCGAAGGCGACGCTGAAGGCAATGGTGGACGCCCGCCGCGCGGGCCAGCCGGCCGCCCGCTGAGCTCACAAGATTCGTCCCACACCGATCCGATCGCCGTTCCCGGGCGTTACTGGGCCCATGCGATCCAAACGAATCCTGACGGCTGTCGCCGTCACAGCGACCGCCCTGGCCGCCCCGTCTGCGGCTTCCGCCGCCGAAGAGCTGGCAGCGGTCACAAATTCCAACAAGATCCTGACCTTCGCCTCGGATTCCCCGGGGAACCTGGACACCGTCTACCCGCTGAGCGGCCTCGCCTCGGGCGAGAAGATCGTGGGCCTGGACACCCGCCCCGCCACCGGCCAGCTGTACGGCCTGGGCCGCACCGGGCGCATCTACGTGATCGACCCGGCGTCGGGTAACACCCGCTCGGTAGCAGGTCCGATCACCCCCGTGCCCGCCGGCAGCACGTTCGGGTTCAACTTCAATCCGACGGTGGACCGCATCCGCATCACCACCGATCAGCGCCAGAACCTGCGCGTGAACCCGGACACCGGTGCCGTGGCCGCGGACACCGCTCTGGCGTACGCGCCCGGCCAGGGTGGCGGCGTGGCGCCGCAGGTGGGCGGCGTGGCGTACACCAACCCCGTCCCGAGTGCCACGACCACCCAGCTGTTCGACCTGGAGGCAGCGCGTGACGCGCTGACGCTGCAGAACCCACCCAACTCGGGTCTGCTGACCACGGTCGGCAACGGCCTCGGCCAGGCCATCAGCGGCCCGTCGGGCTTCGATATCAGCACCGCCAACGTGGGCTGGGCGTCGTACAAGCCGGGCGGCCAGGGTTCGGTCAACCTGTTCCGCGTGAACCTGGCCGGCGGCACCGTTGCCAACGCCGCCGCGCAGCCGGGCATCGGCACGCGTGCGGCCGCCGACGACACGGCGGCCATCGCAACGCTGGGCACCGTGGCCGACGACAAGTCGGGCGCGAAGCTGGTGGCGGATTCGCCCACCAGCGCCAGCCGCGTGAACCTGGCCCGGGGCAAGTCGTTCCTGGGCACGGTCAGTCTGAGCGAGGCCGGCCGGGTGCAGGTGGACATGCGCGTGGGCCGCACGCTGGTGGCTCAGGGCAAGGCCGAGATCTACACCCGGGCAGGCTCGGCCCGGATCCGGATCAAGGCCACGAGCTCGGGCCAGAACACACTCCAGCGCCGCTTCAAGACGGCCACGATGCGCTTCAGCGCACGTGACCGGGCGGGGAACCTGACGAAGGGCAGCGTCCGCAGGTTCACCCTGCGCTAAGCGCCCGGAGCGATGGGATGCGGGGGCTCACGCCCCCGCGCCCCCCGCCCCCTCCTTGGCTGGTCTTCGCGGTATGCGACCTAGACCTCCAGGAGGTCTGTCCGCCCCTCGCGCTCCAGCAGTTCGCGGTAGCGCGGGAACACCGGCTTGATGAGCGGCACCAGCTTCAGGATCTTGGCCACCGGGCCGGAGGCCTTCATCTGGCCCCGCGCCAGCGCCACCGTCACGTTCACCCGGCCCAGCCAGAACAGGTGGGCCACGTCGGCATCCGCCGTCATCACGATCTCGGGCTCCAGATCCGAGTCACCGGTATCCACCTGCACGTCCTCGCCGTCCACCAGCTTGAACGTGATCACGGCCTCCGGGTCGAGGTAGCGGAACTGGACGATCGTGTCGGCCTTCTTGAGCTTGGCGCCCAGCTCGTCCGAGCCCATGACTCCGGTCAGCAGCCCGCCGATGTACCGGTAGACCTCGTCCTCGTCCCGGAAGTAGGTCACGCGGTTACCTGGCGCCGGCCAGCGTGGAGCCACGCGCGGCGTCGCCCAGCGCCGTCAGCTCATCCTGGGCGAACTCCACCAGCCGTTCCAGGTCGGGCATGGTGTCGTAGTCGCCCATCAGCGACAGTGCGGCTGAGCCGTTGTAGCTCATCATCGCCACCGCCAGCCGCTGCCCAGGGGCCAGGAAGGCCACCGGCACCAGCTCGGTCATCTCGCGTCCCAGCAGGTACAGCGGAACCTGCGGGCCCGGCACGTTGGTGGTCAGCAGGTTGTACATCCTGGTCGAGAAGTGCAGCCGCGACGCCTGAGCGAAGATGGTGGGCGGAGCAAAGTCCTCCACGCTGGCGATCACCTCGGCGCCCATCGCCTGCTTGGACTCCTTCAGGTCGGACATCGACTCGACCACCAGGCGGTGGCGCTCAACCGGATCCTCCACGTAGGTCGGCAGCCGCCCGATCATGATCGTGATCTGGTTGCCCAGGTCGGCCTCGGCGCCCGATGCCCGGATCGAGACCGGCACCGCGGAGCGCAGCTCGAGCCCCTCGGTGATCACCCCGCGCGTGCGCAGCCAGCGGTGCAGCGCACCCGAGACCACGGTCAGGAACACGTCGTTGACGGTGCCGCCGAGCTCACGCTTGATCTGCTTGAGGTCCTCCAGCGGCAGGCGCACCCAGGTCAGCCGCCGGTGCGGGCCCATCGGGCCGTTCAGCGGCGTAGTCGGAGCACTGACCACCGCGTTCCATGCCACCTCGCCCACGCCGGCCGCAGCCTCGCGCGCCTGTGCGACGGTGCGGCGCGGGTTCCCCAGCACCGATGCCGCCCGGCGCGCCAGCCCCAAGGGTGCGCCGGCCAGATCGGTCACGCCGCGGGTCGCCACGCCCACGTCGCCCGGCTCGGGAGCGGGCTGCCAGGGGCGGTCCGGGCCCGGCACGGACGTGCCCTCGCGTTCGAGGTCGAACATGACCGCGGTCAGGTCGGCGCCGGAGACGCCGTCCACGAGGCAGTGGTGGGTCTTGTTCACCACGGCGAAACGGCCGTCCTCGAGGCCCTCCACGACCCACAGCTCCCAGAGCGGCTTCGAGCGGTCCAGGCGCTGGCTGAAGATCCGGCCGGCCAGCAGCCGCAGCTGCTCCACGGAGCCCGGCGCGGGCAGCGCGGTATGGCGCACGTGATAGCCGACGTTGAAGCTGGGGTCGTCCACCCACAGCGGGCGGCCCATCTCCAGCCGCGGGAAGGAGAGCTTGTGGCGATAGCGCGGCACCAGGTGCAGGCGCGACTCCACGTGCGCGATCACCTCTTCGGGCCGCGGCGCCGGGCCCTCGAACAGCAGGATGCTGCCGATGTGCATGTGCGAGCCCTCGCGCTCCTGGGCCAGGAACGATGCGTCCACCGAGCTCAAACGGTCCATGTGCTTAGCCATCGGCTCTCCTCCTTTCCGGTTTTCAGGGCAGCCGCTCCCGCACGGCCGCCACGGACGAACCTACACCTGACCAGTACCCTCCGCCCCCGTGACCGGCTCCGCGACAGCCTCCCCTCCCACGAAGCACTCGAACCCCGTACCGGGCGCCGACGACATCCAGCCGACGGCCAACGAGACGCTGGACCGGTTCCTGACCGGCACCATCACCGTGTTGCCCTTCGTGGGCCTGGGGTTGGCCTGCTGGCAGCTGTGGGGGAGCGCGCTGCAGTGGCACGACGTGGTGGTGTTCGCGGTGGTCTACCTGATCACCGGCCTGGGCATCACGGTGGGCTTCCACCGCCTGTTCACACACCGCGCGTTCCAGACCAAGCCGTGGCTGCGCGGGGTCATCGCCGCGATGGGCTCGATGGCAATCGAGGGCCCGATCACCGCCTGGGTGGCCGACCACCGCAAACACCACGCCTTCTCCGACCAGCACGGCGACCCGCACAGCCCTCACGTGGACCACGGTCACGGGCTCAGGGGGGCGCTGCGCGGCCTCTGGCACGCGCACTGGGGCTGGCTGTTCATCCACACCCAGCGCGGCAGCAAGCAGCGCTACGCGCGCGACTTGATCGACGACCCCGTGGTCAGCTTCGTGGACCGCACCTTCCTGCTCTGGGTCCTGGTGGGCCTGCTGCTGCCGTTCCTGCTGGGCTGGGCGATCGGCGGCACGCTGTTCGCCGCGTTCACCGGGCTGCTGTGGGGCGGCCTGATCCGGATGCTGGTGCTGCACCACATGACCTACAGCATCAACTCGCTGTGCCACTTCTTCGGCCGCCGCGACTACGACACCGATGACGAGTCGCGCAATCTGCTGTGGCTGGCGCCGTTCACGCTCGGGGAGTCATGGCACAACAACCACCACGCCTTCCCCACGTCCGCCGCGCACGGCCTGCGCTGGTGGCAGGTGGACATCTCGGCGGGCGTGATCTGGCTGCTCGAGAAGAGCGGGCTGGCGTGGGACGTCAAGCGCGTGCCGCGCGAGCGCCGGCTGGGCCGCGCGCAGAAGGCCTGAGTTGCTCGAGGACGCGTACCAGCGCCAGCTCACGCACTGGCGCGCGACGCTGGACAGCGGCGCCCACCGGATCGGCTGGAAGGTGGGCCTGAACCCGCCACAGGTGCAGGAGGCGCTGAGGCTATCGGGGCCGGTCGTCGGCCACCTGACCTCCGGGAGTCTCCTGGGGGCCGACGGCTCGCATTCGCTGGCCGGCGCCCAGGCGCCCCGGGCCGAACCTGAGATCGCGGTCGAGATCGGCCCGGACAGGACGATCGCCGGCCTGGCCCCGGCGATCGAGCTCGTGGACATCCCGGCACCTCCCTCCGGTCCGGGCGACGTGCCAGAGGTGGTGGCCACCAACATCTTCCACCGCGCGGTGGCGATCGGCCCCTCGAAGGCCGGCGAGGCCGCCGCGGCCTGGACCTTCAGCGTCGATGGCGAGGTGGTGCGCGAGGGCGACGCCTCGGACTACCCGATCGCCGACATGATCCACGCCGTGGCCGACACCCTGGATGCCGCCGGCGAGCACCTGGACGCCGGCGACCGGGTCATCGCAGGCGCACTGGCGCCTCCGCCCGAGGTCGAGCCCGGTCAGCGGCTGAAGCTGGACCTCGGCCCGCTGGGGGCGATCGAGGTCCAGCTCACGCACTGAGGCCGCGCAGGCGCCTAGCGGGGAGGCGGAGGCGTCACCGGCGATTCCGGGCTGGCCACTGCCGCCCCGGCGCCGGCACCGAGCGCGCCGCCCGCGCCGCCCGCCTGAGCCTCCAGCGCCTTGTTCAGGTTGGCCTGGGCGATGTACATGCCCACTGGGGACACGAACACGTAGATGATGAACAGCAGGCCGGCTTCCATGCCCTCCGGAGCCCCGGTCACGCCAGCCGCAGTCTGAAGGCGCTTGGAGAACTTGTAGACCGAGACGAACGCGGGCACGATCACGAGCGCGCCCAGCGTGACCGCCAAGACCGATGTGCCCGGCGAATCGCCGAGCTCGGTGGTGTTGTGGGCCTGGCCGATCTCGGCAAGCTCCTTGTTGGCGTAGTAGTACCAGAAGATCCCGTAGATCCCGAGGGTGATGATGGTCAGGCCGATGACGCCCAGCGGGTTGCGGATCTTGCCCGTGTAGCTCGATCCCCTGATCTCGATTGGCTCTGCCATATGCCGCTCCTTGAGTGGTTGGTTTCGCCGCATCTCCAGCACCTTCTGGGCAGCGCGAGATCAAACTAACCGACGCCCCGCGGGACGGCCAGCCACGTGGACGGGTTCCCGAGGTGGCCCGGAAGGGATCCGGGTACGATCAACTCCGATGAAGGCACTTGTCACAGGCGCCACCGGATTCGTCGGCGGGGCCCTGAGCCGCCGGTTGATGTCCGCCGGCCACGACGTACGCGCCCTGGTGCGCGATCGTGACCGCGCGTCCGAGCTCGAATCCGAGGGCGCCGAGCTCCACGAGGGCGATGTGACCGACGCGCGCTCACTGGCCGGCGCCGGAGGCGGCGTGGACGTGGCCTACTACCTGGTGCACGGCATGGGCCGCGGGTCCGAGGGCGACTTCGAGCAGACCGAGCGCGAGTCGGCCGCGAACTTCGCGCACATGGCCCGTGACGCCGGTGTCGAGCGCGTGGTCTACCTGGGCGGCCTGGGTGACGACCCGGGCTCCAAGCACCTGCGCAGCCGCAACGAGACGGGCCGGATCCTGGGCGAGGAGGGCCCGCCGCTGACCTATTTTCGCGCGTCGATGGTGGTCGGCGCCAAGAGCGAGTCCTACCTGACGCTGCGCCACCTGGTGCAGAAGCTGCCGATCATGATCGCCCCCTCGTGGCTGAAGACGAAGACCCAGCCGATCGCCGTGGAGGACGTGCTGGACTACCTGGTCGCCGCGCCCACGGTGGACGACGCCGCCCGCGAGGTGCAGATCGGCTGCCCCGACGTCGTTTCCTATGGCGAGATGCTGGACCGCATGGCCGACGCGCTGGACAGGCGCCGCCGGCCGAAGATCCCCGCCCCCGTGCTCTCGCCCTGGCTGTCCTCGCAGTGGATCGGCCTGGTCACGCCGGTCGACGCCGGGGTGGCAAAGCCGCTGATCGAGGGCCTGTCGACCGAGACCACGGTCACCGACCCCTCGGGCGCCGCCCTGTTCGACATCGAGCCGATGGGAATCGACCAGGCGCTGAGCGCCGCAGTGGCCGAGGAGCGGGGATATCGGGCTGCCCAGATTTGAACTGGGGACCTCTCCGACCCGAACGGAGCGCGCTACCAGGCTGCGCCACAGCCCGTGGCCCACAGGAGGATAGTCAGGCGGCCACAGCGTTGTAGTACCGCACCGCCAACCCGGTCAGCAGCGTCTCGAAGCAGGCCTCGGGCGCGAGCTCGTGCTCGGCGGCGTAGGTGCGGATGCCGGACTGCTCGATCGCCTCGCTCTGGGCGATCACATCGTCGACCAGGTCGGGGTGCTCGTCGCAGAAGAACGCCCCCATCGAGTACAGGCCGGAGTCGGTCAGGGACTCGAGGAAATCGGCCTCGGTCCCCTGCTTTGACTCCGCTCCCATGCCCGGGCAGGGTACCTTCCCGAGGTGGCCGACCGCGATCAGATCGTTGCCTACCTGGACGACCTGCTGGAGGTCGGCTCCTTCCCCGACATCACACCGAACGGGCTTCAGGTCCCGGGCGCCGAGGCCGTGGAGCTGGTGGTCACCGGCGTTTCGCCGGGGCTGGAGCTGATCGAGACGGCGGCCGAGCGCGGCGCGCAGCTGGTGCTCACCCACCACGGCCTGCTTGGCGACTTCCTGCCCGACTACATCACGCCCGTGCTCAAGCGGCGCCTGAAGGCGCTCCTGGACTCCGACATCTCACTGGCGGCCTACCACCTACCGCTGGACGCCCACGCCGAGGTAGGCAACAACGCGCTGATCTGCTCCGAGCTGGGGTTGGAGCGCACCGAGCCGTTCGGCAACTACAAGGGGCGCACGCTGGGCTTTGTCGGCCGCTCACAGACGGGGATGCCGTTCACGGAGCTGCGCGAGCGCTGTGCGCGAGCGTTCGGCACCGAGCCGTTCACCTGGGAGTACGGCCCCGAGCTGGTGCACAGCGTCGGCGTGGTGTCGGGCGCCGCCGCCTCCTCCCTTGGCGAGGCCGCCGCCGCCGGGCTCGACGCCTTCCTGACCGGCGAGCCCGCCGAGCACGCGATGCTCGAGGCGCGCGAGGGCGGCATCCACTTCATCGCCGGCTCGCACTACGGCACCGAGACCTTCGGCGTGAAGCAGCTCGGGGAGCTGCTGGCCGACCGATTTGGGGTCCGTCACGAATTCGTGGATTTACCCAATCCGATCTAGCGCCAAGGGGTAGTCTCCAAAACAGCCCCCATCCCCCAGCAGAGGAGCCGTATATGGCCAACCACCTGACGCCCACCGAGCTCAGTCGCGAGACGGGAATGGATCGCGAGGAGGTCATCGCAAAGTGCGTCGAGCTGGGGGTGCCGATCTTCCAGGGCAAGATCGACAAGAAGCTGTTCGCCGCCACGGTCGCCTACGAGGAGCGCGGCACCGAAGCGCCGGCCGGCTGGGCTCGCGCCTGATCTAGTATCGCCTCCTCAAGCTGAGGAGCGGAGGAGGGAGCAGGATGGAAGCAGGCACGGCGGCTGCGGGCACTAGCTCGAAGACGATCGCGGACATGGTCGGACTGGCGGCGCAGCGGTACGGCGACGGCCCGGCGCTCCGGTACAAGTCCGGCGAGGACTGGACCGACGTCAGCTTCTCCGAGCTCGGCGAGACGGTCAGCGAGGTCGGGCGCGGCCTGATCGACCTGGGGATCGAGCACGGCGGCAAGGCGGCCATCGTGTCCCACACCCGGGCCGAGTGGACCTACGCCCACTTCGGCATCATGGCCGCCGGCGGCGTGTCGGTCTCGGTGTACCAGACCAACTCGGCTGACGAGTGCCACTACGTGCTCGAGCACTCCGAGTCCGAGGTGGTGTTCCTCGAGGACGCGGAGCAACTCGAGAAGATCCGACAGGTACGCGACAAGCTGCCGAAGCTGCGCCACATCGTGCTGTTCGATCCGGTCGAGGGCGCCGACGACGCGATCACGCTCGACGAGCTGCGCGAGCGCGGCCGTGGTCGCGACGCTTCCGAGGTCGACGCGCGCACCGCCGCCGTGACCAAGGAGGACACGTGCATCTTCATCTACACGTCCGGCACCACCGGGCCGCCGAAGTGCTGCATCCTCAGCCACGGCAACTACCGCGACGTGGTCTCCATGACCGAGGAACAGGGCATCCTCAACCAGGGCGAGGTCGTCTACCTGTTCCTGCCGCTGGCGCACGCCTTCGCCAAGCTCGTCCAGTTCCTTGCGATCGACCTGGGCGCGGTGCTGGCCTTCTGGGAGAAGGACCCGCAGAAGATCATCCCCAACCTGATGGAGACCAAGCCGACGTACTTCCCGTCGGTCCCGCGGATCTTCGAGAAGATCTACACGCTGGCCACGTCGAATGCCGAGGATCCGGAGAAGCTCCAGCAGGCCGTGCAGGTCGGCGTCAAGGTGCGCCAGCTCCAGGCCGCGGGCGAGGAGGTCCCGGCCGAGCTCCAGGCCGGCTTCGACCAGGCCGAGGAGAAGCTGTTCGTCAACGTGCGCAACATCTTCGGCGGCAGGATCCGTCAGTGCAACACGGGCGCCGCGCCGATCGCCAAGGAGATCCTGGAGTTCTTCTACGCGTGCGGCGTGCCGGTGATGGAGGGCTACGGCATGACCGAGACCGCCACGATCGCCACGGCCAACACGCCCGACGAGTTCCGCCTGGGCTCGGTGGGCAAGCCGATTCCCGGAGTGGAGGCCAAGATCGCCGAGGACGGTGAGGTGCTGCTGCGCGGCGCCAACATCTTCAAGGGGTACTACAAGAACGAGGAGGCCACCCGCGACACGCTGGTCGACGGCTGGCTGCACACGGGCGACCTGGGCTCGATCGACGACGACGGCTTCCTGTCCATCACCGGCCGCAAGAAGGACATCATCATCACCGCGGGCGGCAAGAACATCACGCCGGCCAACCTCGAGAACGGGCTCAAGCAGAACCGCTGGATCTCGCAGGCTGTGGTGATCGGCGACCGCAGGCCCTACCTGGTGGCGCTGATCACCGTGGATCCCGACGAGCTGGGCGCCTTCGCGTCCGAGCACGGGATCGAGGAGAGCGAGGTGGCCGCCTCGGAGCAGATGCGCGCCGCCGTCCAGGAGGCAGTCGACCGCGTGAACGCCACGGTCGGCCCGGTCGAGCAGATCAAGAAGTTCACGATCCTGCCCGAGGACCTGAGCCAGGAGACCGGCGAGCTGACCCCGACGCTGAAGGTCAAGCGCAACGTGGTCAACGACAAGAACGCCGCGGCCATCGACGCCCTTTACGCGTAGCCCGCTAGCGTTTGCGGGCCATGGCCCGAACCGACCCATCCGAGAGCGGCGGGCTGTTCGTCGGGCGCCCGGCGGGTCCGCCGCGCTACCGGCGTCCCGCCCAGGGCGGCGCCCACCAGCGCGCCGACAAGCTGCTGGCTGGATTCATCCTGTTCCTGGAGGTCGTGCTTTGTCTCAGCCTGCTGGGGCCCCAGCCGCTGGGCTGGTTGTGGGTCGGCTCCCAGGTGCAGTACCTGACGGGCGCTGTCACGGCCGGCATCAGCACGATCATGGTTGGCTGCCTGGCCTCGCTGATGCTGACGATGGTCCTGTGCAAGCGCCTGGACCACTGGTGGAAGCTGGTGCGCCGGGCCGCCGGCTACCAGCAGGACCGTGGGGCCATCGAGATCATCTTCGCCGTCTGCGTGGGCGTGACGCTCATCGTCTTCACCTTCTGGTTCCTGATCGTGCAGGGACCTGGGCCGACGCTGGCGCCCAGCAACTAGTGGGGCTCCTGGATCGTTACCGGGAGTTTGCGGACGTCGACCCCGAGGAGGACCGCAAGGAACGGCGCGAGCGGCGCCATCGCGAGCGCGCGCTGGAGCTGGAGCGCGTACCCGACCTGGATTTGTCGGGCACCGAGTGGCCCGACCTGCCCAACTCCGAAGTGGTCAACGCGTCCATCTACACCGCGCGCGGGCGCGTGAACGGCTACCCGGATCGCCACGCCGAGGGCGTCCGTACGGCGCTGGCGCGCGAGCACGACGTGGAGCCGGAGCGGATCGTCATGGGCAACGGCGCCGCCGAGCTGCTGCAGGGCGCGGCCATGGCCCTGATGGAGCCGGGCGACGAACTGCTGACCCCGTGGCCGTCCTACCCCCTCTACCCGCTGATGGCCACGCGCGCCGGCGGCCGGCCGGTGGCCGTGGACTGGCACGAGCGCCTGGAGGACGGCATCTCGGACCGCACCCGCGTGGCCGTGCTGTGCAACCCCAACGACCCGACCGGCCACTACACCCCGGCCGAACGGGTGGCCGAGCTGGCGGCCGCGCTACCCGAGCGGGCCCACCTCGTGGTGGATGAAGCCCTGGTCCAGTTTCAGGACGCCGAGGACACCGACGCCGTCCTGCGCCTGACCGATGCCTTCCCGCGGCTGCTCGTGGTGCGCACGTTCTCCAAGATCTACGGGCTCTCGGGCCTGCGTGCGGGCTATGCCGTGGGGTCCAGCGCCTCGACCAAGCTGCTGGACGCCATCTCCCCCGTGCTCGGCGTGAACGCGTTGAGCCAGTCGGCGGTGGCCCACGCGCTCAAGATCGGCGCCGGCGAGATCGCGCGCCGGCGCACCGCCGTCATCCACGAGCGCGAGCGGCTCATGGAGGGCCTGTCCGCCCTGCCGGTCGCGGCCGACCCCAGCCAGGCCAACTTCATCTGGCTGTCTGCCGACGGCATGTCGGGGCTGGCGCTGGCCAACGCCCTGCGCAAGGAGAACGTGGTCGTCGCGCCCGGCGGCCCGCTCGGCGCCGACGACCACGTGCGCGCGACCGTGCGCAACGCGGCCGCCACCGACCGGCTGCTCGGGGCGCTACGAGTTGCTCTGGCGGACTAGCGCGCCCGTCGTCTGTTCCAGGATTCGGCGCCAGCCGGCCGTCTGCTCGCGCTCCTCGGTGAAGCGGCTGATGACCTTGCGCACGCGCGTGGCCGAGATCTCGATGCCGTGGCGGGCGCAGACCGCCTTGAGCTCGTCGTAGTCGGCGGCCAGGCGCATCGTCACCGACTCGAAGCCGTGCTTGGCGATCTCTACGCGCTTGGTGAAGTTCATGATGTTGGTCTCGAACATCAGCTCGTCGTTGTCCGCCGGCTCGATGACCACGAAGTCCACGCCGGGGTACTTCTCCTTCCAGTGGGTCATGGCCTCGTGCAGGCGCTGGTGGGCCAGCAGCTTGAACGTCTGGTAGCCGATCTCGGGGAAGCCCATGTCGGCCACACGCCGCACGCGGCTCCCGAGCATCGTGGGGATGACCTTCTGGAAGTCGTTGATGTAGGGCACCAGCGGGTTGACCACGATCACGAACTTGGCGCCGCGCTCGATCGCGATGTCCACGTTGGTGGTCGAGCGGATGCCGCCGTCGATGAGCTGGCGGCCCTTGATCTCGACCGGCTTGTAGACCATCGGCAGCGCGGTCGACGCGGCCACCGCGCGCGCGATGGGCACGTCGGCCCAGCCCTCGCCGCCAAGGATGATGCGCTCGGCGGTGTCCAGGTCCGTGGCCGTCAGGTACAGCTCGTTGTCCAGCATGCGGAAGTCGTCGGTGCGATCGGGGTCGGCCAGCACCGGCTCGAGGTAGTCCTCGATGGCGGTGGAGTCGTACAGGCCGGCGGGCAGCGCCTCGGCCAGCTGCAGGGCCAGGTCCATCAGCGCCACCCGGCCGCGCTGGTTGACCACTGTGCGGGCCACCCCGACCATCCGCAGCGGCAGCAGCGCTGCGCTGCGCGCGAAGTCTGTGTAGCTGGGCCGCATCAGCGCGCTGCGGTTCAGGTCCGGGAAGGGCGTGGGCACCTGCTGGTTGACCACCCGCATCATCTCCTCGGGGGTCACGCCGTTGGCCACCAGGCTGCCGATGAACGAGCCGGCGCTGGTGCCCACGTACACGTCGAACTCGTTGACGGTGCGGTTCACGGCCAACAGGTCCAGCGCCCGCAGGGCGCCGATCTCGTAGACGCCGCCGGTGAAGCCACCGCCGCCCAGCACGAGCGCGGTGCGGGAGCGCCCTCCGCGCTGGCGGCCGCCGCGCTTGGGCGCGGATTTGCGTGCCTTGCCCGTCGGGGTCTGGAGTTCGACGACCTCGCCCATCCGGGAAGTATGACCGCTCCGCCGGTCCAGATAGCGTGTTGGGGCACCTGATGGGACCCTTGCGCCGCACCCTCACCTTGGCCTGCCTGGCCACCGCTCTGATCGCGCTGGCGCCCGCCACCGCATCGGCAGCCGGCCTGGGCAGCCGCCTGGCCGCGTCCATGCGGCCCGCCGGGGGCTCCTCGGGCGCCTACGTGGCCAATGCCACCACGGGTAAGCCGGTCTTTCGTTACCGCCACATGACGCCGCGCATCCTGGCCTCGAACACGAAGATCTTCACCACCGCCGCCGCGCTGGCCCGCTACGGCGTGGCCGGCAGGCTCGCCACCGAGGTGCGCGGCTCGGGAGTGCTCGAGCAGGACGGCACCTACCGCGGTGACCTCTACCTGGTGGGTGGTGGCGATCCCAGCTTCGGCTCCTCCACGTTTGCGCGCCGCTCGTACGGCGGCGGCGCCAGCGTGCAGACGCTGGCAACGGCATTGGAGGGGGTGGGGATCAGGCGCGTCACAGGCCGCGTCTACGGCGACGAGTCGAAGTTCGACTCGCTGCGGGGCGGCCCCGACTCCCGCTACCGGATCTCGCCGTATGTCGGTCCGCTCAGCGGGCTGTCCTACAACCGCGGCCTGGCCAGCGAGACCGGGCGCGGCTACCAGTTCAGCCCGCCCGCCTTCGCCGCCGCCAGGCTGGACGGGGCGCTGGCCAGGAAGGGCATCTCGGTCAAGGGCGCTCCCCGCGCCCGCAAGACGCCCGCGGGCGCCACCCCGCTTGCGAACGCGAAGTCACCGACGATGGCCCGCCTGGCGGCGCTGACCAACAAGCCGTCCGACAACTTCTTCGCCGAGATGCTGCTCAAGGACCTGGCGCTGCAGACGGGCGGCAAGGGCACCACCAAGGGCGGCGCCCGGCTGGCCGCCGGCTTCGCCAAGCGGCTGGGCGCCGCTCCCGCGAGCCTGGCCGACGGCTCGGGCCTGTCGCGCGGCAACCGCGCCGCGCCGTACCGGGTGGCCCAACTGCTGCTGGCCATGCGCCGTCGCGACGAGTTCACCGCGTTCAACAACTCGCTTTCGATCGCCGGCCGCGACGGCACCCTGGGCCCGCGGATGCGCGGCGGCGCCGCCCAGGGCCGCTGCCGCGGCAAGACCGGCACCATCTCAGGCGTCTCCGCCGTGTCCGGTTACTGCACCGCCCGCTCGGGCAAGATCTACGCCTACTCGATCCTGATGAACGGCGTGAATGCCTTCGGAGCACGCGCCCTGCAGGACCGGATGCTCAACGCGATCGCGGCCTCGGGCTAGCCAAGCAGCGCCAGGAGCCCGTCCTCGTCCAAGACCTCGGTCCCGGTCTTCTCGGCCTTGGCCATCTTCGAGCCGGGGTCGGCGCCCGCCACCAGGTAGTCGGTCTTCTTGGACACCGAGCCGGTGACCTTGCCCCCCGCGGCCTCGATCCGCTCGGTGGCCTCCTCGCGCGTGAGGTTGGGCAGCGTGCCGGTCAGAACCAGCGTCTTGTCCTTGAGCGCCCCGTCCTGCTCACGCGGGTCGGGTCCCTCCTCCTCGAACTGCAGCCCATGCTCGCGCAGCCGCGCGATCAGATCGCGCATCGAGTCCTCGGACAGGGTCTCGTAGATCTGCTGGGCCATGATCGGGCCCACGCCGCTGACCTCGGCGATGACCTCGGGGGTGGCCTCCAGCAGCGGATCGATTGCGCGGAAGTGGCGCGTCAGCGCGCGGGCGTTGGTGAACCCCACGCCGTTGATCCCCAGCCCGAACATCACGCGGCTGAACGGCCGCTGCTTGGACGCATCGATGGCGTCGATCAGCTTGCCCGCCGAGATCTCGCCGAACCCCTCGAGGTCGGTCAGCTGGTCGGCCGACAGGTCGTAGATCCCTGCGATCCCGTCGATCAGGCCGTCGCGCAGGAATTGCAGCGCCCGCTCCTCGCCGAGCCCCTCGATGTCCATCGCGCCGCGCGAGATGAACTGCTTGACCGCCTGGAACAGCTGGCCCGGACAGCCCGCGCGGTTGGGACAGATGGTCCAGACCCCGTCGTCGGGCCGGACGGTAGGCGTGTCGCAGGCCGGGCATCGCTCCGGTGCCCGGGGCAGCGGTGAGCGTTTCTTGCATTTCTGCGCCTTGGCCGTCGGCGAGACCACGCGCGGGATCACGTCACCGGCGCGGGTCACGATCACCTCGTCGCCCTCGCGAACGTCCTTGCGCGCGATGTCCTCCTCGTTGTGCAGCGTGGCCAGCTTCACCGTCACGCCGCTGACCTGCACCGGCGTCAGCTGCGCGAACGGCACCATGTGCCCGGTGCGGCCGACGTTCCACATCACGCGCTCGAGCGTGGTGGTGGCCGTCATGGGCGGGAACTTCCAGGCGATCGCCCCGCGCGGCTCGCGCCCGACCACGCCCAGCCGCCGCTGGAGGTCCAGGTCGTCCACCTTGACCACCACGCCGTCGATCTCGTAGTCCAGCGACTCGCGCCGCTCCTCCCAGCCCTTGCAGGCCTTGACCACGGCGTCCAGGTCGGTGTGGCGCTGGATGCCGTCGTTGACCTTGAAACCGCGCTCCTTGAGCCACATCAGCGACTCGTAGTGGCTCTCGAACTCGATGCCCTCCAGTGCGCCGATCGAGTAGCTCCACATGGACAGCGGCCGCTGGGCGGTGAGCTTGGTGTCGAGCTGTCGGATCGAGCCCGCCGCCGTGTTGCGCGGGTTGGCGTATGTGGGCTCGCCGGCGGCCGCGCGGCGTTCGTTCAGCTCGGCGAACGCCTTGCGCGGCAGATAGCACTCACCGCGCACCTCCAGCAGCGGCGGCGCGTCGTCGACCCGCAGCGGGATCGCCTTCACGGTGCGCAGGTTCTGGGTCACGTCCTCGCCGACCTCGCCGTCGCCGCGGGTGGCGCCGCGCGTGAGCACACCGTCCTCGTACACCAGCGAGATGGCCAGCCCGTCGATCTTCGGCTCGGTCACGAACTCGACGTCGGAGCTGGCGGCCCCCTCCTCCCGCTCCAGGTAGCGCTCCGAGCGCACCAGCCAGGCCTTCAGCTCCTCCGCGTTGGTCGCGTTGGCCAGGCTGAGCATCGGCTGGCGGTGGCGCGCGGGCTCGAACTTGTCCAGCACCGCCCCGCCCACGCGCTGGGTGGGCGAGTCGGGCGTCAGCAGGTCGGGGTGCTCGGCCTCCAGGTCGCGCAGCTCGTTGATCAGCGCGTCGTAGTCGGCGTCCGAGACCTCGGGGTCGTCCAGGACGTAGTAGCGGTGGTTGTGGTGCTCCAGCTGGGAGCGCAGCTCTGTGACGCGGTCGGCCGGCTTCGCCGCCACCGTCAGACCTCGCGCGCCGCCGGGCGCATCAACGCGTCCAGGTCGAACCCGGCCAGCTCGTCCACCCCGGCCCCGTGGGTCAGGTCGAAGTGCAGCGGGGTCACGGCGATCACCCCGTCTGCCACCGCCGCGAAGTCCGTGCCCTCCTCCTCCTCGTAGCCGGGCCGGTCGCCGTAGATCCGGTAGCGCTTGCGACCGTCGGCCTCCTCGGTCAGCGTCATCTTGTCCCGGTAGATGCGCTTGCCCAGGCGGCAGCCGATCGCCCCGCTGGCGTCGCCGGCGGGCGCGTTCACGTTCAGCAGCGTGCCCGTGGGCATGGGCACGTGGTCCAGCTCCTCGACCATCCGGGCCACGAACGCCGCGACCTCCTCGAAGTCCGCGGCCTCCCACTGGCGTCCGTCGCGGAAGTCCATCTTGCCGTGGTCGGCCTGCTGGGACACTGCGATGGCCGGCAGCCCCAGCACCACACCCTCCAGCGCCGCGGCCACCGTGCCGGAGTAGGTGATGTCGTCGCCCAGGTTGGAGCCGTGGTTGATGCCCGACACGATCAGCTCGGGCTTGGACTCGATCAGCCCCAGCGCCGCGAAGCGCACGCAGTCCACCGGTGTGCCGTCGGTGGCGTAGGCCAGGGTCGCGTCCTCAAGGTCCACCTCCTCGACCCACAGCGGGCTGCGGGTGGTGATGCTGCGCGCAGTGGCGCTGCGGTTGGAGTCGGGCGCGATCACCGCCAGCTCGATGTCGGGCACCGTCAGCAGCGCCTTGCGCAGCACGTGCAGGCCGGTTGCGCCGATGCCGTCGTCGTTGGTCAGCAGGACCCTCATGCGATCAACGAGGATAGGAGACGGACTCGAGGTACAGCCCGTGCGCGGGCGCCGTGTCCCCGGACTCGGTGCGCGACTGGCCCTCCAGCAGTCCGGCGAAGTGGGCAACGCTGTAGCGCCCGAAGCCCACCTCGAGCATCGTGCCGACCAGCACCCGCACCATCTTGCGCAGGAACGCGTCGGCCTCGATCCAGTAACCCAGCACACCGTCGCCCTCGTCCACCCACTCCGAGCGCGTGACGTTGCGATGGAAGTGCCGATGGATGGTCTGGGTGCCGGTGAAGGCGGTGAAGTCGTGCACCCCGGCGATCAAGGCGGCGCACTCGTCCAGCGCACCGCGGTCCACTGGAAAGCGCCAGAACAGCGACCGCCCGCGCTCGTGCACGCGCGCCACCGGATCCGCCAGCACCCGGTAGCGGTAGGTGCGCGAGAGCGCATCGCGGCGGGCGTCGAAGCCCTCGGGCACCTCGTCGCTGGCCAGCACGCGCACGTCCGGTGCCAGCACCCCGTTCAGCGCCCGCGCAGGTGTAGGAGGGCCCGGATGGCTGGCCACCTGCCCCCGGGCGTGCACACCGGCGTCGGTGCGCCCCGCCACGACCAACCCTACGGGCTCACGCCGAACCCTGGCCAGGGCCGCCTCCAGCTCCGCCTGCACCGTGCGTTCGCCCGGCTGCGTGGCCCAGCCGCTGAAGCCGGCCCCGTCGTACTCCAGCAGCAATCGCGCGGCCAGGGCTCTAACCGCGGCGGCGGGCGACGATCTGCAGGTACTCGGCGTCCACCTCGAATGCACCGTCGCCGCCGGCCCAGCGGCGCGCCAGCTCCAGCATCTCGGCACGCATCTGCGCGTAGGTGTCCGGCGGCATCGACGCCTTGGCCGCTGCCTGCGGCGGCGCCGACCGTTCCATCATCGCCAGGAACTGCTCGGGCGAGTCGCCCGCCCACACCACGGAGTGGTGCTCGAACTCGATCGAGTTGGCCAGGCCGTCGAACCATGCGCGGACGTTGTCCTCATCGCCCCAGCGGTCGGGGGTGTGCTCGGGCGGGCCACCGGGCGCGTAGCGGCGGCCGATGTCGAACATCTCCACGGCCCTGCCGCCTGGAACCCATGCCGTCATGCCCACTGTGTTGCCGGGCCGCACGACCCGGAACAGCTCCTTGGCCACCAACTCGGGCTCCGGCGCGATCATCGCGCCGAACACCGATCCCACGCACTCGAAGCGGCCATCGTCGAACGGCAGCGCCTGCGCGTTGGCCTCGACCCACTCGATGTCGTAGCCCTCGGCGTCCGTCCGGGCACGGCCCTGCTCGACCATCCCGGGCGCCAGGTCGGAGGCCACTACGGCGCAGCCCTCGGCGGCGCAGGCGATGGCGAAGTTGCCGTCGCCGGCGGCCACGTCGAGCACCTCCTGGCCCGCCCCGACGGCGCAGGCATCGGCCAGCGCCTGGGCCGCCGGCCGCAACCGCTCGGACAGCCCGGCGTACTCGCCGCTGCTCCAGACCTTGGCGGTCTGCTGCATCGCTTCGTCCTGATCCACGGCCCGATCCTATTCGGCATAGCCTCGGAGTCGATGGCTGAGCCCCGCGTGACCTTCCTACGCGGCCACGAGTCGGTGAACGTGGCCGGCGAGTCGCACTACCAGGACGCCCTGCGCTCGATCGCCGGCCCGGGCGAGGTCCGCCACGACACCGAGGCCCACCTGATCCCCGAGCCCGAGAACGACTACGACCCCAACGCGGTCCGCGTGGAGATCGACGGCCACAAGGTCGGCTACCTGCCGCGCGACCTGGCCCCCGCGTGGGGCCCGCGGCTAGCCGAACTCGCGACGAGGAAGCGCGTGGGCGCCTGCGAGGCGACGATCGTAGGCGGCGCTGACACCGCACTGGGGGTCTTCCTGCGCCTACCCGACCCAGCCCGGCCATCGTCCTGACTTGACTGGCTATGCCAGTCAAACTCGCCACGGTGGAAGCTGTGCGTCTAGACCAGCTCTAGAAAGACCATCTCGGTCGCATCCGACTTGCGCGGACCGAGCTTGAGGATCCGGGTGTAGCCCCCGGGCCGCTCCGCGTAGCGCGGGGCGATCTCCTCGAACAGCTTGTACACGATGAACTTGTCCTGGCCCAGGCGTGACATCGCCTGCCGGCGGGAGTGGGTGTCGCCCTTCTTGGCCAGGGTGATCAGCCGCTCCAGCTCGGGCTTGACCGCTTTGGCCTTGGCCTCGGTGGTCTGGATGCGCTCGTGGTCGATGACCTCGCGGGAGAGGTTCATCATCAGCGACTTGCGATGGGCCGAGTCGCGGCTGAGCTTGCCCTTCTGCTTTCCGTGCCGCATGCCTACAGCCTAAGCGACAACCCGCGCGCCTCGAGGGTCTCCTTGACCTCTTCGATGGACTTGCGGCCGAAATTGGGGATGGCGTTGAGCTCGGACTCGCTCTTCTGGACCAGGTCGCCGACAGTCTGCACGCCCGCCCGCTTGAGGCAGTTGTACGACCGCACGCCCAGCTCCAGCTCCTCGATCAGGATGTCGTCCATGCCGTCGCCTGCACCACCGCCAGGGCCGCCGCCGATGCCGCCCAGCTCGGAGCCGGCATTGACCGCGCCCGCACCGACCAGCGCGGCTCCGGCCTCGCGCAGGGACTCCACGCGCTCGGGCTCGCTGAAGATGGCCAGGTACTTGATCAGGATCTCAGCGGCCTCGCGCAGCGCGGCGTGGGGATCCAGCGATCCGTCGGTCTCGATGTCCAGCGTGAGCTTGTCGTAGTCGGTGCGCTGGCCGACACGGGCCGACTCCACCTCGTACGCCACGCGCTTGACCGGCGAGAAGATCGAGTCGATCGGGATAACGCCGATGGGCTGGTCGGCCGTCTTGTTGTCCTCGGCCGGCGAGTAGCCGCGGCCGTGGCCGACGGTCAGGTAGATCTCGAGCTTGGTCTTCTTCTCGAGCGTGGCGATGTGCGTCTCGGGGTTCAGGATCTCGACGCCGGACGGCAGGTCGATGTCGCCCGCGGTCACGTCACCGGGACCGGTGACCACCAGCGGCGCCTCCACCTCGGCGGCCTCCGAGTGCATCCGGCACACGATCTCCTTGAGGTTCAGGACGATGTCGGTCACGTCCTCCTTGACCCCGTTGATGGTGGAGAACTCGTGGGCCACGCCCTCGATCCGCACGCTCGTGACGGCGGCACCACCAAGCGAAGACAGGAGCACCCGCCGGAGCGAGTTCCCGAACGTGTAGCCGAAGCCACGGTCCAGCGGCTCGATGGTGAACGTGCCGCGATTGTCCTGCACGTCCTCGGCTGAAATCTGGGGAGTTTGGAACTCGATCATGTCTGTCCTTCGCGTTGGTGCGCGCACGGCCGTGGCGGCGGCCGGCGCGACTTGACCACTTACTTGGAGTACAGCTCGACGATGAGCTGCTCTTGCACCGGGGCGGCGATCTCGTCGCGCTCCGGGTGCCTGAGCACCTTCGCCGTCAGGCCATCGTGATCGGCCTGGAGCCAAGCCGGGACCACGGAGACCAACTCGGTGGCCTCACGGATCTTCGGGTCGGCCGACGACCCTGGCTTGACGGTGATGACGTCGTCCGGACGCACCTGGTACGAGGGAATGTCGACCCGGCGGCCGTTGATCTGCCAGTGACCATGCTTGATGAACTGCCGGGCCTGGCGGCGCGAGGCCGCGAAGCCCAGGCGCACCAGCACGTTGTCCATCCGGGTCTCCAGCAGGCGCAGAAGGTTCTCGCCCGTGACCCCGCCCGCGCGCGAGGCGCGGTCGTAGTACGTGGCGAACTGCTTCTCGAGCACGCCGTAGTAACGCCGCGCCTTCTGCTTTTCACGCAGCTGGACGCGGTACTCGGACTGGCGCGAACGGCCGCGGCCGTGGTCACCGGGCGGGTAGTTGCGCCGCTCGATGCCGCACTTGTCGGTCAGGCAGCGCTCGCCCTTGAGAAAGAGCTTCTCGCCCTCGCGACGGCAGAGCTTGCAGGCGGATCCGAGCTCTCGAGCCATTAGACCCTCCTGCGCTTGCGCTCGCGGCAGCCGTTGTGGGCCTGGGGGGTGACGTCGCGGATCTCGCCGGTCTCGAGGCCGGCGGCCTGGAGCGAGCGGATGGCCGTGTCGCGGCCCGAGCCCGGGCCCTTGACGAACACGTCGACCTTCTGGAGGCCCTGCTCGATGCCCTTCTTGGCGGCCGCGTCGGCGGTGACCTGGGCGGCGAACGGCGTCGACTTGCGTGAGCCCTTGAAGCCGGCACCGCCGGCGGACTCCCACGCGATGACGTTGCCCTCGCGGTCGGTCAGCGACACGATCGTGTTGTTGAAGGACGTCTTGATGTGGGCCTGTCCGTGGGGGACGTTCTTGCGCGGCTTGCGCCGTCCCCGCGAGCGCGCGGGCTTCTGCGCGGCCATTACTTGGTCACCTTCTTCTTACCGGCCACCTGCATGCGCTTGGGACCCTTGCGGGTGCGGCCGTTGGTCTTGGTGCGCTGGCCATTGACCGGCAGGCCGCGCCGGTGGCGCAGGCCGCGGTACGAGCCGATCTCCTGGAGGCGCTTGATGTTCTGCGAGCGCTCACGGCGAAGGTCGCCCTCCACGGTCAGGTCGTCGTCGATAGCCGCGCGGAGCTTGAGCACCTCGTCGTCGGTCAGGTCCTTGACGTAGGTGTCGGGGCTCACGCCGGACTTGGCCAGGACGGCCCGCGACTGCGAGCGCCCGATGCCGAAGATGTAGGTGAGTCCGATCTCGACCCTCTTGTTGAGGGGTATGTTGATGCCGGAAATTCGCGCCATGAAAGGTGGTGTCAACCCTGCTTTTGCTTGTGCCGTGGATTAGGGCAGATCACGAGAACTGCGCCGTTGCGGCGGATCACCTTGCACTTCTCGCACATGGGTTTGACCGACGCTCGGACTTTCATCCGTGGATCTACCTTTCCTTATAGAGAGAACCAGCGTATTGCCCAGGAGACGGCAAAACGCCAACGGAGAAAGTTAGCAGGGAGCATTCAGGCCTGCGCGGCGGCCCTGGGCGGCGGCTGGGCCGAGAAGCCCTCCTCCTCGTGCCAGGGGGTGAGTATGCGGGGTCCGTCGGCCGTCACGGCGACGGTGTGCTCGAAGTGTGAGGCCAGCGACCCGTCCTGGGAGTAGACAGCCCAGCCGTCGCTGCCCATCCGGACCGCGTGACCGCCGGCGTTGACCATCGGTTCGATGGCCAGCACCATGCCCTCCTCCAGCTCGGGACCCGTCCCGGGGCGGCCGAAGTTGGGGATCTGCGGGTCCTCGTGCATGTCGCGACCCACGCCGTGGCCTACCAGCGAGCGGATGATCGAGAAGCCGTCCCCCTCGACGCGCGCCTGGATGGCGTGCGAGACGTCCCCCAGCCGGTTGCCGGGGCGGGCCTGCTCGAGGCCGTCGAACAGGGACGCGCGGGTGGTATCCAGCAGGTTGCGGGCGATCGGCGTGATCTGACCGACCGGCAGCGTGACCGCGGCGTCGGAGACCCACCCGTCCAGAGTCACACCGATGTCCACGCACAGCACGTCGCCGCGCTGGAGCGTGTAGCTGCCCGGGATGCCGTGCACCACCATCGAGTTCGGCGAGGCGCAGATCGAACCGGGGAAGCCGCGGTAACCCTTGAACGAAGGGATCGCCCCCTGCGAGCGGATGAACTTCTCCGCCGCCTCGTCCAGCTCCCCGGTGGTCACCCCCGGACGCGCCTTTCCCAGCAGCAGCCGGTGGCAGCGGGCCAGGATCCGGCCTGAGGCCGCGATCGCCTCGATCTCATCGGGGGTCTTGCGGACGATGGCCATCTACATCTGCTCTTCGAGCTTCAGGGTGGCCAGGGTGGCGCGGATGTGGTCGTTCACCTCGTCGGGAGCGCGGGTGCCGTCGAAGCGCCGCAGCACACCCTGCTCCTCGTAGTACTCGATCAGCGGCTTGGTCTGCTTGTGGAAGACGTCGAGCCGGTGCTTGACCGTCTCCTCCTTGTCGTCGTCACGCTGCACCAGCTTGGTGCCGTCCACGTCGTCGAACTCGCCGTTCTTGGGCGGATCGAACTGAAGGTGGTAGGTGCGGCCGGTCTTGGGGTTCACGCGGCGGCCCGAGAGGCGCTGGATCACGACCTCATCGTCGGCCTCGATGCTCAGGACGGCGGTCAGCCGCCGTCCCATCCCGTCGAGCGCCCGCTGGAGCTCGGTGGCCTGGCCCATGGTGCGGGGGAACCCGTCCAGTAGGAAGCCGTCGCGCGCCTCGTCGCTGTCGATCCGCTCGGCGATCACGCCGGTGATCACGTCATCCGGCACCAGGTCGCCCTTGTCCATGTACTCCTTGGCGGCCTGGCCCAGCTCCGTGCCCTCGGACACGGCGCCGCGCAGAATGTCGCCGGTGGCGTAGTAGGGCAGGTCGAAGTCCTCGACAAGCCGCTGAGCCTGGGTGCCCTTGCCGGCACCGGGAGGCCCGAGCAGGATGAGGTTGAGCTCGCTCAAGAGGCGATAAGGCTACTGATACGACGCCGGATCTCGACCGTCCCTGGATCCGGTTTCCTCGAGTAGCCGCGCGAGAGGCGAGCTATGCAAGGAAGCAGGCGCGACCGGGGGTAGCCCGCGAAGCCGGCGTGGGGGGTGTCCCCCCGGCTCTGCACACGACCGACCGATGACGCCGCAGAGCGACGCCTATCGCGATGGCTACTTGAGGAAACCCTCGTAATTTCGCATCATCATCTGGGCTTCGAGCTGCTTCATCGTGTCCAGTGCGACCCCGACCACGATCAGCAGCGAGGTGCCGCCGAAGGCGATATTGGTCGAGGTCTGGGCAAAGATCAACGTGGGCAGAGCAGCCACGGCCGCCAGGTAGAACGCCCCCGGCAGGGTCAGCCGGGCCAGGATTCGGTCCAGGTACTCGGCCGTGGGCCGTCCCGGTCTGACACCGGGGATGAAGCCGCCGTACTTCTTGAGGTTGTCGGCCTGCTCGACCGGGTTGAACGTGACCGCGGTGTAGAAGTAGGTGAAGAGGATGATGAAGACGGACTCGCCGATCACGTAACCGATGCTCTGTGCCTGGAAGGCAGCGGACACGTCGCGGGCCCAGGGGGCGCTGGAGATCTGGCCGAGGGTCGCGGGGAAGGCCATGATCGAGGCGGCGAAGATCACCGGGATCACGCCGGCCATGTTCACGCGCAGCGGCAGGTAGGTGGAGCCGCCGCCGGTCATCCGCTGGCCGACTACGCGTTTGGCGTACTGCACGGGGATCCGGCGCTGGCCCTCCTGGATGAAGACCACGGCGGCGATCACGGCCAGGCAGACGAACGGCATCATGACCTTGAACACCTGGTCGCCCGACTGCCACCACGAGGCGATGCCGCTGGGCAGCCCGGACACGATGCTGGCGAAGATCATCAGCGAGATGCCGTTGCCGATGCCGCGCTGGGTGATCAACTCGCCCAGCCACATGATGAACACGCAGCCCGCGGTCAGGGTGGTCACGATCACGAATACGTGGCCGATCGTGAAGCTCTCCAGCAGTTCCTGTCCGCCGGTGGCCTGGGAGCGCATCACGAACACGAAGCCGATCGACTGCGCGAACGCCAGGCCCACGGTCAGGTAGCGCGTGTACTGGGTGATCTTCTGCTGGCCGACCTCGCCTTCCTTGCGCAGCTTCTCCAGCGACGGCACGACGACCGTCATCAGCTGCAGGATGATCGAGGCGGTGATGTAGGGCATCACGCCCAGGGCGAAGATGGCGAAGTTCTGCAGCGAGCCGCCCGAGACCAGGTTGAGCAGCCCCAGCGCGCCGCCGTTGTCGAAGCTGTCCTTGATGTCGTCCAGGACGGCGATGTCGATCCCCGGCGCCGGGACGTGGGCACCGAAGCGGTAGATCAGAAGCATCGCCGCGGTGAACGCCAGCTTCTTCCGGATGTCGGCAACGCGGAAGGAGTTGACGAAGGTGCGGAGCATTTGGCTAGTCGGAAAGTAGCTGTGCGGTCCCGCCGGCTGCCTCGATCTTCTCCTTGGCGGAGGCCGAGAAGGCGTGGGCGTGAACGGTCAGCGACTTGCTGATCTCACCGCGGGCCAGCACCTTGACCGGTACGTCGCGGCGGGTGGCCAGGCCGGCGGCCCTGAGGCTGTCCGGGGTGACCTCGGCGCCGGCATCGAAGCGGGCCTCTAGGTCCTCCACGTTCACCGGTTGGGTGGCCGTGCGGAAGTTCTCGAACGGCATCGACTTCTTCATGTGCGGCCCGCGCAGCTTGCGCAGTCGCACCTGGATCGGGTTCTGCCCGCCCTCGAAGCGGGCGCGGCTCTTGGAGCCAGAACGCGCGCCGTAGCCCTTCTGGCCGCGGCCCGAGGTCTTGCCCATGCCCGAGCCCTCGCCGCGACCGACGCGCTTGCGCCGGTGGGTCGAGCCCTTGGCGGGCTTGAGGTTGTGCAGGCCCTTGATCTCGTCAGCCATCGGAAACCTCCACGAGGTGGGCGATCGTGGCGATCTGGCCGCGCACGGCGGGATCGTCGGCGCGCTCGGTGCGCTTGCCGATCTTGCCCAGGCCCAGGCTGGCCATGGCGCCCCGCTGCGCCGGGTTGGCGCCGTTTGGCGACTTGACCTGCGTGATGGTCAGCTTCGTGGCCATCAGGCCTCGACCTCAACCGGGTCGGTGGGCTCAGTCGGCTCAGTCGGCTCGGTCGGCTCCGCGGGCTCGGCCGCGATCGTGGAGTGGCCTGCCTTGGAATCCAGGCCCAGGACCTCGGACACGGTGAGCCCGCGCAGCGCGGCCACGTCCTCGGGCCGGCGCAGCTCCTGGAGGGCGACCATGGTGGCCTTGACCAGGTTGATCGGGTTCTGCGATCCCAGCGACTTGGACAGCACGTCGTGGATGCCTGCCAGCTCGAGCACCGCGCGGACGCCGCCGCCGGCGATCACACCGGTACCGGCCGAGGCCGGCTTGAGCAGCACGCGCGACGCGGAGTGCACGCCCAGGGTCTGGTGGGTGATGGTGGACCCGTGCATGGGCACCTCCATCATGTTGCGGCGGGCGCGCTCGACGCCCTTCTGGATGGCCACGGGGACCTCGTTGGCCTTGCCGTAGCCCACGCCGACCTTGGACTTCTCGTCGCCCACCACGACCAGCGCGGTGAACGAGAAGCGGCGGCCGCCCTTGACGACCTTCGCCACGCGGTTGATCTCGACCACGCGCTCTTGAAGGTCGCTGTCGCGCCCGCGTCCGCCCTGCTGTCTGTTTCCGCCGTCTCGTGCCATTACAAAGAAGTCCCTCGAGGGTAGCTAGATGCCTAGAACTCGAGCCCGCCTTCGCGGGCCCCTTCAGCCAGCGCGCGGACCCGGCCGTGGTAGCGGTAGCCGCCACGGTCGAAGACGATGTGCTCGACGCCGGCCTTCTTGGCGCGCTCCGCCACGAGCTCGCCGGCCTTCTTGGCCTGCTCCATCCGCGGCAGCGCCTTGAGGTCGTCCTCGGTCCAGACGACCGCGGCGAGCGTATGGCCCTTGACGTCGTCGATGACCTGGGCGTGCATGCCGCGGTTCGAACGGAATACGGACAACCGCGGGCGGTCGGAGGTGCCGCGCACCTTCGAGCGCACACGGCGGCGGCGCTTGAAGCGCTTGGCGTGCTTGGTGGACAGGCTCACGCGCGCTTACCGACCTTCCGGGCCACGTACTCGCCCTTGTAGCGCACGCCCTTGCCCTTGTAGGGCTCCGGCGGGCGCTGCTTGCGGATCCGCGCGGCGGTCTCGCCGACGAGCTGCTTGGAGGCGCCCTTGACCTTGACCTCGGTCGGGCTGGGCACCTCGAACTCGATGCCCTGCGGGGCCTCGATCTCGACCGGGTGCGAGTAGCCCAGGCTGAGCACCAACTTGGTGCCCTGCTGCTGGGCGCGGTAGCCGACGCCCTGGATCTCCAGGCTCTTCTCGAACCCGTCGGTGACGCCGACGACCATGTTCGAGATCAGGCTGCGGGTCAGGCCGTGCAGCGCGCGGTGCTCGCCGCGATTGGTCGGACGGGTGACCAGCACGGTGCCGTCGTCCTGCTTGGCCACCTCGAGGTCACCACTGACGCGCTCGCTGAGCTCGCCCTTCGGGCCGTTCACGGTCACGAGCTCGGGCTCGATGTTGACCATGACCCCTTCGGGGACCGGGATGGGCTGTCTGCCGATACGACTCACGGGGTTACCAGACCTTGGCCACGAGCTCCCCGCCGACACCGTTACGGCGGGCGTCGTGGCCCGTCATCACGCCGCGGGAGGTGGAGATGATGGTGGTGCCCATGCCGCCCTGCACCTTTGGGACCTCTTTCGAGCCCACGTAGTGGCGGCGGCCGGGCTTGGACACGCGCTGCATGCCCATGATCACCGGCTTGCGGTCCTCGGTGTACTTCAGCGTCACGCGCAGGTTCGGCCCCACGCGGCCAGGCTCGACTGCGTAGGACTCCACGTAGCCCTGCTCGGTGAGGATGCGCGCCATCTGGGCCTTGAGGCCGGAGGTGGGCATGACCACGTCGTCGTGATCGGCCTGCAGGCCGTTGCGCACGCGCGTAAGGAAGTCTGCGATCGGATCGACGCTCATCGCGCTACCAGCTCGACTTCGTCAGGCCGGGGATCTCGCCCTCGTGGGCGTGGTCGCGCAGGCAGATCCGGCACAGGCCGAACTTGCGCAGGTAGGCGCGTGGGCGGCCGCACTTGCGGCAGCGGTTGTATCCGCGGGTCTTGTACTTGGGAGTGCGCTGCTGGCGCACACGCTGTGAAGTCTTGGCCATGGTTACTCGGTCTCCTCGGCGGCGTCGCCGCCCTCTGCGTCTTCGCCTTCTTCGTCGGTCGGCTCGGGCCGAGCATAGGCGTCGGGGTTCTCTTCCTTCAGCTGTTCCAGTGCCGCGGCCTCCGCCTCGGCCTTCAGGCGCGCCTCCTCGGCGGCCTTCTGCTCGGCCTCCTCGTCGCGCACGTCCTCCTCGCCCGGCCGGCCCTCGGCCTGGAAGGGGAAGCCAAGGAGCTCCAGCAGCGCGAACGCCTCAATGTCGTTGGTGGCGGTGGTGGTCACGGCTATGTCGAGGCCGCGCACCTGGTCGATCGCGTCGTAGTCGATCTCGGGGAAGATGATCTGCTCGCGGATGCCCAGGTTCCAGTTCCCGCGACCGTCGAAGCTGCGCGGGTTGAGCCCGCGGAAGTCGCGCACGCGGGGCAGCGCGATGGACACGAGCCGGTCGGTGAACTCCCACATCCGGGCGCCGCGCAGGGTCACGGACAGGCCCACGGGCATCTCCTCGCGGAGCTTGAACGCCGCGATCGACTTGCGCGCCCGGCGGATGCTCGGCTTCTGCCCGGCGATCGTGGCCAGCTGCTCCTCGGCCGCCTCGAGCATCTTGGAGTCCTGCTTGGCCTCGCCCACGCCCATGTTCAGCGTGACCTTGGTCAGGCGCGGAACCTGCATCGGGTTCTCGTACCCGAAGCGCTTGGTCAGCTCGGGTGCGATCTCCTCGGCGTAGCGCGCCTTCAGGCGCGGGGTGATGGTGGCTTCCTTGACCGGCATCAGTCGATCTCCGTCCCGGACTTCTTGGCCACCCGCACGCGGCGCCCGTCGTCGGTACGCGTGATGCCCACGCGTGAGGGATTGCCGCTCTTGGGGTCCAGCAGCTGCACGTTGGACACGTGCACCGAGCCCTCGACCTCGATTACGCCCGCCTCCTGGCGCTGACCGGTCAGGCCTACCGGGCGGCGATGGCGCTTCTGGACGTTCACGCCCTCCACGACCACGCGCTCGCGCGCGGGCTCGACCCTCAGGACCTTGCCGGTCTTGCCGCGGTCCTTGCCCGAGATGACCTTGACGGTGTCGTCGCGGCGGATCTTCATGCGGGAGGCCATGGCGCTAGAGAACCTCCGGGGCCAGCGAGACGATGCGCATGAAGTTGCGGTCGCGCAGCTCGCGCGCGACGGGGCCGAAGATGCGGGTGCCGCGGGGCGCGTTGTTGGCGTCGATCAGCACGGCCGCGTTCTCGTCGAAGGAGATGTAGGTGCCGTCGCCCCTGCCGAACTCCTTGCGGGTGCGCACGATGACGGCCTTGACGACCTCGCCCTTCTTGACCGATCCGTGCGGGATCGCCTGCTTGACCGTGGCGGTGATCACGTCGCCGACGCCGCCGAAGGCGCGGTGCGACCCACCCGACACGCGGATGCACAGGATCTCCCTGGCGCCCGTGTTGTCTGCCACACGGAGGCGGCTCTCCTGCTGGATCATCGGGAGCGCTCCACCACTTCGACCAGGCGCCAGCGCTTGCTCTTGGACAGCGGGCGGCTCTCGATCACGCGCACCGTATCGCCAGCGTTGGCCTCGTTGCGCTCGTCGTGGGCCGCGATCTTGGACGAGGTGCGCACGATCTTGCCGTAGGTGCGGTGCTGGCGCGCGACGTCGATACGCACGGTGATGGTCTTGTCCGACTTGTCCGAGACCACGATCCCGCGCAGGACGCGCGGCGAACCGGTGCCGGCGCGGTCGGCGGGCGGTGTGCCCTCGCCACCGGTGCGGCGCTTCTCGCGGCTCTTGGCGCGGTAACTGCGGCGCTCGTCGGCGTTCTTCTTGCGCTTGGCCAGCCGCTCGGCGGTGCGCTCCTCGATGGTGCGCGAGGGCTTGGCCTCACCCGTGTGGGTACGTCGCTCCTTGCGCGTGCGCTCCTTGGGCGTGAGCACCTCTTCGGGCTCGGCCTCCTCCTCGGGCGCAGGGGATTCCGCCTCGGCAGGGGCCTCCGCCTCCGGAGTCTCCTCCGCAGCGGCCTCTTCCGGCGCGTCTTCGGCCGGCGTCTCTTCGGTGTCTTCGGTCTCGTCGAAAATCATGCGTTGGCTGCCTTCTGCTTGCGGAGTTCCGCGTCCACGTCGAGGTTGCGCTGGCGGGCAACGGTCAACCCCCGGGCGAGGTCCTTCTTCGCGTCCTTGACCCCGGCGGTGTTCTCGAGCTGCCCGGTCGCATGCTGGAAGCGCAGGTTGAACAGCTCCTGGCGCGACCGGTCGATGAACTCCACCAGCTGCGGGTCGTCAAGATTGTGCACATCGGTGGCCTTCACTGCTGTCCGGCCCCCTCGCGCATCACGAACTTGGTCTTGATCGGAAGCTTGTGACCGGCCAGGCGCATGGCCTCACGGGCCAGCTCCTCGTCCACGCCGGAGAGCTCGAACATCACGCGGCCCGGCTTGACCACGGCCACCCAGCCCTCGGGCGAGCCCTTCCCCGAGCCCATGCGGGTCTCGGCCGGCTTCTTGGTCACAGGCTTGTCCGGGAAGACGTTGATCCACACCTTGCCGCCGCGCTTGATCTTGCGCGTCATGGCGATTCGGGCAGCCTCGATCTGGCGGTTGGTGACCCAGCCGCGGCCGGTGGCCTTGAGGCCGTACTCGCCGAACTCGACGGTGGTCCCACCGGTGGCGAAGCCGGCACGGCGGCCTCGGTGCTGCTTGCGGTGCTTGACGCGCTTGGGGGACAGCATCAGCGACCGCCTCCCCGCGGGCCGCCACGCCCGCCGCCGCCGCCCTGGCCGCCGCCGCCACGGCCACCACGGCCGCCGCCGCCCGGGCCGCCACGGCCACCACCGCCGCGGCCACCACCGCCGCTGGCCTGCTGCGGCGCCTCGAGCTCGGTCAGGTCCTGGGCGAAGCCCTTCGGCATGATCTCGCCCTTGTTGATCCACACCTTCACGCCGATGCGGCCGAAGGTGGTCTTGGCCTCGAAGAAGCCGTAGTCGATGTCCGCGCGGATGGTGTGCAGGGGTACGCGGCCATCCGAGTAGCCCTCGGTGCGAGCCATCTCGGCGCCGCCGAGGCGGCCCGAGACCTGCACGCGCACGCCCTTGGCGCCCGAGCGCATCGCGGAGGTGAGCGAGCGCTTCATCGCGCGCCGGAAGGCCACGCGGTTGACCAGCTGCTCGGCGATCGACTGGGCCACGAGCTTGGCGTCCAGCTCGGGACGCTTGATCTCGAGGATGTTCACCTTCACGGCCTTGTTGGTCATCTTGTGGAGCTCCTTGCGCAGAGCGTCCACCTCGCTGCCCGACTTGCCGATCACGATGCCCGGGCGGGCCGTGTGGATGTTCACCTCGACCTCACCCGCGTTCTTGCGGATGGTGATGCTGGACAGGCCAGCGTGCGAGAGCTTGTTGTCGATGTGCTCGCGGATCTTGATGTCCTCGAGCAGGTAGTCCGCGAAGTCCTTCTCGGAGAACCAAGTCGACTTCCAGTCGTGGATGTAGCCGACGCGCATCGACTCGGGGTGCACTTTCTGACCCATGTCAGGCGTCCTTCCCGCTCGTGGTGAGCGTGATCGTCATGTGGCTGGTGCGCTTGTGGATCGGGGTCGCCCGACCCTGCGCTCGCGGGCGGAAGCGCTTGATCGTGGGGCCCTCGTCGACGAAGGCGGTGCCGATCTTCAGCTCTTCCGGGTCCAGCTCGAAGTTGTTCTCCGCGTTCGCAACGGCCGACTCCAGCAACTTGGCGATGTCGGTGGCGGCGCTGCGGGTGGTGTGGCGCAGGATGGCGCGTGCCTCCGCGACCTCCTTGCCGCGGATGTGGTCCATGACCAGGCGCGCCTTGCGCGGCGCGCTGCGCACGAACTTGGCCTGCGCGCGCACGGCGACGGCCCCGGCCTTGTCGCGGGGAGCCTCGCCGGCGGACTCGGAGCGGTCACGCTTCTTCGCGGGGGCGGATACCTCGGAGGCGCGCCGCTTGGGCTTGGGCGCCTCGTCCTTGGAAGCCTTGCCGACCTCGGCGTCGTCACCCTGGTTCTCGGGCGCCGTTCCACCCTGGGAGGTGTCGTCGTCCTCGAGCCGGGCGACGAGTTCGGCCTTCTTGCCCGACTTGGGCAGCTCGCGCTTCTCCAGCTCGACCTTGAGCTCGTCGACGGTCAGCTCTGCGTACTCGGTCTTCTCAGTCATCGCATCTTCACCTTGTCGCTGCCCGCGTGGCCGCGGAACATGCGGGTGGGAGCGAACTCGCCCAGCTTGTGGCCGACCATCGACTCGGAGATGAACACGGGCACGTGCTTGCGGCCGTCGTGCACGGCGATCGTGTGGCCGACCATCTCGGGGAAGATCGTGGAGGTACGCGACCAGGTCTTGATCATCTGCTTGTTGCCGGCCTCGTTCATGCGCTCGATGCGGGTCATCAGGCGGTCCTGGACGAACGGGCCCTTCTTGGAACTACGGGACATCAGCGGCCACCCTTCTTGCCGCGACGACGGCCTCGGACGATGTAACGGTCGGACTGCTTCTGTTTCTTGCGGGTGCGGTAGCCCAGCGTGGGCACGCCCCAAGGCGTGACCGGATGGCGCCCCGCGGTAGTGGAGCCCTCGCCACCGCCGTGCGGATGGTCGACCGGGTTCATGGCCGTGCCACGCGTCTGCGGGCGCTTGCCCTTGTGGCGCGAGCGGCCCGCCTTGCCGAGCACGAGGTTCTGGTGCTCGGCGTTGCCGATGGCGCCGATGGAGGCGCGGCACTCGACGCGCACCATGCGCATCTCGCCCGAGGGCAGGCGCAGCGTCGCGTAGTCGCCCTCCTTGGCCACCACCTGGATGGAGGTGCCGGCCGAGCGGCCCATCTGGCCGCCACGGCCCGCGGTCAGCTCCACGTTGTGCACGGTGGTGCCCGTGGGGATCTTGGCCAGCGGCAGCGTGCTCCCCGGCGTGATGTCGGCGTCGGGGCCCGAGGACACCTCGGCGCCCACGCGCAGGCGCGCCGGGGCCAGGATGTAGGCCTTGTGCCCGTCGGCGTAGTGCAGCAGCGCGATGTAGGCGGTCCGGTTGGGGTCGTACTCGATCGCGGCCACCTTGGCCGGAATGCCGTCCTTGACCCGCTTGAAGTCGATCTTGCGGTACAGGCGCTTGGCCCCGCCGCCGCGGTGGCGTGAGGTCACGCGGCCGTTGGCGTTGCGGCCACCGGACTTCTTGATGCCCTCGACCAGCGCCTTCTCGGGCTTGCTCTTGGTGACCTCGGCGTTGTCCGCGTAGGTGGCGAAGCGGCGGCCGGGGCTGGTGGGCTTGTTCTTCTTGACTGCCATCAGGCTTCCTGACCTTCGAAGAGTTCGATGCTGTCTTCGGGGTGCAGCGTGACCACGGCCTTCTTCCACTTGCGGCGGTAGCCGGAGTGCATCCCGCGCCGCTTGGGCTTGGGCTTGACGTTCGCGGTGCGGACACCCTGGACGCGCACGCCGAAGATCTGCTCGACAGCCTGCCGGACCTGGGTCTTGGTGGCCTTGTCGTGCACGCGGAACGTGTACTTGTTGGCCGTCAGAAGCGCGTAGCTCTTCTCGCTGATGACCGGCTTGATGATCACCGTGCGCGGGTTCACTTGGAGTCCTCCCGGGACTGATTTCGCACGGACGCGGAATCAGTCGCATCCTTTTCAGGTGCGGAGGCTACGCGGGTCAGGACATCCAGGGCCGCCGGGGACGCGATCAAACGGGCTGCGCCGATCACGTCGGCCACGCCGGCGTCGTGGGCCTGCAGCACGTTCACCCGCTCGATGTTGCGGAAGCTCAGTGCGGCGTTCTCCTCGCCCTCGACCAGCACCACCAGCGCGGTGCCGCCATCGCCAAAGCCCGACAGCGCCTCGGCCGCCTGCTTGGTGGCCGGCGCGGAGAAGGATTCGGCGTCCAGGGCGGCCAGCGAGCCGCGATCGGCGTGCACCGACAGCGCGGCGCGCAGGGCGCGGCGGCGCTCCTTGCGGTTGATCTTGACCGTGTAGCTGCGCGGCCTGGGGCCAAACGCGATGCCGCCGCCCGTGCGCTGGGGCGCGGACAGCGCGCCCACGCGTGCCCGGCCGGTGCCCTTCTGGCGCCAGGCCTTGGCGCCGGTCATGGCGACCTCACCACGCGTCTTGGTGGAGTGGGTGCCCTGGCGGCGGGCGTTCAGCTCGGCCATCACGGCGCGGTGCACCAGCGGCTCGTGGAACTCCTCGCCGAACACGGCCTGGTCCAGGTCGACCTTGCCGCTCTTGGCGCCGATGTAGGAAGCCGACGCGGCCATCAGGAATCGCTCCGGATCTCGACGATCGAGCCCTTGGGGCCCGGCACCGAGCCGCGCACCAGCAGCAGGTTCTCCTCGGCGCGGACGTCCACGACCTCGAGGCCCTTCTGGGTAACGCGCTCGTTGCCCATCTGGCCGGGACCACGGATGCCCTTGAACACGCGCGAGGGGGTGGCCGAGGCGCCGATCGAGCCGGGGGCACGCTTGTTGTGCGAACCGTGCGACATCGGGCCGCGGGAGAAGTTGTGGCGCTTGACGGTGCCCTGGAAGCCCTTGCCCTTCGAGGTGCCGGAGATCTTGACCCGGTCGCCCTTCTCGAATGCGTCCCCGACCTTGACCTGGCTGCCCACCTGGAGCTCACCGGACTCGTCGCGGAACTCGGCCAGGCGCTTCAGCGGCGGGGCGCCGGCGGTCTTCAGGTGGCCGAGCTCGCCCTTGGTCAGGCGCTTCTCGGTGGCGGTGCCGAAAGCCAGCTGAACGGCGTCGTAGCCGTCGCGATCGCCTTGCTTGATGGCGGTCACGAAACAGGGACCGGCCTCCAGCACGGTCACGCGCTCGACGTGGCCGTCCTCGGGATCGAAGACCTGGGTCATGCCGAGCTTGCGTCCGAGTAGCGCGCCCATGAGCCCTACACCAACTGAATCTGGATATCCACGCCCGCCGGCAGGTGATCGAGACGCTGCAGGGAGTCGACCGTCTTGGGGGTCGGCTGCAGGATGTCGATCAGCCGCTTGTGCGTGCGGATCTCGAAGTGCTCGCGTGAGTCCTTGTCCTTGAACGGACCGCGGATCACGCAATAGACGTTTTTCTCGGTGGGCAGGGGAACGGGTCCCGAAACGCTCGCGCCGGTGCGCTGGGCGGTTTCCACGATCTCGCGCGCGGCGGTCTCGATGGCCGAATGGTCATAGGCCTTGAGCCGAATGCGGATCTTGTTCTGGGTGAGCGTTGCCATCAAATTTCAGTGTCTAGAGACAGACTCGGGGGCCGGGTCACACTGACCCAGCCCCCAGTGAGCTGCGAGTAGCCCTACAAAAGCGAGGGACTACTGGACGATCTCGGACACCACCCCCGAGCCTACGGTCCTGCCGCCTTCGCGAATGGCGAAGCGCAGTCCCTGGTCCATTGCGATCGGCTGGATCAGCTCGACCTCCATCTGGACGTTGTCGCCCGGCATGACCATCTCGACACCCTCGGGGAGGGTGGCGACGCCTGTCACGTCGGTGGTGCGGAAGTAGAACTGCGGCCGGTAGCCGTTGAAGAACGGCGTGTGGCGCCCGCCCTCCTCGTTCTTGAGGACGTACACCTCGGCCTTGAACTTGGTGTGCGGCGTGATCGAGCCCGGCTTGCACAGCACCTGACCGCGCTCGATCTCCTCGCGCTTGGTACCACGCAGCAGGCAGCCGACGTTGTCGCCGGCCTGACCCTGGTCCAGGATCTTGCGGAACATCTCGACGCCGGTGACGGTGGTGCTGTCGGTCTTCTCGTGGATACCCACGATCTCGACCGTCTCGCCGGTGTTGATCACGCCCTGCTCGATCCGGCCGGTGGCCACGGTGCCGCGGCCCGTGATCGAGAAGACATCCTCGACCGGCATCAGGAACGGCTTGTCCAGCGGCCGCTCGGGCTGCGGGATGTAGGTGTCCAGCGCCTCGGCCAGCTCCAGGATCTTGGCCTTCTGGTCCTCGTCACCCTCCAGCGCCTTGAGCGCGGAACCGGTGATCACGGGGACGTCGGCGCCCGGGAAGTCGTACTCGGTGAGCAGGTCGCGGACCTCTTCCTCGACCAGCTCGAGCAGCTCCTCGTCATCGACCATGTCCGCCTTGTTCAGGAAGACCACGATCGAGGGCACGCCGACCTGGCGGGCCAGCAGGATGTGCTCGCGCGTCTGGGGCATGGGGCCGTCGGCCGCCGAGACCACCAGGATCGCGCCGTCCATCTGCGCGGCGCCGGTGATCATGTTCTTCACGTAGTCGGCGTGTCCCGGACAGTCGACGTGCGCGTAGTGGCGGTTGTCGGTCTGGTACTCGACATGGGAGGTCGCGATCGTGATGCCGCGCTCCTTCTCCTCCGGAGCGTTGTCGATCTCCGCGAAAGTCTTGGCCTCACCGCCCTGGGACTCGGCCAGGATGGTCGTGATGGCAGCCGTCAGCGTGGTCTTGCCGTGATCGACATGACCGATGGTGCCGACGTTTACGTGCGGCTTGTCGCGCTCGAACTTCTCCTTCGCCACTTGGGGGTACTCCTTTCGAAAACTCGTTTTGACCGCGCGACGCTCGGGGCGAAGGCGAACCTGTCAAACATACTCAGAATCTGATTCGAAAGACCGGCCATCCATGCCCGGGTCTTTCACGCGCCCGCTCCGACCGGCTCGCCCGTGCGGTGCTCCACGATCTCGTCCGCCACGTTGCCCGGCACCTCTTCGTACCGGTCGAACTGCATCGAGTAGTTGGCCCGGCCCTGCGTGTTGGAGCGCAGGTCGGTGGCGTACCCGAACATCGACGACAGCGGAACGCTGGCGAGCACGACCTTGACGTTGCCGCGCTCCCCCTGACTCTCCACGCGGCCACGCCGCGAGGACAGGTCGCCGATGACCGTACCCAGGAAATCGTCCGGAGTGGTCACCTCGACGGCCATGATCGGCTCCAGCAGCACCGGCTTGGCGCGCTTGGCGGCCTCCTTTGCGGCCAGCGAGCCGGCCACCTTGAAGGCGATCTCCGAAGAGTCCGTGTCGTGGTACTTGCCGTCGGTCAGCGTCACGCGGACGTCGACCATGGGGAAGCCGGCCTTGACGCCTGACTCCAGCGCCTCCTCGATGCCCTTGGCCACCGAGGGGATGTACTCCGATGGAACGGAGCCACCCTTGATCTTGTTCACGAACTCGAAGCCCTCGCCGGGCGCGGGCTCCATGTTGATGTAGACCACGCCGTACTGGCCCGAGCCGCCGGTCTGGCGGATGAACTTGCCCTCGACCTTGGTGGCCTCGCCACGCACGGTCTCGCGGTAGGCCACCTGCGGGCGGCCGACGCCGGCTTCGACGCTGAACTCGCGCTTCATCCGGTCCACGATGACCTCGAGATGCAGCTCGCCCATGCCGGAGATCACGGTCTGGCCGGTCTCCTCGTCGGTGCGGATGTGGAAGGTCGGGTCCTCCTCGCCGAGGCGAGCGAGGGCCACGCCCATCTTCTCCTGGTCCGACTTGGTCTTGGGCTCGATCGAGACGTGCACGACCGGCTCGGGGAAGGTGATGTTCTCGAGGATGATCGGCGCGTCCGGGGCGGACAGGGTGTCGCCCGTGGAGGTCTGCTTGAAGCCCACGCCCGCGGCGATGTCGCCCGCGTACACGGTCTCCTCCTCCTCACGGTGGTTGGCGTGCATCATCAGGATGCGCCCCACGCGCTCGGTCTTGCCGTTGGTGGAGTTCAGGATGCGCCCGCCGGACTCGAGCGTGCCGGAGTAGACGCGGAAGTAGGTGAGCTTGCCCACGAACGGGTCGGACATGACCTTGAAGGCCAGCGCGGAGAACGGCCCATCGTCATCGGGCTCGCGGACCTCCTGCTTCTCCTCGCTGTTCTTGGTGGCCGGGACGGTGCCCTCCATCGGGGGCACGTCGAGCGGGCTCGGCAGGTAGGCGACGACGGCGTCCAGCAGCGGCTGCACGCCCTTGTTCTTGAACGACGAGCCGCACATGACCGGGAAGATGGCGATGTCCAGCGTGGCCTTGCGGATTTCCTCCTGCAGGCGGTCGGACGAGATCTCGTTGCCCTCGAGGTAGTCCTCGGCGAACGTGTCGTCGTAGTCGGACAGCACGTTCAACAGCGCGTCGTGCGCCGCGGCGGCCGCGTCCTTCATGTCGTCCGGGATCTCCTGGATGTCCCACTCCTGGCCCAGCTCGTCGTGGTAGACGATGGCTTCCATCTTCACCAGGTCGACCAGGCCGCGGAACTCGCCCTCGGAGCCGATCGGCAGCTGGATCGGCACGGCGACGCCGGCGCCCTCCGTCTTGCCGTCGGCGCCCAGGCGCTCGTGCATGGTGCGCACCGACATGTCGAAGTCGGCGCCCGTGCGGTCCATCTTGTTCACGTATGCGATGCGCGGGACGCGGTACTTGTCGGCCTGGCGCCACACCGTCTCGGACTGGGGCTCAACGCCGGCGACCGAGTCGAAGCACGCGATCGAGCCGTCGAGCACGCGCAGCGAGCGCTCCACTTCGACGGTGAAGTCGACGTGGCCGGGCGTGTCGATGATGTTGATCCGGTGATCCGCCCAGAACGCGGTGGTGGCGGCGGAGGTGATGGTGATGCCGCGCTCCTGCTCCTGCTCCATCCAGTCCATGGTGGCCGCGCCCTCGTGGACCTCGCCCAGCTTGTGGGTGCGGCCGGTGTAGAAGAGGATGCGCTCGGTCGTGGTCGTCTTGCCCGCATCGATGTGGGCCATGATCCCGATGTTGCGCGTCTTCTCGAGTGAAACCTTGCGTGGCATGTAGGCGTCCTGGTCGGGTGGGGTGCGGGCAGAAAAAAGGCCCTGAGCGGGCCCGGTGCAGCGCGGCTGTTCTGCCCGGGAGTGTGTCTATGTCGTGGAGTTATCCATTGACGTGTCTGAGTGGCCGGCATACCGGATCCTCCGGTGTCCGTCCGCACTACGCACCCCGAGGCGAGAGCTGCTTCGGAGCGGCAGTCGATGGTAGCAGAGGGTTTGCCGATTTTTCCGCGCCCGAAGCGGGTTTGCGAGGGCGCTCCCAAACCCCTGCATGAGAGGGGTTCCTACGGATACGCTCCCTCGCCGATGGAGGTGCTTCGCACATTGGCCGGGCGCCTGTCCGGAGCCCTCCGAGCGGCCAGCCCCTTCACCATCCTGGTCACCCTGCTCGGCGTAGTCGGCGCCCTGTTGCTGCTGGCCACCGAGTTCCTCACCATCGCCGAAGTGGACGTGCTGACCACCGGCACGTGCCGGGAGATCGCCGACCCCGCCGTCAAGGAGGCCTGCCGCACCACCGGCTTCGAGCAGCACGGCGGCGCCTTCCTCCTGCTCGGTGCCCTCGCGCTGGTCATGACCGCGGGCCTGAGCCGGCGCGGCAGCCGGCCGGCCGCGGTCGCGCTGCTGACGATCGGAGCGGTGGTGCTCGCCTTCGCGCTGGCACGTGACCTTCCGAAGACCCAGAAGGAGGGGTTGGTCGGGCAGAGCTACAACGACGCCCGGGCCGGCCCGGAGGTCGGGCTCTACACCGAGATCGCGGGCGGAGCGCTGCTGATGCTCGCCGGCGCGATCGGCCTGGCGCGACCCCGGCCCGCGCGCGACGACTGACCCAGCGGCGTCCTCCGCGGCCGGCGCCGACGGACGAGGCCAACGGCTCGGAACGATCTGCATCCCAGGTACGGCATGCAGTACCTGAGATGCAGATCGACCAAGATGCCCGGTCGAATCGACCCGGCTCGGGCCGCACCCGACGGAGAATCACCCAGCCCTAGACCGGCCCCCCGGCCCAAGCGTGCAACGGTCGCCCGACGGCTGAGCCGATCCCGCCGGTCAGCGGCGCGAGAAGCGAGCTATGCAAGGAAGCAGCCGGCGAAGTGTGCTTCCAGCACACGAGCCGGCGATGACGCAGCAGAGCGACGCTTATCGCGCCGCTGACTACCAGCGGTAGTGGGCGAAGGCCTTGTTGGCCTGGGCCATGCGGAAGATGTCGTCCTTGCGCTTGTACGCCAGGCCCTGCTGGGACTGGGCGTCCAGAAGCTCGCCGGCAAGGCGCTCGGACATCGACTTCTCGCGCCGACGGCGGGCGAACTCGACCAGCCAGCGGACAGCCAGCGTGCGTGCGCGCTGGGACGGGACCTCGACGGGGACCTGGTAGGTGGCGCCGCCGACACGGCGGGAGCGGACCTCCAGCACCGGGGTGAGGATCTTGATGGAGTTCTCCAGGGCCACGACGGGCTCTTCGCCGGACTTCTGGGCGACGGCGTCGAGGGCCTCGTAGACGATCTGCTCGGCGGTGGACTTCTTGCCGTCGGTCATGACCTTGTTGATGAGCTGCTGCACGAGCTTGGAGCCGTGCAGGGCATCGGCGTCGATCGGGCGGGCCCCGGCTGCTGCTCGGCGTGGCATCGGTCTACTTGGCCTTCGTGCCGTAGAGGGAGCGGCCCTTCTTGCGTTCGCTGACGCCGGAGGCGTCGAGCGAGCCGCGGACCACCTTGTAGCGCACGCCGGGAAGGTCCTTGACGCGACCGCCGCGCACGAGCACCACGGAGTGCTCCTGCAGGTTGTGGCCCTCGCCCGGGATGTAGGAGGTGACCTCCATGCCGTTGGTCAGCCGCACGCGCGCGACCTTGCGCAGCGCCGAGTTCGGCTTCTTGGGCGTGACGGTGAAGACACGGGTGCAGACGCCGCGGCGCTGGGGAGCGGCCACGCGCTGCTTGCGACCCTGGCCGGACTTGAGTCCCGGCGTGGTGGTCTTCTTCTTGGGCGAGGTTCGTCCCTTGCGGACGAGTTGGTTGATGCTCGGCATGCGACGGGCGAGGATAGCGGGTCGGCTCAGTGAGCCGGTGCTACGCCTGCCGCCCTGACAGGAGCCGGCGTGAGCGTGGCGGCCACGATGACCAGCACGAACGCGACGGCCTGGATGACGACGCCGAGGGCATCGCCGGGCATGGGGTCGCCGAACACGAGGATGCCGCCGGAGATGGCGGACACGTTGGCGGCGGCGCTGGTCATGGTGATGACCGGAACGGCCTCACCACGCTGGAGGCCGCGCGCCGAGGCGTAGAAGGCGAGCACGGAGGCCAGCAGGCAGGTGACCATCCACGGTGACACCAGCCCGAGCAGGCCCTCGGAGCCGACGCTGCCGGTCATGGCCTTGATGGCCACGTCCGAGACGCCGAACAGGCAGCCGGCGGCGACGCCGAGCAGGGCGCCGTGGTGCGGGTGGTGCTGGCCCAGATGCGGGGAGAAGACGAGGAAGGCGCCGATGCCGAGCAGGCCGATCTCGAAGGCGATCATTCCGGCCACCGAGTAGCCGGAGCTGGCGCCCGCGTGCGCGGGAAGCGTGACGGCGATGAGCGCGAGGCCGACGGCGGTGAGCGCAACGCCCGCCCACTGGCGCGGGCCGACGTTGCAGCCGAAGAACCGGTCGGCAAGCACGGTCAGGAACACCAGGCCGCCGGAGATCACGGCCTGCACCAGCGACAGCGGCGCGAGCGCCATGGCGCCCACGTGCAGAATCCACGCACCGGCCGCCACCAGCATGCCGATGGCAAACCACTTGGAGCGGAAGAGGCCCTTGGCGCTGCGCACGGGGTGGCGCAGCTGCACGTCAGGGGCGGCGCAGGCGCCGCGGTGCTTGAGCAGGAAGCCCAAGTTTGTGAATAGCGCGCATAGGAGCGCGAGAAGAATGCCTAGTTGAATCGTCATAGGTAAGGAACAGAGGCCGCGTGCTTCCTGCCGCCATTCGGTACATCGACCAGAGACCCTGCCTGCTTAAGCTGGTCTGCCTCAAGAACTGCCCGCAGGGTAGCTGGACTAAACGTTTTGCCAACTCCAATCGAGAAACCCGTGCTATTCGTGGACGTGGACGGAGTACTGAGTGTGTTCGGGTTCCCCGCCGCCGCAGAGCTGCCTGGGCCCTTCCACTGGATCGACGGAATCGCGCACTGTATCCCGGCCCACACCGGCCCCAGACTGGAGCGGCTGGCCGAGCGCTTCGAGTTGGTCTGGGCCACCGGATGGGAGGAGAAGGCCAACGAGTACCTGCCCCGGATCCTTGCGCTGCCGTTCAAGGAGCTGCCCGTCCTGACCTTCGACGGCCAGGCCGTGTTCGGCTCCTCACACTGGAAGCTGGACGCCATCGGCGCCTACGCCGGAGACCGACCGGCGGCGTGGATCGACGACAACATGGACGGCGCCTGCGAGGGGTGGGCCGAGCACCGCAACGCCCCCACCCTCCTGGTGCGCACCGATCCGCCCGTGGGCCTGACCGACGAGCACGTGGAGCTACTGCTGTTCTGGGCCGACGAAGTGGCATCGGAGAGTGAAGTGGTCTAGCCCGACCACTTCACCCCCCTTTGCCGAATTTCTAGTCGTCCTTCTTGTCGGCCGGCAACTCGGCGAGCTCGTCGCCGAAGGCGCTGCTCTCACCGCCGTTGCCGCCGGTCTGCTGGCCGAAGCCGAAGCCCTCCAGCTCGCCGTCCTCGGTCAGCCCGAGCTCGGCGGCCAGGTCGTTCTCGTCCAGCAGCCCCAGCTCCTCCGGCGAGTGGCGCCGTACGGGCTCGGTAGGCTCGATCTCCAGGCGCCGGTAGTGCTTCAGACCGGTCGCCGCGGGGATCAGCTTGCCGATGATCACGTTCTCCTTCAGACCCTGGAGGCGATCCGTCTTGCCCTCCAGCGCCGCGTCCGTGAGCACCTTGGTGGTCTCCTGGAACGAGGCCGCCGACAGGAACGAGTCGGTGGCCAGCGAGGCCTTGGTGATGCCGAGGATGATCTCCTCGAACTGGGCCTGCTCGGACTTTGCCTTCTTGAGCTCGCTGTTGGCCCTGGCCATCTCGTAGCGGTCGACGAAGGCGCCCGGCAGGTAGTCCGAGTCGCCCTTCTGGTCCACGCGGACCTTCTTCATCATCTGCCGCACGATGATCTCGATGTGCTTGTCCTTGATGTCCACGCCCTGAGAGCGGTAGACCTTCTGGACCTCCTGCACGAAGTAGACCTCGGCGTCGGTACGACCCCGGATCGCCAGCAGCTCGTGCGGGTAGATCGAGCCCTCGTTGAGCTGGACACCGGCCGTGACCTTCTCGCCCTCGGACACGAACAGCCGGGTGCGGACCGGGAACGAGTAGTCGTGCTCCTCGCCGGCGTCGTCGGTGATGGTGACCTTGATCGCCTTGTCGGTGCGTTCGATGCCCACGGTGCCGTCGACCTCGGCCAGCTTGGCCAGGCCCTTGGGCTTGCGCGCCTCGAACAGCTCCACCACACGCGGTAGACCCTGCGTGATGTCCAGACCGGCCACACCGCCGGTGTGGAAGGTCCGCAGCGTCAGCTGCGTACCGGGCTCACCAATCGACTGGGCGGCGATGATGCCGACCGCGTCGCCGATGGCAACCATCTTGCCCGTGGCCGGTGCCACGCCGTAACACTTCTGGCAGATGCCGGTGTCGGCCTCGCACTTGAGCACCGAGCGCACGGGCGCCGTGGCACCCTCGTCCCCGGCCCCCTCGACGATGCCTGCCAGACCCGGCTTGGTTATCAGCTCGCCCTTCTTGAGGTCGCCGAACTTGGAACCGGTGTGCCGGCCCAGCAGGTTCTCGTTGGGCTTGCCGTCCGGACCGAAGACGGGCATGTCGATGCCCTCCTTGGTCCCGCAGTCCTCCTCGCGCACGATCACGTCCTGCGCGACGTCCACGAGCCGGCGAGTCAGGTAGCCCGAGTCCGCGGTACGCAGGGCGGTGTCGGCCAGTCCCTTGCGGGCGCCGTGGGTCGAGATGAAGTACTCGAGCACGGTCAGGCCTTCCATGAAGTTGGCCTTGATCGGGCGCTCGATGATCTCGCCCTTCGGGTTTGCCATCAGGCCACGCATGCCCGCCAGCTGGCGGATCTGCTTGAACGACCCACGCGCACCGGAGTTGGCCATCATGAAGATGGGGTTCAGCTCGTGCAGGTGCTCCTGCATCGCCTCGCCGACCTCGTCCGTGGCCGCGTTCCACTTGTCGATCACGGCCTCCTTGCGCTCCTCCTGGGAGATCAGGCCCATGTCGTACTGCTCCATGATGTCGGCCACCTCGGCCTCGATCCGCTCCAGGATCTCCTCCTTGCGCGGCGGGATCACGACGTCGTTCTTGGACACCGTGATGCCGGCCTGGCTGGCGAAGTGGAAGCCCAGCTCCTTGAAGGCGTCCAGCACCTGCGCGGTGGCGTGCGGACCGTGTTGCTCGACCAGGCCCTCGATGACCGCGCCCATGTCCCGCTTACGCAGGGCGGAGTTCACGAACGTGTAGCTCGTGGCCGGGTCGTACTTCTTGCCCAGGACCTCCTCGAGCGCGCGCTCGATGCGCTCGTTGAAGATGATCCGGCCGACCGTGGTCAGGATGTGGCCCTGGCCGTGGACTCGGCGGTACTCGGCCAGGTCGTGCAGCTCGACCATGTTCAGGTCGTAGGACAGCTCGGCCTCCTGCGCGGAGCGGTACACGTGCGGGCGCTTGCCGTCGCTCTTGTCGTCCCACTTGCCGGACTGGAGCTTCTGCTCCAGCGCAGCCAGCTCCTCCTCGCCCGGCCCGTAGGTCAGGTAGTAGGTGCCCAGCACCATGTCCTGCGACGGGGTGGCCAGCGGGCCGCCGTGCGCCGGGGACAGGATGTTGTTCGAGGACAGCATCAGCAGCCGCGCCTCGGCCTGGGCCTCGGCGGACAGCGGCAGGTGCACGGCCATCTGGTCGCCGTCGAAGTCGGCGTTGAACGCCGAGCAGACGAGCGGGTGGACCTGGATCGCCTTGCCCTCGACCAGCACGGGCTCGAATGCCTGCAGACCAAGGCGGTGGAGCGTGGGTGCGCGGTTGAGCAGCACCGGGTGCTCGGCGATGACCTCTTCGAGGACGTCCCACACCTCGGGGATCATCGAGTCGACCATCTTCTTGGCCGCCTTGATGTTCTGCACGGCCTTGCGCTCGACCAGCCGGGCCATGATGAACGGCTTGAACAGCTCCAGCGCCATGATCTTCGGCAGACCGCACTGGTGCAGGTGCAGCGAGGGGCCGGACACGATCACGGATCGGCCCGAGTAGTCCACGCGCTTGCCCAGCAGGTTCTGGCGGAAGCGGCCCTGCTTGCCCTTCAGCATGTCGCTGATGGACTTGAGCGGGCGGTTTCCCGGCCCGGTCACGGGCCGGCCGCGGCGGCCGTTGTCGAACAGCGCGTCGACGGCCTCCTGCAGCATCCGCTTCTCGTTGTTGACGATGATCTCCGGCGCGCCCAGGTCCAGCAGTCGCTTCAGGCGGTTGTTCCGGTTGATCACGCGCCGGTAGAGGTCGTTCAGGTCCGATGTGGCGAAGCGGCCGCCGTCCAGCTGCACCATCGGGCGCAGCTCCGGCGGGATCACCGGGATGGCCTCCAGGACCATGTCCTGGGGCTTGTTGTCGGAGTGGATGAAGGCCGACACGACCTTCAGCCGCTTGACGGCACGGCTCTGCTTCTGGCCCTTGGCCGTCTTGACCTGGTCCTCCAGCTCGGCCTGCTCGGCGTCGAGGTCGACCTGCTCCAGCAGGTCCCGCACGGCCTCCGCACCCATGCCGCCGCGGAAGTACTCGCCGAAGCCGTAGGGCGAGCCGAAGCGATCCTTGAGCTCACGGAACAGGGTCTCGTCGGTGACCACGTCCTTGGGCTTCATCTCCTGGAAGAGCTCCCACACCTGACGCATGCGCTCGGCCGCGTCCTCGATGTAAGCCTCCGTGTCGGAGATGTCGGACTCGAAGGTCTTGGTGACCTCCTTGAGCATCTTCTCGCGCTCGTCGTCGGAGAGCTTCTTGAGGTTGATGTCCAGCGAGTCGGCCCACAGGTGATCGTCGTCGGTGAAGCCGGTCTGCTTGCCGGTCTTCAGGTACTCCACGCGGTGCTCCAGCGACTCGCGCAGCTCCTGGACCTGCTGCTCCTTCTCGGCCTCGTAGGAGTCGATGACCTTCTGGACCTCGCCCTCGAGCTCCGGGACGTCCTTGGCCCGCGCCTCGTCGTCGACCCACGTGACCATCGAGGCCGCGAAGTAGAGGACCTTCTCGAGCTCCTTGGGAGCCATGTCGATCAGGTAGCCGATGCGTGACGGCACACCCTTGAAGAACCAGATGTGGCTGACCGGGGCGGCCAGGTCCACGTGGCCCATGCGCTCGCGGCGCACCTTGCTGCGCGTGACCTCGACGCCACAGCGCTCGCAGACGATGCCCTTGTAGCGGACCCGCTTGTACTTGCCGCAGTAGCACTCCCAGTCCTTGGTGGGACCAAAGATGCGCTCGCAGAACAGGCCGTCCTTTTCAGGCTTGAGCGTGCGGTAGTTGATCGTCTCGGGCTTGGTGACCTCGCCGGAGCTCCAGCTCCGGATCTGCTTCGACGAGGCGAGACCGATGCTGATCTTGTCGAAGTTGTTGATGTCGATCATTAGTTGCTGCTCCCGTCGGTCTCGATCATCTCTTTGTCCTGCTCGGCCTTGGTTTCGTCGGTCTGCCCGTTCTCACCCTCGGCCTCGACCTTCTCCTCGCCCTCGTCGGCGGCCTCGCCGTTCTCGGCGCGCACGCCCGACAGGTCGATGCCGAGCTCCTCCGCAGCGCGGAGCAGGTCGTCGTCCTCGTCGCGCAGCTCCACGTCGGAGCCCTCCTCGGAGCGGACATCCACGTCCAGAGCCAGCGACTGCATCTCCTTGAGCAGCACCTTGAACGACTCGGGGATGCTCGGCTCGGCGATGTTCTCGCCCTTGACGATGGCCTCGTAGGCCTTCACGCGCCCGACGGTGTCGTCGGACTTGATAGTGAGCATCTCCTGGAGCGTGTATGCGGCGCCATATGCCTCCAGCGCCCATACCTCCATCTCGCCAAAGCGCTGGCCGCCGAACTGCGCCTTGCCGCCCAACGGCTGCTGGGTGACCAGCGAGTAGGGGCCGGTCGAGCGGGCGTGGATCTTGTCGTCCACCAGGTGGGCCAGCTTCAGGATGTACATGAAGCCGACGGTCACCGTCTCCTCGTACGGCTCACCGGTGCGGCCGTTGAACAGCTGCGCCTTTCCGGTAGCGCGGCGGCCGGGGATCTCCTTCATATCGATGCCCAGGTCGATGCCGCGATCGGCGTTCTCTTCCTGCCACTTGACGAGCGCCAGGTCCACGTCCTCGACGGTCGCGCCGTCGAAGACCGGGGTGGCCACGTTCACGCGGCCGCCGTTGGTCTTGGAGTGCTTGTAGGCGTCCGAGCCGTCGTCGTACCAGCCCATGCCGGCGGCCCACCCGAGGTGGGTCTCCAGGATCTGGCCGATGTTCATGCGGCTCGGCACGCCCAGCGGGTTCAGGATCACATCGACGGGAGTGCCGTCGGCCAGGTGGGGCATGTCGGCCTCGGGGACGATCTTGGAGATCACGCCCTTGTTGCCGTGGCGGCCGGCGAGCTTGTCGCCCTCGGCGATCTTGCGCTTCTTGGCCACGTACACGCGCACGAGGTCGTTCACGCCCGGGGACAGGTCGTCCTCATCGTCGCGCGAGAAGGTCTTGACATCGATCACGACGCCGCCCTCGCCGTGGGGCACCTTCAGCGAGGTGTCGCGGACCTCGCGCGCCTTCTCCTTGAAGATCGCGCGGATCAGCTTCTCCTCAGCCGTCAGCTCGGTCTCGCCCTTGGGCGTGACCTTGCCCACCAGCAGATCGCCCGAGCTGACCTCGGCGCCGACGCGCACGATGCCGCGGTCGTCGAGGTTGCGCAGCGACTCCTCGCTGCGGTTCGGGATGTCGCGGGTGATCTCCTCGTCGCCCAGCTTGGTCGTGCGGGCGTCGATCTCGTACTCCTCGATGTGGATCGAGGTGAGCTCGTCGTCCTTGACCAGGCGCTCGCTGAGGATGATCGCGTCCTCGAAGTTGTAGCCCTCCCAGGACATGAAGGCGACCAGGCAGTTCTTGCCCAGCGCCAGCTCGCCGTTGCGGGTCGAGGAGCCGTCGGCCAGCGGGTCGCCGGCCTTGACCTTGTCGCCCACCGAGACCAGCGGCTTCTGGTGGATGATCGTGCCCTGGTTGGACCGCATGTACTTGTGCAGCGGGTACTCGGCCTTGTCGACCACGACCTTCTCGGAGTCGACGAAGGAAACCTCGCCCGAGCTCTCGGCCAGGACCACGTCACCGGTGTCCAGTGCGGCACGGACCTCCATGCCGGTGCCGATCAGCGGCGCCTCGGTCTTCAGCAGCGGCACCGCCTGACGCATCATGTTGGAGCCCATCAACGCGCGGTTGGCGTCGTCGTGCTCGAGGAACGGGATCAGCGCGGTGGCCACCGACCAGATCTGGTTCGGCGACACGTCCATCAGGTCGACGTCCTTGGGCGCCTGCAGCGCCAGCTCGGAGTCGCCCGAGCGACAGGTCACGCCGGGGCCACGAAGCTTGCCGGTCTTCTCGTCCAGGTCCGCGTTGGCCTGGGCGATGACCTTGCCCTCCTCCTCGTTGGCGTCCAGGTGGACGATGTTGTTGGAGACCACGCCGTCCTTGACGGTGCGGTAGGGGGTGGTCACGAAGCCGTGGTCGGAGACCTCCGCGTAGGAGGACAGCGAACCGATCAGGCCGATGTTCGGGCCCTCAGGGGTCTCGATCGGGCACATCCGGCCGTAGTGGGTCGGGTGCACGTCGCGCACCTCGATCGGCGCGCGCTCGCGCGTCAGACCACCAGCGCCGAGTGCGCTGAGGCGGCGGCGGTGGGTCAGACCGGACAGCGAGTTGGTCTGGTCCATGAACTGCGACAGCTGGCTGGACCCGAAGAACTCCTTCTGGGCGGCCACCACCGGGCGGATGTTGATGATCGTCTGCGGGGTGATCGTGTCCGAGTCCTCGGTCGTGAGGCGCTCGCGCACAACCCGCTCCATCCGGTAGAGGCCGATCCGGAATGCCTCCTGGATGAGCTCGCCGACCGTCCGCAGGCGGCGGTTGCCGAAGTGCTCGTACTCGTCCAGGCGATCCTCGATCGGCTCGCGCGGCAGGACCTGGGCCTCGGCCGCGTAGTCCTTGATCGGCTCGCCGTCGAACTCGCCGGTCTCCGGGATGCCGAGCAGCTTGGGCAGCGCGACCAGCTCGGTGATCAGCGCGACGATGTCGCGCGGCGTGAGCGTGCGGGTGTCCAGCGGCTCATCCGAGTGCAGGCGTGAGTTGAGCTTGTAGCGACCCACGCGCGTGAGGTCGTAGCGCTTGGCGTCGAAGAACAGCTGGTTCAGCAGGTTCTTGGCCGCGTCCACCGACGGCGGCTCGCCCGGGCGCTGCTTCTTGAACAGCTCGATCAGGGCGCCCTCTTCGGTCTTGGTCGCCTCGGTGTCGGCCTCGAGCGTGTTGCGGATATAGAGCGAGTTGTCGAACAGGCCGGCGATGTCCTCGTCGCTGCCGGTCCAGCTCGGGGCCACGCCGCTCTCGCGGAGCACCTCGCCCATCGCGCGCAGAAGCACCGACACGGGCAGCTTGCGCTTGCGGTCGATGCGGACGAAGACCTTGCCCTTCTTGTCGATCTCCAGCTCGAGCCAGGACCCGCGCGCCGGCATCAGGTTGGCTGCGAAGACCTGCTTCTCGCGGTCCTTGGGCTCCATCACGTAGGCGCCCGGGGAACGCACCAGCTGCGTGACGACCACGCGCTCGGTGCCGTTGATGATGAAGGTGCCCCAGTCGGTCATCCATGGGAAGTCGCCCATGAACACGGACTGCTCGCGGATCTCACCGGTCTCGCGGTTCTGGAACGCGACCTTGACGGTCAGCGGGCGCGCGTAGGTCAGATCCTTCTCGCGACACTCGGCGATGGTGGCCACCGGGTCGTCGAAGGTGATCTCCTCGAAGACGACGGCCAGGTTGCCGGTGTAGTCCTCGATGGGAGAGACGTCGTCGATGGTCTCGCGCAAGCCCCCCTTCTCGGTGTCGACGAGCCACTCGAACGAGCGGCGCTGGATGTCGATCAGGTTGGGGACTTCGAGGCGGTTCTCCAAGCGCGAGAAACTGCGACGCAGCTTGGAGGCATCAACACGTGCCAAGGGATACGGCTCCTTCGAGGTTCGGCGCGGACAGCGAGGGCGCGGAAAAAGCGCGACCCGCAAAGATAGCACAGCGAAGCCCGCCCCCGTGGGAGCGGGTGCTCGACCCCCTGAGGGAGTCGTGCTCGGCCATCACGGACCCTGTCCCGAGGCTCCGCGATATGTGGCGGAGCAGCTACGAAGAGACAGCTACGGCTATAGGCCAACAAGAAGCCTACAGGCTACGGCGGCATCCCGCCCACTTCGCAAACCGTGGTGCATATGATCCGGCCATGGAGAGCAGCCGCCGCCAGCAGGGTTCCCTCGGAGCCGCCTTCGACCCGCGCCAGCGGATCTACCGCGATCCGTTCAACGAGCTGGTGGTGTTCGTGGTCTCCGCGTTCGGCGCCTCCGTGCTCGTGCCCGTGGTGCTGCTTATCGCGGCGGTCATCGCCGGCGGCATCGACTTCATCCCGTTCGTGATCCTCAGCGTGGCGCTCGAGCTGGTGCTCATCTTCGGGCTGACCCGGCCCCAGATGAAGCCGGTGGAGCGGGTCCAGTGGGCGCTCCTGTGGGGCTTCTCGGCCGCCGCGCTCGGCGCGGCGTTCTGGGAGCTGGTAGTCGTCCCGGTGGTCTAGCTGGCCGTTGAGGTGTGGCTGGCCTCGGGGTCCGGTACGTCGCCCTCGCGCATGACCCGCATCACCCGCTGGTCCGCGGCCGTCCTGCGGTCCATCAGCGGCCCCAGGACGCCGCGCAGGTAGTAGGGGATCTTCCACCAGCCCGGCGCGATCACGCGCGGGGCGCGGCGCTCGATCCCGTCGACCAGGGCCGTGGCCGCCTGCGCCGGGCTCAGGCGCCGGCTCACGAACGCGGGCAGTGAGTCCAGGACCTCGTTGCGCTCGTTCTTCTCGGTCGCCTCCTGGACCATGCTCGTGTCAACGAAGCCGAAGTGGGCCACCGTGGCACTCGCTCCGTGCGGCGCCAGCTCCACGCGAAGCGCGCGGCCCAGCGCCTCGACTCCCGCCTTGGCGGTGGCGTAGGGCGTCACCAACGAGCCGGTGGCGAAGGCGTACACCGACGAGATCACCACCACGTGTCCCCCGCGCGCGGCGATGGGCTCGAGCGCGGGGTGGACGGTGCGCACCACGCCCAACAGGTCGATCTCCAGGGTGCGCTCGAACTGGTCGAGGTCCATCGCCTTCATGGTCAGCCCGGGCGGGCCGACCCCGGCGTTGGCCACCACCAGATCGAGGCCGCCGTGCTCGCGGACAGCCCCCTCCACCGCCGCGGCCATCTCGGCGCGGTCGGTCACGTCGGCGGGGTGTGCCGTGGCTCGGCCACCCAGCTGGGAAACGGCCCGATCGGTCGCGCCCGGGTCGATGTCGCAGACGACCACGGTGGCGCCCCGCTGGGTCAGCAGCCGCGCGGTCTCGAACCCGATCCCCCGAGCGGCCCCGGTGACCAGCGCGATCTTGCCGTCCAGCGCGAAAGCGGCCATCGCGCGATCCTATGCAGATGGAACAGGTGCTGCCGCTGATAGTGGCCACCGGCTGGGCGTCCGGCGTGAACGCCTACGCGACCGTGGCGCTGATGTGCATGTGCCAGCGCGCGGACCTGATCGAGTTGCCGGCCGCATTCGCCCGCACCGATGTCCTGGTGGTCGCGCTGGCGCTGTTCGCCGTGGAGTTCGTGGCGGACAAGGTGCCGCTGGTGGACAGCGCCTGGGACGTCGTCCAGACCGTTGCGCGGCCGCTGGTGGGCGGCACCGTCGGCGCCCTGCTGGCCGGCGAGGACGGCGCCACGGCGCTGGTGGAAGCGGGTGCCGCGGGCGGCTCGGGCGCCCTGGCGCTGGCCAGCCACTCGGCCAAGGCCAGCATCCGGCTGGCCGTGAACAGCTCGCCCGAGCCGTTCTCGAACGTGGTGATCAGCCTGGCCGAGGACCTGGCCGTCGGCGCGGTGGTCCTGATCGCCACCGAGTACCCGTGGCTGGCGGCGGCAGTTGCGGTCGTCCTGCTGGTGTGCGGCGTGACCCTGGCCGTGTTCCTGGCCAAGGCGGTGCGGGCGGGCCTACGCCGGCTGCGCTCCCGCCGGACGCCGCCACAAGGTGGGGTGGATCGACGGTCACTATGACCGTCTAGCCACACCACCCGGGCTGGAAGGCCCTACTTGACCTCGACGGTGCCGCCGGCCTCCTCGACGTCGGCCTTGAGCTTGTCGGCCTCGTCGCGCTCGATGCCCTCCTTGATGGGCTTCGGCGCCTCGTCGACCAGCGCCTTGGCCTCCTTGAGGCCCAGGCCGGTGGCCGCGCGCACGACCTTGATCACCTGGATCTTCTTGTCGCCGGCGCCCGTGAGCACCACGTCGACCGTGGTGGACTCCTCCTCGGCAGCAGCGTCACCGCCACCACCGGCGGCCGCGGCGGGCGCCGCCACCGCAGTGGCCGAGACGCCGAACGCCTCCTCCAGTGCCTTGATGCGCTCCGACAGCTCGAGCACCGAGATGCCCTTGAGCTCGTCGATCCATTTGTCTGTGCTGGTGGCGGCCATTGCTAGCCCTCCTTGTCGTCGTCGCCCTCGGAGGGCTCGTTGCTTTCGGGTTCGGCCGGGGGTGCTTCAGCATCGGCATCAGCCTCCGCTGTCGCTTCCTCGTCCGCAGTCTCAGTCTCTGCAGCAGCCTCGGGCTCCGGCGCAGGCGCCTCGCCGCTGACCAGACCCTGCTCGGCGATCTGTCCCAGCTGCAGTGCCAAGCCCTGGATCAGGTTGTTCAGGCCGTTGACCAGTCCGGTGATCGGTGAGGCCAGGATGCCCACCAAGCGGCCGTCGAGCACCTCACGTGCCGGCAGCTTGGCGAGTTCCTCGATCTGGTCGACCGTGAGCGCCTCGCCGTTCATGACGCCGCCCTTGAAGGCCAGGAGCTCGTACTCCTTGCGGAAGTTGGCGATCGCCTTGGCGGCCAGCGCCGCGTCGCCGCGCACGAAGGTGAAGGCCGTTGGGCCCTGCAGGTGCTCCTTCAGGTTCTCGGCGCCCGCCTGGTCGGCCGCGCGCTCGGTCAGCGAGTTCTTGACCACCCGCAGCGAGGCATCGGCCTCGGCCAGCTTGCCGCGCAGTTCGGCGACCTGGGTCACGGAGATGCCGCGGTAGTCGATGGCGTAGATCGCCTCGGCTTCCTGGATCTGCGTGGCCACCTGATCGATGACCGCTGCTTTTTCTTCTCTGTTCACGCTTGGTGCCTACCTATGTCTCGTAAGACGCAAAGAGCCCGCACGCAGGCGGGCTCGGAAGATGGGCTTCGAAGCGTCGCCTGCACCGGGCTTACGGACAGCCTGCCGGTGGTCTGGGGCTGATGTTCAGCTGTGCAATGTAGCGGTCGCTACGCGGCGGCGCCGGCCGGCTCGACGTCCGCGACGCTGGCGGTGGCGCCCGGATCGACCTTCACGCCGGGGCTCATCGACGTGGTGATGGTCACCGTGTGCAGGTAGCGGCCCTTCGCGGCGGACGGCTTGGCGCGGACGATCTCGTCGATCAGCGCGGTGTAGTTCTCGACCAGCGCGCTCTCCTCGAAGTTCGACTTGCCGATCGGCAGGTGGACGATGGCGTGACGGTCGGTGCGGTACTCGACCTTGCCGGCCTTGGACTCGGACACGGCCTTGGCCACGTCGTTGGTCACGGTGCCGACCTTGGGGTTGGGCATCTTGCCCTGCGGCCCGAGCACGCGGCCGAGGCGGCCCACCACCGGCATCATGTCCGGCGTGGCGATGGCCACGTCGAAGTCGGTGAAGCCCTCCTCGACCTTCTTGGCCAGGTCGTCGTCGCCCACGTGGTCGGCGCCGGCCTCGGTGGCCTCGCGCGCCTTGTCGCCTTTGGCGAACACGGCCACGGTCATCTCCTTGCCGAGCCCGTGCGGCATCGAGATGGTTCCGCGCAGCTGCTCCTCGGCGTGGCGCACGTTCAGGCCGGTACGGATGTGCACCTCGACCGTCTCGGCGAACTTGGCGGTCTCGAAGCTCTTGAGGATGCTGAACGCCTCGGCGGGGCTGTAGGTGCGCTCGCGGTCGACCTTGGCCAGGTTCTCCAGGTAGCGCCTGCTGTGCTTGGCCATCAGCCCGCCACCTCCACACCCATGGACCGCGCGGTGCCCTCGATGATCTTCGATGCCGCGTCCAGGTCGTTGGCGTTCAGGTCGGGCATCTTCTTCTCGGCGATCTCGCGGATCTGGGCCGAGGAGATCTTGCCGACCTTGTTGCGGTTGGGCTCGCCCGAGCCCTTGGCCAGGTTGATGGCCTGCTTGATGAGCACGGCCGCCGGCGGGGTCTTGGTGATGAAGGTGAACGAGCGGTCCTCGTAGACCGTGATCTCCACCGGGATCGTGGTGCCCTGGTCCTGCTGGGTCTGAGCGTTGAACGCCTTGCAGAACTCCATGATGTTCACGCCGTGCTGACCCAGGGCGGGGCCGACCGGCGGGGCCGGGTTGGCGGCGCCACCGGGCACCTGGAGCTTGATGAGTGTCAGAACCTTTTTGGCCATTACATGTGAGTCCGGAGGACGAGCTTTCTTTTCAGATGGCGAGCAGGATGCTCGCCGATCAAATCTTCTTCACCTGGTCGAAGCCGACTTCCACCGGCGTCTCGCGGCCGAAGATGGATACCAGCACCTTGAGCTTGGCAGCATCCTCGTTGATCTCGGAGATCTCGCCGGAGAAGTCCGACAGCGGGCCGGACACGACCTTGACCGACTCGCCGATGGAGAACTGTGCGCGGGTGCGCGGGCGCTCGGCGGTCTCGCGGTTGAGCAGCCGGTCCACCTCGGTCTGGCTGAGCGGCACCGGCTTCTGCGAGGCGCCGACGAAGCCGGTGACGCCCGGCGTGTTCTTGACCAGGCCCCACGAGTCGTCGGACAGGTTCATGTTCACGAGCAGGTACCCGGGCATGGTGCGCTGTTCCTTCTGCACCTTCTGGCCGTCCTTCATCTCCTGCACCTGCTCGGTGGGAATGACCACCTGGCGCACGGCGGGGCCCTGGCCCAGAGACTGGACCCGGTGCTCGAGGTTCTGCTTCACCTTCTTCTCGTGCCCGGAATAGGTGTTTACGGCGTACCAGCGGAACATTGTCGTGACTCTCTGTGGGTAGGTGGGTGCAGCTAGATGATCAGGTCGACCAGGCGGGAGAAGATGGCGTCCAGCAACCCGAGGTAGCCCCCGGCGATCAGGACGAAGCCGAGCACGACCCCCGTCAGCGTGGTCGTGGCCTGACGGTCAGGCCACTGTACGCGGCGCAGCTCGGCGACCACGGCCTTCAGGAACTGTACGAGACGGGGGCCACCGTCGCGGTCCGCCTCGGCCTCGCCGCCGCGCCGCCCGCGCGGGCCCGGCGTCAGGTCCTGCACGTCCTCCGGCTGATCCTTGGCCGGGTCGAAGTGCGCCGGGTCGTTCTCGATGTCCGGGAACCCGGCCTCGGGCTCGGGCTCGCCGCCATCGGAGCGGTCGCCCGCGCGCAGGCGCTCGGACTCGCTCAGCGGCGGCGTCATCGAGCGTTCGGCCCGGGGGTCGGTGAGCCCCTCGCGCTCGAGCTCGTCGGCCACGTCGTCGGCGATCGGGTCGCCGCCGTGACGCCGTTCCGGAGCGCTCTTGCCCGGCCCGCCGTTGCCCTTCTGGGCCTTGCGGCGAGCCTGGCGCTCCTTAGCCTTCTGACGATTTCTGGCCACGCAGCAACGAACCCGCTAGCGGGTTTCCTTGTGGGGGGTGTGCTTGCCGCACCAGCGGCAGTACTTGCGCAGCTCGATCCGATCCGGATTGTTGCGCTTGGACTTCTGCGTCTGATAGTTGCGCCGCTTGCACTCCTGGCACTCCAGGGTGGCGGCGATTCGCACGTCTCCGCGAGCCATGGCTCTGGACTCCTCGGTGGGTAAACGGCCGGTGGCAAAGGAAAACCCCGCCGGCCGCAGGGTCAGCAAGTCAGGATAGCGGCTTTAGCGCTTGCGTCTGACGCCCTTGCGAGCGCGCTTGAGCTCGCGTCCCAGCGCCTGCTCGACCTCCTCGTCCATGGCCATCAGAAAGACGGCAATCAGCGAGTCCGAGGCCATCGGCCGCAGGCGCTCCAGGGCATCCAGGACCTCGGGCCAGCGCTCCTCCGGGCTGCCATCGCGCTGGAAGGGCTTCCAGACCTCCTCTACGAAAAGGTCGACGAAGGTACGCGCGGCGCTCTCGGCATTGCGGCGAACGCGCGCCACCACGCGCAGCGCCTCCTTGGCCGGAATGCCGAGGTCGGTCAACTCGGCCCCTGCCCGGCCCAGGCGCGGGCTCATCTCCTCCCAGCGGCCCTTGCCCAGCGGCCGCACCAGGCCCAGCTGCTCAGCCTTGGCCAGCAGCTCGGGGTCATCGCTGCCGTAGCGCTTGGCCAGCTCGGTGCCATCCACCACCCGCGGCTGCTCGTCGGTCCAGGGCTGGCGCAGCACCTCGGTGAAGCGCAGCGCCTCGGCGCTCTGGTCGCCCGCGCTCACGAGCATGCGCCCGATCAGGTCGAGCGAGTAGCCGTCGGCCTGGAGCCGGCGGATCAACTCGAGCCGCTCCACGTGCGCGCGCCCGTAGTAGCCGGTGCGCCCGCGTACTTCGGGCGGATCGAGTAGGCCGCGGGACTGGTGCGCGCGGATGTTGCGCACGGTCATGCCCGTACGCTGAGCCAGCTGATCGATCGCAAGGCTGGGCTCCGTCCCGTTAGCCATTCGACGATCCTAGGTTGAAGTGAGCCATGAGCTCGTGTTACATGAAACCATGCAATCTTCTCGCGCCGAGGAGGTCAGGGCGGTGGGAGGCGCCGCCGCCACGGGGTTCGGCCAGGCGGCCAGCCGCATCGCGGAGTTCCACCAGGCCGTGGCCGAACGGTCGTTCAGGGCCGCGGGCCCCGGCGGGGCCCCGACCCGTGCGGCGACATTCCCCTGCTCGAGAACGCCGCACACTACGTAATAGGGGCCACCGTCACGCGCGACTCGCGCCACCCCCTCGGGCGCGTGATCGGCGACCTGCTGGTCCTGTACCCAAGTTCCGCCGGTCATAGCGCGAGCGGGCGCAAGGTGGCCTTCGAGCTGGAGAAGACCCGGCACCTGGGCGGGCTGAACCACTTCCATCTGCTCAACCATCCGCGCGTGTACGACGTCATGCTGGAGTGGATCCGGCAGGCTCCACAGCCTACGGGCGCGACGCGCTCGCCGACTCTGCCTGCGGCACCCCACTCCTAGCTTCGGGTAGGTTCGTCGCACTTATCCACTAACCAAGGGGGATGCGATGCGAGCTCGGATGCTCATCGCAGTCGCTGTGGCCTCGCTCGCGGCGGCGGTACCCGCCGCCGCGGAGGCCAAAGGCCGCAACGGGAATGGCGAGGTCACGGTCGACGCGAAGGTCAGCCGGTTCGCCGTCAGCGGCCGCAACATCGTCGGGCGCGGCACCATCACCGCAAAGCTCACCGATCCCTCGGGCGCCAGCCGCACTGCGCGCAGGCGGGTCACCTTCGGTGTAGCCGCGGTCGCCAAGACCTGCAGCGTGCTCACGCTCAAGCTGGACGACCTCCAGCTCGACCTGTTGGGGCTGCGCGTGGACACAAGCGCGGTCAACCTGAAGCTCTACGGGATCCGTAGCGGGGCCGGGAGTGGCGTCCTCGGGCGGCTGTTCTGCGAGCTTTCCCGCAGCACGATCCGGCTGCGCGGCTCGATCCGGGCGACCAAGCAGGCTCGCCGGGTCGCGCGCAGTCTGAATACCCGGCTCGCCCGCAGGCCGCTGCGAGCGTTCCAGGCCAGCGCCACGCTGACTCCCGAGGCGCGTGCGAGCCAGGCGCCGAAGCCGGCGCCGACACCCAGCTGCAAGGTGCTGCGGCTGGTCCTCGGGCCGCTCGACCTGAACCTGCTCGGTCTGATGGTCGAGCTGTACGGCGAGACCCGCACCCGCCCGGTCGTGCTGACGATCACGGCCTTCCCGGGCCAGGGCGTGGTGGGCGACACCTTCTGCCAACTGGCGGGAGGCCCGCGCTAGACGGAAGCCGCCGAGGGGCCGAGCCTCGTTACCCGCATAGAAGTTTCTACCTGTATAAACTGCGGCGCGATGGCTGCCGCCGCCCCCTCGCCGCGCCGCCTGCCCCGGGCCGAGCGCGAGCGTCAGATCCTGGACGTGGCGCACGCGCGCTTTGCCCGCGATGGCTACGCCAACGTGACCATGGACGGCGTGGCCGCCGAGGTGGGCGTGACCAAGCCGCTGCTGTACGCCTACTGGGGAAACAAGGAGCTCATCTACCTGGCCTGCCTGGAACGCGACGCCCAGCGGCTGCTCGAGACGGTCGGCAACGCCGTCAGCTCGGCTCCCAACCCCGCGGATGCCACCGAGCTGGGTCTGCGCTCGTTCTTCGACTTCGTGTCCAGCGAGCGCGGCGCCTTCCGGGTGCTGTTCGACGAGACGCTGCCCGCCGGCGGCCAGGTCGCCCGGCGTGTGCACGAGCACCGCGAGCAGATCGTGGCGCTGGTGGCCACCACCCTGTTGGCCGAGCTGCCTACCCGCGCGCGCAAGAAGGCGCGCGTGGAGGTCGAGGCGCTCTCCACCGCCGTGCTGGGCGCCGCCGAGGCGCTGGCCCGCTGGTGGCTGCGCACCGGCGAGCAGATTCCGGCGGCGGATGCCGCCGAGCTCTTGATCGCGACGGTGGTCCCCGGCCTCCGCGCGCGCAACGCTTCCCTCGAACCAGGAGACCCGAAATGAACGCAGGCCGCAAGGTCGCCGTCCTCGGCGGCAACCGCATCCCGTTCGCGCGCTCGAACGGCGTCTACGCGAACGCCTCGAACCAGGACATGCTCAGCGCTGCGCTCGACGGCCTGATCGAGCGCTACTCGCTGGCGGGCGAACGCCTGGGTGAGGTCGTCGCCGGCGCCGTGCTCAAGCACAGCCGCGACTTCAACCTCACGCGCGAGACCGTGCTGGGCAGCCGCCTGGCCCCCACGACCCCGGCCTACGACATCGGCCAGGCCTGCGGCACCGGCCTCCAGGCCGCCATCGCGGTGGCCAACAAGATCGCCTTGGGCCAGGTCGATTCGGGCGTGGCCGGCGGCGCGGACACCACGTCCGACGCGCCGATCGCCGTGAACGACGAGCTGCGCGCGGTGCTGCTGGAGCTCAACCGCGCGAAGTCGAACGTGGACCGGCTGAAGCTGGTGGCCAAGCTGAGGCCCGGGCAGATCGTTCCCGAGATCCCGCGCAACGAGGAACCGCGCACCGGCAAGTCGATGGGCGGGCACACCGCCATCACCGCCAAGGAGTGGGGCATCACGCGCGAGGACCAGGACCAGCTGGCCGCCGCGTCGCACCGCAACCTGGCCGCCGCCTACGACCGCGGCTTCTACGCCGACCTGATGACCCCCTACCTGGGGCTCGAGCGCGACCAGAACCTGCGCGCCGACTCCACGGTCGAGAAGCTGGCCAAGCTGAAGCCGGTGTTCGGTGGCGAGGGCGGCACCATGACCGCCGGCAATTCCACGCCGCTGTCCGACGGGGCGTCGACGGTGCTGCTGGGCAGCGACGAATGGGCCGCCGGGCACGGGCTGGACGTGCTCGCCCATTTCGTGGACGCCGAGACCGCGGCCGTCGACTACGTGCACGGCGGCGAAGGGCTGTTGATGGCACCCGCCTATGCCGTGCCGCGGCTGCTGGAGCGCCAGGGGCTGTCGCTGCAGGACTTCGACCTGTACGAGATCCACGAGGCTTTCGCCGCCCAGGTGCTGGCCACGCTTAAGGCGTGGGAGGACCCGGTCTTCTGCAAGGAGCGCCTCGGCCGCGAACAGCCGCTGGGAGCGATCGACCGCAGCAAGTTGAACATCAACGGCGGCTCGCTGGCCGCCGCCCACCCGTTTGCCGCCACCGGCGGCAGGATCGTGGCCTCGCTGGCCAAGGCGCTGCACGAGCGCGGCGGCGGCAGGGGGCTGATCTCGATCTGCGCCGCGGGCGGTCAGGGCGTGGTGGCCATTCTCGAGAAGGAGCAGTCATGACGGACCTCTACACACAGATAGTCAACGCGCCGGTGGCCAACTTCGTGGCCAACACGGTGGGCCTGCCGGTGCCCACGCCGCTGGAGCGGTACACACCGGGCGATCCGGTGCTGGACGGCCGCGCCCTGGTTGGCGCTGCGCCCGGTGGCCGGCTCGGCGCTCCCGCCGTGACGCTACTGGCCGCGGCCGGCGTGGCCACGTCGACCGAGATGACCGACGAGCTGCGCGACGCCGCGGCCGCCGCGGACCTGGACGCGTCGGTGTGGAACGCGGACGCGCCGTCCGGTGAGCGCTTCAAGGCGCTGGTGTTCGATGCCTCCGGCATCACCACCACCGAGCAGCTGTCCGAGTTGCACCGCTTCTTCCACCCCGCCATCCGCACGGTTGGCACTGGCGGGCGCGTGGTGGTGCTGGGGACCCCGCCCCCGGACACCGCCGCCCCGGGCGAGCACACCGCGCAGCGCGCGCTGGAGGGCTTCACCCGCTCGCTGGGCAAGGAGATGCGCGGCGGCGGCACGGTGCAGCTGGTGTACGTCCACCAGGGTGCCGAGGGCCAGCTGGACAGCACGCTGCGCTTCCTGCTCTCGCCAAGGTCGGCGTACGTGTCGGGCCAGGTGGTGCGCATCGGCCAGGCGCAGGAGCCGCCGGAGATCGACTGGAATGTGCCCCTGGAGGGCAAGGTTGCCCTGGTCACCGGGGCCTCGCGCGGCATCGGCGCGGCCATCGCCACGGTGCTGGCGCGCGACGGCGCCCACGTGGTGGGGCTGGACATCCCGGCCCTGGGCGACGACCTGCGCACGGTCACGTCCGAGCTGGGCGGCTCCGCACTGGAGGTCGACGTGACCGACGCCGACGCACCGAGGCTGATCGCCGACCACCTGCAGACCGAGCACGGGGGCGTGGACGTGGTGGTCCACAACGCCGGCGTGACCCGCGACAAGACCATCGCCGGGATGGACGCGGGCCGCTGGCGCCAGGTGATCGACATCAACCTGTCCAGCCAGGAGCGGATCGACAACCAGCTGCTGGCCGCCGAGGTGCTGAACGACGGAGCGCGGATCGTGACCGTGTCGTCGATGAGCGGCATCGCCGGCAACAACGGCCAGACCAACTACGCCACGTCCAAGGCGGGCGTGATCGGCATGGTCGACTCGATGGCGCCGGTGTTCGCCAAGGCGGGCGCCACCATCAACGCCGTCGCGCCGGGGTTCATCGAGACCCAGATGACCCAGGCGATGCCCGTGCCGGTACGCGAGGCCGGGCGGCGCATGTCTTCGCTGTCCCAAGGCGGGCTGCCCGTGGACGTGGCCGAGACGATCGCGTGGCTGGCCTCCCCCGCCTCGACTGGTTTGAACGGCAACACGGTCCGCGTGTGCGGCCAGAACCTGCTGGGGGCCTGAGCGCATGGCCGTCACAAAGGAACTGAGCTCGCCGCCCGGATCGCTGGGCCTGTACGCCCGGGCGGCCGCGCCGATGATCCCGGGCGCCTCGCGGCTGCCGTGGTTCGCCGGCGGCGGACGCAAGGAGGTACCCGACACCGTGTTGCGCTTGGGGGGTGTCGAGGTGGATCCCGAGGCGCTGGCCAAGTACGCCCGCGTGTGCGGCTTCCGCCTGGCGGAGACGCTGCCCGCCACCTACCCGCACGTGCTGGCCTTCCCGCTGCACATGGCGCTACTGACCGACCCCTCGTTCCCGTTCCCCGCGGTCGGGATGGTGCACATCGGCAACCGGATCGTGCAGCACCGCCCGATCGCGGTGACCGAGACGCTGGACCTGAGCGTGCGCGCCACACCGCTGGAGGATCATCCGAAGGGGCGCCAGTTCACGCTGGTCAGCGAAGCCCGTGTCGGCGGCGAGCTGGTGTGGGAGGACTTCTCGACCAACCTGCGCCGTGGCAAGGGCTCGGGCGAGGAGAAGAAGAGCGCCTCGCGCAAGCAGCCGCCGCCCCCCTCCGCCGACTGGAAGCTGGACGGCGGCCTGGGCCGGCGCTACGCGGCCGTCTCGGGCGACCGCAACCCGATCCACATGCACGACCTGTCGGCCAAGCTGTTCGGCTTCCCGCGCGCGATCGTGCACGGGATGTGGACCAAGGCGCACGCGCTGGGCGCGCTGGAGGGCCGCCTGCCCGCCGCCTACGAGGTCGACGTGGCGTTCAAGAAGCCGATCCTCCTACCGGCCAAGGTCACCTTCGGCTCGGCCGAGAAGCGCGGCGGGGTCATCGAGTTCTCGGTGCGAGACCGCGAGGGAGCACCCCACCTGGACGGCTCGGTCCGTCCGGTCAGGAAATCGTCGAACGGAAGGAAGTCGTCGTGAGCGTCGCCGATAGCAGCATGGGCCTCGGCCTGCGGGGCCTGCGGGCCCTGGCCGGGCTGGAGGTGATCGACCGCGCGGGGTTGCGAAAGCCCGTCGAGCGGCTGATCTACGAAGGGTCGAAGCACGGGTTCCGCGCAAGCACCGCAGCAGGGCGCACCTTCAGCGCCGCCACAAAGCTCGGCCAGCCCGCGCGGCAGGCCACGCCGTCGGCGCGGAAGCTGTTCGACCTGGAGCCCGACGACGAGCAGAAGATGCTGCAGGAGGCGTTCGGCGACTTCGGCGCCGAGAAGCTGCGCCCGATCGCCCAGGACGCCGACACCGCCTGCAAGGCGCCGGTCGAGGTGCTGGCGCAGTCGAACGAGCTGGGGGCGTCGATGCTGGGCGTGCCCGAGGAACTCGGCGGCGTGATGGCCGAGCGCTCGGCGGTGACGTCCGTGCTGGTTGCGGAGAAGCTGGCCCACGCCGACATGGGCCTGGCCGCCGCGATCCTGGCCCCCGGTGCCGTGAGCACCGCGATCTCGCTCTGGGGCGACGCCGACCAGCAGGCCAAGTACCTGCCGCCCTTCACCGAGGACGACGCGCCCGCCGCGGCATTGGCGATGCAGGAGCCACGGGTGCTCTTCGATCCGCTGGAGCTCGAGACCGTGGCTACGCGCAGCCCGGAGGGCTTCACGCTGTCGGGCACGAAGTCGCTGGTGCTGCGAGCCGCCGACGCCGAGTTGTTCGTGGTGGCCGCGCGGATCGAGGACGAAGGGCCCGCGCTGTTCATCATCGAGTCCGGAACCGAGGGGCTGTCGGTCGAGGCCGACCCCGCCATGGGGGTGCGCGCCGCGGCCACCGGGACGCTGAGGCTGGCCAACGTGAGCGTGGGCGCGGACTCGCTGCTGGGCGGCGCCAACCGGGACGTGTACTCCGAGTGCGTGCAGCGCGGACGGATCGCGTGGTCGGCGCTCGCGCTGGGCACCGGCCGTGCCGTGCTGGACTACGTGATCCCGTACGTGAACGAGCGCCAGGCCTTCGGCGAGCCGATCTCCAACCGCCAGGCGGTGGCGTTCACCGTCGCGGACATCGCGATCGAGCTGGAGGGCATGAAGCTGACCACCTACCGCGCCGCGTCGCGGGCCGACCAGGGCAAGAGCTTCGCCAAGGAGGCCGGCATCGCCCGCCAGCTGGTGAGCGAGCGGGGCATGCAGATCGGCTCATCAGGAGTCCAGCTGCTGGGCGGCCACGGCTACGTCAAGGAATACCCCGTCGAACGCTGGTACCGAGATCTTCGGGCTGCCGGCGTGATGGAGGGGGCCCTCCTTGTCTGAGAGCCCGAAAAAGATTGCCTACGGGGGGCTCACGCCCCCCGTGCCCCCCATCGATCCTTGGCCGGTTTGCCTGAATTCGCCCACTGATCTGGAAGGAGCTCTGCTCGTCTGATGATCAACCTGGAGATCCCATCCAAATTCAAGCCGATGGTGGGCCAGGCCCACCGAGTGGCCACCGAGATGTTCCGGCCGATCTCGCGCAAGTACGACCTGGCCGAGCACGAGTACCCCAAGGAGCTGGACGCGCTGGCCGCGCTGCTGGACGGCATGGACGACTCCGGCGGCAGCACCGGCGCCGGCGCCAGCGGCGCCAGCCGCACCGCGAACGGTGACGGCGACGGCAACCGCAACGGCTCCAACCTCTCGACGGTGCTGGGAATCATGGAGCTGTGCTGGGGCGATGTCGGCCTGCTGCTGTCGATGCCGCGCCAGGGTCTGGGCAACTCGGCGATCGCCGCGGTGGCGGACGCCGAGCAGGCCGAGCGCTACGACGGCCTGTGGGCCGGCATGGCCATCACCGAGCCGGAGGCGGGCTCGGACTCGGCCGCCATCCGCACGACCGCGGTGCTGGATGGCGACCACTACGTGCTCAACGGCGAGAAGATCTACGTGACCTCGGGCGAGCGGGCCGACGTGCTCGTGGTGTGGGCCACGCTGGACCGCGACAAGGGCCGTGCTGCGATCAAGTCGTTCGTGGTCTACCGCGACAACCCGGGCCTGAAGCTCGACCGCCTGGAGCACAAGCTGGGCATCCGCGCGTCGGACACGGCTGCGTTCATCCTGGACGACTGCCGCGTGCCCAAGGAGGACCTGCTGGGCTCGCCGGAGATCGACATGCAGAAGTCGTTCGGCGGCGCCATGAAGACGTTCGACAACACGCGCCCGCTGGTGGCCGGCATGGCCGTGGGCGTGGCGCGCGCGTGCATCGAGGAGACCGAGAAGCACCTCGAGGCCGCGGGCGTGGACATCGACTACGACAGGCCGGGAGCGACCCAGTCGGCCGCCGCGGCGGAGCTGCTGGCGCTGCAGGCCGATTTCGAGGCGGCGCGGCTGCTGACCATGCAGGCCGCGTGGATGGCGGACAACTCCAAGCCCAACTCGGTGGAGGCGTCGCTGTCCAAGGCCAAGGCGGGCCGCGCGGCAACCGACATCGCGCTGCGCTGCGTGAAGCTGTGCGGCACGCTCGGGCTGACCGAGACCGAACTGCTGGAGAAGTGGGCCCGCGACGTGAAGATCCTGGATCTGTTCGAGGGCACGCAGCAGATCCAGCAGCTGATCATCGCGCGGTCGCTGCTTGGCAAGAGCTCCGCCGAGCTGAAGTGACCGCGGCTCAGGGCAGCGGGCGGTCGTCGCGGTGGGCGGCGAACCAGCGCGTCTGGAGCTCCATGCGCTCGCGGCTGGAAGCCTCCCGCCCGAGTCCGTAGACGGTCTGGGGGAAGTCCAGGCTCTCCTGGACCCTCCAGATCTCCTCGTGGCGGCCGGGGGCCAGGATCTTCGCCGGGTCGCCGACGGCTACCCAGGCGATTGGCACTACTGCGCCGTCCTCGAGCACCGAGTTCACGTGCACGACGCCGTTGATGCGCACCTCCACGTTGCGCCCCAGGCGCGATCCCGGGAACAGCGAGGCGCCGGTGGCCAAGAAGCACCCGTCCCCCACCTCGGTGCCGTTCAGGTGCGTGTGCGGGCCCACCAGCACGTCGTCGCCCAGCCGCAGGGGGTTGTCCCCCCGGCCGCGTAGGAGCGCGTTCTCCATGACCACGCAGCGGGCTCCGACGTCCACCTGGCCGTCCTCGGCGGTGAGCACGGCTCCGAACAGCACGCGCGCCTCCGGACCCACCCGCACGTCGCCGCACAGGACCGCGGTCGGGGCCACGTACGCCGTGGGGTCCACCGTCGGCGTCCGCCCGCGGTGCTCGATCAGCATGCCCACACCGTAAGGGTTGGGTAATACGCCGCAGGGTTCTGCGCGGTGGGGCCGTCATATCCACGACCCCAACCGAAGGAGCAACGATGCGAACCTCGCTCACAGCAGCACTCTGCGCGGTCGTGGCCAGCCTGGCCCTGGCCACGGGCGCGCAGGCGAAGTCGGTGTCCGGCACGAACGGCGGTGACAGCCTGAGCGGCACCTCCTCGGCCGACGCGATCAAGGCCAAGGGCGGCAATGACCGCGTACAGGCCCGCGGCGGCGACGACCGCGTGAACGCCGGCAAGGGCCGCGACCGGGTCAGCGCCGGTGGCGGCGATGACGTGGTCCAGGCCCGGGACGGCAGCCGCGACCGCGTGACCTGCGGCGCAGGCGACGACACGGTCAAGCTGGACGCCGGCGACGTGATCGCCGACGCCACCGCGGACGACGCCAACGGGTCGTGCGAGGACGTCCAGCGCGCGGGTGCGCAGGAGGAGTCGAACGCCACCCCCGACTCGCAGTCCGACTCCCGCGACGGGCGCGACTGCCCCGCCAAGGAGGAGCAGACGGCCGGCGAGCAGGACTCCTAGGAGGCTCGCTCAGCCGGGAGGGCCGGTCAGATCGGATTCGACGGTCTGGCCGGCCCACCGGAGCGCCTGCTCGCGCACGACGGCGAACGCCCGTCGCGGCGCCAGTGATTGACCGGGCTCTGCGCGCCCAGACACGATGCCCTCCGAGTCGTACGGTCCCGCCGGGGCGTCCAACAAGGTCACGTAAACCCTGCCCGCGCCGGACCGCGCCAGCGCGGGAAGCGAGCGCCGCAGGTACGCCGCCTGCCGGGTCTGGCCATCTGGTTCGGCGGCACGACCGTGCTCGGTCACCCAGACGGGCACGCGGAGCTGGGCACGCAGCTCGGCCAGGCGGCGCTGCATCCGCCCGATGCTTCCGCGCAGGTGTATCGACGCCACGTCAAATGCCCGGTCCGCCCCGGGCACCGTCAGCGCGCTCCCGAGCCAGGCTCGCCCGCCCGCACCGGGCTCCTGCGTGCCCGCCAGGACCACCTTGGCGGCGGGGGCTGCCGCCTTGACCCCGGCGGACGCGGCGGTCACAAGCCGCCCGTACTGCTGAGGTGTGCCCACGAAGGCCGGGCCATCGGGCTCGTTCCAGATCTCGAACGCGCTGAAGCCGGTGCGGCGTGCCACCTCGCCGGCGTGCCCGGCCCAGATGGCCGGATCGGCCGGCGGGCAACGCAGCCGGTCGGCGACACAGCCGGGCGCCGCGACCGGGCTGCCGATCAGCACTGCGGTCACCGGCAGGCCGTAGCGGCGCGACAGCGCCCGGACGGCGTCGACCTTGGACCAGTTCCGGAACAGGATCCCGAAGATCCCGGGTGTGAACACGCCGTTCAGCTCGATGTCCAGACGGATCGAGCGTGCGCCGCTGGCCTTGGCGTGGCGGAAGATCGCCTCGCGCACCTGCGGGTCGGTGCAGCAGGCGTGAAGCTGGCTATGGGAGCCGACCTCGGCCGCCGGGGCAGCCGGCGGCGCGGCGGCCGCTACCAGCACGACCGCCGCAATCGCGAAGCCTCGAGGCATGCACCCGAGGCTACCCCTGGACGGCGACCGGCTCCTCGAGGCCGAGCCGCTCGTGGAGCCAGCGCAGCGGTTTGGGCGACCACCAGTTCCATGGTCCCAGCAGCGCCATCAGCGACGGCACCAGCAGGGCGCGGACCACGAAGGCGTCGATGAGCACGCCCACGGCGACGCCGAGCCCGATCTGCTTGATGAACAGGACCTCGGAGGTCACGAACACGCCGATGGCCACGGCCAGCAGGATCGCTGCCGCGGTGACCACGCTGCCGGTGACCGACAGTCCTGACGCCACCGCCTCGCGGTCGGACAGCCCGCGGTCGCGCGCCTCCTTGATCCGGCCCAGCAGGAACACGCCGTAGTCGGTGGACAGGGCGAACACGAGCGTGGCGGTCACAAGGAAGTCGGTGGATTCGATGCCGCCGTTGCCGGTGTAGCCCAGCAGCCCCTCCAGCCGCCCATCCTGGAAGACCAGCGTCAGCACGCCCAGGGTGGCGCCCACGGTGAGCACGTTCATCAACAGTGCCTTGACGGGCAGCACCACCGACCCTGTCATGAGCCACAGCAGCGCGAAGGTCAGCGCAGCCAGCATCAGCAGGGCGGGCACCAGCGCGTCCCCGATCGCGCTCTGCTGGTCGATGAAGTCGGCCGCCTCGCCGCCCACCAGTACCGACAGCTGGATGTCGTAGGCGCGGATCGACTCGACCGCTTCGCGCACCGGCTCGCCGGCGGCGTCGCCCTTCGCAATCGCCTCGATCTGCCACGTCGAACCGTCCAGGCTGCGCGGGGCGCCCACCGATGCGATGCCCGGCTCGCGCGCCACCCGCTCGGCCAGCGCGCGGACCTGCGCGCCGTCGCCGCGACCGGCCTCGACCGCCAGCTGCACCGGGCTGCTGTCCTGGCCGGGGAAGTCCCGCGCCAGAGCATCACCGACCGTTCGCGCGCTGAGGCCCTCGGGCAGGGTCTGGATGTCGACCGGCGTCCACGTGGCGCGCAGCGCGGGCAGTGCCAGAATGATCATGACCAGCGCGGTGACCGCGGTGACCGCGCCGGGGCGGCGCATGACCGCCTTGGCGATCCCGTACCAGCGCGCGTCGGCCCGCTCGGTCCGGTCGCGGGCCCGCAGCTTGACGTTCCAGAGCGCGAAGAAGGCCGGCGCGATCACGCACGACGCCAGCGCCGCCACCAGCGCCACGCCGGCGCCGCCGATGGCCATCGACTGCAGGAAGTTCAGCGGGAATAGCAGCAGCGTGGCCAGCGCGATGGCCACGGTTAGCGCGCTGAACACCACCGTGCGGCCGGCGCTGGCCATGGTGTCGCGGACCGCCTTCGCCCCCGGCCCGCTGCGCTCCAGCTCCTCGCGGTAGCGGTGCAGCAGGAACAGCGTGTAGTCGATGGCCAAGCCCAAACCCATGCCGATGACCAGGTTCAGGCAGAAGATCGACAGGTCCTTGAACTCGTCGACCACGCGCAGCATGAGGAAGGTGGTCAGCACCGTGGAGGCCCCGACCACCAGCGGCAGGATCGCGGCGCGGCCGCCGCGGAAGAACACGATCGACAGCAGGATCAGCAGCGGGAAGGCCAGCAGCTCGGCGCGGCCGAGGTCCTCGGAGATCTGTGCGCCCAGCTGGTCGTTGGCGAACAGCGCCCCGCCGAGGGTCACCCCATCGCGGTCTCCGAAGCGCCGCTCCAAGGCGGTGCGCACGGCGTCCTCGTCGGCGGAGGCGCGCAGCGACACCGCCACGTAGGTGGCCTTCTCGTCGCGCGAGACGAACCGCGGGTCGCGCGTGGTGGCCGCCGAGGCCACCGACGACACCCCGGGGACCCGCGCCGCCTCGCGGCCGAGCCGGCGGACCTCGGCCGTGGCGGCCGCCGATCGCGCGGAGCCGCCGGGGCGCACCAGCAGGATCGCGTTGTCGTCCGAGCGCTCCTTGGTGGCGCCGTCCAGCCGCTCGACGGCCTTGGCGGAGTCCGAATCGCGATCGGTGAAGCCGCCGCTGGCGTCCAGCAGGCCCGCCACGGGTCCGCCGAGGGCGGCGGCGAAGACGGTGAACAGCGCGGCGACCACGAGGACGCGGCGGGGGCGGGCTGAGATGCGGTTGGCGAGCGCGGAAAGCATGGCGGCGACCTCGATCCTAAAAGTTGACGGTCGTAAATGTACAGATGTACATGTACAGATGTCAAGTAAGCGTGTAGGTTGATCGCATGGCCTCCCCCACGGCCCCCGAGCGCAACCCCCGCGGACAGGGCGACCTGCTGCGTGACCGGCTGGTCGACGCGGCGCTGGCGCTGCTGGACGAGGGCACCGACCCGACCAAGCTGTCGATCCGCGCCGTGACCAAGCGCGCCGGCGTGTCGCCGACCGCGTTCTACCTGCAGTTCGAGAACCACGACGCGTTGCTGGAAGCCATGATCGACCGCTGCTTCACCGAGTTCCGCGATGCGGTGCGCCAGGGCGCGGCCGGAGCGACCGATCCCGCCGCCAGGCTCACCGGGGCGGGTATGGCCTACGCGGACTTCGCCCGCCGGCGGCCCGCCCGCTACGCGCTGAACTTCGTGTTCGTCAAGCCCACGGAGGGTGAGGCGCCGGCCAAGCCCGCCGCAGCGGACGATGCCTTCAACGACCTGGTGGCGCTGGTCCTGGACTACCTGGGTGACGACGACCCGCGCCGCGACGAGGCCGACTTCCTGGCCCGCGGGATCTGGTCGGGGCTACACGGCTACGTGACCCTGAGCCAGACGCGCACCGGGATCGGCTGGCCGCGCGAGGACGAGTTCGCCGCGCGCCTGGCGCAGGCGTGGCTGGGTGCACCGCGCTCGGCCGCACCGCAATAGGCTGGCGCGCCATGGGTGCAATGGACGGCAGCGCCAGCGCGGACATCGATGCGCCCCTGGCCGCGGTGTGGGCCGTGGTCGAGGACGTGGCATCGGCGCCCCAGTGGCAGGCCAGCATGGACACGATGGACGTACGCGAGCGCGACGCGCAAGGCCGGGCCGAGCTGTGCGAGACCGCCACGGACGTGGGCCCGCGCACGGTGCGCAGCGTCGTCCGCTTCGAGTACGAGCCCGAGCACCGGCTGACCTGGACGCAGGTGAAGGGCGACCTCAAGCACGTCGTCGGCTCGTGGGAGCTGGACGACCTGGGCGACGGACGCACCCGCGCCACCTACTCGCTCAAGGGCGACCCCGGACGAATACTGGGGATGCTGGCCCGGGGGCCGATGGCCGACAAGGTGCGGGCGGTGATCATCGACCGCCGCCCCGGCGAGCTCAAGGAGCGCGTCGAAGGGGACATGTGAGCCTCGAAGAGATCGACGTGCTCGATCCTGGCCTGTTCGCTGACGGCCCGCCCCACGAACTGTTCGAGCGGATGCGCGCGGAGGCGCCCGTGCGCTGGAACAGGACCAAGGACGGCAGCGGCTTCTGGTCGGTGACCCGTCACGAGGACGTGGCGGCCGTGAGCCGCGACAACGACACCTTCTCCTCCTACCAGAAGGGCATCTTCATGAACCCCGACCAGGTGGTGCCGCTCGACCTGGCGCGCAACCTGCTGCTGTTCATGGACCCGCCGCCGCACACCAAGTACCGCAAGGTCATGCAGACGGCGTTCGTGCCCCGCACCGTGAACAGGATGGAGGACGAGATCCGGGCGCGGGTCACGCGAGTGATCGACGCGATCGCCGCGGCCGGCCGCGCGGACTTCGTTCAGGACGTGGCCGTGCCCGTGCCCCTCGGCGTGCTGGCCCAGATGATGGGGCTGCCCGACGGCGACATCGAGCGGATGCGCCGCTGGACCGACGACATCGAGCGGTCCCAGCTGGACGAGGAGGGCGGGACCGCCCTGCCGGTGTTCACCGAGATGGGTGGCTACCTGCAGGAGCAGATCGCCGCGCAGGCCGAGCGGGGCGGCGACAGCCTGGTGATGCGCCTGAAGAAGGGTGAGGTAGATGGCCGGCCGCTCGATGACACCGAGATCCTGGTGTTCTTCGCCCTGCTGGTGTTCGCCGGCAACGACACCACCCGGAACACCGCGTCCTCCGGTCTGCTCGCACTGCTCGGCCACCGCGATCAGTGGGAGCTGCTCTGCACCGAGCCGGAGCGGATCCCGGACGCCGTCGAGGAGGTCCTGCGCTGGACCTCTGTGGTCAACTACTTCTGCCGCACGGCGACCCGGGACACCACGCTCGGCGGGCAGCAGATTGCCGCGGGAGAGCGGGTGATGATCTGGTACGCGTCGGCCTCCCGCGACGGCCCCGCGGCGCCGGACCCCGGCCGCTTCGACGTGACGCGCCAGAGCGTGGACCACAACGCCTTCGGCGGCGGCGGCAGGCACTTCTGCCTCGGCGCCGGCCTTGCCCGCCTGGAGCTGCGGATCCTGTTCGAGGAGCTGACCCGCCGGCTGCCCTCGCTCGAGCTGGCCGGCGAGCGCGAGCGCCTGTCCTCGGCCTGGGCGAACTCGCTGACCAAGCTGCCGGTCAGGTTCGAGCCAAGTTAGGTTCTGTCCACAACCAGAGCGAGGGAGGACCGATGGCGATCGAGGGATCGGCAAGCATCGAGATCGAGGCACCGATAGAGCAGGTCTTCGAGGTGGCCGCCGACGTGGAGAACTCGCCGCGTTGGCAGCCCGATATCAAGAAGGCCCAGGTCAAGGAGCGTGACGAGGAGGGGCGCCAGGTGCTCGTGCGCACCGAGACCGACGCCAAGGTACGCACGCTGGGGTCTGACCTGCGCTTCACCTACCACCCGCCGACGACCCTGAGCTGGCGTCAGGAGAAGGGCGACCTGAAGTCGGTCGAGGGCTCCTGGACGCTGGAGGACCTGGGCGGCCAGCGCACGCGCGCTACGTACTGGATGGAGGTCGACCTGGGGCGCATGCTCGGCGCCGTGATCCGCGGCCCGCTGGCCGGCGAGCTGCGAAAGCAGCTGGTGGAGTCGATGCCCGAGAAGCTCAAGCGCGACGTGGAGGGCGCCTGAGGGTTACTTCGGCGCGGACGGGCCTACCGCACAGACGGCGCTGCCGCCCCGGCAGACCCGGTAGGCGCGGCCCTCGGGCAGGGGGCCGTGACTGGCGTCCACCTTTCTGCCACCTTCGCGAACCCCGACCAGGTAGAAGCCATTCCCGCCGAACCGGAACCGCCCGAGCGCCTGGCGGGCCCCCGCGCGCCGGCCGCTGCCTTCCGCGACCCGGTACCACAGCCCGCCCTTTCGGTACCGCAGCTTCGTCTCCCGGGCCTCGGCTCGGCGCCCACTGCTCCGGCCCTTGGCGTAGCCCTTGCGGCCGCCGACGCGCGCTCCGTCCGAGTAGCCGGACCGGTAGATGCCAACCAGGTCAACGAGCCCAGGGGCAGCGGGCGCCGCCAGTCGAGCAGATGCCGGCTTCGCTTCGGTCGTTGCCCCCGCGCTCAGGTAACCGATCGCCCCGGCCGACAGGGCGAGCAGGAACGTGAGCATCGCCCACGTCAATGTCTGCCGGGCCGGCGAGTCGGCGGCCGGTCCTCCCCTGCGCATGATGCTCTGGAACCTCCTTGTTCCGTCGGAGCGCCAGCGTAGGGCGACTTGACGATCCCCGCCACAGACTCCAAGGGGGCCGTAGGCTCACGCGGATGGACTGCTGGCCTGCCGTCGCGGAGCTGCCGCTGACGATCGAAGCGCTCGACTACGGACAGCTGGACCCCGGGCCGGGGTTCGGCGAGGCGCATTCGAGCCGGCTCGTACGCCTCACCGGCGACGGCCACGAGGGGCTCGGCGAGGACATCACGCTGTTCATGGAGCAGCCGCCGCCGGAGCTCGCGCTTGCCGGGCGGTGGACGCTCGGGGACTTCTGCGAGCACCTTGCCGGCGTAGAGCAGTGGCCCGGGCCGCCGGAGTGGGAGATGGCGCTGCTCTGGCGCAACTGGGCCTACGAGTCGGCCGCGCTGGACCTCGCGCTCGCCCAGGCGGGCAGCGCGCTGCACGACGTCATCGGGCGCGAGCCGCGGCCGGTCACCTACGTGAATTCGCTCGGCCTCGGCGAGCCGGCGTCGGTGGACCCGATCCTGAGCCGGCTGGAGCGCTATCCCAGCCTGCGCTTCAAGCTCGACGCGGCGGTCACGTGGACGCCGGAGATCGTCGACGCGCTAATCGGGACCGGCGCCGTGCACACGATCGACTTCAAGGGCCATTACGGCCAGGAGGTCGACGACGAAGCCGCCCTCACCGACCTCTACGAGCGGCTGCTCGCGCAGTTCCCGGACGCGCTGATCGAGGACCCGCACGACCTGCCCGCGATCGCCGCGCTTGTTGAGCCGCATGCCGGCCGCGTGTCCTACGACGCGCCAGTCCACACGGTCGCGGACCTCGACGCTGTCCCGGTCGCCGCCCGGACGTTCAACGTGAAGCCGAGCCGGGTGGGCCGGCTGCGCGACCTGTTCGCCCTGTACGCCGCGTGCGAGGACCGCGGCCTGGCGATGTACGGCGGCGGCATGGGCGAGCTTGGCGTCGCCCGCGGGCAGATTCAGCTCCTCGCCGCGATGTTCTCTCCCGACGGGCCCAACGACATCGCGCCACCGGGCTTCAACGCACTCGACCCGCGCTCGGGGCTGCCCGCCAGCCCGCTCGACCCGGATCCCGCGCCGACCGGCTTCCGGCGCCGACCGGACGCCTGACCCTAGCCACGCCCTCGTCCGGACTCGAACCGGAGACCCCTTCCTTACCATGCTGGCTTGGGGTGCCCGGGCATCCCCCGATGTGCCTCTAGTGAGCGGATTGTGGAACGCCGAGGAAGGTCTTGGAGCACCCGGGTAGTGATGGAGCATCCCCGTAACGTCCCTACGGGAGCGCCTCAGTGAGCTGCGCGTCCGAGGCGCAGCTCAGATGTTGCAGTCCTTACGTGGTCGTGGTGAGGTGGCGTGTGAGGAAGTCGATCTGGTCTCCGGCGACAGCGTCGAAATGGGGGTCGAGGTACGGCGCGAAGTGGCTGCAGTCGTAGGTCCGGATCTCGCCGCGGGGGATCCGCTTCGCGGCCTTCGTCGCGACCGCGACGGGGGTGACGACGTCTTGGGTTGCGATCTGGACGAGCGTCGGGGCGGTGATCTTGCTGGTTGTTCGGCCCGGGGAGTAGAGCGGCATTCGTAGTCCGATGCGCGCCGCGACTTCGTTCTCGCGCGTGAACTTGTCGAGAATGTTGCCGACCATCTGCATGACCAGCGGGTAGGCGTCCGGCGAGGTCATCATCGCCAGATCGCCGGGCTCTCCTACGGCGGCTATGCGGTATGGCGAGCGGCCCAGCAGGGCGCCGAGCTGGTCGCGCAGGGCTGCGGCGGCGAGCCGCAACGTGTGGGGTAGCGAGGCTGAGAACGCTGAGGCCGGGCCGCTGACGTGCGGTACCTGGGCGACCACCGCCGCCAGGTCGTGGTCCTCGGCGGCGAGGTGCAGCACGTGCCCGCCACCGAAGGACGACCCCCATGCCACGACGCGTTGGGAGTCAACGCCGGCAAGCGAGCGGGCGCACGCGATCGCGGCGCGCCAATCCTGGTGCTGCATCGAGATGTCCAGCACGCGGCGCGGCTCACCCGCACTGTCGCCCCAGCCGCGGTAGTCGAAGACCAGGACTGCGAGGCCGGCCTGTGCGAAGCGCTCGGCGTAGGCGTCCAGGCGCATCTCGCGGGTCGCCGCAAACCCATGGCCCATCACCACGATCGGAGGGTTCACGACGCCCTCGGGTCGATACAGCCATGCGGCACACGACACGCCGTGCGAATCAAACGTGATGTCTTCGCGGGTGTAGGCGCTCATGGCGATGTCTCGTCTCCTGTCCGATCTCTTAAACGCCGTTCAAGGCGCGGGCCGGCCCGAAGGTAGCAGTTCTTGATCGGCGTTCAAGAGCGGTAGGATCGGGGCGTGCCGTCGACCAAGCCCCTCCAGGCCCGCGACGAGAAACGCGACGAGCTCGTCGCCGCGGCACGAGAGCTGTTCATCACCGATGGCTACGAGGCGACATCGATCGCCCAGCTCGCCGGGACCGTCGGCGTGACAGCCAACACGGTCTACTGGTACTTCGAGGACAAGGACGCGCTGTTGGTCGCGGTACTAGACGCTGTCCTTCGCGACGCATGGACCGAGTACCAGGACCTCGCCGCCGAGGAAGCTCTTGACGCTCAGCTCGAATGGGTCGTTGCGCAGCTGCAGCAGATGCGCCGCCTCGTCAGCACCGTGCACGCCCGAGTAGGACGATCGCCAGCGCTGAACGCCTGGCACGACGGCTTTCACGTCACGGCCGAAGGGCTCCTGCGCGCTGCCCTGGAGCACGCCGGGGCACCGAGCCTGACCATCGACTCCGACGTCAAGATCGGCATCTTCACGATCGAAGGACTACTCACCCACGGCCTCGACGAGGATCAGCAGCACGCCATCTGCGAGCGCCTGGCCGCGAGCTGGACGTCCCGCTAGTCCCCCCGCTTCGGCGCCGGCGGCGTGAGATAGGGCGCAGCCCAGATACCCAGCCCATCGCCGGAGTCGATGCGGCGCTGTCACCCGAACGGCGCAGCGAAGCTGCGAGGCCGAGCAAAGCGAGCGCCTTGACCGCGGCGATCGACGAAGGCACCAGGAGTTCTCACGACCTGGCCGGGCTGGCAACCCTTTGTCAAGCCCCCTCCACCCGGTGACAACCCGCTTGCCAACTCTGCGGCCCGGCCACGAGCCCGCCAATCTCGCTCTAGCGAGCCGGAGGCGTCGGCAAGGAAGCGGACGCGGGGTCGACGCGCGGCGGCACGCGCGCTCAGCTCCCGCTGGGGCCGCCCAGGAAGGCGACGGAAACGAGCAGGTAGCCGGCGACCGCGGTGACGAGCAGGGCGAAGCCGCGGCCGAGTTCTCGTTGGGGCAGGCGCCCGGAGGCGGCGACTCCCCCGAGCGCACCGACGACGCAGGCGGAGGCCATGGCGAGCGTGACGCCGACTTCGAGGTCTCTCCCGGCGGCAAGGTGGGTGGCGAGCCCGAGGAGCGAGGTGGCGGTGATGATGGCGAGGGATGTGCCGACGGCGGTGCGCATCGTGAACGCGAGCGCGACGGCGAGGGTGGGGACGATGAGGAAGCCGCCGCCGACGCCGAAGAAGCCGGTGAGGAACCCGACGGCGATGCCCGCCGCGAGGTCGCGGGGCATGCGCAGGGGCGGGCACGCGCCGCCGCCTTCCCAGGTGCCGTCGTCCTTGCCGCTGTCGTCGTCGGCCTTGCGCCAGGTCGCGACCGCGGCCGCGAGCATGACCAGCGCGAAGGCGCCCACGAGCAGCGAATCGTCAACGGCCTCGCCTGCGTAGGTGCCGGCAACGACCCCCGGGAGGGCAGCGGCACTGAAGGTGCCGGCGTGGCGCCAGCAGACACGGCCGCTTCGGGCGTACCCGACCCCTCCGGCGACGGCCGCGGCGGTGACGATGAGCAGCGAGGCGGTGGTGGCTTCGGGGACGCTCTGCCCGAACACGTAGACGAGCACGGGTACGGCGAGCACTGACCCGCCGCCGCCGAACGTGCCGATGGCCAGGCCGATGACCAGGCCGAAGGCGATCGCCAGCAAGACCACCGCTCAGGCCGTGGACTGCGCGGGCTGCTCGATGGGCCAGTCGTTGCGCTTCCACGCGGGGACGCCGCCGTCGACGACATGGATGACCTGGCGGGCGCCGGCGCGCTGGAGCAGGCTCGCGCCCACGGCCGCCCGCTGGCCCGACCCGCAGATGACCGCGACCGGACGCTCGGGGTCGAGGCCTTCCGGGACCGAGCGGATGTCGTGGTAGGGCGTGAAGGCAGAGTCGGGGATGTGGCCGGCGTCCCACTCGGACTGCTCGCGCACGTCCAGCACCTGCAGCCCACCGCGCTCCCAGCGGTCGTGGAGCTGGGGGATGGTCAGCCGTTCGGTGGTCTGGACCTCGCGCTTTTCCTCGCGCCAGGAGGTCATGCCGCCCGGAGAGGTAGCCGGCGATGCTGGTGATGCCCACGGCCGCCGCGAGCGTGACCGCCTGGCGCGCCTCCTGGTCGTCGCGACCGACGAGGACGACCCCGTCCTCCGTCGCGTCGGCGAGCCAGGCGAGCTTGGAGCCGAAGCCCGCGCGGAGCGCGGTCATGCAGACGGCGCCCGGGATATGAGCCTCGTCGAACTGGAGCTCGGTGCGGACGTCCACCACGAGCGCGCCGCCGTTCTGGTGCTGCTCGACCTGCCGTGGGGCGAGCGGGTGCGGCTCGACGCTGTCGCGCACGAGCGGCCCGCGGTTCAGCGCGACGATGTTCTCGAAGTTCGGCGGCTGGGGACCGAGGGCGGCTGTCGTCTCGGTCACGAACTGCCGCTCGTCGGTGAGGCGCAGCAGGTCCTGGTGCTCGCGCTCGAAGCCGATGGTCGAGGACACCTTCATGTCCATGCCCGGCCCGCCGCACAGCGACCCGCCGAGATGGCCGGGCCAGACCTCGCACGCGTTCGGAAGCGCGAGCAGACGGTCCCGTAGCGAGTGGAAGATGCCCTGGGCGCCCTCCTCCTTGTCGACCGCGAGGTCGGGACGGGCGATGTCGCCGACGAACAGGCTGTCGCCACTGAGCACCGCCCACGGCTCGTCGCCGCGACCCGTGTCGATGAGCACGAACGCCGTGTGCTCGGGCCGATGGCCGGGGGTGTGCATTGCCTGTACGCGCAGGGCGCCAAGCTCCAGCTCGAAGCCGTCGTCAAACGGCTCGTGGTCGTACTCGGCCTTGGCGATGCGGTTGACGTGAATGGTGGCGCCTGTCGCGGCCGCGAGGCGGCCGTGACCGGAGACGTGGTCGGCGTGGTTGTGGGTCTCCAGGATGTGCTCGATGCTGACCCCGAAGTAGCGGGCCAGGCGCAGGTACTCGTCGATATCGAGCCTGGGGTCGACGACGGCCGCGACCCCCGCGCTCTCGTCGCCGATGAGGTAGCTCGCACAGCCGAGGTCGTCGTGGGTTACCTGTCGAAAGATCATCGATGCCTCCTATGTCGGATGGTGGGCTCAGCCATGACCGAACCGGACGTTTGGGAGCACGCGGCCGAGCCAGCTCGGCAACCACCAGGCGCGCCCGCCAAGAAGGCGCAGCAGAACGGGCATCAGCACCAGCCGTACGAGCGCGGCGTCGATCAGAACGGCGACGCCGAGAATGACGCCCATCTCCTTCGGAGGGAGCGGCCCCGACAGCGCGAAGGTGAAGAACACGGCGACCATCACCGCCGCGGCGGCGGTGATCACCGGGCCCGACATCGCGATGCCCTCTACGGCGGCCTCCCGCGCGTCACCGCTGGCGTCCCAGCGCTCCTTGGTCGAAGCCAGGAGGAACACCGTGTAGTCCATCCCGAGCGCGAACAGCATCGCGAAGAAGAACACCGGTGCCCATGCGTTGAGGTAGCCCTGGGCCTCGAAGCCAAGGAGTCCGGCCAGGACCCCGTCCTGGAAAATCCACTTCGCGAGACCGAACGCGGCCAGCGTCGCGAACACATTGAGCAGCACACCGCCGAAGGCGATCACCGGCGCCCGCAGGGCCACCAGCAACAGCAGGAACCCGAGTACGAGAACCACCGCGATCACGATCGGCGTGGCATCGGCCAGCGCGACCTCGAGGTCATGGTTCTCCGCGACCGCCCCGCCGATCAGGGCGCCCGGCGGCAGGTCGGCACGCAGACTGTCGATGGTCGTCCGGACTTCGTCCCCCGACGGCTGGCCGCCGGGCACCACCTGCCACAAGACGCTGCCGTCCCTGCCGCGCTCGGCGGGTAGGGCTCGCTCGATGCCCGGCTCGTCCTTCAGCGTCGCGATCACGGCCCGTCTCTCGCCGGCCGGCGCAACGATCTGCAGTCCCCCCGGGGCGCCCGTGCCAAACGCCCGCTGGGTCTGGTCGAAGCCCTGGCGCGAGCTGTCTTCCTCGGGGACCACGGTGATCGAGGGCATTCCGGTATCGAGCTGGGCGACGGGCCATGCGAGCGCCGCCACCGCAAGCAGACCGCAGACGCCGAAGGCGATCGGGCGCTTCCACACCCTTTCGGCCCAGCGCGCGAGGCGTGGTGAACGCTGAGCGCCGTGCTTGGCCCAGGGCAGCGCCAGCCGGTTCACGCGAGGGCCGAGCTTGGCCAGGACGGCGGGCAGCAAGGTCAGCGAAGCCGCGAGCACGAACGAGACGGCGAGCATGATCCCGACGGCCATCGAGCGAAACGCCGGGCTCGGGACCAGCAGCACTGCCGACAGCGCGATCAGCACGGTGACCCCGGAGAACAGCACGGCCTTGCCGGCGGTGTCCATCGCGTGGCCGACCGCCTCGACCGGTGTCAGCCCGTCCTCGAAGTGGGCCTGGCGAAAGCGGGCGACGATGAACAGCGCGTAGTCGATTCCCAGCGCGAGCGCGAACATCAGCGCGAAGTTCATCGCCCAGATGGAGATGTCGAAGACCTGTGCCCCGAGGAACAGCGTTCCAGCGGCCGAGACCAAGCCGAGGATCGTCAGCATCAGAGGCAGGCCCGCCGCGACCAGCGATCCGAATGCAAGCAGCAGGATGGCCAGCGTCACCGGCCACGAGATCAGTTCGGACTTGAGCATCGCGGTCTTGTTGGCCTCGTTGAAGTCCGACCACATCCCCGAGGCGCCGGTCAGGTTCACCTCGACACCTCCGCCGCCGGCGGCGGCGAGCTCCTCCTTCATATCGTCCGCTGCGCGGACCATTTCCTTCGGGTTCTCGGCGGCGCCAGCCTGGACGACAGCGGTGTGCCGGTCGCGAGAGACGGACACGCCCGGTCGTGGTGTCACGACGGTGCTGACGCGGTCGTCCGAGCGCAGCACCCTTTCTACCCGCCTGATCGACGCCTGGAAAGCGGGGGCGTCCACGGTCGTGTCTCGTGAGTGGACAACCACCTGAAGGGCGCTGGACGAGAGCCCCTCGAAGTTACGGTCGACGACCTCGCGGGTGTCCACGGACTCGGATCCGGTGGCCTCCCAGCCGGCGCCCGAGAGCGCGTGCTCGACGCGCGGCGCGAGCGCACCAAGGGCAAGGGCAAGCACCAGCCATGCGATGGCGACGCCGCGGATGTGGGTTGCCATGTAGCGACCCGACCGGCCGATGGGACCGAGGTCGCTCATCCCTGCGCTCCGGTCGGCAGCAGCTCGTCGAGCTCTGCGAGCTGTCGGCGCATGCCGCCGCAGACGAGCTCACACAGCTCGAACACCGTCTCGTCGGTGATGGCGTAGCGCACGCTCGTGCCCTCCTTCGTGCGACCGACGATGCCGGCTCGGTACAGGACACCGAGGTGCTTGGACACGTTTTGTTGCGAGCTACCGAGCGTGGCCGTCAGCTCGCCGACCGTCGCTGGCCCGTCGCGCAGGGAGTCGAGCAGCTTGATACGCGCGGGCTCGGCGATCACCCGGAAGCGTGCGGCGATGAGTTCGACCAGCGGGTCGGGAAGAGGGTGCGGAACATCCACGTCCACAACTGTACCACTGAATAGTTGTAGATGCGGGTCGCAGACGGAACGCGAGCGATGAACAGCACCCGGAGCCCGGCAAACGCGCGGACTCGACGAGACAGCCTCGAATAGGGCAGAGGTCGCTGAACGCGTCCACAAGCACCCGAAGACCGTGGAGCGCGCGATCCGCGACGGCCGGCTTCGCGCCGCCCGCCTCTCGGGCACCGACCGCGGCCCGTACGGCGTGGCACCCGAATGGATCGACGAGTGGATCTTCGGGACCGTCATCCCGACCACCCGGCCCCGACGAGTTGTCTCGCCGCACCCCTCGTCCCCGTCCGAACTATCAGGGCAACGGCGCCCCATCGAGAACCTGATTCGGGAGGCCCGACGTCCCCAGAACGTCCCCACGGGCGGTCCAGAACATCCCCATAACGTCCCTACGAGAGCCGCGAGCGTAAGACAGTCCCTCCGGATTCCGCTCTACCTAGCCAAGCCCTCGTCCGGACTCGAACCGGAGACCCCTTCCTTACCATGGAAGTGCTCTACCAACTGAGCTACGAGGGCAGGTCGGCAGAGCCTAGCGGGAGGTCGCCGAGCGCCGATGGTGGGGACAGGATTCGAACCTGTGAAGGCTGAGCCATCCGGTTTACAGCCGGATCCGTTTGACCGCTTCGGTACCCCACCGAGCGAGCGCAGAGTGTAGAGACGCGCCGTTGAGCGTGGCCGCTGCCATCTCAAGCCAACCGCGCCAGCCGCCGATGCATCCGCGATGGCCGCCGTCCCTGCTCCATACCTGCGGAAGGCCCTCGAGGGGGCCGAGGCCTACCCCGCGGAGGCCGATCCGCAAACCTCCGGGATCACCACGGCGATCCTGCTCTCGTACGTAGAGAGCCGCGGCGGGCGGGCGGCGGTCCAGCGGGTGCTGGAGCTGTCGGGCCTGCTGGGCCGCGAGAGCGAATTGCGCGACGAGTCGACGTGGTGGACGTACATCCAGAAGCAGGCGCTGATGGAGGCGGTGACCCATGTGCTGGAGGACCCGCACGCCACTCGCCGCGCCGGCGCGTACGCGCTGCAGACCGGCGTCGGGAGCACGCTGAAGGCCGCGCTGCGGGCGTTCGGATCACCCGAGCTGGCCTACACCAACGTGGCCCGCAGCAACCAGAAGGTCTCGCGCAACTCGCGGATGGAAGTGCTGATGGTGGGCAACGGCTGCGCCACGCTGAGCCACCACCAGGTGGTGGACGTGCGCAACACCAAGGTCGACTGCCTCTACAACCAGGGCCTGCTGGGGGTGCTGCCCGAACTGTTCGGCCTCGCACCCGCGCGCGTGACCCACACCCAGTGCGCCCTGGACGGAGCCGACTCCTGCATCTACGACGTTCGCTGGGAGCGGCGCAGCCGGATGGCGCGCTGGTCGCCCACGGTGACCGCTGCCGGCGTGCTGGTCGGCGGCGCCGGCGCAGCCACGGCGCTGGCGCCGGCAAGCGTGTCGGGCGCGGCGCTGGCGCTGGCCGGCGCGGCGGCGTGGGCCGGATCTGCCACCGCCGCGGCCCGGCGGCGGCTGACCGAAGTGGAGTCCGAGCTCGACAACCGGGTGCGATCGGCCGAATCGCTGCGCAACTCGCTGGGTCAGCTGGCCGGGGAGCTGGACCCGGACCGGCTGATGACCTTGATCGCCGACGGCGGGCGAAAGGCCGTGGGCGCCGACGCCGCGGTGCTGGCGCTGGAGGAGAACGGCGCGCTGGCGGTGCAGCGCGCCAGCGGCCTCGGCGCCGCGGCCCAGCGGGCGCTGACGGACTGGTTCGCCAGCACGCCGGCGAGCGGCGAGGGCATTCAGGTGATCGGCGAGTTGGACAACACACCGCCGTTGGCGCCGGTGCTGAAGGGGCCGCCGCCGTTGACCTCGCTGTGTAGCGCGCCGCTGGCGGGCCTGGCCGGATCGCGCGGGATGCTGGTGCTGCTTTCTCGCACCAGCGATCTTTTCCCCCCCAACAGGCCGACTGGATCGAGGCCTATGCGGCGCAGGCGGGCGTGGCCCTGAGCAACGCCCGGCTGCACGCCCAGCAGCTGGAGATGACCCAGCGCGACGAGCTGACCGCCCTGGGCAACCGGCGCGCGTTCGAGGAGGCCCTGGACGCCGAGGTGCTGCGCTTCACCCGCGGGCAGCGGGAGTTCAGCGTGGCGCTGCTGGAACTGGACGGGTTCAAGGTCGTGAACGACCGCGACGGCCACGCCGCCGGAGACCAGCTTCTACGCGAAGTGGCTCGTGCGCTGGCCACGGCGGGACGCGCGACCGACGCGGTGTTCCGGCTGGGGGGTGACGAGTTCGCCGTGGTGATGTCCGAGACGGGTACCGACCATGCCCGCGGCGCCCTGTTGCGGACGGCGTCAGCGGCCGCCGCCTGCGACCGTCGCGTGGGCGCCTCGGTAGGCATCGCCACCTGCCCAGGCGACGGCCTGGTCAAGGACGACCTGTTGCGCGTGGCGGACGCGCGGTTGAACGAGGCAAAGCCGCCGCGGCGACAGCGGCGGCAGGACGCCGGCTAGCTGGCCTCCCTCAGCCGCTGGGCCTCGGGCAGGCATTCCAGCTTCTTGAGCGTGTTGTTCTCGATCTGGCGGATGCGCTCGCGCGTGACACCGAACGCACGGCCGACCTCCTCGAGCGTGCGCGCCTGGTGGCCCTTGAGCCCGTAGCGCATCTCCAGCACCTCACGCTCGCGCTGGGGCAGCGCCTCCAACGCCCGCGTCACGTTCTCGCGGCGCAGGTTCTCGGACGCGGTCTCGAACGGCGACTCGGCGTGCTCGTCCTCCACGAAGTCGCCCAGCTCGGAGTCGTCCTCCTCGCCGATCGGCTTCTCCAGCGAGATCGGCAGCTGCGCGATGCGCAGGATCTCCTTGACCTCGCGCGTGGTCCATTGCAGCTCGGCCGCGATCTCCTCGGCCAGCGGCTCGCGGCCGTACTCCTGCACCAGCTGGCGTTCCACGTGCACGACCTTGTTCAGCTTCTCGACCATATGCACGGGGATGCGGATGGTGCGCGCCTTGTCGGCGATTGCCCGGGTCACGGCCTGACGGATCCACCAGGTGGCGTAGGTCGAGAACTTGAACCCGCGCCGGTAGTCGAACTTCTCGACCGCCCGGATCAGCCCCAGCGAGCCCTCCTGGATCAGATCCAGGAACGACAGCCCGCGGCCCAGGTAGCCCTTGGCGATGGACACTACGAGGCGCAGGTTGGCTTCCACCATCTGCGTCTTGGCCGCCATGTCGCCGCGCTCGATGCGCTTGGCCAGCGAGACCTCCTCCTCGGCCGTCAGCAGGTCCACGCCGCCGATCGAGCGCAGGTACAGCCGCAGCGAGTCCAGGCTGGGCTCCACCGTCAGGTCGATCTGCGGCTTCTTGGCCGTCGTGGTCGGCTGCGCGTCCGAATTGGCCGGCTGTCCGTCGGGGACGGACGCCGCCGGGCGCGCCCCGTCGGACGCCATCACGTCCACGCCGTTCTCGACCAGGTGCGCGTGCAGCGCCTGCACCTGCTCCTTGGTGACCTCGACCTCCTCGAGGCACGCGGCGATCTCCTCGAACGTCAGCGACCCCCGCTCGCGACCTTCGATCACCAGGTTGCGCAACTCCTCGGACTCCAGGGACGGCACGTCGGGCGGCACGTCCAACAGTGCGCTGCCCTCTTGCTTTACCTCCACCCTCGCTCCTCCTGTCGCAGACACAGCAGAGCCGAATCGGCTCCATTTCCCGCTCTCGGTTGTGTCCTGCGTTCGCGGCTTAGCGCGAGGGGTTGAGCCCCTTGGGACTTCGAACCAGAAGCCAATATATATGCGATCGTGCGGATTCGCTCATGCGGTGGCCGCCGTGCCGCCGCGCTTGGCGCGGAGCGCCAACAGGATCGACGTGATCGGGATCCACAGGACCATCGCGATGAAGGAGACGAAACCGATCGGCGTGACGGCGATGACGCCCAGCACCAGCGCGATGCCTGCGAGCCACTTGGGCAGCACGCCGAGCCGCCACCCGGCCAGGCCGACGCCCAGGAGGAACAGCTGGAGGCCCACCGCCAACGGGACGAAGTCGTTCTCGAACAGGGCGCTCAGCGTGAGCAGCGACTGCGGAGGGATGTCCTCGGCCGTCTCGGCCATCGCGAAGGTCAGCGTGGCGTCGAAGGCGCCACCGGCCGCAAAGATGATCGCCCCACCGAACGCCACGTTGGCCAGCATGCCGCGACCGCCCTCGGCTGCGCTGATCGCGCGACGGACGTAGGCGAAGAAGAACACCAGGAACGTGACCGCCACGCCCTGGAGCGCGGCGCCCAGGAACAGCCGGTCCTGGTTGTCGGAGTAGAAGTCGACGAACTCACGAGCGCGATCGTCGCCCAGGTCCGGCGGCTCGCCCTGGACGAAGAATCCGACTATCAGGATCACCACCCCCGCGATCCCTGTAAGCGGTACCAGCCATCCCCTGTTCGCGTCCATCGGGCCTCCCCTGTCGTAGGTGCGCCCAGTATTGGCACAATCGACCAAGCGCGCCACCTGATGGGCGCGGAGATGCACCTCGGTATCGTCCTCGGGCCAATGGCCGATCTGCCCACCATCAGCCAGGACGACGTCCAGGCCCGCCGCCCCAGCACCCACGTCAGCCTCACCCGCGTGGGAGTGACCGGTGTCGAGAAGGTCATCCGGATCGACTCCGACCACGCCGAGCAGCTGTTCTACGCCGAGCTGGAGTGCTTCGTGGACCTCGGCCCACGCCAGAAGGGCGCGCACATGTCGCGCTTCGAGGAGGTGGTCAACGAGGCCATCGACGAGGTGGTGCTCGGCGAGGCGCTGAAGGCCGAGACCCTGGCCGCCCACATCGCCGAGCGCGTGCGCGACCGCCAGGAGGGCCTGCGCGCCGAGGTGTCGATCAAGGCGCGCTATCCCGAGCGCAAGATCACGCCCGCGTCGGGCTCGGAGACCCAGGAGATCTACACGCTGCTGGGCTCGGCCGTGGCTTCAGACCGCGGCACCCGCCGGCTGATCGGCGTGGAGGCGCACGGCATGACCGCATGCCCCTGCGCCCAGGAACTGGTGGCCGACCGCTCGCGCGAGCGCCTGCGTGCCGACGGCTTCTCGGACGAGGACATCGAGCGCATCCTGGCCGACGTGCCCGTGGCGACCCACAACCAGCGCGGGATCGGCCAGCTGCACGTTGGTTGCCCCGAGGGCTGCACCGAGGGCATCGAGGCCCAGACGCTGCTGCGCATCGTGGAGAGCTCGATGAGCTCGGAGATCTACGAACTGATGAAGCGCAGCGACGAGGTCGAAGTGGTCGAGCGCGCCCACATGCACCCGCGCTTCGTGGAGGACTGCGTGCGCGAGATGATCCGGCTGGCGGTCGACGAGTTCGGTGGCATGGGCGAGGACGCGTTCCTGCTGGCCCGCCAGGAGAACCTGGAGACGATCCACCGCCACAGCGTGGTGGCCGAGCGCCACGGGCTGATGGGCGAGCTGGGCCGCGAGCTGAACGAGCAGGTCACCGTGCCCCACCACGTGACCGCGCGTGAGTGGCTCGAGGACCGGCCGCTGCTGGGCTGAGCCCGCGAGGGTCGGCTTTTTGGCCAGGTTCTGGCGCCCTGATACCGGAACTCCGATGTACCGCCCGACAGGGTGTGCATGGAGTCTGCTGACGCCGCGTCAACCCAGAGCCCCGCAGCCCTCGACGTCGTCCTGAGCGGCGACGCCGCGCTGGTTGTGGGCCTGGCGGCTACCGCGATGCCTTTCGCGCATACGGCCGAAGACCAGGCCGAGAGCTGGCTGCGCACCCTGCGCCTGCACGGCGACGTGGGCTCCGCCCTGGCTTCGCTCGGCATGAGCGAGGAGCAGTTGGTCGCGCGCGCCCTGCCTGCGAGCGAGTGCGTGGGCACCCCGGTCCCGGACGGTGACGTGATGGAGCGCGTTGTGCGCTCGGCGATGGAGTTCACGATCGCCCGCGGTGGACAGCGAACGGGCACGGGTGACCTTCTGTTCGCCCTGTTCGACACCTACGGCCGCACGCTGGACCGCGCGCTGTTCATGCACGGAATCACCCGCTCACAGGTGTTCGACGCCCTGACCGACGCCAGCGTGGACTAGGACGGGTTCCTAGACGGTCGGCTCGCCGGCGGCCCGCTGGCGCGCGACCTCGTCCAGCCTGCGGCGGAAGTTCAGGAAGTAGTCGGCACCCGAGACCACGGTGGCCAGCACCATCGCGTAGACCAGCGCGGCCACCCAGGCGGCATCGGGGTCCGGGGCGGCGATCAGCGCCAGCACCGCAGCCGACTGGAAGATGGTCTTGACCTTGCCCAGGCCGCTGGCGGGGATGATCACGCCCTGCTGGCCGGCTGCCACGCGCAACCCACTGACCGCGAACTCCCGCGCCAGCACCACCATGGCCACCCAGGCGTCCACGCGGTCCAGGCTGACCAGCGACAGCAGCGCCGCCGCGATCAGCAGCTTGTCGGCGATCGGGTCCATGACCTTGCCGAACGTGGTCACCGACTGGCGCGAGCGCGCGATGTAGCCGTCCAGCCCGTCCGACAGCGACGCCACCACGAACACGATGGCCGCGATCGTGGAGCCGTGCTCGATCTCTTCGGTCAGCGCTACCACGACCACCGGCACCAGGAGGATGCGCAGCAGCGTGATGACGTTGGGCAGATTCAGCGGGAACATCGCGGTCTAGGGAGACGCTACCCCCGGATCCGCTCGGAGTGACGCGCCGCCAGCTGCCCCGCCTCTTCCAGGAACTCGGCGATCGTGGCCAACTGACCGGCCGAGAAGCGGGCCGTCAGCTCGCGCTCCCAGTCCGCCGCCACCGGCCCCCAGATGTCCTCGGCGCGCGCGTAGAAGAGAGGCGTGACCTCCACGTTGACCTTCCGCCGATCGTCCGTGTCGCGCACCCGGCGGGCGTAGCCGGCCTTCTCGAGCCGGTCGAGCACCGACGTGACCGCCCCGGTGGTCAGGCCCGAGTCCGCGGCCAGCCGCCCCGCGGTCACGCCTCCGCCCCGCTCGACCACGTTGAGGCAGTGCAGGTCGGTGATGCTGATGCCCAGCCGTTTGGCCGCGCGGGCGTCCAGGGCGGCGTCCGCGTTCGTGGCGGTGCGGTAGCGACCGATCAACTCGTGCACGAGCTTCTTCTTGGACTGTCGTTGCGTCAAGATCTCTTAGTTGCTAAGATATTTAGATACTGAGAGAGAGTCTACAGGAGGTAGTGACATGGACATGCGGCTGGAACTGATCTCCGTGCCGGTGAGCGACGTGGACCGGGCCAAGGACTTCTACGTGCAGGCCGGCTTCAATGCCGACCACGACCACGCGGTCAGCGACGACATCCGGTTCGTGCAGCTCACTCCCCCGGGCTCGAAGGCCTCGATCGCGATCGGTCGGGGCCTGAGCGAAATGGCCCCCGGATCGCTCGAGGGGCTGCAGGTGGTGGTCGAGGACATCGAGGTCGCGCGTCAGGACCTGGCCGGCCGCGGTGTCGAGGTGTCGGAGGTCTCCGACTTCCCCTGGGGACGGTTCGTGTTCTTCGCCGACCCCGACGGCAACCGCTGGGCCGTCCAGCAGATCGTCCGCTAGGCCACGCGGTTGCGCCGCCGGCGCGCCAGGTACTCCAGGCCCGCCGTGCTGCCCACCGGCCCGGCGGGCGAGACCGTGGCGGCAAACAACGGCCACGGGAAGATCTTGCGCAGGCAGCCCCGGAGCACCAGCAGGCACAGCAGGATCCAGCCCACCCCGTGCGACCAGCCCAGAACCATCGATGCGCTGTCGTGGCCCGCGATGGCTGCGGTGCACAGCGCCAGGAACAGGCAAAGCTCGAACGCCGAGTACAGCCGGACGGCCGTGAAGTAGTCCACTAGTGGACCACTACCCCGCCAGGTCCTTGCGCCGCATCGACCACATCTGCGACGCGCGCTCCATGTCCAGCGCCGCCGGCCACGGCAGCGCGGGCGGGCCCAGCTCGGCACGCAGCGAGCGAGCCACGCGCCGTGCCAGCTCGGGGTCGGCGGCCGGCGCGGCCGCCAAGTCGCGGGCCGCTGGCTCGACCTCGGCGTCGTCCAGCGCCGTCCAGGCCAGGCCCAGCGCGGCCGCCCGGGCGCCGTCGATGCCCTGTCCGAACATGGCCATCGCGGCCGCGGCCTCGCGCTGGCCGGTGCGGCCCAGCAGCACGCCGTGGCCGCCGCCGGGGTGCAGGCCGATCTGCAGGAAGCCGGAGACGATCTTGGCGTCGGTGGCCACCACGCGCAGGTCGGTCGCGAACGCCAGGTTCACCCCGGCACCGACGGCGCCTCCGCGGATGGCGGCCACGCTGGGTGGCTCCAGCTCGCCGACGCGGGCAAACGAGCGGTAGACCAGGCCGATCCCGTCCCAGGCGTCCGGGCTGGCCGGATCGCGACCCGCGGCGGCGAGCGTCTGACGGTCGCCGCCGGCGCAGAAGAACTCGCCGCCTGTGACCACCACGGCACCCACCGACGGGTCGGCATCGATGTCCTCGCAGGCCGCCACCAGCTCGCGCGCCATGTCCAGCGTCAGGGCGTTGCGGCGGTCGGGCGCGTCCAGCGTGATGGTTGCCACGCCGTCGGCGCGGTCGAGGCGGATGTCGCTCGGCATGTGAGAGACGCTACAGAGGCAGGACAGGAGCCGGATTCGCCTCTACGCTGGCCGGATGCTCGCGGGGTATGGACACCTCTTGCGCGCCGCTGACCGGCTTCGCTGGGACGAGTCCGAACTGGACCTGTCCGGCGACGCTGCTGCGTGGCCCAAGCTTCCGAAGTACGTGCGTGTGCCGCTGTCGCGGCTGCTCGCCGGCTTCTGCGTGGCCGAGCGCGCCGTGGCCGAACAGCTGGAGCCGTTCGAGTCCGGCGCCGAGAGCGCCGAGCTGCGCGCCTGCTTCGCCACCCAAGCCGACGACGAGCGCCGCCATGCGAGGTTCTTCGACCGGGTGGCCGCGGAGGTTCTGGGCGTGGATCCCGACAGCGAGGTGCGTGAGCTGGCGGGCGCGGGCGTGGTGGACCTGTTCGAGCGCCAGCTGCCGGCCAAGGCCCGCGACCTGGCCGAGGGCCGCTGCGACCTGTCGCAGGCGGTCACGCTCTACCACCTGGTGTTGGAGGGCGTGGTGTTCAGCGTGGGCCAGACGGCGGCGCTGGAGCTGCTGGACGAGGCGGCCACACTGCCCGCGACGCGGCAGGGGCTGATCAACGTACAGGCCGACGAGCGCTGGCACGTGGGCCTGGGCGTGCGCTGCCTTCAGGACACGGGCGTGCGTGAGCAGGAGCTGGCCGACACGCTGGCCTCAGCGGCCCGGGCCACCAGCGCCTGGCAGACCGACCGGATCGGGCCGGCGCACGTGGCCCACGCGGTCGAGCAGCACCGCCGCCGGCTGGCGCAGGCGCGCCGTCCGGTCGCGCCGGCCGCCTAGCCGCCGGCCGCGATGGCCTTGCGGGCCGCTTCCAGGTCGTCCGGGCGGTCGACCGCCGCGCAGCCCACCACCCGGCCGCCGTCGCGATAGACCACGCTGAACGAGCCGTCCTCCATCGACCCCTCCACCACCTCCTCGTCCCAGCTCGCGGCGGGTCCCACGTACTCCACGGTGGCCCAGTCGGACAGGTCGGTCCAGAAGTAGGGCACCTCGGTGTGCTTGTCCTGTGAGCCCAGCATGGCGGCCGCCACATGGGCGCCCTGGGCCTCGGCCACGGCCTCGTGCTCCACGCGGATCCGGCGCCCGTGGATGGCGCTGTCGTATTCGCAGATGTCGCCGGCTGCGTACAGGTCGGGGGCCGAGGTCAGCAGCCGCGCGTCGCACCTCACGCCGCCCGACTCGCCCAGCTCCAGGCCGGCGGCCTTGGCAAGCATCACGTCTGGGGTCACACCCGTGCCCAGCACCACCATGTCGGCATCCAGCTCATCGCCGGCGGCGGTGACAACCAGCTGCACGCGACCGTCGCCCTCGAACCGCTCCAGCTGCTGGCCGCCGCGCAAATCGATCCCCTTGCTCTCCAACAGGCCACGAATCCAGCGCGCCACGGCGGGCCCGAAGCCCGCCTCCATCGGCTCGTCCTCCAGCATCAGCACCGTGACCTTCTTGCCCAGCTCGGTCAGCGACGCGGCCACCTCGCAGCCGATGTATGAGCCGCCGACCACCACCACGCGCTCGGCATGCTCGGCGTCGTCGCGGATGGACTCGGCGTTGCCAAGCGCGCGTACGTAGTGCAGGCCGTCCAGGTCCGAGCCGTCCACGCGCAGGCGGTTGACCAGCGAGCCGGTGGCCAACAGCGCGCTGGCGTAGCTCAGCTCGTCGCCGCCCTGGAGCTTGACCGTGCGGGCGTCGGTGTCGATTCCGCGCACGCTGGTGCGGGTACGCAGGTCGATCTCCTTGTCGGCGTACCAGGCCTCATCGTGCACGTAGGCGTCCTCGCGTGCATGCTCGCCGCGCAGGAGCTCCTTGGTGCAGGGCGGGCGGTGGTAGGGCGGCTCCAGCTCCCGGGTCAGCAGGGCGATGGAGCCCTCGGCCCCGTTCTCCCGTAGGGCCTGGGCGCAGCTGGCCGAGGCCACGCCGCCGCCGATCAACAGGTGGTCGAAGTGGTCTGCGCTCACTAGTGGGACATTACGGGCAGGACGGCCTCCGGGATCCCGTATGCATCCACCAACTCGCCGGCGTTCGCGGCCAGCTGGTCACAGGCGCTGTTGACCGCGTTGATCACGGCCTTCGAGCGCGGGGACGACAGCCGCCCGTGCTCCTGGAACCAGCCGCGGTCGGCCTCGATCCGGCTGAGCGCGTACAGGTCGCACAGGCGCGCCAGGAGCGCCTGCGGCGCCGGGTCGGGGCAGCGCGCGACCGCGTCGGCGAACGCCTCCATGATCACCCGCTCCGCATAGACGCGGCCCACCAGGACCACGTGGTCCTGGCAGTCGTTGAGCACGGCGAACGGGTCGTGGCCGGCGTCCATGCCGCCCTTGAGCCGGCGGGCAGCGGAGGCCTTGACGTGCTTCTCGCGCCACTGGAACAGCTCCAGCTGGGTGTCGCGCTCGAGCAGGTCCTTCTCCTCGTCGCGGCCGGGGATCACGTCGTCGGCGATCCTGCCCAGCAGCTCGCGCACCGCCGTGCGCTCGGCCACCGTGCCCGCCACCTGCTCGGCCACGAACGCGAACGTGCCGAAGGGGTCGAGCTCGGCGAACTCGTGCTGGAAGTCGGTCAGCAGGTTCTTGGCCGCCAGCTGGAGCAACACGGTGTTGTCGCCTTCGAAGGTGGTGAACACGTCGGTGTCCGCCTTCAGGGCGGCGAACCGATTGGCCTTCAGGTAGCCCTGCCCGCCGCAGGCCTCGCGGCAGCCCTGGATCGTGGCCGTGGCGTGCCAGGTGCCCACGGCCTTCAGGGCCGCGGCCATGGTCTCCAGCTCGCGCCGGGCGCGGTCCTCGGTCTCGCCGTCGGCGAACACGTCCGCCAGGGCGGCCACCAGCCGCTCCTGAGCGAAGTGCAGCGCGTAGTTCTCGGCCAGCGGGATCAGCAGCCGGCGGCGGTGGGTGCGGTAGGTCATCAGCGTGACCTCCTCCCCGCCGGGCGGGCCGAACTGCCTGCGGCCCTGGCCGTGACGCACCGCCAGCGTCAGCGCCACCTTGCTTGCGTTGATGGCGGCCCCGCAGATGCTCACGCGCCCCTGGATCAGCGTGCTGAGCATGGTGAAGAAGCGCTTCGCGGGGTTCTCGATCGGGCTGTAGTACTCGCCCTCGGGCGACACCGAGGCGTAGCGGTCCAGCAGGTTCTCGCGCGGCACGCGGACCTGGTCGAACCACAAACGGCCGTTGTCCACGCCGTCCAGGCCCAGCTTGGGGCCGATGTCCTCGATCCGCACCCCCTCCAGGGGCCGGCCCTTCTCGTCGCGGATCGGCACCACCACGGCGTGCACCCCGCGCTCCTGGCCGCCCACCACCAGCTGGCAGAACACCGCGGCGATCGTGCCGTCGCGGGCCGCGTTGCCGATCCACTCCTTGCGCGCGAAGTCGTCGGGGGTGTGGATCACGAACTCCTGCTTGTCCGGGTCGAAGGTGGCCGTGGTGCGCAGGTCCTGCACGTTCGAGCCGTGGCCCAGCTCGGTCATGGCGAAGCAGCCCAGGAGCTCGGCCTTGGCCGTCTTTTCCAGGTACTCGTCGTGGTGATGCTCGGTGCCCAGGTGTTGCACCGCGCCTCCCCACAGCCCGAACTGGACGCCGGTCTTGACCAGCAGCGACAGGTCGCCAAGGGCCATCGTCTCGAAGCCGGAGACGTAGCCGCCCAGGTCGCCGCGGCCGCCATACGCGGTCGGGTAGCCCATCGTGGTCCGGTCGGTGGAGGCCAGGTCCTTCAGCCACGCCAGCACCTGCTCGCGGTGCTCGGGCATGGCCAGGTCGCTGTCGGGCTGGTTGCCGGGGCGGCTGAGCCACTCGCGCACCTCGTCGCGGACCTCGGCATGCGGGCCGTCCAGGAAGCGGCCGAGGGCCTGTGCTTTGGGGTTCGCTTCCGCAGTGGCCAAGGGCAGATCGTATACCCGGTTGCGCCCTGTCCAGGCGGGTACGCATATGGGAGGCGGGGGCACGCCTCCGCACGCTGTTTCGAGAGAGGGAGATGCATGGCTACTGCCGGCAGGACGAAGCGTTCGAGCACCAACGGCAACGGGGATGCGACAAAGGCCGAGACCGCCGCGCACAAGGCGCGCGAGAAGGTCGACGCGCGCCGCGAGAAGGCCTCGGGCCTCGAGGGCGCGGTGGCCGACCGCGCCGGACAGTGGTCGCTGGACGACCGCGACCCGGCCTGGCTGGAGCGCCAGAAGTGGGTGGGCAACCCGCTCATGGACCTGTGGTTCCGGATGGAGATCGAGGGCTGGGAGAAGCTCCCGCCGCCGCCCGCGCTGCTGATAGGCGTCCACTCCGGGGCCCCGTTCGTGTGGGACGCCTGGACGGTGGGCTTTCAGTGGTGGCGCCAGTTCGGCGAGAAGCGCGTGCTGCACGGCACCGCGCACGACGCGCTGATGGCCGCGCCCGGGGTCGGTGGCGTGTTCCGCAAGATGGGCGTGCTGCCCGCTGCATCGGACTCCATCTCCACCGCGCTGGCGGCCGGCCGCGACGTGGCCCTGTGGCCCGGCGGCGAGGTGGACTCGCTACGCCCGTGGACCGACCGCGACAAGGCCGTGCTGGCCGGGCGCAAGGGGTTTGTGCGCATGGCCATCTCGACCGGCGTGCCGATCGTGCCGATCGCGACCATCGGCGGCCCCGACTCGATGCCCGTGCTGGCACGGGGGCGGCGGCTGGCCAGCGCGCTCCAGTTGGACCGGGTGGCCCGGCTGAAGATGTTCCCGATCTCCATCAGCGTGCCGTGGGGCATCTCTCCCGCAATGCTGCCCGAGGTGCCGCTGCCCACCAAGATCCGCACGGCGTTCCAGGAGCCGATCGGGGTGGACAACGATCCCGACCGGGCCGGCGACGAGGACTACGTGGAGCGCAAGTACGAAGAGGTGCGCAAGAGCATCCAGGCGGGCATGGACCGGCTGGCGCGGCGGCGTAGGTTCCCGCTTTTCGGCTGACTCGTAACCCTCCCGTGCGCCGGCGGGCGCTAGGTTGGACGGTCGATGCCGACCCCCGCGCTGGAGGATGCCTTCGATGCCTCCGTGGCGGTCGTGCGCCACCTGTTCACGTCGCCGGACTCGGACTTCGCCGTGGTGCTGGTCACCACGCCCGACGGCGACACGGTCACGGCCGCCGGGCCGCTGGCTCACCTGGAGGAGGGCACACGCGCGCGGATCGCGGGCGAGTGGAAGGACCACCCCAAGTACGGCCCCCAGGTCCAGGCTTCGCTTGGCTACGAGCTCGACCCCGACGACGCGGTCGGCACGCGCAAGTACCTGCTGACCATCCGCGGGGTTGGCAAGACCCGGGCGGCGGCGCTGATCGAGCGCTTCGGGGACGACCTGTTCACGGCGATCGACGCCGACCCCGAGGCGGCATTCGCGGCCCTGCCCGGCATGGGCGCGCGGGGTGCGGCCAAGGCCGCCGACTCGTGGCGCCAGCGGCGCGCGCTGCGCGAGCTCTACCTGCTGCTGGCCCCACACGGCGCGGGCTGGCTGGCGGCACAGCTGCACGACACGCACGGGCCGGGAGCGGCCGGCGTGGTTCGCGCCCAGCCCTACCTGCTGACCGAGGAGCACGGCGTGGGCTTCCTGACCGCGGACACGATCGCGCGCGCAAACGGCGTGGGCAGCGACTCGCCGGCGCGCCGGCGGGCGGCGGTGGTGCACCTGCTGCGCGAGGCCGAGCGCCGCGGCGACACGTTCGTGACGGAGGCGGCGTTGCGTGGGCGCGCGCACGAGCTGGTCGGCGAGCTGGACGAGGCGCTGCTGGCGGAGCTGGACGGCGACGGCACGGTGGTGCGCCATGACGGGACGGTGGCGCTGGCGGCGGTGTTCGCGATGGAGGAGCGGGTGGCCGGGCGGCTGGCGGCCTTGGCCGCGGCCGAGCCCGAGCTGGAGCCACCCGGGGCCAGCGGGGACGCCGAGCTCAGCCAGCAGCAGCGCGATGCGGTGGCCGCGGCGTTCGGCAGGGCGCTGTCGGTGGTCACCGGCGGGCCGGGCACTGGCAAGACCACGCTGGTGCGGGCCATCGTCGAGCGCGCAGCCGCGGCCAAGGTCGACCTGGCCCTGTGCGCGCCCACCGGCCGCGCCGCGCGCCGGATGGAGGAGGCCACCGGCCACGAGGCGGTGACCATCCACCGGCTCGTGGAATGGCTGCCGGGCGAGGGGCCGCTACGCGGGAGCGGCTACCCGCTCGAGTGCGACCTGCTGGTGGTGGACGAGTCGTCGATGCTCAGCCTGGAGGTGGCGGCGATGCTGCTGGACGCGGTGGCCGACGGTACGCACGTGGTCCTGATCGGCGATGCCGATCAGCTGCCGCCGGTGGGAGCCGGCAAGCCGTTCGCGGACCTGATCGACTCGGGCGCGGCGCCCGTGGCCCGCCTGACGCACGTGTTCCGCCAAGCGGCGCGGTCGCTGATCGTGCAGGCCGCCCACGCCATCAACGCCGGTACGCAGCCGCGTACGCGCGCGGGTGAGGGCGAGCAGCGCGACTTCTTCTTCATCGAGCAGAGCGGCGACGGCGCCGTGGCCGATCAGGTCGTGCAGCTGGCGTCCGAGCGGCTGCCCGCCCACTTCGGCGTGGACGCCATCCGCGAGGTGCAGGTGCTGTCGCCCGTCTACCGCGGCGCGGTGGGCGTGGACGCGCTGAACGAGCGCCTGCGCGCGCAGCTGAACCCGAGCGGCAAGGCCATGCTGGACGGGCCGCTGCGCCAGGGCGACAAACTCGTGCAGACGCGCAACGACTACGTGGCGGGGCTGATGAACGGCCAGATCGTGGTGGTACGCGGCCAGGACGGCGACGGCGACGAGCTGCTGGTGGCCACCGACGCCGGCGAGGAGCTGGCCATCCCCGCCGAGCGCACGCACTCGCTGCGGCCGGCGTACGCCATCTCGGTGCACCGCTCCCAGGGCTGCGAGATGCCGGTGGTGATCGTGCCCGTGCACTCGGGCCACGGCGGGATGCTGTCGCGCAACCTGCTGTACACGGCTGTCACGCGGGCGCGCACGGCCTGCGTGCTGGTCGGTCAGCGGGCGGCCATGGCGAAGGCGGTCGGCCGCGCCGACGCCTTCCGGCGCAACTCGCGCCTGGCCGGGCTGCTGGCCTGAGACAAGCCGCCGATCGGATTCGAACCGATGACCCCGTCTTTACGAGAGACGTGCTCTACCAACTGAGCTACGGCGGCGCGGCGGCACCGGAAGTGTAAGCCCGCGCGTGGGAAGGGCATCGTGCCCTTCCCACGCACGTCAACGGACCTACTGTCGCGTCAGCCGGTGACTACCACGTAGAACCGCTTGCGGTTGGTGCCGGTCGTGGGCTGCCCGTCGCTCTCGCGGGGGCTGACCACGAAGTTACTCGTGTTCTTCGCGCCGGTGGGCCCACACTCGACCACGCCCGCGATCTGGCAGCGGGAGGCGGAGACTTCGCCGCCGAACTCGGGGTTGGAGTCGGGCGACGCCACGGTGCCGTTGTTCGGCGTAGCGGGCCCGCCCAGGTCGTACTGGTTCTCCAGCGCCAGGGTGGCCACGATCCCGTTGTCGGTCAGGTCCTCACCGGCGTTGATGTAGACGTTGCCGTTGGCGGCGCCGTCCGGGTACGCGGCGGTCACCGAGAACCCGCCGGACTGGGCTTCGATCTGCCCGGCACGGTTCACCAGCACCCAGCGGGTGGGCTTGGGAATCGCGCCGCCGACCAGCCGGTCGGCCGTCAGCGAGCCGGCCTTGATGTCACGGGCGGCGAGGGCGCCGTCCGCGATGTCCGAGCCCTGCAGGCCACGGAACTTGACGTCCTTCTCGGTGATCGTGCCGTTCCTGATCTCGCGGCTGTCGATCGAGCCCGTTGCCACGGCGTACGACGTCCCGCCGAGAGCGACGAACAGCGCCACCGACGCAACGATCATCGCCGGGGACGGAAGTCTGGTGAATCGCTTCATCTGGGTCCTTCTCCTTCGGTCGGTTACGTCTTCATCGCGCGCGGGGCACAAACGGTTCGCCGGGCGGGCGAAGCTGGCGTGTCGGCAGTCGCCCAGGGGGGCGAGCGACGCATGCCCCCGGCCTGTAGGAAGTGTGGCCCGGCGATTCCGGCGGATGGACGCGCACGCGCTGCCGGGTGGATGGACGATCTTCGTCGCCCGAACGGCCGCTCAGCGGCTGCTCGGGCTCATGGGGCTCAGAGCCATGCCGCCCGGCTCGGCGCTGCTGTTCCCGGGCTGCGACTCGGTGCACACCGCGTGGATGCGGATGGCTATCGACGTGGTGTTCCTGGACGCGGACGGGCGAGCGCTGGCGGTCAGGCAGCGGCTGCGCCCGTGGCGCGTCGCGCGCTGCCGGGGCGCGGTCGCGGTGCTGGAATGCCCGGCGGGTGCAGCGGACGTGCTGCTCAGCGGGCGGTGCGGCCGCGCGGCGAGGCGGGCTTGACGCGGAAGATCGGGGTCTTCCGCCCCCGGCTGAAGACGCCGGTGGCCGGCGTGACGAAGTAGCCGCGCTCCAGGTTCTGCTCGCCTAGGAAGGTGCGGAACAGCCGCGAGGCGCCGGCGCAGCTCACGCCCGTGCCCCGGTACACGAACGTCAGGTAGCGGCCGGCCGGGAGCGACAGGCCCGCGACGCGGTCGTTGTTCAGCACCCGGAACGTGCCCGGGCACTCGCCGGGCTGGCCCCTTGCGGGATAGCGCCCGCCGGTGCCGGGCCTCGGCTCGGGGCCCACCGCCGGCTTGATCCGGAAGCCCGTGCTGGTCCCGCGGTGGGTGAACGTGCCGTTGGTGTTGTTCAGCACCCAGGGCGAGGCCAGGCGGCCATCGAAGTCCTGGAGGAACGAGGTCAACAACCGGGATGCGCTGGCGCAGCTCAGCCGGTTGGGGCGCAGCAGCGTGATCCGGTAGGCGCCGCTTGGCACCGACATGACGCCGATGCGGTCGTTGTGCAGCACTCTGAAGAACCCCGGGCAGGCGTTGGCCGTCGGGCCGGGGTTCGGGCCGTCGGCGCCGCCGTCGGTGGCGTTGCCGAGCCGTGCGATCGCGAAGGAGAGCTGGCCGTCGCTGCCGCGCTGGAACGCGGCTGCGCGGGCGTTCACAACCCATGGGCTCCGCAGCTTGCCGTCGTAGTCCTGGAGGAACTCGGCCAGGTTCTGGGCGGCCCGGGCGCACGACAGCCGGGCCGGGTTGGCCACGGTGATCTGGTACGCGCCCGCGCTCAACCGCAGCGCGCCGATGCGGTCGTTGTGCAACACCTGGAAGGTGTCGGGGCAGGCGGTGCGCGTGCTGCCCTGTGCGTGTCCCGCGGCCGGCATCAGCGCGATCAGCGCGGTCGCGGCAACCAGCGCGGTGAGCAACGATCGGATCCGTCCGGTCGGCATCGGCTCAAGGTACAGCAACGCTCCCCGCGCGCCCAGGGCACACGGGGAGTCGGCCTACTCGGCGTCCGGATCCTCGGCCAGGAGCCCGTAGAGGGAGCGCCTGGTCTCGGCCAGCACCTGCTGGGCCTGCTTGAGCTGCTCTTCGGTGCCCACCTCGGAGATCTGGCGTACGGCCATTCCCACCTGGCGGATCGTGCGCCCGAGCTCGACGGCGTCGTCGGCGACGTCGCTGCGGGCCGGCTCCCACGGAGCCGGTGCGTCCTCACCGCGCTGGGCCAGCGTCTCGCGGCCCGAGTCGGTGAGCTCGTACTTGCGCTGATCGTCGGCGCCGACGGACTTGATCAGTCCCTCGTCCTCCATCATCGCCAGCGCCGGGTAGATCGAGCCCGGGCTGGGGCGCCAGGCGCCCTCGCTGCGTGCCTCGATCTCCTGGATCAGCGCGTAGCCGTTGCGCGGCTCCTCGTTGAGCAGCACCAGCACCGCCGCCTTGACTGCGCCGCGGCGCGCGCGGCGGCCACGCGGAGCGAAGGGCCCGCCACGGCGGTAGTCACCCCTGTGCCCGTGCATGGACCAGTCCTCCCGAGGATCGAATTGGGCGGGCCCGCCGTAACGGGGCCCGCATCGTCGTGAGCGTCGCATCGTTCTCTCCTATCTGTGTATCTCGATGCAATCGCGATATATCGTAACAGGTCGTCTTCTAGGCGCCGACGAGGGCTGCCAGGCGGTAGCCCAGCGCCTCGAGGGCCAGGTCCTCGGTCACGTTGACCGTCAGGGCCATGCGGGCCTGCTCGCAGCGTTCGGCCGCCTGGAGCAGGCGGCGGCTGTCGCGCGGGCCGGCGGCCCCGGCCAGGCGCTGGGCGCGATCGGTGTCCAGCGCGGCCTCGGGGGCGCCCTCGGCCAGGCAGATCAGGTCGCGCAGCGTCAGCGCGGTCAGCGTCAGGCCCAGGTCCAGCACCGCGGTACGGGCGCGGCGGCCCTCGCGCTTGGCGGACTCCTCGAACTGGCGCTCCAGTGCGGTGCGCTCGCGGCCCTTGGGCTCGCCGTCCAGGCGCTCGTCGCGGGCCGCCTCAACCTCGGCCTCCGCCTGTTGCTTGCGCGTCTCGGCGCGCGTCAGCAGGCTCTGCCACGGCTCGGCGCCGGCCGCTTCCTCTCCGGTCCCGAGCGCCACCCGCACCATGTTCTCCGCGTCGTCCAGCAGCCCCTGGCCCTCCTCGGTTGCCAGCAGCCGTGCCCGCTCGCCGTTGCCCAGCGCCAGCCGCGCGCACGCGAGCGCGCGGGCGGGCTCCACCCCCTCGGCCTCCAGCGCTTGGGCGATCCGCGCCGGCGGCAGCGGGTCGAAGCGAACCAGCTGGCAGCGCGAGACCACCGTCTCCATGACCTGGCCCAGCGAGTCGGTCAGCAGGATCAGGTGCACGAACGACGCCGGCTCCTCCAGCGTCTTGAGCAGGCTGTTGGCCGCCTCGTCGTTGAGCGCGTCCACGCGCTCGAGCACGAACACACGCCGGGTGGCCTCGAACGGCGTGCGCCCCGAGGCGTCAACCACGGCTTGGGCCACGTCGGAGCGGCGCATCACGTGGGCGCCCGTGGGCCGCACCCAGGTCAGATCGGGGTGGGTGCCGGCGCGGACGCGGTGGCGTACGCCGTCGGGCTCGGGCGCACCCTGCGCCAACAGCTCCGCGACGAACGCCCGCGCCGCCGTTCGCTTGCCCACCCCGGCGGGACCGTGGAACAGGTAGGCGTGCGAGGGGCCGGCCTCCAGCGCGGTGGCCAGGCTGACACGCGCGTGCGGGTGCTCCTCGGTGCCGGCCAGGACGAGCGTCATGCGCCCGCCTTCCGCACGGCGGCGAGCACGTCGGCGTGCACCGCCTGGGGATCGCGAGCGGCATCCACGCGCACGAACCGGTCCGGCTCGGCGGCCGCCAGCTCCGCGTAGGCGTCGGCAACGGCGCGCTGGAGCGCCTGGCCCTCGCGCTCGAAGCGATCGTCTTCGGCGCCGCGCTCGGCCGCCGCGGCCAGGTCGAGCCACAGCAGCACCGTCAGGTCGGGCACCAGGTCGCCCACGGCGGGCGCGTTCACGGCACGCACGGTGTCCGACCCCATGTCGCGCGCCGCGCCCTGGTAGGCCAGCGACGAGTCCAGGAAGCGGTCGCAGATCACGGTCCTTCCCGCGTCCAGGGCGGGCCGGATGACCTGGCGCACCAGCTCCGCCCGCGCCGCGGCGAACAGCAGCGCCTCCGCCTCGGCGCCCAGCTCCACATCGGGGTCCTTGAGGATGTCGCGCACGCGCTCGCCGGCCGCGGTGCCGCCCGGCTCGCGCACCGCCACGGCGCCGTCACCGAGGGCGTCGGCCAGCAACGCGGCCTGGGTGCTCTTGCCGGAGCGGTCGATCCCTTCGAGCGTGACGAACATTGCGGGCACGGCGGCGCTAGGCGCGGGCGATCGCCAGCCGCGCGCCGTCGGAGGGCGCCCCACCGTGCGCCTCGAGCTGGTGCTGCCAGGCGGTCCAGGCGCTGGTGACCATGTCCTCCAGGTCGTGCCGGGCGGTCCAGTCCAGGTCGGCGGCGATCAGGTCCACGGCGCCCACGATCCGCGCCGGGTCGCCCGGCCGGCGCGGGCGCAGCTCGGGCTCGACGTCGTAGCCGGTCACGCGCAGGATCGCCTCGACCACCTGGCGCACCGACGAGCCCTCGCCGCGGCCGACGTTGTAGGCCGGCGCCGCGGGCTTGCCCGCCTCCAGGTGCTTGGCGACCGCCACGTGCGCGTCCGCCAGGTCGGCCACGTGGACGTAGTCGCGCACGCAGGTGCCGTCGGGCGTGTCGTAGTCGGTGCCGAACACCAGCGGCGCCTCGCCGCGCGAGAGGGCGCGGAACACCTTGGGGAACAGGTTGTGCGGGCTGTGGTCGGCCAGCTCCGGCGGGCCCGACCCGACCACGTTGAAGTAGCGCAGCGACGACTGGCGCAGCTCGGGCGTGACCGCCGCGACGTCGCGCAGCAGCCACTCGCCGATCACCTTGCTCTGGCCGTACGGGCTCTCCGGTCGCGGCTCGGTGTGCTCGTCAACGATCTCGGCGGACGGGGTCCCGTACCACGACGCGCTGCTGGAGAACAGGAAGTTCTGGATCCCGCGCTCGGCGACCGCCTCCAGGAGCACCTGGGTGCCGGTCACGTTGGCGCGGTAGAAGTCCAGCGGCTGCTCCACCGACACGCCGGCGTACTTCAGCCCGGCCAGGTGCAGCACGCCCGCGATGTCGTGCTGGTCGAGCGCCTGCGCCACGGCGGCGGGGTCGGCGACCGAGCCATCCACCAGCGGCACGCCGTCCGGCACGTAGCTGCGGTAGCCCGTGGACAGGTCGTCGAGCACCACCACGTCGGTGCCGGCGTCTCGGAACGCCAGCGCGATGTGGGAGCCGATGTATCCGGCGCCACCGGTGAGCAGCCAGGCCATCAGCCCAATCTAGCCCTCGAGGCGGAACGGGTCGCCCTGGGGCGGTGCCTGCTGCTTGGGCTGCGGCTGAGGGGCGGGCGCCGGGGCCGGCGTTGGCGCAGGCGCAGGGGCCGGGGCAGGCGCGGGGGCGGGCGTGGGGGCCGGAGCCGGGGCGGGCTGGCCCCCGCCGAACTGTTGCGTGACCCGGTCGCGCACGTTCCGGGGTGGCCGGCGGACCTTGGTCGGCAGCGGCGTGCCGGTGGCGCTGGCCGACCGGGCAGGGTCATAGGACAGCGAGGTGGACTGCCCGACCCGGTACGCCAGCACGGGATCCAGCTCGAGCAGGATCCTCAGCGATGCGATCTCGGCGCCGGTGTCGTCCAGCAGGACCTGGAAGCGGCGCAGGCGCGACCACGCGTCGGGGTTGTCGGGTTGCTTTTCGACCGCATCCACCAGCAGCCGCGCCGCGCGCCGCGGCTGGTTGCCGCGCTCGGCGATCGCCGCCTGGGCGAACAACGGGTCCACCGCCAGCGGGTTCAGGCGCTTGGCCAGCGCGGCCTTCTCCTCGCCCCTGCGCAGGTCGGCGGCGGTGCTGCCGGCGGCCTCGCTGAAGGCTGAGCTGGTCAGCGACTCGGCCGCGGCCGGCAGTGCCGCCAGCGCCGCCACCACGAACGCGGCGGCCGCGCCCAGCGCCATCCGCAGGCCCCTTCCGCCACGTGACGCCGGCGGCGGCGCGGCGTTGCCCTGGATCGGCGCGGCGGCCAGCACACCCAGCGCGATCAGCACGCCGAGCGTGACGCCAGGGATCTCCCAGTCCCAGTCCACCCAGATGTGCAGCGACCAGGCGAACACCCCCGCCAGCAGCGCGCAGGCGAAGGCCCGCTCCGGCCCGGCCGGGCGCACCCTGATGCCGCGCACCGCCGCCAGCACCAGCAGCGCCAGGCCGCCGAGCGCCAGCAGCGCGCCCACCAGACCGGTCTCGGTCAGGAACTCGAGCGGCACGCTGTGGGGCTGGAGCACCTCCAGCCGGTTCTCGCGGTAGCGGCGATGGGTGATCGGGAACGACCCGGCGCCGAAGCCCGTGACCGGGCGGTCCTCGAAGCCGCGCACGGCCTCGCCCCACCACACCCAGCGGTTGCCGGAGTTGGTGCGCAGCACGCGCGCGGGGTCGTTCTGGCGGTCGAGCTTGGGCTCGGTGAACTCGTCGACCTGGTGCGAGACCGTTCCGCCGATGCCGCGGTCGGACGTCACCAGCAGCGCCAGCGCGACCGCCAGGGCCACGCCGCCGCCGAGCAGCGCGCCCCGCTTCAGGCGGCGTACGCCCCGCGGGCCCAGCTGCAGGCCGGAGCCGGAACGCACGATGGCGCCGGTGAGCAGGGCGGCCAGCGCCAGGCCCGCCAGCAGCGTCAGCGTCAACACCAGCCCGTCACCCGTGCGTGCCGACACGCTCAGGCCGTCGGTGGTCAGGTCGTCGCTGAGGAAGACGGTGAGCACGGGCGGCAGCGCGCCGGCCAGGCCCGCGCCCAGCGCGGCCGCCAGCCGCAGCCGGTCGGGGCCGAGGCTCACGATCAGCGCCACCGCCGCCACCAGCACCAGCAGGCCGCCACGCGAATAGGTCAGCGCCAGCGTGGTCAGCAGCACCACCAGCGCAGAGGACGCGGCCACCCGCGCCGCGGGCCGGTAGCGCAGCTCGGCCACCGCGCGCATGGCGATCGGCACGCCGACCACGCACACCAGGCCGAGCGCGTTCCAGTAGTCCAGCGGCGCCCGCAGGCGCGAGAAGCGGCCGGCGTGGTTCAGGTCGATCAGGCCGCCGATATGCAGCCCGGGGAACAGCTTGCCGGCCAGGGCGTAGGCCGCGATCACCGTGGCGATGCTCAACAGGACCAGCGCCACGCGCTCGGCCGCGCGCGGCAGGCTCGATCCAAGGACGATGCCCAGCCCCGCCACCAGGGCGTAGGAGAGGGCACGGTTGGCCTCGAGCCAGCTCTGGTCCGGGGCAACCGACCAGGTGATGGAAAGCGCCGCCCAGCCCGCGAACCCCACCAGCAGCGCCACGCCCCAGCCCGCCGCCGGCGTGGCCCGCACGCGCAGGCCGGAGCCGTACAGCAGCCCGCCGAGGGTGGCCAGCGAAACGAGCGCGACCGCCACCTGGAGCCGGCTCTCCTCGGGGATTCCGATCGAGCCGCTGGCGAACGCCGCGTACACCACCGTCACCGCCATGGCCAGGCCCAGGAGCGCCGCCGAAGCCGAGCCGCCCTCCTCGCGGTAACCGCGCCACCAGGCGGGCCCGGCGCTGCTCACGGACGCCGGCCGGCGTGTGGTGGTGGCGGCCATGGCGGGGCATTGTGACGATACCCTCCGCCGCGTGAAGCGCACGCTGTCCAGCCTGCTCGTGGCCGCCTTCCTGCTCAGCCAGGCGGCCGGCGCCGCGGCGCAGAACCCGATCGACGACTACCGCCGCACCGGCACGATCGACCCCTGCAAGTACAGCGACGGCCAGCTCCGCCGCGGGCTCGGCAACCTGCCGCCCGACGTCGAGCAGTACGCGCCTGGCCTGGCCGACCAGCTGAACAGCGGCCGCGAGGGCTGCGGCGGCGACGCTCCCGGCCGGACCGAGACGCGCACCAGTGAGGCAGTGCCGGCGCCCGGCGCCGCGGGCGGCGGGCCGGGCGGGCCGGCGGGCCGGCAGCAGGCGCAGGTCAAGGCGCCGCCCTCGCCCGTGGTCGAGCAGCGGATCCGGCTCGGGAACTTCTCGGCTCCGGCGGTCAACGCCAAGCCGGGCCAGGACGTGCCGGGCTGGGTGCTGCCGCTGCTGCTCGTGGCCCTGGGCGTCGCGGCCGTGGTGGCCGCCATCCGGATCTCCGGCGCGGGCACCAGCCGCCTGACCCGGCCGCTCGGCGCAGCCTTCCGCGACGCCGGCGAGCGCAGCAGCGACGCCATGGCGGGTCTGTGGGACCGCGTGCGGCTCGGGCGCTAGCGCGTTAGGCCGAGTCGCGGCCGCGCGGGTGCAGCACCGTCAGCGCCACCAGGCGCGAGACCACCATCGCGACGTAGGCCAGGCCGGCCAGCTGCTCGATCATCACCAGCGAGCGGGCGAAGGACTTGACCGGCACCACGTCGCTCAGGCCGGTGCTGGTCAGCGTGGTGAAGCTCAGGAACAGCAGCTCCATCCAGTTGCGCTCGCCGCTCGGGTCGATGGCCGCGGTGAAGCTGCCCGGCTCGATCGCCTGGCACACCGTGTACGTGTAGGCGAAGGCCCACGCCACGAGCGTGAACGTGGCCCCGACCGCGTACAGCTCGTCGCGGGTGATCTCGTGGTCCTCGAGCATGTACGCCAGCAGCGCGCCAGCGGCGTAGAAGTACAACACCGCCTCGAACGCCGACGAGTAGGGCAGCAGCGCGTCGTCGCCGGTCACGACCTGGACCAGGAGCAGCACGGTCGCGGGCGCCGCCAGGAGCAGGCCGAAGCCCGTCCAGGCCGGTGAGCTGCGCACGGCCAGCAATACCAGCCCAAGCACCGCGATTCCGAAAACGCTGAACAGCGCCCGGCCCACGCTGCCCTCCATGAACGGGTACAGCAGGACGCCCAGCAGCTGGGCGGCCAGGAGGATTGCCGAGGGTTCGCGCTTGGCCACTCGGAGCACCCGGGCAACGTAGCCCCGGGCGCGGTCGGTCAGCGCAGCGGCGCGGGCTCGTCCGGCGGTGGGCTGACCAGCTCGCGCTGGGTCCAGGCCACGTCGTGCCAGCCGCCGTGCTTGAAGCCGATGTTGCGGTAGATCCCCGCCGGCTCGAAGCCCAGCGCGCGGTGCAGCCCCTCGCTGGCGGGGTTGGGCACTGTCATTCCGGCCACCGCCTTCAGGAAGCCGCGCTCGACCAGGCGGGCGAACAGGGCCTCGTACAGCGCGCGGCCCAGGCCGGTCCGGCGGCGGTCCATCTCCAGGTAGACGCTGACCTCGCACGCCCACGCGTAGGCAGCGCGGACCTTGTACCGATCGCCGTATGCGTAGCCCACCACGCGGCCCTCGTCCTCGGCCACCAGCCAGGAGTGCTCGCGCTGGCAGTCGGCGATCCGCGCGGCCATCTCGTCTGCCGTCGGGGCCACCGTCTCGAAGGTGATCACGGTGTCATGCACGTAGGGCTCGTAGATGGCCGCGCAGGCCGCGCCGTCGGCGCTAGTGGCCTCGCGGATGGTCACGGCTCGCCGCGGGTGAACGAGCGGCTGTTCTCGTCCATCGGCCGGTAGATCTGCTTGAAGTCGAAGGCGTAGTTGAAGTCGTCCTTCTCGTATGCCTGCGCGCCCTCGATGTCCACGTTGTGCACGATCACCAGCTCCTCGCTGGTGCGCGAGGCCTGCACCAGGCAGATGCCCGACGGCGCCCAGATGCCCGACCCGCCCCAGAACGTGGCTCCGGTCACGCCGTGCGCGCCCACCGCGTTGCAGGCGATCGTCCAGAACTGGTTGGTGGCCGACGACGCCGGCATCACGTAGTCCCACAGGTCGCCGTAGTAATGGTCGGTGCGCAGGTTCATGCCGGGGTAGTCGCGGCCCCCGGCGGCGCGCCACGACGCCATCTGCACGATGGCGTCCACCTCCTCGACCATCGAGTACTCGCGCAGCAGCTCGCTGAACAGGTAGTCGTAACACGTGGTGAAGCCCAGCCGCCCGTGGCGCGTAGGGATCACCAGCCGGTCGTCGCGGCCGCTGTCGGTGTACTCCTTCTCGATGCCCGGCAGGAAGACCTTGTCGTAGGTGGCCTCGAAGTCCAGGTAGTCCTTGCCGCCGTCCACGGCGAACGTGCGATTCATGAACCGGCCCTCGTCGTCCGACGCGGTCAGGTTGTTCAGCAGGATCGTCTCCAGGTCGTCACCCAGAAGCGGCACCAGCTCGGACTCGATCCAGTCGGTGTTGGCCTCGGTGACCGCACCCTTCAGGTAGTCCAGGCAGTCGTCGCGCTCGTCCCAGAAGTAGCCCGACAGGCAGAACTCGGGGAACACCGCCACGTTCACGCCGCGCTCCTTGAAGATCTTGACCGCGCGCAGGATCTTGTCCTTGTTGGCCTCCACGTCGGGCACCTCGGCGCGGATGTTGGCCAGCCCCACCGAGAGCTTGGACTCGTCGTCGCAGTAGGTGCGCTCGGCGATCAGGAACTCGTCGACTTTCTCCATCGGCGGGACTGTACGGACTGGATGGTTGATTCCACGGAGGCGTGCGTGCGGGGGCGGTTCAGACCAAGCTGGGCGCCGCACGGGCCCGAAGCCGATGCTGATGGCATCGGCGAGGGCGCGGGTGGCGATCCAGCGCCGGTCTGAGCCGTCATCCGCACGTGCGAATCCGTGGGATCAACCATCTAGGTCTCCAGCGCCTCCGAGACCTCCACCCAGGCGGCCTCCTGCTGCTCGCGCTCGGCGCCGACGGCCGCGAGCTCGTCCTGGAGCTCGCCCAGCCGGCCGGGGTCGGTGGCGCTGGCGGCCATCTCCTCGTGCAGCGCCTGCTCGCGTTCGCCCAGCTTCTCCAGCGCGCGCTCCAGCCGCGCGGCCTCCTTGCGCCCGGCGCGCTGGACCTTGCCCGGCGCCGCGCCGCCCTTCGCCGGGGCGGGAGCGCTGGGGCCGGGCTCGCCCGCGCGCGAGCGCACGTACTGCTCGATCCCGCCGGGCAGGTGCCTGATGGCGCCGCCGGTGTCCAGGGCGTAGACGTTGTCGCACACGCGCTCGACGAAGTAGCGGTCGTGGCTGACCACCACCATGGTCCCGGGCCAGGCATCCAGCAGATCCTCCAGCGCGGTCAGGGTGTCGATGTCCAGATCGTTGGTCGGCTCGTCCAGCAGCAGCACGTTGGGCTCGCCCATGAGCAGCCGCATCAGCTGCAGCCGCCGGCGCTCGCCGCCGGAGAGGTCGCGCACCAGCGTGCGGGCGCGGTCGCCGCGGAAGCCGAAGCGCTCGCACAGCATGCCGGCCGTGATCTCCTGCCCGCTGCTGAGCTTGGCCACCCCGCGCACCTCCTCCAGCGACTCCAGCACGCGCAGGTGGCCTGGGATCTCGACGGTGTCCTGGGACAGGTGCGCCACGCGCACCGTCGCGCCGCGCTCGACCAGGCCCGCGGTCGGCTCGGCCTCGCCGCCCATGACCCTCAGCAGCGACGTCTTGCCCGAGCCGTTCACGCCCACCAGGCCCAGCCGCTCGCCCGGGCCCAGCCGCCAGGTCACGTCGCGCAGCACCACGCGCTCGCCGTAGGCCAGCGACACGTCCACGGCGTCCAGCACCCGGTCGCCGAGGCGGGCGGCGGCGAAGCGAAGGAGCTCGGCGCGGTCGCGGGGCTCGGGCTCGTCGGCGATCAGCGCGTTGGCCGCCTCGATCCGGAACTTGGGCTTCGACGTCCGCGCCGGCGGACCGCGGCGCAGCCAGGCCAGCTCCTTGCGCATCAGCTGCTGGCGGCGGTCCTCGCGCGCCGAGGCCTGGCGGTCACGCTCGGCGCGGGCCAGCACGTAGGCGGCGTACCCGCCCTCGTACTGGTGCACGGCGCCGTCGGCCACCTCCCACGTGTGGGTGCACACGGCGTCCAGAAACCAGCGGTCGTGGGTCACGACCATCATCGACCCGCGGCGCGCGGCCAGGTGGCGCGCCAGCCAGTCCACGCCCTCCACATCCAGGTGGTTGGTGGGCTCGTCAAGGAGCAGCAGCTCGGGCGAGTCCAGCAGCAGCTTGGCCAGCGCGATCCGGCGCCGCTCACCGCCGGACAGCGGCGCGATCGGCGTGTCCAGGCCCTGGGGGAAGCGGCGCATCTCGACCCCGCCCATCAGGCCGTCCAGCACGCTGCGGAAGGTCTTGTCGCCGGCCCACTCGTGGTCGGCACGCCCGCCCACAAGCTCCTGGCGCACCGTGCTGGCGTCGTCCAGGTGGTCGCCTTGGCCCAGCATGTCCAGGTGCAGCCCGTTCACCCGCGTGACCGCGCCGGAGTCGGCCGGCTCGGCGCCGGCGATCAGCTTCAACAGCGTCGACTTGCCGTCGCCGTTGCGGCCCACGACGCCGATCCGGTCGCCCGCTGACACGCCGAGGGTGATGTCGCGCAGCACCGAGCGCGAGCCGTAGCCCTTCTCGACGTCCTTGAGGTTCACCAGGTTGCGGGGAGCAGCGATCCGCCAATCGTGGCAGCGGCCGGCGGCCGCGGCCGACCTGGACCTGGTCGGCATCGCCCTTCGCGCCCCGCACCGCGATGCCGACGCGGTGCTGCGCGGGCTCAGCCGGCACCCGTAGCGCCGGCGGGCGCTACCGCGGCGCGTAGCGGTGGTGCAGGATCAGGAAGTTGCCGTCGGGATCGTCGAAGTAGGCCTGGTGGCACACGCCCGAGTCGACGATGTCGCCCTGGAACTCCACCCCGCGCGACTCCAGCTCGGCCTTGGCGACGGCCACGTCGTCCACGCGGAAGGCGATCGGCCCGCGGTTGGCCGGCGGCGGCTCCATCCCCACCTCCGCGAAGTTGAACGCCGCGATGGTCAGGTTGCCGGTCTCGAACTCGGCGCCGACGGTCTCGCCATAACGCGGGCCGGCGGGCAGGCCCAGGGTCTCCGTGTAGAAGGCGATGCTGCGCTCGATGTCGGTGGAGGGGACCATGGCGAAGTCGACGCCGGTCACCAGCTGGGTCTGCGTGGTCATGCGCTGCGCTCCTCGGTGGGTTCGGTGGTCAGGTGCTCGCCCAGGCGGTCCAGCGTGTCGGCGATGCCGCGCGCTGCCGTCTGCGCCATCTCCTCCGTCGTGGCGATCGAGGCGTGGAAGTCCATCCGCGTGCGCCCGTCGCCCATGTCGGTGAAGGTCACGGTGGTCACGGCGCCGCCGTGCCAGTTGTCCTCGGCGGGCTCGTCGACCACCAGCCGCTCGGGCTCCACGACCTCGCGGTAGAGGGCCACCTGGGACATCCGGTTGCCGCGCGCGTCCTCGGAGGTCAGCGCGAACCGCCCGCCGGGGCGGACGTCCATCTCCACCGTCGCCGGGTCCACGTGCCAGCCGCGCTTGCCCCACCAGGTGGCCAGCCGTTCCGGCTCGGTCCAGGCGGCCCACACCTCCTTGCGCGGGGCGTCGTAGTGGCGCGTCATGGTCAGCTCGCGGCGCTCAGCCATCGCGGCCCTCCGCCAGGTGGTCGCCCAGGCGGTCGAAGCTGTCCTCCCAGAAACGGCGGTAGCCGTCGAGCCAGCCGGCGGCCTCCTCCAGCGCCGCCGCCTCCAGCCGCGACGGGCGCAGCTGGGCGTCGCGGCCCCTGGCCACCAGCCCCGCACGCTCGAGCACCTTGATGTGCTTGGACACGGCCTGGAGCGAGATGGGGAACGGCTCGGCCAGCTGGTTCACGGTCGCGTCGCCCTCGGCCAGGCGGGCCAGGATCGCGCGCCGCGTGGGATCGGACAGCGCGGCGTAGGTGGTCGAGAGCTGGTCGGTGGCCACGCCCTGAGCGTACTCAACCAATCAGTTGAATACAAGCCTGCGTCTAGAGCGGCTGGCCCAGGCCCATCAGGTTGCCCTCGCTGTCGCGGAACCACACGGCCCGCTCGCCACGGCCGCCCTTGCTCGGGTAGTTGCCGGGCACCTCGAGGATCCCGTCCCGGACCTCGAACCCGGGCATCTCGACCTCCTCGAACTCAAGCCCGCGCTCCCTCAGCGCCGCGACCACCGCGTCCAGGTCGTCGACCTCGAACGCCATCTGGGTGGACTCACCGCTGGAGCGGCCCGAGGAGGCGAACAAGGCGAACGAGCCCGATGCGCCGTGGTAGAGCAGCCCGCCGTCGCGTTCCTCGGCCGGCTCGAGTCCCAGCACGTCGCTGTAGAAGCGCCGCGCGCGGTCCAGGTCCTGGCAGGGCAGGCGGGTGGCGATCCGGGCGCCGCCGAGCGGGCTGCCGGCGTCCACGCGCCTGGCCGGGTCGCGCGCCACCGACGCGGCGTTGGGCTCCCACAGCTGCACGTGGTTGCCCTCCGGGTCGGCCAGCTCGGCGAAGCGGCCGTTTGGGTACTCCTCCGCGTGTGGCTCGACCTCGACGCCGGCGGCCCGCAACCGCTCGACCACGCCGTCCAGGTCGTCCACGCGGAAGTTGATCGACCACTGCTTGTCCGGCGGGCCGGGGAGGGTCGAGTCCGGCTCGCAGGCGTACAGCACCGTCTCGCCGCGGTCCTGGAACCAGCCGTCGTCGTCGTAGCCCGACGAGTCCAGCTCGATCACGCCGAAGTGCTCGGCGTACCAGCGGTTGAGCGCGTCGGGATCCTTCGCGCGGAAGAAGAAGCCGCCGATGCCGGTCACGCGGGCCATGTGCCGAACCTAGCGATCAGTCCAGCACGTCGCGCAGCGCCAGCTCGGTCGACCAGAACGCCAGCTCGTCCCACGGCAGTTCGCCGGGCTCGAACGCGCGCACCTCCGCCGCCTCCTCGCTCACCCCCGGCACCTGGCCGTCCGCCAGCGCCGCCCGGTAGACCACCAGCAGCACGCGATCGTCGGGGCGCGAGTACACACCCACGAGCGACCCCACCTCCAAGTCCACCCCCATCTCCTCACGCGCCTCGCGCCGCGCGGCGTCGGGCACCGACTCGCCCAGATCCACGAAGCCGCCAGGGAACGTCCACAGGCCGCGGCCCGGATCGGTGCCGCGGCGCATCAGCCAGATCCGCCCGTCGGAGCCGAACGGGATCGCCCCCGCCGCGGGCGTGGGGTTGTAGTAGGCCTTGTAGCCGCACTCCGGGCAGATCAGCGAGCGCGGCGGCGTCACGTCGGCCTCGGCGCCGCAGCGCGGGCACAGGTGGACGCCGTCGAGCGCGGGGTTCAGGCTCACGCGCCGGGCGCCCGCTGCCCGACGATGATCTCGTTCCCGTCGAGGTCCAGCACCCGGGCCACGCGCTCGCCCCACGGCTGGTCGGCGGGCTCCTCGGTCACCGCGGCGCCGCCGGCGCGCAGCTTTTCGACCGTCGTGTCGCACTCGTCCACGTAGACCCACAACGCGAACCGCTGGCCTCCGGCGCCCGCCATCGCGTCGTCGTCCTGGGCCAGACCGAGGTGGGAGCCGCCGATGCGCAGACCCACGAACGCCGGCTCGCCCTCGTCGAGGAACCGGTACTCCTCCTCGGCGCCAAGCAGTTCGCGGTAGAACGCCAGCGCCCGGCGAAGGTCCGGGCTGCTGAGGATGGGAAACGCGTCGTCGGAGCTCACCAGGTCGGCATCATGCCCGCCGGGCGAAGTCGTCGCTACTCGCCGCCGCCTCCGCGGGGGCGCCACAAAGTTCAGGGGCGCCCCCCGAGGCGCCGCCCACCGCCGCCGCGGGCCGCGAGCGCCCTGATCGGCGGGATCAGCATCCGGTAGGGCACGCGCACCGCCCACGACGGGAGGTAGCCGTTGCGCTCCTCCTCCCACACGCGGGCGCGGGGATGGGGCTCGACCAGGCGCAGGCCCAGGTGGTTGAGCCGGTTGCGGTGGTACCGCGCGTCGGGCTCGGCCGTGTGGACCTCGATCCGGCACAGGTGCTTCGTGGAGACGAAGCCGTACTGGCGGGGGCTGACCAGCCGCACGGGCGCGCCGTGGTCGCCGTCCAGCGGACGGCCGTCCAGGTGCTCGGCGATCAGCACGTCCTCGGCCAGCACGTCCTCCAGGCACGCGATCGACCGGTAGCCGTCGCGGCCCTGGAAGGTCACGTGGGTGACCGGGGCGCCCGGGCTCAGCTTCGGTTCGATGACCTCGGCGTAGAAGCGCGCGAACGGCACGCCCTCCCAGCGCAGGCCGGTCGCCGACCACCCGGCCACGCAGTGGAAGTCGGCGGTCCTGCTCGCGGCGCGGAAGGTCGGCCAGGGCGGCCAGCGGCAGCGAGAACGGCTCGGCCACCGCGCCGCCGACCGCGATCTCGTGGTCGGGCAGCACGCGCGGTGGCGGGTAGGCCAGGTGCGTGCCGAACCGCGGGAAACCGTCGAGCGCGCGCTGGCCGGGGGGCAGGCTCACGCCGCGGCCACGGCGCGCCAGCCTGCGACCGATGTCGCGCAGCATCTGCGGGTAGACCACCAGGTGCCGGAACGGGGCGATCGCCGCCATGTAGGCGGTGCCCAGCAGGCCGTTCGGCTTGACCAGCACGGCCATCTGCCCGCGGTAGCCACCCTCGCCGTCGGGCACCCAGCCCAGGTGCAGCACGCCGTGCATGGTCTGGTTGGCGATCTCGCCCGCCCACTCGTCGCCGGACAGGTACAGCGTCTTGAATGGGCGCCGAGTCCGGTCCCGCCGGGCCGTCGCGCAGGTCAGCGGGCACGCGGTCGCGGAGCGAGGGCACGCGCGACCCGGTCCCCGCCCCCGGCTCGTCCAGCTTCAGCAGGTCCCCGATCTTCCACCGCAGCGCGAACAGGAAGCGCACGGGCGGCGAGGAGTCCCGGCCGGGGTCAAACGAGCCGAACGCCTCGACCAGCCGCGGGAAGTCGTCCGGCCCGCCCGGCGTGGGCAGCGCCCACACGTCCTCCAGGCGGAAGTCGTGCGCGATCTCGTGGATGCGCCAGGGCTGCGAGGTGTGGGCGGACTCGGGGAGGGGCATCGCGATCTCCATCCATACGGTTGCGTATCCATACGGTACGGTATAGATGCTCGGGAGTCAACATGGCCGCCCCCACCCGCACCCCACGAGACAGCTGGATCCAGGAGGGCCTCGGCGCCCTGGCCGCCGGCGGGCCCGACGCGGTCCGGGTCGAGGCGCTGGCCCAGGCGCTCGGCGTCACCAAGGGCGGCTTCTACTGGCACTTCGACGGCCACCAGGCGCTGCTGGACGAGATGCTGGACACCTGGGAGCACCGGATGCTCGACGAGGTCATCCAGCGCGTCGAGGGCGGGCGCGGCGACGGCCGGGCCAAGCTGCGGCGGCTGTTCAAGATCGCCGGCGGCATCGGCGACCTGCTGGGGGTCGAGCTGGCGGTGCGCGACTGGGCCCGGCGCGACAAGGCCGTCGCCAGGCGGCTGCGGCGCGTCGACAACCGCCGGATGGACTACATGCGCAATCTGTTTGCCGAGTTCTGCGCGGACGAGGAGGACGCCGAGGCGCGCACCATGCTGGCCTTCTCGCTTTTCGTGGGCGGGAACTTCGTGGCCGCCGAGCACGGGAACCGGACGCGCCCCCAGGTCATGCGCCTGGCCACCGAGCGGCTGCTCAGCCCGTCGTGGGACTGACGGCCGCCGGCTCGTGCGCCAGCGCGGGCTGCCCGGCGCCCTCCGGCGTCGCCGCGGGCTGCGAGGGCAGGAAGCGCGCCACTAGCACCGCGCCGGCCAGCGCCACGCCGGCCGCCACCAGGCACCCCGCCGCCATCCCGTCCAGGAAGCCCTCCTGCGCACGCTGGCGCAGATCCTCCGCGGCGGCCGGGGGCAGCCGGCCCGCGGCCTGGAAGGCGCCGCCGAGCGACTCGCGCGCCGCGTCGGTCGCCGCGGCGGGAAGGCGCGCGCCGTCGAACGCGCCGCGGTACAGGCTCAGCGCCACCGACCCGATCACCGCCACCCCCAGGGTGCCGCCCAGCTCGCGCGTGGCGTCGTTCACCGCGGACCCGATGCCCGCCTTGGCCGCGGGCACGACGCCCATGATCGCCTCCGTGGCCGGCGCGCTGGTCAGTCCCATGCCCGTGCCCAGGAACAGCATCTGCCCGGCGATGACCCAGTAGGAGGTGTCGGCGCCCACGGTCGAGATCCACGTGAACGCCACGGTCAGCGACAGCAGGCCGCCCGCCACCACGAGCTTGGTGCCCACGGCCACGGCCAGGCGCGCGCCCAGGATGGACCAGATGGCCACGCAGATGGCCACCGGGAGGATCCGCACGCCGGTCTCCAGCGGCCCGTACCCCTGCAGGTATTGGAAGTACTGCGTGACCAGGAAGATGAAGCCGAACAGGGCGAAGAACGAGACCGTGACCGCGCCGCTGGCCGCGGTGAAGCGCAGGTTGGTGAACAACCCGACGTCCAGCATCGGGGTCTCCGTGCGCCGCTCGGCCAGCACGAACGCCACGAGCACCACCACCGCGAGCGCGAACGCCACCAGGCTCACCGCCGAGCCCCAGCCGCGATCGGGCGCCTCGATGATCGCGTGCACCAGCAGGCCCAGGCCCAGGGTGCTCAGAACCAGGCCGCGCACGTCCAGCGGCGGCGTGGTCGGGTCGGCCGAGTCGGGCACCACCCACAGGCTCAGCACGAAGGCGACCGCGGCCACCGCGGCGGTGAAGACGAGGATGCTGCCCCACTCGTAGCGCTCGAGCAGGAAGCCGCCGACGATCGGGCCCAGCGCCACCGCCGCCCCCGTGGCCGCGCCCCAGATGCCGATGGCCTTGGCCCGCTCGCCCCGGTCGGTGAACACGTTGGTCAGGATGGACAGCGTCACGGGGTAGACCACGGCCGCCCCCACCCCCGCCAGCACTCGCCAGGCGATCAGTGTGTCCGGCGACCCGGCCCGCGAGCCCGCCAGCCCCGCGACCAGGAACACCGCCAGGCCCACCAGCAGCGCGCGCCGGCGCCCGAAGCGGTCGCTCAGCGACCCCGCGGCCAGGACCAGCGCGGCGAAGGCCAGGTTGAAGGAGTCGACGATCCACAGCAGGTCGCGCGTGGACGCCCCCAGCTCCGCGCTGAGGGAGGGCAGCGCGATGTTCACGATCGTCGTGGAGACGTTCACCACGAAGACGGAGAGACACAGCACGAGCAGAATCGACCAACGACCGGGACGCATGGTTTACTTTTTATACCATGATGCGTTCCTACGGACAGCGCTGCGCCCTCGCGAAGGCCCTGGAGGTCGTCGGCGACCGCTGGTCGCTGCTCATCGTGCGCGAGCTCCTGCTGGGCCAGGAGCGCTGGAGCGACCTGCGCGACGGGCTGCCCGGCATCGCCAAGAACCTCCTGGCCGACCGGTTGCGCGACCTCGAGGCGGCCGGGGTGCTCGCCCACGAGGGCGACCGCTACGCGCTCACCGACCGCGGCCGGGAGCTCGAGCCCGCCCTCTCCGCCCTGCTTGTCTGGGGCGTCCCGCGTATGGCGTCCGGAGGCGAAGGGGACGAGTTCCGCCCCCGCTGGCTGGGGCTGGCCGCCGAGATGCACCCGCGGCTCGAGCTGGTGTCGCTCGACGACGACCACGCGGTGGTGCGCGCCGACGGCGCCGAGCTCAGCGGCCCGCCGAAGGCCGTGCTGGACGAGCTGGCCCGGATGGCCTGAGGGCCGCACCCCACGAGTACGGCTGCCCGTACGGGCACCTCGGTGACCGGCGTCTAGCGTCGAAACCACCAGAGCGAACAGGAGGACCCCATGCGGATCGCAGTCGCAGGCGGCACCGGCCAGGTCGGCCGCCACACCGTGTCGGCACTGGAGCAGGCGGGCCACGAAGCCGTGCCGCTATCCCGCTCGGAGGGCGTGGACGTGACCACCGGGGACGGGCTCGACGAAGCGCTCGCGGGCAGCCAGGCGATCGTCGACGTGACGAACAGCACCGCCACCGAGCCGGACCGGACCCGGGCGTTCTTCGATGCGGCCACGGGCCATCTGCTCGACGCCGGCAAGCGCGCGGGGGTGGGCCACCACGTGGTCCTCTCCATCCTGCGCGTCGACGAGGTCGAGGGCAACGCCCACTACGTCGGCAAGCGCCGCCAGGAGGAGCTGGTGCGCCAGGGCCCGCTGCCGTACACGATCGCCCGGGCACCCCAGTTCTACGAGTTCCCGGAGATGGTCATGGGCTGGACGCGCGACGGCGACACCGCGATCGCGCCGCCGGTCCAGGTGCGGGCGGCCTCGGCCGAGGACGTGGGCCGCGCGCTGGCCGTCGTCGCGGTGGCCGAGCCGCGCCACGGCGTGCTCGAGATCGTCGGCCCCGAGGTGGTCGACCTGGCCGACCTGGGCCGGCGCGCCGCGGCCGCCCGCGGCGACGACGTGACCGTCGAGGCCGCCTGGGCGGGCACCCCGTTCGGCGACGAGATGGCCGGGCCGGCCCCGGAGCCCGCCGCCGACGCGATGGTCCTGCCGACCACCGCGGAGCAGTGGCTGGCGGAGATCGGGCGCTGAAACCACAACATCTTGTGTTTCGGGCAGGAATCGACCACAACCCGTAGTAGAATGGACGTAGTGCGCTGTCCGTTCTGCTCATTCGATTCCACCCGCGTCGTCGACTCACGTCTGACCGACCCGGGGGACTCGATCCGCCGCCGCCGCGAGTGCGCGGAGTGCGGCAATCGGTTCACCACGCATGAGCGGGCGGAGGAGGTGCCGGTCGACGTGGTCAAGCGCGACGGCACCACGCAGCGCTTCGATCGCCGCAAGCTGCTTCGGGGGCTCGTTCGGTCGGCGGGAGGCCGACCGGTGGGAGGCGAGCAGCTCGAAGAGCTTGCGGACTCGATCGCGGCGCAGCTGCGGAGCGAGGGCCGGGGGGCCGCGGTCAAGGCCGATCGGATCGGCGACCTGGCCGAAAAGGGGCTCGCGCGGCTGGACCCGGTGACGGCGATCCAGTTCGCTTCGGTGTACCGCCGCATCGCCGATCTGGACGAACTGGAAGCCGTCGTGCGGAAGATGCGGGAAGAGCCTCAGCCGGCCGCCGACCAGCTTGGTTTTCTGTCCGACTCAGACCCCAGCATGTCGTCCCCCGTCAGTTCGGCGGAATCACACGAAACAGTCTCTGAGGAGAGGTCCTGATGCCCGACAGCCGTAGCACCGCCGCCACCGAGATCAGCACCGACGGCGTGGCCGTCGAGCGGCGGTTTACGGAACCCGGGCTACATCCCTTCGACGCGGTCGAATGGGAGGTCCGCGACGCGGTCATCGGCAACCCCGACAAGCCCGCGTTCGAGCAGCGCGGCGTCGAGTTCCCGGTCACCTGGTCGCAGAACGCCACGAACATCGTGGCCCAGAAGTACTTCCGCGGCCGCCTGGGCAGCGACGAGCGCGAGTCGTCGGTCAAGCAGATGGTCGGGCGCGTGTCCGGCACCATCGCCGGCTGGGGCCGCGATGCCGACTACTTCGCCTCCGACGAGGACGCCGACACCTTCGAGGCCGAGCTCACGCACATCCTTCTGCACCAGATCGCGGCGTTCAACTCGCCGGTCTGGTTCAACGTGGGCTTCGAGGAGCACCCGCAGTGCTCGGCCTGCTTCATCCTCTCCGTCGAGGACACGATGGAGTCGATCCTCGGCTGGAACACCAAGGAGGGCAAGATCTTCCGCGGCGGCAGCGGCTCGGGCATCAACCTCTCGAACATCCGCGGCTCGATGGAGCACCTGAGCAAGGGCGGCACCGCCAGCGGCCCGGTCAGCTTCATGCGCGGCGCCGACTCCTGGGCCGGCACGATCAAGTCGGGCGGCAAGACCCGGCGCGCGGCCAAGATGGTCGTGCTCGACGTCGACCACCCCGACGTCCTGGACTTCGTCTGGTGCAAGGCGCGCGAGGAGGAGAAGGCGGGCGCGCTGCGCGACGCCGGCTTCGACATGAGCATCGACGGTGACGGCTTCACCTCGATCCAGTACCAGAACGCCAACAACTCGGTGCGCGTCTCGGACGAGTTCATGTCCCGCGCCGCCAAGGGCGAGGAGTGGGAGTTCACCGCCCGCAAGGACGGCGAGGTGGTCAAGACCCACGACGCCGCCGACGTGCTGCGCCAGATCGCCGACGCCGCCTGGCGCTGCGCCGATCCGGGCATGCAGTACGACACCACCATCAACGACTGGCACACCTGCCCGAACTCGGGCCGGATCAACGCGTCCAACCCGTGCAGCGAGTACATGCACGTCGACGACTCGGCCTGCAACCTGTCGTCGATCAACCTCATGAAGTTCCGCCTGGACGACGGCACGTTCGACACCGAGGCCTTCGAGCACACGGTCGACGTGATGATCCTGGCGCAGGAGATCGTGGTCTCGCCGTCGAGCTACCCAACGGAGGAGATCGGCCAGAACGCGCGTGACTTCCGCCAGCTGGGCCTCGGCTACGCCAACCTGGGCGCGCTGCTCATGAGCGAGGGCCTGCCCTACGACTCGGACGAGGGTCGCGCCATGGCCGGCGCCATCACCGCGCTGATGACCGGCCGCGCCTACCGCGAGTCGGCCCGCGTGGCCGCCGCGATGGGCCCGTACGAGAAGTACGAGCTCAACCGCGAGCCGCACAACCACGTCATGCGCAAGCACCGCGACGCGGCGTGGAACGTGCTGTCCGAGGAGCTGGTCGAGACGGGCCTGCTGGCCGCCGCGCGGCGCAGCTGGGACGAGGCCGTCGAGTTCGGCGAGGACCACGGCTACCGCAACGCCCAGGCCACGGTCCTGGCGCCCACGGGGACCATCTCCTTCCTGATGGACTGCGACACCACCGGCATCGAGCCGGACTTCTCGCTGGTCAAGTTCAAGGAGCTGGTCGGCGGCGGTCAGATGACCATCGTCAACCGCACCATCCCGGCCGCCCTGGTCAAGCTCGGCTACAACCAGGCCGAGGTCGACCAGATCGTCGCCTACATCGACGAGCAGGGCACCTGCATCGGCGCCCCCGCCCTCAAGGACGAGCACCTGCCGGTGTTCGACGTGGCGGTCGGCAAGCGCGCCATCCACCACATGGGCCACGTGAAGATGATGGCCGCGGCCCAGCCGTTCCTCTCGGGTGCCATCTCCAAGACGGTCAACCTGCCCGCCGAGGCCTCGATCGAGGACGTGGCCGAGACCTACATGGAGGGCTGGAAGCAGGGCCTGAAGGCGCTGGCCATCTATCGCGACGGCTCCAAGACCGCGCAGGCGCTGCGCACCGAGGCCCAGGACGCCCAGGGCGAGACCGTCACACCCACCACGGGCATCTCCGAGGACGAGGCCACGGCCCGCGTGGACGAGGCGGTCAAGGACGCGCTTGCCTCCGCCCCGCCCAAGCGCCGCCGCATGCCGCGCGAGCGCCAGTCGATCACCCACAAGTTCTCGATCGCCGGGCACGAGGGCTACATCACGGCCGGGTCCTACTCGGACGGCACCGTCGGCGAGATCTTCCTCACCGACGTCGGCAAGGAGGGCTCGACCCTCCGCGGCATGATGAACGCCTTCGCCACCTCGGTGTCGATCGCGCTCCAGTACGGAGTCCCGCTCGAAACCCTCGTGCGCAAGTTCTCCTACATGCGCTTCGACCCGGAGGGCATCACCGGCAACCCGGAGATCCCCTTCGCCAAGTCGATGCCCGACTACATCATGCGCTGGCTCTGCTCCCGCTTCTGCGACGCGGACCTGCAGGAGGAGCTGGGCATCCTCACGCCGGAGGTCCGGGCGCGGAAGGCGTCGCAGGAGGCGCTGATGCGCGGCGATACGGCAGGCCCGGCGAACGGCGGAGGCAACGGCGGCAACGGCCACGGCAATGGCGAAGCGCCAAGCCCCAGGCCTCGACCACCAAGCCCGCGGAGACCGACATCAAGCCGGCGACGACCAAGGCAGCCGCCGAGGCCTTCACCGACGAGCCGCCGGCGATGCCGGCACAGCTACAGGGCCTGGACCTCGGGCCGGCCTGCGGCCAGTGCGGCGGGATGATGCAACGGACCGGGTCTTGCTACACGTGCTCGAGCTGCGGCAATAACACCGGGTGTGGCTGAAACGTGAGCGCGGGAGCTCGCTGTCGCCGACGCCGGGCAATTCATCCTCGCTACGCACTCGCCAGCTGATCAGGTGCGCCAAGCAGCTACGGAGCTCGGGGTGCCGTCGTCAACGCTGAAGTGATGGTGGTCCTGCACCAAACCTCCACACGCCCCCCTCCCCACGCCGACAAGCCCGCCGTACCCTCCCCTCCATGCAGGGAGCGAGCATCGTCGTGGTCGAGGACGAGCGTGTCATCGCGGATGCGGTCGCCGCGCGGCTGCGCAAGGAGGGCTTCAAGGTAGAGACCGCCGCTGACGGGCCGACGGGCATCGAGCTGTGCCGCACGCTTCGGCCCGACGCGGTGGTGCTCGACCTGATGCTCCCGGGCGTGGACGGGCTGGAGGTCTGCAAGCAGATCCAGCGCGATCGCAACGTGCCGGTGCTCATGCTCACCGCGCGGGACTCGGAGGCCGACCTGCTCGTCGGCCTCGGCGTGGGCGCCGACGACTACATGACCAAGCCGTTCAGCATGCAGGAGCTGGTCGCCCGGCTGCGGGCGCTGCTGCGCCGGGCCGGCGGGGCGCCCGACCAGGACGAACCGAAGCCGGTCAGCGTCGGCGACCTCACCGTCGACCCCGCCACCCGCGAGACGCGCATCAACGGAACGGAGGTCGACCTGACCCCGCGCGAGTTCGACCTCCTGCACCACCTGGCCCGGCGGCCCGGCGTGGTGCACAACCGGGAGCAGCTGCTGCGCGAGGTCTGGGGCTACGAGGACGGGACGGGCGAGCGCACCGTGGACTCCCACATCCGCGGCCTGCGGCGCAAGCTCGGCCCCGACGTGATCCGCACCGCCCGCGGCGCGGGCTACGCCGTGCGGAGGCCCGAGCGGTGATCCGCCCGCTGGACCATCTGCACTCGATCAAGCTGAAGATCGGCGTGGTCATCGTGGCCGCCGTGCTGGTGTCGGCCGGCGTGGTCGTGGTGGCGGCCAAGGCCGACCTGCCGCTGTGGCTGGCCGGGATCGGGGCGGTGGCGGTGTCGTTGCTGATGGTGCAGTTCCTGGCCCGCGGCCTGACGGTGCCGCTGCGCCAGCTGGCCGACGCGACCCACGACATGTCGGCCGGCCGCTACGACCGCCGCGTGTACACCGCCTCGATGGACGAGGTTGGCGAGCTGGCCGAGGCGTTCAACCGCATGGCCGCCGAGCTGGCGGCGGTGGACACCGAGCGGCGCGAGCTGATCGCCAACGTGTCCCACGAGCTGCGCACCCCGATCAGCGCCATGCAGGCGGTGATGGAGAACATCGTTGACGGCGTGGAGCCGGCCGACCCGGCCACGATGCGAACGATGCTGGCCCAGGTCGAGCGGCTCGGCCGGCTGGTGACCCAGCTGCTGGACCTCTCGCGCCTGGACACCCTCGACACCGAGCTCGAAGCGAAGCCGTTCGCCGTCGCCCCGCTGCTGGAGGCGGCGGTGCGCGAGGCGCAGATCGGCATCCGCCGCCCGGACGTGCCGTCGGTGCGGCTGGAGCTGAGCGTGGAGCCGCCCGCGCTGGAGGCCAGCGGCGACCCCGAGCGCATCCACCAGGTGGTGGCCAATCTGCTGGACAACGCCATCTCGCATTCGCCAGACGGCGGGCGGGTGGCGGTGGGTGCGCGCCGGAATGGCAACGCGACCGTCGAGCTCGAGGTCAGCGACGAGGGCCCGGGCATCCCGCCCGAGGAGGCCGACCGGGTGTTCGACCGCTTCTACCGCGGCGCCGCCAACGGCTCGCCCGACGGCGGCACCGGCCTCGGCCTGGCCATCGCGCGCTCGATCGTCGACCTGCACGGAGGGACGATCGAGGCGCGCAACGGCGGCGAGCGTGGATGCCGGATGATCGTGGCGCTGCCTAGCTGACTACGCCTCATCGAACGGGGTCCTGGTCTCCTCGGCCGGAGGGGCGTCGTCGCCATCCTTCCTGTTGGGCGCGAGCCCTTCGAGGCCGACCTCCTCGGCCTCCTCCACCTTCGTGTCCTCGGGCGTGGATGGCTTCTCGTCGTGGCCCATGCTCAGGCCACCTGGTCCTGGGCGGGATCGGCCTCGCCGGCGTCGACCTCGGTGCGGGCGTCGTCACGAGGCCGGGCCTGTTTCTCGACCAGATCCTTGAACGCGTCCAGCGAGCGCTGGACCTGATCCTCGGGGTCCTTGAACAGCTTGGCCAGGACCTCCCCGGCCACGCCGGCGGGCGGGTCGAACTCCATCGAGAACTCGACGTCGGTCTGGCCGTCGCGATCGTCGAAGCGGACCGCGCCGGAGTTCTCGACGTCTCCGCCCACGGACTTCCAGGCCAGGCGCTCGCCCGGCAGGTCCTCCACGACCTCGGAGTCCCACTCGACGGAGGTGCCGGCGATGGAATCCACCTTCCAGTGCCAGGAGTCGCCTTCGGCGGTGACCTCCTGCACGTCGGGCATGAAGTCGGGGAAGTGGGTGGGGTCGCGCCACAGGTCGTAGACCTGCTGCGGCGGCGCTGCGATGCGGACGTACTTGGAGACTGCTCCCATGGTGGATTCCTCTCGATCGTGTCGAGGGACTACGGAGGCGACGGGTGCGGGTGACCACTGCCCGGGCGCCAGACGATCGCGACGGAGTCGATGGCCGTAGCCCCATTGCATGAGCACACCTTCGTCCCAACAGGTCACCGGCGCCGTGGTCGTGGCGGTCATCCTGATGCTCAAGCTCGCGTTCGTGGCCGCAGTGCTCGGCTGGCTCTAGGCCCGACGTCGAAAGCGCCGCCGCTCGCTCGACGCACCTGCACAACCCCGAACGAGAGGACCGAGATGAAGCTCACCGTGACCACATTCCAGACCGTCGACGGCGTGATGCAAGCACCCGGCGGCGCCGAGGAGGACACCAGCGGCGGCTTCGATCAGGGCGGCTGGGTCGCGCCCCACTTCGACGCCGAGACGGGTGCGTTCATGAACAGCGTGTTCGAGCGCACCGAGGCGTTCCTGCTCGGGCGCAGGACGTACGAGATCTTCGCCGCGCACTGGCCCGAGGCGGCCGACCCCGACGACCCGATCGCCAGCGGGCTGAACACGCTGCCCAAGCATGTGGCGTCCACGACGCTGACCAGCGTGGAGTGGGAGAACTCGTCGCTTATCGAGGGCGACGTGGTCCAGGGGGTGACCGAGCTGAAGAGCCGCGAGGGTGGCGAGCTGCAGGTGCACGGCAGCGCCAACCTGATCCAGACCCTGAACGAGCACGCGCTGGTGGACGAGTACAACGTGCTCACTTTCCCGGTGATCGTCGGCGGCGGCAAGCGCCTGTTCGAGGGCGGATCGAAGCCGGTCGGCCTCGAGTCCGTATCGCACACCAAGACACCCTCGGGCGTGAGCATCGACGTGTGGCGAGCGGCGGGAGCTCCGCGGCGGGCCGAGGCGAGCGAGATCGACCGCTAGCGGCGCTCAGTCCCAGAAGTCGTCGACCGGCTCGCCGTCCCCGCCCTCGGGGAGCGGGCCGCCGATGCAGATGAGTTCGAGGCCGTCCGGCCCGGCCTCGAACTGACGGCCCACCAGGGGACCGACGCGCAGGATGTCCCAGCGCCCCACCTCGACGATCTCGTCGTCGAGCTTGACGCGGCCCGAGCCGTCGACCACCACGTAGGCCTCCTCCTGCTCGCGGTGGCGGTGGGCGAACGGGAACCGGGAGTTCGGCGCGAAGGTGAAGCGGCTGACGCCGAGCTGCTCGAAGCCGAGCACCTTGCGGGCGAACCGCCACTGCATGTCCGCGTCCGCCGGGCTGCGGTCCTCGATCGAGTCGAAGTGCGACTTCGCCCAGTCGGCCATGGCCCGGAGTATCCCGGACCTGCACGGAACCTCCCCGGAGCCCTCGCATCGGCTCCACGAGCCCGCCGTAGCGTCGCCGCCATGAACAGCTACGCCGAGCTCGTGCCCACGTCATCCACGCGGCGCTTCGCCGCGGCGTCGCTGTGCGCGGGTGCGCTGGCGGCGATCGCGCTGCCGGGCAACCGGCTGGGCCTGGGCATGGTGCTGGTGGCCTGGCTGGCGATCGCGGCGGTGGCGATCAGCTGGACGCTGCCGCGGTCGCACTACACGGCGGTTCAGCTTCTGTTGGCCGCCGCCCTGGCGGCGATGGCCGCCCTGCGTGACGCGTCATGGCTGCTGTGGGTCGACCTGATCGCCGCCGCGATCGTGGTCGTGACCGCCGCCGTCGACGCCCGCACCTGGCCGACGCTGGTGCGGTCGCAATTCACGTGGGCGAGGAAGTTGCTGCCGGCGCTGCCGGCCGTGGCCTGGTTCAGCGGCGTCCGGCCCGGCTCTGAAACGCGCCGCCGAGCGACGCCGGTCCTGCGCGGCCTGGCCCTTGGTTGGGTGCTGGTACTGGTGTTCGGCGGACTGTTCGCCTCCGCCGACGAGGCCTTCGCCCAGCTGACGGACGGCGTCCTGACGCCGGACGTGGACCTGGGCCTCTTCCCCGCGCGCGTGGGCGCGGGGATCGCGACCGTGGCCATCTGCGGCGCGGTGGTGCTGGCCGCGCTGGCACCGGTGGGCGCGAAGCCCGCGGCCAGGCCCGAGGGTCGCGGGTCGACCGAGTGGGTGATCGCGCTGGGACTGCTGAACGCGCTGTTCGCCGCCTTCCTGGCCGTGCAGCTGCGCGTGCTGTTCGGCGGCGAGGACTACGTGCTCGACACGGCGGGGGTGACCTACGCGCAGCACGCGCGCGAGGGCTTCTACCAGCTGCTGGCGGTGGCCTTCCTGGTGCTCGCGGTGGTGGCGCTGGCCGGCCGCCGGCGGGGCGAGCGGAGCGGGCGGCGCCCGACGCCGGTCGAGCTGCTGCTGGGCCTGCTGTGCCTGCTGACGCTGGTGGTGCTGGCCTCCGCCCTGCGCCGCCTGGGCCTGCTGGAGGACACCTACGGCTTCACGCTGACCCGGCTGAACGGCCACGCGGGCACGCTGTGGGTGGGCGCGGTGCTGCTCGCCGTGCTGGTGGCCGGCGCGCTGCGGCGCACCGAGCTGCTGCCGCGGGCGATTGTGTCCACGACCGCCGCCGGACTGCTCGCCTTCAGCCTGGCCGACCCCGAGGGACTCGTCGCGCGTGAGAACGTGGACCGGTTCGAGCGGACGGGGAAGATAGACACCGCCTACCTGCGAACCCTGGGACCCGACGCGACACCGGCGCTCCTCCGGCTGCCGGGCCCGATCCGCCGTCAGGTCGCCCCCGCGGTGCCCGAGCGCGACAGCATCTTCGCGCTGAACCTGGCCAGGACCCGTGCCCGAACTGCGCCTGGCGCCGAGCAGTTCCGGTAGTTTCGCGCCGTATGGGCAGGGGGAGATTCGCAGCGGTGCTGGGAGCGACGGTGGCTCTGCTGGCCACTGGTCCGGAAGCGCTGGCGAGCGACGCATCGATCAAGGCGGCGTGGGACGCCAACGACGCCGAGTTCACCACGCTCGGCAAGCAGCAACGCCGCGCCTTCAAGGCGTGGCGCAGCGCCGGCTTTCGCAAGAGCGGCCCCGTGCTACAGAGCATCGCTGACACGCGAGCGCTCCTGGCTACCAACACCAAGGCCGTGACCGCCGAGGCCGAATCGTCGCCCACCGGTGCGCGCGCGAAGCGGTTTGTGCTCGCTTCCAACCGCAGCTTCGAGCTCTCGCAGGCCGCGGCCGCTCGCGGGGTGCGACTGACCAGCGCCGGCAAGCGCGCCGCCGGCACCAAGCGGCTGGCCCGGGCGCAGCGATATCTGAACCGGAGCGCGCGCCAGGCGCGCTCGGCCACCAAGCTGTTCCGCCAGGTCCTCTGACATCTAGCGCGCACGTGGACAATGGGAGGGCACCTGACCGCCATCGGCACCATCCGCTCGCCGCGGACCGACCCCGCCGCCGCACCCAAGCAGGGCGACGAGGGCTCACCCGAGGCCACGATCGTGCTGGAACCCGCGGTGCTCTGGCCCGCTGGACGTGGTGGTGCGGCGCGGGCGGGCGCGCATCGGCCGGCACGTACGACCGAGACTGCGCAAGCGAACGCGCGTGATCTCGATCAAGGTCCTCCGGCGCCGGCTGACCGGCCGCAGCGCGCGGCTGACCGTGACCGCCTCCGGAGGGCTCACCCCGGCCCGTGCCGCGGTGCGCCTGCGCTGACGCGGCGCCCCGGCGTACCCTCCGGCCATGGCCGAGCTGCCCGTCCCCGACCACTTCGACCGGGAGCGCGTTGGCGAGGTCTGGCGCGTGCCCTACCAGGACCGGGCGGACGGGGCCGAGGAGTGGGCGCGCCAGCACGGGCTCGGCGCCGCGGCCGACGACGACCTGAAGGTCGGCCTGCTGCTGGTGGACGTGCAGAACACGTTCTGCATCCCCCGCTTCGAGCTGTTCGTGGGCGGGGCTTCGGGAACCGCCGCGGTGGACGACAACCGGCGCCTGTGCGAGTTCATGTACCGCAACCTCGGGTCGATCACGCAGACCATCCCCAGCCTGGACACCCACCACGCGATGCAGATCTTCCACGCGGCGTGGCTCATCGACGCCGACGGGAAGCGGCCCGAGCCGATGACGCTGGTGACGGCGCAGGACGCGGCCGAGGGCCGCTGGCGGGTGGACCCGGAGGTGGCGCGGGCGACGGGCTTTGACCCCGCCTACGCCCAGCGCCACCTGGAGCACTACACGCACCAGCTGGCCGAGCGGGGCAAGTACGACCTGACCGTTTGGCCCTACCACGCGATGCTGGGCGGGATCGGGCACGCACTGGTGTCGGCGGTGGAGGAGGCGGTGTTCTTCCACGGGCTGGCCCGGCGCAGTGCGCCGGGGTTCTGCGTGAAGGGCGAGCTTGCGCTGACCGAGCACTACTCGATGCTGGGCCCGGAAGTCACCGAGGGGCCGGACGGGGAGCCGATCGGGAGCGCCGACCACGCGCTGGTCGAGACGCTGCTCGGCTTCGACGCCGTGGTCGTGGCGGGCCAGGCCAAGAGCCACTGCCTGGCCTGGACGATCGACGACCTGCTGGGGCACCGGAGCGTGCAGGAGCGAGAGCTGGCACCCCGTACCTACCTGCTCGAGGACTGCACGTCGCCGATCGTGGTGCCGGGGGTGGTGGACTACACGGGCGAGGCCGACGCGGCGTTCGAGCGCTTCGCCGCGGCGGGCATGCACGTGGTGAGCTCGACGGACCCGATCGAGGCGTGGCCGGGCATCGCCGCGAGCGCGGTCAGAGGTGACTCAGCACGTTGACCACCCGGCCGGTGGGCTCGCGCACGAAGAACCGGCGCACACCCCACGGCTCATCGGTCAGCGGGTGGATCACAGCGAAGCCCCGGCGGAGCACCTCGGCGTGGACGGCATCCACGTCGTCCACCTCGATCGAGACGTCGGGCGCGACCGGGGCGCTGGCGTCCTCGGACATGACGCTGATCTGGACCTTGCCGTTGTCGGGGTCGGCATAGGTGACGATCCAGCCCAGGTCCATCGCCACCTCGAGGCCGAGCACGTCGACGTAGAACTCGCGCGTGGCCTGCGGATCGCTGGTGTGCAGGTCGGGCATGATGCGGCTGACGCTCACGCGGTGGAGTCTGGCAAGTTCCTATATTCGGGCGATGCGGGTCCTGATGGCCACGCGCGGCAGTTCGGGCCACATCGGCCCGCTGGCCCCGTTCGGGCATGCCTGTATGCGCGCGGGACACGAGGTGCTGGTGTCGGCCCAGCGCCAGCACCAGGGCAACGTGGAGCGGGCGGGGCTGGCCTGCGCGCCGGTCGACGATCCACCGGACCACGAGTGGAAGCCGCTGCTGGGCCAGTTCGCGCAGATGGACGTGGCCTCGGCGCACGAGCTGGTGGTGGCGGAGTTCTTCGCCGGCATCGACGTGCGCGCCGCCCTGCCCGGCCTGGGCGCAACCGTCGAGAGCTGGCGGCCTGACGTCATGGTGCGCGAGAGCTGGGAGTTCGCCTCCACGCTGGTGGCCGAGCAGCACGGCATCCCGCTGGCGCGTGTGGGCCTGGGCACGGCGGCGGTCGAGGCCGAGTCGATCGATCTGGCTGCCACGGCGCTGGACGGGTTTCGCGCCGACCTGGGCCTGCCCCCCGACCCGGCCGGCGACCGGCTGCGCGACAGCCCGTACCTGACGATGGTGCCCGAGCCGCTGGAGGATCCCGCGGTCTCTGCGCCGGTGCATACGCACCGGTTCCGTGCCCTCGCGCCAGAGGCCGCGCCCTCGCTCACGGACTGGTGGCCCGGCAACGACGATCCGCTGGTGTACCTGAGCCTGGGGTCCGTGGCCGCCCAGCCGCACCTGCCGTACTTCCCTGCGCTCTACCGCGCGACGATCGAAGCGCTGGCGCCGCTGCCCGTCCGCGTGCTGGTGACGGTGGGCAATGACGGCGACCCGCGCGAGCTCGACCCGCTGCCGGCCAACGCGCACGTGGAGTCGTGGGTGCCCCAGGAGGTCGTGGCCGCGGGCGCCGCCGCGATCGTCTGCCACGGCGGGTACGGATCCACGCTGGGCGCGCTGGCATACGGAGTGCCGCTGGTGGTGCTGCCGCTGTTCAGCGCCGACCAGTGGGCCAACGCCGAGGCCGTGGACCGGGCCGGTGCCGGGATCGCCCTCGGCGGCGAAGGAACGGGGCGGCGTGTGTTCGACCTGCCCGATGCCGACGCGATCGGCCGGCTGCCGGGAGCGGTACAGCGCCTCCTTGCCGACGCCGGCTACCGCACCCAGGCCCGGGGCATCGCCGAGGCCATCCGGGCGCTGCCGCTCGTGGACGGGGCGGTGGACGTGCTCAGCGCGTCGTAGGCCTGCTGTAGATTGCCCGTCCCCCGTCCCGGGGGCAGGCTATGGAGCGGAGGCAGGGATGCGGACGAAGCTGGTGGCTGGGCTGTGCGGGGGCGTCTTGATCGCCCTGGCGGGATGCGGTGGCGACGACGGCGATGACAAGGCGGCCGGTACCGACACCAAGGAGTCGTCCGGCACGACCGAGGCCAAGACCACGGCGCCAAGCCATGCGGCGGTGCTGGCCTGCCTCAAGAAGGCGGGCCTGGACGCGGAGGACCAGTCGACGTCAACCGGTAAGAAGATCGGCCTGGACTACCCGGCGGGGCGTGCTGTGATCTCGTTCGAGGATTCGGCTGATAGCGCCGAGGCCTACGCGTCGGTGGCCGAGACGAACGGTGAGACCGCGATCGCGAAGGGGTCGGTGGCCATCACCCTGCCGGCCGACCCCGCGGCGGACGCCGCGAAGCCGGCCGTCGAGGGCTGCGTGGACTCGCCCTAGGCGGGCGAGTCCGCCGCGACGCTCAGTTGACCCCGTCGGCGTCCTGCCCGCGGATCCACTCGCGCAGCTTCGCGTCGGCCACGCGGGCGTACACGCCGGGCTTGTTCGGGCGGGCACAGCCTTCGCCGAAGCTGGTGGCCCCGACCACGCGACCGCCGGCGAACATCGGTCCGCCGGAGTCGCCCTGGCAGGTGTCCACGCCGCCCTCGGGGAAGCCGGCGCAGACCATCGTGGTGGCGTCGAAGTTGTCGTAGGCCGACCCGCAGTAGGCGTCGGTGGTGATGGGGACGTTGGCCTTCTGAATGGTGTCCGGCGCGTCGCCGCCCTCCTCGGTGACGCCCCAGCCGGCGATCGTGGCGCTCGTGCCGGCGGTCCACAGGCTCCGCTCGCCGGCGCCGGCGACCTTGGTCGGCGCCTTGGTCGCGTTGCGCGAGAGCTTGAGCACCGAGATGTCGTTGCCGTCGCTGAGCAGGTAGTCAGGGCTGACGGTGACCTTGCTCACCGGGACGTTCTCGCCGTCACCCGTGTGGTGGCTGCCGATCGTGACGTCGATCAGTTGGGGCGGGTACGCCGCGGGTGAGGCCACGGCGGCGCCGGTGAGTGAGCCGCAGTGGCCGGCGCTGAGCACGGTGTCCGGCGAGATCAGCGTGCCGGTGCAGCCGAAGGCGCCGAAGGTGATCTCGGCGACCGAGGGGAACTCGCCCGGTGCGGCGTCGCTGCCGCCCACGATGGCGGAGGAGGGCGCGGCCGTGAAGGCCAGGGCGGCCAGCGCGGCGGTTGACGAGAGCACGAGACGGCGACGAAGGTTCATGCGCGGCCCTATCCCCCACATTGGGGAAGGGCTAAACCCGAAGGGCGTTCGCGTCAGCCCTCGAGCTTCCAGTCGAAGCGGGCGTGGCGCTCGGTGTCGGCGGGCCGGGCGCTGCCGGTGTCGTCGTGGGTGAACTTGACCGCTTCGGCCCGGTCGCCCGACGGGATCTCGAACACGATCCAGCCGGTCTCGCAGCCGCTGCGCGCGATGTCGAAGTCGTCGTCGTACGAGCGCTGGGGCAGCCGCGGGCGCACGGCGTCGCCGTCCGCGGGGTCGAGCTGAAAGTCGTAGGCCCTGATCGCCTGGTCGCGGTCGGTGCACACCCGGGCCTTGACGCCGACGAACTTCATGCCCGAGCGCGGGGTGCTCAGGCCGGTTACATCGTTGGCAGGGCGGGGCACGTGGCGATCGATCTTCAGCACGGTCACCCGCAGCCCGCCGCTGTTGAGCGTGTCGCCGACCTGGCCGTCCTTCGTCGTGGTGTTGATGCCGCCACAGCCTGAGGCCAGCGCGATGGCCGCAAAGACCGGGAGTGCCAGGCGTTGCGCCATGCTGCTGTGCAGCATGACCGAGTACTTGAAGGTGGGCCGCCGCGAGGTCCGGGTCACCCACCCCGACAAGACGCTGTTCGCGCGCGCGAAGCTGACCAAGCTGGACCTGGCCCGCCACTACGAACGGGTGGCGCCGGTGATGCTGCCCTACGCCAAGGACCGGCCGCTGGCGCTGCAGGCGTTCCCCGGCGGGATCGACGCCAAGGGGTTCTTCATGAAGGCCGTGCCCGACTACTTCCCGGACTGGGTGCAGCGCGTGACCGTGCCCAAGCGCGGCGGCACCGTGACCCACGCGCTCGCCAACGACGCCGCTACCACGGTGTACCTGGCCGGCCAGAACGTGGTCACCCCCCACGTGTGGCTCTCGCGCGCCGACCAGCCGAAGCAGCCCGACCGGCTGATCATCGACTTCGACCCCTCCGACGACGGCGGCGGCGGCTTCGCCGACGTGCGCGCCGCCGCCCGCGACGCCGGCGATCGCCTGCGCGACGCCGGCCTGGCCACCTACGCCATGGTCACCGGCTCGCGCGGGATCCACGTGGTTTGCCCGCTGCGCCGTGGTCCCGGGTTCGGCGACACGCACAAGTTCGCGCGCGCGGTGGCCGAGCAGATGGTGGCGGCCGACCCCAAGCACCTGACGCTGGAGTACAAGAAGGTCAACCGCGAGTCGAAGATCTACGTGGACGTGAACCGCAACGCCTACGCCCAGCACGCGGTGGCGCCGTACGGGGTGCGCCCGCGCCCGCGGGCGCCGGTCGCGGTGCCGATCCACTGGGAGGAGCTGTCCGACTCCAAGCTCAAACCCGACCGCTGGACGATGAAGACGATCGGCGACCGGATCGACTCCGAGGGCGACCCGTGGCAGGGGATGGCGCGGCACGCGCGGGCGCTGCCGTAGGCTGGCGCGCCATGGCCACGGACCACAGCCTGCAGGGCAGCGAGGGCCGGATCGCCTACCGCGTCTGGCCGCGCGAGGACCCGGTCCGGGTCGTGATCCTGGCCCACGGGTACGGCGAGCACATCGGCCGCTATGAGCACGTGGCGGCGGCGCTGGTCGAGCGCGGCGCGGTGGTGGCGGGTCCCGACCACCTGGGCCACGGGCAATCCGAAGGCGAGCGCGTGCTGGTGGGCGACTACGAGCACGTGATCGACGACCTGCACGCGGTCGTGACCGCCTTGACCGCCGACCACGCGGGACTGCCGGTTGTGCTGGTGGGCCACTCGATGGGCGGCCTGATCGCCACCCGCTACGCCCAGCGCCACGGCGACGGGCTGGCAGGCCTGGTGCTCAGCGGACCGGTGCTGGGCAAGTGGACGGCGGCGACCGACCTCCTGGCCCTGGACCCGATCCCCGAGGTGCCGGTAGACCCCGACACGCTGTCACGCGACCCCGCGGTGGGGCAGGCCTACGTGGCCGACGAGCTGGTGTGGCACGGGCCGTTCAAGCGCACGACGCTGGAGTCGCTGGTCGCTGCGCTCGACACCGTCGCCGCGGCCCCGCCGATAGGTGACCTGCCCACGCTGTGGGTGCACGGCCAGGACGACCAGCTGGTGCCGGTCGGGCCCTCGCGCGCGGGCGTGGAGGGGCTGGGCCTGACGGATCTGCGCGAGCACGTCTACACGGGCGCGCGCCACGAGGTCTTCAACGAGACCAACCAGGACGAGGTGATCGGCGAGGTGGCGGACTTCATCGACGAGGTGACGACGCGATGAGCACCGAGGAGCAGGCCGTCCCGTTTGGCAACTACCAGTTCGAGATCTACCTGAAGGGCCTAGGCGGCGAGACGCCGGCGCTGCCGATCGACTACGACGACCTGGAGCGCCTGGCCGCCGAGCGGCTGGCGCCCGAGGCGTTCCACTACGCCGCCGGCGGTGCCGGCGAGGGCCGCAGCATGGCGGCCAACCGCGCCGCCTTCGACCGCTGGCAGATCCTGCCGCGGATGCTCGGCGACGTGAGCGTGCGCGACCTGTCGACCACCGTGCTGGGCACCGAGTTCCCCGCGCCCGTGATGCTCGGGCCGGTGGGCGTGCTGTCGATCATGCACGCCGAGGCCGAGGTGGCCGTGGCGCGCGCGGCGGCCCGCGTGGGCGTGCCGATGTGCCTGAGCACCGCTTCCTCGGCGAACATGGAGGCGGTGGCCGCCGAGCTGGGCGATACGCCCGGCTGGTACCAGCTGTACTGGCCCAACGACCCGGAGCTGGCCGAGTCGCTGGTGCGCCGCGCCGAGGCGGCGGGCTATCAGGCCATCGTGGTCACGCTGGACACGCGCATGATGCCCTGGCGCCCGCGCGATCTGAACGGCGCCTACCTGCCCTTCCTGCGTGGCGAGGGAATCGCCAACTACACCAGCGACCCCGTCTTCTGCTCCCGCCTGGAGGTCCCGCCGGAGGACGACATGCAAGCGGCCATCGGCCAGTGGGCGCAGGTGTTCCCCAACCCCACGCTGGGCTGGGACGACCTGGCGAAGCTGCGCGAGTGGACCTCGCTGCCGGTGCTGGTCAAGGGCGTGCTGCACCCCGACGACGCCCGCAAGGCGGTCGACCATGGAGCCGAGGGCGTGGTGGTCTCCAACCACGGCGGCCGCCAGATCGACGGGTCGGCCACTTCGCTTGGCCAGCTGCCCGCGGTTGTGGACGCGGTGGGCGACGACATTGCGGTGCTCATGGACGGCGGCGTTCGCACCGGCTCGGACGTGCTCAAGGCCGTGGCGCTGGGCGCGAGGGCGGTACTTGTGGCGCGCTCCTACGTCTGGGCGCTTGGACTGGGCGGGGACGCGGGCGTCGAGGCCGCGGTGCGGGGCCTGCTGGCCGATACCGACCTGACGCTGGCCATGGCGGGGCTGAGCTCGGTGGCCGACGTGGGACCCAATTTGGTCCAGCAAAGCCCGTAGGCGAGGTGTAGTGTCGTCTTAGGGTCACCGCGGTAGGCGCCCCCAATTCAGACACCGAGAGCGACACGACCTCGGAAGAGACGGAGGTATCACGATGACCGCGGATGAAAACGTTGCGACCATGCAACGCGCCTACGACGCCTTCAACACGGGTGACATCGACACGCTCACCGAACTATTCGACGAGAGCGCCGTGTGGCACCTGCCGGGCCACAGCTCGATGGCCGACGACTACCAAGGCCGCGATGCGACCTTGGCGTACTTCGGCGAGCTGGCGCAGAAGACGGGAGGGACCTTCCGGGCTGAGTTGCAGCACTTGGCTGCGGACGGGGACACCCGCGTGGTCGGCATCCATCGCAGCAAGGCCGACCGAGGCGGCAAGCACCTGGATGTCAGCGACTGCATCGTCTTCGAGCTCAAGGACGGCCGGATAACTGACGGTAGAGAGCACTTCGAGGACCTCTACGCGTGGGATGAGTTCTGGTCGTAGTTTTCGCGCGGGTCAGCCGAGCTCGGGCGCTTCCAGGTGCAGCGGCACCAGGGCGAACACCACGCCCCCGTCGCTGACGTGGACCGTGGCGCCGGGCGTGAACGGCTCGACGTCGCGGGGCGCGGGCGGGCGAGCGCTGGGCACGCCGAGCAGCCGCCGGCCGACGCTGGCGCCGCGGCGGCGGACCGCGCGCGACGCGTCGCGCTGGCTCAGCCGCCAACCGGTGCCCTCCAGGCGCGGGCCGTGCCACAGCTCCCAGCGCCAGCGCCTGAAAGGCAGGCGGCCGGCCGGCAGCTCGTGTAGCGCGTAGCGCAGGGTCAGGGACTCCGCGACGGGCATCCGAGCCAGGTTAGCCAGGCGCGGTCTCAGTCCGGCTGGGGTGTGGCCGCGGTGGCCGCGGGATCGGCGGTGGCCTCCGGCGCCGGCGCCGCCGGCTCCTGTGCCGGCGGGGTAGCCGGAGCAGCCTGAGCCGGGGCGGGCTCGGGCTGCTGTGCGACCGGCTCTGCCTGCTCCGTAACCGGCTCGGGCTGCTGCGCCGGAGGCTGCTGGCTCTCCGGTGCCGGGGCCGGCTCCGGTGCGGCCGGCGCCGCCGGTGCCGGGGTGGAGGCAGGGGCCTGTGGGGCCACCGCCTCCACCGGCGCGGGCTGCGCGGGCGGGGCCGCCGGCTGCGGCGCGGGCGCTACCGCCACGGGCGCCGGTTGTGGTGCCACCGGCGCAGCTTGCGGCGTGGGCGTGGGCGCCTGCACCGGCGCGTCCGAACGGAGGCCCGTCTGCGCCTGGCCACCGTACGAAGGTGTGGCCTCCGGCGTGACGGTGGCCCTCGCAACCCGCAGTGCCCGCGTCGCCGAGGCCGGCTTGGCAGATGCGGTGGCGACCCGAGTCCGCGCGGGAGCGCGCTTGGCGCTCGAGGCGGACGCCTTGACGCGCGGCGTGCCGGGGACGGCGCCGCCGCGCAGGTAGGGCGCGGGGTTCTGTGCGCGTCCGTTGACCCTGGTCTCGAAGTGCAGGTGCGGACCGGTGGTGCGGCCGGTCATGCCGACGTAGCCGATCACCTGGCCCTTGCGCACCGTCTGCCCGTCACGCGCCGCGAACCGCGACAGGTGGGCGTAACACGTCTGCAGTGCGCTGGAGTGATCGACGCAGACGATGTTGCCGTAGCCGCTCTGGACGCCGCTGAAGCTCACGATGCCGCACTCCGCCGCGCGCACCGGCGTGCCGACCGGGGCCGCGATGTCGAGGCCGTCGTGGTTGCGTCCGCCGCGGGGGCCGTACGGCGACGTCTGCGTGCCCTTGACCGGTGCGGACAACGACAACGGGCCGCACGGGCCCGGGCTGGCCACGGGGGCCGGATCGGCCACGGGCGCCGGATTGGCCACCGGCCGGGTTCGCGGCGTGTCGGCGGCGGGACGCCGCGGCGGCGCCGGGCGTGTTCGCACCGGGGCGGGACGGCTGACGGCGCCGGCGATGCGCGCCGGGCCCACCCTCCTCGGTGCCTCGGTGCGGGCCGTCGACGCCTTGGCGGCGCCTGGGCGCTCGCGGACGATCACGGCCACGTCGCCCTGCTCGGCACCGGCGCGCGCGGCGGCGGCGCCGAGGCCCATCAAACGGGTCCAAGTCACGGGGCCCACGACGCCGTCGGCATCCAGCCCGGCGCGAGCCTGGAAGGCGCGGACAGCGCGCTCGGTCGCCGGACCGAACGTGCCGTCGGCGGGCAGCCCAAGCCGGGCCTGGATCGCCTTGACCGCGGTGCCGCTGCTGCCGAGCCGGAAGAACGTGCCGGTCGGCGCCGGGCCGTCGGTGCGCGTCGGCTGGGCGGGCGAACCGGAAGCGGTGGCGCCCGCGCCGGCGAAGGCCGGCGCCACGGGCCCGACCACCATCAAGGTGCTGAGCGCGGTGGACGCACGCCGGCGGCGGCTCTGACGACGGCGCAGCTGGGGAATGATCACGCGCCGATGGCGCGCACGCTCGATCGACTCCTCCCAGTGCTCAACTTGGGCAAGGTCTCGCTCTTCGAAGGTCACGCGGCGGCCACTCCTCTTCCTAGTGCCTACGGGGTTAGCTGTCGGGCTCGCGCTGGAAGTGCGCTACGCGGCGTTGCGGCTGCGATTCGCCCCTGAGGCTTATGGCCTCGTGGTTCCCCCGATTCCCGTGCCTGGCGGCGCGGGAACTCGGCGTTTGTGCATCTTCGCCGCCTATTTGTAGCGTGAATGCGCCAGAGATGTTGCCTCAGTCGACCGCCAGGTCCTCGGGCAGCGGCACTTCCTGGGGCTGGCGACCCGGCCCGTCCTCGTCCCACGACCCCCAGGCCAGCGCGTCGCGCGACTCGTGCTCGCCTGCGCCACCCAGGGCGATCAGCACCACGCGCTCATGACCTGCGTTCACGAGCTGGCGCCGCAGTGCTGCCGGCACCCGGGCCAACCGGCCGCGCTGCAGCGCGTGTTCGGTGCCCTCCACGATCAGCGTCAGCTCCCCCTCGAGCACGAGGTAGACCTCCTCCTGCTGCTGGTGCACGTGCACGCGGCTGCGCTGGCCGGGTTGAAGGGTCAACAGGTTCAGGCCAAAGCTCTGCACCCCGATCTCGCGACGCAGGCGCTGGAAGCGCTCACCGCTGTCGGGGTCGAGCTCGGCGAAGGCGACATCGGAATCGGACATGCTCTCGAGCCTACGCGCGCGCGGACACGGCCGAGGTAGGTTGGACCGATGAGGAGGACCACCGGCCTGGCCGCGATGACCGCGATCCTGTTCGCGGGTACCGCACAGGCGCAGACGCCGCTGGCCGGGCCGCCCGCAGCTGGCCACTCGCGCGTGCTGGTGATCGGTGTGGACGGCACCCGCTGGGACCTGCTGCGTCAGGCGATGGCCGCGGGGCGGGCGCCCAACCTGGCGCGGCTGAGCCGCGAGGGCGTGGCGGGGCCGACGCTGTTGCCCTACACGCCGCCCACGGGGCTGACGATAAGCGAGGTCGGCTGGTCCACGATCGCGTCCGGCGTCGGGCCCGCCAAGCACGGCGTCAACGGGCTCAAGCTGAACATGGACCCGGGCCAGGCGACCAAGAACGGCTACTCCGACTTCCTGACCCGGGCCGAGTCCGTGCGCCCGGCGGCGAGCACGTTCCTGGTCAGCGACTGGGACAACATCGGTCGGGCCAAGAACGGCGGCCCGATCTTCGGCACTGCCATCGACACCCGGCACACGGTGACGGCCGTGGACACGGTGGACTCGTGGAACCGGGGCGATGCCGAGGTGACCGAAGTGGCCGCGCGCTACCTGCGCCGCGGCGACCCCGACGCCGGCTTCGTGTACCTGGGCCAGGTGGACGAGGTCGCCCACCTGGTCGGCTCGGCCACGCCCGCCTACCTGGACGCGATCGAACTGGCCGACAAGCGCATCGGCGTGCTGCTGGACCTGATCCGGTCGAGGCGGACCTACGGCCTGGAGCGCTGGACGGTGATCGTGACCACCGATCACGGCCAGCAGGACTTCAACTACCCAAGCATCGTCAGCCACGGCGGCGCCAGCGAGCTGGAGCGCACCTCGTTCGTGTTCGCGGCCGGCCCGGGAATCCCCAGCTCGGGGACGCCCATCCCGGGGGTGGTGGACATCGCGCCGACCGTGGTGCACCAGCTCGGCCTGAAGGTGAACCCGGCCTGGAACCTGGACGGCCGCTCGTTCGTGACGACGGGCCCACCCCCGCCCCGGCCGGCAGCGCGAGTGCGGGTGCGCTCGAGGCGACCCGCACTGGAGCTGGCGGTGGAGGCGGCGAAAGGCGCACCTGCGCTGAGCGCCGTGCGCCTGCGGTTGCCGCGCGGGCTGGCGCTGAGGCGTGGCGCCCGCGCGCGTGTGAACGGGCGCCGTACCGGTCGCCGACGGGTTAGGGTGGCTCGCCACGCGCTGGCGATCACGCTGCCCGCCGGCGCCAGAACGCTGCAGGTGCGCGTGCCCCTGCGGCGGCTGCCGCGCAGGCTCCCGCGCTCGCTGCCCGCGTCCGTGACCGAGGCCGGCGACGTGGCGCTCGAGCGCAGGATCGCGGTAGCCCGGCGGCGGTAGGCTCGCGCCATGAACGTGACCGGAGTGGACTTCATCGCCCTGCCGACCGGGGACGGCAACGTGCTGATGATCCACAAGCGCTACGCGCCGCCGGCCTAGTCCTCCGAGTCGTCCACGGTCGGCGGGCCGTCCACGATCCTGCGTCTGGCGGTGTCCCTGTCGTAGCGGGCCGGCTTGGTGTCCTTGACGAAGCCGGCCAGGAGATCGGCGAACCGGTCGGGCTCGCTCAGATGGGGGAAGTGGCCACTGTTCTCGAAGATGGCCAGCTTGCTGCCGGGCATCAGGGCGCCGGCGGCGCGGGTGTGCTCGACCGGGATCACGTGGTCGTGCTGGCCCGCCACCAGCATGGTTGGCAGGTCGGCCGCCAGGTAGAGCTTGTCGGTGGCGGCCACACGCTGGCCGCGCGGGGTGACCACCGACTTGGCCGTCCGCACGAACGCGTGGCGGCGCTCGCCGTCCGACAGCGAGCCGAGGCCGCGCAGGATCTCCTCGATGTCGCCCCCGGGCCGGATGCCCACCCGCCCCAGCGCATCGCCGACCGCCTGCACGGTGCCCGTGACCGGCGAGCTGGTAGCCACCCCGAGCACCTCCTCGGCGAAGGGGAGCGTGGCCGCCCGGATGGCCAGGCTGACCTCCCGCCCCAGCCCGCCGCTGCCCACCAGGACCATGCGCTCGGCCATCTCGGGGAACTGGTAGGAGAACTGCATCACAAGGCCGCCGCCGAGCGAGTGGCCCACGATCGTGGCCCGGTCGACGTCCTTCACGGCCAGGAAGTCGCGCAGGATCGACGCGTGGGCGCCCAGCGAGTGGTCGCCACGCTGGCGCTCGGACTCGCCGTGGCCGGCGATGTCGGGCGCCAGCACGTGCAGGCCGCGGTCGGCCAGCCGTTCGGTCACGGGCGCCCAGGTGGCGGAGCTGTTGGTGATGCCGTGCACCAGCAGGACGGTGGGGCCCTTGCTCCCGGCCTCGCGATAGGCGAAGCGGCGGCCGTGGATGGAGATCTCGGGCATTTCGGATGAAACCCTACGCCAGCCGCAGCACGAGCCAGACCAGCGCTGCCGCCCCGAGGAGGCGACGGAACCAGTTGGCGCCGGCGCTGAGCTCCAGGTAGGCCCACGCCGCGAAGCCCACCGAGGCGACGGCGTATGCGTAGTCGTGCAGATCGCCGTTCGCCAGCCGCGCCACCACGGTGGCCACGAGGGCCGCGGCCAGAGGCGCGTTGGGCACCTGCACCAACGGGAAGGCCCGCGGCCACCCGCCCTTCAGGAACGCGCTCCAGCGTGCGGGCCGACGGCGAGCGGTAGAGCGGGTGAGCAGCGGGGAGGCGATCGACCTCAGCTGCCCAGTGACTTCTCGACGGCCCTGGCCACCTGCTCGCGCGACTTGGCCCCGATCGCGCTGCCGAGCGCAATGCGCCAGCGCTCGTCGGTGGCGGCCACCCGGCGCAGGCCAAGGTCGTCCAGCACGGCATTCCGGTCCACGTGCCCGGCTATCTGGAAGGCGCGGTTGCGGGCCGCGAGGTGCTGCGCCCGGTGCAGCGGCGTGCGCCCGCGGGTGGCAGACAGGTCGAGTAGCTCACGGGCGGTGTCGGGGATCGCGCGGCGCGCGCATTTCTCCCACGGCGCATCGGCCGCCGAGTCAACCACGACCTGGCGCACCATCTGCCAGCCCTTGTGGTGAGACTCGCAGCGGGCCACGAGAAAGCGTGCCAGCGCGTCGGCCACCACCTCGGCTCCCGGCTCGGAGCCGTGGTTGTCCAGGTGGCGCAGAGCCTCCGCCACTCCGCGACCGTCGCGGACCGCTCGCGCCAGCTGAGGCGGCGTGCGGCGCGGCTGCCGCCCGGGGCGCGGCTCTCGGGCGGTGTCGTCGATCCCCCAAGGCTAGTCCCCAGAGGTCAGCCCGGGGGCCCGCAATCCGTCGCGGGCCCCCGGGCGCTAGGAGCGGAGCCGAATCTCTCCGGCCCCCAGGGGGTGTCTCCTAGGACTCGGACTTCTTCTTGGCCGTGGCCGAGACGCACTTGCCGAACGCGTTGCTCTTGTTGGCGTTCGTGCCGTACTTGGCCTTGAACGCGTCCGCGTCGGCCTTGCGCTCGGTGGCGCAGGTCTTGGCGGCGGACTTGCGCTTGGCGATCGCCTTGGCGTCGGCCTGGTCGGCCGCGTCCTTCTTGGCCTTGGCCTTCTGCGACACGCATTTGCCGTAGGCGTTGTTGCCGTTCTTGTTCGTGCCGTACTTGGCCTTGAACGCCTCGGCGTCGGCGGCACGCTCGGCCTTGCAGTCCTTTGCCGCGTTGGAGGCGGCGGACTTACGTTGGGTCTCCTCGGACTTCGAGCGCTTCGAGACGCACTTGCCGAACGCGTTGCTCTTGTTGGCGTTCGTGCCGTACTTGGCCTTGAATGCCTCGCGCGTGGCAGGGGTAGTGCCGCGCTCGGAACGGCATTCCTGCGCCGCGTTCGTCTTGTCGGTCTTGTTGGGTGCGGCCTGGGCCGCGGCCGGGAGGGCCAGCGCCGCCAGGACCGGAATGCTCACGAACAGTCGCTTCACGGTGGGTCCTTCCGTTGGGGTTTGCACTGAAAGAACGCGCCGAAGCGGCAAAGGTTCGTCAGTTACGGGCGAACCTGCGACGTCCGGCTGCGTTGAAGAGCACAATGAGCCGGTGGGACGAACAGCCGAACCCGTCGTGCCGGTCCCGCGGGCGCGCCTGCCCAAGCGGCTCCTCGCCCTGCGCGGCGACGACGCGCTGGTCGCGCGGCTGCAGGCCGGCGACGAGGTGGCGTTCGAGGTCCTGTACGACCGCTACTCCGCGCCGCTGCTCTCCTTCTGCCGCCACATGCTCGGGCGCATCGACGAGGCCGAGGACGCCGTCCAGCAGGTGTTCGCCTCCGCGCACGCGGACCTCCAGCGCAACACGCGCGAGCCGCAGCTCAAGCCGTGGCTCTACACGATCGCCCGCAACCGCTGCCTGTCGATACTGCGGGCCCGCCGCGAGCGGCCCGACGACGAGCTCGAGCCCGTTGCAACCGCCGGCCTCCAGGAGCAGGTCCAGCAGCGCGCCGAGCTACGCCAGCTCGTGGCCGACCTGGGCGACCTGCCCGAGAACCAGCGCGCGGCGCTCCTGCTCACCGAGCTCGAGGACTTCTCGCACGCGCAGGCGGCCCGCGTCCTGGAATGCGAGCTCGGTCAGGTGAAGGGCCTGGTCTTCCGCGCCCGCGAGGGCCTGATCGAGCGCCGCGACGCGCGCGGCGCGCCGTGCGCCGAGATCCGCGCCGAGCTGTCCACCGCCCGCCGCGGCGCGCTCCGCCGTGGCCGGCTGCGCCACCACCTGGCCCAGTGCCCGGGTTGCTCCACGTACCTGCACGAGGTGCGCCGCCAGCGCAAGATGATGGCCCTGATCCTGCCCGTGATCCCCGCCACCGGATTCAAGCGGACGGTGCTGGCCGCCGTGGGGATCGGCGGCGGAGGCGGCGCCGGCGGCGCCACCGTGGTCGGCGGGTCGATCCTGAGCGGCACCGCCGCGAAGGTCGCCACCGTGGCGGTGCTGGCCGGTGGCGCCGGCGTGGCCACCGAGCAGGCGGTCGAACGCAACCGCGCGCCGGCCGCCGATCCGGCGCCCGCCCCGGCGCGCAGCGCTGCTCCAGCGTCGGCGACGCCGATGCCGGCGAAGGACCGCCGCCAGGCGCGGCCGCCTGGCGCGCGTGCGCTGTCCAACCCGGGCCGTAAGGCCAAGACGCCGCGCGGCGCCGGCGTGACCAAGGGCAAGAGCCGGAGCAACCGGGGCGTGAGTCCGCCCGGGCCGACGCGTCGCCCGGCGAACCAACCCGCCGTCGGCCGCCGGACGCGGCCGGCGATCCCGCCGGGGCAGACCCGCGAGGCCCCCGTCCAGCGGCAGGGCTCACCGGCGCGGGGCGCACCCGCGCCCAGCCCGCGCGCGGGCCCCAAGCTGCGCACCACCAAGCCGGACAACCCGAAGGGGCTCCTGAAGGACTAGCGGCCGAGCCGGCGCACCAGGTCGCGCGCCCGGCTGGGGACCGGGTCCAGCAGCCCGCGCACGTCGGCCAGGCCGGCGCGCAACTCTTGGTCGCCGACCTCGAGCGCAACGTCGGAGTCCTGCAGGCTGGCCAGCATTCCGCCCGCCGCGCTGGCGGCGCCGGAGGCGTTCTCCACGAACCCGCGCGCCCGCAGCGACGGTGGCCCCGCCGACGGCTGCTCGAACTCGCGTCCCGGCAGCCCGTGGCGCTCGGCGAACTGCGCGTGGGTGCGGCGCGCGCGGCCAAATGCCTTCTGAACCGGTCCGAACAGCTCGTCCTCCAGCGTCTCGCCGGTAATGTCGTCCACCTGCTCGTAGGCCTCTCCGAGCGAGGCGAGGGCATAGGCGATCTCCTCCACGGCGGCGGCCAGGTCGTCGAGCACCTGCTGGCGCCCCTCGGCTGCGGCGTAGGTCACCGCGCGAGCATAGGCGGCGCGGGCCGCGCCAGCTCGGTCGGCCGGCCGCGCCCTCGCAGAACCTCGGAGCCGGCGCCCTCCCAGGCGTCGCGCTCGCGCTTGCCCGCGCGGTCGAGCGCGGCGTCCGATGCCAGCACCGGCTCACCGCGGCGCTTGGCCAGGTCGGACAGGCGTGCGGCCTCGTTCACCGGATCGCCGATGACGGTGTACTCGAAGCGGCGCTCGCTGCCCACGTTGCCGGCCACCGCGTTGCCCGCCGACACGCCGATGCCGAAGCTGATCTGTGGCACGTCGCGGGCCAGCCGTCGCGCCAGCTCGTCGGCTGCCCGCAATGCCCCGGCCGCAGGGTCGTCGCGGGCCACGGGGGCGCCGAACACGCACAGCGCGCCGTCGCCCTCGAACTTGTTGACCATGCCGCGCTCGGACTCCACCACCTCGACAACCACATGGAAAAAGCGGTTGAGCAGGGTGACCACCTCGGTGGGCGGCAGGCTCATGGCCATGGCGGTCGACCCCTGGATGTCCACGAACAGGGCGCCGATCTCGCGCTCCTCGCCGCCCATGCTGATGTCGGCCACCAGCGCGGCGGCCGCCACGTCCTCGCCCACCTGACGGCCGAACAGGTCGCGGATGTGCTTTCGCTCGCGCAGGCCCTCGGCCATCTGATTGAAGCCGGCCTGGAGCAGGCCGACCTCGCTGCCGTCGTCGACCGCCACCTCCACGTCCAGCTCGCCGCGCTCGATCCGCTCCAAGCCGCGCCGCACCGCGACCACCGGCCCCGAGATCGCCTTGGCCACGAACGTCGTGGCCACCACGCCCGAGGCCATCGCCACGAGTCCCAGGAACAGGACGGCGGCCGCCAGGTACTCGGCGTCGACGTCGGACCGCAGGATCCCGGCCACTCCGACGGTGACAACCCCCAGCAGCGGGACGCCGGTCCCCAGCAGCCAGGCACCGGTCAGCCGGCCGCGCACGCCGGGAGCGACCATGCCCGTGGCCGGCCGGGCCTGGAGCGCCAGCGCGGTGACCGGGCGCAGGATCCGCTCGGCGATCAGGTAGTTGAGCGCGCAGGTGGTCTCCGCCCCCGCCCACACCGTGGCCGCCGACATCAGCGCGAAGTCCCACGAGTAGGCGAGCCCGTTGTACACGGCGAAACCGGCCACGCCGATCGACCAGGCCAGCGCCGCGACCTTGACCTCGCGAACCGCCAGCCGCAGCGACGCGCGGTGCTCGGCGTCGGTGGGCTCGCGGCCCTCGGTCAGCCAGGCCAGCGACCGCCGGATGTGACGGCGCATGTAGCGGCTGATCACGAATCCGGCCAGCAAGAAATAGACCACCACCGGGGGTCCGTTCAGCAGCGCAAGCTCGCCGCGCTCGCCCGGGTCGGCGAAGATCGGGATCAGGAAGCCGACGGCCAGGAACACCACCACGCCTCCGGCGATGTGGGACAGCCAGCCGGCACGGGCCAGGCGTCGATGGACGTCATCGACGAGATCGGACCGCGGTCGGCACACCGCCATGCGCGAATGATGCCCGTTGCGGGCACCGTGTGCACAGGTCGGGACCCAGGCGCTCATGCCACCGCCGGCTCCCGGCTGCGCGCGGGCAGGGCCGCGCGGGCGCCGCCCGCGGGCCGGATGGTGATGTTGCGCCGCCGCGGCAGCTCCACCGTGCCGTCGGCGAACACATCGCGGTCGGCCAGGACGGTGTTCAGCACGAGCTTCATCTCGGCCATCGCGAAGCTCGCGCCCAGGCAGCGCCGGCGGCCTCCCCCGAACGGGATCCACGTGTACGTGCCGGGCCCCTCGTCCAGGAACCGCTCGGGCCGGAACGCGTACGGGTCGGCGTAGATGTCCGCGTCGTGGTGCACCAGGTAGGCGTTGGGCACCAGGCAGATTCCCTCCGGGTAGTCGAACCCGCCGACCGTGATCGGCTTGACGGTGTAGCGCGGCTGCGCGTTCGGCAACACCGGCCGGGCGCGCAGCGTCTCGTGGATCGTGGCCGTGACGTAGTCGTCGCCGTCACCCGATCGCACCTCGTCGGCCAGCGTGGCCAGCACCTCGGGGTTGCGCGGCAGCACGGTGAAGGCCCAGGCAAGCGACGACGCGGTGGTCTCGTGCCCGGCCACCAGGAGCGTCATCAGCTCGTCGCGCAACTCCTGGTCGGACATCGGCGAGCCGTCCTCGCCTGTGCCCTCCGGGGTATGGCGCGCGGCCAGCAGCATCGCCAGCACGTCGTCGCGGTCCTGGTCGCCCTCGGCTCGGCGCTCGGCGATCTGCTCGAAGACGAGCCGGTCGGCCACCGTCTGGAGGCGGTCGAACCGGCCCAGAGGCGGGAACCGCTTGAGCACATCGGCCAGCGGCCCCTCGGTGGGCAGCGGCACCAGGCTGATCGGCTGGTCCCCGAACTCGAGCATCTTGGCCAGGGCGTCGCGCAGCGCGTCCAGGCGCGGGCCGGGATCGAGCCCGAACGCCGCGCGCAGAATGATCTCCAGCGTCAGGCGCTGCATCCGTGGGTGCAGCGCAATCGGCCCGTCGGCGGGCCAGGAGGCCACCTCGCGCTCGGCCACCTCGGTCATCAGGCCGTCCAGCGCGGCCATCTTCTTGCCGTGGAACGCCGGCAGCATCAGCTTGCGCTGGCTCATGTGGGCGTCCTCGTCCAGCAGCAGCACCGAGTTGCGGCCCACGATCGGTTCCAGGATGCGCGCGCCCTGGCCGGGGTGCAGGACGTCAGGCGGCGCGGTGAACACCTCCTTCATCTCATCCGGGTCGGAGATGATCACGAAGTGCGGCGACAGCGGGAAACGGGTGGTGAAGCGCTTGCCGTAGCGGGCGCGGTTGCGTTCCAGCCAGGCGAGCGGCCGCTTCCAGAAGCCGACCGCGTGCATCAGCGACGGATAGCTGGGCCCGGGCGGAAGATCTGCGCGCACGTCGTTCCTCTCCTCGTTCGTCCCGGGGAGGGTCATACCCAATTCCGGGGTCACGCTATGTGATGTTCGTCACTACGCCTACTCCGCCATCATGGTGCTCCTGACCGACGCGCGCGACACGACCGGAGAGCCACCGCCACCGAGCGTGATCGAGGCGGCCGGCGGCCCCCTGGGCATGGCCGAGACGGCGCTGCCCGGGCTCGCGTTCGTGGTGGCCTACACCGTGACCGGGCAGGACACGAACCTGTCCGCCTACGTGGCGCTGGGCCTGGCCGCCGCGCTGGCGGTGGCGCGGCTGGCGCGGCGCGAGACGCCCCGCCACGCGCTCTCGGGCCTGCTGGGCGTGGCGCTGGCGGCATTCGTGGCCACGCGCAGCGGCAAGGCCGAGAACTTCTTCCTGCCCGGGCTGATCTTCAACGCGGCCTACGCGGCGGCGTTCGCCATCTCGGTGCTGGTGCGGTGGCCGATCGTGGGCTACCTGGCCACCCAGCTCGACGGCTCGGCCAAGACCGCGTGGCGCGAGGACCGCGCGCGCATGCGTGTGTTCAACCGGGCCAGCTGGATGTGGTCGGGCCTGTTCGTGGTGCGTCTGGCGGTGCAACTGCCGCTCTATCTGGCCGGCGCGGTGGTGGCGCTGGGCGTGGCGCGCACCGCCATGGGCCTGCCGCTGTTCGCACTCGGCCTGTGGCTGTCCTATCTGCTGGTGCGGAAGGCGCCGCCGCCCGAGCCCGAGGCTCAGTCGGTGTAGTTCGCGTCGCGGAAGCGGCGCATCGCGGCTATCTCCCGCCGCTGGGCGGTCACGATCGAGGTGGCCAGCGCGTGCAGCTCGGGATCCTCGGCGCGCACCGCCCGGGACATGCGCACCGCGTCCTCGTGGTGAGGGATCATGTGGTCCACGAACGCGCGGTCGAACCGCGGCGCGCGTGCCAGCCGGTCCGCCTCGCCGTGGGCCGCCGCCGCCGCGGGCATCGGCCGGCCCTCGAGGCGCCGGTAGATCGCACGCATCTGGCGCACCTCGGCTGCCTGGGTGCGCACGATGTCCCGCCCCAGGCCACGCACGAACTCACTCTGGCCGCGCTCGCGGGCCAGGCCGCCGGTGTCGATGGCCGAGCGGTGGTGGGCGGTCATCTCCACCAGGAACGCGCGCTCGGACCGCGGGGCGGCTGTCTGGTGACCGCCGTTGTGGGCGGGCTCGTCCTCGGACAGTGCCTCCGCGATCAGGACCGTGGACCCGAAGACGAACGCGGCCGCCGCCAGCGCACCCACCAGCTTCACGGGCGGGCCGCCGTGGATGCCGGTCTCGTGAACCGCCGTGTGGCCCTTGCCCCGAGCCAGCAGCCAGCGGTTCACGGGGACCGCCGCCACGAACGCGACGGCCAGCGCGAAGGCCAGCGAGCCCCAGAACAGCAAGTCGCCGAGCCCCGCGTGCATTGCGCCCGGGATGACCACCATGACCAGGTTGTCCACGATCTCCATGGTCAGGATGCTCAGCGTGTCCGAGGCCAGCGCGATCGGCACGACCACGCTCAGCGCCAGGCCGGCACGCAGTAGCGGGATGCTGGTCAGCGTGTAGCCGAACAGGAAGGCCAGCACCACGGCCAATCCCACCGTGGCCCAGTTCGAGAAGTCGAGCGCCGTGCCGATGGCCATGCCCGCCACCTCGCCGATGGCACAGCCGGTCAGGCAATGCAGCGTGGCGCTGACGGCCACGCCCGTGAGGGCGTGGCCAGAAGTGGGCATCTCGTGGTGGTGGTCGTGGGCGTGAGCTTCCACGCGGCCACCGTAGCATACCCCCTAGGGGTACTGAGCTAGATCCGCAGCGAGCCGCGGCAGGTCTCACCTGCGCGGGTGGCCACTGCCGAGATGGTGTCGGTGCCGCGCGGGTTGGCGATGTTGCGCTCGAACTCGAACGAGCCGCTGGGCGCGCGCGTGGCGCGGGTGCCGCGAGCCACGGTCTTGCCGTTGCGTCGCAGGGCCACGTTCCACCTCACGCCGTTGCGATTCTGGTCGACCTCGAACTCCACCTCCAGGCCGCCGTCGTCGGGCTTGGCCTTGAGCTTCCAGTTGCTGGCGCCCGAACAGTCGCCGCGCTTGATCACGCGGCCGTCGCCGTCCTTGGCGGAGACCGGGGACACCGCCACGAGCAGGGCGGCAAGACAGGTGATGAGCAGTGGGAGTCGTCGCATGGCACCTTGGTACCAGCGTCCGCCCTGCTCGCGGCGGACCTAACCGAACCCTTACTCAGCCCTTGCCCTTACCCCTGCCCTGGTCGCGCAGGAGCTTGCCGAAGGCGTCCTCCATCTCGGCCGCCATGACCTGGCGGAAGGTGGCCAGCACGGCATCCGAGGCCAGCGGGCGCAGGCCCTCGATCGACTCGGAGATCTCGCCCCAGCGGTCGTCGGGCCGGCCCTCGCGGTCGAAGGGCTTCCACACCTCCTCCAAGAACAGCTCCACGAACGCGCGCGCGGTGCTCTGGGAGTTGCGCCGCACCTTGTCCAGCACGCTGAGCGCGGTGGACAGGGTCACCCCGCGGGCCAGCAGCTCGTCGGCCGCCCGCAGCAGCGTGGGGCTGGGCACCTCGAAGCGGCCGTCGCCCAGGTTGACCACTACCCCCAGCTTCTGGGCCCGGGCCAGCACCTTCGGGCCGATCGGCCCGAACCGGTCCGTCAGTTCCTCGGCGCTCAGCACCTCGGGCTGCTCGCCGGCCTCCGGGTCGGCGATCAGCTGGCGGATGGCGGCGAAGCGGTCCGCGCCCGGGCCCTCCTCGCCGATCAGCCGCTGGATGGCCCCGAGATTGAAGCCCTCGGCCTGCATCTGCTGGATCAGGCGCAGCCGGGCCACGTGCTCGGGGCCGTAGTAGCCGGTGCGCGCGCGCACCTCGGGCGGGGGCAGCAGGCCACGCGACTGGTGGTTGCGGATGTTGCGCACGGACATGCCCGACTCCTGCGCCAGTTGTTCGACGGTCATGTCGGGCTGTGTGTCGGATGCCACGGTTGGCAACGCTACCGAACCTATGTAACCTCGTTTGAGGGAACGTCGCATGAAGTAATCCTCCACCTCCGACGACCTAGGGAGAACCGCCTTGAAGCTGGCCGCCATGCTGATCGCACAGGGAACCGAGCCCGCCGGTGGCGCCGCCACCGGCGAGATCATGATCGCCACCGGCGCGGCCATGGTCGTGACCACAGCCCTGCTGGTCCTGGGCATGGGCCATCGCTCCGGGCGCGTCGGCGTGCTGGACTTCGCCGGGCGAATCGGGACCCGCGTCACCGGCCTGCCGGGCTGGGTGGCGTTCCCGTCCGGGCTGGCCACGTGGTCGCTGATCACCGCGGTGATCGGCATGTACTGGGACATCGCACTGCACATCGGCGTCGGCCGGGACGAGGGCCCGCTGGCCAACCCGGCGCACTACTTCATCCTCGCCGGCCTGTTCGGCATCTTCGCCGCCGGCTTCTTCGCCATCGTGATGCCCAAGGACCATCCCGGCGCGACCGCGATCCGCATCGGCAAGGACTGGCACGCGCCCCTCGGCGGAGTGCTCATCTGTGCCTGCGGCGCGTTCAGCCTGATCGGCTTCCCGCTCGACGACGTCTGGCACCGCCTGTTCGGCCAGGACGTGACCCTCTGGGGCCCGACGCACCTGATGCTGATCGGCGGCGCCGCGATGACGCTGGTGGGCATCGCCGTGCTGCTGGTGGAGGGCGCCCGCTCGGCGGGCGTGCCCGGCGTAGGAGCGCAGCCGGACCGGTGGTCCGGCGAGCACCGCACGAGAGCATCCCTGCCCTTGAGTCTCACCGTCCCCCTGTGCGGCGGCCTGCTGCTGGGCCTGGCCACCTTCCAGGCCGAGTTCGACTTCGGCGTGCCCCAGTTCCGGTTCGTGTTCCAGCCGATCCTGATCATGCTGGCCGCAGGGGTCGGCCTGGTGGCCGCACGCGTGTTCGCCGGCCGCGGCGCGGCGCTGGGAGCGGTGGCGTTCTTCCTGGCCGTGCGCGGCGCGCTGGCGCTGCTGGTGGGCCCGGTCCTGGGCGAGACCACGCCGCACATGCCGCTGTTCGTGGTCTCAGCCCTGGTGGTCGAGGCGATCGCGTTCGCGGTCGCGCCCCGCGAGCGGCCGCTGGCCTTCGGCCTCTGGGCCGGCGTGGGCATCGGCACCGTGGGGCTGGCATCTGAATGGGCCTGGTCGCATGTCTGGATGCCGCTGCCCTGGCCGTCCGAGCTGTTCCCCGAGGGTGCGCTGCTTGGCTTCGTCGCCGCCATCGCCGGTGCGCTGCTGGGCGCCTGGGCCGGCTCGCGCCTGTCGGTGACACCCGCTCCCGGCCTGCTCTCGCTGCGCCGCGCCGCCGTGGTCGGCGCCGCCGGCGTCGCGGCGCTGGTTGCCTTCGCGCTGTACAAGCCGGCCGACGAGGGCGTGCGCGCCCAGGTGGCGCTGACCGACGTCCGCGGCGGATCCGAGCGCACCGTGAACGCCGACGTGCGGCTCAGCCCGACCGGCGCCGCCGACCACGCCGAGTGGCTGACGGCAACCGCATGGCAGGGCGACGGCCTGGTGGTCGATCGCCTGCGCAAGGTCGGGCCGGGCCACTACCGGACCACCGAGCCGATCCCCGTGAACGGCAACTGGAAGGCCCTGATCCGTCTGCACAACGGCAACTCGCTGACCGCGGTGCCGGTGTTCCTGCCGCGCGACCAGGCCATCCCCGCCAAGGAGGTCCCGGCGCGGGCGGAGTTCACCCGCACGTTCGTGGCTGACCATCAGATCCTCCAGCGCGAGCAGAAGGCCGCCGCTGGCTGGCTGACCATCGCGGCCTACCTGGGGGTGGTCGCTATCGCGCTGGCCCTGCTGGCCCTGCTGGTCTGGGGCCTTCACCGGCTGGCCTCGGGTGGAGGCGGCGCGCCGCGCCCGCCCCGCGAGGCCGCGCGCGCACCGGAGCTGGCGGGCACCCATGCCTGACCTGCTGCTGGCTCACCACGCCGCGGTGTCGGCGCTTCCCTTCTTCGGGCCGATGCTGGTGATCGTGGCCTTCCTGGTCCTGACCCGCCTGCGCGGGGGCTGAACTCCCCGCAAATCGGCACTAGCATCAATCAGCACAAGGTTGTACAGTTTGCCCCAGACTGGCCTCGCGGCCAGAGACCCCACCCGGGCCGGCAGACGCCAACGGCGCTTCGAGCCACGAGGCAAGAGACCGGGTATGCGATCCTCGCCGCGGGGCCGGTGGCATTTCTGGGCCCTCACTGGTTGCCATGAGCAGCCCTTGCCGGGGTCCCGTTTCGGGCCCTCTCGCAACGCAACGGCGAACCGCGGGGGCGATTCTCGGTCGATCTGCAACTGAGGTACTGGATGCCGTACCTCAGACTCCGATCGAGCGGCTATCGTCTCGATCCTGTGTTAGGCAACCCTAATACGAAGTGTCACGACCGTGGCTGAGTTCGCCTCCCTGGGCGACGAGGCCGTGATGCTGAGCGCGCACGGTGAGGACACCGTGGCGCTGGCCGTGACCCACCCCGACTTCGGGCGCGTGTCCACCGTGAGGCTGGACTCGGAGACCGCGGCCGAGTTGGCGGGCGCGCTGACCTGCCTGTTGCTGGACCGCAGCGGGGTTCCCGAGCCTGAGTAGGGTCAGGCAATGCCTTCCGAGAACGCACTTCAGGGAACCGTTGTACTGGTCACCGGCGCCTCCAGCGGCATCGGGGAGGCGAGCGCGCGCGACCTGGCCGCCCACGGGGCGGCCGTGGCCATCGCCGCGCGCCGGGCGGACCGGCTGGAGGCGCTGGCCACCGAGATCGAGCAGGCGGGCGGCAAGGCCCTGGTGCTGGAGACCGACGTGACCGACCGCTCCCAGGCCCAGGCCGCGGTGCAGCGCACCGTGGACGAACTGGGCCGCCTGGACACCGTGGTCAACAACGCCGGCGTGATGCTGCTCGGCCCCGTCGAGGGCGCCCCGGTGGACGAGTGGGACCAGATGGTGGACCTGAACATCAAGGGCCTGCTGTACGTGGCCGACGCCGCGCTACCGCACCTGCTCAAGGCGGCCGAGGACGAGCCGCGCCAGGTGGCCGACCTGGTCAACATCAGCTCGGTCGCGGGCCGCTCGGCCAACAAGGGCAGCGGCGTCTACAACGCCACCAAGCACGCCGTGGGCGCGTTCAGCGAGTCGCTGCGCCAGGAGGTGACCCGGCGCCACGTGCGAGTGTCGCTGATGGAGCCGGGCGCAGTGCACACCGAGCTGGCCAGCCAGAGCCGCGACGGCGTCCGCGAGGGCGTCGAGAAGATGTACAACAGCATGGAGAGCCTGGAGGCGGAGGACATCGCCGACGCCATCACCTACATCGTCACCCGTCCCCGCCGGGTGGCGGTCAACGAGCTGTTGATCCGCCCGACCGAGCAGGCTCGCTGACGCTGACCTTGCCGGCGCCGGTGGCGTCGGCACCGAGGGCGGTCAGGAAGGCGTCCACGACGTCCGCGTCGAACTGCTTGCCCGCCCACTTGCACAACTCTTCGCGGGCGGCCTCGTGGCCGATCGCCTTGCGGTACACGCGGTCGCTGGTCATGGCCTCGTAGGCGTCACCCACGGACAGGATGCGCGCCTCGAGCGGGATCTGATCGCCCGACAGGCCGGCCGGGTAGCCCCGCCCGTCCGGGCGCTCGTGGTGGGCGAGCACCCACTGGCGGACGTCGCCCAGCCCCGAGCCACCCAGGATGCGGGCGCCGATCTCGGGGTGCTTCTTCATGGCGTCGTACTCCGCGTCGGTCAGCGGCCCGGGCTTCTGGAGGATCGAGTCGGCAACGCCGATCTTGCCGATGTCGTGCAGAACGCCGGCCACGCGCACGCGGTCGGCGTGGGCGCCGTCGAAGCCCAGCGCGCGGGCCATCATCTCGCAGTAGCGGCCTACGGTCTGGGAGTGGCGGGCGGTGCCCTCGTCGCGCATGTCCAGCGCCTCGGCCAGGTTCATCACCGTGACCAGCTGCGCCTCGTCCCGGGTGTGGGAGCCGTCGCCGCCGCCGGCCAGGATCTCGGCCACCTCCTTGCTGTGCAGGACGCTGCGGTCGCGGCCAAGCACCTTGGCCGCATAGAGGGCGTTCTCGGCCGCCAGCTGCAGCGCCTCGCTCGTGGGTGCGTGCACCGGGTGGGTGACCACGCCTAAGCTCACCGTCAACGGAAGCGGCTCGTGGGCGAACGCCTCGCCGATCCGCATCCGCAGGCGCTCGGCCACCAGGAAGGCCTCGTGCTGGTCGGTGTCGGGCAGGATCACCGCGAACTCCTCACCCCCGATACGGGCCGCCATGTCCACCTGGCGGCGGTCGTCCGCCAGGATCCGGCCGATGCGCACCAGCGCCGCATCACCGGCCTCGTTGCCCAAGCGGATGTTGTAGCTCTTGAACAGGTCGCAGTCGGCCTGGAGCACGCTGACGGGCCGGTCGTTGCGCTGGGCGCGCGAGAGCTCGCGCTCGATCGCGTCCTGGAACCCGCGGCGGTTCAGCAGCCCGGTCAGCGGGTCGATGCGGGCCGCCTCGCCGAGCTGGTGGATCAGGCGCGCCACCCGGGAGCGCAGCAGCACGATGAACAAGCCGGCAACGGCCACCGTGCCGGTGAGCAGCACGAAGGCCGAAACGTCCTCGTTGGCGCCCATCTCTGGGGTGGCCACCAGGCCCGCCCGGAAGCACGCCAGCACGAGCGCGTAGTTCAGGGTCGCGACCAGTGCCAGGGCGATCGCCCCGGTGGTGCTCTGGAAGTAGAAGCCGTAGAACACGGCCCAGAGGTAGAACAGCAGGTACGGGCTGGCGTCGGAGTGGGTGAACAGCAGCACCGCCGAGGTGGCCAGCACCGCCAGGTAGGGGCCGGCGCTGGTGAACCAGCGCGGGGTGCGGGCGCCCAGCGCCAGGAGCACGAGAGCCGACACCATCGAGGCCAGCTGGACGGCGAGCATGCCCAACTCGTCGAAGCGAGGCGGGTGGGGCAGGAGCACGCCGAGCGCGCCCAGCGCGCCGGCGGTCAGGAACAGGTAGGCCTGGGCCTTGGCCGCCAGGCCGGGACCCAGTGCGCGGCCGTCGGGCTGCGGACCTCCTTGTCCGGCATCGGTCACCGGGTTCCTATCGTCCATATGTCCGGTTTTCTCAAGCCCACGGGCCCGATCCGCCGAGCAGGAAAACATGACCCCGTTTGCCGGCCCTTCCCTGGACCTGGTGCTGGCCTCGGCCATCGCCGGCGCCCGCCGCTCGCTGCGCCGTCTGGCGCGCCGCGCCTAGCGCCTAGGCCGGCAACCGCTGCTTCACGACTACCCGCGCGCCCTCGCGGGGTGAGATGGTGAATGCGCGCCGCACCACGCGCTCGTCCTGCTCACGCTCGGGCCGGAGCTCCACACGCGTGAGCACCGTCTGCATGACGGCCCGCATCTCCGCGAGCGCGAAGCCCGACCCCAGGCAACGGCGGACGCCGCCACCGAACGGGATCCACGCGTAAGACGGGGGGCTCTGGCCCAGGAAGCGCTCCGGCAGGAACTCCTCCGGTCGCTCGTAGATGTCCGGGTGGCGGTGCAGCAGGTAGATGCACGGCATCAGCACCGTGCCCGGCTCGTAGCCGCGGCCGCCGACTTCGAACGGCACCGTCAGCTTGCGCGCGGTGATGGGCACCACCGGCCGCAGCCGCAACGTCTCCTTGATCACCGCATCCAGGTAGGTCGTGCTGCCCTGGCCCAGTTCCGCGACGGTGCGCACCAGCACCGCGGGGCTGCGCAGCAGCCGCTCGAACGCCCACGCCAGCGCGGTCGCGGTGGTCTCGTGGCCCGCAACCAGCATCGTCAGCAGCTGGTCGCGCAGCTCGCTGTCGCTCATCGCGTCACCGCCATCCGCGTCCTGTGCGTCCAGCAGCAGCGACAGCACGTCGCCAGGGCGGTCGCTCTGCGCACGCCGGCGCGCGATCTCCTCGTAGACCAGCTCGTCGACCTCCGCCGTGCAGCGCATCAGCTTGCCCCACGGTGAGCGCCCGCCCAGCTCGACCCGCAGCTGGGGCAGCGTGGTGGCGAGCGTGGTGTTCAGCTCCAGCAGCCGGGCCAGGAGCACGCGGAAGCGGTCCCGTCGCTCGCCCGGTCCGAGGCCGAACACCGCGGCCAGGATCACGTTCAGCGTCATGGACTGCATGTGCGGCTGCAGCGTCAGCGCCTGGCCCTCCTGCCAGCCCGCCACGTTGTCCTCGGCGGCCTCCACCATGGCCCCGTAGTGCTCGGCGATCCGCTCGCCGTGGAACGGCGGCAGCAGCAGGCGACGCTGGCGCAGGTGCTCGTCACCGTCGATCACCAGCAGCGAGTTACGGCCCAGCACGCGCCGGAAGAGGCCGTTGATGTCGCCCATGTTGGTCTGCTCCGGGGTGCCCCGGAACACGGTCTTGACGTCGTCCGGCTCGCACAGGAAGACCACGTCGGCGCTCGGGCCCAGGCGGGCGGAGAACGTGCTGCCGTAGCGCTCGCGGCAGCGACGCATGAAGCGGTCGGGATCGAGCACCCACTCAATGGTCTGGGCCAGCGCCGGGCGGCGCGGGCCGGGGGGCAGGTCGGTCACGCGCGCAGGGTTTCAGATGCGGCGGTTCAAGTACGGTTGAGGTCGTGCCTGAGACCATGAGCATCGGCGAGGTGGCGCAGCGCAGCGGCGTGGCGGCGTCGGCACTGCGCTACTACGAGGACCGCGGCCTGATCTCGCCCGAGCGCACCACCGCGGCGCACCGGCGCTACCAGCGTCCGGTGCTGCGCCGGGTGGCCTTCATAGTTTTCGCCCAGCGCGTTGGGCTGACGCTGGAGGAGATCGGCGAGGAGCTGGCCAAGCTGCCCGACGACCGCGTCCCGCGGCGCCGGGACTGGGCCAAGCTGTCGGCCAGGTGGTCCGCCCGGATCGACGAGCGGATCGCCGAGCTGGAACGGCTGAAGGCGGGGCTGACCGAGTGCATCGGGTGCGGCTGCCTGTCGCTGGCCCGCTGCAAGCTCGCCAACCCCGACGACAGCGTGGCCAGCACCGGCAGCGGCCCCCGCTACTGGGTAGGCGAACCGCGCCCTTCCGCTTGATCGACCCGGTCCACTCGCTCGGCGACCAGCCGGCCGTGCGGGTTGGCGACCGCGCGCTGACCTACGCCGAGCTGCGCGGCGCGGCCGCGGCGGTGGCCGCCGACCTGGGCGAAGCGCGGCGCGTGGCTGTCTGGGCCGAGCCCACGCTGGAGACCTGCGTGGCCGTGACCGCCGCGTGCGCGGCCGGGATCGAGCTGGTGCCGTTGAACCCCAAGCTTGGGAGCGCGGAGCTGCGCCACGTGCTGGACGACAGCCGGCCGGAGCTGGTGGTGGGCGGCCCCGGCGGCCTGGCGGTGGACGTCGGCCGCAGCGCCGCCGAGCTGCCGCGCGCCGGCGAGGACCCCGAGGCGATCGCGCTGATCGTCTACACCTCGGGGACCACCGGCCTGCCGAAGGGCGTCCGGCTGTCGCGCCGCGCGATCGCATCGAACCTGGACGCGCTGGCGGCCGCCTGGGAATGGACCGCCGAGGACACCCTGACGCACGCGCTGCCGCTGTTCCACGTGCACGGGCTGGTGCTGGGCCTGCTCGGGCCGCTGCGGCTGGGCGGTGCGCTGCACCACCTGGGCCGCTTCGACCCCCTGGCCCTGGCCTCCGCGCTCGAGGGCGGCGCCACGATGGCGTTCGGCGTTCCCACGATGTACCACCGGCTGGCCGAGGCGGGTGCCGCGGTGGCCCCTGGGCTGCGGGCGGCGCGGCTGCTGGTGTCGGGCTCGGCGCCGCTGCCGGCCCCCGATTTCCTGGCGATCGAAGAGCTCAGCGGCCAACGGATCGCCGAGCGCTACGGGCTGACCGAGACGCTGATCGTGACCGCGGTGGGTGCAGCGGATGAACGCAGGCCCGGATGCGTGGGCACGCCGCTGCCCGGCGTTGACCTCCAGCTGCTGGACGAGGGCGAGGTCGCCGTGCGCGGCCCGAGCCTGTTCAGCGGCTACCTGAACGGCCCGGAGCCGGATGGGTGGTTCAAGACCGGGGACATGGCCACGCGCGAGCCGGACGGCCAGCTGCGGATCGTGGGCCGGCGCTCCCAGGACCTGATCAAGACGGCCGGCTACAAGGTGGGCGCCGGCGAGGTGGAGCTGGCGCTGCTGGACCATCCCGGCGTGGCCGAGGCGGCCGTGACCGGCGAACAGGATGCCGACCTCGGTCAGCGGATCGTGGCCTGGGTGGTGCCGCGCGACGGCCGAGTCGCCCCCGTCGGGCTGGCCGACCACGTGGCCGTGCTGCTGGCGCCGCACAAGCGCCCGCGCGAGGTGCGCGTGGTCCACGAGCTGCCGCGCAACGCGATGGGCAAGGTGATCAAGTCTCGCCTGGGCTCCTAGAGCCGCTGGCGCACGACGTCCACCGGGCCCTTCACCCCACGGACCCGCACCGAACCCGCCGACTCCCATTCGCCGCCGTCGGGATCGGCCGCCGCCGTGGCCGCCGTGGCCACGAGCTGGTTGCCAGCGGCCGCGTCGAGCAGCCGCGCCGCCAGGTTCACGGCGCCGCCGAAGTAGTCGCCCTCGCGTGAGATCGCCGTGCCCTGGTGGGCGCTGGCGTGCACCGCGGGCAGCTCGGGATCCTGCATGGCGGCCACGACCCGCCGGCCCACGTCCAGCGCCGTGGGCACGTCCGCGTACACCAGCATGTAGCCGTCGCCGAGGCCCTTGGTGAAGCGAACGTCGGCGCCGCGCTCGCGGCTGACCACCTCGGCGAAGCGGTCGATGGCGGTCACCGCCGCCTGGTCGCCGCGCTCGGCCGCGAACGCGGTGAAGTCCTTGAGGTCGCAGAACAGGAAGCACACCGTGACCGAGCCGGGCAGGCCGCCTGCCTCGCTCTCGGCCTCGCGCACCACCTCCTGCGCGATGTGGTGCTCGAGCCAGCGCCGGTGCACGCCCAGCAGCAGCGGCCCGCTGACCGGCAGCAGCTTGGCGAAGGCGTCGCGGGTGGCTACCAGCGAGGCGTACGGGTCGTCGTCATCGCGCAGGCGCGGCTCCACGTACAGGCGGAACAGCTGCACCTCGGTCTGGGCGATCCGGGCCAGCAGCCGCCCGTACACGCGCGCCACCTGCAGGCCCACCTCGGGCGGCCAGGTATCGCTCATCTGGTTGAGCGACTGGAAGATGCGCGCCTCCTGCTCGGTGAACGCCGGCTCGTCGTCGTCGTCGATCGGCAGGCCGAAGGCCTCCCAGAACGTGTGCATCAGCTCCAGCGGCGGGCCGCCGGCCTCGCTGACCTGGCGCGCGCTGATGGTGCGCTCGGCGATCTCGGGCATCAGCGCAGCCTCGAACACCGCGTCCTGCGGCGAGCCACGCTCCACCGCCCGGCGCACCGCCTCCTCGGGCAGCCCGAGACTCTCCAGCAAGTCGGCGATCTCCCGCTCCCGCGCGTCGTCCGCCATGAACACATCATGGCGCGGACGCTGAACGGCCGGCGGCTACTCGGGTGCCTCTTCGCCCTCTTCGTCGGCTTCGTCGTCCTCGCCGAAGGTGTCGCCGAGCGCGTCCTCGAGGTCCAGGCCGGGGTCGGCCTCCTCGTCTTCCCCCTCGTCCGCCAACGGCTCGTCCTCGAACGGTTCGTCGTCGCCGAACTCGTCGTCCTTCTCGCTGACCTCGGGCACGAGCTTGAGGCTGCGGGCCCGCCAGCCACGCTTCGAGCGACGGGCCTTGACCACCAGCTTGCGGCCCTTGCGCGGCTTGGCGCCCTTGGCGACCTTGGTCTTGCGCGAGAGGCGCACCACGACCGCCGCGCGGCCGCTGCGCCGCAAGCGGAACGACTTGCCCTTGGCTCCGACCGAGACCACGGTGCCGGTGAACTCGCGCACGCTGGTCTTGGTGCCCTTGCCCGCCGTGGCGGGAGCGGGCAGTGCCAGGAGAGCGACGACGGCGAGCGCGGCTGCTGGAGTCCGTAAGTTCATGCCCGGGGAATCGGCCCTGATGCCGCCTACCTTGCGCGCGAGCGGCCGAAGCTGGACGGACGGTCGGGCAGCCGCTCTGTTTGAATCGCGCCATGACCACCACCCTCACCGCCGTGCCCGAACAGGAGGAAGTGCTGCTGCGCGAGGCGGTCGCCGGCATCTGCTCGGGCTTCGGCCCCGAGTACAGCCAGCGAATGGTCAGCGAGGGCCGGCCGCCCACCGAACTGTGGGACGCGCTGGCCGAGCGCGGCTACCTGGGGGTGAACATCCCGGACGAGTACGACGGCGGCGGGCTGGGCATGGCCGCGCTGTCGATGGTCGGCGAGGAGATATCAGCGGCCGGCTGCTCGCTGCTCTTGATCGTGGTCTCCCCCGCCATCGCCGGCAGCATCCTCACGCGTCACGGCAGTGAGGAGCAGAAGGAGCGCTGGCTGCGCGGCATCGGCCGGGGCACCACCAAGATTGCGTTCGCCATCACCGAGCCCGATGCCGGCACCAACTCTCACAACCTGTCCACATCGCTGAAGCCCGACGGCAAGCGCTTCCTGCTCAACGGCCAGAAGACGTACATCTCGGCGGTCGAGCACGCCGACCACGTGCTGGTGGTGGCCCGCCTCCGCGGCAAGGACGGGCAGCTGGGCCTACCCGCGCTGGCCATCGTGGACGTGGACGCGCCCGGCTTCACGCGCACGGCCATCCCGATGCCCAACGTGGGTCCCGACCAGCAGTGGCAGCTGTTCTTCGAGGACGTGGAGATCACCGAGGACCGGCTCGTGGGCGGCCAGACGGGCGGCCTCGGCGCCGTGTTCGACGGGCTCAACCCCGAGCGGATCATGGGCGCGTCGGTGGTGGCCGGCGCGGGCCGGCGGGCGCTCGCCATGGCGTCCGACTACGCGCGCGAGCGCAAGGTGTGGAACGGCGCGCCGATCGGGACCCATCAGGGCGTGGCCCATCCGCTGGCCGAGGCCAAGATCGAGCTGGAGCTGGCGCGGCTGATGACCCAGAAGGCCGCCGCGCTCTACGACGCCGGGGCCAAGGGCGCGGGCGAGGCGTCGAACATGGCCAAGTACGCCGCCGGCGAGGCGGCCATCCACTGCGTGGACCAGGCCATCCAGACGCACGGCGGCAACGGCTTTGCGCTGGAGTACGGGCTGGCCCAGATGTGGTGGGGCGTGCGACTGGTGCGCACCGCCCCGGTGTCGCGCGAGATGATCCTGAACTACGTGGCCGAGCATTCGCTCGGGCTGCCGAAGTCCTACTAGCGCTCGAGCTGCTCGAGCAGCCAGCGCGCGTGCGTGAGGATGCGCTCCATCGAGTAGTGCTCAGGATCGGTGAGCAGCAGCCGGGCCCCCTCGTCGGACACGGCGCTGAGCATGTGGGCGGTCAGTTCGGGGTCGGGCGACTCGCGGCCTGAGCCGAAGCCCGGCCGTACGTTGCCGGCCAACTGTCCGACGATGGCCGCACGACCCGCGGCGATGCGCTCGTGCAGGCTGGGTGGGGCGCCTTCCTGGGGCATCAGCACCAGCCGCCAGGTGTCGGGATCGGCGCGCACCGCCTCGAGGTAGGCGCGCAATGAGGCCAGCAGTGTCTCCACCGCTTCACCCTCAGCGAGGTCGTACTCGAGGACGTCATCGAGCTGACTGATGGAGCGCTTGGTCTCGCGATCCACCAGCGCCTCGAGCAGGCCGTCCAAGTCGCCGAAGTGTCCGTAGATCACTGGGCGGGTGATGCCCGCCTCGCGCGCCACGCGCTCGATCGACACCGCGTGGAAGCTGTCCGCCGACACGATCGCCTTGGTCACATCCAGCAGCTGCTCGCGCCGGTCGGCGGCGGGCATCCGAGGGGATTTCGGTGTCTTGACCGCCATGGCTTGACAGCCACCTTACACCACTGTAACTTACACCGCTGTAATGAGCGAGGAAACAGACATCCTGATCGTCGGCGCGGGCTTCTCCGGGCTGGGAACCGCAATCCGGCTGCGCCAGGAGGGCTACACGGACTTCGTGATCGTGGAGCGCGGCGACGACGTTGGCGGCACGTGGCACTTCAACACCTACCCGGGCTGCGGCTGCGACGTGCCCTCGCACCTGTACTCGTTCTCCTTCGCGCCCAACCCGGACTGGACGCGCACCTACTCCCGGCAGCCCGAGATCCGCGCCTACCTGCAGCGCACCGCCGACCAGTTCGGCGTCCGCCCCCACGTGCGCACGAACACCACGGTCGAGTCCGCGGCGTGGGACGAGGACGCCGGCCGCTGGATCGTCCAGACCGACAACGGCGAGTACCGCGCCCGGATGCTCGTGCCCGGCATGGGCCCCCTGGCCGAGCCACGGATCCCGGACATCGAGGGCCTCGAGGACTTCCAGGGCGACGTGATGCACTCGGCCCGCTGGGACCACTCGGTCAACCTGAAGGGCAAGCGTGTGGCCTCGATCGGCACCGGCGCCTCGGCCATCCAGTACGTGCCCACGATCCAGCCGGAGGTTGAGCGGCTGCACGTCTTCCAGCGCACCGCACCGTGGATCATGCCCCATACCGACCGCCCCACGACGGCGTTGGAGCGCAAGCTCTACGGCGTGCTGCCCGGCCTCGAGAAGGTCATTCGCGGCGGCGTCTACGCGGCGCGCGAGCTGCTGGTCGTGGGATTCGTCAAGCGGCCAAAGCTGATGGGCCTGGTCGAGAAGATCGCGCGCAAGCACATCGAGCAGTCCGTGCCCGATCCCGAGCTGCGGGCCAAGGTCACGCCGGACTACACGATTGGCTGCAAGCGCATCCTGCCCTCGAACCGGTGGTACCCCGCCCTAGCCGAGGACAACGTTGAGCTGATCACCGAGGGCGTGGTCCGCGCCACTGCGACCGGCGTCGTGGACGCAGCGGGTGTGGAGCGCGAGGTGGACACGATCGTGTTCGGCACCGGCTTCCACGTGGCCGACATGCCAGTGGGCAGCGCCGTCACCGGCCGCGGCGGCAAGACCCTGGACGACGTGTGGCAGGGCAGCCCGTCGGCCTACCTGGGCACCTCGATCCCGGGCTTTCCGAACCTGTTCCTCCTGCTGGGCCCCAACACCGGCCTGGGCCACAGCTCGATGATCTACATGATCGAGTCCCAGATCGAACACGTGATCGACGCTCTGGCCGAGATGCGCCGCCACGACGCCGACACGGTCGAGGTGCGCGGGGACGTGGCGCGCGAGTTCAACGCGGAGATCGACAAGCGCCACGAGACCGCGGTGTGGAACACGGGCTGCTCGTCGTGGTACCTGGACGAGAACGGGCGCAACGCAACGCTGTGGCCCGACTGGACGTTTCGCTTCCGCCAGCGCACGGCCAACTTCGAGCCCGACAAGTACGAGCTGACCACCCTCCCCTCGCCCGAGCGCGAACGCGTCGCTGCATGAGCAAGCGCGTGATCATCACCGGCGCCGCCGGCGGCCTGGGCACCACGGCCACGGCCGAGCTGCGCCGCCAGGGCGCGGTCGTGGTCGGGCTGGACCTGCGCGGCAATGGCGACGACGTGATCGCGTGCGACGTGCGCGACCAGGCATCGGTGGACACCGGCGTGGCCGCGGCGATCGAGAAGCTGGGCGGCGGCGTGGACGTGCTGATCAACAACGCCGGCGTTGGCGACCCCCAGAGCGCCGGCAAGCCACCCGACGAGACCGCCCTGGCCGTGATCGACATCAACCTGGTCGGTGCGTGGCGTGTGACCGCTGCCGCGCTGCCGGCGCTGCGGGAGTCGCGCGGGAGGGTGGTGAACATCGCCTCCGGCCTGGCCCACGTGACGTCGCCGTTCGCCACCGCCTACACCATGGCCAAGCGCGGCTTGGTGGGTTACTCAGACAGCCTGCGTCTGGAGCACGCCGACCGGCTGAGCGTGACCACCGTCTACCCCGGTTACATCCGCACCGCCATCCACGACGCCTCAAAGCAGCAGGGCATGGGCCTGGAGGGCGCCGTGCCGGCCGAGGACATCGCCGACGCCGGCCGCGCATTCGCCCGCGCGGCCCTCTCCGAGAAGCCGATCCGCGACCTGGCCACCACCCGCGCGGGCACGATCAACTACGCCGTGGTCAAGTTGCTGCCCCGCGGCGTGCTGGACCGCGTGACGCTCTGGCGCATGCGCCAGCTGGCCCGCAAGGGCCACTTCGACGGCGGCGAGCTGAGCCGCGACTTCGGCGCGGCGATGCGGGCTTAGTCGTCTGAGACGTCGCGCTCGGCCTCGGCGCGCTCGTCCAGCTTCTGCTTGAGGTACTCGGCCTTCTCGGCGCGGCGGTCCATCGCCACGGCGTGCTCCTCGGTCGGGGACTGCTCGGCCTCGTCGCGCGCGGCGTCGGCGATCTCGGCCTGCTGGCGCCGCAGCGCCTTGGTCTCGATGTCCTCTTCGCCTTCCATTGCCGTCGCAATGTAGCTGGGCAGTAACGTCGGGCACATGCTGCGCGCCTTCCCCGTGATCTACGCCCACGAGGTGCAGCCGATGGTGGACTTCTACGAGGAGCTGGGCTTCTCGATCAGCTTCCGGCTGCCCGAGGAGGGCGAGGCCGGCTACGTGACCATGGGCCGCGACGAGGCCGAGCTGGCGATCGTGGACGCCGAGTGGCCGACGCGGCAGACCAGCCTGGAGATGGGCATCGACCCGCGCTTCGAGATGTTCATCTACGTGGACGACCTGGAGGGCACCGTCGAGGCGTTGCGTTCGCGCGGCGCGCCGGTGATCCAGGAGCCGGCCGACCAGCCCTGGGGCGAGCGCACCGCCTACGTGACCGACCCCGAGGGCAACCCGGTGTCGCTGGCGCTGGCCTAGCGGCTAGGGGGGCAGGGGTTGGCGAGAAACGGCCGGCCGGGTCCAGCGAGCGCACGGTCGATCCCTCCCGCCTGGCGAGAACAATCGACCCCGAGCCAGCACGAACCGCACACGTCCTAACCAGCCCGCCGTTTCGCCGACCCCGCCGCGAACGCACGCAGCAGAGCGGCAACCCCAACGCTCGTTCGGCGCACATCCTGCTTGGACGGTAAGCCGTGTGCACCGAATGACGCGTGGAGCGCTCGCTTCGGTGCACTGCGCGAGCACCGACATGCACCGAGTGGCACCGGCCCGGCGCCGCCTAACATCGACCGCCGCAATGGCGGTGGTCACGGCATCCGATCTGGGCAAGGACATGGCGGGACGACCCCTGCTCCGGGGCGTGTCGTTCAAGCTCGAGCGGCGCGACCGGATGACGCTGTCGGGCCGTAACGGCTCGGGCAAGACCACGCTGCTGCGGATCCTGGCCGGCCAGACCGGCCACGACGTCGGCAAGCTCAGCCTCCAGAAGGGCGTCAAGGTGTCGCTGCACGACCAGCGCCCGCCGCGCGAGCGCGACCTGACGCTGCGCGACTACGTGCTGTCGGGTGCGGTGGAGGCGGTGGCGCTGGAGGCCGAGCTGACCCGGCTGGAGCAGGCGATGTCCGAGGGCGAAGGCAGCGACAAGGCCCTGGCCGCCTACTCGAAGACGCAGGAGCGGTTCGAGCTGCGCGGCGGCTACCGCTGGCGCGACCACGCGCTGGCGACCATGCACGGCCTGGGCTTTCGCGACCAGGACCTGGATCGCCCCCTGGACACCTTCTCCGGCGGTGAGTTGACGCGCGGCTCGCTGGCCCGGGCGCTCACCGGCGAGCCCGACCTGCTGCTGCTGGACGAGCCCACCAACCACCTGGACATCGCCTCGCTGGAGTGGCTGGAGGACCACCTGAACGCCCTGGACGCCGCGATCGTGCTGGTGGCCCACGACCGCTGGTTCCTGGAGGCGGTGGGCACGTCGGTGCTGGAACTGGAGGCGGGCCGGGCGCGCTTCTTCCCCGGCACCTGGACTGCGTGGCGCAAGGAGCAGGCCATGCGCGACATGGCGCTGGGAAAGGCGGTCGAGAAGCAGCAGGCGGAGATCGAGCGGCTGGAGCGGTTCGTGACCAGATTCCGCGCGAAGGCCACCAAGGCCAAGCAGGCACAGTCGCGCGTGAAGCGTCTGGAGAAGATGGAGAAGATCGAGCGCGACCCGCAGGACAAGCGCACGCTGACGTTTTCGTTCAAGCAGCCCGAGCGCTCCGGGCGGACGGTGTTCGAGCTCCAGGGCGGGCGAATCGAAGTGCCCGGGCGGGTGCTGATCGACAAGGCCGACATGCACGTCGAGCGCGGCGAGCACGTGACGCTGGTGGGCGGCAACGGCTCGGGCAAGACCACCCTGATCCAGACCTTGACCGGCCGCGTGCAGCTGCCCAAGGGCAAGCTGAGCAGCGGCCACAACGTGCACCTGGGCTACGTGTCCCAGCACGCCGAGGGCCTGTCCGAGGACGGCTCGCTGCTGGACGCCACCCAGCGTGCCACCGGCCTGACGCCCGGCAAGGCGCGCGCGCTGCTGGGCATGTTCCTGTTCAGCGGTGACGAGGCCGAGAAACCGGTGGCCGGGCTGTCGGGCGGTGAGCGCCAGCGCTTCTCGCTGGCCGTGCTGGTGAACAGCGGCGCGAACATGCTGGTGCTCGACGAGCCCACCAACCACCTGGACCTGGAGAGCCGCGAGGCGCTGGAGGACGCGCTGCGCGGCTTCCCCGGATCGCTGCTGCTGGTGAGCCACGACCGCGCCCTGCTGGACGCGGTCGGCTCACGGACGGTCGCGATCGAGGACGGGTCGCTGAACACCTACGAAGGCGGTTGGGCGGAGTACGTGGAGCGCCGCGACGCGGCACGCGAGGAGCCGCCGGCGAAGGCCAAGCGCGTCGACCCGGCCAAGCTCGAGCGCCAGCTCGTGGCGGCCGAAGCCGCGCTGGCCAGGATCGATCCGAGCTCCGGCAAGAAGCACGCGGACGCCCAGCGCCGGGTCGACGAGCTGTACGAACAGCTGGCGGCCGTCGGCGACTAGGCCCGTTTCACCCCCCAGCACCAGGGGTAGCCAGCCGGTAGGGAGAGGAGGGAAGGGTGTCCATTCTGGATGTCCAGGATCTGACGATCCGGTTCGGGGGCGTCACAGCTCTCGACGATGTCTCGTTCGACGTGCCCGAGGGCTGTGTCTGCGGCCTGATCGGTCCCAACGGGGCGGGCAAGACCACGCTGTTCAACTGCGTCAGTCGCCTGTACGAGCCCAACTCCGGCTCCCTGGCCTTCGACGGCCAGGATCTGCTGGCGCAGCGCGCGCACCAGATCTCGAGCCTGGGCATCGCCCGCACCTTCCAGCACCTGGGGATCGTGCAGTCGCTGACCGTGCGCCAGAACGTGATGCTGGGCGGCCACGCTCAGGGGCGCGCGGGCTTCCTGTCCGCGGCGCTCGGCCTGCCAGGCGAACGGCGCGAGGAGCGCGAGCTCGGCGAGCGAGCCGACCGCATGATCGAGCAGCTCCGCCTGGGCGACGCCGCCGACAAGCCGGCCGCCGGCCTGCCCTACGGCGTGCTCAAGCGCGTCGAGTTGGCGCGCGCCCTGTGCGGCCAGCCGCGGCTGCTGATGCTGGACGAGCCCGCCGGCGGCCTGAGCCAGGCGGAGGTTGGCGAGCTGGGCGACCTGATCGCCGCGCTCCGCGACGAGCACGACCTGACCGTGCTGCTGGTGGAGCACCACATGGGCCTGGTCATGCGCGCGTCCGACCACGTGGTGGTACTGAACTTCGGCCAGGTGATCGCCTCCGGGCCGCCCGCGCAGGTACAGGACGACGACGCTGTGGTCGAGGCCTACCTGGGAGCCGGCGAGTGAGGCGCGTAACGCACACGATCACGTCCGCGGTTGCCTCGGCGAACGGCAGGCTGGGTATGGGTCAGCTCGTAACGCCCCCGGCACACTCGGCCGCTCTGCGGGAGCGACACCACGGTGCGACTCGACTTCCGTACCCCACAGGTACGCAAGTCGAGGCGCGGCAACCAGGCCCCTACCGCATGCGTTGCAGCAGCGTTACGAGGGTGACGAAACCGCTCCGGCCGCCCTACCCAGCCGGCCGTTTCGCCGGCGCCACCGCGGCCGCCAAGGGGAGCCCCCCCGCATGAGCGCCCTGCTCGAGGTGCGCGACCTTGAGGCCGGCTACGGCTCGGTGACAGTGCTCCGCGGCGTGTCGCTGGAGGTGGCCGAGGGCCAGGTGGTAGGCGTGCTGGGGCCCAATGGCGCCGGCAAGACCACGATGCTGCGGGCCCTGTCGGGCATGGTGAAGCCGCGCGGGCACGTGAGCTTCGCCGGCCAGGAGGTGGCCGGCAAGAAGCCCGAGGCGATCGCCCGGCTGGGTATCGCCCAGGTGCCCGAGGGCCGCGGCACCTTTATCGGGCTTACCGTGCGCGAGAACCTGAAGGTGGGCGCCCTTTCGCGCCGCGACGGTGACGTGGCCGCCGACATCGACCGCTGCTTCGAACGCTTCCCCGTGCTGGGCGAGCGCGAGGGCCAGGCTGCGGGCAGCCTGAGCGGCGGCGAACAGCAGATGCTGGCCGTGGCCCGCGCGCTGATGCTGCGCCCGAAGCTGCTGTTGCTTGATGAGCCCTCGCTGGGGCTGGCGCCGAAGATCACCAGCAGCCTGTTCTCGGACCTGGCGACCATCGCCCGCGACGAGGGCACGACCGTGTTGCTGGTGGAGCAGAACGCCAACCTGGCGCTGAAGTACGCCGACTACGCCTACGTGCTCGAGGCGGGCCAGATCGCCCTGTCGGGCAAGGCATCGGAGCTGGCGGAGAACGACGAGATGCGACGCAGCTACCTGGGGGTCTGATGACCGAGTTCATCGAGACGATCGTGGACGGCATCGCCACCGGCTCGCTGTACGGAGCGCTGGCGCTGGCGCTGGTGCTGATCTTCCGCACCACCGGAATCGTGAACTTCGCACAGGGCGAGATGGCCATGTTCACCACGTTCCTGGCCTGGGGCCTGCTGGAGGCCGGGCTGCCAATCGGCGCCGCGCTCGTGGTCACGCTGGCGCTGGCGTTCGTGATCGGCGCGCTGATCGAGCGGATCCTGATCCGCCCTGTGGAGGGCGGTGAGACGTTGACGCTGGTGATCCTGACGCTGGGGCTGTTCATCCTGATCAACAGCGCCGCCGGCTGGATCTGGGGCTTCAACACCCGCGCCTTCCCCAGCCTGTTCGGCGACGGCAACGTGGACATCGGCGGGGTGGGCATCTCGGTCGAGTCGATCGGGATCGTCGCTGTGCTGCTCGCGCTGATCGGCGCCCTGTTCCTGTTCTTCCAGCGCACCAAGGTCGGGCTGGCCATGCGCGCCGTGTCCATGAACCCCGACTCCAGCCGGCTGGCCGGCATCTCGGTGGGGCGCACGCTCATGATCGGCTGGGGCATCGCGGCCCTGGCCGGCGCGCTGGCCGGAATGCTCATCGCCCCGCGCCTGTTCCTGGACGTGAACTTCATGGGCGCGGTGCTCATCTACTCGTTCGCCGCCGCCACGCTCGGGGGCTTCGACAGCCCACTGGGCGCCGTGATCGGCGGCTGGATCATCGGCGTGGCCGAGAACCTGGCCGGCACCTACGTCGACTGGATCGGCAACGACCTGAAGATCCTGGTGCCGCTGCTGATCATCCTGGCCGTGCTGATGGTGCGCCCGACGGGGCTGTTCGGCTCGCCGGAGGTAGCCAGAGCATGAAGCGCACCGGCGCCTATGCGCTGCTGGCCGTGGCGCTGGTGGCGCTGCCATTCCTGTTCAGCTCCTACCGCGTGGGCCAGTTCACGCTTGTGGCCGCCTACGCGGTCGCGGTGCTGGGCCTGAACCTGCTGGTGGGCTACTCGGGACAGATCTCGCTCGGCCACGGTGCGTCGTTCGCGCTGGGTGCCTACGTGAGCGCCATCCTGATCACCGACTACAGCTTCCCTGCCTACACCACCGTGCCCTTGGCCGCCGTGGTCTGCTTCGGCGCGGGCTTTCTGCTGGGCCTGCCGGCGCTGCGCCTGCGCGGGCTGTACCTGGCCATCCTGACCTTGGGCCTGGCCGTGGCCACGCCGCAGCTGATCAAGCGCTTCGACGGCCTGACCAACGGCACCCAGGGCATCAACGTGGAACAGCCGGGCGCACCCGCTTGGTCGGGCCTGGCCGACGACCAGTTCCTGTACCTGGTCACGCTTGCCTTCACCGTGGTCATGTTCGTGCTGGCCGCGCGGCTGGTGCGCGGGCGCGTGGGGCGCGCGCTAATCGCCATCCGCGACAACGAGACCGCCGCCAAGGCGCAGGGCGTGAACCCTGCCCGCTACAAGACGCTGGCGTTCGCAACCGGCTCGCTGTACGCCGGTGTGGGCGGAGCGCTGTACGTGTTCTCGATCGGCTTCGTGGCGCCCGAGTCGTTCACGCTCGTGGTGTCGTTCTCGTTCCTGGCCGCGGTCGTGGTGGGCGGGCTGGCCACCATCGGCGGCGCGGTGTTCGGGGCGCTGTTCATCGAGTTCGTGCCCGTGTACGCGGGCGACGTGGACGAGGCGCTGGCCGGCGTGATCTACGGGGCGGTCCTGATCGCCTTCATGTACGCGCTGCCGGGGGGCGTCATGGGAGGACTGCGCAAGTTGCGAGGCAAGTTCAACGAGAGAGGGAGCAGACATGCGGAGGACAGCCGTGTTGTTGACGGCGTTGCTGGTGCTGGCGGCGAGCCTGGTGGCGGGATGCGGGCGTGATGAGGAGGACAGCGGGTCCCAGGACCCGGGTGTGACCAAGGACTCGATCAAGCTCGGCGGGATCTACCCCTTCAGCGGCCCGGCGTCGGCCTACGGCCAGATCTCCGAGGGCGCCAAGGCGTACTTCGACATGGTCAACGCCGAGGGCGGCGTGGACGGCCGCAAGATCGAGTTCAAGACCGTCGATGACAGCTACGAGCCGCCGAAGGCGGTGCAGGCCTCGCGCAAGCTGGTGGAGCAGGACAAGGTGTTCGCGCTGTTCAACACTCTGGGCACGCCCAGCAATCTGGCCATCTGGGACTACACCGACCAGGAAAAGGTGCCCCAGGTGTACGTGGCCACCGGCGCCTCGGAGTTCGGTGCCGACGTCAAGGGGCACCCGTACACCACGGGCTGGCAGCCCAACTACGTGACCGAGGCGAAGATCTACGCCGACTACCTGAAGAAGGAGAAGCCCAATGCCAAGGTCGGCGTGCTGCTGCAGAACGATGGCTTCGGCAAGAACCTGACGGGCGGGTTCGAGGAGGCCTTGAAAGGCTCGGACGTGAAGGTCGTGGCCAAGGAGACCTACGAGGCCACCGACCCCAGCGTGGCGCCCCAGGTCAAGAAGCTGTCGACGTCCGGGGCGGACACGTTCCTGAACGTGACCACGCCCAAGTTCTCGGCCCAGGCGATCGCCGCCGTGGCCAAGTCGGACTGGAAGCCGCTGCACATCCTGAACAACGTGGGCGCTTCCAAGACCACCGTGCTCGCTCCGGTGGGCCTCGAGAACGCGAAGGACATCGTGTCCACCGCGTACTTCAAGGACCCCGAGGATCCGGAGTTCGCGGATGACGCGGCCATGAAGGAGTACAAGGCGCAGCTCAAGAAGTCGGCGCCCAAGGCCAACCCCAACGAGCCGTTCCACGTGTACGGCTGGGGAGCAGCGGCCACCATGACCGAGGCGCTGAAGGGCATGAAGGAGCCGACCCGTGACGAGCTCATGAAGTCGGTGCGCAACATGGACACGGAGATCCCGATCCTGTTGCCGGGGGTCAAGGTGAAGACGTCGGGCGAGAGCGACGGCTACCCGATCGAGGCGATGCAGATCATCCAGTTCGACGGCGAGAACTGGCAGCGGCAGGGTGAGGTGCAGGAGGCTTCGGCCGCAAAGTAGTTCCGCTGGCAAGGTGGACGCTGTTTACTGAGTGGCCATGGATGGCCACTCAGTCGACGGCACCCTGCTCCCGCCCGGGCCGCGGCTTCCGCGGTGGATGCAGACGCTGGGCTTCATGTTCTTCAACGCCCGCTTCCTGGACGGGGCGCGGCGGCGGCACGGGGACGTGGTCACGTTCCGCAGCCTGTTCGACAGCGCGTTCGTGATCGTGTTCAGTCCCGAGCTGGTCAAGCAGGTCTTCCGCGCGCCGCCGGATCAGCTGCGCGCCGGCGAGGCCAACGCCCTGCTGGGCCCGATCGTGGGTGAGCGGTCGGTGCTGCTGCTGGACGGGCGCGAGCACATGCGCCAGCGCAAGCTGCTGCTGCCCCCGTTCCACGGCGAGCGCATGCGCGCCTACGAGGAAGTCATGGTCGAGGCCACCGACCGGGTGATCGACGGCTGGAGCGCGGGCGACCAGGTCACGCTGCTGCCCGCCATGCAGGACGTGACGCTGGAGGTGATCGAACGGACCGTGTTCGGCGTGGCGGACACGCGCCGGCGCGCGGAGCTGACGCGGCGGGTGCGCGCACTGCTGGACCCGGTGAACTCGCGCAGTCAGGTGCTGATGCTGGTGCTGACCGGCGGCCGCCGCGGCGCCGGCGCGGGCGAGGAGTTCATTCGTGCCCGGCGTGAGCTCGACGAGCTGCTGTTCGAGGAGATCGCCCATCGCCGCGACGAGCCCGACCTCGAGGAACGCGAGGACGTGCTCTCGATGCTGCTCTGCGCCCGCGATGAGGATGGCGAGCCGATGACCGACGGCGAGCTGCGCGACGAGCTGCTGACGCTGCTGGTGGCCGGTCACGAGACAACGGCCACCGCACTGGCCTGGGCGTTCGAGCTGCTGATGCGAAACCCGGGCACGCCCACTGCTACCGACGCGGAGCTGGACGCCGTGGTCAAGGAGACGCTGCGCATCCGGCCGGTGATCACCGGCGTCGGCCGCGTGATCCGCGAGCAGCCGTTCGAGCTGGGCGGCTACACGCTGCCCGTGGGCATGGAGATCAACCCCTCGATCGGCGCGATCCACCGCCGCGCCGACCTGTACCCCGGCCCGGGCGAGTTCGATCCCGGCCGGTACCTGGGCGACGATGTACCCGACACCTACACATGGGTGCCCTTCGGCGGCGGGACCCGTCGCTGCCTGGGTGCGAGCTTCGCGACGTTCGAGATGCGCACGGTCATCCGGCGCGTGCTCGAGCGGGTGGACATGGAGCCCGCCGGACCGCCCGAGAAGGGCGTCAGGCGCAGCATCGTCTACGTGCCGGGCAAGGGCGTGAGGGTTCAGGTGACCAGCGTGCGGGCGGGCTCTTCGACACCGGTCACGGTGACCTGACCACGGTGTGACGCGATTCGGCGGCGGCCGGCAGCCTTGGCCTCGTACAGCGCCGCGTCGGCGGCGCGCATCATGTCCACGCGGCCCTTCAACTCACCGCCGAGTTCGGCCACCCCGGCACTGATGGACAGCCCCACCACATCGCCGTCAGGGCCCCTGGCCAGCTCGTCGGCGATCCGCACCGCGGCCCGGTGGGCATCGGGCCCGTCGGTATCCACGAACAGGACGGCGAACTCCTCGCCGCCCAGGCGTGCGACCACGTCGGACGCGCGCCGGCCACGGTCGAGCGTGGCAGCAGTCCGGCACAGCGCCGTGTCCCCCACGTCGTGGCCGAAACGATCGTTCACCGACTTGAAGTGGTCCAGGTCGAACACGGCAAGCGTCACCGGCCGCTCGTAGCGGGCGGCACGCACCAGCTCGGTCTCGAACTCCGCCTCGAAGGCGCGCCGGTTGAGCAGCCCGGTCAGGGGATCGGTGCTCGCGGCGGCGTCCAGGCTGGCCACCAGCCGTTCGACGCGCCGCTGCAGGTGGCTCACCACAGCCGCCACGAGCAGCGTGCAGACCACCACGGCCAGGAAGTACGCCGTCCGCTGCCCCGGTGGCGAGAATTGCAGTGCCACGGCGTAGGAGACCAGCATCGTGGCCCCCACGGCGATCAGCTGGCGGCGGTTCAGGAAGTAGGCGGCCTGCATGAGCGGCCAGAGGTAGAACAGCGGCATGGCACCCAGCGGCCTCGCGAAGACCACGAGGGCACTCACGCAAAGCACACCCCAGAACGGGGTCAGGTAGCCCAGCCTGCTGTCGGGACCGACCAGGGCCAGGGCAGCGCCGCTCAGCGCCAGCACGCCGGCGATGGCCGCGATGGCCGTGTGGTCGCTGGGGTCCGGATCGGGAAGCGTGAGCACCGTCAGCGCGGTCACGGCGCCGACGGCGAACGCGATCAGCCCGAACCTCCACATCAGCCCCCGCTCTTCGGCACGACGTGTCTGCCATGCCGTGGGACGGGCGCCGGCCGGGACCAGCGGCACCCGCTCACGCGAAATGTCCACCTAGTGGGTATCGGTCACCCACGCCGCTACTTGAGTCAGACCACTGCGAAGGAGATGCCCGCAGCCTCTAGCCGCGCGGTGAGCGGGCCGCCCATGGCCTGCGCGGTGGTCACCTGTCCTGCGGTCTCGGGCAGCTTGTCGAAGGCCAGGCAGAGCGCCGACTCGGCCAGCATCTTGGCCGTCTCGCCGTAGCCCGGATCGCCGCCGCTGACCTTACAGGTGACCTTCTGGCCGCCGCCCTCGCCCACGAAGGTGACCGCGAACCAGGCCTTGGCGCGCTCCTCGGGGCTGGGCCCGTCGCCCGAGCTCTTGAGCTTCTCGAGCTGCCTACGCAGCGGAGGGATCTGGGCAGCGCCCATGAGCGCGCCCGCGCCGGCGATGCCGCCCAGCGCGAACGGCAGCCGCTTGACCGCCACGTAATGGCCGTAGGAGAAGTCGGGCCCGTAGCGCTCCAGCGCACGGGCCGAGCGCACCACGATCTGCGGGTCGATCGTGGGGAACGGAACCGCCCAGGCGTTGACCGCCGGCTCGCGGTGCGGACGCCCCTTGATGCCGCGCGCCTTGCGACCGGGCGCCGGCGCCGGCTCGGCCTTCTTGCGCTCGGACGCGGCGGCGACCATCTGGCGCGCGCGCGAGAACTGCCCCAGCGCCGAGTGGTAGGTGCCGCCGGAGAAGGTCCCGCCGGCGCGCACGAACCCCTCCACCTTGAGCGGCACTCCCTCCGGCAGCTGCTCGACCGTGAAACGCGCGCCCAGGTCGTGCGGGATCGAGTCGAAGCCGCAGGCATGTACCAGCCGCGCGCCCGACTTCTCCGCCGCGGCGTGGTGGCGCACGTAGCAGCGGTCCACGAACTCGGGCTCGCCGGTCAGGTCCAGGTAGTCGCTGCCGCTGGCTGCGCAGGCGGCCACCAGCGGGTCGCCGTGCCTGAGGTAAGGCCCAACCGTGGTGATGACCACGCGAGCGGACTCGGCCACCTTGCGCAGCGAGGCGGGGTCGGTCACGTCGGCCTCGACCAGATCGGGCGCGACCGGACCGCTCAGCCCGGCCGCCACTGCGTCCAGCTTCGGGCGGTTGCGGCCCGCCAGCGCCCACGAGGCTCCCGTTGGCAACGCTCCGGCCAGGTACTCCGCGGTCAGCTTCCCGGTGAAGCCCGTGGCTCCGAACACGACGATGTCTTTCATGTGCCCACCCTGCCAGACTCGCCCGATGAGCGAGAGCACCAAGATGACCGCGGAGGCCGCGGCGCGCCTGGAGGAGGACGTCACCCGCCTGGAGGGCGAGGGCCGGCGCGAGATCGCGGAGCGGATCGGCATCGCCCGCGAGTGGGGCGACCTGAAGGAGAACGCCGAGTACCACGCGGCCAAGGAGGAGGCCGCGATGCTCGAGGCCAAGATCGCGCGCATGCGCGACCAGCTGCGCACGTCGGAGATCGTGGAGGCCGCCGCGGACGGTGACGGGGCAGGGATGTACTCGGCCGTGACCTATTCCGACGCCACGGCCGGTAAGGAGCTGACGTTCACGCTGGTGCCAGCCACCGAGGCCGATCCATCGGCCAAGAAGATCTCGATCGACTCGCCGGTGGGCCAGGCGCTGGCCGGGGCGACGGAGGGCGACAAGCGCACGCTCGAGACCCCGGGGGGCGAACGGGCGATTACGATCATGTCGGTGCAGCACCCGTGACCGCCACCGAGACCCAGGAGCACTTCGCGGACGTCGGCGGCGGGATCACGCTCTGTTACGAGACCTTCGGCGACCCGGCCGACCCGCCGGTGCTGCTGATCATGGGCCTGGGCATGCAGCTGCTGGGCTGGGACGCCCGCTTCTGCCAGCTGCTGGCCGATCGCGGCTTCTACGTGGTGCGGTTCGACAACCGCGACGCCGGCCTGTCGACCTCGATCGAAGCACCGGTGCCGAGCGTGCGCCAGCTGGCCACGCGCCGCTTCGACGCCCGCCAGTACGACCTGGGCGACATGGCGGCCGACGCGGTCGGCCTGCTGCGCGAGCTGGACCTGGCCCCGGCCCACGTGGTGGGCGCTTCGCTGGGCGGCATGGTGGCCCAGACCATGGCGGCACGCAGCCCGGAGAGCGTGCGCACGCTGACGTCGATCATGTCGACGACGGGGCACCGCCTGAAGGGCCAGCCCGCTCCCAGCCGCTACCGCTACCTGCTGCGACCCGCGCCGCGCGAGCGCGAGGCCTACGTGGACTACACCGAGCTGCTGTGGCGCGCCATCGGGTCCCCCGGGTTCGAGGTGGATCCCGCCACCGTGCGTGAGCGCGCCGGGCGCTCCTTCGACCGGGCGCGCAACCCGGCGGGCACGGGGCGCCAGATGGGGGCGGTGCTGAAGTCGGGCGACCGCACGCGCGAGCTGCGCGCAGTGACCGCACCGACGCTGGTGATCCACGGCAGCGAGGACACGCTTGTGCGGCCCTCCGGGGGCAGGGCGACGGCCGCGGCCATCCCCGGCGCCGAGCTGATGCTGATCGAGGGCATGGGCCACGACCTGCCGCCGCAGATCTGGGAGCGCGTGATGGACGCGGTGGCCGAGCGCGCACGCCGTTTCGACGGCGACTGAGCGCCGGGCATGGACAACCTGGTCCCCGCCACCCCGCCCGACGTGCCCGGTGCCCGGCACCGCACGGTCACCATCGCCACGGCCGACGCGGGGCCGCTGGACCTGCATGTGCTGGAGGCCGGCGACGCGGGCGCCCCGCCGGTGCTGCTGCTGCACGGCTGGCCACAGCATGCGTGGGCCTGGCGGCACGTGTTCCCGCTGCTGGCCGGCGACTACCGGCTGATCGCGCCGGACCTGCGCGGGTTCGGCTGGAGCGATTGCCCTGCGGGCGGATACGACCCGCAGACGTTCGCCGCCGACGCCGTGGCGCTGCTGGACGCGCTGGGCATCGAGCGTGCACACGTGATCGGCCACGACTGGGGCGGCAACGCCGCGTTCGCGCTCGGCCTGGACGCGCCGCAGCGGGTCGAGCGAATGCTGGTCCTGAACACCGTGGCCCCGTGGGTGGAGCGTTCGCCGCGGCTCGTGGCGCAGGCGTGGCGAAGCTGGTACGCCGTGGTGATGGCCGTGGCCGGCGATCGCATCGTGCGGCGCCGGCCCGAAGTGATGGCGCGGGGAATCCGGCGCGACGCGGTGCACCCCGAGGGGATGACCGAGGATGACGCGATGGTGTACGCCCTGCGGCTGGGCGAGCCGGCTCGCGCGCACGCCACCAAGCTGCTGTACCGGACCTATCTGCGGCTGGCGCTCAGCGCGACGGAGACCCGGCGGCTCAGCGTGCCCACCCGGTTTCTGTTCGGCGCCAACGACGGGGCGATTTCACCGGTGATCCTGCGCGGCGTCGAGGGCCACGGCGACGATCTCACGCTGGAGATGGTGGCCGACTCGGGCCACTTCATCTGCGAGGAGAAGCCGGAGCTGGTGGCCGCGCGGGCCCACGAGCTGTTCAGCGGATAACGGCCGGCGGGTGAGCAAGCGTACGGACCGCCTGCGCGAGGCCCACGCCGTGGCCGCAGTGCGCTCGTCGGCGCGCCGGCGCGTGGACCGCGTGGCCGGCGCCTGGCTGGAGATCCTGCAGACCGGCCTGGCCGCCGCGGTCGCGTGGCAGGCGGCCAAGCTAGTGGTGGGCCAGCCGCAGCCGTTCTTCGCCCCGGTGGCCGCCGTGCTGGCGCTGGGCCTCTCTCGCGGCCAGCCCCGGCGGCGGGCGGTGGAGCTGGCGCTGGGGGTGGCGGTGGGCATCCTGATCGCCGACCTGCTGGTGCAGCTGATCGGCACCGGCACCTGGCAGATCGGCGTGGTGGTGGTGCTGGCCATGAGCCTGGCGCTGTTGGTTGGAGCCGGCATCCTGCTGGTGAACCAGGCCGCGATCTCCGCGATCCTGGTGATCACCCTTCCCGGCATCAGCGCCGGTGGCACGCTGGACCGGCTGTTCGACGCCCTGATCGGTGCCGCGGTGGCGCTGATCCTGAGCCAGGTGGTGTTCCCGCGCGATCCCGTGCGCCAGATGGGGCGCGCCGCCGGAAAGGTCCTGGACGAGCTGGCGCTGGCGCTGGACGAGACGGCGGTGGCGCTGGCCGACGCCGACCAGGAGCCGGCCGAGCACGCGCTGGACCGGGTGCGCGCGCTCGACGAGGAGATCAGCGCCTTCTATGACGCGGTGGCGGTGGGGCGCGAGAACGCGTGGCTGTCGCCGGCCCGGCGGCGGCGCTCGCTGGGCCACCTGCGCGCCTACGCCGATGCGGCCCGCCAGGTGGACTACGCGGTGCGCAACACGCGCATCCTGGCCCGCAACGCAGCCCAGGCGGCCCGCTCGGGGCCGCCCGACGAGGAGTTGGCCGACGCGGTGTCGATCCTGGCCGACGCCGTCCGTGCGCTCGGCCGCGAGCTGGCCACGCCCGGCGAAGACGACGAGGAGACGCGCTACCTGGCCCGCCAGGCCGCGGACCAGGCGACCTCCGTCCTGGATCGCCGAGCCGACCTGCGCACGAACATGGTGGTGGGCCAGATCCGGGCCACCGCCACCGACCTGCTCCGCGGAACCGGGCTGGACACCGAGGCCGCCAGGCTCACGCCGCCGGGATAGTCACTCCGTGCCCGGGCCCGTCTTGGTTGCCAGCGACTTCGAGGCGCCCCCGTCCATGACCCGCCGCAGCACCCGCGGGAACAGCATCCGCGCGATGCCTACCAGCACGTAGGCACGCGGCACGTAGCGCTCGGCCTTGCCGCCCGGCCCCGCTTCGTAGACGGCGTCGGCCGCCTTGGCCGGCGTCGACACCGCCCAGCGCGTCAGCGCCTTCCCGGTCAGCTCGGCCTGTGGGAACCCCTCCGTGCTGATGAAGCCCGGCAGCACGTTGCCCACGTGCACGCCACTACCGCGTTCCTCGCCGCGAAGCGCATCGGTCCACCCGGCCAGGGCGAACTTGCTGGCCGAGTAGGCACCCGATCCCGGCCGCGAGATTCGCCCCGCGGTGCTGGACACGTTCACGATCGAGCTGGGGGCCGAGCGCCGCAGCAGCGGCAGCAGCGCCTCCGTCATGCGCACCACGGCGTCAAAGTTCAGATCCATCGTGCGCTTGACGTTGGCGTACCCGGCCTCGGCGAACGTGCCCCGGAAACCGGCGCCGGCGTTGTTGACCAGCAGGTCGAGGCGCCCGTGCTCGGCCTGCACGTGGTCGAGCACGCGCTGCGGCGCGTCGTCGTCGGTCACGTCCAGCGCCACCCAGGTGGCCGGCGCACCCACGCGCTCGGCCAGCGCGCGCAGGCGATCCTCCCGGCGCGCCACCAGCACCAGCTTGGCCCCCGGCTCGGCGGCAAGCCGGAGCGCCACCGCCTCACCGATGCCGCTGGATGCACCTGTGATGACGGCGACCATGGCCGCCGGACCCTACTTCTTCGTCTTCGCCCTGCTGCGGCCGGCCGGCTTGGCCTTTGCCCTGCTTGCCGTGGCCTTGGGCTTGGCCTTGGCCCGCGACTTCGTGGCCTTCGCCTTCGGCTTGGCCTTGCTGGCCGCCGCCTTGGGCTTCGCCTTCGCCTTGGCCGCGGTGGACTTGGTGGTCGACTTCGCCCGCGTGGTGCCGGCCTTGGCCTTCGACTTCGTGGCCTTGGCCTTCGGCTTGGCCTTGGTCGTGCCGACCCCCGCCGCGCTGCGCGCCGACTTGGCCGCGGACTTGACCGCCTTGCCCGCCGCCTTGGCCGCCGCCCTCGGGTTGCCGGCCTTGACCTGCGTCTTCGCCTTGCTGGCTGCCTTGGTGGCGGTGTTCCTCTGCCGCGTCGACGCGGCCTTCTTGGCCGACGCGGAACGCGCCGCCTTCTTCTGCTGGGCCATCTAGAGCTCCTCCTGGCTGGCTGACGTGGCGCCAGCATTACAGCATCGACGGCGGGCAGCGACCGTGACGGGTTGCAGGCTAGGTGGTTGGTTCGGCGGTGGAGCGCGGATGCCGGCAGAGTCGGGACCGTTTCAGAAGGTGACGCTCTTCCGTGGGAGTCCGCGGTGGGCTCAGGCGAAACGGCTGGCTGGGTAGGGGAAGCTGTTTCGTAACGCTCCCGCTGCTCGCGTAACCGTCCCGTCAGTCGACCGGAGGCGGCGGGATCTTGTGGAAGGTTGTGGTGGCTAGAGCCACCACAAAGCTCCACGCGAACTCGCGCACGGCCCGATCCGGGGCCTCTGCGCGGAACGTGTCACCGCCCTGCGCAGTCCCGTAACACAGCGAACGAAGGCGTAACACACCCACCCCTACCCAGCCAGCAGTTTTCGCCGGGACCCACCGCGAACGCCGACCCCTACCCCAGCCCAGTCACTCCACGCCCGAGGCGTGGAATCAACCACTAGGAGCCTTACGTCTCGATCGGCGCGTCGGCGCGGTCGAGCCGTTCGCGCAGAGTCGCGACCTCGCTGCGCAAAGCCGCGGCCTCCGTCTCGGTCCTGGCGATGGCTGCGTCGTACTCGGCCAGCAGCCTGCCCTGACGCAGACCCAGCTCGGACACGTCCTGCTGGGCCCTCAGCACCCCGAGGTAGAGCTCGAGCCGGTTGCGCTCCAGACGCTCGAGCAGCGGGTTGCCATCGAGCGTTCCCAGGAGGGCGTCGAGCTGGTCGGCGTACGGTGCATCTTCCGCGTAGACGACGCCAAGTCCGAAGACGGCCGGGATGGCCACGAAGCGCAGCCCTTCGTGCGCAGCCACGTGGTCCTCGACGGCTGTGCGGACGCCGTTGCGCTCACCGCCCTCGACCAAGGCCAGAGCGAAGCTGCCGCGGCCGCGAAACCCACCGGGCACGGCCTGTTCGCTTCCGGGCACGACGCCGAGCTCCCACGTGTGCGGATGAACCGCCTCGGCCGGAAGGCCATCGGGGTCGTAGTAGAGGTCCCGCCTGGCCCAGGGCCAGCCAACATCGTGCAGGATCGTCAGCGGGTGGACACCGCCGTCGGCCGCCTGGGCGGCCACGTGTGCGAGCTCGTGCGCGACGGTCCAGTAGTTGTGGTCGCCGTCGATCACGTAGGCGTCGCAGGCCGGTAGCCCCTCCAGCACGCCGGGGCTCAGGCCGTTGACGAGGTGAAACGCGTCGTCGGCCGCGTCCATCTGCTCGAGCTCGCGGGTAGGCGCGGGCTCGATGCACCACAGCCCACCGCCCCGGGCAGTGGCAGCCGCCAGCAGCCGCTTGGTGGAGTCGCCCGACTCGGAGCCGATCTCCAGCACCTTGCGTGCTCCGGCGGCGTCCAGGCAGGCGTGGATGAGGTGGTCGAACTCGACCAGCGAATGCAGGAGCATGGGCTGCGCACCGGGCACGCAACGCAGCGTATTCGTCCTGGCCACTGCTAGCCTGCGGCGCCCTCCATGCCGGAGCACAAAGCCCCCCCGACGCCGTCCGCAGCGCGTGCCCAGAGCGCGGCGATCACGTCCACCGGCACACCGCCGAGCGCTCGCCCGGCAGCGGCCGATGCGCGGCTCCAGCAGGCAGTCGAGCTGGTCGACAGCGGCACCCGCTCGGTGCTCACGCTGGACGTGTTCGACACCCTGCTGTGGCGCAAGGTGCCCGAGCCGGCCAACGCGTTCTTCCTGCTGGGCCTGCGCCTGGAGACCGAGGGCGAGCTGGCCGGCGACATCACCGCCAGCGCCTTCGCCGAGTTGCGGGTCGGGGCGGAGTTGCGCGCCCGCGAGCAGCGCGAGCGCAGCGGACGCGGGGTCGAGGTCACGCTGGCGGAGATCTGCGCCCGGATCCCCGCCCCCGCGCTGCGCATCAGCGCCGCCCAGCTTGCCGAGCGCGAGCTCGAGCTCGAGCGCAGCCTGCTGGTCGCGGACCTGGACGTGACGGAGCTCGCGCGCTACGCCAAGGAACGCGGGCTGCGCGTGGCGTGCGTGTCGGACACCTACTTCTCGGAACGCCACCTGCGCACGCTGCTGGAAACGGGCCCGCTGGGCGCGCTGGAGATCGACCGCGTCTTCGCCTCGTCCTCCCACCGGGTCGGCAAGGCCGGTGGCCTGTGGCGGATCGTGCTCGAGCAACTGGGTGTCGAGGGCAAGCAGGTGGTGCACGTGGGCGACAACCACGAGGCGGACGTGGCAGCCGCCGGCCGCGCCGGCATCCAGGGCGTCTACTTCGAGCGCCGTCCCGCCGACCTGGGTCGCCAGCTGGCCCACGAGGACCTGCACGCCGGAGCGCCCCTGAGCCCCTACCACGGCGACTACGGGCTGACCGCCCTGCGCTCCAAGGTCCTGCACAGAACCGAGGGCCTTGGCCAACCGGCCGAGCTGGACCCCTTCTGGCGCTTCGGGGCCGCGGCCCTGGGACCGCCCATGGCGGGTTTCACCGAGTGGGTGCACGAGCGCGCCGCCGAAGCGGGCGTCAGCAAGGTCTTCTGCATGATGCGCGAGGGTGCCCTGCTCGGTCGCCTGATCAACTCCGCGGCGCCCGGCGCGAGCTCCCCGGTCACGGCCGAGCCGATCTGGCTGTCGCGCCAGGTGTGCGCCCGGGCCTCGATCGTGAACGGCTCGGCGGAGGAGCTGGATGCTCTGTTCCAGCGGCGGCGGATGCCGACCGTGCGCGAGTTCTGCCGCACACTGGGCATCCAGCCCGAGGAGGTCGCGGGCTTCGCCGACACGCCCGATGCGCGGCTGGGCGAGCCCCATCTGGCCCGCCGCCTGGTGGACTCGATCGCCGCCGACGCCGAGTTGCGCGGGCGCATCGTGGCCTCGAGCACGACGCTGCGCGGCCGGCTGATGCGTTACATCGAGCGACTGCGCCCGCCCGGCGAGGACCGCCTGGTGCTGGTGGATCTGGGCTGGGGGGCCACCATCCAGACGCTGCTGGACCGGCTGCTCGCAGAAGCCGGCTCGGACCTCTCCACCACCGGGCTGTACCTGATGACCACCGACCGCGCCGCGGCCCGGATGCTCGACGGCACGGATGCGCACGGCTACCTGGCCAGCGCCGGCCACCCCGCGCGCACGGTGTCGGCATTCATGCGCAGCCCGGAGCTGATCGAGCAGATCTTCATGCCCGACCACGGGTCGCAGATCGACATGGACGAGCAGCTCGAGCCCGTGCTCGACGACGCCGAGCCGCTGCACATCCAGGCGTCGCAGCGCGAAGCGGTCCAGAAGGGGATCGCGTGCTTCCAGCGCGAGTGGGTGCGCTACCGCACCACGGTGCCCGACGACCTGGTCCCGCTCTACGAGTACGGCCAGGACCGGCTGCGGTCGATCATCGTGCGCGCGTTCACGGCGCCCACTGCCGACGAGGCCGCGCTGTTCGCGGGCTGGCTGCACGACGAGAACTTCGGCTCGCTGGCCCTGGAGCCGCTGGTGGCGCCGACATCACTGAGGGCGGTGGGCTACCTGCTGCCCGAGGTCCTGATGGAGAGCTCGATGGCGGACATCTACTGGCCGTTCGGGCTGGCCGCCCTGCACGACGAAACCCTGATGCGCTCGGTCGAGGCGATGAACGCGGGCGTGGTGTCCGGCGACGCGTTCTCCTCTCCTCTGGAGAGCGGCGACATCGAGCTCTACTGCGACCGCGGATGGGGCTTCCGCCACCAGGGCATGACGTCGGTGCCGGGACGGCGAAACCGCCTCGGCCTGACCTACGCCTCGGGCACCCTTGTCGGAGACGTGATCCGGCGCGTCCGGATCGACCCGGCCAAACGCCCGTGCGTGGTGCGGTTGGACTGGGTTCGTTTGCAGTGCCTGCGCAGCGCGGCCGACGAAACGCTTGTGCTGGACTACTCGACGCCCAAGGCGATCGACGGGCTGACGATGCGCGGCATGCGGGCGATCGGGCCGGGCACGTACCGGGTCAAGGGCAACGACCCGCACATCATCATCGACCTGCGCAAGCTGGCCGGCCCCGAGGTACACACCGTGCACGTCGAGTGCGGGCTGTCGGTCCTGCCGGTCCCCGCGGCCGGGGCGCGCGGAGCCGCCGACCGCACCAAGGCCGCCCTTCGTGAACGTGCTAAGCGCAGCCGCCTGGCCGGCCCCCTGAGGGCCGGATACGCGCTGCTGCGCCGGTACGGATAGCGCGTACCCTGTCCCGGATGGACGAACGCAGGGCCGCCGTGCAGGTAGCGGGGGTCGACAAGACCTTCCTGGTCCCGCACCAGCACCTGATGACCGTCAAGGAACGGGCGCTGCACCCGTTCCGGCGCACCCCCCACGAAGAGCTGGTGGCGCTGAGGGACATCTCGTTCGAGATCGAGGAGGGTGAGTTCTTCGGCATCGTCGGGCGCAACGGGTCGGGCAAGAGCACGCTGCTCAAGTGCATGGCGGGCATCTACGGCATCGACTCCGGCGAGATCCGTATCGACGGGCGGGTGGTGCCCTTCATCGAGCTCGGCGTGGGCTTCAACATGGAGATGACCGCGCTGGACAACGTGGTCGTGAACGGCGTGATGATGGGCATGACCCCGCGCGAAGCTCGGCGCTGCTTCGACGCGGTGATCGAGTTCGCCGAACTGGGCCACGCGCTGGACCTCAAGCTCAAGAACTACTCCTCGGGGATGCAGGTGCGGCTGGCGTTCGCGCTGATGGTGCAGGCCGAGTCGGAGGTGCTTCTGATCGACGAGGTCCTGGCGGTTGGCGACGCCGCGTTCCAGCAGAAGTGCTTCGACACCTTCCGCGAGTTGCGCGAGCGCGGCAAGACGATCGTGCTGGTCACGCACGACATGGACATGATCCAGCGCTTCTGCCATCGGGCCATGCTGATCCACGACTCCCGCATCGAGGCGATCGGCGACCCGGGCGAGGTGGCGCGGCGTTACCTGGACCTGAACTTCGCGGGCGGCGAAGCCGGCGAGAAGCCGGCCAGCCCGGACGACACGGCGCGCCAGGCACGGATCGCTCGCGTCTGGCTCGAGGACGCCGGCGGCGCCGACAGCCGGGCCGTCGAGCAGCAGCAGCCGATCCGGATTCGCGCGCTGATCGACATCCGCGAGCCGATCGAGGATCCCGAGGTGGGCGTGACGATCCACCGCGAGGACGGCACCATCGTGTTCGGGACCACGACCAGGGCGGTCAGCGGGACCGAGGCGCCGCTGGACGCGGGCACCCAGGTGGAACTGCGCCTGGATGTGGAGAACCCGCTCCAGCCGGGCCGCTACTTCGTGGACTGCGGAGTGCACGAAGGCGAACAGCGCGTGGCCGCGTTCTCCTGGCGGGCGGCCAGCTTCATGGTCTATGGCACCCGCCACCAGTACGGGCTGGTCGAGCTGCCGCACACGCTCGAGCTGGAGCGGCTGCCGGCCCCCGGCCGATCCCCACAGGCGGCCGGATGAGCTCGCCCGCCGCACTGATCCAGGGACCGTCCGCGCTCGGTGGCGACCTGCGCCGCATGGCCAACCTGGCCTGGATCATCGGCCTGACCGAGTACCGGCTGACCTACTTCGGCTCGGTGCTGGGCTACGTGTGGTCGCTGGCCCGGCCGCTGATGCTCTTCGGCGTGCTGTACGTGGTCTTCAGCCAGGTGGTCGACTTCGGCGGCGACATCCCGAACTACCCCGTGCTCCTGCTGATGAACATCGTCCTGTTCAACTTCTTCAGCGACGCGACCACCCGGGCCGTGACCGCCGTGGTCGAGCGGGAGTCGCTGGTCCGCAAGATGCAGTTCCCGCGGCTGGTGATCCCGCTGGCCCGAGTGTTGTCGGGGTTGCTGAACCTGGCCATCAGCCTCGTGGCCGTGTTCATCTTCCTGCTGGGGTACGGGCTGGCGCCGCGCCTGTCGTGGCTGCTCCTGCCCGTGACCGTCCTGCCACTGGCCGTGCTCACCTTCTGCGTCTCGATGCTGCTGTCCGCGCTGTACGTGCGCTTCCGCGACATCGGCCCGATCTGGGCCGTCATGTCGACGATCCTCTTCTACGGCTCGCCGGTTCTCTACGCGATCGACAAGGTGCCCGAGCCTTGGCGCGAATGGATGATGCGCCTGAACCCGATCGCCGACGTGCTCGAACAGACCCGCGTCTGGATGATCGACAGCAACGCCCCCGGTGCCGTGGCCGCGTGTGGGGGCGGCGCGTGGATCCTGATGCCGATCGGCATCGGGATCGGCACCTGCGTGCTCGGCGCGTGGGTGTTCAACCGCGAGGCGCCGCTGATCGCGGAGCGCCTGTAGGCGGATCGAACGGCGCGCGTCCAGTCATCGCCTGCCACAGGCGCTCGAACCCGGGCTCCCACTCCAGCGCTTCGACGGTCGTGCGACCCGCTGCCGCCAGGCGGTCGCGTAGCGCGGGATCCTCGATCAGCCGGCTGATCTGACCGGCCACCAGCGCCGGAACGGGAGGGCTGAGCAGGGCGTTGCGGTCGTGCTCGAGCAGCCACCCCGTGTGGGGGTTGACGTTGGTCACGGTGACCGCGCCCGAGGCCATGAACTCGAGCGGCTGGTACGAGGGGTGGCGCGTGAGCATGAACACGAGCCCGATGTGGCAGGAGCGGTACAGCTCGGCCACCTGGTCGAGGTCCCCCAGCTGCCCGACGTTCTCGAGCACGCCGGCCATGCCGTACTGGCCGGGGGTCCAGTCCTCGCCCGCGCACACGATCTCCACGGCGTCGCCGTGTCGGCGCTTGACTCGCCTCAGCGCCTCGAGGCCCAGCCCGAAGGCGTTCCGCGGAGTCATCGGCCGCCCGTAGAACACGATCCGCACCGGTCCCGAGGGCCGCTTCGGCGGTGGCCGGAAGCGCTGGGTGTCGACAGCGGGGGTGAACGACACCGCCGGGCAGCCCAGCGCGCGATACGAGTCCGCCAGGCCCGGGCTGTTCACCAGGGCGGGGATCCCCTGCCGGGCCGCCTCCTCGAGCATGGCCGAAGCCGAGCCGGCGGAATAGAAGTCGGGCTCCCAGTCCTGAACGAACATGAACTTCGTCTCGACGTCGCGGTCCCGCACCAGGCGCCAGGCGCCCTCCCACGCCGTCGCGATGGCCGCATCGGCCGGCCCCAGCGATGCCTCAGGCCCCTCGACCACCGAGCCGGCCAGCGCCGGGAACGCCTCCGCGATCCCGCGCCGCACGCGCCCGACCACCGCGGGGTCGGCATTGTCGAAGACGGTGAACGCGTGGCTGACGCCGTGTTCGCGGGTCAGGTGGTCGGCGAAGCGCAGCAGCGTCAGCACGCCACCGCCCCACACCAGGTAGAAGCCGGGCACGAGCCAGCGGACCGTGCGGATCTCGCGCGGGCCGGCCGCCAGCTGGGCCTCGATCGCGCGGGCGTTGGCCTCGATGTCGTCGGCCTCTACGGCGAAGTCGGGCGACATGACCAGGCGGTCGGACGCCAGCAGGTGGTCGTCGTCGGCCAGGTTGCGGCGCCGGCGCCGGGCGCGGAAGAACGCGTACCCCGCTTCCGTGGGCCCCTGGCGCAGGACGTGGCGGATGTAGCGGCCGCGCTTGCTCATTGCGGAGGGTCCGGCTCGCCCGGCGCGCGGAGCCGGCACGTGGTGTCCTGGAGCGTCAGCGCCGGGTGGTAGAAGGGATCGCCCACGGTGCGGAAGGCACCGTAGCTGCGCCGTGACGCGTCGAAGTCCCCCGGAGGGATCTTCGCGGGGTCGCGCGTGGCCGACTCGTCGTGGATCACGGTCGTGGCCGGCACGCACAGCGACCGGTACCCCGCCGCGGTCAGCCGCAGGCACAGGTCCACGTCGCCGCCACCCACCTGGAAGCCCTGGTCGAAGCCACCCACGTGCGTGTACTTGCGCCGCTCCACCACCATGCACGCCGCCGTCACGGCGAGCCAGTTGCGGGTGCCGTCGGTGGCGGAGCCGAACGGCGTCTGCTCATCGGGCTGCAGCCCGGCGAACGGGTGGCCCGCCCAGCCATGCAGTCCCAGCGCCACGCCCGCGTGCTGCACGCGGCCGTCCGGGTAGGTCAGCAGCGGTGCCACGGCACCCACCTCGGGCCGAAGCGCCTGGGCCAGCAGCACCCGCAGCCACTCGGGGTCAACCACCTCGGTGTCGTTGTTGAGGAAGACCAGGACATCCGCCTCCGAGCGCTGCGCCGCCGCGTCGTTCAGGGCCGAGAAGTTAAACGGGCGCGTGTCCCGGTCGACCGTGACCCGGGCGTCGGTGGCCAGCCGGTCCAGCAGCTCCCCCGTCTCGGGCAGCTCGCTGGCGTTGTCCACCAGCCGCACCCGGAGGCGCTCGTACGCGGTCACTGCGATCAGCGAGCGCACGCAGCGCTCCACGAGCGCCGGCTCGTCGCGCAGGCACACGATCGCCTCGACCGAGGGCTCGGCGGACAGCGCCGGCGGCGGGGGTGGTGAGTACTGGTCGGCCATCGATCCGGGCGTTCCTGCCTTCGCGTGCCCGAGGATCAGCGGGAGGTGTGCGTGTCCCTGCGCCGCCGGCCCGCTCGTACTTTGCAGCAACGCATTGCGCCAACCGGCCGCACCCGTATCGATCCCCGAGAGCTGGGCGGATCGCACGGCCGTGACCGGGCTGGGCAGGGCCGTCGAAGCCAGCAGGTCGGGGGACGGGCCGGGCCGCAGCGATGGAGCGCGCCGCCTGCCGCGCCGGCTCATCCGGTCGTGGTCGCACGTGATCACCGAGGCATCGCCGGCAGCGGCGATGGCACGCGCGAACTGCCTGACGGCGTCACGGTGAAGCGAGTGGCCGGCATCGACGACGACCGTCCATTCCGCCCCATCCTGCCCCGGGGGGAGTGTCTGCGTACCGATCGCCTGACGCGCGCCGTCGCCGTCAGCGGCGCCTACGACGCGGACGGCCGGGGCCGGCCCGGCGGCATCGAGCAGCTCAGGCGGAGCGGCGAAGCGTCTGACGCTGGCGGCGGCGAAGCACTCCGGCTCGACGTGCCGGATGAAGTCGGCGTAGGACCGGCGTTGCTGGAGCCGGTCCGCTATCCCCTGCGACGCAGGCCCAGGATCGAGAGCAGGAACGAGGAAAAGACGACTTGGAGGCCCACGATCACGAGCGCGGCGGCCATGATGGCCAGACGCGTCTCCGCCAGCTCACCGAATCCGCGGTTTGCCCAGGTGACGATGATGCCGACGCCAAAGGCAGCCCCGACAAAGAGGATTCCACCCCCGAGAAGCAGCCCATGGTCCAGCCGGAAGCGGGCTCGGGCCCAATCGAACCACGGGTCCTTCTCACCCATGAAGTACGTGCCGTACGCGTGGGCGCACAGCCCGAGGCCGAGGATCTGTGTGCCGACGACCGCCAGCAGGATCCCGGCGATCATCGTGTGGATGTCCCATTCGCGGCCGAGGACGTCGACCTGGCTGAGCACGGTCAGGGAGACCAGCGCGCCGATCAGGGCCATCGCGGCACCGGGAATCACGAACAGGTACGTCGGGCTGTGGACCAGCAGGAAGCGCAGGTGCCGCCAACCGTCACGGAAGCTGGAGAGCTTCGACTCACCGCCGCGCGGGTGGTACTCGATCGGCCGCTGCCGGATGTCGAGGTTCTCCTTCGCGGCCCGGATGACCATCTCGGAGGCAAACTCCATCCCGGTCGTCCGGAGGTCGAGCTGGGGCAACAGGTCGCGCCGGAACGCGCGCATGCCGCAGTGGGCGTCCCGGACGCCGGTGCGGAAGAAGACGTTGAGGATCCCGCTCAGCAGCGGGTTGCCGATGTACCGGTGCAGCCACGGCATCGCGCCCGGATGGATGTTGTTCATCCGGTTGCCGATCACGAAGTCGGCGCCGTCCTCGAGCGGCTCGATGAACTTCGGGATCTCCTCGAAGTCGTACGTCAGATCGGCGTCTGCCATGACCACGTAGCGGCCGAGTGCAGTTCCGAAGCCGGCCAGGTACGCGCTGCCGTATCCGCGCCGGGGCTCATGGATCACGCGCGCGCCGGCCTCGGCGGCGAGCTCGGGACTGCCGTCGTCGGACCCGTTGTCCGCGACCACGACCTCGCCTGCGATCCCCGCGTCATCCATCGCCTTCCGTGCCTTCAGAACACAGGCCTCGATCGTCTCGGCCTCGTTCAGGCACGGAATCACCACCGACACGAGCAATGCGTCGGCTGCGACGCCTCCCCCAGGGAGGCCGGTATCGGTCATCTCTGCGGTACTCATAGGCTCACGGGTGCGTGCGGGTCCGCTCAAAGTGCTGGCGGGTGCGCTCCAGATAACGCGCGAAGACCCCTGAAGTAGCGCACGCCAGGGCGGGATCCTAGCGGAGCCAGGCGGACGCGTCCGGCACCCGCGCCGAGGTTCAGGTGTAGAAGCGCGCGATCGTGAGGAGCTGCGAGAAGACCGACCAGCCCATTGCGAGCGTGACCATGGCGGCACCGAGCGCCGGGCCCCACCGGCCTACACCCTTGGCTGCGACGGCCACCAGTGCCGCGAAGAGCGGGAGCAACGTGAAGAGGTAGCGGCCCTGCTCGAAGTGCACCGTCTTGTAGATGGCGTGGTAGTTGTAGGACACCACCTCGACCAGCAGCACCGCCCCCAGCCCCATCGCCAGGTAGGTGACCAGTTCGCCGGCCCGCCGGCGATCCACACGGATGGCCCGCGCAGCCCCGACCGCCGCCGCCACCAGGATCGGGACCAGGATGGCGAGGGCGACCCAGTACCACGCCGGCGCGAAGCCGTACTCGAACCAGCCGAAACGCCCGACGAAGCCCTTGAAGTAGATCTCCCAGGGGACGTAGTGGGGAATCTGGTCCTCCATGAACGGCAGCCGCGGGAACATGGCCTGCCAGATGTAGGACAACCTGCCGGCCATGCTGCTGACGCCGCTGGCGGTGGACGTCGACACCGCCGAGCCCGCAGAGCTCCCCGCCTGAGCCGAGATCACCGTCCACAGCGCGTACGGCACGATCATCAACACCAGGGTCAGCAGCGCGGGCCGGACACCCGCGCGCCGTTCGCCGGGCGAACGGCGCAGCAGCAGGAACATCAGGCCCAGGACCACCCCGGGGAAGAGCCCGAACATGGTCGGCTTCGCGGCTGCTCCCAACCCTCCCGCGAGCCCGATGAGCAAGGCCGATGGCACGTCGAGACCTCGCCGGAACGCTCTGGCCAGCCCGAAGAAGAGCGCGGCCGCGCACGTGAACAGCAGGTTGTCGTTGCTCACGCCCCCGCCCAGGAACCCGAGCATCGGCTGGAACGCCAATGCCAATGCACCGACCGTCCACGTCCACGGCGTCCGCGGGATCAACTCGCGCAGGAAGAGGAAGGTGAACAGCACCGTCATGCCGGCCAAGAGAGTGGAGAGAGCGCGCATGAGCAGGAGCCGATCGATGATGCTCGCGCCGCGTGCGATCCGGTACGGGATGGCCTCGGTGGCGTAGTACAGAGGGCTGTAGCTGGACAGGTACTGGGACTGGCCCTTGGCGTAGCGCTTGAACCGGCCGCTCTCCAGCAGTCGCTCGGTCTCCGCGGCGTAGGGGGCGTTCCACGAGGGCTTGCCCTCGATCGCGAATGGCTGCCTGCTGACGGCCACCACCTGCTCCCGGGAGAGGAGTCCCGGCTGGCCCTTTGCCGGGAGGCGGCCGGTCTCCCCGATCTCCTGCACGTAGCCGGTCGATGCCACCTCGTCGGGCACCCAGAACGCCGGGGTGATCACCGCCCACACCAGCGCGTTGGCGATCGCCACCGCCGTGCACAGCCAGGCGGCGCGCGGCACCCGGCCCAGGCGCGCCCTCACGGTGCCGGCCTGTCCGGCAGCTCGCGGAGAAGGATCGCCGCCCCCGCGACGCACACCAGAAGCACGAACAGCGCGACCGCCCAGAGCAGGGCCGAGCCGGACACGAAGGCCTTCTGGAGCCCGAACCGGCGGGCCGCCTCGGAAGCGATGGCCCAGCCCGACTCGCGTCCGCTGCGCAGGTAGTCGGTGCGCGCGTCGTCCTTGAAGGTCTCGCCGAAGACATTGGCCCCGCCTGCCGGAGGAGTCAGGTTCCCGCCGAGCGCCAGGGGCCGCTCGCCGCGATTGCGCAGGCAGATACGCGACGTCTCGTAGTCGACAGGCAACGTCCGATCGAGCCCGACGTCCAAGGGCCCCGCGCCCACCGGGATCTTGGCGCTGCCGGCCGCGATCTGCCTGCCCGATCTGCTGATGGTCACCTCTAGCGGACCACTACCGCGGAGGGCGCGCGCGTACAGGCGCACCGACGAGGCCTGCCGTGGCACGGGGGCCCTGGTACACCGCTGCTGGCGAGCGGCGAGGAACACCTCCCGCCCGGAGACCTTCACGTATGTGTTGCTGCCGGCAGGCCTCTGCTTGGACACGGACATCGCCGCACACAGCCCCGCGACGATGAGCACTCCGACGCACGCCACAGCGACGCCGGGTCGCCTCATCACTGACACGACGGGCGATCCTAGCGGACGGTCTGACAGTCTCCCCGCGGTGAAAGTGTGCCTCGTTTACGACTGCCTCTATCCACATACGGTGGGCGGTGCCGAGCGCTGGTACCGGAATCTGGGAGCGGCGCTGGCGGCGGCTGGACACGAGGTCACCTACCTGACTCTGCGCCAGTGGGACGACGGCGTGGACGCCTCGTATTCGGGTGTGACCGTCAAGGCCGTGGGGCCCCGCATGGCCCTGTACGTAGAGGGTCGCCGGCGGATCCTCCCGCCACTGGTCTTCGGCGCCGGAGTGCTCTGGCACCTGCTCCGCCACCGGCGCGCCTACGACGTGGTGCACACCGCCTCGTTCCCATATTTCTCGCTGCTGGCCGCGGGCCTCGTGCGGCCGCGGCGCGGCTACCGCATCGTCGTGGACTGGCACGAGGTGTGGAGCAGGGACTACTGGCGCGAGTACCTGGGGCGCATCGGCGGCGCCGTCGGCCTGCTGGTCCAGCGCCTGTGCGCCCGCATACCCCAGCGCGCGTTCTGCTTTTCGCGACTGCATCGGGACCGGCTGAAGGCGGAGGGCCTGCGCGGACAGGTCACCGTCCTGGAAGGCGAGTACGCCGGTGACCTCACGCCTCCCGAGCCGCGGCCGGCCGAACCGTTCGTGGTGTTCGCCGGACGCCACATTCGCGAGAAGCGGGCGCAGGCGATCGTGCCCGCGATCGCCGAGGCCCGGCGCGAGTTGCCCGAGCTGACCGCTCGCATCCTCGGCGACGGGCCGGAACGCGAGTCGGTGCTGGCGGCGATCGCCGCCGAAGGCCTCGAGGGCGTCGTCACGGCCCCCGGATTCGTTGACGCCGGCGTCGTGGCCACGTCGCTGCGCGAGGCGCTGTGCATGGTGCTCCCCTCGGAGCGCGAGGGCTACGGGCTGGTCGTGGTCGAGGCGTCCGCCGCCGGAACCCCGACCGTGGTCGTGGAGGCTCCCGACAACGCCGCGGTGGAGCTGGTGGACTCGGGCCAGAACGGCGTGATCGCAGCCTCCGCCTCGCCCCAGGATCTGGCCGCGGCGATAGTCGAGGTCGAGCGCCAGGGGCAGGCGCTCCGAGAGCGCACGTGCGAGTGGTTCGCAGAGCATGCCGAGCGGCTGTCGCTCCAGGCTTCGCTCGCTCGCGTGCTGGCGATGTACGAGAAGTAGGGTTCGGCGTCCCTTGGGGTACCTCGAACGAAACTTTCGCGAGACCGAGGAGGAGAACCGGGGGGCGATCCTGCGTGCGCTGTCGCCGCGCCCAGGTGGCCTGCTCGTGGACCTCGGATGCGGCGACGGGCTGTTCACCGCGGAGGTCGGTCGTGCCGCCGGCGTGGAACGGGTGGTGGGCCTGGAGTTCGTGGATTCGATCGCCGACCGGGCGAAGGCGGCCGGGGTCGAGGTCAGGGTTGCGGACCTGGCCGAGGTGCTGCCCCTGGACACCGCGAGCGTGGACGTGGTGCACTCGAACCAGGTGATCGAGCACCTGCCGGGCACCGACCATTTCATGGCCGAGATCGCTCGCGTGCTCAAGCCCGACGGCTACGCCGTGGTGTCCACCAACAACCTCGCGAGCTGGCACAACATCGTGTCCCTGATCATGGGCTGGCAGCCGTTCCCCAGCCACGTGTCTGACAGCGTCTACCTGGGCAACCCGCTGAACTTCGCGCCCGGCCCGACGGGCATGGGCGAGATGCCCGGGCAGACCCATCAGCGCGTGTTCACCGGTCGCGCGCTGGCTGAGCTGGGCGAGCACCACGGGCTGGTCGCCGACCTGCAGTGGGCCGCGGGCTACTACCCGCTACCGCCGCGCGCTGCGCGGCTGGCCGCGCGAGTGGATCCGCGCCACGGCGCGTTCCTGGTGCATCGCTTCCGTCGCGCCGGCGCCTAGACCCCGAGCGTCCGGCGATAGGCCTGCACGGTCGCGCCGGCGGTCTGCTCCCACGTGAACCTGGCCGCTTGGTCGCGGCCCGCCCGCGCCAGGCGTTCCCGCTCGCCGGCATCGTCGAGCAGCCGCGTGATCGCAGCTGCGATCGAACCCACGTCCTCGGGCTCGAACAGCAGGGCGGCGTCGCCGGCGACCTCGGCCAGCGACGCCCGGCCGGACGTGGCGACGGGCACCCCCCGGGCCATGGCCTCCAGCACCGGGAGGCCGAAGCCCTCGTACAGCGACGGGAACACCAGGCAGGTGGCTGCCGCGTAGAGGTCCTCGAGCTCGGCATCCGAGACCCATGCCGGCCAAACCACGCGGTCGGCCACCCCCAGGCTCGACGCCAGCGCGCGCAGCTCGCCCTCGTAGGGCGTCGGGTAGCCCGGGAGCACCACGCGCGGCCGGCGCTCGCGCGGAAGGCTCGCCACCGCTTCGAGCAGGCGGGCCAGGTTCTTGTGGGGCCGCTTGGCCGACACGCTCAGGACAACCTGGTCGTCGCCCAGGTCGTAGCGCCGGCGAGCGCGCTCGGCGGCCTCTGGATCAGGCGGCGGGGCCTGCCCGATGCCCAGCGGCACCACGTCGACCTTTGCCGAGGCGACGCCGAGGGTCTGGATCAGGTCGTCGCGGGTGGAGGCGGCGTCGACGACGATCCGCCGGGACCGGCGCGCGCTGGCGGGGACGAGCACGCGCATGCCCAACCCGCGGATCCCGAAGTGCGCATCCGGGACCTTGGCGTAGTTGAGGTCATGGATCGTCGTGATGCGCGGAACGCGCCCGTAGAGAGGGGCGGTCGATCCCAGCGAGTGGATCAGGTCGCAGCCCGTCGCGGCCGCCAGGCGCGGCAGGTACTGCTGCTCGCCGCGCACCCACTCGATCCGGTTGCGGGCGTGGACGGGAACGACCCTGCTGACGATCGGTCCGGCCCAGGGCCCATCGACGTCCGCTGTCTCCCGGTTGACGAAAGCCGTCAGGCGCAGGCCAGGCTCCCGCGCCAGCCGCGGCAGCAGCTCCCTGGCGTAGGTCTCCATGCCCCCGGTCTCGCCCGGGACCAGGAACATCAGGTTCAGCCCGACGTGCATCGGCCCCGATCCACGGCTGCCGCGAGAACGGCCTCGAGCTGGTCGCCGAGCGACTGCCAGTCGTAGCGCTCCACCGCCAGCTCGCGGGCGTCGGAGGCGATCCGCCGGCGGGTCTCCGGATCGTCGAGCAGGCGCACGGTCTGCTGCGCGAACCGGGCCGGCTCGTCCTCCACGAGCAGGTGCCGCCCGGGCTCGAGGCCTGCCAGCCCCTCGCAGCCGAGCGATGTGGAGACCACCGCCCGCCCGGCCGACATGGCCTCGATGATCTTGACCCTGATGCCGGCGCCCGCCCTGATCGGCACCACCACCACATGAGCCGCAGCGAAGTAGGGAGCCATCGAATCGACGAAGCCGTGAACGGTGATGCCGTTGCTCCCCCCCAGCGCGACGATGTCATCGGGCGGCCCCTTGCCCACCACGTCGAGCACCGCATCGGGCCGCCGCTCGCGCACGAGCGGCCAGACCTCGCGGGCGAACCAGGCGATGCCCTCGTAGTTGGGCAGGTAGTTCATCGTCCCCGTGAACACCACCCGGGGCGGGCCGTCCTGCTCGGGCGCCGGTACCAGCAGGCCGGTGTCGACCCCGGTCGGGATCAGGGCCACCCGCGACAGGCCGATGTCCTCCAGCTCCTGCGCCTCGAGCGTGGACACCGCGACCGCGGTGTCGTAGCGCCCGAGCCGCGACAGCACGTGGCGGCGATAGCGCGCGGCCTCGGCCCGGAAGAGGGCCGCGCGGGCAGGCGAGGCATGGCGGGCGCGCGACTCGTACCAGCGCCACGTGAGGTTGTGGCAGGTCAGCACCGCCGGAAGGTCGTACGGCAGGTCGTCCACCCAGGCCAGGGCCATGTCGTGGCCCACGATCACCACGTCGGGCCGGAAGTCGTCGACCGCCCGCAGCACCAGCTCGCGGATCCGGGCCCAGAAGACGCGCATCTCGAGCGCCCGCACCGGCCGCGTCACGGCCGCCCCGAGCACCGACGGGTCGGCCAGCGTCGCGCGAGCCGTCTCCACCAGGGGCGACGCCGGCCGCGGCGCGACCCAGTTGCGCACGCCCACGGCACGCAGAGCGTCCGCGCTCGCCCTGTCTTCCGCGGCGACCGGCGACACGTTGAGCACCTCGTGGCCCAGCTGCGCCAGGCGCTGGCACAGGAAGAACTCGCGCGTGGCGCCTCCTCCCCCTCCCGGCTCATAGGGGAGCTCTGGCGTCAGGTGCAGGATCCGCATGCTCAACCGAGGCGGCGGATCAGCGCCGATCCCCACACGTCGCCCAGCTCGACCACCAGCTCCGGCTTGTCGGCCAAGAAGGCATCGAAGGCCCGCTTGCACGCCCAGTCGGACTCGGGGTTGTTGTAGTCGTGGATCACGAGGTAGCCACCCGGAGCGATCCGCGGGTAGAAGAACTCGAGCGACGCCACGGTCGGCGGCATCAGGTCGAGATCGAGCAGCACGAAAGCGAATGCCTCGCTCTCCAGGCCGGCGAGCGTGTCGGGCACGTACCCCGGCCGCATGACCACGTCGGCCCCCGGCGGCAGCCGCGCCCGTACGGCGCTCTGGCTGGTGTCCTGGAAGCGGTCGTCGGCGTTCCCGCTGTCCAGGTCAGCCTGCGGGAAGCCCTCGAACGTGTCGAACAGGTACAGCCGGCGCGCGGGCGCCGCGCGGGCCAGGAAGACGCTGGTCTCGCCCCGCCACACGCCGACCTCGGCGAAGGCTCCGGGTATGCCCTCGTCCACGATCCGCTGCACCGCGAGCCCGAGGGTGGCGTAGCGGAAGTAGTCGTCCGAACGCGTGATCGAGGTGTGCAGCTCCGGCGAGAAGGTCGGGAACTGCATCTCCCGGAAGCGCACGAGCGGTCGCAGGAGTGCCCCCCGAATCGCCGGTACGCGGGCACGCAGCTCTTGCAGGTCGAGCGCCATTGGGCGGTATCGAAGCAGCATCCCCGAAGTGCTGCGGCTAGATGGTTGATTCCGAATTGATGCGCAGCAATTCGGGATCAATCATCTAGGCTGCTGCGCTCGATGCTCATCCGCGCCAAGGCTCCTCTGCGGATCTCATTCGCGGGCGGCGGGACCGACGTACCCCCGTTTCCGGAGCGCGAGGGAGGTCTCGTGCTCAACGCCGCCATCAATCGCTACGCGTACGGCACGCTCCGCCCCCGCGACGACGACAGCATCACCATCCACTCGCACGATTACGGCGTGCAGACCCAGTTCGGCACCGACGATCCGATGGTGTTCGACGGCAAGCTGGACCTGGCCAAGGCCGCCATCCGCAGCTTCGTGGGACCGGACTCGCGCGGGTTCGATCTGGTGCTTCACTCCAACGCCCCGCCCGGGTCCGGGCTGGGTTCGTCGTCGGCGATGATGGTCGCGCTGATCGGGGCGCTGGCGGAGAAGGCCAACCTGCCCCTGACCGACTACGAGCTGGCGGAGATGGCCCACTCGATCGAGCGCGAGCAGCTGGGCATCAAGGGCGGGCGCCAGGACCAGTACGCAGCCGCCTTCGGCGGCTTCAACTTCCTCGAGTTGTCGGGCGAGCGTGTGGTGGTCAACCCGCTGCGGGTGCCCCAGGACACGATGCTGGAGCTCGAGCACAACCTGCTGCTGTGTTACACGGGAACGACGCGCCAGGGCGACCACATCATCGAGGACCAGACGGCCCGCTTCGAGGACCACAACGACGAGGCCGTTGCGGGGCTGCGGGCCCAGAAGGAGCTCGCGCTGGAGATGAAGAACGCCCTGCTGCAGCGCCGTCTTCAGGACTTCGGCGAGTTGCTGGACACCGCGTGGGCGGCCAAGAAGCGCATGTCGTCCAGGATCAGCAACCCCCACATCGACGAGCTGTACACCGAAGGCAAGAAGCACGGTGCGATCGGCGGGAAGGTCACGGGCGCCGGTGGAGGCGGCTACATGCTGTTCTACTGCCGCCACGACCGCAAGCACCAGGTGGCGAACCGGATGATCGAGCTCGGCGCCTCGGTCGACGAGTTCGCCTTCGAGCCCGACGGCCTTCGCACGTGGCGGGCCGATGACGTCTGAATCCCCGCTGGCGCTGGCCGAGCGCCGCGTGCGCGAGAGCCTGGCCGTCCAGGAGGCGCTGCTCGAGCCGGCGCTGTTGCAGGCGGTCGTGGATGCCGCCGCCGCCGTCAGCGCAGCGCTCACGCGCGGAGGCACGCTGCTGGCGTTCGGCAACGGGGGCAGCGCAGCCGACGCCACCCACATCGCCGCCGAGCTGGTCGGCCGCTTCCTGGAGGAGCGGCGCGCCCTGGCGGCGGTCTCGCTGTCCGACAACGCGTCGGCGGTCACGGCGATCGCCAACGACTACGGCTACGACTACGTGTTCGCCCGCCAGATCGAGGCGCTCGGGCGGCCCGGCGACGTGGCCCTGGGCCTGTCCACGAGCGGGCGCTCGGCCAACGTGGTGGCGGGCCTCGAGGCGGCGCGGGCGGCCGGCCTGACCACGATCGCGCTGACGGGCGGTGACGGCGGCCCCGTCGGCGCCGGCGCCGACCTGTCGATCATCGCCCCTTCCGCAGAGACCCCGCGCATCCAGGAATGCCACACCACGATCGCCCACGTGCTGTGCGAGCTGGTCGAGCAAGACATCTGAGCGCGGTCTTCCTCGACCGCGACGGGGTGATCAACCGCAAGGCCGCCGAGGGCGACTACGTGACCTCCTGGGAGGAATTCGTGTTCCTGCCCGACGCGCTCGACGGGCTCCGCCTGCTGGCGGCGCTCGAGGTGCCGGTGCTCGTGGTGACCAATCAGCGGGGAATCGCGCGGGGCAGGATGAGCGAGGCGGTGCTGGCCGAGATCCACCGCCGCATGCGCGACGAGGTGGCCGCGGCCGGTGGCCGGATCGACGCGGTCTACCACTGCCCGCACGAGGGCGGGTGTGACTGCCGCAAGCCCGGCACGGGCATGTTCGAGGCGGCGGCACGCGACTGGGGCATCGAGCTGTCCCGGTCGGCGGTGGTGGGCGACCGCGCCTCGGACATGCAGGCCGCGGAAGCGATCGGAGCGCTACGCATCCTGGTCGGCGACAGCGGGGACGTCGTCCCGGCGGTCGACCACAGGGCCGGCGGGCTGGAGGCCGCCGCCCGCTGGCTGGGCGATCAGGGCTTGCGCGCCTCCGCGATCAGCGAGTAGCTGGGCACGAGCTCGCGCCAGGGCTCGGTGTGGCGATCGTCGACCTCCGCGGTCAGGTCACGGACGGCCGTGAAGCCGGCGCTCTCGAGCGCCCATTGCAGGACCGGGGCGTCGAAGATCAGCTGGTGGTCCGAGCGCAGGTGCAGGCCCTCGGGAGCCCGGACGTCCGGCGAGCAGTACATGCCCAGGATCGAGCCCATGATCGGCCACTTGCGCTCGACAGGATTGGCCACGAACGCCTCCATGAGGGCCGGCCCGTTGGGCACGTGCACCTCCACACGGCCATCGCGCGTGAGCACGCGCCGCCACTCCTGCAGCGTCTGGACCAGCTTGGCGGGCTCCACGTGCTCGAGGGCATGGACCGCCACGATCTCGGTGGCCCACGCGTCGGGCAGGGGCAGGTCCCACGCCGGCGCGACCCATTCCAGGTGGTGGGCCCCGGGGTCGATGTCCACGTGCAGGAAGCCCTCTTGGGCGTGGGGGCCGCCACCGATCTCCAGCCGTCTGGAACGCACGGCCGAGGGGTCATCCAGCCCGGCCACCGCCTTGAGTGCGGCCGGTAGCGCCTCGATCGCCTTGGCGTGCGCGCCGTTGACGTAGTAGGACCGCCTCACGGGGGTCATGACCCGCTGGAGGGCGCGAAAGCCGGTCCGTGCGAACCGGAACCCCCGTGGACGCGCAAGGATGGGTCGCAGTGGCCCCGGCGGGGCGCTCAGGAGGTCGGACACGGGGGGCAGTCTAGGGCGGCGTGAGCAGCAGCTCTCGGACGCGATCGGTGAACCGCTCGCGGCTGAAGCCCGGGGCGTCGCGGACGGCCGCCTCGCGGAGGGTGCCCAGCGCCTTCGGGTCGGCGATCAGCGCCCGGCTGATCTCGACCAGCTCGGCGGTGGACCGCCACAGCCGTCCGTTGTGCCCGTCCCGGACTATCTCGAGCTGGCCGCCCAGCGCCGGCACCACCGGCACGCATCCGTACGCCATGGCCTCGACGGTGGTGATGCCGAAGTGCTCGAAGCGCTCGGGCCGCTGTTCGCCGTGCCCGGCCGCATGCCAGAACAGGCTCGCCTGCCCGTAGAGGTCGGCCAGTTCCGCGGGGCCGACGTTCGGATGGAACCGGATGTCGAGCCCCTCGGCGAGGCCTCGCAGGTGCTCCAGGTGCGCCTGCGACCCCGGGTCCGGCGCGCAGCCCCCGGCCAGGTGGAGCGTCCATCCCTCGACGCCCGCGCCGGTGAGTTCGCGGAACGCCTCGATCAGGAGGTCGTGCTTCTTGTTGTTGCCGTCAGGCGACGGGAAGAAGCGCCCGACGGCGATGACGCTGCGGCCCTTGTGTCCGGGCACGATCCCCGTGGTGTCCACCGGCGGCGCCAGCACCACCGGCTGCTCGATGCCCAGGCGCTCGGTGATCGCGTCGCGCACGAAGCGCGAGTAACACAGCACGGTGTCGTAGCAGCGCAGTCGCCGCCGTCGTTCGCGCGCGCGCAGCGGGGCCAGGAGCGGCAGCGATCCGGGATCACGCAGGTCGCTGAAGGGGAACTGCACGATCACCGCGGAGCGCCGCGCCAGCGAGAACGGGGGGAAGTGATTGGCCACGGCCAGGAACAGGTCCAGCCCATGGGTCCGGGGCGTGACGCTGAGCGGGCCGGCTCGCTGCCAGCGAAACTGCTCCGGCTCGACATTCACGTTCAGGGACTTCCACTGCTCGGTGTCGGGCCGCTCCGGCGTGAACAGCGTGACCTCCATGCCGGGAGTGCGCACGGCTTGCTCGAGGATCGTGTAGAGGTACTTCTCGCCGCCGCCGAGCCCGTGGGCGTACGGGTTGAAGATGCCGACGCGGCTCACGCGCGCCGACAGTAGACGTACCAGCTCTTGGGCCACACGCGGTTGCCGAACCGGTCCACCAAGCCGCCGAGCCGGGCCACGTCGAGCAGGCGCCAGACGCCGTCGAGCAAGCGGTCGATCCAGAGGTGCTCCTCGATCACGCCCGCGTGGTCCGATCGCGACCGCAGCAGCGCGTGGAAGACCCACGACACCGCAGGCCTGAAGTTCCGTCCGTCCCAGCGCGTGACCGTGAAGCCGTTGGCCTCCGCCAGCCGCCGCAGCTCCGGGCGGGTGAAGATCCGGAGGTGGGTCGCGTTGGCGGCGTAGCCCGGATGCAGACGCCAGAACAGCGCCTCGGTGCGACCCGTCGGCACCGACAGGCAGAGCACGGCCCCGGGCCGCAGGACGCGATGGAGCTCGGCCATCGCAGCGTCCGGATCCGCCACGTGCTCGAGCACCTCGGTGATCACCGCCGCGCCGACCTCGGAGTCCTGGAACGGCAGGGCTTCCACCCCACCGTCGACCACGCGACCACCGCCGTCATCCGTGAAGCGCTGCGCGAACCGCTGACGCAGATACGCGGCCGGCTCGACGCCCGTGACGCGCAGCCCGGCGGCGGTGAGCAGCTCGGCCAGGCCGCCGTCGCCGCACCCGACATCGATGACCCCGTCCCCCGGCTGCACCTCGAGCGCGTCCAGGTCGATGTTGGCCACGAAGCGGCTCATCGGTGCTCAGCGGCCTGGCGTTCAAGGCCCTGGTAGGTCTCCCACAGCGTCTCGCGCCGCTGTCGCTGCCACAGCATGGCCTGCACGCAGAAGAGCGAGAAGGGCTGGTAGAGCGACTCGATGATCCCCGCCATTCCGTCCTTGTAGCCGCGCCGGCGGACCATCCTCCACGCGAACTCCCGCGCCAGCTGCCTGGCCAGCGTGCGGCCGGTGACCCGCGGCGCCCCGTTCTCGTACAGCTCGCGCGACTGCACGTCGCCGAAGCGAACCGTCTTGACGAGCATCTCCTGGATCGAGCGGTGCGAGAAGTGCCACAGCTCGCCGTCCAGGCGGCCCACCCGCTCCGGCGGGACCGACAGGTGCTCGTGGATCGCGCCCGCCCAGGTGGCGTGCTCGCGCCGGACCAGCCGCAGGTGGTCCTGCTGCCAGCCCCCGTAGCGCATGCGCTGGCCCAGGAAGAAGCTGACGATCTCGAACTCGAAGCCCCACTCGCCCGGGTCGCGGTCCAGCGCGGCCTGGATGTCGGCGCCCAGCCCCGGGGTCACACGCTCGTCGGCGTCCACGAGCAGCAACCAGTCCCCCTGCGCACGGGCGTTCGCGGAGTTCTTGTGGGCCGCGAAGTCCTCGAACTCCTCGACCCACACGTTGTCGGTGTAGCGGCGGGCGATCTCCTCGGTCCGGTCGTCGGTCCGCGCGTCCACCACCACCACGATCTCGTCGCAGAAGCCGAGCAGCTGCAGCCCGCGCTCGATCATCGGCTCCTCGTTGCGGACGGCGAGGACGGCGGACAGTCTCATGGGTTGCGTTCTGATCTCCTGAATCGGGCTGGCAGATTGTTCATGATCGCGGCGGGCACACCCCCCAGGGCCAGCAGGGACGCGATGTAGACGGGCACTCCGACCGCAGCGCCCAGGATCACCGCCAGGAGCGAGCCGGCCAGGCTATTCGGAAGCAGGAGCGCGGGTGCGACCGCCGCCGTCAGCAACGCGCAGGCGAGGAGCGCGCGCGGGTCGACCTTGGGCCACGGCGCTGTCCCGACCTCGCCGTACAGGCGGCGCACGGCCGCGAACCCGATCATCTCGCTCAGGACCACCGCGATCGCCGCGCCCATGACGCCGAACGGCGGTATCAGCGACAGGTTGATCACCAGGTTCGCGGCCAGCACCACCAGCGTCCACTTGAACAGGCGGTTCTGGCGGCCCAGCGCCGGCAATGCGTTCCCGTACACGCCGCTCAGGTACGACACCGCCAGGGCCAGCATGAGGATCCGCAGCACCCAGGCACTGTCGCCGTAGCCCTGCCCGCCGATGACCCGGATCACGTCGTCGGCAAACACGCTGAAGAACACCACCAGCGGCAGCCCGATCGCTCCCATCGCGCTCAGGGCCGCGTCGACGATCGCGTCGACCTGCTTGCGCTGCCCCGTCAGCCGCGCGATCTCGGGGAACAGCGCCAGCATGAAGTAGCTGGGCAGGACGATCAGCCCCTCGAGCACCCGGTAGGCCAGGCCGTAGACGGCCACATCCTCCTCGCCGCTCAAGATCGACAGCAGGACGAGGTCGAGCCGGAAGTACAGGTAGTTGACGATGAACGTGGCTCCGAGCGGGAGCGAGATCAGCAGCAGGTGCCGCCACACCGAGCGGCGCACCGTCCACGCCCGGCGGGCGCCGCTGGCCATCAGGCCCGTCATGACCAGCGCCTGGGCCAGGTACCCGCTGGCCATGGCCGCGATCATGGCCTCGAACCCCAGGTCGAGCTCTACGCACACCAGCGATGCCACGAGCACCGACAGCGACAGTGCGACGTCCCCGACGGCGATCAGGGGCCCCCGTTGGGCCGCCTGGAAGTGCGCCCGGGCAGCGCTGACGAACGGCGCGCTCAACAGCTGCACTCCCAGGATCAGGATCGCGTTGCGGGTCGTGGGTTCGCCCGGATACGCCACCTCCGCGACGGCCACCAGCACCAGGGCCATCGCAGCGCCGAACGCCAGCCCGAGGGTCCTGACGTTGCCGACGATCTCGCGCTCGCGCTCGGGGGAGCGGGCGATCTCCCGAGCGGCCATGGTCGACATGCCCAGGTCGGTGAACAGCGCGGCCAGCGAGACCACGGCCATGGCCAGGGTCATCGTGCCGAAGCCCTGCACGCCGAGGTACCGCGACGCCAGCGCCGTTGCGCCGATGCCCGCGAGCACGGTCACGGCGCGACCGACGACCAGGCTGGCCGTGGTGACCGCAACCTTCCCGGCGAGGTTGGCCGGTGGCCGCTCGGTCAAGGGTCGGCCCTCAATCCCTTCGGCGGACCCAGGCGATGACCGCGTCCTCGACCCGCTCGAGCCCGAACAGCTTCAGGACGCTTCGAGCCGCGGCCTGGCCCGGGAAGCGGGCGACGATCAACAGGCATGCGGCCAGCGCGCACGTGGCGCGCGGTAGCGGCGCGATCTTCTTGAACGACGGCGCGGTGGCTATCTCCCAGGCCAGCCGCGCGGCCACCACCAGGTGGTGCTGGCGCGCCAGCAACGCGGGCATCCCGAACGAGCGCGCCAGCCGCCGGTGATCGGTCGACAGGCCCTCCAGCGACCTGTGCACGTGCACGTCGGCGAGCGTCTGCACGCGGCCCTTCGCCGCCAGTTGGCACACCAGCGACCAGTCGCCGCCGACCTTGTCGTGGAACCCGATCTCGAGCAGGTCGTCGCGGCGGGCCACTCCGAACAGAACGCCGTTCACGTTCACCCGCGCCAGGTAGCGCAGGATCCGAAGGCCCGGGCGCGAGTCCACGAGATCGGTGGGCCGCTCGTCGACGCTGTGGGACCCATCCACGTAGTAGCGCGCCAGGCCGGCCACGAGCGAGTGGCCGGCGTCGGCCTCGAGCACAGCGAGGCAGCGCTCGACGTAGCCGGGGTCGAGCCAATCGTCGTCGGACAGCCACATGAAGTAGGTGCCCGTGGCCGCCTCGAGCAGCGCCTGGAAGTTGCGCGCGTGGCCGACGTTGGTCCCCTGCGCCAGCACCCGCACACGCGGGTCGTCCGCGGCGATCGCGTCCAGCACCTCGCGGGTCTCGTCGGTCGAGCCGTCGTCGGAGACGAGGATCTCGAGGTCAGCGTGTTGCTGACGGCGAACGGACTCCACCGCCCGGACCACGGTGTCCGCTCGGTTGTAGGTGGGAATCCCGACGGTGACCAGGGACCGTCGCGTCACGCTTGGGAGAGCTGCCGCATCCGGCGCATCCTACGCAAGACGCAGACGATGTCGGCTGCCATTAGCCTGCCTCGCTGTGGCTTCGCGAGCCCTCATCACGGGCATCACCGGCCAGGACGGTTCGTTCCTGGCTGAGCAACTGCTGGCCAAGGGCTACGAGGTCCACGGCCTGACCCGCCGCTCGTCGTCGTTCAACACCGAGCGGATCGACCACCTGTACCGCGATCCGCACGAGGAGCAGGTCCAGCTCTACCTGCACCATGCCGACCTGAGCGAGTCGTCGCGGCTGGTGCGGCTGGTGCACGAGATCCAGCCGGACGAGATCTACCACCTGGGCGCCCAGTCGCATGTGCGCGTGTCCTTCGACGTGCCGGAGTACACCGCGGACATCACCGGCATGGGCACGGTCCGCCTGCTCGAGGCCATCCGCGACGCGCAGGTGCCGGCCCGCTTCTACCAGGCCTCCTCGAGCGAGATGTTCGGCGCCAGCCCGCCGCCGCAGGGCGAGGACACCCCCTTCCATCCACGCAGCCCGTACGCGGTGTCCAAGGTGGCGGCGTTCTGGATCGCGGTCAACTACCGCGAGGCGTACGGGATGCACGCGTCCAACGGGATCCTGTTCAACCACGAGTCCGAGCGCCGCGGTGAGACCTTCGTCACGCGCAAGATCACCCGCGCGCTGGCCGCCATCAAGCTGGGCCTGCAGGAGAAGCTCTACCTGGGCAACCTGGACGCCAAGCGCGACTGGGGCTACGCGCCGGACTTCACCGAGGCGATGTGGATGATGCTCCAGCAAGACGAGCCCGGCGACTACGTGGTGGCCACCGGCGAGATGCACTCGGTGCGCGAGTTCCTGGACGAAGCCGGCCGCCACCTCGGGCTCGACTGGGAGTCGGTGGTGGAGATCGACCCGAAGTACTACCGCCCGTCCGAGGTGGACGCGCTGGAGGGCGACGCGTCGAAGGCCAAGCGGGTCCTCGGCTGGGAGCCCAAGGTCAAGTTCGCCGAGCTGGTCCGGATCATGTGCGACGCCGACCTCAAGCGGCTGGAGGACCAATTGGCCGGCCGCGGGGTGCGCACGGGCGAGCGTGGCTGACCCGGATCCCGGGTTCTGGCAGGCCAAGCCGGTGGTGGTCACCGGCGGCGCCGGCTTCCTGGGCACTGTGGTCGTGCGCGAGCTCGAGGCGCTGGGCGCGCAGGTGAGCGTCGTGCGCTCCGCGACCCATGACCTGCGCCTGCCCGACCAGGCCCGGGCCGCTCTGGACGGCGCCGAGGTGGTGGTGCACCTGGCGGCCAACGTGGGCGGCATCGGCTTCAACCGCCGCCACCCGGCGCCGCTGGTGCACGACAACCTGGCCATGACCACCAACGTCTTCGAGCAGGCGCGGCAGGCCGGCGTGGGCAAGCTCGTGTCGGCGTGCACGGTCTGCGCCTACCCCAAGTTCGCGGCCGCGCCGTTCCGCGAGGACGACCTCTGGAACGGCTACCCCGAGGAGACCAACGCGCCGTACGGGCTTGCCAAGAAGATGATGCTCGTGCTCTCCGACGCCTACCGGCGCCAGTACGACTTCGACTCATGCGTGCCGATCATCGCCAACCTCTACGGCCCGGGCGACAACTTCGACCTGGAGGACTCGCACGTGATCGCGGCCATGATCCGCAAGTACGTGGAGGCTCACGAGGGCGGCGCCGAGACGGTGACACTGTGGGGGACGGGCACGCCGTCGCGGGAGTTCCTGTACGTGGACGACGCCGCCCGCGCCCTGCTGCTGGCGGCCGAGCGGCTGGACAGCTCCGAGCCGGTGAACGTCGGCGTGGGCCGCGAGACGCGGATCCGGGAGCTGGCCGAGACCATCGAGGCCCTGGTGGGCTACCAGGGCCAGACGGTCTGGGACGAGTCCAAGCCCGACGGCCAGCCCAAGCGCTTCCTGGACACCGAGCGCGCCAAGCGGCTGATGGGCTTCACGGCCGAGACCTCGCTGGAGGACGGGCTGCAACGCACCGTCGAATGGTTCCGAGGGTACGGGCGCTGAGATGCCGCGAGCGCTGATCACCGGGATCGCGGGGCAGGACGGCTCCTACCTGGCCGAGCTGCTGCTGGCGAAGGGCTACCACGTGGCGGGCGTGGTGCGCGGCTCGCCCGACGCGCCCTACCCCAACCTGGCCGCCGTGCGCGACGACCTCGAGCTGATGCAGGGCGACCTGCTTGACCAGATGACGCTGCTGGACGCCATCACCCGCTCCCGGCCGGACGAGCTGTACAACCTGGCCGCCACCTCGTTCGTGCCGCTGTCCTGGCGCCAGCCGGTGATGACCGCGCAGTTCACGGCGGTGGGCGTGACGTCGATGCTCGAGGCGGTCCGGATCACCAATCCCGAGCTGCGGCTCTATCAGGCATCCAGCTCCGAGATCTTCGGCGCCACCAGCGAGTCGCCCCAGACCGAGCAGAGCCCGTTCCGGGCCCACAACCCGTACGCGGTCGCCAAGCTCTACGGGCACCTGATGGTGGCCGCCTACCGCGAGCGCTACGGCATGCACGCCAGCTCGGGGATCCTCTACAACCACGAGTCGCCGCGCCGCCCACCCCACTTCGTGACGCGCAAGATCACCCGCGGCGCCGCGGCCATCAGCCTCGGGCTCCAGGACGAGCTGCGGCTGGGCAACCTGGAGGCCACGCGCGACTGGAGCTACGCCGGCGACGTGGCCGAGGCCATGTGGCTGATGCTCCAGCAGGACGAGGGCGACGACTACGTGGTGGGCAGCGGCGTCGCCCGCACCGTGCGCGAGCTGGTGGAGGTGGCCTTCGGCCTTGTGGACGTGGACGTGGACTCGCACGTGGTCGTGGACCCGGAGTTCGTGCGCCCGCTGGACCCCGTGCCGCTGCTCGGGGATCCGAGCAAGGCACGCTCGAAGCTGGGCTGGGAGCCGCGCACGCGCTTCGAGGACATGATCAGCGCCATGGTCGAGTCCGACCTTCGCGAGCTGCGATCGGGTTGAGCGACCCCGACGTCGTCGTCGTCGGCGCGGGCATCGTCGGCCTGGCCGTGGCCCGCGCGCTGGCCACCGGCCCCGACCGGTTGCGCGTGACCGTCCTGGAGCGCGAGGACGGCGTCGGCCGCCACCAGAGCTCGCACAACAGCGGCGTGATCCACGCCGGCGTCTACTACGCCCCCGGCTCGCTCAAGGCGAAGCTGTGCGTGGAGGGCGCACGGCGCCTGTACGAGTACTGCGATCAGCGCGGCATCCCCTACCAGCGTCGCGGCAAGCTGATCGTGGCCAGGGACGCATCGGAGGTTGCGGCCCTGGACGAGCTGGAGCGGCGCGCCACCACCAACGGCGTTCCGGGGCTGCGGCGGCTGGCCGCGGACCAGATCGCCGAGGTCGAGCCCCACTGCGTCGGCCAGGCCGCGCTGCACTCGCCCAACACCGGGATCGTGGACTTCGGCGCGGTGGCGGCGGCCATGGCGGCCGACCTGCAGCAGGCGGGCGGGCAGGTGCTGACCGGGGCAGGCCTGGAGTCGGTGTGGACCACGGCGGGCGGCATCACCGCCCGTCACGCACGGGGCCGGACGCGGGCCCGCTTCCTGGTCTCGTGCGCGGGCCTGTGGTCGGATCGGATCGCGGTGCTGGCGGGGGCGAAGCCGGACCCGCGGATCGTGCCCTTCCGCGGCGCGTACCTGCGCCTGGCGCCAGCCAGGCGCCACCTGGTCAAGGGCTTGATCTACCCCGTGCCGGACCCTTCGCTGCCGTTCTTGGGCGTGCACCTGACGCCGCACATGGACGGCGAGGTGTCGCTGGGCCCGACCGCGCTGCTGGCCCCACGGGCGCGCAGCCTCACGTGGCCCGGCACATGGCGGATGGCCCGGCGCTGGTGGCGAACCGGCCTGGCCGAGACGCACAGCGCGATCCGCACCGGCGGGCTGGCCCACGCGGCCGCCCGCTACGTGCCGGAGCTGGAGCCGTCGGACTTCAGCCCGTACTTCGCCGGCTACCGCGCCCAGGCGCTGGGCCGTGACGGCGCGCTCGTGGACGACTTCGTGATCCACGCGACCCCGCGCGCGCTGCACGTGCGCAACGCGCCGTCGCCGGCGGCCACCTCGTCGCTGGCCATCGCCGACATGATCGCCGAGCGGGCCCGCCAGGGCATTGCCGCGTAGCCTGCGCGGTTCAATGCGGATCATCGACACCCAGCTGGACGGGCCGCTGCTGATCGAGCCGGCGGTGCACGGCGACCAGCGCGGATTCTTCGCCGAGACGTACCGCGCCAACGTGCTCGCGGACCTGGGCATCCGCGACGAGTTCGTGCAGGACAACCACTCGCGTTCCGGGCTCGGGGTCGTGCGCGGCATGCACTTCGCGGTCGGCGACGGCCAGGCCAAGCTCGTGCGCTGTGCGCGCGGTTCGATCGTCGACGTGCTGGTGGACATCCGGCGCGGGTCGCCCCAGTACGGGTCGTGGGAGGCCTACGCCCTGGACGACGAGTCGCTGCGCCTGCTGTACGCGCCGGTCGGGTTCGCGCACGGCTTCTGCGTGACGAGCCCGGTCGCCGACGTGACTTACAAGCTGTCGACCTACTACGACCCGGCGATCGAGACGGGCTTCGCCTTCAACGATCCCGAGGTGGACATCCGCTGGCCCGACGTGGAGCTGGTGTACTCCGAGCGCGACGCCACGGCGCCGCGGCTGTCGGAGATCGCGGCCGAGCTGCCGTTCAGCGTCTGACCAGCGAGCGCACGAACTCGCGCTCGCCCGAGTCCATGACCAGGCCGTAGTAAGCCGCCCAGTAGCCCAGCGGCCCCGCCAGCACCAGCGCCAGCACCGGCGCCAACGTATGCGGGTCGAGCGCCAGCCGCGCCCCCACGAGCGCGGCGGCCAGCAGCAGGCCGAGCGTGTACGCCGGCAGCACCGCGACGCGGGCCAGTTCGACCAGCGACAGCCCGCCGACGTCCAGGCCGACGCGCAACATCAGCGGGAACCCGGCCACGTACGCGATCGCCGTGCCAAGGGCAGGCCCCTCGATGCCCAGCCAGGGCGTCAGCGCCAGCGACAGCAGCAGGTTCAGCGCCGCGATGCCGGCCACCACCTTGGCCGCCGCCCCGGCTCGCCCCGCACCGACCAGGAAGTTCGGCGTCACGGCCAACATGCCCCACAGCAGCCAGTAGGAGACCAGGATCGTCAGCGCCGGCGCCGCCTCGCGAAAGCGCGCCCCAAGCCAAACCTCCAGCGCGGGCGCGGCCATCGCCATCGCGGTCACGGTCAGCGGCACGAACAGCGCGAGCGTGTAGCGCGAGCCGCGCAGCACCAGCTCACGCATGCGCTGGCGGTCGTCCGTCGCCGCCAGGCTGGCGCCCACCGGCAGCGTGGTCACGCCCACCGACTGGCTGAGCGCATAGATCACGTTGTGTGCCCGCACGGGCCCCTCGTAGAGGCCGATCGAGCGCGGCGAGCCGAATATGCCCAGCACCACCCGGTCCAGGCCGTAGATGACCAGCGACGAGACCTCGATCACCAGCAGCCGGCCGGCGGTGGGAGCCAGCGCGCCGACGGCGGCGCGATCCCAGCCGACGCGCTTGAGGCGGTAGGGCAGGCCAAGGTGGCGTCGCGACAGGAGGTTGACCGTGCCCGACAGCAGCGGGATCGAGCCGCTGGCGGCGATCAGCGCCCACAACGGTGCGTCGGACAGGGCCAGGGTGAGCATCAGCGCCGCGAACAGCCCCAGCGCCGCGATCTCGTTCAGGGCCGAGCGCGTCAGCAGCAACGCCGCCCGCAGGGCGTCCAGATTCACGGTCATCGGCAGCCCGACGGCGGTCACCAGCCCCAGGCCCAGGACGCCGAGCTGGGCCTGGTCACGCAGTTCGCCATCCAGGATGGCGGCGGCCAGGGCGGCGCCGACAGCGGCTATCAGCAGCCCGGTCAGAAGGCCGGTGGCCGCGTAAAGCATCGACGCGGTCGAGAACGCGGCGGCCCGCTCGTCATCGTCGCGCGCCTCCACCATGGTCCGCTGGGCCGCGCCGCCAATGCTGTTCTTCAGGATCAGCAGGTAGGTCGCCAGCGTGGCGGTCAGCCCGTAGGTGCCCAGCGCGGCCAGGGACAGCCTGCGAGCCAGCACAGTGATGATGATCAGCAGCACCACCAGGCCGGTGGCCTGGGCAATCTGCTGGGTCAGGGCCCCCGCGGCAACGCGCCGGGCCTGCCCGCCGTCGGGAGAGTCCGGAGGCTCGTGCACGGGGCGGTGCGAGTCTGGCACGTGGGCCGGAACCACCGAAACCTGCGGCGTCGCGCGGGGTTAGCTCTTGCAGGCGACGGTTGGGATCCCCGCCGGGCGGGTACGCTTACGGCTCGGTGCGGGATACCAGGGAGGGCTTGACCGATCCGCGCCTGCCTCCCATGGAACCAGTCCCTACCCAGATCCCTCAACCTCTCGCCCCGCCGGCCGGCGCGGGTATTCGCACCAGGGAGATCCTGGGCATCCCGATGGCCATGACCGACTATGCAGGCGCCATGGACGTCATGGACGCCATGGTCGACCGGCGCCAGCCGGGCTGGGTATGCGCCGCCGCCGTGCACTCGGTGATGGTGGCCCAGGACGACGCCGACATGCGCACCGCGCTGACGGACTCGGTGATCACCGTGCCCGACGGCATGCCGGTGGTGTGGGCGGCCAACCTGCTGGGCGAGAACCTGCCCAACCGCGTCTACGGGCCCGAGTTGATGCAGCGCTACTGCGCGCGCAGCGCCGAGCGCGGCCTGCGTGTCTGGCTCTACGGCGGACGTGACCAGGGAGCGCTGGTCCAGCTGGCGCTGACGTTGCGCCACAGCCACCCCGGGATCCGGATCGTCGGTGGCTATTCGCCTCCCTTCCGCTCGCTGACCGAGGACGAGGACGACAAGATCGCCGAGCAGATCAACCGCGACCGGCCCGACGTGATCTGGGTCGGCATCGGCGTGCCCAAGCAGGAGAAGTGGATGGTGCGTATGCGCGACAAGCTCGAGGCGCCGGTCATGTGCGCCGTCGGCGCGGCGTTCGACTTCAACGCCGGCCGCGTGTCCCAGGCCCCGCGCTGGATGCAGGAGCGCGGCCTGGAGTGGACCTACCGGATCGCCCAGGAGCCCCGCCGGCTGCTGCCGCGCTACCTCTACACCAACCCCCGTTTCCTCTACGGCGTGGGCAAGCAGTACGTGCGGGAGCGCGCCACCGCCTCATAGACTCGCGGCGTGGCTCCCTGCCCCGCCTGCGGCGGCCAACTGTCGCCCTGGATGACGGTCCCGGCGGGCGAGCCCTCCGACCGGCGCGGCTTCGAGCTCATGCGGTGTCGCGCCTGCGGGACGGCCGTGACCGGCGGCGATCCCCCGGGGCCCGAGGCCTACGAAGCGGGTGTCTACGCACCGGGCGCCGCCCGGCCTTGGGTGGCCCGCGCGCTCCAGCGCGCCACCGTCGGCCAGCCCGTCCGCGCGCTCACGCGGGCCGGCCTGCCGCCGGGCGCACGCGTCCTGGACGCAGGAGCCGGGCGCGGCCGCCTGGTCGCCGAGTTGCGCCGGCGGGGCTTCGAGGCCGCCGGCATCGACTCGTCGGCGCGCCAGGCGGGCGGAATCGTCCGGCGCGACTCGATCGCCGAGCACGAGGACTCAGGGCTGGACGCCGTGGTGCTGTGGCACGTGGCCGAGCACCTGGACGATCCGCTGGGCGCGCTCGAGCGCGTGCGCGGATGGCTTGCGCCCGGCGGGCTGGTGCTGCTCGGGGTGCCCAATGCGGCGTCGCTTCAGGCGCGCGTGGGCGGCAGCGCCTGGATGCACTGGGACGCCCCGCGCCACCGCCAGCACTTCACGCCGGCGGGGCTGACCGCGCTGCTGGGCCGCGCCGGCCTCGGGCCCGTGCGCACGGAGCACATGGTCTGGGAGCACAACCCGGCGGCCATGTGGATGGCGATGCTCTCGCGCGCCGGCGTCAGCCCCGCCTACGCCTTCCACGCGCTCAAGGCCAACGCGCCCCGGCGCGGACGCGACCTGGTGCTGACCGTGGCCGGACTGCCGCTGCTGCCGGTCGCCCTGGCGGCCGAAGCGACCGCCGCGGCCGCCCACCGCGGCGGCACCCTGATCGTGGTCGCGCGGCGCTAGTTCGTTGGCCGCGGCGATTGTCCGTCGATTGACCCGGCCCCAGCCGGGTCAATCGACGGACGGAGCGAATCGCAGCGTGGCAATGCAGATCTGGGCCCACGATCCGCCGGGTCCGTTCCGGGCGCGTGAATGTACATCCACGGGCCGGTTCGCGATCCACGGTGACCTTGGGTCGCCGTGGGTCCATGTAAGCGCCTTCCCGGACCCGATGCCAGGCCCTCACCAGCGGGGCGCCACAACCCGTGGAATCAACCAGCTAGAGGCGCGCGTACAGCTCCATCAGGGCCTCCAGGTACGGGCCCTCGGAGTGCCGGGCCCGCGCGCGCTCGAGCAGCTCGGTGCCCTCCATCTGGCGGCCGCGCGGGTCGGCCCAGAGCGCGGCCAGGCGAGCGGCCAGGGCGTCCATGTCCCCCGCCGCGACGCAGCGGCCAGGGCCGACCAGGTCGGGCAGGCCGCCCATCGCGGTGGCCACCACGGGAACGCCCTGGGCCATGGCCTCCAGCGCCGCATAGGGCGAGAACTCGTGGTAACGCGAGGGCATCAGAACGACGGCCGCGCCCGCCAGCAGCTCGCGCACCCGCGCCGGCTCGACGCGCCCCAGCAGCTCGACCTCCACGCGCGCGGCGGCGGCCTGATCACGCAGCCGGGCGGCTTCGGGCCCGTCGCCCACGATCTTCAGCGGCGCTCCCACTGCGTCGGCGGCGGCGATGGCGTCGCCGATCCCCTTCTCCTGCGACAGCCGCGAGGCCACCAGCACGTAGCGCCCCAGGTCGGCCCGCGAGCCGTCGGCGAACGCCTCGGCGGGCAGGTAGTGCCCCAGCGCCTCGACGCGATCGGCGGGCAGGCCGCGCTCGACCACCAGCGCGGAGGCCGCCGCGCTGGGGGTGACGAACCGGTCGACCGCGTCCAAGACCGCGGGCTGATGAGCCGACAGCGCCGCCGCGTAGACGGCAGCCTCCGCACGCGAGCCGCGGCAGTTCAGCCGCAGACCCGGAAGCGTGTTGCGCCCGCGGCAGCGCGTGCACGGACCGCCGTCGCGCTCGCCGAAGCCGGTGGCGCAGAACAGCCGCACGTTGTGCAGGTGCAGCACCACCTTTGCGCCGGCGTCGCGCGCGGCGCGCAGGCCCTTGGGGCCGATCAGCGGCAGCATGTTGTGGGCGTGCACCACGTCGGCGCCCAGCGACCGCACCGCGTCCGCCACGTCGTCGCTGGCGTCACCCCCGCGCAGCAGCGCCGAGGCCACCCGCGCGCGTCCCACGTCAGCCGAGCGCCGCTCCATCAGCGTGTGCGGCACGCCTGCGTGCTCGAACGCCGCCGCCTGCAGGGCAACCGAGCGCTCCTCGCCGCCGGCGGTCCGGTAGCGGTTGTGCAGCAGCAGGACACGCATGGTCCAGAGCTAACCTACCGCCGGCATGTCTGCGCCCGCCGTCTCAGTGGTCGTGCCGACCCAGGACCGGGCCCGGTATCTGAAGGTGGCATTGGAATCGATCCTGGGCCAGAGGCCGGGCGAGCCGTTCGAGGTGATCGTGGTGGACGACGGCTCGCAAGATGACACAGCACGCGTGGCCACACGAGCGGGCGCGAAGCTGGAGCACCACCCCCACGCGCGCGGGCCCAACGCGGCGCGCAACACCGGCATCGCCGCGGCCGGCGCACCGCTGATCGTCCTGGTGGACGACGACGTGCGCGCCCCGGCGGGGTGGCTGGAGGCGATCCTCGAGGGCGCGCGCGAGCACGAATGGGCCGAGGCTCTGGGCGGACCGATCCGAGCCCGCCTGGAGGGCCCGGCACCGCGGTCGTGCGGGCGCGAGCCCGCGCCGGTGACGACCCTGGATCTGGGGCCGCGGGACACGGAGACCGCCTTCGTGTGGAGCGCGAACATGGCCATCCGCCGGTCGGCGCTGGAGCGGGTCGGGACCTTCGACGAGTCGGTGCCCATCTACGGCGACGAGGAGGAGTGGCTGATGCGCCTGCACGCGCACGGCGGCCGCGTGGCCTATGTGGCCGCGGCGGGGCTCGACCACCGCCGCGAAGGTGACGACGCGCGCCTGCGCTCGCTGGCGCGCGCCGAGTATTTCCGTGGCCGGGCGGCGCGCGCCAGCAACAGGCGCAAGCAGACCGAGCCGGCGCTGGCCACCGAGCTGCGGAACCTGGCCGGGGCCGCCTGGCACACCGTCCGGCGCCGGTGCGCGCTCGGGCTGGTCATGATCGCCCACTCGTGTGGCCGGCTGGTCGAGGCGCTCGGCAGTCGCCGGTGACCGGCCGTCCCGACAGCCCCGCGGGGCCCGACCCGGCCACCTTCCTCTCGGGCGACCACGGCAGCGTGGTCGGGGTGCGGCGGCGCTCCACGCGCACGGCGGCGGACCTGGGGCTGGCGATCGCACGCGCCGCCACGCTGACCGGGCCGCGACTCGACCGCCTGGCCCGGGCACAGTCACCCCTGCGCGTGCTCGTGCTGGGGGTGTACCGGCCCGGTTCGCGGCTTCCCGCGGCGGTGGAGCGGCTGCGCTCGCGCCGCCACGACGTCACGTTCGCGCTCGGCTCCACCGCCGCTGCCGATCCCGTCCTGCGCGACCTCACGGTGGCCACCGACATGGCCGGCGGCAAGTTCGAGAACCTCAACGCGCTGCTGGAGCGCGCGCCCGCGCTCGAAGGCTTCGACCGGCTGCTGGTGACCGACGACGACATCGCGCTGGGTCCCCGCTTCCTGGATCGCCTCGTGGCGGTGTGCGAGGCGCTCGCGCTGGACATCGCCCAGCCGGCCCAGTCGATGCGCAGCCATTCGGCGTGGGCGGTCACACGCGCCCGGCCGTTCTCGATCGCCCGTCGCACCGACTACGTCGAGATCGGGCCGCTGACGCTGTTCTCGCACGCGGCCGCGACCGCCCTGACGCCGTTCCCACCGCTGCGGTTCGGATGGGGGCTGGACAACCACTGGGGCGCCGTGGCGCGCGAGCGCGGGTGGCGGCTGGGCGTGGTGGACGCCGTGCCGGTGCGCCATGAGTGGCAGCGGGTGGCCACTTCGTACACCCACGCAGAGGCCACCGCCGAGGCCCGCGAGTTCCTCGCGGACCGGCCGTTCGTGCGCACCGAGGAAGCCCAGCGCACGCTGGCCACCGTGCGCAGGCTGGGCCGCTGATGCGCGTGATGGTGGTGCCCAAGTGGTACCCCTGGCCCGAGCTGCCCGTGTTCGGCCTGTTCTGCCGCGAGCACGCGGCCGCGCTGGCCACCCGCCACGACGTGGTGGTGCTGGCCACGCTGTTCACACCGTCGCCCCGGGGCTTCCGGATATTCCAGTTGACCGACCAGGTCGAGGACGGCCTGCGCGTGCTGCGGGTGCGCTACCGGCGGCCGAAGCTGCGGCCGCTGGCGCTGGTGTGCCAGATGATCGGGATGCTCGCCGCGCTCAGGCGCCTGCGCAGCCAGGGGTGGCGTCCGGACGTGGTGCACGCCCACGTGTACTCCGCTGCACTGCCCGCGCTGGCGATCGGCCGGCTGACGCGGGCCCCGGTGGCGGTGACCGAGCACTACACCGGCTTCGGCCGCGGGCTGATCAGCGGCCACGAGCGGCGGCTGGCGCGGGTGGCGTTCGAGCACGCCGACGTGGTGGCCCCCGTCAGCCACGAGCTGGCCGGCCATCTGCGCGCGCTGGCGCCCAAGGCGAACCTGGTCGTGGTGCCCAACACGGTGGACACGGCGGCGTTCACGCCCCCGGCCGAGCGGCGCCAGGGCATGCAGCTGCTGAACGTGGCCGCGCTGGCCGAGAAGAAGGGCCACCGCTTCCTGCTGGATGCCCTGACCGAGCTGCCGGATGCGCGCCTGCAGATCGCCGGCGACGGCGAGCTCCGGGCGACACTCGAGGCGCACGTGGCGGAGCTGGAGCTGGGCGACCGGGTCACGTTCCTGGGCGATCGGTCCAAGGAGGAGGTCGCGGCGCTGATGCGCGCCGCGGACCTGTTCGTGCTGCCCAGCCTGGCCGAGAACCTGCCGGTGGTGCTGATCGAGGCCATGGCCAGCGGGCTGCCGGCCGTGGCCACGAGCGTGGGCGGAGTGCCGGAGATGCTGGAGGCCGGCGACGGCGTGCTGGTCGAGCCGAGCGATGCGAGCGCGCTGGCGACGGCGATCCGAACCGCAGCCGAGCGCGCGTTCGACCCGCGGGCCATGGCCGCCCGCGCCCGCGAGCGCTATTCGTACGCGGCCGTCTGCGAGCGCTGGACCGAGATCTACGCCGAGCTGCCCAGCAGCCGCGGCAGCAGCTCGGCGGCCACGCGCCGACCGACCGCTTCGTCCGAATAGGGCGCGAGCAGCTCGCGCGCACGCGCGGCGTAGACCTCGCGCTCGGGCCGGTCCAGGCCCAGGGCCACCGACATCGCGCGGCCGAGCGCGTCGGCGCTGCGCTCGGGCGCCACCAGGCCGGGCGCCAGCTCGCGCGCCAGCGCCAGCGCCGCGTTGCCACCCGGGGCCGGGGCGCACACCAGCGGGGTGCCCGCCGCCAGCGCCTCCATCTGCGCCATGCCCCAGTCCTCGATCCGGGCAGCGCTCAGATACGCACGCGCGCCGGCCACCAGCGACAGCCAGCGCGGCCGCTCCACCGCTCCCAGCCAGCGCACTCCGGCGGGCTCCGAGCCGCCCAGCTTGGCCAGCCAGCGGCGCCCCTCCTGGCGGTCGAGGCCGCCTATGCCGAGCTCACCGTCACGCGGGCGCGACCGCTCCCAGGCCGCGCACAGCACGTCCAGACCGCGCTTGTCGGGGTTCGCGGCGTAGGCCAGCACCGTGGGCGCGTCGGCGGCGGGCTCCGCCGTCTCCACGGGCGGCGCCAGCACCAACGCCTCGGGGCCGGCCGGCATCACCTGTTCGCTCCACGGCAGCAGCAGATCGGCGCCGGCCAGCACCGTGCGCTCGCGCCTGCGCTGCCACGCGCCGCCGGGGCCGGGCCGGTTCACGGCGGCCAGGCCGTCGAAGCGCACGGCCGTCCGCGCGCGTGCGGGCTGCAGCAGCGCGGCGGTGATGGTCGAGTAGACCACCGCCCCGGCCACCACGCCGCGCGCGGCATGGCGCGCGGCCAGCGCCTCGACCAGGTCGGTGGTGGCCATCGTGCGGCGCAGCGCCGCGGCGCGGCCCAGCGGCACACCGATCACCTGACAGCCGGCCCCCGCCGCGCGCACGTGGCGGGCCAGCGCGGCGTCGGCGTGGCGCCATCCGAACGTGGTGCCCGGCGATACCAGCGCGATGTCGGGCGAACCGGTCACGGGCAGAGCGTAGGGTCCGACGAATGGGAGGCGACTCCAGGCCGGTCGCCCTGATCACGGGCACGATCTCGCCGTACCGGCGCGAGCCCTTCCGGCTGCTCGGGCAGGAGGTGCCGCTCGAGGTACTGGCCTTCGAGGCCACCGGTCCGCCGATCGACGGGCTGGACACCCGCCGCGTCAGCCAGCTCGAAGCCGCGCGCCTGGTGGCCGGCGGGCGCTACCGGGCGGTGGTCTGCGGCCTGGGCGGACGGGTCGCTCTGCCCGGCGCGTACGTGGCCGCGCGCATGCGCCGGGTCCCGTTCGTGCTGTGGGCCACGATCTGGGAGCACCCGCGCACGCCCGCCCACCGGCTGTCCTGGCTGCCGACCCGGCACCTGTACCGCCACGCCGACGCCGTGGCCACCTACGGCGACCACGTGAGCCGCTACGTCGAGCGCTACCGGGGCAGCCGCGGCAGCGTTTTCGTGGCGCCGCAGGCCGTGGACGTGGACCACTTCGCCGCGGCCGTCGCGCCCGCGGACCGCGCCGCAGCGCGCGAGCGGGCGGGCGCGGCACCCGGAGACGTCCTGTTCCTGTTCGTTGGCCGGCTGGAGCCCGAGAAGGGCATCGACACCCTGCTGGACGCCTGGCGGGCCGCCGGGCTTGCGCACGCGCGCCTGGCGCTGGCCGGCGCCGGCCCGTCGGCCGACAAGGTCGCAAGTCACGGGGGCGCCGTCCGGTCCCTCGGGTACGTTGCCCCCGCTCAGCTTCCTGCTCTCTACGCCGCAGCCGATGCCCTTGTCCTGCCCTCCGTGGCTACCGCAACTTTCAAGGAACCGTGGGGGTTGGTTGTGAACGAAGCCATGCTCCAGCAGACCCCCGTCATAGCCAGCGACGCCGTCGGCGCCGCAGCCGCAGGCCTGGTGGCGGATGACCGCACCGGACTGGTGTTCGCGGCCGGGGACAGCGCTGCGCTTGCCGACCGGATGCGCCGCCTGGCAACAGACGTCCAACTGCGCGAAAACCTCGGAGTTAGGGCCCGAACCGCCGCTCTGGAGCTGGATCCGGCCGCCTGGGCGCACGGCATGCGCGCCGCTCTCGACAGCGTCCTGACGGGTCGGTGAGTGAGTTGCTAGCCTGTCGCGTTCGCAGGAGGGGGAATGTGCCGTGCAGTCGAAGTAAGCGCACGGTACGAGTCAGTCGCACCCGACCTTCAGGTTACCCATGACCAGTCGCATGAGACATCTCATCGCGCCGGCCTTCCTTTTGCTGGCGCTGACAGTTCCGACGGCCGTACAGGCCAGTCCCGACGCCGTCGTGCGCGATTGCGCCGAGGACGGCTCGGTCGACGGCAAGCACTCCGACGCCGACAAGCGCGCGGCGCTTAAGAAGATCCCGGCCGACCTGGACGAGTACAGCGATTGCCGCTCTGCCATCTCCGGCTCGATCGGCGCAGGTGGCCCCAAGGCCGGAAGCGCCAGCAAGAAGGGCGGTTCCGGTGGCGGCCTCGCGGGTGGGTCCGGCGGCGGTCCCACGATCAACGCCGACACGAACGGCGACGGCAAGGTCACCGCCGCCGAGAAGGCCGCGGCCGGCAAGACCGACCTGGCCCTCAAGCAGGCCAAGGAGCGCAACGACACCGAGGGCGCCCTGGGCGACCGCAGCACGGATCCCACGAAGGTGGGCGCGATCGATGCGAGCGAGACCAGCAACGGTCTGCCCGCTCCGGTGATCGCATCGCTTGCGGCGCTGGCCCTCCTGGCCCTGGTGGCTGGGCTCTTCTTCCTGGCACGCCGCAACCCCGGCTTCGCTCAGGCCCTGCGTCGTGTCCCGCTTCTGGGCTCCAGCCGCCGCTAGCCCCGTAGTCGCGATCGCCCTCGGGGCGATCGCGTTCGGTGCAGCCGGCGGCACCCAGATAGGACGCGCCGCCCCGACCGAGGCCATCGTGATCCTGGCCGCCGGCGCCCTGCTGGCGGCAGCTATCCCGGCGTTCGACCTGAAGCGGCCGGTCCACGGCGGCGCCACGCTCGGTCTGCTGGCGCTCCTGACGGTGCTCACCGGCTTGTCGATGGCCTGGTCGGTTGCCCCCGACCTGAGCCTCCAGGAGCTGGGCCGCACGTTCACCTACCTGGCCGTGTTCGCAGTCGCCCTGGTGGCGGCGCGCCGCATTCCAGGGGGCGCGCGGCCACTGCTCACCGGCATCCTGCTGGCCACCGTGGCCGTTTGCCTGTGGGCGCTGGCAACCCGCATCTGGCCCGCATCGCTGGGCGGTGACGTGCTGGGCGCCCGGCTGGGCGAGCCGTTCGACTACTGGAATGCCCTTGGCGGCATGGCGGCGCTGGCGGTGCCCGGCGCGCTCTGGCTGGGCGCACGCCGTGACGCGCCCCGGGTGGCCGCCGCGCTGGCGTACCCCGCCCTCGGCGTGCTGCTCCTGACGATCATGCTGACCCAGTCGCGGGGTGCTCTGGCCGCGGCGGTCCTGGCCGCCCTGATCTGGCTGGCGTGGGTACCGCTACGCCTGCGCACCGCGCCGGTGCTGGCCGTGGCGGCTGTCGGCGTGGTCCCGGTGACCGCCTGGGCGTTGTCGCAGGAAGCCTTCACCGCGGCGCTCCAGCCGTTGCAGGTGCGCGAGGACGTGGCGGGGACGTTCGGCCTGCTGGTTCTGGGCACGCTGCTGGCGCTGACGGTGGCCGGCTTCGCCGCCGTGCACATCCGGGCGACCATGAAGCCGTCGCTGCAGACGCGGCGGCGTTCGGGCATCGCGCTTGGCGCAGGTCTGGCTGTGCTGGCGGTGGTGGGCCTGGTGTCGGTGGGCGCCAGCGGTGGCGGCATCGGCAAGCGCCTGGACGAGCTGACTGCCGACGAGAGCACGGTCGCGGCTTCGGGCGCCGAGCGGTTGGGCTCGGTGTCCTCCGCGCGCGGCGAGTACTGGCGGCAGGCGGCGGACGTGTTCAAGGACCGCCCCCTGCTTGGACGCGGGGCCGACGGCTTCACGCTGGCCCGACTGGAGTACCGCGAGGATCCGCGCGCGGCCAGCCACGCGCACGGCTTCCTGCCCCAGACCATGGCCGACCTCGGCCTGGCGGGGTTGTTCGTCTCGCTGGCGCTCCTGGCCGCGTGGCTTGCGGCCACGGGCCGCACGCTCGGCGTTCGGCTGCGCAATGGCCGGATCGGCCCGGACTGGACCGCTGAGCGGACGGCCTTGACCGCCCTCGCGCTGTCCGCGATCGCGTACGGGATCCAGTCGGCCATCGACTGGACGTGGTTCATTCCAGGGCCGACGGTGGCCGCCATCGCCGCCGCCGGATTCGTCGCCGGACGCGGACCGCTGGCCGCGGTTGGCGAGTCCGAGCCGGACACCACCCCGGCGACCGCCATCCGAAACCCCGTGCGGCTGGCGGCAGCTGCCGGCGTCGCGGTCACGGCGCTGCTCTGTGCCTGGACCGTGTGGCAGCCACAGCGCAGCCAGTCGGCCACCGACGAGGCCATCGAGCTGGCCGGCAAGGGCGACGCGGCGGCCGCGCTGCAGGAGGCCGACCGCGCGCGTGACATCGACCGGTATTCGCCCGACCCCCTGTACGCCCGCGCCACGGCGCTGGCCGAGGGCGGGCGCCTGGTGCCCGCGTACCGGGTGCTCGAACAGGCCGTGTCAGAACACCCGCGCAACCCGGACACGTGGCTGCGGCTGGCCCAGTTCGAGCTCGACGACCTGGGACTCCCACAGCGGGCGCTGCCGTCCGCCCAGGCGGCAGCCACGATCGACCCCGCCTCGACCCGTGTGCGCGGCCTGGTCCAGACGATCCAGGCCGAGCTTGCCCGCCAGCAGCAGGAACTGGCCGCCGCGCAGCAGCTGCTGCAGGCCCAGCAGCAGCGCGAAGCCCAGGGCTCGCTGCCGAAGCCCTAGACGGCGGCTCGCGAAGCGCCGCCCGCGGGATCCGTCGCCCGTTCGAGCTCGCCCAGGCGCTCCATCGGCAGGGGGCCGTGGCCGCTGGACTCCGACACGTCCAGCAGCAGCTGCTCGTATGCCGCGGCCACCGAATCCCAGGAGTACAGGGCGGCCCGCTCGCGTGCCTGGTCGCGGAATCCCTCCACGAGCTCGGGCTGGTCCAGCAGCCGCTCCAGCTGGCGCGTCAGGTCGGGCACGCCCTCACGGCCGGAGAAGTACACGCCGGCCTCGCCGACGGTCTCGGCATTGGGCTCGTAGTCGTTCACCAGCACGCAGTTGCCGGCCACCAGCGACTCCAGGATCACCGGGTGTGTTCCGCCCACCTCGGTCGGCGCGCAGAACAGGTAGGCGTTGCGCTGAAGCTGCCAGTAGCCGCTGCCGAACACGTAGCCCGGGAACACCACCCGCGGATCCGCGGCGCGGCGAACGCGGTTGATGTACTCGGACGCGTACGGGGCGCCGCCCACCACCACCAGCTTCATGCCCTTGGTCTTGGCCGTGGGGATCCGGGCCCAGGCCTCGACCAGCATGTGCGGGTTGTTCTCGGGCTCCAGCCGGCCCACGAACAGCACGTAGCGGCGCGGCTCCAGGCCCAGGCGCTCGAGCACGTCGCTGCCACCTTCCTCGGGAAGCTCGGCACCGTACGGCACCACGCCGATCCCTCGCCCGTAGCGGCTCTCATAGATGCGCGCGACCGCGTGCGAGTCGGTGATCGCGCGGGTGGCCAGCCGGGGCGACAGGCGCTCTGCGGCGCGCAGGTAGGACTTGGCCACCCGGTTCCACTTGCGCCGATCGGAGTCCAGGCCGTCCACGTTGATCACGGTCGGGATGCCGGCGGCGCGCGTGACCAGGCACAGGGGGCTGTTGCCCGCGATGAAGAACAGGGCCACGTCGGGCTTGACCCGCCCCGAGGCGTGCACGCTGGACAGCAGCGTGTGCACGAACGTGTCCAGGTACTTGTTCCGCACCGTGGGCAGGTGCACTAGTCGCGCGCCCTTCCACTCACGGATGCCCGGGTCCACCACGTGGGGGCGGCAGTAGACCGTGACGGTGTGCCCGCGGGCGGTCAGGCGGCTGGTGATCTGCTCCACAGCCGTCTCGAAGCCGCTGTACGAAGCGGGGATGCCGCGGGTGCCAAGGATGGCGACGTTCATAGCCGAGCAGCCAGCGTATAGGCGCGCAGGTGTGCCCGAGCGCAGGTCTCCCAACTGAAGCGCTTGGCACGTGCAAACCCGCGCTCGGCCAGGTCCGCGCGCAGTGCCGCGTTCCCGGCCAGCTCCTCGATGCCGGCGCCCAGGCCCTCGGGCGAAACCAGCAGCGCGGCGTCGGCGCAGACCTCACGCGCCCCCGCGCTGGCCACGGCCACCACGGGCACACCCAACGCCATCGCCTCCAGCAGCGGCAGCCCGAACCCCTCGTGCAGCGACGGGTGCACCAGGGCGCGCGCGCCGTCCAGCAAGCGCATCAGCTCCTCTGCGCTGGGGCGCGGCGCGCCGGTCACCCCGGGCTCACCCGCTGCCGCGGCCGCCGCGCCCACCAGCAGCAGCGGCGCAGGGTCGTCGGCGCTGGCGCGGTAGCGGGCATAGGCCGCCAGCAGCCCGGCCACGTTCTTGCGCGGCTCGGTGTCCCCCACGAACAGCAGCGGCCCGCCCGGCCGATCGTCGCGAGCATGGGCAGGCGGGCGCACCTGGCCCGGCCCGTGCGGCGCCACCACCACCCGGTCCGGCTCGACGCCGAGCACCGCCTGCGCCTCGGCCGCCGTGGCGTGCGACACGCACACCAGCGCTGCCGCGCCGCGCACTGCGCGGCGATATGCGCGCAGCGCCAGCCGGCGCCAGGCGCCGCTGTAGTGGTGGCGCATGCCGGCGAAGGCCACGTCGTGCACGGTCACCACCTGCGGGGCAGCGATCCGGGTGCTGTAGGCGGGCAGCGGGTGGTGCACCACGTCCGCCTGCGCCGCCCGGGCGGCCCGCGCCAGGCCGCCGTGCAGCCACGCCCAGTCCAGCGCCGCGTTGGCAGCGCTACGCAGCGGGTTCCCCGCCCCGGGCGCCAGCCGCCTGCGCTGCGCGGTCTCGACCACCTCCACGCCCTCGGCCCGCAGGGCGCGGACCAGCTGGCGCAGGTAGACAGAGGTCCCCGAAGGACCGCGGTGGGCGTAGGAGGTGTCGATCAGCACCCTCACCGGGGCGCCCGCTAGATGGTTGATTCCGAATTGATGTGCACTAGATCGCCAGCGCGGCGATGCGGGCGTGCGCTGCCTGGAGCTCGGCACCGGTCGCCAGGTCGACGGCCGGCTCCCAGCCCAGCTCGCTGCGGGCGCGGGCCAGGTCCGCCGCCGTGGAGCGTGGCTCGCGGCTGTCCGGCGCCGCCGGCGTCAGCTGCGCCGTCACGCCCAGCGAGGTACCCAGGCACGCGAACGCCTCGGCCAGCGTGGCGGGATTGCCGCCGGACACGTTGTAGGTCGCGCCCGGCCGACCCCGGTCCAGCGCCGCCAGCGTCGCGTCGCAGGCGTCGGAGACGTAGGTGAAGTCGCGCGTCTGGGCGCCGTTGCCGAGCAACGGCATCTGGCCGCCGTCCAGCGCGGCGGTCACGAAGCGCGCGAACGCCATGTCGGGCCGCTGGCGCGGGCCGTAGACCGTGAAGTAGCGCAGCACCACCAGCTCCAGGCCCAGCTTGCCTGCCATCCGGGCGGCCATCCGCTCGGCCCGCAGCTTCGAGCGGCCGTAGTGCGACAGCGGCCGCAGGGGCGCTTCCTCGGACACCGGCGCATTGGCCGTGCCGTACACCGAGGACGAGGAGGCCAGCACCACGCGTCGCACGCCCGCGGCGCCGGCTGCGCGCAAGACGGCCTCGGTGGTGCGCACGTTGGCCTCCTCGAAGGCGTGCGGGGCACCGCCGCGCACGCCCGGCCGGCCGGCCAGGTGACACACGGCCTCGGCCCCGGCGAACGCGGCGCCCAGGCCCTCTGGCGTGGACGCGGTGCGCTCGAACAGCCGAAACCCGGGCGCGGCGCCGGCCTCGGCCACGTTGGCCTCCTTGAGCGCGCGCGGGTAGAAGGCCGTGAACGAGTCCAGGCCGTGCACCTCGTGACCGGCGGCCAGCAGGCGCTCGCTCAGATGGGAGCCGATGAAGCCGGCGGCCCCTGTGACGACGATCCGCATGGAGGCTGCTTTCTACCGGGTCGCGAGCGCCAGCAGGGTCCCGGCCTGCGTCCGGACCGATACCACATCGAAGCCCATCGATTCCAGCAGCCGACGCAGCGAGCGCGCGCTGAAAAACCGCAGGTGGGGCGACAGTGGGTCGAACACGCGCTCGAACCCAAAGGCCGCCGCCGCCAGGCCGGTGCGCCGGCCGTAGGCCGGCGTGGTCACGGCCAGCGTCCCCCCGGGGACCAGGACCCGGCGCGCCTCGGACAGCAGCAGCTGCACGTCGCGCACGTGCTCCAGCGTCTCCGCGCACAGCACCAGATCGAACGCGCTGTCGCCGAGCGGCAGCGCCGCGTCGGGCTCCAGCTGCACCGTCGCCGCTGCCGGGAGCCGGGCCGCTGCCCGCGTCAGCGCGACCTCGGAGACGTCCGCCAGGGTCGGGTCGGTGGTGGCAAGCTCCGCGCTCAGCCGGCCGTCGCCCGCGCCCAGGTCCAGCACCCGCCCGCGGGCGTCCAGCGATCGGGCGAACGCCGCCAGATGGGCGGGCGGCGGACCCACGTCCTCGGGCACCAGCCGCCAGATCTCGTCGTCGTAGCGCGAGGGCAAGCGCAGGTAGCCTAGTGGCGCATGGACCGGCCGGCCGTCGATCTCGTCGTGCCGTTCCGCGGCTCTGCAGTGGATCTCGAGGCTGTGCGCCGCCGCCTTGGGGCCGTGCGGCTGGGTCCCGCCGACACCGTCACCGTCGTGGACAACTCACCGCACCCGCACGGTGGCGCCGACGTGTGCGCCCCCCAGCTGCAGACCCCCGGCTTCGCCCGCAACCGTGGCGCCCAGCGCGGCAGCGCGCCGTGGCTGGTGTTCGTGGACGCCGACACCACCCCGCCGGCGACGCTGCTGGACGACTATTTCGCCACGGCGCCCGCAGAGCGAACGGCCATGCTGGCCGGCGGCGTGCGCGACCAGCCGGGCGACGGCCTGGTCGCGCGCTACTCCCACCTGCGCGAATCGATGAGCCAGGACATGACCCTCCAGCACGGCCCGTGGGCGTTCGTGCAGACGGCCAACTGCGCGCTACGGCGGGACGCGTTCGACGCTGTCGGTGGGTTCCGCGAGGGGATCCGCGCCGGCGAGGACGCGGACCTCTGCTACCGGCTCCGCGCCGCGGGCTGGGGCACGGAACGGCGCGAGGGCGCACAGGTGGACCACCAGAGCCGCACGACCGTGCGCGCGCTGGTGGCGCAGAAGGCGATCCACGGGGCCGCCGGAGCGTGGCTGGACCGCCACTACCCGGGCTCGTTTCCCGCCCGCCGTGTGCCCGGCCTGACCTGGTGGGGAATCCGGCGGGCGGTCAGCGGCCTGTTCGCCGCGGCGCGCGACCGCCGCCGCGATGACGCTCTGGTGGCCGTGATGGACCCGTTGACCACGCTGGCCTACGAGCTCGGGCGCTCGTTGCCCAACCACCGCCCGCTGAGGTTCCGGCGATGACCGCGGCTGTCGACCTGATCGTGCCGGCCTTCGGTGACGCCCCGTTCCTGGGCCATGCGCTCGACGCCGCCCTGGCGCAGGAGCCGGCCCCCGCGCGCGTGATCGTGGTGGACGACCACTCACCGGTGCCGGTCGAGCTCGAGCCCCGCCACGTGGACGCCTGCCTGCTGCTGCGCCGCGACGCCAATGGCGGCCCCGCCGCCACCCGCGCCTCCGGGCTGGCGCACAGCGACGCCCCGCTGGTGGCCCTGCTCGACTCCGACGACGCCTGGGAGCCAGGCAAGCTGGCGGCCCAGCTCGAGGCCTTCGAAAGCCATCCCGATGCGAGCCTGTGCTTCGGCGAGGCCGTGGTGGTGGACGAGAACGACCGCGAGACCGGCGAGCTGTTCGCCCAGGTGACACCCGGCGCACACCCCGCGGCGGAGATCGGCCGAATGCTGTTCCGGCGCAATCCGATCACCACCTCCAGCACCCTGATCCGGCGGGACTCGCTGGACCGCGCGGGAGGGTTCGACCACCCGGCAACCGACGACCTCGGCTGCTGGATGCGTCTGGCAGCCACCGGGGACCCGTTCGTGTTCGAGCCACGCGCGCGCATCCGCTACCGCCGGCACGCGGAAGGGTTGTCGCACGACATGCGCGTGGGGGCCAGGCTGGCGCTTGCCGCCCTGGACGCCCACGGGCAGATGCTGGACGAGGCCGAGCGGCGCGAGCTGCGCCGCGACTGGCTGACGCTGATGGCACGCGGCGAGTTCCGCGCCCGCCGCTGGCCGGAGGGCCGGCGCGCGCTGCGCGCGGCCGGCGCCCAGGCGCCACTGGCCACGCGCGAGCGGCTGCTAGGCGTGGTGGCCGCGGTGCCCGGGGCACGCTCGGCGCTTGGCCGCAGGAACCCGCATGGCTGAGCCACTGCGCGCGGTCGCGGTAAACCCGCTGCCCTGGATCGCGGGTGGCGAGACCACGCTGCTGCGACTGATGCCCGGGCTGACAGAGAGGGGCTGGCGGATGTCGGCCACGGTCCCCTCACGGGGACGCTTCGGCGACGCACTCGAGGCAGCAGGGGTGCCCCTGCGGCGGCTGCCGCTGGGCCCGCCCGAGCGCCGCACCGCCGGCGCCTACGCGGGCGCGCTGGCGGCGCCTGCGGTTCTGCGCGGCCAGCACCTCTGCCTGCTGAACGGCCTGTCCACCCAGCGCGCCGTACCCGGCCTGCGCCTGCTGCGAACCCCCGCGGTGCTGCTGGTGAACAACCCGCTCGAGCAGCCTCCGCGCGCCTGGGCGACCCGGCGCCACTGGGAGACGGTGCGAGCCATCGCTGCGGCCAGCGACCACGTGGCCGCCGAGTGCCGTGCGGCGGGCGCGCCGGCGGACTTGGTGCACACGGCGTACCCGGCCGCCTGGGCCGGTCCCGAGCCGCCTGGGACGGCCGCCCCACCACCGTCGGGGCAGCACGTGGGGTTCGTGGGCCAGATCGAGCCGCGCAAGGGTGTGCTCGAGCTGATCGAGGCCGCAGCCACCTTTCTGGCCGGCCGTCCCGACGCACGCCTGACCATCGTCGGCGAGGCCGCCGGCGCCGGGGACGACTACGCGGACCGGGTCCGGGACGCCGCCGCCGCGCTCGACCGGGTGCGGCTGGCCGGCTTTCGCGCCGACGCCGCAGGCGCCATGACCGACTTCGACCTCGTCGTGGTGCCGTCGCTGGCCGAGCCCTACGGCACGGTCTCCGCGGAGGCCGCCGGCGCGGGCCGGCCCGCGGTGATCACCGCGGTCGGGGGCATGGCCGAGGTGGTGCTCGACGGCGTCACGGGCCTGCAGGTGCCCCCCGGCGACCCGGCCGCGCTGGCCGCGGCGGTCGGTTCGCTGCTGGACGCCCCGGAGCGGATGCGCGCCATGGGGGCCGCAGCCCTTGAGCACGCCGGCCGCTTCGCACCCGAGACCTATGCCGCCACGATGGACCAGCTGATGCGGGTGGCCGTCGCCCGATGAGCCCGCTGCGGGCGACAGTCGACGCGCGGCCGCTGGACATCGACTACCTGCGCGCTCAGGGGATCGGGCGCTATGCCCACGGGCTGCTGGGCCCGCTGGCCGAGGTCGCGCGCGAGCGCGGCGGGGAGCTGGTGGCGCTGCGCACCCGCGGCGGGGGCGCCAGCCCCTTCGGTGCCGGCCCCGGCCAGGGCGCGCACGTGCACGAGCTGCGCCGGCCCCCGTGGCCCGCTCGCTACGCCGACGTCCTGGAGCAGGCGGCGCTACCGCTCGACCTGCGCCGCGCGGGGGCGGCGGTACACCACTCGCTGTCGCTCTACCGGGCGCCGGTGTGGCCGGGTGTCCCGCACGTGATGACCATGCACGACGTGGTGCCGCTGATGTGGCCCGAGCGTTACCTGCGCACGGGCCTGCTGCACAAGATGCTCTACCGCGCCGCCCGCCGGGCTGACCTTCTGCTGGCGGTCTCCGCGGCCGCGCAGCGCGACATCGTCCACTACCTGGGGGTCGATCCTGCCAAGGTCGAGTGTGTGCCCGAGGCGGCCGGCGAGCACTTCGCGCCGACACCCGCCGGCGCCGCGACGGGGACCGAGCCCTACCTGCTGTGGGTCGGTGGGCTGGCCACCCAGGACCCGCGCAAGAACCTGGAGGGGCTGATCACGTCGTTCGCCACGTGGCAGCGCGACGCCGGGCGGGGCGAACGGCTGGTGCTGGCCGGCGGCATGGGGCCGGCGGGCCAGGAGCTGCGCTCGCTCGCCGGACGGACGGGCGCGCGGATCGAGTTCGCCGGCTTCGTTCGCGACGCCGACCTGCCCGCGCTGTACTCCGGCGCGCGCTGCCTGCTCACCGCCAGCCGCTACGAGGGCTTCGGCCTGCCGGCGCTGGAGGCCATCTCGTGCGGCACTCCTGTGGTGGCCTTCGACGCCGGGGCGGTGCCGGAGGTGGCGGGCGCGGGCGCGCTGACCGCTCCCGACGGCAACCTGCCGGCGCTGATGCAGGCCGCCGAGCGCGTCTGCGACGACGACGACCTGCACGCCCGCCTGCGCGCACACGGTCTGGAGCACGCGAAGGGCTACTCGTGGCGCCGCACCGCCGAGCTCACGTGGGCCGCCTACGAGCGCGTGGCGACCCCTGGGTAGGCGCACCGTCTGGAGTTATGCGGCCTGTGCCAGTCAAACTCAAGACGGTGCCCCGAAGCACCGGCGGCCTTCGGGGTTGCTGCCCTTCTAGGCTCCCGGCGGTGCCGACCGTGGCCATCGACGCCCGCGACGCGTTCGCTCCCCAGCTGCGCGGGTGGGGGCGCTATGCGCAGCGGCTGATAGCTGCCCTGGACGCCGAGGCGGCCGATGACGTGCGCCTGCGCGTAGTGCGCGAGGGCGGTCGCGGGCCCGAGGTGCTGTTCGAGCAGCACGGGCTGCCCAGCCTGCTGCGGCGCGAGTCCGTGGACGCCGTGCACGCGCCCAACTGCTTCCTGCCCCTACGCCGCCCCTGCCCGGGCGTCGTGACCGTGCATGACCTGGCTTTCGAGGAGTTCCCGCGCGACTTCGAGCCCCGCACCCGGCTGAAGTACCGCCATCTGGCCCGGCGGGCCGCGCGCTCGGCCGAGCTGGTCATCTGCGACTCCGAGTTCACCCGCGGCGACATGGAGCGGCGCTGGGGCGTAGAGCCGGCGAAGGTGCGCGTGATCCCGCTGGCCCCCGCGTTGCCCGTCGGCGACGCTGAACCACCCGAGGGTCCCTATCTACTGGCAGTGGGCGACCTGAGGGCGAAGAAGAACCTGCTCCGGCTGGTCCAGGCGTACGCGCGGTTGCGCGCGGGCGGCATGGAGCAGCGGTTGATCCTGGCCGGCCTGGACAGTGGCGAGGGGGAGCGTCTGCGCAGCGCTGCGGGCAACACGCCGCTGGAGCTGGCCGGCTACGTCTCGGACCGCGAGCTGGACGCGCTCCTGCGCGGGGCCGACGCGCTGGTGCACCCGAGCCTGTACGAGGGCTTTGGCTTCGTCGTCCTGGAGGCCATGGAGCGGGGCACGCCGGTCGTCTGCTCGGAGGCCACCTGCCTGCCCGAGACCGGCGGCACGGCGGCGCGCTATTTCGACCCGCTGGACGTGGAGGCCATGGCAGCCGCCATCACCGACGTGCTGGCCGACCCGGCCCCCTGGGTCGAGGCCGGGCGCGCACACGCGGCCACATTCCGCTGGGACCGGACCGCGCGCGCCACGCTCGACGCCTACCGCCAGGTGCTGCGATGAGGGTCACGGTGTTGATGATGAGTTGGGACGAAGCGCCGCTGCTGCGCCACTCGCTACCGCGCGCGGCGAGCCAGGGTGCCGACGTGGTGGTGATCGACAACGCGTGCAGCGACGACACCGCCGCCGTGATCGCCGAGCACGACGGCCGGCGGCTGCACCTGCCCGCGCGGCTGTCCTACGCGGCCGCGATCAACCGGGCGCTGACGGAGATCGAGGGCGACGCCGTGCTGCTGCTGAACGCCGACTGCTTCCTGGAGCCCGGCTTCCTGGCCGCCGCCGTGGCCCAGATGGACGACGCCGCGGTGGGCTCGGTGGCGCCGCGGCTGCTGCGCACGCACGGCCCCGCCCCCGAGCAGCGGCTGGACGCCATCGACGCGGCCGGCATGGTCGTGGACCGCCGGCGAAAGAACGGCCTGGTGGGCCACGGCCGCCCGGCGCTGGCCTACGACCGCCCGGCCGAGGCGTTCGGTGCCGACGGCGCGGCCGCGTTGTACAGGCGCAGAACGCTGCAGGATTGCGCGCTCGACGGGGAGGTGCTGGACGAGGACATCGAGCGCTGGGCATCGGACGTGGACCTGGCCTGGCGCGCCCGGACGCTGGGCTGGAAGTGCGTCTACGAGCCCCGGGCGGTGGCCTACCATGTGCGCACCTACAGCCCGTCGACGCGGGCCGTGATGCCCGCCCGCGACCGGCGGATGCAGTTCCGCAACCGGTACCTGATGATGGTCAAGAACGACACCCCCGGGGCGCTGGCGCGGGATCTGCCGCGGCTGGCGGCCTACGAGCTGGGCCAGCTGGCCTACGCGCTGGTCGTGGAACGCGAGTTGCTCGGCGGCTACCGCGACGCCGCCCGCATGGCCGGAGCCGCCCGCCGCCGCCGGCGCGCCCTGCGTAGCCACGGCGCCGTGGCCGCGGCGCCACTGGGCCTGGAGGCGCCCGCATGAGCGCGGTCGAGGCCGTCAGCCCGCCCACGGACCTGTTCGGCATCGCGGTCGAGACCGACCCGCCGGCCGACCTGCTGCAGCGCATTCTCGGCTGGGCCGAGCGCGGCGAGCGCCGGCGCGTGAACTACGTGAACGCGCACGTGCTGAACCAGTCGCGCTCGGACCCCGAGCTGCGCGAGGCGCTCCAGGCCTCGGACCTCGTGTACTGCGACGGCTACGGGGTCCGGCTGGCCGCGCGCCTGATCGGGCTGAGGGTGCCCCACCGTATGACGGGCGCCGACTGGATCTGGGGCGTGGCCGCGCTGTGCCAGGAGTCGGGCAGGTCCCTGTACCTGCTGGGCTCGGACCCCGGGTCTTCCACCGAGGCTGCCGCGACCCTGAAACGCTGGTACCCGCGGCTGGACGTCCGCGGCACCCACCACGGCTACTTCGGGCTGGACACGCCCCATTCCGAGCGGGTGCTCGAGCACCTGTCCGAGCACAAGCCGGACATCCTGCTCGTGGGCATGGGCACGCCCCAGCAGGAGCTGTGGGTGGAGCGCAACCACGAGCGCATCGACGCGTCGGTGGTGTGGACCGTCGGTGCGTTGTTCGACTACGTGTCGGGGCGCGTGCCGCGCGCGCCGCACTGGATCGCCGACAACGGCTTCGAGTGGATCTTCCGCCTGGCCGTCGAGCCGCGCCGGATGTGGCGGCGTTACCTGCTGGGCAATCCGGCCTTCCTGCACAGCGTGATGGGCGAGCGCCGGAGGCGGGCGGGCCGCTCGTGAGCTCCGCGGCCGCGCCGGCGCGGCGGCGCACGACGCCGCCGCGGCTGGCGGGATCGTCGCTGGGCTGGCTGGCCGTGGCCGCCGTGGCCGCCGCGGCGCTGGTCCTGGCCTGGAAAGCCGGGGTCAAGGGCGTGGGCGGTGTACCCCCCGCCCTTCAGGTCGGCGGCGCGGTGGTGCTGTTGTTCGGGCTGCCCGGCTACGCGGTTACGGCATTCACGCTGCCCGAGCCGCTGCGCATGCACCTGCCGCTTTTCGTGCTGCCCATCGGGGCCTGCGTCAGCGCGCTGGCGCTCACGGTGCTGGGCTTCGCCCAGCTGCCGCTGACCGCCTCGCTCGTGGTGGTGATCGCGCTCGGCGCCGTCGGCTCGGCGGTGGCGTGGCGCCGGCGCGAGCCCACACCGGGCGCCACCGGGCTGTCCGCCCTGGCGGCGCCCGCCGCGCTGGCCGTGGTGATCGCCTGCGTGGGCATGCTGCCCATGCTCCGCGCCGGCGAGGGCGTGCTCACCGGCGCGAACGGGGACGCCGTGCTGGCGGTCGGCGTCGGCGAATTCCTCCAGCGCACCCAGCCGCTGGGCACCGACGAGTCGCTGTACGTGGACCGGATGCCGACCAACTGGCGGTCGAAGTACCCGATCTACTACTCCCTGGCCGGGGTGGCGCGACTCTCGGGTCTGCCGGTCGACCAGGCCTTCCCAGCGCTGATCGCGGTCGTGCTGGGGCTCACGGCGGTGGGCCTGATGCTGTTCGCGTTCCACGGCCTGTCGGCAGGCGCGGCCGGGGCGCTGCTGGTCATGGGCATCGTGGGGCTCGACCGGATCCTGCTCTACCTCACCGTCGGCCCGTTCTACAACCAGATGTGGGGCGAGTTCGCCATGGCCTTCATGCTGCTGCTGGCGCTACGGCTGATGCGGAGCCCCGACCGCGCCACCGCTGCCCTGTTCGGATTGTTCGCGGTCCTGGGTGCCTTCGCCTACCCGCTGATGCTGCCTTTCCCGATCGCGTTGCTGGCTGTCGGCGGCGCGGTGGCGTGGCGCTCGGCGGGGTCGCCCCGTCCACGCCTGCGCCTGGGCCTGCCGCGGCCCGGCCCGCGGCGCGTGCTCGTGATCGTGTTGCTGGTCCTGATCGTGGCCCCGGCGTTGCTGGTGGCCGGGCTGGGGGTGCTGGAAAAGAGCTGGGCGGCCGCCAAGGTGATCGGGCCCGGCTCGGACCTGCGGCCCTGGAACGCGCTGCCGATCTATCTCCCGTTCCACCAGTTCTTCGGGCTCACCGACCCACTCCGCGTGGCCGGGGCGGTCAGCGTCGGCCTCATCGGCCTGGCGTTCTTCGGCCTGCGCCGCCAGCCGCGCGAGGTGGCACTCGCCCTTGGCGCCATGCTGGCCGGTGCGCTGGCGTTCGCCGTCTACTTCCGCATCCGTGACAACGGCGCGTTCTTCTACTTCAAGATCCTCGGCTTCGCCGGACCGATGGTGCTGGCGCTGGCGGTGGTCTGCCTGGTGCGCGAGCGCGCGGCGTCCGGCCGCACCTTGGTGCAAGCGGCGTGCGCCTCCGCGCTCGCGCTTCTGGCCCTGAGCGCGGTGGTTGGCGCCCGCTTCGAGGTCAACCAGCACGTGGAGCTGTTCACCGACGACACGCTCGAGCTGCGGTCGTGGAGCCGCCAGATCCCTGCGAACGACAGCGTCCTGCTGGCGCTGCCGCCCAGCGGGGCGCAGCTGAACGCCACGTCCATGCTTGCCGCCCATCCGCTGTCCTCGCCCTCGCCGCTGGGCGGCAGCACCTTTCCCGCCGTGGCGCCGGGCGCCCGCGCGGACTGGGTGCTGACCGGCCACCGCCCGCGACGCGCCACCCGCGCGCTCACGCTCGGCCCGGCGCGGTTCTCCAACGACACCTTCCGGCTCTACGCAGGCAGCCCGGAAGCGCCGGGGCGGGACTACTCCACCCGCAGGTCGTTCGAGTCCGCTCCCTGGGCCCAGGCCGGCGTGCCGATCAAGGAGTAGCCGACCGGCGCGCGATCAGCATCAGCGTGTGCCCGAAGCGGGCAGGCCGCGGCCGGTCGCCAAGTGCTGCGTCCACACGCCACAGACCGCGCTGGACGGCAGGCGGCATCCGCCGCCAGGTGTACGTCACCCCGTGCACCTCCGGCACAAGGCCGGCGGCGCGGGCCTCGGCCTCCAGCCGCAACGGCGACAGCGGGATGTCGTCGGGTGTGCCGTGGACAGCGGTCCCGGCCCCCAGCCGGTTGGCCACCGACAGGCCCGCGCCCACCGGATGCCAGGCGCCGGGCTCGACCGCGATCAGCGCGCCCCCAGGGCGCAGCAGCGCGGCGGCCTCGGCGAACACCGGCGCCAGCGAGCCCTGGTAGGCGATGTGGTGCAGCACGAGCCGGTAGAGCACCACGTCGAAGGAGCTGGGCTCCAGGCCCAGCTGCCCCGCCCGGCCGGCGAAGCCGGCGTCAAGGGTGCCATCGGCCACCAGGGCCTCCGGTTTGGTGGGCTCCAGCTCCACGCCCGTCATGTGCCAGGCGGGGCTGGGGAACATGTGCCGTCCGGGATTCCAGCCGCAGCCCACCGAGAGCACGTCGCCCCCCGTCAGTGGCAGCCGCGCAGCCAGGATGTCCGCCTCGCGCCGGCGCACCTGCTCGTAGTGCACCTCCATCGTTGCCTGGGGCGTGTTGCGATCCAGCAGGTTGTCGGGGTCGTACTCCTCGCTCAAGCGAGTGCGTCCTGAATCGCCGACTCGATCCGTTCCGCCGTGCGAGCGTGCTCGTACTCGGCCAGCCGCGCCCGGCCCCGCTCGGTCAGCGTGGCCCGCAGCGCCTCGTCGTTCACGGCGGCATCGACCAGCTCGGCCGTGACCGCCAGGTCGTCCGCGCGGTCCCACAGCACGGCGTCGCCGCCGACCTCTGGCATTGCGCCGGCGGGCCGCGCCACGACCGGCAGCCCGAAATGGAACGCCTCCAGCAACGGCACCGAGAAGCCCTCGTGCTCGGACATCGACAGCATCACGTCGGCCGCGGCGTAGGCGGAGTTCAATTCGGGCTGGGACAGGCCCCCGGCGAGCGTGACCGAACCGTTCGCCAGCGTGCCGATCAGCGCCGCGTAGGAGGGCGACAGCGGCTCGCCCACGCACAGCATCCGCGCGGGGCCGCCGTGCTCGGCGCGCCATGCCTCGAACGCGGCGATCGCCAGGTCGTGGCGTTTGTTCGGGGCCAGGCGGCTGACCACCAGCACCAGCGGGCCGTCGCCCTCCGGCGCCCGGCCGCGCTCCGTCAGCCGCGCCGGGTCGAACAGGATCGGCAGCACGCGCGCGTCGGCGCCCGCGGCGCGCAGGTCACCGGCGTTGTACTCCGAGTCCGCGGCGCACACGTCGGCCGCGCGGGCGAACATCGGCAGCTGCGCGCGGCCGACGGCGCATGCCAGCGCCACGCCGGCGTGGTGGTTCCAGAAGTAGCCCGCCGGCGTGACGTTGTGGTACACGAGCAGCTTGCGCTCGGGCCGCTCCAGCAGCGCCAGCAGCCGCGGCGAGTAGGCCGACCAGCGGATCACCAGCAGGTCGCCGCGCGCGGGCCGCAGCCGCTCCAGCGGTGCGAAGTCCGCGCGGGCGCGCGGGTCCACCGAATCGGCGTGGTCGGTGCCGCCGTAACCGCGCTCGGTGAGCAGTGCTCGCCACAGCCGCGCCTGCACGCTGACCGCGTCGTAGGGCCCTGCGCTGGACAGCACCTGGTGGACGGCGGTCATCGGCGATCTGGGTCCTCGAGCGCGTCCAAGCGCTCGAGCAAGGCGATGTTGAAGCGCGACTGGCGCGCCTCCAGCTCCACGAAGTACTGGCGCAGCAGCCGCGCCAGCAGCCGCTTGAACCAGGTGATCGGGGCACCGCCCGGGCGCGTCGAGTAGATGATCTCGTCGGCGTCGATCTCGATCACGGCCCACTGCGCCAGCAGCTCCCGCGAAGGCGGTCCGTGCACGATCGAATCATCGAGCGGGCCCGAGCCGCCGACGCCCGCGTAGCCGCCGGCCGCCCGCCGCCGCGCCGCCTCCTCACGCGCCCGCTCGAGCGCGTCCTCCGGGGTGCTCACCTGACTGCCTCCCGCCGGCCGACGAGCGACCATGTGCCGCGCAGGTCGGCCACGCCCTCGCCGTCTGCGGTATGCGCAACCGAAAACTTGGCCACGCGGTCCAGAAACCCCGACGTCGGCGCGTCCTGGTCGTAGACCCCCACCGCCACGTCGTAGTCGCCCCCCAGCAGGTTCAGGCGCGCCACCGAGAACGACACGGCGGTCTCGCCGCGCAACTCGCCGACCGTCTCGTCGGTGCGAAAGCACACCTCGCCGCGCTGGTTGCGCACCTCCAGCGCCACCACCGCCCGCTCGGCCGGCTCGAGTGCCCGGACAGACATCCGCACCCCGAGCTCCTCGCCGGTGCGAAAGGCGGCCCGCGTGGCTCCGGCGGCGTCCACCAGCTCCAGCTCGGCGACCTCCAGCTGGGCGCGCTCGGCGGCCTCGGGACGGAGCGACCGCGAGCGGCCCCCGCTCGTCCCCAGCAGCCGGTGGTAGAACAGCAGCCCGTCCGCGGTGCCGCCGTCGAAGGCGACCTTGCCGCCGTCCAGCACCACCACGCGCCTGCAGATCCGCTCGATGGCCGAGGGGTCGTGCGAGACCAGCACCACCGTGGTGCCGGCCGCCATCCGCTCGGAGATCCGCGCCATGCACTTGCGCTGAAACGATTCGTCGCCCACGGCCAGGATCTCGTCGATGAGCATGACGTCCGCGTCCAGGTGGGCCACGATCGCGAATCCCAGCCGCAGCTGCATCCCCGACGAGTACGCCTTGACCGGTGCGTCGATGAACTCGCCCAGCTCGGAGAAGTCGACGATCGCCTGCGCCCGCTGCTCCATCTCCTCGCGGCCGAAGCCGTGTAGCGCGCCGCTGAGATAGATGTTCTCGCGGCCGCTGAAGTCCGGGCCAAAGCCGGCGCCCAGCTCCAGCAGCGACACCGTGCGGCCGCCGCACTCGGCCCTGCCGGAATCCAGCGGCACGATCCCCGCCAGGCAGCGCAGCGTCGATGTCTTGCCCGCTCCGTTGCGGCCGACCAGGCCCAGGGCTTCACCGGGCTCGATCCGCAGGTCCACGCCATCCAGCGCCGCGACGGCGCTCGACGCGGCTCGCCTGCGGGAGACGAACAGCTCTTTCAGGGTCCGCGAACGCTCGTGGGTGAGCGCGAACGAGCGCGAGGCGCCGTCGAGCACTATCTCCCCCGGCCTCAAAGGATCACCGCCAGATCGCGCTCGAGCCGGCGGAACAGCAGCGCGCCGAGGCCCAGGGAGCCCAGGCCGGCCACGACCACGTAGAGCAGGGTGCCGCCGGACGGGGCCGCCCCCGCGTAGAGCACGTCGCGGGTCGCCTCGATGAACGGCGCGATCGGGTTGCCCCAGCGCAGCACGTCTCCCAACCAGGCGTGGTCGTCGATGCCCGGCATCGAGTCGATCGGCAGGAAGATCGGCGTCAGGAAGAACCACGGGAGCAGCGCCGTGGCCAGCACGGGCTCCACGTCGCGGAAGTGGGCGTGCAGCACGGCCACCATCAGCGACAGCCCCAGCACCAGGCAGAACAGCAGCACCACGATCGGCACCAGCAGCGCCAGCGCCGGGTCGGCGCTCTCGCGCACCACCAGCGCTACCGGCACCACCACCGCGAGCATCACCAGGAACGTGGCCAACTGCACCGTGGCCACCGACGCCGGGATCGTCTCGCGCGGGAAGCGCACCTTGCGCACCAGCGGCGCGTTCTGCACGAGGCACGGCGCCGCCGACAGCAAGGCCTGGCTGAAGAACACCCACACGATCAGACCCACCAGCAGGAACAGCGGGTAGTCGGGTTGGTCGGCCACCTTCAGCAGCACGCTGAACACCAGCGCGTATGCCCCCATCAGCACGAGGGGGTTGACCAAGTACCAGAGCACGCCGAGCGCCGAGCCCTTGTACTTCTGGCGCAGCTCACGGCGCACCATCTGCTCGAACAGGAAGCGGTAGCGCACCACAATGGGAGACTACGGACGTGGCCAGTTCGAACGTGTACGGCACGGCCATCCGGCCCGGCTGGCGCACCCGCATCGCCGGCCCGCTGGCCCAGCGCGCCCGCGCCAAGCGGCGCCGCATGTACGTCGACCTGATGGCCCCGGTCGAGTCCGACGCCGTGCTGGACGTGGGCTGCGGCAGCGTCGGCCTGGCCACGCTCGGAGTGCCCGGCCGTGTGACCGGGGTCGACCGCGGCGACCGCCCCGACTACCCCGGCGAGCGCTTCGTCAGGGCTGACGCCCGCCGGCTGCCGTTCGCCGAAGGCGAGTTCGCGATCGCCTACTCCAACTCGCTGATCGAGCACCTGCCGGCGGCCGACCGGGCCGCGGCCGCGGCCGAGATGACGCGCGTGGGCCGGCGCCTGTTCGTACAGACGCCCAACCGCTGGTTCCCCATCGAGCCGCACGCGCTGCTGCCGTTCGTGCACTGGCTGCCGCGCCGGATCGGCCGCCGCCTGTGGAAGCTGGGCGTGACCGGCGAGCCGTTCGACGACATCCGCCTGCTGACCGCACGGGAGCTGCGGAGGCTGTTCCCGGACACCCGCATCGTGCGCGAGCGCGTGGGGCCGCTGACCAAGTCGCTGATCGCAGTGAAGGACTAGGAGGGCCGTCGAAGACGGCCCGTTCTCGGTGCCCGGAAGGCACCAACCTCATCAAAGCGCGGGCAGGATGCCCGCAAGGGCACTACCAGGCGCCCTTGGAGCGCAGCACGGCCGGGATCGTCTTCAGCAGGATCGTCAGGTCCAGGAAGACCGACCACCGTTCCAGGTACACGAAGTCCAGCCGCACGAGGTCGTCGAAGTCCAGCTCCGAGCGACCCGAGACCTGCCACAGACCGGTCATGCCGGGCAGCACCAGGTAGCGCTTGCGGTGCCAGTCCTCCAAGCGGTCGTAGTCGCGCTGGGGCAGCGGTCGCGGGCCGACCAGCGACATGTCGCCGCGCACCACGTTCCACAGCTGCGGGAACTCGTCCAGCGAGAAGCGGCGCAGCATCCGGCCCACACCCGTGACGCGTGGATCCTCACGGATCTTGAACAGGGGGCCGCCGGCCTCGTTGTGCTCCTCAAGCGATTCCTGCAGCGCATGCGCACCCACCTGCATGGTGCGGAACTTCAGGCACGAGAACGGCTGGCCGCCGATGCCCGGCCGGGGCGCGCGGAACAGCACCGGCCCGCGCGACTCGAGCTTGATCGCGATGGCGATCACGGCCAGCAGCGGCGACAGCACGATCAGCAGCAGCACCGCGCCGACGAAGTCGAACAGGCGCTTGATCACGAAGTCGATGCCCTCGAACACCGGGGGTTTGAGCTCGAACAGGGGCAGCGCCCGGCCGGGCACGAACTCGACCCGGTCCATCAGGATCTCCATGGTCGACGGGGCCACCCGCACGCGTACGCCGCTGCGGTGGCAGCGGTCCACCAGGTCCACCGCATCGTCCTCGGGGAAGTCCGGGTCGGCGATCAGGACCTCGTCGATGACATCGAAGTGGCGGTCCAGGCCGTCCAGCGAGCCGAAGTCCCGAAGGCCGAGCTTGAGCTTGGCGTCGGGCGAGACGAACCCGTACGGCTCGATCTCCGAGCTGTCGCCCAGCGCGGTGACCACCGCCTCGATGTTGGGGCCCGACCCCACCAGCACCGCACGACGGCGGTAACCCGCGGCGTGCAGCAGGAAGCCGCTGATGCGCTCGAACACCCACCGGCCCGCGGCTACGTAGACCAGGGCGAACAGGAGCGTGGCGTAGAAGATGTAGTACGACGAGAACTCGTAGCCCTCGATCACCGCGTACAGCAGCATCAGCAGGGTCAGCTGGAACAGCGCCGAGATCACGGTGGCGAACCCGGGCCGCTGCTCGCGGTCGCGGTACAGGCCCGAGCGGGCGAACAGCAGCACCATGACCAGGCAGGCCAGGGGCGCCACGTCCACGGCCTGCTCGACCGAGGCGCCTAAGCCGGTGTAGCCCGACTGGACCAGGTACTTGAGCACCAGCGCGGTCACCAGCGCCGCGCTCAGACCGGCGATGTCGATCAGGCCGAGCGTCGCCACGCGGGCGCCGCGACGCAGCGTCTCGAAGTGCAGGATGCTGGCCAGAAGGAGGGGACGGCGGGCCCGCACATCGCGGTCGGGGAGAACAACCGGCTCGGCCGGTTGGACTTCGCGTAGTTCTCTGGCTAGTCCGTTTCCCATGGTCGTGGCCGCAAGTCCCCGTCCGTAGAACCCGGCAAACCATCCAAATGTATCGGTGCCGGACGCCGGCGACACGTATCGGCACGAACTTCTCACGCGCGCGGGGGGCGAGTTTCGCAGCCTTCGGGACTGTAGGAGCCACTAGGCGACAACACGATCGAGGGCGGGAATGCGGTCACGAAGGGTCAAGGCGGGAGTCCACACGGACAAGTTGAGCCTGCTCGAGCGGTTCGGGGGCCAGATGCTGGCGACCGCGCGGCGCTACTCGGCCAACGCCCAGGACGCCGAGGATGCCTACCAGCGCGCCTCGGAGATCCTGCTTACCCACGAGCCCAGCGGCAGCGACGACGACATCTGCCGCTGGCTGCGCACCACCGTCAAGCACGAAGCGCTGGCCATCCGCCGCCGCCAGGACCGCGTGCTGCCCAGCGGGCCGGCAGAGCGCGTCCAGGTCACGGGCGTGAACCCGGCGGACACCGAGGAGCGCGCGCAGCGCTTCGAGCGCCTCCGCCAGGGCGCCCAGGCGCTGGGCCGGCTCAAGCCGCAGGAGGTGCGCTGCCTGCGCCTGCGCGCCGAGGGCTACAGCTACCGCGAGATCAGCGAGATCACGGGCTGGTCGTACACCAAGGTCAACCGCTGCCTTACCGAGGGGCGGCGGGCGTTCCTGGAGCGACTGGCCGGGATCGAGTCGGGCGCCGAGTGCGAACGGCTCGCCCCCGCCCTCTCGGCGGTGGCCGATGGCGAGGCCGGCGCGGCCGACCTGGCCGCGCTGCGCCCGCACCTGCGCCACTGCCCCGCGTGCCGGGCACGGCTGCGCGAGTTCCGCGCCGTGCCCGCCCGTGTTGCGGCCCTGGTTCCCGCGGCGGTGCTGGCGCCCGGCGGCCCGTCTTCGCTGCGGACGCTGTTCGAGTCCACGGTCGGCGCGCTGCAGGACCGCGTGGCGGCCCTCGGTGAGCGCGGCCATCAGGCGATGGAGGTGGCCGCCGGGCAGAAGGTGGCCGCCGTGGCCACCTCGGCGGCCATCGCGTCCGGCGGTGGCATGGCGGCTGAACGTCTCGCCACACACGCACCCGCCGACGCCGCCCGGCCCAAGCGCACGGCAAGGGCAACCCAGCCCAAGCGGCCCGAGCCGGTCCAGCGCCGTCGGACCACAACGGTCCCCGGAGCGGAGCCCCGGCGCGACACCGAGCCGGTCAAGCCCGCGCCGGTCTCGGCGTCGCCGCCGGCCTCCGCGCCGGTGACCCCGACGCCGCCGCCGTCGGAGTTCACCCCGGCCAACAGCGCCGCCGCCGCGCCGGGCGCCCCCGCGACGGCCGCCGCCCCGGCCCGCTCAAAGGGTCAGGGCGGCGAGTTCGGGCCTTGACGAATTCCCTGGTGTGCGACTGCTTTCCCGCCGAGCTGGGTATAGACAGGACCCGCCGGACAGGGAGCAGGAGGCTCAAAGTGGGAGTTCGCAAGACGACGTGCGCGGTGGTCGTGGCCGCATCCGCGCTCACGATGCTCGACGTACAGGGGGCGCTGGGACAGCTGCCCGATGCGCCGCCCTTGCCGCGCGTACCGTCGTTGCAGCCGCCGGTGAAGGTGCCCCAGGCGCCGGCGCCGCTGCCCCAGGTCCGGGTGCCCGTGCCCACGGCGCCCGTCGAGGCTCCCGCCGTCCAGGTCCCGCGGGTGCAGGCGCCGGCGCCGGCCGTCACCGGTTCGTCCCCATCCAAGCCTTCGCCACGGACCGCGGGCGCCACCGCGGTATCGGAGTCCGGTGCTCCGGCGACGCGGCGGCAGGAGTCCGGCTCGTCGCCACGCGCAGAACGACCGGCTGGCCGCCCCCTTGCGCACAGAGCGCCTCGCACGAGGGCCGAACGCAACCTGCGCGCCGCGGTTACCCGCCTGTGGGCGTGCTCCTACGTCGTCAGCTCCGTTCAGCGCCAGGTGCTCCAGCGCCGCGCCGGCCTGGACGGCCACCCACCCACGTCGGTGAAGGCCACCGCCCGGGCCCTGGACCTGAGCCCCCGCACCGTGCGCCGGGTCCAGCGCGCCGGCCTTCGCAAGCTCCGGCGAGCCAACCACTCGGAGGGATGCGCGATGGGCGCCGGCTCAGGTGGCGTCGCCGGCGAGACCCGTGTGCTGGTCGCGGTGGCCACCGCCCCCGCGCTGCGCGCGGTCACCGATGTCGGCGGAGCGTCGGATGACGGCCGGCCGGCGGAGAGCCGCGGAGAGGGCGGCGTGCTCGGCCAGCGCTCCTCGTCCACATCGGGGGCGAAGGACGACGACGGCGGCGGCCGGCGGCCGGCGAAGGCACAGGTGGGAGCGCCGGGCGACGAGGGCTTCTCGCCCTTCCCGCTGCTGGCGCTGCTGTTGGCGCTGGCCGGCGGCGCGCTGCTGCTGATCCTGCGCCGGGACCGCGACGCCTACGTGGCCGCGGAGCACCCCTGGATGCACCCGGTGGTGCCCCCGGCGCCGGTCCGCGAGGAACCCCGGCCTGAGCCGGTTGCGAGGAACCCGGCCGGAGCCGGTCGAGCCACGCGCCAGGCACCTCCCGGACCCACCGTGGAGGACGGTCGATGAGCGACCGGCCCCCGCAGAGCAGCGCCCCGCCGCAGGAGAGCCCCTCGGTCGCGCACAGCGCACGCCGCGCGGCCGGCGTCGCGGCCTCGGGCCTGGCCTCGGTGGCGATCGGGTTGCTGGTGCGGGCGCGCCGCCGGCGCTAGCCCGGCGCGGAGGGGGGCGTTCCCTCCACCCAGCGCTCGTCCTCGCCCTCGATCTCCTTCTTCCAGATCGGCGCCTCGGCCTTGACCCGGTCGATGACCTCGCGTGCGCCGGCGAACGCTTCGCCGCGGTGGGGCGACGAAGCCGCGACGATCACCGATGGCTCCGACAACGGCACGTCGCCGACCCGGTGCTCGACCGCCACCGCGCACAGGCCGTGACGCTCCAGCGCAGCAGCGGCGATCTCCTCCATGCGCGGCTGCGCCATCTCGGCGTACGCCTCGTATTCGAGCTTGTCCACGTCGCGGGTCACGCCCTGGAAGCTGACCACGGCGCCGGCGCGCGGGTCGCGCACGTGGGCGGTCACGCCGTCCAGGGAGAGGGCCTTGTCGCTTACGGCAGCGTGCACCGCACCGTCGCCGCCGCTGACCGGCGGGATCAACGCCAGCTCGTCCCCGGCCACCAGCACCTGATGGCCCGGTGCATACTCGCGGTTCACGGCCATCACCAGCGGCAGCCCCTCGGCCAGGTCGCCGAGGGCGGCCAGCGCGTCGTCCACCTTCGCCCCGTCGGGCAGGTCGAGCACGACCTCGTCGCGCCCAGCGCGCTGGCGCAGCATCGCGAACAGGCGGACCGTGACCTCCACCGGCCCAATGTAGCCTTCGCAACCGCATGGCAACTACTCCAGAGAAGCCCACCATCGCGCCCATCGTCGGCCCCGACGACGAACGCCGCTTCACCGACTCGGGCATCGAGGTCAAGCAGCTCTACACCGAGGACGACGTCCGCGAGGACCTGCACGAAGAGCTGGGCCAGCCGGGCGAGTACCCGTTCACGCGCGGCATCCACGAGCGCATGTACCGCGACCGTCGCTGGACGATGCGCCAGTACGCCGGCTACGCCTCCGCCAAGGAGACCAACGAACGCTTCCACTACCTGATCCGCAACGGGTCGACCGGGCTGTCGATGGCGTTCGACCTGCCCACCCAGCTCGGGCGCGACTCCGACGACCCGCTGTGCGACGGCGAGGTGGGCCGCACCGGCGTGGCCATCGACACCATCGACGACATGCGACGGGTGTTCGACGGCATCCCACTGGACGAGGTGTCCACGTCGATGACCATCAACGCGCCGGCCGCCGTGCTGCTCTTGCTGTACGAACTCGTGGGCGAGGAGCAGGGTGTGGCGTCCGAGCAACTGCGCGGCACGACCCAGAACGACGTGCTCAAGGAGTACATCGCGCGCGGCAACTTCATCTACCCGCCGGTGCCGGCCATGCGGCTGACCACCGACCTGTTCGCCTACTGCCGCGAGAACGTGCCGAAGTGGAACACGATCTCGATCTCCGGCTACCACATGCGCGAGAAGGGCTGCTCGGCCGTGCAGGAGGTGGGCTTCACGCTGGCCAACGCCATCGCCTACGTGCAGGCGGCGCTGGACGCCGGGCTGAGCGTGGACGAGTTCGGCCCCCGGCTGGCGTTCTTCTTCAACGGCCACAACAACGTCTTCCAGGAGGTGGCCAAGTTCCGCGCCGCCCGGCGGATGTGGGCCGAGATCATGAAGGAGCGCTTCGGCTCGGAGAACCCGAAGTCGCAGACGATGCGCTTCCACACGCAGACCGGCGGCGTGACGCTGGCGGCCCAGCAGCCGCACAACAACATCGTGCGGGTGGCGCTGCAGGGCTTCGCCGCGGTGGCGGGCGGCACCCAGTCGCTGCACACCAACGGCTTCGACGAGGCGCTGGCGCTGCCGTCCGAGACGGCAGCGCGGATCGCGCTGCGCACGCAGCAGATCATCGCCGCCGAGTCCGGCGCCACCGACACCGTGGACCCGTTCGCCGGCTCCTACTTCGTCGAGAACCTGACCGACCAGATCGAGCAGGGGGCGCAGGGGCTGATCGACCGCATCGACGAGCTGGGCGGGTCGGTGGAGTGCATCCCGTTCATCCGTGCCGAGGTGGAGGAGTCGGCGTGGGGCTATGAGGAGCGCTACCGGCTCAAGCAGGACATCGTGGTGGGCGTGAACGACTACGTGACCGACGAGGTCGACGAGGTCGAGATCCTGAAGGTGGACCCGGAATCCGAGCGCCAGCAGGTGGAGCGGCTGGCGACCTTCAAGGCGGAGCGCGACCAGGACGCGGTGGACAAGCGCCTGGAGGAGTTGCGCCGGGTAGCCGTCGGGGACGGCAACCTGCTGGAGCCGATGCGCGCGGCGCTCAAGGACAAGGCCTCGATCGGCGAGGTGTGCGGCGTGATGCGCGAGGAGTTCGGCGAGTACTCGGAGGCTTAGATCGCGCGGTCGCCATCGCGCTGGCGCTTGGCCCGGTAGAGCCGCTCGTCGGCTCGGAGCATCAGGTCGCTGCCGTCGCAGGTCTGGCCGCGTGCTGCGGCAGCTCCGATCGAGCAGGTGACCACGGGCACGGCCGGGTCGCGCGCGGTCAGGTGGGCGAAGGATTCACGCAGCCGGTCGGCCAGGGCGGCCGCGCCACCGGAATCGAGCCCCGGGCAGAGCACGGCGAACTCGTCGCCGCCCAGCCGGGCCACGGTGCGGCCCGGGCCGGCGTCATCGTCCAGCGAACGGGCCGCGGCCATCAGCACCGCGTCACCGACCGCGTGTCCGAGCTCATCGTTCACCGCCTTGAAGTCGTCGATGTCCCACAGCAGCACGGCCAGGTCGGAGCCCTGGATCCGCGCCGCCTCGACCTCCCGGCCCAGCGCGAGGTCCCACGCGCGCCGATTGGCCAGGCCGGTCAAGGGGTCCTCGTGGCTCAGCCGCGCCAGTTCGTCGACCAGCTCCAGGTTGCGCGCCTGCTCGCGCTCGAGCTCGGCGCGGCTGGAGAACTCGCGCCAGGCCAGCCGCTCGCGGTGCAGCTGGGCGACGAAGGCCAGTAGCGATGCCGTGCCCACGTAGAAGGCGACGGTGGTCAGCGCCGCCGTCGACGGTGTCTGCGGCGCAGTCAGGGTGGCGGCTGCGAGCGCGAGGACACCGATCACCGCCAGCGCGAGGGTGTAGCGCCAGGACCACACGAGCAGGAACGCGCTGGCGAACAGCGGCAGCGTCATGCCCATCGCGTACGCCGCGTGCTGGCTCTCCAGGCGTACGACCATGAGCGCGATGGCGATCTCGATGACCGCCATCATGGCCAGCATGAGTAGCTCCGGCCTGCGACGCCCGAGCGGCCCGATCATGGCCAGCCAGAGGCCGAGAATCGGCACGGTGAAGGCCAGCCGCAGGATCACGAACTCGGCGGCCTGACCGGGAGCCACGAGATGGTCGAACACCCCCCACAGGGGGAAGGCGACTACACCGATCAGCCCCGCAGAGATACCCGTGACGCGGGTGGCGTCGCGCACCTCATCGCGGAATGCGCGACGCAGGCCGCGGTCGTCTTGCGGCTCGTCCGACTCGGGGCGGGGCCAGGCGCTCGTCTCGATAGGTCTATGTCGGCCGCTGCCGCCTGGTTCTTGAGCGGGATATCGTCCCGGCGACGGTGGACGAGCTGACCACACTCGACCGCGCGCGTGGCAGCGTGGCGCGCTCCCTCAAGAGCCTGCCCGCGCCCGCCAAGGCCGGCCTGGCCGGAGCCCCGGTGGTCATGGACGGCCAGACCCTGGATTCCGACATCCAGGTGATGATCGCCATGAGAGAGAAGCTGGACGAGCCCCTGGTCGAGTCGCTGCCGCTGGATCAGGCCCGGCGCAGGTATGCGCGCGAGATGGCCGCCATCGCGCCGCCCACCGAGCGCGTGTACCACGTGGAGGATCTGACCCTGCCGGGGCCGGCCGGCGACCTGCCGGCGCGGCTGTACTCACCCCCGCCCGCCGACGCCGGCCTGCCGATGCTGGTGCACTACCACGGCGGCGGTCACGTGGTGGGCAGCCCCGACACCTGCGAGTGCGCCTCACGGCTGGTGGTGAACGGGGCGGGCGCGGCTGTGTTGTCGGTGGACTACCGGATGGGCCCCGAGAACCCGGTGCCAGCTTCGGCCGAAGACTGCGAGGCGGCGTTTCGGTTCGCGGTCGAGAACGCCGGCCGGTTCGGCGTGGACCCGGAGCGCATCGCCGTCGGCGGCGACAGCGCGGGCGGCAACCTGGGCGCGGTCGTCAGCCAGGCGATGAAGGCCGCGGGCGGCCCGATGCCCGCTTTCCAGTGGCTGCTCTACCCCTCGACGGCGCTGGATCAGACGACCCGCTCCTACGAGCTGTTCAAGGAAGGCTTCCTGCTCACGGAGTCCCTGATGGGGTGGTTCCGGGCGAACTTCCTGGGTGACGCGGACCCGTCCGACCTGCGCGCGTCGCCTCTGAACGCGGAGGATCTGGCCGGGCTACCGCCCGCGTACGTGGCCACGGGCGGGTTCGACCCGCTCCGCGACGAGGGCGAGGCCTACGCGGCCCGGCTGACCGACGCGGGCGTGCCCTGCGCGCTGCAGCGTTTCCGGAGCCTGCCGCACGGGTTCGCCAACTTCACCGGCATGTCCCGCGCCGCCCACGACGCGATGCAGCAGGCGGTTGGCGCGCTGCGCATGGGATTGGCCCGGCGCAAGTCCTGACCCACGCCGTTTCACGCGGGAGGAGTCGTACGGCGGCGGGCGAACCGGAGGTCGATGCCCGATCTCACTGTGAACCGAACCCTGGTCAAGTCACCTCCCGAGCTGTGGAACGAGGTGAGCGAGCTGGAGTCGCTGGCCCAGCACCTGGGCGAGTTCGGCCAGATCACCATCAGCCGGCTTGATCCCCAGCACACGGTCGCGTGGGAGGGCGAACACGCCCGCGGCACCGTGCAGCTCGAGGAATCGGGCTGGGGCACGAAGGTGACCCTGTCCGCCGATCTGACGCTGGCGGAGCCCGCGGCGCCGGAGCCGGAGCCGGAGCCGGAGCCGGAGCCGGAACCCGAGCGCGAGCCGGTGGCCGAGGCGGTCAGAATCCGGTGGTACCGGCGCTGGTTCGCGAAGCCGGCGTACCAGCCACAGCCGGAGATCGAGGTCGTCGAGCCCGAGCCGGTCCCGGCCGCGGACCCCGAGACCGTCGTCGATCCGGCGCGCGCAACGGCCGTGCTCGAGGACACGCTGGACCACCTGGGCTCGGCGCACCACCGCCCGTTCTCGCGCGAGGGATAGCGTGCCAAGAATCTGCCGTCCCTGGCAGATTCTTGAACGGCCGGCCATATGGCTGCGCCTGTAGCATGCCGCGCCCCATGCGTCAGAAGAGCGCGGAGACCTACGACGAGAAGCTCGCGCAGCTGAACGAGCTGCGCGAGGCGGCGGCCCACACAAATCCTGAGGCCGAGGAGAAGCAGCACGAGCGCGGCAAGATGACCGCGCGCGAGCGCGTCGAGAAGCTGCTGGACGACGACAGCTTCCAGGAGCTGGACACGTTCGTGCGCCACCGCACGTCCGACTTCGACATGCAGAAGAACCGGCCCTGGGGCGACGCAGTGGTGACCGGCCACGGCACCATCAACGGCCGCCCGGTGTGCGTGTTCAGCCAGGACTTCACCGTGTTCGGCGGCTCGCTCGGCGAGGTGATGGCCGAGAAGATGGTGAAGATCATGGACCTGGCGGCCAAGATCGGCTGCCCGGTGATCGGCATCAATGATTCCGGTGGCGCGCGCATCCAGGAGGGCGTGGTCTCCCTGGGCGCATACGGCGACGTGTTCGTGCGCAACGTGCAGTGCTCCGGCGTGATCCCGCAGATCTCGCTGATCATGGGACCGTGCGCCGGCGGCGCCGTCTATTCCCCCGCCATGACCGACTTCATCTTCATGGTCAAGGAGTCGTCGCACATGTTCATCACCGGCCCCGACGTGATCAAGACGGTCACCGGCGAGGAGGTGGAGTTCGAGGAGCTGGGCGGCGCGATGACCCACAACCAGAAGTCGGGCGTGGCGCACTTCGCGGCCGAGGACGAGGAGTCGTGCCTGGAGGACGTGCGCTACTTCATGTCGTTCCTGCCGCAGAACAACCTCGAGACCCCGCCCCTGATGGACAGCGGCGACCCGCACGACCGCGAGGACATCGAGCTGGACTCGATCGTGCCCGACTCACCGAACAAGCCCTACGACATGCGCGACGTGGTGGGCCGGATCGTGGACGACGGCGACTTCTTCGAGGTGCAGGAGCACTTCGCGATGAACATCATCATCGGGTTCGCCCGCCTGGGCGGCAAGCCGGTGGGGATCGTCGGCAACCAGCCCGCCCAGATGGCCGGCGTGCTGGACATCGACGCCTCGGAGAAGGCCGCGCGCTTCGTGCGCTTCTGCGACGCCTTCAACGTGCCGATCGTGACCTTCACCGACGTGCCAGGCTTCCTGCCGGGCACGGACCAGGAGTGGGGCGGCATCATCCGCCACGGCGCCAAGCTGCTGTACGCGTTCACCGAGGCCACCGTGCCCAAGCTGACGGTGGTCACGCGCAAGGCCTACGGCGGCGCCTACGACGTCATGAACTCCAAGCACATGCTGGCCGACTTCAACTTCGCCTGGCCCCAGGCCGAGGTCGCGGTCATGGGCCCCGAGGGCGCGGTGAACATCATCTACCGGCGCGACATCGCCGCCTCACCCACGCCCGACGAGCGTCGCCAGAAGCTGATGGACGACTACAAGGCCCGCTTCGCCAACCCCTACTCGGCCGCCGAGCGGGGCTACATCGACGACGTGATCGAGCCGCACGAGACGCGTCCGAAGCTGATCCACGCGCTGAAGATGCTGGAGACCAAGCGCGTGGCCGGCCCGAAGCGCAAGCACGGCAACATCCCGCTCTAGTTCACACGGTGGCGGCGTACAGCCGCCACTCGCCCGGCACGCCCTTCAGCTCGTGCGCGCCGCGTTCGACGAACTCGATCCCGGAGCCGACCACCAGGTCCCTGACGGTGCTCGACACGAGCACCTGGCCGGGCTCGGCTCTTGCGCCTACGCGGGCACCGATGTGCACGGCCATGCCCCCGACGTCCTCCCCGATCACCTCGCACTCGCCCGTGTGGAGCCCCGCCCGGATCTCCACCCCGAGCCCGCGCACCTCCTGGCTTATCGCGCCCGCACAGCGGATCGCCCGGGCCGGGCCGTCGAAGGTGGCCAGGAAGCCATCACCCAGCGACTTCACCGCGCGCCCGCGGTGCCGGTCGAGCTGGCGGCGCACGAGCTCGTCGTGGCGCACCAGCAGCTCGCGCCAGCGCCTGTCGCCCAACTCGGCCGCGTGCTCGGTGGAGGACACGATGTCGGTGAACATCACCGTGGCAAGGACACGATCCGCCTCCGGGACCCGCCGCGAGCCCGTCAGGAACTCCTCGATCCGGTCCAGGACCTCGTCCTGGTCGCCAGCGAAGATCAGATGGTCGCTTCCGTCCAGCTGCTCGTAGCGGGCACCGGGGATGTTCTCGGCCAGGTACTCCGCCTGCGGCTCTCGGACGAGGATGTCGTCGCGCCGCTGGAGCACCAGCGTCGGCACCCCGATGTTGGCCAGGACGGCGCGGGTGTCGATCTCCTTGTACAGCGCCAGTAGGGCCGTGGCCCCGTGTGGGCTCGTGCCCGAACGCAACAGTCGCGCCCACCAATCACGGAACTCGACGTCCTCGGCATGGGAGGGCGCGAAAAGCTCGATGCCCACCGGGCCGCCCCAGCCGTCGAGCATGGCGTCGCTGGACATGTCCATCAGATCGGGCGGAAAGCCGATCGGGTAGTCGGGGGCCCTGGTAACCCTGGCGTAGGTTCCGTAGAGGACCAGCGCACTCGCGCGATCGGGGTGGGTGGCGGCGAACAGCTGGCTCATCGGCCCGCCCTCGGACACCCCGAGCAGCGCGGCGCGCTCGAATCCAGCCGCGTCCATGACGGCGCGGAGGTCGTCCATGCTCTCCTCCAGGGTGGGCGGCTTGGAGGGGCGGTCGGACAGGCCCTGGCCGCGCTTGTCGTAGCGGATCAGGCGCGAAAACGACTCGAGCCGCTTGGCGAAATGGGCCGTGCGCGGGTGCTCCCAGAGCACCTCCTGGTGGGACACGAACCCGGACACGAGCACCAGGTCCAGGGGGCCCTCACCAGTGACCTGGTAGGCCAGGCTGATCTCCCCGTTGAGCGCGTAGCGGATGTCCAGGTCCCCCATGGCGACGAGTCTCGCCGTGGGGGCACTGGAGCGCAAGGACCGGCTCAGGCGAAGGCGAGGGCCTGGATGCGCTGGGCGCCGCCCAGCAGCCCGAGGCGCTGGGTGACCGCGACCAGCAGCACCGCAGCCACGACCGCCCCGCCCACCTGCGACAAGGGCAGCAGCGCCACCCACACCAGGGGCAGGGCCAACGACCGGGAAGAACGCCAGGTCGCCGCCGTTGACCGCGGAGGAGACGCATAGCGCGGCCAGGGCGCCCATTCCGGCGACGGTCACGCGCGTGGCTCGCGGCGCCTGCGCGATCCGGCCGATGGCGATGGCGACCGGCACCAGCGCCGCCAGGGTGACCACCAGGGACAGGATGTTCAGGTACTCGAGCGTGCCCCGCAGGTCCGACTCGGTGGCGAAGTCGTGGGTCAGCTGGACGTAGGCCTGGAACACGAACATCGCGGCCGCCACGGCGATGGCGGGGGCGGCGAGGTTGCTGAGACGGTGGCGAGACATCGGGATCCTTTCGTTGGGGTCTCGCCAAAGACTGCGCCAGTCCGGCCGGCGCAGCGTCCTCCTGGCGGCCCGATCTGCGTCCTCCCTTGGTTTGACGCCGTGAGAGGATTGCGGTGCCAACAGAGGAGGAGCAATGATCGCTGTCACTCGCGACGAAGTGCCCGTTACCATCGAAGACGGGGACCTGGAAGTACGCACGCAGGAGCTCGGGGGAGGGATGACCACCGCGTTCTTCAGGGTGCCTCAGGGGACCGACCTCAGGCCGGCGCTGAAGGGCCTGCCCGGCGACCTCTGCCAGTGCCCCCACTGGGGCTATCTGCTCAAGGGTCGCATCCGGATGCATACGCCCGACGGCGCACAGGAGTATGCGGCCGGGCAGGCGTTCTACTGGGCGCCCGGACACGCGCCCGAGGCGCTGGAGGACACCGAGTACGTGGACTTCTCGCCCACGGAGGAGTTCAACCCCGTGCTCGACCACATCAAGGGCGGGGGCTGAGGCTGGGCGCGGGTTGTCGCCCGCCCACGGGACCATAAAACGCCCCTACTCTGGGCTTGATGCACAAGCGCGTGCTGACGGCTGTCGTGATCGCCTGTTGCCTGGGAGGGCCCGCCGCGGTGGCGGCGCAGGTGCCCACGGCGCCGCCGGCGCCCGTCCCCGCGCCGGAACCGCTGATCAAGCCCGGCGTGACCTCGGCGGGGGTGGCGCTGGAAGGACTGACGGTGGCCGAGGCGACGGCGCGGCTGCGCGAGCAGGCCCGCCCCAGGGCACAGCGGAGGTTCCGCGTGCGGGTGGGCCGGCGGAAGTTCGTCCTGACCACCGGGCGCCTGCGCATGCGCTTCGCCGAGCAGGCCACCGCCCGCCGGGCGCTGAAGGCCAAGGCCGGCCGCGCCGTGGCCCCCGTGATCAGGTTCCGGGCGGCGTCGCTGTCGGCGTTCGCCAAGCGCACCGAGCAGGTCACCCGCCGCTTCGGGCGAAACGCCAGGATGCGAATCACGGTGCGGCGGATCATCGGCCGCAAGGCCCGCTATGGGTCGAAGATCAGCGCGGCCCGGCTGGACACGGCGGTCCGGCGCCGGATCGCCGACCCGACCCTGGGCCGCGGCATCGCCCCGAAGGTTTTCCGCATGCGCCCGGCGGTGCGCCTGATCGACCTGCGCCGGCGCAACCGGACGATCCTGACGATCGACCGCGGCGGCCACCGGCTGCGGCTGTTCAAGAACCTGCGCTACGACCGCTCCTACGGGATCGCCGTGGGCGCAGCAGGCACCGAGACCCCGCGAGGCCTCTACCGGATCCAGAACAAGCAGGTGAACCCGCCGTGGACGGCGCCCAACCGCCCCTGGGCCGGCAGCTACGCCGGGCGGACCGTGCCCGGCGGAGCGCCCGACAACCCGCTGAAGGCGCGCTGGCTGGGGATCGCCAACGGGGTGGGCATCCACGGCACCTCGGAGGCATGGTCGATCGGGTCCAGCGCCTCCCACGGCTGCATCCGCATGCACGTGCCCGACGTGATTGACCTGTTCGGGCGCGTCCCAGTGGGGTCGCAGGTCCTGATCAGCTGAGCGTTCGGAAGGCCTTCCAGGTCACGCGGCCGCTGCGGCAGGTGGTCACACCTTGGCCGTCCAGCCGGGCCAGCTGGGTCGTGATGTAGAAGGCGCCGCTGGCCCTGCGGCCCGTGAACCGCCCGCCCAGGCGCAGCCGCGAGGCGGTCGTGCGTCCGTCCCCGAGCGCGCCGCTGCTCGGCCCCTTGACCCCGAAGCGCCCGTCGCTGACCTTGGCCGGCTTGAAGCGGTACGTGCCCCGCAGCGTCTCGCCGTCGTCGCACGGCGCCACGTAGCCGATCGCGAAGCCGCGCACCTGACCCGCCGACAGCCGGAAGCCGACGCGGGTGTCGATCGAGGTCGTGCCGGAGTAGGGGCGTGCCGGCTTGGCTGCGGACGCCGCGGCAGGCGCCAGCAGCGCGGCGGCCAGGGCCACCACGACCGGCCCCTTCACAGCGCGACCGTCCTCGACCCCATGACCCCGGCCGAGTGGGCTTCCATCAGCGCATGGCATAGCGCCAGGTCCTGGATGGCCAGGCCGGTGGAGTCGAACAGCGTCACGTCGGTGTCCGATCGGCGGCCCGGCGCGGCGCCGGTGAGCACGGCTCCCAGCTCCGTGACCCGGTCGCGCGAGATCGCGCCGGCCTCGACGGCCCCGGTCAGCTCACCACCGTGCGAGGCCTGGCCCCACTCGTCGCAGAACAGCACGCACTCGGCCACCGCCGCCACCTCTGCCTCGGCCTTGCCGGGCCCGTCGGCACCGAGCATGTTCAGGTGCATCCCGGGACGCAGGTCGGCGGGCCTGACCACGGGCTCGTGGCCGGGCGTGACGCAGGTGACCACGTCGCAGGCCAGCGCGTCGTCCAGCGAGCCGGCCTCCCAGCCGAGCTCGCCCGCCAGCCGCCCGGCCGCCTCCGGGTCGGGGTCGAAGCACACGCCGGGGCCGAACTCGGCGGCGGCCAGGCAGCGCGCCGCCCAGGTGCCGTGCAGGCCGCAGCCCACGATGCCCATAGTGGCGGCATCCTCGCGCGCCAGCTCCTGGGTCGCGACCGCCGCTACCGCCCCGGTTCGCAGAGCGGTGACCGAGCGCACGTCGGCCAGCGCCAGCGGCCGCCCGTCGGTAGCGCTGGAGATGGAGATCGTGCCCATGACGACCGGCAGTCCCGCGCCCGGGTTGCCGGGGAACGAGGTGACCCACTTTAGGATGGCGAGCCCCGAGCCCAGCGCGGGCATGGCGCGGAAGTCCCCGGCCGGTGGGGCCTGCAGGTAGATCTTCGACGGCATCGTCCACTCGCCCGCGGCGTACTCCACGAATCCCCGGCGGACGTGGTCGATCGCGTCCAGCGGATCGATCGCGGCGAGGACCGCATCGTGGTCGAACACCGGGATCGGGGGCACCGATCGAGGATACCCCCAGGGTGGAACATGAATTCCAGCCAGCATTGACATCGGACCCCGATTGGGTGACGGTCGCGGGACGCACAACCTCGCGACGAAAGGACACCATGGGCGCCTCGGTGACACATCTCGACGAGTGCGAGACCGCGGGCAACTGGCGGCTCGTGCGGCGCACGCTCGGGCTCACCGCCTTCGGCGTGAACGTCGTGACGATCCCCGCGGGCGAGCAGATCCCCGAGCACGACGAGACCGACCGCGACCAGGAGGAGCTCTTCTTCGTGATCGAGGGCAGCCCGACGCTGGTGATCGACGGCGAGGACCGGCCCGCGCCCACGGGGACGCTCGCGCGCCTGGATCCCGAGCACCGGCGGACGATGCGCAACGACGCCGATGTCCCGGCCAGCGTGCTGATCGCCTCCGCGCCACGCACCAGCGGCTATTCACCGATGGAGTGGGCATGACCACCAGCACCCAGCAGCTGGAGGAGGCGATAGCCGACTACAACGACGCCTGGAATGCCCACGACCTGAAGCGCATCCGCGCGCTGCACGCCCCCGACATGGTGTTCGAGAACCACACGGCGGGCGAGCGAGCCGAGGGCGACGACGCGATCGCCCACATCGCGGGCATATTCGCCTCCTGGCCCGACATCGCCTTCCAGACCCGCCGGCTGTATGTCCGCGAGGATCTGGTGGTGCAGGAGTGGACAGCCCACGCGACGCACGTCAAACGGCTGATGCGCGGCGATCTCGTGGCAGAGCCTTCCGGCCGCTCGATCGAGTGGGAGGGCATGGACGTAATCCCGTTCGAGAACGGGCTCGTCAAACGCAAGGACGTCTACTCCGACTCCGTTTCGATCCTCAGGCAGGTCGGGCTGCTGTAGCTTGCGCCCCCGGCAATGGGCACCAACGGCGACCAGCACCCGCCGCGGCCTCGGATCGAGATCGCGCAGTCGGCCGCCTCCCCCGAGGAGGCCGCCGCCATCGCCGCTGCCCTGGAGCAGTTCCTGCGCGACACGGCGCCCGCCCCCGTGGCCGCGGATACGGCGGTCAACCCGTGGCTGCGGGCCGGGCTCTACGAGAACGCCGGGCTGGATCCAAGCGGCCCGTCGCCATGGGGCGACGACGTGCCCTGGGGCCGGTAGTTCCCGATCTCCGCGGTGAATAATCCGAATCCCTGCCGGGTTTTGCTACTTTCGTCGGATGGAGCCGACCACCACGCCTTCCGGCAAGCCCCGCGGCCGCGAGGGATCGCTGAACAACCCGGAGATCATCGAGAACGTCCCGGGCCATGTGATCCCGATCCTCGAGGGCGAGTTCGACGACTTCGAGAACGAGGCGGAGAAGTTCCTGGGCGGCGAGACGCCCGAGAACGAGTACATCGGCTTCCGCCTCAAGCAGGGCGTGTACGGCCAGCGCCAGGCCGACGTTCAGATGATCCGGATCAAGCTGCCGATGGGCGGCATCACGCCGGAGCAGTGGGAGTCCTTCGCGGACGTGACCGAGAAGTACGCGCCGGTGAACAAGTCGCACATCACCACGCGCCAGAACATCCAGATCCACCACGTCCCGCTGCGTGACGCCGCCGCGCTGATCCGTGAGATCTCGGCCGCCGGGCTGTCTTCGCGCGAGGGCTGCGGCAACACCGTTCGCAACGTGACCGGCGACCCCTACGCCGGCGTGTGCGACGACGAGCCGTTCGACGTGACCCCGTGGGCGGGCGCCTATGTGCGCTACTTCGTTCGCCACCCCACCACGCAGCTGATGCCGCGCAAGATCAAGACGGCGTTCACGGCCTCGGACGCCGACCGCGCCATTACAGGCATCCACGACATCGCCTACCTCCCGCGCGTGCGCGAAGACGGCACGCAGGGCGTCGAGATCCGGGTGGGCGGCGGCACTTCGATCATGCCCCGCGTCGCCCCCACGCTGTACGACTTCGTGGAACTGGCCAACGGCGACTACCTGAAGGTCGCCGAGGCCGTGTTCCGGATCTTCGACCGCCAGGACTTCCTGCGCGTGAACCGCGCACGGGCGCGTATCAAGGTGCTGGTCGACAAGATCGGCATGGACGCGTTCCGCGAGATGGTGGACGAGGAGCTCCAGGGCGACTGGGTGCACGAACGCGACTTCGACCCCATGCCGCTGCTGATGGAGCACGACGAGGAGGCCAGCGCGCCCCCGGCCGGCGGCTCCTATGCGCAGCCGAACGGAGACGCGGCCGACTTCGAGCGCTTCAGGGCCTCGAACGTGCGGCCCCAGCGTCAGGACGGATTCTCGACGATCGACGTTCGCGTCTACCGCGGCGACCTGTCGCCCGAGCAGATGCGCGCCATCGCCGAGATCCAGCGCACCTACTGCGGCGGCTGGGCCCGGACCACGATCGAGCAGAACTTCGTGCTGCGCTGGGTGCGCGACGAGGCGGTGTACGAGGTGTGGCAGAAGCTGTCCGAGCTGGGCCTCGGTGAGCATGGCGCCGGCGAGATCCTGGACACCGTCTCCTGTCCCGGCACAGACAGCTGCAAGCTGGGCATCACCAGCTCGATGGGGCTGAACGGCGCCATCAACGCCAAGCTCAAGGAGCTGGACATCACTGATCCGCTGACCAAGCGGATCCACATCAAGAACTCGGGCTGCCCGAACGGCTGCGGCCAGCACCACATCGCCAACATCGGCTTCTATGGCGCGGCGATCAAGGTCGGCGACAAGACCATCCCGGCCTACATCCCGCACGTGGGCGGCAACTACGAGGGCGGCGAGGTCATCTACGCCACCCGCCTGAAGTCACGCCTCCCGGCCAAGCGCGTGCCGGACGCCGTCGAGCGCTGGCTGAAGTTCTACGAGGACGAGCGCGAAGAGGGCGAGGAGTTCAACGCCTTCGCCGACCGCGTCGGGCCCGACCGCTTCACCGAGATCGTGGCCGACCTGTCGCTGCCGGTGGACTTCAACGTGGAGAACATGGGCTTCTTCATCGACTGGCAGCGCAAGGACATCTACGAGGTCCAGCGCGGCGAAGGGGAATGCGCGGTCTGATGTCCGCCGAGTCCGTTCTCGAAGAGGCCGTCGCCAAGCACCACCCGTCGCTGGCGCTCGCCTGCTCCTTCCAGAAGGAGGAGACGGTGCTGATCCACATGCTGCGCCAGATCACGCCCGAGGCGCGCGTGTTCACCATCGACACGGGCGTGCTCTTCCCCGAGACGTACGCCACCTGGCGCTCGCTCGAGCAGAAGACCGGCGTGAATATTGAGGTGCACGATGCCGTGAGCGCCGACGGCACGCCGTGGACGGCCAGCAACTGCTGCGGAACACACAAGGTGGTCGCGCTGGAGCGGGCGCTCGACGGTCTCGACGCCTGGGTCACCGGCCTGCGCCGCGAGCAGTCGCCCACGCGCGCCGACGCCGGGTTCGTGGAGTGGGACGAGCCACACGGACTGTGGAAGTTCAACCCGCTGGCCGACTGGAGCGAGAAGGACGTCTGGGGCTACATCGCCGAGCACGACCTGCCCTACAACCCGCTGCACGACCAGGGCTACTCCTCGATCGGGTGCGCACCGTGTACCCAGCCCGGCAGCGGCCGCGAGGGCCGCTGGGCCGGGTCGGAGAAGACCGAGTGCGGCCTCCACGTGGTCGAGGGGTGAGCGTCATCGACACGCCGCGGGAGTTGTCCCACCTGGAAGCGCTGGAGTCCGAAGCCATCCACGTGTTCCGCGAGGTGGCGGCCGAGCTGGAGAGCCCGGTGCTGCTGTTCAGCGGCGGCAAGGACTCGATCGTTCTGCTGCGCCTGGCCGAGAAGGCCTTCCGGCCGGGCGGCTTCCCGTTCCCGGTGATGCACGTGGACACCGGCCACAACTTCGACGAGGTGATCGAGTTCCGCGACCGCCGCGTCGAGGAGCTGGGCGAGCGGCTGATCGTGGCGTCGGTGCAGGAGACGATCGACTCGGGCCGCGCCACCGAGGAGACCGGCCCGCGCGCCTCGCGCAACCGGCTGCAGACGATCACGCTGCTTGACGCCATCGAGAAACACGGCTTCGACGCCGCGTTCGGCGGCGCGCGCCGCGACGAGGAGCGCGCCCGGGCCAAGGAGCGCGTGATGAGCTTCCGCGACGACTTCGGGCAGTGGGACCCCAAGGCCCAGCGGCCCGAGTTGTGGTCGCTCTACAACGGGCGCATCCGCAAGGGCGAGCACGTGCGCGTGTTCCCGCTGTCGAACTGGACCGAGCTGGACGTGTGGCAGTACATCTCCCAGGAGCAGCTGGAGGTGCCGTCGATCTACTACGCGCACGAGCGCCAGGTGTTCGAGCGCGACGGAATGCTGTACGCGCACTCCGAGCACATCGAGCTGCAGGACGGCGAGCAGGTGTTCACCGAATCGGTGCGCTACCGCACCGTGGGCGACCTGACGGTGACCGGCGCCGTGCGCTCGGAGGCCACCACGCTGGACACGGTGGTGGCCGAGATCGCCGCTACGCGGGTGACCGAGCGCGGCGAGACCCGCGCCGACGACCGCGTGACCGAGGCCGCGATGGAGGACCGCAAGAAGGAGGGGTATTTCTGATGCCCGGAGGGCTCAGTTCCCATCAAAGCGCGGACAGGATGTCCGCAAGAGGAGACCACTAGCAATGGCCATCGCCGAGGCCCCGATGCTCCGGCTGGCCACCTCCGGCTCGGTCGACGACGGCAAGTCGACCCTGATCGGGCGGCTGCTGTTCGATTCGAAGCAGGTGCTGGCCGACCAGCTCGAGCACGTGGAGCGCGTGTCCGAGAAGCGCGGCGACGGCTACGTGAACCTGGCGCTGCTGACCGACGGCCTGCGCGCCGAGCGTGAGCAGGGCATCACCATCGACGTGGCCTACCGCTACTTCCAGACCGCGCGGCGCAAGTTCATCATCGCCGACACCCCGGGCCACGTTCAGTACACGCGCAACATGGTCACGGGCGCCTCCACGGCCGACCTGTCGATCGTGCTGGTGGACGCCCGTGCCGGCGTGGTCGAGCAGTCGAAGCGCCACGCGTACATCGCATCCCTGCTGCGCATCCCGCACCTGGTGGTGGCGGTGAACAAGATGGACCTGGTCGACTTCGACGAGGCGGTATTCGACTGCATTTGCGCGGAGTTCGCCGACTTCGCCTCCGAGCTGGGCTTCACCGAGATCACGTTCATCCCGGTGAGCGCGCTGGATGGCGACAACGTGGTCGACCGCTCCGAGCGCACCTCCTGGTACGGCGGGCCGTCGCTGCTCGAGCACCTGGAGACGGTGGAGGTGGCCAGCGACCGCAACCTGACGGAGCTGCGCCTGCCCGTGCAGTGGGTGATCCGGCCGCAGTCGGCCGAGCACCCCGACTACCGCGGCTATGCCGGCCGGCTGGCCTCCGGGTTGCTGGCGCCCGGCGACGAGGTGGTGGTGCTGCCCTCGGGCCGGCGCACGCGCGTGGCGGCGGTGGACGGGCCCGATACCCCACAAGGGGGCACAGGCGGCGAACTCGAGCAGGCCTTCGCGCCGATGTCGGTGACCGTCCGCCTGGAGGACGACCTGGATGTCTCGCGCGGCGACCTGATCGCCGACCCGGACAGCGCGCCGGAGCCGGTGCGCGAGTTGACGGCCGACGTGTGCTGGATGAGCGAGGTGCCGCTGGCCCCGCGCCGACGCTACGCGCTCAAGCACACCACCCGCAGCGTGCGCGCCATCGTGGACGAGGTCCAGACCCGCGTGGACGTGCACACGCTCGAGAATGACCCGGCCGAAGACCTGGAGTTGAACGACATCGGCCGTGTGCGCCTGCGCCTGGGCGCCCCGCTGACGGTGGACCCGTACGCCCGCAACCGCGACACCGGCAGCTTCATCCTGATCGATGAGGCCACCGGTGACACCGTGGGCGCGGGCATGGTCCGCTGATGGATCCTGCCATCGTCGCCTTCGGCCTGGGCGTCGGGGTGCTGGTGGGCATGACGGGCATCGGTGGCGGCTCGCTGATGACCCCGCTGCTGATCCTGGTCTTCGGCGTCAAGCCCGTGACCGCCGTGGGCACCGACCTGGCCTACGGCGCGGTGACCAAGACCGTCGGCGGCATCAAGCACCTGCGCCAGAAGACGGTCGACATGCCGCTGTCGGTGTGGATGGGCGCGGGCTCGGTGCCCGCGGCCATCGGAGGCGTGTACGCGCTGGGCGCCATCGAGCGGGCCCATGGCGACGCGTTCGACGACACCCTGATCCTGGCGCTGGCGATCACGCTGCTCTTCTGCGGCATCATGACGCTGGCGCGAGCGCTGTTCCTCAAGCGCATCGCGGGGCGCGAGCGCGACAGCGTGCAGATGGGCCGCCCCGAGAAGGTACGCGCCGTAATCCTCGGCGTGGTCGTGGGCTTCGTGCTGGGCGTGACCTCGGCCGGCAGCGGTGCCCTGATTGCCGTCGGCCTGATCATGCTGTTCCAGCTGGTCCCCCAGCGCGTGGTGGGCACCGACGTCTTCCACGCCGCGATACTGCTCTGGGCCGCGGCGCTGGCGCACATCGTGGCCGGCAACGTGGACTTCATGCTGGCCGGCAACATCCTGCTCGGCTCGGTGCCGGGGGTATGGCTGGGCAGCCACCTGTCCGTGCGCATACCGGTGGCAACGCTGCGCACGGTGCTGGCCGTGGTGTTGATCGGCTCCGGGCTCGGGCTGCTGACCAAGGCCGGCGTCGGCGTGCCCGCGTCGGTACTGGCCGCGTTCCCCGTGTTCGTGGCGCTAGTGGTGGCCAGGTCGGTACGCGGTCGCAGCGCTGCCGATGCGGGCGACGGACGCGCCGAGCACCAGCCGCGTCCCCACCCGCCGGCCCCCCAATCGCCCTGAGACCTTGCGGCCGCGGAAGCGCAGCCTGCCGCGGTAGCCGCGCGGGCCACTGACGCGGATCGTGCCGCGGCGGCGGCGGTCGCTGTCGAAGCGCGCGACGCGGCCGGTCAGCTTCAGGCCGGGCACGTAGGACAGTCCGCGCAGGCGCAAGTCCCGGCCGAGCGTGTAGCTGCCCGAGCGCAGGCCGCTGCCGCGACCGTCCGACCCGGCGAACGGCACGTCGTCGACCACGTCCTCGATCGTCAGCCCGACGGCGGCTAGGGGTCGCACACCCTTCAGCGAGCGCGGCGGCACGCCGGTCGGCGCGAGCGTGCGCGAGTCGTGGCAGGCGGCGCTGACGCGCCTGCCGGCCAGGAAGCGCGCAGCCAGGCGTTCGGCGCAGCGACTGAGCCCGGCCGAGCCCGGCGAGTGGCCGACCCCTGCCACGGAGACCACCCGGGCCTGGGGCAACCCGGCCGCGACCGAGCGGGCGGTCTCCAGCGGCGTGCGCAGGTCGTCGGCGCCCTCCACCAGCAGCGCCGGCACGTTGGGCAGCGGGCCGGGACCGGGTGAGGGATCGCGGGGCGACTCGGGCCACGCCGAGCACAGGTCCAGCACGTCGCTGCCCAGCAGCGTTGCCGTGTCGAAAGGGGCCACCAGCGCCGGCGCCAGGGCATCGGCCGCCGCCGCCGAGCGCGCGCGGCGCTGGGCGAACGGGGTGACGCGCGGCCACGGCAGCCGCGCCTCCTCGCAGGTGGTGGCCGCGTAAAGCGCGGTGCTCAGCTCCCGCGGCTCGAAGCCGCCGCTCTCGATGGCGATCGACCGCCGCTTCAGCCGCAGCAGCGGCGCGGGATCGCCGCTCAGCGCGGCCTTGACCGCGGCCGGGTAAGGGGTCCGCAGGCTCGGCTCGAAGTCTCCGGAGACCAGCGCGCCGTACACGTCGTAGCGGCTGAGCGTCGCGGCGCGAGCGCGCCCGCGTGAGTCGGGAAGCCGCCCGCGCATCGGGCCGGTGGCTGCCATCCGCTGCACCAGCGTGGCCAGGTCCGCCACGGGGTCGCGCGTGAAGCGGTCGCAGCGGCGGCCCGCACAGAGGGCGCGTAGCACGCGCGGCACCGCGCGGAAGCTGTCCACCGCCAGGGCGTCGGCGCCGTCGGGGCCCACCACCGAATCCAGCCCCAGCCGCGCCACGCGCGTGGGGTAGCGCAGCGCATAGGCGGTGGCCGTGCGGGTGCCGTACGACACGCCGTACAGCGACAGCTTCGGCACCCCCAGCGCGCGGCGGATGGCCTCCAGGTCATCGGCGCTGTCGCGACTGGTGTAGAAGGCGCGCCGCGGGCCCAGCTTGGCCGCGCAGCGGGCGGCCTGGCGGCCGGCGCGCAGGATGTTGGCCCGCTCCAGCTCCGGACAGCGCAGCAGCCCCGAGTCGCCGCTGCCGCGCTGGTCGAACACCACGACGTCGTTCGAGCGGCGCACCGGGCTCAGCGGGCCCAGCCCACCATCGGCGAACGCCGCGACCGCGGACTGACCCGGCCCGCCGGCGAACAGCACCACCACCCCACGCCGGCGGCCGCTGGCCCGCGCGCGCAGCACGCTCAGGCTGACCTTGCCCTTGACCTGGCCGCCACGGTCCAGCGGCACCGCGATCCGCGCGCAGCGAAACGCGCCACGATCGCACTGCTCGAAGCGCAGCGCCGCCTCGGCGGCACCCGGCACGACGGCGAGCCCGGCCAGCACAGTCACCGCGATCAGCCCCCTTCGCACCGGGGTCATCATGAACGGCTCACGGCAGCCGCGCGCCGGCAGGGATGTCGGCGGGCCCATCGACCTCGGCCACGCCGGTCACGGTTACGCCGGCGCCGAAGCTGACGTCGCCGCGCACCACCAGCCGGTCGGCGCCCACCAGCGACGGAGGGCCGGCCGGGAAGCGGGACTCGAACCCGGCCAGCAGCTTGTAGTACTCGGGGTCCAGGTCCACGCGCGGCTGAGACTCGCGGCCGCCCGCGAGCACCACGCGCCAGTCGTCGGTGAGCCGGTAGCAATCCGAGCGCAGGACCAACAGGTCGTTGGTGGTCTTGACCGGCGCGAATCGGTCGCGGCCCACCTCGATCCCCGCCGCTCCCTCGAACACGCCGACGGCGGCGCCCATGGCCGTCTCGAGCTGGATCACGGCGGGCGAGCCGGGGTCCGCAGGGTCGACCGTCTTGCGGTTCACGATCAGCGGCAACGGCAGCGCGCCGCCCTCGGCCTCGAGCTTGGCGGCCAGCGCGGGAAGGTCGATCCAGAGCGAGTTGGCGTTGAAGAACTGGTGCCGCGTGATGTCCTGGAAGGCGTCCTCGTCCCGGTCGGCCGTCTGCGCCGACTCGCGCAGCACCAGCTGGCCGTCGGCGCGACGGCGGGCCAGGTGGCCGCCCTTGCGGTCGTTGTCTCCCCGACGTGACACCTCCATCAGGAACGGCAGCCCCTGCGCCCTGAACCAGCTCAGGATTCGTTGGTCGAGCGTGGCGCCCAGGTTGTCCGCGTTGGAGACGAACGCCGTCTCGTAGCCCTGCTCGAGCAGCCGCTTCAGAAGACCGGACGCCACCAGCGCCGGGTAGATGTCGCCGTGCCCCGGCGGGCACCACTCCAGCTCGGGGTCAGCCGCCCAGGCCACCGGATCCAGCGTCTCGGCGTCCAGCTTGGGCTCCTTGTTCTGGACGAAGTCCAGCGGCAGGTCGCCCGCCAGCTCCGGGTAGCGCTCCAGTACCGCCAGCGATTCTCCGCCAGTGCGAAAGCTGTTCATCAGCAGCAGGGGCACGCCGGCCGTGACGGCCTGCCGGGCGATCACGTCCAGGAAGGTCAGCCCGTCCTTGACCTCGAGCAGCGACTTGGCGCGGGTCATGCCCATCGAGGTGCCGAGGCCGCCGTTGAGCTTGATCACGACCGCCTTGGCCAGGTCGCCCGGGTCGCCCTCGGGAAGCTCGTTCGCGTGCGGCAGGTCGTTGACCGGCTCGATGTCGGCCTCGGGCAGGATCCCCGTGTCCCCGCCTGCCAGGGCCTCGTAGGCGTGGGTGAAGGCGGCGATGGCGGCCGGGTGCACGCCCTCGGCCTCCATCTTGGCGATCGATGCCTCCAGGGCCACCGCGGCATCGTACGCACCGTCTCACGAACAGTCGTGTTCGTGTTAACTACCCGGGCATGCGATCGACTCCCTCTCTCGAAGGCCGGCGCGTGCTGATCACCGGCGCGGCACGCGGCATCGGCGCAGCCCTGGCCCGGCGACTGCACCAGCGCGGCGCCCGCGTGGCGGTGGCCGGACTGGAGCCCGAACTGCTGGAGGACGTGGCCGCCGCGACGGGCGACGGCCCGTGGGTCCAGTGCGACGTGACCGAGCGCGACCAGGTGGACGCGGCCGTCGCGGCGGCCGTGGACGCGTTCGGCGGGCTGGACGTGGTGGTGGCCAACGCCGGCGTAGCCGCCCAGCTCCCGCTGGTGGGCGGCAACCCGGCGGTGATGGAGCGGACGCTCCAGGTGAACGTGATGGGTGTGTACAACACGCTGCGCGCCGCCGGCCCCCACATCAGCCACCCGAACGGCTACGCGCTGCCGGTGGCGTCGCTGGCGGCGGCGGTGCACGCTCCCCTGCTGGGCGCATACAGCGCGTCGAAGGCCGGCGTCGAGGCGCTCGGCAACACCCTGCGCATCGAACTGCGGTCCAGTGGCGCCAAGGTGGGGGTGGCCTACTTCGCGGAGCTGGACACCGACATGACCAAGCGCGGCTTCGGCACCGAAGCCGCCTCCAAGATGAAGCTCGGGGCTGCCCGGGTGGCGCCGTTGAAGGTGGGCATCGACGCCCTCGAGCGCGGCATCGCCCGCCGCTCCAGGCGCGTGTACGCGCCGCGCTGGGTCGGCCCGGTGCTGCCCATCCGGATGGCCGTGCAGCCGCTGATCGACCGCGGCGGGCAGCTGGGCCTGGCCAAGGCGCTGGAGGCCGCGCGACGTGAGGACGCCCCGCTGACCACCTCGCAGCCGGAGCCGGGCTCCTGAGCACGCCGCGCATCCTGCCCGGCCGGCGCCGCGACGTCGGCGCCCCCGCGTGGGTGTTCGCCGTCGTGGCGGGCCGCACGATCGGCACCCGCCCGCCGAACCTGTTCCTGACGCTGGCGCGCCACAAGCCGCTGTTCTGGGGCTGGCTGATGTTCGCCGGACGGCTGATGCCCGGCGGCAAGCTGCGCCGGCGCGAGAGCGAGCTGTGCATCCTGCGCGTGGCCCACCTGCGCGACTGCCGCTACGAGTTCGAGCACCACGTGCGGCTGGGCCGTCGCGCCGGCGTGACCGAGGCGGACGTGGAGCGGCTGGTGGCCGGACCCGGCGCCGACGGCTGGTCGCCGCGCGAAGCCGCGCTGCTGGCCGCCGTCGACGAGCTGCACGCGGGGGCCGACCTGGGCGACGCCGCCTGGTCGCGGCTGCACACCCATCTGGACGAGCGCGAGGCAATCGAGCTGTGCATGCTCGTCGGCCACTACGAGATGCTGGCCACGGTGATCGCCGCGCTGCGCATCCAGCCCGATGCCGCGCGCGCGGGCGGCGGGTAGGTTCGGGCCGTGAGAGCGCCGAACGCGAAACAGTTGGCGGCGGCCGTGATCGCGGCCGCCTGGCTGTGGACGGCCACGCCCGCGGCGGCCGCCGACCCGGAGCCGCCGAAGCTCCCGGCGCCCACCTACCAGAGCGTCTCGAAAGAGATCCTGATCCCGATGGACGACGGCGTGAGCATCGCCGCGACCGTCGCGCTGCCCTCCCGCGACGGCGAGACACCGCTGCCGGGCAGGTTCCCCGTCGTACTGGGGATGACGCCCTACGGCCGGACCACGGTCTGTGGCTGCTACGCGCCCGACTTCTGGGCCACGCGCGGCATCGTCGGCGCCGCTGGCCGACGTGCGCGGGACAGGCGGCAGCGGCGGCAACCTCGAGGGCAACTACTTCTCGCCCCGCGAGACCCGTGACAGCGCAGCGGTGATCGACTACCTGGGCTCGCAGCCCTACTCCTCCGGGAAGGTGGGCATGGCCGGCGGCTCGTACGTGGGCATCACCCAGTACCTGGCGGCCGCGCGACGACCGCGCCATCTGGCGGCGATCGCGCCCCAGGTGTCGCTGAGCGACCTCTACCGCGACGCCTACGCCCACGGCGGCGTGCCGAACCTGTTCTTCGACACTCAGTACATCGCGGTGCAGGGCGCGCCGGGCGCGGCGGGGCCAAACAGCGACCCGGCGCTGCTGGAGGCGACGCTGATGGCCAAACTGGGCCAGTCGCCGCCGGGGACGATCGCGTTCGACTACCTCTCGCGCCCCAACGACGACCCGTTCTACCGCGACCGCTCGCCGATCTACTCCGCTGACGCGATCCAGGTGCCCACGCTGATCGTGGGCGGCTGGAGCGACGGGCTGTCACAGCGCGGCGGCCCGGAGATGTACCGCCGGCTGGCGCGCAGGCGCGGGGTCGAGACGCGCCTCTACATGGACCCCTGCACGCACAAGGGCTGCGCCGCGCCGTTCGCGCCGCTGACCAACCCGCCGGGGGTCTACGACGTCGGCGCGCTGGTGTTCGAGTTCCTGTCCAAGCACCTGCGTGGCACGCGCGCGCCAGAGCGTCCGCCGGTCGAGTACTACGTGCAGTCCAAGGGGCGCTATGCCGCCTCGGACCGGTGGCCGCCGACCACCGCGACGCGCCGGCTGGAGCTGGTGGGCGACGCGCTTCGAAACCCCACGTCCGGCGGCGACGGCAGCGGCCGCTACATCAGCGATCCGGCGGCCGGCTTCAGCATGGCGTTCGACAAGTACGGCACGGTGGCCGCGACGCCGTACGTGCCGACCGACCAGCGGCTCGAAGGGCCTCAGGGGCTGACCTTCCGAACCGCGCCGCTGAGCCGGCCGCTCGATCTGGCCGGCCCGATCGGATTGCACCTGGATGCGTCGTCGACGGCACCCGACACGGACTGGATCGCGAAGCTGGCCGACGTCGCGCCCGACGGCAGCGAGTCGATCGTTACCGCGGGCGCCCTGCGTGCGTCACACCGATCGGTCGACGCCGGCCAGAGCACGGCCGCCCGCCCCTACCACGGGCACACCGGCCCGACGTCGATCGAGCCCAGCCGCTTCTACGACTACGACGTCGAGATCTGGCCGACCGCCTACCAGCTCAAAGCCGGTCACCGGCTCCAGCTGCGCGTCACGTCGACCGACCTGCCCACCCACCTGCCGGGCTCGTATTTCCTGGACCGCAGCCGGCCGCTGGATACGCGCGTGGACCTGCACCGGCCGGCGGAGAACACGGTGCGCTTTAAGAGCAGCTACCTGACCCTGCCCACGGACGACACCGGGACGGGACCGGCGCCGGCGCGGTCGTGCCTGGCGCGCCGGTCGCCGATCGGCCCGCGCAACATCGGCCGCATCCGCATCGGGCAAACGCGCGCTCGCATGCGGAGGGTGCCCGTGCGCGCGCCGCGGCGCACCCGGCTCAGCTACCGCTACTGCGTGAAGCGCAGCCGCGGGCGCGTCACGGCGGTGTTCGGCAGTCGCTCGCGGCGGGCACGGGCCAAGCTCGTGGTGACCACCGCGCGCGGCCACGGCAACCGGCGGGTGCGCGTGGGCTCGCGCGCGACCAGGTTCCGGCGTGCGTACCCCAACCGGGTGCGGATCGCACGCGGCGTCTACCGTGCCCGCAAGCGCAGCCCGCGCCTGTTCGGGGTGCGCTCCGCGCGGGTTCGCTATATCGCCGTCGCCACCCCGCCGGTCACACGCAAGGGCGCGACGCTGCGCCGGTATCTGCGCCGCGCCGGGGTCCGCTGAGGTGCCCACCGGCGCCGCCCCGGAACCGCTGCCGCGCGGGCGTCACAAGCTCAGCCGCGAGCAGGTCGTGCGGTCTCAGCGCGACCGGATGCTCCAGGCCATGGCCGGCGCCCTGGCCGAGAACGGCTACACCAAGACCGCCGTGGCCGACGTGCTCACGCGCGCCGGCGTGTCGCGCGAGACCTTCTACCAGCAGTTCGACTCCAAGGAGGACTGCTTCCTGGAGACGCTCGACCACGCCAGTCGCATCCTGCTCGAGCACGTGACCGCCGCCGCGGGCGGTAGCGGCGAGCGCGGCGCCCCGGCCCTGGAGGACATCCTGGGCACCTACCTGGAGGCCCTGGCCGCCGAGCCCGCGTACGCCCGCGTCTACCTGGTGGAGGTCTACGCCGTCGGGCCGCGCGCCGTGCGCCACCGGGTGGCGGCCCAGGAGATGTTCGCCACCGCCCTGGCCGAGCAGCTGGGCGCGACCACCGGCAACCAGCGGATGGCCTGCGAGCTGCTGGTGGCAGCGGTCAGCGCGATGGTCACCAACCGCGTAGCGCTGGGCCGGCCCGAGACGCTGCCCGAGCTGCGCGAGCCGGTGGCCGGTGTGGCCCGGACGCTGGCGCGTGCGGCTTTCGGCGCCGAGCTCTAGCCCCCGTATCAGCCGCGCGTCGCGATCGCGGCCTGGATCTCCTCGAGGCGCGTGAGCACGACCGGCACCTGGTCGATCAGCTCGAGCTTGTCCTCGAGGCTGGTCAGCAGCTCCTGGACGGCGGACAGGACGCCGGTGGCCTCGGCCAGGGTACCGCCGACCTGTTCCAGCGACGCGTTGGCCTCGGCAAGGGTGCCGCTGACCGTGGTCAGGGTGCCCTCGACGCCGACGAGCGTCTCGTCCACGCGCGCCAGGTTGGCGTCCGCCGACTCCAGCGTGTTGTCCACGCGCTTGATGACGTCACTGACGGGGTTCTTCGGGAGAAGTGGGTTCATGTAGATTTCCTACGGTACCGTAGGTAGAGTCCTTACGCATCAGCTCCATCGCCCGCAAGCCCCGCCCGTACGCGCCCCGGATGCCTGCCGAGCAACGCCGCGAGCAGCTGCTTGACGCCACGCTGGGGCTGATCGCCGCGAAGGGCTACGCGGGCGTGTCGATGGAGGCCGTGGCCCGCGCGGCGGGCGTGAGCAAGCCGGTGGTCTACGACCTGTTCCCCGACCGCGGCGCGCTCCTGCGCGCCCTGCTCGAGCGCGAGGAGGCACGGGCGCTGGCCACGCTGGCCACCGTCACCCCCGAGCCGCCCGCCGCCGGCGCGGACCCCGACGACCTGCTGGTGGACGGGGTCGTCGCGTTCCTGCGCGCCGTGGCCGACAACCCAACGCCGTGGCGGCTGATCCTGACGCCGGTCGAGGGCACGCCGCGTGCGGCACGGGAGCACGTCGAGCGGGGCCGGCGCGCGTTCGGGGCCCAGCTGGAGCAACTGGTTGCCTGGGGCGTACGGGAGCGCGGCGGCCCGCCCGGAGTGGACGTGGAGCTGGCCGCGCAGGCCATCCTGGCGCTGGGCGAGCAGTCGGCCCGGCTGGTGATCACCGAGCCGCAGCGCTTCGACCCCGAGCGGGTGGGCAGGTTCGTCAGCGGCCTGCTGCGCGCAGTCGGCCGCTGACGCGATGCCGCGGCTGGTGTCGATCCCCGGCCGCACGCTGACCAGCGTCTCGCTCCAGACTCTGCAGTTGGCACGGCGGGTGCTGGGCACGGCATCGCTGGAGCGGGCGGTGGACGGCAAGGTGGTGGTGTTCACGGGGCTGGGCTCCGTGGTCGAGCGTGAGGCGGCGGCCGCGCTCGGCAGTGCCGGCGCCATCGTGGAGCCGGCCTCCGGGGAACAGGGCTGTCCGCTGTCGGACGCACAGGCCGTCGAGCGGCTGGCGCGGTCGGTGCTCCAGCGCCACGGCGGCGTCGACCTGCTGATCAACGGGACGACCTCCGGCGACGCGGGGGACTTCCAGCGGGCGATGCAGATCGGCTACTTCACCCCTGTGCGGCTGGCGCTGGCGTTCCTCCCGGGCATGCGCGCACGCCACTCGGGCCACATCGTGAACCTCCGCGCGCCGGTCCCGCGCGCCGAGCGCGGGGACCAAGCCGCCGGACTCAGCGCGCACGCGGCGCTGTCGTCGTTCTCGCGTTGCCTGGCGGCCGAGATGCTGCACGAACGGGTTGCCGTGAGCGCCTACGAGCTCCCGCGTGAGCCGGGACGCGACGGCGCCGCAGAGCTATGCGACGTGATCGCCGAGCGCCCGAGGCGCGCGGGCGGCTCACGCGGGCCGGTCAGCGCACTCAGATCGGTCGTGCCACTACGCCGCGCACGCGGATGACGCACGGATCCCTCGACCCCCGTACCCCGGTCATCGTCGGCGCCGGCCAGATCGTGCAGCGGCCGGGCGAGGGCGACCTCGACCCGATCGAGCTGGCCGTCGAAGCCGTGCGCCGCGCCGGCGACGACAGTGGGACGGGCGACGGGCTGCTGCGGCGCGCGGACTCGATGCGCCACGTGGCGACCACGTGCTGGACCTATCGCGACGAGGCGGCGCTGATCGCCGCGGCGCTGGACATCGTCCCGCGCGAGACGGTTCGCACGACGCTGCTCGGCGGTGACGGCCCGCAGCGAATGGTGGGTGACACCGCGCGCTCGATCGCGAACGGGCAGCTCGATGTCGCAGTGGTCTCCGGCGCGGAGGCGGTCGCTTCGGTGCTCGCTCTCCAACGCGCGGGCACGAGGCCCACGTGGGCCGAGCAGACCGGCGACGTCGAGCCGACTCGCGTGCTCGGCACCGACCGCGCACCGACCAGCGGGGCGGAGATGGCGGTCGGGCTGATGGCACCGATCTACAACTACGCGCTGCTCGAGACGGCGGTCCGGGCGAGCAGCGGCGCCGACGCCCACGGGCACATGCGCCAGCTGGGAGCGCTGTGGTCGCGCTTTTCCCAGGTCGCCCCGACCAACCCGTACGCGTGGCTCTCGCAGGCGCGGACGGCGGCGGAGCTGATCGAGCCCTCTCCCGCCAACCGGCCCGTCTCAGCGCCCTATCTCAAGCTGCTGACCGCGAACATCCAGGTCGATCAGGCGTCGGCGCTGATCCTGTGCAGCGCCGGCGCGGCGGAGGACGCAGGCGTGCCGCGCGACCGCTGGGTCTTCGCCTGCTCCACCGCGTACGCGCACGAGGAGTGGTTCATGTCCGAGCGCGCCGAACTTGCCGCCGCGCCCGCGATCCGCGCCGCCGGGCAGGCCGCCCTGCGGCACGCCGGCGTGGGGATCGACGACGTCGCGCACATCGACCTGTACAGCTGCTTCCCCTCGGCGGTGCAGATCGCCGCGCGCGAACTCGACCTGCCGGTCGACGACCCGGCACGGCCCCTCACCGTCACCGGCGGGCTGACGTTCGCGGGCGGGCCCGGCAACAACTACACCGGGCATTCGATCGCCACGCTGGTCCAGCGGCTGCGCGAAGCGGACGGCTTCGGCCTGGCCACGGCCGTCGGGTGGTACCTGACCAAGAACGCCGTCGGCGTGTACTCCGCCCACCCGCCGGCTCGGCCGTTCCGCGACATCGATGCCGGAGAGTCGATTCAGCGCCCCGCGCCGCGCCGGGCCAGCAGCGACTACTCCGGCACCGCGACGCTCGAGGCCTACACCGTCCCCTACGCGCGCGATGGCACGCCGGAGGCGGCGATCGTGAGCGCGATCGCACCCGACGGCACGCGCGCGCTCGTGCGCAGCAGCGATGAGGACCTGATCGCGGCGTTGCTGGAGGCCGATCCGCTCCGTCTCGAGGTCACCGTCGACGGCCCGGGCCACCTCACCCTCTAGCTCAGGCGACGCGCCGCACGATCGCTCGGCCGAAGTCGGCCAGCCGCTCCGGGGTGAAGCGGTCGGGGTCGGTCAGCGTGAGGCGGATGGCGTTCTCGACCGTGGCCAGCAGCGCGTGGGTGGCGATCTCGGGGTCGATGTCGTCGGCGCTGAGCTGCTCCAGGCCCCAGCTCACGATCGGGCCGAGCTGGCGGCGCAGATGGTCGCGGTGGCCGTCGACGGCGGCGCGGAGCGTGGGCGGAGTGCCCTCGGAGGGCAGCAGGATCAGCCGCCACGTGGCCGGGTGGTCGCGGACGTTGCTCAGGAGCTTGGTGACGCCGTCGCCCAGCAGGTCCTCCGGGCTGTCGAACGGCGGCGCCGGCAGCGCCGCGGCCACGTCGCGCGCGGCCCGTTCCTGCTCACGCGCCACGAGCGCGTCCAGCAGCTCCTCCTGGTTGCCGGCCGCGCCGTAGACCACGGTCTTGGCCAGATCGGCCTCGCGCGCGACCGCCTCGATCGACAGCCCCACGAAGCCGTGTTCGTCGAGCACCCGCAAGGCCGCATCGAGCACCTGCTCCCTGCGCTCCTCGCGGGAGCGCCGTGGGGAGTACGGCTTGCGTGCAACCGGGCTGGCCATCGGGCTCAGGATGGCAGCCCGGCGCGGGCGTGCAGCTGGGGCGCCTCGGCCGGTCGCGGACGCGGCGCCCGCGTGGCCGGCCGCCCGCCGGCGCCGGCCACCGACAGGCGGTGCAGCGCGGCCGCCCAGAGCCCGAGCAGGCCGAACAGCACGGCCGCCACGATCACGATGGCAACCGACTGCAGAGCGCTGCCGGCCTCGGCCTCGCGCTGGAGCACGGTCTTCTCGTCTACCAGGGGACGGTCGAAGCGCGCCCTGGCGGGCACCTCTGGTACCGGTATCGCATCGTCGCGCGGCAGGAAGATCGGCACGCCACCCAGCTGCGCGCCGCGCACCAGCCGGATGGCGGACTTCCAGTTGCCGTACACCGGGATCGGGCCGGCGCTGCGGTAGACGCCGTCGCCCACCTCCTTCAGCGGCTCGGACTTGAAGCTGCCGCCCTGCCACGAGACGGTCCTCAGCCACTCCGCGCCGTCGGCGGCGTCGGGCGGATCGAGCCGCACCGTGGCGCGCACGCTGCGCTCGGGCGGCGGCGTGACCTCGGTCAGCGCCACCTGCGCGCGGATCGGCTCGAGCGCGGGCTTGTTCAGGCCGTAGCCCACCATTGCCGTGACCGCCACGGCCGCCACCACGGCCGCGCGCCGCAACGCCGGCGAGCGGACCGGGTCCGTGACCATCAGGTGCGTGCCCAGCCAGGCGCCGAGCACGGCGCACGCGAGCGCCATGCCCGCGCCGAGCAGCACCCCCTCGGGCAGCAGCTCGGCCGGCCACGGGATCGGGAACACGCCCGACCACAGCCACTCGGCGGCCAGCCCGACGGTGCCGATCAGGGCACCGCACCAGAGCGAGAACGCCAGCGGCCTGCGCACGGGGACGCGCAGCGCCACCAGCTCGACGATGGCGGCCTCGACGAGGTAGAGCGGGAACACGTGGCCGGGCTCGCCCAGGATCGGACCCACGAGCAGCGCGATCACTCCTCGGATCGCCAGGAACACGACAGCCGCCCCCAGCGCCGCGCCGCGACCCATGAACACGCGCGCGGCCACCAGCGCGCCGGCGGCGGCGCCCATCACCAGCATCGGGTGGAAGGCGAGCCGGAACTGGGGCACGCCGAAGTCGAACTCACCCTGCAGCAGCGACAGCACCAGCAGTAGCGTCGCCGGCATCATCGCCCACTGCACGAGTGCCGCCAGCCGTGCCGTGCGAGAGCGCATCCCGCGCGGGCGCGCGGACCCGCCGCGCACCCTCAGCGCCTCGACCTGGAGGATCATCATGCCGAGCACCGCGAGCGACAGGCCGCCGATCATCAGCACGTGCGTCGGGCCCCACAACGTCACGTCCTGGCCGAACAGGCGATGCCAGACGTCGTCGAGCGGGAAGCCGATCAGGCCGACCGAGGCGCCGATGACGATCAGCACGCTGCCGAGCGGCACGTGCCAGTCGCGCGTGATCCGCACCGGGCTGGCCAGCGGGCGCTCGTCCGCCAGCGTCATCGCGATCACCCCGGCGGCGAAGATGCCGAAGATGCCGAGCAGCAGGAAGTAGTGCGACGGGTTGGCCAGCGGCCCGTCGTCGCGCCCGTGGGCGATGTGGAGCGACTCGTCCCACTGCAATCCGAACAGCGCGGGCAACAGGGTCGTCAGCGCGATCGCGCCGGGGACGCCGGCCCAGCCGGGCACGCCGGCCCAGCGCTCGGAGACCTTCGCGAGGGCGGCCAGTATCCCGAGGCGGCCGCTGCGGTGGCCGACGCACAGCACCAGCAAACCGATCGAGAGCGCAACCCCCGCGCCGGTCGCGATCGCTACCTGGTCGGTCGGCGCACCGCCGGCCGAGGGCTCGGAGGCGGCGAACAGGAATGGCATCGGTCGTCCTCCCTGCGTGAAAGTACGCGGACGAACCTACGGTAACGTATTTTCCATCCAGTCGCGCGGCGGCAGCCACAGCCGGCCCTCGAGCAGGTCGCCGAACCCCATCCAGCTCTGGTTGAGCAGGCGCGTGGCCAGTACCTCGGCCGTGGCCTCATCGGGGCACGCGACCCACCAGCGCGCGAGCGCCTCGATCCCACCCACGAAGATGAGGACCTGCGCCGGGATCTCGGCCTGCACGTCGGCGGCGATTGCGGACTCGCGAATCGCCTGCTCGAACATCTCGGCCAGCTGGGCCACCGCCCGCTCGCGCAGCGCCTCGACCGCGGCGGCGGCCAGCTCGCCGTGTGCGGGCGGCTCGAGGAGGAAGCTCTTCCACCCGGTCCGGTGCGCACCAATGAACCTGAAGGCCGCGAGCGCGCCCTCCCAGAGCCAGCGCTCGGGGGGCAGGTTGGCGCCGCTGAGGCCGACGATCGCCTGCTCGAGCGGTACGAAGAAGCGCTCGATGCAGGCGACGTAGAGGCCTTCCTTCGAATCGAAGTACGAGTACAGCAGCGGCTTGGTGATCCCGGTCTCGGCGGCGATCGCGTCCATCGAGACGTTGCTGTAGCCGCTCTCCGCAAACAGCTTCATCGCGGCCTCGAGCATCTGCTCCTGGCGCTGCGGCCGCGGCGTCTGGCGCCATAAGCCCTTGCCCCCCTGGCCTTGGCGCTCCGACACCCCTGCCGCGCCGTCCTCTCCCATTGCCAGCAGGGTACTGAACCTTGTTACCGAGAGTATTGATACCGTCGGTAAATGGCATGGCCGCGTTCGGGACGCGGCCGTCCGGAGGGAGGGAGACGAGTGGCGAACATCGGCGCCGCGCCGCCTGCCGCAGCGACCGGGCGCGCGCCCGGTGGACCGCCCCTTCGCGCACGTGCGGCCACGCCGGTCGTGCGGCTGCGCGACGCCACCTCGCGCGCGCTCGCCGAGGTCGGCGCGATCGGGGTGCTCACGCGCCACACGATCGTCGCCGTCGTGCGCCCGCCGTACAGCTACGGGCCCGAGCTGGCCAGCCAGTTCGTGTTCGGCCTGAGGATGGCGCTGGTCCCGCTCGTGATCTCCTCGATCGCGTTCACCTATGGCCCGGCGGGCGTCCAGGCCGCCGGCTTCCTGAACCTGTTCGGGGCGATCGACCGGCTCGGCGGCCTCTTCGCCCTGATCGTGATGCGCGAGTTCGCGCCGCTGGTCTGCGCGATCGTGATGGCGGGGGTTGTGGGCACGTCGATCTGTGCCGACCTCGGGGCGCGCAAGATCCGTGAGGAACTGGACGCGCTGATGGTGCTTGGCGTGAACCCGACGAAGAGCCTGGTGGCGCCCCGGTTCGTCGCGCTGATGGGCCTGGCGTCGCTGACGAACGTGTTCGCGCTGCTGCTCGGGACGCTCGGCGGGATGATCGTGACGCTGGCCAACGGTGCGCCGCTGGGGCCGTTCTTCGCCACCTTCTTCAACAACGCCACGGTGCCCGAGATCACCGCGTCGCTGATGAAGACCACACTGTTCGGCGCGATCATCGCGATCGTCTGCTGTTACAAGGGCCTGACCGTCAAGGGTGGCCCCGAGGGCGTCGGCCGCGCGGTCAACCAGGCCGTGGTGATCTCGTTCATGTCCATCGGCGTGGTCAACTACGTGTTCACGCAGGCGCTGCTGGCCCTCTATCCCGAGTTGTCGGTGGTCCGGTGAGGGCGTGGCTCGACCACAGCCGGGTCGGCGCCCTGCTGTACGAGCTGGGCCGCGCCGGGGGCTTCAGCTCCAACGTCCTCCGGGGGATATTCAGCCGCCGCGTCTGGCCGTACCTCGGCGAGGCGCTGCGCCAGGCCGGCGTGCTCATCACGGGCTCGATGCTGATCATCCTGGGGCTCGTGTTCGTGCTCGGCCTGCAGTGCGGGATCGAGGGCGCTTACGGCGCCAAGGCGGTCGGGGCAAGCACCTCGGTCGGCGCGTTCACCGCGCTGTGCAACCTGCGCGAGGTGATCCCGTACGCGTTCGGGTACATGATGGCGGCGAAGGTGGGCACGGGCATCGTCGCCGAGCTGGGCTCGATGCGGATCTCCGACGAGATCGACGCCGTCAGCGTGATGGGTCTGGACGCGGTCGCCTACCTCGGCTCGACTCGGCTACTCGGGTGCTGGCTGGTGCTGCCGTTCATCTACATGATCGCGATCGTGGCCGGGATCACCGCGTCCTACCTGGCCGTGGTGATCCAGCTCGGGCAGGTGTCGGCCGGCGGGTACCTGCAGCTGTTCTGGATGTTCCAGACCCCGCTCGACTTCGTCTTCTCCCTGATCAAGGGCATGACGATGTCCACCTTCGTGATCTTCGTGGGGATCTTCTACGGCTATCACGCCACCAACGGCCCGGTCGGCGTCGGCCGTGCCACGGCCAAGTCGATGGTGGCGAACATCATCGGCATCCACACGATCGGCCTGCTCGGCACCCAGATCTTCTGGGGCTCCAACCCGCGTGCCCCGATCGGCGGATGAGCCGGACCCGTCGCTCAAGGCTGCTCGCGAGCGGCGCGCTGGCCGCCGTCGCGGCGGTCGCGGCGGCGCTCGTGTTCGGGCTCGGCGGCAGCGACTACGTGGTCAACGCGCAGTTCAGTGACGGCGGCCAGCTGGTCAAGGGCGACCTGGTCGAGGTCGGCGGGCGCAAGGTGGGGAAGATCACCGCGATCGAGCTGACCGACAACGGCCTGGCCGAGGTGGAGATGACCATCGACGGTGATGACGCCGAAGCCGCTCCACCGAGGCACGAGGGCGCAGATCAGGACGGTCGGCCTGTCGGGCGTGGCCAACCGGTTCATCGATCTGTCACCCGGGCCCGAGACCGCGAGCGAGATCCCCGACGGGGGCGTGCTGGGACCGGACCACACGCGCGGGGTCGTGGACCTCGACGTGGTGTTGAACACCGCGGACCCGAAGGTGCGCAAGGACATCCAGGGCGATCCTCCGCGACGCGGCGGCCGCGCTCACGCCGAAGGCGGCGCGGCAGACGAACGCCGGGCTGGAGATGCTGAACCCGGCCGTCAGCCAGGTCACGGCGCTCGGCCGCGAGCTCACCCGCGACGAGGCGGCGCTGCAGTCGCTGCTCGTGCACACGTCGTCGGTGTCCGGCGTGCTGGCGCGCCACCGCGACTCGCTCGGCTCCGGGGTCAGGGACACCGCCGGGGTGCTCACCGCGGTGGCGTCCGAGCGCGAGGCGCTGGCCGACTCGCTGGAGCGCTCGCCGGGAGCCCTGAGCGGCACCACGCGCACGCTGCGGCGGGTGCGCACGCGAACGCTGCCGCGGCTGAACCCGGTGGTGCGCGACGCGCGCCCGACCGTGAAGCCGCTCGGGGACCTGCTGAGGACGGTGCAGCCGACGCTCGACGACGCGCTGCCGCTGCTGACCAACGTCCGCGAGCTGATTCCCCAGTCGCGCCGGGCGCTGGCGCCGCTGCCCCGGCTCGAGCGCCCCGCCACGCCCGCGATCACATCCACGACGAAGGCGCTGAAGCAGGCGCGGCCGCTGCTGAGCGGCCTGCGCCCGTACACCCCCGAGCTGGTTGCGGGCTTCTTCAACGGCTTCGGCGGCTCGACCTCGCACGCCTATGACGCCAACGGGCACTACGGGCGGGTCAACCTGGAGGGCGGCCTGACCAGCCTCTCCGGGCTGATCCCGCGGCCGGCCGGCGGCAACCTCGGTGGCCTCCGCACTCGGTCTGGACGCGCGCTGCCCGGGCGCCGCCGAGGAGCCCGCGCCCGACGGCTCCAACCCGTGGGCGAGCGGCGCGGCTTCGGCCGCCGGGACCTGCGACCCGAGGCACAACCACCGATGATGCGCTCGCGCGGGCTCGTCGCCGCCGCCGCGGTCGCGGCGTGCGCGGCCGTAGCGGCGATCGTGGCGCCGGCGTCGCCGGGCGACTCGGAGTACAGCGTGGACGTGGTCTTCGACGACTCGCGCGGGCTGATCCCCGGGCAACTCGTACAGGTCGCGGGGGCACGGGTGGGCTCGATCAGCGACGTAACGGTCACGCGCGACTACAAGGCGCGGGTGCACCTGCGCGTGGACCGGAAGTTCGCGCCCTTCCGCGCCGACGCGCGCTGCTCGATCAAGCCCCAGGGCCTGATCGCCGAGAACTACGTGGACTGCGATCCCGGGACCCCGGCGGCTCCCGAGCTGCGCCCGCGCGGCGGCCAGTCGCCGACCGTGCCGGTCGAGCGCACCACCCAGCCGGTCAGCCTGACCGACCTGTTCGAGGTCTGGAACACGCCGACCAGCCAGCGCGCGACGGTGCTGTTCTCGATGCTCGGCATGGGCACCGCCGGGCGGGGCGAGGACCTGAACGCGATCCTGAGACGGATGAACCCGTCGCTGGCGCTGGCCCGGCGGACGATCGGCACCCTCCAGCGCCAGCGCGACGAGCTGGGCGCCACCGTGGACGCGACCGCCGTCGTCGCCCGCGAGCTGGCGCGCCGGCCGGAGGAACTGAAGCGGCTGCTGCGGCACGGAGCGCGCGTGACCACCCAGACCGCGACGCACCGGGCCGCGCTGGCCGAAACCACGCGCCGGCTGCCCGGCCTGCTGCGCCAGAGCACGCCGGCGCTGCAGAAGCTGGACGCGGTGATGGCCTCGGGCCAGCCGCTGCTCGACCAGCTCGGCGTGGCCGCGCCCGACGTGAACCGGCTGGCCGCCGACGTGCCGCGCCTGGCTCGCGTCGCGCGCCCGACGCTGAAGCGGCTGGCGCCGGTCCTACGCCGGGGCGCCGTCACCGCGCGCCGCTCGGCCCCGCTGTCGAAGGTCCTGCGGCGCTACACGCGCGACTCGCTGCCGGCCGCGCGCGCGGCCGGCGAGATGTTCCCGACCCTGGAGAGCCGGGGCTTCGACGGCAACCTGCTCGCGCTCTTCTACAACACCGCGCTCGCGGCCGCCCGCTACGACGAGAACGGGCACATCCTGCCCGCGCACGTGGGGATCACGGCGTGCTCGAACTACGCGACCACGCCGACGCCGAACTGCGGCGCCGGCGGCGGTGTCAAGGCCGGCGGGCCGCCGACGGTGGGCAAGGACGAGCCACCCAGCTCACGCCGGAAGCGTGGGCGCAGAGGCGCCGGCGAGGCCACCCCACGGCCGGCGCCAACGCGGCCGGCGCCCACCGCTCCCGCGCTTCCCGCACCGGAGCCGGGCGGCGGAACGGCGCCGTCCGCCCCGGTCCCGGTGCCGGTGCCCGCTCCCGGCGGTGGCAGCGGCGTCCCTCTACTCGACTACCTGCTGCGATGACCGTGCGCGTCCCGAAAGTCTCACGCCGGCGCTGGTACCAGGACGTGCGCGTGATGGGCGTGGCCATCGTCGCGATCGCCGCGGTCTTGATGTACATCAGCTACACCGCCCAGAACGGCCTGCCGTGGCAGCAGAGCTACAGCGTCCGGATCGCCGTGCCCGATGCCGGCAAGCTGATCAAGAACACCGAGGTCCGGGTTGGTGGAGCGCGTGTGGGCCAGGTGCTGGCGATCGAGGCGGTCCCGCGCCGGGGCAAGGTCCCGCCCCACGCGGTGCTTGACGTCGAGCTGACCGAGGACGTCGCGCCGCTGCCCGCGGACACCACGGCCGAGGTGCGGCTGGCATCGGTGCTCGGCGGCAAGTTCGTGGAGCTCGTCCCGGGACAGAGCCGCCGGACGATCCCGGAGAACGGCACGCTGGGGCTGGCCAACGCGCGCTCCGGTGTGGAGATCGAGGACGCCCTGGCGGTGTTCGACCCCGAAGGCCGGGCGGCGCTGCGCAGGACGATCGGAGCCCTCGGCGAAGCGCTCGCCGGCCGCGGCGAGGCGATCAACGAGACGATCGCGACCACCGCCCCGCTGATGCCCCCGTTGCAGAGGGTGCTGGCCATGCTTTCGGCCCGGGACACGCGCCTCGGCGAGTTCGTCCGCGGCGCGGCGGCGGCCACCACCGCGCTCGCGCCGCTGGCGCCCGAGCTGGCGCAGCTCGTCGGCCACAGCTCGGACACGCTCGGCGCCCTGGATCGCGCCGGGGACTCGCTCGGGGAGGGCATCGAACGCTTCCCGCCCGCCGCCGGCGCCACCCAGAGCGCGCTGCGGACGCTCGGCCCCGTGCTGGACGACACCGCGGCGATCTCGCGCGACCTGCAGCCCGCGGCCGAGGTGCTCGGTCCCACCTCGCGCCGCCTGAGCTCGACCGCGCGTACCGCGATCCGGGTCGACCCGAAGGTCGCGACGCTGGCCCGCCCGGTCGACAACGCGCTCGGAGCGGTCGGCGTTTTCTCCCGCAACCCCGCCAGCCGCACCGCGCTGGACCTGCTGGGGTCGACCGACCTGGCCACGTTCGGCTCGTCCGCGTTCGTCGGCCTCGGCGCGATCCTGCAGACCACCTGGGAGGCGGAGCGCAGCTGCCGCGTGGCCACGACCTGGGTCGCGCGGCTGGTGGACCTGACCAGGGACGGGAACTCGGGTGGCAACTGGCTGCGGATGGCCGGGGTCTTCGAGCCCGACGAGATGCTGGCGCGAGCCACTCCTTCGCCCAACCTGCACGCCAACCCGTACCCCAACGCGAACGCGACGGAGTGCGAGGCGGGCAACGAGGGCTACGGGCCCGGACAGCAGATCGGCAACCCACCGGGGATCCAGGGCGGCCGGTGAGCCTCCCGACCACACGCGGGGCCGTGCTGCCGCTGAGGCCCTACGCGATCGCGCTGGTAATCCTGCTCGCGGTCGGGCTGGTCACCTACTTCGCCTTCAACCCGTCGCTGCCGTTCACGCAGGCCTATCGCGTGCAGGCGGTCTTCAAGAGCTCCAACGGCGTGCGCGACGGCTCGCCCGTGCGGATCGCCGGGATCACCGTGGGCAACGTGGTCGAGATCGACGACGGCCCCGGCTCGACGACCGTGGTGACGATGGAGCTCAAGGACAGCGGGAGGCCGGTGCACCGCGACGCGATGGCCCGCGTGCGCCCACGCGTGTTCCTGGAAGGCGGGTTCCTCGTCGAGCTCGAGCCGGGCAGCCCGAGCGCGCCCGAGCTGCCCGACAACGGGACGCTCCCGCTGGCGCAGACCACCGTCCCGGTGCAGTTCCACCAGGTGCTCGCCGTGCTCGACGCCCCCACCCGGCAGAGCCTGCGCGGCGGCATCGACACCCTCGCGGGCGGACTCGGCGACGGCGGTGCAGCGGGTCTGAGGACGCTGGCCCCCGAGCTCAGGCCGCTGCTGCGCGACACGGCGTGGGTCGCCGAGGCAGCGCGCGGCACCGAGCCCGACGACGTGTCCGAGCTCGTGCGCTCGACCAACCGGATCGCCGTGGCGCTGGATCAGCGGCCCGAGCAGCTCGGCTCGCTGGTGGACAACCTGGCCACGACCGCCGCCGCCGTCCGGTCGCGCGACGGTGAGCTGGCCGCGTCGATCGGCGAGCTCAGCCGGGTGCTGCGGGCGACCCCGCCGGCATTGCGCGCGCTGGACGGCGCGCTCCCGGCGCTCGAGCGCGCGGGCGACCACGTGGCGCCCGCGTTGCCGGTGGCGCCGCGCGCGTTCCGCGAGACCGCGGCGGCGATGCGCGAGCTAGGCCGGCTGGCTGCTCCGGGGAGGCGTGCGCGCACGGTCGTGGCGCTCGAGACCGCCTTCCGCGACCTGCCGACGCTGGTCGGCCGGCTGGCCACCACGTTCCCCCAGACCAAGCCGCTGAGCGACTGCCTCAGCTCCCACGTTCTCCCCCTGTTCCAGTCGAAGGTGCCCGACGGCGCCCTTTCGTCCGGCCGGCCCGTCTGGCAGGACTTCGTGCACTCGCTGGTCGGACTCTCGAGCACGTCGCAGAACTTCGACGGCAACGGCCACTCGCTGCGCTACCAGCTCGGCCTCGGCGAGCAGTCGGTGGGATCCCTGCCGGGCACGGGCCTGGTCGCGTCCGCACCGACGACGCTGCGCTCGCGTCCGCTTCCGCGCGCCGACCGCAAGCCGCCGCCGCTGAACAGCAAGGCGAACTGCTCGCGCCAGCCTCGGCCCGACCTGACCGCAGCCAGCGGCTCGGCCGGGATCGGCCCCGCCCGCACCAGGGTCACCCCGATCCCGGCGGCCAAGCGCAAGCGGCTGCTCGATCCCGCCCGCCTGCGGAAGCTGGCACGCGAGGCGAGGCGATGAGGCTCCGCCGCCGCGAGGCACGCTGGATCTGGCCGATCCTGGCGATCGTGGTGACCGGGCTCGTGTGCGCGGGGTACGTGCTCAGCAAACAGCGGCTCGAGTCGCCGCTGGCCGAGCGCTACCGGCTGCAGCTGGAGTTCGGGGAGGCCGACGCGGTCACGCCCGGGCTGGGCGCCCCGATCACCGTCGCGGGCGTGAAGGTGGGCCAGATCGACGGCGCCGAGCTGGAGAACGGGCGCGGGCTGGTCAGCGCCAGCATCGACCCGAAGGAGCTGCCGCGCGTATACGCGGACGCGACCGCGCAGCTGGTGCCGAACACGCCGCTGAAGGACATGCAGATCCGCCTCTACCCGGGCAGCCGCAGCGCGCGGCCGCTGGCGCGCGGCCGGCGAATCAGCGTGGCCAACACCACCACGCCGGTGGACGCGGACGCGTTCCTGCGAGCGCTCGACTCGGACACCCGCGCCTGGGTCCAGACGATGATCGCCAGCCTCGATGTAGGCCTTCGAGGCCGCAAGCGCGACCTCAACTCCGTGCTGCGCAGCCTCGGCCCCACCGCCGCCCAGCTGCGCGAGATCTCCAGCCTTCTGGCCAGCCGCCGCCGCAAGCTCCCCGCGCTGGTGCACAACCTGCGCGTGATCACCGCGGCCACCGCCAGCCGCGACGGCGACCTGCGCCGCGTCGTGGACGCGGGCAACGCCACGCTCGAGGCGCTGGCGACCAACGACGAATCGCTCAAGCGCTCGCTGGAGCTGTTGCCCGGAACGCTGCGCGCCGCCCGCTCGACGCTGGAGCGCACGCCGCGGTTCGCGCGCTCGCTGGACAACACGCTGACGGCGCTGGACCCGTCGCTGAAGGCTCTGCCCACGACGCTGCGCGAATCGCCCGACTCGGTCCGCGGGATCGTGCCGCTGCCGTCCGCCGAGGTCAGCCGGTTCATCGACGGCGTCGCGCCGCTCGCCAAGTACGTGCGGCCCACATCGCGCGACCTCGCCGCCGCCACCCCGCCGCTGACGAAGGCGTTCAGGGTGCTGGGCCGCACCTCGAACCAGATCGCCTACCAGCCGAGCAAGGACTCCAAGAGCTACCTCTTCTGGCTGGCCTGGTTCGCACACAACGCCAACTCGGCGTTGTCCACCCAGGACGCCAACGGCGCCGTCATGCGCGGCTTCGCGATCGGGTCGTGCGCGTCACAGGGAGCCAGCCCGGCGCTCACCACGCTGTTCCAGACCCTGCTCGGAACACCGTGCCCGGGGGGCGTCGGATGATCACCCGGCTGCCCTCGCGCGGCACGCTCGCGTGGGCGTTCCTATTCATCTTCAGCTCGGTGATGCTGACGTTGTTCGTCTGGCGCAGCGTCGGCGGCGTCGTGCCGTTGAAGCCCAGGCAGTACGAGGTGCGGGCGCTGTTCACAAACGCCAGCCAGCTGACCAAGAACTCCGACGTGCGAATCTCGGGTGTGAACGTCGGCAAGGTCGCCACGGTCAGGCCGCGCGGGCTGCGCACGGAGGCAACGCTCTCGATCGACGAGCAGTATGCGCCGCTGCCCGACGACGTGCGGGCGATCCTGCGCCAGAAGACCCTGCTCGGGGAGACGTTCGTGGTCCTCTCCCCGGGCCACCGCAAGGCGCCACGGCTGCAGGACGGCGGCACGATCCGCACGTCCCAGATCGCCGATACTCAGCCGCTGGACCGCGTGCTCGGCATGCTCGACCGGCCCACCCGGCGGCGGATGCGCGAGCTGCTGACCAACACCTCGACGATGCTCGACGGCCGCGCCGGCGACGTGAACGACTCGCTCGGCAACCTGGCCGTGGGTACTCGCCAGCTGGCCGCCGTGGTGCAGATCCTGGATCACCAGCGCGGGTCGGTACGGCGCCTGGTGCGCGACACCGGAACCGTGCTGCAGACGGTCGGCGACGAGCAGGCGGGCGTGCGGGAGCTGGTGCGGTCCGGCAACCAGGCACTGTCGGCCACATCCAGCCGCAACCGGGAGCTGACCGCGACCATCCAGGTGGCGCCCTCGTTCCTGCGCGAGCTGCAGCTGAGCGCCGGCGCGGTGGAACACACGGCCACGCTGGCGGCCCCGACCCTGCGCGACTTCCGCCCGGTCGCGCCGCTGGTACGGCCGGCGCTGGTGGCGCTGGGCGACGCGTCGCCGCGGGTCTCGGGTCTGCTGCGCGACCTCGAGGCGTTCCTACCTACGGCCCGCCGCGCCCTGCCCGCTTCGGCGAGGGTCGTCCGGGCGCTGTCGCCGCTGGCCACCCAGCTCGGCCCGGCGGCGGCGGAGGTGACCCCCGTGATCGCGTATGTGGCGGCCTACCGCAAGGAACTGATCGCGACGATGGCCAACGTCGCCGCGTCCACCAACGGCAAGTCGCCCGCCACCGACGGTCGCCCGACCGCCTACCTGCGCACGTTGATCCCGATCAACTCCGAATCCTTTGTCGGCGCGGAGAGGCGGCCTGCGGGCAACCGCCACAACGCCTACCGCGCTCCTGGCGGCCTGGCACCGCTCGAGAAGGGGTTGACATCTTCGAGCTGTGCGCACGCGGGCAACAGCGGGTCCGCGCCGCCGTGCAAGCTGCAGCCGCCGTGGCGCTTCGCGGGCGGCCCGCCGCGATACTTCCAGCACGTTGCGCCGGCCAAACCCTGAGATGCCGCAGCGGCGGCGTAAGTTCGCGATGACGCTGGTGGTGGCCGTGCTGCTCAGCGCATGGCTCGCGGGCGCTGCCCAGGCCAACGACGCGCGGATCACCGGCGAGCGGCGGATCAGCGACCGCGTGATCGAGTTGACGATCGCGACGCCGGCGTTCGCCGGCCCGACCAAGGTCCACGTGAACCTGCCCGTGGGGTACGACGCCGCCCCGGCCCGCCGTTGGCCCGTGACCTACGTCACGGCGGGAACGATGAACACCTACGCCACGTTCAACAACTTCCTGAAGGGCGAGAACCTCGCCCGCGGGCACCCGGCGATCATCGTCTCCCCGAACGGGGACAGTGGCTACTGGAGCGACTGGTACAACGGTGGCGCGTTCGGCCCGCCGAAGTACGAGACCTATGTCATCGACCAGCTGATCCCGCTGATCGACGCCCACTTTCGGACGCGGGCCGACCGCTCCCAGCGCGCGATCTTCGGGATCTCGATGGGTGGGTACGGGGCGACGATGCTCGCCGCCCACCACCCGGATCTGTTCGCAGCCGCGGCGACCCTCTCCGGGGCCGTGGACAGCAACTTGACGGCGAACGGCGCCGTCCTGTCGCTCAGCTCGACGTTCGACAACGCGCCCGCCGACGCGATCTACGGACCGCGCGCGGAGCAGGAGGCCCGCTGGCGGGGCCACAACCCCACCGACCTCGCGGCGAACCTGCGCGATCTCGACCTGCAGGTCCGGACCGCCAACGGCGTCCCGAACCCGGCCCTCGGCGAGAACCCGGGCTCGGCAGACACGGTCTCGTGCGTCGTCGAGGGTGGGGTGTACATGGCCAGCGTCTCCTTCCACGAGCGGCTCGACGCGCTCGGTATCCAGCACACGTGGAAGGACTACGGCGCGGGCTGCCACACGGTCGCCAACTTCCAGCGCGAGACGCTAGACACGCTCGCGGTGTTCGAGCGCGTGTTCGCCAAGCCACCCGCGCCCCCGGCGAAGTTCGACCACCGCTCGATCGCGCCGCGCTTCGGCGTCTGGGGCTGGCGGGTCGCGGCCGATCCCGCCCGGGGGTTGGAGTTCATGCGCCTCGACGTCGCGGGCCACCTACGGCTGGCGCTGACCGGGTCCGGCGCGACTGCGGTGACCACCCCGCCGGCGTTCCGGCGCCTGCGCGCGGTCGACGTGTTCACGCCGGCCGGCAAGCGTGTCGTTCGCCCGGACAGGAGCGGACGGCTGCACTTCGCGGTCCCGCTCGGGACCCCGCACCGCGCGCAGCAGTTCACCGCCGCCGCCCGGAGCGCCGGCCAGGACTCGCCGGGCTACTTCACGCGCGCCTCGGTGCGCCTGGCGCCGCACGCGCGCGTTCTGGTGGCCACGCGCCGGCGCCAAGGGGCACTGCGGGTGTGCCTGCGGGGTATCGGCGGGGCGGTGCCACAGGCCCGCCTTCGCGTGCGCGGTAGGGGCGGCCGGGCGGTCACCCGCTGGCTCCGGGTCCGCGTGGGCGAGCGGCGGCGCTGTCGTAGCGTGGCCCGTGGGCGCATCGGCCGCGGGCGCTACGCGGTGGCGGTACGCGCCCGCGACGGCTACGGCCACGCGCTCAGCGCACGCAAGGTCGTTCGCGCTCGGTCAGGCTGAGCCCGCCGAGGCGCAGGCTTTTGGTTACGGGGGACCGGGGGCGTGAACCCCCGGATGGATATCCTCCCGCGCCGCATGTTCTCCAAGGTCCTTGTAGCCAACCGCGGAGAGATCGCCATCCGGGTCATGCGCACGCTCGAGGAGCTGGGCGTGGCGTCGGTGGCCGTCTACTCCGAGCCCGACCGCGACGCCCCCCACGTCCAGCGCGCCGACGAGGCGTACCTGCTGGGCGGCGGCCCCGCGGCCGAGAGCTACTTGAACGTGGACAAGATCCTGGAGGTCGCCAAGCAGGCCGGCGCCGAGGCCATCCACCCCGGCTACGGCTTCCTGGCCGAGAACGCCGCGTTCGTACGCGCCTGCGACGAAGCCGGCATCACCTTCATCGGCCCGCCCGCCGACGCCATCGACGCCATGGGCTCCAAGACGAAGGCGCGCGAGCTGATGAAAGGCGCGGGCGTGCCGATCGTGCCCGGGACGACCGACCCCGTCGAAACCGTCAAGGACGCCAAGAAGATCATCGACGCGGACATCGGCTACCCGGTGGCCATCAAGGCCGCCGGCGGCGGTGGCGGCAAGGGCTTCCGCGTGGCGCTGGAGGAGTCCGAGCTCAAGGACGCCTTCGAGGGCGCCGCCCGCGAGGGCGAGAAGTTCTTCTCCGACGACACGGTCTACATCGAGCGCTACCTGCCCGACCCACGCCACGTGGAGGTGCAGGTACTGGCCGACAAGTCCGGCAACACCGTGCACCTGTTCGAGCGCGACTGCTCGGTCCAGCGCCGCCACCAGAAGCTGATCGAGGAGAGCCCCGCCCCTGCCGTCTCGCCCGAGCTGCGCGAGCGGATCGGCAAGATCGGCATCGACGCCGCCAAGGCCGTGGGCTACTTCAGCGCCGGCACGATCGAGGGGCTGCTGCAGGGCGACGAGTACTTCTTCCTGGAAATGAACACGCGCGTTCAGGTCGAGCACTGCGTGACCGAGATGGTCACCGGCATCGACATCGTGCGCGAGCAGATCAAGATCGCCGCCGGCGAGGACCTGGCCTTCGAGCAGGACGACATCCAGCTGCGCGGCCACGCCATCGAGTGCCGCATCAACGCCGAGACGGCTGCCACCAACTTCGCCCCCGCCCCCGGCCAGATCACGCACTATGTGGAGCCGTCCGGCCCGGGCGTGCGGGTGGACTCCGGCGCACGCGAGGGCTACGAGGTGCTGCCGCTGTACGACCCGATGATCGCCAAGCTGATCGTCTGGGACACCGACCGCGAAGCTTCCACACGGCGCATGATCCGCGCGCTTTCGGAGTACGAGATCGGCGGCCTGACCACGCTGATCGGCTTCCACTCGGCGCTCATGGACACCGACCAGTGGCGCGCCGGCGAGACCTGCCGCGACCTGGTCGAGGACCAGGACTGGCTCAAGGCGCTGGCCACCGATCCGCCCGTTGCGGGCGACGACGACGAGGCCGAGAAGGTCGAGCGCGACTACTCGGTCGAGGTGTCCGGGCGCAAGTTCGACGTCAAGGTCATCGGCGAGGCCTTCGCCGGCGGGACCGTCGCGGCGGGCAACGGCGCGACCGGCGGCGCGCCGCCGAAACGCGCCGAGCGCAAGAAGTCCGCCGGTGGCGGGCCCGACCAGATCACCTCACCGCTGCAGGGCAACATGTGGAAGGTCGTGGTCGCCAAGGGCGACGAGGTGGAAGAGGGTCAGCTGCTGTGCATCATCGAGGCGATGAAGATGGAGAACGAGATCAACGCCCACAAGGCGGGCACGATCGCCGAGCTTCCCATCACCGAGGGCGAGTCGATCAAGACCGGCGACCCGATCGCCACGATCACCTCGCCGGCTGCCGGCGATTGAGCTAGTTCGTCGTTGGCGTCTGCGGCGGTCCGACGAGAAACTGCGGCTGGGTAGGAGGGCGGGTGTTACAGCGTCGTTCGCTGTGTTACGGGATTGCGCAGTCCGGTAACCGGCCTCGCGCACCTAGGCCCAGGTCGACCCGCGGCCAGCAATACTGGAGGATTGTGGTGGCTATGACCACCACAATCGTTCACGCGATTGCGCCGCATGCGGCCGAGTCACAGAACGGCGACGAGGGTCACCGGACGGTTACGAAACCCCTCGCCCCTACCCAGCCAGCCGTTACGCCTGACCCTCCGCGGACGCCATGCGGGAGGAGCGCCGGTCCTCCTGGCCGTCAGCGGCGCCGCACCGGGCGGAGCCGGAACCGCTTCGAAGTCCGGCCGACGCCGTAGCCCGGGCCGCTGGCTCGCAGCTTGATCCGCACGCGGATGCCCCGCCGCCCGCCACGCGCCAGCAGGCGGCGCCCGCGGCGGTTGAGCTTCAGCCGCGCGACCCGGCTGGTCCCCCGCACCGTCACGCGCGTGTAGGCGATCGTCCGCAGCTTGCGGCCCTGGCGGGCCAGCACGCGGATGCGGCACCCGCGGCGGCCGCGGCCACTGACGCGGCAGCGCAGGCGGAAGCGGGCGCGGCGCACGCGTGTGGGGCCGTGACGGCTGAAGCGCACGTTGAGCCGGGTGCGCACCGGCGGGCAGGCACCGCCGCTCGGCGGCGGCCCGACCCGGGCGACCACGAAGATCGGGCTGGACACGGTCGCCACGAACTGGCCCTGGTTGACCTGGAGGCGGTAGTGCCCCGGCCCGGTCGACTCGAAGTCCACGGTGGCGCTGGGTCCGCCCAGGAGCTCGGTCCGGATGACGGCGCCGTTCTTGATCACCTGTAGGACGTCGCCCGCGCCGGCGCCGGTGACCGAGGCGCGGAAGTCGATCGGGGCGGCCGAATGGATGGTGTCCCCGAGGATCGCCTCCAGATCCCGTCTGCCGCGAATCCGTCCGGTCAGGTTCACGTCCGGAGCGCTCGGACCGCCCACCTTGACGTAGGTGCGCCCGGCCTCGACGCCCTGGCGCACGCTCTGCTCGGACAGCCCACAGGCCCGCACCACCGTCGTCGGCTGGCCGACCGGCGAGTCGGTCGGGCCCGTGCCCGTGGCCGCGCGATGGTCGTCGCTGCCCCCCACGGCGGCGATCCTGTGCCCCCGCCGCAGCTTGTCGTCCCAGAACTCGATCGCGCTGGTCACGAACGGGTTGGGCGCGGCGCTGACCCTCTGCGGACCGGTGGCCACCTCGATCGAGTCCACCTTGGAGTAGTCCGTGGCGCCGTCGGAGTGTGTCCACTGGCAGCCGCGGCACATATTGGAGGGAAACGGCGGCGACGGGAACAGCGTCGGGTGGTTGATCTGGGTGATCCCGCCCGCCCGGTTCACGGTGTCGAAGACGCCCGAGACCGGCTGGGGCCCGCGCAGGAACCTGAGCGCGCCGTCGCCCTGGCGCTCGTACAGGGGGCCGGTGCGGTAGTCGGGCTCCACCCCGCTGGCGATGTTGTTGGTGTGGCCGTTGTAGGTGGTCACCTCCTCGCCGCGCAGCACCAGGCGGCCGGGGTAGTCCCCGCGCAGGCGGTCCTCCTCGGGCCAGCCGCTGCCGGTGTTGTGGTCGGTCAGGGCCACGAAGTCCAGCCCGGGGCCACCGGCCGACCGCGGCCGAAAGGCGTAGCCAAGCGTCCGCGCGAAGCTGGCCCGGGCGTCGCCCGAGTGCTCGGCGTGGACGTGGAAGTCGCCCGAATACCACGCGGTGCCGCTGCGCACCGGGGCCGGGTTGTGCGCCGGCCTGCGGTAGGGGTTGGCCGCGAACGCGCGGTCGCCGTAGTACTTCACCTCCACGCGGTAGGCCACGCCGTCCAGGTCGGTCGGGTCGATGTTGGCCAGGCCCAGCTCGGCCGCCCAGCGGCCGGCGGGGATCGGGCCGGGCACGAACGAGCGCGTCGTGCGGCCGGGGACGTACGCCTTGGGATCAGCGTCGTACTGCGCCGCGCTGGAGAACCCCTGCGGGGTCACGGTCACGTCGCGGTAGCCCGACCCGCCCCAACCGCGGAAGTCGGCCCTGCCCCACGCTCTGCCGGCGTCGGCGCGTGTCTGGTAGACGCCCAGGTCGAGCGTGTGGTCGCTCGTACCCGACGAGGCATCCCAGCAGTAGGCCACGCGCACCTGCGTGGTGCCGGCGGGCACGTCGAAGGGCACGAACACGAAGCTGCCCTGGCGGGCGGCGTCGAAGCTGCCGGTGACCGCCTGGTCGGGCCCGGGCAGCCCGCAGCTCGCCGGCGGCGCCGCGCTCGCGGCCGGGGACGACACCAGGGCGATCGTCGCCATCGTGGCTGCCGTCAGCGCTCGCGCTCCCACCGCCGGCCAGTGTACGGCGGGCGGGCCCGCCGAAGGGTTACTTGACCGTGACCTTCCCGGCCATGGTCGGGTGGTACACGCAGAAGTAGTTGAAGGTACCGCTCTCCTTGAACGTCACCGGCTTGGTCTGGCCCTTGCTGATGTCGCCCGAGTCGAACTTGCCCTGCGGCTTGGATGTGGCCGTGTGCTTGGCCGTGTCTTCGTTGGTGAAGGACACCTTGGTGCCCTTTGTCACCTCGATCGCCTCGGGCCCGTACTTGAAGTCGACGATGTTCACCTTGTCGGTGGACGTGGCGCTCGAGCTCTTGGATGACCCTCCGGAGGAGGAGTCGTCATCCGAACCGCAACCCGCGAGGGCCAGGAGAGCCACCGTGGCGAATGTGGTCAGGCGTCGCATGGTGCTGGGTGTGCGCGGGCGGGCCCTTGGTCGGATCAGTCGAGCGCGATCGGGCGCAGAGGGACCGGCGCCGACTGGGCGATCGACGTGGTGGTCACCCCGTACGGGTTGAAGCGGTCGATCAATTCCTCCATGTGCTCGACGTCGCGGACGTGCGCCTTCATCCAGAAGCAGTCCTCACCGGTGATCCGCTGGCACTCGACGACCTCGGGAGTGCGCTTCGCCAGGTCCGCCACCTTCTTCAGCTCGCGCGGCGCCGGGCGGATGCGGATCACCACCGTCAGTGAGTAGCCGAGCGCACGCGGGTCCACGTCGGCGTGGTAGCCGCGGATCACGCCGGCCGCCTCCAGACGCTGCAGGCGCTCGGCCACCGCCGGCGACGACAGCCCCACCCGCCGGCCCAGCTCCGCGAGGCTCAGGCGCGCATCGTGCTGGAGCTCCTCGAGCAATCGAAGGCCGATCGTGTCGAGCTCTGGTGTTTCAGTAGGCATCTGAAGGCGGACTCCATTGATCCACCCTGTGACCGGGCAGGTTCGCCGTAGATGCTACCGGTGTGCGCCGGGCCCCTCCCCATCTCTACTTCATGGTCAGCGCGGTCTTCCACTACCTGGGGCCGTCGTTTGCCGTGCTGCTGTTCGCTCGCGTGCAGGTGCTGGGGGTGGCGTGGCTGCGGATCGCGTCGGCCGCGCTGATCCTGGGACTCTGGCGCCGGCCCTCGTTCACGCTCACGCCGACGCTGGTGGCATGGGGTGCGGTGCTGGCGGGCATGAACGCGGTCTTCTACCTGGCCATCGACCGCCTGCCGCTGGGCACCGTGGCGGCCATCGAGTTCCTGCCGGTGATCGCGCTGGCGGCGGTGGGCGCCCGCAGCATCCGCAATGCCATGGCGCTGGCGCTGGCGGTCGCCGGTGTCTACCTGCTCACCGACGTGCGGCTTGCCGGCGAGGCGCTGGGGTTCGTGTTCGCGTTCGCCAACGCCATCCTGTTCGCGCTCTACATCGTGCTCGGACACCGCGTGGCGCGGACCGAGGGGCTGGACGGCATCGACGGGCTGGCGCTGTCGATGCTCGTGGCGCTGGTGGTGTCCACGCCGATCGGCGGCTGGCAGGCGGTGGGCGTGTTCACCGATCCCGTCGCGCTGGCTGCCGGCATTGGGGTTGGGATCTGCTCGTCGGTGATCCCCTACGTATCCGACCAGCTGGCGATGGCCCGGCTACCGCGGGCCACCTACTCGCTGATGGTGGCGCTGCTGCCCGCCGTGGCCACGGTCGTGGGCGTGGTGGTTCTGGCCCAGGTGCCCACGGCACCCGAGGTGGCCGGCGTGGCGCTGGTGGTGGCCGCGGTCGCGGTCCACCGCGACCCGGTCAGGGACGAATTCCCCGCCCCTTCGGCCCCTGACCCAGCTCTTGTGCGACCAGCTCGTGCGCCCGCTCGGCCCAGTCGCACAGCAGCCGGCGGGTGTCGCGCGGGTCGATGATCTCCTCGATGCCGAACCTCTCGGCGGTGCGAAACGGCGAGCGCACGGCGTTCAGCCGCTCCTCGATCTCAGCCCGTAGGGCGACCGGGTCGTCGGCCGCCTCGAGGTCACGGCGGTAGGCGGCCTCGATGCCGCCCTCGATCGGCAGCGATCCCCAGTCGCCCGAGGGCCAGGCGTAGCGCAGGTTCAGCTGCGAGTGGTTGCCGTGGGCGGCGCCGGCCACCCCGAACACCTTGCGCAGGATCACGGCCACGGTGGGCACCGACGCCTGGTAGACGGCCACCATGGCACGGGTGCCGTGCCGGATTGTGCCGCGGCGCTCGGACTCGGTGCCGATCACGAAGCCGGGCTGGTCGACCAGGTTCACCAGCGGCAGCCGGAATTGGTCGCACAGGTCCACGAAGCGGGTGGCCTTCTCGGAAGCGTCGGCTGTCAGGCCGCCGCCGTAGTGCTTGGGGTCGGAGGCCATGACGCCTACCGGGCGACCGCCCAGGCGGGCCAGGCCCACGATCAGCGAGCGCCCGTAGAAGCGGCCCATCTCGAACACGCTGCCGGAGTCGAACACCAGCTCCAGGATTCGGCGCGTGTCGTAGGGCTTGCGCCGGTCGCGCGGGACGATGGCGAGCAACTCGTCCTCGCGCCGGTCGGTGGGATCGGTGGCGGAGGTGATCGGCGCCGGCTCCCACACGCTGGTCGGTAGAAAGGAGAGGAAGCGCTTGAGCTGATCGAGCGCGTCGTCCTCGTCGGCCGCGATGTTGTCCACCGCCCCCGCCTTGGCCTGTGCGCGGGCGCCACCCAGCTCCTCCTTGTCGGGCGTCTCGCCCATGGCCGCGGCCACCACCGGCGGCCCGGCCACGAACAGCTGTGCGCTGCCCTTGACGATGACCGAGAAGTGCGACGCCACCACCCGTGCCGCGCCCAGGCCGGCCACGGGACCGAGCGCTGCCGCCACCACGGGCACCCGCGAGAGGTTGGCTGCCGTCAGCTCGAAGCCGGGCACGAACGGCACGTAGGTGAAGCCCATGTCCTCAAGGCTCTTCACGCTGCCGCCCCCGCCGGTGCCGTCGACCAGCCGCACGAGCGGCAGGCGCAGGTCGTGCGCCATGCGCTCGGCGTAGACCATCTTCTGCCAGATGGCCGCGTCGGCGGCGCCGCCGCGGACCGTGAAGTCGTCGCCTTGGACCACGGCGCGGCGGCCGTCGATCCGGCCCTGGCCGACCACCATGTTGGCGGGCAGGAAGTCGGTCAGCCGGCCTTCCTCGTCGTAGCTGCCCTTGCCGGCCAGGCCGCCCGTCTCGTGGAAGCTGCCGTCGTCGAACAGGCGGTCGATCCGCTGGCGAACGTCCAGGCGGCCGCTCGCGTGCTGGCGCTCGACCCGTTCGGTGCCGCCCATGCGGGCCGTCAGCTCGGTGCGCCGGCGCAGCTCGTCGAGCTCGGGCTCCCAGGTCATGCCGCGGAAGCTAGCTCTTGCGGCCATCCATGGCCGCGCCCGATCGGACAGGCGCGGTCCCGGCGCCGTGAACGGCCGGCTTCGCCGGCCTCCTAGTAGCTTGCGCGTCCGTGAGTGCCCGCGCGTGGCAAGCCGATCCGGACGAAGCCGAGGCGGTGGCCCGCCTGGTGGTCGGCTTCCGCGACCACATGGGCAAGGACTGGCCGTCGGAGAACGCCATGCTGGCCGGCGTCGAACGGCTCATGGAGGACCCGGACACGGTGTACCTGCTGGCCACGCCCGACGACGACTCGCCGCCCGTCGGCTACGCGCAGCTTCGCTTCCGCCACTCGCTGTGGACCGCGGCGCCGGACTGCTGGATCGAGGACGTGTTCGTGGCTCCCGAGGCCCGCCGCCGCGGCGTAGCCGATGCGTTGGTGGTACTCGCACTCGAAGTGGCCCGCGAGCGCGGCGCGCGCCGGGCCGAACTCGACACCTCGGAGGACAACGAGGCGGCACGCGCGCTGTACGCCCGGCACGGGTTCGCCGGCGACTCCAAGGGCGGGACGCAGGACCTCTTCCTCGGCCGGAAGCTGGATCCCGAGGAGTGAGAGGAGGGCCGGCGAAGCCGGCCCGTTCTCGGCGCCCGGACGGCGCCAGTCATCTCAAGGCGCGGCCATGGATGGCCGCAAGAGCTAATCCACCCAGCGCTTGAACAGGAGGACGTGTCCGTCCTTCTCCCTGTGCAGGTTCGTGTCCAGGAACGCCGTCGCCAGCTCCCAGCCTTCGGCGCCGAGCTCGTTCAGCGCCTTCTCCAGCTCCTTGCGGTTCAGCTCCTCGGACTGACGGCCCATGAAGCCGTGCGTGATCACGCTGGTGGTGTACTGCCACTGGCCCATGGGCGGAGCCTAGTTCAAGCGCCGTACCCACTCGGCGAAGAACGGCTCGGCGATCCAGGAGTCGCCGCCGCTGCGGGCCACCAGCTCCTGCTTCTCCAGCGTCTCCAGCGCGCGCTGCACCGAGGACGGCCCGGGCAGCGAGTGAAAGCGGCGGTAGCTGTTGGTCAGCGGCCGGCCGGGTTCGGCGGCGAGCGCCTGCAGCAGCTGGCGCTGCGCTCCGGATGCACGCTCCCAGATCAGGCCGAAGTGGGCGTTCTCGGAGGCCAGCACGCGCCCCAGGGCCAGGTCCAGCCGAGCGTCGTCGGCCTGCTCGCCCTCGGCCGTCTCCTGCCATAGGAAGTAGGCCAGCTCCTGGGTTGCGTACGGATGGCCGCCGGTGACCTCGAGCACCCGGTCCAGTGCGTGCGCGTCGATGGACCGGTCGGTGGAGCGAAAGCCGCGCCGGATGAAGGGCCGGAACTTGGCCGGCTGGATGACGCCGAGCTCGATCCGCTTCGCGCTGCGCCAGAACGGCTCCTGCTCGTCGGCGAAGATCTTCTCCATCATGTGGCGCTTGCTGCCCAGGTAGACGTGGGCCACCTCGGGCTGGGCCTGGAACACCGACCGCATCAGCTTCGGCAGACCGCGGTCGATGTCGACGATCTCCTGGAACTCGTCCAGCACCAGGGCGACCTTGCGGCCCCGCTCGGCGGCCAGGCGTCCCGGCAGCTCGAACAGGCGCTCCAGCGTGGCGTCCAGATCCTCCGGCGCGCGCGAGGCGGCGAACGAGAACGACATCGTGCCGTCGTCGGGGTCCACCGTGACCGTGGGCCGCACCCGCAGGCCCTGGAAGACGCGCATGCGCTCCTTGGCCATGAACAGCACCGACGCCAGCTCCTCGTAGATCGCCTGGGCCAGCTTCTCGGCAAGCTTCTCCTTCGTGGGCGTGGACATCAGGTCGACCTGGGCCACCAGCACGTCGTGGCCGGCCACCAGCTCCTGGGAGGCACGCCACACCAGGGACGACTTGCCGTACCGGCGCGGCGCGAAGATGACGACGTCCTGTCCGTTGGACACGTCCGCCGTGAGCTCGGCGAGCTCGTCTTCGCGGTTGGTGAACGACTCGTCCAGCGCCAGCGCGCCGTACCGGAACGGGTTGGTGGCCATCGCGGGTCAACCCTAGCAGCGTTACGCGGTATTGCGTAACGCAGATGTGCGTTACGCCACAGCTGTCAGTCGCAGGTTCTCGGCGTGGATGCGCTGCTGCTCGGAGCTGTCGCGTCCCCCGGGCAGCTGCGGCCGCTCCTGGCCCCGCTCCAGCGCGTCCAGGTAGCCCAGATCCTCCTCGATCACGCGCAACGCCGCCTCGCGATCCAGCACCGCTCCGTGGCCCGGCACCACGCTTGCGGCCCGCTCGACCACGGGTGCGAGCGCGGCCAGCGTGCCGCGGTAGTCGGCCACCGAGCCACCCGGCGAGATCATCGGGATCTCGACCGGCGACAGGTAGTCGCCCACGACCAGCACGCCCAGCCAGGGAGCGAAGACCGCCATGCCGTCCGAGGTATGCCCGCCCGTGGCATGCAGCTCCAGCTCCTCCCGCTCACCGAGCCCGAGGCGCCCGGGCACCGGCAGCGACTGGGTCTGCCCCAGCGACAGGGGCCGGGGCCGGACCACGTAGGCGCGATCGTCGTAGTCGCGCAGCTCGCGCTGGGCCGCGCCCGGCTCGGCGCGGATGCGCAGCATGCTCGACTCGGCCACCCCCAGCGACAGCTCCGGGAACGCCACCCGCCCGAGCAGGTGGTCGAAGTCGGCGTGCGTGGCCATCAGCGCCACCGGTTCGAACCCCGCCTGCGCCAGCACCGTCGGCAGCAGCTCCAGCTCCTCGGGGAAGTAGGGCGAGTCGATCAGCATGGCCTCGCCGCCGGCCCGCAGCGCGACGGCGTTGAGCTGCCAGAACAGGCTGGTCACGACGATCGCGTCCTCGTGTACCGAGACCGCGCGCACGACGGAGCTGCTTATGCGGCGCCGAGCAGCTTGGCCGCGTCCCTGAAGGTCTTGACCTCCTCGGTCGGCTTGCGCTGGCCGGACTCGAGCGCCTCGCCGTGCCGGTTGACCCAGATCACCGGGACCTTCTGCTTGAGGCACTCGACGACGTCAGTGGGGTAGCCGGACGCGATATGCACCCAGTTCTTCTTGCGCTTCTCGATCCGGCGCGCGCACTCCTTGAAGTGGGCCGGGTCGGGCTTGTAGGAGCGCACCTGCTGCGCGGTCACCACCAGGTCGAAGTCGGTGCGGAAGTGGCGCCGGGTGGCGCCCAGCAGCTTGTCGTCGATGTTCGACAGCACGCCGATCTCGAACTTCTTGCGTAGCCGCTCCAGCTGCGCGTTGGTCTCGCGGAACGGCATCCACCTGGGCACGCTGTCGGGCAGGAACTGGGCGCGCGAGGACTCCAGGGCCCAGTCCAGCTCGCCCGCCAGCTTCACCGCCGAGCGGCGCAGGACCTCGGCGTACAACTCGTAGCTGCCGCCCTGGATCTCGCGCTGAATATCGATGAAGCGGGGGATGAAGGTGTCGCGGTCCAGGCTCAGCCCGTCGCGGTCGGCCTGCTTCTGGAAGGCCTCGAACACTCCCGTCTCCCAGTCGATCAGGGTGCCGTAGCAGTCGAACGTGACGAACTGGATGTCTTTGGGGAGTGGCATGCGGCGCGGCATTCTATGTCGGACCGAGCGAGCGCCGCGTCCCGGCCCGGTTCCTATAGCCTCCCGCGCCGCTCATGGACCTCCTCGAATACCAGGGCAAGCAGCTCTTCGGGCGCCACGGGCTCGCGGTGTCGGACGGCAAGGCCGTCAAGACCGTCGACGACGCCGTGGCCGCCGCGAACGAGATCGGCTACCCAGTGGTAGTCAAGGCCCAGGTGCTGATCGGCGGGCGCGGCAAGGCCGGCGGCGTGAAGCTGGCAGCCGACGAGGCCGAGGCGCGCGAGCACGCCGGGAACATCCTCGGCCTGGACATCAAGGGCCACATCGTGCGCACGCTCTGGATCGAGCACGCATCGGACATCGCCACCGAGTACTACGCCTCCGTACTGCTGGACCGCGGCGCCAAGAAGCCTCTGGTCATGTTCAGCACCGAGGGCGGCGTGGACATCGAGGAGGTGGCCGAGAACAGCCCCGACAAGCTTGTCCGGCGCAACGTGGACGCATTGGAGGGTCTCACGCGCGAGGAGGCCGTGGCGATCGCCACCGACGGCGGCGCCGACTCCGACGTGATCGAAGGCGTGGCCGACGCGCTGATGGCGCTGTACGAGGTCTGGATCGAGGAGGACGCCAGCCTGACCGAGATCAACCCGCTGATCGTGACGCCCGACCGGGAGGTCAAGGCGCTGGACGCCAAGGTCTCGCTGGACGACAACGCGCTGTTTCGCCATCCCGAGAACAAGGACCTGTCCGACAAGGAGAACCAGGATCCGATCGAGCGCGCCGCCGCGGAGCAGGGCGTGCAGTACGTGAAGCTCGACGGCGACATCGGCATCCTGGGCAACGGCGCGGGACTGGTCATGTCCACGCTGGACGTCGTGGCCCAGGCAGGCGGCGAGCCCGCCAACTTCCTGGATGCCGGCGGCGGCTCGGACGCCGAGAAGGTCAAGCAGGCGGTGTCGCTGATCCTGGCCAACAAAGCCGTCAAGGCCGTGCTGTTCAACATCTTCGGCGGCATCACCCGCTGCGACGAGGTGGCCAACGGGCTGGTGGCCGCGTTCAAGGAGCTCGAGCCGGATGTGCCGTTCGTGGTGCGCCTGGACGGCACCAACGACGTGCAGGGCCGCGAGATCCTGGAGCAGGCCGACCTGCCCAACGTGCATCCGGCCAAGACGATGCTCGAGGCGGCACAGAAGGTGGTGGAACTCGCGCGATGAGCGTCCTCGTAGACGAGAACACGAAGATGGCCACGGCCGGCATCACCGGCCGCGAGGGCAGCTTCCACACCCTGAACAACCGCAAGTACGGCACCAACGTGGTCGGCGGCGTGAACCCCAAGAAGGCCGGCGAGAACGTGGACGGCATCCCCGTGTTCGCGTCCTGGCAGGACACGGTGGACGAGACCGGCGCCAACACGGCCATGATCTTCGTGCCGCCGCCGTTCGCGGCCGCGTCGATCCTGGAGGCCGCCGAGGCCGGCGTCGAGCTGATCATCGCCATCACCGAGGGCATTCCCGCCCACGACGAGCTGAAGGTCTACAACACGCTCAAGCGCGACTTCCCGAACTCGCGCCTGGTGGGCCCCAACTGCCCGGGCATCCTGTCGCCGGGCAAGGCCAGTGTCGGAATCATCCCCGCGTCGTTCTTCAAGGAGGGCAACGTGGGCGTGGTCTCGCGCTCGGGCACGCTGACCTACCAGATCGGCAACGAGTTGGCCCAGGCCGGCTTCGGCAACAGCTCGATCGTCGGCATCGGCGGCGACCCGGTGCCGGGCAGCTCGTTCGTGGACATCATCGAGCTGTTCGAGGCGGACCCCCAGACCGAGCTGATCGTGCTCTCGGGCGAGATCGGCGGCGACGCCGAGGAGCAGGCCGCCGAGTACATCGCCGAGCACGTGACCAAGCCGGTGGTGGGCTACATCGCCGGTTTCACCGCGCCCCCCGGCAAGACGATGGGGCACGCCGGCGCCATCGTTTCCGGCTCCGCCGGCACGGCGGCCGCCAAGGCCGACGCACTGGAGGCCAAGGGCGTCCGCGTGGGCCGCACCCCGACGGAGGTCTCCGAGATCGCCGTCGAGATCCTGGGCGCCTAGCCGCCGCTGGCGCATTTGCGCGCCCGGGGTTAGGGTGAGCGCGTCCGAGACTCGCACTCAAGACGGGGGATCTGAATGAGGAACCGCAGCACGCTCACCGCTCTGGCCGTGGTGGCCGCCAGCACCGCGTTCGCCGCGTGCGGCGACGACGACGAGGAGAGCGGCAGCTCTTCAGAGCCCACAAAGGCCGCGTTCGAGCTCAAGCCGGCCGGCAAGAAGGCCACGATGACCGGCCCGAAGACGATCGAGGCCGGCGTTGTCGAGCTCACGCTCAAGAATTCGACCAAGGAGGGCGGCGGCCTTCAGCTCATCAGGGTCGAGGGCGACCACACCAAGGAAGAGGCCTTCGCCAAGGGCGAGGCCTGGGGCGACAAGAACAAGCCGCTGCCGGACTGGCTCTTCCTCGACGGCGGTGTGCCGAACACCGCCCCGGGCAAGTCGGACTCCGCGACGCAGACGCTCAAGCCGGGCAAGTACTACGCCGCCGACCTGGAGTCCAACGGAACGGCCGAGTTCGAGGTGACCGGCGACAGCGAGGACGAGGTCGAGGCGCCCGCGGCGACGATCGACGCGACCGAGTACAGCTTCAAGGCCAGCGGCCTCAAGGCCGGCAAGTCCGACGTCCTGTTCGACAACAAGGGCGGCCAGCCGCACTTCGTGGTCGGTCTGCCGATCAACGAGGGCAAGTCGATCGACGATGTGAAGTCGTTCTTCAAGGAAGAGAAGGGCAAGCCGCCGTTCACCGAGCAGGGCAGCTTCGACACCGCGGTCAGCGAAGGCGGCCTCAAGCAGGTGGTCAACCTCGACCTCAAGAAGGGCAGGTACGCCCTGGTCTGCTTCATCCCCGACCGCCAGGGCGGCCCGCCGCACGTGGCCAAGGGGATGGTCTCCGAGGCGACGGTCGAGTAGCTACTGGGAGGCGGCCGGCAACGGCACCCGCAGCACGCTCTGACCGCTGTGGTTCGGGTTGCCGTCGGCCGCCTCTCGTGAGACGTCGATGAAGCGATAGCGGCGGAAGCTCGCCGGCAGGCGCGCGGTCACGCGCGCCCGCCCGCGGCGGAAGCCCGCCACCGCGCGCGCTTCGGTGATCGAGTCGTACAGCCAGACCACGTAGCCGCCGCCGGCGGGGGTCGGCAGGCCGCGAACGTCGAGCACCAGGCGCCGGCCGTCGATCCGGGCGCTGCCAGAGGCGCGCGAGCCTCCCACCGCCCTCAACGCACCGCCCTCGCGCGCCCCCGCCTGCTCTGGCGGTGTGGGCGTGGGCGCCGGCGCCGGCGCCGGCGCAGGATCGTCGTCGTCGCCCGTCAGGGCGAGGATCACCACGACCACCAGCGTGACCGCAAGCCCACCGAGGAGCGCCAGCGTGCCGCCTGCCCGGCGGCGGTCCCGGGGCGCGGACGCGGCCGCGACCGGTTCGGGTTCGGGCTCCGGTTCGGGCTCGGGCTCGGGCTCCGGCTCGGGCTCGGGCTCCGGCTCCGTTTCGGGCTCGGGTTCGGGTTCCGGCTCCGTCTCGGGCTCGGGCTCGGGTTCGGGTTCCGGCTCCGTTTCGGGCTCGGGTTCCGGTTCTGGCTCCGGTTCTGCTCTCCGGCTCCGGCTCGGGCTCGGGCTCGGCAACTTCCTGCTCGCCCGTACGCCACCGCGCCGCCGGCAGCCCGCGCATGGTCCGCAGTACCGCCTCCGGGTCCTGCTCGGTCAGCGCCACGACCCGCCCCAGCGCCTCCTCGCGCTTTATCAGCACCCGTGCGACGTCCACGCCCAGGAGATCGGCGATGTCCTGGTCGCTCACGCCACGCACCACTGACAGCTCGAGCAGAGCGCGGTCCTCTGCGCCCAGTTCCTGGAGCGCGATCTCGACTAGGTTCCGATTCAAGGTCTACTCTCTCGGTCAAATGCGAGCACAGAGGCGACTCCCCCGGCCTGGCGGCATTGTCGCCTTCACGACGATCCTACTTTCGCTGTCGGGCGCCACTCAGGCCGCGGCGGCCACGCAGGTCCGCTTTTTGCACGCGCTGCCCGGCGGGCCGGCGGCCCAGCTGACCGTCACCGAGGGCAGCGGGCCCGAGGCCGCATTGAACGATGTGAGCTTCGGCGAGGCGTCCGCGCCCACGTCAGGACCGTCCGGCGCCGTCACGGTGACCCTCCGCGCAGGCGACAAGGAAGTGGGTTCCGCGTCCGAGCGGCTGGCCGATGGGGGCAGTTACACGATCGTGGCCGAGAAAGGCAGCGGCTCCAAGCCGAGCTTCAAGGTCTACCGCGCCAGCAAGCCGGCGCCCGGCAAGGCATCCGTTCGGGTAGTTCACGCGGCGCCAGAGTTGGGCGCGGTGGCCATCACGCTTGGCGGCCGCGCGTGGGGCGACGTGAACTACGGGCAGGACACGGGCTACAAGCCCACTGACCCCGGCAACTACGACCTGGCTGCATCGAAGCCGGGCGACAAGATGCCGTTGATCAGCCAGAAGGGCGTTACCGCCTCGGCCGGGACCGCCTCCACCGCCTACGCGGTGGGCAGCGCAGGCGAGCAGACGCGCTTCGTGGTGGTGCAGGACGCCGTCGCGGCGCCCGCGGGTGCTCCCGACACGGGCCTGGGCGGTATGGCCGGCTCGGACGGCGCGCCGTGGCTGGCGGCGCTGCTCGCAGCCCTGGCGGCGGGTGCAGTGGGCGGCATTCTGTACACGCGCGCGCCGCGCGGCCGTGCCCGCACCTGACCACCCGCCGCGTCGCAGCCGGCTGGGGCTGGGGCTGGCCATCTTCCTCCCGGCACTGATCGCCGCCGGCGCCGTGCTGTGGATTGGAGCCGAGATCGGCCAGAACTCGCTGCCGGCCGCCTCGCCGCGCGCGGACTCGTCCCCGCGCACGCTCGGCGTCCGCGCCAGCCGCGGGTTGCGCCCGGTGGTGGCCAGCGCGGGGCGCGGCGGGGTACGTGGCAACGACCTGGAGGACCTGGCCGGCGGCGTGCGGCCGGCGGTGCCGGACAAGATCGAGATCCCCGATGCCCGCGTGGACACCGTCGTGGACGCGGTGGGTACCGGCCGTGGCGGAGCCATCAGCGTGCCCAGCCTGGGCCGCGCCGGCTGGTGGCAGGGCGGCCCGCGGCCGGGGGAGCCTGGACGCGCGGTCGTGATCGGACACCTGGACACCGAGCGCGGCCCGGGCCTGTTCGCGCGCGTGCCGGCGCTGCGCCGCGATCAGGCGATCACGATCACTGACCGGCGCGGGCACTTGTACCGCTACCTGGTGGTCGGCACGGCGCAGGTGCGCAAGGACCGCTTCCCCACCGCGGATGTCTATGGCGGATCTGGTCCTTCGGCGCTGGTGCTGGTGACCTGCGGCGGACCTTATACGGAGGGCCAGGGCTACCGGGACAACATCCTGGTGTACGCACGGGCGGTCTGAGGCCTTCGCACTGAAAGCGTTCGAAGCATCAGGCATCCGTGCCCGATCCTTCCCGTCGGTATCGTCACGCGCGTGACCCCAGCCGACAGCATCTCACTCGCCCGTGGAGCCCCCTCGCTGGACATCGTGGCGGTCGACGACCTGCGCGCCGCCGCCGATGCCGCGTTCACCAAGGACCCCGCGGGCGCGTTCTCGTACGGCACCTCGGCGGGCTACAAGCCGCTGGTGGAGTGGATCGCGAAGCGCCAGGAGGTTGCCCCCGAGCAGGTGATCGCCACCAACGGCTCGATGCAGGCCGACGCGTTCCTGTTCAGCGCGCTGGTGTCCCCGGGCGACCTGGTGGTGGTCGAGGCCCCCAGCTACGACCGCACACTGCTGGCGCTGCGCCAGCTGGGTGCCGAGTTCCTGGCCATCCCGCTGGAGGCCGACGGCATCGACGTTGACGCGCTGGAGAGCGCCCTGGAGAGCGGGGCGCGGCCGAAGCTGGCGCACATCATCCCCAACTTCCACAACCCGGCCGGCTGCACGCTCTCGCGCGCGAAGCGGGAGAAGCTGGTGGCGCTGGCCGAGCAGTACGACTTCGTCCTGTTCGAGGACGACCCGTACGTGGAGCTGCGCTTCGAAGGCGACTCCGAGCCCACGATGCTGTCGCTGGACAGCTCGGACCACGTGGTCTACGCGTCGTCGTTCTCGAAGACGGTGTGCCCCGGCATCCGCGTCGGCTACCTGGCCGGCCCGGCGCAGCTGATCGGCGAGATCCGCAAGCAGGCCACCGGCGTCTACATCTCGCCGAACATGGTTGCCCAGTCGATCGTCGCCGAGTTCTGCAGCTCGGGCGCCATCGAGCGCTCGATCGAAACGGTCAAGAACGCGCTGCTCGAGCGGCGCGACGTGCTCTGCGCCGCGCTGGAGCGCGAGTTGCCAGAGGCCAAGTTCGTGGTTCCCGAGGGCGGCTATTTCCTATGGGTCGACCTGCCCGAGGACACCGACGTGGCCGCCATCGCCGACCTGGCGAAGGACAAGGGCGTGGTGTTCGTCAAGGGCACCGACTTCCTGCTCGAAGGCGGCGAGAACGCGCTGCGGATCGCCTACTCCGGCGTGCCCGCGGACCAGATCGACGAGGCCGTCTCCCGGCTCGCGTCGGCCTACCGCGAGCTGTCGGGCGCTACTGCATAGGGCCCGGCCGCTAGGCCGCGGCCCCGGGACCTCTTCCACCGTCTTGGGTTTGACTGGCATCACCAGTCAAAGTTAGGACGATGGAGCCGAAACGGCCCGGGCCCGCGCCGGGCGCCCCAGACCTACCGCCCCCAGTGCTCCTTGGCGAGCACCAGGTGCTCGGGCAGCGCGGTGCGCCTGGGCGGTGACGGGTCGGCCAGCACCGACACCGTCTCGGCAACGCTGCGGGTCACGGAGTAGCGCTTGCCGTCGGCCTCGAACGCCACCTCCTCGTCCCCGCTCTCGCTGAGGATGCCCTTCTGGCCGGGGGTCAGTCCCGCGTCCATCAGGTAGTGCAGCAGGTCCTCGGCCTCGTTCTCGAACCGCAGGACCGTGACCTTGGCGCCCTCCTCGACATCGGCCAGCGGGACGCCCTCGATGCGCTCCTTGGTGAAGATCGGGTGGCCGTGGGGACAGGTCTTGACGTCGCCGATCGCCTTGAGCATGCGCTCCTCGACCGTGGGCGACATCCAGTGCTCGAGCTTCTCGGCCTCCTCGTGCACCTGGTCCCAGGGGATGTCGAAGACGTCGGTCAGGAAGCGCTCGATCAAGCGGTGGCGGCGGACGATGCCCTCGGCGTGATCGAGCCCGGTATCGGTGAACGACAGCGACTTGTCGCCGGCCCGTGTCACGTAGCCGTCTGCCTCGAGCCGGCCGATCATCTCGTGCACCGTGGGCGCGGACACCTGCATGGCGCGGGCCACGTTGGCGCCCGTCATCGGTAGCCCGGCCTCCTGCAGCCAGAAGATGACTTGGAGGTACTCCTCCTCGGCGACGGTGGCGTGATCCTGACTCATGGCGTGAACTGTATTCCTTCCGGGTGGTGTGCCTGATGGGATCATGCCCGCATGTCCCTCCCCCTCGAGCCCCCGATCAAGCCCCAGCTGGCCAAGTCCGCGAAGAAGCTCCCGGAGGGCGAGCAGTGGCGCTACGAGCCGAAGTGGGACGGCTTCCGCACGCTGGCCTTCCGCGACGGCGACGAGGTCTACCTGCAGAGCCGCGGCGGCAAGCCGATGAACCGCTATTTCCCCGATGTGGTGGAGCAGATCGCCGCGATGCCCGAGGACCAGGTGGTGCTGGACGGCGAGATGGTGGTTGAGGTGGACGGCGTCCAGGAGTTCGACATGCTCAGCCAGCGCATCCATCCGGCGGAGTCGCGGGTGAAGATGCTGGCCGAGCAGACGCCGGCGCGGTACGTGGCCTTCGACGTGCTGGCCGTGGGCGACGAGGTGCTCACCGAGCAGGGCTATGACGAGCGCCGCAAGCGACTGGCGAAGCTGAAGCTGGGCACCGTCGAGGAGTCGCCCAGCGTGCGCACGCCCGACGAGGCGCAGCAGTGGCTGACCGGTAACTCGGAAGGCGTCGTCGCCAAGGAGGGCGAGGCCCTGTACCTGCCTGGCCAGCGCAAGGGAATGGTCAAGATCAAGCGCCTGCGCACCCTGGACGCCGTGGTCGCCGCCTTCCGCTACGGGAAGGAGGAAGGGACGCTGGGCTCACTGATCCTCGGCCTCTACGACGACGAAGGCCAGCTGCACGTGGTGGGCCACACCTCGGGCTTCAAGGCCAAGGAGAAGCGCGAGCTGCTGGACAAGCTCGCCCCCTACATGACCGGCGAGAGCGGACCGGGCGAGCCCAGCCGCTGGAAGTCGGACGAGGACCTGGTGTGGGAGGGCATGCGCCCCGAGCTCGTGGTCGAGGTCAGCTACGACCACGTGACCGGCAACCGGATCCGCCACGGCACCAGGCTGCTGCGCTGGCGCGAGGACAAGGCGCCGCAGGAGTGCAAGCTGGAGCAGTTGCAGAGCTGATGGCCAAGGCCGGCGACGCCACGGTGGAGGTGGACGGCCGCGAGGTGCGGGTATCCAGTGCCGACCGCGTGATCTTCCCCGCCACCGAGCGCACGCCCGAGATCACCAAGCTCCAGGTGGTCGAGTACTACGTGGCAGTGGGCGACGGCATCCTGCGCGCGCTGCGCGAGCGCCCGACCACGCTGGAGCGCTGGCCCAAGGGCGTGCACGAGGGCATGACCATCTCCACGCGGGAAGGCCACAAGGGCGAGGCCTTCTACCAGAAGCGGGTGCCCAAGGGGGCACCCGACTACCTGGAGACGGCGCGGATCGAGTTCCCCTCCGGCCGCCACGCCGACGAGATCTGCCCCACCGAGCTGGCGGTGGTGGCCTGGTGCGGCCACATGGGCACGATCACCTTCCATCCGTGGCCCGTGCGCCGCGCCGACGTGGACCACCCCGACGAGCTGCGTCTGGACCTGGACCCCCAGGAGGGCACCGACTTCGCCGATGCGCAGGTGGTGGCGGCCGAGGCCAAGGTGCTGCTGGAGGAGCTGGGCTACCGCGGCTTTCCGAAGACCTCGGGCGGGCGGGGCATCCACATCTACGTGCGCATCGAGCCGAACTGGACCTTCACCGACGTGCGGCACGCCGCCATCGCCTTCGGCCGCGAGCTGTCGCGCCGGATGCCCGACCAGGTGACCACCAAGTGGTGGAAGGAGGAGCGCGGCGAGCGGGTGTTCATCGACTACAACCAGAACGCGCGCGATCGCACGATCGCCTCGCCCTACTCGATCCGCGCAAAGCAGGGCGCGCCGGTGTCGGCGCCGCTGCTGTGGGATGAGGTGGACGAGGTGGCGCCGGAGGACTTCACCGTGGCCAGCATGCCGGCCCGGTTCGCGTCCGTGGGCGACCGGTTCGCGGAGATCGACGACGTGAAGCACTCCTTGGAACCGCTGTTGGAGATGTACGAGCGCGATGAGGAGGGCGACATGCCCTACCCGCCCGACTACCCGAAGATGCCGGGCGAGCCGAAGCGGGTGCAGCCGTCCCGGGACACCGACCGCAAGAAGGATTGAGCGTGGAAGTCGAAGTCCGCCAGACCGACGTGACCAAGCTGGAGGTCGACGCCATCGCCAACGCGGCCAACACCGAGCTGCTGCACGGTGGCGGCGTAGCCGCGGCCATCTCCCGCGCGGGCGGCGCGGAGGTCCAGCGCCAGTCGCAGGAACGGGCGCCGATCGGCCTCGGCGAAGCGGTCGAGACCAGCGCCGGCGACATGCCCGCGCGGTGGGTCATCCACGCCGCCACGATGGAACTTGGTGGCCCGACGTCGGCCGAGATCATCGAGCGCGCGACCCTGTCCACTCTGCAGGTCGCCGATCGTCTGGGGGCGCGATCGCTGGGACTGGTGGCCTTCGGAACCGGCGTGGGCGGCTTCCCGCTCGAGGAGGCGGCGCGGCTGATGATGGGGGCGGTGCGCACGCACCAAGCGAGCTCGCTGGAGCGCGTGGTGTTCGCCGTGCACGGCGACGAGGCCGAGCGGGCGTTCGCGGCGGTGGCGGGATCGTGAAGCTGACGGCGCTGGTGGCCCCCGACAGCTTCAAGGGCACCTATTCGGCCCGTGAGGTCGCGGCGGCGATCGCCGACGGGCTGCGCGCCGGCGGCGTGGACGCCGTGGAGATGCCGGTGGCCGACGGCGGCGAGGGCACGATGGACACCCTGCTGGCCACGCTGGAGGGGGAGCTGCGCACGGCCGAGGTCAGCGATCCGCTGGGCAACCCGGTGCAGGCCGCGTTCGCCCTGCTTGGCGATGGGACGACCGCGTTCGTGGAGTCCGCCCAGGCCAGCGGTCTGGGCCTGGTGCCCGAGGACGAGCGCGACCCGATCGCCGCCTCCACCCGCGGCACGGGCGAGCTGATCGCGGCCGCGTGCGATGCCGGCGCCCGGACCGTGATGGTCGGCGTGGGCGGCTCGGCCACCACCGACGGTGGCGCGGGTGCCGTGGCGGCGCTGACGGAGGCTCGGGTGAGCCCGCAGCTGGAGGTGGTGTGCGACGTGCGCACCCCGTTCGAGGACGCTCCGCGTGTGTTCGGACCCCAGAAGGGGGCGACCCCGGAGCAGGTGGCCGAGCTGGAGCAGCGCCAGCGCGAGCTGGCGGCCGCCGCTCCCAAGGACCCGCGTGGGGTGCCAATGACCGGTGCCGCGGGGGGCCTGGCGGGCGGGTTGTGGGCGCACCTGGGCGCCAAGCTCGTGCCGGGCGCGCCCTACGTGCTCGACCGCCTGGGCTTCGACGACGCGCTGCGCACCGCCGCCTTCGTGGTCACCGGCGAGGGCCGGCTGGACGGCCAGACGATGGCCGGCAAGATCGTCGGTGAGGTGGCCACCCGCGCACGCCAGTCGGGGGTGCGTTGCCACGCGGTGGTCGGCGGCCGCGAGCTGAGCCACTTCGAGGCGCGCATGCTGGACCTGGAGACCGTGACCGAGGCCGGCGACCCCGAGGCGCTCACTGCCGCCGGGCGCGAGCTGGCGGAGCGCGCTCTTGGCTGAGCGAACACTTTCGCCCGGCGCCACGGCGGCGGCGATCCTGGTGCTGGCGCTGATCGTTGGCCTGGCCGGCGACGCCTGTCACGTGGCCGCGGGCACCACCCGCTACGAGTGGGACGGGGTACCCACGGTCTGGCGCAGCGCGATCTGGTTCCCGCTCGCGCTGAGCGCCTCGGTACTGGCCGCTGCGTGGCTGTCCGAGCGGGCGGGCACGCCCGCCGTGCGGGAGCGCACGCGCGCCGACGCTGTGATCGGCGCCGCGGTGGTGCTGGCGCTGTACGCGGTCACGGCGCTGCTGAACGACGTGCCGACGACCGTCTCGGTGGTGCTTGTGGGCGCGATCGCCGTTGCGGTGTGGGCCTGGTGGGATCCGTCGCCGGGCGCGCTGGCCGTGGCCACGGCCGCCGCCGTGCTGGGCCCACTGGCGGAAATCGCCGTGGTGGAAGCCGGGGCCGCGAGCTACGGCGACAGCGTGAACGGCCTGGCAGGCGTCGCGCCATGGCTGCCCTGCCTGTACTTCGCGGCGGGAGCGGTGGCCGCCCGGCTGTGGGCGGCCACGCGCGGTCCCGGCCGGCAGTGAGGCCTCAGCGGGTTCCCACCGCCACCAGGTACTCCTTCTCGAAGCGGGCCTGCTCCGGGGTGCCCAGGTTCCACTCGTCGCAGAACTCGTCCAGCGCCTGGTCGAACTCGCCCTCGCGACCGTCCTTCTCCGCGTTCGCCCGTGCGGCGATCGTGGGGCCGTAGCGCGCCTTGAAGTGCTCGCCGTAGTCGCGCGGGTGCTCGAACGCCGTGATCTCCAGCACGTCGCGCTCGAGGGTGGTCCAGTCCACGCGCCCGCCGAACAGACCGCGCAGGTGCTCCTCGCTGCCCCACAGGGGCGGCGGCTGGGCTCCCGGGGGTGGCGGCGGCGCGAACGGGCCGATCGTCCGGAACAACGCCCCAAGCATGCCCTCCGGCGTCCAGCTCAGGAGGCCGATCGTCCCTCCGGGGCGGCAGACACGCACCAGCTCGTCGGCTACGGCCTGGTGGTGGGGCGCGAACATCGCGCCGATCGAGGACATCACCACGTCGTAGGACTCGTCCTCGAACGGCAGGTTCTCCGCGTCAGCCTCGACCCAGTCCAGCTCGGTGCCGGCCCGCTCGGCCGACTCGCGTCCCGCCGCGAGCAGCTCGGGCGTCAAGTCGCTGGCGGTCACCGTCGCGCCCCGCTCGGCCGCGCGGATGGCCGCATTGCCGGTGCCCGCCGCGACGTCCAGGACGCGGTCCCCGGGCTTGATCGCGCACGCCTCCACCAACCGCGGCCCCAGCGGCAGCAGGAAGGTCTCGACCATCGAGGGGTAGTCCCCCGAAGCCCACATCTTGCGGTGGCGGCCCTTCAGCTCGGAATCAGCAGTGTCAACGGACATCGTTCCTCCTCGTTTGCCGGTGCGACCACGCTAAGCGCGGACCGGCGGCCATACATCGGGAGGAATCCCTATCTGCTGCCCGCACGGACCGCGTGCGCGGCGGCCTCCGCCCGGTTGCGCACCCCGAGCTTGGACAGGATGTGGCTGACGTGGTGGCCCGCCGTCTTCTCGCTGATCACCAGGGTCTGGGCGATCTGCGCGTTGGACATCCCCAGCCCCACCAGCCCCAGGACCTCGCGCTCGCGCGCGGTGAGCTCGCCCTGGCTCCGGGCACGGGCGCCCGTGGCCCCGCCCAGCTCGCGCAGCACGCCCGCGGCGGCGTCCATGGCCCGCGAGGCCCCCAGCTGGCGGAAGGCGTCAAACGCGGCACGGGCCTCGTCGCGGGCCACGTCGGGCGAGTCCGCCACCAGCGCCCGGGCCAGTGCCAGCCGCGCCTCCCCGACGTGCAGGGGCATGCCCAGCCGGGCGAACGCCGTCAGCGCGCGGCGGGCGGGCTCCGCGGCTTCGCCGGGGCGTCCCGCAGCCAGGCCCACGTGCGCCGCGGCAAGCTCCGCGCGGGCACCGACCAGCCGGATGCCGGATCCCTCCGCCAGCACGGCCAGCTGCGCGGTGGCCGCCTGCGCCCCCTGGGGGTTCCCGCAGGCCAGGCGGGCCTCGACCAGCGGGGCCAGCAACTGTGTGGTGCGGATGGCGTTGCCCTCGGCGGCCGGCAGGGCGCGCTCCAGCAGCGCCGCGGCCACGCGGGGGCGGCCATCGGCGATGCGCAGGTGGGCGAGGGCGCACAGCGAGGACGGGTCCTCCTCGCGGCCCGCCAGCAGCTGCTCGGCCTCCGCCAGGCGGCCCTGGCGCACCCGCAGCTCGGCCATGCTGGCCACAGTGGGAGCGCCCATCGCCGGGATGTAGCGGGCGTGCGTCTCGAGCGCCGTCTGGAGCGCCCGCTCCGCCTCGGGCCAGCGGCCCCTGGCCACGAGAACGTCGGCGTGGATCGTGCGACAGGCACCGAAGAGGGGCATCACGCCCCGCTCGCGCGCGAACTCATCGACCAGGTCGCACCACTCCGAGGCGCGCTCCCAGTCGCCCGCGTTGGTTGAGGCCACGATCAGGTTGCAGTACGCCTCGGCCAGCGTGTGCACGTTGCGCACGCGGCCCGCCGACGCGGCCGCCATGGCCTCTTCGAGCAGCTGCATCCCGGCCTCGAGATGCCCGGCGCTGACCTCGGTCAGGCCCAGCAGGCTGAGCGCGTACGTCTCGAGGTCGGCGTTGCCCGACTCGCGCGCGATCGACATGGCCCGGCGCGAGTGGGCCGCCTGCTCGTCCAGGCTCTCGGCGTGCCGCGCGCGCTCGATCGCGACCCAGCCCTGGCCCTCGCACTCGGCGTCCTCGACCGCCCGCTCGGCGCGAGCCAGCCAGCCGCGCGCGGCCGACGCCCGCCCCGACAGCAGGTACTGGTGCGACACCCAGACGCCCACCCGCGCGGCCTCGTCGCAGCGCCCGGCATCGACGTATTCCTCGAACGCGCGCTCGCGGGCGGCGATCGCTTCCTCGATGCTGCCAAGGAAGAACAGCGCCAGCCCGATGCCGTCGTGGGCGTCGGGCGACTCCTCCTCGTCCAGCGAAGCCTGGAAGGCGTCGCGCGCCGCAACCCACTGAGCCGCCTCGAGGAGGCGCAATCCCTCGGAGCACTGCGCTGTGGCCACCCACCGACCCTAGCCGAGGGCCGGCGGGGGGCCAAGCGGACTACATCCCGGGCAGCGCCCGGAAGCCATCGACCTCGGGTGTGTGCTCCCACTCCTCGTCGGTCTCGGACAGGACCATCAGCCCGGTCGAGCCGAGTCCGACCAGGGAGACGGCGGCGCCCACGATCGCGGCTATCTCGCTCTCGGCGAGCCCGCCCACCGCCAGCAGGATCGCTCCGGCAGCGATACACAGCGCCCACGTGGACTGGATGGCCTTGGCCTGGTAGAGGCCAAGGGCCAGGATCACCAGACCGGCCATGAACGCCCACGGCAGCACCAGCAGGCCCAGCAACGCAACCGCGCCGCCCACGTGCCCCATGTCGACCTGGCGCTCACGGAGCATGTGCATCAGGCCCAGTACCGCGGGCACCATCAGCACCAGCCCCGCCACCAGCAGCACCTGCTCGATCTGACCGGTGTCGGGGTCGCCGACCTTGCCGATCACGTACGCGTCCTGGCTGGTGCCGGTCCCGGACTCGAAGACCATTGCCAGCAGCAGCGCCAGCGGTCCTCCCACCATGCAGATGCCCGCCACCATCTTGCGGAAGTGGTGGGCGCTCCTGAGTGAGTTCATCGTGCCCTCCTTTCAAGGACACTTGAACTACACCGATCTCGTGGCAATCGTTACTTACTGTACGAGCGACTGCACGACCGCTTCGTAGAACCCGTCGCCGAACCCGGACTCCGTGCGTTGCACCAAGGGGTCGGACACCTGTGGTGCAGCGTTGGCCACCAGGAAGAAGCGGCCCACCACCCGCGCCACGCCCAGGTCCTCCTCCGAGTCGCCCACCGCGATGCAGTCCTCGGGCGCGTAGCCGCGCGCGCGCATGTGCAGCTCAACCGCTGTCGCCTTCGACGCCCCGGCCGGGATCAGGTGGTAGGTGTGCCCGCCCTCGGCGGCCTCGCCGTTGTCCACCAGTCGCAGGCCGCCGTGCCCCGCGCCCGCCAGCAGTTCGTTGGCGCGCTCCACATCGGCCTGGCCGCGGTACAGGTGCGACACGAACCGGTCCACGTGCCAGGGCGCATGCGGCTCCACGTCCAGCTCGCGCTCCAGCAGCGCGGGCGCCCCGGTGGCGGCGATCAGCTCATGCGGCGTCTGCCCGTCGCGGGGCGTGAACTCGCCGCACAGCAGCCGCTCCTCGCCATCGATGACCAGGCCCGAGCCGACCTCGTAGATGTACGCGCTCTGGCCGAGCAGGCGGGCGTCCTCCATGACCTGGGCCTTGCGCCGCCCGGACTTGAGCACCACCTCGACTCCGGCGCGGTGGCACGCCTCCAGCGCCCGCGCGGGCAGGAGCGTGAACTCCCCCTCCCCGTCGCGGAACAGCGACGCGCCCGCGCCCAGCAGCGTGCCGTCCAGGTCGGTGTAAACGCAGCGCAGGCTCATGGCGCGAACGGCGGCCGCCGGGCGATCTCGGGCCCGGCCGTGCTCAGCCCCTGGTGGCGGCACACCACCGCCAGCACCGTCTCGGCCATCGGCCGCAGCGCTTCCAGCGGCTGGTGGTGGTTGCGCCGCTCGCCCAGGTGGCACTGGGCCATCGCGCCGGCGCCCACGGCGTCGTGCACGTCCAGCAGCATCGCCATCTCCACCGCGTAGCCGGTGGCGAACGGGATCGCCTCCAGCAGCTCGCGGCTGGCTGCCACCTCGCCGGCCAGCGGCTGGGTGAGCACCGCCAGCTCGGGGTAGAAGGCCGCCAGCAGCGGCCGCGCCGTGAGCTGGCTCACGCGCCCGCCGCCGCCGGGCAGCTCGTGGTCGCCGGACACGAAGGGGCGCCGGTAGGTGGCCTTGACGAAGCGCAGCGCGGGGTCGGTCAGGAGCGGGCCGACCAGGCCGTTCACGAACCGCGGGTGGAAGTCGCGCGTGTCGGCGTCCACGTAGGCCACCACGTCACCGGTGACGGCGGCCAGCGCGCGCCACATGGCATCACCCTTGCCCTGAACCGGGCCCCGTTCCGGCATCAGTTCGGCCTCGTCGACCACCTGCGCGCCGGCCCGCGCCGCCGCCTGTGCGGTGTCGTCGCCGGAGGCCCCGTCCACCACCAGGATCTGGTCCACCAGCTCGCCCAGCCCCACGATCCGGGCCACCACGGAGCCGACCGTGTCGGCGCAGTCGCGCGCGGGAAGCACCACGCTGACGCGCCGGTCCTTGGCCGCCAGCAGCGCGGCCGTGGGGAAGTCGGCGTGGTCGTAGGACCGGATCACGGCGCGCGTACTATGGCTGACCGATGCCCGTGACCCCCGAGACCCCGCCCTGGGAAGCGATCCTGGAGCGCGGCGAGGGCGAACAGCTGGTGGCCCGCTCGACGGAGCGCCCTCAGGACGCGCTGGTCGAGCCGATGCCCGAGCACCTCCATCCCGAGCTGCTGGACGCGCTGGCCGGCGCCGGCATCCACGGGCTCTACGCCCACCAGACCGACGCCCTGGCCTCGGCCTACGAGGGCCACACGATCGTGACCACGGGCACAGCCAGCGGCAAGTCGCTGGCCTTCAACCTGCCGGTGCTGGACACGCTCTGCCGCGACCGCTCGGCGCGCGCGCTCTACCTCTACCCCACCAAGGCCCTGGCCCAGGATCAGGCACGGGCGCTGCACGCGCTGAAGCTGCCACACCTGCGGCCCGCGATCTACGACGGGGACACGCCGAGGGAGGAGCGGCGCGCCATCCGCGGGCGCTCGAACCTGATCCTGACCAACCCCGACATGCTGCACGTGGGGGCGCTGCCCAATCACGCCCAGTGGGGCGACCTGCTGGCGAACCTGGCCTGGGTGGTGGTGGACGAGGCGCACACCTATCGCGGCGTGTTCGGCTCACATGTGGCCAACGTGCTGCGCCGCCTGCGCCGGCTGGCGCTGGCCTACGGCACCGAGCCGCGCTTCATCCTGGCCAGCGCAACGATCGCCAACCCCGTGGAGCTGGCCCAGAAGCTGGTCGGCGACGAGGTGCGGCTGGTGGCGCGCGACGGTGCCCCGCGGGCCGAGCGCAGGATCGCCGTCTGGAACCCGCCGCTGGTGGACGAGCGCACGGGCGCCCGCGCCTCCGCGCTCGGCGAGGCCGCCGACCTGCTGGCCGACTTGGTGGAATCGGATACGCGCACCATCTGCTTCCTGCGCTCGCGCCGCGGCGTGGAGCTGATCCAGCGCTTCACCAAGCTGCGCCTGGAGGATCGTGGCCGCTCCGACCTGGCCGAGCTGGTGGCGCCGTATCGCGCCGGCTACACGCCCATGCAGAGGCGCGAGATCGAGCAGCGGCTGATGTCCGGCGAGCTGCTGGCGGTGGTCACCACCGACGCGCTGGAGCTGGGCATCGACGTCGGCGAGCTGGACGCCGCGATCTGCGTGACGTTCCCGGGCACGGTGGCCAGCCTGCGCCAGATGTGGGGGCGCGCCGGGCGGCGCAAGACCGGGCTGGCCCTGTACGTGGCCGGGGCCGACGCGCTCGACCAGTTCTTCTGCCGCCACCCGGACCAGTTCCTGGAGCGAGCGGTGGAGTCGGCGATCCTGGACCACGAGTCCGAGGAGATCTTCCTGGCCCACCTGTGCGCGGCGGCGTATGAGCTGCCTCTCTCGCCCGGCGACGAGGAGTTCCTGGGCGACCGCTGGGAGCCTGCCGCCCGCCGGCTGGTGGGCCTGGGCCAGCTGCGCGAGCGCGCCGGGCGCTACCTGCCGCGCGGCGAGGGCTTCCCCGCGGCCCAGATCGCGCTGCGCTCCTCGTCGCCGGACTCGGTGGCGGTGATCGAGTCCGAGGGCGGCGAGGTGATCGGCTCGGTCGAGACGGCGCGCGCGCACGGCGCCGTGCATGACGGCTCGGTCTACCTGCACATGGGCCGCTCCTACCTGGTCGAGCAGTTGGACCTGGATAACCGCAGGGCCGTCGTGGCGCCGTTCAGCGGCGACTTCTACACCCAGTCCAAGCGCGAGACCAACACCTTCATCGAGGAGGTGGTCGAGCGCCGCGAGGTCGCGGACTGCCTACTCTCGTTCGGCACGGTCAACGTGACCGAGCAGGTCACCGGCTATCAGCGCAAGCGCGTCTCCGACCACGAGGTCCTGGACCTGGTGGCGCTGGACATGCCCGAGCAGCACTTCACCACCCAGGCGCTGTGGTGGGAGATGCCCGAGCAGGCGCTGGCCGAGGATTTCCCGCTGGATGTCCTCCAGGGGTCACTGCACGCCGCCGAGCACGCCCAGATCGCCGTGCTGCCGCTGATCGCCATGTGCGACCGCTGGGACATCGGCGGCCTTTCCACCGCGTTCCATTCCCAGACCGGCCGGCCGACCGTGTTCATCTACGACGGGCACCCGGGCGGCGTGGGCATCACCCGGGCGGGCTTCGAGCAGTTCGAGCGCCTGGTGGCCAACGCCACCGCGCTGGTGTCCGAGTGCCCGTGCCGCGCCGGGTGCCCCTCGTGCGTTCAATCGCCCAAGTGCGGCAACCTCAACGAGCCGCTGAACAAGAACGGCGCGGTGGAGCTGCTGCGGCGACTGGCCGGCTGAGCGCGGCCCTCTACGTGACGGCTACCGGATCGGGCCGGACCACGACGGTGTCGGCCACCGGGGTGATCTCGTCCGCGGGCATGCCGACGCGTTCGGCGTGGTCGCGGATGGCCTCGGGGCTGGCTGCCTCGTAGATGCAGATCGTGCCCAGGGACCCATCGTCCTCGTTCACCACGTAGGACCTGATCCAGCGGATCTGGTCGCTCATCTCGTCGTCGCCGATGTGCTTGGACTTCCCTGCTGCCGCCTCCAGTTGCTCCGGGGTCTTCCAGCCATGACGGCGGCGGATCGCGTACAGCTGCATGAGAGCTCCTTCAGTTTGGGAATGTCCAGGATCTGCGTCGCCTCTTCCTCGAACCTTCCCACGCCGGGAAGGTCTTGACCAGGGCCGCGCACCCTTCAAGTTCTGCGCCTACCCGCCGAGGGGGTGGGCATGCGGCTTCTGCTCGCTACCTGCCTCGCCGGGCTGGCACTGTGCCCGGCCACGGCAGCCGCCGCCGGCAGCACGACCCCCTCGGGCGGGGCGGCCACGCCCACCGAAGGCGGCGCCCACTACGGCGAGACGCCCAAGGTGCATGGACTGGCGGCGCTGCCGCATCTGAAGTCGTTCACGATCTCCCGGCCCGCACTGACCGCCACGGTGAGCTTCCGGATCGCCTCGAAGCTGGCCGTGCGCGACGTGCGCCTGCAGCTCATCGGCGGCAAGGGCGCTGTGGTCAAGACGCTCAGGCTGGGCACGCGCAAGGCCGGCGCGAGGCACAAGGTCATCGTGTCCAAGACCGGCCTGAAGGCCGGCTCCTACCGGATCCGGATCACGGCGAAGCGGCTGCGCACCGCCGGGATCGCGTCGGTCAGGCGCGTGACCGTTCCCAGGCCCCCCAAGCCCAAGCCTGTCCCGCCCGCGCCGCTGGGCACCCACGTCTTCCCGGTGCGCGGGACCTACAGCTTCGGCGGCCCCGACGCGCGCTTCGGCGCCGGTCGCGCCGGCCACACCCACAAGGGCCAGGACATCGCCGCCGCGGAGGGCACCCCCGTGGTGGCCCCGCACGCCGGCACCGTGAAGGCCGTGCGTTACCAGGCCAGCGGAGCCGGCCACTACGTGGTGCTCGACGGCGCCGGGGAGGAGCGCGACTACGTGTTCATGCACCTGGCCACCGGCACCACCCTGGTGCGCGAGGGCCAGACGGTTACCACGGGCCAGCAGCTGGCGCAGGTGGGCAACACAGGCCGCTCGTTCGGCGCCCACCTGCACTTCGAGATCTGGACCGGCCGTGGCTGGTACACCGGCGGCAGCCCCATCGACCCGCTGCCACTGCTGCGCGCGTGGGCCGCAGGCGGCTAGTCGAACGTCAGCGTCAGCTTGCCGCCAACGCCGCTGGTGCTGGCCTTGACCGAGCCGGTCAACTCGCCCAGCGGACCTGCGAACAGCTGGGCCCCCAGCGCGCCGCCGCCCAGCGAGCCGCCAAACTGGCCCAGGGCGCGCGTGAGCACCTGGCCGGCATCGGCCTGCGTGGCGAACGCGCCCTCGGCGCCGGCCACGCTTGCCGTGGGCGCGCCGGCGATCGCACGCGCCCCGGCGACGGTGTCGGAGAGCACGAACTCGTCGCCGACCAGCCCGTAGGCGATCCGATCGCTCCCCGATGTCGCGCTGTACAGGTCGCCGCTCTTGCGGATGGTCACGCGCTCGCCACCCGAGGCGCTGCGGGCGATGGCCGGCAGCACCTTGGTCACCGACGCCAGGGTGGCCTTGAACGCATCCGGGTCCTTGACCTCGGCCTTGAGCCCCGCCGACGAGCCGTTGGGTGACGCGCTGGCCGTGATGTCCCCGCTGAGCTGCTCGAGCACGTCCTTCTCCAGGTCCAGCTTGAGCTGGCGCTCGACCGTTCGCTTGGCGGTCTCGTAGGAGCCGAACTGGCCGGGGTCCACCGCTTGGGCGGCGCTCTCGGAGAACTTCACGATCTGATCGATCCCGCGCAGGCCGAATCCGAACTCGCCGGCACGCTTGGCCACCTTCGGACTCTGGTCGCCGGCAGCCAGCGGCAGGTCGGCGTCGGTCAAATCGCCCGAGTCGGTGGCCATGTTGAAGTCGATGTCGATCTTGTCCGACCCGGTCGAGGCACTCAGGCCGAAGGTGCGCAGCGCGCTAACCCACTTGATCTTGCGGGCGTCGGCGGTGTCGGGGTCGGCGGCGATCAGGCGCTGGAGGTTGAAGTACGTGCGCACCACGGCGTCCTCGGGCAGGCCCTCGGTGCCCTTGTTGAAGTCGTCCTCGTCGAAGCGGTCGTCGCTGCCGCGGCTATCCAGGCCCGCCTCCAGCTCGCGGCGTGAGTTGGCCACCACCAGGACGTCATCGTCGATAGCCGCGAACGAGTCGTCGTTCTGGTAGAGCTTGGCGCCGTCCTTCTCGCCCAGCTCCTTGGGCTTCTCCTTCTCGACCGCCGCGGTCAGCTTTTCCTTGTCCTTGACCTGGATCGCGGCGATGAAGTCCTCGCTGTCGCTGCTCCCGCTGTCAACGAAGGTCTCGATGTTGGTCGCACCGACCACGAACTCGTTGCCCAGCAGCGGCTTGATGTCGCGCTCGTAGTTGGCGTCGCCCTGGCCCAGTCCCTGCTGGAGCTGCTGCTGAAGCTGGCTGGCGAAGGGGAACTTCTGCGCGATCGCCGCGGCGTTCTTGAACTGGGCACTGTTCGGGTCGGTCTCGATCACGGCCACGAACGGGGAGTCCGCCGGGACGTACCCCAGTGCGTTGTCCAGCGGGTTCTTGCCGCTGTCACCCGATCCGCCGTCGCCCCCGCAACCGGCGACGGGCACCGCGATGGCGGCTACGGCAAGTACGGAGGCGAAGGCGCGGCGCGAGAGAGAGTCCATTGGCGCGGCAGTGTAACTCGGACCCGGGCGGGCGCAATCGGCCAGATCCAGGGTCAACCGTCCCCTAACACGACGCCAGGAATCGCCGGACATCGGCGACCTCGGCTGCCAGCGCCTCGGCGAGTGGCTTTGACCCGAACCAGGTCGTCTCCTCCCCGGCCCCGCGCCACGTGCCCACGACCCGTTTGCCCGCCAGCACGACGGGTCGCAGCATGCCCCCGCCGGGGAGGACGTCGTGCTCGTGGTCGGCCGGCACCAGCGCCGTCCGGGTGGCCCAGCCCAGCATCGCGGGGTCGAATGCCGCCAGCAGCGCGCATTCCGGCGGCGCGGCCGGTTCGGCCGTGTGCACCGGGCCGGCCAGCTCCAGCGCCAGCCGTGCCCGGCCCAGCGGAAAGCCCGACCACGCCGCCAGATCGCGGTCGTTTGCCGGCCCGTAGCCCTCCAGGTAGCGCCGCGCCAGCGTGGCCAGCGCCTCCTCCTCGCCCACCGGCCCAGGGGGGTCGCTGCGGACCCAGCGCCCGTCCGCCGTACCCACCGCCAGTCCCTGCAACGCGACCCACGGCATCAGCACGTTCACCGACCGGTCGGTCAGGTCGTCGTGGCCGCGCTCGGCCAGGCGCGTCAGCAGCTCCGCGCGCTCGCGCGGGCGCTCTTCGACCAGCCCGAGCAGGTCGTCCAGCATGCCGCGCGCGGTGGCCAGTTGGCCACGCTGCTCCATCGCCCGCTCCATCCGCGGCAGGAACCGCGGCGCACACAGCGCATGCAGCCAGTCGCGGTCCTCCGGCGCGATCAGGTGAAGCGTGCCGCGCACGGTCCATGTGCGCACCAGGCCGGCGGCGGCCACATCGCCACCGCTCAGACCCGGGACGCGGGAGCGCAGCGCCAACCCCGCCGAACGGACGTCCTGGGCCTGGACCCCACATACCGAGCGTGCCGCCTCCTTTGCCGAGCTCGCGGCGGCCGAGGGAGACAGGCACTGCGCCGCCAGGCGGGCACGAACGAGGTCCACCCTCCTAAAGCTAGGATGTCCGCCCGCGGCGAGGTAGCTCAGTTGGTAGAGCACACGACTGAAAATCGTGGTGTCGCCGGTTCGATTCCGGCCCTCGCCATCTTCCGGCAGGGTTTGCCTAGCTTCGCTTCTCGGCTACGGTGGCGGCGTGACGCGGGGGAGACCGGGCGGCAGGATCATGCGAACGCTTCTCGTGAACGCGCTCGCGCTCGGTTTATTCGCGGCCGCTCCCGTCGTCGCACCGGCCCAGACACCGCCGCGACTCGCCCCCACCGTTCTCCTGTCCGAGGCGCTCGGCCCGGCCGCGATACCAGGTCACACCTTCGAGATCGACGGCACGTGCGACGTTCCGAATGACTCGACGTACACCTTCGAGGCGTCCGGGGCGGCGGGCGGCGTTTACGTCGGCGCGTTCACCGAGCAGGGCACCGTGACCGTCGGCGGCCCGCATCCGTCGGTGGTCAAGTCCTTCCAGTCGACATTCGAGATCCATTCGGGCCCGTACACGATCACCGGGACCAAGCGCCTGACCCCCGAATCCAGTCAACTCGGCGCCAACAGCACTGAATGCGTAGGCGACGAGTTCATCTACTTCACGGCTCGGATCGAGTACGAGGCCACCATCCAGGGCCCGAACGGGACGGATCACCAGGAGGGGATCGCGCGGGTTACCGCATCGGCCGCCCGGGTCGGCTCCCAGATCATCCCGGAGGGCCAGGGCGTATTCAACGAGGTCTTCGTAACGTCGACGCCGAGCGACACCGGCCCGGGGCCACCGGCGAGCCTGACGCTCGAGCCCAGGACCTCTACGAACGAGGTGGGCGAGGAGCACTGCGTCACGGCGACCGTCACGGACGCACAGGGGCGCCCCGTTCCGGGAGTCGACGTCGTCTTTGGGGTGAGCGGCTCGAACCCGAGGGCGCCTGCCACCCGGACCACGGAGGAGAACGGGGAGGCGACCTTCTGCTACACGGGCACCTTTCCGGGCCAGGACGCGATACGGGCCTTCGCCGACAGTGACGGGAGCGGCAGCGAGGATGCAGGCGAGCCCTCAGGCGAGGCAACCAAGACCTGGGTCCTGCCCCAGAGCACAGAGGGCTGCCAAGTTACCGATGGCGGCCACATCACGGCGGCAAGCGGCGACAAGGCGAACACCGGCGGCAACGCCCAGGTCAAGAACGGCAGCGCCGAGGGCAACCAGGCCTACGAGGATCACGGCCCGGCGACGCCGCTGAAGCTCAAGTCGATCGAGATCCTGACGGTCACCTGCAGCGCCGATCGCACACGGGCGAGCATCTTCGGCACAGCGAAGGTGAACGGTCAGGGGTCGTTCGACTTCCGCGTCGACGTGACCGACAACGGCGGGCCTGGGCGCAACGACACATACCGCATCCGCGTCGGCAACGGCTACGACTCGGGAGAGCAGCGGATGGAGGGCGGGAACATCGAGATCCACTAGACCGCCGATCACCTTGTTCAGTAGGCCCGCCTACTTCCCAGGCCGCTCCTCGACGTAGAAAGCCCCGCGCATCCAGCGGTGCTGGAAGCAGTAGAACGTGTGGTAGCCGGGCTCCAGCTTGCTCGTGTCGAGCTCCCAGGTCGGAGTGCCCTGGTTCTCGTTCGACGAGGTTTCCGACAGCGGCGTGTAGCCCATCGGGCCCGAGTAGAAGCGGCCGTCGCTGTTCGGGTAGCTCGACACGTCCGGCCCGTTGCAGCGGCCGCTGCACGACGTGACCGCGTGACGGGTGCCGCCGAACTGCAGGTAGTCGCGGTTGACGAACTTCAGCCGGTCGCCGCGCCAGACAACAGGCGCGCCGCCCATCGTCGGTCCGGGCATGGAGTTGATGAGTCCGGCCTGCTTCATGTCCCCGGGTGAGAACTTGAAGTCGCCGATCTCGATGACGTTCTGCTGCGGTCCACGGCGCATCGGGGCGGCGTCGGGGTCGTCACATTCGGCGGCCACGCACTCCTCGTTCTGGGCGTGTACCCACTTCGAGCCGTCGTCGCCGCGCTTGGCGTCCTGATCGGGGATCGACTGGACCACCTCGTCGTGGCTGGCGCCGGGTTCGTCCGCCAACGTCGCCTTGCACCTGTCGGAGTCCTTCACCTCGACCGTGTCGTCGTAGTACATCCCGACCACGCTCATCTGGTCGGGGAACGCGTAGTCACGCGTGTCGTACACGCCGTTGGTCGCGATCCGGTCGCCCTTGCGCACGGGCGCGCGCCAGCCCGTCTGGGTGGTGCCCATCTTCATGTGCGTCGGGAACACCCCCTTCGGGTAGTACGCCTTGCTCTCGAAGATCGTGGCGCCCGGATAGCTGTCACCGTCGCTCGCACACGGGTTCGCCTCGCTGCCGAGGTTGTTGAACACGACCTTCGTGCCGCCCTCGTGCATGTGGCCCGCCGCGCCGACGATCACGCCATCGGCCGGCGCGGTCCAGACGTCACCCACGCCCGGCACCACGGTCGAGTCCTTCTTGGTGTTGAAGCGCTCGAGGTCGAGGCCCTGGTCCTGCGCCGGCGTGCCGCCGTAGCTGGAGATGTCCAGCGGCCAGGAGAATGCCCCGCCGGTCTTCGGGACGTTGAAGGTCGTGCCGTGCAGGATCGGGCGCAGCGGAGTGATCTCCTTGCCGCGCGCGCTCTTGACGCTCTCCGGCTTGCCGTGCACGAACTCGAACTCGAACTCGAGGTAGGCGACCTTGTTCTCGTCGCTCATGTTCATCGGCATCCAGACCACCATCATCGGGTCGCCGCCGAGCATCGGCAGGCCATAGCTCTTGCCCGACGGGTCGTTTCGAGAGAGCTTCTCGAAGCTCCCCTCGGTCTGCTCGCCGCCTGTGCCGAAGACCCACTGCGCACCCGTGCGCCCGCTCGAGGCGCCGTTGTCGCCGCTGCGATCGGCGCGGAAGAGGTGCGCGTGGTGAAGGTGGACCTTGTCGTCATGCCCGATCGTCGAGCCGTCTGCGAAGCGCATCCTCGGCTTGGCGGAGACGATGTAGCCGTCCACGCCGGCGAACTCGACACCCACCTGGTTCGCGTCGCCGCCCGGCGCGATCTCGTACGGGCCGTACTGCAGCTTGATCGTCTCCTTCGTATCTGCCGCCTTGGGTTCGATCGCCTTCGCGCGCTGGGTCACGATGCCGGTCAGGGGTGGGTCGCGGTGCTCCTCCTCGGGGTTCTCGGCGTGCTCGCCGTGGCCTTGCCCGGCGCCGTGCTCGCCGTGGTTCATCCCGGAGCCATGGTCACCCTCGCCCTTCCCGGAGCCGTGGTCGCCGTGGCCGCCCTTCCCCGTGCCATGGTCTCCGTCGCCCTTCCCGGAGCCATGCTCGCCTTTGGCGTGGCCGTCGGCCTTCCTGCGGTCCCCGCCCTTCGAACCGTGGTCGGTCGACCCGTGGTCGCCGGAGTCTCCGTGACCGTGCTGCTCGCCACCCGCGTGGCCACCGCCCTCGCCGCCCGAGGTGTCAGAGCCACCGTGGCCGCCCGAGCTGTGGCCGCCAGGGCCACTCTGCTCGAGGGTGGTGCCGGCGTCGGAATGCCCGCCGTCGCCGCCCGACGCATGGTGGTCGCCGCCCTTGGAGGCATGCGCATGTCCGCCGCCCCCGGCCTGCTTGGAGCCGCCGTGCTCGGAGCCGCCGTGCTCTCCACCCGACCCGTGATGGTCGCCGCCACCGCCGCCTGACCCGTGATGGTCGCCGCCGCCGCCGTGGCCGCCCATCTGACTGGCCGAGTGATGGCCGCCGCCGCCGAGCATCAGGGCCGGGACGAAAAGAGCGAAGCTCGCGGCGGCCATGAAGCCGAGGACCTGCGACCCCAACCGGGGCGAGGGGAGCCTCACCTCGGCCAGCTCGCGCGTCATCAACAGCAGCAGGCCCGGGACGCTCGCGAGTTCGAACAGCACCGTGACCCCGTCCTTGAAGCCGATCGGCTCCATGTGGCCGCCGGGCAGGAACGGCAGCCCTACGGTCCGCGACATCATCCACATCTCCACCGAACCGAGCATCAGGCCGAGAGCCCCGATCAGCTGGAGCTTGGAGAGGTTCCGACCTAGCAGCAGCCACACGCCGAGCCCGCCCTGGAGGACGGCCACCACCAGGAAGCCCGCCTGCATCACCGGCAGGTTCGCGTGGTCGGCGGCGGCCGAGATGTGGATCAGCCCGGCGGCGATCGAGGCGATCCCGGTGGCCTGCGCGACCAGCCGGCGAGCGGCATCGGTCGCAGGGGCGTGCGGTTGCGAGGCGTGGTGGCCGAATGCGCTCAAGTTCGAGTCCCTCCCCGGGTATGCAAGGCGAGAGCCCTACGGATCAGACATACCCATCTGGGGGACAGGCGCGTTTGTCGTCTGCTTCGAAGAGGGCCGAGCCGATTTATCGACTTGGCACAAGAGCCCTACGGCGAGAACAGGCGATGCAGTCGCAAAGCCGTTTCCAACTCGGCTCGTCGCATCGTCGCGGGACAGCCGAGGCGCTTCTCGATCGTCCGCAGCCGGTAGGCCACGGTCTGCTCGTGAACGCCCAGCATCGCCGCGGCGGCCAAGGCGTTCTGGGAGGTGGCGAAGTAGGCGTGGAGCGTCTCGCGCAAGCGCAGCTCGCGTTCGTCGTCGCCCAGGAGGGGCCGCAGCTCCCGCTTCACGAACTCGCGCGCGGCATCTTCGTCGCGGCCGCCGAGTGCCTCCAGCGCCACGTCCCGGTAGATCGTGACCGGCTTCCCGGTCTCAAGCCCCACGCGCCGGGCGTCGCCGGCCTGGCGGTGGCTCTCGACGAAACCGTCGCGCCCCTGCTCACACAGCCCGACGGCGAGCGCGGTGCCCGCGGGGGGATCCGAGCCGATGACCGTGCGCCAGCCACCCCCGTCGATGGGGTCGCTCGAGCCGAGCCAGCCCCAGACCACCTCCTCGCTCACCGGCACGCAGAGCAACGAGTGGCCCAGGCCGCTCGCCAGAGCCTCCATGTGCTGCTCCGCCTCGTCTCCCCACGCAATCGCTCCGACGTGGTGCAACGCGAGGTCGTAGCCCAGTTCGTCGGGCCGCGCGCTGCCCCCGGCCAGGATCTCGCGGGCTAGGCGTGCGCGCTTGTGCTCGCGGCTGCGCATCACCCGGTCGCGCTCGCGCATGTACTCCCCGGCGAGGATCTCGGTGATGCTGTCGACGTATCGGAACAGCAGGTCGGAGGTCGCCCGCAGGAGCTCGTAGCGGGCATGTGGGTCGAGCTCGTCATGACGCTCCAACTCCTCGAGAATCGCCTCCCAGAGGACCGCATGGCCGATGCGGTAGGCGCGCGTGTAGTCGGTGAGCGACATGCCTACGCGGGCCATCACCCGCGTGGTCTGCAGCGAGTCGGCCGGTGCGGTGGTCGGCGAGTCGACGCCGTCGCGGATCGCCGCGAGCGTGGCAGCCAGCATCGCCGCGGCGGAGCGGCGGCCGGCCGCGCGGACATCCTCGCGATCCACGCCACGAGGCGCGTCGAAGGTGGCGCGCATCCGCTTGAGCATCGCCTCGACCAGCGCCGCGGAACGCGCCTCGAGCGCATCCGCCAGTGCCGGAACGCTCTCTCGACACGATCGCTGCTCCGTCGTCATCTCCCCAGAGAATCTGACCACAGTGCGCCGTACGAAGCAATGCCAACCCGCCGAGCGCCGCGCGTCACGCGCACTAGCGACGCGCTAGGCGGAGATCCTTGAGCAACCGGGCCCGCTTCAGCCGCGGACTGGCGACGGCGAGCATGCGGACTCGGCCACGTCGCACCACGACCACATGACGGCTGTGGGGGGCGGCGCGGTAGACGCCCCGCGCGACCCGTCGCCGGCGCGGGTATGCGGCCCGGAAGCTGCGCAGCCGCGACCCGGGGCGCACGCGCCGCGCCCGGTGGCCCGGGGCGGTGGTCGCGACCAGCTCGACCCGCCCGCGACGGGAGCGGCTCGAGAAGACGGCGCTGACGCGGCGCCGCCCGCCCTTCACGCAGTAGACGTAGCTGCGGCGACGGCGGTGGCGGGGCGCCGGGGCCACACGGCGCAGGAGTTGGCGGCGGGTGTAGCGCAGGCGGATCCGGCCGACGTTTCGCACGCCCGCGCGGGCCGTGCGCGCGAGGCAGCTCGTAGATCCCCCCGCCGAGCCCTCGCGAACCGGCAGTCGCAGATCGAGCTCGCGGACGGCGATGGAGAAGTGCCCGTTGGAGGGCCGGCCGTAGGGGGCGTCCGAGCCGAGCAGCTCGAGCTTGGCTCTGTGGCCGGGGGCAAAGCGCCAACCGTTGGGGTGGAGCTCGAACGAGTCGGTCGCGGCGCCCGAGGGCCGGTACAGGGCCCGCGCCACGAGCGTCTGGCCGCCGCCCCCCGGCGCCACGTCCCACAGCCGGGCCGCCACCTGGGCGGACGTGGGTGCCGTGCCCGAGACCGCGAGCTTCGCATTCACGCGCGCGGCGCCCAGCAGCGTGAAGCCCGCGCCGGTCGCGGGCGGCAGCGAGTACACGGCGGTCCCGGGCGCGGGAGCCGCGTTCGTGATCACGCACCCGTCACCGCCGCCGGCCGCCGGGTCGAGCGCCGCGCCGGTCCGCGGGTCGCCGCCGCTCGAATCGATGGTCTGCCGGCCCTCGCTCGAGAACCGGACCTCGCTGCGAGCGAGGGCGGCGAATGTGGGAGCCGTGAACAGGCCGCCCGAGGGCGCGGTTCGCGGGCAGGTCTGCGCGATCGCGGTCACCGTGGGAGCCGGCGCGCGCCCCCCGCCACGTACGTAGTGATCGAACCAGGCGTGCACATCGGACAGGAGGCGCTCGCGGTCCAGCGGCTTGTTCGACGCCCGCTGGTGGCCGAAGTCGCCCAACAGGAGCCGGATCGGTGTGCGCGGATGGTCACGCCGGGTCCGGTTCACGAATCGCAGGGCCTCGTCGGCCGGGAACAGGTCGTCGGTGAACCCGCTGCCCACGAACAGCGGCGGCGGTGCGTGGCTCGGGTCGATGGAGTAGGCCGAGCGCCAGCGCTCCTGGCGTGCGACCACCGCGCGTGCGCTGTCGTCGTCGTAGGGCTCGCCCGCGTCGGCTCGGGCGACGGCCGAGACGATGTCCGCATCGGGATCCGTGCCCGGCGGCGCCAGGAACCCCATCGGCCGGCCCGGCACGAACGGCTCACCCACCGGCTGCCCGGGTCCGATCGCGTTCTGGGAGGCGGCGAGGATGGCGTTGGCGACGCTCGTCTTGAAGACGCCGACCGGGCTCGTCTCCGCCCCCGGCGGGCTTACGGCGTTCGCGCGTGTGCGGCCGTTGGGCGCGATCGCGTACACCAGGTGGGTCCATGGGATCACCGGCGCCGCGGCCGCGAGGCTCAGCGGCGTGCCGTTCGGCGATCGCCACGGGACCAGCCGGCCGTCGGGGAGCATGGTCCGGTCGCGCAGCGCGGCGAGCTCGAACGACTGCCCGCCGCCGTACGAGTCACCGGTGACCCCGATGCGGCCGGCATCCGCCACCCCCTCGTCCACCAGGCGCCCGATCAACTGCTGCGTGTCGCGCGCCTCGTAGCGGACGTCGGCGAGATGGATGTAGCCGCGCGAGCACGCGGCGGGGCTCGCCACTCGCGACTCGGGGGTGCCGCACGAGCCCCAGAAGCCGCGCGCGGTGTAGGTCAGGACGGCGTAGCCGGCCTTGGCCCAGGCGAACGCGTTGTCGGTGTACGCGGTCGCGCCGGCGTCGAGGTACTCGTGCTTGCTGTTCCCCAGGCCATGCAGATTGGCCACGAGCGGAAGCCGGCTGGCGCCCGCGCGCGGCAGCGTCACCGTGGTGTCGAGGGGCACGCCGTCCCACGTCGCGACGAGGCCGGAGCACTGATAGACGCCCTGCGTGGTTACGCAGCTCGTGAGACCGAGCGGTCCCGCGGCATCCGCGGCAGTGGTGGGCCCGAGCAGGAGGGCGGCACACAGGATCGACACGCGCAGAGCCCACGGCAGCATCGCGGACGCGACTGTACAGCCCCTGTCGCTGGCGCCATAGGCTCTCGCGTGGTGCTGCGGCTCGTCACGATCCCGATCAGCCACTACTGCGAGAAGGCGCGGTGGGCTCTGGAACGAGCCGGGCTCCCTTACCGCGAGGAGCGCCACGTGCAGGGCATCCACCGGATCGCCTCCAAGCGCGCGGGCGGGCACGGGACCACACCGGTGCTCGTGACACCCGAGGGCTCGCTCGGAGAGTCGGAGGAGATCCTGGCCTGGATCGACGAGCGCACTCCGGCCGACAGGCGACTGTTCCCCGAAGACCAGGAGGAACGGAACGAGGCCCTGACGCTGTCCCGGCGCCTCGACGAGGACCTCGGGCCGCGCGGTCGGCGGCTGATGTACGTGAGCATGCTGGCCGAGCGCGATCTGATGCTGCGCTTCAACAATGCGGGCGTGCCGCGCTGGGAGAACCGCTTCATGCGCATCGGCTTCCCGCTCGCAGGCCGCTGGGCAGGCAAGGAGCTGGGCATCCGGCCGGGGATCGAGGTCGAGGACGAGGCGGCGGTGTGGCGTGAGTTCGACTTCGTGGCCGGTCTGCTCTCCGACGGGCGCACCCACCTTTGCGGCGAGCGCTTCACGGCGGCGGACCTGACCTTCGGCGCGCTGGCGGCGTCGGTGATAGTGCCGCCCGTCTACGGCACTCCCCTGCCCCAGCCCGACGTGCTGCCGCCGCACTACGCGAACCTGGTGAACAGAGCGCGCGAGCATCCGGCAGGCCGCTACGCGCTGTCGCTCTACGACCGGCGGCGTAGGCTCGAGGGGTGAGCGTCTCCACCGAGCTGGAAGGCATCAGCCACGTCCCCGACCCGCTGTGGCGCCAGATCCTGGCCGACCCCGAACGGGCGCCGGAGCTGATCGCACTGGCGGCGTCCAAGCGCTTCGCGGATCCGGCGACCGAATGGGTGCGGGTGGCCGGCGGCGGGCGCACCCCCCAGAAGCTGGCCCGCAAGGCCTACTCCAAGCACGTGCACCTGTCCCGCGGCGAGGGGCTGGCGCTGGGCCTGGGCGGCATGACCACCGCCGCGGCCAACGTGGCCGGGCTGGGCTGGATCCAGGCCCGGATGGTGTTCTTCATCGCCGCCGCCTTCGGCTACGACCCGCACGACCCGATGCGACCGGCCGAGCTGCTGCACCTGTGGGGCGTGTACGAGACCCCGGCCCAGGCGCGCGAGTCGCTGGACGGCGTGGGGGCCAGCATGGCCGCAGCCGTGGTCAAGACCCAGCTGTCGGGGCGCAGCCAGCGGTCGCTGACGAACCGGATGGTGCGCTACGTGGGCAAGCGCACCGTCAAGCACATGGGCGGGCGGATGATCCCGCTGCTCGGCGCGCCCATCAGCGCCGTCCAGAACGGCGGTTCAACGAAGGACCTCGGCAAGCGTGCAATGCGGTACTACGGCGGGTAGGTTGGGCCCATGCGTGAACGAATCCCCCTACTGCTGGTGGCGGCCCTCCTGCTGGTGTTCGCGGCAACCGCCGCCGGGTGCGGCGACGACAACAACGACTCGTCGGGATCGGGCGACAACCCGTCCCAGTCGGGCGGCTCGGGCGGCGGTGACGCCGACAACACCCCCGACAACCTGGACGAGGCCGTTGACAAGTGCCTCGAGGAGGCCGACAAGGCCGGCAACGAGAACGCCAAGGAGGCGGCGAAGAAGCTCTGCAACGCTGCCAAGAGCAGCGACCCGGAGAAGATCAAGAAGACCGCACAGGACGCCTGCCTGGACCTGGCCAAGCAGATCCCGCAGGCCGAGCAGCGCAAGCAGGCCGAGGAAGCCTGCCGCAGCAACTGAGCGCTCAGGCGCGGCCGTACACCGGCACGGCCGCGCCGGACGTGACCTCGGAGTCGCCTGAGACCAGGAAGCGGATGACCCGGGCGATCTGCTCCGGCGCCACCCACTTCGACCAGTCCGAGTCGGGCATGGCCTCGCGGTTGGCGGGGGTGTCGATGATGCTCGGCAGGATGGCGTTGGCGCGCACCGACGCGTCGCGGTACTCCGCGTCGAGCGCCCGAACGAAGGCCAGCACCGCGGCCTTGGCGCTGATGTAGCCCGCGGCGCCGGGAAACGGCTCCAGCGCCGCCCTGGCCGACACGCACACGAAGGCGCCGCCGCCGCGACCGGCCAGGACCGGCATTGCGGCCTTCGCCAAGTTGAACGCGGGAACGAGGTTCAGCCGCCAGAGCCGCTCGAAGTCCTCGAGCTCGGCCTCCCCGACCTTCGGCCCCATGCCGAACCCGCCCACCAGGTTGACCACCCCCTCGAGTTCGGCCACGCCCCCCACAGCGGCCGCGGTGGCGGCCGGATCGAGCAGATCGACGTGCACGAGCGCCGCGCCCTCGGGCGCCTCGCCCTGACGGTCCACAACCGTCACGTCGTGCCCCGCGTGCAACAACTCGCGCACGACCGCAACGCCCAGGCCACCTGTTCCACCAGCCACGACCACACCCATGCGGACGAGCCTATCCCGTCCGAAACGCGGTTTACCGTCGTTGTCACGATGGACCAGCCGACGCTCATGCCAGAGCACCACCTGGTGCGTGACCTGCAGGACGGCCAGCTCGTGGACTCCGTCTACGAGGTGCGGGCGGTCACTCGGCGCCAGAAGAAGAACGGTGAGGAGTTCCTCAAGCTCCAGCTCGGCGACGCGTCCGGCAGCATCGAGGCGGTCGTGTGGGAGTCGGTCGACGAGATCGTCGCTGAGGCACAGCTGGGCGCGCCCGTGCGGGTGTACGCGCGCTACTCCGCCGACCAGCGCTACGGCTCCACGCTGACGGTGCGGCGTCTGCGCGCCGCGCAGCCGGAGGAGTTCGACGCTGACCAGCTGGCGGAGGGCCCGCCGATCCCGTACGAGCAGATGCTCGGCGACCTGGAGAACCTGATCGGCACGGTGCAGAACCCCTACCTGCGCGAGCTGCTCGACCGGCTGCTGGCAGCCGGCACCGAGACAGGCGACCGCTGGCGCGCCGCTCCGGCAGCCAAGACCTACCACCAGGCCTACCGGCACGGGCTGCTGGAGCACTCGCTGTCGGTGGCCCAGGGTGTCAGCGCCATGGCGGCCACCTTCCCCGGCATCGATCGCGATGTCGCGGTGACCGGCGCGCTGCTGCACGACATCGGCAAGATCGAGGCATACGAGCAGACGGGCGGCGCCATCGATCTATCCGACGCCGGCAAGCTCCAGGGCGAGATCCCGCTGGGCTATTACCGAGTCCGCAGCCAGATGGAGGCCATCGAGGGCTTCCCTCCCGATCTCTGCCAGGCCGTCGGCCACATCGTGCTCAGCCACCACGGCAAGCTCGAGCACGGCAGCCCCGTGACCCCGTGCACGCGCGAGGCCACCCTGGTGCACATGATCGACAACCTGGGCGGGACCCTGGGCACCTTCGACCGGATCGAGAAGGGGCTCGCCGACGGAGAGCGCTGGTCGGGATACGACCGCGCGCTCTCCGGGTCGGCGTTCTTCAGCGCAACGCGCGCCGCCTAGCGTTAGGACGTCTTCTTCGCCTTGAAGGTGGCGCCGCCGAGGCAGCTGTAGATCGAGAAGGTCCCAGGTGTGAACTTCGAGACCATGAACTGGTACTGGTACCGCATCCGGCCGGAGTAACCGGTCCCGCGGCGCTTGAGCCAGAGGTCGTGGTTGATGGTGACCTCCCTGTAGCCGAAGGCCGGCTTGCCGGTGAGCGCAAAGCGGTTGTGCGCCTTGGGCCTGAGGATCGTGCTCTCAACGCCGAAGGTCTCCACACCGCCGAGGGGGCTGCCGCCGCCCTGGATGGGGATGCACGCGCTCCGGAGCCCTGCCACGAAGTAGCGGAGCTTGCCCTTGTTGATCTTCATCGTCACCGGGTGGCCAGAGCTCGTCTTGCCCTTGTAGGTCGCCGCCTCGGCGGCGACGGGCGTCGCGAGCAGAGCGGTGATCGCGAGTGCGGTGATCGTCTTCTTCATCGTTCCTCGGGCCCTTTCGATATACATAGTGTTAGTCCAACCGAAGACCATGGTACTATGAGTAAACACCGTGTCAAGTCAAACTAGGAAATATGAGCTGAAGGCGCGTGCGGAGAGCCAGCGCGAGACGCGCGACACCATCGCGGGGGCGGCCGCCGAGTTGCACGAGGAACTGGGGGTGGCGAAGACCACCGTGGCCGAGATCGCGCGCCGCGCCGGCGTAAGCCGGCTGACGGTCTACAACCACTTCGCCGACCTGAACGAACTGATCCCCGCTTGCTCGGCCCATTACATGGCGGAGCACCCGCTTCCCGACTTCGCCAGCGGCCTCGCGCTGGAGGACCCGCGCGAGCGCGTCGACGCGGTGCTGGGTCGCCTCTACGCCTGGTACCGGGAGGCCGAGCCGATGTTCGGCAAGCTGTTCACCGATCGCGCCACCGTGCCGGAGCTGGACCGGTTCATGGAGCAGAACATCGATCGGATGCTGGCCGAGCTGGCGACCGATCTGGCGGCGGCGTTCGGGGCCCGTGGCCGCCGGGCGGTGCGCCTGAAGGCCCTGGTCCGGGTGGCGGTGGACTTCTTCACCTGGCGCAGGCTGACGGACGGGGATCTGGGCGACCAGGCTGCCGCGGAGGTCATGACGGCCGCCGTCAGCCCGCTCGGAACCCGCAAATAGCGGGCTCAACCCCCTGGTCCGCGAGGCCGCCGCGCGTATCCTGCCTCCCTCGTGGCGAAGGACACCGAAAAGCTGATCCGCCAGCTGTCGCTGATCTCGTTCCTGATGGCAGAGCGGCGCCCGATCTCGGCGCTTGAGATCCGCCAGGACGTCGAGGGCTACGCCCAGATGACCAGCGACGAGGCGTTCAACCGGCGCTTCTACGCCGACCGCGCCGAGCTGTCGTCGCTGGGCATCGACCTGAAGATCGACAAGCAGAGCGAGGGCAGCTACGAGGCCGAGACCTACACGCTGCCGCCGGAGAACTTCTACCTCCCGTCAATCGAGTTCTCCGACCAGGAGCTCGGCGGCCTGCGCACTGCGCTGACGCTGCTGGACGGCGAGTTCGCCTATGCCGAGCCGTTGCGGCTGGCGCTCCAGCAGCTGTCGTGGGGCAAGCCCTCGCCGCTGTCGGCGCCAGAGCAACAGTCGGTCAAGCTGGCCATGACGGCCGGCCCCGGCGGTCGCGAGCTCAGCCAACGGCTGTCCAAGGTCGAGACCGCCATCTTCCGGCGCAAGACGATCCTGTTCGAGTACTACACGCTGGGCCGCGACGATCAGAGCAAGCGCAAGGTCGACCCCTACCACCTGCTCTTCCGCGGCGGCCAGTTCTACCTGGTGGGCTACGCGCACGAGCGCGACGACATCCGCGTGTTCCGGCTGTCACGGATGCGCGGCAAGGTGGGCTACAGCTCCAAGGCCGAGCACGATTTCCAGCGCCCCGAGGACTTCGACCCGCGCACCTACGCCACGCGCGCCGACTGGCAGTTGGGCGACGAGCAGGACGTGGCGAAGGTGTGGCTGTCCGACCGCATCGACTGGCTGGTGCGGCGCCACCTGGGGCCCGACGTCGGCACGCTGGAGGAAACCGACGACGGAGCGGTCTTCACCACCGCCTACGGCGACTCGCGACAGCTGATCTCGTGGGTACTGGGGCTGGGCCCTCGCGCCCGCATCCTGGAGCCGGCGGAGCTGGTGGAGGAGGCCGAGGAGCGCGTGGCACAGGTGGTCGAGCGTCACTCCGTGCCGGTCGAGCTGGCCGACCCCGCACCGCGGCGCGCGCGTGAGCCCGACGAGGACGACGGCAAGCGCGAAAGCACGATCCGGCCCGAGCGCTTCGCGCGGCTCGTCACTCTGGCGGGCATCCTGATCGACGCCGCCCGCCGTGGCGCGAAGCTGGAGCTGCGTGCGCTCACCCAGAGCCTGCAGGTCTCCGAGGCCGAGTTGCGCCAGGACATCGACGTGCTGAACGTCGTGAACTTCGGCGGCGGCTCATATGTGTTGTACGCCGAGGTCCAGGGCGACACGATCGAGGTGGACCCCGAGCCCTACGGCGACAACTTCGCCCGCCCCGCCCGCCTGCTGCCGCTGGAGGCAAAGGCGCTGGTGGCGGCCATCGACCTGGTCGGCGAACATCTGCCCGAGGGGTCGCTGGTCTCCGCGCGCGACAAGATCGTGGACGCGCTCGGCCGTGACCCGGCTACCGACGGGCTGCAGATCACCACCGCCAAGGGCGACGACTCGGCGATCGCACGGGTGGTGTCCGGCGCGATCGCCAACCGCCACCTGCTGGAGATCGAGCACTACAAGGAGGACGAGGACGAGTTCACGTCCCGGACGATCGAGCCATACCAGCTGATGAACGGCAGCGAGGGCTGGTACGTCCACGCCTTCGAGCCGGCAAAGGACGCCACCCGCTCGTTCCGGCTGGACCGCATCCGTTCGGCCGACGAGCTGGACCAGACCTACGAGCCGCGCGAGGGCGTCGAGCCCGACGTGGCCGGCTGGCCCACCACTGGTGAGGTCCCCACATCGGAGCGTGCGCAGGTGTGGGTGTCGCCCGAGCGGGCGCGCTGGGCGCGCGAGGACCGTTCGGTGGTCCAGGAGCTCAAGGACGGTGCCGTGATCGTGGAGCTGGCCTTCGGTGGCCACGACTACCTGGCGCGGGAGATCCTCAAGGAGGCCGGCGACGCCGTGGTGCTGGAGCCCGAGGACGCACGCGATGCGGTCCGCTCCGCCGCCGAGGCGCTGCTGCCCGTCCGCCGCTAAGCGCATAGGCTCCCCGCGTGGCTTCGCGTCGGGAGCAGATCCAGATGAACGCCGAGGAGGTTGCCGCCTTTCTCGATCAGCAGCGGGTGGTGCAGGTGTGCACCAACGGGCCGTCCGGCCGCCCGCACCTGATGCCGCTCTGGTACGTGGTCGAGGACGGGCCGGTGCTCCGCGGCTGGACGTTCGCCAAGTCGCAGAAGGCGAAGAACCTGGAGCGCGACCCGCGTGCCACGCTGGGCATCGACGACGGCGAGGCCTACCACGAGCTGCGCGGCGTGATGTTCGAGTGCGACGTGGAGCTGGAGCGCGACCCTTCGGCGCTGGCCGAGCTGGGCGAGCGCATCTTCAAGCGCTACGGCGACGGCTCGGACCTCTCGGACGAGGCGCGCGAGATGGTTCGCAAGCAGGCCGAGAAGCGCGTCGGGCTGACCTTCACGCCGACCAAGACCGTTACGTGGGACCACCGCAAGCTGGGTGGGATCTATTAAGGGCCTGATCCTCTCCGGCGGCAAGGGCACCCGCCTGCGGCCGCTGACCCACACGTCGGCGAAGCAGCTGGTGCCGGTGGCCAACCAGCCGGTGCTGTTCTACGGCATCCACGCGATGGCCGAGGCCGGCATCGACGAGGTGGGCATCATCGTGGCGCCCGAGACCGGCGGCGAGATCCGCGCGGCCGCGGGCGACGGCACACAGTTCGGGGTGTCGATCACCTACATCGACCAGGCCGAGCCGCTTGGCCTGGCCCATGCCGTCCTGACCGCCGAGGAGTTCCTGGGTGACTCGCCGTTCGTGATGTATCTGGGCGACAACCTGTTGCGCAACGGCATCACCGACCTGGTCCATACCTTCGAGACCGAGGCACCTGACGCGCTGATCCTGCTGACCAAGGTGCCCGACCCCGAGAACTACGGCGTGGCCGAGCTGTCCGAGGACGGGAGCGTGTCGAAGCTGGTCGAGAAACCGGCCGAACCGGCCACCGACCTGGCGCTGGTCGGGGTCTACATGTTCACCGCGGGCATATTCGACGCCGCGAGGGCGATCGAGCCCTCGCCCCGCGGCGAGTTGGAGATCACCGACGCCATCCAGCACCTGGTCGACAGCGGCAAGCGAGTCGACCCGCACGTCGTGCAGGGCTGGTGGAAGGACACAGGCCAGGTGACCGACATGCTCGAGGCCAACCGCCTGATCCTGGACGCCATCGTCGAGCGCCTGGACGGCCAGATCACCGACTGCCAGATCGAGGGTCGCGTTGTGGTCGAGGCCGGCGCGATCCTGGAGCGCGCAACCGTGCGCGGGCCGGCCGTGATCGGCGCCGGTGCCGTGATCCGCGACGCCTACATCGGCCCCTACACCGCAATTGCCGATGACGTGACCATCGAGCACGCCGAACTGGAGCACTCGATCGTCCTGTCTGGCTCCACGATCCGCGACCTCGACGCCCGCATCGAGGCGTCACTGATCGGCAAGAACGCCACCGTCACCCGCTCCCCCAACGTCCCAAGAGCGCACCGGTTCGTGATCGGAGACAACTCCGAGGTCCAGATCATCTAGCTGCCAGCCGTGCCATGGCCTCGGCCGGCTCGATGTCCAGCCGTTCCACGAACCGCAGGAGCGCGTTCTGGCCCGGCGTCAGCGGCTTCTGGACATCGTCCGCCCCAAGGAGCGCACCCGGCTTGGCGTGGAGCTGAGCGGTCGCGTGGATGTACACGTACATTGAGCGTCCAGCCGCGCTCCTGGCGCAGGCGCCGGACGCGTCCCCCGACCACCTCACCCCATTCGTCGTAGTAGGGGTGACGCCAGAAGCCGGGCGTCCCGGGCTTGCGGGGCGGCTTGCGCTGAGCGGCGTCGAGGTGCGTGAAGTTGGTCTGGTGTCGGCCCATGCGAGCGCGACCGTAGGCGGCGCGGCGACGCCAAGGGAGATCCCGATGCCGTCCCTGAGCACCCGGTCGCATCTACGTACAGATCGTTGCTCCGACGGAGCATTTGTTGTCGTGCCGGCAAGAAGGGTGTGCTGCGGTCAAGAGGACGTGACCCGCCGTCAACGTTCGTGCCGGCGCGGCAACGATCGTGTCGTAGATCCGACCAGAGATTCAGGGCGGGACCGGTTTCGCCACCGGCGCCCCGCGGGCCAGGGCGGAGTAGATTGCGCCGGATGCGGAAGGCGCTCCTCGCCCTGGTGATGACCCTGGTTGCCGCGCTGGCGGCTGCCGCGGCGACAGCACCGGTGGCCTCGGCCGCACCCAAGGCGCCGCGGCTCAAGGCCGGCGTCGGCAAGGCCGACATCACGCCCCAGACGGGCTACTACCTGGGCGGATGGACGCGGGCGGACCGCGTGGCCAAGGGCCAGCACACCCGGCTGTTCTCGCGCGCGATGGTGCTGGAGCGCGGCGGCCGCAAGTTCGCGCTGGTGCAGGTGGACCTGTTCATGATCCCCGGCGGCATGGTCAAGCAGATCGGGGAGATCCTGGCCAGCCGCGGGTTCTCGGAGCGCAACATCCTGATCTCGGCCAGCCACACCCACTCGGGGCCGGGCGGCTACGCCAACTTCCCGACGCTGAACACGGCGGCCCCGAGCTTGCAGACCGCGACCGACCCCACCAGCTTCGCCAACTTCCTGTCGCCCGAAAAGGCGGACCCGCTGCTGTACGCGTTCCTGACTCGCCAGATCTCGACGGCCATCCGGCGAGCCGACGACGACCGCGCGATGGCCACCGCCGGCTGGGGATCGGCCAGGATCCTCGGCCTGACCCGCAACCGCAGCATCGAGGCCCACCTGGCAAACCACGGCGTGATCAAGCCGCGTGGCGCGGGAAGCGAATCGGACGACCCGGGCGGCTACGAGCACACCATCGACCCGGACGTGAACGTGCTCCGGGTGGACAAGCTGCGGCGGGTGAAGGGCCGCCTGAGGCGCGTCCCGATTGGTGCCTGGTCGACGTTCGCGGACCACGGCACCGTGACGAAATCGAGCTTCCAGTTCTACAACGCCGACCACCATGCATCGGCCATGCGGGTGTTCGAGCAGAAGGTGCGCAGCGAGGCGAAGGTGCCCGCCAAGCAGGAGGTGCTGAACGTCTACGGCAACTCCAACGAGGGCGACATGTCCGCCGGCCTGAGCCGGGACGGCCCCGCCGCTTCGGACTTCGTGGGACGGGAAGAGGCCGCCGCGATGTACAAGGCATGGCGGAACGCCAGGCGCCGCACCTCGCGCTACCCGGCCTTCTCGAGCCGCTGGACGCGCGTCTGCTTCTGCGGCCAGACGGTGGAGGAGGGACAGCAGGTGGCCAGCGACTCAGAGGTCGGCATCCCGTTCCTGACCGGCTCGGAGGAGGAACGCGGGCCGCTGTTCGACGTGACCGGCGAGGAGTTCGAGGACCGCCGCGGTCCGGATCGGGGCTCGCCGCATGGCGTGAAGATCTCGGCGTCCGGGGTCGGTGGCGGTGTGCCCAACGCGGTGCCGCTGCTGGCCTTCCGGCTGGGCCGGCGGATGATCGTCTCGCTGCCCGCCGAGGGCACCAAGGAGATGGGTGCGCGGATCAAGGCGGCGGCGCGGTCGCAGATCGCGGGCTCGGGCATCGGCGACGTGGTGCTGTCCGGCCTGGCGAACGAGTTCGTCCTGTACATGACCACGCCGCAGGAGTACGACCGTCAGCACTACGAGGGCGGCAACACCCAGTTCGGGCGCCAGTCGGGGAACCTGCTCAAGAACGAGATCGCCGGCTTGGCCGGGCGGCTGGCGCGCAACCAGCCGGCGCCGGCGCCGTACGACTTCGACCCCACCAACGGCGTCAGCCCCGGCAGCGCGACGTACGGGCCCGGGGCGGCCTCGGCCAGCGCGCTGACCCAGCCGCGGCCCGCATACGCCCGCCTGCAGCGCGCCGAGTTCTCATGGCAGGGCGGCCCGCTGGGCCTGGACCGGCCCGTGGACAAGGCCTTCGTGACGGCCCAGCGCAAGACGCGCAAGGGCTGGGTGGCCGAGGACAGCGACCTCGGCCTGGCGATGCTCTGGAGCGTGGACGCCCAGGGCCGTTACACGGTGAAGTGGGAGATCCCGCGTACGGCGCCGCGTGGCACCTATCGCCTGCTGGTGACCGGCAAGCGCTACCGGCTGGCAAGCCGTGAGTTCCGGGTGTTCGGCTCGTCCGCGCTGAAGGTGACCCGAGTGGATGCGCCGGCGGGCAAGTACACGGTGGCGCTGGCCTACCCCGCAGCGGTCCGGGACCTGGACCTGACCTACAGGCCTCGCTTTGCCGACGGCGGCCGGGTGCGCTTCAACGTGGGTGGCCGGCCCGTCACGGTGAAGCGAAAGAGCAGCATCTACTTCACGGTGAACGCCTCCTCGGGCACGCCGGTCACGGTTGCCCCGCTGGGCGCCCGCGACCGGCACCAGAACGGCAACGGCGCCGTGTTCAGTTCTCGCTGAGCGAGGCGCTGCGGAACACCGCCGAGCCGCGCCGGACGCCGCCCGCGGTCAGCCCGATGCGGGCCGACTCGTAGATCGGGCCGCGGAAGGTGCGGCCCACAGTGCGCCAGACCACGCCCTCGGCGCTGACCTGGAAGCGGAACGTGTTGGCGCGGGCGCGCACGCGCAGGTGCGCCACGCGCGAGCGCGGCGGCTTGCCCCGGGCCAGGATCTTCAGCTTGCCGCGGTTGCGCTGCCAGATGGTCATCTGCTCGCGGCCGACGGACAGGCCGATGCCCTCGAACTCGCTGCGGTAGGCGGCGATGCCGCCCTGGGAGGTGCCGCGCAGGGCACCGCGGTCGAGCACGGTCGAGCCGGTGTAGTTCTGCGTGGCCGTGCGACGGGCGATGATCCCGGCGTCGAAGCGATCGCGGCCGCGTGCGGACCCGGTGAGCCGCAGACCGCGTTTGACCTGCATGCCGGGCTTGCGCATGAACGGCCACTCCCAGTTGGCGTTCAGGGAACCGCGGAAGGTCTCGCTGAAGGCCAGCGACGCGGCGCCCGGGGACCGCGGCGGCGGCGTGCCGGTGCCGATCCGCAGCCACTCGTCGGGGCCGAAGAAGGCGGTGTCGGCGATCATCTGGCGCCCGGCCAGCCGGCCCGCGCCCTTCGGGTAGGCGTGGTAGAGCGCATCGAGGCTGCCGTTGGCGCCCGGGTAGACCGAGCCGTGGCCGGGACAGCTCCAGCCGTTGCCGCCCCTGACGATCGGGTTGCTCGGGAACTTCTCCCAGTCACCCGTCAGGGTGCGCGAGCGGGCGGTGCCCAGCGCGTAGTCGCAGCCCACGGTGCCGCCGAACAGGCCGCCGGAGTAGAGCATGTGGAAGTAGCCGCCGAAGCGCACGATGCTCGGGCCCTCGATCACCCCGCCTTCCCACTTGGAGTCGTTGCGCAGGATCACCTTGGGGTTGCCTTCGACGCGCGTCCCGTCCTCGCTCAGCGCTTGCGCCCAGATCGACGTCGGCCGCTGGAACTCGTTGCCGTCGTTCTTGTAGATCAGCGTCCGGCGGCCGTTCTCGTCGCGCAGGACATACGGATCGATGGAGCCCTCCTCGCCGCAGCGGATGGGCCGGCCCAGGTCCCTGTAGGGCCCGGTGGCCGAGCTGGAGGTGGCCGCGCCGATGCAGAACCACGGGTCGCGGCCGCGCCTCGAGCGCGCGCTGTAGTAGACCGCGTAGCGGCCTTCGGAGAGCTTGGTGATCTCCGGGGCCCACATGTTCACCGCCGCCCATTTCGGCGGGTTCTTGAACACCTGACCGCGCAGCGTCCAGCGGCTCCGGTCGCTGGAGGTGTAGATCCGGAACGAGGGCGCCCAGCCGTTGGCGGTGACCACGGCCACGTGCTGGCCGTTGTCGTAGATGGCCGAAGGGTCCGGGACATCGCCGGCCACCACGGGCACGGGAAGGACTGCGGCCGCCCCCACGAGCGTCCGAGAGATGTATGCCCGCAGCACCATGCCCACTGTAGCCAGAGCCTGCGATGCTCCCCGCCGTGAAATTGGTCGTATGCGGAGCCGGCGGGATGCTGGGCCAGGACGTGGTCCGGGCGGCTCGATACACCAACCACGAGGTCGCGGCGCTGGACCGGGACGCGCTCGACGTGTCCGACCAGAGGGCCGTGCGCAGGGCCATGGAGCGCGAGCGCCCCGGCGCGGTAGTCAACTGCGCGGCCTATACGGCGGTCGATTCGGCCGAGGAGGAGCCGGAGGCGGCCATGCGCCTGAACTCCGACGCCGCCCGCACGGTGGCCGCGGAGGCGGCAGCGGTGGGCGCCAGCGTGGTCTACCCATCCACCGACTACGTCTTCGACGGCACCGGCGGCCGGCCGTACGTGGAGTCCGACGAGCCCTCGCCGCAGTCGGTGTACGGCCGGACGAAGCTGGCCGGCGAGGTGGACACCGCCGCCGCGAACCCCCGCCACTTCCTGGTACGCACGTCGTGGCTCTTCGGCACGGGGGGCCGCAACTTCGTGGAGACGATGCTGGAGATCGGCGAGCGCGATGGCTCGGTCGTGGTGGTGCGCGACCAGGTCGGGTCGCCAACCTGGACCGGCCACCTGGCCGCGGGGATCGTGCGACTGCTGGACACCGACGCCTACGGGCTGCACCACATGTCGGCACAGGGCGAGTGCAGCTGGTACGACTTCGCCATGGCCATCTTCGAAGAAGCGGGCGTGGACTGCCGCGTGCTGTCCACCACCACCGCCGAGTTCGCGCGTCCGGCGCCTCGGCCGGCGTACTCGGTGCTGGGCACCCAGTGGCAGGACGCGATCCACCTGCCTGAGTGGCAGCTGGGCCTGCGCGGCTACCTGGAGGACCGCCCGTGAAGTTGCTGGTGACCGGCGCGGCCGGCTTCATCGGTTCGACGTTCGTGCGCCAGGTGGCCGGCGACCACGACGTGGTGGTGCTGGACAAGCTCACCTACGCCGGCCGGCGGGAGAACCTGGAGGGGGTCGAGCACAGGCTGGTCGAGGGCGCGATCGAGGACCCGGTGAAGGTGCGCGAGGCGATGGAGGGCGCCGACGCGGTGGTCAACTTCGCCGCCGAGTCGCACGTCGACCGCTCGATCGAGGGCCAGGATCCCTTTGCGGTGACGCACGTGATCGGCACCGGCACGCTGCTGGACGCCGCCCGCGAGCTGGGTGTGGGCCGCTACCTGCAGGTCTCCACCGACGAGGTGTACGGCTCGATCGACTCCGGTTCGTTCACCGAGACGTCGCCGCTGGACCCGTCATCGCCCTACTCCGCGACCAAGGCCGGTGGCGACCTGCTGGTGTCCGCGCACGCCCACACGCACGGCATCGAGGCCGTGATCTGCCGCGGTTCGAACAACTACGGCCCGCGCCAGTACCCCGAGAAGCTGATTCCGCTGTGCGTGCTGAACGCGCTACACGGAGACAAGCTGCCGGTCTATGGCGACGGCAAGCAGGTTCGCAACTGGCTGTACGTCGAGGACTTCGCCCGCGCGATCGCGCTGGTGCTGGAGAAGGGCCGGCCCGGCCAGGCCTATAACGTCGGTGGACCGGACGAGTGCGAGAACATCGAGGTGGTCCAGCGGATCCTCGAGCTGACCGGCAGCGACCAGTCGCTGATCGAGTACGTGACCGACCGCAAGGGCCATGACCGCCGCTATTCGCTCTCCAGCGACAAGCTCCGCGACGAACTCGGCTGGCAGGCCCAGACCCACTTCGCCGAGGGACTCGAGCAGACGGTCAAGTGGTACCGCGACAACGAGTGGTGGTGGGCCCCGATCCGCTCCGGCGAGTACCGCGCCTACTACGAACAGCAGTACGGAAAGGCGCTGGGCTGAGCGGGTTACGGCTAACGTCACCCGGGTGTTCAAGCCCGACCCCCCCGCCCTCGAGATCCGTGGCCTGACCAAGCGCTACGACGATGGCACGCTGGCCCTGGAGGATCTGAACCTCGAGGTCCACGACGGCGCCTTCTTCGGCCTGCTGGGCCCCAACGGCGCCGGCAAGACCACCGCCATCAGCGCCATCTGCAACCTGATCCGGATCACCTCCGGCGAGGTGCTGGTGTTCGGCGAGTCGATCACCACATTGAAGGCGCGCAGCTGGATCGGCCTGGCCGAGCAGGACATCAACCTGGACCGCTTCCTGACGACGCGCGAGACGCTGATCTACCACGGCGGCTACTTCGGCTTCCCAACCGACGAGGCGAGCGAGCGAGCCGACGAGATGATCGACGCGTTCGACCTGCGCGCCAAGCGCGACGTGCGCACAACCAAGCTCTCCGGCGGCCAGCGCCGGCGGCTGCTGCTGGCCCGTGCGCTGATGCACCGGCCGCGGCTGGTGATCCTGGACGAGCCGACCGCTGGCGTGGACTTCGAGCTGCGCCAGGAGCTGTGGGCGTACATCCGCCAACTGCACGCCGAGGGCACCACGATCGTGCTGACCACGCACTACCTCGAGGAGGCCGAGGCGCTGTGCGAGGAGATCGCGCTGATCCGCGGCGGCAGGCTGATCGCCCGCGACACCGCCGACGGCCTGCGCGAGTCCTACGGCGCGGACACGCTCTCCGGTGTGTACGTGAAGGCCATGCACGAGGCGGCGATCTGATGGCGGCCGGGCTGATCGGCGAGCGCAAGGAGGGCGAGACCACCTCCGGCGGCTCCATGAGCGGCTTCCAGGGCATGCGCTGGCTGGCGCGCCGCGAGACCCTGCGCGTGACCAAGATCTGGACGCAGACGGTCCTGGCCCCGGTGGTCAGCTCGCTGCTGTTCATCCTGGTGTTCGGACTGTCGCTGAGCGGCCGCGTGCGCAACGTGTCGGGCGTGCCCTACGAACAGTTCATCGTGCCGGGCCTGATCGCCATGGCGATGGTGCAGGCGGCCTTCGCCAACAACTCGTCCACGGTCTTCCAGGCCCGCTTCGACCGCTATATCAACGACATCCTGTCGTCGCCGATGCACCCGTGGCAGATGACGGCGGGCTTCGTGGTCGGCGGCATCTATCGCGGCTTCCTGATCGGCGCCGGGCTGCTGGTGCTGGCCGTGCTGCTTACCGGCGTGGGCATCGCCCACCCGTTCGCGCTGGCCGCCGTGGTGGTGCTGTGCCTGGTGCTGTTCGCCGCTTTCGGCACTGTGGTCGGCGTGTTCGCCCAGAGCTGGGACAGCTCGTCCTTCATCGCCAACGTGGTGATCCTGCCGCTGGCCTTCCTCGGCGGCACCTTCTACTCGGTGGCGCTGTTGCCAAGCCCGTGGGAGGAGCTCACCCACATCAACCCGATCTTCTACATCGTCCAGGCCATGCGCTTCGGGCTGCTCGGCGAGAGCGACGTGAGCATCTGGCTGTCGCTTGCCGTGGTGCTCGCCCTGACCATCCCGGCGTACATGTGGGCCCAGTGGCTGTTCACCAGCGGTCGCAAGCTGAAGGCCTGAAGGCCCTCCGCGAGGAGATCGAGTCCTGCCGCGCGTGCCCGCGGCTGGTGCGGTGGCGCGAGCAGGTGGCGCTCGAGAAGCGCGCCGCGTTCGCCGACTGGGACTACTGGGGCCGCCCGGTGGCGGGGTTCGGAGATGCGGGCGCGCGCATCTACATCCTGGGTCTGGCGCCCGCCGCCCACGGGGCCAACCGCACGGGGCGGGTGTTCACCGGCGACCGCTCCGGGGACTTCCTGTACGCCGCTCTGTTCCGTGCCGGCATGGCAAGCCAGCCGCAGTCGTTCGCGCGCGACGACGGCCTGGAGCTGACCGGCGCGTTCGTGGGCGCCGCCGTCCGCTGCGCGCCGCCCGCAAACAGGCCCACGCCGGCCGAGCGTGACACGTGCATGCCCTTCGCCGAGCGCGAGCTGGCGCTGATCGCCCCGCGCGTGATCCTGTGCCTCGGCGCCTTCGCCTGGGACGCCGCGCTGCGGCTGACCGGCCCCGCGCCAAGCCCCAAGCCGAAGTTCGGTCACGGCGCCGAGCTGGGCGCCGCCGCCGGCCCGGTGCTGCTGGGCTGCTTCCACGTGAGCCAGCAGAACACGTTCACCGGCAAGCTCACCGAGCCGATGATCGACTCCGTGCTCGAGCGCGCGAAGGAGCTGGCGGCCCTCTAGCGTCAGCTTCTGCCTGCGCAAGCCGTGCAATGAGGGATGTGCGCTGGCTCATTCCGGCGACCGCACGCACGCTCGAAGGAACGCGAGCAAGGACGCCCGGTGGACCGATTCAGAAGGGAACATGACGATGGGCGGCTGAAGGTGCGCGCCCTGCTCGAACGGCCTCCCTCCGTCGAGGAGGAGGGGTGGAGCAATGCCGCCCTGGAGCTGTTCCAGGCCGATCCGGAGCTGGAATGGGTACCCGTGGTGGGCTCGGGCAACCGGCCGCTGGCGATCGCCGGCCGGCCGCTGGGCATGAACGTGGAGCCGCGCCTGGCCGGCTTGCAGGCGGTCCGGCCAAACGACACCCTGCCGGAGGCCGTCCGGCGCGCCCTGGGCCGCCCCAGCTCCGACCGGTTGGTGCCGCTGATCCGCTGCGACAGCAGCGAGCGGTACGTGGGCGTGGTGCGGGTGGAACGGCTCATCGGCGAGCTGGCTGACGCATTCGAGGCACAGCCGCTACCCTCCCCGCAGTCGTAGCCAACCCAGCCGAGTCCGCAACCGCCTCCCGGTCGCGGAACGGGGGACCCATCGGGCCTTATGGCCCTGGGGCGAATCGCCGCCAGAGAGCGGCGTAGCGCACTCTTTCAGCGCGAGCCCGTCAGCTAACCCCGTAGGCACGAGAAGAGAGGGCCGAACTTCCAGATGTCTCGCCGCCTTACCCCACGTCGTGCGCTGCTGGCCGGCGCATTGCTCGCACTGCCCCTGTCCGCGCCGGCTATCGCCGACGCGCAGCTGGGCGACCAGACGCTCAGCAAGGGGGACTCGGGAGCCGACGTCAAGGAGCTCCAGCGTGAGCTCCGGGCCGCCGGCTACCGCACATCGGTGGACGGCGAGTTCGGCACCGACACCGCCAGGCGCGTGCGTGCGTTCGAGGGCAACGAGCAGCTGCGGGTCGACGGCAAGGTCACGCCCGCCGACGCCGAGAAGCTGCAGTCGGTCACGAAGCGTGGCGAGAACGGCGAGGCAGAGCTCCCCACCGGCGGCATGTCCCCCGACCAGGAGGAGCAGACGAAGACCACGCCGGGCGCGAAGGCCACCGTGGGCTCGGACGGCTTCGCTGTCGCCCCCGCCGGCGCGCCGGCGCAGGTCAAGAAGGCCATCGCCGAGGGCAACGAGATCGCCAAGATGCCGTACAAGTACGGCGGCGGCCATGCCAGGCTCAAGGACAGCGGCTACGACTGCTCCGGCTCGGTCTCCTACGCCCTGCGCAAGGCCGGGATCATGAAGTCGTCGATGGCCTCGGGCCCGATGATGAAGTTCGGCGAGAGCGGCCCCGGCGAGTGGATCACGCTGTACGCCAACTCCGGTCACGCGTACATGGTCATCGCCGGTGTGCGCTTCGACACCAGCGCCCGCAAGCGGGAGGGCTCGCGCTGGTCGGACGAGTCGCGCTCCAGCAAGGGATACACGGCGCGCCACCCCGAGGGCTTCTAACCCCTCACAATGGGCGGGCTATGCCCGCCCCCGCGAAAGGCAGCCAGCAACGCACGGCGCTGATCAGCGTCGGGGCCGCGATCGTCCTGATCGCGGTCAAGCTGGGCACGGGCCTGGCCACCGGCTCGCTGGCGTTCCTGGCCGAGGCGGCGCACTCGGCCACCGACCTCGTGGCCGCGCTGCTGACGCTGTTCGCCGTGCGGGTGGCCGTCCGCCCCGCCGATCACGACCACCAGTACGGCCACGGAAAGGCCCAGCACCTGGCCGCGCTCGGCGAGAGCGCGTTCCTGGTGCTGGTTTCGCTGGCCCTCGCCTTCCTGGCCGCGCAGAGGCTGGTCGATGGCGGAGACCACGGCGTCGAGGTCACGTGGTGGGCCATCGCGGTGCTGGCCTTCGTGATCGCCCTGGACGCGTCGCGGATGGTGGTCAGCCGCCGTGCGGCGCGGCGTCATTCGTCGGCCGCGCTGGCCGCCAACGCGCTGCACTTCGGCTCGGACCTGGCGGGATCGCTGGCGGTGCTGGTGGGCCTGCTGTTCGTGCAGGCGGGCTACCCCTCCGCCGACGCCATCGCCACGCTGGCGGTGGCCGCGCTGGTCATCACCGCCGCGGTGCGCCTGGCCCGGCAGTCGATCGACGTGCTGATGGACCGCGACACCGCAGAGTCGAACGAGGCGGTCGCGGCGGCGCTGGCCGCCGTGGATGAGCGCTTCGAGCTGCGCCGCGTGCGCGCCCGCCACGCCGGCAACAGCCATTTCGTGGACCTGGTCGTGGGCATCCCCCCGGACGCCCAGATCACCCAGGCGCATGCCACCGCCGACGACATCGAGGCCGCAGTTCAGGACCGCCTGCCCAACACCGACGTGATGGTGCATGTGGAGCCGATTGAGGGCGAGGGCACGCTGCGCGAGCGCGCGACGGTGGCTGCGCTGTCGGTGCCCGAGGTCCGCGAGGTGCACAACGTGCGCGCCATGCGTACCGACGGCACCTACGAGCTGACGCTGCACGCGAAGGTCCCGGGCGCGCAGTCGCTGGCGGCGGCACACGCCACCGCCGACCGGGTCGAGGCCTCGATCCACGAGGCCCTGCCGGAGCTGGTGCGGGTGTACACGCACATCGAACCGCTGTCGGAGACCGCCGACGCGGTCCGCCCCCAGCGCGACAAGGTTGCGGCCGACCGCGATGCCATTCAGGCACTGGCCCTGCGCCACACCGGTGTGGCGCCGCTGGACGTGAGCTTCCGCGACTCCGACCGCGGGCGAACGGTGCTGGTGACCGTGGCCATCCCGGGCCAGAAGTCGTTGCGCGAGGCGCACCGGATCGCCGGCCGGATCGAGGAGGAGCTGCGCCGTGAGCGGCCCGACCTGGCCGACGCGGTGGTGCATACCGAGCCGGCGTAGGCGGCGCAGCGGCACCCCCACCTGGGGTACGATCGCCCGCGGTGCGGGGGAGGATCGGGATCGTTGTAGTGGTTGGACTGCTGGCGCTCGGCGCGACAGGCGCCGACGCACGCCCGCAGGGCAAGGCGGCCCAGTTCAAGCCGCGCCAGTTCGGCGGGAAGGCGGCCGACAGCGTCGGCGCGGTGGTGCGCCGCACCAAGTACGGCGTTCCGCACGTCACGGCCAGGACCATCGAGGGGGCTGCCTACGGCCAGGCGTACGCGTTCGCGGAGGACAACCTGTGCACCCTGGCCGACGACCTGGTCACCGTCAACGCCGAGCGCTCGCGGTACTTCGGCGCCGACGCCACGTACACCATCTCGGGCAACTCGCTCAAGTACAAGAACCTGGACTCGGACTTCTTCTACGAGCGCATCAACGCCACGAAGAAGATCGAGGGGCTGCTGGCCAAGAAGCCGCCGCAAGGGCCGGTGCCCGCCCTGCGCCAGGCCACCCGCGGGTTCGTGCGCGGCTACAACGCCTATCTGGCCGACGTGGGCGGCGCGAAGGGCCTGAACGATCCACGGTGCAAGGGCCAGCCGTGGGTGCGCCCGATCACCGAGCGCGACCTGTACCGCCGCTATTTCCAGCTGGGCGAGCTGGTGTCCGGGCTGATCGCGCTGGACGGCATCGCCAACGCGGCGCCCGTCGGCGCGGCGGCGTCCGCCTCGTCGGCCAAGCGGGCCGACATGGTGCGTGACCTCGGCCGGCGAAAAGCCGACCTGGGCGTGGGCTCCAACGCCTGGGGCCTCGGCGGTGACGCCACCGACAATGGCAAGGGCGCGGTGATCGGCAACCCGCACTTCCCGTGGGCGGGCTCCGAGCGCTTCTACCAGTCCCACGTGACCGTGCCCGGCCAGATCGACGTCTCGGGCGGCACCCTCTACGGCGTCCCGGCGGTGCTGATCGGGCACACCAAGGGGCTGGCCTGGTCGCACACCGTGGCCACGGCCTGGCGGCTGACGCCGTTCGAGCTCAAGCTCGTTCCCGGCGATCCCTACAGCTATCTGCTGGACGGCCGGCCAACGAAGATGAAGGCCACGAAGCTGACGGTGAACGTGGGAGGAAACCAGCAGCGCACACGCACGGTCTACGAGACGGTGCACGGGCCCATGTTCACCTCGCTGCTGGGCCTGCCGCTGTTTCCCTGGACCGCTTCCACCGGCTACGCGATGGGCGACGTGAACGCCGACAACTTCCGCTACCTGAACCACTTCTTCGAGACCAACAAGGCGCAGACCGTGCGCCAGTACGACGCCATCCAGCGCCGCTACCAGGGCATCCCGTGGGTCAATTCGCTGGCCGCCGACAGCACGGGTGAGGCCTACTACTCGATGAACGGCGCGATTCCGAACATGCCCAACGACAAGGTGCAGCGCTGCCAGACGGCGCTGGGCCTGGTCACCTTCAGCGAGCTCGGCCTGCCCACCGTGGACGGCTCGCGCTCCGAGTGCGAGTGGGGCGAAGCTCCTGGGTCGGCCGACAAGGGCCTGCTGCCCAACGCACGGACCCCGTCACTGTTCCGGCGCGACTACGTGGCCAACGGCAACGACAGCCACTGGCTGATCAACGACAGGCAGCCACTGGAGGGCTTCGACCGCATCGTGGGCATCGAGCGGGCCGAGGTCACGCCGCGCACCCGGCTCGGGCTGACCATGATCCGCGACCGCCTGGCCGGGCGGGACGGGCTGCCCGGCAACCGCTTCACACAGCAGAACCTGAAGTGGATCGCGGTCGGCAACCGCCAGTACCTGGGCGAGCTGTGGCGGTCGGAGCTGGTCCGGATCTGCCGCAGCGACACGTCGGTCCCTCGCGAGGCGTGTGACGTGCTGGCAGCATGGAACGGGCGTGACGACCTGGACGCCCCCGGCGCTCTGCTGTTCCGGCGCTTTGCCGCACGCGCGTTCCCCGCTACCCAATCGCTGCCCACCGGCACCCAGGGCGCCCAGCCGATCGGGCTGCGCAGCTTCTCCCAGCCGTTCGACGTGAACCGGCCGGTGGACACGCCGTCCGGCCTGGCGGACACGCCCGCCGTGCGCGGCCACCTGGCCAGCGCGGTGCAGGACCTCCGCGGCGCGGGGCTGCCCCTGAACGCCACGGTGCGCTCGGTGCAGATCGACAAGCCCACGGGCGTCGCCGTGTCCGGCGGTCCGGGTGACCTTGGCGTGTTCAACGTGATCACCTCGCGCTGGAACGGCAAGGGCCAGGACACCATCGTCCACGGCACCAGCTTCATCCACGCCACCCAGTTCGTGAACGGGCGCTGCGGTGTCAAGTCCAGCACCTTCCTTACATACGGTCAGTCCGAGAACCCGAACTCGCCGCATCGCAGCGACTACACGCGCGCGTTCCGCGACAAGAAGTGGAACGACATGGCCTTCTGCGCCGACGAGGTGCTGGCCAGGCCGCAGACGGTCAGCTACGTGGGCAACAGCTGCGTGCCGCGCGGCGGGCTGACGGCGGCATCGGTCAAGGGGACCCGCCGGGGCGTGCGGGTGGGCTTCCGGCGGGCACGCAAGGCCAAGGTCTCGGTGCGGATCCACCGCGTCACGCGCAAGGGGCTGCGGCGGGTGGCGTCGTACTCGCGCGCCAGGAGCTTCACGATCAAGCGCGGCCGCCTAAAGCGCGGAACCTACGTGGCCCGCATGCGCATCCGGACCGCATCGGGACGGGTGCACCAGCGCCAGCAGGCCTTCCGCGTGCGCGGCACACGCATCAAGCGGCTGGCCTCGTTCAGCCGCGACCAGCAGTGCCGCTTGATCGAGCGCCTGGCCGTGGCCGGTCCGGTGCTCTCGCGCAAGCGGATCCGCCTGCGCTACCGCACCGACCGCACGTCGCGAGTCAGCTTCCGGGTCACGCGCGGCAAGCGCGTGGTGCGCAAGCTGCGCGTGGGCAGCAAGCGCGGCGAGCGCGACCAAGCCGTGACGCTGCGGCGCCTGGGGCGCGGCGTCCACAAGGTGCGCATGTCGGTGCTCGGGCCGGGCGGCGTGAAGAGCAGCGCGGTCATCGCCTTCCGCGCACGCTGACTGCCGTCCGCGCAGTGAGATCGTCCTGTACATGTCGATGTCGCTGGACGGCTTCATCGCCGGCCCAGGCGACGACGCCCAGCACGGGCTCGGCCGCGACGGCCACCGGCTGCACGACTGGCTCGCCGACGGCGGCGGCGACCCCTCCACCTACCGGCCCGAGGGCCCCAGCGCCCAAGTGTTCGACGAGATGCTGGCGACCGGTGCGGTCCTGGCCGGCCGGCGCACGTTCGACTTCGCCGGCGGCTGGACGGGCGACCACCACGACGGTGTGCCGATCTTCGTCCCGACCCACCACCCACCTGCGCTTCAGGGTCGATCGTTGAGGCTAGTGCCCGAGGATGGTTGGCGCTTGCAGCAAGGTGGGCGAACGGCGGCTAGGTGGAAGTGGCCGTCCTGCGGCACAGCACCGCGGTGATCCGCGTTGTGGTCGGGTCGGCCGCTGTGCCGTGAGCGGTTCGCCATCCCGACCGCCACGACCCTGAGCTTGGCATGGCTGTCACCTGGTCGTCGGGTTTGTCGCTCGACCGTTACGCGCTCGCCCGTGCGGCTCTGGAAACGTACCTCCACGGTACGTAAGTAGAGCCGCTTGGGTGGCGGCGCCCGGGAACCTCGGCGGGTTGTCACACGGACGCCACGAACGTGACAGCGCGGTAACCGACCCGGCCCCTACCCAGCCAGCCGTTCGCCCCACCCGCCGCACAACCGTCAAGTCGCTAGGCCCGCGCGGCCGCCACGCCGCGCTCGACCCAGGGCGCGAGGTCCGCGTCGGCGGCCACGCGGTCGGCCGCCACCTGGAGCCAGCCGTCCATCTCGCGCCCGCGCATGACCATCCGCTCCACGCCGTCGGCGGCGACCAGCTCGTCGCTCCGCGCCGGATCGACGCGCGCAAGCAGACCACCTGTGCGCGACGCAGCCACCGCCATGTGCCCATGCACGAGGAAGGCCAGCCCGCCGAACATCCGCTTCTCGGTCACGGCGTCCTGGCCGGCCAGGGCCTCGCGGATGCGATTCGCCAGATCCTCGTCGTAGGCCATCCTCGCTGGCAGGATAATCGGGGGGCGTACCGGGCTCCTGGGCGGTGCACACCGTGCTCAGCGGCGACGCACGTCCAGCTTGACCCGCCGCCCGCGGACGCGCACGGACAGCCGCCGGGCGCGGCGGTCGTAGCTCCAGCGCTTGCGCGCCAGCCGCCTGCCGTTTGCAAGCACCCGCCTGGGGCGGAAGGGCCGGCGGAGCGAGCCGAGCGAGGCCTCCACCGTGAACAGGGTGCGCCGCGGTGTCCGCAGCGTCAGCACCCAGCGCCCACGGCGGCTGCGCTCGTCGGACAGCACGCGTCCGCCGTCGGGCAGCCGCGCCCGGGTTCGCCCGCGCGGCACGGCCAGCAGGCGGAGGCGGTCGGCGCGGTCGGCCAGCCGCACCAGGCCGGCAGCGCGGCCGTAGGGCGACAGCGTGTCCACGTCGGCGCCGATCAGCGGCAGCACTGCACCCGCTCGCAGCAGCAGCGGCGGCTGACCCAGCGGCGCCGGGAGGGTCACGTCGCGCCCGCCGCGGAGCAGCCGCAGCCGGTCCAGCCCGTAGGCGCCGCTCGGCTCGGCGAAGCGCGCTGACCGCCACCAGTCGATCCAGCGGCCCGGCGGCAGCCACAGCGACCGCGAACGCCTGCCGGGGGTGGTCACCGGCGCCGCCAGCAGGTCAGGTCCGAGCAGGTACTCGTCGTGGGCCGCACGCGCCCGCGCGAGCGTGGGCCACGCCAGGAGGAGATGCCGGGCGATCGGCAGCCCGCTGGCACGGTGCTCGTCGTCGGCGGCCCGCAGGTACGGGTTGAGCTGGTGGTGCAGCTCGGTCATCCGGCGCCAGACCGGCAGCTGCTCGGGATCGAACACCTGCGGCCGGCTGTAGGAGGGAAGGGCGATCCCCGACCGCTTGGTGCGCATGACCGGCGACAGCGCGCCCAGCTCGATCCAGCGGGTCAGCAGCTCGGGCGTCAGCCGCTCGTCCTCGGTGGCGCCCGGCTTGCCGGACACCCCCCCGCCGAACGAGACGTAGCCACCGATGTCGCTGCCCCAGCGCGCGACCCCGCTCATCCCGATCGAAAGCATCTGGTTCACGGCCGAGCTGATCCCGTCGAAGCCCCAGACCGTGGTCGGGTCGCCGCCCCAGACCACCTCGGCACAGCGCGCGCTGCCGGTCCAGCCCGAGCGCTGGAAGCGCACGAGCGGGCGGCCGAAGCTCTGCGCGATCCTGTGGAGCGCGCAGTGGTAGTCGGTCGGATAGCGGTTGTGGGCGGCGTCGCCGGTGCTGCCGTCGAACTGGCGCACGGCGGGCGGCGTGGACTCCCCGAAGTCCTCCATCCAGCCGTCGGCGCCGCCGGCCACCGCTTCGCGCACCAGGTCGGCGTAGAAGCCCACGGCGGCGGGGTGGGTGAAGTCGAACTGGGCCAGCGGCTCCTGGGTGAACCCGAGCGGGCCCGACCCGCCGACGAACGCCGGGTAAGGTGAACGGCTCGCCGAGCGGGCCCGCGCTGGAGCACGCCCGCCGCCGCGGCGCGCGCGAACACTGACGAGTACGACGAGCACAGCAGCGGGTTGAAGTAGACGAGCCGGGCCAGCCCATCGCGATGGAAGGAGTCGGTGCGTTCGCGCTCCGCCGCCTCGCGACCCTTGTGCGCGCCGCACGGCAGGTAGTGCATCTGGGTCTCGGCCACCGACACCGGCGCCCCTGCCCGCCGCTGGGCCGCGGTGATCGCACGCTCCTCCTCCACCGGCACCACGTTGGGCTGCCCGGTCTGGAACCAGGGTCCGAACGTCCACGGCGCCTGGGGTGCGGGCTGGCGGCCGACCGCGGCCGTGAAGCGCCGCAGCGCGCCCGCCGGCGTCGGGCCCGCGAACACGCGCAGCCGCAGCCGGGGGCCGTCGACGGAAGCCGACCAGCGGCCGGCGGCGGTGGTGGCGAAGCGGCTGGTCGCGTCCTCGTCGATCAGCGCGCCGTAGCCGCGGCTGGACAGCAGCCACGGCACCGGGAAATAGGTGGAGTCCGAGCGTTCACGGTCGGCCCACGGGGGCACGCTGGCCTTTACGTAGCGGTAGTCCTCCGGCCGCACCGGGCCGTCCGAGACGTAGTTCTCGGTCTCCCGCCCGCTGCGCTCGACCGCGTCCGAGCGCTCGCCGAAGCCGAAGAAGCGCTCGCCGGCCGGCGAGGCGAACTCCAGCCGCGTGGCCGGCGCCCCCGCCGGCGCCGACACCTCCACCGCGATCGCACCCTCGCCGGCCGGGCGCGCGGACACCCGCGCGCCCGGCGTGACCGCGGTGGCCATCAACTCCGGGCCACCGCGCTGGCGGAAGCTGATCGAGAACGGCTGGTCGCGCACCGTGGCCGTGAGGGAGCCGGAGCGGACCTCCTCCGTCGCGGCCCGGGCCGGGACGGCTGTGCAGGCCAGGACGGCGAGCGCTGGCACAAACAGGCGCCGTAGCCGCATGGGCGCATGCTCCCATCCGAGTAGCCTCAATGCGCCGTGTCCGCCGATCCGCTCGCATCGTTCACGCCCGTCGTCCGTGACTGGTTCACGCGCTCGTTCGAAGGGCCGACCGAGGCCCAGGAGCAGGCCTGGCCCGCCATCGCCGGCGGCGAGCACGTGCTGGTATCCGCACCCACCGGGTCGGGCAAGACGCTGGCCGCCTTCCTGTGGGGGCTGGATCGCCTGGCCGCCGAGCCACGGCCCCCGGACGGGGGTACGCGGCTGGTCTACGTCTCGCCGCTGAAGGCGCTCAGCTACGACGTCGAGAAGAACCTGCGCGCCCCGCTGAAGGGGATCGGGGGCGACATCACGCGTGGGCATCCGGACCGGCGACACGCCGCAGAAGGAGCGCGCCCAGATGCTGCGCAAGCCGCCCGACGTGCTGATCACCACGCCCGAGTCGCTGTACCTGATGCTCACCTCGCGGGCGCGCGAGCTGTTCGCCGCCACCACCGCGGTGATCGTGGACGAGATCCACGCCGTGGCTCGCACCAAGCGCGGCGCCCACCTGGCGCTGACGCTGGAGCGGCTGGAGCACGCCTCCGAGCACCGCGTCCAGCGCATCGGCCTGTCGGCCACCCAGAACCCGCTGGACGAGGTCGGCCGCTTCCTGGTGGGCGCGGGCCGCGAGTGCAGGCTGGTGGACACCGGCGTGCGCAAGCCGCTGGACCTGAAGATCCACGTGCCCGTCGAGGACATGCGCGAGCCGGGCGCCCACGACGTGACCGACCCCGCCGTGGGTGGCCAGGGCACCGCGGCGGGCGGAGGCGATCTGATGGGGGTCGGTCCGGGCGAGCCGGACGAGGGCGCCACGCGCCGCTCGATCTGGCCGGCCATCTACCCCGAGCTGCTGAAGCTGGTCCAGGAGCACCGCAGCACGATCATCTTCGTGAACAACCGCCGCGCCGCCGAACGGCTGGCGGTGCGGCTGAACGAGCTGGCGGGCGAGGACGATCAGCCGGCGTCGATTGCCAGGGCCCACCACGGCTCCCTGGCGCGCGAGGAGCGGCTGGTGGTCGAGGACCTGCTCAAGTCCGGCGACCTGCCGTGCCTGGTGGCCACCAGCTCGCTGGAGCTGGGGATCGACATGGGCGCGGTGGACCTGGTGCTGCAGGTCGAGTCGCCCAAGTCGGTGACCGCCGGACTGCAGCGGATCGGCCGCGCCGGCCACAACGTGGGCGACACCTCCAAGGGCCGGATCTTCCCCAAGTTCCGCGCCGACCTGCTGGAGTGCGCCGTGGTGGCCAAGCGCATGCGCGAGGGCCTGATCGAGACCACCGTGATCCCGCGCAACCCGCTGGACGTGCTGGCACAGCAGATCGTGGCGGTGGTGGCCACGGGCGATGATTGGAAGGCGGGCGAGCTGCACGAGCTGGTGCGCCGCGCCTACCCCTACTCGGACCTCTCGCGCGAGCTGTTCGACCAGGTGCTGGACATGCTCGACGGGCGCTACCCCTCCGAGGAGTTCAGCGAGCTGCGACCGCGAATCGTCTGGGACCGCGTGGAGGACACCATCCGCGCGCGCAAGGGCGCGCGCCAGCTGGCCGTGACCAACGCCGGCACCATCCCCGACCGCGGCCTGTACGGCGTGCACCTGCCCGACGGCCGCCGCGTCGGCGAGTTGGACGAGGAGATGGTCTACGAGGCCCGCCCCGGCCAGACGTTCATGCTCGGTGCGTCGACCTGGCGGATCGAGGAGATCACCCGCGACCGCGTGATCGTGACCCCGGCGCCCGGCGCGCCCGGCGCGCTGCCCTACTGGAAGGGCGACGGCGTGGGCAGGCCCGCGGAGCTGGGCCGGGCGATCGGGGAGTTCGCCCGCACGGCGGTGGATCGCGAGCCTGCGGAGCTGGCGTCCGAGTACGACCTGGACGAGCGCGCCGCCACCAACCTGGTGACCTATCTGCGCGAGCAGCGCGAGGCCACGCGCGTGGTGCCCAGCGACCGGACGATCGTGGTCGAGCGCTTCCGTGACGAGATCGGCGACTGGCGGCTATGCGTGCTGTCGCCCTTCGGGGGCCGCGTGCACGCTGCCTGGGGCCTGGCGCTCAGCGCCCGCATCCGCGACCGCTTCGGGCTGGAATCCGACGCCATCTGGTCGGACGACGGCATCATCGTCCACCTGCCCGACGCTGACGAGCCGCCCGGCGCCGAGCTGGTGCTCGTCGAGCCCGACGAGGTCGAGGAGCTGGTGGTCGGCGAGCTGTCTGCCTCGGCGCTGTACGGGGCGCGCTTCCGCGAGAACGCCGCCCGCGCGCTGCTGCTGCCGCGCGCCTACCCGGGCAAGCGCACACCGCTGTGGCAGCAGCGGCTGAAGGCGCAGTCGCTGATGGAGGTGGCCAAGAAGTACGGCCAGTTCCCGATCGTGCTGGAGACCTACCGCGAGTGCCTGCGCGACGTGCTTGACCTGCCCGGGCTGGAGGAGCTGCTGCGCGGGCTGCACACGCGCGAGCTGAGCCTGGTCGAAGCCGAGACCTCGCGCGCCTCCCCGTTCGCCAGCTCGCTGCTGTTCGACTACGTGGCCACGTACATGTACGAGGGCGACACGCCCAACGCCGAGCGCCGGGCAGCCGCCCTGTCTCTGGATCGCGACCTGCTGCGCGAGCTGCTGGGCCAGGAGGAGCTGCGTGACCTGATCGACCCCGCCGCGCTGGCCGAGGTGGAGGACGATCTGCAGCGGCGCAGCGAGCGCACCCGCGCCGCGAACGCCGACTCGCTGCACGACGTGCTGCGCGTGGTCGGCGACCTGACCGTCGCGGAGATCGGCGAGCGGGTGCTGCCCGACGTATCGGTGGACGCCATGCTCGAGGCGCTCTCCGGCGACCGCCGCGCGGTTCAGATGCGGATCGGAGGCGAAGACCGCTGGATCGCCTCCGAGGACGCGGGCCTGTACCGCGACGCCTTCGGTGCGGTGCCCCCGGGCGGGCTGCCCGCTGCGTTCCTGGACGAGACGCCCGACCCCTTCCAGCGGCTGGCGCGGCGCTTCGCGCGCACCCACGGCCCGTTCACCACCCGCGAGCTGGCCGATCGCTACAGCGTGGACCCCTCGCCGGTGTTGCAGGCGCTGGAGGGCCAGGGCGGCCTGGTGCGCGGCGAGCTGCGCCCCGGTGGCAGCGAGCGCGAGTGGTGCGACACCGACGTGCTGCGCCGGCTGCGACGGGCCTCGCTGGCCGTGCTGCGCAAGGAGGTCGAACCGGCCGAGCAGCGGGCGCTGGCGCGCTTCCTGCCCTCCTGGCAGGGCGTGGACACCTCGCCTCCGGGCGGCGCCGGCGTGGACCGCCTGCGCGAGCTGCTGGTGCCGTTGCAGGGCGTGGCGCTGGCCCCGGCAGTGTGGGAGCAGGACGTGCTGCCACGGCGCGCGGGCGCGTACTCGGCCGCGTGGCTGGACCAGCTGTGCGCATCGGGCGAGCTGGTGTGGGTGGGCGCCGGCACGCTCGGCCGCAGCACCGGCAAGGTGGTCCTGTACTTCCGCGAGGACGCGCCGCTGATCGGTCCGCCCAACATCAAGGGCGACCCGCCCGAGGGCGAGGCGCACGACGCCGTCCGCGAGCGACTGCGCGCCGGGGCCTCGTTCTGGACCGACCTGCTGGCCGACCTGGCTCACGAACCGGCCGAGCTTCAGGAGGCGCTGTGGGATCTGGTGTGGGCGGGCGAGGTGACCAACGACGCCTTCGCCCCGTTGCGCGCGCCGCGGCTGTCGCTCGCACGCGATCGAGGCGCCCAGCCGCGCCGCTTCTCGCGCCGCCGGCGTCCCGGCACGCCACAGGTGCAGGGACGCTGGTCACTCACCGACCGGCTGTTCACCGGGGCGCCCGAGCATTCCGCGCGCATGCGTGCCATCTCCGAGCTGATGCTGGAGCGCTATGGCATCGTCACTCGCGAGACCGTGCTGGCCGAGGGCATCGCGGGCGGCTTCTCCTCGCTGTACGGCGAGCTGGCCAACCTCGAGACCCTGGGCACCGCACGCCGCGGCTATTTCGTCGAGGGCCTCGGCGGCGCCCAGTTCGCGCTGCCGGCGGCCATCGAGCGCCTGCGCGGGCTGCGCTCGGATGAGCCCGCGGGGCCACTGGTGCTGGCCGCCACCGACCCCGCCAACCCGTACGGTGCCCAGCTGCCGTGGCCGAAGCGCGACGGCGAGCCCTCGCGGCCGCGGCGGGTGCGCGGCGCCCACCTGGTCACGCTGGACGCCGACCCCGCGCTCTACGTGGAGAAGGGCGGCAAGGGGCTGCTGGCCTTGCGTGACCCGCTCGAGGGCGAGTGGCTGCCCACGGCGCTGGAGGCGCTGGCCGAGCACGTGCGCCGCGGCCGGATCAAGCGCCTGGCGGTGGAGCGCTTCGACGGCCAGCCGGTGGTGGGCTCGCAGTTCGAGCAGGCGCTGATCGACGCGGGCTTCCGGCTGGGCCCGCGCAAGCTGACGCTCAGCGCCTGACGATCTGGGACGATTGCCGCGTGGGCAGGCGAGCGTGCACGTGCGTGCTGGCGGCGGTGATCGCCGCCGTGTTCACGCCGGCCGCGCACGCCGCGAAGGCCAAGCCGTCGCCCGTCCGCGTCCAGGTGCTGACGCAGACGCAGAACGCCGTCGCCACGTCCAAGCGCATCCGCGTGCGCGTGTCGTCGACCAAGCGCGGGTTCGTGCGCCTGGGCGGCCGCGTTGTGACCACCCCGGGCGGCAAGCGCCGGATCGTGCGCCTGACCCGGCGGCGGACGCTGAAGGTCCGCAAGGGAACCCGGCGGACGCTGCGGCTCGCGCTGCTCGCACGCGGGCGGAAGGTGATCGGTGCGGCGAAGAAGGGCTGCGACAGCTCACGCGTGCAGGTGTTCGCCCTCTACGACGGCCGGCGCAAGGCGCGCGACGTGGGCAAGGGCAAGACGGTGCGCTACGACGCCGAGGGCAGGTCGCTGCGGCGTGACCTGCGGCGCTGTCTGCCCGGGGCGCAGCGGGGCGGCGCCGGCGCGGGCTACACCGTCGGCGTGGCGGTGCGCTCGATCAACCCCGGCGCCAACGGCACGTTCGGCGGCCAGCCCGTGTACCTGGGTGGCTACGGGTTCGGCTCCGGCCCGGTCCTGACCGGCCGCACCGCGGACGGCATCCTGGGCCCCGGGATCAAGGTGCGGGCCATCGCCGTGTCCGACGGCAAGCGGCCGATGGCGGTGGCCGACATCGAGACCCAGGGCTGGTTCGCAGCCACCAAGGACGGCCCCTACGGCCTCGTGGACATGCGCAAGCGGGTCCAGGCGGCGACCGGAGGCGCGCTGAGCGCGGGCGCCACGGTGGTTCAGTCCGACCACACGCACGCAGGCCCGGACACGATGGGCGTGTGGGGCGGTGTGCCCGTGGGGTACAGGCAGATGATCGCCGACCGCACCGTCGAGGCGATCATCGAGGCCTTTCGCACCATGCGGCCCGGAACGCTCTACTACGGCGCCGCGCCTGGCCGGGACCTCCTGTCCAACCAGTTCGACTACGACGCCTCCAACTCCGTGGTGGACTCCGACGTGCGGGTACTACAGGCACGGACCGCCGCCGGGCGGCCGTTCGCGACGCTGCTCAACTTCTCGGCCCACCCCACTGTGCTGGGCAGCTCGAACCGCAAGGTGTCGGGCGACTGGTTGTCGTCGGCCGGGCCGGCGCTCGAGAAGCGGTTCGGGGGCGAGGCGATGACGATGGTGGGCACGCTCGGCCGCACCCAGCCCGCCGACCGCGGCTGCCCCGCCGCGCCGCTGCCGGCGGCCGGTCCCGCTCGTGACCTGTGCTCGATCGACGCGTACGCCGAACGCGTGGTCGAGCGCGCCGAGGACGCCGCCGTGGCCGCCAAGCCGCTGGGCGGCTCCGCGCTGGTGGACGCGCGGTCCTACCTGGTGCAGGACGCCGTGACCAACGCCCCGATCCTGGGCCTGAACGTGGCCGGCCAGGGCGCCGGCGCAGACATCAACCGGGCGGTCACGCCGCCGTGGCTGGCGGGCAACGTGCTGGGCACGATCACCGGCAGCGCGCGCATCGGCGACGTGCTGCTGTCAACGATGCCCGGCGAGGCGTACCCGCAGATCCCGCTGAAGGTGCGCGACCTGGTCAACGCCCGCGGGTACATGACCGCGGGCCTGGCCGGCGACCAGCTGGGCTACCTGATCGCCCCATACGAGGCTTACCCCGAGCCGGTGCGGCGCACGTTCTTCAACCAGCGCGGCGACGAGGTGTCGCCGCTGGACAACGACAACTACTTCTTCAACGTCTCGCCGACGATGGGCGAGCGCGTGACCTGCTCCCTGCTGCGTGGCGCGGGCGCGGTGTTCGGCCGCGGCGACGCGGTGCGCGACTCCCAGGGCAGCTGCGCGCCGTTCGTGAACGACGCGCTGACGCCGGCCGGCGCCGACGTCGGCTAGTGGAGGTCGAGCCAGTAGCGCGCTATGCGCGAGTTCGTCACGTATCCGCGCGCGGTCCAGAGGTCCGCGGCGCCGTCGTCGTCGCCGTAGACCAGGATGTTGATCCGGCGGGCACCTTGGTCCCGTAGCCCCGCCTCGCCAGCGTCGACGAGCGCCCGGCCGATGCCCTGTCGCCGGTGTGCCGGCAGAACGCACAGGCGGGCGATCGCCCCGCGCCAGCCGTCCCAGACGGCGATCACGGTGCCCACGATCCGGCCGTCGTCCTCGGCGACCAGCAGTCCGTCCGGGCTGCGATCGAGCAGCAGCTCGACCTCCTCGCGGGCGTCGGCCCGATCGGCCCCCGCGCTGCGCGCGGCCTCCCACACCGCCAGCACCGCGCCGACGTCGTCCAGACCGGCGGCGCGGATGCGCGGCATCTACTCGCCTGACTCGTACTTGAACGAGATCGCCAGGCGTACGCGGTAGTTCACGAGCGAGCCGTTCTCGATCGTGACGTCCTGGCGCACCACCTCGGCTACGCGCAGGTCGCGCACGGTCTTGCCCGCGGCCTCGACCGCGTTGCGCGCTGCCTCGGCCCATCCCTCGCTGCTCAGCCCGATCACCTCGGTGACCCGGTAGACGCTGTCGGCCATGCTCTCCTCCTCCGTCGGGGCGTGTGTTGCGACGCTATCCGCTGGCGACTACTCAGCGCAAAAGGCACGAACCGGGCGTGACCAGAGTCCGGCTGGTCTGGCCCGCGCCGGAGACCGCGCGCCACTGCATCTCCACCACGCCGCGCACACGCGTCCCGGCCCCGGAGGCGAAGGACTGCGTCCAGCCGGTCTCGCGATTCAGCCACGGCCCAGGGCCGGCAGCGAGCCAGGGCGAGCCCGCGCCCGCCACGGGTAGCCAGGCGCCCGCGGCGTTCTGCCACTGATACGTGAAACGCGTGAACATCGGCCGCCCGAACGAGTCACCCGGCTGGCTGGCGCGTACGCCCACGGTGGTGCCCGCGCACTCGTTCAGCTGCACCCACTGCGGCCCCTCGAGCTCCCACGACTCTGCCCGCACGGGCGGCGCCAGGAGAAGTGATGCGGTGGTTGCGATAAGGACTGCTGCGCGGCGCATTCGGTCTCTTCGGTCGAGATCCGGCGCCTCCCTGCCCCCAGAGTAGCCCGAAGCGCCCTCCGCCGGGGCATAGGATCAGCCGCATGCCCGAAGGGGACACGATCCACCACGCCGCCCGACGGGTAGGCGGCGCGCTGACGGGCCGGGAGATCCGGTCGATCGAGACCCCGCACCCGCGTACCCGGGGCGAGCGCTGGAGCCAGAAGCTGGCCGAGCGCGGCGTGCGGTCGGTGGACGCCCACGGCAAACACCTGTTCATCCGCTTCGAGGGTGACCTGACGCTGCACTCGCATCTGCGCATGACCGGCAAGTGGGGCATCTACCGCCACGGCGAGCGCTGGCGCCGCGCGCGCCGCAGGGCGTGGCTCGTCATCCGCACCGACGAGCACGAGGTCGTGCAGTTCGACGGCCCGGTGCTGGAGCTGACCACCGACTCGCGCACCCGCTTCGACCCCCACCTGGCCGGCCTTGGCCCCGACGTGCTGGCGCCGGAGTTCGACCAGCGCAAGTTCCTCACCCGAGTGCGTGAGGACGACCGCACCCGCGGTATCGGCGAGGCCCTGCTGGACCAGCGCAACCTGGCCGGCATCGGCAACATCTGGAAGGCCGAGTCGTGCTTCCTGGCCGGGCTCGACCCGTGGAAGCCGGTGTCCGAGGTCGGCGACGAAGAGCTGCTGCTGCTGGTGCGGACCGTCCGCCCATTGATGGCCGAGGCCGCCGAGCGAGGTCGCCCCGGCACGCCCTGGGTCTACGAGCGAGCGGGCCGACCGTGCCGGCGCTGCGGAACGCTCGTGAGGGCACGCGGCCAGGGCGACGACAACCGCACCACCTTCTGGTGCCCGGGTTGTCAGCACTGATGCTCAGGGTCGGACACAAGGGCGCCGACCACGTGGCGCCCGGCAACACCACCGCCAGCTTCGAGGCGGCGCTGGCCCACGGCGTGGACATGATCGAGTTCGACGTGCTGCCCGTCCCGCACCCGGACGGGCCGCTGGTGCTGGCGCACGACTACGAGGACGCCGCGGCGCGCGAGCCGCTGACGCTGGAGCAGGGCCTGGACCACCTGGCGGGTGCCGACTACGCCGACGTGGAGCTGGACGTGGACCTGAAGCTGCCCGGCTACGAGGAACAGGTGGTGCGCGCGCTGACAGAGCGCGACCTGGACGGACGTGCCCTGATCAGCTCCACCCATCCGGCCAGCCTGGCCGTGGTGGGAGACGTCGCGCCCCACATCCGGCGCGGCTGGTCGGTGCCCAACGTCCGGCGCGACTACACGAAGAACTACGCCCTGATGCTGCCCGCCTACGCGATCGTGCAGTGGTGGCGCAGCGGCCTGCCGCGGAAGGCGGCCCGCGCCCTGCGCGCCGGGGAGTGCGAGGCGCTGATGGCCCACCGGCTGCTGGTCAGCAGGCGACTGGTGCGCGAGGTGCACGCGGCCGGCGGCCAGCTCTACGTGTGGACCGTGGACGACGCCGAGCAGATCCGGCGCCTGGAGGAGCTGGGAGTCGACGCCGTGATCACCAACGACCCGCGCCTGTTCGATTCCGTGTGACGGATCGCGTGCCCGCTCGTAGTGGGCATGTGAACCAGGCCACAATCAAGCCGTTGGCGGCCCTGAGCACCGACACCGCGGCCGAGTCGTTCGGCGACCTGTATGAGCGCACCTTCGACCGCGTGTACGCGTACGTGCAGTCCATGCTGCGCGACCGGGCCGCCGCCGAGGACGTGACGGCGCAGGCATTCGAGCGCGCCTACCGCAAGCGGCGCAGCTACAGGCCGCGGCGCGGCAGCGCGGAGGCGTGGCTGTTCGGGATCGCCCGCAACGCCGCGCTGGACGAGCTGCGCCGGCGGGGCCGCCACGCGCGCATGGCCACCGAGCCCGAGGACCTGGCGGCGCAGCCGGCGGACGACCTGGCCGAGACCGCCCTGCGCCGCGAGACCGTTCGCGCCGCACTGGACTCGCTCGAGCCCCGCGAGCGCGAGCTGGTGGCGTTGAAGTACATGGCCGGGCTGAGCAACGTCGAGATCGCGCGCGTGATCGGCATCTCGGAGTCCAACACCTCGACCCGCCTGAACCGGACCATGACCAAGCTACGGGAGGTCTGCCATGACCAGCGTTGACGAAGGCTTCGAGCGCGACCTGGCGGTTGCCTTGGCGGCCGAGGCGCCCCGGGCCAGGCCCGGCTTCAAGGAAGAGCTGCGCGAGCGCGTGGACGCCGGGTTCCCGCGCGAGCGCCGCTTCTCCCTGCCACTTGTGCCCCGCAATGGGGTATCACGGCGCAAGCTCATGCCCGCGCTGGCCGTGGCCACGTGCGTGCTGGTGGCGATGAGCGTGGTGGGGCTGAACCGCGCCGATGAACAGGCCGCCCCGGGCCTCAAGCAGAACAACGACACCAGCCGCGACAGCGAGAGCGGCGCCGGCGCCGGCGCCGAGCAGGCTCCGCAGTCGGTGGCCCCATCGCCGGTCCCGCCCCCGGCCGACCAGGACTTCGCCCCCGGCCGCGAGCGCCGCATCGAGCGCTCTGCCCGGATGTCGCTCCAGGCCCCGGAGGACCGGCTGGAGCGGGTCGCGCAGGGCATCGTGGACACCACCGAGCGATACCGCGGCTACGTGCTCAGCTCGTCGCTCGGGACGGGCGAGGACGAGCACGGCGGCACCTATGAGCTGCGCGTGCCGGCCGCGGACCTGCGCGCCGCGCTGCGTGACCTGGGCCGGCTGGGCACGGTGCGCTCGCAGAGCCAGGCCGGCCAGGACGTGACCGCGGGCTACGTGTCGGCCGCCGACCGGCTGCAGTCGGCCCGCGCGGAGCGGCGTAGCCTGCTGCGCCGCCTGGAGCGCTCCGGCAGCGACACCCAGACGGAGTCGCTACGGCGCCAGCTGGAGCTGAACGCCAGCCAGGTGTCGGCGCTACGTAGCCGGCTGCGCGACCTGCGCGTGCGCACCGACTACGCGGGCATCTCGCTCACGCTGGGATCGCGCGACGACGGTGGCGCCACGGGCGGCGACGGGGACGGGCTGGGCAGTGCCCTCGATGACGCCCTGGCATCGTTGTCGAACTCGGTCGAGCTGCTGGTGCGTGCCCTGGGCGTGGCCATCCCGATCGGCATCCTGGCCGCGCTGGCCTGGCTGGCGGCGCGCAGCGCGCGGCGGCGCCGGCGCGACGCGGCGCTGCCTGCCCCCCGCAATGGGGGGTCCTAGTGGTCTAGCGGCTGATCGTGCAACCGGCCGCGGACGCTCCGGCCGGCACGCCGCCCTCCACGCCCTTCACGCCGGAGCGCGTGACGCGTTTGGCGGTGCGTACCAGGCGCCAGCGCTTGCCCTTCTTGGCGGTCCAGCGGTAGTCCACGGTCCCGCGGAAGTTGAACGCGGTGCCGGCGGGCGGCGGCGCGAACACGAAGTTGTAACCCGACTGGACAGAGCGCGTTCGGGCTGTGCCCACCTTGATCCAGCGGGTGCTGGAGCCGGTCTCCACGTAGCGGCCGGCGGAGTTGCGGTACTGGGCCGAGAAGCGCATGTACATGCGCTGGGCAGTGCCGCCTGCCCCCCGCCCAGGGGGGTTGCCCGGCATGCTGGCGCGGATGCCCACGGACGAACGGGCCACGTCGCAGTGGTTGATCGTCGCCCACAGGTGGGGCGATGCCGCCGCCGACGCCGCCGGCGCTGCGAGCGCGCCCACGACCACCGCGAGGCTGAGCCAGACCCTCATCGCGCGCCATGGTGGCACGGAAGCCGGATTCGTGTCGCACCTGCGGCACCGGGTCAGGCCTATGATCGGCTTATGCAGACGGGGGAGGACACGGCACCGCTCCTCGCCAGCGTCGACGTCTTTGCCGACCTCGAGGAACGCGAGCTCGCCGAGATCGCCAGCGTTGCCGTGCCGCGGAGCTTCGAGCGCGGCGAGATCCTGTTCCGCGAGGGCGATGTTGGCGACACGTGCTACGTGGTGCGCAGCGGCGCGGTGATCATCCGCCGCGACCATGCGGGCGACTCGGGCCGCAGCCTGACGCTGGCCGAGTTCCGCACCGGCGCCTTCTTCGGCGAGCTGGCCATGTTCGGCGGTGAGACACGCTCGGCCACCGCCGAGACGCTGGAGGACACCACGGTGGTGGCGCTGCTGTCGTCCGACATCCAGCGCGTGATGCGCACCAGCCCGCAGATCGCCTTCAAGATGTGCGCCGGGCTGGCCGACCGGCTGCGCGATGCCAACGAGCGTCTGCTGCAGCAGTCGTTTCAGACCGTCTCCGGCCGCGTCGCCGGGACCTTGCTGGGCCAGGTCGTGGCGCGCCAGAAGGAGGGCGACCAGGAGGAGGCCGGCGATATCGTCGTGCGCGCCACCCAGGCCGAGATCGCCCAGCTGGCCGGCACCTCGCGCGAGAGCGCCAGCCGCTTTTTGGCCAGCCTGGAACGGGAAGGTGTCGTTCGCCTCGGACGGGGAAAGGTCACGGTGCATGAGCCCGACAGGCTTCGGAACTACATCCACTGACGCCGACTTCCCGCTGCGGCGGGCCCGGATGGTGGACCGCCAGCTGCGCCGCCGCGGCATCCGCGACCAGCGCGTGCTGCGGGCCATGGCCACCGTTCCACGCGAGCGATTCGTGCCGGCGCAGACGATCGACCGGGCCTACCGCGACGGGGCGCTGGCCATCGGCCACGGCCAGACCATCTCGCAGCCCTGGATAGTGGCCCGGATGAGCGAGCTGCTGACGCTGGAGGGCCCGGAGCGAGTGCTCGAGGTGGGCACCGGCTCCGGCTACGGCGCTGCCGTGCTGGCCCATCTGTGCGCCCACGTGGTCAGCGTCGAGCGCCTGCCGGCGCTGTCGGCCGAGGCGGGCGAGGCGCTGTCGGCCCTGAGCATCCGCAACGTGGAGCTGCGCATCGGCGACGGCTGCGCCGGCGTGCCCGACCGCGCCCCTTTCGACGCCATCTGCGTCACGGCGTCCGCCGCCGGGGCCGAGCCCCCCGCGGCGCTGGTCGACCAGCTCGCTCCCGGCGCCCCGCTGGTGTGTCCGCTGGACCGCGACGGCGAGGAGCACCTGGCCGTCATGCGCGACGGCACCCTGGAGAGCGTGGCGCCGGTGCGCTTCGTGCCGCTGGTCGAGGGCGGCGCGTGAGGCGAGAGTTCTCGGCCGGAGGAGTAGTTCTCAGAGGTCCCGCGGAACGGCGAGAGATTGCCTACGTCCAACCGCGCGCCGGGGTCAACGCGCTGCCCAAGGGCCACCCCGACCCGGGCGAGAGCCTGGAGCAGGCCGCCACCCGCGAGGTGCGCGAGGAGACCGGGCTGGTGGCCGAGCCGAAGGGCAAGCTCGGTGACGTGCGCTACTGGTACATGCTGGCCGGCGAGCGCGTACTCAAGACCGTGACCTTCTTCGTGTTCGAGTACGTCTCGGGCGACACCGCAAACCACGATGACGAGGTGGTCGACGCCGGCTGGATGCCGCTCGAGGAGGCCCCCCGGGCGCTGTCCTACAAGGGCGAGGCGGGCATGGCCGCGAAGGCGCTCGAAGCGGTTGCGAAGTAGTCTCCCGACTTCGTGTTCGTCCTGAACTTCTACTCGCCGGTCTTCGTCGACCAGCTCAAACGGGGGCGCAAGACCGCCACCATCAGGCTTGGTGACAAGGCCAACAAGTACCGCAAGGGCGAGGTGGTGCTGGTCACCGTCGGGTTCCAGCACTCCCCGCGCGAACGCATCTTCGAGGCGGTGATCGACGCGGTTGAGGTCAAACGCGTCACCGAGCTCTCGCCGCGCGACATCGAGCACGACAACCCCGAATTCCGCCGCCTGGACGAGACCGTCCACTTCCTCGAGCAGATCTACGGCCGCAAGGTGGCCGAGGACGACGTGGTCACCGTGGTCCGCTTCAGCCAGATCTCGGACCGCCCGCCGGCCGTGGCAGAGCGCATGCAGCCCGGCCCAGCTCAGAATTAGCTCCGTCACACGGTCGCAACGGGATTTGGCACTCTCGCTGTTAGAGTGCCAACCAAGTCCCCGCCAACCCGTTTAGACGGAGGAACACGCATGGCATTGAAGCTCAAGCCCTTGGGCGATCGATTGATCGTCCAGGCAATCGAAGAGGAGGAGACGACCGCCTCCGGCATCGTGCTGCCCGACACCGCCAAGGAGAAGCCGCAGCGCGGCAAGGTCCTGGCAGTGGGCGACGGCGCACTGAACGATGACGGCAAGCGCCAGCCGCTGGACGTCGCCAAGGGCGACGAGGTCCTGTACTCCAAGTACGGCGGCACCGAGATCAACGTCGAGGGCGATGACCTGCTCGTGCTGCGCGAGTCGGACGTCCTGGCCAAGGTCGCCTGACCCCAACTTCCTAGGAAGAGGAGAACTACATGGCTCACAAAGAGCTGAAGTACGCCCAGGAGGCCCGACAGGCCCTCCAAGAGGGTGTCGACGCGGTAGCCAACGCGGTCAAGGTCACCCTTGGCCCCAAGGGCCGCTACGTGGTGCTGGACAAGAAGTTCGGCGCCCCCACCATCACCAACGACGGCGTGACCATCGCTCGCGAGATCGAGGTCGAGGACGTCTTCCAGAACCAGGGCGCCCAGCTGGTGCGTGAGGTGGCCACTGCCACCAACGACGTGGCCGGCGACGGCACCACCACCGCCACCGTGCTGGCCCAGCAGATCGTGCGCTCGGGCCTGCAGAACGTGGCCGCCGGCGCCAACCCGCTGGGGCTGCGCCGCGGCATCGAGAAGGCCGTGGAGCAGGTCGTCGAGGAGATCGGCAAGCAGTCCACGGAGATCTCGGGCAAGGAACAGATCGCCCGCGTGGCCGCCATCTCGGCCGCCGACGATGAGATCGGCGACGTGATCGCCGACGCCATCGACAAGGTCGGCAAGGACGGCGTCGTCAACGTCGAGGAGGGCCAGACGTTCGGCATGGACCTCGAGTTCACCGAGGGCATGCAGTTCGACAAGGGCTACATCTCGCCCTACATGGTCACCGACCAGGACCGCATGGAGGCGACGCTCGAGGATCCGTACATCCTCATCGCCAACCAGAAGATCGGCTCCGTCCGCGACGTGCTGCCCGTGCTGGAGCAGGTCATCCAGGCCGGCAAGCCGATCCTGATCATCGCCGAGGACGTCGAGGGCGAGGCCCTGGCGACCCTGGTGGTCAACAAGCTCCGCGGCACCTTCACAGGTGTGGCGGTCAAGGCGCCGGGCTTCGGCGATCGCCGCAAGCGCATGCTCGAGGACATCGCGATCCTCACGGGCGCCGAGGTGATCACCGAGGAGATGGGCCTCAAGCTGGAGAACACCCAGCTGACCCAGCTCGGCCGTGCCCGCCGCGTCGTGGTCGACAAGGACTCGACCACCATCGTCGACGGGTCGGGCGATTCGGACGCCATCAAGGGCCGGATCAACCAGATCAAGAACGAGGTCGACTCCACGGACTCCGACTTCGACCGCGAGAAGCTGCAGGAGCGCCTGGCCAAGCTGGCCGGCGGTGTTGCGGTGGTCAAGGTCGGCGCTGCCACCGAGACCGAGCTCAAGGAGAAGAAGCACCGCGTCGAGGACGCGCTGCAGGCCACCCGCGCCGCCCTCGAGGAGGGCATCGTGACCGGTGGCGGCGTGGCGCTGCTCCGTTCGGTCAACGCGGTCAAGGTCGACGCCCTCGAGGGCGACGAGCAGACCGGCGCACGCATCATCCTGCGTGCTCTGGAGGAGCCTGCCCGTCAGCTCGCCGAGAACGCGGGGCTCGAGGGCTCCGTGGTGGTCAACGACGTCCGCAAGGCGAAGAAGGGCCACGGCCTGAACGCCGAGACGGGCGAGATCGTGGACCTGGTCGCGGCCGGCGTGATCGAGCCGGCCATGGTCACGCGCTCTGCCCTGCAGAACGCGGCCTCCATCGCCAAGAACATCCTCACGACCGAGGCCATCGTGGCCGAGATCGAGGACAAGGACGGCGGCGGCGGAATGCCCGGCGGCGGCATGCCCGACATGGGAGGGATGATGTAGCGAGAGCGGAGCTCTCGCTAGGAGAGCCTGCGCCTGGGGAAGGACATCGTGCCCTTCCCAGGCACGTCAACGGACCTCTCCGTTGGCGGCTCTGGAGGCCCGGCCATGCGCCGGGCCTTCGTCGTTCTATGGACCATTGGGAGAAATACCTCTACACTCTGTTGAGAAATTACTCAACGGGACAAGGGACTCCGATGACCGACCTCCGTGACCCCAAGCAGTTCGACCGTGCGTACCACGAACATGCCCCGGCGATGCTGGCTTCCGCCAACCGCGTGCTGCGCGACACCGCCGCCTCCGAGGACGTGGTGCACGATGTGTTCATGGCGCTTTGGCGCAAGCCCGCCGGGTTCGACCCCGCTCGCGGCAGCCTGGGCAGCTACCTGACGATGATGGCCCGCAGCCGCGCACTCGACCGCTGGCGCACCCGCGTGGCGCGCGAGTCCGCTGTCGACCGCGTCAAGGCCCAGATCCGCCCCGAGTCGGTGCGCGGGGAGGACGCGGCTGAGCCGGTGGTCCGGCGGGACAGCAGCCGCCGGGTCCTGGGCGCGCTGGACAAGCTCCCGGGCGACCAGCGCGAGGCCGTCCTGCTGGCTTTCGGCAAGGGGCTGACCGCACGTGAGATAGCCACGGCCGCCGGGGTGCCTCTGGGCACGGCCAAGAGCCGCGTCCGGCTCGGCCTGGCCAAGGCCCGCTCTGAGTTGACCGCCGCCGCGTGAGCGCCGACGGTCTGACCATCCGCGACGTCACCAGTCAGACGGGGGTCGAGGCCGCAACGCTCAGGATGTGGGAACAGCGCCACGGGTTCCCGACCCCCAAACGGCTCCCGAGCGGCCATCGCCGCTACTCACACCTGGATGTCGAGCTGATCAACCAGGTCATGCGCGATCGCGAGTCGGGGCTGGAGCTGAAGGCGGCCGTGGAGAACGCCAAGCGTGCCGCGCGAGGCGAGCGCCCGGTGATCGAGGACGACTCGATCTACTCGGGGCTGCGCCGGCGGCGACCCGACCTGAAGACCTACACCCTGCCGAAGTCCACGCTGATCTCGATCAGCCACGCCATCGAGGACGAGTGCTCGTCCAATTCGCGGCCCGCCATGCTCTTTGGAAGCTTTCAACGCGAGCACTTCTACCGTGCGGCCGAGGCGCGCTGGCGCGACCTGGCCGCCTCGGCCGAGTGCGCGTTCGTCCTGGCCGATTTCGAGGCGCTGGCCGAGCCCGAGGGCGCCCCGGTGGAGGCCCCGATCGACAACTCCGAGCCGATCGGGCGCGAGTGGTCGCTGGTGTATGACGCGCCTGCGTTCGGCGCGGTGCTGAGCGCCTGGGAGCGACCGGGCCAGGACGACCAACCCGACCTCGAGCGGCGCTTCGAGGTGCTGTGGAGCGTGGAGCCGGAGCTGGTGCGCGACGCGTCCACCGTTGCCTACGGGATCGTGGAACGGGTGGCCCCCGGCGTGGTGAAGGGCATCGCGCACCTGCTGGCGCGGCCGGTGCGGCCCCAGCAGCCCAGCCTGACCCAGCTGACCGCGCTGACCAACCGGATGGTGGCGTACGTCGGCGGACCGGAACCGGCCCCCGCCTAGGGGGCGCCCAGTACTGCGCTCATCCGCAGCGGCGTCACGCCCAGCGCCTCGGCGTCAGCGGTTCCCCGCGCGGTGGTCATGGACTCCTCCATCAGCTTCGCCTCCTCCCAGGTCGCGGGCACCGCTGGGCCCATCACCCGTTCGCCCCCGGCCAGCACCGCCCGCACCACGGGCAGCGGCACGTGCACCAGCGGGCGCGAGCGCCCGAGCGGGCGCAGCGCCGTGCGCACGATGTCGTCGTAGGACAGGGACTGCGGACCGGCCAGCGCGAACTCGCGGTGGCCATCGCCGCCCGGGCGGTCCAGCGCCGCCCGCACGCAGTCGGCCACGTCCTCGGCCCAGATCGGCTGGTAGACAGCGCGGCCGGCGCCGGACACCGGCATCGCGGGGAGCAGCGACAGGCGCTCGAGCAGCGACAGCCAAGGGTCGCCCGGCGTGTAGACGATGGATGGGGCGAACACGGTGGTCTGGAGGTCGCTGGCGGCCACAGCCGCGGCCGCCTTGGCCTTGCTGCGCATGAACCGCGCGGCCGACTGGGCGGTGGCCCCCATGGCCGAGAAGAAGACGAAGCGCGACGCGCCGGCGCGCTCGGCCGCGCGCACCAGGCGCACCGATGCCAGCCCGTTGAGCGCCTCCAGCGAGCCCGCGGGCTGGTCGCGGATCGACGCGCCCAGGTGTATCACCGTGTGTACCCCGCGGAGGGCGTTGCGGAAGCTGCCCGGATCGGCCAGGTCGCCCAGCGCCAGCTGCACCCGCACCCGGTCCGGTCCGAGCCGGCGCGGATCGCGCACCAGGCAGCGCACCGGCTCGGACCCGACGTCGGTCAGCCGCCGGAGCACCGCGCGGCCGATCGTCCCCGTGGCTCCGGTCAGTAGAATCACGCGTCGCCGAGACTAACGGCGCCGGAACCCGATCTCGCAAGGAAACTTCATGGCTTACGTCATCGCCGAGCCGTGCATCGGCCAGAAGGACAACTCGTGCGTGGAGGTATGCCCGGTCGACTGCATCCACCCCACCCCGGACGAGCCCGACTACGACAACGTCGAGCAGCTGTTCATCGACCCGGAGGAGTGCATCGACTGCGACGCCTGCGTGGAGGCGTGCCCCGTGGACGCCTGCTTCGCAGAGGATCAGCTGCCGGATGAGTGGTCGAAGTTCACCGACGTGAACGCGGCGTACTTCAAGGACGGGGCCGGCGCCCCCTAGTTGGCCATCGGGAGGGCCGTGCCGGTGACTTCAGGCACACCCTCCAACGCGGGGCCCGACGGGGCCTGGAACACCGGGTCCACCTGCGGCGTCACGGCGATCAGGCCGCGGGCGGTGTGCAGCATCGCCTGGGCGCCGGGGGCGTCGGGATCGTCGAGCACCAGCGGGCTGCCCTCGTCGGCACCCACGCGCAGGGCCTCATCCAGGGGGACCTTCCCCAGCAACGGCACCTCCAACTCGTCGGCCAGCTCCTGGCCGCCACCCTCGCCGAAGATGGTCAGGCGCTCGCCGGCCGGGGTGGTGAAGCCCGACATGTTCTCCACCACGCCGGCGATCTCCAGGTCGTAGCGCAGGGCCGTGTCGGCGGCGCGCTTGGCCACTTTCTGCGCCGCCGGCTGGGGCGTGGTCACGATCAGGAACTTCGACTGCGGCAACAGCTGGGCCAGCGTCATGGACACGTCGCCGGTGCCCGGCGGCAGGTCGATCAGCAGGTAGTCCAGCTCGCCCCAGTCCACGTCCTCGAGGAACTGGCGGATGGCCTTGTGCAGCATCGGCCCGCGCCAGGTGATGGCCTGGTCCTCGCGGTCCAGGAAGAACTCGATCGAGATGGCGCGGACCCCGCCCGCGCCCACCAGCGGGACGATCTTGCGCTCGGCGGTGACCTTGGGCCGGCCGTGCACGCCCAGCATGCGCGGGATCGAGTAGCCCCATACGTCGGCGTCCATGACGGCGGCGGTCTTGCCCTGGGCCTGCAGGGCGGCGGCCAGGTTGGCGGTCACGGTGGACTTGCCCACACCGCCCTTGCCCGAGCCCACGCAGATCACGTTCCTGACGCGCGCAAGCGCTCCCTGGGGCAGGCCACCCTGGCGGCCCAGGCGCTGCTGGAGGTTCTGCTTCTCGCCGTCGGAGAGCACGTCGAAGTCCACCGTCACGGCGGTGATGCCCTCGACGGCACCCACGTTCTCCTGCACCGCGGTGATGAAGTGCGAGCGGATCGGGCAGCCGGCCGTGGTCAGCGAGACGCGGACGTGCACGCTGCCGCCCGCACCCTGCTCGATCGAGCGGACCATGCCGAGCTCGACGATGTCCTTGCGCAGCTCGGGGTCGATGACCTTCCGGAGGGCGTCGGTGATCTGCTGGTCAGTGGGCATCGCTCCCCATTGTCGCAGAGGGCCTGCCGCTACCCCGGCTCCGGAACAGGGCCCTCGTGGCGGTCTGGACGAACTTCGGCGGGAAGACCATGACCGTCTCCTCGCCGTAGCGGTCCAGGAAGTCCGCGGCCCACCGTGCGCCCTTCAGCCCCTTCGGGATCCCGCCCTTCATGAAGAGGCCGTCGCGGGCCGCGGCTGCGCTCTCCTCGAGGAAGCTCTGCAGCCCGAGCGCGGGGGTCACGCGGCAGCCCAGGTGCACGGTGCGGTCCTCCACCGCCTTGACGCCGTGGACCGTGTTGGGCGGCACAAGCATCTCGCCGTCCTCGGGACCGATCAGCCGCTTCTCCTTTCCGAGGCGAAACTCGACCTTGCCGTCGATCGCGTACCAGACCTCGGTCTGCTGCGGATGCTCGTGGGGCGGAAGGCCGCCGCCGGGCTCCATCCACGTCTCGACGGTCAGGTTGTCGCCCTCGGGGATGAACTCGTAGCTGACGCGGGACACGGGGTCGTGAACGCTGCCGGGCATAGCGGTCTCCTCTCGGTTTCCTGTGTTACCGCTTGGTAACTTACCATCGGTGGCAACCCCTGCAAGCCCCACCCCACGTCTGGCGCGTCACGAGCGGCGAGCGCTGGTCCTGCGCGCGGGCGGCGCCGAGTTCGCGCACCGCGGCTACGACGCGGCACGGATCGAGGACATCGCGCGCGAGGCCGGTGTGACCAAGCCGATCGTCTACCGCCACTTCGACTCGAAGAAGGGGCTCTACCTGGCGCTGCTGCGAAAGCACGAGGCCGACCTGCCGAGCTTCGTCACAGGTGCCGAAGCGCGGAGCGCCGGAGCGATCCTCGAGCTATGGCTCGATTACGTGCGCGAGAACTCGCATGCGTGGCTGATGCTGTTCCGCGACCACTCCGGCGACGAGGAGATCCGAGCGGTGCGGGCCGAGGTCAGCGTCACGGCGCGGAAGGTGCTGGCCGCGTTTGTGGCCGAACGCCGGCCAGACCTGGATCCGGCGCAGGTCGAGCCGATGGCCGAGATGCTGACCAGCGGGCTTGCCGGCCTGGCGCTGTGGTGGATCGACCGGCCCGACACGCCCAAGGGCGTGGTGCTGGCCGTGGCCACGGCCATGATCGAACCTGCGCTGACCCAGAAAAAAACCGACGGCGCCACAAAGGACGCCGCCGGCTGAGGGAGGAGAGATACTGCTACTGCCGACGGTTATGAGGTCGGCAGCCTCACCCCGGACCGGTCTCTCCAGCCGGCCGGGGGGAAGTGCTGCGACCGATTCCGCGTCCGTGCGGTAATCGGTCGGTAAATCGCGCTTACGACAGCGTCGCGGTCACCTGATCGGAGACCTTGCCGATCTGCGACTCGACCTCGGACCGGGTCGTCTTGACCTGGGCCTCGACGTCGCGACGGACGGCCTTGACCTGCTTCTCGGCCTCGCGGCGGTTGCGCTTGACCAGGCGGGTGGCCTGGTTGCGGCGCTGACGCAGCTCACGCTCGACGCGGGTGCGGGTGCGCTTGGCCTCGCGGCGGACGCGGTTCCGCGCGGTGTTGCCACGACGCTCGTACTTCTTGAGGTCGGTGGTCACCTGCTTCTGGAGCTTGGTGAACTCCTTCTCGGCGGTGTCGCGGCTCGTGTACGGAGCCACGGCCTCGACCACGTTGTCACGCGCGGTCAGGGCGACACCGACGGGGATCAGCACGGCACGCTCGGCGTTGATCGCCAGAGCCTCGACGCTCAGGACACCAGCCTCGGCACCGGTCTTGCTGGTGCGCTGGGCGGTGGTCGCAGTCCGCTTGGCGGCACTCGAGGTGCTGCGGCGGGTGTTGCGTGTGCTTCTCTGAGCGGTCGTGCGCGTGGCCTTGGCGGCCGAACGGGTGCTCTTCGCACCGCTGGTCGCGGCGTTGCGCTTGCGGGTGGCGGCTGCCTTCTTGGCTGCGGCCTTGCGCTGGGTGGGGGTCTGCTCTGCCATGTACTTACCTCTCCTTCACCGGGGTAACTCGAAGCTTGTTACTTCTAAGTTCAATACAACTATACCATCGAACACTTGTACGTAAACCCTCTCTGGGGGCTAGTTACGTGTGATGTAGCTCACACTCCCAGCCAGGGATCAGGTGGCGATGCGGGCGGCCCAGCGCTCAGGCCGCTGCAGCTCAGCCGCGCTCGGCAGCGCGGCTGGTGACTCCCAGACGCGGCCGAGCAGTGCCGGCCCACCTTCGTCTGCGACGGCGTCGCAGAAGGCCTTGCCCTGGCGGTACTGGCGCATCTTCATGTCCATGCCCAGCAGCCGCATCAGTATCCGCTGCGGGGCGGAACGGTCGTCGCGGCGGCGCTCCATCGCCTCCCGCAACCCCTCGTGGTGGGGAACCAGGTCGGGCGCCAGCGCGTCCATGACGTGCTCGGCGTGGCCCTCGACCACGGCCATGGCGGTCTGCACCCGCTCCATGATCTCCCGCTGCGCCGGCGTCTGGACCAGCGCCGCCAGGCCTCCCTCCTGGAAGCGCGCGACCAGGTCGCCGGGGTCGGGAAGCGACGGCAGGCCACCCGCCGCGCCGCTGGAAATCTGCACGTCGACCGTCTCCAGGTACTCGCGCAGCAGCCCGCCGAGGTGCTCGCGCAGCCACGGCACGCCGCCGAACTGGCACGCGTGCACCAGTTCGTGGATGGTCACCCAGCGCAGGAAGCTCTCGCGGTCGGCGCCCAGCTTCGCCGCCGCCTGGTCCAGGTTGGCCGCCACCATCAGCAGCCGCGGGCGCGGATGCAGCGCCAAAAGCGACAGCTCGTACTGGCCCAGCACGTGCTGGGCCATGAAGCCCGTGACCAGCCCGACCTCGGCGGCCATGGTCACGCCGGTGCCCGCGCGCAGCGCACCGGCGAACGGGCCGGCGGCATCGAAGCGGTGTTCCATGCGGCCGGCAACCGGCTCCAGCAGATCGGACAGCGTGGCCAGGTTGGCCTCCGCCCACTCGTCGCGCGCCACGACCTCCACGGCCGGCACGGGCTCGGAGGGCTGCAGGCCGGTGTGCTCGGACACCGGTCCCTCCAGCTCCCGCCCCAGCGCGGGCAGGTCCAGCCCCAGGTCGGGCATCTGGCCCGGGCGCGACGCGAACCGCGCGATCTGGCGGGCCACACCCCAGTCGATCACAACTCCGGCAGCTCCTGGTGCGTCTCCAGCACGCCGGCGAACAGGTCGCCGTGCTCCTCGATCCGCTCCAACACGTCGCCGGCCTCGAACACCAGGTCGGCGGCGGCTCCTCCCGCGCCGTGATCGACCTCGTCCCAGCCCAGGGGGGTGGACACCGTGGGCCGCGGGCGCGCGCGGAGGGAATAGGGGCCGACGGTGGTCTTGTGCCGGTCGTTCTGGCTCCAGTCGATGAAGACCTTGCCCTTTCGGAGCTCCTTCTTCATCACCGACACGATCAGGTCGTGGCGCTGCTCCAGGACCTTCGCGACCCCGTGCGCGAACGGCTTGGTGTCGTCGTAACCAGCGCCGCTGTTCAGCGGCACGTACACCTGCATCCCCTTCGAGCCCGAGGTCTTGGCGTGGCACTGCAGGCCCAGGTGGTCCAGCGTGTCACGCAGGATCAGCGCCACCTCACAGCACTCGCCCAGCGCGGCCGGCGCGCCCGGGTCCAGGTCGAAGGCCATGACGGTCGGCGAGTCGGGGTCCTCGGCCAGCGCCAGCGACGGGTGCAGCTCCAGATCGGCCAGGTTGGCCAGCCACACCATCGTGGGCAGGTCGTCGCACAGGACGTAGTCGATCACCCGGTGGTCGCCGCGCCGGCCGCTCTCGATCGGCATCGACTGCACCCACTCGGGCGCGTGCGAGGGCTTCTGCTTCTCGTAGAAGTACTTGTCGTCCACACCGTTGGGGTAGCGCTTGAGCGTCAGCGCGCGCCCCCGCAGATGGTTCAGCAGGACCGGCGCCGCACGCGTGTAGTAGTCGATCACCTGGCCCTTGGTGAAGCCCGTCTCCGGGTAAAGCACCTTGTCGAGGTTCGAGAGGCGCAGCGTGCGCCCCTCGACGTTCACCTCGACGGGCTTGGCCAATTACTTCTTGGCCGAGCTCTTGGCCTTGGCCTTGGGCTTGGCTTTCGACTTGGCCTTTGAGCCGTTCGACGAGTCGCTCTTGGTCTTCGGCTTGCTCTGGCGCTTGGAGCCCGAGATCGACGCCTCGAGCGCGGCCATCAGGTCCGGCACCTCCTCCGGCGCCTCGTCCGCAGGCGCGGCGATCTCGATCTCGTGACCCTCGGCCTTGCGCTCGATCATCTCCAGCACCGCGTCGCGGTACTCGTCGCGGTACTGCGACGGATCGAACTCCGTGGTCAGCGAATCGATCAGCTGCTGGGCCATGTCGACCTCCTTCTTGGAGGCCTTGGCCTTCTTGCCCTCGGGCATGTCGGCCACGTCGTCGGGCGGCACGACCTCGTCGGAGAACAACATGGTCTCCATGGCCAGGATGCCCTCGCGCGGGCGGATGGCCACCAGCTGCTCCTTCGAGCGGATGACCACGCGCGCGATGCCCACCTTCTCGGAAGCCTCCATGGCGCTGTACAGAAGCGAGTAGGCCTTCTCGGCGCCGGTGCCGGGAGCCAGGTAGTAGGGATGGTCGTAGTAGATCGGATCGATCTCGTGCAGGTCGACGAAGTCCTGGATGTCGATCGTGCGCGTCTTCTCCGGCTGCAGGGAGTCCAGCTCGGCCGGCTCGATGATCACGTAGCGGTCGGGGCTGATCTCATAACCCTTGACCAGGCGGTCGTAGGGGACCTCCTCGCCGGTGTCCGGATTCACCCGCTTCTGCTGGATGCGCGTGTTGTCCGCGCCGTCGAGCTGGTTGAAGCGCACCGTCTTGCGCTGCACCGCGGAGTACAGCTTCACCGGGATGTTCACGAGGCCGAAGGAAATCGCCCCGCTCCAGATCGCGCGTGCCATGGACTACACGCTACCCGGCCTCGCGCTCGAGCCCTCCTCGCGCACGACATCGTGCGCGTCCACGTCCTCGCGCAGGCCCCTGAACACGGGTGCGCGCAGGGTGCCCGTGCGGGTCCATTCGCCGAACTCCACGTGTGCCACCAGGTCGGGCTGCACGAACTGCGTGCCCTTCGGTGGCTGGCGCCCGTCGAACGGCGAGTCGCTTGCGGCCAGCGGCTCCAGGGCCGCCACGGTCGACGCCAGCGTGGCCTGGGTGAATCCGCTGCCGACCTTGCCGGCGTAGCGAAGCGGGCCGCCGGGCTGTTCGCGCACCCCCACGGCCAGCGCCCCCAGCGTGGACGCGCGGCCGCCCTCACCGCGCAGCCAGCCACCCACCACCACGTCCTGTGACGGGCGGTTCTTGATCTTGCGCCAGGCGCCCGTGCGCCGACCGGGCTCGTACGGCGCGTCCAGGCGCTTGGCCACAATGCCCTCCAGCTGTTGCTGGGCGCTGGCATCGAGCAAAGCGGCGCCGTCGCCCTCGCGGTAGGCCGGTGTGCGCCAGTGCGGGCCCTCCAGCTCCAGGCCCGCAAGTAGCCGGCGGCGGTCGGCGTACGGCAGCGACAGGGCCGAGCGGCCCTCGAGCCACAGCAGGTCGAACGCCATGTACGTGACGGGCACCTCCCGCGAGCGACGCTTGACCTGGGCGGTTGAGGCCAGATGCATGCGCGACTGCAGCAGCTCGAAGCTGGGCCGGCCGTGCTCGTCCAGCGCCACCACCTCGCCGTCCAGGACCAGCCGGCGCATGCCCAGCGAAGTGGCCATGCCGCGCAGCTCGGGGTAGCGCGGCGTGAAGTCCGTGCCATTGCGGCCGGTCAGCGTCAGGTGGCCTGCCTCCACGAACGCCGCCGCGCGCACGCCGTCCCACTTGATCTCGTAGGCCCAGCCGCGCTCGTCGCGCGGCAGCTCGCCCACCCGGGCGAGCATGGGGGCGATCTCGTCGGGCATGGGCTCCACGCCGGGCTCCGGCGGGTCCATCCGGTGGATCATCCAATCCTTCCCCCTCGTGGGGAACAGCACGTAGCGGCCCTGCACGCGCTCGCCGTGCAGAACGACCATGACCTCCTTGTCGCGGAACTTCTCCGTCTCGTACGTGCCGGAGTCCCAGATCTCCATGGTGCCGGCGCCGTAGGAGCCGGCGGGGATCTGGCCGTGGAAGTCCAGGTACTCCAGCGGATGATCCTCGGTGCGCACCGCCAGGCGGTTCTCGTCGGGATGGATCGGTACCCCCTTGGGCAGCGCCCAGGACGCCAGGACGCCGTCGTGCTCCAGCCGCAGATCCCAGTGCAGGCTGGACGCGTGGTGCTCCTGGATGACGAAGCGGTTGCCATCGCCTGAGGCGCCCGCGGCGCCTCCGGGCTCGGGGGTGCGGTCCAGGTCGCGCTTGGAGCGGTAGCTGTCCAGGGCGTCCGACACTGCATGAATTCTGGCTTGTGCGGGGGCTTTGTCCACCATCTGTCCAGTTCGTGGCGGTGGCGGTCCGGGCTTTGCGCAGTGGGGGCGACAGGAGGGGAGTCAATGAAGCGCCGCCCCCACATCCTGCCTACCGCCCTGTCCGCCCTGGCGGTCCTCGCCGTGGCCGCCGGCCCGGCCGAGGCTCGCCAGATGGCCTCGTTCACCCTCGATAGCCCGGCCGCCAAGGTCAAGCACGAGGCTCGCAGCGCCGCCGGCTGCGACAACGCCACCGCCCGTTCGGGCCAGACGTCCGAGGACGCTCTGGCAGCCGGCACGGTTTGCCTGCTGAACGTGGAACGGACCTCGCGCGGTCTTCGCGCCCTGCGCGTGAACGCCCGCCTGTCGGCCGCCGCGCAGCGGCACACTCGCGACATGGTGCGCAAGCGCTACTTCTCGCACACGTCGCGCTCAGGCAACGACATGGGCGATCGGATCCGCAGTCAGGGCTACCTGAGCGGGGCGCGCAGCTGGATGATCGGCGAGAACCTGGCCTGGGGCTCTGGCGAGCGCAGCACGCCGCGCAGCATCGTGCGCGCGTGGATGAACAGCCCGGGTCACCGGAGGAACATCTTGACCGGCCGCTTCCGCGAGATCGGGATCGGCGTGGTGGACAGCGCTCCGGTGTCGACCGCCAACCGCGGCGCGACGTACACGACAACCTTCGGTTCCAGGAGCTGACCTTCAGGCGCCTGGATGGCGCCGGCGGCCACGGATGGCCGCCAGAACCTTCCTCTGCCGCCGGGGCGGGCGGCGGAGGATCGGCCAGAGGCCGGGCCGGCATCGCGCCGGTCCGGCCTTTTGGCGTGCCGGGCATATCCTGGATCCGATGCCCTCCCTCGCCGATGGACTGACCAGCGCCCAGCAGGCGGCGGTCTCCCATCCCGGAGGCCCCCTGCTGGTGACCGGCGCGGCCGGCTCGGGTCGAACCACGGTGCTGGAGCACCGCGTGGCGTGGCTGGCGGAACAGGGCGCACGACCCGACAAGCTGCTGGCGCTGGCCGCCACGCCGCAGGCGGCGCAGGCCATGCGCTCGCGCCTGTACGAGCTGGTGCCCCCGCCCTACGACGAGTTGGCAGTGCACACGTTCGGCTCGTTCTGCGCCGCGCTGCTGCGCGCCGAGGCGGCCGAGGCCGGGCTGGATCCCGCCTTCGTGCCGGTGGCTCCTGCCGAGCGGGTGGCCCTGCTGCTGGAGGAGCTGGAGCAGCTGACCCTGCGTCAGCACGAGATCCGCGGCAACCCGGCACCGCTGGTGGCCGGGTTCGTGTCGCGCATCGACCTGCTCAAGCAGCAGATGGTCTCGCCGGAGCAGCTGACGGTCCAGGCCGAGGCGGTGCTGGCCCAGGCCGAGCACGGTGACGATGCCGCGCGGATGTCGGCGTTGCGCGAGCGTGAGTTCGCCCAGCTGTACGTCGACCACGATCGGCTGCTGGCCGAGCGTGGCGCTCTGGACACCGGCGACCTGGTGCTGCGCGCGTTCACCCTGCTGCACGAGCATCCACACGTGCGCAGCCGGGTGGCGGGTGGCCTGGCCGCGGTGCTGGCCGACGACTACCAAGAGGCCAACTTCGCCCAGGCCGCGCTGCTGGCCCTGTTGTGCGAGGAGGGGCGCCAGGTCACCGTGACCGGGCCCGAGCCCGCTCTGGCCGACTTCGCGCGCGCGTTCCCGGAGGCCACCACCGTGGCGCTGGAGCACAGCATGCGCTGCCCCCGCGCCATCGCCACCGCGGCACGGGTGGCGGGCGGGTCGGAGGACACGATGCAGGCGCCCGAGGGCGGGAGCGTGCGCTTCTGGCGCTGCGCCTCCGAGCGCGCCCAGGCACAGGCCGTGGCGGCCGGCGCGGCGGGCCTGATCGCCGCCGGCACCAAGCCCGACCGGGTGGCCGTGCTGATGCCCTCGGCGGTGCGCGACGGAGCCGTGGTGTGCGCCGCACTGGAGGAGCGCGCGCTGCCGTTCCGCCTGCACGGCTCGGCTGCCTACTTCCAGCGGGCGGAGGTGCGTGACCTGCTGGCCTGGCTGCGGCTGCTGGCCAACCCCGCCGACTCCGGTGCCGCCGTGCGCGTGATGGCGCGTCCCCCCGTAGGCCTGCATTCGGTGGACATCGCCCGCCTGACCCAGCTGGCGCGGCGGCGCAAGCTCGACATGCCATCGGCCGTGGGCGCAGCGCTGGAGGGACCGCAGCTGACCCCTGAGGGCCGTGACCGTGCGCAGTATTTCCTGCGCCTGTACCGGCCGGCCTGTGCGGCGTTTGAGGATCGCCGCCCCGATGCGTTCGTGCTGCGGCTGATCGAACGCGTGGGCATCCGCCGCCAGCAGGTTTTCGCCACCCATGCGGACACCGTCGAGCGCCTGCGCAACATCGCGGTGATGCCCGAGCTGGCCACCGCGTTCATGCGCCGCGAGCCCGGCGCCACCCCGCGTGACTTCGCCCGCTACCTGCGCGCCGTGGCCGACTCCGGGCTGGAGTGGGAAGAGGTGCCGGCGCCCGAGCGCGAGGAGGCGGTGCAGGTGCTGGACATCGACGCCGCCCTCGGGCGCGAGTTCGACCACGTGTTCGTGGCCGGCCTGAGCGCCGCGGCGGTGGACGATCCCGAGCGCCGCGTAGCGCTGGCGGCGTCACGCGCCCGCCAGAGCCTGGTGCTGTCCTGGGCGGACACCCAGGAGGATCGCGTGGCGGCGCCGGTGCAGCTAGCCCGGGCGGCGCTGTCGGCTCCCGAGGAGACGATGGAGGAGGAGCTGTTCGGGCCCGCGGAGGGATTGCACTCCACGTTCAGGATCATGCGCGACGAGCTCCTGGACACCGTTGCCCAGGTGGGCGGGCAGCTGGGCGAGATGCGCCTGGACGCGGCGGCCGACGTGGACCGCGCCGTGGCCCGTTTCCTGGAGCTGGTGAAGGTGGCCGCGCTGATCGACCGCTCGGCCGCCGGCCAGGAGGTGGAGCAGGCGCTGTCGGAGGTGAACGCGCTGCTGAGCCAGGGCGCCAGTGCCCCACAGCGCGAGGTGTTGGAGTCCAGTCCGTTGGACGATTGGCTGCGCGACGCGGGCCGCGACGCGGCCGAGATCCCGACCTCGGGCGCCGCCACCGAGCCGTCGCTGGACCCGTTCATCCCCCGCCGCGGCGACGGCGTGATGCTGTCGGCCTCGGACATCGAGACCTACCGGCTGTGCCCGCTGAAGTACAAGTTCGCCCGGGTCTTCAGGATCCCTCAGGAGTCGACGATCAACCAGCGCTTCGGGATCGTGCTGCACCAGGTGCTGGAGCGCTTCCACAAGTCGCCGGCGCCTTCTCGCGACGAGCTGTTCGAGCTGTTCGAGACCTCCTGGCGGCGCGGCGGCTTCGGCGATTCCGACGACGAGCTCCAGTTCCGCGAACGGGCCCTGCACGCGCTGGACATGTACTGGGAGCGGGTACGCGACCAGGAGGGCGAGCCCGAGTGGTTCGAGCGCAGCTTCTCGTTCCAGCTCGGGCCCCACCTGCTGCGCGGGCGGGTGGACCGCGTGGACCGGTTGCCCGACGGCAGCTACGAGCTGATCGACTACAAGACGGGCAAGGCCAAGACCGAGGAGGACCTGCGCCAGGACATCCAGCTGTCCGTCTACCAGATGGGCGCGCGCGAGTCGTGGGGCGTACGCACATCCGCACAGAGCTACATGTACGTGATGACCGGCGACAAGGTGCCGGTCGCCCACACCGAGGAGGAGCTGGACCGCGTGCGGGCCACGGTCGAGCGGATCGGTGAAGGCATCCTGCGCCAGGAGTTCCAGCCCACCCCGTCGCAGGAGATCTGCAGCTTCTGCGACTACCGCATCATCTGCCCGGCAGCCGAGCGATAACGCCTACGGGCCGTCCGGGCCCTTGTGGCGCAGGAACTTCTGGAAGTCGCTGGCGATGGTGTCGGCGGAAGGCAGGTTCTCCGGCTCGTCGGCCTCTTCGATGACCTCGTCCATGGCGCTCTCCAGCCGCTCCACGAAAGCCTTGACCTCAGGGTCGCTGGCCACCGCGGCGCTGACCTGGCGCTCGTAGTCCTCGGCGGCCTCCTCCAGCTCGCCGGCGTCGATGATCGTGCCGCTGGCGCCCTCGAAGGCGCGCACCAGCGCCAGCGCCACCTTCGGGTTTGGCGTGGCGGCCACGTAATGGGGCACCGACGCCCACAGGCTGAGGGAATCCAGCCCGGCCGCGGCGCACGCGTGCTGGAGCACGCCGACGATGCCCGTGGGGCCCTCGTAGCTGGTGTGCTCGAAGCCGAGCCGGTCGATGGCGGCGGCGTTCGAGCCGATGCCGCTGATGGACACCGCGCGTGAGTGCGGCACATCGGCCAGCAGCGACCCCAGCGTGATCACCATGCTGGCGCCGAGCTCGTGGGCCGCCTCGATCACGGCGTCGCAGTAGCGCCGCCAGCGCAGCGAGGGTTCCACGCCGCTCAGTACGACCAGGTCGCGGTCGGCGCCAGGCACCTCTGCCGCGGTGATCCGGGTCTCGGGCCACTCGATCTCGCGCAGCTCGCCGTCGGTGAGCTTGACGTCGGGGCGAACGCTGGTGAAGTCCAGGAACTCGTCGGGATCGATGCACGCCACCTCGACGTGGTCGAACCGGTCCTCGATGAACTCCGCCGCCGCGGTCGCCGCGTCCCCGGCGTCGTTCCACCCGCGGAAAGCGGCAACCAGCACCGGCCTGCGCAGCTCGGGCCGCGCGGTCCATCTGAGATCGGACATCACGTTCACGGTAGTGGAGTGCCCACTGGCCGTCCGCGCCCGCGCCCAACATGGAGGTGTGAGCGCCACCGCACAGGAACCCGGGACCGTGGCCGCGCTGCGCGCCGGCGACGAGGTCGACGCCGTGTTCGCGTGCACGCGCAAGGATCGCCTGACCGGGCGGTCGGGTTCGGCCTACCTGGCGCTGGAGCTGCGCGACCGCACGGGCACGATCCCCGCGCGCGTGTTCCGCGACCCCGACTTCGCCTCGGGTCTCTTCGACCGCGGCGACCTGGTCAGGGTGCAGGGCCGGGTTGACCGCTTCCGTGACGAGCTGCAGCTGGAGCTGCAGCAGATCGAGCGGGCAGACGACGCCGGGTTGGATCCGGGCGCCTTCCTGCCGATCGCCTATCGCGACCTGGAGGAGCTCGACGGCTTCCTGGAGCACCTGGCGCGCGAGGTGCACGACGCCGACCTGCGCCGCCTGCTGGGGGCGTTCATGGACGACGCCGACTTCCGCGAGGCCTTCCGCCGGGCGCCCTGCACGCGCGGCGGCCACCACGCCTACCTGGGCGGCCTGATCGAGCACACGGTGGCCGTGGCCACGCTGGTGCAGGAGACGTGCGTGCTCCATCCACGCCTGGACTCGGACCTGCTGATGACGGCTGCGCTCCTGCACGACGTGGGCAAGACGCGCGAGTTCACGTTCGGCGCTGAGATCGCGCTCAGCGACGAGGGCGCGCTGCTGGGGCACGTGGCGCTGGGCCAGCAGCTGGTGGTCGCGCGTGCCGGGCGGCTGCCCGCCTTCCCGCGCGAGCGGCTGCTGGCGCTGGTGCACTGCATCCTGGCCCACCACGGGCCCGACGCCCTGCCGGGGCGGCGCTTCGGCTCGCCCGAGGCGCTGGCGCTGGCGCGACTCAACGCGCTGGATGCCCAGGTCAAGGGCGCGCTGGAGCACGGGCTGCAATGAGGGCGCGTCGGGCCCGCGCGGATGACTTCGAGCGCGTGACCGAGCTGCTCGAGATCCTGGGCCGGGCCGAGGTCACGCCCGACACGGCGGACGAGTGCCGGCACGTGTTCGAGGCCCAGGTGGCGGGCCAGGAGTCCGCGCCGCTGGTGGTCGAGGACGAGGCCGGCACGGTGATCGCGTGCTGCTCGCTGCATTTCCGCCCACGGCTGAACCGGCCTGTACCGGACGCTTGGATCCCCGACCTGGTCGTACACCCCGGCGCTCGTCGCCAGGGTGCCGGCCGGGCGCTGCTCGAGGAGGCCGAGCGGCTCGCCCGTGACCGCGGCTGCTGGCAGCTGACGCTCGAGTCCGGCTACCAGCGGCGAGAGGCGCACGCGATGTACGAGGCGTTCGGGATGACCAAAGAGGGCTACTACTTCGGCAAGCCCCTGGCGTAACTGGTACAATCAGTTGACGAGTGCCACCGGTAGCCCGCACCCAGCCGCTCCCTGACGCCGTCTACTCGGCGCTGAGCGCGCAGATCCTGCGCGGCGAGTTGCACCCCGGTGACCCGCTGCCCTCCGAGCGGTTGCTGGCCGAGGACTTCGCGGTCAACCGTCACGCCATCCGAGAGGCCATGAAGCGTCTGCAGCAGGCCGGGCTGGTGCGCGTGTCCCACGGCGGTGCAACGCGTGTGCTGGACTGGCGCGCCACCGGCGGGCTCGACCTGCTGACCCAGCTGGGCGGGCCGGACGGCGCCCTGGGCCCCGAGCTGGTGCGCTCCGCGCTGGAGATGCGCGTGTGCATCGGCACCGACGCAGCACGCCGCTGCGCGGACCGCGCGCCCGCGCCGGTGATCGAGCAGATGCAGGCGGTCGTGGCCGCCGAGCCGGACGATGACGACGCCGCCGCCGACGTCTACGAGCACCTCTGGGGCCTGATCGTCCTGGGGGCGGACAACCTGGCCTACCAGCTGGCACTGAACAGCCTGCTGGCCGCGTCCGCGCCGTTCGACCTGCGCGGGCGCTCGCTGCCCGAGGCGCGTGACCGCGACGCGCTGCACACCCTCGTCGACGCAATTGCCGCCGGCGACGGCGACACGGCCGAGTCCACGGCCCGCGATCTGCTCGGGAGCACTCCATGGTCGATGTGATCGTGTACGCCATCCCGGCGTTCGTCCTGCTGCTGGTGGTCGAGGCGGTGTCGTTCAAGGTGGCCGCCAGCGAGGACCTCAAGGGCTACGAGGCCCAGGACACCCGCACCAGCCTGAGCATGGGCGTGGGCAACGTGGTGATCAACTTCGGCTGGAAGGCCGTGGTGGTGGTCATCTATGCCGGCCTCTACGAGCTGACCCCGCTGCGCGTGCCGACCGAGGCCGTGTGGGCGTGGGTCGCGCTGTTCTTCCTGGACGACTTCGCCTACTACTGGTTCCACCGCGTCAGCCACGAGGTGCGCGTGTTCTGGGCCAGCCACGTGGTCCACCACAGCTCGCAGTTCTTCAACCTGTCCACGGCGCTGCGCCAGACCTGGGTGCCGATGACCTACTTCCCGTTCTGGATGCCGATCGCTCTGCTGGGCTTCCCGCCCTGGATGATCCTGACGATGCAGGCGGTCAGCCTGATCTACCAGTTCTGGATCCACACCGAGCGCATCGACCGGTTGCCGCGCTGGTTCGAGTTCATCTTCAACACCCCCAGCCACCACCGCGTCCACCACGGCGCGAACGACCTCTACCTGGACAAGAACTACGCCGGCGTCCTGATCATCTGGGACCGCATGTTCGGCAGCTTCCAGGGCGAGGAGGAGCGGGTGCGGTACGGGCTGACCAAGAACATCCGCTGGTTCAGCCCACCCAAGGTCGCCTTCCACGAGTACGCCGCCGTTTGGCGGGACGTGCGCGGTGCCCGGAACTGGCGCGACCGGCTGGGCTACATGTTCGGCGGCCCAGCATGGCAGCCGCCCGCGCGCAGGTAATCTCACCAGAGTGTTCTACGACCACGTGACCGGCCCCTGGTGGGCCGAGCTGGCCGAGCAGGTTCCGGGCCTGGACGTGATCGACGTGCACACCCACATCGGGAAGAACGACCCCGACGGGTTCACGTGCACCCCGCAGGAGCTACGCGACGGCCTGGGCGCCATCGGCGCGCGTGGCGTGGTGTTCCCGATGCAGGAGCCGGACGGCTACCCGCCGGCGAACGACATGGTCATCGCCGAGGCGGCCGCCAGCGGCGGGCAGCTGACGGCGTTCGCGCGGCTGGACCCCAACGACGCGCCACTGGCCGAGGCCGAGCGAGCCCTGGACGCGGGCGCGCAGGGCATCAAGCTGCATCCGCGTGGCGAGTCATTCGAGCTCGACCACCCCGCCATGGTGGACGTGTTCGCCCTGGCCGGTGAGCGGCGGCTGCCCGTGCTGGTGCACGCCGGCCGCGGCATCCCCGCGCTGGGCCACCACGCCGTGGCGCTGTGCGAGCGCCACCCTGGCCTGCGGCTGATCCTGGCGCACGCGTGCATCACCGACCTGGCCTGGATCTGGCGCTCGGCATCCGACCTGCCCAACCTGTTCTTCGACACCTCGTGGTGGTCGGCCAGCGACCTGATGGCCCTGTGGACGCTGGTCCCGCCGGGCCAGGTCCTGTTCGCGAGCGACGCGCCCTACAGCACGCCCGCGTTCGCGGCCATCATGAACCTGCGCTGCGCGCTGCAGGCCGGGCTGAGCCAGGAGCAGATCCGGCTGGCGTTCGGCGGCCAGACCGAGCGGCTGCTGGCTCGCGAGGACCCCGAGGACGCCGGCCCACCGATGGCGACTTCCGTGGAGGTGGACCCGTTGCTGGACCGCGCGTACACCTTCCTGGTGGCCGCGGTGGGCCAGGCGCTGTCAGGCCAGGAGCCGGCCGAGCTGCTGACGCTGGCGCGGCTGGCCTGCACGGTGGGCGACGAAGCGCCCCAGGCCGCGGCGGGTGCCGAGGTGCTGGGCCTGCTGGACCTGCGTGATGCCTTCCTCGAAGCGAGCCACTCGGACGGGCGGCCGACGCGGTTCGCGCCCGGGCTGCAGTTCCTGGTCACAGCGGCCGTCGTGACCCGCACGCCGGCGGTGCTGACGCCTACTCGCGCGGCATCTCCAGGTGCGTGACGTTGCGGCCCGGGTATCGCTCGCGGACCTGGTCGACCACGCCGTCCTCCTGCCAGTTCAACTCGCCGCCGGGGTGGGTGACGAGCACGATGTCCTCGGCCTCGAACGTGGCGAGCGCGTCCTGTAGCGCCAGCATCGGGTCGGACTCGCCGGTTTCGCCGTGGGCCTGCACGCCCTCTTCCTCGAGCCGGTCAACGCTCTCCTTGGCCACGTCCTCGGCACGGTCGATGGCCGGGTCGGGGTCCGAGACCCAGAACCGCAGCTTGCTGTTCAGCGCCGGGGCCACCACCAGCACCTCGGCATCGTCCACGCTCTCGCCCACGGCCGAGCGCAGAGCGTCGGGCGAGATCGGCTCGGCGGCCAAGGCGATGATCCGCTTCACGCCGCGTCCCGCAAGCCCTCGATCTCCCGGTGCGATGACAGCCGCTCCAGCGCCCGCGACTCCAGCTGGCGCACGCGCTCGGCCGACAGCTCCAGCCGCCGCCCGGTCTCGCGCAGCGCCTTGGGCTCCTCACCGTCGATCCCGTAGCGCATGCGGATCACGCTCCGCTCGGGTTCGGGAAGGTCCTCGACCGTCTTCCGCAGGAGGTCCTGGGCCAGGCTCACGGTGACCTCCTCCTCCAGCTCCGGGCCGTCGTTGGGCAGCAGGTCGCCGAAGGCGGTGTTCCCGTCCTCGCCAACCGGGCGGTCCAGGCTGGTCACCGTGCGGGCCGCGGCGCGCACCTCCTCGACCTGCTCGGCCGGGATCTCGGCCTCCTTGGCGATCTCCTCGTCGGTGGGCTCACGGCCCAGCCGCGCACCCAGCTCGCGCTCGGCGCGCACGATCTTGCGTTCACGCTGGCCGATATGCACGGGGATCCGGATCGTGCGCGCCTTGTTGGCCAGCCCGCGCTGGATGGCCTGGCGGATCCAGAACGTGGCGTAGGTCGAGAACTTGAAACCCTTGCGGTAGTCGAACTTCTCGGCCGCCCGAATCAGGCCGAAGATGCCCTCCTGGATCAGGTCCAGCAGGCTCAGCTCCTGGCCCTGGTACTTCTTCGCGATCGACACCACCAGGCGCAGATTGGAGTTGATCATCCGGTCCTTGGCCTCGAGGTCGCCGGCCTCGATCCGCTTGGCCAGCTCGATCTCCTCGACCTTGTTCAGCAGCGGGTAGCGGCGGAGCTCGTTCAGGAACAGCTGCAGCGCGTCGGTGGTGGCGCCGTTCAGATCGCCAACGCTGAAGTGCGTGTCCACCACCCCCTCCCGGCCGCAGTCGTCGGTCAGCTGGATCCCCTTGAGGTCGATCTGCTCGTGCAGGCTCTCCAACTCGTCGTCGGTGAGCTCGAGCGCCGCGGCGCGCTCATCCAGCTCGGAGAGGCTGATGCAGCCCATCTCCTCGCCGCGGGCCAGAAGCAGCGCGACCTCCGGGCGAGTCGTGGGGTCGGCGACGGGCATCTGTCCGATCCTACGCTTCTCGTCGGCGCGCGGGCGTTAGATCTCGTCGGGGGTGTCCACCATCTCCAGCCGCTCGTCGAGGCGGGTGATGGTGAATACGCGGTGCACGGTGGCCGGACCCTTGAGGATCACGACGCGGCGCCCACTGCGGCGGGCGCGCTGGTCGGCCGTGACGATAGTGCGCAGGCCGGTGGAATCCAGGAAGGTCAGCCCGCTCAGGTCCAGCACGATCAGCCGGTGTCCGTCGTCCTCCGCGCGCGTGAGTTCTTGGTCGACCTTCTCGATGGTCGACAGGTCCAGCTCGCCCTTGAGCGCGAGCTGTACACCGCCTTCGGTGTCCTGGGTTTCCACCTCCAAGATGGTCAAGGGGCCGAGGCTACCGGTCGGGCCGTCCGGGAGCGTCCCGCCATACTTACGCCGATGTCCGCGCCGACCGCCGACTCGCTGACCGAGACACTGCGCCCGCTGACCGCCGACCCGACCCGCGCCGCCGTCTTCTGCGACATCGACGGCACCCTGGCGCCGATCGTGGCCCGGCCCGAGGACGCCCACGTGCACGAGAGCGTGTCGCGGCTGCTGGCGCAGCTGGGCCGGCGCTACGGGCTGGTGGCGTGCGTCTCCGGCCGGTCGGCCGCCGAGGCCCGCCGGCTGGTCGGCGTGGGCGCGATCGCCTACGTGGGCTCGCACGGCGCCGAGATCGCGCCGCCGGGCCAGAGAGAACCCCAGCTGCTGGACACGTTCGCCAGCTGGCAGGCCAAGGTCGCCGGGTTCGTGGCCGAGCGACAGGAGGATCCCGACCTCAAGCGGCTGCGCGTGCGGATCGAGGACAAGGGCCCGATCAAGGCGTTCCATTGGCGTGGCGTCCCGGACGAGCAGGCGGCCGAGACGTGGCTGGCGCGCGTGGCCCAGGAGGCGCCCGAGGCCGGCCTGGACGTGCACTGGGGCCGCAAGGTGCTGGAGATCCGCCCGCCCGTCCCTGTAAGCAAGGGCGACGGCATCCGCGAGCTGCTGGCCGGCGGCTCGATGCGGGTCGCGCTCTACGGCGGCGACGACGCCACCGACCTCGACGCCTTCGACGCCCTGGAGTCGCTGGTGGCCGCTGGCGCCCTGGACACCGCCGTCACGGTCGGCGTCCGTTCAGATGAGGGCCCGCGCGCGATCGTCGACCGTGCCGACCTGGCCGTGGACGGCGTGACCGGCTTCACCGACGTCCTCTCGGCCCTGGCCGAGTGAGGTTCGTCGACTTCCTCCGTGCGTCGGTGCTGCTGTTCGCCGGCGCAGCGACCGCTCTGGGCGTGGTCTCGATCGCGGGCGCCGCGAACGCCGCCACCGACACGCCGGTCGTCTTCGCCCTGTCGTGGTGGACCCTGGCCGCCGTGGCCGGCCTGTGGCTGGGCCGGCGGATGGGGCCAACGCCCGGCATCGAGCGCCTGCTGGCTTCCGCCCGCGCGACCAACACCCTTCCGGAGGTGGAGCCGGGCACGGTGATCGTGTCCCGGCTGTGGCCGCTTGGGGTGGGCACGGTGATCACCGGCGGGATCGCCTTCGTGCTGCCCCAGCCGGCCGCCATCGCGGCCGGCTACGCGCTTGCGGTCGCCCTGACCTGGCGCCGCCAGTCCTCCGCGGTCCAGGCCATCGAGGACCGCGACGGCGTGCGCTTCCACGTCGATCGCAGCTCCCCGTTCGGCGCGCCCCAGCTCGTGCGCACCCCGTGGGCTAAGAGGATCGAGCCTTCCTGAGCTTGTCCAGCTGCGGCCACGTGCGCGTGTTGGCCACGTCGTCCTTGGTCAGCCACGCGCGCCGGGCGGTGGCCACGCCGTAGCGCATGTTGGCCAGCGTCTCGGGCCCGTGGGCGTCGGAGTCGATCACCAGCTTCACCCCCGCCGAGGCCGCCTCGCGCGCGTAGGTCTCGTTCAGGTCGCGGCGGTTGGGGTTGGCGTTGATCTCCAGGAAGGTGCCGGTGCGCACCGCCGCCTCGATGACCTTCCCCACGTCCAGCGAATACGGCTCGCGGCGGCCGATCAGCCGGCCCGTCGGGTGCCCGAGCGCATCCACCAGCGGATGCTCCAGCGCGGCGATCACCCGCGCCGTCATGTTCTCCTCGCGCATGTTGAACGAGGTGTGCACGCTGGCCACCACCCAGTCCAGCTGCGCCAGCAGGTCGTCCTCGTAGTCCAGCGAGCCGTCGGTCAGCACGTTGGTCTCGGTGCCGCTGAGCACGGTGAAGCCCTCGATCTGGTCGTTGACCTTCGCGACCCGCTCGATCTGGCGCTTGAGCTCGTCCGGCGTCACGTGGTTGCCGAACCCGTGGCTGGCCGAGTGGTCGGTCACGGCCAGGTACTTGTAGCCGCGCTCGCGCGCGGCTTCCGCCATCTCCGTGATGGTGGCGCGCCCGTCCGAGGCCACGGTGTGCGAGTGCAGATCGCCCTTGATGTCCGTCAGCTCCAGCAGCTCCGGCAGCCCATGCTTGCGTGCCGCCTCCAGCTCGCCCCGGTCCTCGCGCAGCTCGGGCGGCACGTAGGCCATGCCCAGCAGCTCGTAGACCTCCTCCTCGGTGGCGCATGCGTGCGTGGTCTCGGTCTCGTCCACGGCCACGCCGTACTCGCTGACGTGTATGCCCTGGCGCACGGCCGCGGTGCGCAGCGCCTCGTTGTGGCGGCCCGAGCCGGTGAAATGCTGCAGCAGGTTGCCGAAGCTGGCCTCGGGCACGATCCGCAGGTCAACCGGGATGTCCTGGACCGTGGTGGCTCGCGCGCCCGCCGTTCCCGAGCTGCTCACCTCGTCCACGGGCTCCAAGGCGGCGAAGGCCGAGATCAGCGCGGCGGGGTCCTCGGCGCTGGCCACGATGTCCAGGTCCTTGCAGGTCTCGCCCCAGCGGCGGGCGCTGCCGGCCAGCTCCACACGGATCGCGGCCGGGTGCTCGCGCAGGGCGGCCACCATGTCCTCGCCGACCGCCAGCGCCTTCGACAGCAACGTGCGCGGCTTGGCCTCACCGTCGGCACCGGCCGCCAGGGCAGCCAGCACGTTCTCCTCGGCCTTGGCCCCGAAGCCGGTCACCGTGCGCAGCTGCTCGGCCTCGGCGGCCTGGCGCAGGTCGTCCAGCGACGCGATGCCGAGCTGGTCGTGCAGGAGCTTCGCGCGCTTGGGCCCGAGGCCGGGGATGCGGGTCACCTGCACCAGGCCGGGCGGGATCCGCTCGCGCAGCTTCACGGCGGCCGGGATGTCGCCGTCGGCCAGCAGCGAATCGATCTTCTCGGCGATGGTCTTGCCCACCCCGGCCAGGTCCGTGGCCCTGCCCTGCGCGGCCAGCTCCTCCACCGACTTGCCCGAGTCGCGGATGGCCTTCGCGGCGTTGCGGTAGGCGAGCACGCGGTGGATTACGGCTCCGTCGAGTTCGTAGAGCGTGCCCAGCTCGTCGAATGCCGCGGCGATCTCGGCGTTCTTCACCCGCACTAGGGTACGCGCCCATGTCGGGCGTCTGGCTCGTGCTTCCCACATACAACGAGGCCGAGAACCTCGAGAACGTCGTCCACGCGGCGCTCCCCCACCTGGCCACCACCGGGAGGGAGCACCACGTGCTCGTCGTGGACGACAACTCGCCCGACGGGACGGGGCAGATCGCCGACCGGCTGGCCGGCGAGATCGACCAGGTCGAGGTGCTGCACCGCACCAAGAAGGACGGCATTGGGCCGGCCTACCTGGCCGGCTTCGGCGTGGCGCTCGCCCGGGGCGCCGAGCTGCTGATGGAGATGGACTCCGACTTCTCGCACGACCCGGCCGACCTGCCCCGGCTGGTGGCGGCCACCGCTGACGCGGACCTGGTGCTGGGCTCGCGCTACGTACCGGGCGGAGGGGTGACCGACTGGGGGGTGGCCCGGCGGGCCATCAGCCGCGGTGGCTCGCTCTACGCCCAGGTGATCCTGGGTATACCGGTGCGAGACCTGACCGGGGGGTTCAAGTGCTTCCGCCGCGCCGTGCTGGAGGGGCTGGACCTGAGCGCCGTGGGCACCGACGGCTACGGCTTCCAGATCGAGGTCACCTACCGCGCGGTGAAGTCCGGCTTCCGCGTCCGCGAGGTGCCGATAGTGTTCCGCGACCGCCGCGTGGGCGCCTCGAAGATGTCCTGGCGGATTGCCCTCGAAGCGTTCTGGAAGGTCCCGCTGCTGCGTCTGCACCGCGGCTGAGAGGACGCTATACTTTCTGAAGTAACGGAGAGCGCAACGCAACCAAGGAGCCCCAAGTGGCCGGAGCAGTCAGCGAAGTATCGGACAGCAATTTCCAGGCCGAGGTGATCGAGAACGACCAGCCCGTCCTGGTCGACTTCTGGGCCCCCTGGTGCGGTCCCTGCCGCGTGGTGGCCCCCCACCTCGAGGAGCTGGCCGGCGAGCGCGACGATCTCCGCGTTGTGAAGCTCAACGTGGACGACAACCCGCAGACCGCGGCCTCCTACAACGTGATGTCGATCCCCACCATCCTGCTGTTCAAGAACGGCGAGGTGGCCCACCAGATCGTGGGCGCACTGCCCAAGAACCGGCTGGTGCAGGAGATCGAGCCGGCTTTGGCCGCCTAGGCCCCGCCAAGCAGCACCGGCAGCGGCGGGCCGACGACCTCGACGCCCTGGGCCGCCAGGTCGGCGCCGATGGCGTCCAGCGGGGGCGCTTCCGGCAGCGGCGGGAGCGTCCGCTCGGCGGCCTCCGTCCCGAAGCGGTGGAAGTGCGCCTCCAGTCCGCCGGGGGTGACGACCAGCAGGAAGCGGGCGACCTCCGAGCGGACGGCGAAGCCGTGGGGCACGGCCCGGGGCAGGTACACGAAGGTGCCCGGCCCGGCGTCCACCTGCTCGTCACCCACCTGGAAGGTGGCTTGGCCGTTGAGCACCAGGTAGGCCTCGTCCTCACGCTCGTGCACGTGTAGCGGCGGCTCGGAGCCGGGCTGCGCCGTGGCCTCGGCCACGGACAGCGCGTCGGTCTCGGCCTTCCACTCGAACAGGTTGCCCATGTACCACTCGGCGCGGCCCAGACCGGGCATCAGCGCGTAGGCGGCGGGGCTTGATGTGTGGGTGTCTGCGTTCATGCGCACCACCCTGCGCCCGAACGCCTGAGAAGTGAAAGACGCGGATCCCAAGGCCCGATCGGGCCGGTCCGATCAATCCACGGGAGCGGCGATAGCGGCGCGCGCGCGCTCCACGAAGGCCTGCACCACGGGCGTCTCGTCGGCCTGGCGCCAGCCCAGAGCGACGGTGGCCGGCGAGATGTCGGTGATCGGCACGAAGGCGATCCCGGCGTAGGCCTGGGAGCGGACCGCCGACGACGGCACGGCGGCCACACCCAGACCTGCCTGGACCGACTCCATGATCGCCCCCATGGAGGCGACGTGGGGGCCGCTGCGAAGGTCCTGGCCGGGCCGGTGCCCGGCGCACACCCAGTACTCGAGCGCGATCGGGTCGGTCTCCGTCCACGGCCACGGCTCCTCGGCCAGCTGAGCGATCTCCAGCGCGGACTCGCCCGCGAGCGGGTGGTCGGCGGCAAGTGCCGCGTAACGCTGCTCGTCCACCAGCGGCGCCAGGTCGATGCCGTCGCGCTCGAACTCGGTCCACAGGAAGGCCACGTCGGCGCTGCCGTCCTTCAACCCAGCCGAGTGGTCGGTCCACGGGGTCTCCACGAGGTCGACCTCTACCTCAGGCCGCTGCTCTCGGAAGGAGCGCATGATCCGCGGGACGAGGTCCACCCCGCCGGTGGCCAGCGTGCCGATCCTGATCCGGCCGGACTCGCCGCGTGCAGCCCGGCCGGCGTCGGCCATCGCCTCGTCGGCCTCAGCCAGGATCCGCCGCGCGCGCTCGAGGAACTCCTCGCCCGCCGGGGTCAGCTCGACCTTGCGGGTGGTGCGGCGCAACAGCTGGACGCCGAGGTCCCGCTCCAGCCGGCTGATCTGCTCGGACAGCGCGGGCTGCGCGATGTACAGCCGCTCGGCGGCGCGGCTGAAGTGCAGCTCCTCGGCAACCGCCACGAAGTAGCGCAGGTTGCGAAAGTCGAGTGCCACGGATCGAGGCTAAGCCCGCTCGACGCCGATCCGCAACTCGCGTCCTTCGATCTGCGCGGTCGCGTCGCCGTCGCCGTCGCCCAGCTCCAGCGAGGTGGCCAGCGTCTCGCCGGTCACGTAGGCCTCGTGGGCGCGGACGGCATCCAGCAGCTCGGCGTCGCCGCCCAGACCGAGCGAGATCCGGTCCTCGACGTCGAGCCCTGCCTCCTTGCGCGCGATCTGCACCGCGTGCACCACCTCCCGCGCGAAGCCTTCGCGGCGCAGGTCATCGTCCAACACGGTGTCCAGCGCCACCGCGTGCCCGCCCGCGCGCTCCACCTGGTAGCCGTCCAATGGCTGCAGCGCCAACTGCACGTCGTCGGCGGTCAGGGGGTGGTCGCGGCCCCCGACCGACACGTGCACCTCGCCACCGGCGCGCAGCGTGGCGGCGGCGCGTGAGGCGTCCAGTGCCCCCACCGCCTCGGCCACCTGGGGCATGTCCTTGCCAAAGCGCGGGCCCAGGGCGCGGTAGTTGGGCTTGAGCTCGAAGTCGCCCAGCTCGTCGGCGTCCGTGGCGAACCGGACCGCCTTCACGTTGAGCTCTTCGCGCACGGTGTCGTCGAAGCGCTCGATGGCGTCGCGCTCGTCCCCGGCGGCCACGACCACGGCCTCGCGCAGCGGCTGGCGCACCTTCAGCCGCCCGTGGGCGCGCGCCTCGCGGCCCAGGCCCACCGCCTCGCGGGCCACGCCCATCTGCCACTCCAGCCGCCCATCGCGCAGCGCCGGGTCGGGCTCGGGGTAGTCGGTCAGGTGCACCGACGGCTCGCTCCCGTCGAGGTTCTCGTAGATGGCGTCGGCAACGAACGGCGTCAGCGGCGCGGTCAGCCTGGCCACCCCCAGCAGGCACTCGCGCAAGGTGGCGAAGGCGGCGGGGTCGCCGTCCCAGAAGCGGCGGCGCGACCGGCGCACGTACCAGTTGGACAGCTCGTCGACATAGGCCTGGATGGCGCGCCCGGCGGTGGTTGTGTCGTAGTCGTCCAGACGCTCGATGCAGGTGGCCGCCAGCGACTGCAGCCGCGACAGGGCCCAGCGGTCCAGGTCGGTCAGCTCCACCTCGTCGAGCGAGGCGGGCGCGACGTCGTTCACGTTGGCGTACAGCGTGAAGAAGCCGTATGTGTTCCACAGCGTCTTCAGGAACTGGCGCACCGCCTCGCCAACGGTCTCGACCGAGAACCGGTAACCGTCCCAGGGCTGCTTGGAGGTGAAGTAGTACCAGCGGAAAGCGTCCGCGCCGTGGGTGTCCAGCACGTCCCAGGGCGCCACCGTGTTGCCCTTGGACTTGGACATCTTCTGGCCCTGGGGGTCGGTGATCAGGCCCAGGCAGAGCACGGTCTCGAACGACGCGCGGCCGTACAGCAGCGTGGACACCGCCAGCAGCGAGTAGAACCAGCCCCGCGTCTGGTCGAGGGCCTCACAGATGTAGTCGGCGGGGAAGCGGTCCGCGAACACGTCCTCGTTCTCGAACGGCGCGTGCCACTGGGCGAAGGGCATCGAGCCCGAGTCCCACCAGACGTCGATCAGGTCGGGCACGCGCCGGAACGTCTTGCCGTCGCGCTCGAACGTGGCGTCGTCCACGTACGGGCGGTGCAGGTCGTCGGGCACCTCGGCGCCCAGCTCGGCCAGCTCGGCGCGCGAGCCCACGCACACCACCTCGCCGTCGTCGGCGCGCCAGATGGGCAGCGGCGTGCCCCAGTAGCGCTCGCGTGAGAGGGCCCAGTCCACGTTGTTCTCCAGCCAGTTGCCGAAGCGCCCGTGCTTGATGTGCTCGGGGTACCACGTGACCGCCTCGTTGGAGGCCAGCAGCTGGTCCTTGATCGCCGTGGTGCGCACGTACCAGGACGACTTGGCGTAGTACAGGAGCGCCGTCTCGCAGCGCCAGCAGTGCGGGTAGCTGTGCTCGTATTCCTCGGCGCGCACGAGCTTGCCCGACCCGCGCAGCTCCTCGACGATGTCGGCGTCGGTGTCCTTGACGCTGCGGCCCGCATATGGGCCCATGCGGTCGTCGAAGGTGCCGTCGCGGCGGACGGGGTTCTGCAGCGTCAGACCCTGCTCCTCGCCCAGGCGGAAGTCATCCTCGCCGAAGGCCAGCGCGGTGTGCACCACGCCGGTGCCGTCCTCGGTGGTCACGAAGTCGGCCGGCAGCACCGTGTGCCCCTTCTCTCCGAAGTCGGTGACGTAGGCGAAGGGCGGTTCGTACGCCAGGCCGACGAGCTCGGAGCCGGGCACCGGGTCCGAGGTGTCGGCCCCCTCGCCGAACACGCGCTCGGCCAGCGCCTGGGCCACGATCAGCTGCTCGCCGCCTTGGGTCACGCGCACGTAGGGGATGTCCGGGCCGACCGCCAGCGCAGCGTTGGACAGCAGCGTCCAGGGGGTGGTGGTCCAGCCCACCAGCGACACGCCCTCCTCGCCCCTGACCGGGAAGCGCACGTACACGGCCGTGTCGACCACGTCCTTGTAACCCTGTGAGACCTCGTGCGAGGACAGCGCCGTGCCGCAGCGCGGGCAGTAGGGCACAACCTTGTAGCCCTCGTACAGCAGCCCCTTGTCCCACACCTGCTTGAGCGACCACCAAACCGACTCGATGTAGTCGTCGTCCAGCGTGTAGTAGGCGTCGTCGGTATCGATCCAGAAACCGATCCGCTCGGTCAGCTGGTGCCACTCGTCGATGTACTTGAGGACCGACTCGCGGCACTTGGCGTTGAACTCGGCCACGCCGTAGGCCTCGATGTCGTCCTTGGACTTGAACCCCAGCTCCTTCTCGATCTCCAGCTCCACCGGGAGCCCGTGCGTGTCCCAGCCGCCCTTGCGGTGCACCAGGCGGCCGCGCATGGTGCGGTAGCGCGGGAACACGTCCTTGAACACGCGGGCGAGCACGTGGTGCGAGGCGGGACGGCCATTGGCAGTCGGCGGGCCCTCGTAGAACACGTACGGCTCGGCGCCCTCGCGCCGGCGGATCGACTCGCCGAACACGTCGCGCTGGCGCCAGCGCTCCAGGATCTCCTGCTCGAGCGCGGGAAACGACTGCTGCGAATCGACGGGGGCGTAGCGGGGCATCGGGATCGCCAGTCTATGGACGGCGACTACCGTTTCCGGGCGTGGAAGGCGCGCCCCCTGCCGTTCGGCGGCTGCTCGAGACCGCCCGCGGCGTCGCGGGCCGGTCGCGCACGGTGCAGGTGGCGGTGGCCCGCCTGGAGGGCGTGGTCGTGGCCGAGCAGCTGCCGGAGCGGATGCGCGAGCCCGTGCTGCGGGCGATCGCCTCCGCGCGCACCGAGACGTCGGGGCGGATGCCGCTCTCGGACATCGAGCGCGAGCTGCACGCCGAGCTGGACTCGCTCGAGGAGCGCCCGGACGCGGTCGAGGCCCACGCCCAGACCCACTTGGCTGTGCTGGACGGCGCCCGCGTGCGGGTGAAGGTCGGTCGGCCCGGCCTGGCCGCCTCCGCCCGCTCGGACCTGTCGCTCCTGGACCTGATGGCCGGCCCGGCCAAGGCTGCCTTCCCGACGCTGGACGTGGGGCCGCTGATTCGTGAGCTGCGCGACCGCGCCGTCGACGAGCTGGACTTCGAGCACGAGGCCGCGTTGCAGCGACGGGTGGGAAGGGCGCTGCGGCCGGTGGACGGCGTCCGTGTCGCGCCTGTCGTGCTCGACGCCTGCTCGGAGTGCGTGGCGGTCGCCGAGGTCGCCCCGGGCACGCCGCTGAGCGATCCCGCCGCGCTGGATGGAGTGGACCGCGCGCTGGTCGCGCGGCGGTTGGTGACCGTGTTCTGTGGCGCGCCGAGCGCGCTGGGCATGGTCCTGGCGGACGCACGGGCCGGCGAGACCTACATCGACACGGATGGCCTGGTGACCCTGCAGTGGGTGGGTGCCTCCCGCGAGGTGGACGCGCGCCGGCTGGAGGCGGCGGTGGGCGCTGCCCAGGCGCTGCGCATCGACGACGCGGAGGCTTTCGCGCTGGCGCTCGAGGCACTGGGGCTGCTGGGGCATGAGGACGCCTTGGCAGCCCACGCGCTGCTGCGCGAGGTCCTGGCCCCCCTGGTCGCCGGGCCATCGCTACTCGACGCCGCCGTCCTGCGTGCCGCCACCGACCGCGCGCTGGACCGGGGTCGCGATGTCCTGGCGCTGGCCGCGCGCGTGAATGCCCAGCCGGAGGACCTTTGGGGGCTGCGCGCGCTCGCCCACACCGTGTCGCTGCTGGCGCGGCTGGAGGTGGAGGAGGACTGGCTGGTGCTGGGTGTGGCCGCCGCGCGCGCCGGTTGGGACGCCTAGCTAGGCGGCGAGCTTGCGGCAGATCAGCGCCAGCGAGCGCTTCTCGTCCTCATCCAACGACGAGAACGCATTGGTAACGCGGTCCGCATGACCCGGGAACAGTCGCGCGACCAGCGCCTGCCCGTCCGGCGTCAGATGCACGGAGGTGGCACGCCGATCCGTAGTCAGGCGGCGGCGCGTGACCAGCCCGCGGCCCTCCAGGGTCAGCGTGACCTCGGTGGCATTGGCCTTGGACCAGTCCAGCCGCCGGCGCAGCGTGCGCAGCCCCAGCTCGCCGCCCGCGGTGGTCAGCACCACCAGAGCGGAGAAGCCCGCCGCCGAGACGCCTTCTCGCTCGAGCTCGGTGGCCAGGACACGGCGGACCGAGGTTTCGGCCTGGAGCAGTGCTTCCAGGGCACGGTGGGCGAGTGGATCGCCGAGCTGCAATGCCGTCACGGGGCGCCAGGCTATGCGCCCGCCCGGACAGCCGCCGCTAGCGCGTGGACGCCAGGCGCACGCCCCGCAGCGCCGGGCTGTCCTCTTCGGACCCGGCCCCACCATCGGCCACCACGACCACCTGCTCCAGGCGGCCGGTGTCCACGTACTGCTTGAGCCGCTCGGCGGCCTGCGTGGGCGTCGAGCCCAGCGACGGGATCGCGTGGTCCCCGGTCACGGGCATCGACTCGCGGTACTCGAACACCGGGGCGGCGGAACCGACCTGGCGCACGGTGTAGACCAGCCTGCCCAGCACCTCGAGCGTGGCCTCGCCGCCGCAGAATACGAACGCGGTCGGGTCGACGGCGCGCATGGCGCGGGCTACGCGCTCGGGCGGCAGGTCGAAGCTGAGAAGAAGCGAGCGGAAGCCGGCGCGGCGCACGGCGAGCTCCAGTGCCTGCACGTGCAGCGACTCGTGGTCCAGGCGCTCGGAGGAGTCGAACAGGATCACACCCTGGGTGCGGGAGGCGGGCGGCACCACGCGGCGGGCGGCATACAGCCATCCCGTGGCCCAGCGGCAGGCCAACTCCCACTCGGCCTCGCGCGACTCGCGGCCCTCGGCCATCTCGATGGCGGGCAGCAGCACCTCCTCGACGGTGCGGTCCACCGATCGGACGGCCAGGCTCTCCTCCATCACGCGGTCGGCGGACTGCTCGTCGAAGTGGTCGAACGCGTCCAGCAGGCGGCTGGGCGAGCTCGGGCCCTCACCACGCTGGCGGGCGACCTCGATTGCCGACGAGATGTTGTGGGTCTCCAGCAGGGCCCGGCGCAACGCCTCGAGCTCCACCAGCTCGTACTGGCGGTGTCCTCCTGAGGTGCGGCGGGGCTTGGGATATCCGAAGCGGCGCTCCCAGCTGCGCAGCGTGTTGGGGCTCACCCCGAGCAACTCCGCTGCTGCATTGGTTCTGATCCCGCTCACTTGATCTCCTTGCCACCGCCGGAAGGTGGGCTTCGTTGTACAGCGAAGTCAGCGCGGTTCGCGCATCGTCCCGGGCCTGCACAGCTTTTCGACCGAAGCTGCGTAGCACTTGAGAGGTTTGTGACGGTCAGACCCCGTTTCTGCAAACAGTGCAGGGGTTTGTGCAGCGGATCTACGCGCTATCGGTACGGCCGAAGTGGCCGGGTTCGACGGTGACCAGAGCGGCGCGCGGGCGGCCGCAGGTGGAGATGCGCGCGGTCATCGAGCCCAGGCCAACGGAGTTCTCGGTCAGCCCCCACACTGGCACGACCTCGGGTTCGCGTGCGCGCGTGGCGGCCTGGCTCACGGTGCGCCGCAAGCGGTCCTGACCCCACCAGCTACCCAGCAGGCCCGCCACCCGCGCGCCCAGCAGCGACTGCTCGAGGCCGAAGATAGGTTCAGCGGCCTCGCTGACGGCGCTGACCCTGGCCTCGACGGTGGCTATCACGAAGGCGGCGCCGGCCCCCGGCAGGGCCTCGCGTGCGCAGCTGAGCAGCACGCCCATGCCGCACGTTTCGCATACGCGCGTGCGCGCGAAGCCGTGACCGGCCTTCGCCGGTTCCTCGGCCGGCTCACCACAGCGGGAGCAGAACCGGATCGCGTTCGCGCGGCCGGCGACAGCCGTGCAGGAGTGGTCGATCTTGATCGGGGAAGCCATACGCGGGTTCACGGCCGATATGAACACGGGTGCTGCCCGGCCGCCCGGTGCGGGCGGGTATTGCAGTGGATTGGCCGGCAAGCGGGCGCGAACGCACCGCGCTCGCGCCCGTAGGATCGCCGGTGTGTTGCGACGAGCGCTGTCCGTGATCTGCGCGGGAATCGTGCTGGCGGCGGTCGCAGGCTGCCGCGAGGAGGACCCGGCGCTGGCCCCGGCCTGCCGCGAGGGCCCCGACGACGTGCTGCGTGCGCTGCGCGCCGCGCCCGCGGACGTGCGCCTGGACGGCGACACGCCGCTTTCCGAATGCCTGGGGAACGCCGAGGACGGCGGCCAGCTGGCCGACGTGGGTACCGGCTACGTGGCCGCAGCCCAGCGCTTGGCCGATCGCGCGCGGCGCGACCCGAACGGTCCCGCGGCCGAGCAGCTCGGCTACCTGGTTGGCGCCGTGCGCCGCGGCACCCAGCCCGACCAGGGCCCGGCCTACGAGCTGGTGCGGCGGCTGGAGGGCGAGGCCACGCGGGCCGATCGCCGCTCGGCCGCGTTCAGGCGCGGGCTGCGGGCAGGCGAGCGCGCTGGATAGCCTCAGAGGAGCACCGCAATCCGAAAGGGACACATGGCCGTAGCGCAGCAGTTGTGGGGCTCGGAGACGAGCAAGGCAGTCGACAACTTCCCGGTCTCGGGCGAGCCGGTACCGACCCCGGTGGTGCGGATGCTCGGCCGCGTAAAGGCCGCCGCCGCGCGCACCAACGCCGAGCTGGGCCTGCTGGACGCCGACGTGGCCGAGCGGATCGCCGCCGCCGGCGACGCGATTGCTGCCGGGGAGCACGACGACCAGTTCCCCATCGACGTGTTCCAGACGGGGTCGGGCACCTCCTCGAACATGAACGCCAACGAGGTGATCGCAGAGCTGGCGGGCGACGGGGCACACGCCAACGACCACGTGAACATGGGCCAGTCCTCCAACGACGTGTTCCCGTCCGCGGTGCACCTGGCGGCGGCCGCCGAGGCCACCGAGAAGCTGCTGCCCGCCCTGGCGAAGCTCGAGCAGTCGTTCGCCGCCAAGGCCGACCAGTGGGAGGACGTGGTCAAGGCCGGGCGCACGCACATGATGGACGCGGTTCCCGTGACGCTGGGCCAGGAGTTCGCCGGCTACGCCGCGCAGGCGCGGCTTGGCCACGCGCGCGTGTCCGACGCGCTGCCGCGCGCGCTGCAGATCCCGCTTGGCGGCACCGCCACCGGCACCGGCCTGAACACCCACGCCGAGTTCGCCCAGAAGGCGCGCGCGCTGCTGTCGGAGAGCACCGGCCTGGCGGTCGCGGCGCCCGAGGATCCGTTCGAGGCACAGGGCAACCGCGACGGGCTGGTGGAGCTGTCGGGCGCCATGAAGGTGGTGGCCGTGTCGCTGACCAAGATCGCCAACGACCTGGTGATCATGGGCTCCGGACCGCGCACCGGGCTGGTCGAGCTGTCGCTGCCCGAGTTACAGAAGGGCTCGTCGATCATGCCGGGCAAGGTCAACCCGGTGATCCCCGAGGTGGTGCTGCAGGTGGCCGCGCAGGTGATCGGAAACGACGCCGCCGTGACCATCGCGGGCACACAGGGCAACTTCGAGCTGAACGTGCGCGTGCCGGTGATCGCCCGCAACGTGCTCGACTCGATAACGATCCTGTCCAGCGCCGTCGCGATGCTGGCCGAGAAGTGCGTGGACGGGCTCGAGGCGCGTGAGGAAAACCTGACCCGGGCAGCCGAGTCCACGCCGGCAATCGCCACCGCGCTGAACCCCTTCATCGGCTACGACAAGGCCACCGAGATCGTCAAGGAGGCGGTGGCCTCCGAGCGCACGATCCGCGAGGTTGCAATCGAGAAGGGCGTGGACGAGGCGACGTTGGACGAGGCGCTGGACCTGCGCAAGATGGCGCGCGGCAGCGCCGGCTGAGCTAGGCGGCGGCCGTCAGCTCGGCCAGCTGGTCGTCGCTGAGCTCCAGCTCCGCGGCCGCGCAGTTGGCGTCCAGGTGCTCGACGCTCTTGGTGCCGGGGATCGGCAGCATGACCGGCGAGACCTGCAGCAGCCAGGCCAGCGCCACCTGTGAGGGCTCGGCGCCGGTGGTCTGGACCACGTGGTCCACGGGGCCGCCCGCCTGGGCCAGCTGGCCGCTGGCGATCGGGAACCAGGGGATGAAGCCGATGCCCTCGCGCTCGCAGTAGTCCAGGACGTCCTGGGACTTGCGGTAGGTCAGGTTGTAGAGGTTCTGCACGGTCGCGACGTCGACCACTTCGCGCGCCGCCTCGATGTCCTCGACCGAGACCTCGGACAGGCCGACGGCGGCGACCTTGCCCTCGTCCCTGAGGTCCCTGAGCACACCGAACTGCTCGTCGCGGTCGACCTTGGAGTCGATCCGGTGCAGCTGCCACAGGTCGATCCGCTCCAGCCTCAGGCGGCGTAGGCTCAGCTCGCACTGCTGGCGCAGGTACTCGGGGCGGCCGACGGCGTGCCACTCGCCCGGGCCCGTACGGGTCAGGCCGGCCTTGGTGGCGATCAGAACGTCGTCCGGGTACGGGTGCAGCGCCTCGCGCAGCAGGTCCTCGGCCACCTCGGGCCCGTAGGAGTCGGCGGTGTCGAACAGCTGCACGCCCAGCTCGACCGCGCGCCGCAGGACCGTCTTCGCGTTCTCGGGGTCGGCCGAGGGACCCCAGACGCCGTCGCCCGGGAGCTGCATGGTCCCGTAGCCCAGGCGGCGCACGGCCTTGCCGTCGATCTGGAAGGTGTCTGGTGAAGTCATCGGCTCAGTCCATGTTCACGGCGACGTATTTGGTCTCCAGGTACTCGTCGATGCCCTCGTCGCCGCCCTCGCGGCCGACGCCGGACTGCTTGACGCCACCGAACGGGGCGCCCGCGTTGGATACGAGACCCTGGTTCAGGCCGATCATCCCGGTCTCCAGCGACTCGCAGACACGGATGCCGCGCTTGAGGTCGGACGTGAACACGTAGGCCACCAAGCCGAACTCGGTGTCGTTGGCGGCGGCGATCGCCTCGTCCTCGGAGTCGAAAGTGATCACCGGCGCCACCGGGCCGAAGATCTCCTCCTTGAGCAGTCGGGCGTCGTCGCTGATGCCGCTGAGCACCGTCGGCGCGTAGAAGTAACCGGCGCCGTCGATCGCCTTGCCGCCGGTGAGCACGGTGGCGCCCTTCCCCACCGCGTCGTCCACGAGCTCGGCCACCTTGCCGCGCTGGTCGTCGTCGATCAGAGGGCCCACCTCGGCGCCGTCCTCGGTGCCGCGCGCCACCTTCATCGCACCCATCCGATCGGCCAGCCGCTTAGCGAACTCGTCGGCCACCGGAGCAGCCACGTGGAAGCGGTTGGCCGACGTGCAGGCCTCGCCGATGTTGCGCATCTTGGCCACCATCGCCCCTTCGATGGCGGCGTCCAGGTCGGCGTCCTCGAACACGATGAACGGCGCGTTGCCGCCCAGCTCCATCGAGACCTTCAGCACCTGGCCCGCGGACTGCTCGATCAGCGTCCGGCCCACCTCGGTGGAGCCCGTGAACGAGAGCTTGCGCGTGCGCGGATCGGCGATCAGCGGGCCCATGGTGGAGCCGGAGGACTTGGCGGTGATCACGTTGAGCACGCCGCCGGGCAGCCCTACCTCCTCCAGGATCCCCGCCAGCGCGAGCATGGACAGCGGCGTCAGCTTGGCCGGCTTGACCACCATGGTGCAGCCCGCCGCGATCGCCGGGCCGATCTTGCGCGTGCCCATGGCCATCGGGAAGTTCCACGGGGTGATCATCAGGCTCGGGCCGATCGGCTGGCGCATCGTCAGCACCCGGCTGGCCGCGTTGCCCGCCACCTTGTACTGGCCGTCGATGCGCAGCGCCTCGCCGGCGTTCCAGCGGAAGAACTCCGCCGCGTAGACGATCTCGCCGCGCGACTCGGCGAGGGTCTTGCCCATCTCCAGCGTCATCAGCAGCGCCAGGTCGTCGGCGCGCTCGTTCAGCAGTTCGAAAGCGTCCTGCAGGATGCGGCTGCGCTCGTTCGGCGGCGTGGCAGCCCACTCCGCCTGCGTGCCGTCGGCGGCGGCCAGCGCAGCCTCCGCGTCCTCGGGCGTGCCGTCGGCCACGGCGCACAGCGTCTGGCCGGTGGCCGGGTCCTCCACGTCGATGGTCCCGCCGAGGCTGCCGTCACGCCATTCGCCTCCGATGGAGAGCTGCTTGGGGACGGCGTCGATGACTTGCTGCTCGCTGGAGGCCATGGGCGCAACGCTACCCGGGGGGCGAAGTTTGAACGTCTGGAACATCTACGGGGTAATGGCCGCATCGATCATCCGAGATTCTCGGGCGGCCTTGTGGCGACTCATCGAGCGCCAGCACGGCGCGGTGACACGGCGCCAGCTACTGGATGCCGGGCTCACGGCCGCGGCGATCGAGCACCGCATCATGACCGGGCGCCTCCACCCGGTCATGCGCGGGGTGTACGCGGTGGGCAGGCCACAGCTTTCGCGCCAGGGCTGGTGGTATGCGGCCCTACTGAGCTGTGGCCCGCAGGCCCGATTGAGCCACGACAGCGGCGTGGCTCTGTGCGGCATCGAGCCCTTGGCCGGATTCGAGCCGATCCACGTGACGGTGCCCGAACAGGTGCGGCGTTCTCACCCCGGCGTACGCGTCCACCGGGCCCGGCTCGCAGCCGATGACGTCGGCGAGTGGGACGGGATCCCGATGCTTAGCCCCGCACGGCTGCTGCTCACTCGCGCGGCGACGGTGAGCGAGCGCCAGCTGGAGCGAGATATCAACGCGGCCGACATCCACGACGTGATCGGCTTCGGGGAGCTGCGCGACGCTCTGCCGCGGTTCGCGGGGATGACCGGCGTGGCGACGCTCAAGAAGGTGGTGCTCCAGCACACCTTCACCCTCACTGACTCGGAGCTGGAGCGACGTTTCCTTCCGCTCGCCCGGCGAGCCGGCCTCGAAGCGCCGCTAACCCAGCAGCGGGTCAACGGCTTCCGAGTCGACTTCTTCTGGCCTCGCCTTGGCCTGGTGGTCGAGACCGACGGCCTGCGCTTTCATCGGACACCGCTGGAACAGAGCCGCGACCTCATTCGAGAGCAAACGCACAAGGCGGCGGCCGTCGAGCCGCTCCGCTACACCCATTACCAGGTCGCCTACCAGCCCGCCTGGGTCCGGCAGACGTTGCGCGATGTCGCGTGCCGGCTGGATTCCGGATGATCGACCCGGCCATCGCCGGGTGAATACTCCGAGATCAGGTAGCCACGGTCTCCGCGCCCAGCTCCTCCGAGATGGCCACGTCGATCGAGTAGTCGATCGGCAGCACGATCAGCGAGGGCAGGTCCAGGCCGAGCGCGTGGGTCAGGCGGGCACCGAAGTCGTCGGCGGACTCGCAGCGCCAGGCGGGCAGGCCGAACGACTCGGCCAGCTTGACGAAATCGGGGTTGGTGAAGTCGGTGCCGAAGTGCTGGCCGAACTTCTTGTCCTGCTTCCAGACGATCGAGCCGAACTGCTGGTTCTCCCAGATCACGTTGACGATCGGGGTGCGCAGGCGCATGGCGGTCTCCAGCTCCTGGTTGTTCATCAGGAAGCCGCCGTCCCCGCTGACCGTGACCACGTTGCGGTCGGGGTGCACGATCTTGGCCGCGATGGCCGCCGGGAGCGCGAAGCCCATGCCCGCCAGGCCGTTGGCGATCAGCACCGTGTTGGGCTCGTGGGCCGGGAACATGCGCCCGATCCACAGCTTGTGCAGGCCGACGTCGGACACGAGGATGTCCTCGCGGCCGAGCGCCTTGCGGATCTCGTACAGCGCGCGCGGAGGCTGGACGGGGAAGGCGTCGTCGTCCTTGGCGGCGTCGAAGCGGCCGTGCACCAGATCGCGCAGGCGGGGGGAGCCGCCCTGGTGGGGCACGTGCCGGCACTCTTCGGCCAGCCGCGAGAGCGTGTGGTAGATGTCGCCGATCAGCTCCACCTCGGGCACGAAGTACTCGTCCACCTCTGCGGGCAGCGAGTCGATGCAGATGATCTTCTTGTCCTTGCCCGCGTTCCAGTGCTCGGGTGAGTGCTCGACCAGGTCGTAGCCGATGGCCAGCACAACGTCGGCGTCGTCGAACCCGGCCATGGCGTAGTCGCCGGCCTGCAGGCCCACGGCACCGAGCGCCTTGGGCGAGTCGACCGGGATCAGGCCCTTGCCCATGAACGTCTCAGCCACCGGTATGCCGGTGGCGCGCACGAACTCGCGCAGGGCGGGGGTGGCACCCGAGCGGACCACGCCGTTGCCAGCCAGCGCCACCGGCTTGAGCGCGCCGCGGATCACGTCCGCGGCCTTGAGCAGCTCACGCGCCTGCGGCTCGGGCTGCGTGGTGCGCCCGCGCGGTAGCGGGCCGGCGTCGATCTCGGCCTCCATGACGTCCTCGGGCAGCTCGATGTGGGTGGAGCCGGGCTTCTCGCCCTCGGCGATCTTGAACGCCTTGCGCACGACCTCGGGGATGATGTGCGGGTCGGTAAGGCGCGCGTTCCACTTGGTGATGGGAGCCATCACCCGCACCAGGTCGATGTACTGGTGCGACTCCTTGTGCATCCGCTCCAGGTCGCCCTGCCCGGTCAGCGCCACCAGCGGCGCGCGGTCCAGGTAGGCGTCCGCCACGGGAGTGGTCAGGTTCAGGGCGCCCGGGCCGAGCGTGCCCAGGCAGACGCCCGCGTGGCCGGTCAGCCGGCCGTAGGTGTCGGCCATGTAGCCGCCGCCCTGCTCGTGGCGAACCGGCACGAAGTCGATCGACGAGCGCGAGAGCGACTCGTTCAGGTCCAGCGTCTCCTCACCCGGGATGCCGAACACGTGCTTGACCCCCTCGGCCTCAAGGCACTCCACGAACACGTCGGACGCTTTGCGCTTGGGCACGCCCGAGACCCTACACAGGGGACTTCGGCGGAAGGGCCGGCGGTAGCCTGGGCTCGTGGTCACGCGCTACACGCGCAGCGGAGACGTGCACATCGCCTACCAGGTCAGTGGCGCCGGGCCCGACCTCCTGTACGTCCCGACGTGGGTGTGCGCGATGGAGCAACTGGCCTCCGAGCCCAAGATGGGGGCGTTCATCGGACGGCTGAACTCGTTCGCCCGCGTGATCAGCTTCGACCGCCGCGGCTCGGGCCTCTCCGACCCGGTCCAAGGCGAAGGCGCACCCACGCTGGAGGAGCAGATCGACGACATCCTGGCCGTGATGGAGGCGGTGGGCTCCGAGCGCACCTCGCTGGTGGCGTCGCTGGAGGGCGGGCCGCTGGCGATCACATTCGCCGCCAGCCACCCCGAGCGTGTGAGCTCGCTGATCCTGTACGCCACCTTCGCGCGCACCCGCTGGGCCGAGGATTACAGCTTCCCGCCCCGCGACCACGAGCGCGCGATGCGCCTGGACCACGTGATCGAGCAGTGGGGCCAGGGCGCAATCCCGATGGCGCTGGCTCCCAGCCGCGCCGGTGACCCCGCCTTCCGAGACTGGGCCGGCCGGATGGAGCGCTACTCGGCCAGCCCGGGCACGATCCGCAAGATGTTCGACGCGATCGCCGCGACCGACGTCCGCCAGGTGCTGCCGACGCTGTCGGTGCCCACGCTGGTGATGCACCGGCGCGACGACAGCTTCCTGATGATCGACCACTCGCGCTATCTGGCCGAGCACATCGAAGGTGCGCGGTTCGTGGAGCTGGAGGGCAGCGACTCGATCTTCTCCGAGGGCGACAGCGAGTCGATCCTGGGCGAGATCGAGGAGGAGCTGACCGGGACGCGGCACGCGCCGGAGCCCGACCGGGTCCTGGCGACGGTCCTGTTCACCGACATCGTGGAGTCCACCCGTCACGCCGCCGGCATGGGCGATTCGCGCTGGCGGGAGCTGCTGCAGCGGCACGAGCGTGTGACGCGGGCCGAGGTCGAGCGCCACCGCGGGCGCACGATCAAGTCCACCGGTGACGGGGTGCTGGCCACCTTCGACGGCCCGGCGCGGGCGATCCGCGCGGCACAGACCATCCGCGACGCCTCGACCGGGCTGGGCCTGGAGGTCCGCGCCGGCCTGCATACCGGCGAATGTGAGCTGGTCGGCGACGACGTGGCCGGCCTGGCCGTGCACATCGGCGCCCGCGTGATGGCGCTGGCCGGCCCCGGCGAGGTGATGACCTCCAGCACGGTGAAGGACCTGGTGGCGGGCTCGGGGATCGAGTTCGGCGACCGTGGCGAGCATGAGTTGAGGGACGTGCCCGGGCGCTGGCGGCTGTTCAGCGTGGCGCGGCCTCCCGGATAGCCTGACTGCGATGGTCGCCCCAGGCAGCCGCTTCGTCGTGCTTCTGGTGGCGTTCGGGTGGCTGATCGCGCCCGGCATGGCCTCAGCCCAGGCACCCATCGGGAACCTGGTGGCCAACCTGACCATTCCCGGCACCATCGGCCTGGTCTCCTACGCCCCGAGCGGGTCGACCGCCGCCTACTCCGAGCAGGTGGGGAGCAGGCTCGTGCCCCTGGGCACCAGTGCCATAGTCGCGCCCCACAGGGGGACGGGTTTGTTCGACGCCACCACCTGGCGCTGCGACCGACTGGTGCGCCGGTTCGAGGTGAACACCACGCTGCCCGACGGCACGCACGACGTGGACATGGTCTCGGTGCGGACACCGTCCTGCCGCAACCGGCTGGAGGTGTCGGCGCCCACCCGCACGCGTCCGGGCCGCAAGGTCAGGGTGACCGTGCTGGACAACTTCCGGATCGGGGGCTATCGCGCCCGCGTCTGTGCCGCCGGGCCCCGCGGGCGCCTCGGGTGCCGGACCCTTTCGCTGCGGCCGGGCCAGATCCGGGCCAGCGCCACCTTCGTGCCGCGCCGCCGAGGCTGGTGGCGGCTGCGGGTCCAGGCGGCCGGCTTCAGGGCCAGCCGGCAGCTGGCCGTCGGCCGCGTGCCGGCGCGGCGACGGGTTGCCCGGCCGCTCCCCAGGCTGCTGACCACGGGCGACTCGACGATCCAGGGGGTTGACGGGTACCTGGCGGATCTCCTGGCCAGGCGCGTGACCGCCGTCACCCAGGTGCGCGCGGGCAGCGGTATCTCGAAGCCGTTCGGCGACTTCAGCTGGGTCAAGGACTCCCGGATCCAGTCATCGACGTTCAAGCCGCGGCTGACCGTGGTCTCGATCGGCGCCAACGACGCCTTCCCCATGGACCCCCCCGGCATGGCCGACGTCGAGTGCTGCGGGCCGCGCTGGATCGCCGAGTACCGGCGCCGGGCGCGGATAATGATGCGTACGTGGACGCGCTTTGGGGGTTACCTGCTGTGGATGACGTTGCCGACTCCGCGTGACCGCGAGCGCGTGCCGGGCTTCGCCGCCGTGAACACCGCCGTCTCCCGGGCGGCGCAGGGCCTGCCGCGGGTGCGGCTGGTGCGCATCGACACCGTGTTCACGCCGACCGGCTCCTACTCCCCGACGCTGCGGGTTCGTGGCCGCAACGAGTTGGTGCGCGGCCGGGACGGCATCCACCTGTCGGCCAGAGGGACGGAGATCGCAGCCGAAGCGGCGATCGCGCAGCTGGACCGGCTCGGGTGGCTGCCGCGCCGCTAGACCGTGGTCTTCCCCTCGATCGAGTTCGCGCTGTTCCTGCCCGTGGTGCTAGCGCTGTCGTGGGCGCTGATGCCGCGGCCGCGGCTGTGGAAGCCGTTCATCCTGGCCGCCAGCTACCTGTTCTACGCGGCGGCCAGCCCGCGTTACTGCCTGCTGCTGGCGGCCGTGACGGTGGCCAACCAGCTGGGTGCCGTTGCGGTCCACCGCGCGCACTCCGAGCGCCGCCAGAAAGCGGTGATCGCCGCCACGGTGGCATTCGACCTCGCGGTGCTCGGGGTGTTCAAGTACTACGGGTTCTTCGCCAACGAGATCGGCGCGTTCCTGGACGACATCGGGCTGCCCATGCCGCTGCCGCTGCTGACACTGGCTCTGCCGATCGGGCTGAGCTTCATCACCTTCCAGGCCATCTCGTACTCGGTGGACGTCAAGCGCGGGCTGCTGAAGCCGGCCAGCACGATGGACTTCGCCATCTACCTGAGTTTCTTCCCCCACGTGGTGGCCGGGCCGATCGTCCGGGCGCGCGAGTTCATTCCCCAGCTGGCCAAGCCACGCGATCCCAAGCAGGTTGCCGTGGGCGCGGGCGTGGTGCTGATCATGCTCGGGCTGGTGAAGAAGGTGGCCATCGCCGACCTGCTGGCCCGTGAGGTGGTCGACCCGGTCTTCGCGGTGCCCCAGGCGTACGCGGCGCCCGACGCGATCCTGGCCGCCTACGCTTACGCGGCCCAGATCTACTGCGACTTCTCGGGCTACACCGACATCGCCATCGGGGTGGCGCTGCTGGCGGGCTTCGTGTTCCCGCAGAACTTCAGGAGCCCGTACCGCTCGATCAGCTTCCGCGAGTTCTGGCAGCGCTGGCACATCACGCTGTCGCGCTTCCTGCGCGACTTCCTGTACATCCCGCTGGGCGGGAACCGGGGCAGCCGGCTCAAGACGGCCCGCAACCTGATGCTGACCATGGTGCTTGGCGGCCTGTGGCACGGGGCGGCGTGGGGCTTCGTGCTCTGGGGCACGCTGCACGGCACCTGCCTGGTGGCCGAGCACCAACTGCGGGGCCGGGTCAAGGCGCCGCCCGTGTGGCTGCGGTGGGCCATCGTGTTCAACGTGGTCGTGCTGGGGTGGGTCCTGTTCCGGGCCGAGAGCCTCTCGCTGGCGGTCACCTTCTTCTCGCGCCTGGTCGAGCCCGGGCCGGCCACGCTCTACACCCCTGCCGTGGTGCTGGCGGTGGTGGCGGCGATCGGCTTCCAGCTGCTGCCCGAGCGCCCGCTCGAGCGCCTGCGTGAGCGGGCGGCCGGCCTGCGGCCCGCGGCGCTGGCCGCGAGCCTGTCGCTGGTGGTGGTGCTGGTGGGCTCGACCGTGTCCAGCCAGGGCGTACCCCCGTTCATCTACTTTCAGTTCTGATGCCTCGCGAGCGCCAGGACCGAGTGCCCGAGGCCCCGCCCGGCCGCAGGCTGCCCGCGCGGGACGCGGTGCTGGTGGTCTTGGGAGCGATCCTGATCCTGATCCTGCTGGCGGGCGGGTCCGTGCGCAGCGCCGGCGAGCAGATGGACCCCGGTTTCCAGCGCTCGGTGGTGCTGGCCGTGGGCGAGCCGACCGGCTGGGTGGCGGACCGGCTGCCGCTGCAGTCGGCGGCCGGCGACGCGCTGGCCTGGCTCTCGCCGGACGACGACCTGGACGGCGGTGGCGGCTTTGCCGAGGCCGCGACGACGGCGCCGGCCGGGAGCGGGCGCGGCGCAGCCGGCGGACCGGTGTCGCCGTCGGCATTCGACCCGGTGGAGCTGGGCACCAGGGCGAAGCGCCCGCGCGAGCTGGACACGGTGCTGGTGACCGGCGACTCGCTGGCCCAGCCGCTGGACGCCGAGCTGGCGCGGCGACTGGCCGACGACGAGATCCGAACCGTGCGCGAGGTGCACGTGGGCACGGGCATCTCCAAGACCGACCTGCTGGACTGGGGCAAGCTGTCGGCCAAGCAGGTGGACAAGCTCGAACCTGACGCGGTGGTGGTGTTCATCGGCGCCAACGAGGGCTTCCCGATGCCCGCTGCCGGTGGTCGCAAGGTGCAGTGCTGCGGCCCGGACTGGGCGGCCGCCTACGCCACGCGCGTGCGCCAGATGATGCGCACCTACCGCCAGGACGGGTCGGCCCGCGTGTACTGGCTGACGCTGCCCTTCCCGCGCGACAAGTCGCGCCAGGAGATCGCCCGCTCGGTGAACGAGGCAATCGAGGTGGCCGCGTCGCCGTTCCGGGCGCAGGTCAGGCCGCTGGACATGGTGCCGGTGTTCACGCCTGACGGGCGCTACCGCGACGCCGTGGAGACCGACGGGCGCAAGCGCGTGGTGCGCAACCCCGACGGCATCCACCTGAATGGCGACGGTGCCTCCCTGGCCGCCGACGAGGTCCAGCGCGCCATCGACCGTGACTTCGGCGGGCCCTAGGTGAACTGCGTGTACTTGTGGGTGATCCGGCGCGCACCCTTCCTGCAGGACACGCGGGCGTCGAACTGCGTGCGGATCACGTTCGACCGCCTCTCCGAGCAGCGATAACCGGACACCCTCCGCCGGCACCGGCCCCTGCCGCCGCCGCGGCAGTTGAAGTACGCCCGCACGAACCCGCGGCCGTTGGCGCACGACGTGCCCCTGACCGACAGGCCGAGGGTGTAGGTCGGCCCGAGCGCGCGCGGCTTCTGCGAGACGGAGCAGGACTTGGCCGCGGTGGCGGACGGCTGCGAGGCCATCCCGGTCGCGGGCAGCGCCAGGACCGCGATCACGGTTCCCGCGGCGACTGACAACTTGAACAAGGGGAACTCCGTTCTCCGGCTTGGGGTCAGGCGCGATGATGCCAGATGAGGGAGGACCGCTACCTTGGGGCGCCGAAGCGGTTGGTGGGGATACGCATCGCCCCAAGCCCATGCGACGCATCGCGTTCCTGACATCCCTCGTCGTCCTCCCTGTGCTCCTTCATGGAGTATGCGTGGCCCCGGCCGCACACGCCGCCTCCTCCGTGGTGGTGCGCGGCGCCGGCTTCGGCCACGGCATCGGCATGAGCCAGTACGGCTCATACGGGTTCGCCCAGCAGGGCTTCAGCTACCAGCGGATCCTGTCTCACTATTACACCGGGACCCGCCTGAGCACCGCCCCGAGCAAGCCCGTTCGCGTCCTGCTGCAGGCCAGCGACCCGTACGTCCGCGTTCGCGGCGCGACGCGCGGGCCCGGCGGCGAGGAGCTGAACCCCACGGTGACCTACAAGGCCAAGCCGGCGAGCGGAGGCCGGGTGAGCCTGACCGGCAAGGGCAAGCGGGTGGGCACGTTCGAATCGCCGCTGCGCCTGGAGGGCTCGCGCCCGATGCGGCTGATGGGCCGTGCCATCAACGGGCTCAGCAGCGGCACCTACCGCGGCGCGCTTGAGCTGCGCGGCGGCGCCGGCGGCGGCGTGACGGCCGTGAACGCGCTGCCCATCGACGACTACATCAAGGGCGTGATCGCCGCCGAGATGCCTTCGTCCTGGCACTTCCAGGCGCTCCGCGCCCAGGCCGTGACGGCGCGCACGTACGCCCTCTCGACCAGCAAGACCAGCGGCGGCGTGTTCGACCAGTACCCCGACACCCGCTCCCAGGTCTACCGCGGCGTCAGCGCCGAGACGGCGGCCAGCAACCGGGCCGTGGCCGACACGTCGCGCCAGATCCTGACCTTCGCCGGCAAGCCGGCCGTGACCTACTTCTTCAGCACCTCCGGAGGCAAGACCGAGAACGTGGAGAACTCGTTCGTGGGCTCGATACCCAAGCCGTGGCTGAAGAGCAGGGACGACCCCTACGACACGATCTCGCCCAAGCACCGCTGGCGCTTTCGCTTCTCGCCCCGGGCGCTGGGAGCCAAGCTGGGCGCCCCCGGGCGCTACCGCAAGATCCGCGTGATCCAGCGCGGCGAGTCACCGCGAATCGTGCGCGCCCGCGTCTACGGCAGCCGCGGCACCAAGGTCCTGACCGGGCCGCAGATCCGCGCCCGCCTGGGCCTGTACGACACCTGGGCGTACTTCAGCACCGTGACCAGCTCGCGCGTGAAGAAGAGCAAGGCCGCGCGCGGCGCCGGCGCCGTATTCCCGGAGCTGGCCGGCTCGTTCGACCCTGCCCCGCGCGGCAAGCGAGTGCTGGTCGAGCGCCGCGAGCGCGGCGACTGGAAGCGCGTGGCCCGGGTACACACCAGCGCCCGCGGGCGCTACCGCACCACGCTCTCGACCGCGGGCGTCTACCGCGTTCGCGCGGGCAGCGTGGCCGGCCCGGCCGTGCGCATCCGCTAGCCCGGCACCACCAGGCCAAACGCCCTTGGCTCGACCGTGAAAGCCGCCGATGCGGGGTCGGTGAGCTCGCCGTCCAGGTTGAAGGCCAGGCGACCGGCGATGTCGATCCGACAGCCTCTGTGGTGCACGACGTCGCGCTGGCCGGTCAGGCGTCCGCTGCGCAGGCCGTACGCGCGCTGAACCAGCCGCAGCCGCGACCCCGCGGGGACGATGGCCAGCTCCAGCTCCCCGTCGTCGTCCTCCGCCGCGGCCAGGTGCGACCCCGCGCCGAAGTGGCCGGTGCCGGCCACGATCACCTGCCAGGCGTGGCCCTGGAACACGTCCTGTCCGTCACAGGTGATGCGGCAGTGCACCGGAGACGCGCTGACGCCGGCGCGCACCGCCCCGATGGCGTAGGCCAGCGGGCCGAGCAGCTTCTTCATCCCCGACGCCGTGCGCGCCGCATCCACGGCCAGCCCGGCGCTGCACGCGTTCACGAACGGGCGGCCGTCCTTGCGCCCGAGATCCAGGGTGCGGACCTGATCGCCGCGAACCGCGAGCTCGCCGGCCTCGTCCGGATCCTCGGGCAAGCCGGTGGCCCGGGCGAAGTCGTTCGCGGTCCCGGTGGGCAGCACCGCCAGTGGGATGCCGAGCTGCCCGGCGCGCTCGGCCGCCGGCGCCACGCTGCCGTCCCCGCCGGCTACCACCAGGCGCTCGGCAGCGGCCTCCTCCACCAGCTCCGCGCCCAGCGCGCGCAGCCGCTGCTCCACGGCATCCGTATCCGTGCTGCCACCCGACTCGGGGTTGGCTCTCAGGGCCAGGCGGACGGTCACAGCTCGCGCCGGGCCAGGCGGCTGACCGCCTCGCCGGCGCGCCGTCGCAACCCGCGCTCCGACCAGGCCTCGGGATCGATCCGCTCCGATTCGGCGATGTCGCGCTCGAACTGCTCGGTCAGCTCGGTAGCGAAGCCCTCGTCCCGCACTGACAGCGCGGCCTCGTCGTGCAACTGGAAGGAGCGGTTGTCGAAGTTCACCGACCCCACACTCGCCCACGCTCCGTCCACGGTCAGCGTCTTGGCGTGCAGCATCGTCGGCCCGTACTCGTACAGTTCGGCTCCGGCCTCCAGCAGCTGGTCGTAGACCGAACGCCCGGCGGTCCTGACGATGCCCTTGTCGATATGCGAGCCGGGCACCAGGATCCGCAGCCGGACGCCGCGCTCGGCCGCGTCCACCAGCGCCTTGAGGAAGGCCGGCCGGGGCACGAAGTAGGCCGACGTCAGGTCCAGGGTGCGGTCCGCCGCGGCAATGGCCAGGTACGTCAGCGCCTCGGCATTGGTGTCACCCACGCCGGCGCTGGAGCGGGTCACCTGCATCGGCACGCCGTCCTCGAAGGGCTCGATGGCGGGCAGGTAGTCCTCGCCGCCCAGCACCCGGCCGGTGGCCTCGATCCAGTTCTCGGCGAACGCTCCCTGCAGCCCGCGCACCACCGGGCCCTCCACCCGCACGTGTGTGTCGCGCCAGTGGTCGGGGTCCTGGGCATCGCCGGTCCACTCCTCGGCGATGCCCACGCCGCCGGTCATGCCGACCCTTCCGTCGGCGATGAGCAGCTTGCGGTGGGTGCGGTTCTCCAGCCGGCGGACGGCATAGGGCTTGAGCGGGCGGAAGCGGTGCACCGAGACGCCAGCGTCCTCCATCTCACCCAGCAGCGACCGGTCCATCTTGGCCCCGCCCAGGGCGTCGATGAGCACGTTGACCTCGACCCCGGCCTTCGCCCGCTCGACCAGCGCTTCGGCCACGTCGATGGCGATCTGGCCCTTCCAGTAGGCGTAGGTCGTGATGTTCACGCTGTGCTCGGCCGCGGCGATGGTCTCCAGGTAGCGCGGGAAGATCGCGTCGCCGTTGACCAGCAACTCGACGCGGTTGCCGTCGGTGATCGGCGCCGCCGTCAGCGCTTCCGCGGCGCGCATGAACGTGGGGTCGGTAACCGACACCTCGCCGGCCAGCTCGTAGCCCTTGCTGCCCTCTTCGCGCCGGTGGCGCAGCGAGTCGGCGGAGTACCAGGCCAGCCCGGCCGCGGCGAGGCCGCCGGCCCAGGCCAGGTGGGGGCGCCGGCTCATGGTGTGAAGCGAACGGTGATCACGTCTCCGTCCCGTACCTCGTAGTCGCGCCCCTCAATCCGCAGCTTGGCCTGCTCGCGCGCCGCGGCGTAGCCGCCGGTGTCCACCAGGTCCTGCCAGTGCACCACCTCGGCCGCCACGAAGCCCCGCTCGATGTCGGTGTGGATCTTGCCGGCGGCGGGTCGCGCCAGCGTGCCTCGCTCGATCGCCCACGCGCGACCTTCCTTGCCCTCGCCCGCGGTGAAGAACGTGATCAGGCCCAGCAGCTTCCAGGCCTCGCTGACCACCGTCTGGAGGCCGGACTCGCCGCCGCCCAGGTCCTCCCGCATGGTGGCCGCCTCCTCCTCGTCGTCCAACTCGGACAGCTCGGCCTCGATACGGGCGGACACGGCCGCGGCCCGGGCCCCGGCGCCATCGGCGTGCGCGGCCAGGGCGGCCGGCACCTCCAGCGGCTCGCCCTCACCGACGTTGGCCACGTAGAGCACCGGCTTCGAGGTCAGCGGCGACAGGTTGCGCAACGCGTCCGGCGCGGCTTCGGGCACGGGCACGGTGCGTGCCGAGCGGCCCTCCCCGAGCGCGGCGGTCAGCTGGCGCAGCCAGTCCTCCTCGGCCACCTTGGCCTTGTCGCCGCCCTTGGCCTCGCGCGCCACCTTCTCCAGCCGCCGCTCGGCCTGCTCGAGGTCGGCGTACAGGAGCTCGGTCTCGATGGTCTCGACGTCGGTGCCGGGATCGACGCGGCCCTCCGGGTGCACCACCTGCTCGTCGGTGTGGGTGCGCACCACGTGAACCAGCGCGTCGGTCTCGCGGATGTTGGCCAGGAACTTGTTGCCCAACCCCTCACCCTCGTGGGCGCCACGCACCAGGCCGGCGATGTCGTGGAACTCGATCGTCTCGTAGACCGTCGGAGTGGCCTTGATCGTGGCCACCACGGCGTCGAGCCGGTCGTCGGGCACCGGCACAACGGCCACGTTGGGCTCGACGGTCGTGAACGGGTAGTTGGCCGCCTGCGCGCCCGCACGCGTGAGCGCATTGAACAGCGAGGACTTGCCGGCGTTGGGCAAACCGACGATGCCCACCTTCATGGGATCAGCTTCCCCAGCGCCGTGCCCAGCACGGCCCCGGCCGCCACATCCGTGGGGTAGTGCACGCCCACGTACACGCGCGAGAGCGCCATGGCGCCGGCGGCGGCGTAGAGCGGTGGCGCCGGCAGGGCGCCGCGGAGCGCGGCCGCCGCGGCGAACGAAGTCGTGGAGTGCGCCGACGGGTAGGAGAGCTGGGTAACGGTCGGCGACAGCGCGGGAAGTTCCTCCAGCAGCGGCCGCGCGCGCCGCACCACGTGCTTGAGCGCGATGTTGGCCAGGTACGCCAGGAACACCACGCGAACGGCGCGCACGTAGCGATCGCGATGGCGCGGATGCGCGACCGCCCCGGCCACGGCGACCAGGTGCCACAGCACACCGTGCTCGCCCGCGTGCGTGAACGCCAGCACGGCACGCTCCGCGGCGGGGTGGTGGCCCCGGGTGCGCAGGAGGTTGAGCAGGCCGAGGTCGAGACGGCGCAGCACGGAGGGCTTGGCTAGAAGCCGACCTTCTGGTCGCCGGCCTCGCGGCGCACGTAGACGACCTTCGAAAGGTCGACCAGGATCTCCGAGTCGTCGGTGGTGATGCTCTGCCAGCGGTCTGCGGTGTCGTTGCCAAGCGCCTTCACGAGGTTGGCGTAGGACTCCTCCGTGGCACGCACGGCCAGCACGGGGCCACCCGCGAATCCCACGTCCATGCTCCTGAGTTCTGACATCGCAGTCTCCTAGTGGCCAGGGGCCGGTTGCACGATTTCGGTGAGTACCCCGCCGGTGGACTTGGGGTGAAGGAACGCCACGCGGCTGTCTCGGATGCCGGTCCTGGGCTGCTCGTCGATCAGGCGCAGCCCGGCGCCGCGCAGCCGCTCCAGCATCGCGTCGATGTCGTCGGTGCGGTACGCCACGTGGTGCATGCCGGGGCCGTTCTTCTCCAGGAACTTGGCCACCCCGCTGTCCGCCTGGATCGGCGTGAGCAGCTCGATGTGCGCGTCGCCGATCTCCAGCAGCACGGCCTCCACGCCGAACTCCTCGACGCGCTCGCGGTGCTGGTGGGCCATGCCCAGCCGCTCCTGGTAGAGGGCCACGGCCTCGTCCAGGTCCTCCACGGCTACGCCGATGTGATCAATCGCTCCGAACACGGAGCAGGACTTTAGACGCCGACGGCTCGACCGGCATCGTGCCGGTCTCGCATACGGCGGGGGCCGCGTCTCAGGTTCCGTCGTACGGCTTGGACGCCGCCACCCGGCGCTCGCTGCCACCGTTCAGCGGCTCCAGCCGGGCCGGCGTGAGCAGCTCGCCCTCGTACTCGGCGACCAGCAAGTCGATGTCCCCGCGCTCGAGCACCTCGTTGTCAAGCAGCCGGGCCGCCAGCGCCTCCAGCAGACCGCGATGATCGTCCACCATCGTCAGCGCCCGGCGGTGGGCCTGATCGGCGATGAACTGCTGCTCCTCGTCCACCAGCCGGCGGGTGGCGTCGGACATCGAGTAGTCGTCCGCGGGCAGCTGCTTGGACTGGATCTTGCTGCCCATGCCGTAGTCGGTGACCATCGAGCGGCTGATCTCGTGCACCTTGCGCAGGTCGTCCGAGGCGCCGGTGGTGATCTGCCCGAAGACAAGGTGCTCTGTGACCCGGCCGCCCAGCAGGACCACCAGGTAGTCCATGAGCTCGTCCTTGGTCTTGAGGTAGCGGTCCTCCTCGGGGAGGTTGAGCGTGTAGCCCAGCGCCTGGCCGCGCGGCACGATCGAGATCCGGTGCACCTTCTCGACCGACGGCAGCAACTCCGAGCACAGGGCGTGCCCGGCCTCGTGGTAGGCCACCACGCGCTTCTCGTGGTCGGTGATCACGCGGCGCGACTGCATGCCGGCCACCACCCGCTCCAGCGCGCCCTGGAAATCGGCCGTCTGGATCGTGTCGCGGTGCGCGCGCCCGGCGAAGATGGCGGCCTCGTTGCAGATGTTGGCCAGATCGGCACCGGTGAGCCCGCTGGTCTGGCGAGCCACCAGCTCCAGGTCGGCGTCGGACGCCAGCGGCTTGCCGCGCGTGTGCACATCCAGGATCTTCTGGCGGCCCTTGAGGTCGGGGGGCGAGACGAAGATCTGGCGGTCGAAGCGGCCGGGGCGCAGCAGCGCCGGGTCGAGCTTGTCCAGCAGGTTCGAGGCGGCGATCACCACGAGCTGCTCGCGGCCGCCGAAGCCGTCGAGCTCGACCAGGAGCTGGTTCAGCGTCTGGTCCTTCTCGCCCGATATGTCGTTGCCGCGTGTGGCGCCGACGGCGTCCAGCTCGTCGATGAACACGATTGCCGGACTGGCCTTGCGTGCCTCGCGGAACAGGCGCCGGATGCGCGAGGCCCCGAGGCCGGCGAACATCTCGACGAACGAGGCCGCCGACTGCGCGAAGAACTGCGCGTTGGACTCGTGCGCCACGGCCTTGGCCAGCAGCGTCTTGCCGGTGCCGGGCGGCCCGTGCAGCAGCACGCCCTTCGGTACGGACGCGCCCAGCGCCCCGAAGCGCTTGGGATCGCGCAGGAACTCGACGATCTCCTGCAGTTCGTCCTTGGCCTCCTCCACGCCGGCTACGTCGTCCCAGCCGATGGATTCCGAGGAGCTGGGCTTGATCTCCTGCGGCTTCGTCTTCGGCATGAACCGCAGCATGTAGACGAGCACAACCGCGATCAGCCCCATGAAGATGATGGGCAGCCAGATGACCGCCCAGTCCTGGAACTGCTGGAAGGTGAATGCGATCAGTTGCACGGAGGTCTCAGGGTAGGGCGGCCCGAATCCGCCCGCCAACACCCCCATCGGCACGAATCGCCTGGTACTAGAGGGCGACGATCAACAGCGCCGACGCCGCCAGGCCGGTGACCGTGCGGACGTGGTTCCAAGCCGTCCAGCGCTCCAGGTACTCGGCCCACAGCGCGTGGTCGGATGGCTGCGCCGCAGCCAGGCGGTCGTTCAGGGGCACGTTGGCGGCGATCGTCACGCCGATCACCCCCACCAGGTAGAGCGCGGCCGCCGCCGCGGCCGGCGTTTCGCCCTCAACGGCGCCCGACACCGCCAGGGCCAGCGCTGCCGCTGCGGTGCCGAACAGCGCCGCCATGAACGGCGGCGTCACGGCCGTCACGTTGATCGACTGCATCGCGGCGATCCCGTCGGCGGGAGGCAGCCGCTTCAGCGCGGGCATCACGAAGCTGGAGAAGGCGAAGAAGACGCCCCCGACCAGCCCGCAGCCGACCGCGGTGACCACCGCCAGCACCAGCAGCGCTCCGTCCATCAGGCGGCCCTCGCGGCGGTGGGATCCCAGGTGCCGGCCGCCGCCGCGTCGCGGGCGAAGTCGGCGAAGTCGCGTGCCGGGCGGCCCAGCGCCCGCAGGACGCCGTCGGCCACGGTGGCGTTGTGGGCGTGCACCTCTGTGAACAGGTAGCGCAGCAGCTCGACCACGTCGCCCGGGACGCCGTCGGCGGCCAGCCCGGCCTCGAAGTCGGCCATCGGGATCGTCCGGTAGGCCAGGTCGCGCCCGGTGGCCGCGGCGATCTCGGCCACCGCGTCGGCGAACGTCATCAGCCGCGGGCCGGTCAGCTCGTAGACACGGCCCGTGTGGCCGTCCTCGGTCAGGGCCGCCACAGCCACGTCCGCGATGTCGTCCGCGTCCACGAACGGCTCCAGCCCGGCGTCGGCCGGCAGCGCCAGCTCGCCGGCCAGCAGCGTATCCACGAAGTACGACTCGCTGAAGTTCTGGTTGAACCACGAGCACCGCACCACGGTCCACTCGGCGCCCGATGCCGCCAGCTCCGCCTCGGCGCGCTGGGCCTCGGCCTCGCCGCGACCGGACAGCAGCACCAGTCGCCGCGTTCCCACCCGCACGGCGTCCTCCGCCAGGGCGGCGATGGCCTCCGGCGCTCCGGGCACGGCCAGGTCGGGGTAGAAGGAGACGTAGGCCGCCTCCGCGCCCTCCAGGGCGGGCGCCCATGTGGAGCGGTCGTCCCAGTCGAACGCGCGGCTGGCCGACCGCGAGCCGATGCGCACATCGCGTCCGCGCGCCGCCAGCCGCGCCGCCACGCGGCCGCCGGTCTTGCCGGTGCCGCCGATCACGAGAATTGTCGAGTTGGTAGATGTCATGCGTCCAGTCTCGACCCCTCGACCAGGCACGTCTATGACCATCAGCGCGCATCTTATGCTCGATCGTCCACCACGATGGACTAACGGTGCGGAGAGTCGTACCCTGAACCATGGTGGACACGCCCACACCCATCCAGCCCCGCTCCGACCCGCTCGGGGAGGCGCTGCACTTCCTGCGCATGGACGGCGCGTTCTATTGCCTGTCGGAGCTCTCGGCGCCGTGGGGCTTCAGCCTGGAGCCGATGCCCGGGCACATGTGGTTCCACGTCGTCACGACGGGCGCGCTGTGGCTGGACGCCGAGGCCGCGCGGCCGCGTGAGCTGCGCCCTGGCGAGCTGGCGCTGGTGCCCCACGGCGAGGGCCACCGGCTGAGCAGCGCGCCAGGGGTGCCGACGCCCGACATCCTGGAGCTGGGCCTGGAGCGGGTGAGCGACCGCTACGAGCACCTGCGCGCCGGTGGCGGCGGAGAGCCCGCGCAGCTGATCTGCGGCGCGGTGCGCTTCGACCACCCGGTCGCCCGCAACGTGGTGGACGTGCTGCCGCCGGTGATCCACCTCCACGCGTCAGGGTCCGCGCAGATGGAGCGCCTGCAGGGCACGCTGGCGCTGCTGGCAGCCGAGGCGCGCGAGCTGCGACCCGGCGGCGAGGCCGTGATCACCCGGCTGGCCGACATCCTGGTGATCCAGGCGATCCGCGCCTGGATCGAGACCGACCCGGCGGCCAGGACCGGCTGGCTGGGCGCGCTGCAGGACCCCCAGGTCGGCCGCGCGATCTCGCTGATCCACGCCGACCCGGCGCGGCCGTGGAGCTTGGCTTCGCTGGCCGACGAGCTGGCCATGTCGCGGTCGGCCTTCGCGGCGCGCTTCAGCGAGCTGATGGACGAGCCGGCCATGCAGTACGTGACCCGATGGCGAATGCACCTGGCCCAGGACGGCCTGGAGCAGGGCGCGACCGTGGCCGAGCTGGCGAGCCGGCTGGGCTATGCGTCGGAGGCCGCCTTCGCGCGCGCCTTCAAACGCGTGACCGGCACGCCGCCGGGGGCGGTCCGGCGGGCGGCCGCGGCGTAGGTCAGCCGACCCGCTCGAGGCGGGGGTTGGGCCGGTACTCGCGGCCGACCTTGGCCACCGGCCGGCCATCCAGCAGGACCACGTCGGCGGTGAAGTCGTTGTGACCGCGCAGGAGCGAGGAGCCCACGCCGTAGGCATCAACCGGAGCGTCCTGGGCCTCGAACTCGCGGATGCGCTCGGCGTCGAAGCCACCTGAGGCCACGATCCGCACGTGGCCGTGCCCGGCACCGTCCAGCGCGGCCCGCACCGCGCGTGCCAGCGGCACGTTGACCCCGGTGGGCGCCGAGTCGCCCAGGTCCTGCGCCAGTCCCTGATCCACCAGCCGCTCGGAGGTGTCCAGCCGCACCCCCCACAGGTCACCGCCCAGCGCGTCGGCCACCGCCACCGCCGTGGCCGCCGAGGTGTTGTCGAAGTCCACCAGCACGGTCACGTTCATCTGGCCGGCGTAGCGGCCCGCGAACGCCCGCGCCGCGGCCACCGTGTCGCCGCCGTACGCGGCGATCAGCGCGTGCGGCACGGTGCCGATCCCGGTGCCACCCCACCACGAGGCCTGGGCGTCGGTGGACACGCCGATGGCACCGGCCACGTGCGCGGCCCAGCCGTCGCCGGTCTGCACCAGCCAGTGGTCGTGGCGCGCGGGAAAGAACAGGATCTGCTTGCCACGCGCGGCCTCCACAACCTCGCGCACGTTCGTCATGACCAGCGTCCGCCGGGCCATCGAGCCCAAGTACACCGTCTCCAGGTGGGCGAACAGGCTGTAGTCGCCCTCGATGGTCATGACCGTCTCCCACGGCTCGATGGCGTCGCCCTCGTACAGCGCGTGCACCTCCAGCTCACCGAAGCCGGGCACCCACGCTTCCGCGTCATCGCGACAGCCGGAGCACTGCTTGAGCAGCGCCACGGCCTCGTCCACGCCGCCCAGGATCGCGTTCCGTTTCTGGAACACCTGCATGGTCACGCGCGGCCGCAGGCCCTCGGACTCCAGCAGCTCCTTGGTCCGCGTGAAGTAGGCATCGGAGTAGTAGCCCGCGCGCAGGCGCTCCACGGGCAGGCGGAAGACCTCGGGCGCCAGGCGCTCACGCGGCATAGCGGCGCATCCTCTCGCTTCAGCGGCGCTTCTTGCGGCGACGCCGTTTGGGCACCGCCCCCACCCTGACCGTACGCGCGGTCGTGCGCACGTTGCCGGCGCCGTCGCGGGCGCTCACCAGCAGCCTCATACGGAGCTTCCTCCTGCGCCGGGCCAGCGCCCTGCGGGCGCGCCGGTCGAGCTTCATGCGCATCGCGGCCTGCCCGCCGCCGCGCTCGATCACGGCCTCCGCTGTGGCCAGCGTGACCCGCCTCGGCCGCTGGGTCGAGCCGCCCTTGCCCTTGGTCCGCGCCAGGTCGAGGCTGTCCAGGGTGATCGACACGGTGGCCGCCTCGTCGGTGTTCACGCGTACGGCCAGACCCTTGCGAACCAGCGGCGAGCGCCCCACGGCCTTGGCCGCGCCGGCCCTGACCGCGGGCCGGCCGTCGTCGCCACCGGGGTTCAGCGGCCCGGACGGCCGCGCCTCGCCCGCGGGCGGGCCGTAGGCGAAGTCGCGCGGCACACCCCCGCGCGGGATGCGGAACGGCCCGCTGACCTCGTACACCGCCCCCGGGCCGGGCATCCCGGGGACCTGCGACTCGCGCTGCGAGGTGAAGTACATGCGCTTGCCGGAGGGGTCGAACACCACCCCGCAGATCTCGGACTGGGACTGGCCCTCGCCCATCAGCCGCACCAGCGGCGCCACGGCGCGCTCGGGGCTGATGATGCCGATCTCCATGTTGCCGCCGTCCTCGCACACCAGCACGTCGCCGGTGGGGGCGATGGTCACGTTGTCCACCGCGTCCAGCGACGCGTCCCGTGCCAGCGCACGGTCGTACAGCACGTCGATCAGGTTCTTGCGGACGTCGTAGGCCCACACCTTCTTGTCGGTCTTGGTGGTGAAGTAACAGACTCCGCGCCAGTACCAGATGCCCTCGCCGTTCCGGAAGGGCGTGCTGGACGGGACCTGCGCCCGGGTGGGCGCGCCCTGGGCGGTCGGGTCTTCGATGGCCGACCAGCGCACGCGGCCGCTGGGCGCCACCGTGGCGACCTCCAGCAAGCCGCGGGTCAGGTCCGGGTAGCGCGTCGGGGTGAAGCGGTAGAAGCGACCGTTGCCGTCGTCCTCGGTCAGGTACAGCTGCCCGCGAACCGGGTCCACGGCAGCCGCCTCGTGCTTGAACGCTCCAAGGGCGGGGCGGGGCCGCGCGCGCAGCGCGCCGGCAGGATCGCACTCCCACACCAGGCCCGCGTCGGCCTCCTCGCACGACAGCCACGTGCCCCAGGGGGTCGGGCCGCCCGCGCAGTTCACGTTCGTGTCGGCCAGGATCCGGTACGCCGACCGGATGGACCCGTCGCTACCGAAGCGGATGGCCGAGGTGCCGGCGCCGGACGCGGCCACCGACTCCGAGTTGGTCACGAGCACCCAGCCGCCGTCGCCGGTGGCGTACGTGGCCTGGCCGTCGGGGAAGACCGGCCACACGTAGCCGGTGTTGCCCACCGGGCTCAGCGAGCGCGCGATCACGCGCGAGCGGAAGCCGGCCGGCAGCATCGCGCCGTTGGCGTCGGGCGCCTGCAACGGGCCGTAGGGCGAGCCGCCCGCCCTGGCGGGTGCCGCCAGCGCCTCCCGGATGAAGGCCGGGCTGACGGTCAGGGCCCCGGCGGCGATGGCGCCCGAGCGCAGCAGGTCACGGCGACTCAGCGAGCTCATCCGCAGCATGAGAGCAGATCCCCGCCGGCGCCGGCCTCAGTTCGTGTTAAGGACGCCCTCCACGCGCAGGATCTCGTCCAACGCCGCGCGGCCGACCTCGAGCTGCTCCTCGGTGGGCTCGCGAGTGCCCACGATCCTCTGGATCTCGTAACCGGGCCTGCGCAGCGCGCGCGACAGCGAGGTGCCCTCGTTGCGCTCGGACCAGGCGAACACCTCCACCGCCACGGCTGCGCTGCCCAGCCCGACCACGGCCTCGGCGGCCGGGCCCCTCAGGCCGGCCCTGCGCGCTGCCACGTTGCCCACCGCCGCTGCGGTGATCATCGGCGCCACCAGGTTCGAGCCACAGCGATCGTGCTCCTTGGTGGCGTCCGCGGCCTGGCCGCCGGTCTCGTAGGCGGCGATCGACTTGTGTTCGACCCCGTGGTACGCGGCCAGGTCACCGCCGCGCAGCGCCAGCAGCGCCGGCGCCGCGCTGACCACGCCCACCGCGAATTCGCGGCCCATCGTGCGTGCGCCCTGCGAGCGGATGGCCTGGCCGATCAGGGCGGCGCCGGCCATGGTGGCCAGCGTCTTGACGTCCTGCATCGGCAGCTTGGCCTCGGGCAGCCCGCGCTTGACCAGCGGGATCACGGCCATCGCCTCGGCCAGCTTGGTCACGCCGCGGAGGCCGGGGATCTTCTCGCTGGCCTTGCTGCCCAGGTCGGGCTTGCGGCCCGAGGCGGCCTTGACCTGCCCGTCGCCGGTGCGCACCGCCGCCGCCCAGTGCGTCGGGCCGTGCACCAGCAGTCCGTTGCGTAGCGCCATGCCCCCCAATCGCAGTTTGTCGGTCTGCTCGGTACTCATGCCAGCGTGGTCTCCATCAACTCAGAGTAGAAGCGTGCCGCCATGGCCAGGTCTTCGATCGGGATTCGCTCGTCCGCGCCGTGCATCAGCGGGGTCGCCTCGAGCAGGCCCATCGAGCGCTGGGGGAAGAAGCCGTAGGCCACGCAGTCGGGGAAGGCGGAGCGCCACCAGCGCGAGTCGCTGAAGCCGGGGAGCAGCACGGGCACGGCGCGCGCGCCCGGCTCCTCGCGCTCCACGAACGCCCGGATGCTGTCCATCAGGGGCGAGTCGGCGGGCGAGCGGTTGCCCACCACGGTCTCGTCGAAGGCGATCTCGAAACCGTCCTCGCCCAGGGCCTCGCGCACGCGGGCGAGCGCGTGATCCTGGTCGGCGTCCGGCAGCGCACGGCAGTCCACCTTGATCTCCGCGTGCGCGGGCAGCACGTTGATCTTCTGCGACGCGCCGGCCATGGTCGGCGCCATCGTCACGCCCATCATCGGCTCCAGGAAGGTCACGATGCGCGGGTCGGTGGCCTCCATCTGCTTCAGCGACCCGGCCATGTCGGCAGGGTCCAGGCCCAACGCGTCCAGGATCGCCAGCGCCTCGGGAGCCGGCTCGGGCACGACCCGGGCGGCGGCCAGATCGGCCAGCACCGGCGCCAGCTTCGTGAGCGCGTTGTCGCCGATCCGCGGCATCGACGCGTGCCCCGCCCGGCCCGTGGCCGACACCGTGAAGCGGAACACCCCCTTCTCGCCGGTGCAGACGCCGTAGAACGCGCCGTCGCCGTATTCGAAGCGCTGACCGGCCCCCTCGTTGACCACCAGGTCCGCGCGCACCCTGTCCTGGTGCTGGGCGCAGAGCCACTGCGCGCCGTGCTCGGCGCCGGTCTCCTCATCGGCGGTGACCACGATCAGCAGCTCGCCCGACTGTGGCCGCCAGCCCTCGCGCGCCAGGGCCACGGCGGCCGCGATCTCGGCCGCCACCTGGCTCTTCATGTCCACCGCGCCGCGGCCCCAGACACAGCCATCGCGGATCTCGCCCGACCACGGATCCAGCTGCCAGTCGGCCGGGTCGGCAAGCACGGTGTCCACGTGGCCCAGTAGGCCCAGCGTCGGCCCGTCCGAGTCGGCGGCCAGCCGAGCGATCAGGTTCGGGCGCCCCTCGACCTCCGCCAGCAGCTCCACCGCGAAGCCGGCGCCCTCCAGCAGCTCACGCAGGAACTCCTGGGCCGCCTGCTCGTTGCCCGGGGGGTTGACGGTGTCGAAGCGGATCAGCCGCTGGAGCAGCTCCGTGGCATCGCGCTCCAGGTCCACGCCCGGAATATATGCGGCTCAGCTCGGGAACATGCCCCGCGAGCCGACCAGCCAGCGCAGGTCGCCCTTGGGGCGGAAGCGGCCGCGCAGGAGCAGCTTGGGCATCTCGGTCCGCCCCATCGACATGTCCACGAAGTCCTCCCAGGAGGTCTTGAAGGTCACCCGCGGCGCATCGGCGCGGCCCTGGACAGCCCGCGTGTCGCCGTTGGCCACGACCACGTGCCACGGGGGCGCATCGTCGGTGAACTCCCACTGGAGCACGCCCGGACCCTTGGCTGCGGTGGTGTCCAAGGACGATGCGACCACCTCGAACAGCATGGCCATGTCGCGCGGGTCCTTGGAGGGCGGGCCGACCTTCTCGCCAAGCAGGCCGGCGCGCACCATCGCCTGGCCGCGCACCGCGCGCTCGCGCGGCGTACCGTGCACCGGGAACACGGGCGGCCCGGGCAGGTCGTCGATCGGCATCCCGGCCGAGCGCATCTTGGTCTCCAGCGAGCTGGCGCCCTCCTCTCCGATGTCGTCGAGGGTGAACCCGAACGACTCGATGTAGCGCATATCCCAGTTCGGCGGCACCAGCACGGCGGCGGTCCAGGGCAGCACCTCGCGCAGCAGGTCGGCCACCGCGTGCGGGACCTCGGGGTCCATCCTGCGCAGGTCCGAGAGCAGCTTCACGCCGAAGCCGATGTGGCGCTGCTCGTCGGCCGCCACCTTCTCCATGCCCTCGCGGAAGCCGGGCATGACGCCGCGGTCGGTCAGGTAGCTGGTGATGAAGTGCTGTCCGGGCTGGGCCAGGGCCGCCTCGATGACCATGTGGTAGAGGGTCACGGCGGCCGCCAGGCGGGGAATCGACGGGTCACGGCGCAGCTCGTCGGACATGTCCACCAACCGATCGAAGACCTTGGTGAACCCCCACGTCAGCTGCGGCTTGATGTCGTTCAGGCCGGTGGCCACGCTGCCGCCCCCGATGCCCACCACGTCCTTCATGAACCGGTTGAAGAACACGGCGTGCCGCGCCTCGTCCACCTGCTGGGTGGCCAGGAAGTACTTCTGCTCCTCGCTCGGCGCGGCGTCGATGTAAGGCGATAGGCCGTCGGTCACGGCGTCCTCGCCCCAGAAGAAGAGCGAGTAGTTCCACAGCGCGCCCTTGCGCTCGATGTCGGTGAACTTGTCCCGCCAGTCGGCCGCGTCCTGGGAGAAGTCGATCTCCATCGCCCGCCAGTTGCCGTTCTCCCAGCGGCGGTAGAGGTCCTCGTAAGAGATGTTGTCCAGCGGGTTCTTCTGCGGAAGCGCTGTGGCCATTCTGGTACCTTTGTCCCGGTTTGTCGGGTCGAATGTACCAGAAAGGCGAGCAGCGCAGGGAGGCGATCCTGCGCGCCACGCTGCGCGTGATCGGCGCCCACGGCGCCGACGCCGTGACCCACCGGGCGGTGGCGGCCGAGGCAGGCGTCCCGTTGTCGGCGACCACCTACTACTTCGACTCCAAGGAACAGCTGCTGCAGCAGTCGCTGCTCCTGGCCGCGCGCGAGGAAACCGAGCGGATCGAGCGGGTGGTGCTGGACCTGGCCCCCCGCTCGCTGGACGTTGGCGAATGGGCCGCCGCGGTCAGCTCCGTCGTTGGGGCCAGCCTGCGCGACGACGCCGCCACCCAGGTGGCGCTGTTCGAGCTGGGCCTGGAGGCCACCCGCACCGCGGCGCTGCGCGACGAGCTGGCCGACTGGCAGGCCGCGCTGCACGGCCTGGCCGCGATGGGCTGCCGCGCCGTGGGATCGGATGCGCCCGAGTTGGACGGCACGCTGGTGGTGGCCGCCGTAGCGGGCCTGATGCTCCAGGGGCTTGCGGCAGACGTGCCGGACTTCGAGCGCGAGGTCCTGCGGCCGGCGCTCGAGCGGCTGTTCGCCCGCATCGCGTCGCCCGGCGCTGTCGCCGTTTGATCCGGCCGCCGAGCGGGGATAGGTCCGATTCGGGACGCGGCGATGGCGGGAGACCGTCGCCGCTCAAAACGGATTGGGACAGGAGCGGCGAACACATGAAGCGTAGGGGTGCCCTTCCGGGGCTTGGCATGCTGATCGTGGCCTTCGTTCTGGCGGCCGGATCCTTCTTCGTCCTCCAGGCCGGCGCGGCCGACAAGGACGAGGTGGTGGTCTCCGAAGCGCAGGTCAGCGACGCCTGGAACGGCGGGCCCTACACCGGCGGTACTGTCACGCCGGACACCTGCGACCCCGCGAACGCCACCTGCGACAGCATCTCGCTGAAGGTCGACGGGATCGCCCCCGGCTACTGGGACACCCACCGCGGCGGCGTGGAGGTCCAGGTCGTTCCCGACAAGGCCGAGGACGCCGACTTCGACATCTTCGTGTACGACAAGAACGGCGACGAGGTCGCGGCCGGCGAGGCCGCCGGCTCGACCACCGAGCGGGTGCTGATCCCGAAGGCCAACTCCGCGGCCGGCCCCTACAAGATCGTGGTGATGCCCTACGCCGGCACGCTGCAGGCGTCGTACAAGGGCGGCGTGCGGCTCGAGAGCCGGGCGGAGGCAAGCGCCGCGGACGTGCCGACCAAGCCCGTGTCGGGCGCACCGTGCGTGAAGGGCAAGTCCGCCGGGGCGTTTCCGTGCAAGGGGATCGACCTCGACGGCTTCCTACCGCTGAGCTCGCTCGATCCCGACAACAGCGGCGCCGCCAACCTCAACGACATCTGGGGCTGGACCGACCCGCAGACCGGCAGGGAATACGCGCTCGTCGGCAAGACCGACGGCACCACGTTCGTCGACGTGACCGACGCCAAGGCGCCGAAGGTGCTCGGCGAGCTGCCGTCGCATCAGCCGGTGGAGACCATCTTCAACACCTGGCGTGACATCAAGGTCTACAAGGACCACGCCTACATCGTCAGCGAGGAGCCCGCGCACGGGATGCAGGTGTTCGACCTGACCCAGCTGCGCGGCGTGACAGCGCCGAAGACGTTCGACGAGACGAACCACTACTCGTTCATCGCGGACGGCCCGCTGTCGCTGGCCGATCCGCCCGACCCGGAGCGCGGCGGGCTGTTCACGGCCGACAACGCCCACAACATCGCCATCAACGAGGAGACCGGCGTGGCCTACGCCATCGGCACCTCCACCTGCGGCGGCGGCGGGTCGCACATGATCGACATCAGCAAGCAGACCGAGAAGCCCAAGTTCCTGGGCTGCGACTCGGGCGACAGCTATACGCACGACAACCAGTGCGTTAAGTACGCCGGCCCGGACACCGAGTTCAGCGGCGACGAGATCTGCTTCAACTCGAACGAGGACACGCTGACCGTGGTCAAGGTGGCCGAGGCGGACGGCACCCGGCTGGCCACTCCCGAGCGCCTGAGCCGGGAGAACTACCCGGAGGCCAAGTACACCCACCAGGGCTGGCTGACCAACGACAGCAAGCGCTTCCTGGTCAACGATGAGCTGGACGAACAGGAGGGCGGCCAGATGAGGACCGTGACCTACATCTGGAACGTCGAGGACCTGCGCAAGATCAGCCTCCAGGCCAAGCACCTCGGCGAGACCCCCTCGATCGACCACAACCAGTACACGAAGGGCGACCGCGTGTTCCAGTCGCACTACCGCTCGGGCGTGCGCATCCTGGACGCCTCGAAGGTCAACTCGGGCGATCTGAACGAGAAGGGCTTCTTCGACGTCTACCCGGAGGACGACGCCGCCGAGTTCAACGGCACCTGGAGCAACTTCCCGTACTTCAAGTCGGGGATCGTGATCGCCACGGGCATCGAGCAGGGTCTGTTCGTGCTGCGCCCCCAGAAGGGGGTCGGCGCGCCGTCCAAGGCGACCAGCCCGGGCAACACCGGCGGCGCGGGCGCCGGCGGCGGTCGTGGCGTGGTGTCCGGCGGGAGGTAGGGTCGCTCCATCGAGGAGCTTGACGGCATCGCCTACCGCGAGGCCGGGCCGGCGGACGGCCCGGTCGCCTTGCTGGTCCACGGCTACCCGTCGTCGTCGTTCATGTGGCGCCCCGCGCTCGACGCGCTCGCCGACGCGGGCTGGCACGCGGTGGCGCCCGACCTGCCCGGCTTCGGCGACTCCGAGCCAGACCGGCCCGGCACGTGGGAGCGCCACATCGAGGCGCTGGAGCGGTTCCGTTCCGGCCTGGGGCTGGAGAACGTGTTGCTCGTGGTGCACGACTGGGGCGGGCTGATAGGCCTGCGCTGGGCATGCGACCACCCGGACGCCGTGCGCGCCCTGGCCATCTCGGACAGCGGTTTCTTCCCCGACGGCAAGTGGCACGGCATGGCCCAGACGATGCGCACCGAGGGCGAGGGGGAGATGTTCATGGACAACGTGTCGCGCGAACTGCTGGGCACGGTGCTGGCGCAGCTCTCCGCCGGCATGACCGAGGAGGACCACGACGCGTGCTGGAAGTGCCTGTCCACGCCGGACCGCAGGGCCGCCATGCTGGAGATGTATCGCTCGGGCGACTTCGAGAAGCTCGAGCCCTACCAGGGCAAGCTGGCCGCGCTTGGCGTGCCCACCAAGATCATCTGGGGCGAGGAGGACGACTTCGCACCCGTGGCCGGCGCCCACCGGCTGGCGAACGAGATCCCGGGTGCCGAGGTAGTCGTGATCGATGGGGCGCAACACTTCGTGGTCGAGGACGCCACCGAGCGTTACTGCGAAGAGTTGGTGGCGTTCGCCGTGTCGCTGACAGACTGACTCCGTGGACCAGCTGTTCGAGGAGGAGCCCGAGGCGCCCGCCGGCCAGACGCCCGTGCGCGCCTCCGACCAGCCGCTGGCCGCCCGGCTGCGCCCGGCCGCGCTGGAGGAGTACGTGGGCCAGGACCATCTGCTGGAGCCAGGCTCGGCGCTGCGCACCGCGCTGGACGAGGGCCGCCCGCACTCGATGATCCTGTTCGGCCCGCCCGGCACCGGCAAGACCACGCTGGCGCGACTGATCGCGGTGAACGCCAGCGCCGCGTTCGAGGAGCTGTCGGCGGTGAACGCCGGCCGGGCGCAGGTGCGCGATGTCATGGAGCGCGCCGGACAGCGGCGCGCCACCCAGGACAAGCAGACGATCCTGTTCCTGGACGAGATCCACCGCTTCAACAAGGCCCAGCAGGACGTGCTGCTGCCGGCGGTCGAGGAGGGTCTGATCACGCTGGTCGGCGCCACGACCGAGAACCCCTACTTCGAGGTCAACTCGGCGCTTCTGTCGCGCTGCCGGGTGTACGAGCTGCTGCGCCTGGACGACGCCCAGGTGGTGGAGCTGCTGCGCCGGGCCCTGGGGCACGAGCGCGGGCTGCCCGACCCGCCGCAGGTCGACGACGAAGCGCTGGAGTTCCTGGCCGCCCGCTCGGGCGGGGACGCCCGCACCGCGCTCGCGGCGCTGGAGCTGGCGGCCGACACGGTCGAGCGGGGCGCCACGGTGGACATCGCGCTGGCCGAGGACGCGCTGCAGCGCCGCGCCGTGCTCTACGACAAGGGCGGCGACCGCCACTACGACACCGTCTCGGCCTGGATCAAGTCCACCCGCGGCTCGGATCCCGACGCGTCGCTGCTGTACCTGGCGGTCATGATCGAGGGCGGCGAGGACCCGCGCTTCATCGCCCGCCGGATGGTGATCCTGGCCAGCGAGGACATCGGCAACGCCGACCCCCAGGCGCTGACCGTTGCCGTCTCGGCCGCCCACGCCGTGGAGCACGTGGGCATGCCCGAGTGCGCGCACAACCTGGCCCAGGCCACCGTCTACCTGGCGTTGGCGCCGAAGTCGAACGCCTCGTACAAGGCCCTCGGCCATGCCCGCCACTGGGTGCGCCAGCACGGCGCGCCGATCCCGCCGCCGCCGCTGCGCGACGCGTCCTACCCCGGCGCCGAGAAGCTGGGCCGGGGGCTGGACTACGACTACCCGCACGACCACCCCGAGGGAGTCTCCGACCAGGAGCTGATGCCCGCGGACGCGGCCGGTGAGCGCTTTCTGGAGCTCAGCGACCACGGGTTCGAGAAGGACCTGGCAGAGCGCTGGCAGCGGATCCTTAAAGCCCGCCGGCGCTAACTCTTAGAAACCGCAACATCCCCGCAAAAGCGGGGTTTTCTGCAACAGAAGTTGCGGTTATGTCAAGCGACATTGGTCTCAAGCCGATTCCGTCTCGTACGGTGATCCTGTGACTCGCAATCACGAACGTACGTTCCTGGCTGATCCTGGAGCCCTGATGGCAACCACCCACGAGGTGGGCGATGGCCTGCGCGTCCGCCTGCGGCTGGCGCGGCCCAGCGACACGCCGCGCGTGCGCGAGTTCCTGGAGGGGCTGTCAGCGGAGACGCGACACCGGCGCTTCTTCACCGCCATGCCCGCGGTGCCCGAGCACGTGGTGCGCCACTTCACCTTCTACAACCCGCGCGAGCGGATGATCGTGGTGGCCGTGGCCCTGATCGACGGGCGCGAGCGGATCCTGGGCCTGGCCGACGCGGCGCTGTTGGACACCGGCGTGACCGAGCTGGCCGTGGTGGTGGACGACGGCCTCCAGCAGCGAGGCCTGGGCAAGCTGTTGACCGAGGCCATCGCCTCGCTGGCCATGCGTCAGGGAGCCACGCACCTGTACGCCGAACTGCTGGACGACAACGTGCCCATGCGCAGGCTGATGGAACGGCTCGGCAACACCGTGCGCACCGTCGAGGACGGCACCACGCGGCTGTACACGCGGTTGGCCGCGTCGGAACGCCGCGCCGCTTAGCCTCGGGGGGTGCCCGACCACAACGAACGCTCGACGCTGGCCGCCTGCGTGGCCACCGTGATCGGCGTGCCCACGGCCGAGGTGCCGCTGGGCAGCGAGGAGCTGCGTGCCTGGCTGGCCGGCCGCGGGCTGGGGCTGGTGCCGATCGGCGACCCGGCCGGCTTCGCGTGGGCCGGCCCGTGGATCGCCCTCCGCCCGGCCGCCGACGGCTCCGGGCCGCGGGCCGCGGTCATGTTCGGCATCCCCTCGGGTGCCATATGGGACCCCGCCACCACCACCGGCGAGGTGCTGGCCGGCTTCATGGTGTCTGCGCTGGACGTGTCGGTCTGGCAGCCACCGTCCGCGAGCGAGCCGGGCGAGGGCGTGGTGGAGGCCCTGGTCCTGGCGCCAGACGCCGAGGCGCCCGTGCGCCCGGTCGTGGAAGCCGTGGCCATCGCGGGCCGGGGCCTGGAGGGCGACCGCTACGCCGACGCCCGCGGCACTTTCGCCTCGGGGCGCCCGGGCTCGGCGCTGACGCTGATCGAAGCCGGCGTGCTCGACGAGCTGGGACCGATCGACCACCGCCGCAACGTGGTGGTGCGCGGCACGGACCTGAACGCGCTGGTGGGCCGCGACTTCACCCTGGGCGAGCTGCGCTGCCGCGGCAGCCGCCTGTGCGAGCCATGCCAGCACCTGGACAAGCTCAACGACGGCGGGGTGCTGCGCCCGCTGGTGCACCGTGGCGGCCTGCGGGCGGACATCGTGGCCGGCGGAACCGTGCGCGTGGGTGACGTACTGTTGCCCACATGACCCCCGCCACCGCCACGGATCAGCTCGAGTCCTTCAGCCCCTTCGACGGATCACGCCTGGGCGCGGTGCCCACGATCACGCCAGACCAGGTGCAGGGCGTGGTCGACGACGTGGCGCAGGTGCAGCCGTTCTGGGCCGAGCTGCCGCTGGCCGAGCGGGCCCGCACGATGCGCCGCACGGCCCAGGTGGTCATCGACCAGCTGGACGAGCTGACCGAGCTGCTCTCCCGCGAGCAGGGTAAGCCGCGCAACGAGTCGTACACGATGGAACTGTTCCCCACGATCGACGCGCTGCACTGGATCGCCGCCGAGGGCCAGAAGCTGCTGGCCGACGAACGGATCTCGATGCCGCTGTTCGCCAAGCAGAAGCGCGCCCGTTTCACCTACGAGCCGCTGGGCGTGGTCGGCGTGATCGCGCCGTGGAACTACCCGTGGACGATCCCGTTCAGCGAGGTGGCGATCGCGCTGATGTGCGGCAACGGCGTGGTACTCAAGCCGGCGTCGCTGACGCCGCTGATCGGGGAGCGGATCCAGCGGGTGTTCGAGCGCGCCGGCGTGCCCGAGGGCCTGATCCGTACCGTGCACGGCGGCGGCGCCGTGGGTGGCGCCCTGGTGGAGTCCTCGGCCAGGAAGATCTTCTTCACCGGCTCGGTCGAGGTCGGCCGCGGCGTCGGCGTCGCGTGTGCCGAGCGCATGAAGGGCTCGGTGCTGGAGCTGGGCGGCAAGGACCCGGCGATCGTGTGCTCGGACGCCCACCTGGGCAACGCCGTGTCGGGCATCACGTGGGGCGGCTTCGCCAACGCCGGCCAGACCTGCTCGGGCATCGAGCGCGTGTACGTGATGCGCGATGTGGCCGAGCCGTTCACCGAGGCGCTGGTGGCCAGCGCACAGCGGCTGCGGGTCGGCGACCCGATGGGCTGGGACACCGAGATCGGCCCGATGGTCTCGCGCGAGCAGGCCGAGCTTGTGGACGAGCTGGTCCAGGACGCCGTGGCGGCGGGTGCCGAGCTGCGCTGCGGCGGCAGGGTCCAGCCCGGTGGGGTGCCCGAGGCCGACTACTACGCGCCGACCGTGCTGACCGGCGTGACGCACGACATGCGCATCATGCGCGAGGAGATCTTCGGCCCCGTGGTCCCGGTGATCACAGTGGACTCCGAGGACGAGGCCATCGCCCTGGCCAACGACTCCGAGTTCGGCCTGGGCGCTTCGGTGTGGACCACCGATCGCGAGCACGGTGAGCGCATCGCGCATCAGATCGACTCCGGCATGGTCTGGACCAACGACCACATGTTCAGCCACGGCGTCTGCTCGTGCGCCTGGGGCGGCACCAAGGACTCCGGCCTGGGCCGCTCGCACTCCAAGTTCGGGTTCTACGAGTGCGTGTCGATCAAGACGCTGGCCTACGAGCCCGGGCTGACGCGCAACCTCTGGTGGCACCCGTACGACCGCGCGCTCGGCAAGGCGATGCACTCCACCGCCCAGCTGCTCTACGGCCGCGACGACGACAAGCCGAAGGCGCTGCGAAGCGGCGCGCGGTCGCTCGCCAAGGTGGCTGCTCGCGCCGTGCGCCGCTGACCCGATGGCCCTCGAGCTGCGCGGCGAGCGGGTGGTGCTCGTCCCTCTGGCCGAGGACCATGCCGAGCCGCTGAGGGAGATCCGCCGCCACCAAGAGGTGGCCGACTGGTGGGGTGCGCTGGACGACGGGTTCCCGTGGGAGGAGCCGGAGTCCGAGCGCTTCACGGTCCTGCTGGAGGGCCGCGTGGCAGGCATGATCGAAGCGCACGAGGAGACCGAGCCCGACTACCGCAGCGTGGAGGTCGACATATTCCTCGACGCCGATCTGCGCGGACAGGGGATCGGCCCGGACGTGCTCCGCACCCTGATCCGCCACCTGGTCGACGACCGCGGCCACCACCGCGTGTTCCTGGGCGCCAACGTGCAGAACGCGCGTGCCGTCCGCGCCTACGAGAAGGCCGGCTTTCGCACCGTCGGCACGATGCGCCTGGCCGGGCGCGACTTCCGCACCGGCAGGTACGAGGACGAGTTGCTGATGGAGTACGTGGTGGAGCCGCGCGACTAGCCGACCGGCTGACCGTTCGCCATCAGGCTGACGTCGATGTTGCCCCGCGTCGCGTTCGAGTACGGGCAGACCCTGTGGGCCTTCTCGACCAGCTCGGTGGCTTTGGCGCCGTCGTCGATCGACGGCAGCGTGACGTCGAGCGAGACGGACAGGTCGAAGCCGCCCTCCGAGTTGGTGCTCAGATGGACCTTGGAGTCGACCGACACGTCGTCGGCCTCGACCTTCAAGCGCCGCGACATCGTTTGCACAGCCGACTCGAAGCAGGAGGCATATCCCACGGCGAATAACTGCTCGGGGTTGGTGCCCCCACCCGGGCCGCCCAGGTCGGCGGGGATCCGCAGGTCAACCTCAAGCGCGCCGTCGCTGGTGCGCCCGTGACCCGCGGCGCGCCCGCCGGTCACGGTCGCCTCGGCTGTGTACAGCACCTTCCCCATCTGGCTCTCCTCTCGTGAACTTCTCGTGGCACGATCCTGCCACCTTCCCCGCAGGGCCCCCTCTGATCCCGTCAGACTTCTCGTCGTGACGGTCGAGGAGTGGGCCCTCATAGCCAGCGTCGTATTCTCGGGGCTGTGGTCCGGCTTGCTGGCGATGCTGACCACCGTCCTGCATCCAATGCTTGCGAGGATGAACGGCGAGCAGTTCGCGGCCTTCCTGCGTGACTTCCTCCCCACCGCCAGGCGCGCGCCGTTCAACTACCTGGCGGTCCTCGGCATGGTGGCGGCGCCGACGGTCGCGCTGATAAGCCTGGGCACCGGCGCGGGCGTGACGTTCACCCTCACGGCGATCGGCGTCGTGCTCACCGTCTGCGGCCCCTTGCTGGTCTCGAACCGGCTGGCCGAGCCGCACTACGACGTCATGCTGGCGTGGGAGCCGGGCCACGTACCGGAGGACTGGCAGGCCGCCCGGGCGCGCTACTTCACGCTCAACTGGGTGCGCGCCGTCATGACCTGGACCGCGCTGGCACTCTTCGCCGCCGCGCTGGCGAGCTGGGGGTAGCCGGCGCCTACGCCGCGCGGGCCGCCGGCACCAGCCGCAGCCGGTCGGGCAGGAACGGGATCAGCGCGCGCTTGACGTACTCGGCACCGCCGGCCACGACGGCCTTGCGCAACGGAGCCGGGGGCAGCGGGAAGAAGCCGTACTCGCGCCGGATGCGGTCGGGCAGCAGCGCGATGGTGATGAAGTTGGCGGTCTGCAGCAGCGGCTGGGCCACCCACGGGATCGGCGGCTCGAGCACGATCTCGCGCGCGCGGCGGCGGGCCCAGTCGGTGACCAACAGCGTGTCGCCCTCGAGCATCTCGCGCCGGTAGGCGTGCAGCTCGTCGAGCGTGTCGGGCATGTCGCCGCGCTCGAGGCCGAACAGCTCGCCGACCACCTTGTAGTCGTCCCAGTAGGCGGCCTCCTCGGCGCGCGACATCGCGCCCACGTACTTGCGGTAGACCACCACGCCCGAGTCGACCAGCGTGAACAGCACCCACAGCAGCAGGTCGGGCTGGTCGGCGCGATAGGGCGTGCCGGCGGGGAAGATCCCGACCGGCTCCTTGATCCGCCCCTTGACCCGCGTGTGCATGTCGCGCACGTGAGCGGTCACGCGGTCGGCGTCCTGGCGGGTCCCGAAGCCGATGGTGCTCATGGTCTCGGCCGTGCGCGCCAGCCGGTCGTAGGGCTCGTCCATGGCGGTCGAGTGCGCCAGCAGCCCGGTCACGGCCAGCGGGTGGGCGGCCTGCATCAGCAGCGCCCGCGGCCCGGACAGGGCGATGGCCCGTTCGCGGTGCACGCGCCGCAGCATCGACTGGTCGGTGAAGTACCCCGCGGTCATCTACAGCGAGATTACGGCTCGTACACTGGTTCAGACCATGCCTGCTCAAGCGTACGCCGGGAAAGAGTGCGTCTGCCAGTTCCGCAAGGGCCTGTGCGACCAGACCTGCGTGCAGGGGATGCTGGAGACCCCGTTCTACATCGCCTGCCTGAAGCTAACCGACCGCCGCTGCCTGGTCGTGGGCGGAGGCGACATCGGGTTGGAGAAGGTCGAGGGCCTGCTGGCGTGCGACGGCGACGTGCACGTGGTGGCCCCCGAGGTCTGCGACGCGGTGCACGAGCTGGTCGAGGAGGGCTCGGTCACCTGGGAGAAGCGCGCCTACCGGCCCGATGACCTGGAGGGCACCTTCATGGTCATCGCAGCCACCAACGACAGCGAGGTCAACATCGGCGTCTACGAGGACGCCGAGAAACGGGCGATGCTGGTGAACGTGGTGGACGTGCCGCCGCTGTGCAACTTCATCCTGCCGGCCATCGTGCGCACCGGCCCGCTGGCCATCGCCATCTCAACCGCCGGCGCCAGCCCGGCGCTGGCCAAGCGGATGAAGAACCAGATCGCGCAGGAGTACGGCGACACGTACGCGCGGCTGGCGGTCATGCTGAACGAGGTGCGCGGCTGGGCCAAGGGCACGTTGCCCACCTACCAGGACCGCAAGGTCTTCTTCGAGTCGATCGTGAACGGCGATCCCGACCCGATTCAGCTCCTGCGCGACGGGGACGAGGACGCCGTGCGCGACATCATCGCGGCGGCGCAGCGCACGGCCGTCCCGGCGTAGTGGCCGACCTCTCCCACCTGGACGAGTCCGGCCGCGCCCGGATGGTGGACGTGGGAGCGAAGGACGCCACCGACCGCGTGGCGATCGCCGACGCGACGGTCGAGATGGAGCCCGCCACCGCCGCCAAGGTCGCGGCCGGGAACATGCCCAAGGGCGACGTGGTCTCGACCGCCCGCATCGCCGGCATCCAGGCCGCCAAGCGCACCGCCGAGCTGATCCCCCTCTGCCACCCGCTGCCGCTGTCCTACGTGGACGTGGCGATCGAGGTCGACGCGGACGCCGGCCTTGTCCGCCTGACCGCCGAAGCGCGGACCACGGGCCAGACCGGCGTCGAGATGGAGGCCATGACCGCCTGCTCGGTGGCGGCCCTGACCGTGTACGACATGGTCAAGGGAGTAGAGCGGGGCGTGCGCGTCGGGCCGGTGCAACTGGTGAGCAAGACCGGGGGCCGCAACGACTGGCGGCGTGATGGCTGACACCGTGGCTGCGGTGCTCACGGTCTCCACCAGCCGCGGCCAGGCCGACGACGCCTCCGGCGACGCGCTCGAGAACGCCTGCCGCGAAGCAGGCCTCGAGGTAGTCCGCGACCTGGTGGCCGACGACCGCGAATCCATCGCCGCCGCCCTGCGCCGGTTCTGCGACGAGCAGGGCGCGCGCTTCGTGTTCACCACCGGCGGCACCGGCCTGACGATCGACGACGTGACCCCCGAGGCCACGCGCGACGTGATCGAGCGTGAGGCGCCGGGCTATGCCGAGGCCATCCGCGCCGAGGCGCTGCGCCACACGCCGATGGGCCTGCTCACCCGCGGCGTGTCCGGCACCCGCGGTCGCACGCTGATCATCAACTTCCCCGGCAACCCCAAGGCCATCGGCGAGTCGTGGCCGGTGGTGGAGCCGACGCTGAAGCACGCCGCGCAGACGCTGGAGCGCTAGAAGCGCCGGTAGCGCTGCGCCGACAGGCTGAACCCGTGCCGGTTGCGGGTGTTGAGGCAACGCGCCCCGGACGTGCGCACGCGACAGGCGAACCGCCCCCGGCGCACCAGCGTGCCGTAGGCCACCTTGCGGCCCACGTGCAGCACCGTGTCGCCGGCACAGACGAACCCGCCGCGGCCGCTGCGCCCCACCGTCAGGCCCTGCCCGAAGTCCACGTCGCACGAGCGCGGCTTGGCCGGGGGCCGCCACGAGCGGTTCTGGATGTCGCAGCGAACGCCCTGGGTGGACATCGCGCAGCCGATGTTCCCGGTGGGCGAGCGGAAGGCCGAGGCTGCCGGCGCGAACGCCAGGGCCACGAGGGCACAAACCGCGATCGTGAGCAGCTTCGCCATAACGCGAGATTAGAGTCCCGGCGGTGCCCGAGCCGGCGATCGCCCTGGAGGGAGTTGAGCGCCGCTATGGCGAGCGCATTGCCCTGTCCGGGGTGGAGGTGGAGTTGGCGGCCGGCGACACGCTCGCGGTGCTGGGCGCGAACGGCGCGGGCAAGACCACCCTGCTGCGCGTGCTGGCCACGCTGCTGCGACCACACGCGGGTAGGGCGATCGTGATGGGGGCGAGCCTGCCGGGCGATGCGTGGAAGGTGCGCGGACGGCTGGGCTACCTGGGCCACGACCCGTTGCTGTACCGGGAGCTCAGCGGCCGCCAGAACCTGGACTACCACGCACGGCTGCACGGCGTGCCGGCCGGCCGGGTAGACGAGCAGCTGGGCGCCGTGGGCATGGAGCGGCGCGCGGACAGCCCCGTGCGCGAGCTGTCGCGCGGCATGGTCCAGCGCATCGCTGCCGCGCGGGCGACGCTGCACGATCCGGAGCTGTTGCTGCTGGACGAGCCGCGCGCGGCGCTGGACCCCGGAGCGGGCGAGTTGCTGGAGCCGCTGATCGGCCGCGCCTCGGGGCGCACGCGGGTCCTGATCAGCCATGACGTGGAGGGGGCGCTGGCCGAGTCCGACCTGGCGCTGGGCCTGGCCGGGGGCCGGCAGGCGTTCGTGAAGGCGGCCGCCGAGGTCGACCCGGCCGAGGCGCGGGGCCTCTACTCATGATCGCAACGGCGCGAGCCATCCTGCGCAAGGACCTGGCAATCGAATGGCGCACCAAGGAGTCGGTGCCGGCCATGGCGCTGTTCACCGTGACCGTCTACGTGCTGTTCCACTTCGGGCTGGACCGCGACTCGCTGGACGGCGAGCTGGCGTCCGGGGTGTTGTGGGTGACCCTGCTCCTGGCGGCGGTGATCGGGGTCAGCCGGCTGTTTGCCGCCGAGCGCGAGCAGGGCGGCATCGACGGGCTGCTGCTGGCGCCGGTAGACCGCACCGCGCTGTTTGTGGCCAAGGCCGCAGTGCTGTTCCTGTACCTGTTGGCGCTGGAGCTGGTGGCCGTGCCCGCCTTCGTGCTCCTGCTGCTGGGCCCGGGCCTGACCGGCGGGCTGCCCGAGCTGGTGCTGATCCTGCTGGCAGCGAACGTGGGGTTGGCGGCGGTGGGCGCGCTGGTGTCGGCGCTGGCCTCCGAAACCAACGCGCGCGAGCTGATCGTGCCGCTGCTGCTGCTGCCGATGCTGGTGCCGCTGCTGATCGCGGCCGCCTCGGCCACCGAGCCACTGCTGCGCCAAACCGCCTCGAGCGAGGACCTGGGCCGCTGGCTGGCCTTCCTGGCCGGATACGACCTGCTGTTCGTGCTGATCAGCCTGGCGGTGTTCGACTATCTGCTGGACGACTGACCGCGAACGGCCCTTCTGTAGGCTCAGTGGCCGTGTATTCGAAGGGATTCAAGCCCCTGGCCATCGCTGCCGTGCTGGCCACAGTGCTCGCCTTCGGGATGGTGTTCTTCTTCGCCCCCAACGACGCTGACCAGGGCTTCATCCAGAAGATCTTCTACGTGCACGTGCCCATGGCCATCGTGGCGCTGGGCGGCTTCGTGGCCGGCGGCATCATGGCCATCAAGCACCTGCGCAGCGGCGACCGGTCGTGGGACCTGCGCTCCTACGTGGCCATCCACATGTCGATCATCCTCGGCGTCGGCGTGCTGGTGACCGGCGCCATCTGGGCCAAGGCGTCGTGGGGCCACTGGTGGGTGTGGGACGAGCCCGTGCTGGTGTCGTTCCTGGTGGTGTTCCTCCTGTACTGCGTCTACTACCCGTTGCGCTTCTCGATCGAGGACCCTGAGCGCCAGGCGCGCTACTCGTCGGTGTTCGCCATCGCGGCCGGCGCGTTCGTGCCGATCAACTTCACCGCGGTACGCATGGCCGAGTCGCTGATCCACCCGCGCGTGCTGTCGCAGACCGGCGGCAACCTCCCGGGCGACATGCGACTGACCTTCCTGGCCTGCCTGATCGCGATGACGCTGCTGTTCGTGACCCTGTGGAAGCTGGAGCTGACCAGCAAGCACGCCTCGATGCAGCTCAAGCGCCTGCGCCGCCGCCTCGAGGCCACCGCGGCCTGATCCCATGCCTGCGCTCCCCCTGGACGAAGCGGGCAAGTACGTCGCCGCCGCGTACCTCGTTTTCCTGACGCTGCTGATCGTGTACGTGGCGATCATGGGCATGAAGATCGCCCGCATCGAGCGCGAGATCGGGGAACTGCTGGAGCTCGAAGAGGCCAAGAACAGTGAGGAGGCGGGGCGAAGCCCTGCCGTCAAGCCGAGCCAGGATGGCGAGCAATCCACTCAAACCGCGGGCCAGGATGGCCCGTCGGAAGTAATCCATTCGGGCGGGCCGGGGCAACCAAGCGTGCGAAGGTCGAACCCATGACGCACAGCCAGTCCCTCCTCACCCTCGGCGTCTCCCACCACACGGCGCCGCTGGCGCTGCGCGAGCGGCTGGCGATGCCCGACGGCCGCGCGGCAACCGTGCTTGCCGAGCTGCGCGCCGGGGACTCGGTGCACGAAGCCGTGGCCGTGTCCACCTGCAACCGCACCGAGCTGTACCTGGTCACGGCCGATCCGGTCGAGGCCGAGACCGCCGCCCTGGCGGTACTGGCACGCCAGGCCGAGATCCGGCCCACGGAGCTGACCGACTCGCTGTACGCGGTGCGTGACCGCGACGCGGTGCGCCACCTGTTCTCGGTGGCCGCGGGGCTCGACTCGATGATCATCGGCGAGGCCGAGATCCAGGGTCAGATCAAGCGCGCCTACGAGCTGGCGCTGGTCGAGGAGGCCACCGGCCCGATCAGCAACCGGCTGTTCCGCGAGGCGCTGGGCGCCGGCAAGCGCGTTCGCACCGAGACCGGCATCGGGCGTACGCACGTGTCGGTCTCCTCGGTGGCGGTGTCGCTGGCGGCGCGCGAACTGGGTGACCTGACCGCCAAGCGCGTGCTGGTGATCGGTGCCGGTGAGACCGGCGAGCTGACGGCGCGCGCTCTGCGCGCCAGCGGCGTCCAGACGGTGTTCGTGGCCAACCGCCACTACGACCGCGCCATCGGGCTTGCCCAGCGCTTCGGGGGATCTGCGGTGCGGTTCGAGGAGCTGCCCGCCGAGCTGGCGCGGACAGACATCGTGGTCAGCTCCACCGCCTCGCCGCATCAGATCGTGGATCGCGATGACCTGGAACAGACCATGGCCGAGCGCCCCGGCCGGCCGCTGGTGATCATCGACATCGCCGTGCCACGCGACTTCGATCCGGCCGGCCGCGAGGTCCCAGGGGTGGCGCTGCACGACATGGACGACCTGCAGCGCGCGGTGGCACGCGGGCGCAGCGTGCGTGAGGCCGAGGCAGTGCACGCGCGCTCGGTGGTGGACGACGAGGTGGAGCGCTTCGAGCGCTGGATGACCAGCCTGGAGGTCGTGCCCACGATCGCGGCGCTGCGCGAGCGCGGCGAAGAGGTCGTGCAGACCGTGTTGCACGAGAACGAGCACCGCTGGGAGTCGCTGTCGACCGGCGATCGCGAGCGGCTGACGGTCATGGCCCGGGCCGTGGTCAGGCGGCTGCTGCACGAGCCGACGCTGCGGCTGAAGGCCTCGGCCGCCGACGAGGACGAAAGCGCCGCCTACGTGCACGTGCAGGCCCTGCGCGACCTGTTCGGGCTGGACCTGCCCGCGCCCGACCTCGAGGAGCGCGAGGCGCAGGTCACCGAGCTCGAGTCGCGTCGCCGGCGCAGCTGAGCCCCTGATGAGGCTGGGCAGCCGCGGCAGCGCGCTGGCGCTGGCACAGGCCGGCATGGTGCGCGATCGCATCGCGGGGCTGGGCCACGAGGTCGAACTGGTGGTGATCAGGACGGCCGGCGACGAGCGGCCTGCGGGCCAGGGCACGCCGGAGACCAGCGACAAGGAGCGCTTCGTCAAGGAGATCGAGGAGGCGCTGCTGGATGGCCGGATCGACATGGCGGTGCACTCGGCCAAGGACGTGCCCGGCAAGCTGCCCGACGGGCTGGCCATCGTCGGCGTGCCCGAACGCGCCGACGCGCGCGACGCGCTGTGCGGCGCCGAATCGCTTGACGCGCTGCCGGCCGGCGCGAGTGTGGGCACCGCCAGCGTGCGGCGCAGATCACAGCTCCTGGCCGCTCGCGCCGACCTGGACGTGCGCGAGGTGCGCGGCAACGTGGACACGAGACTGCGCAAGCTGGCCGACGGGGCCTACGACGCGCTGGTACTGGCCGCCGCCGGGCTGGCCCGCCTGGACCGAAGCGAGGGCACGCCCATCGCGGCCGACGTGATGCTGCCCGCGCCCGGCCAGGGGTGCCTGGCGCTGGAGGGGCGCGAGGGCGACGCCACCGTGAGCGAGCTGGCGGTGGAGCTGACCGACTTCGCCGCCCTGGTGGCGCTGACCGCCGAACGCGCGCTGGTGGCCCGGCTGGAGGCCACCTGCGACACCCCCGTGGGCGCGCACGCGCGGCTGGAGGGCCAGGCGCTGGTGCTGCACGGCTACGCCGGCACGCCCGACGGGGCGACCTGGATCCGCGACGCGCTCGAGGGCCCCGCCCGCGAGCCGGCCGCGCTGGGGGCGGCGGTTGGCGAGCGGATGCTGGCGGCAGGGGCGCGCCGGCTGCTGGACGGTTAGCGTCCGGGCGGTGGACGGCATGGTCTACCTGGTGGGCGCCGGGCCCGGCGACCCGGGCCTGATGACGCGGCGGTCGCTGGAGCTGATCGCCTCGGCCGACGCGATCCTGTACGACCGGCTGATCCCGGTGGATGCCATGCGCGATGCGCGCGCGGACGCCGAGCTGATCTTCGTGGGCAAGGCTCCTGGCGACGTGGCGATGAGTCAGGAGGACATCAACGCCAAGCTGGTCGAGCTGGGTCGCGCCGGCCGGATGGTCGTGCGCCTGAAGGGCGGCGACCCGTTCGTGTTCGGCCGCGGCGGCGAGGAGGCCGAGGAGCTGGCCGCCGCCGGGGTGCCGTTCGAGGTGGTCCCGGGCGTGACAGCAGGGGTGGCCGCGCCGGCCTACGCGGGCATCCCCGTGACCCACCGCGACACCGCGGCCGCCGTGGCGTTCGTGACCGGACACGAGCGGCCCGGCAAGCAGGAGAGCGACCTGGACTGGGAGGCGCTGGCGGCCTTCCCCGGCACGCTGGTGCTGTACATGGGGGTGAAGAACCTGCCGTCGATCGCCGAGCGGCTGATCGCGGCGGGGCGGCCCGCGGATCAGCCCGCCGCCGTCGTGCGGCGCGGGACGCTGCCCGACCAGCAGACGGCCATCGCACCGCTGGATGGGATCGCAGCGGAGGTCGAGGCGCGCGGTATCAAGGCGCCGGCCATCACCGTGATCGGGGATTCCGCGGGGCTGCGCCAGACGCTTGCGTGGCTGGAGCGCAGGCCGCTGCACGGGCGCAGCGTGGCCGTCACCCGGGCGCGGGCGCAGGCCAGTTCGCTTGCAGGCCGGCTGCGGCAGCTGGGCGCCGAGGTGGTGGAGACACCCGCCATCCGCATCCAGGCGCGGCCCGTACCGGCAGAGCTGGCCCAAGTGGGCGAGTATGCGCTGGTGTGTGTGACCAGCCCCAACGGCGCGTCGCTGTTGATGGAAGGCCTGGCCGAGCACGGGCTGGACGCGCGTGCGCTGGCCGGCGCCACCGTGGCCGCCATCGGGCCGGGAACCGCGGGCGCACTGGCCGAACACGGCATCCGCGCGGACGTGGTGCCGCCGCGGTCGATCGCCGAATCGCTGGTCGAGGCTCTGGAGAGCGTGCCCGTCGAGGGCGAGCGGGTGATGGTGGCGCGGGCGGCCGAGGCGCGTGACGTGCTGCCCGACGCGCTGGCCGAGCGGGGCGCGCAGGTGGACGTGGTGGCGCTGTACGACACCGTCGCCGAGCCGCTGGACGACGCCCGCCGCGCCGCACTGGAGGCAGCCGACTACGTGACCTTCACGTCGTCCTCCACCGTGCATTTCCTGATGGAGGCGGCCGGCGCGTTCCCGGATGGAGCGAAGCTGGTGTCGATCGGCCCGGTGACCAGCGCCACTGCGCGCGAGCACGGGCTCGAGGTTCACGTGGAGGCCGAGAGACACGACATCGACGGCCTGGTCGACGCTCTGCTCCAGGATGCGCGTCCATGATCGTTTCGCTGCTTACCGACTACGGCACCGACGACGACTTCGTGGGCATCTGCCATGGGGTGATCGCCAGCATCGCGCCGGACGCGCGCATCATCGACGTGACCCACGGCGTCCCGCGCTTCGATGTGCGCCGCGGCGCCATCGTCATGCACGACGCGCTGCCCTATATGCCGGTGGGCGTGCACGTGGGCGTTGTGGATCCGCAGGTGGGGACCGAGCGGCGCGCCATCGCCGTGCAGTGCCACGACGGCCGCGTGCTGGTGGGTCCCGACAACGGCCTGCTGTCCCTGGCCTGGCGCACCGCCGGCGGTATCGATAGCGCGGTGGACATCACGCTGTCCCCGCACCGGCTGGAGCCTGTCTCGGCCACCTTCCACGGCCGCGACGTGTTCGCCCCGGTGGCCGCGCACATCGCGGCGGGCGAGCCCGTCGAGGACGCCGGAACCCCGCTGGAGCCCAATGCGCTGCAGGAGCTGGAGCCGCTGTGGCCCGAGCAGGAGGGCGACATCCTGGTCACGCGCGTGCTGTACGTGGACGGTTTCGGCAACGCCACGCTGAACGCCGGCCACAGCCACATCGTGACCAGCGGCATGACCCTGGGCGGCACCGTCGAGGTGACCACACCCGAGGGCACGCGCAGCGCCACCTTCACCTCCACCTTCGCCGACGTCCCGGCGGGCGAGCTGATCGTCTACGAGGACGCGCACCGGCGCCTTGCGCTTGCGATAAACCGCGGCGCCGCCGGCGAATCGCTGGCCCTCGAGCGCGACACCGAGGTCCGGCTCCGACCCACATGATCGGCACCCCGCGGGTGCACCACCGCGAGCTGGGGTCGACCAACCTGGCGGCCCGCGAGCTGGCAGCAGAGGGAGCGCCGCACGGCACGCTGGTAACAACCGACCACCAGAGCGCGGGCCGCGGTCGCTCGAACCGGGTGTGGGAGGCGCCCCCCGGGTCGTCGGTGCTGATGTCGCTGGTCGTGCGCCCCGCCGATCCGCTGGTGCCGCTGCGGGCGGCCGTGGCGCTGTCCGACGTGCTCGCCGAGCTGCCCGACGTGGCCATCAAGTGGCCGAACGACGTGCTGGTGGGCGGGCGCAAGGTGGCCGGGATCCTGGTGGAGGGCCGGCCGCAGGACGGCTGGGCCGTGCTGGGGATGGGCGTGAACGTGACCGCGGTGCCGGCCGGCTTCGAGGAAACGGCTACGTGCCTGGCCGAGGCTGGCGACGACCGCCCGGTGCCGAGCGTGCTGGACAGCCTGCTGTCCGCGCTGACGCGCCGCCTGCGCCAGGAACCGGCCCTGCTGCTGGCCGCCTGGCGCGAGCGCGACACCCTGCTGGGAAAGCAGATCGGCTGGTACGGCGGATCGGGCACGGCCGCCGGCGTGGACGACTCGGGTTCGCTGCTGGTGGACACGGCCGAAGGCCGCGTGGCGCTGGACGCCGGCGAGGTCCACCTGACCCCGCTGGTCTAAGCCGCGTCGCGCTCCTGGTTCTTGCCCTGCTTCTCGGCGTTCTGGGTGGCTTGGGCGTCGACCGACGCGCCCCCGCCGTTTCCATCACCGCCACCGCCCTTGCCGCGGCCACGGCGGCGGCGCCCGCCACGCCGGCGGCGGCCCTTGGGGAAGTTCTTCAGCAGCTCGCGGGCGAGCGCGCTGGGCTTGCGCGCCATGCGCATGCGGGCGCCGTCGAGCACCTGCTGCGCCTCGGGCGTGTGCGCCAGGGCGGCGGCCAGCAGGGCGGCCGACAGGCGGCGGTCCTGCTTCTTGGACGCCTGCACCAGCCGGCGCGCGTTGCGCGCATGGGCGCCGCCCGAAGAGTTCACCAGCAGGCCCAGCAGGCGCTTGGTCTCGGGCCAGCGCGACACGGCGTACTCCTCGTGTACCTCGCGCGAGTACTCGGCCAGGTGCCAGATCCAGCGCGCCGCCTGGTCGCGGCGACCGATCGGCTTCTCGGCCATCGCCTGGAGCAGCACCTTGACGCCCTCGCGGCGCTCGTCGCGCGCCCAGCCGCCTGCCAGCTCGACCGCCTCGTCGAACGCCTCGGGGTCCTTGAGCTGGCCGACCTCGGTCAGGGCGCGCAGGCGCAGCTGGGTGTTGCGGTTGCGCTGCAGGCAGGTGATCAGGTAGCGCCGGCGCAGCTCGCCGGTGGCGTCGAAGTGCAGCATCGCCTTCGCACGGCGCCAGTTGTTGGACGACACGCGCGCCCCGGCGAGGGCCGCCCAGGCATGTTGCTCGCCCCAGCTCAGGTGCTCGACGGCGATCCGCCACAGCTCGCGCTCGAACACCTGCGCGCGGCGCTCCTCGGATGAGGTCACGGGCAGGACGCGGCGCTCGACGCGGAGCCGGCGGCCACGGCCGCGGCGAACCGGTCCGACCACGATGGCGCCGCCGCGGTACACGTCGCGGTCCAGCAGCGAATGCAGCGTGACCACCGGGTCGTCGTTGGTGGTGGCCGGGTGGACGAAGTCCACGACGATGCCCGCCTCCTTGCCCGGCTGGCGCCGGGTCACGCGGCCCACGCGCTGCTGGTAGATGCGGCGCGAGGCCGTGGGGGCCAGGTGCATGCACACGGTGGCGCGGGGCGAGTTCCAGCCCTCGGCCAGAAGCTGGGCGTTGCACAGCACGTCGATCTCGCCGCGCTCATAGGCGGCCAGCGTGCGCGTGAGCTCGCGCTTGGGCGTCTCGCCGGACACCGCGACGGCCTTGATCCCCTGATCCTGGAAAGCGGCCGCCACGTTGTGCGCGTGGCGCACGCCGGCCGTGTAGACCACGCCGGGCAGGTCCTTGAAGCGGGTCTTGTACAGGTCGGCGATGGCCAGGTTGAACGGCATCTGGTCCAGCAGCGCGGCCAGCTCTTCCTGGTCGAAGTCCTGGTCGACCTCGCCCTTTCGCAGCGGCACCTTGGAGATGGAGCGCACGCCCACCCCCGGCGGGATGCGCACGCAGCGCAGCGGTGCGATCACACCGCGGCGGGCAGCCTGGGCCAGGTCGAAGCGCGAAGTCTGGGTGGGGAACAGGTCGGTCACGTGGCGCGCGATCAGCGCGCCGGTAGCCGTCATGCCCACGTAGATCGGGCCCTGCCACTGGCGGATCGACGCCGAGGTCTTCTCGCCCAGCGCCGTGTGCGCCTCGTCGCAGATCACGATCGTGTAGGCGTCGGAGATCTTGCCCACGTTGCGCACGAACCACTGGTAGGTCTCCACGGTGACCGGGCCGTCGATGTTGGGGTCCTTGTCCTTGTCGCCCATGAGCGGCGGGCTCAAGCGCTTCTTGTAGCCACGGTCGGCCAGCTCGCCGTTGAACTGGTCCACCAGGTTGCGCCGGTGGGTCAGGATCAGCAGCCCGCCCGTGCGCGACGCCTCGGCGAAGCCGACGGCCGCCACGGTCTTGCCGGCGCCGGTGGCGTGCTCGAACCAGAAGCGGCGGTTGGCACCCGCGTCCTCCGGCGGCGCGGCGGGCGCGTCATCGCCGTCGGCCTCCTCGACCTCGGACTCGGCGTCCCAGTCCACCGGCTCGTCGTCGTCGCCGATCTCGTCATCGCCCTCGAGCTCGACCTCACCGGATGGCAGCTCCTCGAGATCGGCGGGCGGTTTGGCGCCGTTCTTCTGAGCCTGCGCCTGTACCTCGGCGGTCAGCGCGATCAGCGTGCCCGACAGCGCGTCCACCTGGTGCGCGGACAGCGTGGTGCCGTCCACCAGGTGCGGCTCCTCCTCGGAGAGCACGCGCTCCAGGCCCAGGATCAGCGAGAACTCGCGCCGCCAAAGCACCGAGGGCGCCTCGTGGCCCTCGTCAAGCTCGGCCAGCGCCGCATCCAGCGCGCGGCGGCGTGCGGTACCCGCGGCCAGCGCGACGTCGGCCTCTTCGCCCTCCAGTACGAAAGGCTCTCGCGCGAATGTTTCAGCGCGCTTCAAATCGGCGCCGGACACCGGCGCGGGCTCAGCCAAGGGAGTGCTTTCAGCCATACGGCCTCTGAATCTCGAAAAAGGAATCGGGCGTGACCGCGGTCCACGGTGGGATAAGACCTACGGTGGAGGCAACGGATCTGCCCGGTCGTGTCGCTGCGCACCACGTCTAGTGGGAGCAGCGCTGCCCTGCACCTCACGTGTGCAGGCTTTGTCTATTACAGCACACATGCCCGGATTCCACGACCTCACACGTCTGTCTACTCTGAGATGCGTGGCGCGCAAGCTCTCGATCGCGGCCGCGGCCGTCGCTCTGGTCGCCGTTGTCACGATCGGCCTGCTCAGCGCGGCGAATTCAGATGGCGGCGGCAACGGCACGAACGAGCCTGCCGGGCCTACCCTGGAGCAGGCCCGGAAGCGGCTCGAGGGCGCTCCGGCGCCGCTGGCCGCGCTGCACGCCCAGTCGTCGCAGCTGCTGGGCGGCGGCAAGGACGCGTTCGCCGCCCGGCTACGCCGGCTGCGCGGCCACCCCGTGGTGGTGAACAAGTGGGGGTCGTGGTGCGGCCCCTGCCGGTCCGAGTTCCCCGCGCTCCAGCGCCAGTCGGCGGCGCAGGGCAAGCGCGTGGCGTTCCTGGGCGTCGACGGCCAGGACAACGACGACAACGCCCGCAAGTTCTTGAAGCAGTACCCGGTGGCCTACCCCTCGTACGTGGACGGCGATCTGTCGATCGCCCGCTCGTTCGGCGCCGTACAGGGCTTCCCGTCCACCGTGTACTACGACCGCAAGGGCAAGATCGTGTACATCAAGCAGGGCAGCTATCCCAGCGAGGCCGCACTGGCACGGGACATCCGCCGTTACGCCCGCTGAGCCACCGATAGCGATCCGCGCTCCACGCGACCACCACGAGCTGCAGGCGGCACTGGACCTGCGCCACCAGGTGTTCTGCGTGGAGCAGGGGGTCGACCAGGCGGCCGACCGCGACGGCCGCGACCGCGAGGCGGCCCAGCTGGTGGCCGAGCGCGACGGGCAGATCGTGGGCACGTGCCGGCTGCTGCTGGACGGCGGCGTGGCACGCCTCGGCCGGATGGCCGTCAGCCGCTCGGTCCGCGGCCAGGGCGTGGGCGCGCAGCTGCTGGAGGAGGCCGATCGCGTCGCGGCGGCGGCCGGCGCCGACCGCATCCTGCTGCACGCCCAGGTCGTGGCCCGCGGCGTGTACGACCGCGCGGGCTACCGGCCCCTCTCTGACGTGTTCATGGAGGAGGGCATCGCCCACCTGACCATGGAGAAGCGCCTTGCCTGAGTTGCGCGTGGACCCACTGTCGGGGCTGCGCACAGTCGTGGGCGACCCGGACACGAGCTGGGCGGCCGCGGACGGCCAGCCCAGGCCCGACCCGCTCGGCGGCGGCCGGGGCGAGCCTGACCTGTTCGCCGCCTCGCCCGGAGCCGGAGCGCTGGAGCTGCTGGAACACCCCCTCGCGCTCGGCGAGCTCGACAAGGACCGGCTGGCCGCAACCGTGGAGCACTGGCGCGAGCGCATGCGCCACCACGAGGAGGCCGCCTACGTGCACCTGTGGGCCGACGCCGCACGGGCACACCTGCACGCGCTCCCGTTCGTGCCGGCGCGCGTGGCACGTGAGCGTGAGCGCTTCAGCGCGTACCGCGAACGCACCCAGGGCCGCAACCTCCAGGCCGACCTGCTGCAGGCGGAGGTGCGCGGCCGCGTGCGCGTGGTGTCGGTCGGGCCCAGTGCGGTGGCGGTGTGCCCGTTCGCCCCCGCGGCCCCCTTCCACGTGCAGTTGCTCCCGCGTGCCGAGCGCGCCCGCTTCGAGGACGACGGGCCGTCCGGCGCCGACACGCTCCACGACGTCCTGCAACGCATGACGAGCCTGGCGCTCGGCGCGCCCCGGCTCTGGGTGCGCACGGCGCCGCCGGGGGCCACCGCCTTCTGCTGGCGGATCGACATCGTGCCCGCGGCCGGCCCCGCGGACGGGCTCGAGGCGGGCGCGGGCGTGCACCTGACCGCCCTCGGACCGGAGGACGCGGCGGAGGGGCTGCGGGGCGCCCTCCGCTAGCTTGGCCGCCGTGCCCCCTTCACCACGCCCCATCCCCGCCTTCGCCGCCCAGACGCCGCAGGAGCCTCGGCCCTACGGGCGCTGGGCCCAGGCGCTGTCCGAGCGCTTCCAGGAGGAGGCCCGCGCGCTCGAGTCCGACGAGGACCTGGGCGAGCCCGGCGACGTGCTCTGGTTTCCCGACCGCACCTGGGGCGGGCGCACCTACGTGCCCGCCACAGCGCCCACCTCCACCGGCTACGAGCTGTTCGGCTACGTGTCGTACACCCGCGAGCACGAGGGCGCCCAGGCCGAAGCGTTCACCAGCTCCGTCGATTGGACCGACGAGACAGCGGAGGCCAACCCCGACTGGAGCCTGGACCTGTCCGACCAGGAGATCGGCGAGTGGCGCGGGCCCGATGGCCAGCGCGGCGTGATCACGCTGGTCTGGGGTCTGTCGCTGGTGGCGAGCGGCGCGGTGGCCACCGCCGAGCTGGGGCCGGCAACCACCGACCAGTGCCCGCTGGTGGACGACCGCTTCACGCTCGTGTCGCTGGACGACTACGTGGGTGACCTGCTGGAGATCCGCCTGTACGGCCAGAAGGGCGCCGAGTTGGCGCGTGAATCGCTGTACGAAGACGATTAACTTCGTCGCCAGGCCCCGATAGCTCAGCTGGATAGAGCGTCCCCCTCCTAAGGGGAAGGCCGCTGGTTCGAATCCAGCTCGGGGCATCGCGACGGAGTCAATGCACCCGTTTGAGTTGCGTCTTCGTGCATATTCAGTCATGGCTAACTTTCCTGTTAGCCTGACTGAGAATGAAGTTCGAGTCCAAGAAGATCTCGCGGCGGAAGATGCTCGGCGGGGCCGCGGGCACCGCGGCGTCGCTGCCGCTCGTGCATGCCCTGGTGCCCCATCAGGGTCTCCACGACAGCGTCGCTGACGCCGCCGAAACCTCCCACCACTCGGGTCACGGCGGCGGCAAGGGCGGCTCCCAGCGCCAGGCCGGCGCGGTCGGTCGCGTGGACCCGCGCGTGAACGGCTTCGACCCGGCCAAGCTGGTGCGTGACTTCGACCGCGGCACGGTGGTTCGCGAGCGCGGCCGGACGGTGCGCCAGTTCGAGATCGTTGCCCAAGACAAGGACATCGAGGTGGCGCCCGGGGTCAAGTACGCGGCCTGGACCTACAACGGGCGGGTGCCGGGCCCGACGCTTCGGGTGACCGAGGGCGACCGGGTGCGGGTGCGGTTCGTGAACGGATCCAGCCACCCGCACACGATGCACTTCCACGGCATCCACGTGGACACCATGGACGGCGTCGCGGGCGTCGGCAAGGGGAACCTCGAGCCGGGCGAGAGCTTCACCTACGAGTTCGACGCCGAGCCCTTCGGCCTGCACCTCTACCACTGCCACACGCTGCCGCTGGCCGACCACATCGCCAAGGGCCTCTACGGCGCTTTCGTGATCGATCCCAAGGAGCCGCGCGAGAAGGCGGACGAGCTGATCATGGTCATGAACGGGTTCGACACCAACTTCGACCGCTCGAACGAGATCTACGCGGTGAACTCGGTCGCCTTCGCCTACCACGACCAGCCGATCCGGGTCAAGCGCGGCGAGCTGGTGCGGATGTACATCGTGAACACGCTCGAGTTCGACCTGATCAACTCATTCCACCTGCACGCCAACTTCTTCGACTGGTACCCGACCGGCACCAAACGCGAGGCGCGCGACTTCACCGACACCGTGGTCCTGGGGCAGGGCGAGCGGGGCATCGCCGAGGTGCGTTTCCCGTTCACCGGCAAGTACATGTTCCACGCCCACGTGTCCGAGTTCGCGGAGCTGGGCTGGATGGGCTTCATCGAGGTGGTCGACTGATGCAGGGCGCCCAGGCGACCCTGCGCCGGCAGCCGGCGTGGCTCGCGGGGCTGCTGCCCCTGCTCGTGCTGGGCGCCGCGATCGGCGCGTTCATCGGCTTTGGAGCGCCGGGCCTGGAGCGCAACGGCGTTCCGGCCGAGGAGCTGACGGTCGAGAAGACCACGCTGCGGCCAGGCACGATCGAGGTGACGGTGCGCAACGACGGCCCCGACCCGGTGGCCATCCGCCAGACGCTGGTCAACGACTCGTTCGCCCCGTTCACGCAGTCCGACGCGCACATCGGCCGACTGGACGCGGGCAAGGTCAAGGTGGACTACCCGTGGGTCGAGGGCGAGGCCTACGCGGTCACGCTGCTGACCGCCACCGGCGGCACCGTGGAGGCCACGGTCGACGTGGCCGCCGAGACGCCCGGCACAGACCTGGGGTTCCTGGGCCTGATGGGGCTGGTGGGCCTCTACGTGGGGGTCATCCCAGTGGCCATCGGGATGCTCTGGCTGCCCTGGGTGCGCGCCATCGACCCGCGCTACGTCCAGTTTCTGCTGGCGGTGACGCTGGGCCTGCTGGCCTTCCTCGGCATCGACGCCCTGCTGGAGGGAACGGAGTTCGCCGGCCAGGGGGCGCAGGCGTTCGGCGGCGCCGCCCTGGTCTACCTGGGCGCGGTGGTCGCCTACCTGGGCCTGACCGGCGTGAACGCGCACATCAGGGGCAGGGGGGGCGACGGGCGGCCGGCGCCATGGCGGCTGGCCCTGCTCGTGGCGCTGGGCATCGGCCTGCACAACCTGGGCGAGGGCCTTGCAATCGGATCTTCGTACGCGATCGGGTCGCTGGCGCTCGGGGCCAGCCTGATCGTGGGCTTCGCGCTGCACAACACCACCGAGGGGCTGGCGATCGTGTCGCCCGTGGCGCGCGAGGAGGATGCCGGGCCGGCCTCGCTGCGCCGGCTGGTGGGGCTCGGGACGCTGGCCGGACTGCCGGTCGTGCTCGGGGCATGGCTGGGCGCCTCGGCCTTCAACACCAGCCTGGCCGCGTTCATGTTCGGCCTGGGCGCCGGCGCGATCGCCCAGGTGATCGTGCAGCTGGCGCCATCGGTCCGTGACGAGCAGGGCCGGCTGGCCAACCCACTGACGGTCGGCGGGGTGCTGACCGGGCTGGTGCTGATGTACGCGACCGGGCTGTTGATCTCGCTGTGACCGCGCTCGAGGGCAGCGGGGCGGTTTCCGACGCCGTCCAGGACTACGCGAAGGCGATCTACTCGCTCCAGCAGCGCACGGGCGGGGCGGTGTCCACGTCCGCGCTGGCGCAGCGGCTGGAGGTGTCGCCGGCCTCGGCCTCGGCCATGCTCAAGCGCCTGGCCACGATGGGCCTGGTCACCCACGCGCCCTACCACGGCACCGAGCTGACCGAATCCGGCGAGCGGGTGGCGCTGGAGGTGATCCGCCACCACCGGCTGCTCGAGGCCTACCTGGCCGAGGCGCTGGGGATGCCCTGGGACCGCGTGCACGCCGAGGCCGAGGTACTCGAGCACGCCATCTCGCCCGAGCTGTCGGAGCTGATCGCCGAGAAGCTCGGACACCCGACGCACGACCCGCACGGCGACCCGATCCCGTCGGCCGACGGCTTCATCGAGGAGGCGGCGACCACGCCGCTGGCCAACGTCGAGGAGGGCCAGAGTGGCGTCTTCGCGCGCGTTTCGGATTCCAATCCGCAGATGCTGCGCTACCTGTCACAGCGCGGCATCGCGCCCGGGGACCGGCTCGAGGTGATCGAGCGCCAGCCGTTCGACGGGCCGCTGACCGTGCGCTTTGCCTCCGGCGAACACGCGCTCGGGGGCGACCTGGTGCGGATGATGCGCGTTGCGGTAGAGCCCTGAGCGCGCCGCCGCCAACGGCCACATTGGAGCCACCCGCGCCGGAGCCGGTCACGGCGCGGGCGCGCTTCGCGCGCCGGCTGACGTTCCTGGGGCCCGCATTCGTGGCCGCGATCGCGTACGTGGACCCGGGCAACTTCGCCACCAACATCGCCGGTGGATCGCAGTTCGGCTACCTGCTGCTGTGGGTGGTCCTCGTGGCCAACTTGATGGCCATGCTGATCCAGTACCTGTCGGCCAAGCTGGGCATCGCGACGGGCAAGAACCTGCCCGAGCTGTGCCGCGAGCGGTTCCCGCGCGCGACCTCGGTGGCGTTGTGGGTGCAGGCCGAGATCATCGCCATGGCCACCGACCTGGCCGAGTTCGTGGGCGCAGCGATCGCGCTGAACCTGCTCTTCGGCGTGCCGCTGTTCCCCGCGGGGCTGATCACCGCGGTCGTGGCCTTCGCGATCCTGGGGCTGCAGACTCGCGGTTACCGCCGCTTCGAGCTGGTCATCGCGGGAATGCTCGGGGTGATCCTGCTGGGCTTCCTGTACGAGACGTTTCGCATCGGCGGGGACGCCAAGGGCATCGCCGAGGGATTCGTGCCGGGCTTCGCGGGCACGGACTCCGTCCTGCTGGCGACCGGCATCCTGGGCGCCACGGTCATGCCGCACGTGATCTACCTGCATTCGGCGCTGACCCAGGAGCGGGTCAAGGGGCGCGACGAGTCGCACCGACGCGAGCTGCTGCGCTTCCAGCGCGCTGACGTGGTGCTGGCCATGGGGATCGCGGGCATCGTGAACATGTCGATGCTGGCTGCGGCCGCGGGCCTGTTCTACGCCAACGGGCTGACCGGCATCGACACCATCGAGGGCGCCCACGCCCAGTTCGGCGCCATGGTCGGTCCCGGCGCCGCGCTGGCCTTCGCGCTCGCCCTGCTGGCGTCGGGGTTCGCCAGCTCCAGCGTGGGCACCTACGCCGGCCAGGTGGTCATGCAGGGCTTCATCGGCCGGACGATCCCGCTGGCAGCGCGGCGGCTGGTCACGATGGCGCCGGCGCTGCTGGTCCTGGCGATCGGCACGAACCCCAGCGAGGCGCTGGTGATCAGCCAGGTGGTGCTGTCCTTCGGCATACCGTTCGCGCTGGTTCCGCTGATCATCCTGAGCCGCGACCACGGGATCATGGGCACGATGGTCAATCGCCGCCGCACCACCATCGCGGCGTCGATCGTGGCCAGCATGATCATCGCCCTGAACGCCTTCCTGCTGTTCGACACGTTCTTCGCCTAGGCAACCTCCCGATCCCGCTCTCGGCGCGGGAAAGTTAGTGGCAGGCCGAATCCCGGTAACCTTTGCTGACCGCCTGCTGAACGCTCAGCGCCGATACCGAGGTACCTGGCGCAAAAACGTTCTGGGCAAGAGCGAACTCCCCACCAGCATCAACGCTTTCCGGGGAGACGGACTTCCGACGACCATTTAAGGAGGTAGGACCCCAGGTGACCGATACTCGTGCTGGAACCGGCGGTACCGCTGAGAAGCCCTTCGAGCTCACGTTTCCGAGGGGCCGAGAAGAGGATCGCGACCAGGACGAGGAGTTCTGCGAGCTCGTCATCGACGGTGAGACCCGGCGCATCCGCTTCCACGACTACCACGAGATCTTCCAGATCCCGGGGCTCTACGAGCAGCTCTTCTACACCGAGCTGGAGTGCGACTCGCCGCGCACCATCGCCGGCCTGATCGGCGAGCAGGTGGACAACGAGAGCGCCGCCGACCTGCGAGTACTCGACGTCGGCGCCGGCAACGGCATGGTCGGCGAGGAGTTGGACCGGATGGGCGCCGAGCACATCGTGGGCGTCGACATCATCCCCGAGGCCGCCGAGGCCGCCCAGCGCGATCGTCCCGGGATCTACGACGAGTACTTCGTCGTGGACCTGACCGACGTCCCCGCCGACGAGCAGGCCCGGCTGGAGGACCACCGCTTCAACTGCCTGACCACGGTTGCCGCGCTGGGCTTCGGCGACATCCCGCCGGAGGCGTTCACCACCGCCTACAACCTGGTCGAGAACGGCGGCCTGGTGGCGTTCAACATCAAGGAGCGGTTCGTGACCGACGGCGACCGCAGCGGGTTCGAGAACCTGATCTCGACGGCCCTGGACGACGGCACGCTGGACCTCGAGGCCCAGCGCCGCTACCGGCACCGGCTGGCGGTTTCGGGCGACCCGCTCTACTACATCGCGATGGTTGCGCGCAAGCGCGCCGACCTGCCTGCCTGACCTAACGGTCCGGGCGATCCGGGTACACGTCGTTGATGGTCGCCAGCGGCGTGTAGGGCGCTCCCGCTGCCCGCTCGATCGCCTCGGCCCCGCCGGCCAGGCGGTCGAGCACGCTGACGACTCCCACGATCGTCAGCCCGGCCTCCCTGACCCGCTCGATGGCGGCCAGCGTGGCGCTGCCGGTGGTGACCACGTCCTCGACGATCAGGCAGCGGTCGGTTTCGGGATCGAGCAGGGGACCCTCGATCCCCCTTTGCAGGCCGTGGGCCTTGACCTCCTTGCGCACGAAGAATGCCTTGACATCGGCTCCGCCGGCGAGCGCCGCGCAGGCCACGGGGTCGGCCCCCATGGTCATGCCGCCCACCGCCGTGGCGCCGGTCTCGGACGCCTTGGCGGCGATCAGCTCGCTGAGCGCGCGGAACCCGGCGGGCAGCAGCGTGGCCCGTTTGGCGTCGATGTAGTAGTCGGCCCCAGCGCCGCTGGAGAGCGTGACCCGGCCGATTACCAGCGCATGTTCGCGCAGCGCGGCCACCAGGCGTTCGGATGCAGGGCTCAGGTTCGACACCGCGGCTGCCGATGCTATTGGAGCCATGAGATCGCTCGTCCGACTGCTCGCCGTCGCGACCATCGTCGTGATCGGCCTCAGCCTCGCGCTGTTCGCCATCGACCAGTCCACCGAGGGGCGCGACACCCAGGTCCGCGAGGTCGTGGACAGCGAGGGCGCCCCCGTGCGTTCCCGTGAGGCCATCGACGCGCCCAACCCCGGTCCCGATGTCGAACGTGTCCGTGAGAGCGTGAACTCGTCCGCACGGGAACTGATCGACGACGGCAACGACGTGCTGGCCAGCCCGTTCACCAGCCTGGCCTGGTCCGACCACATCTGGACCAAGCGCATGGTTCCCGCGGTAGTCGGCCTGCTGCTGTTCGGCCTGGGCGGCCTGATGCTGGCCAACTGGATCCCGGAAAAGCGACGCGAGCACCAAGATTGGCGCGAAGCAGCGTCCTGAGTTCCCGGTCAGCGGTAGACGAAGATCTGTTCGCCCAGGGAGACCGCGTCCCTGATCTGGCGGGCGTTGGGGATCGGCACCCGGATGCAGCCGTGGCTGGCCGGGTAGTTGGGTACCGATGCGTAGCCGTGAATGGCGTACCCGCCGATGAAGTAGGCGGCGTCCACCATGCCCTTGGCGTTGGTGCCGAGGTCACGGCGGTAGAAGCGGAAGCGGCCGAACACGGTAGGAGTCGCTGCCGTGCCCGATGACGCGTGGTAGACGCGGGACGCGCGGCCCTTCCTGTCGAACAGCGCCAGCACTTGGCGCGACCAGTCGAACTCCACGTGGCGGCCCGCCTTGGGGAAGCGAGCCCTGAAGCGGCCGCTGTTCTGCAGCACCTTCGAGTACACGCCGCGGGTGGCGAACCCGTCCCTGCCCATGCCGTTGGTCTTGCGGAAGGCCAGCACGGCACGTGCGGTGCCGCCGTCGTAGAACCCGGTGCGGGGGACGGCGAAGCCCAGCTTGTGCAGGCCCCGCTGGAGCAGCCACACCTTGGTGCCGCGTGAGCCCTGCCCGGCGCTGGGCGCCACGACCGCTATCCGGGCGGAGCGCGAGACGAACGCCCGCTGCTGGGGGGTGGCGGTGTGACGTATGCGGACCTTGATGCGGCCGGAGCGGCGGGTCTTGACCCTGGCCTTGACGCGCCCCCTGGTGCCAACGCGGACCCGCTGGCGCGACACGACCTTGTTCTTGCGCAGCACCTCGATCAGAACGGTCTGACCTGCAACGAACGGCTTGACGGTGCCGCGGATGCGGAAAGCGCCGCCGCGGGCCACGTAGCGGGCCTTCCTCGTGGGCTGGCCGCCGGAGACGGAGATCGAGACCTTGCCCGTCTGCGCCGGGGGCGGGACGGCCGGGGGCGGGACGGGCGCCGGGGGCGGGGCGGCCGGGGGCAACTGGGCCGGCGCAACGGCCGGCAGGCCCAGGACGGCGGCGGCGGTAACGGCGAAGACTGTGAGTTGGCGCCTCATGCGCGGGAAACTGTACTCATGCGAGCGGGCGCCGCGGACGGCCCCCGCGGTAGCTGGCGCCCCGCCACCACGAGGCCGGCGAACACCAACGGCGCGACCACGACCGACACCATCCAGCCGTCGTCGGCCTGCACGCCGAACGCGACCGCGTTGTTGAAGGCGTGCATCCCGATCGGCGCCAGCAGCGTGCCCGTCTTCTCGTAGACGAGGCAGAACAGGACCCCCAGGACCGCCAGCGGGGGCAGGATCAGGAGCCCGTCGACCCCGTCGAACTGGAAGTGGATGATCCCGAAGACCGCACCGTCGACCAGCGCCGCCACCGCGATCGTCATCCGCCTGCGCAGTGCCCCGTAGAAAAAGCCGCGGAAGAAGAACTCCTCGACCACGGGCGCCACCGCGATCACCATCGTCCCGGCCACGATCAGCCCGAACGTGCCCTGGTCGCCGCCCAGCGCCTCCACGGTCTCCTGCTCGGCGTCGGGCTGCACCAGCGCGCCGTAGATCAGCGTGATCACGTAGAAGGTCAGCGTGCCCAGGGCGGCCCAGCCCAGGGTGGACCAGAAGCGCCCGCCCTGGAGCCCGAAGTGCCACAGCCGCGGCTTGGCCACCCGGCTTGCGAAGAACCAGGCGGCGCCGGCAAAGCAGAAGCCCTGCGCGATGGTGCCGAGCACGGTGACCGCGGTGCCATCGGCCTTCCCGCCGAAGGCGACCACTATTCCGGCGAGCATCGTGCCGACCACCAGAGTCGAGCCCAGGCCGACCAGGAAGCCCCAGAGCGCAAACAGCGCAGGCCACGGTGGCCTGCGCTCCGCGCCTTCCGGCAGCTCGGGGGGGTTGGGCGGCGCGACGGTGGGTGGCATGGTCGCCATCCGCGTTCAGAATAGGGACGGCACGGCTGCCAGCGACGCGACCGCGTCCACGCCGGCGGGCGCCTGCCCGTGGCGGGCGACCAGCAGCGCCCGCATGCCCGCGTCTCGGGCGCCCGCGATGTCGGTGTCCGGGGAGTCCCCTACGAACAGGGCGTCGGGCGCCACGACGCCCGCCAGTTCCAGCCCTGCCCGAAACGGCTCCGGGGCCGGCTTGGCGCGCCCCACCTCGGCCGAGGACACCACGCCGTCAATCAGCCCGTCCAGGCCGGCCTGGGCCAGCGCGGCCGACAGCGAACGATCCCAGTTGCTGACCACCACGAGGCGAATCCCGCGAGCGCGCAGCTCGCGCAGCGCCGGGGCCGCGTCGGGGAACGCGGCGAACGCGATCGACGCCAGCATGGCCGTGCGAACGGCCCTGCGGTCGAGCCCGTCGGCGCCGAGTGCGTCATGGAGCACCCTGGCGCAGTCGTCGCGCAAGGACTCCAGCCCGGCCGCGTCGCCCCCGCGCATGTGGTTGTCGAGGTAGTAGGCGATCTCGGCCGCGAAACCGCGCTCGGCGGCCTCGGCCCCCACGTCCACGCCGGTGGTGCGCGCCAACTCGACCCGGAGCCGCGGCGCCGGCGGCTCGAGCCGCACCAGCGTGCCGAGGGCGTCGAAGAGAACGGCCCTGGCGGAGCTACTCACTCCATCAGCGGCTGGCGCAACCACGAGATCATCTGGCGTATCTGGTCGTAGGCCTTCAGCCGAGCGTCGTCGGTCCCCAGGCCCTCGGCGTCCTCGATCGGCTCCCACAGCCGGTGAACCATCGACGGGCCGACCTCGAGCAGGCCGCCGGTTCCTCCCGTGGCGTAGCGCGCCAGCACGTAGCGCACCAGCGCTCCCTCGGGGATGCCGACGCTGGCGCTCAGCCCGCGGATCGTGGCCATCGGGTCGGCGTTCGAATAAGCGGCCACGTCGGCCTTGAGGTTCGCGTCCTCGTCGCCGTCGGGCCACGGCCCCGTCCAGCGCTCGAGCTTGACGGTCGGCTCGCCGTCGTCTGGCATGTCAGGACTCTACGTCCTCATCCTTTAGGCAATGAAGTACCAGGCCGCGTACTGAGCCGTGAAGAGGCCGAGCCCGAGCGACGACGCCGCCGCCACGCGTGCCGTGTTGGCGCGCTCGGCGCACACCACGCCCATCCACATGAAGATCGGGAACAGCACCACGAGGAAGCGCGGCAGGCTCATCAGCGGCTGCGGCGCCACCGGGTAGCTCAGCGGCAGCGCCAGCGCCACCACCACGTAGACGCCGTAGGCGAACGGCAGGCGCCGGAGCACCCCCAGCGCCGCGACCGCTGCGAACACCAGCGAGCCGAACAGCATCAGGTTGATGGCCGCGACACGGAAAGGATCGCCGCCGGCCTGCTCGAAGTAGACCGTCTCGCGCGACCCCGAGCCCAGCTGGCGGACGCCCTCGAACGCTGCCACCGACCCGTCCCATACGCCCACGAACGGGCCGGCGAACTGACGCGACCACAGCTCCTGGGCCGACGAGAAGGCCAGCGGGTCGCCGTGGAAGGCGGCGAGAAAAGCCGCGTAGAGCACCAGTCCGGCGGGGGCCAGGGCCAGCCACGCCAGGTGGGGCTGCACGCGCCGCCCGGGCTCGGTGCCCTGCCAGTACAGGATGGCCAGCGGCAGCAGCAGCAGGATGCCCGCGCTGCGGGTGGCGCTGGCCCCTGCGGCTGCCGCGCCGGCCGCCGCCCAGTGACCCGTGCGCGCTGCGTAGAACGCCCCCACCGACGCGGCCAGAAAGAGGCTCTCGGAGTACGGCGCGCCCAGGAAGAGCGAGGCAGGGAACACGGACAGCAGCAGCACGGCCGGCCCGGCGGCAGGGCGGCCGAGCTCGAGTTCGGTCAGCCGGTGCAGCAGGTAGAGCGCGACCGCCAGGGCCGCCAGCGCCACCATGTACGAGCCCACCAGCACCGCCGCCTTCGAACCGCCGCCCAGCTCGCCGACCACGCGCGAGAGCAGCGGATAGAGCGGGAAGAACGCCGTCCGGGGCGAGTCGTCTCCGCCATAGCCCAGATTGGCGATCGACAGGTACCAGACCGAGTCCCAGCGAGCCAGGGGGGAGAACAGCAGATCACCGACCCCGCCGAAGGGGTGTGTCAGCGCGGGCGTGTCGAACTTGGCGGCGTTCCCCGACGACAGACCGCCGGCGAGGGTCGCGTAGAGGGCCACCGCGAAGATGCCGACGCGGCTCCACACCAGCGCGCGCCAGGAGTCGGCGAAGGCGGCGGAGGCCCGGATCCGTGCCCACGCCTCGGCCACCGGTCTCCGCGGCCCGCGTACCCCGGAAGTAGCCTGCGACGCCATGGCACCCGATCTTGTCATTGCCGCGTCGTTCGTGGCCGAGCACCGCGAGACGATCACGGCCATCGTGACCGTGGTCGTGGCGTTCGTCGTCGCACGGTTCGTGGATCGCGCGATTGCCCGCCGCGGCCGCAAGTGGGGCGAGGTGGTGTCAGGGCGGCCGCTGTCCGCGGTGGCCGACACCCGCCTGCAGCTGGTACGGCGGCTGATCTTCGCCCTGATCATCGTGATCGGCATCGCGCTGGCGCTGGCCCAGTTCCCGGCGGTCAAGCGGGTGGCCACCGGCCTGCTGGCGTCCTCGGCGCTGCTGGGCCTGGTGGTGGGCTTCGCGGCGCGCCAGACGCTGGCCAACGCGATCGCCGGGATCGTGATCGCGATCACCCAGCCGATCCGGATCGGCGACCTGGTCACGTTCGAGGACGAGACCGGTGAGGTGGAGGACATCCGCCTGGCCTACACCTACATCCACCTGGACAACGGCCAGCGGCTGATCGTGCCGAACGAGTCGCTGGCCCAGAGCTCGGTGCACAACCACACCGTCGTGGACCCACGTGTGAACGTGGAGATCGAGGTCTGGCTCCCCCCTGGCGGAGACGCCACGCGTGCTCTCGAACTGCTGGCCGCCGAGGAGGGCGTGGAGGCACGCGTCAGCGCCATCGACCACGAGGGAATCACCATCGTGGTGTCCAAGTGGGCGCAGAACGCCCGCGAGCGAGGAGGAGTGGCGGCGCGCCTGCGTAAAGAGAGCCTGCAGCGCCTGCGCGACGCTGGGCTATCCTGGGTTCCGACCGGCTGAGGACCTGGCGCGCCCGGGGCGCGCGTGGAACTGGATGTGATCCACCAAGGGTCCCGCAGCGCATCCGGTCGCGACCCATGACCTACCGCCAGAGAAAGCAGCGCCGTCGACGTCGCCGTGGAGGAGCCGGACAACGATTGCTGATCGTGTTCGCGATCGTCGGCGCCGTGATCGCGATCGCGGGGCTGTCGGTCACGGGCTACGTCCTGGCCATCGCAGCCACCGCACCCGACCTGTCGGAGCTCAAGCCGGCCGACAAGGGGTCGAACTCCGAGATCCTCGGGGCCGACGGCTCGCGGCTGGGCTACGTGCAGTCGGACGAGATCCGCACGCCGCTGCCGTGGGAGGACATGCCCGCCGACATGCGCCAGGCGGTGGTGGCCATCGAGGACGCGCGCTTCTACAGCCACAAGGGCGTGGACTACGGCGGCATCATCCGCGCCGGGGTGAAGAACCTGGAGTCCGGCAAGACGACCCAGGGCGGATCGACCATCACGCAGCAGCTGGTGCGCGCGCTGTACATCAAGGACCCCGAGCGCAACGTGCAGCGCAAGATCCGCGAGGCCAAGCTGGCCTCGGAGCTGGAGAAAGAGCACTCGAAGACCTGGATCCTCAAGAACTACCTGAACGACGTGCCGTTCGGCACCGTCGACGGGCGCACGGCCATCGGCATCGAAGCCGCCGCCGAGACCTTCTTCAACAAGCACGCCCGGGAGCTGACGCTGCCCGAGTCGGCGCTGCTGGCCGGGCTGCCGCAGGCGCCGTCGCAGTACAACCCGTTCCGCAACCCGCGCGCCGCCCTCCAGCGCCGGGGCGAGGTGCTGCGCAGCATGGCCAAGAACGACTTCATCACCCGCGCCCAGGCCGACCAGGCGGCCGCGGCGCCGCTGCGGCTCAAGCGCGGCCGGCGCTACACCGACCGGCGGGAGCCGTTCTTCTTCGACTACGTGCAGGAACAGCTGATCGAGCGCTACGGCGTCGGCGTGTACCGCCGCGGCGGGCTGAAGGTCCACACCACCATCAACCCCAAGCAGCAGGACGTGGCGCGCAACGCCATCAACCAGTTCTACGGCGACCCGGCGGGACCGGCGTCGGCAATCGCCTCGATCGATCCCCACAACGGGGAGATCAAGGCCATGGCCTCCAGCGGCACCTACCGCGACCGTCGCTTCAACCTGGCCGCGCAGGGGCACCGCCAGCCTGGCTCGGCCTTCAAGACCATGGTGCTGACGGCCGCCATCCGCTCGGGCATCAACCCCAACAGCACGACCTACACGTCCAAGCCGCTGAACCTGAACGTGCCCGGCTACGGCCCGTGGCAGGTCAAGACCTTCAGCAACACCTACGGCGGCACCATGAACCTGGTCCAGGCCACGCTGAAGTCGGACAACTCGGTGTACGCCCAGCTCGCCATCGACGTCGGCCCGAAGAAGGTGTGCGAGACGGCCAAGCTGCTGGGCATCGAGACCAAGCTGGACTGCTTCCCGGCCGAGGCCCTCGGCGGCCTACGGCTGGGCGTGACCCCGCTGGAGATGGCCAACGCCTACGCCACGCTGGCGGCGGGCGGGGTACGCCACAAGCCCACCGGCATCCGCAGGGTGGAGTTCCCCGACGGCAAGTCCGAGGACCTGGGCAACTCGAAGGGCAAGCGCGTGCTCAGCGACGGGCAGGCCTACGAGGTCACCAAGATCCTGAAGCAGAACGTGAGCGGCGGCGGCACCGGTGGCCGTGCGCAGTTCGGCTGCCCCGCAGCCGGCAAGACCGGCACCACCGACAGCTCGAAGGACGCCTGGTTCGTGGGCTACACCCCGGACCTGGCGTCATCGGTGTGGGTCGGCTACCCAAACGCGAACATCGCCATGCCCAACGGGCAGGGCGGCACGCTGGCCGCACCCGTTTTCGGCGCCTACATGCGCAACGCGCACGGCGACAGGTGCAACGACTTCCCCCAGCCCAAGCAACCGGCCAACTTCTCGGCGTTCTTCAGCCGCCAGTCGCGGACCGGCACGAGCGGCACCAGCAACGGCAGCGGCTACTACAACTCCGGGCAAACGCCCTCCGGCCCCGCGGCCGAGGGCAACGGCAACACGCCGGACACCCAACAGGGCGGCGGCAATCGAGGCTATGACCCGCGCCTGTACGAGGCGCCTCCGCAGCAAGCCCCGCCCACGCAGCCCGCGCCCAAGCCCGCACCTCCCGCGCCCACGCCCGGCAACGGCAACGGCGGGGCCGGCAACGGCAACGGCAACGACGGCCGCTAACTCGCCGTGGCCGAGCGCGGCCTGATCGCATCCATCCAGAAGTTGCTGGGACCGGCCCACGCCGACCTGGTGGTGGGATCCGGCGATGACGCGGCGGTCGTGCGCTCGCGGCCCTTCTGCGTGGTCTCGGTGGACACGCAGGCCGAGGGGGTCCACTTCGAGCGCACGACCCACGGCCCGGACGACATCGGCCACAAGGCCATGGCCGCGGCTCTGTCGGACCTGGCAGCCATGGGCGCGCGGCCAGGCGAGGCGTACGTGTCGCTGGCGCTGCCCGCGGACCTGGCAGACGCCGACGCGCTGAGGCTGGCCGAGGGACTGGTGGCCGAGGCCGAGCACCACGGCGCTGTGGTGGCCGGCGGCGACGTGGTGAGAGCAGCCAGCCTGGTGATCGGGGTGACCGTTGTCGGCTGGGCCGATGAAGCCGGACAGCTGGTGCGCCGCGACGGCGCCCAGGTCGGCGACCTGGTGGGCGTGACCGGGCGCCTGGGCGCAGCGGGTGCCGGCCTGATGGCCCTGCGCCGCGGCACCGGCCCCGAGGCGCTACGCAAGGCCCACGTGCGACCCGTCCCGCGCCTGGAGGCCGGCCTGGCCCTGGCCGCCGCGGGAGCCTCGGCGATGATCGACCTGAGCGACGGGCTGGCCACCGACGCCGAGCACCTGGCCGACGCCAGCGGGGTGGCGCTCGAGCTGCGCCTGGACGCCATCCCGGTCGGGCCCGGGGTCGCGGAGCTTGTGGACGGGAACCCTGCCGAGTTCGCCGCCACCGCGGGCGAGGACTACGAGCTGTTGTTCTGCCTGGCGCCGGAGCGGTGGGAGCACGCGGCCCGGGCCGTGCCGGTCGAGCTGACGCGGCTAGGCCGCGTCGCCGAGGGCTCCGGCGTCATCCTGCTCGGGCCCCGTGGCGTCGAGGTCCGCGGGCTGCGGGGGTACGAGCACGGCTGACGCCCGCTGGTCACGCAGCCGGGCGATCATCGCCTCGGCGACCAGGCTGGAATCGACCAAGTAGGTCCCGGCCTCGATCCGCTCGCGCAGCTCACATTGCATGGACGTACTATCGCTGCCCGAGCGGCGGAACGCGATCACCCGCTGCCGCCGTTCGACGGATGGACGGTCTCGGCCGGTTGGCATCTTCCATCAGCGCCTCAGCGCCGAGTCGGTGCCGCCCAGCGAGCCGGGCCCCGCGTAGCTGGCCGGTCCGCGAACGGTGGGCACCTCGCGCGGGGGGCGAGGCGCTTCGGGGGGCGTGCTGCGCGCCACCGCCACGACGCCGGTCAGCACGCCCGCGAACAGGCAGCCCAGCAGTGAACCGAGGAGCCCGATGTGTCCCCCGGTGACCAACAGCAGCAGGTACCAGGCTCCGGCCAGCGGGTTCAGCCCAAGCACCACCAGCTGGTAGATCACCAGCAGCACCGGCAGCAGCAGCCCGCCCGCCACCAGCGCCATCCGCGTGCGCGGACCGGGGGCGGGGTCCACCAGCGTGGCCAGCATCCACAGGTGCAGCGCGGGGATCATGATCAGCGCCGCGAACGGGTTGACCAGCCACAGCAGCAGCGTTCCCGCGGTCATGGCCAGGCACAGCACCACGGCCGCGCCGGGCGCGGCCGGCTCGCCCAGGTCCGGATCGGCCGCCACCGCGACACGCCGCAGGCCCAGCCATGACCCCACTACGACGATCAGCACGCCCGCCATCACGCCCAGGGCCCCGGCGTCCAGCGGCACGAGGCCGGGCGCGACGGGCGCCGCCGGCGGGTCCACCGCCCCGACCAGGTCCAACAGGTGGGCCAGGCCCACGCCCAGCACGAAGGGGACCACGGCGACCGCCAGCCAGGCCAGCCACGGCGTCACCGGACTGCGCCGCCTGCGCACGCGCGCGAAGGCGTCCACGCTGGCCACCAGCGCGGGCAGGATCAGGGTCAGCCCCAGCACGGCCAGCACCCAGCCGGGCATGACCTGGCTGGCCACTGTCACGTAGGCACTCGGGCTGCCGGCGTCCTGCGGCGCGCCGTCGAGCGCGTTCACTGTGCGCAGCACGACCCGGCCGAGGGTGCCCAGGCGGTCACGATCGATGGGCTCGCGGGGGTTGGAGGTGTCCTCGCGCTCACCGCCGCCGGCGACCCGGACCGCGTCGTAGCCCCCGCCAAGGAGCACGCCCTGGGCGCCGATGCCCAGCGGGAACGACAGCCGCCCCACCTGCCCCATGGCACCCGGTGCGGGGGCCAGCGAACCGGTCTCCTCACGCACGGACTCCGCCACGGTGCGCTGAAGGCGCTGGCTGGCGCGGTCGGTGTTGGTCGACCAGCCGATCACGGCCGGTTCGCCGCGGCCGTATCCCAGCTCGGAGACGGTCACGATCCCCTCGACCTTGTCGGGGTCGGGCAGCGAGCGCATCAGGCGGGTGGCGCCCACCTGCCCGAGCGCCGAGCCGTCCACGGAAGCCAGCACCAGCGTCTTCTCCGACGGGCGGCCCTCGAACACCCGCGCCAGCTGCAGCAACGCCGCGGTGTCCGACGCGCTGCCCGCCGTGTCCGGCACGCCGGAGGCGTCGCGGTCGGCCACGACCACGATCTGGCGGCCCGTCTCGCCCGCCCGGCGGCCGAGCACGTTCACCAGCTCCTCGCCGTCGCGCTGGAAGCGGTCGACCTCGACCGTGAACCCGCTGTCGCGGAACGCGGCCGCCACCAGCCCCGCCGCGCGGCGGTCGCCCACCGTGCCGGCCCGGCGGTCGGGCGCGGCGTCCACGATCCGCTGCGCCTGGGTCTGGGCACCCGCGCCTTCGAACACCACATCGGCGGGCAAACCCTGCTCCAGCGGTCGCGGGGTGCTCTGCAACGAGAACATCACCAGCACCACCGCCAGGACCGCGGGCGCGAACGCCACCCGGTAGATCCGCGGCTCGATCACGCCCTCAACCTACAATCTGGATCAGGCGGCCAGCCCTCCCCGGGAGGCCGCCCCACCAATGTCCACGCAGGCCCCCCGCATTCTCCTGGTCGACGACGAGCTGTCGGTGCAGAAACTGCTGGGCTATCCGCTGCGCAAGGACGGCTACGACGTGGTCCCGGCGCTGGACGGGCGCGAGGCGATCGAGGCCATGCGCGACCAGCGCTTCGACCTGGTGGTGCTGGATCTGATGCTGCCGCACGTGAACGGGCTGGAGGTGTGCCGCCGGCTGCGAGCCACCAGCTCCGTGCCGATCATCATGCTGACCGCGCGCGACGAGGAGTCCGACAAGGTCCAGGGCCTGGAGCTGGGGGCCGACGACTACATCACCAAACCCTTCTCGGTGCGGGAGTTCCGCAGCCGCGTAAAGGCCGTGCTGCGCCGAGCCGAGCTGACGAAGGGCGAGGAGCCCAGCGAGGCGCCGATCGAGGACGGCGACCTGCGGATCGACTTCGAGAAGCGCACCGTGACCCGCGCCGACAAGGACGTGGCGCTGACCTACGTGGAGTTCGAGATCCTCGCGGCCCTTGCCCGCAACCCGGGCCGTGTCTACAACCGGATGGTGCTGCTGGAGCGAGTGTGGGGCGACGCCTCATATCGCGACCCCCGCACGGTGGACGTGCACATCCGCCACCTGCGCGAGAAGCTCGAGCACGACCCCAGGGTGCCGGAGCTGATCCTGACGGTCCGGGGCGTGGGCTACCGCTTCCGCGACCGATGAGCCTGCGGCGCCCGCGGCTGGGCTCGCTGCGCAACAAGCTCATGCTGCTGATCCTGAGCGTGACCGCCAGCGCATTCGGGGTCGTCTACTTCTTCGTGGTGCCGCAGTTGGCATCGAGCCTCGAGGACGCCAAGCTGGAAGAGCTGACTCGCGCGGCGGACAGTTCGCGGCCCGCGCTGGAGTCGTTGATGGGCGACCGCGACGCCACCGCGCGGACACTGGACCGGCGGGTGCGGGCGGTGTCCGATTCCGCGGGCGCCCGGGTCACGCTGTTCGGCGTCCAGCGCTCGCGCGGAAACCCCGGCGAGCCGGCGCGCTTCTTCGTCATCAGCGACTCGAGCGAGGAGCGGACGGTGCCCCGCAACGACGTCCTACTGGGCCGCTCGGCGCGCACCGGCACGCTGGCCCGCGGCCGCGCCACCGTTGGCGGGGAACCGGCGGGCGAGCTGGCCCAGCCGCTGCGCTTTCGCGGCCGGGTGTTCTGGGTGGCGCTGTACTCCAGCAGCCTCGAGGACGTGGACGAGACGGTGGCGTTCATCCGCAACCGGCTGCTGCTGGCCACCGCGGCGGCACTGCTCGTGGCGCTGATCGGCGGCTACCTCGTCGCCCAGGCGCTGGCGCGGCGCGTGCGGCGCGTGGAGCGAGCTGCCGAGCAGGTGGCTGCCGGCCGCTTCATCGAGCCGCTGCCGGTGGACTCCAAGGACGAGCTGGGCCAGCTCACCGTGGCGTTCAACAAGATGCAGGTGCAGCTGCGCCAGGTGGACGTGGCGCGTAAGGAGTTCGTGGCCACCGCCTCGCACGAGCTGCGCACGCCGATCTTCTCGCTCGGCGGCTTCCTCGAGCTGCTGCGCGACGAGGACCTGGACGAGGAGACCCGCCGCGAGTTCCTGGACACCGCCGTCGAGCAGACCGAGCGCCTGCAGAAGCTGGCGGTGGACCTGCTGGACCTGTCGCGGCTGGACGCCGGCTCCATCCAGCTGCACCGCCAGGGGGTGGACCTGTCGGCGCTGGCGCTCGAGGTCATCGGCGAGTTCAGGCCCGCCGTGCAGCGCCATGAGACCAAGGTCGAGATGCGCTTGCCGGCCCGGGTACGAGCCACGTGCGACCGGGAAAGAGTGGCTCAGATAATGCGTATCCTGCTGGACAATGCGTTGCGGCACACGCCCGAGGGCACGCACGTGACGGTGTCGGCGGGCCGCTCGAACGGAGCCATCAGCCTGACCGTGGCGGACAATGGGCCCGGCCTGCGGGACCGCGCCCAGGTGTTCGAGCGCTTCTACACCGGCGACGCAACCCGCGGAGCTGGACTGGGGCTGGCGATCGCCCGCGAACTGGCCGAGCACATGGAGGGCACGCTGCGCGCCGAGTCGAACGGCCACGGAGCGACCTTCACCCTGCGGCTACCCGCCCACACGGGACGGCCGGCCGCGTGAGCGCACGCGCAGTGGCGGGGCTGGCCGCCGCGGTGGCCGCCGCCACGCTGTCGGCGTGCAGCCTGGGTGGCGACGACGAGGTCGGCGACAGCTCACCGCGCGACGTGCGCACCACGAGGGTCCAGGTGGTCGAGGGGCTGGGTCGTCGCGGCGCGCTGGACGCCGAGGGCCTCTACCGGCGCCTGTCGCCAGGTGTCGTCACCGTGATCTCCGACTTCGGCGACTCCCCATCCGCTCTGGGCACCGACGGCGGCGAGAGCGGCCAGGGGTCGGGCTTCGTCCTGGACGGCAACGGCTTCGTGGCCACCAACGCCCACGTGGTCACCGAGGGCAAGCCGCCAGGGACCGACAAGGCTGAGCGCGTATTCGTCGAGTTCTCCGACTCCAACCGGGTGCAGGCGCGGGTGGTCGGCTTCGACCTGAACGCCGACGTGGCGCTGCTCAAGCTCGACCCGGCCGGACTGAAGCTGACCCCGCTTGCCCTGGGCCACTCCGACGATCTGACCGTGGGCACGCCGGTAGCGGCCATCGGCAGCCCGTTCGGAGAGCGCCAGTCGCTCTCGGTCGGCGTGATCTCGGCCCTGGACCGCTCGATCGAGTCGCTGACCCAGTTCCAGATCGGCGACGCGATCCAGACCGACGCCGCCATCAACCCGGGAAACTCCGGAGGGCCGCTGCTGAGCGCACGCGGCCGGGTGGTGGGCATCAACTCCCAGATCAAGTCGGCCAGCGGCGGCGGCGAGGGCGTGGGCTTCGCCGTCCCGGTCGACACCGTGCGCCGTTCGCTGCGCGAGCTGCGCCGCGACGGCAGCGTCAGCTACGGCTACGTCGGCGTGACGTCGCAGCCGCTGTACCCCCAACTGGCGCGCAAGCTGGGGCTGCCCGTGACCTCCGGGGCCCTGGTCGTGGACGTGCAGGACGACAGTCCTGCCGACGACGCCGGGCTGAGCAAGGGCAGCGACACGGTCGACTTCCAGGGACAGACCGACATCCCCTCGGACGGCGACGTGGTGGTGTCCGTGGACGGTCGCCGGCTCACAACCAACGGAGACCTGGCCGACCGGATCGGGCGCCACCGCGTCGGCGACACCGTCCGGCTCGAGGTGCTGCGCGACGGCAAGCGCCGCAGCGTCGAGGTCAAGCTGGGCAAGCGCCCCGAGAAGCCGCCCGAAGGCGGCTAGACGCTTGCTGGAACTGGTACGCGACGTCTCGCTGGCGCTGCGCGAGCAGGTGCTCCCGTCGCTGGGCTCGCACGCCGCACGTGCCCACGACGAGACGGCGGCGGGCACGGGCGGCGACGTCACGTTCGCCATCGACGCCGCGGCCGAGGCGATGCTGGAGCGGTTCCTGACCGAGCGGGCGCCCGATGTGGCCTTCTACTCCGAGGACCGCGGCCTGGTCGAGCCGTCCGGGGCGACTGCGCGCGCCGTCCTGGTGGTAGACCCGATCGACGGCACGCGACCGGCGCTGGCCGGGCTGGAGTCGTGCTGCGTGTCGGTGGCCGCCGCGCCGCTCGACGGTGAGCCGACCATGGGCGACGTGTCGGCGGCCTGCGTGGTCGAGATCCCCTCCGGCCAGGTGTTCCTGGCTGAGCGCGAACGCGGGCTGGTCGAGTCGCCTCCAGTGGTGCTGAGCGCCAACGAGCGGATCGAGCGCATGTTCTGGACCTACGGCTTCCGCGGCCGGCCGGCGCGCGCGTTGACCGAAGTCATCGCCGAGCTGCTGGACGCCTCGTCGGTCGGCGGCGGGACGTTCGAGCTGGGCTCGGCGGCGTTCGACATGACCCGTGTGATCACCGGTCAGCTGGACTCCTACGTGGAGCCCGGTCCGCGGATGGTCGACGACGTGCCCGGCATGCGGGCCGAATTCGAGCGCGTCGGCGGCGGCGCGGTTCTGAACAACTCCCCCTACGACCTGGCCGCCTCGGCGCTGGTGTGCCAGGTAGCGGGCGCGGTGGTCACCGATGCGTACGGCAAGCCCCTGGACGACCGGCCGCTGCTGGGATCGGGCGCCGATTTCCAGATGTCGGTGGTCTGCAGCGCCAACCGGGTGCTGCACGAGCGGATCCTGGTCGAGCTGGACGAAGGGGTGCGCCGACTGGCCGGGCAGGTAGATTCCGCCGGGCGATGACTGCCGACAGCCGTGACGTGTCACTGGCCATTCCCGCCAAGGCCGGGTACCTGGTGCTGGCGCGCCTCGCGCTTGCCGCCGTCTGCCGCCTGACACCACTCCAGGCCACCGAGGTCGCCGACCTCAAGCTGGCGGTCACCGAGGCCGCGGGTGACTTCGTGGCCGAGGAGGAGGACACCGGACCAGGCGACGCCACGGACGCAACGCCCGAGGCCGACGAGGATCGGGTGGACTTCTCCTTCCGGCTCGAGGACGACCGGCTGGTCATGGAGCTCGTGGGCACCGCGCCCACCTCGCCGGCCGTTGAGCAGGAGCTCAGCCACGCGATCATCGAGGCGACCGTGGACTCGGTGGACTTCGCGCCGGGACGCACGGTGCTGGTCAAGAACCTGTAGGCGCGGATCTTCCGGGCGCGTATCTTTCGGTGCTCGTGAGCGCCGACTTCCCTCTGATCCTCGTCTCCAACCGGGGACCGGCCACGTTCGAGCGGGGCGCAGACGGCACGCTCACCCCCCAACGAGGCGGCGGCGGCCTGGTCACGGCGCTGACGGGACTGGTCCACCACCGCGACGCCCTGTGGATCGCCTCGACCCTGTCCGACGAGGACGCCGAGGCGGCGCGGGAGCACGGCAACAAGTCGTTCGCGTGCGAGCTGGACGGCGTCTCGTACGACATCCGCCTGGTGGAGTCCGACCCCGAGGCCTACGACCGCTTCTACAACACGGTCGCCAACCCGATGCTGTGGTTCATCCAGCACTACCTGTGGGACCTGTCGAACGCCCCGGATATCCGCCGCTGGGAGGTCGACTCCTACTGGGACGGCTACCGCGCGGTGAACCAGGACCTGGCGAACGCCGTCCTGGAGGAGATCGAGGACGCCCGGGAGCCGGTGATCATGCTGCACGACTACCACCTGTACGCGGCGCCGAGATTCATCCGCGAGGCCCGCCCCGACGTCTTCCTGCACCACTTCGTGCATATCCCTTGGACCCAGCCCGACGCCTGGCGGGTGCTGCCGCGCGACATCCGCGAGGACATCTTCCACAGCCTGCTGGCGAACGACGTGGTGGCGTTCCACACGCGCGCCTACCGGCGCAACTTCCTGCTCTGCTGCCGCCACCTCTTCGACCTGGAGGTGGACGAAGAGGCCGGCGTGGTGGTGTTCGAGGACCGCGAGGTCTGGGTGCGGGCGTACCCGCTGCCGATCTCCGCCGCGACCTTCCGGCGCACCGCCCAGCGCGCCAAGGTGCACGAGTACGAGCGCACGATCCTGCGGCGCAAGCGCGACCACCTGATCCTTCGCGTCGACCGCGCCGACCTGTCCAAGAACATCCTGCGCGGGTTCGCCGCGTTCGACCTGTTCCTGGAGCAGCACCCCGAGTACCTCGAGCAGGTCACGTTCATCGCGCACCTGATCCCATCGCGCCAGGACGTGGCCGAGTACGCCGAGTACCTGGAGAAGATCGAGGCCCTGGTGGCCGTCGTCAACCACCGCCACGGCACCACCGACTGGATGCCGATCGAGCTGCGCCTGCGCGAGAACCTGGACGAGGCGATCGCCGCCTACAAGCACTACGACCTGCTGATGGTCAACGCCATGTTCGACGGCATGAACCTGATCGCCAAGGAGGGCCCGCTCGTGAACGAGCGCCACGGCGTGTCGCTGCTGTCCGAAAACACGGGTGCGCACGAGGAGCTGGCCGAGTTCGCGCTCTCGGTCAATCCGTTCGACGTCCAGGAGCAGGCCGACGCCATCCACGAGGCGCTGACCATGTCGGCGGTCGAGCGCGCGCGCCGCGCCGAGGGCCTGAAGCAGATCGTCCAGGCACGGGACCCCGGCGACTGGGTGGACGACCAGCTGGCCGACATCGAGGCCAAGCGGCAGGGCGCCGCGCCGCAGCCGACCCAAGCCGGCTGAAGCCGTTTGACATACCCGCAGGTATTGGCATACCTTTGAGTATGTGAACGCTTCGACGCCCTCCCTGCCGCCCGGCCCACGCATGCCAATGCCGCTCCAGACGCTGGGGTGGGCAGTGCGGACCATGCCGTTCCTCGAGGGAGCGCAGGCCCGCTACGGCGACATGTGGACCATGAAGCTGGCCCAGGAGGGCCCGTGGGTGATGGTCAGCGACCCGGATGTGGTCAAGCAGGTCTTCAAGGGCGACCCGGAGGTGTTCCGTGCCGGGGAGGGCAACGCCATCCTCGCCCCGCTGGTCGGCAACAACTCGGTGCTGACGCTTGACGGTTCGGCCCACATGACCCAGCGCAAGCTGATGCTGCCGCCGTTCCACGGGCAGCGGATGCAGGCCTATGGCGAGCTCATGCAGGAGATCGCCGAGCGGGAGATCGACACCTGGCCCTCCGGCCAGCCACTGACCCTGTGGCCGCGGATGCAGGCCATCACGCTGGAGATCATCCTCCAGGCGGTCTTCGGGCTGGAGCAGGGTCCGCGCCTGGATGCGCTCCGGGCGCGGCTGCGCGACGTGCTGACGGCCTCCACGGATCCCGTGACCATGCTGCTGATCGCGCTTCTGGGCACGCGCCGGTTCGGGCGGCTGGGAGTGGTGCGGCGCGAGCTCGACCCCGCCGACCAGCTGCTGTTCGAGCAGATCCGCGAGCGGCGCGAGGACCCGGAGCTCGAGCAGCGCAGCGACATACTCTCGATGCTGCTGAGCGCGCGCTATGAGGATGGGCAGCCGATGTCGGACGCCGAGCTGCGCGACGAGCTGATGACGCTGCTGGTGGCGGGCCACGAGACCACCGCCACCTCGCTGGCCTGGACGATGGAGCGGCTCGTGCGCCATCCCGGCGCGCTGGAGCGCCTGCGTGACGAGGTGGCCGCGGGCGAGGACGAATATCTGGACGCGGTGGTCAAGGAGACGCTGCGGCTGCGGCCCGTGCTGCCCGTCGTTGTGCGCCGGCTGTCGCAGGACACCGAACTGGGCGGCCGGCTGCTGCCGGCAGGGGTGGCGGTGGCGCCCTGCATCCACCTGGTGCACCGCCGGCCCGACGTCTACCCCGACCCGTCCCGCTTCCGCCCCGAGCGCTTCCTCGAACAGCCGGCGGGGACCTACACGTGGATCCCCTTCGGCGGCGGAGTTCGGCGCTGCCTCGGGGCCAGCTTCGCCCTCTTCGAGATGAAGCAGGTGCTCACGGCGATGATCTCGAGGGTGGACGCCTCCACCACCGCTGCGGCACCCGAGCGCGTGATCCGGCGCGCCATCACGATGAGTCCCGCCGACGGCGGGCGGGTCACAGTTCGCCGCCGGGTCGCGGCTCCGGCGCCCGCGCCCGCGCCGGCGTGAGCGGCACCGTCCGCCTCACACGGGCGGAGAAGAAGGCCGAGACGCGCGCGCGACTGCTGGAGTCGGCGACCGCCGTGTTCGCCGACAAGGGCATGGCGCGCGGCTCGATCGACGATGTGGCCGAGCACGCCGGCTTCACCAAGGGCGCCTTCTACGCGAACTTCGCCAGCAAGGAGGAGCTGTTCCTGGCGCTGCTGGACGAGCACTTCGCCGACGTGCTGGAGCGCGTGGACCTCGCGATCAGCGGCGACGACGACCTGCTCGACCAGGCCCGCGAGGGCGCCGCCAGCTTCATGCGCTTCATCGCCGCCGACCCGGACTGGGAGCGGCTGTTCTTCGACTTCTCCGCACACGCGATGCGCAACGAGGGGTTCCGGGCCGAGCTGGTGGATCGCCGCCGCGCCCTGCGGGCCGGAATCGCCACGCTGCTCCAGCGGCGGGTCGACCAGCTCGGCATCGAGCCGCCGGTGCCGGTGCCTGACATCGCGATGATGGTGTTCGCGATGGCCGACGGCATCGCGCTGCAGAGGCTGCTGGACCCCGACGCGCTCGATCAAGAGCTGTACCCCACGATGCTGGCCACGTTCTTCACCGGCCTGCGGGCCGCGACGGAGGGCTAGCGCCTAGGGCGAGAACTCGCCTGCCCCCCACGATGGGGGGTCCTCGGGCGCCGGCGCGATCGGGGGCGGCGGGGGTGGAGCCACGCGCGTGGGCGAACGCGTGACAGGGGGGTCAGGTAGCGCTCGTTGCGCCGGGCGGGTGGGCACCAGCGGCGGCGGCGCGGGCGGGCGCTTCTCCGGGACGGCCTCGGGCACCCGTCGGCGTTTGCGTTTCGGCGGGGGCGGCGGTGGTGGCGACGCCGCGCGCGGCGTCGGGGGCGGCGCGGCCGGACGGGCCGCCAGGGGCTCGCGCCCCGCCGGCTCGGCACACCCCCGGAGTACCGTCAGCGCCAGCGCACCGGCCACCAGCGCCAGCACAGCCACGTTCTCCCACCGCACCCGTCCGAGCAGCCCGGCCATGCCCTCTCAAGGCGCCCCGGAGCGGGTTCTCACCCCCGTTTCGCTATCGTGGCCCGGTCCATGGCTCACCTCTACGACCTCATGCTGCTCCTCGACGCGAACGCTCCCGAGGAGCGCCGCCAGGCAATCCTGAGCGAGATCCAGTCCATGCTCGACTCCGGCGGCACCATCGCCGGCGCGCACGACTGGGGCACCCGCCGAATCGCTTACGAGATCGACCATCAGCCCGAGGCCAACTACCAGCTGTTCCAGTTCGAGGGCGACAACGCGCTGCTCGACCGCCTGAACCACAGCCTGCGCATCATGGACGGCGTGATCCGTTATCGGATCATCCGCCAGATTCCCGGCGGCCCAGCCGTGCCACCCAGCCCGGAGCAGCCTCGTCCGCAGCGCGAGGAAGAGGCGACCGAGGGCCGTGTCGCCGCCCGGGCCGCGGCCGACGCGCCGCCCGAGCCCGAGCAGGGCTCCGACGAGCCCGAGCCCGAGCCCGCCGCCGCGGAGTAGTCCGCTTGCCCGGCGGGGCGCCTGAGCGCGGCTCCGGCGCACGCCGGGATCGCCTGGGGCGGATCGCCGCCTCGTTGCCCGGCCCGCTCCAGACCGCTGCCCGCCTGGCTTTCGTAGCCGCCAGGATCACCCAGGGGCCGCGCAGCTTCGCCACCTACCTGCGCCTGTCGCGAATTCGCCACCACACGGGCTCACGCGGGAAGGTGGTGCGAATCCGCCTGCGCGAGCTCGGCGGGCGGGCGATGGCCATCCGGCCCAGCACCTCCGATGTCGACACCATCTGGGGCACCTTTGCGGGCCGCTACCACCGGCCCCCGGAGGAGGCCCTGGAGCGCGAGGTAAAGCTGATCTGGGACCTGGGGGCGAACATCGGCCTGACCATGGCCGACCTGGCGGTGCGTCACCCCCACGCGCGCATCGTGGGCTTGGAGCTCGACCCCGAGAACGCAGCGCTGGCGCGCCAGAACACGTCCGCCTGGTCGAACCGCTGCGAGGTCATCGAGGCCGCGGCCTGGCCCAACGATGGCGTGATCCGATACGTGCAGCTCGCGGGGGCCACGTCGGGGCACTACGTGACGGCGGCCACCGCGGCCGACGATCCCGCGGTGGCCACCGCCGACGCCCTGTCTCTGTACTCGCTGCTGGCGCTCGCCGGACCCGGCGCCACCGTCGACTACGCCAAGATCGACATCGAGGGCGCCGAGATCGACCTGCTGCGCCGGAATGCGGGCTGGGCCCAGCAGGTGCGCACGATCGCGGTCGAGGTGCATACCCCGTACTCGGTCGAGGAGTGCCGGGACGACCTGGCCGGGCTCGGCTTCAGCACACGCGTCGACCCGCGCCACTGGGCATGCGTGATCGGAGTGCGCGCTTCGTGACGGCTCTGCACCAACTCTCGGAAAGTCCAGCTTCATCGCGGGTACCGCGATGCATACGCGCCGGTGCCGGGGCTAGTCTCGTTCGTCCGATCTTCAAGCAACGCAAGGAGCCTGTTTCTCCATGGCAGCCACGAACATCAACAAGGTGGTCCTCACGGGCAATCTGACGCGTGACCCCGAGCTGCGGTCCACCCCCAGCGGGTTCCAGATCTGCGAGCTGCGCGTCGCCGTCAACACCCGCCGGAAGGACAACCAGAGCGGCGAATGGGTCGACAAGCCGAACTACTTCGACGTCAAGATCTTCGGCCGCCAGGGCGAGAACGCGGCGCAATACCTGTCCAAGGGCCGGCCGGTGGCCATCGACGGCCGGCTGGACTGGAGCGAATGGCAGGACAAGGACACCGGTAAGAACCGTCAGAAGGTCGAGATCGTGGCCGAGAACGTCCAGTTCCTCGGCGGGCGTGACGACGCCGGCGGCGGAAACGGTGGCGGTCAGCGGTTCACGCCCCAGAGCGACGTCCCGGCGGACTCGTCCGACTTCGCGGCCGCACCGTCCGGCGGCCAAGGCGGCGCGCAGGACGACGACATCCCGTTCTGAGTTCTGATTAGGGACCCCGTCCAAGTACCGAGTCACCCGAGGACGCCGCCAATGGTGGCCGGACGCGGCGAGTCGGTATCTTGGGCGGATGGCCCAAGCGATACTTCTCCAACCCGTCGAGGCGCTCGGCGAGACCGGCGAGGTCGTCGACGTCTCCTCCGGCTACCTGCGCAACTACCTGGTGCCGCGCAAGCTGGCCCAACCGGCCACGAAGGCCTCCATCGCGGCGGCGCAGCAGCGGATCCAGGCGGCCGAGCAGGAAGCCGCCGATCAGCTTGCCAGGGCCCAGGAGAACGCGCAGCTGCTGCGCAAGACCGTGCTCACGATCTCGCACCAGGCGGGCGACGACGGCCGCCTGTTCGGCTCGGTCACCGCACAGGAGATCGTCGAAGCGGTGCGCGACGCACGGGGCGTGAAGCTGGATCGGCGCAAGGTGCATCTGAACGAACCCATCCGCACCACGGGGACGCACATGGTCACGGTGGAGGTCGCCGATGGCACCACCGCCGAAGTCAAGACAATCATCACGGCGCAATAAGCAGCGCCAAGCGGCGTCCTCGGCTCCTCGTGTGCGTTCGCACACGTCGAAGCCTGCGTCCTTGCCTGGCTTGCTTCTTGCGCCGTGATCATCCTTGGGCGGGCGCCTGATGGCCGTCGCCGTCGAGAACGGCAGCGCCGCCGTTCCGCCTCAGAACGAGGAGGCCGAGGTTGCGGTGCTTGGCACCGTGCTGATGGCGGAGGAGGCGCTCGACAAGATCATGGTCGAGCTCAGCCTGGACGCGGAGGACTTCTACCGCCCGCGCCACCAGCTGATCTTCCGGGCCATGATCCGGCTCAAGCAGAAGGCGGAACCGGAGGCCATCGACGCCATCACGGTGTGCGACGACCTACGCCGCGAGAACAAGCTCGAGGAGGCCGGCGGCCAGGCCTACATACACGCGCTGCCCACGCTGGTGCCGTCCGTGCACGCGTTCGAGGACTACGCGCGGATCGTGCAGGACCATTCGATCCTGCGCAAGCTGCTGTCGGCCACACACGAGATCCAGCAGAAGGTGATCACCGACTCCACCGACCCGCGCGCGCTGGTCGAGCAGGCCGAGCAGGCCATCTTCCGGGCCGGGCACAACGAGGAGTCCAGCCAGCTGCGGTCGATCGAGGACGTGCTGCACGAGGAGCTGGACAAGCTCGAGCGGCTGTCCAAGGAGGGCACGTCGCTCACCGGCACGCCGTCGGGCTACCGCGACCTGGACGACCTGACCGGCGGCTTCCAGCCCGGCAACCTGATCGTGCTGGCCGCCCGTCCCGCCATGGGCAAGTCGGCGCTGGCCACGAACATCGCCGAGAACGCCTCGGTCGACCACGGCAAGGCCGTGGCGCTGTTCAGCCTCGAGATGTCCGAGGGTGAGCTGGCACAGCGCTTCATCGCGTCACGGGCCAAGATCAACGGCGAGTCGCTGCGCAAGGGCCGGGTCAAGGCCGAGCAGTGGCCCAAGGTGCTGAAGGCCACCGAGAAGCTCACCCAGGCGCCGCTGTTCGTGGACGACTCGTCCGACCTGGGCGTGCTGGAGCTGCGGGCGAAGGCGCGCCGGCTGCACCAGCGCCACCCGCTGGGCCTCCTCATAATCGACTACCTGCAGCTGATGCGGCCCGAGGACCCGCGCGACGGCCGCGTCGAGCAGGTGGGCAAGATCAGCCGAGGCCTGAAGATCCTGGCGCGGGAGCTGAAGATCCCGGTCATCGCCATCTCCCAGCTCTCGCGTGCGGTCGAGTCGCGGCCGGACAAGCGGCCGATGATGGCCGACCTTCGCGAGTCCGGGAACATCGAGCAGGACGCCGACCTGGTCATGTTCGTGTACCGCGACGAGTACTACAACCCGGAGACCACCGAGAAGCCCGGCGTCGCCGAGGTGATCGTCGGCAAGCACCGCAACGGGCCGGTGGGCTCGATCGAGCTCACCTTCCTGAACCGCTACCCCAAGTTCGCGAGCATCGCGTCCGAGCAGGCCGCCGGCCCCGCCACGGCCTACGGCGGCTAGGGGCATGCTGCGACCCGTCCCAGGCCCCGACGAACCGGAGGGGCCGCGCTCACCCGCCTGCGCACTGGACATCTGCGACGGCAGCGGCTGGATCCTCCAGGAGAACGACACCACCGTGCCCTGCCGCTGCCGCGAGGGCATGATCGGCCGTGCCCAGAGCAAGGGCATGGGCACCGGCATCCCCAAGCGCTTCCGGGGCGTGTCGTTCGATCGCAAGCCGATCGTGGACCTGGACCCGTTCGTCCAGCGCCACGTGCGCCGGTTCGTGGAGCAGGTGGGGTCGAACGTGGACTCCGGCACGGGCCTGTGGTTCGCGGGCGACGTGGGCACGGGCAAGACGTCGCTGGCCATGCTCGTGTCGCAGGCCGCGGAGCAGAGCGGCCGGTCCGTGGCGGTGTACCCGGTCACGCGACTGCTGGCCGAGATCAAGGACACCTATGACAGCAACACCGGGGCGTCCTACATGAGCCTGTTCAATCGGCTGTGCTCGGTCGACCTGCTGCATCTGGACGACCTGGGCGCCGAGAAGCGCACCGACTGGGTGCTCGAGCAGCTCTATTCGATCGTCAACGAGCGCTGGCAGGACGAGCGGGCGATCCTGGTGACCACGAACATCCTGGACATGGACGAGCTGCGCGAGCAGGTGGGCGCTCGCACGGTGTCCCGCCTGGTCGAGATCTGCGGCGACCCGTTGCCCATCATGGGATCGGACCTGCGCGTGACCGGTATCTGAGGCTGCCGCTCAAGGTCGTCGGGTCGGTATCGATGGGTTACCGTGGGCCGCAGGGGGCGACCAGTCGTGGCAATCGTCGGGACTGTTCTCGCGCTCGCATTCGTCGGCTACCGGATCGTGGCGGTCACGTACGGCGGATACCAGACCGTGCAGCAGATGGACGACCAGTTTCAAGCGCCGGACGTTCCGCTGTCCCCCGCCGAAATGGGTGGCATCCCGATCGTGAGCAGCTTGTGAGCGACCACCTGATCGCACAGCTCTGGCGCCGCCACCGTCCGGTGCATCGCGGCGCCGCCGTCATGGGGTGACGAACGCCGACATCTATTACCGAGAGAATCCTGACTGGCGGTTTGTCTTCGGGGCGTTCCATGGGGAGGGGTACGCCGTGCTGTCCACTGCGCGAATGGACCCTCGACACTCCGGCGAGAAGCGCAGCGAGGCTGCGGTAGAACGCAGGCTGTCAGCCATGATGGGCCGGTACCTGGCGCGGCCGGCGTTCGACCTCGAACCGAGTTCGGACGACGAGGCGAGCGCGGTACGCAACTCCATCATGGAGCTAGCCGAGCTGGACGAGATGACTCCGTGGATCTGTCCGGCAGAGCCCGGCCGTCGTACCCCCTGCTGAGCCACCTAGACTCACCGCTGCGATGCCGGGACTCGTAATAGTCGGCGCCCAGTGGGGCGATGAGGGCAAGGGCAAGGTTGTCGACCTTCTGGCCGAGCAGGCCGATGCCGTGATCCGCTTCCAGGGCGGCAACAACGCCGGTCACACGATCGTCAGGGACGGGGAGACGTTCAAGTTCCACCTGATCCCGTCGGGGATCCTGTACCCGGGGAAGCCGTGCGTGATCGGCAACGGCGTGGTCGTGGACCCGAAGGTGCTGATTGGCGAGATCGAGGGGCTGCGCCGCCAGCGGATCGACCTGAGCGGCCTGCGCGTGTCCGCCAACGCCCACGTGATCATGCCCTACCACCTGCTGCTGGACCACGCCGGGGAGGCGCGGCTGGGCAAGCGCGAGATCGGCACCACCAAGCGCGGCATCGGACCCTGCTACGCGGACAAGGCCTCGCGGCTGGGGATCCGGGTCCAGGACCTGCTCGACGAGAAGATCCTGCGCCAGAAGATCACCGCCGCGATGGAGCCCAAGGCCCCGCTGCTGCGTGAGTTCGTGAAGGACCCGCGGCTGGACCTGCACCAGATGACTGAGGACTACCGCGCTTTCGGCGACCGGCTGGCGCCACACATCGCGGACACCCCGCCCATCGCCTGGGATGCGCTCGACCGTGACCGGCTGGTGGTGTTCGAGGGCGCCCAGGGGACCCTCCTGGACATCGACCACGGCACCTATCCGTTCGTGACGTCGTCCAACCCGGTGGCGGGCTCCGCCTGCGTCGGCGCGGGCGTGGGGCCGAAGTCGATCGACGAGGTGTGGGGCATCTCGAAGGCGTACTGCACGCGCGTGGGCGCCGGACCGTTCCCGTCAGAGCTGGACGACGAGATGGGCGACCGCCTGCGCGAGGCCGGGCACGAGTTCGGCACCACCACCGGCCGCCCTCGGCGCTGCGGCTGGCTGGACCTGGTGGCGCTGCGCTACGCGGTGCGGGTGAACGGCCTGACGGGCCTGGTGCTGACCAAGCTCGACGTGCTGACCGGCATCGACCCGCTGCCGGTCGCCACCAGCTACTCCGGGCCCGAGGGCGCCACCTTCGAGCAGTTCCCGTACCACCAGTCGGTGCTTCATCACGTGAGGGGCGAGACGGTCGACCTGCCCGGCTGGCACGAGGACATCACCGGCGCCCGAACGCTCGACGACCTGCCCGAGAACGCCCGCGCCTACATCGCCTTCATCGAGGAACAGCTGGGCACCCCGGTGGTCACCATCGGGGTCGGCCCCGGGCGCGAACAGATCATCTGGACCGAAGCGGCCGCGTCGGTCCGGCGCCAGCCGACGGCCGACAGCGCCTGACCCGGTCGCCTACTGGGCGCGGACGACGTGGGTGCTGACGACCATGTCGTGCAGCGCGCGGTCCTGGTCGTCCCATAGCGGCCACAGGACATTCAGCAGGGTCGGGATCGAGAAGAAGAAGCCGCCGATCCAACCGAACAGCAGGATCTTGACCACGAACTCACGCAGGATGCCGTGGCCCAGGTCGAACGGCAGACCCGCGTCGCGGATCACGCGAATGCCCACTATCTGCTTCCCGGGCGTCTGTCCGTTGTGCTGGCCTTCGCGGGCCATGAAGAAGCCCCCGTAGGCGACGTACACCGCCACCGCGAACAACCCGAGGATGATCCCGACGACGATGCCGAGCACGTCGTTGATCGCCACGGCGAGAACGATCACCAGGACGAGCCCGACGAGCCCGACGGTGAGGATGAGCGCATCGAGCAACGCGGCACCGACGCGGCTGCCCCAGGACGCCAAGGCCGCCCCGCCGGGGGGCTGAAAGCTGGGTGCGGGTTGCTGCCATCCCCCGGGTGGAACCGGACCGCCGTAGCCGGGAGGCGCAGGCGGAGCCTGCGGCGCGGACGCGGGGCTCTGCGGTCCTGCGGGAGCCGGACTCTGCGGCCCTGGCGGTGGCGGTGGCGGTGGCGGCTGGGCGTGCGCCGGAGCCGACCACAGCGGTGCCGGCGGGTCCTCGGGCGGCCGCGGCGGAGCCTCGGGCCCGCCGGACGTGGGCTCGGCGTCCTCGTCCTCGAATGGCCCCCGGCCTCCTCCTGATGCCTCCATCGGCGGCACCCTACCGGCCCTCAGGGTCGAGTGCGGGGTCGGGGAGAACCTGCTGCTCACCGCGCAGCAACACGCGGGCGGCCAGCCCGGTTGCAGCCAGCAGCGCGGTCACGGCCAGCGTGATCTGCACGCTCAGGATCCCCTCCTCGGACCAGTACACGTCGTCCAGCTCCAGCAGCAGCGCCGACTCGTCCAGGGTCATGCCCATGCCGGCGCCGAACGGCAGCGCCATCCACCGCTCCACGGTCTCGTTGCGGGTGACGAGGGCGATGCTGCCCGAGACGAACGCCAGCGTGATCCCGGGGACGAAGTGGTGGACGTGGCGCTTGCCGACCTTGAGGTTGCGAAACGGACCGACCGAGGACCGCTCGCGCAGCATGTAGGTCACGCTCCGTACGGTGATGAAGCTGATCACGAACGAGGCCAGCAGGTTCAGCAGCGCGTTGTCACGCGTGGACGCTGCGCGGTAGCCGGCGATGGCCACCTCGGCGGTCTCCGCGGCCGCCTCGGCTGCGGCCCTCAGCGGTTCGTCGGCCTCGGTTGGCAGAGGGGCCCGGCCGCGCTTCCACACCCGCCCGAACTCCACGACTGCGAGAGCGCCGGTGGTGCCCGCGGCCAAGGCGGCCAGCACCACTGTCGGCGCGCCGGCCCTGAGCCCCCGGTTGTGCCGTCTCAGCGCCATCGCTCCAGCAGATCGTCGTCTCCCACCTGGCGCACCACCCGCGCCGGCACGCCCATGACCACAGCTCTGGCCGGCACGTCGGCGGTGACCACGGCGCCCGCTGCCACGAAGGCCTCCTCGCCCACCTCGACCCCCGGCGTGAGCACGGCACCTCCACCCACCCGGCAGGCGCGCCGCAGCGTGGCCCCCCGGAGCGCGTAGTCCCGCGCATGGCGACCCATCGTGTCGTCGTTGGTCAGCGTCACGCCCGGGGCCACGAAAACATCGTCCTCGATCACCGAGTACGCGGTCAGGTAGCACCCCGTCTGGACACGCACCCGCTCGCCCACGGTCACGTCGTTGTCGACGGCCGAGCCACGGCCGATGACCGACCCGGCGCCGATCACGGCACGCTCGCGGACGTGCGCCTGGTCGCCGATCACGCTGCCGTCGCCCACCGTCGCGCCCGCCACGACCACCGCGCCGACGCACACGGTGACGCCGTCGCCGAGCAGCGTCAGCGGCAGCCGGTCGGGGAGCTGCGCGTTGGACTGGGAGCCCAGGGCCAGCGGCTTGCCCACCACCGCGCCGTCCTGCAGCCGCACGTCATGACCCATGACGGTGCCGACGTGGATGACCACGTGGCCACCGATCTGGGCCACGGGCGGTACCTGGACGCCGTCACCCAGCAGCAGACCGGGCGCGCGATCAGACGGGCTGAGCACGGCGACCCTCATCCAGGGAGTGCTGGAGTGCCTCCAGCACCTTGACCACGCGCAGCCCGCTGGCACCGTCCGAGCGCGGCTGCTCCCCGTCGCGGACCCTGTCGGCGAAGTGCTGGCACTCGATCCGCAGAGGCTCGTCGTTGGGCACGCGCGGGCTGTAGGTATCGCCCGAGCGCGTGATGTACTCGCCGTATGAGGTGCTGTCCTGATCGAAGCCCTTGTCGTACACGGTCAGCTTGCGCTCCAGGTCCATGTCGTCGAACGTGGCCATCTTCTTGGAGCCGACGACCGTGAAGCGCCGCTCCTTGTGCGGGTCCAGCCACGACAGGTGCAGGTGAGCCGCCAGCCCGGACGGGAAGCGCATGAAGCAGAACACCACGTCCTCGACCCCGGGGCGCATGTACGACTCCCCCTTGGCCTCGACCTCGAACGGCTCCTCGCCCGCCAGGCGCAGAAGCACCGACACGTCGTGGGCGCCGAGGCTCCAGAGCGCGTTCTCCTCCGCCCGCAGCTTGCCCAGGTTCAGACGGTTGCCGTAGATGTAGTGGATCTGGCCGAGGTCGCCGTCGGCGGCCATTCGGTTCAGTAGCTCCAGCCCCGGGTGGTATTCCAGCAGGTGGCCCACCATCAGGATCCGGTCGGCCTCCGCCGCCGCGGCCACCACCCGCTCGGCGTCGGCCACGTTCTGCGCCAAGGGCTTCTCGACGAAGCAGTGCTTGCCGGCTGCCAGCACGCGCTCGGCCAGCGCGGCGTGGGTGGGCACCGGCGTCGCCACCGCGACCGCGTCCAGGTCGGGATCCGCCAGTAGCTCGTCCAGGTCGGCGGACTGCCGCGCGCCGGGGAACGCCTGCCCTTCGCGCTCGCGGCGGTCCGCGTCCGCGTCGCACAGCCACCCCAACTCCACCCCGGGCAGGCGGTCGAAGTTCCGGGCCAGGTTGGGGCCCCAGTAGCCCAGGCCGACGACCCCGACCTTCACGAGGCCGTCGCTCAAAGCCGCACCACGTGGGGCGACTCGATCCCACGCGTGACGCCGCGCAGGTCCACCACCGACGGGGCGCCCGCCACCACGGATTCCACGTCCAGGCCCGGGTGGGCGGTCACGATCACCGCGCAGTCGGCGCCCTCCAGCGCCTCGTCCAGCGGCAGGTTGTCCAGCTCGAAGTCGGGCAGCGCCGGGACGAAGTCGTCGTGGTAGACCAGGTCCGCCCCGCGCACGTCCAGCATCCGCATCATTTTCACCGCCGGGGACTCGCGCAGGTCGCCGACCCCCGGCTTGTAGGACACGCCGATGATGGCAATGTGGGAGCCGCGCACGGCCTTGGCGTGGTCGTTCAGCGCGGTGGCCACGAGCCCGACGCAGAACTCGGGCATACGCTGGTTGACCTCGCCCGCGAGCTCCACGAACTCGGTGGGCTGGCCGTACTCGCGCGCCTTCCACGCCAGGTAGAACGGGTCCACGGGCAGGCAGTGGCCGCCCATGCCCGGTCCAGGCGAGAACGGCATGAACCCGTAGGGCTTCGTGGCGGCCGCCTCGACCACCTCCCAGACGTCGATCCCCATGCGCTCGCAGAGCATGGCCAGCTCGTTGACCAGGGCGATGTTCACCGACCGGAAGACGTTCTCCAGCAGCTTCGACAGCTCGGCGGGCTCGGGACCCGACACGGGCACGACTTCGTCGCAGATCTCGCTGTACACAGCGACCGCGCGGTCAAGGCACGCCGGGGTCAGGCCGCCGACGATCTTCGGCGTGTTGCGCATCGTGTAGTCGGTGCGGCCGGGGTCGATCCGTTCGGGCGAGAAGGCCAGGTTGAAGTCCGTGCCCGCGGCCAGGCCCGACTCCTCCAGCAGCGGCGCCAGGCGCTCGCGCGTGGTGCCCGGGTAGGTGGTGGACTCGAGCACCACGAGCTGGCCGGCGCGCAGCACCCCGGCCAGGGCGGTCCCGGCCGATACCAGTGGTCCCAGGTCCGGCTCGCGGTTGATGGTCAGGGGCGTGGGCACGGCGATCATGACCGCGTCGCAATCGGCCAGCTCGGCATACCGCGTTCCTCCGGAGAGCCGGTCGCCCACGGCAGCCAGGCGCTCCGACGTAATGTCCTCGATGTAGCTCTCGTGCCGGTCGAGCGCCGCCGCACGGCGCGAATCGGAGTCCACCCCGGCCACGGTGTGGCCCTCCTCGGCGAATGCCAGGGCCAGGGGCAGCCCCACGTACCCCAGTCCTACTACTCCGATCTTCATGGCCCGGGAGTGTAAGCCGAGAGGACCGCGACGATCTGGCTCGCCGCCTTGCCGCCGCCGTACAGCTCGGGCCGCTGCCCGGCGGGCGGGGACGCCCCCAGCGCCCGGAGCGCGGCGGCGGGGTCCAGGCCCACCAGCGTGTTCCACCCCGTTTCGACGGTCTCGACCCACTCAGTGGTGTCGCGCAGGGTCACGCAGCGCACCCCCAGCAGGTAGGCCTCCTTCTGCACCCCGCCCGAGTCCGTGAGCACCGCGGTCGCGTCCATGGCCAGGCGCATGAAGTCCAGGTACCCCAGCGGCGCCAGCAGGCGGAGCCCCTCGGCGGCGTCCAGGCGCTCCCGCAGCCCGAACTCCTGCAGCCGGGCGGCTGTGCGTGGGTGCAGCGGCAGCACACAGGTTCCGGGCACCGCCTCCAACAGGGCCACGAGCCGCTCCAACCGCTCAGGGTCGTCCACATTGCCCGCCCGGTGCGCGGTGGCCAGTACATACCCGCCCGGCTCAAGGCCGTGCTCGGCCAGCGCGTTCGAGCGCTCACGCGCGATTGGGCCGAAGGCCAGCGACACGTCGGCCATGACATCGCCGACCAGGTGGCGCTCCCCCGGCGTGTGCTCGCGCTCCAGGTTGTCCATGGCTGTCTGGGTGGAACACAGCAGCACGTGGCTGGCGTGGTCGCACAGGACCCGGTTCAGCTCCTCGGGCATGGTGCGGTCGAACGAGCGCATGCCTGCCTCCACGTGCGCGATCGGCACCTGGGCCTGGGCCGCGGCCAGTGCGGCGGCCAGCGTGGAGTTGGTGTCGCCGTAGACCATGACCAAGTCGGGCGCCTCGGCCTCGATCACACCCTCGAGCAGGGCGAGGATGCGGGCGGTCTGCTCGCTGTTCGAGCCCCCGCCGGCCCCCAGCTGGCGGTCCGGCGCGGGCACCCCGAGCTCGTCGAAGAACACGCGTGAGAGCTCGTCGTCGTAGTGCTGGCCCGTGTGCACCAGCACCTCGTCGTGGGCCTGGCGCAGGAGGCGCGACACGGCCGCAGCCTTGACGAACTGCGGCCGGTTCCCGATGACGGTCAAGATACGCATGATGGGTCCTGTGAGGAAGCTATTGGGCGGCGCCGTCGGCGTGATCGCCCACGCGGCGTGGTGGCTGCGCTACCAGGTGGACGGCAAGTCTCGCGACGACCCAGGGAACTAGCGCCCCAGCAGCTCGTCGATGTGCGCGCTGAAGGCCGCCGCGGCCTTGCGCGTGACCTCCCCCACCTGGTCGAACTCCCGGTCCTCGATGGCCGCCACCGGGTGCACCTCGCGCGCCGTCGAGGCCACGAACGCCTCGCGCACCTCCAACAGCTGCTCAGCGGTGATCACCCGCTCCTCGACGTCCACCAGGCGCATCAGGTGAGCGCGGGTGATCGAAGCCAGGATGTGCTCGGACAGCGGCGTGGTGCACAGCGTGCCGTCGTCACCGACCCAGAACAACGTCGCCGTCGGCAGCTCCAGGACCCGCCCGTGCGGGGTCACGAGCACCGCGTCGTCGAAGCCGCGCTCCCGCGCCATCCTGCCGCACAGCATGTTGGCCGCGTACGAGAGCGACTTCACGCCGTCCAGCACGCGTGTGGGCGCATAGGTGACGTTGGCCAGCCGCAGGCGCTCGGGCAGATCGGGGAGCGGCTCCGTCATCAGCAGCCGGCGGCCGCCGCGGGTCAGGATCACGCGCAGCGCCCCGTCGAACGGGGCGCCGCCTCCGCGCTGTTCAAGTAGCTCGGCGGTCTCGGCCAGCAGCTCGTCCCGCGGCACCGGGCCGTCCAGCCTCAGGTTCGCGGCGGAGCGCTCGATCCGGTCCAGATGCTCATCCATCAGGAACGCGGTGCCGCCGTACACCCGGATGACCTCGAAGGCGCCGTCGCCACGGATGAAGCCCTGGTCGGTCACCGGCAGCATCGTCTCGTGCGCCGGTGCGATGGCACCGTCGAGCATGGCCAGCTCGTCGCTCATCGGTCCTTCTTATCAGCGCGCGCGGGCAGCTGCTCCGCCATCGCCACCAGGGTGTCCACCAGAACCTCGACCTGGGTGTCCGGGTGCTCGAGCCACCAGTCAGCCAGGGACTCGCCGGCGCCGGTCAGCGCGGCCGCGTATGCGTCCGCGCTATTCGGGTCGCCGCCTTCGTCCACCAGAACCTCCGACAGCAGCGCGTGGATGGCCGATCGCATGGTCGCCACCTGGCTACCGACGGCCTCGCGCTGGCTGAGCATCTCCTCCCGGAGCACCCGCCAGCCGTCGTGGTTTTCGCCCACGAAGCCGAAGAACGCCCCGGCGCCGGCGCTCAGGCGCTCTGCCAGCGTTCCCGTGGGCAGGTCGGCCGCCAGTAGCCGGTTCAGCAGCTCCCGCCCGGCCCGCTCCAGATAGGCGAGGTAGATGCCCTCCTTGGAGCCGAAGTAGTTGTAGACCATCGGCTTGGAGATGCCCGCCTCGGCGGCGATCGCGTCCATCGAGGCGCCGTGGAAGCCCGTCGCCGAGAACACCCGTTCGGCGGCATCCAGCATCAGCGGCTCGCGTTCGCTGCGGGGAATGCGCTTGCGCGTGCTTCTTGTCACACACAGCAACATTACCTGACCGTAAGGTTACTCAAGAGTAAGAACCCGCCATCGAGGAGAGTCCATGCGCCACCGTCTTCCCACCCGCACATTGCTGTTCCTGGGCGCCATGTACGGCGCCCTCGCCTTCGGCGCCGCGGCCGCCCAGGCCGCCCCGTCACACAGGGTCCCGCTGTCCAAGCTGACCGCTTCGCAGGGCGGTACGTTCGACGGCTCCCCGAAGCCCTTCCGCTTCGCCCTGGCCGCCACCCCCGGCGTTCTGGACGGTCAGCCCAATGCCGACCAGCTCCTGCTCGAGGGCGCCCGCCGCCACCAGTGCGAGAGCCTGCACCTGAACTTCATTGCCGGCGGCAACGCCCAGTCGGCCGCCCTGGTCCTCAAGCGCCAGGGCCGCCCCGATGTGGCCGTGCAGACCGAGACCGACACCACCGGCTCCCTGCACGCCGCGCTGCGCCCCGGTCGCTCCTGGCAGCTGGCCGGCTCCACCCCTTCGGTCAGCATCGCGATGTACGTGAACGGCTGGGCGAGCTGCCGCAGCGCCCGCGGCCTGCGCTAGCGCAGGCTCGATAACCTTCCCCGCTTGGGCCGTTAGCTCAGCTGGTAGAGCAGGAGACTCTTAATCTCAAGGTCGTAGGTTCGATCCCTACACGGCCCACTCGCGGCGGAAGGTCTACTCGGCGTTGGGCGTCTTTACGGCGCCCAATGCCTCTTCGCGCGACCCATGGATCGGGAACACGCGATCGAGGCCGGTGATCTCGAAGATCTTCGTGATGTTCTGATCGGTGCAGACCAGGGCGAGGCCGCCACCGGACGGGCGCAGGCGCTTCACGCCTCCCACGAGCACGCCGAGGGTGGTGGAGTCGATGAACGTGGCCTCGGAAAGGTCCACGACGATGTGGGTCTTGCCCGCCTCGATCAGCTCGACCATGCGCTCCTTGAACTCGGGCGCCGTGTAGAGATCGATCTCGCCTCCGAGCTGGATGACGTGAGTCTCTGCGTCGATCTCCTCATCCTGGATGTGGAAGTTCACTTCGCTCCTCTTCTCGATCGTCCCCTGGGCGGCTCCCGGGACATTATCGTCACAACCATCCTGGATCCTTATTGCTGTGGCGTCACGCCGGAACCGGCGCCACCCTCTGCCCCCTGCGCGCCCTGGGCGGCCTGAGGCTTCTTTAGCTGTGCGACCTGGGCTCGGACCTGCTTCTTCTGCGCCGGCGGCGCCAGGTCCACGGCCTTCTGGCCGGCCAGATCGGCGGTGCGGGTGTCCTTTGCCAGCGCGGCGTATTGGACCAGGCCGAGGTATGCCTGGGCATCGTTCTCCTCGCGCGCGATCAGCTGGGCCGCGTCCTTGGCCTGGGTCTTGCGGTTCAGCGCGGTCGGGTCGTAGACCTGCAGCGCGAGCCGCGCCAGCGAGGTGTCGGGCTTCTCGGGCTTCAACGCCAGGTAGGCCTGCCAGTTGACGGCGGCCCTGCGCAGGTTCTCGTTGCCCTCGGCGTTGAACACGCCGCTCTCGTTGGTCTGGGCGGTGGCCAGCTGGTAGTAGTCGCGCGTCAGCGACTTGCGCAGCTGCTCGTTCCTGGGGTCGGTCTTGAGCTTCTTCTCGTTCGAGTCGACACGCTTCTCGACGATGCTGTTGCCGTTGCCCGAGTTGCCGCCCTCGCCGGTGAAGGCGTCGAAGATTCCGCCCTGGACGTCACCGCCTATGCCGAACAGGACGAGCCCGCCGCCCATGAGCACGGCCAGCATGAGGTAGGTGGCCTGCACCGCCCGGCGGCGCTTTCCAGTGAGATCGAAGAGCATTGGCGCCGGAGGGTATCTATGTGCCCTCGGCGCCGGCCAGCTCGGTGGCAGGGGCCTCGGGCTTGACCAGTGCCGCCGACAGCAAGATGCTGCCCTCGAACAGCAGGATCAGGGGGATGCTCTCCAGCAGCAGCGTGACCGGATCGATCGTGGGCAGGAACGCGGCCACGACGACGATCGCCAGATATGCGTAGCGGCGGTTCTTGCGCAGCTTCTGCGGCGTGGTCACGCCCAGCTTGACCGCGGCCAGAATGGCGATCGGCACCTGGAAACCCAGGCCCATGGCCAGCATGGTCAGGGTGGTGAAGCTGTAGTAGTCCCGCGCCCGGACCTCGGTCCGGAACTGGTCGGCGTTGAAGCTGAGCAGGAAGTCGATGGCGCCCGGCAGCACGACGAAGTAGCAGAACACCACACCCGAGACGAACAGCACCGGCACCATCATCAGCAGCGGCGTGGCCACCTTGCGCTCCTTAGGGCTGAACGCCGGCAGGATGAACGCGTACAGCTGGTACAGGATCACCGGCAGGGCGATCAGGATGGCGGCGTACGCGGAGTTCGTGAACGTGGTGGTGAACTGCTCGGTCACGCCGAACGTGATCGGCTGCTTGATGTCGTCCGGCAGCGGCTTGTTCACGATCTCCAGGATCAGCTCGTTCTGCCATCCACAGAAGGCGAACGCGATGCCAAAGGCGATCGCGGAGATGATCAGCCGGGAGCGCAGCTCGCCCAGGTGATCGACGAGCGCCAGACGCTCCTCGTGGTCTATCGGTTTGAGGCGCGGCACGGGTCCGCGTGCTAACGGGGCCGGAACGGCCGGTTAGGCCGTGGGCTCGGACTTCTCGGCGCGGACGGTCGTATCCGCCTTGGTGTCGCCGGTGGTGATTTTCTTGTCGTCGTCATCGCCGGTGACCGAGTCCTTGAAGGACTTCATGCCGCTGCCGAGCGACTTGCCCAGCTCCGGCAGCCGCTTCGGGCCGAAGATGACGAGGACGATCAAGAGGACGATGCCGATTTCGAGGGGTCCGATTCCCATGGTGTACAGCTCCTAAGACGGGGGCGCGACTCGCGCTCTTCCGTTGGGCCGGTCGCGAGTCAAACTCTAGCTTGGTGTTCCTTCGGCCGCCGGGGTGTTCACGGATCAGTCACGCGGCTTGAAGTTTTCGAAGAAGCGGCTGGCCGTGGGCTCTGTCTGGCCCTGGTACTTGCTGGTGTTCGACTCCGCGCCGTAGGGCCGATCGACGGGCCCGTCCATGCGCATGAACGAGATCTGCCCGATCGGCATCCCCTCGTAGATTGTGATCGGCAGGTTGGCCACGTTGGACAGCTCCAGCGTCAGGTTGCCCGAGAAACCGCTGTCCACGAAGCCGGCGGTGGAGTGGATGAGCAGGCCCAGGCGCCCCAGCGAGCTCTTGCCCTCCAGCCGCGCCACCAGGTCGTTGGGCAGCGTGACCCGCTCCAGCGTCTGGCCCAGGACGAACTCGCCCGGATGCAGGATGAACGGTTCCTCACCGCCGATGTCGACCAGCTCGGTCAGGTCCTCCATCGGCTTGCGCACGTCGATGTAGGGGTGGCGCTGGTTGTGGAACACGCGGTAGCGACGGTCGACCCGCACGTCGATGCTCGACGGCTGGATCAACGACGCGTCGAACGGGTCGATGACGATGCGGCCGGAGTCGATCTCCGAACGGATGGTGCGGTCGCTCAGAACCAAGGGGCGCCGCAGTCTACGAGGACCGTCGGCCAACCGTGGGGGCGATGCCCTCAAGTCCCCCGTGAGTATGCCGATATCGCACCTATGGAGCGCCATCAGAATGATCGCGAGCACCTGGTGAAGAAGGTCGTGCTGCCCAGCGGCAAGCGGATCGACGTGGTCTCCTTCGACACCCACGACGCGCCCCCCCGCCCCAAGCTGGACCCGGCCGGCGACCTACACGTCTGCATCGAGTGCTCCTCGCATCTGGCCTACCCCATCACCTGGGAAGAGGCCGACAAGGCGCATTGGTCGGTGACGATCCGCTGCCCCGAGTGCGAGACCTACCGCGGCGGCGTGTTCTCCCAGGAGGCGGTCGAGGCGTTCGACGAGGAACTGGACGCCGGCACCGATGCCCTGACGGGCGACTACCGTCGCCTGATGCGCGCGAACATGTCCGAGGAAGTGGACCGGTTCGTGGAAGCGCTGCAGGCCGAAGCGATCTTCCCCGAAGACTTCTAGGCGTAGCGCTCCACCACGCCATCGGCCACCAGGCCGAGGGCCTGCAGGCGCTCGGAGGGCAGGCTGACCTGCTCCAGCGCCGCCTTGGCCTCGGCCACGTGGGCCAGCGCCTGTTCGCGGGCGCTGGACAGCGCGCCGGTCGCCGCGATCCTGTCGCACACGGCGTCGGCCTGGGCGGGCTCGGTGACCGCCGCCGCCAGGTCCAGGTCGGCCAGCTCGGGATCCCGTTCACGGGCGATGATCAGCGGCAGCGTGACGGTGCCGTCCAGGAGGTCGGTGCCGCGGTGCTTGCCGGTCCGCTCCGCGGGCCCGGACACGTCGAGCACGTCGTCCAGGATCTGGAACGCCAGGCCGATCCGTCGGCCGAAGCCGGCCAGGCCGTCGGCCGCGTCGGGCACGTCGCCCAGCGTGGCCCCCAGGCGGGCGGCCGCGGCGAACAGGCTCGCGGTCTTGAGCTCGCAGCGCTCCATGTAGCGCTCCGCGGAGACCGTGGCCGACCACGCGTCGGCGCGCTGCATCAGCTCCCCGCGCGCCAGTGCCGACGAGGCGGCTGACAACGCCTGGACGGCGGGGGCGCTGCGGGTGGAGGCCAGCTCCGCAAAGGCACGGGAGAACAGGAGGTCGCCGGTTGCCGTGGCGGCCCTGCGGCCTCCGACCGCGAACACGGTGGGCATCCCGCGGCGCAGCCGTGCGGCATCCAGCACGTCGTCGTGCACCAGCGTGGCCATGTGCAGCAGCTCCACCGCGGCAGCCGCGGAGGTCACGGCGTCGCCCTCGCCGCCGCTGAGCACCACCACCACCGGCCGCAAGCGCTTGCCGCCTGCGGCCAGCGTGCCGGAGGCGTGGCCGGCCAGCTCCGGCCCATGCCCCTCGGTGACATCGGCCAGGCGGCGCTCGATCCGCTCCAGCGCCCGGGCTAGCGCCGGGCCGCCCGCATCCAGGACGGACGCCAGAGTCGCCGGCGTGGTGCTCACGCGATGGATCCTCGCGCCGCAGCCGGCACCGTGCCGTGGTGCAGGGCGATGATGCCGCCCGCCGTGAGCACCCAGCCCACGTCCACAAGCCCCGCCGCGGCCAGCTCGGCCCCCAGCGCCTGCGGGCCGGGGAAGCGGCGCACCGAGCTGGGCAGATAGCTGTACGCCTCCGAGTCACCCGCCAGGCGGCCCAGCACCGGGACGGCGCGGTCGAACCAGAGGCCGAAGAACCACGACAGCGGCGGTTTCTGCGGCGTGGTGATCTCCAGCACCACCACCCGGCCGCCGGGCCGGACCACGCGCGCCATCTCCGACAGGCCGCGGCCAAGGTCGGAGAAGTTGCGCGCGCCGAAGCCGACGGTTGCCGCGGCGAACTCGTCGCCTGCGTAGGGCAGCTCCAGCGCGCTGCCCTGGATGAAATCGATCGCCGGGGCCTTCACCCGCGCCAGCTCGAGCATGTTCGCCGAGAAGTCCAGGCCCACGACCCGCGCCTGGGGGCCGACGCGGGTGCGCAGCTCCACGGCCAGGTCGCCGGTGCCGGTGGCCACGTCCAGCACCGGATCGCCCGTCGACACCTGCGCCAGGTCGGCTGCGCGCCGGCGCCAGCGCCGATCGAGCCCGGCGGTCATGACCGTGTTCAGCCGGTCGTAGACCCGCGCGATGCGGTCGAACATGGCCTGGACCTGCGTCTCGGGCAGGGTCCCGGTCGCAGGCGTCACGGATGGCCTACTTGTCTTGGGACTCTTCGCGCAGGGATGCCACGAAGTCGACCAACTGGTCGAACTGCTCGGGGTTGTCCTTGCGCAGCGTGTCGTACGACGGCATCGGCGACGTCGGGTTGACCAGCGTCCGGGCGATGGCGTCCTTGCCCAGACGATCGCCGATATGGGTCAGGTTCGGCCCCAGCGTGTTGCCGTTCTCGCCGATCTTGTGGCAGCCCAGGCAGCCTGAGGAGGCGGTGACCATGGCACCCTCCTCGACGCTTGGCCTGGCGATGAACTTCGGCTCGATCTCGCTCGGCGGCCCGGCCAGGGCGCCGAGGACCGTCAGGTAGGCCATCGCCGCCACGGTCGCGGCGGCGGCCACCATGGCCACCGGCCGGCGCAGCGGGTGCCGCTCGGGACCGCGGTCGTAGAACGGCAGCAGCATCAGCAGCATCAGGCAGATGGTGGGGATGCCGATGGTGGCGACGAACACCAGCGCCGGCGGCTTGACCACCCGCAGCAGCTCGAACAGGAAGAAGAAGTACCACTCGGGGCGGGGCGAGTATGTGGTGGTGGTGGGATCGGCCTTCGGGCCCAGCTCGGCGCCGAAGAGGACGGCCATCGTGATGATGACCGCCATGACGATGCAGGCCATGAGCGCGTCCTTGGCCACCGCGTAGGGGAAGAACGGCTTGCCCTGGCTCTTGAGGATCGAGTATTCGCGGAGGTAGGCCTCTCTGTCCGCTTGCTTCATGGCTCAGACTTCCTCGCGCGAGAGCGACTTCTTCTCGGCCTTGAGCCACGGCGGGGCGGTGGTGCCGAGCTTGGCCACGAGGTACAGGTGGATGCCGATCAGGGCGATGATCAGCCCCGGGATCAGCAACATGTGCAGGGCGTAGAAGCGCGGCAGCAGGGTGGGGCCGAACTCGGACCCACCGCGGAGGAAGTCGGCCAGATACGGGCCCACGATCGGCCCGGAGGCGTTGATGTTGACCGCCACGACCGTGGCCCAGAAGGACCGCTGATCGAACGGCAGCAGGTAGCCGGTCAGGCCCATGGCCAGCGTGAGCGTGATCAGCACCACGCCGATAACCCAGTTCAGCTCACGCGGGTACTTGTACGCGCCGAACACGAAGGTGCGGCCCATATGCAGGAAGATCAGGATGATCATCACCGTGGCGCCCCACTTGTGCATGCCGCGCACCAGCTCGCCGAGGAACACGTCGTTGGTGATGTGCGCAGCCGATTCGTACGCGCGCCCCGTGTCCGGCTCGTAGTACATGGCCAGGAACACGCCCGTGACCGCCTGCGACAGGAAGGCGAACATGGTGGCCGAGCCGAGCGTGTAGAACCAGTTGGTGCCCTTGGGCACCTTGCGGTAGAGCATCGTGCGCGCGATCGGGCTGACCCCGGTGCGCTCGTCGAGCCAGCCGACCACGTTCGTGCCGGCCTCGGCGCCCGTCTCCTTCAGCTCGTCGAGTTGGCTCGGCTTGCCGTTGCCGCCATTGGCGCCGTTGGCGCCGCCGTTCTTCTTCTTACCCGGCTTGGGCGGGGCGGGGCGCAGGAACTTGGGCAGCGGTGGCACGAGCTTGCTCACGTGCTCGGCCTCGACGGGTAGAGGTACTGCCACAGCCCGTCCAGGTGGTTGGACGGGTCACGCGGGCTGAAGCGGCGCAGCTCGGAGTTCACGGAGAAGCGGTCCCCCACCTCGACACGGCGGTTGCGCACACGGGTGTAGAAGCGGTCGAGCGGGCGCACCGGGGGGCCACCCGCGACCTTGCCCTCGAAGTCATAGACGCCGCCGTGGCAGGGGCACACGAAGCGCTGGGAAGCCTGGATGTAGCGCACCGGGCAGCCCAGATGCGCGCAGCGGGTGGAGATGGCCACGTACGGCTGCGGCTTCTGGTCGTTGTCCTCGTCGCTCGGGCTCTGGCCATCGCGCTTGGGGTTGAACCTGCGCATGTAAACCGTTGTCTTACCGGCCTCGCCGGCCTCGGCGACGATGTTCATCACCCTCGGTACGTAGAACTGGTCGTTGAAGTCCCTCTCGGGCCCGACGTCCTGCCACGTGTCGGGCGAGCTGTCCTCCAGCATCGGGCCCAAGGCGAAGCCCAGCGCCGGCAGAACGAACGCGGCCGCGGCGATGCCGCCCGCCGCCTGGCCGCCGACGGTGATGGCCCTGCGGCGCGTGACCGTCTCGCCCTCGAAAGCCCCGGTCATGCCGCGGTCCTCCGTGTACCGGGACTTGCGGCGGTTCGTGCTCTTGGGGGGATCGGAGGCCATGGAGCGAGTGCGCTGGTCCATTCAACGCCGACGGGACAATAGAGTCAACATGGCTACGGGTGTCACGAGGTCGGCGTGGCAGGCCAATCGCGCCAAGAGGCCATGGCGCCCGGTCCACCCCGCTCGGACAGGGCCGCGGCGGTGGCCTGCCAGAGCGCTTCCGCCCGCTCGGGCGTGCCCTCGGCGTGAGCCCGGGCGGTCAGCGTGATCAGGTCCGACAGCTCCGCGACCGCATCCAGGTCGCCGCGCTCGGACAGGCGCGCAAGTCCCAGCGCATAGAGCGCGTCGCCGGCCAGGAGTTGGAGGTCGGGCTCCATGCCCGCGTACGCCTGGGGCTCGCCGTAATGCATCAGGTAGCCCTCGCGCACCGCCTCCAGCACGAAGCGGCGGTCGGGGTCGGCCACGGCGTCGTCGAAGCGGGCGGGTCCGGGGTCCGAGGCCTGGTGGCGCTCCAGCCACGGCCCCATGGCCGCGACCACCTCGTCCAGGGCGCTCATTGGGCCACCTCCGCAAGCGCTCCGCGGGCTGCCTCCAGCGTGCGCTCTACGTGCTCGTCGGTGTGGGCCAGGGAGACAAACCACGCTTCGAACTGCGATGGCGGCAGGTACACGCCTCGATCGAGCATGGCGCGCGCGAACGCGCCGAAGCGCTCGGTGTCGCAGTTCCTGGCGTCCTCGTAGCTGCCCACGGGGCCATCATGGAAGAAGATCGTGAGCAGGCCCGTGGTGTTGCTCACGTACGCGGGGATGCCGGCGTCGGCGCCCGCCACGCGCAGTCCGCTCGCGAGGGCGCCGGCGACGGTTTCCAAGCGCTCGTAGGCGGCGTCGTCCAGCAGCGCCAGCGTGGCAAGGCCCGCCGCGGTGGCCAGCGGGTTGCCCGACAGGGTGCCCGCCTGGTAGACGTCGCCCGCCGGGGCCACCTGACCCAGCAGATCGGCGCGGCCGGCGTAGGCCGCGGCGGGCACACCGCCGCCGATGACCTTGCCCAGGATGGTCAGGTCGGGCGTTACGCCCTCGCGTTCCTGCGCGCCGCCGCGGGCCACCCGGAAGCCGGAGATGACCTCGTCGAAGACCAGCAGCGCGCCGTTGGCATCAGCCTGCTCGCGCAGGAAGGCCAGGAAACCTTCGTCGGGCAGAACCAGGCCCATGTTGGCCGGGTAGGGCTCGCTCAGGATGGCGGCGAACTCGTGGGTGGCACAGGCCGCCGCCACCGCCTCGCGGTCGTTCCAGGGCACGATCACCGTGGCCGCGGCCTGGGCGGCGGGCACGCCGGGGCTGGCCGGCAGCGACGCCGTGGCCAGGCCCGAGCCCGCCTCGGCCAGCAGTCCGTCGACGTGGCCGTGGTAGGCGCCGGCGAACTTGAGCAGCTTGTCCCGGCCGGTCGCGGCGCGGGCCAGGCGGATGGCGCTCATGGCCGCCTCGGTGCCGGAGTTGACCATGCGCACCATCTCCGCCGACGGCACGCGGTCCACCACCGCCGCCGCCAGCTCGACCTCGGCCTCGGTGGTGGCGCCGAAGCTGGTCCCCCGCGCAGCCGCGGCGGTCACGGCCTCGATCACGGCGGGATGGGCGTGGCCCGCGATCAGCGGGCCCCACGAACACATCCAGTCGATGTAGGTGTTGTCGTCGACGTCGGTGATCTCGGCGCCCGCACCTGCGGCGATCGAGATCGGGTCGCGGCCGATGGAGGCCATGGCGCGGACGGGCGAGTTCACGCCGCCGGGCATCAGGTCGACCGCGCGGGCGTACAGCTCGGCGCTACGAGGCGTGTTCAGCTTCCCAGCGCCTGTGCTCGTCGGTGTAGTAAAGGAGCCGGATCTTCTTGAACTCGGTGGAGCTGTAGAGCGTGCGCCGGTCCTCGATGCCGGTCTCCTGGGCGATCGAGTCCAGGATGGCGTCGCACTCCTCCTTGGAGCGCCCGTGAGCCATCGTGAACACCGAGTAGGGCCAGTCCTTGTAGGTCGGGCGCTGGTAGCAGTGAGAGATGCCGCGATAGGACGCCATCAGCGGTGCGATGTCCATGATCCGCTCCTCTGGGATGTTCCAGACGCCCATGCCGTTGGCCGAGAAACCGGCGCGACGGTGGAACAGGATCGCGGCCACGCGGCGTAGCGCCTTGCGCTCCTTCATCGACTCCAGGTGTTCCAGTAGCTCGGGCACCGTGACGCCGACCTCGGCGGCGGCCGGCGCGTACGGCTCGCGCACGACCGGCATGTCGCCCTGGAGCGCCGTGATCACGGCGCGGTCCATGTCGGTGACCTCGATCGGGTCGGGCTCCATCGGCTCCTGGGCCACGCCCATCGCGGCCAGGTCCTTGGTGCCCTTCTCCATCTCCAGGTCCATCCGGATCTTGAACAGCTTCAGCGTGGGCAGCTGGCGGATGGACTCCGCGCCGGTCAGCTCCTGCAGGATGTCCAGCGTCCCCTGGACGCCCAGCTCGGACTCGGGTTCGGTGGCGATCGTGAACCACATGTTGAAGTCGTGGTTGCGCAGGTAGTTGTGCGACACGCCCGGATGTGAGTTGATGATCTTGCCCGCCCGCCACGGGTTCTCGGGATCGACCTTGGCCGCCACGAGCATCGAGCTGTAGCCCAAAACACGGGTGTCGAAGATGGGCGTGACCTGGCGGATGATGCGGCCGTCCACCAGTCGCTGAACGCGCTCCAGCACCTCGGCCTCGGGCACCTCGGCCAGCCCGGCCACGTGCTCGAATGGCCGCGGCGCCAGCGGGAAGCTGCCCTGCATCAGGTTCAGCAGCTTCTTGTCCAGCTCGTCAAGCGGGATGGCGGCGCCGTCCTTGCGGGATCGGACCTTGGGCTTCGCGGCCTCTTCACGGGTCAGAGCCATTCGGCGGCCTCCTTCGCCCAGTAGGTGATCACGACGTCGGCGCCGGCGCGGCGGATCGAGGTCAGGGTCTCGGTGATCACGGCCCGGCGGTCGATGTAGCCCGCCGCGGCGGCCGCCTCCACCATCGCGTACTCACCGCTTACGTTGTACGCGGCGACGGGCAAGTTGGTCGACTCCTTGACGCGGTACAGGACGTCGAGGTAGGCCAGCGCCGGCTTGACCATGAGCATGTCGGCGCCCTCCTCCACGTCCAGCAGGGACTCGCGCACCGCCTCGTCGGCGTTGGCCGGGTCCAGCTGGTAGCTGCGCCGGTCACCGAATGCCGGGGTGGAGTCCGCGGCCTCGCGGAACGGGCCGTAGAAGGCGGAGGCGTACTTGGCCGAGTAGGAGATGATCGGCGTGTCCTTGAGGTTCTCGGCGTCGAGCTGTGAGCGCAGCGCGCCCACGCGGCCGTCCATCATGTCGCTGGGCGCCACCGCGTCGGCTCCGGCGCGGGCGTGCGAGATGGCGGTCTTGGCCAACAGCTCGAGCGACAGGTCGTTGTCCACCTGGCCGCCTGCCCCCCGCGATGGGGGGTCGTCGCGCACCACGCCGCAGTGGCCGTGCGAGGTGTACTCGCACAGGCACACGTCGGTGATCACCACGAGCTCGGGGTGGGCGTCCTTGAGCGCGCGCACCGCCAGCTGGACCACACCCTCGTCGTCATAGGCACCCGAGGCGCGCTCGTCCTTTTCCGCCGGCAGGCCGAACAGGAGCACGGCGGGAACGCCGGCGGAGTGCGCCGCGCCCGCCTCCTCGACCAGGTGCGAGATCGACAACCGGTCGACACCGGGCATCGACTCGATCGGGGTGCGCTCGTCGGTGCCCAGCTGCACGAAGTAGGGCTGGACCAGGTGCGACGGGGTGAGCTCGGTTTCGCGCACGAGGCCGCGCAGCAGGCCGGTACGCCGCAGGCGGCGCATGCGGGTGGCGGGGAAGGCCATCGAATTGAGTCTAGGCAAAGCGGGTCAGTGCGACCCGCGTCAGGACCCCGAAGCCCGCGAACAGCGCCAGCAGGTGCAGCAGGTGGATGGCCAGGTCGTCGCCGCCGTTCAGGGCCACGTCCAGCGCGTTGAGCGACGGCTTGAAGGGGAACACCGCCGAGATCACGCGGATCACGTCGAACAGCGCTGGCGCCACCGAGCCCGAGGGCACCAGCGCCAGGAAGGTCAGCGGTAGCGACGCCATCACGCACAGCAGCGAGGCCGCGCGCACCTCGCGCGTGACCGCGCCCACGGCCAGACCCATCGCGGCGAAGGCCAGCGCCCCGGCGGCGGTCGCGGCCGCCGCCAGCGGCAGGCGGCTCCAGTCCAGGTCCACGAACAGACCCATGCCGACCAGCATCACCATCACCACCACGGTCGAGCACACCGCGGCCAGGCCGGCCTTCTCGAGCAGCAAGGCGGTGCGCGAGACGAGACCGCGCACCAGGCGCATGTAGGCGTTCTCCTCCCGCTCCAGGGCCAGCGCGCCCGCGGCCAGCAGCAGCGTGATGAACATCAGCGACACCGCCGCCGCGATGGCCACGGCGAACGAGCTCAGCGGCGTGGCGCCTCCGTCCAGCTCGACCTGCTTCACCCGCAGTGGCGAGCTGACCGAGTTGAGCACGTCGTCGGAGAGGTCCAGGTTTTCGCGGGCCAGCCGGGCGAAGCGGGTGACCTGGTCGATCTGGGCACGGGCCGGTGAGCCGCGCGGCAGGTCCGCCTTCGCGCGCTCCAGGATCTGCTCCGAGCGCTCCAGGCCCAGCACGTCGAACTGGCGGCCCAGGAAGTTGTACTCGCCGCCGGTGCCGATCAGGTTCAGGAAGTCCAGCGCCACCTTGGACAGCTCCCTGGTCAGTGCGCTGTTCGCGTCCTGGACCTGAGACTTGATCGTGTCACGCACGAAGCGCGCCTTGACCGGGTCGTCGGCGTTGTAGAACACCTCCACCTGCGCCGGCTCCAGCCCGGCCTGCAGCTTGCGTGTGGTGTCCTCGGGAATGACCAGCGCGCCCAGCACCTCGCCGTCGCGCACCTTCTGGATCGCCTCGGCCCGGGTCTTCACGCGCACGGGGTCGATGGCGCGGAACAGCGGCCCCGCCTGACGTGTGACGTCGATGCGCTTGCCCCCCAGCTCGATCTCGTTGCCCGACGAGGGGACCAGGTTGGCGAAGGCCACCTGCGGCTTGTCCGGCCCGCGCGAGAGCGCGAACCCGATCAGCGTGGCGATCACGACCGGGTAGATCACCAGCAGCGCCACGAGCATCGGTGACCGGCGCAGGATCCGCAGGTCCTTGGCCAGCAGGAAGCCGATGCCGGCCATCAGTGACCGCGCGCCTTCAGGAACGCCACGAAGGCCTCCTCGAAGTCGGCCCCGCGGCCGCCGGTCTCGGCCTCCACCGCATCCTGGAGCGCGTCGGGCGCGCCGGTGAAGATCAGCTCGCCGTCGGCCAGTACCACCACGCGGTTGGCGTGGCGCTCGGCCTCGGCGATGTCGTGCGTGGAGTAGACGACGGTCGTGCCGCTTTCGGCCAGGCTGAGTACGAACTCCCACACGCGTTCACGCTGGCGCGGGTCCAGCGCCGCGCTCGGCTCGTCCAGCAGGAGCACGGGCTGGCGACCCAGCAGCCCGATGGCGATGTTCACGCGTTGGCGGTTGCCGCCCGAGAGCACGGACACCTGGTCGCCTGCACGATCGCGCAAGCGGGTCAGGTCCAGCATCCGCTCCACCTCCGCCTCGGCGTCGTCGGACCGCTCCAGCTTGGCGAAGAGGCGCAGGTTCTCGGCCACGGTGAGCTTGCCGTAGAGGGCGGCCTGCTGTGGCACCCAGCCGATCTGGCGCGGGCCCAGACTGACGCTCCCGCCGTCGGGCTGCTGGATGCCCGCCAGGATGGACAGCAAAGTGGTCTTGCCGGCGCCGTTGGGCCCGATCACCGCAACGAGCTCGCCGCGCCCCGCCGCGAGCGACACCTCGCGCAGCGCCTCGCGGTCGCCGTAGCGCTTGGTCAGTCGTTCGGCCGAGAGCACGGCGTCGCCGGTCACGCGCCGCAGAGTGGCAGACTGGGCCATTTCGTGAACCGGCATGGATGCCGGTTCACGCAGTGGCATCATCCGTTCTATGAAGGTCCTATTCGTCGCTGACGTGGTGGGCGGCCTCGGCCGCCGTACCCTGGCCGCGCTCCTGCCCGGCCTGCGCGAGCGCCACGGGCCGGACTTCGTGGTGGTGAACGGCGAGAACGCGGCCGGCGGGGTCGGCATCACACAGAAGACAGCGCGCCAGATCCTGGACATGGACGTGGACGTGATCACGCTGGGCAACCACGCCTACCGCCACACGGAGGTGTACGAGTTCCTGGACACCGAGGAACGGATAGTGCGGCCCGCCAACTACCCGCGCGCCAGCCCGGGCCGTGGCGTGACGGTGGTGGAGAAGAACGGCGTCGCGCTCGGGGTGGTGAACCTCTCGGGGTCACTGTTCGTTGAGGCGGCGCGGTCGGCATTCGCCGAGGTGGACTCCGCCCTCGCCGACCTGCGTGGGCGCGCCACGCACGTGCTGGTGGACATGCACGCCGAGGCCACCAGCGAGAAGGTGGCGATGGGCTGGCACGTGGACGGTCGCGTGACCGCCTGCGTGGGCACCCACACGCACGTGCCGACCGCCGACTGCCGCGTCCTGCCGGGCGGCACCGCCTACTGCACCGACGTGGGCATGACGGGCCCGCGTGGTGGCGTGATCGGGGTCACGAAGGAGTTGGCTCTGGAGCGGTTTCGAACCATGACCAACGTGCGCTTCGAGACCTCGCCGGAGGACCCGTGGATCAACGCGGTGCTGATCGAGGCAGGCGAAGACGGGAAAGCCACGGCGATCGAGCAGATCCTGGAGCCGGCTCCGCCAGGGACCGAATAGCCACGGCGACCACGCCGACCAGCGCCAGATCGCGCACGGCCACCAGCACCAGCGCGCCCAGGTCGCGGTCCACGACGTCGCGGTAGAGGCCCGGGAACTCGATCAGGGTCAGCACCACGGCCAAGGCAGACAACACCGCCAGGGCCCTCATCCGCCAGGCCAGCGCCAGCGCCATCAGCGGCACCACCCACACCAGGAACTGGGGCGAGAGCACCTTGCCCAGGCACGCGAACGCCACCGTCGCGGCCAGCGATGCCAGCACAAGCGCGCGTTCGTCGGGCACCCGCGCGGCGGCCGTGGCCAGTAGCGCGACGGCGGCCGCCAGCAACGCGGCGAACACGGCGGTGACCGCGCCGCTCGCTGGGTGGTCCAGTCCGTCGGAGCGAAACCCCTCGTTGGGCGTGGCGGTTCCCAGTCCGAGCGAGTCCAGCGCGCGCATCGCCACGGCGGGTGAGCTCTCGACCTGCACGGGGCGGTCGAGGTGGTAGGTGAACGAGTCCGCAACACCCTGCGCCGACAGCACCGCAGCGGCGGCGTAGACGGCCACCACCACCATTGCCAGCGCCGTCGCCCCCTCGAGCGCGGCGCGGCGCTGCCCGCGCGCCAGCAGCCAGGCCAGCGCCACGGGGGCGATCACCAGCGGGTAGAGCTTGACCGCCACGGCCACGCCCAGCACCGCCATCCCGGCCCGGGGCCGCGCCGCGCACAGCAGCGCCAGGGCGGCCAGCGTGAGCACCACCGGCACCAGGTCGAAGTGCGTACGCAGCATCGCTCCGCACAGCAGCGGCGCCGCCGCGGCGCCCAGCAGCGCGGCCGTCCGGTCGCCGCCCGTGACGGAGGCGAGCCGGCCACACAGCGCAACCATCGCCACGGTCAGGGCGACGGCCAGTCCGGCAAAGGCCACCCGGTATGCCTCCTGGTCGCCGGCCATGCCGGCGACGGTCAGCACCGGCCATGCCAGCGGCGGGTACTCGAACGCCACGTCGCGGTAGGGCAGGTAGCCGTCCAGGAAAAGCTGCGCGTACGCCGAGTAGAGCGGTAGATCGGTGATCGACTCGTCGTCCCACGGACCCACGAGGAAGGTCAGGGCGAAGCCCGCGGCCAGCAGGGCAGCCGCACCCGCGGCGACCCTCATGCCGTCACGGCCGGGCGCTGAGCCGGCGTGGCGGCGGCTTCCGCGGGCTCCGGGCCGGTGCGCCACGGCGCCATCAGGGCCACCAACGCCAGCGGCGCGAACCACACGATGTAGAGGTAGAACCAGTGGCTCACCGTCAGCTGCGTGGCGATGATCACCGCCGCCCCCAGCGCGGCGACCTGGAACGCGTCGCGCCGGCGGGGCACGAATGCCACCGCCAGCGCCAGCGCCGCCGTACCGACCTTGACCGCGGTCTGCAGCCAACCCAGCGAGTCGACCTGACCCCAGACGCTGAAAGGCGACGGGCGCGAGGCCTGGTAGCCCACCGTCCGGTCGTAGACCTCGCGGATGCCGCCATCGGGCAGGAAGGGCACGAACACCGCCGCCAGCACCACCAGCAGCGCCGCGGTGAACAGGGCGCCATCGCGCAAGCGCCGCCCACCAGTGCCGGCTGCCATCAGCGGCGCCAGCGCGATCGTGGCGAACTTGGCGCCGGCGCCGAGCGCCACCGCCGCTCCGCGCGCCAGCGCCGAGCGCCCGGGCCGCATGGTCAGCGCCAACAGCGCAGCAACCGTGAACAGGCCCACCAGCGAGTCGTTGGAGTTCGTCTCCAGCGCGAACAGCGAGTACGGGTAGGCGGCCCAGGCGAAGCCCAGCGCCACCCCCAGCTCACGCCCGGCAGGTCCGGCACGTAGCCGCATGCCCAGCAGCACCAGCCCGCCCAGCGTCAGCAGGTCGAAGGCCAGCGCCGCGGCGTGTGCGGCGGGCAGGTCGTCCCACGCGCCGCTCCACGGCATGGCCTGCTCGAAGGGCACGTAGAGCAGGTAGTTCACCGGTCCGTAGGTATCGCCGCGCTCCACGTCGGCGCTGAACCTCGGCCCGTAAAGACTATCTCCGTCCACGATCCGGTCGGCGCCGATCACGCCCGCGTAGCCCACGTCGATCACGTTGGAATCGTCCACGTTCAGGCCCACGCGGAAGCCCACGAGCAGCACCAGCAACACCACGACCCAGGACAGGTGGAAGTGCGGGATCAGCCGGCCGTGGCCACTCCGCGGGCGCATGCCCGCCAGCACCAGTCGCGCAAGCAGATACAGCAGCACCGGGTACACCAGCGGCACCGACGTGCCGATCTCACCGCGGTTGAAGAACACGTGCGACGCGCCGAAGGCCAGCAGCACGAGCAGGTCCAGGTGCAGCAGCCTCAGCGCGCGGCGAAGATCGACGAACGGAGCCAGGAACAGCACGCACAGTGGCAGCCACACCCATGGGGCGTTGAGCTTGCGCCCGAACGCGCCCTCGTAGCCGCGCGCCATGGTCCACGCCACCTGGTCCCCGGTCCACGACTCCAGCACCGCGCCGGTGGCGTCGTCCACGCGCACCTGCGCCACCTCGTCGCCACGATCGAACCAGCTGACCTGCCAACGCCCCGGTCCACGCGTATACACGGATGGGTCGAAGTCGCGATGGCGCCCCCGCTCATCGCGAACCTCCTGGTCGCGGGCGGCGACGCGCTGCACCTGCTTGGCGGTCATCCGGTAGCTCTGCGGTGCGCGCGTGAACGAGTCAGGCGTCTTCAGCTCCGGCGTAGCGGCCGCCGCGTCCGCCGGAGCAGGCGCCAAGCAGGCCGCGAAGACCGCCACGACCGCCCAGGAGACGGCCAGTCGACTCAGGAGTCCACGCTTGTCGGCCTGAAGCTCCACATCTTGTTCCCGACGAAGTTGAGCGGCGTTGCGGCCACGATGGACACGGCCTGCGCCGCGATCTCGGGCACGCCCGCCAGGTTCACCAGCACCTCCAGCATGGCGGCGCCAAACAGGAACGCCACCACGCTGACCGAGAAGAAGCGGGCCGCCTGGAAGCCCGCGTGCCCGTCCTTCGCTCCGAATGTCCAATGCCGGTTCCACCAGAAGTTGTTCATCACCGCCACCACGAACGCCATGGTGGCCGCCACCAGATGGTGAACGTCGGCCAGCTCCACCGCAGCCGCGAACACCGCCAGGTTGACCACATAGCCCGACCCGCCCACCACGGCGAACTTGACCAGCTGCACCCAGTTGTGGCGCCGACCCATGCCCTGGCGTACACGCGTGTGCGTGCGCACACGCGGCCGCGGCGGCGCCATCAGGCGGGCAACCCGAAGTGGTCGAGAACCATGGGCGTGACGTCCTCGATCGACCATTGCGCCGAGTCGGCGCGCCGCTCGGCGCCCACGCCGCAGGTCAGGAGGACGCCCAGGGAGTCGCACTCGTGCAGGGAGCCGTGGCTGCCGCCGCCCACGTGGTCGGCCCCGCCCCAGTCGGTGAACTCGTAGCCGGGCTCGGCCGACAGCAGCAGGTCGCCCGTGCGCGGGCAGGTAAGCGCCGACCACAGCCGCCGCAGGCCGTCGGGGTAGACCCCGGCCCCCACTTGGCCGCCGCTGACGGACAGATCGAGCGCCGCGAGCTCGCCGTCCAGATCCCATCCTTGCCCGCGTGGATCGGTCACGGTGTCGCCGGGTCCGAAGCACAGCCGGCCGCGCGGGGTGTCCACCACGGCGCGCCCGGCCTCGAGCCGGGCCACCAGATCCACACCCGCGACCCCTTCCAGGTCGGTGGCCGCCCTGGCAGCCGTGGCCTCAGGGGCCTCGCCCTCCAGCACGTACACCTGCGCGGAGCGCGAACCGGGACAGACCGCCAACTGGGCGCTCTCTGGGTCCATGTCCACCGGCTCCAGCACCCGCCAGCCATCCAGCGCGTCGGACAGGTTCGTGGCGGCCTCGACCAGGTCGTGCGAATGGTCGGACATCACGATCACCGCATGGTCGGCCAGGAACTCGTCCGCACCGCCGCCGGCGTCCATCAGCCGGCCCAGTGCCGCGTCAGCCTGGGCGATCGAGGTGGGCTGGGCCGCCGGGCCCTCCCGGTGCGAGTAGGAGTCGTTGTCGGGCAGGCTGAACAGCAAGAAGTCGAACGCGTCGTCGGCCACCAGCTTCTCCCCCACGCAGGCGGCGTGGCTGTCGCGCTGGCCCGGCATGCCCAGGGTCGACGAGCAGCCGGTGTTGCGGGTGTCGAACAGGTCGGCGTAGAACAGCTCGCGCGCGCCCCACACCGCGTGTCGGAACTGGGCCGCCTCGGCCAGCCGCACGTACGGCGAGTCGCGCGAGGGCTCGTGGCGGTGACGGCCGCGGTAGATCAGGTACGTCGTGCAGGCCGTGCGCAGGCCGGCATCGTCCAGGTGCTCGAACACGGTGCGCTCGGCCTGACTCAGGTGGGCCAGGTTCATGTTGTAGACCGTGTCCTGGAGCGAGCGGAACATGCCGTGCGCCCGCGAAGCCGGGAACGAGGTGCCGTACTCCACGTAGCGCTCCTCGCCGCGGTGGTACCAGTTCATGGAGGGCACCAGGTGCCGATCGGGGCCGACGCCCGTGGCGATGGCCGAGGCCGCCACAGGGGTCACCGAGGGGAAGGTGGACACGCAGTCCGGCGCGTAGTGCCCATCGCGCATCAGGCGCGCCAGCGTGGGTGCCATGTCGTCCTCGATGGCCTGCGCCAAGGCCTCGGGCGCGAGCGCGTCGATGACCGCCAGCACGAGCTTGCGCGGGCCGCCGCGGGCCGCGCTCACCGCAGGATCCGCAGGCCGGCGTACTTCTCGTCGCCGCTGCCGCTGCCGCGGATGAGCAACACGACCAGTGCGATCAGCGCCAGGAAGGCCACCGGGGGCACGAAAATCGCGATGGCCGCCAGCACCAGCGCCGCGGCGTCGGCGTAAACCAGCAGCAACCCCGCGGCGGAGTCGTCCAGCCGCTTGGCGGCGCGCTCCAGCAGGCCGCCCACGGCGGCGGCCGCCAGGGCCGCGCACAGCGCGCCGCCCACGATGCCTGCCAGCGGCGGCCCATCGCCGGCGGCCAGCGAGCCCGCGAACAGCAGCGCGCCGAGCACGATGGAAATCGCCCACGTGGCGATCAGCAGCGTGCGCCGGTCCACGCCGCGGCGGTCGGCCAGGTAGGCCACGACGGCCAGGGCCAGCACGGCCACCAGGAAAGGCGGGCTCTCCAGGAACTGCCAACCGCTGCCGTCGAAGTCGATGCCGATGTCGCCGCTGGCCAGCGCGCCCGCCAGCAACGGGGGCAGGAAGGGGCGCACGCCCGTGGCGGTCGCCAGGCCTGCGCCTTGGCCGATGTCGAGGACGATGCTCATGGTTGGAGGGCTGGCCGGCCCCCTGGGACCGGTACGCTGCGCCCGGACGATAGACCACCACGGGGGCGGCCCGGCCACGCGCCAGGACCGCCCGCCGCGGCGGCGAACGACGCACCATGAGCCCCTCGTCACAGCCCCCGTCGCGCTCCACCAAGCGCGACCTCGAACGCTACGCGCGCCTGTTCGCGGCGCGGACGCGGGTCATGACGTCCTCGGCCATGCGCGACATCATGGCCGTGACCGCTCGGCCCGAGGTGATCTCGCTGGCCGGCGGCCTGCCCGACACGTCCACCTTCCCGCCGGAGACGCTGGCCGCCGTCACGGCCCGGATCGCCCAGGAGTCGTCGGCGCGCGCGCTGCAGTACGGCCCCACCGACGGTTTGCGCGAGACCAAGGAGTGCATCGCCCAGGTCATGGCCGCCGAGGGCATGCGCGTGGACCTGGACGACCTGGTGGTCACCACCGGCGGCCAGCAGGTGATCGACCTGGTGGCCAAGACGCTGATCGACCCGGGCGACGTGATCATCGCCGAGGGTCCGACGTACCCAGGCGCCGTGCCCACGTTCAACGCCTACCAAGCCGATGTGGTGCATATCGACATGGACGAGGACGGCATGCGCGTCGACCGCCTCGAGGAGACGATCGACCGGCTCAAAGCCGATGGCCGGCGGCTGAAGTTCATCTACACGGTGCCCACCTTCCAGAACCCGGGCGGGGCCACCATGTCCCTGGAGCGCAGGCGCCTACTCGTGCGGATCGCGTCCGAACGCGAGGTGCTCGTGCTGGAGGACAACCCGTACGGACTGCTGCGCTACGAGGGCCAGGCGCTGCCGCCGCTGTACGCACTGGACGGCGGCGTGTACGTGATGTACCTGGGCACGTTCTCCAAGATCCTGTCCCCCGGGATCCGGCTGGGATGGGTTTCCGCCCCGCCTCCGGTGCTGGACAAGATCAACGTGGGCAAGCAGGGGGCGGATCTCTGCACGTCGACGCTCTCGCAGCTGATGGTGCAGGCCTACTTCGAGCGCGGCGACTGGCGCGACTACGTGGGCTCGCTGACCGAGGTCTACAGGCCCCGGCGCGATGCCATGCTGGAGGCGCTCGAGGAGTTCTTCCCGCCCCAGGCCGAGTGGACCCGGCCCGAAGGCGGCATGTTCGTGTGGGTGACCCTGCCGGACTTCATCGACACCACGGACCTGCTCGCCCGTGCGTTGCGCGAGAACGTGGCCTTCGTGCCCGGCGCCGGCGCCTTCCTGGACGGGCGCGGCAGCGATTCGATGCGACTCAACTTCTCCGCTTCAAGCGAGGAGCGCATTCGCGAGGGCATACGGCGGATCGGCAAGGTCATCTCCGAGCAGGTCGAGCTGTACGGCACGCTCACCGGCGAGCATACGGCGATCAGCACCGAGGAGCTGGAGATCGCCCGCCAGGAGGAAGACCCCGAGGAGGGTGCGCGCGTGATCGAGCTCCGCCGCCAGCGACGGGCCGAGGGCGCATGAGCCGGGTGGCGGTCCTCAAGGGCGGCCGGTCGCTGGAGCGTCAGGTATCGCTGCGATCGGGCGCCAACGTGGAGGACGCGCTGGGCCGTCTCGGCCACGAGTCGGTTCCGATCGACGTGGGCAGCGATCTGATCCGGCGGCTGCGCGAAGAGCGCCCCGACGTCGCGTTCGTGGCGTTGCACGGCCGCGACGGCGAGGACGGAACCGTCCAGGAACTCCTGGAAATATTGGATATTCCGTACACCGGGTCGGGCGTGCTGGCCTGTTCGCGGGCGATCGACAAGGTCATGACCAAGCACCTGCTCCAGGGCGAGGGCATCCCCACCCCGGACTTCGTGGCGTTTACCCAGACGGCGTTCCGCGAGCTGGGTGCGGCTGACACGCTGGAGGCCATCGAGGAGCGGCTGCGGTTCCCGATCGTGGTCAAGCCCTCGCGCCAGGGATCGGCGCTCGGCATAAAGTTCGCCCGCTCGGCGGCGGACATTCCCGCCGCCCTCGTGGCGGCGTTCTCCTACGACGAGCGGGTGCTGCTGGAGCGCCACGTGCAGGGCCGCGACCTGGCGGTCTCCGTGCTCGAGGGCGCGGATGGGCTGGAGGCGCTACCGATCGTCGAGGCCGTACCCGGCGACGGCGACCCCTACGACTACGAGTCCCGTTACGACATCGGGCGCACCACTTTCCTCTGCCCGGCAGAACTGGGCGGGGAGTTGACGAGCCAAGCCGAGGAGCTGGCCCTGGCCACGTACCGGCTGCTTGGTTGCTACGGGTTCGCGCGCGTTGACATGATGCTCTCCGACGACGGCGAGCTGGACCTCCTGGAGGCGAACTCGATCCCCGGGCTGACCGACACCAGCCTGCTGCCCCAGGCGGCGGAGGCGGCCGGAATCGACTTCGACGACCTTGTCGGGCGGATCGTGGAGCTGGCATTCGCCCGGGCGCGCGCCCGGGCTTAGGACTCTTCGGCGCCGAAGTCCTCCGGCGACACGTTGTCGAGGAAGTCCTTGAACTTCTCGACGACCTCTTCCTGATCCTCCACCTCGTGCTCGAACTCGATCGCCGACTCGGTGATGACCTCCTCGGCGGCGAAGATCGGTGCGCCCGTGCGCACGGCCAGGGCAAGCGCGTCGGAGGGCCGCGAGTCGATCTCCACGTCGCGCCCGCCCAGCTGAAGCGTGATCAACGCGTAGAACGTGTTCTCGCGCAGCTCGGTCACCGCGACGCGGGTGCAGGCCACCTCGAGCTCGGAGAGCACGTCGTTGATCAGGTCGTGTGTCATCGGCCGCGGAGTGTTGGCGCCCTGGAGCTTCATCAGGATCGCCGCCGCCTCGGGGTGGCCGATCCAGATCGGCAGGAACTTGTTCCCCTCACGGGTCTTCAGCAGCACGATCGGCTGCTTGCCGACCATGTCGAAGCTGACGCCGTAGATCACCATCTCGGTCATGCAGAAAAGGGGCTCCTGGGGTCCGGCCGGTTCATTTCCGCAGTCTAGTGGCGAGATCGGCAGGGCCTGCGCCCTGGCCGCGAAAACCCGGCCGGCCGGGGCGTCGCCCGCGCTAGACTCGCTCCCGCTTCGGGCGATTAGCTCAGTCGGTTAGAGCGCGTCTCTGATAAGGACGAGGTCCCTGGTTCGAGTCCAGGATCGCCCATTTCCCGACCGCATCCCATCGCCTGGCTGCGTCATCGGGTCGTCGCGTGCAGAGCACGCTTCCTCCCCTGCTTCCTTGCCAGCCTCGGCCTACGGTCGGGAAACCGCGCTACGCCGCTTCGGACAAGCCGGCGGAGTTTCCGCGCAGCAGGCGCTCGGCCAGCTCGATCGCCTCCGACGCGCTGTCGAACACCAGCTCCGCTTTCGCGCCGTCACCGCGGGCCCGGACCTTGACCTCGTAGCCGATGGCCGCGGTCAACGCGTCCTCCGCGGCGGCCAGCGCGTCGGCCTGGTCGGGGTGGATCGCGATCGGCTCGGCGCGCGGAGCGCGCGGCTCGGAGCCGCCGCGGGCGCGGGCTTCGGTCTCGCGGACCGACCAGCCGTGATCGCGGGCGTCGTGCGCCAGCCGACGCCGGCGGGCGTGGTCCTTCTCGGTCAGGATCGCTCGGCCGTGGCCCTCGGACAGGGTCCCGACGGCGATCAGGTCCAGCGCCTCATCCGGCAGTTCGAGGATGCGGATCAAGTTCGACACCGCCACCCGGCTCTTGCCCACGCGACGGCCGACCTCCTCCTTGGTCAGGCCGAGGTCCTCGACGAGCATCGCGCACGCGCGCGCCTCCTCGACCGGGTTCAGGTCGACGCGCGCCATGTTCTCGGCCAACGCCAGGTCGAGGCGCTCGTCGTCCTCGGTCTGGCGCACAACGGCCGGGATGGTGGCGATCTCCGCCAGCCGCCCTGCGCGCAGGCGCCGCTCCCCGGCGATGAGCTCGAAGCGCCCGCCGGTCAACGGCCGGACCACGATCGGCTGGAGCACGCCGCGGGAGCGGATCGATTCCGCCAGCGCCAGCAACGCCTCCTGATCGAAGTCCCGCCGAGGCTGGGCGGGGTTGGGCGAGATCAGCTCGAGCGGGATCTCGCGCAGGCCCTGCTCGTCCGCGCGCGAGCGCGGGAGGATGGCGGACAGGCCCCGCCCCATCCCGCGTTGTCCGGGACGGTGCTCCGGTGTTTGGTCAGGCACGGGCCGCGACCTCCTTGGCCAGCCTCAGGTAGGCGGCCGACCCCGCGCTCTGGGGCGCGTGGCGGATGGCGGGGAGGCCGAAGCTGGGAGCCTCCCCAAGCCGCACGTTGCGGGGGATAACGGTGTCGAAGACCAGGTCTGGGAAGTGCTCGCGCACCTCGCGCTCGACGTCCTGGGCCAGCCGGGTGCGGCCGTCGTGCATGGTCAAGACCATCCCGGCGACCGCGAGCCTGGGGTTCAGCTCGCGCTGGATCAGGGACAGCGTGTCCAGCAGCCCGGCGAGGCCTTCGAGTGCGAAGTACTCCGTCTGCACCGGCACGAGCACGCGGTCGGCCGCGACCAGCGCGTTCACGGTCAGTGGGCCCAGCGACGGCGGGCAATCCAGGATGGTGAACAGGAACCGATCGCGCACGTCGCCAAGCTGGTCGCGCAGCCGCGTCTCCGATCCCGGCAGCCGCGGCAGTTCAACGGTGGCGCCCGCGAGGTCGGGTGTGGCCGGCACGACCGAGAGCCGATCGATCGCCGTCGGGCGGGCGGCCTCGGCTAGCGAGACATCGCCGCTGAGGCAGTCGTAAGCCGACGGGGACAGATCCTTGGCCAACCCGAGCCCGACGGTGGCGTTGCACTGCGGATCGAGGTCGACCAACAGGGTCTCGTAGCCGGCGTCCGCGACGCTGGCGGCGACGTTCACGGCCGTGGTCGTCTTGCCCACGCCGCCCTTCTGGTTGGTGATCGCGAAAATTGTGCCCATCGGTCTCGCAAGCTAGAGGCGCGAGCGGTCGGAAACTCGCCCCCTCCGGCATGGTTCGCCTCCGAACCGTCAAGTCCTTCTCGAGTTGACTGAAGGTCGGCCTGAGGGTCAGGCCCCGAGGGGCCGCTTGCGGGCCAGGCCCGCCCGCCGCGGGAACCGCGCGGGCGTGGGCGCGGTCTTGCGCAGCACGTGCAGGTGGTGGTCGCGGGCCCCGGCGTACGGGACGACGTGCCGGACCTCGTCGACGACCATGCCCAACTGGGCCGCGGCGTCGGCGCCCGCGCGCTCCTCGCCCGCATCGCGGCGGCCCTTCCAGGCCACCAGCGCGCCGCCGTCGACGAGCAGGGGCGCGGCGTACTCGGCGAGTACAGCCAGCGGGGCCAGGGCACGGGCCGTTACGACGTCGTAGGTCTCGCGGCCGGCGGCGCGCGCGAGGTCCTCGGCGCGTTCGGGCACCGCAACCACGTTCGTCAACCCCGCTGCTGCGGCCAGGCGGGCGATCACCTGGCACTTCCGGCGTGTCGACTCGACCAGGTCGACACGCGTCGCCGGCAGCGCCACCGCCAGCGCGAGCCCCGGGAAGCCCGCCCCGGCGCCTATATCTGCGAGCCGTCGGGCGCCTACGACGTCATCGAGGTCGAGCGCCGCGAGGCTGTCCGCCAGATGCACACGCGCCGCATCAGTGGGCGCCGTGACGGTGGTGGGCGGGTCGATCTCGGCCGCAAGTGCGTCGAGCAGGCGTGCGAGCTGATCGACCTGATCGTCCGGAAGCGCCTCGCGGACGCGGGCCAGCTCCCGCGTTTCCCGTGAAACGCTCAGGTGGTTGATCCTTCCGCATCAACCACCCGGGGAGTCCGGGGCGGCGCGCAGCGGCGCCACCACGAGCCGGCGGTCGGGCTCATCGCCTTCGCTGTAGGTCTCGATGTCGGTGCGCTCGCTCAGGTAGGTGTGGACCACCTTCCGCTCGAGCGCGCGCATCGGCTCCAGTTCGACCGGCCGGCCGTAGCGGAGCGCATCGGCGACCGCGCGGTCGGCCTCGCGTTGGAGGGCGTTCTCGCGCCGAGCCCGGTACCCCGCTGCATCGACGACAACGCGGCGGTGGTCGTCGCGGTCGCCGCGCAGGGCGATCCGCATCGCCAGGTGCTGCAGCGCGTCGATCGTGGTGCCGTGCTTGCCGATGAGCAACCCGAGGTCCTCGCCCTCGACCGTGGCCCGCAGCTCATCCTCGGATTCGCTGACCTCAACGTGCGCGTCCTCGAGGTCGAGCTCGTCGACCACGCGCTCCACGACATCGCGCAACCTGGTGGCCGGATCGTCCGCGGGCACGTCGGTGTCGGCGCTCATGGACTGGACGCTACCGGCGTCGGCCCGAGCGCTTCTTCTTCTTGCGCGGAGACTTCGGCGGCGGACCCGCCGCCGAGCGCCCATTCCCGCCACCGTCGGCCACGGCAGCCGCGACCGGGGTCTTCTTGCCCGTCGTCTTCCCCTCGTCGGACGGCTTCTTTCCCAGCTCCTTCTCGATCACGGGCTTGGGGTAGAGCTTGCGCACGACCAGTTGCTGGCCGACCGTCCAGAAGTTGGTCGTGACCCAGTACAGGATCAGGCCCGCCTCGAACGTCGCGATGAAGGGCACGAACACGAACGGCAGCGCCAGCATGATCCGCTGCTGGTTCTTGTCGCCGCCGACCATGGTGATCAGGCTGGCCGCGAGCTGCGTGCCTACGTAGAGCACGATCATGAACGCGAGGACCGCGAGGTGGTCCGGGTAGAGCTTGCCCGCCAGATCCGGGATGAAGAAGAAGCTCTCGTCGCCTGCGATGTCCTCCTTGAAGTTGTCGCTTCGCAACAGCTCGAACAGCGCGATGAAGAACGGGATCTGCAGGAGAAGCGGGAGGCACGAGCCCAGGGGATTGACCTTGTTCTCCTGGTAGAACTTCATCATCTCCTGGTTGAGGCGCTGCTTGTCGTCCTTGTAGCGCTCCTGGATCTTCTTCATCTCCGGCTGCAGGACCTGGAGCGCCTGCATGGACTTCACCGACTTGAACGTCAGCGGCAGGATGAAGAGGCGGATCGTGAACGTCAGGAAGATGATCGCGAAGCCCCAGCTGTTCTCGCCGCCGCCGAAGAGGTCGTGCCAGAACGTGAGGATGCTCTCGAGCACATCGAGCGCGGGCTGAGGGATGATCGCGAGTGGGAGCATGGTTCTAGGGTCGCTGCGCGAAGAGGCGCTGATCCTCGATGAAGTCGACGCCGCCGTGACTCCACGGATTGCACCGCAGAAGGCGCCAGACGGCCAGCACCACGCCCCGGAGTATGCCGTATCGCCGTACCGCGGTGACCGCGTACTCCGAGCACGTCGGATGGTACTTGCAGCGGCGCGGGATGGCCGGCGATATGGCGCGCTGGTACACACGCACGGGCGCCAGGACGATCGACCGCAGAGCGGTCACGGCTTCGTCTCGCCGGTCAGACCGGCCTCGTCCAAAAGCTCGCGCAGGGCCTCCCGCAGGCCCGGCTCCCCCTGCTCGGCGGTCAGCTTGGCCGCTTCCGGGCGCGCGACGATCACGAAGTCGTGGGTCTCGGGCAGGGGCGCGGCCTGGTCCCAGAAGGACTCGCGGAGGGCGCGCTTGACGCGGTTGCGCTCCACCGCCCCACCGACGCGGCGGCCGACCGAGATGCCCAGGCGTGGCCCCTCGTCGCCGGACCCGCGGGGAAATGCGTAGAGGATCAGGTGGCGGCCCGCGTGGGACCGACCCTCGCGATAGACGCGGTCGAACTCCCCGCTGCGCGACAGGCGCCGGCGTTTGCGGCGCGCCGGGCCGGCCGGGTGGGCGGGGTCCGGATCATCGCCCGCGGCGCCGGCCACGGCTACGGGGTCAGGCGAGCGCGGCCCTTGCTGCGGCGGCGACGCAGGACATGCCGTCCCGCCTTCGTGCTCATGCGCGCACGGAAGCCGTGCGTGCGGGCGCGCTTGCGCTTCTTTGGCTGGTAGGTGCGCTTCATAAGAGAGTTCCTGATCCGGAGTGCGGCAGGGCAGTATAGCCCGCGCTCGGGAACGGCATCGTGCCGTTCCCGAGCAAGTCAACGGACCCGCGCGGGGGCCGCGCGAAGAGCATTTTTCGCGATTTGCGGAATGCCCGCCCGGCACCGCGGGGCGACCGGCTCGGGGCGGCAAAGCGGGTGTAGACTCGCCCACCTCAGAGGGCACCGGGCGCGGACGGTGCCTCCGCCCTCTCCTATTCGTCGTCGAACCGCCCTCGGGGAGGGACGCTGCTGCCTGAGCGCGAAGAGTTGGAGCTGATCTGGAACCGGGTCCGCGAAGAGCTGCGCGCTGACGTGGCCGACTTCACGTTTCACATCTGGCTCGACCCGCTGCGGCTGGCCGCAGTGCGGGACACCGCAGTCTTCGTGACCGCGCCCGACCACATCCGCACATGGGTGCGGGACCGCTACGCGGTGCGGCTTCAGGCAGCCGTGCGGCGCGGGTACCGGCCCGATGCCACCGTGGAAGTGGTCGCGCCTGACTGGGAGCCCGGGCCCTCCGACAGCGCGGATCCCGCTCCCGCCCCGCGAGCCCAGCAGCGACCACTACTGGCCAAGTACAGCTTCGAGCAGTTCGTCATCGGCCGTGGCAACCGTTTCGCCCACGCCGCCGCCCTGGCCGTGGCCGAGCAACCCGGCCATGCCTACAACCCGCTCTTCATCCACGGCCGGCCGGGTCTGGGCAAGACCCACCTGCTGCACGCGATCGGGAACTACATATCCCGCCACGAGCCCGGGATGCAGGTCCGGTATGCGACCGTCGAGGAATTCACCAACGCGTTCGTCCGGGCCCTCAAGGAGCGCGACATGGCCGCCTTCAAGGACAGCTTCCGGGAGATCGACGTGCTCCTCCTCGACGACGTCCAGTTCCTGGCCGAGAAGGCCCGCACCGAGGAAGAGCTGTTCCACACGTTCAACGCGCTGCGGGACTCCGGCAAGCAGTTGGTGATGACATCCGACCGTCCCCCGGACGAGCTCGAATCTCTCGAGCAGCGGCTCGGGGAGCGCTTCGGCTCCGGCCTCGTCGTGTCGATCGAGCCGCCGGACATCGACGTGCGCCGGGCAATCCTCGACAAGCGTGCCCGGCTCGACGGCGTCGCCGCCAGCTCGGACCTGATCGACGAGATCGCCCAGCGGGTGACCACCAGCGTCCGGGCCCTCGAGGCCGCTCTCATCCAAGTGGTCGCCTACGCCTCGCTCCGCAACGAGTCACCGACTCCCGAGCTCGCACGACGCCTCCTGAAGCGGATCGGGCCCGCCCCGAGCGACCCCTGCAGCGTCCCGACCATCGTCGCGGCCGCGGCCGAGGCCTTCGAGGTCAAGCCCGAGCAACTCGTCGCGCGGGACCGCCGGCCGGTCGTGGCGCGTGCGCGCAAGGTCGCGATGTACCTCGCGCGCGAACTGACCGAACACAGCCTCCCCGAAATCGGGCGGGGTTTCGGAGGTCGGAACCACTCCACGGTTCTGTCCGCCGTGCGGAGCATCGATACCGAAGTTCATCGCGATCCCGAGCTTGCGATGACTGTGGAGAGCCTCCGCCAACGGCTGGCTCGGCGCTAGTGCCCGCCGCCTCGACTGCAAGAATCCACAGCCCGGTCCACGCCCTGTGCTTGCTCGGACCCGCATTACAGAGCCAAGACCATCCACCTGTGAACATCCCCACAGCCCCTACTTCCCCTTTGAAGACTGGATAGTTGAACTTTGAAGCTTTCCGTTTCCCGTGAAACGTTCCTGGCGCGGTTGTCGATCGTCGCCCGCGCCGCCTCGACCCGCAGCGCCATCCAGACTCTGGCCGGCGTGCTGATCAAGCTCGAGGACGGCCGCGCCGAACTCCAGGCCACGGACACCGATCTCGGTATCCGTGCCGGCTTCGACGCCGAGATCGCCTCGGAGGGCTCGGTGGTGGTACCCGGCCGGTTGTTGCTCGATGTCGCCCGCTCGCTGCCGAAGTCGGAGCTCTCGCTGGAGTACCGGCCCTCCGAGCAGGACGTCGAGGTCATCTCCGGGTCGGCGAAGTTCCACCTCAGGACACTCCCGCTCGAGGACTTCCCGAAGCTGCCGGAGCCCGATCCAGCCGGCGCGCTCGCGGTGCCGGCGCAGGCGTTCGTCGAAACGATCGGTCGCGTGGCGCGCTCCGCCTCGCGCGATGAGACCCGGCCCCATCTGACCGGGGTGCTGGTCACCGCCAGCGCCGGCGACCTGCGCATGGTTGCCACCGACTCCTACCGTCTCTCGGTCAAGGAGACGAAGCTCGACCCGCCGTTGGACGGCTCCCTGGAGGCCAACGTCCCCGCCCGGACGCTCCAGGAGTTGAGCCGCGTCGTTGCCACCGACGGCGACGAGCAGATCAGCGTCACCGCACTTGAGAACCAGGTCGTCTTCAGCGCCGGGGACGTGGTCCTGTCCTCCCGCCTGGTCGATGGTCGCTTCCCGAACTACCAGCAGTTGCTGCCGGAGTCGTACGAGCACGAGCTACGCATCGATCGCAGCGAACTGGTCGAGGTGGTCCGGCGGATCAGCCTGCTGGCGCAGAAGAACGCGCCGCTGCGACTGGCGTTCACCGAGGGTGCGCTGGAGATCTCGGCGCAGACCCCGGACGTGGGTGAGGCGTCGGAGTCGCTCCCGGTTCCGTTCGCCGGCGAACCATTGGAGATCGGCTTCAACCCGGAGTTCTTCCGTGACGGCCTCGAGAGCGCCGAAACCGAGGAGCTGGTGCTCAAGCTCATCAGCCCGCTGCGCCCCGGCCTGGTCCAGTCCGGCGATGACGGCGGGTTCATCTACCTGGTCATGCCGATCAGGCTGAACGTCTAGAGAGGGATCCCGTGCTCGTCACGGCCGTCGAGTTGCGCGATTTCCGCAACTACGAGCGTGCCGCCGTCGAGCTCGGACCGGGCCTGACGATCGTCGTGGGCGCGAACGGCGCCGGCAAGACGAACCTCCTGGAGGCCGTGTACTTCGCCTGCCTGGCACGTTCGCCCCGTACGAGCAACGACCGCGAGCTCGTCCGGGCGGGCGCGGGGACCGCACGGGTCACCGCGCGGACCGTCGACGACGACGGCGCGGAGCACACGCTCGAGGTTGGGTTCGAACCGGGGGAGCCGAAGTCCGTCCGCGTGGACGGGGCGCCTGTGGAGAACCTGTCGGCATCCCGGGCGCGACCGCTGGCCAGCGTCTTCCTGCCCGAGCGGCTGGAGCTGGTCAAGGGCGCACCGGGGCCGCGGCGGGCCCACTTGGATCGGTTCGTGGCCGCTGTATGGCCTGCGCGCGCCGAGTCCCGGAGCGCGTACTCGCGTGCGCTGAGTCAACGCAACGCACTGCTCGGCCGCATCCGCGCCGGCGTGAGCAGCCCGGCCACGCTGGACACCTGGGATGCCGAGCTCGCGCGCCACGGGCTCCAGCTGATGGCCGATCGGGGTGAGGCGGTAGACCTGTTGACCCCGCGCTTCGCCGAGCTGGGCACCCTCCTGGGGCTCCCCGAGCAGGCAGTCATCGAGTACCGCCCGCGCTCGGGCGCCACCGACGCGGCGGGGCTGGCCGCCGAGTTGGCGGAGCGCCGGAGCGCCGACCTCGAACGCGGCTTCACGGCTCACGGGCCGCACCGCGACGACTTCCGTTTGGTGCACGGCGGCCGCTCGCTGCGCCAGTACGGGTCACAGGGCCAGCAGCGGGTGGCGCTTCTGGCGCTCCTGTTCGCCGAGCGGGACGTGCTCCAGGCAGAGCGCGGCACGACGCCGTTGATGCTGCTGGACGACGTGATGTCAGAGCTCGACGGGTCGCGGCGGGGGCTGCTGGCGGACCTCCTGCGGGATGGCGGCCAGAGCCTGCTGACAACGACGGAGCTGTCCCATGTCCCGCAGGGCGACGGCCCGCCGGCGACGGTGGTCGAAGTCCAGCGAGGGTCGGTCCAGCCGGCCGTGGGCCTAGCCACGTGAGGCGCCGTGACCCGCGGCCGCTGGCGCAAGCGCTCGAGGGCGTAGTCGGGCAGGCCCGTCCGCACACGCTCCTAGCGCGCATCCAGGGGGTTTGGGAGGACGCCGCGGGACCGACGGTCGCGGCCGAGGCGCAGCCGCGCGTGGAGACCGGCGGGACGCTCGTGGTGGAGTGCTCGTCGGGGGTGTGGGCGCAGGAGCTGGAGTTCCTGGCACCGGACCTGCTCGCGCGCCTGAACGGGGCGTTGGAAGGCCCCGGCGCGACGCCTGTCCGTGCTCTTCGCTTCCGCGTCGGGCGCCCGGGCTGAGGGGCACCCCGGCCACCCGCGGCGCCCCGTCCATAACACCCGACAACCAGACGCCCGCCCACGCACACATTTTGTGCTGTTTTGCAGGCATTTTGTAACGCTCGGGAACGTCCGCCGCGGGACCTATCCTGCTAATATCTAAGACCGGTTCACCGAGTGCCCCGGAGCGTGGCGAACATCCGCCCAACCGGGGCCTCTTCACGTGTGTGGTGACGAAAGGTTTCGCTTGGCGAAGGACGCGAAGAACGGCAAGGGCAACGGCAGCTACAACGCGCAGGACATCACCGTCCTCGAGGGCCTCGAGGCCGTGCGAAAGCGCCCCGGGATGTACATCGGCTCGACCGGCATCCGCGGTCTGCACCACCTGATCTACGAGATCATGGACAACTCGGTCGACGAGGCACTCGCGGGCGAGGCCGACCACGTGGCCATCACCATCCACCCGGACAACTCGGTCACCGTGAGCGACAACGGCCGCGGGATCCCGGTGGGCATCATGGAGAAGGAGGGCAAGCCGGCGGCCGAGGTCGTGCTCACGGTCCTGCACGCCGGCGGGAAGTTCGGCGACGGGGGCGGCTACAAGGTCTCCGGCGGTCTTCACGGCGTCGGCGTCTCCGTGGTCAACGCCCTCACCGAGCTGCTGGAGCTGACCATCTGGACGGACGGCTTCGTCTGGACCCAGCGCTACGAGCGCGGGATCCCGCAGAGCGAGCTGACCAAGGGCGAGAAGACCGACCGCCACGGCACGAGCATCACCTTCCGGCCCGATCTCGAGATCTTCGAGACGATCGACTACGAGCGCGAGACGCTGGAGCAGCGCTTCCGCGAGATGGCCTTCCTGACCCGCGGGCTGAAGATCGACTTCTCGGACGAGCGGGGGGAGGCCTTCAAGGCCTCGTTCCAGTACGACGGCGGCATCGTCGACTTCGTCAAGTACCTGCACAGCCAGGGCACGCGCGAGCCGCTGCACAAGAAGATCGTCTTCGTCAACGAGGAGACCGACATCGGCGAGGTCGAGGTCGCGCTGCAGTGGAACTCCTCGTATCAGGAGAACCTCCTCTCCTTCGCCAACAACATCAACACGATCGAGGGCGGCACCCACCTCTCGGGCTTCCGCTCGGCGCTGACGCGGACGATCAACGCCTACGCGCGCTCGAAGGGCGAGCTCAAGGAGAAGGACAACAACCTCAGCGGCGAGGACGTGCGCGAGGGGCTCACCGCGATCGTCTCGGTCAAGGTCCAGGATCCGCAGTTCGAGGGCCAGACCAAGACGAAGCTGGGCAACCCGCCGGTCGAGGGCTTCGTCCAGGCCGCAGTGAACAAGGGGCTGGCCGAGTTCCTGGAGGAGAACCCGGCGGACGGGCGCGACATCATCCGCAAGTCGGTGCAGGCCTCCCGCGCCCGCGAGGCCGCGCGCAAGGCGCGCGATCTGACGCGGCGCAAGTCCGCGCTGGAGAACACGACCTTGCCGGGCAAGCTGGCCGACTGCTCGGTGCGCGACCCGGCGCTGGCCGAGATCTTCATCGTCGAGGGTGACTCGGCCGGTGGTTCGGCCAAGCAGGGCCGCGATCGCAACACGCAGGCGGTGCTGCCGCTGCGCGGCAAGATCATCAACGTCGAGAAGAACCGGATCGACAAGGTTCTCTCCAACAACGAGATCCAGGCCATGATCACGGCCATCGGCACCGGCATCCGGGACGAGTTCGACCTGGAGCGCGCCCGCTACCACAAGGTCATCGTCATGTGCGACGCCGACGTGGACGGTGCCCACATCCGCACGCTCGTGCTCACGTTCCTGTTTCGCGAGATGCCGGAGCTGATCGAGGCCGGCTACGTGTACCTGGGCAAGGCCCCGCTGTACAAGCTCAAGAACGGCAGCTCGGACCTGTACATCGAGAAGGAGTCCGAGCTCGAAGAGGTCCTGCTGCGCGACAAGCTCGAGAAGATCGAGATCAGCGGCCGCGACTCCGAAGTCTTCAGCCTGACCCACTCGCGCTGGCAGAAGTACGGCCGCCTGCTCAAGCAGTACGAGGGCTGGGCCTCGACGCTGCGCTCCGAGTTCGGCTTCGACACCGTCACGTTCCTCGAGGAGTCGCAGATCCTGGACTCCAAGGCCACCGACGCCGAGGCGGTGCTCGACGTGATCAGGGCCGAGGTGCCCGCGGGCGAGCCCTACGAGACCGAGCTACTGGACGACGACGCCGACGAGATGACCGTCCGCGTGATCGAGCGCAAGACGGGTGCCGCCTCCACGTACATCCTCCGCAAGGACATGTTCAGCCGGCCCGAGTACGCCAGCTTCGTGCGCGTCCACGGCGAGCTGGAGCAGCTGGCCGGCACGCCGCCGTTCGACGTGCGCCTGGGGCGCAAGGAGGAGACGGCGCTGTCGTTCGAGGAGCTGCGCAAGAAGGTCATGGAGGTGGCCGGCGACGGTGTGAACATCCAGCGCTTCAAGGGCCTGGGGGAGATGAACCCCGACCAGCTCTACGACACCACGATGGACGCCGAGCGGCGCACTCTGCAGCAGGTCACCGTGGACGACGCGTCGGCCGCGGACGAGATCTTCTCGAAGCTGATGGGCGACGCGGTGGAGCCACGGCGCAAGTTCATCGAGGACAACGCAAGGAACGTGACCAACCTCGATGTCTGAGGAGCGAAGCTAGATGGCAGGTGTAGAGACACTCTCCGGCGGCAACATCGAGCCCCGCGGGCTCGAGGAGGAGATGCGCAGCTCGTACCTCGACTACGCGATGAGCGTGATCGTCGGCCGGGCGCTGCCGGACGTGCGCGACGGGCTCAAGCCGGTGCATCGCCGGGTGCTGTACTCGATGCACGAGTCCGGGCTCCAGCCCAACCGGCCCTACCGCAAGTGCGCGAACGTGGTCGGTGGCGTGATGGGCAACTTCCATCCGCACGGCGACTCCTCGATCTACGACACGCTGGTGCGGCTCGCCCAGGACTTCAACCTGCGCGAGCCGCTGGTGGACGGCCAGGGCAACTTCGGCTCGATCGACAACGACCCTGCTGCCGCCATGCGCTACACCGAGGCGCGGCTGGAGCGGCTGGCCACGGAGATGCTCCGCGACATCGACGCCGACACCGTCGACTTCACCGCGAACTACGACGACACGCGGCTGGAGCCGACGATCCTGCCGGCTCGGTTCCCGAACCTGCTGGTCAACGGCTCGGCCGGCATCGCGGTCGGCATGGCCACGAACATCCCGCCCCACAACCTGGCCGAGACGATCGACGCCACGGTCGCCTACATCGACAACCCGAAGATCGACGTGGCCGGCCTGATGCGGCACATCAAGGGCCCGGACTTCCCGACCGGCGGCACGATCCTCGGTTGGCAGGGCATCAAGGACGCCTACGAGACCGGCCGCGGCCGCGTGGTGATGCAGGGCAAGGCCCACATCGAGCCCATCCGGCAAGGCAAGGAGGCGATCATCGTCACCGAGCTGCCCTACCAGGTGTCCAAGGGCGACGGGCGAAACGATGGCTCGGGGCTGATCAAGAAGATCGCCGAGGTGGTGAACAACGGCCGCGTGAAGGGCATCTCCGACCTGCGCGACGAGTCCGACAAGTCGGGCGTCCGGCTGGTGATCGAGCTCAAGCGCGATTCCATCCCGAAGGTGGTGCTGAACAACCTGTACAAGTTCACGCCGCTGCAGACCACGTTCGGCGTGAACACCGTCGCGCTGGTCGACGGTGTGCCGCGCACGCTGTCGCTCCGCGAGGTCATCGGCGAGTACGTCCAGCACCAGCGCGAGGTCGTGGTGCGTCGCACCAAGCACGAGCTGCGCCAGCGCGAGGCGCGGCTGCACATCCTCGAGGGCCTGCTGATCGCGATCGCCGACATCGACGCGGTCATCGAGTTGATCCGCGCCTCGCGGGACCCCGACAGCGCCCGCGACGGGCTGATGGAGAAGTTCGGCCTGTCACGGATCCAGGCACAGGCGATCCTGGACCTGCGCCTGCAGCGACTGACGGCCATGGAGGCCGACAAGATCCAGGCCGAGCACGACGACGTGCTGGAGCGGATCAAGGAGCTGCGCGAGATCCTGGGTGACGAGCAGCGGGTGCGCGACCTGATCAAGGAAGAGCTGATCGAGATCAAGGACGCGTACGGCAACCCGCGCCGCACCACGATCACCCACTCCGCCGACGACATCGACATCGAGGACCTGATCGCCGACCAGCAGATGGTCATCGCGATCACCAGCTCCGGCTACATCAAGCGCCTGCCTCTGGACACCTACCGCAAGCAGAAGCGCGGCGGTGTGGGCGTCACCGGCATGGAGATGAAGGAGGACGACTACATCGAGCACCTCTTCGTGTGCTCGACACACGACTTCCTCCTGTTCTTCACCAACCGCGGCAAGGTCTATCGCCAGAAGGTCTACGAGTTGCCCGAGGCCGGCCGAACCGCGCGCGGGCGCGCGCTGGTCAACGTGCTGCCACTACGCGACGGCGAGTTCGTGCGCGCGGTGCTCTCCACCCGCGACTTCAAGGAGGGCAAGTACCTGGTCTTCGCCACCCGCAAGGGCCAGATCAAGAAGACCACCTTCCTGGACTACAACACGCCGATCAAGGCCGACGGCATCATCGCCATCAAGATCCGCGATGACGACGAGCTGGTGGCCGTGCGCCGCACCGACGGCGACGACGACATCATCATGATCGCCCGCTCGGGCCAAGCCGCCCGCTTCTCGGAGTCCGAGACGCGGCCGATGGGTCGCGACACTGGCGGCGTGCGCGGCATGAACGTCTCGCGCGGCGACAACGAGGTGCTGGCCATGGACATCGCGCGCGACGACACGGACCTGCTGGTGATCACGGAGAACGGCTACGGCAAGCGCACGCCGATCGCCGACTACCCGGTCAAGGGCCGCGGAGCGATGGGTGTCAAGACCATCAGCATGACCGAGAAGAAGGGCGCGGTGGCCGGCGCGCTGATCGTCCGCGAACACCAGGACCTGGTGTTCATCTCGCGCGAGGGCATGGTCCAGCGCACGGGCGTCAGGGGCATCTCGCAGCAGGGCCGGGCGGCCCAGGGCGTGACGCTCATGAACCTGCGCGAGGACGACGAGGTCAGCGCGGTCGCGCTGGTCATGGAAGACGAGGCCGACACCTCCGCCGTGGTCCAGGGCGACGATGAGCTCAAGCCGATCGACGAGATCCCGGGCGACGTGCCCGTGGTCCTCGACCCCGGCATCGCGGAGGATCCGGAGCCCGAATCGGACGCCGACGACGACGCCGAGGACTAGGCCGTAGAAGTAGAGCTGACCTCCTTGCTAGGTTGATCTGACCAGGGAAAGGAGGTGGTCCTAACTTGATTCACATACATGACGGGACTCTGGAGGTGTCCGGCCGCTAGGCACGGATGCTGGGCCCCGCTTAGCGGAGTCCAACCGGACATCCGCCGGAGCAGCAGGCCGGGACTTGTCCCTCCGGCCCAGGCCAATCGCCTGCGAACGCGCTCCGGTGCTGGTCCAGATCAGGTTGTGGAGAGGCGTCCCTCCGGGGGCGCCTCTTCGCGTTTTCTAGGGGAAGAGGTCGCGCAGGCGGGGGAGCTGGTCTATCGGGCCCCCGTCGCCACCCCCGGAGTCGCTCTCGAGGGCGTCCATCCGCCGCTCCAGGACGGTCACGTCCGCGCGCAGTTGCTGGACCTGGACGCTGGTCGGTGCGGCCGCCAGTCGCCGCGCCAGCCGCGCCAGCCGCTCCTCCATCCGCTGCTCGCCGGCGGCGATTCGGGCGCCGGTCTCGTTGGCGCGCCGTTCGGCGGCGCGGCCGGAGTCGTCCAGCAGGGCGATCAGCGCGATCGCGGTGGCGGCCACCGCCCACACACCTGCGACCACCACCCAGCGCCGCAGGGTTCGCAGGTCGTCCTGGGTTGCGGGTTCGCTCTCGACGTCGACGGCGGGCATGGTCAGGCAGCCGTGGACAGGTACTGCTCCCACGCCTTGGGGATCACTGGCGCGGCGACGTGGATGAAGACGGTGCTGCCCGGGGCCCTGGGCTTCGTGCGGGGGACCATGTTGGCCTGGCGCGGAAGCCGGTCGCCCTTGCGCCGGTTGCACGGCGCGCAGCAGGCCACGATGTTCTCCCAGCCCGAGCTGCCGCCCTTTGAGCGCGGGATCACGTGGTCGACCGTCAGGTTGCCGCGCTCCTGGCCGCAGTACTGGCAGGTCCACTGGTCGCGGGCGAACACGGCCCGGCGCGTGATCTTGCGTCGGTGGGCGTCGCGCGGGATGCGCACATAGGTGGTCAGCCGGATGACCATCGGCCGCGGCATCGTCATCGACTCGGCGTGCAGCGACCACTCGGACCGCTCCAGGATCTCGGCGCGCTCCTTGAGCACGAGCACGGCGGCGCGGCGGACGGTGCACACGTTGATCGGCTCATACGAGGCGTTGAGAACCAGCACCCGACCGGTTGATCCTTGGCGCTGCCCGCTCCGGCCGGCGGGCAGCGCACGGATAGGGACTGGGACTGGCCCGGCCTCCGGCGCTGTCTGAACCGCTTGGTAGCGGGCCGTCACGGTGACGAGATTCTAGCGAGGGGCCCGGCCCGGCCCGGTCGGGTAGGAGCCCAGCAGCCGCAGCTCGTGTACCCGCCCCTCCAGCGCGCCCAGGGCCTCGGCCACGTGCGGGTCGGCCGTCGACCCGTCCAGGTCCGCGAAGAACATGTAGTGCCCCAGCCGCACCCGTCGTGGGCGAGACTCGATCCGGGTCAGGTTGATCGCGCGGCTGGAAAGCTCCCCGAGCACCGACACCAGCGCGCCCGGCGACTCGTCGTTGAAGCCCCAGAAGACGATCGACGTGGTGGCCGCGCCCTCCGTAGGGGGCGCGGCATCGGACGCGGGCGCCAGCCACACGAACCGGGTCTGGTTGTCGTCGCGGTCCTCCACGTCGGACGCCAGCACCTGGCAGTCGTAGAGCTCGGCGGCCAGCGCGGAGCCCAGCGCGGCCCACGGCTCGTCCGAGCGGCTGACCATGCGCACGGCCTCGGCGGTGGAGGTCACGTCCAGCCGGTCGGCCTCGGGAAGCGTGGCCTCCAGAAAGCGCGCGCACTGGCCGGTCGCGTGGGGGATGGAGACCACCTTGCGCACGTCGGTCAGCGCGGTCCCCGGTCGGGCGATCAGGTTGTGGTGGATCGGGTGAACGACCTCGGCCACGATCCGAACTTCGTCCGCTGGGCCCGCAAGTGCGTCCAGCGTGGCGGCCACCCCACCCTCGAGCGAGTTCTCGATGGGCACGACGGCGCGGTCGGTCTGGCGCAGCTGGACGGCCATGACGGTGTCGTGCAGCGTCGTGCGCGGCTCGCGCTCGACGGGGCCGGGCGCCGAGGCCAGCAGCGCCTCCTCCGTGTGCGTGCCGGGCGGCCCGAGGTAGGCCACCGAGGTCACGTCGTGTCGACCGGCTCGGGCGGGCGCTGCTCAAGCGCCGCGGCCACGGCCTCCTGCTCCTCCGGTGACAGTTCCAGCTCCGACGCCCCCTCGTGCACTTGCTTGACGTACACGCGGGCGTTCTCGCGGTGCAGGATCGAGGACATGACCACGCCCGAGCGGTGCGAATCCAGCAGCGCGATCGAGCTGGACTGACGGCCCGACATCTCGCCGTAGGCGTCGTAGCGGATCAGCGAGCGATAGGTCACGCACCCGTCGATCCGTCCTTCGGCGGCGGCCATGCGGGTCTCGATGCCCTGCGAGGTCTCCTCGACCCAGTCACGCAGCGCCACGAACCCCTGCTCAAGCCGGGCGGCGTGCTCGACCAGGTCCAGCTCACCGGCGTCCCCCAGGACCCGCCGCTGTCCGGAGCGCAGGCGCCGCAGCTTCACCGACAGCACGATCGCGAGGATCAGCGCCACCACGGCCACGCCGGCCGCGGCCAGGGCCACGATCCCCTCGGTCGAGTTGAGTCCGTCCACCGTCAGGAACCTAGCGCGAGGAGCGGAGGCGAGCGTGGCTCGGCGAGCACCGCAGCGAGAACATCACCGGGTGAAGATCGCGGAGTACGAGGCCTTGTTGTTGTCTACCTTCTCCTCGCCCGGCACCTTGGCGATCGACACGTTGATCGGCACGTTCTGCCCCGTCGGGGGCTCCTCGGCGATGGGGATCTCCACCGGCTTGGTCTCGCCCGCCGCGATCGTGTCCAGCACCTTCTCGGCCCGCACGGCGTCGCCGCCGCGGCCGATCGTGACTTCCACCCGCACGTCCTCCTCGGTGTTCTCGCCCTGGTTGGCCACCTGGACCGTCATCGTCAGGTCGTCGGTCAGCGCCACGTTGGCGGCGGCCCCGCCGGGAGTCAGCGCCTGGCCGCCGATGGTGGTGGACGCGATGCCGGTGCCATGCAGGCCGGGGGCGGCGTCCTTGTCGCTGCCACCGCTGCCACCGAGCTTGGCGATACGGTCGCCTACCGTGGCCGGCAGCACCCAGTCGGGCTCGGGCAGGAAGCGGCTGCGCGGCACCTGCTCGCCGCCCAGGTCCTCGGCCTCGAGGCCGCGCCGAAGGGCGGGTGCGAACCGGGTCTGGTAGATCACGTCGCTGGTCAGGAAGTTCTGCATGCTCGCCGCGACCTGCTCGACCCCGCGCCGGCGGTCGCCCTGGTCGGCGCTGGCCGCCGGCAGCTGCGTGGCGATGGCCTTGACGCCGTCACGGCGGAACTTGAGCGCCTCGTCCAGATAGCTCTGGGCGCCCTTGAGGTCGTCGGGTGTGTCCAGGGCCTCGGCCCGCTCCAACAGCTGCTCGGACTGGCCGCTGAACGTGTTCAGCTGGTTCTGGATCTGAACGTCGCTCGCATTGCCGGGGCTGGCGAGGATTCGGAAGAGGTTCTTGCTCTCCTGGTCTGACTCGCGCACCAGGGCCGACACGTCACGCACGTACTCGCGGTACGCGCTCTCCTTGCGCGAGTTCAGGCAGCCACGGAACAGGAGAACGACCAGCAGCAGGACGACGATTCCCACCCCGAGCGCCATCCCGCGCCGTACCATGAGGGTTTGGCGATCGGTCGAGGGACCCGCCGGGGGCGGGCGTCGCCCCGATCGGGGGCGCGGTGCTTGCTTGTCCGGTTCGTCGAAGAAGGACAGGGTGACGCGCCTCGCTTCCGGTGGGGAGTATGCCTTTTCTATCGGTTGTCCTTCCTCGGAGCCGCCCCGGGGTGGAAGGGGGAAGGTCCCGGCGGCAGAACTACGAACACAGATGAGAAGGCCTGCAACCACCACCATCCCAGACGGCGAGCCGACGGTGCGCCTCGGGCCCGACCGCGTCGCAGGGCGCGTCGCGCTGGACAGGTACCGCCTGGAGGAGCGCCTGGGCGCGGGCGGCTTCGGCGTGGTCTGGCGTGCCCACGACCTGAAGCTGGAGCGCGACGTGGCGGTGAAGGCCGTCCCCCGGACCGGTGGCGAGGCCGATTACCCCGACTACGTAGGGCACAGGCAGGAGCGCACCGAGCGCGAGGCGCTGGCGGCGGCGAAGCTCAACCACCCGGGAATCGTGGCGCTCTACGAGTTCGGCTACGACGACGAGCAGATCTATTTGGTGTCGGAGCTGGTGGAGGGCGCGACCCTTGGTGAGCTGACGAGCGAGGGAGCGCTGTCGGACCGGGACGTGGCCAAGATCGGGCACGCGCTGGCCGAGGCGCTCCAGCACGCCCACGCGCGTGGGGTGATCCACAGGGACGTGAAGCCAGCCAACGTGATGGTGCTGGCCGAGCCCGCGGCCGGCGCGGGCTTCGCGAAGCTGACCGACCTTGGTGTGGCCCATGTGGCCAGCGCCGACGAGCTGACCGCCACCGGCGACGTGGTGGGCACGCTGGCCTACATGGCGCCCGAGCAGGCAGAGGGCCAGCGCATAACCGCCGCCTGCGACGTCTACTCGCTGGCCCTGACGCTGTACGAGGCGTGGACAGGCACCAACCCCGTGCGTGCCCGCGGCGCCGCCGCTACCGCTCGTCGGCTGGGCATGGCGCTGCCGCCGCTGCGCTCGATCCGCGACGACCTGCCGGCCGACTTGGCCGACGTCCTGGACGCAGCGCTGGACCCCGACCCGCACTACCGGCCGGCGCCGGCGGAGCTGGCCGAGGTGCTGCACGACGTGGCCGACGACCTGTCTGACGAGGGTGGGCTTGTGGAGCCCGAGACGATCGAGCGCTTCGGCCTGACCGCCGTCCGCACGCGCACGCGGCTGATGACCATGCTGCACCGGGGCAGCGCGGCGGCTGCCCCGACCCCGCTGGAGGCGTGGGCCCCGAGCCGCCGCGGCACGCTTGCGGTCAGGGTGGCCGGGGGCATCGCGGCCGGGGCGCTGGCGATCGCAGGTTTCGCCAGCCTGGGATCGTCCCCGTCGTTCTCGCCGCTGGCCGCGGCCGCCGCGGTGGCGCTGGCGGTGTGTGTCCTGCCGCGGGTGGGCTGGCTGGCCGCGGCGGCGTCCTTCTGCCTGTGGCTGGCCACCGAGGGGGGCGAGCCGGGCTCGGCCCTGGTGCTGGCGTTCGCGCTGGCCGCCACGCCGGTCTTTCTGCCGCGCGCCGGGTCGCTGTGGTCGGTGCCGGCGGTGGCTCCGCTGCTCGGATTGGCCGGCGTCGCGCCGCTGTTCGTGGGCCTGGCGGCGCTGGCGCCTACCGCATGGCGGCGCGCCGGCTTGGCCGCCGCGGGCTTCTTGTGGCTGGCCGTGGCCGAGGTGCTCAGCGGTCGTGACCTGCTGTTCGGCGTGGCGGACGGCACGCTCGCCCGCGCCCGCTGGGAGGGCTCGGCCACCGCCGCCATGAGCGACGCCCTGGCGCCGCTGTTGTCCTCGCCCGCGCTGGCGCCGGCACTGGTGTGGGCCGCCTTCGCTGTGGCCCTCCCGCTGATGGCCAGGGGTCGCTGGGCGGCGATCGACCTGCTGCTGGGGGCCGCCTGGGCGGTGGGCCTGGTGGTTGCCCATGACTGGCTCGGCCAGCTGATATCCGGCGGTGCGGGCCTTCAGAGTGCACGCGGCGCGGTGGCGGGCGCCGTCCTGGGCGCCCTGGTGGCCGTGACGGTCATCCTCCTGGCTCCGCCACGGCCCGACGCGCCCCCGGAGCCGGCACTACCCTGACCACGCACCGATGAGCGTTCTCAAGAACCTGGAAGCGAAGCTCGGGGGCCTGGTCGAGGGCGCGTTCAGCCGCGCCTTCAAGTCGCGCGTGGAACCGGTCGAGTTGGCGCGCAAGCTCGCCCGCGAGATGGAGGAGAGCAAACAGGTCTCCGTGTCTCGCGTCTACGTGCCCAACCACTACCGCGTGTTCCTGTCGCCCCAGGACCGCGAGCAGTTCGAGAGCTACGAGCCCGCGCTGCGCAAGGAGCTCTCGGATTATCTGCTCGAGCACGCGCGGGCGGAGCGGCTGGCGCTGACCAGCCGGCCGGCGGTGGAGTTCATGACCGACGAACGGCTCGGGCTCGGCGAGTTCGGCATCCAGGCGCAGCAGCTGGGCGAGCCCGAGCCCGAGCCCGGTCAGGCGGAGGCCGAGGCAGCGCCGTCGCAGGGCGACTTCGGCCACACGATGGTCTACTCACCCGACCGCGCCGCGCGCAAGCTCGAGGTCGAGCCGGCTGCTCCGTCACGCGCGGTGCTGTCGGGCGCGGGACGGCGCACGGTGCTCAGCGGCGCGCGCGTGGTTCTGGGCCGCAGCCGCGATTGCGAGATCACCGTGGACGACGCCAACGTGTCGCGCCGGCACGCCGAGCTGCGTCCCAAGGGCGACAGCTGGATGGTGGCCGACCTGGGTTCGACCAACGGGATCAAGGTCAACCGCCAGCGCGTCGAGTCGGCCGTCCTGCGCCACGGTGACGTGATCACGCTGGGCCTGACCGAGCTCGAATTCGAGCTGGAGTAGGCGGAACGATGGACGATCCGCTGGCGGTGGCGCTGAAGTTCGGGTTCCTGGCCGTGCTCTACCTGTTCTTGCTCTGGGTTTCGCGCAGTGCGCTGCGCGACCTGACCCGGGGCCAGGAGGCGGCCACCGCCTCCGAGCCCGTGGACGCACCCGGGGGCCGGCGCGGCGAGCCCCAGGACGGGGGCCTGCTGGCCCACATGTCGCCGCACCTGACCGTGGTGGCCGCGCTGGGGCACGAGCCCGGGGACGTGATCGACGTCGCGGCGGGCGCCACGATGGGGCGCGGCGAATCCGCCGACATCAACGTGGACGATCCGTTCGCCTCGTCGGCCCACGCCCGCATCTACGCGCGGGGCGACTTCATGCAGCTGGAGGACATGGGCTCCACCAACGGCACCTACCTGAACGGCCGGCCGGTACGTGGCGCCGAGCGGCTCAAGGAAGCCGACAGCATCCGGATCGGCGACACCGAGTACCGCTACGGGGAATAGATGGCCCTGCGTGTAGTCGAGCAGGCCGGGCTCTCCGACGTTGGGCGTCAGCGCGACGCGAACGAGGACAACTACGTGATCGCCGCGCCGCTGTTCGCGGTGGCCGACGGCATGGGTGGCGCGCAGGCGGGCGAGGTGGCCTCGCGCACGGCCGCTGACGTGTTCGAGCACGTGACCGGTGAGGGCGACCGGCCCGAGCAGTTGCTCACCGAGCTCACACGCGAGGCCAACCGGCAGATCTTCGAGATGTCCCAGTCCGACGCCTCGCGACGCGGCATGGGCACCACGCTGACAGCCGCGATGGTGTGGAGCGAGGGGGTCAGCATCGGCCACGTGGGCGACAGCCGCGCCTACCGGTTGCGCGACGGCAAGCTGGAGCAGCTGACGCACGACCACTCGCTGGTGGCAGAGCTGCAACGCAGCGGGCAGCTGACCGCGGAGGCCGCCGAGAACCACCCGCAGCGCTCGATCATCACCCGCGCGCTGGGGCCCGAGGCCGACGTGGAGGTGGACGCGCACACGCATACCGCCCGCGCGGGCGACGTCTACGTGCTGTGCTCGGACGGCTTGACGGGCATGATCTCCGACGCCGACATGGAGGGCATCCTGCGCGGCGCCGACACCCTGGACGACGCTGCCAGGGCGCTGGTCAAGGCCGCGAACCAGAGCGGTGGCAAGGACAACATCACCGTGGTGCTGTTCCGCCTGGAGGAAGGCGACCCCCCATCACGGGGGGCAGGCGGCAGTGCGCCGGCGGCCGACGAAACCTTGTCCGGGTCGGAAACGATCCACCAGGGCCTGACCGCGGACGACGTGCATACCGCGGTGCGTGAGCAGGAGCGCGCCGCGGCCAGGGCGCCGGCGACCGGCTCCCGCCCGCCCGCCGCCAAGGGCCTGCCGACTCATGCCCGCCGCTCGCGCGGCAGGCGCGCCCTCGTGGTGGTCGTCAGCCTGCTGGTGGCCGCGGTGGTGGCTGTCGGCGCCTACATGGGCGTGCGTCGCGTCTACTTCCTGGGCACCGACGACGCCGGCCTGGTCACGATCTACCGGGGTGTGCCCTACGAGCTGCCGCTGGGCCTGGACCTGTACAGCGAGCAGTACGCCTCCAGCGTTCCCGCGCGGTCGGTTGCGCGAGCGCGCCGCGAGCGCCTGCTGGACCACGAGTGGCGCAGCAAGCCCGACGCCGAGGACCTGGTGCGCCAGCTCGAGCGCGGCACCCTCGATACCGGCAGCGACCAGTGAGCGCACGCACCAGAGAGATGCTGGGCCTGATCCCGGTCGCGCTGATCGTCAGCGCCGGGTTCGCCGCCGTGCTGCTGGCGCAGGGCGAGGGCGGCCCGCCTGGCGCCGCGCTGGACGAGGTCAAGGCGGGCACGCTGACCTACGGGCTGGTGTTCCTGGGACTGTGCCTGGTCGCGCACCTGTTCATACGTGCCCGGCTCCCGGACGCCGACCCGTACCTGTTCCCGCTGGCTGCGACGCTGGCGGCGATCGGCCTGGTGGTGATCTACCGGATCGACGCCGAGCTCGCGCGCGAGCAGGCACAGTGGTTCGTGTTCGGCCTGATCGTGTTCGCGGCCACGATCGTGTTCCTGCGCGACCACGCGGTGCTGGAGCGCTACCGCTACACCATCGCCGCCGCCGGCATCGCGCTGCTGCTGATGCCGCGCGTGCCGGGTCTCGGGCAGCAGGTGAACGGCGCGTTCCTGAACGTGAAGCTGGGCCCGATCGCCTTCCAGCCCGCAGAGTTCGCCAAGATCGCGATCATCATCTTCCTGGCCAGCTACCTCCGGGACACCGGGGACGTGCTGGTGCGTGAGCGGCTGACGCCGCTTACCCCCGCGCAGCAGGCCCTGTCGATCGGCCTGCCCGCGGCCTTCGTGTTGCTGGTGGTGCTGGCGCTGGCGCTGCCCCCGGCCGAGAGCGTCCTGCTGGCGATCTTCGTGGCTTCCGCGGTCGCCCTCCTGCGCGAGCGGCCGTCGCTCAAGCACTTCGGCCCGCTGCTGCTGGTGTGGGGCGTCGCCATGTTCATGCTGCTGTTCATCCGCGACCTGGGCAGCTCGCTGATGTTCTTCGGCGGCTTCCTGGCGCTGCTGTACGTGGCCACGGCCAGGCTGTCGCTGGTGGGGGTGGGCGCGACGATGTTCCTGGGCGGCGCCACCTACTTCGCAAGCACCGTGAGCCACGTGCAGCAGCGGATCGAGGTCTGGCAGGACCCGTTCGACTCGAAGATCTACGACGAGGTCGGCGGCGGCTACCAGATCGCCCAATCGCTGTTCGCCCAAGCGGACGGCGGCCTGTTCGGCCGGGGCTTCGGCCAGGCGCTCCTGGAGTTACCCGGCACCGGCCAGAACATCCTGCCGGCCGCCCACACCGACCTGATCTACGCGGTCATCGTGGACGAGATAGGCCTCTTCGGCGCCTCCGGCCTTTTGCTGGTCTATCTACTGTTCGCGGCGCGCGGGTTCAAGACGGCCATGATCGCCGGCGACGGGTTCTCCAAGTTGCTGGCCGCGGGCCTGAGCGCGGTGTTCGCGCTTCAGGTGTTCGTGATCGTGGGGGGCGTGACCAAGGTCATCCCGCTGACCGGCGTGACGATGCCGTTCGTCTCCTACGGTGGTAGCTCGATCGTGGCGAACATGATGCTGCTGGCCCTTCTGCTGATCGTCTCCGACCACGCCCGCCGCGACCGGTTGCAGCGTCAGGGGGGGCTGGTGTGAACAAGCAGATCGCGCAGCTGTTCGCGCTGTCGATGGTCCTGTTCGCCGTCCTGATCGGCTTCACGTCGCAGTGGTCGGTGTTCGGCGCCGAGGCGCTGAAGGACAACGAGAAGAACCGCCGTCCATTGATCGAGGAGCAGCAGATCCCGCGCGGGCTGGTCAAGGCCGCCAACGGCCAGGTGCTGGCGCGCAGCGTGGGCAGCGGCTCGGGCAACAATCGCATCTATCGGCGCACCTATCCGGCCGGAGGGCTGTTCTCACACGCCGTCGGCTACTCGTTCGTGTCCAAGGGCCGGGTGGGCCTGGAGCGTTCGCGCAACGCCGCCCTCACGGGCGAGGAGGGCGAGTTCGGCACGATCTTCAGCCAGCTGCAGAGCCAGGACCGCGAGGGCAAGGACGTGACCACCACGCTTGACCCGGACGGTCAGCGCGCCGCCCTGCAGGCGCTGGGCGGGCGCAAGGGCTCGATCGTGGCGATGGAGCCGCAGACCGGCCGCGTGCGGGTCATGGTCAGCGTGCCCGAGTACGACCCCAATGAGGTGCCGCGCGACTTCTCGCGGTTGAGCACCGACGACAACAAGCCGCTGTTCAACCGCGCGACGCAGTCCAGCTACCCGCCCGGCTCCACCTTCAAGGTCGTCACCGCGGCCGCGGCCCTGGACACCGGCAAGTACACCCCGCAGTCGGTGCTCGACGGCTCGTCGCCGCGGACGGTCAGCGGCGTCCCGCTGGCCAACTCGGGCGGCCAGGACTTCGGCTCGATCAGCCTGACCGACGCGCTGACCAACTCGGTGAACACGGTCTGGGCTCAGGTGGGCGAGAACATCGGGCGCAAGACCCTCGAGGAGTACATGGGCCGCTTCGGCTTCAACCTGGACCCCGAGCTGGACTACCCCGACGGCCAGATGTTCCCGAGCGGGGTGCGCAACAGCAAGGGCCGGCTGCTGGATGGCGACGATGGCTTCGACGTGGGCCGTGTGGCCATCGGCCAGGGCGGCGAGGAGGGCGAGATCCAGGTCACGCCGCTGCAGATGGCCCAGGTGGCCGGCGCGGTGGGAAACAAGGGCCGCCTGATGCGTCCGCGCCTGACGGAGCGGATCGTGGCCAAGGACGGCCGAGCCGAGCAGATCCGCCCCACGCTGCAGGCGCGCGTGATGTCCGAGGAGGCCGCGGGCCAGCTGGCGCAGATGATGGGCAACGTGGTGGAGGAGGGCACCGGCACCTCCGCTGCGTTGTCCGGCGCGCGCGTGGGCGGTAAGACCGGTACCGCCGAGGTGGACAACGCCACCGCCAACCAGGCTTGGTTCATCGGCTTCGCCCCGCTGGACAGCCCCAAGATGGCCGTGGCCGTGACCATCGAGCGCACCCAGGGCCAGGGCGGCACGGACGCCGCGCCGCTGGCCAAGCAGGTGCTCGAGGCGCTGCTTGGCCCGGGGGGTGTGCGGTGAGCGACGTGGCCACCGACACCGTGGTGGACGGGCGCTACAAGATCGTCGACCGGATCGGCTCCGGCGGCATGGCGGACGTCTACCGCGCCGAGGACACCCACCTGGGCCGCGAGGTGGCGCTGAAGATCCTGCACAGGCGCTTCGCCCAGGACGCCGAGTTCGTAGAGCGGTTCCGGCGCGAGGCCCGCGCCGCCGCCGGCCTGCAGCACCCGCACGTGGTCGGCGTCTACGACCGCGGCGAGCACGAGGGCACCTACTACATCGCGATGGAGCTGCTCGAAGGGCGCACGCTCAAGGACATCGTGACCGCGGAGGCGCCGCTGGACCAGCTGCGGGTGATCGAGCTGGGCCGCCAGATCCTGCAAGCCGCCGAGTTCGCCCACAAGCGCGGCGTGATCCACCGCGACTTCAAGCCCCACAACGTGATCGTGGACGCCGAGGACCAGGCCAAGGTCACCGACTTCGGCATTGCCCGCGCGGGGGCGTCGGAGATGACCGAGACCGGGTCGATCATGGGCACGGCCCAGTACCTGTCGCCCGAGCAGGCACAGGGCCACGCCGTGACCGCCACGTCCGACGTCTACTCGATCGGCGTGATGCTGTACGAGATGCTCACCGGCAAGCTGCCGTTCGAGGGCGACAGCGCGGTGTCGATCGCCCTCAAGCATCTCTCGGACAACCCGCCGCCGATGTCAGAGCACGGCGTGTCGCTCGAGCCGAACCTGGAGGCCGTGGTCATGGGTGCGCTGGCCAAGGAGCCGGCGGCCCGCTGGCAGAGCGCAGCGGACTTCGCCGATGCGCTGGAGGCCTGCAAGTCCTACGTGGAGGCGCTGGGCGCCGGCGAGGGCGACAACGGCACCAAGGACTTCGCCGCCGTCGCGGTGGCCCCCGTGCCGGTCGACACCGGCGACGAGGACGACGAGAAGAAGCGCCGCTGGCTGCCGTGGCTGATCGGCGCCCTGGTGCTGCTGCTGATCGGCATCATGGCCTACGCCTTCACGCGGCCCGAGCAGACGGCGGTGCCCAAGGTCGTCGGCCTGTCGCTGAGCAAGGCGCGCGACCGGCTTGAGCGGGACGGCTTCGAGAAGGTCCAGGTGGAGCGCGAGCGCAGCAACGCGGAGGTGGACACCGTGCTGCGCCAGGACCCCGACGCGGGCGAGCCCGCGGCGGCCTCGGACACGATCAAGCTGATCGTCTCGCGCGGCCCGGGGAACGTTCGCGTGCCCTCGGTCCGCAACACATCGCGCCAGCTGGCCATCCGGGAGCTGCAGAAACAGGGGCTGGAGGTCACGGCCGACACCGCGGCCTCCGGTTCGGTGCGCAAGGGCTTCGCCATACGTACGTCGCCCAGCGAGGGCACGTCGGTCGAGCGCGGCTCGCGCGTGCGCCTGTTCATCAGCTCGGGCCCGGCCCGGATCAAGGTCCCCGACGTGGTCGGCCTGACGCGTGAGGCGGCCGAGACACGGCTGACGCGCGCGCGGCTGGAGGTAAACGTGGAGCAGCGCGACTCCGACGCGCCGGAGAACGAGGTCATCAGCCAGAGCCCGTCCGCCGGCGCGAACGCGCAGCGCGACGACGAGGTCACGATCGTGGTCTCGCGCGGCCAGCAGCAGACCGAGGTACCCAACGTGACGGGCCTCCCGTTGGCGGACGCTCGCCGAGTGCTGCGCGCCGAGGGCCTCGGCGTGACCGTGCGCCGCCGCTCCACCACCACCGAGGGCGACGACGGCCAGGTGATCGACCAGCGCCCCTCATCCGGCCAGGACGTGGACGAGGGCGCGTCGGTGATCATCGTGGTGGGCGAGTTCGTGCCCCCCGACGAGCCCCCGAGTACCACCCCCCAGACCACGACCCCGGAGCCCACTCCGTGAAGGTTGCCGTGCTGGCGGGCGGGCGCTCCAGCGAGCACGAGATCTCGCTGGCGTCCGCCGAGGCGGTGCGGGAGGGGCTCACGGGCGCGGGACACGAGCCAGTCGACGTGCGCATCGACCGCCGCGGCGGCTGGAGCGTGGGCGGCGACTCCGTGGCGCTCACCCCGGGGGGCGGGCTGCTGGGCTGCGATGTCGCGTTTCCCGCGCTGCACGGCGCGTACGGCGAAGACGGCGTGGTGCAGGGGCTGCTCGAGGCTCTGGACGTGGCCTACGTGGGGGCCGGGGTCATGTCGTCGGCGGTGTGCATGGACAAGCTCCTGTTCAAGGAGCTCATCGCGGCCGCCGGGCTGCCGCAGGTGGCCTATGTGGGCATGCGCGAGGGCGACGATCCGGCCGCGCTGACCAGGCTGGGACTGCCCGTGTTCGTCAAGCCCGCGCGCATGGGTTCGTCCGTCGGGATCTCCAAGGTCAGCTCGGCGGCCGATCTGCCGGCCGCGCTGGCGGCGGCGTTCGAGCACGACCCTCTGGTGGTGGTCGAGGCCATGTCCGAGGGCATGGAGGTGGAGTGCTCGGTGCTGGGCAACCTCGAGCCCGAGGCCTCGGTGCCGGGCGAGATCGTGCTCAACGCCGAGTGGTACGACTACGACGCCAAGTACCGATCGGGGGGCATGGAGCTGGTGGCCCCGGCGCGGCTGGCCGGGCCGGTGCGCGAGCGCGTCCGGGCGCTCGCCGTCGACGCGTTCCGTCGCGCCGACTGCGCCGGCCTGGCGCGGTGCGACTTCTTCGTGGAGGACCCGGGGGGCGAAGGGCGCGTTCTTGTCAACGAGCTGAACACCATGCCCGGCTTCACCGCCACCAGCGTGTACGCCAAGCTGTGGGAGGCCACCGGGTTGGGCTACGGCCCGCTGCTGGACCGGTTGCTGGAGCTGGCCGTCGAGCGCCACCGGCGCGAGCGCGGCTACCGCTTCTAGCGGTAGAGATTCACCTCTTGCAGGGCGGCCTTGTTGCCCTCGGGCAGCTTGGTTATCCACAGCAGGTAGCGGCGGTAGCGCCCGGGCTGGTCGAAGCGGATGGTCTGGTCCTCGGCCACGCGCGCGGGCCGGCTCACACGCGTCCAGCCGCCGATGCCGTCGGGCACGTCGTTCGACCCGTAGACGGCTGCCGTGAAGCCGGGGGTCGACGTGGTGACCTTCATCGCCCGGGCTTCCACCGGCCGGCCCGCGTCCACGAACAGCCCCACGCCAGCCTTGCCCACGCCCTCCAGGCCGCTGTCGTAGCGCTCGGTGTCCCACTGGGTCGAGGGGTTGCCGTCCAGTACGTTCTGGGGCGAATCGGGCGACTCGTTCCCGTCGCCCTCGGGGTCGTAGTCGTTCGCCGCGCTGGAGCCCAGGGGCACGACCGTCAGTCCTGCTGGCCTGGCGGTCGCCGGCGGTCCGGCGCCCTTCTCGGTCCGCGAGGCGAAGAAGGCCACCACGCCTGCGGCCAGGATCAGCACGGCCAGCACCGACAGCAGCCAGCGGCGTGGATTGCGCAGGCGCACCGGCACGAACCCCTTCGTGTCGCTGGGCAGCGCTCGCAGCACGGTGGTGGCCTCCGAGCCCGCCTCGCCGGCGCGCGCCACCTCGATGGCCAGCACCTCCTCCAGGTCCTTGGTCAGGTCCGCGGCCGTGGCGTAACGATTGCCCAGCTCCTTTGCCGTCGCGTGATCGACCACCGAGGCCAGCGCGGCCGATGCCTCCGGGCGCACCCGCTGAACGTCGGGCAGCGGCTCCTTGACGTGCTGCATGGCCACCGCCACCTGGCTCTCCGCCCGGAACGGCACCTCGCCGGTGAGCATCTCGAACAGCACGATGCCCAGCGAGTACACGTCGGACTGCTCGGTCACCTCCTTGCCCAGCGCCTGTTCGGGCGAGACGTAGTCGGTCGTGCCCAGCACCCTTCCGTCCGCGGTCAGGCCGGGCACGTCTACCTCCAGCGACCGTGCGATGCCGAAGTCGGTGACCTTGGCCCGCCCTTCCATGTCGATCAGCACGTTCTGGGGCTTGACGTCCCTGTGCACCAGGTGGGCCGTGTGGGCGCAGGTGAGCGCGCGGCCGATCTCGATCCCGTACGCCACCGCCTCGGCCACCGGCAGCCGGCCCATGCGCCTGATCCGCTCCTTGAGCGTCTCGCCCTCCACGTACTCGAGCACGATGTAGGGAGTGCCCTCGTCCTCGCCGAAGTCGATCACCGTGACCACGTGAGGGTGCGAGAGCCGGGCGACCGCACGTGCCTCGCGCCGGAACCGCTCCAGCTGGTCGGGCTCCTCCGAGATGTCCCGGTGCATGAGCTTGATGGCCACCCACCGCTCCAGGGTGGGGTCCCAGGCCCGGTAGACGGTCGACATCCCGCCGGATCCGATCTTTTCCTCCAGGCGGAAGCGTTCGTTGAGGAGGGTGCCGATCACGCTGGTCTCATTGTGAGGGTTCGGCGGGCGGAGGGCTGTGCCTGCGCGGCGGGTCGGTCTCCCGTGGGACGCCCGCGGCGGGTGAGGCGAAACGGCTGGCTGGGTAAGGGCGGGAGCGTTGCCGCCGGGATACGGCTGTCGCCGTTCCGTAACCCTCTACTAGCGCGCAGGCCATGCGGGAGCGGTCGCGCGTCACGGGAGCGTTACGAAGGTGACGAAACGGCACCCGCCGCCCTACCCAGCCAAGCAGTTCCGCTTGCGCCACCGCGGACGATGAAAAGGTGCGCCCTACGCCGGGCCGAACCCCTGGCCCGCTCGACCGGCCAGCCCGTCGCCCGGCACCTCCACGAGGCCGGCGGCGTCGGTGGCCGAGCCGATCACGGCCGTGCCCGGATGACGCTCTGACAGCAGGGCCACGGCGTCATCGGCCTGGTCGGCTGGAACGACGACGCAGAAGCCGCAACCCATGTTGAACACCTCGTGCATCTCGCCCGGCGCGGTGCCCGAGCGCGCGGCGATCAGGTCGAAGATGGGCGGCACCGGCAGCGGCGAGTCGACCCGGTAGCCCACCACCGCCTCCAGCCGCAGCAGGTTCAGCAGCCCGTCGCCGGTGATGTGAGCGAGCCCGCGCACGTCCAGGCCGGAGGCCAGCAGGTCGCGCGTGGCGCGCACGTAGATCACCGTGGGCGCCAGGAGGGCCTCGCCCACCGACAGGCCACCCAGTTCGGGTGGGGCCTCGCCCAGCTCCGTCAGCGCCCGGCGCGCGAGCGTGAAGCCGTTGGAATGCACCCCGCTGGCGGGCAGGCCGACGACGGCGTCGCCCGGGCGCACGGATGCCCCGGTGACGATCCGCGGGATGTCCACGAGTCCGACGCACATGCCCACCAGATCGATGCCGCCTGGCGACGGATGGCCGCGGATGAGCTCGGGCACCACCGCCAGCTCGCCCCCCGGGATCTCGACCCCGGCGTCCTCGGCACCGGCCTTGAGGCCCACGCCCACGGCCTCCAGCAGCCGCGGGTCGGCCTGCTCGACGGCCACGTAGTCGAGGACCGCGATCGGGTCGGCGCCCACGCAGATCACGTCGTTCACGTTCATGGCGATGCAATCGATGCCGACGGTGTCGTAACGGCCCATCTGCTCGGCCACGATGAGCTTGGTGCCCACACCGTCAGTGGACAGGGCCAGGCCAGTGTCGCCGGCCAGGCGAAGCACGTTGGCGTAGTGACCCGATCCCAGCAGCGCCCGGCTCTGGCGGCCGGAGTCGATGGTCTTGAGAACCCCGACCAGCGCGTCGACCCCCGCGCCGGCCTGGCCGGTGTCCACACCGGCGCGCGCGTATGCGGAGTCGCTCACGATCCGGATTCAATCAGCGGGAGGCCTAGCGTCGGCGTACGGCCAGCGCGGTGGAGTCATCCACCAGGATCCCGGCCCAGCCACGGACTGCCTCGTGCACGGCGCCGATCAGCTCCTCGACCGACCCGCCGGCGCCGCGCTGGGCGTCCAGCGCCTCGGTCAGCCGGACCTCGCCGAGCATCTCGCCGTGGCGGCGGGCCTCGGTCAGCCCGTCCGTGTAGGCGTACAGCAGGTCGCCCGGCTCGAGTGCCAGCGTGTGCTCCTCGTACTCCGCGTCGGCGTCGATTCCCAGTGGCAGTCCGCGCGCCTGCACCGGCGCGGTCTCGCCCCCGGCGCGCATCAGCAGCGGGGGCAGGTGGCCGGCGTTGGCGTAGCGCAGTTCGCCCTCGCGCAGGATGGCCATGAACGCGGTCACGAAAGTGTCGGCCGGCAGACGCGCGCGCAGCATCGCGCCGGTCCGGGTCAGCACTTCGCCGGGCTCGGCGCCGTCCCAGCTGAGCGCCTCCACGAAGAAGCGGGTCATGGCGCTGGAGCCGGCGGCGGCGGCGCCCTTGCCGGCCACGTCGCCGATCAGCAGCGCCAGGTCGCCGCTGGGCCGGGTCCAGAGCCCGTACACGTCGCCACCGGCAGCCTCCCCGCCGGCGGGCTCGTACAGCGCGGCCAGCTCGTAGTCCCCCACATCGGGCGGCGAGTCGGGCACGAACCCGCGTGTGAGTGCCCGCGCCACATTGCGCTCCTGCTCGAAATGGGCGGCGTTCACGATGGCGCCGACCGAGCTGCGGGCCAGCCGCAGCAGGATCTCCAGCTCGTCCTCGGTGAAGGGCCCGTCGGCGCGCGCCACCGACAGCACGCCGAACAGGCGCGGCCCGAGCACCAGCGGTACGTGGGCGGAGGCCACCGCCTCCGCGAAGGTGGCCGAGGTACGCGTCTGGGCCACGTGGACGACCTGGGCGGAGTCGATCGGCGGCTCGTCCGAGCCGGCTGGGGCGCTCGCCGCGCGCCCGAGCTCGCCGCTGGGCAGCATCCGGAACACCACGGCGCGGTCGGCGTTCACGGCCGGCAGCGCGTGTTCGGCCAGGTGGCGGAGCACCTCCTCGGTCTCCAGCGAACCGGACACATCGGCGGCGGCGCGCTTGAGCACGAGCTCGATCCGCGAGCGCGAGGTCTCCTGCCGGATCCAGCTGGACCGCTCGTGGGCCAGCGAGGCCAGGTCGGCCATGACCGCGACGTCGCCCAGGTCCTCCCGGGTCAGCGGGCGGTCGGGGTTGAACGAGGCCACCTCGAGCGTGCCGACGATCCGGCCCAGCGAGTCACGTACGGGGCAGGCGATCAGCGACGCCCGCGAGAGCGCGCTCCAAAGGTCCACGCCGGCCTGCGTGCCCGCCCGGTCCAGCTGCCTGCGCAGCGACGGCGCCGCCTCCCAGTCCTCGACGCGCGGCAGGAAGAGCGGCCGCCCGCGCTCGATCGCCGCCTCGGTGAACCCGGGGTTGGAGCGCGCGTAGGGACGCTCCAGCACGTGGGACATGATCTCGGCCAGTACGGGCGAGGCGAACCACGACACCGCCGGGAGCACACGCCGCCGGCCTTCGTCGACGGTCATGAACACCCCGCCGTCCACGCGCGGGTGGCGGCGCAGGTGATCAGCAACCAAGTCGAGGGGGTTGGCGCTGGCGCGGTCGGCGGTGCCAGGCAGCCGCGAGGATGCGCCAGCCGCGGATGGGGTCGCGCGCTGGGGGCTAGTGGGGCGGATCGGTCCAACATAGGTCCGATCTGCCGTAGGCGCTAACGCCTCGTAGGGGTCGCTCAGGCGCTCTCGGCCGCGGCGTCCGGCGGCGGCCGGCGCCAGCGCCGGATGACCAGGTAGGCCACCCCGATCACGATGGTCGCGGCCACTGCGTAGTCCACGTAGTGAAGCGAGTCCTTCCACTGCTCCCAGTTGTCGCCGGCCTCCTTGCCGATGAACGTAAGCATGAACACCCACGGGACGCAGCCGGCCAGCGTCAGCACCGAGAAGCGCCAGAACGGCATCTTCGCGACGCCGGCCGGGAGCGAGATGAACGTGCGGATGATGGGGAGCATCCGGGTGAAGAACACGGTGGCGTCGCCGTGGCGCTCGAACCAGCGGTCGGCCAACTCCAGGTGGCTCTTCTTGATGTGCAGCTTCTTGCCGTGCTTCTCGAGGATGTCGATCCGGCCGTAGTACCCGATCGCGTATGCGATCCAGGACCCCACCAGGTTGGCGATCGAGCCTACGGCGACCGCGGCGAACAGCGAGTACTCGCCGTCGGAGACGTTGAAGCCGGCGAACAGCATCGTGGCCTCGCTGGGCACCGGGATGCAGGCCGATTCGAGCGTCATCAGCACGAACACGCCGAGCAGGCCGAGCTTGTCGACCACATCCACGGCGAAGTTCACGATGGGGTCGGTTATCGAAGCGAGCAGGGTCGGCACGGCGAAGTAGGGTAGCCAGTCATGCCAGTACCGCTGTTCGCCTCCTCGCTGGACCGTTACAAGCCGCTGCTGACCGAGCGTCTGGCCGAGGTGGTGCACGACGGGCGCTACATCCTGGGCCCGGAGGTGGAGGCGTTCGAGCGTGAGTTCGCCGACTACCTGGGCGTACGCCACTGCATCGGTGTGGCCAACGGAACCGACGCCCTGGCCGTGGCGCTGCGGGCGCTGGGGGTGGGCCCCGGTGACGAGGTAGTGCTGCCCTCCTATACGTTCTACGCCACAGCCGAGGCGACGGCGAACGTGGGTGCGGTGCCGGTGTTCTGCGACGTCGACCCGAGCACCTTCTGTGTGACGGCCGCAACCGTGCGGGCGGCGCTGACGCCGCGTACCAAGGCCGTGATCGCAGTGCACCTCTTCGGCAACGTGGCACCGGTGGCCCAGATCCGGGAGCTCGGGCTGCCGGTGCTCGAGGACGCGGCGCAGGCCGCCGGGGCCAAGCTGGGCGGCGCGATGGCGGGCGCGCTTGGGGACGCCGCCACCTTCTCCTTCTTCCCGTCCAAGAACCTGCCCTGCCTGGGCGACGGCGGCGCGGTCGTCACCGACGACGACGGTGTGGCCAAGCTGGCGCGGCGGCTGCGCTTCCACGGCTCCGATGACAAGCAGACCTTCCTGGAGGTGGGCTACAACTCGCGCCTGGACGAGCTGCAGGCCGCGGCGCTGCGCGTGCTGCTGCCCGAGCTGGACGGCTGGAACGCTGCCCGCCGCGCAGTCGCCGAGGCCTACGAAGCCGCAGGCCTCGGCGAGCACCTGTCGCTGCCCGAGCCGGTGGAGGGTGCCGAGCACGTGTACCACCTGTACGTGGGTCGCCACCCGCGCGCGGACGAGCTGGTGGCTGCGCTGAGCGATGCCGGCGTCGGCGCCCGTGCCTACTACCGCGTGCCCGCGCACCGCCAGCCGGCCATGGCCCGCTTCGCGGCCGAGACGCCGGACCTGCCTGGAACCGAAGAGGCGGCCCGCACCGGCGTGGCGCTGCCGATGGGCACCGGCCTGCCCGACGACGCGGTGGCCGAGGTGGTGGCGGCGTGCGCGTCTGGGTCGACCTGACCAACTCCCCGCACGTGCTGGTCATGCGGCCGGTAATCGATGCGATGCGGACCCAGGGCCATGAGGTGCAGGTCACCGCGCGGGACTTTGCCCAGACGCTTGAGCTGTGCCAGCGGTTCGGCATGGAGCACACGGCGGTGGGCCGCCACCGTGGCGGCAAGCTGGCCAGCAAGGGCCTCGGCCTGGCGTCGCGCAGCACCGCCCTGGCACGCTGGGCGCGGCCGCGCAAGTTCGACGCGGCCATGGGCCACGGCTCCAACGACGTCAGCGTGGCCGCCGCCCTGCTGCGCATCCCCAGCGCCACCGCCTTCGACTACGAGTGGGCGAAGGTCCAGCACAACGTGAACTGCCGGCTGGCCAAGGCGGTCGTGGTGCCCGACGCCATCCCGCCTGAGCGGCTGGATGCCTATGGGGCCAAGGGGAAGGTGCGTAGCTATCCGGGGCTGAAGGAGGAGTACTACCTGGCCGATTTCGAGGCCGACCGCGCCGTGCTGGACGAACTGGGGCTGGACGCATCGGAGCCGATCGCGGTGGTGCGAACACCGCCCGCGGTCTCCCTCTACCACCGGTTCGAGAACCCGCTGTTCGCCACCGTTCTGGACCGACTGGCGGAGTCCGCGCAGACGGTGGTGCTGCCCCGGACCGCCGAGCAACGCGCCGAGCTGGCGGGCCGCGATGGCCTGATCGTGCCCGAGCACGCCATCGACGCCCAGAGCCTGATCGCGTTCAGCGACCTCGTGGTGTCCGCCGGCGGTACCATGAACCGCGAGGCGGTGGCACTGGGAGCCCCGGTGTTCACCACGTTCGAGGGCAAGTTGGGCGCTGTGGATGAGCGCCTGCTCTCCGACGGCCGCCTCCGTCGCCTGCAGGACCCCGACCAGATTCAGGTAATCAAGCGGCAGATGCACGGCGGGGACCGGATCCGCCGGGACCCGGCCGATTTGGCCAAACTGCTGCTACCCAGGCCATAACAGTGAGCAAACGGATCACATCGTCGGTCGCCGCGCGCCGCCTTGGACAGGTGGGGGTGGACGCCTGCCTGGTCGCCCTGGCCTACTACCTGGCGTTCGCGCTGCGCTTCGACGCGGGCATTCCCGAGCGCTACCAGGAGCTGCTGGCGGTCACGGTCGGGTTCGTGGTGGTGCTCAAGGTGGCTCTGTTTGCCGCGTTCGGGCTGTACTCCAAGCTGTGGCGGTTCGTCGACCAGGCGGACTTCGAGTCCATCGTCAAGGCCGTGGTGGTGGCCAGCTTCGTCCTCATCGTGGGCCTGTTCCTGTTGCCCTTCGGCGTCTCCGACCCGCCCCGCGGAGTGATGGCGCTGGATTTCCTGATCACGCTGGCGCTGGTCGGTGGCGCGCGCTTCCTGGTGCGCGCGGTGGTCGAGCGGCCGATGCGCCAGCCGCTGGTACAACGCGCCGATACCGAGGTGCTGATCGTGGGCGCGGGCAACGGCGGCCAGCAGGTGGCGCTGGAGCTGCGCCGCAACCCCGAGCTGTCCAGCGCGGTCATCGGTTTCGTGGACGACGACCCACGCAAGAACGGGATGCTGGTGGCCGGCCACCGCGTCTTCGGCACCACCGCCGAGCTGCCCCGGATACTGGACGACACCAAGCCCGACGAGGTGGTCATCGCCATCCCGTCCGCGCCCGGCGAGCTCAGGCTGAAGGTGGTCACCGCATGCCGCGAGCGCGACATCCCCGTGCGCACGTTGCCCACGGTTTTCGAGCTGCTCTCGCGCGGCTCGAACCTGCTGCGACAGGTGCGCGAGGTGCAGGTCGAGGACATCCTCGGCCGCGAGCCGGTGCAGGCCGACGTGGAGACCACGGGCGCCTACCTGCGCGACCGCGTGGTGGTGGTCACGGGCGCCGGCGGCTCGATCGGCGCCGAGCTGTGCCGCCAGATCGCCCGGGTCAAGCCGCGCCGGCTGATCCTGGTCGACCACGCCGAGAACAACCTGTTCGAGATCCGCCGCCACCTGGAGGACGACCAGCACTTCGGCTCCCTGGCCGCGGTCTTGGCCGACTGCAAGGACGCCACGCGGATGCAGGAGCTGTTCGCCGACGAGCGGCCGTCGGTGGTCTTCCATGCGGCTGCCTACAAGCACGTGGGCCTGATGGAGGAGAACCCGGTCGAGGCCGTGCGCAACAACGCGGTGGCCACCCGGATCGTCGCCGCCGCGGCGGGCGAGGCCGGCGTGGAGCGGTTCGTGCTGGTGTCCACCGACAAGGCGGTGTCGCCCGCGACGGTCATGGGCGCATCGAAGGCGCTGGCCGAGTGGGCCGTTGAGGCCGCCCAGAACCGCTACCGCGACACGCGCTACGCCTCGGTGCGGTTCGGCAACGTGCTGGGCTCGTCCGGGTCGGTGGTGCCGATCTTCCGCAGCCAGATCGCCGCCGGCGGGCCGGTCACGGTCACCGACGAGGAGATGACGCGCTACTTCATGACCATTCCCGAGGCGGTGCAGCTGATCATCCGCGCGGCCGACCTGGTGCCCATGCCTTCGGGCTCACGGAAGGGGGAGTCGAACGCGCAACCGCGCTCCTCCACCTTCGTCCTCGAGATGGGCGACCCGGTCAAGATCGTGGACCTGGCGCGCAACATGATCCGGCTGTCGGGCAAGGAGCCCGACGTGGACATCGCCATCGACGTGGTGGGCAGGCGCCCGGGGGAGAAGATCCACGAGGAGCTGTTCGAGCCCGGTGAGCGGCCCGAGCCCACTCCCGCGGACCGGATCGTGGCGGCCGTGCGCCCGCGCCTGGACGCCTCCTGGGTCGAGGACGCGTTCGCCCGTATCGAGGATCTGGTCTGGAGCGGCGACGCCTCGGCGCTGGCCGATGCGGTGGCCCAGATGTCGGCCGAACGGTCGCTGACTGTGCACTACGCTCCCGATGCGGAGCAGAGCGGCGTGCCGGACCCCCGGTAGCGCGGTTACCCTTCACACCTTCTTAGATGGAGATCCTCCAAGAGATCGGCTCCTACGCCGGCCTCGCCGCAGTTCTGGGCCTGGCCGTGCTGTCCGTCCTGTACTTCTCGCAGGCCCGCGATGTGAAGCGGCTGCGCGAATGGGCGGGGCGCGCCCCCGAGCGCGCGCCCGAGACCACCGGCGTGCAGGGCGTGACGGCCAAGCCCGTGACGGCCAAGCCCGTGCCGCGCGCCCCCGGACAGGCAGCGCCAGGCGCTCCCGCCGCGGCCCGCCCGCCGGTCACGCCGGGGGCCAAGCCGGTCCCGCCGGCCCCCGCGGGAGCCAGGGCAGCTGCGGCCGGCGCCGCGCCCGCAACGGCTGTCGGGCCCGCCGCGGCCACGCCCGCCGCCCGCGCAGATGCCGCCGCCAAGGCGGGCGAGGGCCAGGAAGGGGCAGGCAACAGCACCCTGTCCCAGGACACCGCGGTCCACCCACCGCCGCCACCGCCGGGTGAGGACGATGAGGACGAGCTCGAGGAGGACTTCGACGACACCGGTGATCAGGACCAGGTGTCCGAGGAGGACGACGCGCTCGACGACGACGGTGACTGGGAGGACACGGGCGAGCGCGATGTGGCCGACCCCGAGGCGCACTGGGACGACACCGGCGACCCCCCGTTGCGGGGGGCAGGCGAGCCGGCCGTAGCCCCGCGCCCGGCCACGCCGGCTGCATCACGCCCGATCGCCCCGGGTGCACCCGTGCCCGCCGCGGGCACGCCCTCGCCGGCGGCCTCGGCCGCGAGCTCCGGTGGCGGCGGTTCGATCCTTCCCCCTTACGCCCACAGCCGCCCCGGCGGCCGGGCCACCGCCGACGGGGGTAACGGACAGGGCGTGTTCGCCTCCCGTGGCCGCGCAATCGCGCTGGTGGCCGCCGGGGTGCTGGTCCTGGGCGGCCTGGTGCTGGGTGCGACCCAGCTCCTGGGCGGTGACGAAGAGCCGGCCAGTTCCGGCGGCGGTTCGTCCCAGAACGCCCAGAACACCACCACCAGCCAGGGGGATGGCAATCAGGCCAGCCGCCAGCGCCGGCCCAACCCGCGAAACGTTCGCGTTGCCGTGCTCAACGGCACCACAGTCCCGGGCCTGGCCGCCCAGATCGGCGACCAGATCGAGCGCCAGGGCTTCCGCCTGGGCACGGTCACCAACTTCAACGACCAGCAGCGTGCTGAATCGGTCGTGCTCTACGCACCCGGCGCCGAGCGCGAGGCGGCCGAGGTGGGCAGGCGTCTGAAGATCGCCCAGCGCGAGCCGATCGACGCGGAGAGCCAGGGCGTGGCAGGCGATGCCACCGTCGCCGTCGTCACGGGCCAAGACAAGACCCAATAGCCGCCGCGGCTCAGGGCAGGCGGCCCGCTTCCTTGTTCGCCTTCGCGATCTCGGCGAGCAGCGCCCGGTCCACCAGGCTGACCGTCCGCCCGGCGATCTCGATCGTCGCTCCGTCGTAGGGCGGGTACCAGAAGGCCCTGATGCGCCGCTCCAGCGTCTCGGCGTCCTCGCCGGGCGGGACGCGGCGCATGGCCTCGAACTCGTCCTTGGTCACGTAGCGGCCCTCGCCCTGCGGCGTGCGCGGCAGGTCCGTGCCGTCCACGGCCATGTCCACGACGTCGCAGAACAGCGCCAGCAGGCGGGCCTGGCTCTCGATGTCCAGCGACAGCGCCGTGGCATCTGGCGCGATCTGGAAGCGGTCCACGCGCAGCAGGTCGCCGGTGTCGAAGTCCTGGTCCACGAAGTGGCCCGACACGCCCCATTCGGCGAATCCCTCCAGGATGGCCACGTTGAAGCCGCCCATGCCGCGCACGTCGGGCAGCGGCGCAGGGTGGAAGTTCAGACAGCCGATCCGGGGCAGGTCGATCAACGGCGCCCGAAGCCGCTTCCAGAACAGGAAGGAGAGCACCAGGTCCACGTCGGCCAGCTCGCCGCGCTCGATGCGGGCGTACAGCTCGTCGTCGCTGGTCAGCTCGACGCCGCTGCGCTCGGCCGCCCGGTCCAGCCGCTGGCTGTCGGCGGCGGCGCCGGGCTCGGGTGGGGCCACCACGGCCACCACCTCCACGCCGCGCTGCACCAGGTGCTCCAGCGCGCCCACGGCGGAGCGCTTGTGCTTGCCCATCAGGATCGCCCTCACCGCTGCACCCCCTCGTAGAGCTCCAGCGTACGGCGGCCGATGGCGTCCCAGGAGTAGCGGCCGCCGGCGGCTGTCACCGCGCGCTCCTCCAGGGCGTTGCGCCGTGCCGGATCGGCCAGCAGGCCGGCGAGCGCCTTGCGCAGGGCTACCGGGTCCCCGGGCGGCACCAGCTCAGCGGCGTCGTCCACGCGCGCGACCTCGCCGAAGCCGCCGACGTCGGTCAGCACCATCGCCTTGCCAAAGGCCAGCGCGGTGTAGAGCACGCCCGACTGGTCGACACGGCGGTAGGGCAGCGTGACCACGTCCGCGCGGCGGAACAGCGCCGGCAGCTGCGCGTCGGGCAGGAACCGGTCGATGAATCGGACGGTTCCCTTGGCGCGGGCGGCGGCCTCGCGCAGGGGCCCGGTGTCCATCCACGGCCGGCCGGCGATCCACAGCTCGGCGCCTTCGATCTCCCGGAAGGCGTCCACCAGCACGTCCACGCCCTTGTACGGGCGCAGGATGCCGAAGCACAGCACCACCGGACCCTCCACGGCGGCCAGCTCCTCCGGCAGCGGGTCCTCGCGCTCCTGGTGGGCCAGATAGTCGAACGCGCCGTGCGGGATAACGTGCACGCGCTCCCCGGGGACGCCGAGATCGTCGCGCAGGGAGCGGGCGCCGGCCTCGGTGTGGGCCACCACGGCGTCCATCCGGGCCAGTGCACGCCGTACGCCGCGCAGCGAGCCCGCGCTGCGCCGCAGCACGTTGTGGGCGGTGAACACGCGTGGCGCCCCACGTGCCAGCAGAAGCGCGTCCAGCGGCTCGAGCGTCAGCCACTGGTAGTGCACCACGTCGAATCCGGACGCCTCACGCGCCGCCAGCATTCCGGGCAGGTGCTCGGCCAGCCGCAGGGCGCGCCGCACGCTGGTGCCGTGGTCGCCCGCCGTCGCCCGGCGGTAGAAGGCCTCGCGCACCGCGTAGCCGCCCTGGTCGGGCGCCGCGCCATAGGGGTAGCGGCTGGTCAGCAGCTCCACCTCGGCGCCGGCACGCGCAAGCGCGGCCGCCAGCGAGTGGTCGTACGGCGGCGTGTAGGCCGGGGGGTCGACTAGCTGGACACGCATGCCGGGGGCATTCTGGCCGCCGGGGTCCAATAGCGTTGCGCCGGTGCAGTCGAGCCGCCTGGTCCGCGTCGTATTCGCCCTGCTCGTACTGGGCACCGTGGGCACCTTCTTCGCCACCCAGCGGCTCAAGACCGAGGTGCCGGTGGTGCTTCGCTTCGCCGGCGATCCGCGCCACATCTCGCCCAACAACGACGGGGTGCGCGACTCCAGCCGGGTGGGCTTCGACCTGTCCGAGCCGGCCGAGGTGTCCTTCGCGATAGTGGATTCGGAGGGCAAGCAGGTGCGCCAGCTCTTCTCAGAGCGGCGGCTGGCCGGCGACACCAAGCACCGCTTTCGCTGGGATGGCCGTGATGACGACGGCATCGTGGTGCCGGACGGGCGCTACCGGCTGCGCGTGGTGCGGCGCGACCAGGCACAGCCGCTGGACTCGATCAAGAAGATCATCGTGGACACTCGGCCACCGCGGGTGCGGGTGGCCGCGGTGCGGCCGAACGTGATCTCGCCCGGGGTCCGCGGCGGGGCACGGCGGGTGCGCGTGCGCTACCAGGGACCACTCAACGCGCAGCCGGAGTTCCGGGTGTGGCGCACCAACGTGGTCGGGCCGCCGGAGATCGTCCGGCGCTTCCGGGGCAGCGGCCGCTCGGGGGTGTGGGATGGCAGCGTCCGCGACGGCCGCACCAGAGACGGCAGCTACGCGTTCACCGTGGTCGTGCGCGACAAGGCCGGCAACCGCACCGAGGCGCCTTCGTCGCCGATCCCCACCGCTGCGACCGCGCGGCCCCGGACCGGGGTGGATGTGCGCCGGCTGACGCTCGAGGGCCCTTCGGCGCCCGTGTCGGCGGGCTCGCTGGCCCGTCTGCGGGTTGGGCCCGTGACGCGCCGCTTCCGCTTCGCGCTGTCGCGGCTGGGCTCGACCGCCGCGCTGCGTCAGGACACCCGTCGCGGCGGCCGCCTGCGGGTGAGGATCCCCGGCGATGCGCGCACCGGGATCTACCTGGTGCGGGTGCGCGTCCCCGGGCATCGCGCCGTGTGGCCGGTGGTGGTCAACGGCCGGCCCGCCGGCGGCCAACGAGCGCTGCGCCGCCCGCGCCCGCTGGTGATCCTCCCGGCGGCCACCTGGCAGGGCGTGAACCAGTGGGACTCGGACGCCGACGGCTTCCCGGACACGCTCGCCGATGCCAAGTCGGTGCCCGTCGACCGCCCGTACGCCGGAGGCAAGGTACCGGCGGGACTGACCGCCACCCGTCCGCTGCTGGAGTTCCTCGACCGTGAGCGCCTGTCGTATGACCTGACCACCGACGTCGCGCTGGCCCGGCGCCAGGGCCCGTCGCTGAGCAACGCGCCCGGCGTGGCCATCGCCGGCACCTCGCGCTGGGTGCCGCGCCAGCTGCGCGACGGCCTGCGGCGCGAGGTCGAGGACGACGGCCTTGGCGTGGTGTTCTTCGGTGATCGCTCGCTGCGCCGCACGGTGGCGGTGGTCGATGGGCAGATTGCGAACCCCAGCCCGGCCCGCCCCGACGACCTGTTCGGCGAGCGCACGCGGGCGCAGCGCCTGGACGCGCCCGCGCCGCTCAACCAGCAGCAGGACCGCCTGCGTGTGTTCGCCGGGACGGACCGCCTGTTCGGCGACTTCTCCCGCCTCGAGGTGTCGACCTCGCTGCCCGACGACGCCCAGCCGCTCAGCGCCGCGGGCCGCGAGCAGGAGGGCCGCCCCGCGTTCGTGGGCTATCGCTTCGGCCAGGGCACCGTGATCCGCCCGGGCACGCCGCAGTGGTTGTCCCAGCTGGAAGAGGACGCGCTCGGTCTGGAGGTTCCGCGGATCACCGAGAACGTCTGGCGGCTGCTGCGAAAACGCCGCTGACTACCGGCCACGGATCGGCGCGCCGCCGTTCACGAGACGGCCATGGATGGCCGTCTCGTGGCATACCATCCCCGCCATGCGCAAGCTGCTGGCCGCGGGCGCCGTCCTTCTCCTGCTGGTGGTGGCGGCTGCGGCCGCCTACAAGGTGCTGGACAAGGAGGATCCGCCGGAGAAGCGCGGCTCGGCAACGGTCGAGTTCGATCCGACCGAAACGGTAAGGAAGCCGGTGGTGCCGGCGAAGAAGGTGATCGCGGTGCCGTGGCCGACCTTCGGCTATGACGTCCAGCGCACCAAGGAGTCGCCCTACGACCACGCGCCGCCGTACAAGCGCACCTGGCGGGTGGACGCCAAGGACACGCTGGAGTTCCCGCCCTCGGCCGCCTACGGCAACATCTACATCGCCCAGCAGAAGGGCCTGTTCATCGCCATGCGCGGCAAGACCGGCAAGCGTGTCTTCAAGACCAAGGACTTCAAGCGCTGCGCGGCTTCGTCGCCGACGATCGCCAAGGGCGTGATCTACCAGGCCTACATGGACTTCGTGGAGTGCGGCCAGAACGACCCGAACCCCACGGGGTTCGTGATCGCCATGGACGCGAAGACCGGCAAGCAGAAGTGGCGCTACAAGGGCATGCCGTTCGAGTCGTCGCCGTTGCTGCACGACGGCATCCTGTACGTGGGCAGCTGGGACGGGCGCGTGCACGCGATCCGGGCCAAGACCGGCCGCAGGATCTGGGCGCACGACACCGGCGCGCGGGTCAACACGTCGGCCGCGTACTCCAGGGGGCGCATCTTCGTCGCCAACCAGAGCGGCACCGTGTACGCGCTGAACGCCAAGACCGGCCGTCGCGCCTGGAGTGCCAGCCAGGCCACGGAATTCTTCTACGCCACCCCGACGGTGAGCTACGGCCGGGTGTTCATCGGCTCCAGCGACGGCACCATGTACGCCTACGGGCAGAAGAGTGGCAAGTTGCTGTGGGCCAAGCCGCTGGGCAGCTACATCTACTCCTCGGCGGCGGTGTACGACCGCAAGGTCTACGCCGGCACCTACGACGGCAAGTTCTATGCGCTCGACGCCGCCACCGGCGACGTGAGATGGCAGCGCTCCATGCCCAGCGCGGTGCACGCCGCGCCGGTGGTCATGCGCGGTCTGGTGTACGCGGCCACCTGCGGCACGTGCGGCGCCGCCGCGGCCCGCTCGGTCAAGACCGGGGTGGACAGCACGACCGCCTTCAACGCCTTCAACGGCAAGAAGGTGTGGTTCACCCGCGCGGGCAAGTACGCCAGTCCGATCGTGGCCGACCAGGACCGCACCTACCTGATCGGCCGCGCCCACATCTACGCGATGGAGAACAGCGGCTCGAGGACCAGGGCGGCGCGCAAGGAGCGCCGCCGGGCTAGGGCGGCGGCGCGGCGGGCTCGCTAAGGGTCGCAAACCGGTCCGTGTACGTCTGTCCGTCGATTCGCCCGGCCAGGCCGCGGTCAATCGACGGGCAGGCCTTGTTCGCTAGCGATCCCCGCCGAGACGAGGCCTCAGGTCAGCAAGCCCAGCGCGGCGAACAGCACGGCGCTGATCGCGTTACGTACCTCAGCCGGCTCACGCCCCGGCCCTGTCGCCCGGTAGCTCCTCCCGCTCCCCTGCCCAGACCAGGAAGGCAATTGCTGCGCCCATCATCGGCCACAGCAGGTAGTAGTTGTTGAAGGTGCGGCCGATCCACAGCAGCACCAGGATCGAGATCGCGTAGCCCACCGGCGCGATCCACTGCTCGCGGGCGCGGTGTGCGACCCAGGTCAGCCACACGGTCAGCGGCAGCCACAGCAGCAGGGCGAAGGGCGCGAACGGGTAGGCGCCGTCGCGGTCGGCCACGATCCCGGCCCGCACGAGGATGCCCGACAGGCCGTAGCCCACCACCTTGTAGGTGCCCGCGCCGAACTTCACCGTGTCGTCGTAGAACGCCACGGGGTCGATCAGGAAGAAGGGCAGGACTCCGGCGAGGATCACCGCGATGAACACGCCGGCCACGCGCTTGAGCTCGCCCCGGCCCAGCTGTTGCTTGAGCAGCATCACCGCCAGGAAAGGGATGGCCACCACCGCGAACTGCTTGAGCAGCACGGCCCCGGCCAGCGCCGCGGCGGCCCAGCGCGCGCGGCCGCGGGTGGCCAGTGCGAAGGCCAGGATCATCAGCGTGATCGAAGGCGCGTCGTTCTGGCCGAACCAGGCCGAGCGCACGGCGATCGGGTTGGCCACGATCACCGCCCCTATGACCAGCCGCCACTCCAGCGGCGCCCGAAAGGCCAGGGCGGCCGCCAGGCCGCCGAGCGTGAACAGCAGCACCAGCATCCGGTAGTCGTCGAAGGGCTCGGGCAGGACGCGCCAGACGGCGCCCGCGATGGCGGTGCCGGGGAAGTAGGCGAAGTGCTCCAGCGCCACCTCGCGGTCGCGGACGCGCTCCAGCGCACGCCCGTCAAACGGATAGAACCGCTCCATGCCCGAGAACCGGTAGTCGGCGCCGTAGGGGTTCTCGCCGTCCAGCAACTTGTCCCCGCCGATCTCGATCTGGTACGTGGAGTCGTTGGTGAAGAACCAGGGCTCGGTGGACTGACGCAGGCCCATCTGCAGCAGCGTCGAGGGCAGCATCAGCGCCAGCGCCACCAGCACGGCCACGCCCACGCCGGCCCACGCGGGCCAGTCGCGCCTGCGTAGGCCCACCACGCCCACGGCGCCGATCAGCAGCGCGGCCAGGAAGGAGGCGGTGCGCGCGATGCCCACGTCCCACTCGCTGTCGGCGGCACGCACCAGCGGCGCCAGGATGCCCTGCGGGTCCACGCCGGCGGGCCGGAACGGCCACGGGTTCGAGCCCAGCTCGGGCAGCGTGATGGCCACGATGCCCAGCAGCACGCCCAGCAGGGCGAACATCCCTTCTCGCGAGAGCCTGCCCCTCATACCGCCGCGGGCTCACGCGCGGCCCGGTGCACGCCGTCGTCGCGCCGGGTCCAGGTCAGCTGGCCCGCCGCCACGGCCAGCACCACCCACGTCAGCGGGTCCTCCAGAAAGCCGGGATAGAACAGCGAGTGGGCCACCAGCGCCAGCAGCGACGCCCCCAGCGCCACCCCCAGGGCCTTGTCCAGCCGGCTCACGGCCAGGATGGCGCGCGCGCCGCCCACCAGCAGCCACAGGTACAGCGCCAGTCCGATCACGCCCAGCTCCGCGGCAACGGTCAGAGGTGTGAAGTGCGACACGAAGTTGGGGGTGGGCTTCTCCTTGCCCGACAGCCGCCGGCTGGCCTGCGCCTGGCCGCCCGTACCGACCCCGATGATCGGGTTCTCCTGCACCACGTCCACGGTCTCACTGATGCGGGTCGAGCGGTCGCTGGTCTCCCGGCGCAGCGAGTCGCCGCGGATCTCGATCGACGCCAGGAAGCCCAGCCCCAGCACCAGGACCAGCGCCAGGCCGCCGGCCACGACGCGCCGGACCGGCGGGCCACCGGTCACGAAGGCCACGAACAGCGTCACGCACACCAGCGCGACCATGCTCGACTGCGAGTAGGAGAAGAACAGCCCCAGCCACAGCACCACGAGCAGGCCGATGCCCAGCCGCAGGTCGATCCGCATCAACGCCAGGCACACCAGCAGAACGGTCATGGCCAGCACCACGTGGCGCCCGTACAGGCTGGGGTCGCCGAACAGCGAGGTCACCCGGAAGAAGTCCGAGTTGGCGTTCGACACCGCCAGGTTGGGCGCGTAGAAGAACAGCTCGCGCGTGGCGGCCTGGTACAGGCCGATGGCGGCGAACATGGTGCCCAGGCCGATCGCCGCGGCGGCCATGGCGCGCGGGGCGGTGTCGGGGAACGGCGAGCGCGCCAGCACGGCCAGCAGCACCACGAACGGGATCGTGAAGTACGAGAGCAGCTCGACCGCCGGCCCCAGCTGATCGGCCCAGACGATCGAGACGCACGCGAAGGCGGTGAACGCCGCCGCGGGGAGGGCCACCACGCGGGGCAGGGCGCGCACCGCCCCTGGCCCCTGCGCACCGTCGAAGGCGCGCCAGACCAGCGCCAGGGCCGCGGCGGCGAGCACGAAGTACAGGGGCAGCAGGCGACCGAGCTGGCCGCCGGTGGCCACCGAGAGCGGGAAGCCGCCACCGGAGTCGAATGCGATCGGGGGGCGCAGCGGAGCGGCCAGGATCATGATCACGGGCAGCCAGCCCGGCCGCCGCACCAGCACCGCGGCCGCCGCGCACAGCACGACCAGCCCGAACACCACCAGCAGGGCGCCCGACGCGGACGCCAGCCGGTCGAAGTCCGTCTCCGAGCGCGAGGCCAGCAGCCCCACCTCGGCGGCGCCCAGCAGCCCCAGGCCGCCCAGCACCATGAGGCGGCCGCGGCCGGCCAGCATCAGCACGGCCCCGGCGGCGGCCACGAGCGCGGCCAACTGGGCTAGGTCAGGGTGTTCCATGGCGTGAGTTGTATTCGTCGGCGGCCTCCCTGATCCCCTCGCCATGGCCGGGAACGAGTTCCTGCCGCGCGTGTAGCACGTAGCGGCGCGGGTCGTGGCCCGGCGCCGCCACGGCAGCCACGGCGCATGCGGCGTAGAACCAGGCGCCCAGCGCGCGCACGACCGCCCGCGTAAGCGGGCCGTGGTGCTTACGCAGGTACAGGTCGCGGTTGCGGTGGAACTCCACGATCCGCCGGCGCGCCGCGGCCAGATCGGTGTTCAGCTGGTCGTGGTGGATCGCGCGCGCCGAGGGCACGAACAGCACCCGCCAGCCGGCGTCGTGCAGGCGCTTGCAGAAGTCCGTCTCGTCCGAGTACACGAAGAAGGCGGGGTCCAGGTATCCCACCTCCTCGCCGGCGCGCCGGCGCACCATCATCGCACTCGACTGCACCCAGCCCACGGAGCGGGTGTCGCTGCCGCGGCTCTGGACCACCACGTTGCGGTGGGCGAACACGGCGGTGGCCAGGGCGGTGCCCAGGCCGGGCAGACGCCATGCGCAGGCGGTGGGCTCGCCCTGGCTGGTCAGCAGCTGGGCGCCCGCCGCCGCCGCGCGCGGGTCGTCGTCCAGCGCCGCAACAAGCGCGGCCACGGCGCCGTCCTGCAGCTCGGAGTCCTCGTTCAGCAGCAGGCAATGACGTCCCCTGGCCTCGCGCAGCAGCGTGGAGTCGTTCTCGGCCTTGCCGGTGCGCCGGGTCAGCGCGATCAGCCGCGCGTCCGGCCAGTCCGCCCGCACCATGTCGGCCGAGCCGTCGTCGGACGCGTTGTCCAGCACCAGCACTTCGCGCTCCAGGCCAGGCGGGTGCACGCGCTCGATGGCCTCCAGGCACGCGCGCAGGTAGTCGCGCCCGTTCGTGTTCACCACGCAGTAGCTGACGTCAGCCGGCATCGGCCACTGCCCTCTCCAGTACGGCGCGCAGCTGCTCGGCCAAGTCGCGGCGGTCGAACCGCGCTTCTGCCAGACGGCGCGCGTTGGCGCCCATGGTGGCGGTCAGCTCGGGGTCGTCGCGCAGCGCCAGCACCTGCGCCGCCAGGTCCTCGGCGTCGGCAGGCCGCACGAACACGCCCGCCTGGTTGTCCTCGACCAGCTCACGCTGCCAGCCGTCCGTGTTCACGATGGCGGCGCGCCCCGCGGCGAACGTGTCGAACAGCTTGTTGGGCGAGTTGGTGGCCAGCACCGGCACGTCCTTGAACACGGTCAGGCAGGCGTCGGAGGCGGCCGCCAACCGGGCAGCGGCAGCCTTGTCACTCGCGGGCAGCAGCACCACGTTGGGCAACGCTCGCCGGCGCACCTCCTCCTCAAGTGCCGGCCGGCGCTTGCCGTCGCCCATCAGCGCGAAGGTCACGCCCTGCTGGCCGCGGTCGGCCAGCAGCGTGGCCGCGCGAACCACCTGGTCCAGGTCGTTGGCCTCGCCCATGGTGCCGAAGTACGAGCACACGAAGTCGTCGCCGAAGCGGTCGCCAAGCTCGCCCGGATCGACCTGAGGCGAGAACAGGTCCAGGTCCGCGGCGTTGGGGATCAGGGTCACGTCGCCGGGATCCACGCCGGATTCCACCACGCCTTCGAGCATGCCGGGCGACAGCGCCACCACGTGTGCCGCGCCGCGATAGGCAGCCCGCTCCAGCGCCCGCGCCAGCGCCCGGGCCGCCGGGTTGCGCAGCGCGCCCATCTCGATCGGCGCCCGCGGCCACAGGTCGCGCACCTCGAACACCAGCGGCGCGCGGTGGCGGCGGGCCGCCGCCAGCCCGGGCACCGCCACGGTCAGCGCCGGCGATGTGGCGAACACGACGTCGGGGCGCGGCAGCTTCACCGAGGCCGCGCTGGCCGCGGCGGCGAACCCGCCGAAGCCGGCGATCCGGCGCGCGAACGAATGGCTGGTAGCGCGCACGTAGTCAGGCGAGCCGCCCTTGACCTCCACCACCGCGAAGCCGCCCACGTCGTAGCGGCGAGGGGTCTCACCCCGGGCCGCGGTTACCATCGTCACGTCGTGGCCCGCGCCCGCCAGGTGCCGCGCGAATTCGTACGAGCGCGTGCCGCCCGTGCCTTCGCGGGTGGTGAAGAACTGGTGCAGGTAGAGGATGCGCACGAAGCCGAGACCGTAACGTGACCCGCCTGCTCGACATCACCGTCGCCGCCCTCGCGCTGATCGTGTGCTCCCCGCTGCTGGCGCTGGCGGCGGTGGCGATCGCGCTCGAGTCGCGCGGCGGGGTGATCTATCGCCACCAGCGGATCGGGCGGGACGGGGTGCCCTTCGAGCTGTGGAAGCTGCGCACGATGGTCTCGGGTGCCGAGCGCATGGGCGCCGGCCTCTACATCGAGCCCGGCGACACGCGCATCACCCGCGTCGGGGCACTGCTGCGCCGCTTCTCGCTGGACGAGCTGCCCAACCTCGTGAACGTGCTGGCCGGCCAGATGTCGATTGTCGGGCCCCGGCCCACGGTTGCGGTCCAGGTCGAGCGCTACACGTCCCACCAGCGCCGGCGGCTGGAGGTCAAGCCTGGGATCACCGGCTGGGCCCAGGTGAACGGGCGCACGTCGATCTCGTGGCCCGAGCGGATCGAGCTGGACGTCTGGTACGTCGACCACCGCAGCGTGCGGCTGGACCTGCGCATCATGGCCCGTACGGCCAGGCTGCTGGCCACGGGACAGGGGCTCTACAGCTCCGAGCTCGAGCAGGGCTGGGGCGAGGACTAAGGCACAGCCTCAGGCCCGTTGCCGCGGTACTCGTCGCGGAAGGCCTGGAGGGCGTCGATGGCCTCGTCGCTCAACTTCGTGCAGCCCAGCAGCCGCCCGGTTCCATTGGGCGTCGGCTCGCGCAACCAGACGCTGGCCGCGACCGCGTACTTCATCTTGGTCGGGTCGGGGGTCAGCAGCATCTGGTAGCTGTCGTCGTCGAACAGCGCCTTCAGGTCGGCGCGCTGGTCCTCGGGCAGGCTCTTCTTGAACCAGATGACGATCCGCCCGTGCTCCAGGGCGTGCACCAGCTCCTTGACGTCGGGGGCCTTGTCGTAGGCGCCATCCTGCGCCGGGACCGCGAAGTGCTTGCCCTCCGTGGGCGGGTTGCTGTCGTACTGGACCTTCTCGTTGATGTCGTCGGTGTGCTCGCGGCTCTTGCCCTTGAAGCTCTGCAGGGTGCAATTGGCCGCCTTGGCGGCGGGCGCGAGCTCTTCGATCTTGCGCTCGGGCACGCTGCCGCCGTCGGGCAGAACGGAAGTGTCGGGGTCGTCGCCACCACCGCCACTTGCGCCGCCACCGCCGGCCAGCAGCACCACGGCCACCACCACGATCACCACCACGGCCAGCCCGCCGGCGCCGTAGCCGACCATCTGCTTGCGCCGCCGCGCGGCCTGTGCCTGAGCCTCGCGCTCCTCGCGCTCGCGCCTCAGCTGCTCCTTTTGCTCCTTGCGACTGGCCATCAGCGGTCGAAGAGTAGTGAGCGCACGTCGGGCGCGCACTCACGCTCGCACGCGTTCGGCGGCTGCGAACCGTCGCCTGGCCGCACCCGCTCGCTCGCCGATGCGCCGCATCGACTCGGCTCCCGGGCACGCCCATGCTCGGTTCTCGCTCGCCGAGCCGCGTCCGAGCGTCTCGCGCCCACCCGACGTGCGCTCCGGCCTAGGCGGCGCGTCGCCGGGTGGCGGCGTCGTCCCAGCAACCGTCGATGAACTCCACGATCTCGCCCGTCAGTCGCTCGGGGGTCAGGCGCAGTTCCAGGATCGAGGAAGCCTCGAGCATGCGGGCGTCGGGAAGCTCGCGGAACAGCATGTCGGCGTCAGAGAACGGGTGGATGGGATCGCGTGGGTGACCGATGATCAGCGTGGGCGCTTCGAAGGTGCGCCGCGCAGCGGCGGGCGGGGCAACCCGGCCGAAGAACAGCCCCTGGAGCATGGAGGCCGACGGCTTGGGGTCCTGGCTGATCCAGTCCAGCAGCATCTGGCCCAGCAGCGGGCCGCGGCGCGGGACCAGGGAGGCCAGCCGGCCCCACGCCCGTGTGACGGGTGCGCCGAAGGTCAGGGACAGCAGCAGCGGCGTGAACGCGATGGCGCAACCCAGCAGCGCGTTGTCCAGCACCGGCATCTCGATCAGCATCCCCTGCACGCGCGACTGGTCGGCGGCGCACGCCTCCAGCGTGGTGTTCGCCCCCAGCGACGTCCCGCCGAGGACCGCTTTGTCGATCTCCAGGTGGTCCAGCAGCGCCAGGGTCTGCTGGCCGAACAGGGCCATCGAGTAGTTCCACATCTCCGGCGGTCGGTCGGAGTCGCCGTGGCCGAGAAGGTCCAGGCACAGCACCCGGTAGCCGCGCGCCGCCAGCGTCGTGGCCAGCGGACCGTGCATCTTGCGCGAGAACAGGAGGCCCGGCATGAGCACCACGGCGCGCTCCTCCCCGTCACCGCCTGCACCCCCGGAGGGGGTGTACTCGTCATAGGTCAGCTGAAAGCCGTCGTACTGGAAGCTATGGCGGGTTGGAACCATCCGACCGCGCCACTGTAGCCGCGCCGGGTTTCCCCCGCGCTTGCACGAGGAACTACGGTAGGCACAACACCAACTCCTGGGGAGGAGATGAGATGAGTCAGACCGTGCCGTTGTCCGTCACCGTCAACGGTGAGAAGCGCGAGTCGGAGGTCGAGCCGCGCCAGCTGCTCGTCTACTACCTGCGCGACCAGCTCGGTCTGACCGGCAGCCACGTGGGCTGCGACACCTCCAACTGCGGCGCCTGCACGTGTCACGTGAACGGTGAGTCGGTCAAGAGCTGCACGGTCCTCGCGCTCCAGGTCGAGGGCGCCGAGGTCCTGACCATCGAGGGGCTGGGCCAGGAGGGCAACCTGCACGCGCTGCAGGAGGGCTTCAAGGAGAAGCACGGCCTCCAGTGCGGCTACTGCACCCCCGGCATGATCATGGCCGCCGCCGACCTGCTGGAGCGCAACCCCGACCCCTCCGACGAGGAGATCCGGCACGGCCTGGAGGGCAACCTCTGCCGCTGCACCGGCTACGAGAACATCGTCCGCGCCGTGCGACACGCCGCCAAGGCATCGAGCGGGGTGTCGGCATGAGCGTCACGGACGCGCCGCCCAACGGCGGTGACAAGACCTTCGTCGGCAGGTCGATGAAGCGGCGCGAGGACTCGCGCCTGATGACCGGACGCGGCGACTACATCGACGACATGGTCCTCCCCGGGATGCTGCACATGTCCGTCGTCCGCTCGCCCGAGGCGCACGCCAACATCACCTCGATCGACGTCGAGGAGGCACGCGGCATGCCGGGTGTCGTGGCCGTGTTCACCAAGGACGACCTGGCCGGCTTGATCAAGGCGCCGCTGCCGATGGCCTGGGACCCGCCGGGCGTGGAGATCAAGGTGCCGGAGAACTGGCCGCTGTCCGGTAGCCAGGTCAAGCACGTGGGCGACGCGATCGCAGTCGTGCTGGCCGAGAGCAAGGGCCAGGCCATGGACGCGGCCGACCTGGTGATCGCCGACCTCGACCCGCTCCCCGCGGTGGTCGATCCCGAGAAGGCGCTGGAGGACGGCTCGCCGCTGGTGTGGGAGGAGTTCGGCACCAACGCCACCCACCACTGGGGGGTGGCCGGCGGCGACTTCGCCGCGGCCGAGGCCGAGGCCGAGGTAGTGGTCAAGCAGCGCGTGCCCAACCACCGCATCTCGGGCGCGCCGATCGAGCCGCGTGGCTGCGTCGGCGAGTCACGCGGCGAGAGCGTGGCGTTGTACTCGTCCACGCAGATCCCGCACATCGCCCGCTTTCTGCTGGCCGGCATCCTGGAGATGCCCGAGGACAAGATCCGCGTGGTCGCGCCCGACGTCGGCGGCGGCTTCGGCGCCAAGCTCCAGCTGTACGGCGAGGAGGTGCTCGTCCTGGCGCTGGCCAAGAAGCTCAACCGGCCCGTGAAGTACGTGGAGACGCGCTCGGAGCACATGTCCAACAGCCACCACGGCCGCGACCAGATCGCCAACATCACGCTCACGGCCAAGAAGGACGGCACGGTCACGGGTTGCAAGGCCGAGGTCATCGCCGACACCGGCGCCTACCACCAGCTGCTCACGCCGTTCATCGCGTCGCTGGGCTTCCCGGTGGCGGGCGGCTGTTACAAGTTCGGTGCAATCGACTTCAGCGTCACCGGGGTCTTCACCAACAAGATGCCGATCGACGCCATCCGCGGCGCCGGGCGGCCGGAGGCCACCTACTGGATCGAGCAGACGATGGACAAGCTCGCGCGCGAGCTGGACATGGACCCGCTCGAGCTGAGGCGCAAGAACTTCATCCAGCCGGATGAGTTCCCCTATGAGACGCCGCTGGGCATCGTCTACGACTCGGGCGAACTACCCGGGCGCGCTCGACAGGCTGCTGGAGAACTTCGACCTGGACGCGTTCCGCAAAGAGCAAGCCGAGTTGCGCCAGCAGGGCATCCACCGCGGCGTGGGCTTCTCCACCTGGGTCGAGGTCTGCGGCCTGGCGCCGTCGCGCGCCGTCGGCCCGCAGGGCGTGGGCCTGCAGGCGGCGTTCTGGGAGTCGGCCATGGTGCGCGTGCACCCGTCCGGCTCGGCCACGGTCTACTCGGGCTCCTCGCCCCACGGCCAGGGTCTGGACACCTCGTTCGCGCAGATCGCGGCCGACCGGCTGGGCATCGACCCGGAGATGATCGACGTGATCCACGGCGACACCGACTCGGGCCCCTTCGGCTGGGGCACGTACGGCTCGCGCTCGCTCTCGGTGGGCGGCGAGGCCATCGCGCGCGCCTCCGAGAAGGTGCAGGAGAAGGCCAAGAAGGTCTGCGCCGCGCTACTCGAGGCCGCGCCCGAGGACATCGAGCTGGCCGACGGCACCTTCCGCGTCAAGGGCTCGCCGGACAAGTCGATGACCATGGCCGAGATCTCAGGGGCGGCCCACATCCCGCCCAACGAGCTGCCGGCCGACATCGAGCCCGGCCTCGAGGAGACCTCGTTCTACGACCCCGAGAACTTCGTGTTCCCGTTCGGGGCGCACGCGTGCATCGTGGACGTGGACGTGGAGACCGGGAAGGTCAAGGTGGTGGACTACTACGCGGTCGACGACTGCGGCCCGGCCATCAACCCGATGATCATCGAGGGCCAGATCCACGGCGGCATCGCGCACGCGATCGGCCAGGCGCTGTACGAGCAGGTGGTCTACGACGAGGAGGGCCAGCTGGTCACCGGCACGTTCGTGGACTACGCGCTGCCCACCGCCGCGGAGCTGCCGTCGTTCAAGACCGACCGCACCGAGACCCCGTCGCCGGTGAACTCGCTGGGCGTCAAGGGCGTCGGCGAGGCGGGCACGATCGCCGCCACTCCGGCCGTGACGGCTGCGGTGTTGGACGCGGTCAGGCCGGTCAAGGAGCTGGACTGGATCGACATGCCGCTGACACCGATGCGGGTCTGGGAGGCGCTGCACACCAGCGAAGGGCCACCCTCGACCGAGCAGGGAGGTGCCCGATGATCCCCGCACCGTTCGAATACCGCCGTGCCGGATCCGTGGATGAGGCGATCTCGCTCCTGGGCGAGCTCGGTGAGGACGCCAAGCTGCTGGCCGGCGGCCATTCGCTGATCCCGTACATGAAGCTGCGCCTGGCGGCGCCCACCGCGCTGATCGACATCGGCGGCGTGTCCGGGCTCGACGGCGTCGAGGCCAACGGCGGCGGTTTTCGGATCGGCGCGCTCACGCGCCACGTGACGCTCCAGAACAGCGACGAGCTCGGCGTGATCCAGACCGTGGCGGCCGGCATTGCCGATCAGCAGGTGCGCAACCGCGGCACCATCGGCGGCGCGATCGCCCACGGCGATCCGGCGTCGGATATGCCCACCGTCATGCTCGCGCTCGAGGCCACGTTCAACGTGGCCGGCCCGGACGGCGAGCGCCAGATCGCGGCGGGGGAGTTCTTCCAGGACTACCTGACCACCGCGCTGGAGCCGCAGGAGGTGCTCACCTCGATCGACATCCCGTCGCTGGACTTCGGCTGGGGTTACGAGAAGTTCACGCGCCGCTCCGAGGACTGGGCCATGGTCGGCGTAGTGGCGCTCGTGAAGGGCGACGATGTCCGGGTGGCCTTCACGAGCATGGGCTCGACACCGCTGCGGGCCAGCGCGGTCGAGGAGGCGCTCAAGGGTGGGACGGTCGACGCCGGCGCGATCGCGGCGGCGTCCGAGAAGGCCGCCGACGGCACCGAGCCGCCCGGCGACCTGAACGCCACGCCCGAGTACAAGGCGCACCTGGCCCGCGTGCTCACGAAGCGGGCGCTGACGGCCGCGGTGGCATGACGTTCGAGGGCCCGGATGACGTAGCCCGGGCCCTGGCGGAGCAGGGCTACCTGGCCGATCGGGCGCTGGCAACGTCGGTGCACCTGGCCGCCGCGCTGGAGCAGCCGCTGCTGCTGGAGGGCGAGGCGGGCGTGGGCAAGACCGAGGTGGCGCGCGCGCTGGCGCAGGCGGGCGGCGCCGAGTTGTTCCGGCTGCAGTGCCACGAGGGCATCGACCTGCACCACGCGCTGTACGACTGGGACTACCCGCGCCAGCTGCTGGCGATCAGGGCGGCCGAGGGCGGCACCGACCCCGGTGGGCTGTTCACGCGCGAGTACCTCCTGCGGCGCCCCTTGCTGCAGGCGCTGGAGCACGACGGGCCGGCGGTGCTGCTGATCGACGAGGTCGACCGCGCCGATGACGAGTTCGAGGCGTTCCTGCTCGAGCTGCTGTCGGACTTCGCCGTGTCGATCCCGGAGCTGGGAACGGTCACCGCCAAGCGGCGGCCGCTGGTGGTGCTGACCTCCAACCGCACGCGCGAGCTCCACGACGCGCTCAAGCGGCGCTGCCTGTACCACTGGATCGACTACCCGGATCGCCTCCGCGAGGCCGAGATCGTGCGCGCGCGGCTGCCCGGCGTGGCCGACGAGGTGGCCGAGCGCGTGTGCGTGGCGGTGGCCAAGCTGCGCGAGGAGGAGCTGTACAAGCTGCCCGGCGTCGGCGAGACGATCGCGTGGGCGCGGGCGCTGCTGGCGCTGGAGGACGGCTCATTGGAGGACACGCTGGGCGTCGTGCTCAAGGTCCGCGAGGACATCGACGCGGTGCGCGCGGAGGGGGTGCTCGAGGGTGTCTGAGCGGCTGGGCGCCGGCCTGACCACGAGGCTCATCCACCTGTCGGCGGCGGCGCGCGCCGGAGGTGTCAGGGTGGGCGTCGGCGAGGTCCTGTCGGCCCATCGGGCGCTGCGGGCCATCGACACCTCCGACCGGGTCGCGACCTACTTGGCGCTGCGCGCCGTCATGTGCTCACGCCAGGAGGACCTGGACGCCTTCGACGCTGCCTTCGTCGAGGTGTTCGCCGGCCGGGCCGAGTATCCCGAGCAGCCCGAGGTGCTGGACGACATTGCCGACCTGGTGCTGCCATCGGTCGCCGTGCCACCCCAGCGTGGCGTCGCGCCGCCGGCCGAGCTCGAGGAGAGCGAGGTCATGCCCGCGGCGTGGTCGGACACCGAGCTGCTGCAGCACAAGGATTTCGCCGAGTTCACGGCGGCCGATCGCAAGCTCGCGCGCACGGTCATGGCTCGGCTGGCCGCCCAGGGGCCGCGCCGCCTCAGCCGCCGCACGCGTCACTCGCATCGCGTCGGCCCGCGGCCACGCGGCGGTCGCGCCGACCTGCGCGCCACGGCGCGGGCGTCGCTGCGCACCGGCGGCGAGCCGGTTGAGCGGCATTGGCGTGAGCCGCGCGAGCGCCCGCGGCAGGTGGTGCTGGTGTGCGACGTCTCGGGCTCGATGGAGCCCTACGCGCGGATGCTGCTCATGTACATGCAGGCCTGCGTGGCGGCGCGCCGGCGGGTCGAGGCGTTCGCGTTCGGCACCCGTCTGACGCGCGTCACCGGAGAGCTGGCGGGGCGCGACCCCGAACGGGCGCTGGAGCGCGCATCCGGCGCGCTGGAGGATTGGTCCGGCGGCACCCGCATCGGCGACGCGCTGGCCACCCTCAACCGCGAGCACGGGCGCCGGATCGGTCGCGGCGCGGTGGTGGTGGTGCTGTCCGACGGCTGGGACCGCGGCGACCCCGAGCTGCTTGCTGCCGAGATGGCGCGGCTGTCACGCACCGCCCACCGGCTTGTTTGGCTCAACCCGCTCAAGGCCTCGTCTGACTACGAGCCGCTGGTACGCGGGATGGTGGCCGCCCTGCCGCACGTGGACCGGTTCCTGGCCGGGAACACGCTCGCTTCACTGGAGGAACTGGCGGAACTGATGCGAGGAGGGAAGCTGTGAAGGACGTGATCGACGATGTGCGCCGGTGGATGGATTCGGGGTCGCGCGTGGCTGTGGCCACCGTGGTCGGCGTCAAGCGCTCGGCGCCGCGCCCGCCCGGGGCGAAGATGGCGGTGAACGATGCCGGCGAGGTGTCGGGCGCCGTTTCCGGAGGGTGTGTGGAGGGGGCGGTGGTCGAAGCCGCGGCGGGTGTGCTCGCCGGCGATGGGCCGCAGCTGCTGCACTTCGGCATCGCGGACTCCGAGGCCTGGGACGTCGGGCTGCCGTGCGGCGGCGAGATCGACGTGTTCGTGGAGGAGTACCGCGAGTGACGCCCGAGGGTGAATTCGCGCAGCTGGCGGCCACCCAGGGCCGTGCCGCCATCGTCACGGTCATGGCGGGCCCGGCGCTGGGGTCCAAGTTGCTGGTGCGCGAGGACGGCACCCGCGCCGGCGGACTGGGCGACGCCGACCTGGAAGCCGCCGCCGACGAGGCGGCGCGCGAGCTCATGTGGGCCGAGCGCTCCGAGGCGCGGAAGGTCGGCGACGTGCTGCTGTTCGTCGACGCCACCTTCCCCGACCCGCGGCTGGTGGCCTTCGGGGCCGTGGACTACACCACCGCTCTGTGCAAGCTGGCGGCCGCGGTGGGCTGGCGACCGTTCGTGTGCGATCCGCGGACGGTGTTCGCCACGAAGGAGCGTTTCCCTGAGGCGGAGATGGTCGTGGCGGCGTGGCCCGAGGAGGCGTTCGAGGTCATCGGCGGCATCGACCGGGCCACCTACGTGTGCGTGCTGACGCACGACCCGAAGCTGGACGACGCCGCCCTGGGCATCGCGCTGCGCTCGGACGCCGCGTACGTGGGCGCCATGGGCAGCAGCCGCGCCCAGGAGGCGCGCCGCGAGCGGCTGCTCGCCCAGGGCTTCACCGACGACGAGCTGGAGCGGCTGGCGGCGCCGATCGGGCTGGACCTGGGCGCCACCGGGCCGGAGGAGACCGCGCTGTCGATCATGGCCGAGGTGGTGGCCGTCCGTAACGGCCGCAGCGGCCGGCGGCTCAAGGACAAGCAGGGCGGCAGGATCCACGAGATATCTGGAGGCCATGCATGATCGCCGGCTGCGTCCTGGCCGCCGGCTCGTCCTCGCGGTTCGGCCACGAGGCCAAGCAGCTGGCCGAGCTGGACGGGCGGCCCCTGCTCGAGCACGTGCTGGACACGCTCTCGCGCACCGCGCTGGACCGCGTGATCGTGGTCCTCGGCGCCGAGGCCGAGCGCATCCTGGAGACGCTCGACCTGCACGGCGCGGAACCGGTTGTGTGCGAGCGCTGGGCCGAGGGCCAGTCGGCGTCGCTGGCGTGCGGACTAGCGGAGGTCCAGGACGCCGATGCGGTTGTGGTCTGCCTCGGCGACCAGCCCGGCCTCTCGGCCGAGGCGGTGCAGCGCGTGCTGGATGCGCGTTCGCACACGGGCGCGGTCCGCGCCACCTACGAGGGCCGCCCCGGTCACCCGGTGCTGCTCGAGCACTTCCAGATCGCCGAGCTGCGCGACATCACCGGCGACGTGGGCGCGCGCAACGTGATCCAGCGGGGCCTGCGCGAGGTGGCGTGCGACGACCTCGGCGGCGGCGAAGACGTGGACACCCCCGACCAGCTCGCCGGTCTCCGGCAGGCGGAGGAGGCCAGATGAAGCTCGAGCAGACGTTCAAGGTGGAAGCGCCGATCGACAAGGTGTGGGAGGCGCTGATCGACGTCGAGCGCGTGGCGCCCTGCCTGCCGGGCGCGGAGATCACCGAGTCCGACGACAGCGGCACCTACAAGGGCAACTTCACCGTCAAGCTGGGCCCCACCACCGCGGCCTACCGCGGCGAGCTGCAGATGGAGTCGGTCGACGAGGCCAGCCGCACCGTCACGATGAAGGCCAGCGGCCAGGACAAGCGCGGCCAGGGCGGCGCCAAGGCCACCATCGTCAGCGTCATGCGCGAGGAGGGTGGCGCCACCGCGGTGGACACCACCACCGACTTCACGATCACCGGCCGGCTCGCGCGGTTCGGCCGCGGCGGCATGATCAAGGACATCTCGAACAAGCTGTTGAAGGACTTCTCGGCCTGCCTGGCAGAGAACATCGAGGGCGGGGAAGCGGCCGCTCCCGCACCAGAGCCCGAGGCGGGCGTCACGCCCGACGCACCCGGCCCTTCCGGGGCACCCGTGCAGGCCGCAGCCACGCCGGCACCGATGCGCCCGTCGCAGCCGGCGAAGCCGGTGAACGGCCTGGCGCTGTTCTTCTCAGCTCTGTGGGCGCGGATCGGCCGCCTGTTCGGCCGCAGCCGGCGCTAAGCCTGGACGGAGGGGAGCGCCGCCGCCAGCCAGGCCGGCAGCTCCGCCAGGAAGGCGGGATCGATCTGGTGGCCCATCGGCGACTCGCGGTAGGTCAGGTCGGCGCCGGCGGCTTCCAGCCGCTCGCGGGCCGAGCGGGCGAAGTCCACCGAGATCACGGGGTCCTGCGTGCCGTGGCCGATGGCCACCGGCAGGCCGGCTGCGCGCTCGACGTCCAGCTCGAAGCCCTCCACGGCGGGCATGAACCCACTCAGCGCCATGATGCCCGCGGGGCGGGGACGCCCTGGGCCCAGGCCCAGTGCGTACGACATCACGGTGCCCTGCGAGAAGCCACCGAAGACCGTACGCGCCGGATCGATGCCGTGATCGACGAGCAGCGCGTCCACCCCGCTGGTCAACACCTTCCACGTGGGCCAGAACGTGTCCGGGTCCGGGTAGCCGACCCGCTTCACCGCGTACCAGTGCGCGCCACCCGGGGGCAGCGACAGCGGCCCGCGAGCCGTCACGCCCAGCAGCCGCCGGTCCGGATCGAGCATGTCCAGCAGCCCGAACAGGTCGTGCTCGTCCGCTCCGCGCCCGTGCAGCAGCACCAGGGCCCCCGCGGGGGCCCCGGCTGCCGGACGTTCGCGGTGCGTCAGGGCCATGCGCAGCGACCCTACTTCGTGGGCGTCAGGGTCACCGTCCGCGTGCTGGTCGAAGCGATGCCCGCGCCGTCGCGCGAGAACACGTTCACCCGGATCCGCCTCTTCGACTTGCCCAGCCGCTTGATCGCCCGCTTGGAGAGCTTCACGTTGAGCCTGGTGGTCTTGCCACCATCGATCAGGAACGCCCGGCGGGCAAGCGTGCGCTTCCTGTAGACCAGGTACACGGCCCCCTGGCACAGGCGGTTGACCGCGGCGCAGCGCAGGGACACTCTGACCACGCGCTTGCGGCGCGAGACCTTCAGCGATCGCGACGCCACCCCGGTGGGGGTCGTCCCGGCCTGCACGGCTGCGGGCACGGCAGCGCTTGCGCCGGCGCTGGCTCCCGCCGGGATCGCCCCGCTCGTGCGGCGGAGCGCGACGAAGTCGCCGAACCGCACGGCCTGGCCGGCGGCGATCTGCTCGCCGCCACCGTCCACGCTCAGCGCCCATGAGCCGGACTGGCCGTTCAGCCGGCTGACCTGGCCGCCGGTGAACTCCCCGCCCGTGGCGCAGCCGCCGGGCGTGCTCGACCGGTTGGCGGTAGCCAGCAGGGTCGCCAGCGACGCGCCGCTGGGAACCGCCACACGGCAGAACGTGACGCTGCCGGCGCCGTTGTCCACCGCCAGCGCGATCGGCACGCTGGTGCCGGCGGCCACCGACGGGACCGCGCGCCTGCGCGGGTTGGCGGGATCGCTGCGCGTGGGCGCCTCGGCCACGAACGACCCGCCGGCCAGGGCGCGCAGCGCATCCTGCGAGGCACCCACGTCGGGCCCGATTCCGAACGGGTCGCCGTAGTTGAAGTAGAAGGCCCCGGCGTCCGGGCCGGCGGTCTCCTGCAGGCTGATCAGGAAGTCGATCGGCGTCCGGCCGCCGCTGCTCTGGAAGCCAGGTCCCTGCGGATCGATGCCGCAGGCGTTGAGACCGGTCACGGCCCAGCCCGTGGAGTTGGCGTCGGCGCCCCCGAACGCGGTGTCGAAGCCACCCTCGCTCCCGGCCACGCCGCCCGTGGCGATCACCTTGGCCTTCAGGAAGCCGACGCCTTCGCGAACGTCGGGGTCGTTCTCGCCTGCGCCGGACTCGCACAGGGCGGCCAGCGCCGCCCCGGTCATGTCGGTGCCGCTGGTGGCGGCCCGGTCGGCGGCGGTGGTCACGAACGGGAAGTCCCAGCCGCCATCGGTGTGCTGGTTGGCGCGGATCGCGGCCACGGTCCGGTCGATCAGGAACCGCGGCGCCCCGAGCCGGCTCAGCGCCAGAGCGCCGAACACGGCGAAGTTGGTCGAGCGCGCGTCGGGGTCGCCCGGCTGGGGCTGCGCTGCGAAGTAGCCTCCGGTGTAATAGGCGGCCAGCTGGGCGGCCAGGTTCTGGTTCGCGGCGATCCGGGTCGGGGTGAAGCCCGCCGCGTAGCCCTGCAGGACGCTCTGCTCGATCACGCCCACGCGGCTGGCCGTGTCGGACGAGGCCGTCGGGGCGGTGAAGCCCGCGCTGGTGAACGTGGTCTGCAGGTAGTCCTGCGCGTTGGTGCCTCCGGGCTGGGTGATGTCCGCGGCGTTGCGCCCGCCGGCAGCCATGGCGCTGGGCACCGAGTTGGCGCCGAAGCCGGCCCAGTTGCCGGCGGCCTGCTGCTTCCCGTCGAGCCAGTTGGCGCCGGCGGTCACCGATGCGCCGATCTGGGCGCCCGTAGCGGCGCCGGCGGTGCTGGGCAAGGTGGCGAGGGCGCCCACGAGGGCTCCTACGGCCAGTGAGGTGGAGAGGGCTCTGAACATGTGTCGTGCTCCTTGTTAGGAGGCGGCGACACACCGGGGTGTACGGCCGCCTAGACGCGAGACGGATGTGCCCACGGCTGGATGTTCGGACTCGGGATCGACCTCCCGGATCGCCTTCCCGGGCCGTGGCCCAGTGGCACTTCGATCCGGTCGTCACCCACACCGCTGCGCGTCAGCTCCGGATTCACACCGGATTCCCCACGCCGTGAGTGGGGGCACCGTACACCGCCGAGCGCCGCCGCGCCAGCGGACCGTCGGGGCTAGAGTGGTGCGCGACAGTCACGGATCGGTGGCAGGGAAGTCCGGTGCGAAGCCGGCGCGGGCCCGCCACTGTGACCGAGCCACACCCCCGCCGCACGGCCACTGGCACACGCCGGGAAGGCGCTCCGGGGGTGCTCGGAAGCCAGGAGATCTGCTCCGGTCCTGAGGCCACCGACAGCCCTCGCGGAAAGGGGCCTGAGGAATGAAGCGACTTCTTCTGTTCACACTCGCGGCGCTGGCCGTGATCACCGCCACTGCCGATGCCGCGACGATCAACGTGCGCATCGAGGGGCAGAGCTCAACGCTGTTCGAAGGACCGATCGCGACGAAGGGCCGCAACGTGCAATCGCTGTCCGAGCGGGCAAGCGGAGCCATCCGGCGCTGCGACGGCACCAACAACGGCGGCACGCTGGCGCCCACCGGCACCGCTGCCACCGCCGACGCCCTCAGCACGCTTGGCAAGGGCTTCGACGGCCAGTGGTACGACGAGTACGAGGACTACCTGATCAGCCGCCTGGGCGATGAGACACGCAGCTGGCGCCTGTTTCGCAACGGGACGTTCACCACCGTCGGCGGTTGTCAGCTCCGCCTGAACGAGGGCGACGGGGTCCTATGGGCCGGTACGGGGGGCGGTCTTCTGGGCCTGTCGATGACCGGGTCGACCGTCACGACTGCGGCCGGGGCGACCGTGTACCTGGCCGGCGCCAACGGCTCGCAGGGCCAGGTGCTGGGCACCACGAACAGCGCCGGGCAGCTGGCCGTGAACCTGCCTGGTGGGGCCTGGTATCGGATCAAGGCCACCAAGGCCGGGATGGTTCGCTCAAATCGCTTCGACTACTGCCCCTCGGCGTGCCCCGCCAAGCCGGCCGACATGCAGCTGCGCACGCCGCCCGCCCCGGTGTTCTACGGCCCTGGGGGCTCTGTCATTCCGGGCAGTCCGGCGCTGGCCACGGAGACGTCGCCCGTGCGCCTGACCCGCCCCGTGGCCGGCACGTCCGGCTATCGGCGCGGGCGCATCGCCGTCCGCTGGCGTGTGCTGAGCGAGGGCGTAGGGCTGCTGCGCTGGACCATCTCCTCCGACGACCTGGCTACGAAAGCCAAGCGCCATGTGATCCGCGCCCGCGGCACCACGGCCTCATCGGCGCTGCTTAGCCTCCCCGCCGGCCGGGTGCACGCGCTGCGCTTCACGTCGACGGACCGCCTCCAGCGCGATGACGTGACCGAGTTCGGCCGCGTCCTGGTGCCGATCGACGACCGCGCGCGGGCCGTGAAGCGCTCGCACGGCTGGCGCAAGCTGCGCTCCTCGAAGGCGTGGAGGGGCACCCTGTTGCGCGGGCGCCGGGGGGCGCGGATCCGCGTCAGGCTCGCCGCCGGCCGGCCGGTGCTCGTGCTGCGCGGTCGCAGCGCGGCCACCGTGCGCATCGGCTCGAAGCGGGTCCGGGTGCGTCCCGGGCGCCGCATGGTGCTGGGGTCGGAGCGCCGCCGGGCAGGTAGCGTGACCATCAGCGTGACCCGCGGGAGCATCGATCTAGATGGCATCGCTGCTTCGCCTTAGCGCGGCGCTGCTGGCGGCGGTGCTTCTGGCGGCCGCCGCGGCGTCGGCCGCGCAGGACCAGCAGCGGCTCGATCGCACTGTCCGCTACCTGCAGGACGTCCAGCACAAGGACGGTGGGTTCGGCGAGCGCGGGTCCAACCCCACCTTCAGCGCGTGGGCCGCACTGGCGCTGGCGTCCGCGGGTATCAACCCGCGCGACCAGCGCAAGAAGCCGGACGGCACGAGCGTCTACACCTACTTGACCCGCCACACCGGTGGATTCACCGAGAGCACCGAGTACGCGCGGGTCATCCTGGTGGCCCGGGCGGCGGGCACCTCGCCCCGGCGGTTCGGGCCGATCGACCCGGTGGCCCGCTTGCTGGAGCTCCAGCGCCGGGATGGCGGTTTCCCGCAACCCCCGACACTCCCCAGCTCCCAGATCAACGGCACCGCCTACGCGGTCCTCGCGCTGGCGGGGCTGAAGGGGACGCGTGAGCAGACCGATCGAGCCCTGGACTGGCTGCTCTCCAGGCAGGGCGCCGACGGGTCGTGGGCGGACACCGACCAGACCGGATCGGTGATCGAGGCGCTCAACGCCGGCGGGCGGCGCGGCACCTCGGCCCAGGCGAAGGCCCTGGACTATCTGCGCTCGCGCCAGAACGCCGACGGTGGCTTCGCCCAAAGAGAGGCGGGCGAATCCTCCAACACGGCATCGACTTCGTGGGTGGTACGGGGGCTGGTGGCAGCGCGGATTCAGGCCACCGATTTCAGGGCCGCGGGGACGGGCAAGACGCCGCTGGACTACCTTGCCGCGATGCAGCAGCCCGACGGCAGCATTCCCTACTCCTCCACCGAGCGGAGCAACACCATCTGGAATACAACGTTTGCGTCTCCGGCCCTCGCCGGCGCCTCGTTTCCGATCGCCGCCGTACAGCGCGAGGAGCAGCCGAAGACCGAGCAGCGAAGCGATTCGCCGACCCGCTCCCGTGGCGAAGACGGCACCCTGCCCGGCGCCGGGGGCACTGCGGATGGCGGCGCCGGGGACGTGACCGCAGGCGGGGGCGGCGAGGGTGCTCCCCTGTTCAGTCAGCCCCAGCCCGGCAGCCGCGGGCAGGTGCCGGGGGGTGAGCGCGACATCGAGCGCGCCAACCCGTCGATCGACCAGGGGACGGGCGCGACGGCGGGCGAGTCGGTGGTCGGCAAGTTGGTGGGCCGCGGTCAGCTGGCGGCCGCCGGCAAGGGCAGGAGCCTGGGGTCGGCCCCCGGCCTGCGAGCGGCTGCGGCGGGCGGGGCTGCGCCCACTTGGCTGCTGGCGGGCATCGGCGCGGCGCTGGTGCTCAGCGCCCTGGGCGGCGTGTACCTGGAGCGCCGCGGAAACAAGGATCGGACGTGATGAGCACGCTGACCCTGATCGCGGCACTCGAGGACGACCTGGGCGACGCGCTGGCGCGGATCGCCTCGACGCTACGGATACCCGTCCTGCTGGCCGCGCTGCTGGTGCTCCTGGCGTCCGCGCTCGAGCTCGGCCGGTTCGCGATGGAGCTGCTGCGGCGGGGGCTCCCCGGGCGCCGGATCTCGCTGGCCGCGTTGGCCCAGCGCGCCGAGGCGGAGCCCGAGAACGCTCCCGAGCTGGCCCGCAAGGCCCCTAGCCGGCCCAGTGAGGACGCCGTGCTCCAGCTGGCAGGGGTCGCGGCGAGCGGGCGTGACGAGGTCGCGGCAGAGCACGCGTTGGCCGACTACGAGCTGGCGGTGCAGCGCCGCCTGGACCGCACCCGCATCCTGGTCCGCGCCGGCCCCGCGATCGGCCTCATGGGCACGCTGATCCCGCTCGCTCCCGGCCTCGCCGCGCTGGGCCGTGGCGACCTGCCCACGCTCGCCTCGGACCTGCGCACCGCATTCGCCGCCACGGTGATCGGCCTGCTGGCCGGCACCGTCGCGTTCGCGCTGACGCTGACCCGCACGCGCATGTACAGCGAGGACCTGACCGCGCTGGAACGCGCTGCCGCCGCGATGGGAACCGCGCCGCCGCGGCTGCCCACGCCGGGCGAGAAGAAGAAGGATGAGGCGCCGGAGGGCGCGACGTGAGCCGGGTCGGCCTGGGCCGCCACGGCCGGCTGGACGACAGCGCCGGTGATCCGCTGGACGGCCTGGTCAACCTGTTCGATCTCGGCATCGTGCTGGCGGTCGCATTCCTGGTGGCGGGCCTGAGCCTGACCGTGGACCGCAACGATCGCCGGCTGGTCAAGCGGCAGGCGACGCCCCAGGATGCCGCCCGCCAGGACCAGGGACGCCAGCTCCCGGATCCGGCCCGCGCGCCCGAGGCGCAGGGCCGGGGCCAGCCCGTGGGCCAGGTCTACCGCACCCCCGACGGGCGTCTGATCTACGTCGAAAAGCCCTGAGGGATGGCGTGCCAAGAAATGGCCGTCCATGGCCATTTCTTGAACGTCAACGGACCTTTTTCGTGGCTACGCGCGGGCTCTCGATCGGCGTCAGCGTGGCCTCGATCTGCTCGCGGGACGGTTCGAACCGGGGTGGCAGCACGAGCTTCTCGCCCAGGTGCTCGGGGTCCTCGTCGGTGGTGAAGCCCGGACCCAGCGTGGCGATCTCGAACAGCACGCCGCTGGGCTCGCGGAAGTACACCGACTTGAACCAGAAGCGGTCGATCACCGGCGTGGGGCGCGCGCCGTGCTCGGCCGCAGCCGCACGCCAGGCCTCGTGGTCGTCCATGGTGGAGGCGAAGGCCACGTGGTGCACGGTCCCGGCGGACTGCTCGCCGCGCTCGGCCGGCGGGGCGTCGTAGGCCAGCCAGCCGGTCCGATCGTCGCCGCGCAACTCCCAGCGCCCGCCGGCGTCGGTGAACCCGAGGCCCTGCTCCAGCAGGTCGCGGCTGGCGTCGGGGTTCGAGGCGTAGGCGCGCACGCCGTCGAAGCCCTGCAACGCCACCTCGCGCGAAACCTCGGGGTGGTCGGCGATCAGCGGCTCGTCAGATGAGTCGCTCACGCGCAGCTCGTGCTCGAGCCCCTCGGGATCGGCGAACACCAGGCTGTCGCCGTCACGGCGCGGGTCTACGCCCTCGTCGGCCAGGCGCGCCGACCAGAAGTCCAGCGCGTCCGCCGACGCAACGCGCCACACGATCCGGTGCACCATGCCGTCGCCCGCACGCCCCAGCGGCGCGCCCGGATACTCGAAGAACGTCAGGTCGGCGCCGGGGCTGCCCTGCTCGTCGGCGTAGAACAGGTGGTAGACGGACGGGTCGTCCTGGTTCACGGTCTTTTTGACCAGCCGCAGGCCCATCACGCGGGCATAGAAGTCGAGGTTGCGCTGCGCGTCGGCCGTGATGGCGGTGATGTGGTGGATGCCTTCGAGCTTCATGGCTGTTGCTCTCTCCTCCGGTGACTGGTCTACAATCAGTTGCATGCGCAACTATACCAGCAGGTAATTGTGGCTGCAACCACTTCATCCAAACGCCGCGGCGAGCACCTGGACGCGCTCGAGCTGGGCGCCTGGCGCGGATTCTTGCGCGCCCACGCCGCGCTGTCACGCGAGCTCGACGCCGAGCTGACCGCGGCCCACGGCCTGCCCCTGAGCACCTATGAGGTGCTGCTGTTCCTGGCCGACAGCGCAGAGGGCCACATGCGCATGTCGGACCTGGCCGATTCGGTGCTGCTCAGCCGCAGTGGCCTGACACGCCTGGTCGACCGGCTGGAGCGCGACGGCCTGGTCGAGCGGCGGGCCTGTCCGGGCGACGCGCGCGGCATGAACGCCGTGATCACCGCCGCGGGGCGCGAGCGGTTCGCCCAGGCGCGGCGCACCCACCTCGACGGCGTGCGTCGGCGCTACCTGGACCAGCTGAGCCAGCGCGAGCAGGAGCTCCCTGGCACGGCATCTGCGGAACGGCGATGCTCGCCACCCCACCCACCACGGAAGCTGAAGCCGGCCGGCTGAGGAGCGGCGGCGCCGCCACGCGCGTGCGATCGCGCCGGCGCACCTCGCGCAGGGCTCGCGCCAGCCGGCGTACGCCCTCCTCGAGCTCTTCCGGCTCCAGCAGCGAGAACGACAGCCGCAGGCTGGTGCGCTGGTGGCGTTCGGCGGTGACCGCGCCGCCGGGGGTGAACGACATGCCGTGGCGCACGGCCTCCGCGTAAAGCGTTCGCTCCTCGACGGGGCGCTTGAGCGTGACCCAGACGTGGTGGCCGCCCGTCGGGGAGGTCGCCTCGTACTCGCCGGCCAGGTGGCGCTCGAGGGCGGCCATGACGGCGTCGCGGCGATCGCGGTAGTAAGGCAGGCTCAGCTCCAGCTGGCGCGCGTAGCCGTCGCCGGCCAGGTAGCGGGCGGCCATGTGCTGCACGGGGGTGGGGGTGTGGAAGTCGCTGGCCTGCTTCATCGCCGCGAGGCGCGCGAGCACAGGGCCGCGGGCGTTGATCCAGCCGATCCGCAGGCCGCCGCCCACGACCTTGGACAGCGAGTTGATCTCCAGCACGTGTCCGGGGGCAGACATACGCAGCGGCGGCGGCGCGTCGCCCTCGTAGCGCAGGTCGGAGTAAACGCGGTCCTCGACCACGAACATGTTGCGGTCCACCGCCAGCCGCATCAGCCGCTCGCGGCGGTCGGGCGCCAGGTCCACGCCGGTGGGGTTGTGGCAGGTCGCCTGCAGGCTCAGCAGTCGTACCTCGTGGCGGGCCAGCACGGCCTCCAGCGCGTCCACGTCCAGGCCGTGCTCGTCGACCGGTACGCCGATCACGCGCGCGCCGGTCGCGCGCATGGCCAGCAGCGATCCGGTGAAGGTGGGCGACTCCGTGACAGCCACGTCGTCGGGCCCGAGCAGGGTGCGGTAGACGATGTCCAGCGCCTGCTGGGCGCCAGTCGTCACGATGACCTGGGCGGGGTCCAGAACCTCGCCGTCCACGTGGGTCGCGATCTGCTCGCGCAGCGCCACGTGGCCCTCGGGCGCGGTGTAGGCCAGCGCATCCTCGGCCCCCTTGGCGAACACCTGCTGGGCGATCTCGCGCATCTCCTCCACCGGGTGGAAGCGCGGGCTCGGGAAGCCGGTGGACATCGAGATCATGCCCGGCTGGCCAGGCATCCGGAAGGAGTCGTCCAGGATCTCCTCCTGGTAGGTCGTGGGCCGATCCGGCAGCACGTACGCCTGCCAGTCGTCGCCGCTCTCGCCGGCGGCAGCCGGAGCCAGGGAGCGCACGAAGGTGCCGCGGCCGACGCTGGCCGTCACCCATCCCTCCTCGGCCAGTCGCCGGTACACGCGCGCGGCGGTCAGGTGGTTGATGCCGGCGTCGGCGGCCAGGGCGCGGGTGGGCGGGAGCTTGGCGCCGGGCTCGAGTTGGCCCGACTCGATCCCCGCCACGAAGCGGTCGATCAGCTGCTGGGTGATGGAGGTGTCGCCGTCGCGCTCCAGATCGGTCAAGTCCAACTTGTACGACATTGTGTGGGCACCCATATCGGTTGATACTACCTCTGTACTCTCCAAACGGCAACTTGTAATACAGAAGAGGTCACAATGTCCAACCACACCGCTCATACACCAGATGTCACGGTGCGGCTGGCTCGTTCCTCGGACGCGCGCCAGCTCTTCGCCCTCGCCGCCCTGGACTCGGCGTCCGTGCCGCAGGGCGAGCTCGTGGTCGCCGAGTCCGGGGGCCGGATCGTGGCCGCGCTGCCCCTGGCCGGCGGCCCCGCCATCGCCGACCCGTTCCTCCGCACCGTGGCGCTCGTGCAGATGCTTGAGCTACGCGCCCAACAGCTACGCGCGTCCACCCCGGCCGCCCATAGCGCCGCCGCGCGACTGCGCGGCATGCTCGCCCGCCCCGCGCTGCGCACCCACTAAGACCTCCCTCCTCCTAGGGAGAAAGCGGCCGCCGGGCTCCTCGAGGGTCCGGCGGCCGGTGCCCGGACCCGGAGTGGGGTCGGGCGTCGCCGCGCCAACCTCGGGGTCGATTGGAGTATCAGGTACTGCATGCCGTACCTAAGTTGCTGATCGACCGACATGACCCGCCGGCATGGAGCCGCGTGCGCCACCGCAGATACGCTTGCAACTCCCGCCTTCCCCACCGGCCGAACCATCAGTCGGTCTCGGGCCTCCAAGATCCGTGGAGTAAACGCATGAATGATGTGGTTATCGGCGGCAAAGTGGTTGTGAACAGGGCGATTTCGCTGGACGGCTTCATCGCCGGTCCTGGCCACGCGATGGACTGGATCGCCGAGCACCTGCATGCGGACGCGTTCCCGGAGGTCATGGCGGCCACGGGCGCCATGCTCATTGGCCGGGGCACGTACGAGGTCGGCAAGCGTATGGCCGACCAGGACACCGCCTACGACGGGGGAGCACAGTTCGTCCTCACCCACAAGCCTCCCGACGAGCCGGACCCTACCGTCACATTCCTCACCTGTGGACTTGAGGAAGCCGTTGCCACGGCACGCAGCGCCGCGGGCGGGAAGAACCTGGAGATCCTCGGTGCCGAAGTGGCCGCCCAGTGCCTGCAGAGCCTGCTCGTCGACGAGATCCTGGTGTATGTCCTACCGGTGCTACTGGGCGACGGCGTCCGCTTCTCGCCCCCAGGCCTCGACAGGATCGACCTGGAGCCTTTCGGCAACACCCAGTCGGGTGCCATCACGATGCTCCGCTTCCGTGTGCGGAAGTAGCGCGGACCCTCCAACAGCTAGTGCGGTGACCTCGGATGCGGACGCGTTCGCGGCGCTGGGCGGCCAGGACAGCGGGTTCTCGAGAGTGGAGCTGAGCGGGCTCGAACCGCCGACCTCCTCGTTGCGAACGAGGCGCTCTTCCAGCTGAGCTACAGCCCCTCACGGGCGCCCGTGGGCGCGGGCCCATGCTAGCGCGGCCCTGAGCGGCGCTTAGACTCGCCCGGTCATGGATCCCGTGCCGCTGGACGACGCCGACCGGGCCATCCTGGCCCTGGAGGGCCCGACGGTGGCGGGCCATACGTGCAAGGTCGTCCTGGTCGGCCGGCATGCGCCCGGACTGGAGGAGCTGCGCTCGTCGATCGCCGCCCGGCTGGATGCCGCGCCCGCGCTGACGCGCCGGCTTGGTGGACCGGCGGAGGCACCGGAGTGGCTGCCCGATCCAGAGTTCGACGTGGCCGAGCACGTGGTGGCGGCCGGCGGCGGCGAACCCGTCCCGCGCGCGGACCTGCGCGCTCACGTGGCACGGCTGTTCGAGCAGCGGCTCGATCGTTCGCGGCCGCTGTGGCGGATCGACAGGCTGGCGCTGGAGGACGGCGCCATGGCCCTGATCTGGCGGCTGCACCACGCGCTGGCGGACGGCACGGCCAGCATGCGCTTTGCGCGTGGGATGCTGTGGGATGCCGTGTCGGCGGCGGAGCCGCTGCCCCACCAGCCGGGCACGCCGGCGGGCCACGCGACGGACGAGCGCCGCCGCCAGGCACATCTGGCCGCGTTCATGCGGCGCGAGTTCGCCCGCTCGGCGGGACGGTCGCCGTTCGATGGGCGGATCGGCACGCGGCGGGAGATCGCGTTCGCCTCGGCGGGTCTCCACGAGCTGCACGAGGCCGGCAAGCAGCTCGCGGGCGCCACGCTGAACGACTCGCTGCTGGCGGTCGTGACCGGCGCGCTGCGCAGCTGGATCCAGCACCACCACGGTGACCTCGGCGATGTGCGCGTGCGCGTACCGGTCAGCCTGCACCACGAGGGCGAGGACGCCGGCAACCGCGACTCCTTCTTCTCGGTGGCGCTGCCGCTGAACGAGCCCGACCCGCTGACGCGCCTGCGCGCCGTGCACGAGGCCACCGCTGTGCGCAAGGCCGACCACGACGCCGAGGAGATGGACGAGCTGCTCCGGCGGCTGTCCGGGGTCTCGCCGCGGCTGTCGCAGTTTTGCGAGCGGATCGAGAGCAGCCCGCGCCACTTCGCCGTGAGCGTGTCCAACGTGCCCGGCCCGCGCACGCGCGTCACGGTGCTGGGAGCGCCGGTCGAGTCGCTGCACTCCGTGGCCGAGATCGGTGAGCGGCACGCGCTGCGCATCACGGCCGTGTCGATGGCGGACAGGCTGGGCTTCGGCTTCTGCGCCGACCCGCAGATCGTGCACGACGTGCAGACCATGGCCGACGGCGTCGAGCGGTGTGCGGCCGAACTGATCGGATTGGCCGGCGCATGAGCGTCGTCCACCTGCTGACGGGCGAGGATATGCCCAAGCCCGACCCCGAAACCCACCTGCTGACGGCGGCCCTGACGCAACAAGGGGTCGGGCACCGTGTGTTGCTGTGGACCGACCCGGAGGTCGGCGCCGGCGCCGACCTGGTGGTGGTGCGCACGCCGTGGGACTACATCCACCGCTGCGACGAGTTCCTGTACGTGTGCAGGAACGCGGGTGCGCCGGTGCTCAACCCCCCGGACGTCCTGGGGTGGAACAGCCACAAGGGCTACCTGGTGGAGCTGGCCGAGGCGGGGGTGCCGGTGGTACCCACGCGACTGGTCCGGGCGGGCACCGACGCGGCGCTACGCGACGGCGAAGGCCGGCTGGCGCTGGTGGTCAAGCCAGCGGTGTCCAGCGGCTCGCGCGGGGCGGAGCGATTCGAATCGGGCGACCCGGGGGCGTTGGCGCACCTGACCGAGCTGGCCGCCGACCGCGACACGCTGGTACAGCCCTACGTCGCGTCGGTGGCCGACCGCGGCGAGCGGTCGCTGATCTTCCTTGGCGGCGAGTTCTCCCATGCGGTGGACAAGCTGCCCGCCGCCGGCGACTACCGGGTGCAGGAGATCTACGGCGGCCGTTACCGCACGCATGAGCCGACGGCCGCCGAGAAGCGAGTGGCCGAGCGCGCGCTGGCGGCGGCCCCGGCGGGTGGCCTGCTGTACGCGCGCGTGGATCTGGTCGACGCCGGCGACGGCCCGCTGGTCATGGAGCTGGAGCTGATCGAGCCCGAGCTGTTCCTGGGTTCTCACGACGACGCTCCGCATCGGCTCGCAGGGGCGATCGCCCGTTCGCTGGCGTGACAGGCCCGTAACGGTCTGGGGAACCTTCGGGCGGATCTATTAGGCTTCGCGACTGATGGGTCTTCTCGACGACGCCATCCGGCAGCACCTCGATCTCAAACGCGCGCACGGGGCCGACGAGGCCGAACTGAAGCGCAAGGAGGACGAGGCGCTCGGGCCGGTGCGACGCGAAACGGAGCCCGCCGCCGATAACGGCGGCGAGGAGGCCGCCGTGCACGAGCAGCTCCCCGCCGAGGAGGCCGTCGCCCCGGAGGCGGCGCCGGAACCCCCACCCATCGCCGAGGAGCCTGTCGCCGACGCGCTGCCCGAAGAGCCGGTGGCGTTCGCCGACGACGACCCGTTCGCCGACGACGAGCCATTCGCCGAGGCGCCGGCATCTGAGGAGCCGTTCGCGCCCGAGGAGCCACCGGTGCCCGAGCCGCCTGCTTCGACCAGCACGCCCACGCGCGGCTTCGACGCGCTGTCGGAGGATGATCTTGAGGGCGAACCGGGGGACGAGCCGGCCGCCACAGACGCCGAGGACGTGCTCGAGGAGACGCCTGAGTTCCTGCAGGAGACGCCCGAGCACGACCGGCTCTGGTTCGAGCAGAAGCCCCCGCGCGACTTCGACTTCGACGACGAGAAGTAGACGTTTGTCTTAAGAGCGGGCCCTCCCGGTCACGGGGCGGCTCGCGGGCGCCGAGAGCGCTGATACGACGGCACGGAGGGTTCCGTCGACATAGCGGCACGGGACGCCGCGAACATGGGACGGGGATCGCCGGGGCGGGCGGTTCCCGTTCCTGTTTTGCGGGCGCGTGCCCGGCTGCGTCATCGCGTGGCCCTCAGGGTCTGATGATGGAGCCAGCCGGGCTCGAACCGGCGACCTTCGCGTTGCAAACGCGACGCTCTTCCAGCTGAGCTATGGCCCCTCGAGGGCTCATGGTAGGGCTAGCTAGATCTCGGTGTACCGATGGGCATTCCGAATACCTAGCACCTGACCGTTTCCCGAGCTCGAGCGCCGGCAGGTAGAAGCATTGGTCGGTGGTGGCGTCCCATATGGCCAGCCACTCGATCGACCGGGCCGTGTAGCGCTTCGGTCGCGGGGACCTTGCCGTTCGTCAGGGAGGGGACCTCCCGCGCCTGACCTACGGGTAGGCGTACGCTTCTCAGGACATGGCGCATTCGGACAGTCACCTGGAGGCCATCGAGGTCGCCGCGAAGCCGCTGCGGGAGCTGCTGCGCGAGGAGCACGACGAGATCGCCGCCGCGCAGGACGCGCTGCGCCACGCGGAGAGGGTGCACGACCGCGCGATCGAGCTGGCCGAGCGCCAGCTGCGCTCGGCGAAGTCGGCAGAGCCGCTGGCCGCCTACCGCCACGAGGTGATCCTCTACGCGGACCGCGTCAGCACCGCGGACGGCAACCACGAGCTCACCGCAGAGGTGAGCGCGCGGGTACAGGACTCGGTGTTGGTGATCGAGGCGCCGGGCTGGCGCCGCGAGGTGGCCTTCCCCCGTCGCGACAGGCACACGATCGACCGGCTGGCCGAGGACATCGAGGCGGCTGCCGCCATCGCGGAGCTGATCCGCGACGCCGATCGAGCGATCGCCGACCATGCCGAGGGCGAGCTCGCGCTCGCCACCGCGGACCGCCGTGCGGTCGAGGAGACGCGCGCCCTGATCCACCGCCTGGGTGACCTGGTGGAGGAGGGCGAGGACGTGCTCGACATGGCACCGGGGATCAGCGCGGGCCACGACGGCGTGCTCGTGGCCACCGACCGGCGGCTGCTGTTCGTGGGCATGCGGCGCACACTCTCGTTCCCCTATGGGGACATCGAGCGCGTGACGGTCAAGGGCAAGTGGTTCGGGTCGCGGCTGGCGGTCGCCACTCCCGCGGGCACGGGTGTGATCGGCGGCGTCTCGGCCCGGCACGCGGGCGAGCTAGCCTCACTGGTGAGCAGCCGGCTCAGGCCGGGCTAGGGGTTTGCAGCGCCTCGCCGGCCCGCACCGGCGCGGGCATCAGCGCCGCCGCCACCAGCACCAGGGCGAAGGCGGTCAGCCGCGCGATGACCACGAGCGAGTCGTCACCCAGCGGGTCGCCGAACACGACCATCCCCGCAGCGATCGACGACATGTTCGCGGCAACCGAGGTGACCGCTATCACGGCCACGCCGTCGCCCACCTGCAGGCTGCGCGCGGACGCGAAGAACGAGCCCACGGCCGCCACCAAGATCAGCACCGTCCACGGGCTCACCAGGCCGACGAGGCCGGCCTCCAGGTCGTCGCTCAGCGCCTTGATCGCCACGTCTGACAGCCCGAAGCCCAGCCCCGCCGCGGCTCCAAGCATCACGCCGTGCTGCGCCCTCACACGCTCGATGCGGTGGGAGAAGATCAGCATGATTCCCACGATGATCCCGAGGCCCTCGAACAGGATCAGCGCGGGGAGCGAGTAGTTGGAGCTGTCGCCGGGCGACTCCTCACCGGTGAGGCCCAGCAGCGCGAGCGACGTCGCCACGAGACTGATGCCGATCCACTGGCGGCGCCCGAGCTGGAAGCCAAAGAAGCGCTCGGCGAAGACGGCCAGCAGCACGAAGCCGCCTGAGAGGACGGCCTGCGCGGTGGACAGCGGTAGCAGCGCGAGCGCGCCCACATGCGCGAGGAAGGCGAACGCGGCGATGATCCAGCCCACCGTCCACCACTTCGACCGGAACAGATCGGCGGCGCTGCGCAGGGGGTGGCGCATGTCGACGTCGGGCGCAGCGACCGCGCCGCGGTGCTTGAACAGGAAGGCGAGGTTGGTGCCGAACGCCGACAGCACCGCGAACCCAAGCCCGAGGATCATCGACGCATCCTAGGCACCCGCGCCCACCACCACGACGTCGGCGCCTTTGCTCTTGCGGTTCAGCACCACCGCCTAGGTCTTATCAGCGCGCGCCCTCGGCCCTGAAGCCCTCGTCCAGCAGCGTCGTGGCGTGCTTGAGCGGGTTGGACGAGTTCAGCAGGACCACGCCCAGCGTGCGGCCACGGCGGCGGGCGACGCCCACGAAGCAGCGCCCGGCCTCGTCGGTGTAGCCGGTCTTCAGCCCGATAGCCCCGCGGTAGCCGGCGCGGATCAGGGGGTTGTGGCCGTACAGGTAGAGCTTGCCGCCCTTGATCGGGAACCGGAGGCTGGCCTGTCTGCGGCGGGTGACGCCGGTGATGCGCGGGCTGCGCATGGCCAGGCGGGTCATCACGGCCAGGTCGGCCGCGCACGAGCGGTTGCCCTTCTCCAGCCCGTGCGCGGAGGCGAAGCGGGTGCAGCGCAGGCCCCACAGCCGGGCCTTCTCGTTCATCAGCTGCACGAATTGGGGCTCGCTGCCCGAGATGTGGTCCGCCAGGGCGATCGCGGCGTCGTTGCCGGATACGAGCAACAGGCCGTTGAGCAGTGCCTCGAGCGGCACGCGCTTGCCCCCGGGCAGCACGCCCACGCCGGAGCCCTGGTACTTCAACGCGGCGCGCGTGATGCGCACGCGCTCGTCGGGCCGGCTCTCCTCGACCACCGCCAGCGCGGTCATGATCTTGGTCAGGCTGGCGATCGGCAGAACGCGCTCGGGTTCGCGCCGCAGCAGTACCCGCCCGTCGTCCACGTTGAACACCAGCACCGCGCGCGGCGGTTTCTTGAACCGGGGGTCGAAGGCGTTGCCGCCGGTCAGCTGTACGGGCGCGGGGGATCGGGCCTCCAGCGAACCGCCGCCCTCCTCGGGCACCACGCTGGGTGTGTCCACCACGCCGGGCTGGGCGCCGGGTCCGTCGTCCGCGGTCACCCACAGGTACACGCCGCCCGCCAGCGCCAGAGGCACGACCAGTGCAACCAGCGTCAGCACGACCGGCAGCGCGCGCCGGCGGCGCCGGCCCCCTTGCAGCGGGCCGCTCATTCGTCCGGCGGGTTGATCAGGGCGCCCACCACGCCGAAGCTGAACATGGCCAGGATCAGCAGGGAGGTGGCCACCAGGATGTCGAAGCCTTCACTGATCAGGACGTCCACCGTCAGGTAGCCCAGTAGGGCGATCAGCGCCAGGGTAGCCACGAGCGCGGCTGTCCGGCCCGGCATCAGTAGGCCGGGGCGCGCTGGTAGTCGCGCTGGGCATCGTGGGCCAGCAGGCGCACGGACACGAGCCCGGCGGCAAGGCCCGCCAGTGGTGCCGGGTCGGCGCCGGCGGTCAGCAGGTAGAGAGCCGGCCACAGTGCCAGCACAGCCAGGGCGGGCAACTGCACCACGGTCATGAAGCCGGGCACCAGCCTCAGCGCCACCACGTGGGCGCGCGGGTACAGCAGCGCATACCCGCCCAGCACCGCCGCCACCAAGCCGCCGCCGGCGGCCTCGGGGTCGATGGCCGCCGCCGCAGCGGCGCCCAGCGCCGCGAACAGGATGAAGCGAAGCCGGCCCATCGAGTCCTCGACCGAGGGACCGAAGAGCCACAGAAACCCGCTGCTCAGCACCAGCGGCCAGACGTCGGCGCCAAGCACGACGGCCACGACTGCGGCCGCGATCAGCATGACCGTGATCAGGGGAAACCGACGCGCGGGAATGTCGTCCTTCAGCGGGATCACGGCACGTCCAGGTACTCAATCGTCGAGGCGAAGTGGAAGCCTGGCTTCGGGCCGCCCAGCAGCGAGTAGACGCGGTTGCCGCGGGCCACACCGCCCAGGCCATGCCGCGGCGTGCGCATGTCCGGCAGGCGCCGCCACCTGCGCGTGCGGGTGTCCAGCAGCTCCACCTCGGCGATCGTGCGCCCCGTGCCGAAGTCCTCACCGCCGAACACAGCGATCCGCCCGCGGGGGAGCGCGACCGAGGCTATCCCCGCACGCTCGCGGGCCATCGGCGGCAGCGGCTGCCAGCGTCCCCGTCGCGGGTCGTAGCGCTCGGCCGCCGTGTAGTTGTTGGTGCCCTCGCGGCCGCCGAGCACGTAGAACCGGCCGCCGCTGGCCACGCCCGTCGTGTGGTCGCGCTTCGGCCCGCGGAACGAGGGCCCCCGGCGCCACTTTCGCCGCGCGAAGTCGTAGGTCTCCATGCTGGCGATCGACCCGCCGGCGTTGGCGCCGCCCGCTGCGTACAGCCTGCCGCCCAGAACGGCCGTGGCGTGCGCGGCCCGCGGCGTGGGTGAGTCGGGCAGCCGGCGCCAGCGTCCCGTGCGCGGCGTGTACTCGTACAGGCGCCGCACCGCGCTCTGCCTCGCGCGCCGCTCGGTGTAGCCGCCGTGCACGTATACGCGGCCGCGGTAGGCCACCGACGTCGCGTGGTTCACCGCCAGCGGCAGCGGCCGGACCCGCTTCCAGCGGTCGGCGTCGATGTCGTAGCGCTCCACCACCGGGGTGGTCTTGCCGCTGGTCTTCTCGAAGCCGCCGGCCACGTACACGTGACGCCCGATCCGCGCCGCCGTGACCTCGGTGCGCTCCAGGCCTGCGGGGGCCAGCGGCTGCCAGGACGTGGAGGCGGCCTTGTCGGCGTCGCCCGCGGCCAGCGCCACGGCGGTCACGCCCGCGCCGGCCAGCGCCACGGTGCCGGCGAGGAGCGTGCGCGGGGGCATGTCAGCGTGAGGTCGCCGCTTCCAGGGTCTGCTCGGCGTGGTAGCTCGAGCGCACCAGCGGGCCCGCAGCCACCGAGTCGAAGCCCATCGCGTACGCCTCGGCCTCCAGGTCGGCGAACTCGTCCGGGTGCCAGTACCGAACCACCGGCAGGTGGTCGCGGGTGGGCCGCAGGTACTGCCCGACGGTCAGCACCTGGACGTCGTGCTCGCGCAGGATGCCGAACGTGTCCAACATCTCTTCGCGGCTTTCGCCGAGGCCAGTCATCAGGCCGGACTTGGTGACCACCTCGTCGCCACCCATATCCTTCGCGTTGCGCAGCACGCGGCAGGAGCGCAGGAACTTCGACCCGCGCCGCGCCAGCGGGTACAGCCGCGGCACCGTTTCGACGTTGTGGTTGAACACGTCCGGGCGCTCGGCGATCACGCGGGCCAGCGGCATCTCCTCGCCGCGAAAGTCCGGTGTGAGAACCTCGACCTTGGTGCCCGGGGCCAGCCGCCGGATCGACCGGATCGTGCCCACGAACGCGGTCGAGCCCAGGTCGGGCAGGTCGTCGCGGTCGACGCTGGTGACCACCGCGTACTTCAGGCCCATCTTCTTCACCGACTGGGCAACGCGCAGCGGCTCCAGCGGGTCGTTGTGCGTGGGCTTGCCCGTGGTCACGTTGCAGAAGCCGCAGCGGCGTGTGCACGTGTCGCCGAGGATCATGAAGGTGGCCGTGCCGCGCTGCCAGCAATCGCCGATGTTGGGGCAGGCGGCCTCCGCACACACGGTGTTCAGGCCCTCGGACTCGATCATTCGCGACAGCTCGCGGTACTTGGGCGAGCCGGGCGCCTTGACCTTGAACCAGGACGGCTTGCGCGCCTCGAACGGCAACACCTCGCCCAGCCCCAGGTCGCTGGCGCCGCCGGGGTTGGCGCGCGACCGGGTCTTGTGCTCGCGGGGCGGGGTCACGCGGCCACCAGCTTACGCGTCAGCCCCAGCCGCTCGGCCGAGACCAGGCGCTGGCGCAGCCCGAACTGCTCGGCCACGCGCCACGCGACCCGCTTCGAGAAGCAGGCCATCCCATCGGTGCGGCCGGTCTCCTTCAGCACCGACGTGGCCTGGGTGCCCTCCCCGCCGCAGGCGACGACCCACTGGAAGGGCTGCAGATCGTTGTCCACGTTCACGGCGAAGCCGTGCGTGGTCACGCCGCGCGAGACATGGATGCCGATGGCGCCGATCTTGCCCTGCTGTGCCCATACGCCGGTGAGGCCCTCGCGCACGCGCGCGTGGACGCCCTCGTCCGCCAGCGCCGCCACCATGGCGTCCTCGAGGCCGTGCACGTAGGCCGGGATGTCGGGGGCCCTCATGATCGGGTAGCCCACCAGCTGCCCGGGACCGTGGTAGGTCAGGCGCCCGCCGCGATCGCTGCGCTGGACGTCGATGCCCTGGCTCAGGTACCACGACTCGCCCATCGGCAGGTCGGAGTCATCGCCGCGCCGGCCGAGCGTGTACACGGGCGGGTGCTCCAGCAGCAGCAGCACATCCGGCAGCTCGCCGGCCTGCCGCGCGTCGCGCAGACTGTGCTGGATGGCGACCGCTTCGGGGTAGGGCACCTGACCCAGCCGGGCGACCCAGAGCTCGTCGGTGGCGGTGCGGGACATGCGCCATCTGAGGCTACTCTGCTGCGAATGCCCCAGCAGGAGCGTTTCTGGCGCAACCGCTTGGAGTGGCGCCTGCGCGGCGGCCTGCAGTGGCCCGCGTTCGTGCTGTTCACGCTGCTGGACGCGGTCGTGCTCTGGCGGCTGCCACCGCTGGCCTTTCAGGACCTGACGGTCTTCGACGGCGTGTTCATGGCCCTGTTCGGCAACCTCGTGCTGCTCGCGGCGGTGGCGCCGTTCTTGGCCAGGCGGTTGATCAAGCAGCGCGCGCTGGCCACGCCCGGGGGGCCGCCGCCGCAGGTCGAGCGCGAGGTGCTCCAGGACCGCGTGGCCGCCGTGCTCCTGGCCCTCGGGTTCGCCGGATGCGTGATCTCGGGCCTGGGCAACCGCCCGGTGGTCGTGTCCGAGACCAACGAGACCCAGGAGGCCGGCCGCCAGCTGACGCTGTTCGTGAAGCGCTCCGGCAGCGCGGAGCTCCGCCGCAACGTGGAGGCGGCCAACACCCACCGGATCGAGCCCGGCTACTTCCGCTTGTGCGTGCCGCGCGACGACCGCCGCCAGAGCACCTGCATCCTGGTGGACACCCGCAAGGACCCGGTCAGCGTGCGCCGGGACCCGAGCAGCTCCTCGAACCAGGAGCTCTTCGGACTCGATGACCGGTAGGGCTGACGAAAGTTCAGTTGACGTTCAAGAAATGGGCACGATGCCCATTTCTTGGCACGCTCTCCTAGGCGGAGCCGATTAGGCGGAGCCGACTCCCCTTGCCGGTGACCTCGTACAGCTCCACGGTGTTGCGGCCCGGCTTGAGCGCCACCTCGGGCACCATCAGGGCGTAGCTCTCCTTGCGGGAGCCACGCAGGCGGAACGTGCGGCCCACGGCCTCGATCCGCCCGTTCACCGCCACGGCCAGGTCGCGCCTGGCGCCGCGCTTGGCGCCGGTCAGGGAGCCCGCCACCTGGGTGGAGTGGACCACCGAGCTCGGGTTCACGTTGCGCATGTCGGACGCGTTGGCGATCTGCGTGCGCACCTTGCCCGCCGCCGCGGGGCGCAACTGCGCGGTCAGGCGCCCGAGCAGCCGGCGGTTGGGACCGATGCCGGTGTAGAGGCTGGCGAGGTCACCGGAGCCGAACTTGCGCAGCTTGGCGCGCACCAGGGCGCGCCGGCGCTTCTCCATGCTCCGTGCCGACACCGTGATGCTGCCGCGCAGGTCGCGCCGCAGCATGCGTACGAAGCGGCGGCCCGTCACGGCGCGCGAGAAGGCCGAGCGGCCGTCGGCGCGGTAGGACATCCGCACGTTCAGCAGGTCGGCGATCGTGGGCACCAGGTCGATCGTGCGCGCGTACGCCGCGCTGATGCGCCCGCGCGTCTGGCCGGGCGCCTTGATGAACATCGGCACCGGCGCGATCTCGTCGATGTTGCGCCGGGTCACCGTGCGCCGGTCGCGCACTCCCACGTCGAACGCGAAGCCGTGGTCGGCGGTGATCGCGATCAGCGACTGGTCGTAGCTGCCGTTGGCCTTCATCTTCGCGATCAGCCGTCCGATCTCGCGGTCGGCGAACGCGATCTGCAGCAGCAGGCGCTGCTGGTTGTGATCGGTCAGGCCGCGGTCGCCGAAGCCCACGGGCCCGTTCATGCCGGGCAGCGGGTCGCGGAACGAGCGGCGCGTCTGCTTGCCCGAGGGCAGGAACATATACGGCCCGTGGGGCAGCAGCACGTGCTTGACGTACAGCGTCGGCCGTCCCGGCTTGATGGCGTTGAAGAACCGCTCGAGCCGCTCGCGGCGGCCGGACTGCAGCAACGGCAGGATGGCGGGGCGGCTGCGGCGGGCACCGGGGCAGTAGCGCGGCGGGCACACCGAGGTGGCCTCCTCGGAGTTGACCACCTTGTAGCCGCGCCGGCCCAGCAGCGTGTAGACCGAGTCGGGATGGCCCACGAAGTTCGGCGTGCTCGCCTTGCGCGGCAGCTTGCCGTCCAGCACCTCGGGAACCGCCCGGGTGGTCGAGTCGTAGGTGGTGTGGGCGTTCTTGAACCAGGTGCTCCGAGCGGCCAGCGCCGCGAAGTTGGGGTAGCGCACAGAATCGATCTTCCCGTCGGCGCGCAGCATCTGATCCACGGGGAACTCGTCCATGACGATCATGACCACCGGGGGCTGCTTCGGGATCTTCGTCTTCTGGGCCTGGGCGCGCTGGCCGTCGTTGTCGATCAGCGTGATCGCGCCGACGGCGATGACGGCGACGAGGATCGGGATGAGGTACCTGGGCATGAGCAGTCTGGCCATCGCGAGGGAAGCCTATGGCCTTTACAAACGGATCACCGGCAAGTCACGAGGCGGTCACCGCTGCGTCACAACCCGCGCCATGCGCAAAAGTCGCGCGCTCAGCTGGGCGGGGTCCTGGTGCCGCGATCGCGCAGGCCGCGCTCGATCTCGGCGATCACCGTCTCCAGCACCTTCACGCGAGCCCACCGCTTCGAGTCGCCTTCGACCAGGTGCCAGTGGGCGTCGGCGTGGTCGGTGCGCTCCAGCATCTCCTCGATAGCGTCGGTATATGCCTCGCGCTTCTCGCGGTTGCGCCAATCCTCGTCGGTCAGCTTCCAGCGCTTGAGCGGCTTGCGCTCGCGGCGCTCGAACCGGCGTAGTTGCTCGTCTTCTGAGATGTGCATCCAGAACTTCACCAGCACCATTCCGTCGCCCGCCAGCGTGCGCTCGAAGCCCACGATCTCGTCGTAGCCGCGGCGCCATTCCTCGACGCTGGCGAAGCCCTCGACGCGTTCCACCAGCACCCGCCCGTACCACGACCGATCCATGACGGCCATGCCGCCCCAGCCCGGGAGGACCGGCCCGAACCGCCATAGGAAGTGGTGGCGCTTTTCGTCGGCGGTGGGGGCGGCGAACTGCGCCACGCGCACGTGGCGCTGGTCCAGCGGCGACACCAGGCGCTTGATGGCCCCGCCCTTGCCGGACGCGTCCCAGCCCTCGAACAGCACGCACACAGGCGGTCCCAGCTCAGGGCCGCCGAGCTTGCCGCCCAGCTCCAGGCGCAGCGCGGTCAGCCGCTCATAGCCGGCCTCCAGCCGCTCGTCCTGCTCCTTGCGCGAGAGCTTCAGCGACAGATCCAGTTCGTCCAGGCGGCCCACGGTGGGGCGACACTAACCCGCCCGGACCCTCAAGTCATCGGACGGGCAGCCGACCGCGCCCTGTATGCGGCCAAGGGCGCGGGGCGCAACTGCGTGATGCTGGCTGTGTCCAGCGGGGGCGAGTCGGTGGCCGAGAAGGTCTAGCCCGCCGCCAGCAGCGGCGCGCCCAGCCGGCGCGCCAGGTCCTGGCCGCCGCGGCGCATGAGCCGGTCGTGGCTCTCGGTGAACAGCGGTCGCGCCAGCGGCGCCAGCGCGTTCATCCACGCGCGAGTGGTGCGCACCTCCCAGTCGAAGGTCACGGCGCACACGCCGTCCTCCTCGAACAGCCGCCAAAGGCCGGCGCCCTCCAGGGCCCCGCTGGCACGACCGCCCATCGACGTCGGTTCGTCGACTCCGTCCACGTGGAAATCGAAGCGCACGCGGTAGGGCACGACGGGAGCGCGCCAGCTCACCGTGAAGACGCTGCCAACCCGCCGGGCATCGCCCGCCTCAAGCTGGTCGACGCGCTCCACGCCGCCCCACCACTGCGGCCATGACTCGCAGTCGGCCAGCACGTCCCAGGCGGCCTGACGCGGGGTCTCCAGGAGCCAGGTGGATAGGAAGCGGTAGGAGGCCGTCGCGCCCTCGGGGTCAGGCCGGGTCGGTGAACTCGGCGGGCTGCTTGGACAGGCCGGCCATCACGGCGGCCAGCTGGTTGGGCGAGCCGATCAGGGTGCTCTGCAGCTCCCACTCCAGCCTCAGCGTCTGGTCCGCGGCGCTGGTCCACGATTCGTCGAACAGGCGCTTGGCGCCGCGGATCGCGTCCGGTGAGCGCTGCGCGATCTCAGCCGCCAGCTCCTGCGCCGCGGCGTGCGGATCGTCTGCCGTGCGCGTGACCACGCCCAGCCGCGCGGCCTCGGTGCCGTCGATTCTGCGCGCGGTGAACGTCAGCTCCTTCGCAACGTCGATGCCCACCAGTCGCGGCAGCGTGCGCGTGATGCCCATGTCGGGAATCAGGCCCCAGCGCGACTCCATCACCGACAGCGTGGCGCCGGGCGCCGCGATCCGGATGTCGGCGCCGAGGGCGATCTGCAGCCCGCCGCCGAAGCAGTTGCCGTGGATTGCCGCCACCACCGGCACCGGCACCTCGCTCCAGCCGGTGGCCACGCGCTGGGCGTAGTTGGCCGAGCCGCCGCCGGGCACAGGATCCATCAGCGACTCGGCCCCCCCGTTCTGGCCCTCGGACATGAAGCTGGCGATGTCAAGCCCCGAGCAGAAGCTCGGCCCCTCGCCGCGCAGCACCACGCAGCGCACGCCCGGCTCGTCCTTGAGCCGGTCGATGGCGGCGTGCAGCGCGTCGAACATGGCCCGGTCCAGGGCGTTGTGCTTGTCGGCGCGGACCAGCGTGGCCGTGGCCACATGGTCGGTCACCTCGATCCGGATCCGGTCGTCGCTCATGGCGGGGACGCTACATCGAGGGCGTCTCAGGCCACTATGCGGATCATCTTCTTGTTCACGAACTCCTCGGTGCCGTACCGCCCGAGCTCACGGCCGAAGCCCGAGCGCTTGACGCCGCCGAAGGGAAGCTCCGCTCCCTCGGCGCCCACCCCGTTCACGAACACCATGCCGGCCTGGATCTCATCGGCCACGCGCAGCGCCTGCTCCTTGTCGGTGGTGAACACGTACGAGCCCAGGCCGAACGGCGTGTCGTTGGCCAGTTCGATCGCCTCGTCCTCGCCGCCCACCCGGTAGACCGCGGCCACCGGCCCGAAGAACTCCTCGCGGTAGCCGTCGTTATCGGGCGTGATCCCGGTGAGCAGCGTCGGCGAGAAGAAGTTGCCCTCGTGCTCGCCACCGGTCAGCACCGTGGCGCCCTGGTCGACCGTGCGCTTGACCTGGTCGGCCAGGCGGTCGGTAGCCGTGGTCGAGGAAAGCGGGCCCACCACGGTGTCCTCGGAGCTCGGGTCACCCGGCTCCACCGCCTCGAGCGCGGACTTGAGCCCGTCCACGAACTCGTCGTAGAGCTCGTCGGCCACGATGAAGCGCTTGGCGGCGTTGCACGCCTGCCCGGAGTTGTCCAGGCGGGCGTCGGCCGCCGCCTCGATCGTGGCGGCCATGTCATCGGTGCTCAGCAGGATGAACGGGTCCGAGCCCCCCAGCTCGAGCACCACCTTCTTGAGGTGGCGGCCGGCGATCTCGGCCACCGCGGCGCCCGCCCGCTCCGACCCTGTCAGGGACACGCCCTGGACCCGCGGGTCGGCGATCACCGACTCGATCTGGTCGTTGGTCGCGAAGATGTTGATGTAGGCGTCGGTGGGGACGCCGGCCTCGTGGAACATGGCCTCGAGGGCCTCAGCCGACTCGGGGCACTGAGGCGCGTGCTTGAGCAGGATCGTGTTGCCGATAGCCAGGTTGGGGCCCGCGAAGCGAGCCACCTGGTAGTAGGGGAAGTTCCACGGCATGATTCCCAGGAGCACGCCGAGCGAGCTCCGCTTCAAGAGCGCCGAGCCACCGCCCTCCAGCACATCGATCGGCTCGTCGGCCAGCAGCGCCTCGGCGTTGTCGGCGTAGAAGTCGTAGATCGCGACGCAGAAGTCGACCTCGCCGAGCGCCTGCTCGATCGGCTTGCCCATCTCGCGAACGATGATCTGGGCCAGCGAGTCGCGCCGGTCGGCATGGAGCTTGCCCACGCCGCGGAGCAGCTCGGCGCGGTCGGCCACGGTGGAGGAGCGGCCCCACTCCAGATGGGCGGCGTCGGCCCTGGCGATGGCGGCGTCGAGCTGGTCGTCGGTGATTGTCTCGTACGTCGCGGCGGTCTCGTCGGTGGCGGGGTTGACGACTGCGTAATCGCTCATGGTCTGCTCCTCCTAGGTCGCGGGGGTGGGCTCGAGGGCCTGGTCGAGCGGGATGAGGTCAGCGCCGACGGCGTCGGCCACCGGGGCGTTGGTAACGCCACCGGCCGCCACGTTCACGCCCGGCGCCAGGCCGGGGAGGAGCTCGATCGCCCCCCTGAGGCCGTTGTCGGCCAGAGCGGTCACGTACGGCAGCGTGGAGTTGGTCAGGGCGTAGGTCGATGTGATGGGCACCGCCCCGGGCATGTTCGCTACGCAGTAGTGCGTGATGCCGTCGATCTCGTAGGTGGGGTCGGAGTGTGTGGTGGGGCGGCTGGTCTCGAAGCAGCCGCCCTGGTCGATCGAGACGTCCACCAGCACCGCGTTGCGCTTCATCAGGCCGAGCTGCTCGCGCGTAACCACGTGCGGCGCCTTGGCCCCGTGGACCAGCACGGCGCCGATCACCAGGTCGGCGTCCCGCAGGTGCTCCTCGATCGCCAGGGTCGAGGCGAACACCGTGGAGGCGCGCCAGTTCAGCACGTTCTCCAGCTCGCGCAGCCGGTCGGGGTTGCGGTCGAACACGTAGGTCTCGGCCTGCATGCCGATTGCGATCGTCGCGGCGTTCATGCCCACCACACCGCCGCCGATGACCAGCACCTTGCCGGCCGCGACCCCCGGGACGCCGCCCAGCAGCAGCCCGCGGCCACCCATCGGCTTCTCGAGCATGAAAGCGCCGGCCTGGGTGGCGATCTTGCCCGCCACCTCGCTCATCGGCGCCAGCAGCGGCAGCCGGCCCTCGTCGTCCTCGACCGTCTCGTAGGCCACGCAGGTGGCGCCGGACTGGCACAGGCCGCGGGTCAGCTCCGGGTCGGGCGCCAGGTGCAGGTAGGTGAACAGCAGGTGGCCGGGGCCCAGCATGGCCACCTCCTCCGGCTGCGGCTCCTTCACGCCCAGCACCATCTCGGCCTCGCCGAACACAGCGGCCGCGTCCGGGGCGATCCGCGCGCCCTGGGCCGAGTAGTCGGCATCGGCGATGGCCGATCCCTCGCCGGCGCCGGCCTGGATGATCACCTCGTGGCCGTGGTCGGCCAGCTCGCGCGCGCCCGCCGGGGTCAGCGAAACCCGGTACTCGTCGGGCTTGATCTCGGTCGGCACGCCTACCTTCACGGTGCTCCCTCCTCGGTGGTCACGTCGAATGTGCAGTTGCGGCGCTCGAGCTCGGGAAACAGGTCCTCCGGCCGGATGCAGCGCTCGGGCGGCATGGCGCCGGCGGCCTTGACGTCCCCGCGGGCCAGCAGCCGCACGGCGGCTGCCGCGGGGGCCGCCGTGGACACGATCCCGCCGCCGATCCCCCAGTCGAGCATGCCCTCGGTCTTGGCGGTCACGGTGACCCGCCGGTCGCCCGCGCGGGCCGTGACCACGTGCACCGACACGGTCTTGCCCGACGAGGGCACGGCCTCAGCCGCTGCGGCGGCGATGGCGTCGTCGTCGGCCCCCACCAGAGCGCGCACGCGTTCCAGCACGGCCGGCGCCAGCGACAGCCGGAACGAGCAATCCGCACATCCGAACGAGTCGCCGAACGTGCGCACCTCGGAATGCAGCGTGTAGATGGACGTGCCCTCGCCGATCGGCTCCGGGAAGGGGTAGCTGCCGCCGTCCTGCATCGGCTCCAGCGCCACTGGCTCGCCGCCGCGCAGCGCCATCGGCGGTTCGGTCAGCTCGTCCACCAGCGTCCGCGGGGCGTAGGGGTAGCTGGGCCCGGCGGGCGGGTCCAGGTCGCGCCCCGCGGCGTACACGTCGATCAGCTCCGGGGTGGCGCCGAGCTCGTCGGTGGCGCGCACGCCCATCACGTTGGTCTTGCCGGGCGAGCTGCCCATGCCCAGCAGGGCGAGCTTGCCGACGGCGCTGAAGTCGTGGTCCATCTCGAGCTGGCGTGTGGTCAGGTGGTACAGCCCGCCCAGGTCGATGTAGTGGGCGCCGGCCTCGAGGCAGGCCCGCATGGCGTCCAGGTTCACCCGGTAGCTGGCGGAGTTCACCAGCACGTCGACCCCCGCCAGCAGGTAGCCCAGGCCACCGTTGGGGTCGACCTTTGCGACCTCGGCATCCGGGGCGTGTGCCTCGCCCGTGGCGCGGGCTCGCGCCTCGTCCAGGTCCAGCAGCAGCAGGCGGTTGACCTCGTCCGACTCGGCCAGGTCGCGCACGATGGCGGGAGCGATGATTCCGCCGGCTCCCAGCACCGCAACCCTCACGGCACCAGCTCCCTTCCGCGCAGCGCGAGCCAGAAGTCGATCCGGTCGCGCGCGTTGCCCAGGTCGCGGCCAGTCAGCTCCTCGACCCGGCGGATCCGATAGCGCAGCGTGTGCCGGTGGCAGAACAGCTGGCGGGCCGCCTTCTCCCACTGGCCGTTCTGCTCGATGAACGCCTCCAGCGAGCGGATCAGCTCCTCGCCGTACTCGCCGCTGTCGTCCTCCAGCGGGCCCAGCACGCTCTGGCAGTACAGCGCCAGCGCCTCGTCGTCCTGCAGGTTCAGCAGCAGCTGGGAGGCGCCCATGTCGCGGTACGAGGCCACCTCGGGCGCGGAGCCGTTGGCCAGCGCGGCGGCCTCCAGCGCGCAGCGCGCCTCGTTGAACGAGCGCCGCAGCGCGCCCACTGCCTCGGCCCTGCTGGCTGCGGCCCGGGGCGGGTCGCCGCTGCCGCCGAGCGCCTCGCGCGCCTCGCGCGCCAGCTCCACGGGGTCCATGCCCGGTTCTCCGCCTGTGCCCCCGTGTGTCGTAGCGTTGACGACCGCGCACAGGAGGTTCTCGCGCGGCGCCACCAACGCGCCGTGGCCGCCGTCGTGCAGGAACCGGTCCAGTTCGGCCGCCTCGGCTACGGGATCTGCGACGGCGAAGACCAGCACCGCCGCCTGCTCGCCCACGCCGAACGGGCGCAGCCGCGAGGCCAGCTCTCGCTCGGCCAGGTGACCCGTCAGGGCCTCGGCCAGCACGTCGCCGGCCAGCCGCCGCTCGGTGTCGTGCATAGCCCGCTGGCGCATCAGCTCCAGCGCCACCACGGTGGTGGCCTGCTGCAGGATCAGCCGCTCGAAGTCGCCCAGGCCGCCGGCGTCGCGGGCTGCGAACAGCCACGCGCGCGGCGCGCCTCGGCCGCGCGTGTACACCGGAAGCACCACAGACCGGCCTGCCACCGCGGGGTGCTCGGGCGCCAGCTCGGTGGTCTCCGAGTGCCCGGACTCGTGCTCCGCCTGCTCCGAACGCACGTCGGCCAGCACCGTATCCAGCACGCCCTCGGGCAGCTCGCGCCGGAACGTGCGATGGGCGATGGCGTCCCCATGGGCGTCGATCACCGTGACCGTCCCCCCAAGCGCCGCGGCCAGGGCGCGCACCAGCTCGTCCAGGCCGCGCTCCTCGATCACCAGCCGCTCGAGCCGCTTGTGGATGGCGATGCCGCGCTGGAGCACCTCGTACTGCTCGTTCACCAGCCGCGTGAACGCCTTCTCGGTCACGGCGATGAACGGCAGGTCGTATGGCACCTCGAACACCGGGAAGCCGTGCCTGGCAGCCTCGTCGACCAAGGCAGGCGGCAGCTCGTCGTGCTCGAACCCGACCCCGAAGCCCAGACCCGACAGCTGGTGGTCGGCCAGCCTTCGGACGAACTGGCGCTGGCGCTCGGCGCTGGTCAGCTGCAGGCCTGTGGTCAGGATCAGCTCGCCGCCGGACAGCCACGGCGTGGGATCGGGCAGCTCTGTGATGTGCACCCAGCGCACGGGCGCGTCCGCCGACTCGTCGCCAGTGGCCAGGGCCAGATCCATCTCCTCGAGCAGCGTGCGCAGTGTCAGCATTGCGGCCCCGCGTGTCCCCCTCCGCTACCTGCGCGGCGTCATGACCTTTGATGGCGCGGATGACCTACCCGCCATCTTCTCGGAGGCCTCCGTCAGCACGTTGCGCAGGATGCCGGTGATCTCGCTGAACTCCTCGGGCCCGGCGATCAACGGCGGCGACAGCTGGATCACGGGGTCGCCGCGGTCGTCGGCGCGGCAGATCAGGCCCTGCTCGTACAACGCGCCCGACATGAAGCCGCGCAGCAGCCACTCGGACTCGTCGGCGTCGAAGGACTCCTTGGTGTCCTGGTTCTTGACCAGCTCGATGCCGTAGAAGTAGCCCGCGCCGCGCACGTCGCCCACGATCGGCAGCTCGCGCAGGCTCTCCAGCTGGCTGCGGAACTCGGCCTCGTTGGCGAGCACGCGCCCGCACAGGTCCTCGCGCTCGAAGATGTCCAGGTTGGCCATGGCCGCGGCGGCGGACACGGGGTGGCCGCCGAACGTGATGCCGTGGGTGAACATGTTCGTGCCCTCCATGAACACCTCGGCCACCTTGTCCGAGGCGATCACGGCGCCCATCGGCGAGTAGGCCGAGGTCAGCCCCTTGGCGGTGGTGATCAGGTCGGGCTGGTAGTCGAAGCGCTGGGCGCCGAAGTAGTGGCCCAGGCGGCCCCAGGAGCAGATGACCTCGTCGGAGATCAGCAGGACGCCGTACTTGTCGCAGATCTCGCGCACCTTCCGCCAGTAGCCCTCCTGGGGCACGAAGCAGCCGCCGGCGTTCTGCACTGGCTCCAGGATCACCGCCGACACGGTCTCCGGACCCTCGAACAGGATCGTCTCCTCGATCTGCTCGGCGGCCCACAGCGGATCGCGGTCCTCAGGCCAGCGGTAGCTGTTGGTGTTGGGCGCGTGCGCGTTGCCGGGCAGCATCGGCTCGAACGGCGCGCGCAGGTCGGGGATGCCGGTGGCCGAGAGTGCCCCCATGGTGGTCCCGTGGTAGGCGATCTGGCGCGCGATCAGCTTGAAGCGCCCGCCCTCGCCGTGCTTTCGGTGGTACAGGCGACACAGCTTCAGCGCCGACTCCACGGCCTCGCTGCCGCCGCTGGTGAAGAACACGCGGTTCAGGTCGCCCGGGGCCAGGTCGGCGATCCGCTTGGCGAGCTTGATGGCCGTGGGGTGGGCGTAGCTCCAGTTGGTGAAGAAGCCCAGATCCTTGACCTGCTCGGCCATGGCGTCGCCGATCTCGGTGCGCCCGTGGCCGGCGTTCACGCAGAACAGCGCCGCCAGCCCGTCGAAGTAGCGCTTGCCCGCCTCGTCGTAGACGTAGCAGCCCTCGCCGCGCGTGATGATCGGCACTTCGGCGTCCTCGTACGCGCTCATGCGGGTGAAGTGCATCCACAGGTGGCGCTTGGCCATCTCCTGCAGGTCGCTGGCCGAACCGGGGCTGTCCTGGGTCACGTACTGCGGGGTGGTGCTTGCCACGTTTCTCTCCTCCGACTAGACGTCGCGCACAACGGTAGCTACGCGATGCACCACTCGCAACCGGCCGTTCGTGTGTGTCTGGCAGGCCTGAGTTAGACATTCTGTACAACAGAACGCTCCCGGGTTGGGGCAATCGCCACTTGCGCGGCGGAGGAGGGTGGGCTTAGCTTCGGCACTTGCCTGGGCGCGATGCCCGGCTCGACCCAGGAGGAGCAGTCAGTGGAGAGCGCAAGCGCCACCGCCGGTAGGCCGGAACCCGGTGAGCCCGACCTCAAGCACGGGGCGATCGGCTTCTTCGACGCGCTCATCGTCGGGATCTCCTCAACGGCGCCGGCGTACTCGATCGCCGCCGTGATCGGCATCGTGGTGGTCGGCGTGGGGCTCCAGTCGCCCGGTGTGCTCCTGCTCTCGTTCGTGCCGATGTTCCTGATCGCGTCGGCGTTCTTCTACATGAACCGCGCCGACCCGGACTGCGGAACGAACTTCTCCTGGATCACCCGGGCGATCGGCCCGTCGGTGGGCTGGGTAGCGGGGTTCGCGGTCTGCACCACGGGCCTGATCGTCATCGGATCGCTGACCGACGTGTCGGCGTACTACATCTTCGACATCCTCGGGCTCGACTCGTTGCTGCCCGCGGGCGAGGCCAACGACCCCGTCAGCGAGCGGATCCCGACCACCATCCTCTCGGCGGTGCTGATCGTCATGGTCACCACGATCTGTGTGATCGGCCTGGAGCTGGGCAAGTGGTCCACCCGGATCCTGATCGGGACCCAGGTGGTCGCCCTCCTGATCTTCGCCGTCGTGGCGCTGGTCAAGGTGTTCGGCGGCGACGCCGGCGAGGGCTCCATCGACCCCTCGCTGTCCTGGTTGAACCCGTTTGGCGGCGGCGTCTCGTTTAACGCCGCGGTCCTCGGCCTGCTCACCGGCGTGTTCATCTACTGGGGCTGGGAGAGCATCGTCAACCTCAACGAGGAGACCGAGGACTCCGACAGCACGCCGGGCAAGGCGGCGCTGATCAGCACCGTCGTCCTGCTGCTGACCTACCTGCTCGTGACCTATGCGGTCGTCTCATACGCCGGCGTGGAAGGTGTCAGCGAGTTCGAGGACGACGTCGGGGTGCTGGGCGCGGTCGCGGAGGGCGCGCTGGGCAGCCTCGACTTCATCGTGATCATCGCCATCATCACCTCGGGGGTCGCCTCCGCGCAGACCACGATCCTGCCCGCGTCGCGCACGCTGCTGTCGATGGCGCGCCAGAAAGCGATGCCCGCGAGCTTCGGGCGCATCCACCCGCGCTTCCAGACGCCCGACGTGGCCACGTTCCTGGTCGGCGGGGTGGCGCTGGCCTGGTACGTGTTCTTCAACCTGCTGTCGCAGAACTTCCTGTTCGACTCGCTGACCGCGCTGGCCATCGTGATCGCCTTCTACTATTCGCTCACCGGCTTCGCGTGTGCCATCTATCACCGCAAGGAGCTGACCAAGTCGGTGAAGAACTTCCTCTTCATCGGTGTTGCGCCGGTGACCGGCGCGACCATCCTGGCCGCGCTCTTCTTCAAGGCGGTGTGGGAGTTCTCCAAGACCGACGACTCCTACACCGGGCAGTCGATACTGGGCGTGGCCATCCCTGCCGTGCTGGGGGTGGGCCTGATCCTGATCGGCCTGATCCTCATGATCGTCTGGCGGATGACCGGCCACGACGAGTTCTTCGGGCGCAAGCGCGAGACCGTCGACCCCGACGTGGCGGCGGGCCGAAAAGCCGGCGTCGCCGCCGTTCCGGAGGGCTCGGTCTGATGCCGTCGATCGTGGTCGGATACGACGACTCGCCCGGGTCGCAGGCAGCGCTGGAGGTGGCGGCCTCGCTGGCAGCCGAGCACGGCGACGACCTGATCATCGGCTTCGGGATCGACCCGCCGGGATCGGTCGGCGATGAGTTCAAGGCCCACCGCGCCGCCATCCGCGACAGCGGTGAGCAGGCGGCCAAGCGCGCAGTCGAGTTGGTGCGCGACAAGGACGTGGAGACGCGCGTGGAGCTCGTTGACGAGCGCCCGGTCGACGCGCTGCTGGCGCTGGCCGAGCAGCACGACGCGCGCTTCATCGTCGTGGGCACCTACGGCGAGACCCCGCTCAAGGGAGCGATCCTGGGGTCGACGCCGCACAAACTGCTTCACCTGTCGAAAACTCCTGTCGTCGTCGTACCGGCATAGGCTCCCCGTCGTGGCCACCTGGGACGCGATCGCGCAGCTGCCGGTTCAGATCGACGGCTACTCGCTGTCGGGGCTCGAGCAGCCGATGGGCCCCGAGTTCATCCGCGCGTGCACGCTGATCGATCTCCACGGTGGCGGCGAGCATGGCGTCGGCGAGGACGTGGTCTACGACCAGCTCGACCACATCGCCTTCCAGGATGCCGGCCAGGTGCTGGACCTGACCGGCCCCGCCACGCTCGGCGAGCTGTCGGAGCTGATCGACGGCCTGGACCTGTTTCCGCACTCCCCGCCGGTGCGCGAGCCGTCGCGCAACTACCGCCGCTGGGCGTTCGAGTCGGCGGCGCTGGACCTGGCGCTGCGCCAGAGTGGGAAGGCCCTCGGCGAGGTGGTCGGACGCACTCCCCGGCCGCTGAACTACGTGGTCTCGATGCGCCTCACTGCGCCTGCCGAGGGTGAGCCCGAGACGGCCGAGCGGCTGACGTCGCTGCTGGAGCGCTACCCCGGTACGCGCTTCAAGCTCGATCCCACCAACACCTGGACCGACGAGCTGATGGCCGAGCTGGCCGCCACCGGCGCGGTTGACTCGGTGGACCTCAAGGGCCATTACAAGGGCACGCCGGTCGACGTGGTCACCGACGCCGACATGTACCGGCGCGTGGCCCAGGCGTTCCCCGACGCGTGGATCGAGGACCCGGACCTGGATGACCCCGATGCGGCGGCCGCCCTGGAGGGCGATCACGACCGCATCACCTGGGACGCGCCGATCCACTCGGTGGCCGACATCGAGGCGCTGGCGTTCCCGCCCAAGACGGTGAACGTGAAGCCCTCGCGGCTGGGCGGGCTGGAGTCGCTCTGCGCCGCCTACGACTACTGCGAGCAAGAGGGGATCGGCGCCTACGGCGGCGGCCAGACCGAGCTGGGCGTGGGCCGCGACCACATCCAGTACCTGGCCGCCACCTTCCATCCCGACACTCCCAACGACACCGCCCCGCGGGGCTTCAACCAGACGCCGGTGCCCGACGGGCTGCCCACCAGCCCGCTCGCCGTGTCCGTGGCCGAGACCGGCTTCCGATTCGGAGAGGGAGCAGACAAGTGATCAAGGAGTTCCGGGACTTCATCCTGCGCGGAAACCTCGTCGACCTGGCGGTGGCATTTGTGATCGGCGCGGCGTTCGCGGCGCTGGTCACGTCCCTGGTGTCGAACATCTTCACGCCGCTGATCGCCGCCCTCGTCGGCGAGCCGAGCTTCGCCGGCCTGAAGTTCGAGATCAACGGCTCGGTGTTCACCTACGGACGCTTCCTGAACGCCCTGATCTCGTTCCTGAGCATCGCCGCGGTGGTGTTCTTCTTCGTCGTCAAGCCCTACAACGCGCTCCTGGGGCGCTTCACCAAGGCCAAGGAGGACGACCCCCAGCCGGACGTCGTGCTGCTCGAGGAGATCCGCGACCTGCTCAAGGCCCAGGGCAGCCGGTAGGGTCGCGCCCATGCCAGCTGAACAGTTCGTCTCCGCCCTGAACGACCAGATCGGCCGCGAGTTCGGTGCCTCTCACCAGTACGCCGCGGTGGCCGTCTACTACGACGATCTGACGCTGCCCCAGCTGGCCGCGTTCTTCTACCGCCAGGCGCTCGAGGAGCGCGACCACGCGATGATGATGGTCCAGTACCTGCTGGACGCGGACGAGAAGCCGGTGATCCCCGGCGTCGATGCGCCGCAGGTCGACTTCGCCGACATCGTGGAGCCGGTCCGGGTGGGGCTGGAGCAGGAGAAGCGCGTGACCGATCAGATCTCATCGCTGGCTGCCGTGGCGCGCGACGCCAACGACTTCGTCAGCGAGCAGTTCACACAGTGGTTCCTCAAGGAGCAGGTCGAGGAGGTGGCCACCATGTCGGACCTGCTGGCGGTGTGCCAGCGGTCGAAGGACCGCCCGTCCGAGATCGAGGACTACATGGCCCGGGAGCAGTCGGGCGCCGACAGCGACGACCCCACCGCGCCCAGGCCGGCGGGCGGCGCCGTCAGCTGACGCACCTGTTGCGTCAGGGCGTCCCGGGCGGTTCCAGCGACACGGAGCCGTCCTCGGCCACGGTCCAGAAAGGATTGTGGGCCACCTCCCAGAGGTGGCCGTCGGGGTCGGCGAAGCTGCCCGACCAGCCGCCCCATTCCATTCGGCGGGCGGGCGAGACGATGCTGCCCCCGGCCGCGGCGGCGGCATCGAGCAGCTCGTCCACCTCGGCGTCGGCGCGGGTGTTGTACGCCAGCATCAGCCCGCCCGGCCGCCCGCCGCTGACGCCGGTCTCGGCCTCCATGTCCTCCCGCGCCCAGAGCGCGAACACCACCCCGCCGGCCTGGAAGAAGATCACGCGGCCATCCGGCTCCAGCGCCGGCTCCCAGCCCAGCGCGGCGTAGAAAGCGCGTGAGCGGGCGACGTCGTCGACGCCCAGCGTGATGACGCTGACGCGCTGGTCCACCGGCTAGTACATGTCCGTGGTGGTGCAGGCCGCCGTCGGCGTGTAGGCGATCGGATGACCGCGCACGTTGTCGTCTTCGATCCGGACCCGCGTCGTCCTGTCGGCCGGGCCGGTGACGATGACCGATTGCGCGTAGCGCGGGGAGCTGGTCTTGGTGCTCACGGATCCGGTGGCGAAGGGAAAGCCCGGCGGGCAGGTGATCGCCGTTTCGGCGGCGTCCCAGAAGTGCGTGGCCGTCCAGATCCGGCCGGTCACGTTGGCGCAGGTGGAGCTGCTCAGGCCGAGTGCGCCGCAGGGATTCTCTCCATCTTGGTGCGCGACCGGCGCGGGCGATCTCTCTGCTGTGGGGCCGGCCAGGATCTGCTTGATCTTGCGGGCAGAGCGTGCGTCGCTCTTGCCGTCGCCGTCCAGGTCAGCTTGCAGCGATGACGCCACCGTCACCTTCACCCGCGGGCCGCCGGCCAGCGCTCTGCGCAGCAACCGTGTCTCGCGAACGGAGAAGAACGGATGGTGCTCCACCTTCACGCGCGCCCGGCCAGGCACGGTCCGCTTCTCCACGGCGCGCAGCACCTGGCCGCCGGGCAGCTTGGCGGCGACGGCGACGCGGGTGGTCAGCCGGGACCGCTTCAGGCTCTGGCCCTTGCCGTCAAGCCTGTAGTTCACCGTGACCGGCACGGCCAGCTGACTGCCCTGGGGCGTCTTGATCACGTGCGATCTGGCGAACTTGCCGTTCTCCGCCCCCGCGGCGGCGGGCAGCGTCAGCAGGCCCGCGATGCAGGCGACGGCGATGACGGTATGTGCGAGCGGCAACTGATTCCTCCTGGATGGCCCTGCCCGGGATCGGGACAGCAACAACCCTACGGATGCCGGTCGCCGCGTGCCACCGGGCGCTTGCCCGAGACCAGGCGGAACTCGCGGAACAGGCGCGGCGAGCGGTTGCCCGCGTCATCGGCGGTCTGCATCGAGAAGCGGTAGCGCCCGACGGCGAGCGCCCGCGTGCGCCTGCCCGACTTCACCCGCGCGCCGAAGCGGACGGCGCGCCGGCCGGCGGCCAGGTTGCGCTCGAACGACTGCACCCGGCGCCAGCGCCCGCGCACGTTTCGCTCCACACGGACGGCCAGCGTCACGCGTTCGCTGGTGGTCAGCCGCAGCTTCGAACCTCGGGCCGGCCGGCCCTTGCGGGCGCGCCGCGGCTTGCCGCCGCGCCGGATGGCGGCGAACCGCCGCGGCGACACCGAGACCCCGGTCAGCCGGGGCGCGGTCGCGTCGCGGCCGGGGATCAGCTCGGCCAGGCCGGGCTCGCCGGCCTCCACGTCCAGGAGGGCCTGGTGCGCCCTGTCCCCGGCCACGGCGCTCTGGTTGGCCACGATCAGGCGCGTGCCCAGGAAGCGGGCGCTGGAGGGCGAGTCGAAGGGCACGGGCGACCCGTTCTCGCCCTCGCCCGGGGCGCGTGGGAAGCGTTCGAGCTCGCGCCCGTCGGGGCCAACCACGGCGATCTGCGCGGGCAGCCCGACCAAGGGCACGTACAGGCGCCCGCTGGCCGCGATGGCGAAGCCGTCGGGGACATCCCCCGGTGCGCTCTCCCACAGCTTGGTCATGGCGCCCGGCCGCCCCGCAGGGTCGATCGGCACCGAATAGATCTTGCCGGTGGCCGGGTTCAGCTCGCCGGCGCCCGGGGTGGAGGAGCCTTGTGCCACCAGCAGCGTGCGGCGGTCGGCCGTCAGCGCCAAGCCCGTGGTGCCGAAGCCGGCCGAGCCGTCCAGGCGGGGCTCTCGCAGCCACACCAGCGCAGGGCCGCCGCCGGGCGGAACACGCCAGATCAGGCCCTGGCCGTAGTCGGTCACGTAGAGGCTGCCGTCGGGCCCCCATGCGCCGTAGTTGGGGCGCGGCGGGCTGCCGCCCTCCACGTCGGAGAAGGTCGAGTACGCGCGGAACTCCCCGCTGTCGCGATCCAGCTTCAGTACCCGCGCCGGGTCGTTGTCCAGCACCACCAGGTCACCCTGGGCGTCGCTGGTGGTCACCTGGACCGCCTGCTGGCCCGACAGCCTCTGGCCGGGCACGCTCCACGACCGCCGCAGGCTGCCGTCCTGGCCGTCGAACTCGAACACGCGCGAGGGCGTGGCCCCGGCGTTCGGGTTGATGTACGTGCCCTCGTAGACGCGCCCGTTGGGGTGCACATAGCCCTGGGCCGGATAGCCGGGGAAGGGCACCTGGGCCAGCACCTTGGTGTCGAACCGCTCGCGGGCCTGGGCCGCGGTGGGGGACAGGGCCACCAGCGCCGCCGCGGCCAGGGCGGCTCCGAGCATTCGTCTCACAGCGCGTCCATGACCTCGCGGGCGGCGCGCTCGCCGGAGCTGACCGCCCCGTCCATGTACCCGTTCCAGAAGATCGCGGTCTCGGTCCCGGCCCAGTGCACCCGCCGCACCGGCTTGCGCAGCGCCGGCCCGTACGTGGTCAGCGTGCCCGGGCCCAGCAGGCCGACCGGCCCGCCGCGCGAGAAGCGCTCACCCGGCCAGTCGGTCTCGAAGTAGTCCTTCGGCGTGCGCGCCTCGGGTCCGAAGAAGGTGGCGAAGTTCTCCAGCACGGCGGCCCTGCGGGCGGACGGCGACTGGCGGCGGAACGCGCGGGCGTCGTCGCCGCCGATGAAGCCGAACACCACGCCGGGTGAACCGTCCGGCGGCGAGTCGTCGAACGTGGCGGACACGGGGCCGGTCAGCGACAGGGCCTGGCCGGTCAGGCCCTTGGCGCGCCAGAAGGGCGTGTTGTACACGGCCGCGACCTTCAGCAGAGTGCCCTGCGGGACGCGGGCGTTCAGGGCGGCGCGCTCGGCCGGCAGATCGGGGCTGAAGTCGATCTGTCCCACGAACACCGGGGGGATGGCCACGATCACGCGCTTGGCCTTCACGATCAGGCGCGAGGACTCGACGCGCACGCCGGAGCGGCCCTGCACGATCTTCTTGACCGGCGAGCGGAGCACTACCCGCCTGCCCAGGCGCCTGTGCAACTCGTGGGCGATCACCTGCGAGCCGCCGCGGAAGCGCTGCTCCTGAGCGCCGTTGCGCGTGTTGAAGTTGCGCTCGAAGGTGCCCAGCGTGCGCTCGTTGCCCGACGAGGCGACGTAGAAGAGCACGAACAGCAGGCTCAGCTCGCGCGGCTCGCCGCCGAAGATCGGGCGGCAGGCCACTGCGGCCAGGCGGCGGAACTTCTCGGACGTGCTGTTGGCATTCAGCCAGGTCTCGAAGGTCTGGCCGTCCCACTCCGCGGCGCGGGCGGCCCGCCAGGGGGCGTCCGGGGGGACGGTGGCGGCCATCTCGTCCAGCGCGGCCACCACCGTGGCCAGGTCCGCCAGGATGACGGGGTCCAAGGGCGCGGAGCCCGTCGGCAGGGTGTCGCTGAACGTGCTGCGCTGGCCATCCGCGTAGTAGACGTTCTCGCCCTCGTTGTAGGTGGGAAAGCGGCTGACCCCGAGCGTGTCGGCCAGGGCGATCACGTGGTCCTGCGTGGGCCCGACGAACGTGCCACCGCGCTCGGACTCCTCGCCGCCACCCAGGTCGTGGTTCCACACGCGGCCGCCGACTCGGTCGCGGCCCTCCAGCACGCAGACCGACCGCCCGTCGCGGACCAGCTCGCGGGCGGCGGTCAGGCCGGCGAAGCCCGCGCCGACGATGGCCACGTCCACGGTGCGCGTGCCCCGGCGCTTGCGCTTCTTCTTGCGCTTGGCGGCCTCGGCGTCTTCGGCGCGGGGCAGTCCGGCCGCGGCCGCGGTGGCGCCGGCGGCCACACCGGTGCCCAGGAAGCGGCGGCGGCTCAGTGGGGCGTCGCTCATACGGGGGGATTGTCGCTGGGCGGGAACCGGCGTGCGGCAGTTCGCAGGTAGGCGCGCAACAGCTCCTTGCCCTCGGCCATCAGATCGGGGTCGCCCGCGGGGTCCAGCCGGAAGGCCTCGTGCAGCAGCGCGTCGGCGGCCAGGACGCCGGCACGGCAGGCGGTGGCCGCCTCCTCGGTGTCGGCAAGCGTCCCGTTGCCGACCAGGATGCGGCGCACCCCGTCGGCCAGGATGGCCTTGTTCGCGCGATCAGCGGCCTGCAGCTCCTCGCTGAACTGGCGGCCCAGCCACAACGCGCGATAGCCCGGCTGGGACACGCCGCGATGGGCGAACACGTCCAGCAGCATCCCCGCCGGGTCCTCCCAGTCGGCAGTCGGGGCGGCCTGCGCCAGCTCGTCGATGGTGGCCTCGAACTCGGCCAGGTAGCGGCGCGTCAGCGCGTCCACGATGGCCGCCTTGTCCGGGAACCAGCGGTAGAGGGAGCCCACCGAGACACCTGCCTCCGCGGCGATCCTGGTGGTGGTCAGCGCCTCGGGGCCCTCGCGCACCAGCAGCGACTCGGCCGCGTCCAGCAGGCCGGCCAGGCGGGCGCGGCTGCGGGCCTGCTGCGGCTCGCGGCGAAGCGTGGGCGCTTCGGACGGGGGTGAGGGCTGCGTCACGCCCGGATTTATACCCGCCCGCGCCCGAAAGTGAACCTGGTTTCGCTTTTGCGTGGGGATCGGATACGTTGGCGCCGTGGGCGCCCAGGAGGCACGCGAGCAGGTGGCCGTCGTGGCGCGGCGGCTGGCCGCCGAGGGGCTCGTGCTGGGCACCGCCGGGAATGTCAGCCAGCGGGCCGGCGACAGCGTTGCCGTCAGCCCGACCGGCGCGGTCCTTGCCGAGCTCGAGGCCGCCGATGTGTGCGTGGTCGACCTGGACGGCCGCCAGCTCGACGGCCCGCTGGCGCCCACGTCCGAGCTCGACCTGCATCTGGGCGCGATCAACCGCCACGGCTGCGGTGCGGTGGTGCACACACACGCGCCGATGTCGACCGCGGTCGCCTGCGTGCTCGACGAGCTGCCTTGTGTGCACTACGCGATGCTCGCGCTGGGAGGCGACGTGCCCGTGGCGCCATACGCCACGTTCGGCACGCCGGCGCTGGCCGAGTCGGTGGTCGCGGCACTCGAGGGCCGGACCGCCGCGCTGATGGCTAGCCACGGCGCGGTCACGGTGGGTGCGGACGCCAACGCCGCGATGGAGCTGGCGCTGCTGCTGGAGTGGGCCGCCGGCGTGTACCTGGACGCGGCGCGCCTGGGTGAGCCGCGGGTGCTCGATCACGACGAGCGCGCCGCCGTGATCGCGGCGGCGCTGGAGCGCGGATACGGGACGACGAAGGAGGCGCAGTGAGGGCGATCGCGATGGGGGTGCACGTGGCCGACATCCTGGCCAGGCCCGTCGAGGAGATCCCCGCCGGCCAGGGCGGCGCGCTGGTGGAGGAGATCCGCATCACCGCCGCGGGCTCGGCCGGGGGCACGGCGCTGACGCTTGCCAAGCTCGGCGCGCAGGTCAGCAGCGCAGGCGCCATCGGCACCGACGTGCTGGGTGACGTGCTCACCCGCCTGCTCGAGGACGGCGGCGTGGACCCCTCGCTGCTGGTCCGCCGCCACGACGTGCAGACATCGGCCAGCGTGCTGCCGATCCGGCCCAACGGCGACCGCCCCGCCCTGCACGTGGTGGGCGCCAACGGCACCTACGGTCCCGACGACGCGCCCTGGGAGGCCATCCGCCAGGCCACCCACCTGCACCTGGGCGCGCCCGAGTTCATGGGCGGCGAGGCTGCCGCCCGCATCCTCTCCTTCGCGCGCGAGCACGGTGTGACCACCTCGGCCGACATCCTGGCCCCGGGCGAGCAGGCCGCGCAGATCGTGGACTGGATCGGGCCCTGCTTCGCGCACCTGGACTACCTGCTGCCCAACGACGAGCAGGTGCTGGCCCTCTCCGGGGAGGACGACCTCGAGGTAGGCGCGCGTGCGCTGCTCGACCGCGGCATCGGCTGCGTGGCCGCCACCGCCGGGGCCGACGGCGCGCTGGTGGTGTCTTCCGACGGCTCGGTGCGGGTGCCGGCGTTCCGGGTCGAGGTGGTGGACACCACCGGCTGCGGCGACGCCTTCAGCGCCGGGTTCCTGCGCGGCCGGTCGCTGGACCGCTCGCTGCGCGACAGCGCGCTCCTGGGCTGCGCCGCGGCGGGGCTCGTTGCCGGCGGCCTGGGCTCCGACCACGGCCACTTCGACCTGGCCGCGTGCGACGGGCTGGCCGCCGCGGAACCGACCATCTAGCGGGGTGGGCGGCCGGTCAGCCGCCCACCCCGAAGATCAGGCGCCCGCCGGCGCGCCGGCCAGTGCCTCGTGCACTCCCTCGGTGGTCAGCGCACGCCCCCCGATCGTCAGCTGCCCGCTCGATATGTCGTCGATGATCACCCAGGTCAGGCCGCGGACCGGCTCGCCGACGACCGACGCGAACGTCTCGGTGATGCTCTCGGCGATCTCGGCCTTCTGGTCGTCGGAGAGCACGCCCTCCATCACACGGCAGTTGATGTACGGCATTTCGGGTCCTCCTCGTTGGTTGACACCGCAAGCCAACGACGTGAGACGTGTGAGCGGGCGTGTGAGCTCAGGCCGGCACGGCGCGACTCACCTGCGCCTCGAGCGCGGGGTTGTCGATCTCGGCCGCCAGCAGACGGGCCGAGTCCACCGCGCCGGAGTCGCCCAGCCGCCCGCGATACACATGGGCGCGTACCACGAACTCGCGCAGGCCGCACCGCTCGGCCAGCTGTGACAGCCGGTCGACCGCCTGCGTCGCGTCGGGATCGCCGGCCTCCACGGCCAGGCAGGCGGCGCTGTCCAGCACCAGCCCGTGGACCCACTGGTACGAGTCCGACACGCGCGACGCGCGCTCCCGTGCGTCGGCCAGGTGCCGCCGTCCCTCGGCCAGGGCGCCGGTCTCGGCCGCCAGCAGCCCGCTCATCCGCGCTCCCATGGCCTCCCAGCAGGGGTCCCCCAGCTGGCAGGCCAGCCTGAAGGCGTGGTCCAGGAGCTGTGTCGCGTGATCGGGATCGCCCATCAGCATCGACGCCTCCGCCCGCAACACCTCGGGCCACGGCTGGAACGCCGTCCACCGCTCGGCCGCGACGAGCGCGAGGCTCTCTTCCAGGGGAGGAAGGGCCAGATGGAGGTCGCCGCGAAGCATGTGCACGCGCGCGATCAGCGAAAGCGACCAGGCCGCCTGCCTGCGCCGGCCGCACCGCTCCGCGCGGGCGACGGACCTGTTCAGCAGTGCAAGCGCCGCCCCGTAGCGGGCCCGGTCGGACAGTGCCATGCCGCGCACGGCCAGCACCGCGCACACTTCCTCGTTTCCCTGCGCCAGCTCGGTCGCCCTGCTCAGCCAGCGCCCGGCCGACGGCCAGCGCCCGGCCTGCACGTCCACGTAGCCCAGCTCACGACAGGCCGACACCACCGTGGCCCGCTGGCCGTCCCCGTCCGCCAGCCGCAGCGCCTCGTGCAGGCGCACGGCGCCTTCCTCGTCGCGGCCCCGGACGGCGTGGACGAGCGCTGACCCCAGCGCGCCGAGGGCCTCTGCCTCCACGGCGGCATCGCCGCAAGCGCCGGCCTCGGCACATGCGCGGCGCAGGATCTCGACGCCGGGCTCCACCGCGCCGGCATCGAGCGCGGCCTGTCCCGCCTGGAGCTGGCCCACTGCGGCGTCGCGATCGCCGATCGCGCCAGCCGCGATGCCGTCGGCCTCACCTGCGGCGCTCCGCACACCGGGTCCCGGAGTCACACCCAGCTCGCGCCGGAGGAGCGCCTCGCACTCCCGGAGCTGCGCTTGCGCAGCGCTCGCGCGCCCGGCGCGCGACAGGCAGCGGATCAGCAGCTCCTGTCCCGTCTGGTCGAGCGGGTCCTGGGACACGAGATGGGTGGCCAGCTCGATCGCTCGGTAGGTGTCACCCGCGGTCAGCCGGGCCAGCGCCTCGTCGTGCGCCAGCGCCCGGGCCGCTCCGTCCAGATAGCGGCGCGTGACCGCGAGCCACGACTCGAACACTGGGCTCGAGGGGAAGGACATGCCCTCGAGGAGGTCGCCTCCGGGAAGCGTGAACGGGGCGCCTTCGGCCGGGGTGGTCCGGGCCCACACGTCGACCGCGGTCCCGTTGGGGAGCACCAGCTCGACCGGGTCTCCTGTGACCGCGCCGGTTTGGCCGAGCGTCCGGCGCAGGTCGGCCAGGCTCCACCGGAGCGCGCCCAGCGGGTCGTCGGCCTCCGAGAACAGCAGCGACGCCACGCGGCTGCGTGGCGGTGGGCTCTCGCTCAGAAGCAGGTAAGCCAGCAGCGCCCACGTCTTGCGCCCGCGTGGCGGTGGGGCCGGCGCTCCGTCACGCTCGATCCCGGGCTTGCCGAACAAGCGGATCGCCATGCTCATAGGGCCTGGATGCTACGCCGGAACCGTGGGACACTTCCGGCGATGCCCCGGTACTTCATGGAACGCACGGTCGGCGATGTCACGCGCGAGGAACTGGATCGCATCGCCGAGCGCTCCCAGCAGATCAGGGCCGAGCGATTCCCCCAGATCACGTGGGAGCACACCCACGTGGCCCGGGCGCCGGACGGGCTGAAGGCTTTCTGCGTCTACGAATCCCCGGACGCCGACAGCGTCAAGGCCCATGCCGAAGCGCTCGGGCTACCAGTCGAGCGCTTCTACGAGATCGAGACGGACCTCTCGCCCTAGAGCGCCAGCGCCAGCGGCTGCTCGAGCAGTTCGCGCACGCGGCTCAGGAACTCGGCGCCGTCGGCGCCGTAGAGGATGCGGTGGTCGCAGGCCATCGTGATGGTCATCAGGTCGCGTGCCACGACGCGGCCCCGCTCGTCCACGGCGGGCTTCTTCTTCAGCGCGCCGATGGACAGGATCGAAGCCTGCGGCGGGTTGATGATGGCCGTGAAGCGGTCGATTCCGTACATGCCCAGGTTGGAGACGGTGATGGTGCCCCCGGAGAGTTCGGGCGGGGTGATCGAGCCGTCGCGCACCTTCTCGATCAGCGCCCGTGCCCGCCGCGCGATCTCGCCCAGGGACTTCTGGTCGGCGCCGCGCACCACCGGCACCACCAGCGCGTCCTGGGCTGCCACGGCAATGCCTACGTTCACCTCCGGGTAGAGCTCGAAGTGGCCATCGCGGTAGGCGCCGTTGACCTTGGGGTGCTCGCGCGCCGCCAGCGCGGCGGCCTTGACGATCATGTCGTTGTACGAGGGCACGGCGCCGTCGCCGGCTGTCTCCTTCAGGCGCGCGCGCAGCTCGATGCACAGCGTCATGTCCACCTCGGCCTCCAATGCGAAATCGGGCGCGGTGGCCTTGCTCTCGGCCATCCGGCGCGACACGGTTCGCTGCAGCCGCGAGAGCTCGATGACCTCGGGCTCGCCCTTCACGCCAGGAGCCGCGGACGGCTCGGGCGCCCGAGCAGGCTCCGGAGCCTCCTCGACCTCGGGCGCCGGGCTCGGCGCGCCGTTCTTCGCCGCCGACTCCACGTCCGCCTTGATGATCCGCCCGCCGGGACCCGAGCCCTCCAGCGTCGCCAGCTCAACGCCCAGCTCGCCCGCGATCCTGCGTGCCACGGGCGACGCCTTGATCCGCTCGCCGCCATTGCCGGCCGGCACCGGGGCGGGCTTCGCCGCTTCGGGCTCAGGGTCGGGGGCAGGGGCCTTGTCGGGCTTGGGTTCCTCGGCGGCCGCCGGAGCCTTTACCGGCTGCTCCCCCTCGGCCCCGATCCGCGCGATCACCGCACCGACCTCGAGCGTGTCGCCCTCGCCCGCCACCACCTCAAGCAGCACGCCGTCGGTGTCGGCCTCGTAGGTCATGTTGGCCTTGTCGGTCTCGATCTCCACCAGCGGCGCGCCGCGCTTGACCTCACCGCCGACCTCCACCAGCCACTTCAGCACCGTGCCCTCCTCCATCGAGTCGGACAGCCGGGGCATGGTCACGTCGGTGGCCATCAGACGTCGCGGAACGTGGCCAGCGCGGCCTTGACCACGTGCTCCTCGTGCGGGAACGACGCCTGCTCCAGGGGCTTGGAGTAGGGCATCGGCACGTCGGCGCCGGCCACGCGGCCCACGGGCGCATCCAGGTAGTCGAATGCCTGCTCTTGGATCAGCGCCGCCATGTTCGCCCCTACGCCGCCGTGGGGCCAGCCCTCTTCGACGATCACGGCGCGGTTGGTCTTGCGCACCGACGCGAGGATCGTGTCCAGGTCCAGCGGCCGGAGCGTGCGCGGGTCGATCACCTCGGCGTCGATGTCGTGCTCGGCGGCCAGCACCTCGGCGCCCTTGAGCGCCGTCTCGGCCATCCGTGAGATGCCGACGATGGTCACGTCCGCGCCCTCGCGCCGCACCGCGGCGTGGCCGAAGGGCAGCGGCTCGTCGTCCGAAGTGTCCACCTCGCCCTTGCGCCCGTAGAGAGTCTCGTGCTCGATGAAGATCACCGGGTTGTCATCGCGGATGGCGGCCTTGAGCAGGCCGCGCGCGTCGGCGGCGGTGGTTGGGGCGGCCACCAGCAGGCCCGGAATGTGGGAGTAGATGGCCTCGAAGGAGTGCGAGTGCGTCGGCCCCAGCTGGTGCCCCGCGCCCTGGGGCATCCGGATCACCAGCGGCACCTTGACCTGGGCGCCGAACATGTACCGGATGGACGCGGCGCTGTTGATCACCTGGTCCAGCGCCAGCAGCGAGAAGTTGATCGTCATCAGCTCCACCACCGGGCGCAGGCCGGCCATGGCCGCGCCCACGCCGATGCCCACGATCGAGTTCTCCGAGATCGGCGTGTCGCGCACCCGCCGCTCGCCGAACTGATCCATCAGGCCGGCGGTGACCTTGAACGCGCCCTGGAACACGCCGATGTCCTCGCCCATCAGGAACACGTTCTCGTCGCGCTCCATCTCCTCGCGCAGCGCCAGGTTCAGCGCCTCGCGGTAGCGCATGGTCTGCACGGCGGGCTCGGTGTCGGTCGCCGCCATCGGCCTCAGCCGCCCTCGCCGCGCGCCCGCGCCTCGCGCATCTCGTCGTCGGTGTCGTCCTCGTGCGCGGCGCCGGCCTCGGCCAGCTCGCGCGCCACGTCGCCCGCCTCGCGCTCCTGCTCGCCGCGGTGGGTGTCGGGCGAGCGGGTGTCGGTCGAGTACCAGGGGTCGCGAACCTGCTCGCCGATCACGTAGATGTCGTCGTACAGGGAGGCCAGGTCGGGGAACGGCGACTTGTCGGCGAACTCGACCGCGGCGTCGACCGCCGCGACGGCCTCCTCGTCCATTCGCTTCACGTCGGCCTCGCCCAGCAGTCCCTCCTTGGTCAGGCGCGCCGGGAAGGCCACCAGCGGGTCGCGCCCGCGCCACTGCTCGACCTCGTCCTTGCTGCGGTACTCCTCCGGATCGGCCATCGAGTGGCCGCGGTAGCGGTAGGTCACCGCCTCCACCAGCTGGGGCTGGCGGTCGACGCGCACCTTCTCAAGCGCGGCGCTGACCACGGCGTGGGTGTCCAGCACGTCCATGCCGTCGCAGCGCCTGCCGGGCACGCCGTAGCCCGCGGCCTTCTCGGACAGGTCGGTCACGGCGGAGTGGCGTTCCAGCGCGGTGCCCATGCCGAACTGGTTGTTGATCACCATGAACACCACCGGCAGGCTCCACAGCGCCGCGAAGTTCATCGTCTCGCCGAAGTTCCCGGTGTTGGTGGCGCCGTCGCCGAACATGCAAAGCGTCACGTCCTCGGTGCCGGTGTAGTCGCTGGCCAGCCCGACGCCCGCGGCCAGCGGCAGGTTGCCGCCCACGATGCCGTACCCGCCCAGGAAGCGGCGCTCCATGTCGAACAGGTGCATCGAGCCGCCGCGCCCGCCCGAGCAGCCGTCGACCTTGCCGAACAGCTCGGCCATGACGGCGTCGGGCGAGGTGCCGCGGGCCAGCGCCTGGCCGTGCTCGCGGTAGGTGGACAGCAGGTAGTCGGTGTCGCGGAGCGCCTGGGTGGCGCCCACGATCGTGGCCTCTTCGCCGATGCACAGGTGCAGGAAGCCGCCGATCTTCGCCTTGGCGTACATCTCGCCCGCGCGTTCCTCGAAGCGGCGGATCAGCTGCATCTTGGCCAGGATCTTCTCGGCCGTCTCGCGGCTGGGAAGCGAGTGCTGGCCGGCCTCTACCCCGCGCTGGTCGGGGCCGCGGCCCCGCGTTGCCTCGTCGGTGGCCATGTACAAGCGACTCTAGCCGCCGCGAAGGCGCAAACCCCGCCGTTCGGCGGCTATTGCTTGGCGAGCACGTCTATGACGAAGACGAGCGGCTCGTTGGGGCCGATCGTGGGCGGCGAGCCCTGCGCACCGTAAGCCAGGTCGGGCGGGATGATCAGCTGGCGCCGGGCGCCGATCTTCGCGCCCTCCAGGCCCTGGTCCCATCCGGGAATGACCATGCCGCCACCCAGCTGGAACTGAAACGGCTGCTTGCCGAAGGAGGTGTCGAACTCCTTGCCGTTCTTGTACAGGACCCCGACGTAGTTCACGGCGATCGCGTCGCCCGCCTTGACGGTGGCCCCGGTGCCCTTCTCCAGGTCCTTGATCTCGAGCTTCCCGGGCGCCTGGCCCTTCGGGACATCGACCTTCGGCTTGTCGCGCTGGGCGGCCTCGCGGGAGAGCTTCGCGCCCGCTGCGCCGGCGTCGGGGGCTGCCTCCTCGCTCGCGCCCTCGTCCTTCTGCTTCTCGGCGGCCTTCTCCTGGCCCTCGCCGAGGCCGCTCTCCTCTTCTCCGCACGCGGCCAGTCCCAGGAGGGCCAGGCAGAGCAGGGCGGCGAGCAGTCGTCGGACACGCATCCGCGGCATCCTAGGGAACACGGCCGAGCGGGCGAGCGGTCAAACACGAGCAGGATTCGTTTTCGGCAGCGGTGGGGATAGACCAGCGTCCCTGTCACGTGGTTGGAGGCCCCTCGTGCGTTCTTTCGTTGTTGCCGTGCTCGCCCTGTTCGTGTTCGCCGTCGCGCCAGCGGCAGCGCAGGCCGCGGACCCACCCCCTGGTTCCAATTGGACCCAGGAAACGATCCAGAACGGCGACGTGGAGCTGCACGCCGACGTACTGCGCCCCGCCAACCTTCCCGAGAACGCCAAGACGCCGGTGATCCTGTCGATCGGCCCGTACTTCAACCACTCGGGCCAGGTCGGACCGGCCGCGGCCATCGAGGACGCCACATACGACCCGATCGGTCCAAGCTCGGGTCCGTCGGACCGCTTCTACGACTTCGTCGAGGGCGCCAAGCTGATGCAGCGCGGCTACACGTTCGTGATGGTCGACCTGCGCGGCTTCGGCGGCTCCACCGGTTGCCTGGACTGGGGCGGCCCGGGTGAGCAGAGCGACGTGGTGGCCGCCGTCCAGTGGGCGGCCTCACAGCCCTGGTCGACCGGCAAGGTGGGCATGTACGGCAAGTCCTACGACGGCGTGACCGGCCTGATCGGTGCGAACAAGCGGCCCAAGGGCCTGGCCGCGGTGGTCGCCCAGGAGCCCGTCTACGACCTCTATCGCTACCTGTACGGCGACGGGATGCGGCGGCTGAACTCTGCCGCCACGCCGGCGCTCTACAACCTGATCGCGCTGACGCCGGGACCGCTTCTCGATTCGCCGTCCTACAACGTGGCGGCGGCCCAGTCGAACGGCTGCCTGGTGCAGAACCAGCTCGACCAGACCGCCGACGACGACCACTCGTCGGAGTACTGGAAGCAGCGCAGCCTGATCCCGGGCGCGGCCGGCTCGACCGTGCCGCTGTTCCTGACCCAGGGCCTGACCGAGAACAACACGGTGGCAGACGGCATGGCCCAATACCTGGAGAACCACACCGGCCACGAGCAGGGCTGGCTGGGACCGTGGGAGCACGTCCGCGGCAACGAGCGCGATGAGTCCGGTCGTCTGAAGATGGGCCGCGCGGGCTGGTTCGACGAGACGATGCGCTTCTACGACAGGTTCCTCAAGGGCGTCAAGCCGCCCGTCCAGGACCCCAAGTGGGCGATCCAGACCAACGACGGCAAGTGGTTCGCCGAGGACAGCTGGAAGCCGGCCAGCGCGCGCGCTCTTACCAGCACGCTCCGGTCCGGCACGTACTCCGACGACGCCGGGGGCAACGCCACCGGCTCGGGTGCCGATGAGGGGCTGTGGACCATCTCCAAGCCGCTCGCCAACGAGGCACACCTGACCGGCTCGGGCCGGGTCACGCTGGACGTGAGCAAGTCGCTGCCCGCGGCCGCCAACCTGGTCGTGGACGTGTACGACCTCGACGGCCAGGGGACCGGCCCGCTGATCACGCGGCAGGGCCACCTGGTGCGCGGCGACGGGACGCTCACGCTCGACCTGTGGTCGGCGGACTGGAAGATCGCGAAGGGCCACCGGATCGGCGTCCGCGTCACCGACGCCAACGACGATTGGTGGATCCACACCGGCCTGCCGCTGGGGCAGACGGTCACGGTCAAGGGCGGCTCGATCGCGCTGCCGTTCCAAACCGTGGCCCGCAAGCGCGCCATCCAGGGCGACCCGGGCGTACAGCTCGAGGAGTACCTGAGCGAGACGGTCACGGTGCCCGCGGACACGATCTCCTCGTCGGAGTCACCCGGCTTCGCGCTGCCGGCCCGGCAGAAGGGAAGCTAGGCCGCGACGGCGGCGGCCGCCTCGTCCAGGCGGTCGTCGCCGTAGAACAGCTCATCGCCCACGGCCACCGTGGGCACACCGCGCACGCCGCGCGCGTACGCGTCGTCGGTGGCTGCGCGGAGCCGGTCCTTCACCGATTGCGTCTCCATGGCCTTGAGCACCGCGCGCGGGTGCAGCTCGCACGCGGCGGCCGCGATCAGCACGTTGTCGGTGTCCGCCAGGTCGCGCCCGGCGGCGAACGCCTGCCGGAAGGCGGCCAGCGAGAACGCCACCGCGCGGCCGCCCTGCTGCGCGTAGGTAGCCACCCGCATCGCGGTCAGCGTGTTGGTCGGCCACGGGTCAGGCCAGCGGATCGGCTGGAGGCCGTACGCACTCGCGCGCCGCTCGATCTCGGCCATGCCTTCGGCACGCGCGTCGGTGCGCGCCCACGAGCCGCCGCCGCTTAGTTGCCAGATGCCACCGAGCAGGATCGGCTGCCACACCGGCACCACCCCCAGCACCTGGTTGACCCGCTCGGCTGCCAGGTACGCGTAGGGCGACCCGAGGTCGTAGTAGAAGATCGGTTGATCAGCCACGGCGTAAGGGTCCGTTGACGTTCAAGAAATGGGCATGGATGCCCATTTCTTGGCACCCCATCATTCAGCCGTGGATGAGCCAGCCGTCCGTGGCGCGGGCGGCTTCCAGGATCACCTCGGCGAACGCCGGGTGGGGGTGGATCGAGCGGGCGATCTCGGGGTAGCCGCCCTCGAGGTCGCGTGCCACCACCAGCTCCTGGATCAGCTCGGCGGCCTTGGCGGACACGATGTGCGCGCCCAGGATCTCGCCGTACTTCTTGTCGCCGATCATCTTGACCAGGCCGCCGCGGTCGCCGTACACGGTCGGCGCGCCGACGGCGCCCATCGGCACCTTGCCCACGACCACGTCGTAGCCCTGTTCCTCGGCCTGCGCCTCGGTCAGGCCGAAGCTGGCCACCTGGGGCGCGCAGAAGGTCACTCGCGGCACGTAGTCGTAGTCGATCGGGTGGGTGTCCAGCCCGGCGGCGTCCTCGACGGCTATCACGCCCTCGTCCGAGGCCTTGTGTGCCAGGGCGGGGCCGGGCACCAGGTCGCCGATGGCGTAGACGCCCTCCTTGGAGGTGCGCATGGCACCGTCCACCTTGACCAGCCCGCGTTCGTCGGTCTCGATGCCGGCATCGTCCAGGCCCAGGCCCTCCACGTCGGCGCCGCGCCCCGCGGCGATGCAGACCAGATCGACCTCGTGGGTGTCGCCGCCGACTTCGATCTTCACCGCGTCGCCGGAGTCATCCACCTTGTCCACGTTGGCGCCGGTGATGATCTTCACGTTCTGCTTGCCGATCTCCTTGGCCGTGGCCTTGGCGATCTCCTTCTCCTCCAGGGGCAAGATCTGGTCCAGCGCCTCCAGCAGGATCACGTCGGTGCCCAGGCGCCCGAAGGCGGACGCCACCTCGGTGCCGGACGCGCCGGCGCCGATCACGGCCAGCCGCTTCGGCTGGTCGGCGGTCAGCCACATCTTGGCCGTGTCCACGATCCGGCCGCCGAACTCCAGGTCGCCGACCGGGCGGGCGATCGAACCCGTGGCCAGGATGACCTTGCCGGCCTCGATCTCGCTGCCGTCGAACGAGCCGCCCACCTTCACGTTGCCGTCGTCGGTGACCGCGCCGTGGCCCTCGATCACGTCGATGCCGTTCTTCTTGAACAGCATCGCCACGCCGCCGGTCAGGGTCTTGATCACCTTGTCGCGGTGCTTGGTGGCGCCGCCGAAGTCGAACTTCACGTCACCTGTGGTGATGCCAAAGCTCTTGGCCCCCTGGATCTCCTTCATCGCGTCGGCCACGCGCAGCACGGCCTTCGCGGGGATGCACGCCTCGTTCAGGCAGCGGCCGCCCACGGTGTCGGCTTTTTCGACCACGGCGGTCTTCATGCCCAGCTGCGCGGCACGGATCGCGGCCACATAGCCGCCCGGCCCTGAACCGATCACGATGCAGTCGTACTTGGTCTCAGCCATTTCGCAGGCGAGACTATCGGGCGGTGTCCACGCTCCACTACATCGTTGAGGTGGAGGACCGCCGCAACGCCCAGCTCACGGGCAGCGCCGGCGGGACCTACCGCAGCCCGCCCCATTCGCTCGCCCACGCGCACGAGCTGGTGGCCGTCCTACTCGGCTTCCCGGGCGTCCCGATCGAGGGCGAGGGCCCGTGGCGGCGGGCCGTTCCAGGCGGCGAGCGGGTGGTGTCGCTGGTGGTGGCCGACCGCCTCTTCTAGCGCACGCCAAGCGGCACGCCGGTAGCGTGCTGGTGATGCGTCTACGTGCCCTTCCGCTCCTGCTCCCGGTCGCCCTGATCGTGTGCGCGTCGCCCGCCGCCGCTCAGGGCCCGTCCCGCCAGAAGGCCTCGGTGGAGTTCACCGACCAGCGCCCCGGCACCAGCTCGGGGGCGCGGATCGACATCGACTACCGCAACCCCTCCGACCCGGCCGCCAAGCCGTTCGCCGTGCAGCGGGTGATCACAACGCTGGCCGCCGGCGCGCGGATCGACACCGGGGTGCCCGCGCAGTGCAAGCTCACCGACTCCGAGCTGGTGGCCAACGGCGCGCGCGACTGCCCGGGCGCCAGCATCGTCGGCTCGGGCGTGACCACCCTCTCCTCGACCGACGCCAATCCCACCGCGACGCTGGACGTCACCCTGGTAAACAACGCCAACGAGCTGATCTTCCTTGCCGCCTCGCGGGACTCACCGAGCTCGCGCCTGGTCATCCGTTCGCCCGTCCGCGGCAACACCATCACCACCGAGGTGCCGCGAATCCCGGGCGGCCCACCGGACGGAGCCATCGCCATCCGCACCGCCAGCCTGCGCATCGGCGAGGCCTCGCGCCGCGAGGGGGCGCGCACGCTGGGCTACATCACCACCCCGCCCGACTGCCCGGCGTCCGGCGCGTTCGCCAACACCGCCACGTTCGCCTACTTCGACGGCATCACCCAGACCGTTTCCGCGCTCTCGCCCTGCATCGACATGGCCCCACCCACGGTCGCGCTGGCCGGCTTTCCCAGCCGCGGCTGCGTCCAGCGCGATGTGCGCGCCAGGGTGCGGGTGGACGACACGTCCGCGCTGCGCGGCGTGATCGTGCGGTTGAACGGGCGCAAGCTCAAGGGCACCACGAGCAAGCGCTTCAGGGTGCGTGTGCGCAAGGCGCGGATGCGTAGCGGCCGCAACCGCATCACCATCACGGCGGTCGACCGGCGCGGCAACCGCTTCGTGCGCACGCTGCGCTTCTCGCGCTGTTCCTAGTCGCGCCCCGGCCGCTCGGGCATCTGGATCCGTGCCATCGCCTTGACCAGGAACCAGAACAGCGTGCCGGCGGCGGCGATGATCGCGCCCAGCAGCAGGGCTGCCGGGACGTTCACCGCCGTGACCAGGCCGATCGCGGCCAGCAGCACGGTCAAGCCCAGCAGCGTTTGCATGCCCAGCACCGCCCAGTAGCGCGCGCGCCACATGCCCCAGGCCATGGCGGCCAGCAGCCCGCAGGCCAGGATCGTGAAAGTGGTCGCGGGCCCCTTGTCGGAGTCGAAGTTCAGGGCCAGCGCGACGGCGTTGGCGATCACGGCCACCACGGCCACCGCGAACGCCACGGTCACCGCCCCGGGCCGCTCCCCAGGAGCCAGCGGCTCCAGCGCGGCGCGGGCGGCCTCGTCGCGAGCGCGCCCGCGGGCGTAGCCGCGCGCCATGAAGTCGGCGCTGCCCGAAGCGCGGTCGCCGGCATCGGCCTCGGCCTGTGGGGCCGGCGGCTCCTCGGCATGAGAGCGCTGGCGCTCCTTGCGCTTCTTGCGGCTACTGCGCTGCGCCAACGCTGTTCCTCTCGAACACGGCTCGCAGCTCGGCGGCCGCGGCGCCGGGGTCGGGCGCGTCGCGGACGGCGCGCACGACAACGATCCGTTCGGCACCCGCCGCGGCCACCTGCTTCGCATTGCCGCGGTCGATCCCGCCGATGGCGAACCACGGCACGGCGGGAGCGCGCTCGGCCACGTGGCGCACGTAATCGAGCCCGGTGGCGGGCCGGCCGGGCTTGGTCGGCGTCTCCCACACCGGGCCGACGCTGAGCTGGTCGGCTCCGGCCTCGGACCCGGCCTCCAGCTGCTCAGGCGAGTGGGTGGACAGGCCGATCAGCAGGTCGTCACCCACCTCCCGGCGCACGGCGGCGACGCCGTCATCGTCCTGGCCCACGTGCACGCCGTCGGCGTTCGAGGCCAGCGCCAGGTCCGGGCGGTCGTTGATCCACAGCAGCGCGCCGTGGCGATCACAGGCCTGGCGCCAGCGCGCGGCCACGTCCAGCAGCGCATCGTCGTCCAGCTCCCGGTCGCGCAGCTGCAGCATGTCCACGCCGCCGGCCAGCGCCGCTTCCAGGGCCGTGCCGTCGATGGCGGCATCGCTCACCAGGTACAGCCGCGCGCGCGCCAGCCGCGCGCGCCGATCCTCGCCGTGGCTCATGCGTCCATCGTGCCAGACCTGCCCGGGTAGGCTCAGAGGGGGTTGCGAATGACCGCCATGGCACCACGAAGCAGCTCTTACGACCTGGTCGTCGCCGGCGCCGGCGCCGTCGGCCTGGCCGCAGCGTGGCGCGCGGCGCAGGCCGGCCTGTCGGTGCTGGTCACAGAGCGCGACCGCGTGGGGAGCGGCGCGTCCGGTGTGGCCGCGGGAATGCTGGCGCCGGTCACCGAGGCCGACTACGGCGAACGCGACCTGCTGGTCCTGAACGTGGAGGGGCGGGCGCTCTGGGGCGGGTTCGCCGCCGAGCTCGAGCAGCTCACCGGCCGTCCAGCGGGATACGCCGACTCGGGCTGCCTGGTGGTGGCCGCCGACCGCGACGACGCTGCCGAGCTGCGGCGCCTTCACGAGTACCAGCGCGAGCTGGGCCTGGAGGCCGAGTGGCTGACGCCGAGCGCGGCGCGCGGGCTGGAGCCGGGGCTGTCACCGCGCATCGGCGGCGCGATCAGCGTGCCCGGCGACGGCCAGGTGGAGCCGCGTGCGGTCGTGGCCGCGCTGGCCGCCGCGCTGGCCGCGGCGGGCGGCGAGCTTGCAGAGGGCACGGAGGTTTCCGAGCTGACCGGGGACACTGATCGCGTGCACGGAATCCGGACCGCGGCCGGCGAGGAGATCGCAGCCGGTCACGTGCTGGTGGCCTGCGGTGCCTGGAGCGGGCAGCCGCCATTTGCCGCCGAGCCGGATGCGCCCGCTGTGCGGCCGGTCAAGGGCCAGCTGCTGGAGCTGCGCACCACCGGGGGTCAACAACCTTTTGGTGCACGCGTCGTCCGCACGCCTCGCTGCTACGTCGTCTGCCGGGACGACGGCCGGGTGGTCATCGGCGCCACCACCGAGGAGCGGGGCTTCGACACCGCCGTCACGGCCGACGGCGTGTTCCGGCTGCTCGAGGCTGCGATCGAGGTGCTGCCCGACGTGGCCGAGCTGGAGCTGACGGGCACCCGCGCGGGCTTGCGGCCGGCCACGCCGGACGGGCGGCCGGTGATCGCCGCCGGACGGCGCGACGGACTGCTGTGGGCGACCGGCCACGGGCGCAACGGCGTGCTTCTGGCCCCTCTGACTGCCAACCGTGTGCTGGATCTGCTGGGCGCGAAGGTGGCCGGCTGATGCCCACCGTGACCGTCAACGGGATCCAGCACGACCTGCCCGCGGAAGCGACGGTGGCCGATGCCGTGCGCGTCGCCGGTGCCCCCGAGGACGGCCGCGGGGTGGCCGTGGCGCTGGGCGGCGAGGTCGTGCCGCGCGGACGCTGGGACCGGCGCCGCCTGAGCGAGGGCGAGCAGGTCGAGGTGCTGCACGCGGTTCAGGGAGGATGAGGGCGTGAGCGCTCTTTGCATCGCCGACCGCGAGTTCGGCTCCCGTCTGATCATGGGTACCGGGGGCTTTCGCAACCTGGAGACGCTGGGCCGCGCCCTGGCCGCCTCGGGCGCAGAGATGGCAACCGTGGCGATGCGCCGCGTCGATGTCGACAGCCGCGGCTCGCTCCTGGGGGTACTGGAGGAGCACGGCTGCTTGGTGCTGCCCAACACCGCCGGCTGCTTCACCGCTCGCGATGCGGTGACCACGGCCAAGCTGGCGCGCGAAGCGCTGGGGACCGACTGGGTCAAGCTCGAGGTGATCGGCGACGACCGCACCCTGCTGCCCGACGCGCCCGAGCTGGTGGCAGCGGCCGAGGAGTTGGTGGCCGACGGCTTCACCGTCCTGCCGTACACCACCGACGACCCGGTGCTGGCGCGGCGGCTGCAGGACGCCGGCTGCGCTGCGGTCATGCCGCTGGGCTCGCCGATCGGCAGCGGCCAGGGAATCCTGAATCCGTACAACCTGCGCCTGATCGTCGAGCACGCGGACGTGCCGGTGATCCTGGACGCCGGCATCGGCACGGCGTCCGATGCCGCACAGGCCATGGAGGCGGGTTGCGACGCCGTGCTGCTGGCCAGCGCGGTCTCGCGCGCCCAGGACCCGGTGGCCATGGCGCTGGCCATGCGCAAGGCCGTCGAGGCCGGCTACGAGGCCCGCGCAGCCGGGCGCATCCCGCGGCGCGAGTACGGGCGCGCGTCCAGCTCCACCGAAGGCGTCGCCGAGCTCACGTGAGCGCCGGGACGGATCTCGAGCGGGGTGCTCTGGACGCCCTGGCCGAACGGTGGGCGTCCGCGTGGATGGGCCAGGCCTCCTTCGCCGACTGCTGCACGCCGGATGTGGCCTATGAGGACCCGCTGACGGTGGTCCCCCTCGCCGGGCCGGAGCGGGTGACCGAGCACGCCGCCACCATGCGCGTCGTGTTCCCGGACGCCAACGTCCATCGCACGGCCGCCGCGCTGGAGCGCGCCGGGCACGCCTGCCTGCCCTGGCGCCTGGAAGGGACCCACCTGGGCGAGTACGGCCCGCTGCCGCCGACCGAGAAGGAGCTGTCGCTGCACGGGTTGCACTATGTGGAGCTGTCCGACGGGCTGGTACGCCGCGCGCGCGGGTTCTTCGACCTGTACGAGGGCGCACAGCAACTGGGGTTGCTGCCCCAGCGCGGTGGACTGGGCGAGGCCGCCCTGTTGCTGCTCAGGGGCTTCGGCCTGCGCCGGTGAGCGGGGACGGCCCAGGCCGGCGTCTGCGGGCGGCCGCGCGGCCCTCGCTGGGCCTCGCCCTGACAGCGCTCGGGCTGCTTCTCGGGGTTGGCGCGCTGCTGGTGGAGCGCAACCGCAGCGACCCGGCCGACGGGCCGCAGGTGCGCGTGTGCCGGTCCGAGAGCGTGCGCGCGACGGTGCGCCGTCAGGCGCGCTCACGGCAGACGTACGTGGCGCGCCGGCCGATCAGCTCGCGCGCCACTGTCACGGCCACCGAGGCCACGCCCGCCGGCGGCAGGGTCAGCGTCACGGCCACCGCCGGCGGCCAGCGCACCCTCGTGGTCCAGGCCGTGATCACCGCCACGGGCAGCGGGGTGGTCACCGCCGCCGAGCGCGCCCGCGCCTGTGCACGCGATTCCGACCGCGACGAAGCGGGGTTTCGCGCTTCGATCGAGGCCAAGCGCCGGGGGCAGGCGCGGGCGGAGCGGCGCTTGGCGGCCGAGGCGCGCAGGCGCGCGCGCCGGAACGCCGTGCGCCGCGCCCGGGCCGATGCCCGCCGCCGCGCCCTCTCCAAGCTGGATCGGTCCGAGCCCAGGGAGCAGGCCGAGCTCGACCAGACCACTCGGGAGGACGCCCGCGCGAAGGCGCGCGAGGACGCCCGCCAAGCCGCGGGAGGGTCGGCGTAGCCGACCCGTTCACGACGCCAGGATGGCGTCTAGGCCATCAGAGGTGAGGGCCGGAGGCCATCACGGCGTGACCTCAATCGAACCCGTTTGGTTCGGGTGGATCGTGCAGACGTAGGCGATCTTGCCCGCCGCGTCGAACTTCTGGCTGAAGTCCCCGCCCGGATCGATGGTCTCGGAGGCGAAGTCCGCACCGGGGCCGTCGTCCTTGGTCACGTTGTGCGGCACCTGGTCCGCGTTCTTCCAGAGAATGGTGCCGCCCTTCTTCACGGTCACGTTCTCGGGCACGAACTTGATGTCCTTCATGCTCACGGTCACGTCGGGCTTGCCCGCCGGCGCCTCGCTGCCGCCCGAGGGCTCAGCCGGCTCTTCGGCTTGCCCGCCGCCTCCCCCGCCGCCGCCGGACGAGTCGGAGTCGTCACCGCCGCAGCCGGCTACCAGCACCAGCACGGCACACGTCAGGAGGATCGTCAGTACGCGTGTCATGGTCGCACCCTACGCCTGCACCAGCAGTTCGAGCAACGCCTTCTGTGCGTGAAGGCGGTTCTCGGCCTGGTCGAACACGGCGGAGCGCGGTCCGTAGAGCACGTCCTCGGTGATCTCCTCGCCGGGGTGGGCGGGCAGGCAGTGCAGCGCGATCGCGTCCGGTCTGGCTTGCGCGAGCAGCGCGTCGTCCAGCCGGTAGGGCTTCAGCAGCCGTCGGCGCCGGTCGGCGTCCCGGTCGCCCATGCTCACCCACACGTCCGCGTACACGGCCGCCGCGCCCTGCACGGCGGCGGCGGGGTCGTTCGTCACGGACACCGCTCCCGACCCCGCGGCCCCGGCGCCCGCCGCCTGCGCCACCAGGGGGTCGGGTGCCAGTTCGGCCGGTGTGGCGACCGCCACGTCCAGCCCGGCCTTCGCGCCCAGCAGCATCAGCGAGCTGGCCACGTTGTTGCCGTCGCCCACGTAGGCCAGCTTCAGCCCGTCCAGATCGCCGAAGCGCTCGCGCAGCGTCAGCAGGTCGGCCAGCGCCTGACAGGGGTGGTGCTCGCTGGTGAGCATGTTGATCACGGGCACCGAGGCGTGCTCAGCCAGCGCGGCGACATCCGCGTGGGGGACCGTGCGCACGCCGATGGCGGACACGAACCGCGACAGCACCTCGGCCGTGTCGCGGCTCGACTCGCCGCGTGAGATCTGCATCTCGCCCTCTCGCAGCATCAGCGCGTGACCGCCCAGTTCGGACACCCCGACCTCGAACGACACCCGCGTGCGCGTAGAGGGCTGCTCGAAGATCAGCGCCACGCTGCGCCCGCTCAGCGCCTTCGACGCTTGACGGTCGGCCTTGAGCTCGGCGGCGCGGCTCAGCAGGGCAGCCAGCTCGGCGCCCGTAAGCTCCTCACCGGTCAGGAAATGACGAGTCACTCGGGCATCGTACGTACCGTCACGTGGAACCTGTTCCACGGCCGCGACCATCCGCCGGACCCGGCGCTGTTCACCTGGGCCGGCCGCCTGTTGCGACGGACCGAGCGCAACGCCACCCACGTGCAGGTCAACCGTCCGCTGCGGGCCGAGTTCGTCGCCATCTTGGACGCGGCGGCTTGGGACGTGGCTCTGCTCCAGGAGGCGCCGCCACGCTGGCTCGCCGCGCTGGGCCGGGGATGCAGTGCGGATGGCGCTTCGGCATTGACGTCGCGCAACTCCCTCGGCTGGCTGCGCGGCCTGGCGGCCAAGCTGAACCCCGACCTGATCGCCTCCGGCGAGGGTGGGTCGAACATGGTGCTCGTGCGTTCGCCCGGCGCCATCGAGGCCACCGAGACCGTGGAGCTGGCGCGCCGCCCGGAGCGGCGCACGATGCTGCTGGCGCGGGTGCGGCTGGCGTCGGGAGCCCGCATCGCCGTGGCGTGCATGCACCTGTCGGTGGACTCCACCGGTCAGGGCCCCGCCGAGGTGGCGCGCGCCGGTGATCGCGCGGTTGCGTTCGCGGCGGGTGGACCGCTGATCTTCGGCGGTGACCTCAACCTGCGCCCGGCGCGCCAGCCGGAGGCCTTTGCCGAGCTGGAGCGCCGCCACGGGCTCGCGCCGCCGACCGGCCCCCACGCCATCGACCACCTGCTCGTGCGCGGCCTCGCCGTGGTCGCCGCGCCGCACGCGCTCACCGCGTCCGAGCGGGAGCTTGCGGCGGAGCCCGGGCGGGTACTGAGACTCTCCGACCACGCCCTAGTCGCGGCCGGCTTCGAAGTGCGATAGTCCCGCCCGGGAAAGCCAACTCAGCGAGGAGAGCAATGGCCCAGCAACGTCGCAGCAGCCAGGGCAGGAGTGGTTCGGGGGGCGGGTCGCGCAAGGCGGCCTCCAAGCCCAAGTCGTCGGCGAAGGCCAAGTCCAAGCCCAAGGCCACGGCCGCGGCGCGCTCGACGGCGGCGAAGAAGGCAGCGCAGACCCGCAAGGCAAACCAGTCCAAGCGCTCCACGGCCGCCAAGAAGGGCGCGGCCAAGCGCAAGGCGGCCACGAAGTCGGGCAGCGCGCGGAAGGCGGCCACCGCCCGAGCGGAGGCGACCGCGGCCTCGGCCAGTACCGCAGCCGAGCTGCGCGAGGCAATCTCCAAGGGTCTTGTCGACCCGATGGGCCTGCTGATGCTCACCCGTGAGCGGATCGAGGAGGCGGTCAACGACGCGGTCAGCCGCGGCCGTGTGACCACCGATGACGCACAGGACCTGATCACCGGGCTGGTCGAGCGCGGGCGCAAGCAGACCAACGACGTGATGGCCGACATCGAGCAACTGCTGGGCCGTGGCATGGACCAGATCGAGGACAGCAACGAGCGCGCGCGCAAGCGCGGCACGGGTGCCGTCAAGCGGGCGCGCAAGCAGGTCGAGGACGCCACGCTGAAGGCGCGCCGCGAGGCGGTCAAGCAGGCCGACCCGGTGCTGGCCCAGGCCGACAAGGCCCGCCGCGCGGCCGGGCTGGGGCCCAGCTTTCCGGTCACCGGCTACGACGACCTGACGGTGGCGCAGGTGCAGGCCCGCCTGGCTGACCTGAGCCCCGCCCAGCTGCGCAAGGTGCGCGACTACGAGCGCCGCCACGCGAACCGCAAGACGGTGCTCGACGACGTGGCCGGCCGGCTCGACTAGCGCAACGGGGTCGGGCACCTCGCTGCGTGGGCCTGCCAGCATGGGGCCCATGCCCGAGGCCCCTGCGACCACCCGTGTCCGCCCCCGCAAGGGGGAGGAGGTCGAAGTCACGATCGATTCGCTCGCCCACGGCGGGGCCGGCGTCGGCCGCGCCGCGGCCGGCTTCGTGGTGTTCGTACGCGGCACCGTGCCCGGCGACCGGGTGCGCGCCGAGATCGTCAAGGCCAAGCGCTCGTTCGCCGAAGCGCGGCTGACCGAGCTGCTGGAGCCCAGCCCCGACCGGATCGAGCCGCGCGCCGCGCACCCGGGCGCGCCGTGGCAGGTCATGCCGTACGAGCAGCAGTTGGCGATCAAGCAGCAGCAGGTCAGCGACGCCCTGACCCGGCTGGGCGGCTTCGAGGACCCGCCAGTCGCACAGATCGTGCCCGCGGTCGAGCAGTGGCACTACCGGAACAAGCTCGAGTACTCGTTCGGGCAGGGCGACGACGGCGACCTGATCCTCGGTTTCCACCACCCGGGGCGGTGGGACCTGATCGACCCGGTCGAGCACGACATCCTGGCCTCGGAGCGCGTCGACGCCCTCCGGGCGCAGGTGCTGGGTTGGTGCCGGGAGGCGGGGCTGACGGCCTACGACCGGCGCGACCACGGCGGCTTCCTGCGCAACCTCGTGGTACGCGAGGGGCGCCGCACGGGACAGCTCCAGGCCCGCCTGGTCACCAGCCCGGGCGCGTTCGCCCAGGACGAGTTCGCGGCAACGCTGGCCGCCGAGTCGGTGTTGTGGACCCAGGCCGCCGGCGTGGCGGAGACCACCCGTGACGGCAAGACGCGCCAGCTCAAGGGCCCCGAGCAGCTGGCCGAGGAGCTCACGATCCGCGGCACACCGTTGCGCTTCGGGATCTCGCCCGACGCCTTCTTCCAGACCAACACGGAGATGGCCGAGCGGCTCTACACCACCGCGCTCGACACGGCCGCCCTGACCGGGCGCGAGCGGGTGTTCGACCTCTACTGCGGGATCGGCACGATCTCACTTGCCCTGGCGCTGGACGCCGCGGAGGCGGTGGGCGTCGAGAGCGTGGAGCGAGCCGTCGCGGACGCGATTCAGAACGCCAGCGCCAACGGCGTGGACAACGCGCGCTTCTACGCCGGCGACGTTCGCACCGCCATGCGCCCGCTGCTGGAGGAGGAGGGCGCCGCCGACGTGGTGGTCGTCGACCCGCCCCGGGCGGGCCTGTCGCAGAAGGTGGTGCGGCGCGTGCTGGAGGTTGAGGCGCAGAAGATCGTCTACGTGTCGTGCAACCCCACCACGCTGGCGCCGAACGCGCGTCAGATCGTGGACGCGGGCTACGAGCTCGGGCCGGTCACGCCCATCGACATGTTCCCGCAGACCCCCCACATCGAATGCGTCACCTCCTTCTCGCGGCGCTGATCGCATTCACGGCAGCCGGCGCCGCGCCGGCCCAGGCGGCGCCGAAGCCGGAGCGACCGCCCGTGGTCGTGATCATCCTGGACGAGTTCCCGCTGGCCGACATCCAGTCGGTGGATGGCCGCATCGACCGCGAGCGCTTCCCCGGCTTCGCCACGCTGGCCGGCGGCTCGACCTGGTTCCCCAACGCGTACGCGGTGCACGACAGCACGCACTTCGCGGTACCCGCGATCCTGACCGGCAGCGCGCCGCGCGCAGCGGCCGACGCACCCAACTACCTGACGCACCCGCGCTCGTTGTTCACCTACCTCGACCGGCTCGGCTACGGGATTCGCGCACGCGAGGAGGCCACAACGGTGTGCCCGCCACGACTGTGCCCGCGCGCGGACCGCTACGGCAACCCGCACTACAACATCCTGCACCGCCGGCGCGAGCGGCTGGATCGCACCATCGCCGGCTTGCGCCGTTCGCGGCAGCCGACGCTGACGTTTCACCACTCGGTGCTGCCGCACGTGCCCTGGACCTACCTGCCCTCCGGTCAGGCCCGCCAGGGCTACCGCGCCGACGCGCTGCCCGATTTCGCGTCCCCAGCTGGCTTCGGCGACGAGTTCCTGACCCAGTTCAACGAGCAGCGCCACCTGCTCCAGGCCGGCTTCGCCGACCAGGAGGTCGGCCGGCTGGTGGCGCGGCTCAAGAAGACCAGACAGTGGAAACAGGCGCTGGTGGTGGTCACCGCCGACCAGGCCATCTCGTTCCAGCGCGGTGTCGGCGACCGGCGCCAGGTCACCGACGCCAACATCCACGAGGTCGCGCCGGTGCCCCTGTTCGTCAAGCGCCCCGGGCATACGCGCGCCGGCCGCTCGTCCGCCTACGTCAGTGGCCTGGATGTCCTGCCCACGATCGCCGCGCTGCTGGGCCGCCCGCTGGGCGGGCAGGCCGACGGGGCCAGCGTGTTCAGCCGCGCCGCCCAGTCGCGGCGCGAGGTGCGGATGCTGCGCCGTGACCTGTCCGGCGCCATCACCGTGCCCGCACCCGAGATGGAGGCGCGCCGCGCCCTGGACCGCCTGCGCCGCCGCGACGTGTTCGGCAACGGGCGCTGGTCGCGCGTCTACCGCATCGGACCGCACCGCCAGCTGCTGGGACGGCGCGTGGCCGAGCCGAAGCGATCGCCTGGGCTCGCCCCGCCCTTCGCCAGCTTCGCCACGCCCACGGCCCTCGCCAAGGTAGACACCAAGGCAGCCTTGATCCCCACGCTGGCCGCGGGGCGGATCGTGGGCGGATCGCCCAGCGCCGGCCGCGATCTGGCGCTCAGCGTGAACGGCCGCGTGGCGGCCGTCGGCCGCAGCTTCCACCTGGACGGCGACCGGACCGAGTGGTTCGCACTGAACCTGCCGCCCTCGGCGCTGCGACAGGGACGCAACCGAATGACGCTGTACGAGGTCGGGTCCGGCCGCTCGCTGAGCCCACTAGGCGTGAGCCGTTAAGAGGCCGGCGAAGCCGGCCGGTCTCGCAGCCTGGATGGCTGCGTGAACATCAGGGCGCAGCCCACGGATGGCTGCAAGGGCTAGTACGGAGGGAAGTCTGCGTACCAGTCGCCGAGCGCGCGGAACGCGCGCCAGAAGTCCCGCTTGGCCGTCTCGTCGTCCAGCGAGGCGTCGATGTCGGGCACGTACAGCGCGTCGCAGCTGGGGGTCAGCTTCTGGATCGTGCCGGGCGTGGCCGCGACCTCGGTGCCCAGCGGCACGCCCAGGCCGTTCAGCTCATCCAACGCCTCGGGGCCCATGACCACCACGATCCGGGGCGCCACCACGGCCAGCTCGTCGAGCACGCGCGCACGGCATTCCGGGGCGGCCATGTCGGTGTCCGGCACCGGGCACTTCACGAACACCGTGCCGTAGACCGCCAGCGGGTCGATGCCCAGCCGCTTGAAGCTCTTCATCAGCGCGCTGCCGGCGCGCCCGTAGAACGCGACCCCCTCCTCGATCTCCGAGGGCCGGGGGGCGAACTTGAGCATGAACACATCGGCCTGAGGGTGGCCCGAGCCCAGCACCGGCATCATGCTGCCGCGCGGGCAGTGCTCGCACTCCTGCGCCGCCCGCGTCAGCTGGTTGAGCTCGCGGATTGCGCGCTCCAGATACTTCTCACGGATCTCGTCGTCTGTCGCAGGCACCTGGACCGGAGGATTGGACGGCTCTGCCCCGGTTCCTTTTCGGTGCATCAGTCCTTGCCTGCGTCCGCGCGCGATTGACCCGCCCCCGGGCGTGCGGTCCGCCGCCGCGCCGGCTCCGGGGTGGCCTTGGTTTGGATGAACTTCAGCGCCTGTACGTACAGCAGCGAGGTCTTCTTGCGCACGATGTCGGCGTCGCGCAGCGATTCCAGGAACTCCTCGGGCCCGTCGAAGTCCCGCATCCGGATCTTCACCGAGCCCAGTCCTGCCGCCACGTGCGAGTCGGAACCGGCGCCGGCCACGATCCGGTACTTGGCCGCGAACCGCTCGGCCTCCTCGTTGAACGACGAGAACGCCACCCGCGGGTTGAAGACCTCGATCGCGTCGATGTCCTCGACCACATCGAGCAGGTGCTCGTAGTCGGGGACCGAGTGCATACGGTCGAACGGATGGGGCACGTAAACCAGCCCGCCCTGCCCGCGGATGGCGGCGATCGTCTCCTGCAGCGTCATGCCGCGCGGGATCTTGTCCTCGATGAACAGCCCGATCACCTCGCCCTGATCAGCGGTCTTGACCTCTTCGGCCACGATCACCTTCACGCCGTAGCGGTCGGACTTCGCGCGTGCCTCGTGCGCCCCCGACACCTCGTTGTGGTCGGTCACGGCGATCGCGCCCAGACCCGCGTCGCGGGCGGCGGCCAGCAGCTGGTCGGTCGGCGTGGCGCAGTCGGAGCTGTGGTCGGTGTGCATGTGCAGATCCACCGAGATCAGCTCGCGCCCCGCCACCCGCTTACGCACCGCCGGCTTGCCCTCGGGGTCGTGACGCCTCCCGGCGATCCCGGCGTACAGCGCCTCGAAGCGGTCGGCCACGCCGCTCCAGGCCAGCGCCGGCCGCGCCTTCTCGATCCGCCCGCGGAAGCGTTCCAGCAGCTCGGGGTCGGCCACCAGCCGGTCCAGCTGGGCGGCCAAGGTCAGCGCGTCGCGGGGCGGGAACATCAGGCCCAGCTCGCCGTCCTCCAGGGACTCCGCGTAGCGCGGCAGATACGACGCCACCGGAACGGCCCTGGCGCCCAGTGCCCGCAGGACCAGCTGCGGCGCGGGCGCCGTCCCGGCCGAGGCCGCTACCACGATGTCGGCCGCCGCCAGGTGAGCCGCCTCGTCACCGGAATCGGGCCCGGCGAACCGGACCCGGTCGCGCAGCCGCCGCGACAGCGCCGGTGGCGAAGCCAGGCCGGCGGCGTCGGGGTACCAGACCGTGGCGCGCCACGGCCGGTCGGTCTCCATCCGCCGCAGCCCACGCAGGAAGACCCGCAGCGCGCCCCGCTCCTCGCGCACCGGGAACAGGATGTGCGGCACCCCGTCCTGGTCGCGGCGCGAGTCCAGAAGGTCGGCGCCGGGCCTGATCACGTCGTAGCCGCCGGGGAAGAAGCGCTCCACCAGCTCGCGGGTGGCGGCGAAGCTGGCGCTGCGCCCGTCCAGGCGACCGAACAGCAGCTCCACCAGCGGTCGGGCCACCTGGGTCGACACGAACCGCTCCGTCGGCGAGTGGAAGGTGCCCACGTTCAGCGCGCGCGAGTGGCGCAGCGCGGCCGAGGCCGCGCTGGGCGCGAACGGCTCGTGCACGTGCACCAGGTCCAGCGAGGCATTGTCCAGGAGGTCCTCCAGGGTGCGCGAGACATCCAACGGCAGCGACACCGAGCCGCCGCGGCGGAACGGCAGCGACTGGCCCACGGCCAGCACCTCGCCGGCGAACAGCGCCTCGGGCTCACCTTCCTTCATGCGCTTGACACGAGCGCGGCCGTCGCGCACCAGCTCGCGTGAGTCCGATGGCGCCACCACCACCACGCGATGGCCGCGATCGCGCAGCTCGCCCGCCAGCCGCTCGACGAAGTGGTTGACCTCGTGCTGCTGCTCCCACGGGTACGGCGTTACCTGGGCGATCGACAGAGGCTCGCGCGGCACGGGCGCAGCATACGATCCTGCTGTGAGCATCGAGCCCGACGCCACCGAGATCCGGGTGCTGGGGTGCCTGATCGAGAAGCAGCGCACCACGCCCGATGCCTACCCGCTGAGCGTGAACGCGCTGCGGCTGGCCTGCAACCAGTCCACCGGCAGGGACCCGGTGGTGACATACGACGATCGCACGGTGCTGGACGCCCTGGAGCAGCTGGGGCGGCGGCGCTGGACGCGGCTGGCCAGCGCGGCGGGCAGCCGTGCGCGCAAGTATCGCCAGCTGCTGGACCGCGAGCTGCCGGCCTCCGAGCCCGAGCTGGCCATGCTGTGCGTGTTGATGCTGCGCGGCCCCCAGACCCCGGGCGAGCTCAAGCAACGCACCGAACGCCTGCACCCGTTCGCCGACCTGGCCACGATCGAAGACACCCTGCTGGGGCTGATCGACCGTGAGCTCGTGCGGCCGCTCGAGCGCCGCCCGGGCCAGAAGGAGCAGCGCTACCAGCAGCTGCTCGGCGGCGACGACGGGCAAGCACCGGATGCCGCAGCCACGCCCGCCCCGGAGCCCGATCGCGTCGAGCGGTTGGAGGCCGAGGTGGCCGATCTGCGCCGCCAGCTCACCGACCTCAGGCGGGAGCTGGGCACGTGAGCGCAGCCCACCCGCTACGCCGCTCGGAGGAGGATCGCCAGAACCAGAGCGCCACCGCGCTGGAGCTGTTCTACGACCTGGTGTTCGTCTTCGCGATCACACAGGTCTCGCACCATCTGCTCGAGCACCTGACCTGGGAGGGCGCGGGCCAGTCGGCGCTCATGCTGCTGATGGTCTGGTGGTCATGGAACTACACGACCTGGCTGACCAACGAGCTGGACCCCGAGGCCATCCAGGTGCGCCTGGTGGTCATCGCGCTGATGCTGGCCAGCTTGCTGATGGCCATAGCCATCCCGGAGGCGTTCGGCGACAAGGCACTGTTGTTCGCCGGCAGTTACGTGGCCATCCAGGTGGGCCGGACCGCGTTCCTGGCCTTCGCCGGGGCATACCCCGGCACTCTCGAGCGCCGCCGGGCGGGCCAGATCCTGATCTGGTTCGTGGCCTCCGGGCTGTTCTGGATCGCCGGCGCGCTGGCGGAGGGGTCCACCCGCACCCTGCTGTGGCTGATCGCGCTGGCCATCGACTACGGCGCGCCCATGGTCACCTACTGGGTCCCCTGGAGTGGCCGGGTGAGGCCCAGCGCCTGGCAGGTCAGCACCAGCCACTTCGCCGAGCGCTTCCAGCTGTTCGTGATCATCGCGCTGGGCGAGTCGATCGTGATCACCGGCGCCACCACGTCCGAGTTGCCGCTGGACACCGCGCGCACCGCGGCGTTCGCGCTGGCCTTCCTGTCCACAGCCGCGCTCTGGTGGCTGTACTTCAACTACGTGGCGCGGGTGGCCGAGCGCCGGCTCGAGCTGGCCGAGAACCGCACGCTGGTGGCGCGTGACGCGTACACCTACCTGCACGTGGTCATGATCGCGGGCGTGATCGTGTCGGCCGTGGGTGACGAGCTGGTCATCGCACACCCCACCGACAAGCTGCCGGACTACGAGGTGGCCGCGGTGGCCGCAGGACCGGCCATCTACCTGCTGGCCCACAACCTGTTCCGGCTGCGCCTGACCGGATCGATCAGCGGGCCGCGGATGACCGGCCTGGTGGCGTGCGTGTTGCTGGGCCTGGTGGGCACCAAGCTCACGGCGCTGGTGCTAGCCGGCGCGCTGGTCGGCGTGCTGGTCGGGGTGATCGTGTGGGAGTACGTGCGCGGCGCTCGCGCCCGGGCGCGCGGCGAGCCGACGCCGGTGGAGCGGCTTGCGGGCACGCCCCACCACGCCTAGGCTCGCAAGGTGCAGAGCCGATACCGCGTCTTCGTCCTGATGGCCCTGACCGCGCCGGCTGTCCTGGCGCCCTCCGCCGAGGCCAAGTGGTTCGGAAGCACGCTGAGCGGCAAGCCCAACGCGAGCTACGGCTGCGAAAGCGCGCTGGTCAACGGCACCTTCGGCGTCCAGCAGATGCCCACCAATCAGGCCTCCTGCACGTACCGCCACGGCGGCTACCTGTTCCGCAACCGGTTCACCTTCGTGGTGCCGGGGACGGGCCGGATCACCAAGATCCGGATCAAGTCGGGGCCCAACCCGGCCCGCGCGCGGCTCACGGTGCTCACCGGCTCCAGCCGCGTGGATCCGTTCACCGGCCGCGACCAGCCAGGCACCTACACCTGCTGCACCGCCCGCTACGTGGGCCGCCCGTTCAGGCTCAAGCCCAACGCGATAACGACCAAGCGCACCAACCTCCGCGTCTACGACGTGCGCGACAAGCGGCTGCGGTACCGGATCCACTCCACGGACGGCGTAGCGCTGAGCTTCGAGAGCGGCGGCACCGTGCCGCTAAAGGTCACGCCGGCCCTGGGCAGCTTCGCCGCCGGCACGCCGCTGCTCGTCGGCTACTGGCCGCGCACCGGCAGGGGCGACCCGCGCGTGGACGGCTACTCCCTCAGCGGGATCGACCTGATGTTCCAGTGGAACTGGGTGCGCGCCCGCCGTTAGGCACTACGGTTGCCGGGTGCCTGGTCTCGCGAAGCGGCGCGCGGCCGTCGCTGCCCTGCTGGCCGTCGCGGCGTGCTCCTCGTGGCCGGCGTCGGCCGAGGCAAAGGCGCCGCGCCCCCACGTGGTGCTGATCGTCTTCGACGAGTTCCCCACCGACTCGCTCGTGGGCCCGGGCGGGCGGATCGATGCGACCCGGTTCCCCGGCTTCGCCGCGCTGTCCCGGACGTCAATCTGGTTTCGCAACCACCATGCGGTGGCGGACACCACCTCCGCCTCGGTGCCGGCGATCCTGACCTCCACGCGGCCCCAGCGCCACGAGCGCTTCAAGCTCACCTACAAGGACTATCGCCACAGCCTCTTCACGCTGCTTGGCTCGCGCGGCTACCGGATCTCGGCCACCGACGGGAACACGCGAATCTGCCCGCCGCAGTACTGCCGCTATCCGAAGCCGTTCGGCATCCCCGCGATCACCCCGGTCCGGGAGCGCGTGGACGAGCTGGATCGCTTCCTGCGCTCATTGAGGCGAAGTAGCCGCCCCCGGTTGAGCTACCTGCACTCGCTGCTTCCCCACGTGCCGTGGCACCTGACGCCCAGCGGCCACATGAGGGATCCGGGACCCTCGGGCAAGGACGCGCGGGTACTCGCGAGCCCGTATGGCTTCTCGGATCCCTTCCTGACGATCCAGGACGAGCAGCGGCACCTGCTCCAAGTGGGCTATGTGGACCGCGTGATCGGCTCCCTGATCGCGACGCTCAAGCGCAGGCGCCTGTTCGATCGCTCGCTGGTGGTGATCACGGCCGACCACGGGGTCTCCTTCGAGCTCGGGAGAGATAATCGGCGGGCGGTGCGGCGAGACGGCCGCAACGTCGAGGAGATAGCCCCGGTACCGCTGTTCGTCAAGCGGCCGGGCCAGCGGCGCGGCAGCGTGAGCTCCGCGTGGGTCCGTGGGACCGATGTCGTGCCCACGCTCGCCGACGTGCTCAACCTGCGGCTGCCATGGCGTGCGGTGGGCGCCTCGGCCTTCTCGCGGTCGGCGCGGGCGCGCCGTCACCTGGTCACCGAGAGCCCCCACGTCGGCTACACGGTGCGGACGCGGGGCTCGGTGGTCACGCGCAGGCGCCGGGCGAACGTCGCCAGGCGTGGCCGGGTCTTCGGGACCGGCGACTGGCAGAAGGTCTTCGCGATCGGGCCCAATCTCCAGCTCCTGGGCCAGCGCCCGCAAGGACTGCCGACAGCCCCCTCGGGCGGCCTGACGGCGGACTACGACCTGCCCACCGGTCTGGGGAACGTGAACCTTCGGGCTCGCTTCCTCCCCACTTGGGCGGTGGGGAGCCTGCGCGGCGGCGATTCGGGCCCCACGGCCCGGCGCGACCTGGCGCTGGCGGTGAACGGGAGGATCGTGGCCGTCGGCCGCTCGGCCCACCTGGACAACCGGACGAAGGAGTACTTCACCCTGATCTTCGACGAGCGCCACCTGCTCAGCGGCCCCAACACCATGCAGTTGTACGAGGTCCGGCGCGTGGGGCAGAGCCTGGCGCTCGCCCCGCTCGGCGGGCGCTAAACGAAACGGGCGGCCCGAAGGCCGCCCGTTCCTGAGGCCTGACGTCTGGCGGTCTAGGCCGTTTCGGCCTTCGCCTTGACCTTGCCCTTGCCGCCGGGCAGCTTTACGGTGCCGCCGTTCTCGGCGATGAACCGCTCGGTGTCGTCGCGCGCCTGCGAGTCCGGCACCTGGACGGGTGGGGACTTCATCAGGTACGAGGACGGACCCTCCAGCGGCCCGGAGATGCCCTTGTTCAGCGCCAGCTTGCAGCAGCGCACGGCGTCGGTGACGATGCCCGCGGAGTTGGGGGAGTCCCACACCTCGAGCTTCATCTCGGCCGTCAGCGGCACGTCGCCGAAGGACTGTCCCTCGAGGCGGATGTGGGCCCACTTGCGGTCGGTCAGCCACGGCACGTAGTCCGACGGGCCGATGTACACGTCGTCGGCCGGCAGCTCGTGGTTCATGATCGACGTGACGGCGTTGGTCTTGGAGATCTTCTTCGACTCCAGCCGCTCGCGTTCGAGCATGTTGTAGAAGTCCATGTTGCCGCCCACGTTCAGCTGGGAGGTGCGCATGAGCTTTACGCCGCGGTCGCCGAACAGGCGGGCCAGCTGGCGGTGCACGATGGTGGCGCCCACCTGCGACTTGATGTCGTCGCCCACGATCGGCAGCCCTGCCTTGCGGAAGCGGCTGCCCCAGTACTCCTCACGGGCGATGAACACGGGGATGCAGTTCACGAAGCCACAGCCGGCCTCGAGCACCTGCTCCACGTACCACTTGGTGGCCTGCTCGGAGCCCACCGGGAGGTAGGACACGACCACGTCGGTCTTGGTGTCCTTGAGGATCTGGACGATGTCAGCGGTCTCGCCGGGCGCCTTGGTGATCTTCTCCTTGAGGTACTTGCCGAGCCCGTCGTGCGTCATGCCACGGTGCACCTTCACGCCCAGCTCGGGCACGTCGGCGAACTTGATCGTGTTGTTCTGGCCCGACCAGATGGCCTCGGACAGGTCCTTGCCGACCTTGTCCTGGTCGATGTCGAACGCGGCCGTGAACTCGATGTCGCGTACGTGGTAGCCGCCGAGGTCCACGTGCATCAGACCCGGCACCTCTTGCGTGGGATCGGCGTCCTTGTAGTACTCGACGCCCTGCACGAACGAGGAGGCGCAGTTGCCCACGCCCACGATGGCCACGCGCACCTTCTCGCCCTGGTAGCGAGATGCGCCGTTGGTGGAATGGTTGTCAGTCACAGAGAGGACCCTCCTGGAAGTCTCAAGAAAAAACGGCGCCGGGCGGGGCGCCGTGTAAGGCAACCCAACCCCGAACACGGGTTCGGGTTACATCCGCGCGCCCGCCTTGGGCGGCGAGACAGCAGAGCGTAGCGTCAGACGGAAGCGGTGTTCAACTCTCGGCGGACGTGTGCCATGCGCTGGAAGGTGGTGAACAGCGTCAGCGCCGCCAGCACGTACACGGCGGGCTCGAGCAGTTCCACGTCCACCACGTTCGCCCCCTTGGCCAGGATCAGCCCGACCGAGATGATGACCACGCGGATGGCGCGGGTGGCCACCCCCACCTTGCACTCCACGCCCAGCGCTTCAGCGCGGGCGCGTGTGTAGGACACCATCAGGCTGAACAACACGGCCAGCACCACGGCGGCCACGGCGGGCTCGTCCCCGATGCGAGCGAAGTACACGCCCACGGCGGCCAGCACGATGCCCTCCTCGATCCGGTCCAGGCTGGAGTCCAGGAACGCACCGAAGGGCGTTCCCTTGCCCGACATGCGCGAGTAGCGCCCGTCCAGCGTGTCGCAGACCGAGCCCAGGACGAACGCGACGCCGGCCAGGAAGAACTCCTCCTGGGTGACCAGCACCGCGGCGATGATGTTGCCCACCAGCCCCGTCATCGAGATCGCGTTGGGTGTCAGCCGCGACTCGATCAGCCGGTTACGGGCCAGCTCGCGGCGCGCGCCCCTGACCCTGTCCCCTGCCGCCGGCTCGGCCATCTGGTTCAGGCGACCGCTTCGGCGCGGCCCGCCCGCCACGACCACGCGTCCGGGCGCGCCCTGGCCAGCGCGAAGGAGGCACCGGAGGCGGCAATGGCGGCCACCGCGGCCCCCAGCGCGGCGTCCAGCCAGAAGTGGTTGGCGGTGACCACCACCACGAAGGTGACCACGGCCGGGTAGGCCAGCCACAGCACCTTGAACAGCCGCCGGTGGACGATCGAGGCGGCCGGCAGGCCGATCATCAGCGCGAACGCCACGTGCATGCTGGGCACGGCGGCGAACGGGTTGTAGAGCACGTTGGCGCTCTGATCGGCGCTCTGACCGACGAAGGCGGAGACCGTGTCGGTGAAGCCCCACTCGGGCATGAACCGCGGTGGCGCGGTGGGGTAGGCCATGTAGCCCACGAGCGCCAGGAACATGGCGATCATGAACATGTTGCGCACGTAGTAGAAGGACGGGTTGCGGAAGATGTAGAGCCAGATCAGGAACGTGGTCGTGATCACGAAGTGCGAGTTCACGTACATGAAGTTGGCCCCGTCCACCAGCCACTGCGTGTTGGTCTGGGCCCAGTTCTGTAGGCCCGGCTCAAAGAACAGGCCCATGCCGCGCTCCACGTCCACGAGGTTGCGCGCGTTCTCGAACGCCAACGCGGCCTGGCCGTCGACGAGCCCGCGCACGAGGCGGTAGGCGTAGTAGGCGCCCGCGAACAGCAGCAGCTGACGCATCGCGTCCAGCCACCCCTGGGGCAGCCAGCGCTGCGTCATGGTCCAGTACCGGCGGAACTGGCCGAAGAAGTCTTGGGACACCTGCTTCACGATGGGCAGCGTAGTGCCTCCAGCGGGCGCCGGGTAGGGCGGTTAGCCCCCGTCAGCCGCTGTTGCAGCGCTTGCCGCGTTGGACGATGCGCTCCGGCCCGAAGCGGGTTACAAGCTTCAGGAAGCCGGGCTTGGAGGCGGTCACGCGCGTCCAGTCGCCGTCGCGCTCCACGCAGCCGCCCTTGGCCAGCCAGTAGGGCGTCCAGCGCACCCGCACCAGGGCCGAGCCCGGACGCTTCACGCGCAGCAGCACCTGGTCGGAGCCCAGCTGCTCGAGCTGAATGTCCGCACCCCCGCGCGAGATCACCACCGGCGTGGGCAGGGTGACCTCGTAGATGCGCCAGTGCTCGAAGCGTGCGCGCAGGCGCAGGTAGGGCAGGCCACGCTCGATCAGCGCCACCTCGCGGTATGCGCTGGTGTCGGGCTTGGCGTCCGGCAGTGCCACGTAGCGCACCGCGTTCTCGGACAGCCAGTTGGCGTATGCCAGCTGGCTCATGTTGCCCTTGTAGAAAATCGGGTTGCGCCCGGTGTCCAGCTGGCGAAGCCAGCCGCGGGCCATCGGGAAGTCCGAGCCCACCTCGGCGCCCTCCCAGTGCCCCAGCGTGAACGGGATCTCCACCCGCCGCTGGTCGGGCAGCAGGCGCAGGTACTCGCGCACCGGATCGAAGTAGGACGCCTCGGCGACGGGGTCGGTAGCCGCCTTGTACAAGTCGCGCGCGGCGGCCGACCACTGCCACACCATCAGGGCTGCGAACAACATCACGATCGGTACCACCGGTCGGCGGATGCGGCCCGACATGGCGCAGGCCAGCAGCGGTCCGCCCAGCAGCGCGCCGCAGCGCACGGCGTTCCCGCCCATGGCGGTCGGCACCAGGATCGCCAGGGTGGCGCCGAGCCCGTACAGGACCGCGCCCACGCGCAGGGTCCGCTCGCTGCGCGGCAGCACCGCCAGCGCGGCCAGCGAGAACAGCGGGATAGCCACGTAGGCGGTGAACGGGAAGGGCGCGTAGCCACCCTCGGGGAAGGCCACGGTCAGCAGCACGGGTGGGATCAGCCCGCCCGCGGCCAGGGCGGCCCCGTCTCGGCGCTTCAGCGGCACGCCCTCGCCCCGGGCCGCCAGGCCGTAGGCGGTCCCCGCCATGGCCACGAACAGGCCCGCCACGGGGCTGGAGATGGCGGCCAGCACGGCCAGCACCGGCGCCAGCAGCCGGCGATCGCGCTGGAGCGCCAGCGCCGAGGCCAGCCCGAACGCGGCGCCCAGCGCGAACGGCAGCCGGTTGGTGGCCATCAGCGACGCCGCGCCGAGGCCGAACCAGAGCGCGCCCCAGCGGTAGCGCTGTGGCCCGAAGTGGTGCCGCACCAGCTCGGTGAAAAAGGCGGTGGCGCCGATGGCGGCCAGCCCGCCCATGACCTGCGGCCCCAGCAGCCACACCAGCGGTGGCGACAGGATCGAGTAGGCGGGGGTGTGGTGGCCGCCGTACCACTGGCCGTTCCAGACCGTGAAGCCCTCGCGGCTGAACAGCTCGGCCCGGAATATGTGCGCCGCCAGGTCGGGCGAGCGCGGCTGGAAGATCACATAGGCCACCGCCAGCACCGTGGTCAGCAGGGTCGGCGCGATCCGCCACCAGTCGATCCGCCGCAGGCGCGACTGATTGGTCCCCTCCTGCGGAGGGGACGACGTGGCGCCTTCGGTCTCCGCCGGACGTTCGCGGGTCGGCGCCGCTGCTGAGAGCACTGCGCGCGGCACCGGGTCAGGGTAGAGGTAACGCGCCTAGGTGCGCGCGGGAGCTGGGGCCACGGGCGGCTCGGTGCGTTCGCCGGCGAACCGCGCTTCTGCCCTGCGGAGCTTCTCGCCGCCGTAGAAGCGCCGCGCCCAGCGCGACCGCGGCTTGGCCAGCCGCACGGCCGCCGTCAGGGCGACCACGGGCACGAACACGCCCACCAGCGCCAGCATCCGCTTGCCCTTGTAGATGGCTGTGCCCGCCAGCACGACGGCCACTGCCTGGACCGTGATCAGGATCGCGGTGCTGGTGTCGGCGACCCCGCGCTGCTGCACACCTGCCGTGGTCAGCAGCGCCTCGAACACATCGGTCCAGAACGGCAACCCGATCAACGTGACCGCCAACAGCGACGCCGCCACGATCACCGCGTCCACCGATTCGCGCCCCTGCTGCTGCCAGTACACGTCCTCCAGGTTCAGCCACAGCGCGAACTCGTCCAGGGTCAGGCCCAGCCCGACGCCGAAGGCCACCGCCAGCAACTCGCGCCAGGGGGTGCCCGGTTCCAGCGAGATGCTCAGGTAGCCGCTGACCATCAGCAGCAGGATGCCCGGGACCATGTGGTGGATGTGCAGGCCGGACTTCGTCTCCAGGTTGCCACCGGGCCACCACGAGGCTTGGTTGCGGATGGCGTGGGTGATCACCCGCACGGTCCCGAAGGTGATCAGCAGGGACAGCAGGATCAGGAAGTGCGTCTCCTTGCCCGGCGCCTGGATGCCCACGTCGTAGGCGCGCTGCAGCTTGTCCCACAGTTCGCTCACCCCAGGAAGCCTGCCACCCGGTCGACCACCTCGGGGCGCCCGATCCACGGCCAGTGGCCGGCCCCCTCTACGACCTCAACGTCACCAGGGCCGCCGAGCGCCCTGGTGAAGTCGTGCGCGAAGCTCGCCGGCAGGTAGGGATCGGCCTCGCCCCAGACCACGAGCGCGGGGCACGTGATCCGGTCGAGCTGTGCCCCGGCAGCCTCGAGCGCGCGTGGCGGCGCCGACCGATACAGGCGCAGGATCGCCCGTTGCGTGCCGTGGTCGAAGTGGTCCCAGATGTCGTCCAGCTCGTCGGCGGGGAAATCGCTGCCGTCGGGCAGGCGCAGCAGCCGGCGGGTCAGGAACTTGAACGTGAAGCCCATGGCCATCTCGCCCACCAGCGGCCGGCGCCACTGTCGCGCCAGCGTGTGCCACTCGTAGCCGGGCAACAGGGGCACGGCATTCAGCAGCACCAGTCGCTCCAGCCGCTGCGGCTCGGCCTGGGCCAGCGCCAGCGCCACGGCACCCCAGTCGTGCGCCACCAGCGAGTAGCGCTCCACGCCGCGCTCGGCGAGGAAGCTCCTCAGCCACCCCGACAGCCCGGCGATCGAGTAGTCGAACGCCGCCGGCTTGGCCGACTGGCCGAACCCGGGCAGGTCCGGAGCCAGACCGCCGGTGCGCTCCAGGAACGGCTGCCACAGCCGGGCCGTGTTCGGCACGCCGTGCACGTAGACCACTGGTGTCGCGCCAGGGGACGGCGCCTCCAGCCAGCGGCAGCCCCAGCCGCCCACCTCGCCCGTGTGCTGGATCGGCTCACTCACGCGGCGCCATGCTCGCATCTGGACGGCTCATCTACGCTCGCGCCATGGACCAGGTCGTGCAGCTCGTGGGCGCCGTGCTCATCCTGATCGCCTTCGCGGGCGTGCAGTTCGGGCGAGTCGATCCCGCCTCCCGGCTGTACCTGTGGCTGAACCTGGTCGGCTCGATCGTGCTGGCCGCGCTGGCCTATCACGACCGTCAGTACGGGTTCCTCCTACTGGAGGGGGTCTGGGCGATCGTGTCGGCGTGGGGCCTCGTCCAGGTCGCGCGTGGCCACCCGCCCGCCGGCGCGCACTGATGGCCGGCTTCAAGCGCCCGCTGCCGCGGCGGCTACGCACCATCCTCCAGCGGCTGGCGGCCACCTACGGGCACACCACGGGGGAGCCTCACCACGCTCCGGTGGACGAGCTGGTGCTCACGGTGCTGTCCCAGAACACCAACGACCGCAACCGCGACGTGGCCTACGAGCGCCTGCGCGCGCGGTTCGAGTCGTGGGCTGAGGTCCGCCACGCGCCCGAGGAGGAGGTGGTCGAGGCGATCCGGCCCGGCGGGCTCGCGCCGTCCAAGGCGCCACGCATACGAGCCATCCTCGACGCGCTCGACGGCGACGACCTGACGCGCATGGAGCACGAACCGCTGGCGCAGGCCCGGGAGGAGCTGTGCACGCTCCCCGGCGTGGGCCGCAAGACGGCCGCGTGCGTGCTGCTGTTCGCCTTCGGCCGCCACGATGTGCCCGTGGACACCCATGTGCACCGCGTGGGGACGCGGCTGGGGCTTTTTCGTCCGGGCGCCCCGTTGGAGGAGTGCCACGACGAGCTGCTGCGCCTGTCGGCTCGCGAGGACCCATACGAGTCGCACATGGCGCTGATCCGCCACGGCCGGCGGCTGTGCAGCGCACGGTCGCCGCAATGCTCGCAGTGCCCCTTGGCCCGCATGTGCCCCTACGCGCGCGGGGAGCAGTGAAGGCCCAGCTCGCGCTGGTCGGCATCGCGGCCGTCTGGGGGCTGACGTTCGTGATGGTCCAGGACGCAATCGCCGTGTTGCCGACCATGGCGTTTCTGGCCTACCGGTTCGGCTCGGCGGCCGTGCTGGTGGCGGTCATCTTCCGCGACCGCGTGCGCGAGCTCGGCGCCGCGGGCTGGCGCGCGGGTGCGCTGATGGGCGCGTTCCTGTGCGCGGGCTACGCCTTCCAGACCCTGGGCCTGGAGCACACGTCGGCGTCCAACGCGGGCTTCATCACGGGGCTGATGGTGGTGTTCACCCCGGTGCTCGGCGCGATCTTCCTGGGCCAGCGGCTGCCCGCAGTGGCCTGGGCCGCGGCGGTGGTGTCGGCCGCCGGGCTGTACCTGCTCTCGGGCGCCGGCGGCGGGCTGGAGCTGCGCGGCGACGGGCTCGTGCTGCTGTGCGCGATCGCCTTCGCCGCGCACATCCTGGTCACCGACCGCGCTGTCGGCGACCACGACGTGGGCGCGCTGCTGGTGGTCCAGCTCACCGTCGTCGGAGTGATCTGCCTGGCCGTGGCGGCCGGCACAGGGCAGCTCGAGGTGCCTCGCGGCCTGACGGTCTGGTCGGCGCTGCTGGTCACGTCGCTGGTGGCCAGCGCGCTGGGCTTCTTCGTCCAGACCTACGCCCAGCGCAACGCCCCGCCGGACCGCACCGCGCTGATCCTGGCCAGCGAGCCCGCGTTCGCCGGCCTGTTCGGCTACCTGCTGGCCGACGAGCGTCTGGGGCTCGTGTCCTGGCTGGGTGCCGCCATGATCCTGGTCGCCATCGTGGCGGTCGAGGTGGTGCCGCGCCTGCGCCCGCCGCGACCGCTGCCGGAGGGGTAGGCGCGCCGGCCTATCGCTCGCCCGACCAGCCCAGCCGCGCGCGCATCTTGCGCGGCAGCTTCTCCACGACCAGGTCGTAGCTGTCCTCGATCATGTCCACCAGCAGCTGCCGGTCGACGCCGTCCACCACCACGGTGTTCCAGTGGCGCTTGTTCAGGTGGTACCCGGGCCCGACCGCCTCGTAGGCGTCGCGCAGCTGCTCGGCCAGGCCGGGGTCGCACTTCAGCGACACCTTGAGCTCCTCGGAGCCCAGGGCACTGAGCGCGAACATCTTCCCGGCGACCTTGAAGACCGAGGTCTCGGGGCCGAACGGGAACTCCTCCTCGGCGCCGTTGTGCGCCAGGCATGCGGCCTTGAGCTGCGCGGGCTTCAAGGGTCCAGCTTCCGCTCGAAGCAGCGCGAGGCCGGGTGCCCGGCGTAGTCGCCGAAGCCTTGGATCTCGGTGTAGCCGGCGCTGGCGTACAAAGCCATCGCCTCGGGCTGGCGTACCCCGGTCTCCAGCCGGATCACGCCCAAGCCGCGGGTCCTCGCCTCATCCTCCAGCGCCGCCAGCAGGAGCCGTGACACGCCGGCGCCGCGCGCGTGCGGGCGGACGTACATGCGCTTGATCTCGGCCGCTCCGTCGCCCAGCTCGCGCAGGGCGCCGCAGCCCACGGCGCCCCCGCCGGCGTCGCGGGCCACCACGAAGGCGGCGACGTCCCAGGCGGACGGCTTCACACCGGGCTCGGCGTGCCCCGCATAGCGCGCCATCAGGTCGGCGCCGAGCTCACCGCGCAGGGCGCGCGAATCGGCCGCTTCGAACGGCTCGACGGCCACGGAAATTGGATGGGCGGGCGGCGAGTGATCTGCCATACTCACACTTAGATTTTCTACAGACGCTGAATTCGAAGCAAAGGAGAGACAGCGATGGGCAAGACCATCGGAATCGATCTTGGCACGACCAACTCGTGCATGGCGGTGCTGGAAGGCGGCGAGCCCCAGGTCGTCGAGAACGCCGAGGGCGCGCGAACGACGCCGTCCGTAGTGGCATTCACCGAGGGCGGCGAGCGCCTGGTGGGCGCGCCGGCCAAGCGCCAGGCCGTGACCAACCCCGAGCACACGATCTTCTCGATCAAGCGCTTCATGGGCCGCAAGGAAGCCGAGGTCAAGGAGGAGGAGACGATCGTCCCCTACACCGTGGTCCGCGGCCCCAACGGCGACGCGCGCGTGAAGGTGGACGACAAGGAGTACGCCCCGCCGGAGATCAGCGCGATGACGCTGCAGAAGCTCAAGGCGGACGCCGAGGCCTACCTCGGCGACACCGTGGACAGCGCGGTCATCACCGTGCCGGCCTACTTCAACGACGATCAGCGCCAGGCCACCAAGGACGCCGGCAAGGTCGCCGGCCTGGACGTCAAGCGCATCATCAACGAGCCCACCGCGGCCGCGCTGGCCTACGGGCTCGACAAGGAGGACGCCGACCAGACGATCCTCGTGTTCGACCTCGGTGGCGGCACGTTCGACGTGTCGGTGCTGGAGATCGGCGACGGCGTGTTCGAGGTCAAGGCCACCGCGGGTGACAACCACCTGGGCGGCGACAACTTCGACAAGGCCATCGTCGACTGGTTGGTCGCCGAGTTCAAGCAGGCCGAGGGCCAGGACCTGTCGCAGGACAAGATGGCCCTCCAGCGTCTCTACCAGGAGGCCGAGAAGGCCAAGGCCGAGCTGTCCTCCGCGCAGGAGACGCAGATCAACCTGCCGTTCATCACGGCGGTCGACTCGGTGCCCAAGCACCTGAACCAGCGGCTCACGCGGGCCAAGCTCAACGAGCTGTGCGCCGACCTGCTCAAGCGCATCGAGGGCCCGACCAAGCAGGCGCTCGAGGACTCGGGCGCCAGCATCGACCACGTGGTCCTGGTGGGCGGCATGACGCGCATGCCCGCCGTGCAGGAGAAGGTCAAGGACCTGACCGGCAAGGACCCGCACCGGGGCGTGAACCCGGACGAGGTCGTGGCCGTGGGCGCCGCCATCCAGGCAGGCGTGCTGGCAGGGGACGTCAAGGACGTGCTGCTGCTGGACGTCACGCCGCTGACCCTGGGCATCGAGACCAAGGGCGGCGTCATGACCAAGCTGATCGAGCGCAACACCACCATCCCCACGCGCAAGTCCGAGGTGTTCTCCACCGCGGAGGACTCGCAGACCAGCGTGGAGGTGCACGTGCTGCAGGGTGAGCGCGAGATGGCCACCTACAACAAGTCGCTGGGCAAGTTCCAGCTCACTGGGATTCCTCCCGCACCGCGCGGCGTGCCCCAGATCGAGGTCGCGTTCGACATCGACGCCAACGGCATCGTGAACGTGACCGCGAAGGACCTGGGCACGGGCAAGGAGCAGAAGATCGAGATCAAGGCCGGCTCCGGCCTGGACGACGCCGAGGTCGATCGGATGGTCAAGGACGCCGAGACCCATGCCGACGACGACCGCCGCCAGCGCGAGCTGGTGGAGGCCCGCAACAACGCCGAGAACGCCGCCTACCAGGCCGAGAAGCAGCTCGAGGAGCTGGGTGATTCGGTCGACGCCTCCTCCAAGGAGGAGATCACGGCGGCGATCGCGGAAGTGCGCGGCGTGCTGGAGTCCGAGGACCCGGCCGAGATCAACGCCAAGGCCGAGGCGCTGCAGACCTCGTTCCACAAGGTGTCCGAGGCCATGTACGCCAACGCGGCCGCCCAGCAGCAGGCCGACGCCGACAATACCCATGGGGGCACAGGCGGCTCTTCGGCCAATGGCGGCGGTGACGCCGACGGCTCGGCCGAGGAGGTCGTGGACGCCGAGGTGGTCGACGACACCGAGGCGCGTTGATGGACGGGTTCGGAACAGACCGCCGCGTGGACCGCTCCAAGCTGGGCGCGCGGCAGTCCTCCGACCCGGGCGAGAACACGGCCAAGATGTCCGTGGTCCGCCCGGAGCAGCTGGAGGCCGAAGAGGCCGAGGCCGAGCTCGAGGAGACCGAGGAGGGCGTGCAGCAGGAGGCCGCCGAGGAGACCGAGTCGGAGCTGGACGTGGCGGTGCGCGAGCGCGGGGAGTACCTCGAGCTCGCGCAGCGCACCCAGGCCGACTTCGAGAACTTCCGCAAGCGGGCCTCGCGGGACACCGCGGTGGCCGGCGAGCGGGCGCGCGGCAGCGTGGTCAAGGAGCTACTGCCGGTGCTGGACAACCTCGAACGTGCGCTGGCCACGGCCAATCCCGAGGAGGGCCATCTGGCCGGGGGCGTGGAGCTGGTGCACTCCGAGCTGGTGGGCGTGCTCGCACGCAACGGCGTCGAGCAGTTCGATCCCAAGGGAGAGAAGTTCGACCCGACCGACCACGAGGCGCTGACGGTCCGGCCCGAGGAGGGCACCGAGCCGGGGTTCGTAATCGAGACGGTGGAGAAGGGCTACCGCGCCGGCGAGACCGTGCTCCGTCCGGCGCGCGTGGTCGTGTCCGCATAGGAGAGCGCAGCGGTGCCCGCTACCAAGAACCCCTACGAGGCGCTCGGCGTCGACAAGAAGGCGTCCGACGAGGCGATCAAGAAGGCCTACCGCAAGCTGGCCCGCCAGTACCACCCCGACCACAACCCGGGCGACGCCAAGGCCGAGGAGCGGTTCAAGGAGATCCAGACCGCCTACGGCATCCTGTCCGACCCCGCGAAGCGGCGTGAGTACGACGCCGGCGGCGGGATCTTCGGCAGCGGCTTCGACCCCGGCTCGTTCCGCACCGGCCAGCAGCCGGGCGGCGGCTTTGGCGGCGGGATCGGCGACATCCTGTCGGATCTGTTCGGCGGTGGCGGTCCCGGTGGGCGCGGCGGCCCCGGCTCCCGGCCCGAGCGCGGCGCCGACCTCGAGACCGAGGTGCACGTCTCGTTCGACCAGGCCATGGAGGGCGCGCAGGTGCCGGTCAGCGTGTCCATGTCGGCGCTCTGTCCGACCTGCCACGGCACCGGCGCCAAGCCGGGCACCACGCCCAAGGTGTGCAGCCGTTGCCAGGGGCGCGGGGTCGAGGCCGAGTCCCAGGGCCTGTTCTCGATCTCGCAGCCGTGCCAGAAGTGCGGCGGCACCGGAACCGAGATCACCGACCCGTGCCCTACCTGCAGCGGAGCGGGCCACACCCGCCAGGTCAAGCGCTACAAGGTCAACATCCCCGCTGGGGTGCGTGACGGCAGCCGCGTGCGGCTGGCCGGGAAGGGCGAGGCAGGCCGCCGGGGGGGACCGCAAGGCGACCTGTACGTGATCACCCGGGTGGCCGACTCGAAGCTGTTCGGGCGCAAGGGCGACAACCTGGAGGTGAACGTGCCGGTCACGATTCCGGAGGCCATTCGCGGCGCCACCATCGAGGTGCCCACGCTGAACGGCTCCAAGCGCATTCGCGTGGCCCCGGGCACCCAGCACGGAACCGTCCAGCGGCTGCGCGGCGAGGGCCCGCCCAAGCTGGGCAACCGTGGGCGCGGCGACATCCACTACCGGCTCACCGTGGATGTGCCCAAGTCGCTGTCCGCCGAGCAGCGCGAGGTGGTCGATGAGTTGGCCGCGGTCATGGACGACAACCCGCGTTCCGGGTTCTTCGGCGGGACCGACGCCTGATGGCCGGCGAGCGCGAGCGCGGCGTCTACATGATCTCCGTGGCCGCGGAGCTGGCCGGCATGCACCCGCAGACGCTGCGCATCTACGAAACCCGCGGGCTGATCCAGCCCAAGCGCTCGCCCAAGAACACGCGCCTGTACTCGGACGAGGACGTGGAGCGCCTGCGCCGGATCCAGCAGCTGACTTCCGAGCTGGGCATGAACCTGGCGGGGGTCGAGCGGGTGTTCGAGCTCGAGCAGGAGGTGGCGCGGATGCGCCGGCGGCTGAACAACATCGAGCGCGCCGCGGAGCGCGCCCAGGAGGAGCTGCGGCAGGAGATCGCGCGCGTGCGCCAGGCGGCCAAGGCCGAGCTGGTGCCCTACGAGCCGCAGGGCCAAGCGCTGGCGCCGGCGATCCGGGTCCGGGTTCACCGCAGGGGCTGAATCCACGTTTCGGTCCCTCGCCCGGTGGGGATCCCTTCCACGGATGGACACGCCGCTCGATCCGCTGCGCAACTCCGAGCTCCAGCGCGCCCTGGCGTTCGCGCGCGCACGCGAGACCTATCCCGGCCTCTCGGGTGAGCTGCTGCTGGAGCTGTGCGACGCCGCGTGGCAGCGCGCGGCCGGTGACGTAAGTGATGGCGTTGCGCTGGGCCGCTTCGAGCGCGCGCTGGACGTGATTGCCCGCAGCCACCGCGTGGGCGGGGGCCGTCTGAGCGTCAGCGAGGTGGCCGAGGACGCCATCCCCATGGCGGCCCTGCAGCCCTACCGCCGGGTCTAGCCCTCGCCGCTCAGGTCCAGCTCGAAGCGGTCGGGGCCTGCCGCCACGTTCAGCTTCGTCGCCTCATCCGGCACCGCCGGTACGAACGCCGTATCGCCTCGTAGGTGCTCGCCGGCCAGCCAGCCGCCACCCTGGGGCGTGTAGGCCGTGCCGGCGTCGTCCCAGAGCGTGAACGACTCTGGCGGCCGGTGACTGGCGCGCTCGGCCGCCGCGCCGCGCCCGCGTGGCGCCACGAACACCCAGCGCAGCAGGACGCCGTCGTCGTACAGCTCGGCAGCCAGCAGGTGAAGGCCGGGCGACTCGGGATGGCGCGGGGCCTGCACGGTGCGGCGCAGCTGTACCCCCTCGAACGTGGCGTAGGTGGTGCTGGTGATCTCACGCAGGCGCTCGAAGAACTGGTCACGGTCGCCGGCGGTGACCAGGTCCAGCCCGGCCAGGGTCTCGAATGCCACGGTCACGTTGACCACCGCCTGGTCGGCCTCGGTGCGCACCAGGCCGGGGTCCAACGGCCGTCGCGGGGTGGACTCGACGCGGGTCAGGTTGTCGCGCAGAATGCCCAGCGCGCGGCGGCGCAGCTTTTCCCGGTAGCCCGCGACCGTGTCCTCGGGCTCCCCGGCCGCCATCAGGCGGGAACGGGCAGCGGATCGCGCAAGCGGCGATCCACGATCCTGGCGGCGCGGCGTCCGTCGGCGATGGCGCTGACGATCAGCGACTGGCCCACCCGAGCGTCACCGGCGCCGAACACGCCGTCGCGAGAGGTGGCGAACACCGGCGCGGAGATGTTCCCGCGCCCGTCCAGCTCCAGGCCCAGGCCGGCGATCACGCCGTCGTGCTCTGGATGCGTGAAGCCGATCGCCACCAGGCACAGGTCGGCCTCCTCCACGAACTCCGATCCCTCGATCGGCTGCAGGTCGCGTGAGGACTTCCCCTGCACCCGGCGCCCATGGACACGCTTGATGTGTCCGTCGGCGCCCTCGATCTCCGTGATCTGCGTGCCGAAGCGGCGCTCGCCGCCCTCGTCCAGGGCGTAGGTGGTGGCGGTGCGCCGCGGCGACTCGGGCCACGGCCCCTCCTCGTAGCGCCCGCCCGGGGGCAGCGACCGGTAGACGTCCAGCATCAGCGCCTTCTCGGCGCCCTCGCGGTTGGCGCTGGACAGGCAGTCCATGCCGGTGTCGCCACCGCCGATGATCACCACCCTCTTGCCGGCGGCGGTGATCTCGCGCTCGGGCAGCGGCGCCTCGCGGCCCTCGCCGCGGGCCACGGCGCGGTTGCGCTGGTAGAGGTAGTCCATCGCGAAGTGCACGCCGTCCAGGTCCGACCCGGGGACGTCGAGCTCACGCTCGACCCGCGAGCCCACGCACACGACCACTGCGTCGTGCTCGCGCGCAAGCTGGTCCGCGTCCACGTCGGTGCCTACGTCCACGCCGTAGCGGAAGTCGATTCCCTCCGCCTCCAGCACCTTCACCCGCCGGTCGATGATCCACTTCTCCAGCTTCGCGTCGGGCACCCCGAAGCGCATCAGGCCGCCGGGCCCCTCGTCGCGCTCGTAGACGGTGACGCTGTGGCCGACCGCGTTCAGTTCAGCGGCGGCCGCCAGGCCGGCCGGGCCCGAGCCGATCACGGCCACCTTCCGGCCGGTGCGCTCGGGCGGGGGCTTGGGGACCACCCAGCCCTCCTCGAACCCGCGCTCGATGATCGAGTACTCGATCTGCTTGATCATCACCGGGTCGTCGGAGATGTCCAGCACGCACGCCGACTCGCACGGCGCGGGGCATACCAGGCCCGTGAACTCGGGGAAGTTGTTGGTGGCGTGCAGCTGGTCCAGCGCCGCTCGCCATTGGCCCTCGCGGACCAGGTTGTTCCAGTCCGGGATCAGGTTCCCCAGCGGGCAGCCGTTGTTGCAGAACGGGACGCCACAGTCCATGCAGCGGCGCGCCTGCTCGCGCAGCTCTGGCTCGGGCAGCAGGCCGTAGATCTCCTTCGAGTCGCCCACCCGCTCGGACGGGTCGCGCTCGGGCATGGCCACCCGCTTGACCTGCAGGAACCCCTTCGGATCGGCCATCAGGCCGCTGCTCCCTCGGCGCGCCGGTCGTCTTCCTCGGCCGCGCGCTGCAGCGCGGCGCGGTAGTCGCGCGGCATCACGCGCACCAGCCGCGTCGCCCAGGTGGACTCGTCCTCCAGCAGGCTCTCGGCGTGCCTGGAGCCCGTCCGCGCGTGGTGCTCTGCCAGCAGGTCGCGCAGCTCGGCGTAGTCCTCCGGCGCGGGCGGCTCCAGGTCCACCATCTCCTGGTTGCAGCGCTCGGCGAAGGCGTCCTCGTCGTCCAGGACCCAAGCCACTCCGCCGCTCATGCCGGCGGCGAAGTTCACACCGGTGGGACCCAGCACCAGCACGCGGCCGCCGGTCATGTACTCACAGCCGTGGTCGCCGACGCCCTCGACCACGGCCAGCGCGCCGGAGTTGCGGACGGCAAAGCGCTCGCCGGCCAGCCCGCGGAAGAACGCGCGACCGGCGGTCGCGCCGTACAGGGCCACGTTGCCCGCGATCACGTTGGCGTCGGGGTCGAACGTGGACTCCGCCGGGGGGCGCACGGCGAACACGCCACCGGACAGGCCCTTGCCCGCGTAGTCGTTCACGGTGCCGTTTACGGTGAAGGTCACGCCCGGCGCCAGCCAGGCGGCGAAGCTCTGGCCCGCCGACCCGTTGAAGATCACGTCGATCGTGCCCTCGGGCAGCCCCTCGGGGCCGCGCCGGCGAACGATCTCGCCGGACAGCAGCGCGCCCACCGTGCGGTGGACGTTGGCGATGTCGCGGTCCAGGCGGATCGGCTCGTCGTCGCGGATCGCACGCGCCGCGGCGGGCAGCAGCTGGATGTGGTCCACCGAGTTGTCCAGCACCGGCGTCGGCGGGTCCTCGTGGCGGCGGGGCAGGCCCTCGCTGTCCTCGGGCACGGCCAGAAGCTCGGACAGGTCGATGCCGCCGGCCTTCCAGCGGTCGATGTCGGGGTCGGCCTCCAGCATCTCCACCTGGCCCACCATCTCCTGGAAGGTGGCGAAGCCCAGGCCGGCCATCAGCTCACGGACCTCCTCGGCCACCGCCAGCAGGTAGCGGATCACGTGCTCGGGCTTGCCCTGAAAACGCTCGCGCAGCAGCGGGTCCTGGGTGGCGATGCCGACCGGGCACGTATTCAGATGGCAAACGCGCATCATGATGCAGCCGGCGGCAACCAGCGGAGCGGTCGAGAAGCCCACCTCGTCGGCGCCCAGCAGCGCGGCCACCATCACGTCGCGGGCGGTGCGCATCTGGCCGTCGGCCTGCAGCACCACGCGCGAGCGCAGGTCGTTGCGGATCAGTGTCTGCTGGGTCTCGGCCAAGCCGATCTCCCACGGCACACCGGCGTGGTGGATCGAGGACAGCGAGGCGGCGCCGGTGCCGCCGTCGTGCCCGGCGATCACGATGTGGTCGGCGTTGGCCTTGACCACGCCCGCGGCCACGGTGCCCACTCCGACCTCGGCGCACAGCTTCACCGAGATCGACGCGCGCGGGTTCACGCAGCGCAGGTCGTAGATCAGCTGCTTGAGGTCCTCGATCGAGTAGATGTCGTGGTGGGGCGGCGGGCTGATCAGCTCCACGCCGGGGGTCGACAGCCGCAGCCGGCCGATCTCGGCGGTGATCTTGTGGCCCGGCAGCTGGCCGCCCTCGCCGGGCTTGGCCCCCTGGGCCACCTTGATCTGGATCTGGTCGGCGTTCACCAGGTAGTCGGCGGTCACGCCGAAGCGACCGGAGGCCACCTGCTTGATGGCGGAACGGCGCAGGTCGCCGTTGGGGTCGGGTGCGAAGCGGCGCGGGTCCTCGCCACCCTCGCCGGTGTTCGAGCGCCCGCCGAGCCGGTTCATGGCGATGGCGAGTGTCTCGTGTGCCTCCGATGACAGCGAGCCCAGGCTCATGGCGCCGGTGGTGAAGCGCTTGACCACGTCGGCAACCGGCTCGACCTCGGACACCGAGATCGGCTCGCGGTCGCCGCGCAGCTTCAGCAGGCCGCGGATCATGCTGAACGACGCGTTCTCGTCGTCCACCCGGCGGGCGAACTCCTTGTAGGTCTCGCGCCCGCCGCCGCGCGCCACCGACTGCAGGCCGGTGATCGTGCCCGGCTCCCACATGTGCTTCTCGCCGTCGCGGCGCCATTGGTACTGGCCGCCCTGGGGCAGCAGCTCCTTGGAGGCGGCCGGCAGCAGCGCGTCCTCCACGTGGTCGGGCAGCGCTTCGCCGTGTGCGTCGGGCCAGGCGCGCGAGTGGCGGTGCAGCGCCTCGCGGGCCAGGCCCTCCAGGTTGACGCCCCCGATCCGCGACGGCGTGCCCGTGAAGTGGCGCTGCACCAGCTCGCGGTCGAGCCCGACGGCCTCGAACACCTGCGCCCCGTTGTAGGAGCGGATCGTCGAGATGCCCATCTTGGAGATGATCTTCAGCAGCGACTTCTCCATCGACGCGATCACCTTCTGGCCCGCGCCGTCCACGCTCTCCAGCATCAGGTACGGGTTCACCGCGGCCGCGCCGTATCCGATCAACGCCGCGATGTGGTGCGGGTCGCGCGGCTCGCCGGACTCCGCGATCAGGCCGGTGCGCGTGCGCGTGCCCGAGCGCACCAGGTGGTGGTGCACAGCCGACAGCGCCAGCAGGGACGGCATCGGGACGCGGTCGTGGCTGGTGGCGCGGTCGCTCAGGATCAGCACGCCGATGCCATCTGCGATGGCCTTGTCGGCCTCGGCGAACAGGCCCTCCAGCGCGACGACCAGGCCGTCCTCGCCCTGGTCGATCGGCCAGGTGATGTCCAGCGTGTGCGAGGTCAGCGGCCCGCTCTCGACGGCCCGGATGCGGGCCAGGTCCTCGTCGTCGATCACCGGGTGCTCGAGCACCAGCCGGCGGGCCTGTTCGGGGGTCTCCTCGAACAGGTCGCCCTCGGGCCCGACCACCGTGCGCAGGCTCATCACGATCTTCTCGCGCACGGGGTCGATTGCCGGGTTGGTCACCTGGGCGAACAGCTGCTTGAAGTAGGTGAACAGGGGCGGCTGGCGCTCGGAGATGGCGGCCAGGGCAACGTCGTTGCCCATCGAGCCCACGGCTTCGGCTCCGCCCGCCATCGGGGCCAGCACCGCGCGCAGGTCCTCCTGGGTCCAACCGAAGGCCAGCTGACGCTGCTCGCGCGGCACGACCGGACGCTCCTGCGGTCGCCCGGCGGGCAGGTCGTCGATTCCCACCGAGTGCTCGGCGAACCAGGCGCCGTACGGACGGTCGCCAGCCACGTCGAGCTCGGCCTGCCGGTCCTCGAGCAGGCCGCCGCGCTCGGGGTCGACCACCACCAGCCGGCCGGGCAGCAGCCGGCCCACGCGCTCGACTTCCTCTGTGGGCACGTGGAAGGCGCCGGCCTCGGAGGCCAGGGCGAACCAACCGTCGCGGGTGACTACCCAGCGCCCGGGCCGCAGCCCGTTCCGGTCCAGCGTGGCCCCCAGGATCTTGCCGTCGGTGAACGTGACCGAGGCCGGGCCGTCCCACGGCTCCATGAGCATCGAGCCGTAGTCGTAGAAGTCGCTCAGCGGCGTGGGCATGTCGGGACGCCCCTCATGAGCCTCCGGCGTCATCAGCATGACCGCGTGCTCCAGCGAGCGCCCGCCGCGCACCAGCAGCTCGAGCACCGCGTCGAACGCGGCCGAGTCCGAGCTGCCCACGGGGATCGCCGGCAGCGTGCGGCCCACGTCGGCGCCCAGCGGACCGGCCGCCAGGCGCGCCTCGCGGGCGCGCATCCAGCTGACGTTGCCCAGCAGGGTGTTGAACTCGCCGTTGTGCGCGCTCATGTGGAACGGGTGCGCCAGCGACCAGCTGGGGAAGGTGTTGGTCGAGAAGCGCGAGTGCACGATGGCCAGCGCGCTGGCCAGCCGCTCGTCGGCCAGGTCGGGGTAGTAGCGCGACAGCTGGGGCGCCGAGAGCATGCCCTTGTAGACGATCGTCCGGCACGAGCAACTGGCCAGGTACAGGTCGCCCTCGGTCTCGTTCTCGGCCCGGCGGCGGACCACGTAAAGCTTGCGCTCGAGCTCGTCGCTCTCCAGCGAGCCGCCGCCTGTGCCCTTTTGGGTAGCCAGGAACAGCTGGCGCATTGTGGGCGCCACTTCGCGCGAGCGCTCGCCGGCCTCGGACGGCTCCACCGGCACCTCGCGCCAGGTGATCGGCTCCAGCCCTTCCTCGCGCGCCACGCGCTCCAGCAGCCGCTCGACCTCGGCTCGCCGGCCGGGCTCCTGGGGCAGGAAGCAGAAGGCCACGCCGTAGTGGCCGGGCGGGGGTAGGTCGGGGTCTACCTCGGCGCGCAGGAACGCGTCGGGGATCTGCATCAGGATGCCGGCGCCGTCACCGGTCGAGGGGTCGGCGCCCTCGGCCCCGCGGTGCTCCAGGTTCACCAGCGCGCCGATGGCCCGCTCCACGGTCTCGCGCGTGACCTTGCCGTCCAGGCGCGCCAGGCACGCCACGCCGCAACCATCGTGCTCGTAGCTCGGGTCGTACAGGCCGTTGCGCCCAGGGGTATGTCTGCGGGCCGAGGGGTCCACCGGAGAAAGAGTACGGACGTCGGGGTCAAAAGGGCAGTGCCGCGAGGCCCAAGCGGTTGGACCGGCTGTCCGGGGTGCCGCTCTACCGTGGTCGTTCGCGGCGGGTCAGGCGATCACGGCGGCTGGGTAAGGGCGGTCCGGGCGCCGCTTGGATCGCTAGCTGCTGTCCTGCCACCACAAGTGATCAAAGCGGTTCGATCTCGCGGTTTGGCATCGACCCGGCCCCTACCCAGCTGCAATTGGACGCTCCGGGCCGCTGACGTTAATCTAAGTGCCCTAGACTTAGATTTCTGGAATCGCGACAGATCGAGGACTCCCGCCCATGCAGCCAGACCGGATGACCGTGAAGACCCAGGAGGCGCTCGCCGCGGCCCAGCGGCTGGCCCAGACACGACACAACGCCCAGGTCGGGCCCCATCATCTGCTGGTGGCGTTGCTGGAGCAGGAGGGCGGCATCGTCGTCCCCGTCCTGCGCCGCGCCGGCGCCGACCCCGACGCGGTCCGGCGCAAGGCCAACCAGGCCCTGGACGACGCCCCCACGGTCACCGGTGACAGCACGGCCCAGCCCACGCCCGACGCGTCGCTGGGCAATCTCTTCGTCAAGGCCGACGAGACCGCCCGCGGCATGGGCGACGAGTACGTGTCCACCGAGCATCTGCTGCTGGCGCTGGCCGCCGACCCCAAGATCGACGTGGGCGCGTCCGCCGAGCAGCTGGGCGAGGCCGTCGAGGGTGTCCGTGGGCCCCACCGTGTGACCGACCAGAACCCCGAGGACCGCTACCAGGCGCTGGAGCGCTTCGGCCGCGACCTCACCGAGTCGGCCGAGCAGGGCAAGCTCGACCCGGTGATCGGCCGCGACGACGAGATCCGGCGCGTGATCCAGGTGCTCTCCCGGCGCACCAAGAACAACCCGGTGCTGATCGGAGAGCCGGGCGTGGGCAAGACCGCCATCGTCGAAGGGCTGGCCCGGCGGATCGTGTCCGGCGACGTGCCCGACTCGCTGCGCGACCGGCGCGTGATCGCGCTGGACATCGGCTCGCTGATCGCGGGCGCCAAGTACCGCGGTGAGTTCGAGGACCGGCTCAAGGCCGTCCTCAAGGAGATCACCGAGGCCCAGGGCCAGGTGATCCTGTTCCTGGACGAGCTGCACACCATCGTCGGCGCCGGCGCGGCCGAGGGCGCTGTGGACGCCGCCAACCTGCTCAAGCCGATGCTTGCCCGCGGTGAGCTGCGCGCCGTCGGCGCCACCACGTTGGACGAGTACCGCAAGCACATCGAGAAGGACGCCGCGCTGGAGCGCCGCTTCCAGCCCGTGCAGGTGGGCGAGCCCTCCGTGGAGGCCACGATCGCCATCCTGCGCGGTCTCAAGGAGCGCTACGAGGTTCACCACGGCGTGCGCATCCAGGACGCCGCCATCGTGGCGGCGGCCACCCTGTCACAGCGCTACATCGCCGACCGCTTCCTGCCGGACAAGGCCATCGACCTGATCGACGAGGCGGCCTCGCGGCTACGGATCGAGATCGACTCGATGCCCGAGGAGATCGAGGTGGTCGAGCGCCGCATCCAGCAGCTGGAGATCGAGCAGCAGGCGCTGAAGAAGGAGAAGGACGAGACGTCGGTTGCGCGCCGCGAGGCGATCGAGCGCGAGCTTGCCGACCTGCGCGAGGAGTCGTCGGAAAAGAAGGCCCACTGGCAGGGCGAGAAGGAGGCCATCGACGCCATCCGCGCCGCCAAAGAGGAGCTGGAGCAGGCTCACCGCGACGTCGAGCGAGCCGAGCGCGAGGCCGACCTCGAGCGCGCCGCCGAGCTGCGCTACGGCAAGATCCCCGAGCTCCAGCAGCTGGCGGCCGACACCGAGGAGAGCCTGCGCGAGCTGCAGGCCGACCGCACCTTCCTCAAGGAGGAGGTCGACGACGAGGACGTGGCCGAGGTCGTGGCCCGCTGGTCGGGCATTCCCGTGTCACGGCTACTGGAGTCCGAGGTGGCCAAGCTGGTGCACATGGAGGAGCGCCTGCACGAGCGGGTGATCGGCCAGGACGAGGCCGTCGAGGCCGTGTCGAACGCGCTGAGGCGCTCACGCGCCGGGCTGTCGGACCCCGACCAGCCGATCGGCTCGTTCCTGTTCATCGGTCCCACCGGCGTCGGAAAGACGGAGCTGGCGCGAGCGCTGGCCGAGTTCATGTTCGACTCCCAGGACGCGATGATCCGGATCGACATGTCGGAGTACATGGAGAAGCACTCCGTGTCGCGGCTGGTGGGTGCGCCGCCCGGCTACGTGGGCTACGACGAGGGCGGCCAGCTGACCGAGGCCGTGCGCCGGCGCCCCTACAGCGTGGTGCTGCTGGACGAGATCGAGAAGGCGCACGCCGACGTGTTCAACGTGCTGCTCCAGCTGATGGACGACGGCCGCCTGACCGACGGCCAGGGGCGGACGGTCAACTTCACCAACACCGTGGTGATCATGACCTCGAACGTGGCCGGCGGCCTGGCCGGCGTCGAGGCCACGTTCAAGCCCGAGTTCGTGAACCGGCTGGACGAGGTCGTGGAGTTCGCTGCCCTGACGCGCGACCAGATCGGACAGATCGTGGAGCTGCAGGTGGACCAGTTGGTGGCGCGCGTGCGCGAGCGTGGAGTCGAGGTGGAGCTGACCGACGCCGCCAAGGAGCTGCTGGGCAACCTGGGCTACGACCCCACCTACGGCGCACGGCCGCTCAAGCGCGTGATCCAGAAGCGGCTGGTGGACAAGCTGGCGCTGAAGCTGCTGGAGAACGAGTTCGTGCCCGGCGACACCGTGCGGGTGGAAGCCGAGGAAGGCGAGCTGACCTTCGCGCGTGTAGACATCCCGCATGGGACGCCGGTCGCGTAAGCGGGCACAGCAGGGCGGAGGGCAGCCCGCGCCCACGTCCGATTACACGGCCGACGACGGCAGCGTGCTGACGCTCCGAGACGAGCTGACCGGGGGTACGCTGCGCGAGCTCGCCGAACTGGACGCCAAGCCTGCGGCCGACGCCGAGGACCGCTGGCAGCGGCGCGTGGAGTTCCTGTTCGAGCGCCTGGCCGTGCGCTGGGAGCTCGCCGGCCTGCCGCTCGAGGGCCAGAAGGAGCTGCTGGGCCGCTATCGGATGGCCAGCAGCGACGAACGGCGGCGCGTCCGCCAAGCGCTGGACCAGCACCTGGCGGCGCGTTACCCGGAGGCTTGACCTTGCGGCCCTAGGGCAGCTGGGTCCAGACCTCGCCGGTGCCGCCCGCCGCCGAGGAGCTGGTGGACCTGCGCACCGTCCTGAACACGCGGACGCGGAAGCGCACGCGCTGCACGGTCCTGGAGCTGTACCCGCGCTTGGTGTCGAATTGGACCCGGTAGGTGCCGCTCTTGGCGCTGCGGCGGAACAGGCGCTTCCGCACGCTGGTCTGGCGGCACACCCCTGTCAGGCGGGCCATGCGGCCGTTGCTGACCCGCTTTCCGCGCAGTATGTGGCGGTAGAGCGTGTTGCCGGAGGTGAATCCGAACGCGCGGAAGCGCCGCACGCGGCGGGGGCTGGCGTTGGCCGGGGTGACGGTCACGCGCAGGCGCGCGCGGGTCACAGCGACCTGCCCAACATTTGCCGGATTGGCGCTGTCGGTGCCGGTGAAGAGGACAGCCTGGGTCCGCGTGGGGGTCGCCGTCCGGGGCAGCAGGCTCCCGCTGACCGTGCCGTCGGCGAGGCTCCGGAGCGTGCCTGCCGCGAGGCCCGCGTTGTTCTGGATGGCCGCGCTCGAGTTGGGGGTGAAGCCCGTGCCGCGCAGCCCGATGGGATCGCCGTCGCCAAAGCAGGGCTTCGTGGTGGTCAGCACGGCCGCGTTGGCCGAGGCAGGTACTGCACATGCCGCCATCGCCAAGAGGGCCGGGACTGCGATCCGTCGCTTCGTCATGGTGGTTGCTCCCAGGTTGGTGGTCTCGGCCAGTGTCCCCCACTCGCCGGGTTCTTACGCAGGTAACCCGGACCGGCTTGCGTCGGTGCGGAAAACCTGAGACAACCTTGGGGGCGCCGTCGGCGTCAGAGAACTGACAGAAAGGACGTCCGTGCCCACCTACGTGCTGCTCAGCACCCTTTCGCCCGAAGGCGTGCAGACCATCAAGAACAACCCGCAGCGCATCCGCGAGGTCAACAACGAGGTCGAGCAGCTGGGGGCAAAGGTCACGGCGCAGTGGGCCACCTTGGGCCGGTTCGACTTCGTGAACATCGTCGAAGCGCCGGATGAGACCACGATGGCGCGCGTGTCGCTGGAGCTGGGCTCACGCGGGACGAGCCACTACGAGTCGCTGACCGCGATTCCGGTGGACGACTTCATCGCCTCGCTGTAGACCTTGCCGACCGTCCTGGTAGTCGGAGGGGGAGGCCGCGAGCACGCGCTCGTGCGCCGGCTGCTGCGCTCGCCGCGCAAGCCGGACGTGCTGGCCGCACCCGGCAACGCCGGGATCGCGCGCGACAAGGTCGAGTGCGTGCCGGTGGAGGTGGACGACATCGACGGGCTGGTGGACCTGGCGCGGGCGCGCGGGGCGGACCTGGTGGTGGTGGGCCCCGAGGTGCCGCTGGTGCTGGGGCTGGTCGACGCGCTCGCCGAGGCCGGCATCGCGGCCTTCGGACCCTCGAAGGAGGCCGCCCGGCTGGAGGGATCCAAGCGCTACGCCAAGGAGTTGATGGAGGCGGTCGGGGTGCCCACGGCGGGTTATGAGGTGCTGACCTCGAAGGAGCAGGCGCTGGAGGCCATCGGCCGCTACTCGTACCCGCTGGTGCTCAAGGCGGACTCGCTGGCCGCTGGCAAGGGCGTGATCATCTGCCCCGACCAGGGCGCGGCCCAGGAGGCGATCGACGCGTTCTTCACCGAGCACCGCTTCGGCGACACCGAGGTAGTGCTCGAGGAGTTCCTGCACGGCGAGGAGCTGTCGCTGCTGGCCGTGTGTGACGGCGAGCGCGCCTTGGCGATGGCGCCGGCGCAGGACTACAAGCGCATCTTCGACGGCGACGAGGGCCCCAACACGGGCGGGATGGGCAGCTACTCGCCGGTGCCGGGAATCGACCGCGACCACGCGGACGCGCTCGCCCGGGCAGTCCACCAGCCGATCGTGGACGAGATGAAGCGGCGCGGCACCCCGTTCCACGGGATCCTGTACGCGGGGCTGATGATGACGGCGGAGGGCCCGAAGGTGCTGGAGTACAACTGCCGCTTCGGCGACCCCGAGACCCAGGCAGTGCTCACCCGGCTGCGGTCGGACATCGTGGAGCTGCTCGAGGCCTCGACGCGTACCGGGGGGCTGGAAGGCCTGGCCCTCGAGTGGTCGGACGAATGGGCCGTGACGGTGGTGCTGGCCTCGCGCGGCTACCCCGAGACCTCCTCGAGCGGCGACGAGATCCGCGGTCTGCGGTCGATCGACTCGATCGAGGTTGAGGTGCTGCACGCCGGGACTGCCGAGGTGAACGGTCAGATCGTGACTGCGGGCGGGCGGGTGCTGAACGTGACCGGTATCGGCGCAACCCCGGGCGAGGCGCGCGAGCACGCGTACGCCGCGGCGCGGCGGGTGCAGTTCGACGGCAAGCAGATGCGTACCGACATCGCGGCACGGGCCGTCGATAGGGTCGAGGCGTGACCGAACCCGCGACCGAGACCGAAGTCGAGAGCCAGTTCGCCGACATGGACGTGAACGCGCCGCAGGTGGGAATCGTGATGGGCAGCAAGTCCGACCACGACACCATGGCCAAGGCGGCGGCCGAGCTCGAGGAGCGCGGCATCATGCACGAGGTGCGCGTGATGAGCGCGCACCGCGACCCGGACGTGGTGGCCGAGTACGCCAAGAACGCGCGCATGCGCGGGCTGCGGGTGATCATCGCCGGAGCCGGACTGGCTGCGGCGCTCCCAGGCGTGGTCGCGGCCCACACCGACCTGCCGGTGATCGGCGTGCCGCTGCAGTCGCGCACCTCGGTGGCCGGCGGCCTGGACGCAATGCTGGCCATCGCCCAGATGCCCCCCGGCGTGCCCGTGGCCTGCGTCGGCGTGGACGGCGCCAAGAACGCGGCGGTGCTGGCCGCCCGCATCCTCGACGCCTAGCCGTGATCGGCCGCTACACGCGCCCTGAGATGGGCGCCGTCTGGTCCGAACAGCGCAAGCTGGAGAACTGGCTGGCGGTCGAGCTGGCTGTCACGGACGCGCTGGCCGAGCAGGGCGTGGTGCCCGCGGAGGACGCGGGGGCCATCCGCGCGAACGCCGCGTTCACGGTCGAGGCGGTCAAGGAGCGCGAGCAGGTGACCGACCACGACGTGGCCGCGTTCGTGGACGTGGTGGCGGCATCGGTGGGCGACGCCGGCCGCTGGGTGCACCACGGGCTGACGTCGTCCGACGTGCTGGACACCGCCACCGGGCTACAGATCGCGCAGGCGGGGGCGATCCTCCTGGCCGGCCAGCGGGCGTTCCGGGACGCCCTGGCCACCCGCGCGCGCGAGCACGTGGACACGCTGTGCGTGGGCCGCACCCACGGCGTCCATGCCGAGCCCACCACGTTCGGCGTCAAGCTGGCCGGCTTCGCGCTCGAGGCCCAGCGCAACACCGAGCGCCTTCAGCGCGCCGTTGCCGGCGCTTCGGTGGGCGCGCTGTCGGGTGCAGTGGCGGGCAGCGCATGTACCGGCCTCGCAGTTCCAGGTAGCTACGGGTGTCACCACCATTCGTGATCCCAGTCGAGTGGTAATCTATTTGGCTATTCCGGCAGCCGTACACCCATCAGTACCTCTATAGGCGTGGACCGCGAGGTGGGTAGCCGCCTCGCGGTATCCGTCGCCTACGTCCGGAAGGACGGCCACGACTTCATCGGCTGGAAGGAGCTCGCCGGCGAGTATCGCGAAGAGTCCGCGAAAGTTGATCGACGGCCGGATCGTGCAGGTCTGGAAGCTGACCTCCCCTTCGGAGGCCCGTCTCTTTGAGCTGACCAACCCGGAGGACTACTCGCTGACCTACAACGGCCTGGTCATCGCGGCGGAACGACGACGGTTGCACGGCTGGCAGGCATTGGGGTCCTACACACTGTCGAGGGTGTACGGGCTGCAGCCTTCGAGTGGAACGACCGCCGCGGGTCCGCAGGTCGCGACCGTAGGTTCCCCGCCAGCCTCTTTCGCTCCAGGAGTCACGTTCGGACAGGATCCGACCATTTCACCAACGCTCGTGGCCGCTTGCCCAACGATCGCCCGCACATGGCCCGAGTGATGACCTCCGTTGATGCGCCACGCCCCGGGCTCGTCGTCGCGGCCAACCTGCAGCACCTCAGCGGCAAGCCGTGGGCGAAGACAGCGCTGATCCACCCCAATGAGACGGCGCGACCGGAACTGATCGAGCCGCGCGGCACCAGCGGCTGTCGTCGCAGACGCTGCTCGACTTCCGCGTCTCGCGAGTGTCCCGCCTCCGCGATCCTGGACGTGTGGAACTCGCGCCTGGACCTCCTCAATCGCCCTCAACGACCCGGCCGAGGAGAGCATCAGGTCGGCCGTGTACGGCGCCACGCAGTGTGGGTCAGCCCGATATCTTCGTCGACCCGCGCCGCGCCATGCTCAGCGTCAGACTCAACTGGGACGCTAAGGCGGCCACCTTCAAGTTTTCACCGCTCGTTCCCGCTTCACAGATCGGAGGGCATCTGTGAAGACATCATCGCTGCTGGTCGTCTCGGGCCTCGTGTTGTTCTCGACGCTGCTGATGAAGGCCAGCACCGCCGAGGTGACGCCTCTCGGCGTCAGTCGATTACCCCAGCGCGGGCTCGAGCCCGAAAGGCCCACGACTGCGGCGGCGAGCCGTGCGAAGCCGTCGTCCGCGGCTTCTGCGCGTTCTTCGATCGGCTAGCTGCATGGGCTCGGGCCAACGGACGTGCCTGCGCGGACTGCCACATGCCGACGGACAGTTCCAGTTCTCGCCCGCCAGCGTCGAGGCGAGGTTCCAGTTCCTGCAGTGGCGGCGGCAATGGAATCCGGACGCCGACGATCCGCTGTTCCGGCCGATCGATGCGGACGATTTCCGCATCAACGGCGCAGCGCCAGCGACTTCAGCAACCTGCGCCAGAACGGGCTCGTCCGCGTCACGTTCCCGCTGCCGGCGAACATCCGGCTGATCGATCCCGCGACCAGGCAGCCGTCCGCCGAGACGTCCGTGGACGTGTGGCGGAGCGGTGCCGACGGTCAACGATGTCGCGCTCACCGGGCCGGACGACGGAATCCGTGGCCGCGCGGACCGAACGAGACCGGCGGCTATCAGCTCGACGCGCGATTCGGGACGCTGCAGGAGCAGGCGCTCGGCGCGCTGACCAACCACGCCCAGATCCAGGCACCGCCGCCGCAACGGCTGCTCGACGATCTGGCGGCGTTCCAGCGCACGCTGTTCACGAACAAGCGCGTGCGCGCGCTGTCGATGCGGTCCGCGGGCACCCCGCTGCCGGATCCGGATCCCCGCTCAACGCGCTCGAGCAGCAGGGCAAGGCCGTGTTCGAGCGCGCCTGCGCCCATTGCCACGGCGGGCCCGGGCAATCGACTCCACAGGCGACGCTCAACAATCCGCCGGCGCCGGTGACCTCGGTTCACGACATCTTCAAGCCAGTGTCCACGCCCCGGCGCCACCCGATGCCGGCGCGCTACGTGTTCGCGGCGTGTGCGCCGCAAC
>CAVRSX010000002.1:0-683353 GCA_963724115.1 uncultured Solirubrobacterales bacterium
GAACGCCTTGGCGCGCTTGATCTCGCGCTCGGCACGCCGGCGCTCCTCGGAGTCCTCCTCGGAGTCGTCACGCGCGGCCTCGGAGTCCTTGATCCGCGACTCCAGCTCGGAGCGGTCCAGGTCCTCGGGCTTGATGGCGTCCTCCACGATGATCAGCGCCGAGTTGTCGACCACCTGCAGGTAGCCCTCGCCCTGGGCGTAGCTCTCGTAGCTGGCGCTCCCGGGGCTCTCCGAGCCGGACTCGTACAGCTTGAGCTCGCACGGCTCCAACATCGCCATCAGCGGCGCGTGGTTGGCCAGCACGCCCAGCGAGCCGGTGCCGGTGCGGGTGGACACCATCTCCACCTCGCCCTCGAACACCTGGCCCTCGGGCGTGAGGACCTCCACGGGGAACTGCGAGCGGGCCACTACTCGTCGTCTCCGTCGTCCTCGTCCTCGTCATCCTTGCCGCTCTTGCCCTCGTCGGTGATCTCGTCGATCCCACCCTTCATGTAGAAGGCGCGCTCGGGGCGGTCGTCGTGCTCACCCTCGACGATCTCCTTGAACGAACGGACCGTTTCCTCGATCGACACGTAGGTGCCCGGCGTGCCGGTGAACTGCTCGGCCACGTGGAACGGCTGGCTCAGGAAGCGCTCTACGCGGCGGGCACGGCCGACCGTCTGCTTGTCGTCGTCCGACAGCTCGTCGATGCCCAGGATGGCGATGATCTCCTGGAGCTCCTTGTAGCGCTGCAGGATCTCCTGGACCTGCGTGGCCACCTGGTAGTGCTCGTCGCCGACGACGTCGGGCTTGAGAATCGTGGAGGTCGAGTCCAGCGGGTCCACGGCCGGGTAGATGCCCTTCTCGGAGATCGACCGCGACAGCGTGGTGGTGGCGTTCAGGTGCGCGAACACCGACGCCGGAGCCGGGTCGGTCAGGTCATCGGCCGGGACGTAGATGGCCTGAATCGACGTGACCGAGCCCTCGCGGGTCGAGGTGATCCGCTCCTGCAGCTGGCCCATCTCGGTTTCGAGCGTGGGCTGGTAGCCCACCTGCGAGGGCATCCGGCCCAGCAGTGCGGACACCTCCGAGCCGGCCTGCACGAACCGGAAGATGTTGTCGATGAACAGCAGCACGTCCTGGCCCTGCTCGCGGAAGTACTCGGCCATCGTCAGGCCGGACAGCGCCACGCGCATGCGCGCACCGGGCGGCTCGTTCATCTGGCCGAACACGAGCATCGTCTTGTCGATGACGCCCGATTCCTTCATCTCGTTCCAGAGGTCGTTGCCCTCGCGCGAGCGCTCGCCCACACCGCAGAACGCCGACAGGCCGCCGTGCTCCTTGGCCAGGTTGTTGATCAGCTCCTGGATGAGCACCGTCTTGCCCACGCCGGCGCCGCCGAACAGGCCGACCTTGCCGCCCTGGGCATACGGGGCCAGCAGGTCCACGACCTTGATCCCGGTCTCGAAGATCTCCTTGGTGGGCGTCAGGTCCTCGACGTCGGGGGCCGGGCGGTGGATCGGCCAGCGCTCCTCGGTCTCGACCTCGCCGCCCTCATCGATCACCTCGCCCAGCAGGTTGAAGATCCGGCCCAGGGTGTTCTCGCCCACGGGCACGGTGATCGGGCCGCCGGTGTCGCGCACCTCCGTACCGCGGCTGAGGCCGTCGGTGGCGTCCATGGCCACCGCGCGCACGCGGTCGTCGCCCAGGTGCTGCTGTACCTCGCAGACCAGCTTGACCGGCTCGCCGTCCTCCTCCTGCGACGGGATCTCGCACTCGATGGCGTTGTAGATCTCGGGCAGGTGGCCCTCGAAAACGGCCTCCAGCACCACGCCGGTGATCTCCTCGATGCGGCCGATGTGCGTATCGCCGTCGGTGGTCTCTTCAGGCTTTTCTGTCGTGCTGGCTTCCATAAATCTCCTTAGCTGAGGCCCTCTGCTCCGGCCACGACTTCCATGATTTCTTGGGTGATCTCCGCCTGGCGCTGGCGGTTCATCTCGAGCGTCAGATCCGAGATCAGGTCGCTCGCGTTCTCCTGTGCGCTGCGCATGGCGGTCATGCGCGAGCCGTGCTCGGACGCGGTGGACTCCAGCAGCGCCCGGTAGATCGAGATCTCGATGTAGTCCGGGACCAGGCGCTGGAGGATCTCCTCCGGGTCGGGCTCGTAGATCCACAGGGTCTTGTGGCCGCTATCGCGGTCCTCGGAGGACTCCTCCTCGTCGTCGTCCTCCTCGAGGATGTCCTCGACGGCCGCGAGCGGCAGCAGCACGTCGGTGGTCACGTTCTGGGTCATCGCCGAGACGTAGCCGTTGTAGATCATCTCCACGCGATCGACCTTGCCGTCGATGTACTGGGCGGTGATGTCCTGCGCGATGTCGCGGGCGTCCGAGAAGGCGGGCCGGTCGGTGAATCCGGCCCAGGACCCCGACACCTCGCGACCGCGGAACTCAAGCGAGGACACGCCCCGGCGACCGGAGGCGTACCAGACGACCTCCTTGCCCTCCTCCTCCACCGCCAGCGCGCGGCGGTTGCCCTCGCGCAGGATCTGGGAGTTGAAGGCGCCGGCCAGGCCGCGGTCGCCGGTGATCAGCAGGATGCCGACCTTGTTCTCGGACTCGTGCGCCTCCAGCAGCGGCAGGCTGGGGATCTTCTCCACGGCCTCCACTGTGCGGCGCGTCATCTTGCGGATGGCGCGCGCATACGGGCGCATCTGCTCGATCCGCTGCTCGGCACGGCGCAGCCGCGCCGCAGCCACCATCTCCATGGCGCGCGTGATCTTCTGGATGTTCTTGACCGAACCGATGCGGTTCTTGACGTCCTGCTGCGTGGCCATGGGCTAGGCGGGAGCCGCCGCCTCCTCCTCTTCGTCGGCCGAGTCCTCGGAGTCCGAGTCATCGTCGTCGGAGTCCTTGTCCTCGTCCTCGGACGAGCCGGAGGTGCGCCCTTCCTTCTGGCGCTCCTCCTCGCTCATGATCCGGTCCGATTCGCCCTCCTCGAGCGGCGTGCCGTCCTCGTGGAAGTCGGGGCCGAAGTCGTCCAGCGCCTCGGCGATCGCGTCACCGAGCTTCTTCTCGATGTCGTCGTCCCAGTCGCCCTTGGACAGGGTCTCCATGAGATCGGACTCCTCGGACTTCAGCCGCGAGAGCAGCGACTCGTGGAACTCGCCGATGCGCTCGGTCTTGATCCGGTCCAGGTAGCCGCCGGTGCCGGAGTAGATCGCCGCCACCTGCTCGGCGGGCTTCCACGGCTTCAACTCGTCCTGGTTGAGCAGCTCGACCAGCCGCTCGCCACGGCTGAGCGTGGCCTGGGTGTCGGCGTCCAGCTCGGAGCCGAACTGGGCGAAGGCCTCCAGCTCGCGGTACTGCGAGAGGTCCAGGCGCAGCTTGCCGGCCACCTTCTTCATCGCCTTGGGCTGCGCGTCGCCGCCCACGCGGGATACCGAGATGCCCACGTTGATCGCGGGCCGGACACCGGAGCGGAACAGGTCGCCCTCCAGGAAGATCTGGCCGTCGGTGATCGAGATCACGTTGGTGGGGATGTAGGCCGACACGTCGCCCGCCTGCGTCTCGATGATCGGCAGCGAGGTCATCGACCCGCCACCCAGATCGTCGTTGAGCTTGACCGCGCGCTCCAGCAGGCGGCTGTGCAGGTAGAACACGTCGCCCGGGTAGGCCTCGCGACCCGGCGGGCGGCGCAGCAGCAGCGACATCTGGCGGTACGCGAACGCGTGCTTTGTCAGGTCGTCGTAGATGGTCAGCGCGTGCTTGCCGTCGTATAGGAAGAACTCGCCCATCGCGGCGCCCGCGTACGGGGCGATGAACTTGATCGGCGCGGCCTCGTCGGCGGGGGCGGCCACGATGATCGTGTTGTCCATCGCGTTGTTCTCGGTCAGCGTCTCGGCCACCTGGACCACGGTCGACATGCGCTGGCCGATGGCCACGTAGATCGAGACCACGTCGTTGTCGCGGTTGTTGATGATCGTGTCGATGGCCACCGCGGTCTTGCCGGTCTGGCGGTCGCCGATGATCAGCTCACGCTGGCCGCGGCCGATGGCAGTCATCGAGTCGATGGCCTTGATGCCGGTCTGCAGCGGCTCCTTGACGCCCTGGCGCTGGACGATGCCGGGGGCCTTGAACTCGGCCGGCCGGGTCTGGCTGGTGTTGATGTCGCCCTTGCCGTCCAGCGGCTGGCCCAGCGGGCTGACTATCCGCCCCAGCAGCTCCTCGCCGACGGGGATCTCGAGCAGCTTGCCGGTCCGCTTGACCGTGTCGCCCTCCTCGATCTTGTCCCAGTCGCCGAACAGCACGGCGCCGACGTTGTCGGACTCCAGGTTCAGCGCCAGGCCGGTCACGTCGTGGGGCAGCTCCAGCAGCTCCAGCGACATGCAGTTGTCCAGGCCGTGCACGCGCGAGATGCCGTCGGCGATCGACAGCACGGTCCCCACCTCGGACAGGTCGGCGCTGTCACCGTCGTCAAGGCCCTCGATTCGGCTCTTGAGGATGCTCGTGATCTCGTCTGGCTTGATCTGCACTGGTAGGCCTTTCTACGCCGCTCGGGCGACGCTCTTTCTCAGTTTCTCGAGCCGGTTGCGCACGCTGGCGTCCAGCACCATGTTGCCGACCTGCAGCACGAGGCCGCCGAGCACGTCGGGATCGACCTTGCTCGACAGCTCGATGCGCTGGCCGGTCTGCTCCTCGATCTTCTTGCCGATGTCGTCGACCATCTCCTGGTCCAGCTCGATCGCGCTGGTCACCTTGACCGGCAGCCGCTTGTTCTCGATCCGCCACAGGTCGTCGAAGGCACGCCGGATGCGGAACAGCACCGGCATCCGATGGCGCTCGGCCAGCAGCTCGAGGAAGCGCACGAGGTTCTCGTCCGCGTCGTCGATCAGCTTCGTGAGCCCGTCCTTCTTCTCGTGCGAGGAGAAGTAGGGGCTGAAGAAGAACACCTGCAGGTCGTGGTTGTCCGCCAGCACGTCGGCGAACTCACCCAGCTCATCGTGGATGCGGTCCAGGTCGCCCTGCTCCTTGGCGACGTCGAACAGCGACCGTGAGTAGACCTCGGCGATCTCTTCCATGACAGCTCGCTAGCCGTCCTTGCGTTCGTCGCCGGCCAGGGCAGAGAAGTCGACCTCGGCCAGCGCCTCGTCGATCAGGCGGCGCTGGTCGCCGTCGTCGAGCGACTTGCGCGTGACCTTCTCGGTGGCGATGACGGTGAGGTCGGCCACCTCCTTGCGGATCTCGTCGAGCGCGCGCCGCGTCTCCTGCTCGATGTCGCGCCGCGTGGTCTCCATCAGCTCCTCGCGGTACTGCTTGGCGTCGATCTTGGCCTCGTCGGCGATCGAGTCGGCGGCGCGGCGCGAGCGGGTGACGATGTCGTCGGCCTGCTCGCGGGCCTCCTTCAGCCGGGCGCGGTACTCCTCCAGCAGCTGGTCGGCCTCCTCCTTGGTGCGGATCGAGGCGTCGATCGACTCTTCGATGGCCTTGCGCCGCTTGTCCAGGTTCTCCTGGATGCGCGGGTAGGCGAGCTTGCGCAGGATCAGGACGCTGGCCCCGAACGCGATCAGCGTCCAGATCATCAGCCCCACGCTGGGGGTGACCAGGAAGTTGCCCGACCCCTCGCTCTCGGCGGCCAGGACGAACGTGGTGATGGCGCCCGGGTCGAGCATCAGCCGCCCAGGAAGAAGGCGATCAGGCCGAAGATGAACGCGTAGAAGACGATCGCCTCGGTGAGGGCGAAGCCCAGCCACTGGATCGAGGTGATCTCCTCACGCATCTCGGGCTGGCGGGTGACGGATTCGATCACCTTGCCGAAGATGTAGCCCACGCCGATGCCCGGGCCGATGGTGCCCAGGCCGGCGCCGACGCCGAGAGCGATGGACTGCAGGCCCTTCGAGCTGCTGCCCTGGGCGATGAGAAACGTTGCGAGGTCTTCCATTGGTGTGGGTCCTTTCGAGTCAGTGACCCTCGGCTACTGCCTCGCCGAGGTAGATAGAGGTCAAGGTGGCGAAGATGAAGGCCTGCAGGCCTGCGATCAGGACCACCTCGAACATGAAGAACGCGATGGCCACCGGCAGCGTGAACACGCCGATCGCCGCCAGGCCGAGGATGACCACGAGGCCACCGCCCATGAACAGGATCAGCAGGTGGCCGGCCAGCAGGTTGGCGAACAGCCGCACCGACAGCGAGATGATCCGCACGAACTGCGAGATGATCTCGATCGGCAGGATCAGGAACAGCAAGCCGCCGGGCGTGCCCGCCGGTATCCAGCCCTTGACGTAGTTGACGGGGCCCTTGGCCCTGATCCCCTCGTAGTGGTAGATGCACACCACCATCAGGGTCAGAACCAGCGGGATCGACACGTTGGCCGTGGCCGCATAGATCGCGAAGGACGGAATCTCCAGGCCCGCGATGTGGATCGGGTGCTCGGTGTTCGTGGGCAGCGGGATGTAGCCGATCAGGTTCGAGAAGAGGATGAAGAAGAACAGCGTGGCGATGATCGGGAACCACTTCGTGGCCAGCCGCCGGTCGTCGATGTTGGCGCCCACGATCTGGTTGGCGGCGAACTCGTAGGCGGCCTCGACGGCCGTCTGCGTGTTGTTCGGGCGCTCGGCCATGCGCTTGCTGATGTAGACCATGATCGCCGTGGCCAGGGTGGCCGCCAGGAACACGTACAGCACCGCCTTGTTGATGCTCATGTCGATCGGGCCGAGCTTCAGCGTGATCCAGGGATCGAGCTTGAACTCGTTCTGGGGCTGGAACTCCTCGTTGCGGCCCTCGGAGCCGAAGATGCCGAACAGGCCTACGAAAAGCGCAAGGGCGATCGCGAACGCGATCCCGATGATGGACTTGCGGCTCATACGCGCGGCTCCCTCGGCGGCAGCGGCCTACGCGCGGCCTCGTCGAACGGTCGTACAACCATCTGAGCGGCGAAGTAGATCGTGAACAGCGAGATCGCCAGAACCGCGGCGGCCAGGCCGTCGGCGCGGTCGCCGAGCAGGCCCACGGCCAGGATCGTGCCGGCCGTGAGCCAGCCGCGGCCGAGCATGCTGCCGGCCAGCACGCCGACGCTGGTGCGCGGGTCGTCGCTGGCGTCGGCCTTGGCGTTGGCGTAGTGCTGCACGGCGCGCTGGATCAGCCAGACGGCCGCGATCGCGGCATAGCCCAGCAGCGGCAGCGACAGCACCACGAAGAACGGAAGGGCCAGCGCCAGGACGATCAGGTCCAGATACCGAAGGACGGTGAGGCCAGTTCCGGGCGCGGCTGCGGGGGTGGGTGTATTCAGGGCGTACGTCGTCAAGGGGTTCCCTGGCGGGCGAAAGACTGTATATGAGGGCAGCCGAATTCGGCTACTTGGTGGCGCCTGCCTCTTGGCGGCGCCGAACTCCCGGCGGTCAGACTACTCGGAGGAGCGCGTCCACGACCCGTTCGTCGAACTGGCGACCGGAGCCGCGCCGCAGCTCGTCCGAGGCCGCCTGGGGGTCCAGCGCGGGGCGATAGGGCCGGCCGGCGGTCATGGCCTCGTAGGCATCTGCCACGCCCAGGATGGCCGCCTCGAGCGGCAGCTCGCCCTTCTTGCCTTCCGGGTAGCCGCCGCCGTCCGGGCGCTCGTGGTGGCTGCGGATCCAGCCGCCGATGTCGGCGAACTCGGTGGTCTCCAGCATCCGTGCGCCGATCTCCGGGTGCGAGCGCACCCAGTGCCACTCCTCCTCTTCAAGCGGGCCTTCCTTGGACAGCAGCTCGTCGGGCACGCCGACGCGGCCGACGTCGTGCAGCACGCCCGCGATCCGCACCCTCTCGACCGAGTCCGGCGGCAGCCCCAGCTCGCGGGCGATCAGCTCCGCGTAGCGGCCCACCCGGCGGCAGTGGGTGGCGCTGCCGCTGTCGCGCACGTCCAGTGCCTCGGCCAGCGAAAGCAGGCTGGTCAGCTCCACGGTCACGTCGTCGTGGCCGCTGCGCGGCGCCCCGCTGAGGATGCCGGGCACCTCGGCGCTGGAGATCACCGACCGGTTGCGGCCCAGCTGCTTGGCGGCGTACAGGGCCTGGTCGCCTGCCTGCAACAGCGACGAGCCCGTCTGGCCGTGCACCGGGTGGCTGACGATGCCGAAGCTGATGGTCAGCGGCTCCGGGAGCGAGGCGTCGGCGAACTCGTCCGCGATCTTGGTCCGCAGGCGCTCGGCCAGGATGTAGGCGCCGTGCTCGTCGGTGTCCGGGGTCAGGATGGCGAACTCCTCGCCGCCGATCCGCGCGGCCGTGTCCCAGCTGCGCTTGCCGGCGTCCAGCGCGTGGCCCACCCGGCGCAGCGCGTCGTCGCCGGCGGCGTGCCCGTGCTCGTCGTTTACGCGCTTGAACCGGTCCAGGTCGCCGACGATCACGCTCAGGCTCTGCTCGGTGCGGCGGGCGCGTTCGATCTCCACGTCGAAGACCTCCTCGAACCCGCGCCGGTTCAGCAGGCCCGTCAACGGGTCGCTGCGGGCGGCGTTGGTCAGCCCGGAGATGGCGACACTTACGCGCTCACGCAGCACGGACACCACCAGTCCGGCCCCGGCCAGCGTGCCGAAGGTGGCCACCCAGGCACCGAAAGCAGCATCCCCGCGGTCCTGGTCAACCAGCTCGGCCGCCAGCAGGCCCCCGGCCAGGGCGATCACCACCAACGTCGCGGGCCGGCGCAGGAACCAGGCTGCGTAGAGCACCGGGAACACGAAGGCCAGCGCGCCGTAGAACGAGCCCCCGCCCCAGTAGTGGGTGGCTGCTCCGGCCACCACCGTCGCCACGACCGCCCCTGCCGTGAAGCACCACGACGGCAGCCGGTCGGCCACCACCAGCGCCACCGCGGCCAGCACCCCGCAGGCCAGGGCGGTAGCCGCCAGGCCGAGCCGGTCGGCCTCCCCCTGCAGCGGCAACACGACCACCACGATGCCCAGCACGGCCCCCAGCGAGGCGAACCACGCGGCGCCCTGGGCCATGGCCACCCGGTTACCGGGCACGGCGATCCCTGCGTCCGAGGACGTACGCCATCCGTAGCGCTGGCGGAGGCCCGAGCCGATCGTGCTTCTCCTGTCTCTGTACTTGGTCTTCCATCGCCACGATCCGAGTCGCTCCAGGGCGGTCGCGACCGTGTGAGACAGGCGTGCCTGCCCGGAAATGTCTTCTTCGAGCAATATAGGAGCGACCCGGAGATCCCGCCAATGCTGCAGCAGACGACCTTCACGCTCGAACCCCGTCCCCGTGGTTTCCACCTGGTCACCGACGAGGTGGTCGCCGGTTCGCCCGGTCTGGGTGACGTCGAGGCGGGGCTCCTGCACGTGTGGATCCGTCACACCTCGGCCTCGCTGACGGTGAACGAGAACGCGTCACCCGACGTCCCGCGCGACTTCGAGTCGTGGGCGAACGACGCGGTGCCCGAGGCCGCCCCCTACTGGACCCACACGCTCGAGGGCCCGGACGACATGCCGGCGCACATCAAGGCATCGCTGATGGGGGCCTCCCTGACGCTGCCGGTGTCCGGCGGCCGGCTGGCGCTGGGCACCTGGCAGGGCATCTACCTGTGCGAGCACCGCGACCGCGGCGGGCCGCGCGAGTTGGTGGCGACGTTGGTGTCGTAGGCGGCCTCCCGTCGCCGTCCCCGGTGGGCTCGTCCAAACGGCCGGCTGGGTGGGAGACGGAGGCGTTTTGTCACCGTCGTAACGCTCCCGTGACGGATGCGAACGCGGCCACGGCTCTGCGCCCCGACTTCCGTACCTGTGAGGTACGTAAATCGAGTTGCTGTCGAATCCGTACGCCCAGCGACCCGTCGTGTGTAACGGGACGGTTACGACCCGCCCCCTACCCAGCCAGCCGTTCGCCGAGGCCGCCGGGAACGCGCGGGCCGAGCGCTTTCCGCCGCTTGCTATGCGAACATGTGTTCGTATGCGGTGGTCGGAGCAGCAACTCGAGGCCGAACGGGAGCACACCCTCCCCGGATACCGCGAGCCGGCCGCCGTGCGCACGTTCGATGCACCCGAGGCGCTGGACACGAGGTTCTACGAGGTGCGGGCCAAGTCGGCGCTCAACCGGGTGCCGAAGGCGTCGCGGATGCCGTTCCGGTGGACGGTGAACCCGTACCGGGGATGCACGCATGCCTGCCGCTACTGCTTCGCGCGCCCGACCCACACCTACCTCGGCTTCGATGCCGGCCGCGATTTCGAGAAGGAGATCGTGGTCAAGGTCAACGCGCCCGAGGTGCTCCGGGCCGAGCTGGCGCGCCCGTCGTGGAAGCGCGAGCACGTGGCCCTCGGCACCAACACCGACCCCTACCAGTGGGTCGAGGGCCGCTACAACCTGATGCCCGAGATCTGGAACGCGCTGGCGGAATCGGGCACGCCCGCGTCGGTGCTGACCAAGTCGCCGTTGCTGTTGCGCGACGTGGACGCGATGAAGGCCGTGCCCCAGATCAGCGCCAACCTGTCGATCCCGACGCTCGACGAAGGGCCCTGGCGCGCGACCGAGCCGCACACCCCGCACCCGCGAAAGCGGCTGGAGGCGGTGGCCGAGCTCAACCGGCAGGGGATCCCCACGGGGATTCTGATCGCGCCGCTGATGCCGGGGATCAACGACGCGCCCGAGCAGGTGGAGCGGATCCTGGAGCTGGCCGAGGAAGCCGGCGCGGTCAGCGTCGGCGGCATCGCACTGCACCTGCGCGGTGAGGTGCGCGGCATCTTCCTCGACTGGCTGCGCTCCCAGCGACCGGACCTGGTGCCGCGCTACGAGCGCCTGTACGCGCGTGGCGCGTACGTGCCGCGGGCCGAGAGCCAGCGGATCGCGCGGCTGGTGGGCGCGAGCCGGCGCTTCCTGCGCAGCGCTCCCGTGGACGCGCCACCGCCTTCACAACCAGCGCCACCGGCGCAACCCTCCCTGTTCTGACGTACTCTCGCTCCGTGGCCCGGGAGCCCATCGACCGGCGACAGTTCATCGGCGCAGGCGCGCTGATCCTGGGCGGCATCGCAGTCGACCCGGTCTTCGCCGCCAAGCGCCGCACCCGCCGGCGCGGGCCCCAGCTGGCGCGCGAGGGCGCCTTCCCCCAGGGCGTGGCGGCGGGCACGCCGGGCGAACGCGGCATCTCGCTGTGGACGCGCATGGAGGGCCAGTCCGGCGACTACAAGCTGCGGGTGGAGATCGCGCGCGACCCCAATTTCCGCAAGGTGATCCACCGGACCACCAAGACGGTCCGGGCGCGCAAGGACCACTGCCTGGAGACGCGCAGGGCGGGCAAGTTCCTCAAGCCCGGCGAGGAGTACTGGTACCGGTTCGAGACCCGGAACGGCTCGAGCCCGGTGGGCCGGTTCCAGACCACCCCGGCCGCGGACTCGCGCCAGCCGGTGAAGATCGTCTTCTTCTCCTGCCAGGACTGGCAGGCCGGCTACTTCGCGGCGCACAAGGCCATCGCCGCAGAGGACGCGGACCTGGTGGTCTGCCTCGGCGACTACATCTACGAGCGCAACTTCTACGACGGGCCGCGCAAGGACACCCTGGGCGCCAACCGCGACGGCGAAGTCCAGACGCTGGCCGAGTACCGGGCCAAGTACCGCCAGTACAAGTCCGATCCAAACCTGCGGGCCATGCACGCGGCGCACTCGTTCGTGGCCATCTGGGACGACCACGAGGTGGAGGACAACTACGCCGGCTCCAATCCGGGCGAGGAGACCAAGCAGGCGCGGGTGCCGTTTCTGAACCGCAAGTCCAACGGTTACCGCGCCTTCTACGAGTACATGCCGTTCGAGCCGCTGTACGGCAAGCCCGAGATCGGCAGCGATCTGTACCGGCGCATGCGCCTGGGCGCCAACGTGGAGCTGTTCCTGCTCGACGAGCGCCAGGACCGTGACGACCAGCCCTGCGGCGATGCGTTCTTCACCCCCTGCCCCGACGCCGAGAGCGAGCCGCGGCGGTTCCTGGGCGATCGCCAGAAGGAGTGGCTCAAGCGCCGCCTGCGGGCGTCGGGCGCCAGCTGGAAGCTGATCGGCAACCAGCTGATGATCATGTCGCTCGAGCTGGCCCAAGGGGCGCAGATCAACAAGGACGGCTGGGACGGTTACGGCGTCGAGCGGCGCGAGATCCTGGACTTCGTGCGCGCAAAGGGCATCAGCGACGTCAGCTTCCTGACCGGCGACATCCACACCTTCTTCGCCGGCGAGGTGGGCGTGGACGGGCGCGGGCCGGGCAGTGTGGCCACCGAGTTCGTCGGCGGGTCGATCACGTCGCTGGGGGTGCCGGAGACGGTGGAGTCCATCACCGGCGTGCCGCTGACGCCGCAGCAGACCACGTTGCTGACCAACAACCTGACGGTCACGAACCCGCACCTGAAGTACACCGAGCAGACCTCACGCGGCTACGGCGTGGCCGAGGTCAGCCGCGATCAGATGCTCGTCACCTTCAAGGGCGTCGACGCCAAGGATCCGAACGCCACCGCCCGCACCATCGGGCGCTTCCGGGTCGGCGCGGGCTCACCGCGCGTTCAGGTGCTCTAGCCGCCGTGGCGCAGCCACGGATCAGCGGGGGGTGCGGGGGGCGTGAGCCCCCTGCTGGGCATCCCCGCGCACCGCGTCGAACTCGCCGGTTTCCATCTCCTCCTCGATCTCCTCGCGCGTGCGCATCTGGCGCTCGCGGATGCGCCGGAACTTGAACAACTCCAGCACGTAGACGAGGTAGAAGCTGGCGGCCAGCGCCAGCAGGCCGAACGCCAGCATGACGATCGACCAGCCGACATTCAGCTCGCCGTCGTCCTGGGAGTAGGGCACGAACCGAAGCGCCAGCGCCAGCGCCGCCAGGGACACCGTCCAGGCGTACAGGTAGAGCACGGTGCGCCGGGTCGAGAACCCGATGTTGGCCATCCTGTGGTGGAAGTGCCAGCGGTCGGCCGAGTACACGGGCCGGCGGTACTTCAGGCGCTTGGCCACCACGAACGTGGCGTCCAGCGCGGGCACGGCCAGGATCACCAGGGGGAAGAACAGGGCCACGACGGCAGCGGTCTTCAGCACGCCCTGGATGGCCACGCACGCAAGCAGCAGGCCCAGCAGGTTCGATCCGGAGTCGCCCATGAAGACCGACGCCGGATGGAAGTTGTGGCGCAGGAAGCCCGCCGCGGCGCCGGCCACCACGGCGGCCAGCACGGCGGCGTCGTCGCGGTCCAGCGACAGAGCGATGATCGCGAAGGTGACCGCCGCGATGGTGCACACCCCCGCGGCCAGGCCGTCGACGCCGTCGGTGAAGTTCACGACATTCATCACGGCGACGATCCCGAACAGGGTCAGCGGGATTCCCCAGCTGCCCAGGTCCAGCGGCTCGATGAACGGCAGCGTCAGGTTCTCGACCCGGACGTCGCAGGCCACCACGATCCCCGCCGCCGCCACCTGGCCGAGCAGCTTGGGAAGGGCGGCCATGCCGTCCGCCGAGGCGTCGTCGGCGGCTCCCACCAGGGCGATCACGATCGCTCCGCCGAGGATTCCCTTCGTCTCGGTGTTGAACGGCAGGAACAGCAGCCCGCCCGCCAGTACCCCGGCCAGGATGGCCAGCCCGCCGAGGCTGGGCGTGGGGAATGCGTGCAGCGAGCGCTCGCGCGGCTGGTCGATGGCGCCGACGCGGTGGGCCAGCCGTGCCGCCATCGGGGTCACCAGGACCGTGACGACGCCGGCGACCAGGAACGCCCAGAGCGCGTCGAGGCCGTTCATCCGGGCCCACACTACCCCGGAACGCGGCCGCGACTTTGGGCTCTGACGTGGTTTGTACGGTCCAGAACCCCCCTCGTCGGACTCAAGGAGAGACCTGCATGACATCGAATCGCGTGGCCCGCTGGGCCCTGGCGCTGTGCGCCGCGGCAGTTGCCGCCGTGTCCTTCGCCCCCGCCGCCTCCGCAGCCAAGAAGAAGGACAAGGACCCGACCCTGAAGGTCATGACCCGCAACATCTACCTGGGCGGAAACATCTTCCTGCCGATCGGCGCGCCCGACCGCGCGACGTTCGAAGCCAAGACCCAGGAGCTGTGGAACCAGATCCGGTTCACCAACTTCCCGGCCCGAGCCAAGCTGCTGGCCAAGGAGGTCAAGCGGACAAAGCCGGACTTGATCGGACTGCAGGAGGTGGCCACCTGGCGCCGCAGCCCGAACGGGGTCAAGGACGGGTCGGCTACGCCGTCCACCCAGGTGGTCTACGACTTCCTGAAGACGTATAACGCCGCACTGAAGGCCGAGGGCCTGAAGTACCGCGTCGCGATCGCCCAGCAGGAGGCCGACATCGAGGCCCCCACGCAGCAGTACGACGTGCGCCTGTCCATGCGCGACGTGATCCTGGTGCGCACCGGCAAGGGCGCACCCAAGCTGACCGCCAAGCGCAGCCGCCAGTTCAAGGCCGACATCGGCATACCGACGCAGACCGGGGTGGTCACCAGCAAGCGCGGCTGGACCTTGGTCGAGGGCTCGCTGAAGGGCCGCAAGTTCCGGTTCGTGAACACCCACCTGGAGGCCGCCGCCGAGGCACCGCGGGTGGCCCAGGCCAAGGAGCTCGTGGCCAGCGGCGGCCCCGCGCGGTCGCGACGGTCGACGATCCTGGTCGGTGACCTGAACTCGGACAAGACGAACGCAACCGACGCCAGCCCGGTGGCCTACAACACCATCGTCGGCGCCGGCTTCAAGGACGCCTGGCTGCAGGCCACCAAGGGCAAGGAGACGCCCTACACCTGTTGCCTGCGGCTCCCGACGGCCAACGACAAGCCCCCGTTCCCCGGCGACCACCGGATCGACCACGTCCTGCTCAAGGGCAAGGTCAGGGGTCTGAAGGCGACCGTGGTGGGCACCGATCCCAAGAACCGCACGTCGAGCGGCCTGTGGCCGTCCGACCACGCGGGCTGGGTGGCCAGCCTCAGGTTGAGCAAGTAGGGACAAGCGCCACGGTTGTCGTTTTGTTGGGGCGCTGGCCCCATCAAGACGACAACCGCAGGCGTAGGACCTCCGCGCGCAGCGTCCGCAGGACGTGCCGCGGCAGGCGCGCAATCTGGAAGTGCGTGAAGCGGAGCGGCCACAGACCCGCCAGCCGGTGGGCGTGGTCGCGCTCGTAGTCGCGGTTCTGTTGGGCGGGGGTACGGTGGTAGCGCAGGCTGTCGGTTTCGACGACCAAGCCCAGCCCCGGCCAGATGAAGTCCACCCGCCAGCCGCTGGCATAGCGCTGGGTCTGCGGCTCGGGGAGGCCGGCCCGCCGCACCAGTCGCAGGAACATGCGTTCGAGCTCCGAGTCGGTCAGCCGGAAGGTGTGGCGGTCCAGGAGCTCCCTCAGGCGCGCGACGCCAGGCTGGCCGGCCAGAGCGGCCAGCTCGGCGCGAAGGGCCGGCGGGTCAAGCAGGTCGAGTGCGTCGGTCTGGTTGATCGCGGCTTCGAGCTGGCGCTCGGACATTCCCTGAGCTGCCACGTCGATCAACGTCAGTGGGAGCGCGGTGACAGGGATGCCGTGTCGGACGGCGATCCGATCCGGTGTGAGCACGCGCCGCCTATGCACGATCACGTTGCGCCGCCGATGTGGCGCGGTGCCGGGCACCGACAAGTGGATCGGGCCCACCTCGCGTCGCCGGACGCCCCATAGCTCGGTGCCGGTGTCGTGGCTGACCGCGACCACGCCTCGGCTAGTCAGGACGCCGACCATGAGCTCTCCCCAGCGGCTGAGCTCGGGCCGGCCGACGGCGTACACACCGCGGGCCTTCGGGTGCAGGCGCCCCCGCGCGATCCGGTGCCGGATGGCCTCGGCGCTCAGGCCGAGGTCCAGCAGCTGGCGATGGCTCACCGGGCCGTGTTGCTCGTCCGCCAGCGCCCAAACGCGGCGGGGATCGAACGCTTGTCGTTTCTCCGGGGCTATAGCCCCATCAAGGCGACAAGCGCCCGCGTTTCGCCCCCCGGGCGGCCTCAGCCTCCGGGCAGTACCCAGAACGCGATGACCGCGTATTGAAGCCCCGCGGCCGCGATTACCAGCAGGTGGAAGATCTCGTGGTAGCCGAACACCGTCGGTGACGGGTCCGGGCGGCGCATCGCGTAGATCACGGCGCCCACGGTGTAGAGCAGCCCGCCGCCGGCCACGAGCGCGGTCGCGGTGATACCGAGGTCGGACATCATCTCCGGCATGACCACGACGGAGACCCACCCCAGCAGCACGTAGGCGAGTGCCGCCAGCCACTTCGGCGCGTCGATCCAGACCAGCTTCAGCAGGATGCCGAGCAGCGCCCCGCCCCAGACGACGGCGGTGATCACCTGGGCCATGGTGCCGTCGATGACCAGGATCGCGAACGGCGTGTAGGACCCGGCGATCAGCAGGAAGATGGCCGAGTGGTCCAGCCGCCGCATCCAGCGGCGGGCGCCTTCGGTGCGCCAGTTGATCCGGTGGTAGAGCGCGCTGGTGCCGAACAGGGTGGCCACGCAGGCGGCGTAGATGCCAGCCGCGGCGGTGGCGGCGCCACGCGGTGCCGTGAGCACCAGCACCGCGCCCAAGGCCAGCGAGACGAAGAACGCCCACTGGTGCGAGACGCCACGCAGGCGCGGTTTCTTCGGCAGCGGAAGCTTGGGCTTCTCGAAGCCACCCGCCGGTTCGAGCGCGCCCGTCATGCGACCAATCCTACCCCGACGGTTCGCGCAACTGGTCGGCCGACGTGAAGAAGCCGCGGTAGCCGAGCGCGGTGGCGATCAGGGCCGCCAATGAGACGGCGCCCAGCAGGATCCACAGCAACACCAGCTGCAGGCGCACCGCATCCACGGGCTCGGCGCCGGCCACCAGGCTGCCCACGAGCACGCCCGGGAAGCTGACCAGGCCTGTGGTCTTGGTCTGGTCCAGCAGCGGGATCATGGCCGAGCGCAGGCTGCGCGTGACCAGGTCCTTCGTCGCCTGCCCGGCGCTGGCGCCCAGCGCCAGCGTGGCCTCGATCCGCCCGCTCTGGTCGGCCACGTCGTCCGCCAGCCGATTCAGCGCCACGGCCGTGGCGGTCATGGCGTTGCCGATGACCATGCCGCCAACCGGCACCAGGTAGCGCGGTGTGGCGGGGAACACCCCCAGCGCCAGCACCAGCCCCAGTGTCCCGGCAGCCGCGACCGTCAGCGCCATCAGCACCGCAACGGTGGCGCGCGGCACGGCAGCCGCGCGCCGGCGCGCTGTGGCGGTGCCTACGCCAACCATCGTCGCCAGCAGCGCGACCACCACCAGCAGGCTGTCCGAGTCGAATATGGCCTGGATCACATAGCCGACGGCGATCAGCTGGACGAACGAGCGCGCGGTGGCCAGCGCCAGGTCGCCCTCCAGGCGAGCGCCCCGCCCCAGCGAGACCGCCACGGCCAGCGCCACCAGCACCAGCGATGCCGCGACCTCGCCCCAGCTGACGTCGACCCCGGTCACCGCACCACGCCGTCTTCGATGCGCACCACACGCTCGGCCAGGCGCTGCGCCTGGCCGCGGTCGTGGGTGACCAGCACCATCGACACGTCCAGCCGCGACAGCGTCTCCTCGACCCCGTCGCGGGCGTCCTCGTCCAGGGCAGAGGTGGGCTCGTCCAGCAGCAGCACGGCGGGCCGCAGCGCCAGCGCCCGCGCCAGCATCACGCGCTGGGTCTCCCCCACCGACAGCCGGCCGGCATCGCGCTCGGCGAAACCGGCGTCCAACCCTGCCTGCTCGAGCGCTGCGTTCACATCCGCCGTCCGGCCGCACAGCGAGGGGCCGAAGGCCACGTTGTCGGCAACCGTGCCCGGCAGCGGCGCCGGCGTCTGTGGCACCAGGCACGCCTCCCGGCGCAGCTCACGCGGGTCCAGCTCCGCCACCGCGCGGCCGCGGAAGCTGACGGTGCCCGCGGAGGGGTCGGCCAGCCTGTTCAGCAGGCGCAGCAGCGTGCTCTTGCCGCTGCCCGACGGGCCCAGCAGCGCGGTGGCGCCGCCGTCCAGCTCCAAGTCGACGCCGCGCAGGACGGTGGCACCGCCCCGCCTGGCCTCGACTCCCTCCAACCGGAAGAGGGCGTCGCTCACGCCGTTGTTCTACACCGCGGCCGGGGAGAACTGCGGATACAGCGGGTAGCGCTCGGCAAGCGCGCGCGTGCGCTCGCTCAGCTCGGAGCGCTGGGAGTCGCCGAAGTCGCCGGTCAGGGTCTGGGCGATCACGCGCCCGATCTCGCGGAAGTCGTCCACCTGCAGTCCGCGCGTGGCCAGCGCGGAGGTGCCCACGCGCAGGCCCGACGACACGGCCGGCGGACGCGGGTCAAATGGCACGGCGTTGCGGTTCACGGTGATCCCGATGTCATGCAGGCGGTCCTCGGCCTGCTGGCCGTCCAGCTCGGACTCGCGCAGGTCCACCAGAACCAGGTGCACATCGGTGCCGCCGGTGAGCACGTTCACGCCCCCGGCCAAGAGCTCCTCGGCCACGGCCTGGGCACCCTCCACGGTGCGCCGCTGGCGCTCGCGGAACAGCTCGGACTGGGCGATCTTCAGCGCAACCGCCTTGCCGGCGACGACGTGCATCAGCGGGCCGCCCTGCTGGCCGGGGAACACGGCCGAGTTGAGCTTCTTCGCATGCTCTTCCTTGGCCATGATCATGCCGCCGCGCGCGCCGCCGAGCGTCTTGTGCACGGTGGTGGTGACCACGTCGGCGTAGGGCACCGGGCTGGGGTGCTCGCCCGCGGCGACGAGGCCGGCGAAGTGGGCCATGTCCACCATCAGCAAGGCGCCGATCGAGTCGGCGATCTCGCGGAAGGCCGCGAAGTCCAGCTGGCGCGGGTAGGCCGACCAGCCGGCCAGCACGAGCTTGGGCTTGAACTCCTCCGCCAGCCGCTGGATCGCGTCCATGTCGATCACCGAGTCCTGCTCGCGCACGCCGTAGGCCACGATGTCGTACAGGCGGCCGGAGAAGTTGATCTTCATCCCGTGGCTGAGGTGGCCGCCGTGGTCGAGCTTCATGCCCAGGATGCCGTCGCCGGGCTGTAGCAGCGCGTGGTAGGCGGCGGCGTTGGCCTGCGCGCCCGCGTGCGGCTGCACGTTCACGAACTCGGCGCCGAACAGCTCCTTGGCGCGGCTGATGGCCAGCTCCTCGGCCACGTCCACGTGCTCGCAACCGCCGTAGTAGCGCCGCCCCGGATAGCCCTCGGCGTACTTGTTGGTCAGCACCGATCCCTGCGCGTCCAGAACGGCCTGGGGCACGAAGTTCTCGGAGGCGATCATCTCCAGCGTCGCCTCCTGGCGGCGCTCCTCGTCGGCGACCACCTGCGCGATCTCCGGGTCGACGTCCGCGAGGTGCCTGGTGAAGTAGTCGGGTGCCAATTCGCTCACGCGATTGACCATACTCAAGACATGGACGGAGAGCACGAGCACGACACCCCGCACACCCACGAGCACGACCACGACGGCGAGACGCACAGCCACGCCCACACCGATCACGACCACGAGCACGTCGAACACGAGCACGAGCACACCCACGCGGACGGCACCACCCACAGCCACCCGCACGTGCACGAGGAAGGCTTGGAGGAGGAGCACGACCACGCCCATTGATGGCGCGTTCGGACGGTTGTCTACCGGAGGTGGGCGGCGTAGGGTGGGGTCGTAACTGCAACTAGGTCGTAGTTGTCAGTCGTTCACCTGGGGAGGTGAGATCGGATGACGGCCCCCCATTCAGGACCGGTGGTGCAGGCGCCCGACGTCGCGGACGCCGTGGCCGCGATGCGCGAGCGCGGGCTGCGGGTGTCCTCGGTGCGGCGGCTGATGCTGGACGCGCTGTACGGCAGCAGCGAGCCGATGACGGCCGACCGGCTCGCCGAGCAGGTGGGCGGCCAGACCGGCACCGACGTGGCGTCGATCTACCGCAACCTCGAGATGCTCGAGGAGCTCGGGCTGGTCCGCCACTTCCACCTGAGCCACTCGCCGGGGCTCTACGTCCGCGCGGGCGGAGGAGTGCACGAGTACCTGGTCTGTGATTCCTGCCGCACCGTCAGGGCCGTCGACCCGCACGAGCTCGACGAGCTGCGCAGCACGCTGCAACGGCAGTTCGGCTGGGAAGCGCGCTTCACCCACGACCCGATCGTCGGCCTGTGCCCGGCGTGCGCGGAAGGACGGGCGCGATGAACTTCGACTGGCTGTTCGGCCCCGTCGAGCATGCCGACGAGTGGCTGACGGGGTTCTTCGACGGCGCGCCGTTGCTCGTGGCGCTGCTGGTGGCATTCGCCCTGGGACTGCGGCACGCCTCCGACCCCGATCACCTGGTTGCGGTGACCTCGCTGATGGCCTCCGACCAGGCGGATACCCGCGCCGCGGCGCGGCTGGGCGCCTGGTGGGGCGTTGGCCACGCCGTCACGCTGATCGTGATCGGAGTGCCTCTGATCGTCTTCAAGTCCGAGCTCCCCGCCTGGCTGGAGAGCGGCGCCGAGAAAGCCGTGGGTGTGGTGATCCTGCTGCTGGCGGGCAGGGTCATGCTCAAGTGGCTCCGGGGCGACTACCGGTCGGCGCCGCATGAGCACGCGAGCCCCGCGACCCACGCTCCCGGCCGCCGGCACCTGTTCCGCGGCGACTCTCGCGAGCACACCCACACCAAGGTGCGGACGCCCATGCAGGCGTTCGCCATCGGGATGCTGCACGGGCTGGCCGGCACCGGGGCGATCGTGGTGCTGCTGATCGCGGCCCTGCCCACGCGCGTCGAAGCACTGGCAGCGCTGGCGGTCTTCGCGCCGATGTCCGTGTTCTCGATGGCCGCCTGCACGGGCGTCTTCGCATGGGTGCTCACCCGGCCCCGGATCGAGCCGCTGTACCGGACCGTGCTGATCCCGGCGTTGGGAACCTTCGGGCTGCTGTTCGGCCTCTGGTACACCGGCCTGGCTTGAGGGCGGAGCTACCCTCGACCACGTGCCCGCGCGCCTGTCCTTCCGGTGCCAGTTCTGCGGCGCCGTCCCCGACGACGCCACCCACGCCAGCCTGGTCGAGCAGGTACGCGCGCAGCTGTTCGGCGAGTACCTGGAAGCGATGCCAGGCGCCTGGTTGACGTGGACGGGCAACGGCGTCTGCGGACCCACCCGCTACGCGTGCTTCGACCACCAGAACGACCTGATGCGGTACGTGCGCAAGCACTACGGCACGGTGGCGTGGAACGCCAAGCGCACCCGCCCGTTCCCGCGCCACGCGCCGCCGGGCTCCAAGCGGCCCGGGGCACCCAAGCACGCGGGGACGCCTAAGTGGTGAGCGCCGCCGCCACCGCCGCCTGCCCGTAGGCGATCCCGCCGTCGTTGGGAGGCAGGAGCTCCGGGCGCAGCAGCTCGAGGCCGTGCTCACGCACGGCGGCAGCGGTCTGCTCGAGGAGCAGACGGTTCTGGAACACGCCGCCCGACAGGACCACCGCGTCCAGGCCGCGGGCGCCGGCGGCCGCGGCCGCAGCGGCGGCCGTGGAGGCGGCGAACGAAGCGTGAAAGCGGGCGGCGACGGTGGCGGGGTCGACGCCGGCGTCCAGCTGCTCGAGTACGGCCACCACCAGCTCCCGGCCGTCGAGCGCGCCACCGCCTGGAGTTTGGCTGGTATGGCCAGTCAAACTCCAGCCGACGCCAGTGGCGAGGGCCTCAAGCTCGATCGCCGCCTGTCCTTCGTAGTTGACCTCGGTGCGCACGCCGCACAGGGCGGCCACGGCGTCGCACAGGCGTCCGGCGCTGGTGGTGACCGGCGACGCCGTGCCGGAGCGGCACAGAGCAGCAACCTGGCTCCAGCGCTCCTCGTCCACCCGCCCGGCCAGGGTTGGCGGCAGCGCCGGCTCGCCGCCCTCGATCTCGGTCAGCCACGCGCACGCCATCCGCCATGGTTGCCTGATCGCGCTTTCACCCCCGGGCAGCCGCACGGGCCACAGGTGCGCGGCTCGCTCGAAGCCGGCCAGGTCGCCGGCCAGCAGCTCGCCGCCCCACACGGTGCCGTCGCTGCCGTAGCCGGTGCCGTCGTAGATCACGCCCAGGGCCGGTCCTGTGCGCCCGTGCTCGGCCAGGCAGGCCGCCAGGTGGGCGTGGTGGTGCTGCACCGCGACGCACTGGGTCTGCCCCCCTGTGGCCTCCTTGGTCGACAGGTACTCGGGGTGCATGTCGTGGGCCACGACCTCGGGCCTGACCGCGAACACCCGCTCGAAGTGCTCGATCGCCTCCCGGAACGAGCGCAGCGTCTCCCAGTTCTCCAGGTCGCCGATGTGGTGCGAGGGCCAGGCGCGCGTGCCCTTGGCCACGCAGATCGTGCTCTTGAGCTCCGCGCCGTACGCGGTGATGGGCACCCGCGCCGGGACCGGGAGCGCCAGGCTGGCCGGCACGTACCCGCGCGAACGTCGCACCATCAGCGGCCCGAGCGCCGTCGAACGCACCACCGAGTCGTCGGTGCGGATGTGGATCGGACGGTCGTGGCTGACCAGCAAATCGGCGATCCCGTCCAGGCGATCGCGGGCGTCGTCGTCGCGGTAGGCGATCGGCTCGTCGGAGACGTTGGCGCTGGTCATGACCAGTGGCCCGCCGACCTCGGCCAGCAAGAGGTGGTGAAGCGGCGTGTAGGGCAGCATCACGCCCAGGTCGGGCGCGCCCGGCGCCACCGCGTCGGCCACGCGGGCGCCCGCAAGCCGACGGGCGATCACGATCGGCCGCTCCCGCCCGGTCAGCAACTCCTCCTCCCCGGCCGTCAGCTCCACCAGCGCCCGGGCGCCGTCCAGATCGAGCGCCATCAGCGCGAACGGCTTGTCCTCGCGATGCTTGCGCGCCCGCAGCGCCGCCGTGGCCCCCTGGTGGTCGGCGCGGCATGCCAGGTGATAACCACCCAGGCCCTTCAGCGCCACGACCTGGCCACCGTCGAGGGCCGCCGCCACGTCCGCGACCGGGAGCGAGAGCTCCGGCCCGCACTTCGGACAGGCGTTGGGCTGGGCGTGGAAGCGACGCTCGCCCGGGTCGTCGTACTCGGCTTGGCACGCGGCGCACATCGCGAAAGCCGGCCATGGTCGTCAGCGGCCGGTCGTAGGGCACGCCGGTGACGATCGTGAACCGGGGCCCGCAGTTGGTGCAGTTGGCGAACGGATAGCCGTGGCGGCGGTCGGCGGGGTCCAGCACCTCCACCAGACAGTCCAGGCAGGTGGCCGCATCGGGCGACACCAGGGCCTCGGGCTCACCATCTTCGCTGCCCCGGATCTCGAATCCGTTGGCGCCCACGGGCTCGATCTCCTCGGGCAGCACGCGCTCGACGGTGGCCAGCGGCGGCGCATCGGTGGTTAGACGGCCAACGAAGTCGTCGATCACCGGGCCGTCGCCCTGGGCCTCGACCAGCACCCCGCGCGAGTCGTTGAGCACCCAGCCGTCCAGCCCCAGCTCTCCCGCGAGCCGGTACACGAACGGCCGGTAGCCGACCCCCTGGACTACCCCCTCAACGCGCGCCCGCACGCGCCGGGTCATCGGCGTCCCGCCCTTCCCGGAGGCCCTCCAACAGCCGCCTCAGCGCGTGCCAGGCGGTGGCCTGGGCCTCCTGGATCCGCGGGATGTGCTCGCAGCGGACCACCAGCACGAAGTCGGCCAGCCCCTCCTCCGCGATTCGGCCGCCGTCGTAACCCACCATCGCGATCGTGGCCAGACCCCGCCCGCGCGCCTCGGCCAGCGCCGCGATCACGTTGGCCGAGTTGCCGCTGGTGGACTGCGCCAGCAGCACGTCATCGGCGCGCCCGTGGGCGATCACCTGGCGGGTGAAGATGGCCTCGGCGCCGATGTCGTTGGCCACGGCGGTGATCACGGCCGTGTCCTCCGTGAGGTCCTGCGCCGGCTCGGGCCGCCAGCCGTTCGGCGGGAAGCGCATGTCGGCAACGGCGTCCATGGCGTCTGTGGCCGAGCCGCCGTTGCCGATGCACAGCAGCCGCCCACCGCGGTCCAGGCGTCCACGCAGCTCGGCCGCGGCCGCGGCGAGCACCGGCTCGCCCTCGGCCAGGGTCGCGGCCCGCAGCGCGGCGATCTCGTCGCCCTTGGCCACCACCGACGCGGCCACGTCGGCCAGCACCGCGTCCACGTCGGTCTCGGCCTTTGCCCCCAGGAACGGGTAGAGGAAGCTCGACGCGCCGGTGTCGTGCGTGGTGCGCGACTCGTGCTCGAAGAACACGTGCACCAGCTCCCACAGCAGGTGGTAGGCGGTCTCGACCAGCTCCTGGGCCTCGAACGGGTCGGCGGTCGGCGGGTCGAACGTGATGATCAGGCAACCACGCCGCCGCGCCAGATCTACGCCCTCGGGGTCGAACGCCATGAGCATGTCGTCGGGCTCGGCAGTGAGCTCGACCTGGCGCTCCAGGGGCCCACCCTCGGCGGTCAGGGCCAGCGCCGGCAACGCCCGCTTTCCCACGATCACCGGATGCACGAACTCCACGGCCACATGGCGCGCGTCCGAGCGCGCCTGTGGCGACGTGCCGGTGGCGATCAGCCGGCCGCCACGCGCGAACCGCTCCGCCATCTCCCGGCACAGCCGGGCCAGCGGATCGGCCTCCTCCGCAAACCAGTTCACGCGTGCGCGTGCTCGCGTCCGAGCGCGTGATCGACCTCGTGCAGCAGCCAGTGCCGGAAGCGCTCCACCCCCTCGCCCGTCTTGGCGCTTGTCTCGATGACCTCGGCGTCGGGGTTCACCGAGCGGATGTTGGCGCGCAGCTTGTCCAGGTCGTAGTCCAGGTGGGGCAGCAGGTCGATCTTGTTCACCACCACCAGCTCGCAGGTCCGGAACATCAGGGGGTACTTCAGCGGCTTGTCCTCGCCCTCGGTGACCGAGCAGACCATCGCCTTGGCGTCCTCGCCCACGCGGAACTCTGCCGGGCACACCAGGTTGCCCACGTTCTCGATCACCAGCAGGTCGATCCTGTCCAGCGGCAGGTCGGGCAGCGCGGTGCGAACCATGTTGGCGTCCAGGTGGCACTCGCCGCCGAAGCCGCCGTCGGTGTTCAGCTGCACCACCGGGATATGCAGTGCGGTCAGACGATCGGCGTCCAGGGAGCCCTGCACGTCGCCCTCCAGCACCCCCACGCGCACGTCGCCGAGGTCACCCAGCACCGACTCCAGCAGCGTGGTCTTGCCCGCGCCCGGAGCGCTCATCAGGTTGACCACGGCCACCGACTCGCGGTCGAAGTCCGAGCGGTTGGCGTGGGCGATCGTGGTGTTCGCGTCCAGGGCCTCCTCGGCCACCTTCACCTTGGTGCGGTGCATGCCGTCTCCTTGTCCTCGACGTCGATCGACTCCACGAAGAACTCCTCGCCGGTGAGCACCTTCACGTCCGAGCCGCCACAGCCGGGACAGCGAAACACGGGCTGGTCCAGCGTCCACTCCTGCTGGTCGCAGGCGCCGCAGGCCAGCCGCGCATCTACCAGCTCCAGCGCCAGGGTCGCGCCCTCGCACTCGGTGTCGCGGGCCACGATGCCCCAGTAGAACTCCAGCGAGGCCGGCACGACCTGACGCATCGCGCCCACGGTCAGGTCGACCCGGTTGACCTTGCGCCCGTCGGCGTGGCGCAGCACGGTGTCCAGAACGGCGCTACTGAGGCTCAGCTCGTGCACTGCGCAGCTCCTCCACCTGCTCCAGAACCACGTCGATCGCATTGTCCACGGCGCCCTCTACCTCGGCGCTGAGCCCCAGCCCCATCTCCTCCACGGTCAGCGGCTCACACGCCACGACCACCACCTTGCCCGGCCAGCCGCCCACCGCGTTCACGAAGCGCAGCACGGTCTGGGGGTCCATTGCGTGCGGGTTGATGTTCTCGCCGTCCTCGAAGCCGCCCTTGATCTCCTCCTGGTCGGGCTCCATCACGTACAACGTGCCCGGCTCGCCACCCTGGCGGCTGGTGTCCACCAGGATCAGCCCGCCGTAGCCGCGCATGACCTCGTAGGCCAGGTCCAGCCCGCCGGTGCCGAAGTCGAACACCGACACGCCCTCGGGCAGCTCACGCTGCTCCAGGCGCTTGACGACCTCGCTGCCGAAGCCGTCGTCCTGCAACCACATGTTGCCGATGCCGGCTACGAGAATGGGTTCGATCATGCCGGGAGGATCTCCTCGCTGAAGAAGTACAGGAACCGGTTGGTGTCGCGCAGCAGGTCCTGGCCGGGATCGTCGTCCACGGTTACGGCGAAGTACAGCCGGCCGTCCACGTCATGCAGGATGCGCTCGATCGTGGCCGTCCTGCCGCGCACCATCAGGTCGTAGGGGTCGCTGCCGTCGCCGGGGTTGAGCTTGACCTTGCCGCCCTTGCGGTAGGTGTGGTCGCCGACCGCGATCTGGTCGTCGCCGGTCAACTCGGGCAGGCGCGCCGGCGGCTGCGGCGGCGTCAGCTGCTCGGACGGGCGCATCACCCCGTGCAGCGCCATCACGTCCTCGCCGGTCGTGGCGGCGGCCCGCTCGATCATCTCCCGCACCGCCGGGTCCTGGTCGGCGATCGCGTCGCGCTCGTCGTCGCTGAGCGCGTGCACGTGCAGCAGCAGGGCCTCCTCGATCTCGGTGCCGTCGAACAGGTTGCCCCGGCTCTGGGGCGCGATCTGGGGATGGTCGGGCAGCACGATGGCCGCGCCCACGACCGTGTCGTCGGCCTCGGTGGCCAGCACCGGGAAGGTGTTGACGCTGCTCAGCTCGGGCGTCTCGAGCGGGGACACGAAGCGCCCGCCGGGCGCCGTGACCACGACGTGGGTGGACAGCAGCGCGAAGCGCAGCGCCTCGGCACGATCCACATCGGCGTCAGACATGGGCGTCTCGTTGTGCACGCAGACCCGGACACGCTGAAGTCCACGCGGCATCGGGTCGAGGCGCATGCGCACACGACCGGTCAGGCCCTCGAAGTCGAACGGGATCGCCTCACCGGGGCCGTCGATCTCGATCGTCCGCTCCAGCGCGCGGTGGCGCTCGCCCTGTGACTGCAGGAAGCGCACGGTCGCGCGCGGGGTCACGCCGGTGTCCGCCGTAAGCGCGCAGTCCAGCCGCAGGTGGTCGTGGGCGGAGGGCAGGGCTTCGGCGTAGGCCGGGGCGTACACGATGCCGAACGGCGTGGGCGTGGCGTTCTTGGTGGCGTCGGGCGTGTACGGGTAGAGCGCGTAGCCCTCATAGAGCAGCGACTCGACCAGCTCGTCGACCTGGCTCACGAGCCCTCCTCGAGCAGCTTCGCCACGACCATGTCGTAGGTGGGCAGCCCCTCCGCCGCCTTGCGCGCCGCCAGCGTCTCCATGGTCTCGTCGCCGAGCCGCACCCACGACCCGTTCGGGTAGTGCGCGGCCATCAGGTCGCGCCACGTCGCGACCGGCATCTCGTAGCGGGCCGAACGGTCCCATGGGACCTTGGCGACCTGGATCCGCCCGTCCTCGCCGCGGTAGAAGACGCTGCCGGTGAAGTTGAACAGCAGCGGCACGTGGCCGTCCGGCAGCGAGTACAGGTACTTGGCCGCCGCGATCTCCATGTCGAAGGTGCACGCCAGCGGGATGCGGAAGCCGGTGGCGCCGGTGAACGCGGGCAGCAGCACGTCCACCTCGGCCCAGAGGAAGTTGTTGGTGGTCTGGGGCCAGCGCTCCGGCGCGCCGAACATCTCCACCAGGCGCTCCTTGGTCCGAGCGTCGTACGAGCGCTTGGCCGGCTCGAACATGATCTGGACCGACAGCGCGATCGTGAACACCTCGTGGCCCGACTCCTCGGCCACGTGGGCGTCGAAGCGCAGCAGCGGCGCCGCCGAGTTGCGCTCGCCGCGGGCGTCCAGGACACCGAACTCCAGCGCCGGCGCTGCCACGGAGACGCTCACCCGCGCGCCTCCAGCTCGGCGAAGAATCCGTCCAGCGCGCCCTCCAGCGCCGGGCCGCCCGAGATGCCCTCCCACGATGCCTTGACGATGCCCACGAGCTTGTAGCACTCGTCGATGGGCGCGATCGCGTGCCGGTGCGGCGTGGCCTTGCGGTCCACGATCAGGCCCTCCACGTCCGGCTCCAGCGTGGTCAGCACCGGGTTGTCCGCAACCAACCGGTCCCAGGCCGACAGGTCCAGCTCGGACTCGGTCGGCCCGGCGGGACTGGGGTACATGGCCACCACGCCGTCGGAGATCGTGCTGCGCATGAAGAACGCCAGCCCGATCGGGATGCCGAACGAGGCCCAGCGCTCGTCGTCCAGGACCAGGTCGGGCAGCCACGCCACGCGCGTGCCGACCGGCCGGTACTCGTCCGCGCCCGCGCGCATGGCGATGCAGGCCTCGCACGCGCACTCGATCCGCCGCTCGCCCAGGTGCAGCAGGTGGCGGTGGTCCTCCTCGATTCCGCGCCCGCAGATGTCACAGCGCTCGCCTTCGGGCACGGCCGGTCGCGCGGCGGTGCTGGACGAGCCGGCCGCCGCCAGACGGCGGAGCCGGGCGACGCCGCTCATGCGCCCTGGGCGATCCGGACTCGGTCGTCGCCCTCCCGCAAGAGCGGCACGGGTCCCAGCTGCGCGGACTCGTCGTCCACCCCGCGCCCCGCCCGCGGTAGGTCGAAGCGGGTCGAGCAGGACGGGCAGCCGAGGATGCCGGAGGACACCGTGACCCCTGCCAGCGGCGACCCGCAGGCGGCGCACTGATTTCGGTAGGCCAGGAGGGTGCCGTTCACGTTGGCCACCATGACCTCGCCGTCACCGGCGAACACGGTGGTCGTGGACCCCTCGCCCAGCGCGCCGAGCCCGTCGACCTCGGCCCATCCTCCGACCTTGCCCGCCATGGGCAGCGCGGTGCCGCCGATTGGCGGGCCGTGGTCCGGTGGCTCGTCCTCGCCCTCCAGAACCACGTCCAGCAGGTCGGGGGCCGTCTCGTCCAGGGCCTTCTTGATGGCCAGCTCCAGCGTGGACGCGGACGCCGCGCAGCCGTGGCAGCTGCCGTCGAGCTTGAGCCGGGCCACGCCGTCGTCCACGCCCAGCAGCTCCACGTTGCCCCCGTGCGACTCCATGTAGGGCCGCACGCTGTCCAGCGCCTCCACCACGCGCTCCTCCAGCGACACGGGGTACATGTCGTGGATCAGCAGCACGCCGGCCACCGCCGGATCGGCCAGGAGCCGTTGCGCGGTGTCGTCGTCGATCAGGTCACGGATGCGCCCCAGCGCCTCGCCGTGCATGGCCAGCACAGCCGACAGCAACTCCTCGGCCACCGAGCGGCCGGGCTCGGGCACGCTCTCCAGCTCCTGCGAGAGCCGGTCGACCCGGGCGTCCAGGGACTCTTCTGGCGGCGGCGAAGCCTGGGGCTCCGCCGCCGCACCGATCCGGGGGACAGACTCCGATGCCTGTCCCATCAGGTCCAGCACGGTTACGCGCTCGGTCATGACATCGCCGTGGGTGTGTGCTGGACCTTGCGCACCTTGCCCTTGCCGTCGTACATGTGCACGCCGCACGGCAGGCAGGGATCGAAGCTGCGCACGGCGCGCATGATGTCCACGCCCTTGAACTTGTCCGGCCCGTTCTCCTCGAAGATCGGTGTGTTCTGCACCGAATCCTCGTACGGGCCGGGCGTGCCGAACTTGTCACGGACGCTGGCGTTCCAGGGTGTGGGTGGGAACGGCTGGTAGTTGGCGATCCTGCCGCCCTCGATGACCATGTGGTGGCTCAGCACGCCCCGGGCCGCCTCGTGGAAGCCCACGCTTACCGCGTCCTGCGGCACCTTGAACTCCTTCCAGGACTTGGTCCGCCCGGCCTTGATCTCGCCCATGGCGCCCTGGAGGTTGTGGAACGCCACCAGCGCCGAATAGGCCTGGTGGTAGGTCCGTGCCCGGTCACGCTCGATGGCGTTGGACTTCTCCGGCACCTTCCACTCCATGTCCATCTCGGGATGATTGGGCGTCTTCGGGATGGTCATCTCGATCGAGTTGCCCGTGGCCTTGATGAAGCCCAGGTCCACCAGCCCCGCCTTGGCCGTGCACCACTGGCGCGCGAACGGCCCGCCGCCGGTGTCACAGCAGACGTGGGTGTCGGTGCGCTTGTCGTAGATGCGCGGCGACGTGACCCAGCTGTACTTGTCCGTGAAGTCCCGCTTCTGCGGCTTGGGCAGGGTGGTCTTGTTCCACGGGTGGTCCTTGGAGACCGGATTGCCCAGCGGGTCCTTGTCCACGTAGGTGCGCTCGTTCTCCCAGCCGTCGAAGTACGAGCTGCCCAGCAGGATGCGGATCATCAGGTTGATCTCGACCAGGTCGGTCGAGATCAGCTCGCCGTTGATGGCCACGCCGGGCGTGACGAAGCGCTTGCGGCCCCACTCGGTCATGTTCTTGTAGTCGTAGTCGACGTAGTCGGGGTCGTCGAAGCAGCCCCAGTTGACCAGGTTGGTCTCGCGGAAGCCGACCATGTCGTACCCCGGCAGCGCCTCCAGCCAGAAGTCGTACAGGTCGTCGTGCAGCGGCACCGACCGCTTGACGTAGTCGAAGTACCGCATCAGGCGGATGTAGTACTCCGAGCACGTCTGCATGGTGATGTCCGCCGAGACGCCGCCCGGCATGATCGTGGACGGGTGCGTGTGGCGCCCGCCGAACAGGCAGTACATCTCGCGCGTGTAACGGGCCACGTGCAGCGTCTCCAGATAGAAGTCGCCGGTGAACGGGTTCAGCGACCGCATGATGTCGCCGATCGTCCGGTAGCCGTGGATATTGGCGTTGGGCGCCGGCGTGGCATTGGCCTTCTCCAGCACCGCCGGGTTGGTCTCGCCGACCATCTGCTCGCACCAGTCCACGTTCGCCATGCAATCGTTGAAGATCGCGTGGTCGAAGATGAAGTCGGCGGCCTCGGCGATGTTGTACGCGTAGTCGCCCAGCTTCGGCGGCTTGACCGAGTACGCCATGTTCTGGTTCAGGCACGAGCAGGTGCAGTGGTTGTCACCGCAGATGCCGCAGATCCGGCTGGTTATGAAGTGCGCGTCGCGCGGGTCGATCCCCTTCATGAAGATGTCGAAGCCGCGAAAGATCATCGACGTGGAGTAGCACTTCAGAACCTGCTTATTGGTGAAGTCGATCTCCGTGTGGATGCCCAGCGACCCGACGATCCGCGTGATCGGGTCCCACGACATCTCCTTGACCATGACCTTCTGGTCACGGGGCGTCTCTACGGTGCTCATGGCTCTATCTCCCTCGGCTCTCCGCGCCTACCAGCGCTTCTGGTACCCGGTGGTCAGCGTGCTGCCCTTCTTGCGCCACTCGGGTTCCTTGTCGAACTTGGTCCTTACCGACCGCCTCCGGCCCCAGCGCAGGAGCGGCCCGTAGCTGAACTTGGCCAGGTTGGACGAGAGCTTGGCGTTGGGGTCTTCGTCCATGAACGGCATGTACTTGTCGGGGAAGCCGGGCATCGTGCACGCCATGCAGATGCCCCCCACGTTGGGGCAGCCTCCGATCCCGTTGATCCAGCCGCGGTAGGGCACGTTGCACTTGACCACGGGGCCCTTGCAGCCCAGCTTGACCAGGCAGCGATGGTCCGAGCCGTACTCGGTGGCGAAATCGCCCTGTTCGTAGAACGCCGCGCGGTTACAACCCTCGTGTGCCGTGCGGCCGAACAGCCAGGCGGGGCGCAACTGGTCGTCCAGCTCGGGGACCGGAGCCAGGCCTCCCAGGTGCAGGACGAGCATCAGCAGCGCCTCGGTCATGTTGTCCGGCTGCGCGGGGCAGCCGGGGATGCACACCACCGGCAGGCCGGCGGAGGACTTCCAGTCCCAGCCCAGGTAGTCGGGCAGGCCCATCGCGCCGGTTGGGTTGTTCTTCATCGCGGGGATGCCGCCGTAGGTCGCACAGGTGCCCACGGCCACGACCGCCGCCGCCTTGGGCGCCAGCCGGTCGACCCACTCGTTGGTCGTGATCGGCTGACCGGTCTCGGGGTTGTCGCCCATGCCCGAGAAGTGGCCCTCGCCGGTCAGCTCCTCGTTGGGGATCGAGCCTTCCACGACCAGCACGAACGGGTCCAGCTCGCCGCGCTCGGCCTGGTACCAGGCCTCCATGAACTCGGCGCCGACCTCGTACGCGAGCACGGGGTTGTGCACCACCACCCGCGGCATGCCGGGGATGATCCCCTGGACGATGTCCTCCAAGCTGGGGTTGGTGGCCGAGGTCATGGCCACCGAATCGCCGTCGCAGGACAGTCCCGTGGTCATCCAGATCACATGCGCCGTGACCGCTTCCGTAGCGTTCTGATTCGGTACGAACTCCATCGGTGTAGCCACTTCGGGCTCCTCTCCTCAACAAATCCGCGGCAGGGGGTCCCCCACCAGTTGGTCCATCACCCTCTTGCCGCCAAATCCGGTCTCCACGAGCACCATCCCCGGGGGCTCGGTCCTGACCTCACCTATCTCTGCCGCGTCCTCGCAGCCGGGCACGTCGCGCAGCGCCACCAGCGCCGCGTCCGCGTGCTCGGGGTCCACGAATGCGACGAACTTGCCCTCGTTTGCCACGTACATCGGGTCGATGCCCAGGATCTCCGCCGCCCCGGCCACCGCCGGGTGCACCGGCACCGCCGCCTCGCGCACCAGCATTGCCACGTTCGAGGCACGCGCCAGCTCGTTGAGCACCGACGCCACACCGCCGCGGGTGGCGTCGCGCATGCAGCGCAGGTGAGGGCCCGACTCCTCCAGCAGCGCGTCGACCGCGGGCCACAGACAGCACGTGTCGGACTCGATCTCCGCGCCGCCCAGCTCGAACTCTCCGCGCGCGAGCATGATCGCGGTGCCGTGGTCGCCAACCCTGCCGGAGACCAGGATGCGGTCTCCGGGACGAAGGGCAGCCGGGGACAACGAGGCACGCGGGTCCGTCTTTCCAACGCCGGTCGTAATGGCGTATATGGAGTCGGCGTGGCCACGCTCCACGACCTTGGTGTCCCCGGCCACGATCTGCACGTCCGCATCGCGCGCGGCGGAGGCGATGGCCTCGACCTCCTCGCGCAGCGTGTCGGACGAAAGTCCCTCCTCAAGGATCAGCGACAGGCTGAGCGCCAGCGGCTTGGCACCCGAAACCGCCAGGTCGTTCACCGTGCCGTTCACGGCCAGCTCGCCGATCGAGCCGCCGGGGAAGCGGATCGGCTTGACCACGAAGCTGTCGGTGGTCATGACCATGCCGTCGGCCACCGCGCCGGCGTCGCCCATCGCGGCCAGCGTCTCGCCGCCGAACGCGGGCACGAACAGCCCCTCGATCATCGACTGGGTGGCCTTGCCGCCCGCCCCATGCGACATCGTCACGTGCTGGTCACGGAACTTGCCCTGCTTGGCACGCGCCGTTTCGATGATGCCCAGGACCTTGGACTCCCTTTCGGAGACCGCGTCCCGGGCGGCCATCAGACCACCTCTCGCTCGCGGGCGAAGCGCCCGAAGTTGTAGTAGGCAGCACAGGCCCCCTCGCTGGAGACCATGCACGTGCCGATCGGCCGCTCCGGCGTGCACGCGGTCCCGAACACCTTGCACTCGAACGGCTTGATCACGCCCTTGAGCACCTCGCCGCACTGGCACGCCTTGGGGTCGGCCACGCGGATGCCCGGCACCTCCCAGCGCTGCTCGGCGTCGAAGTCGGCGTAGGCCTCGCTCAGCTTCAGCCCGCTCTGGCTGATGAAGCCCAGCCCGCGCCACTCGAAGTGGGGGCGAAGCGCGAACACCTCGGACATGACCTCCAGCGCGCGCAGATTGCCCTCGTAGGGCACCACGCGCGTGTACTGGTTCTCGACCTCGCAGCGACCTTCGGCCAGCTGCTTGAGGATCATCTGCACGCCCTGGAGCACGTCCAGCGGCTCGAAGCCCGACACCACGATCGGCCGCTTGTAGTCGGCCGGGATGAACTCGAACGGGCGGGCGCCCACCACCGTGGACACGTGGCCGGGCCCGATGAAGCCGTCCAGGCGCAGGTCGGGCGAGTCCAGCAGCGCCCGCAGCGGCGGCACGATGGTCACGTGGTTGCACATGACCGAGAAGTTGGGCACGCCCTCGGCCTTCGCGCGCTTGAGCGTCAGCGCCGTGGACGGCGCCGTGGTCTCGAACCCGATGGCGAAGAACACGACCTGGCGGTCGGGGTTCTGCTTGGCGATCCGCAGCGCGTCCAGCGGCGAGTAGACCATGCGGATGTCGGCGCCCTCGGCCTTGGCGTCCAGCAGCGAGCCGTCAGAGCCGGGGATACGCATCATGTCGCCGAAGCAGGTGAAGATCACACCGGGCTGGTGGGCCATCGCGATGCCGTCGTCTACCCGGCCCATCGGGATCACGCACACCGGGCAGCCGGGGCCGTGCACCAGCTCCACGTTCTCGGGCAGCAGGTCGTCGATCCCGAACTTGTAGATCGAGTGCGTGTGCCCGCCGCACACCTCCATCAGCTTGTAGTGGCGGCCGGGCTCGACCAGCTGGAGGATCTCGCCCGCGAGCGCGCGGCCGAGCTCGGGGTCACGGAACTCGTCCACGTATTTCATGCGATGGCGGTCCCCGCGTGCACCAGTACTTCGTCGCCGGCGGTCACCGGGGCCACTAGGGCGATCTCCACCGTCTCCTTGCGCCCCTCCTCGTCCTGGCACAACGCCAACTCGCGCTCGATGTCCACTTGCAGCACCCGCAGCGGCACCGCCACATCACCGCAGGTGATGCAACCGGGCTCGCACGCGGGAACGTTCATTCGATCACGCTGGCCTTGAGCTCTTCGAGCTCCTGCTCGTAGTCCGCGCCCATGGCCACGAGCTGGCTACGCGTGGTCAGGGCCTCCTCCTCGTTGACCTTCGACATGGCGAAGCCCACGTGGATCAGGACCCAGTCGCCGGCCCCGACGCCGCCCTCGTCGTCCAACAGGCCGATGTTCACGTTGCGGTGGACACCGGCCACGTCGACCTTGGCGAGGCGATTCGCCTCGTCGACGACCTCCAAAATCTGGCCTGGAATTGCCAGGCACATCTCGCCTACTCCCCCAGTCGAAGATGCCTCTCTCCGGGGTCTATCAGGTTCGTGCCATTTGCTGCAACCATGCGTCTGTAATTGGCACCCGCTCGCATCTAGGGGGGTGGCGCAAAGGTCCCCGGACCGGGTACACGGGGGCTCGCGACGGCGCCGCTCAGCTGAGCGCGGACGCGATCGCGTCCGCCGGCACCGCCCCGCCGCGCAGGACGCGATGGGCGCCGTCCCGCTCGTAGTCGGTCAGGTCCAGCACGGTGGACGCCGTGCCCGGCAGCTCGCCGCCGTCGAGTGCCAGGTCCACGCCGGCCGCCACGGCAGGCTCCACGTCCTCGAGCCGGCGCACGTCCGCACCGCCCGCTCGGTTGGCGCTCGACTGGAGCACGGGCCAGCGAACGGCGGCCAGCGGCGCCAGCGCGCCGTCCAGGCGCGGCACGCGCAGACCCAGCTTCTCAGGCTCAGGGCCGCACGCCAGCGGGTACCGCCGCGCCGGGTTGGGAACAACCGCGGTGATCGCGGCGGGCAACAGCGCGCGCAGCGCCGCGGCGGTGCTCGGGCCCAGCTCGGGCACCGCCGCCAGCGCCAGGTCCAGGTCGAAGAACATGACCGCGGCAGGCTTGTCGGGCACCCGCCCCTTGAGCCCATACAGCCGGCGCACGCCTTCGTCGGACTCGGGCTCGGTGGCCAGCCCGTAGACGGTGTCCGTGGGAAACAGCGCGACCCCGCCCACCGACATGCAGCGGCGGAACGTCTCGACCTGCTCGGCGGTCACGGCGCCCACCCATCCACCTCGATGGCACGCGGCGTCGGGAAGTTGTCGAGTGACCGCATGTGGACGAAAACGTCCAGGTTCATTGCAATCGGCGCGGCTGGACGCTCGATTGCCACGTTATGGCCTGTCCTGTGCAGCACAGGAATGGGGGACGTTACGAACCCTCTCCCTACCCAGCCAAGGTGTTCGCTTGACCCGCCGCGGACGCCGGCGCAAGCACGCCGTCTCCGACCAACCCTCCGCGGTCACGGCACCTCCCCCACCGTCACGCGTTCGTGGCCGGCCAGGTCGCGGTGGGTGGCGGCGCCGGCCAGCAGCGCGCGCACGGCCTCCCCCTGCTCGGTGCCGTGCTCCAGCGCAACGCGGGTGCCGGCCGGTGCCTCACGCACCAGCGCCCGGATGGCGTCCAGGCCGTCGGCGCCGGACACCAGCGCGCCACGTGGCTCGAACTTCCGGATCTCCGGCGCCAGCCGTGCGTACTCGGCCTCGGAGACGTAGGGCAGGTTGGCCACCACCAGGTCGTAGGTGCCGGCGGGCAGTCCCGGCTCGTGTGTGATCGGCACGTCCAGCCCCAGCCGCGCCGCGTTGGCTTGGGCCACCACCACCGCCTCGGCCGAGGCGTCGGAGGCGCTGACGCGCAGGCCGGGCCGCTCGGAGGCCAGCGCAAGCGCCACCGCCCCGCTGCCGGTGCCGACGTCGTGCACCGCCGCGCCGTCGGGCCGCGCCAGCGCCAGCTCCACCAGCAGCTCGGTCTCGGGACGCGGGATCAGCACGCGCGCGTCCACCGCCAGCTCTACGAAGCGAAAGCCCTTGCGACCCAGGATGTAGGCCACCGGCTCGCGCTGCAGGCGGCGCCGGATGCGCTCGCCGACCAGCCGCGCAGCGGCCGGCACGATCGGCTGCTCGCGGTCGGCCACAAGCGCACCGCGGTCCACCCCCATCGCGTCGGCGATCAGCACCTCGGCGTCCAGGTCCGGCGTGTCACAGCCGGCCGCCCGCAGGGCGTCCACCGCTCCGCCGAGTGCGTCGGAGGCCCTCACTCCGCGGGCGCGAGCGAGGCGTCTTCCAGTTTGAGGCGCTTCTCCTCCGCCTCGAGCGCGTTGGTGAACTCGTCCAGCTCGCCACCGAGCACGCGCGCAACCTCGCCCTTGGTCAGCTTCACGCGGTGGTCGGTCACACGATCTTGGGGGAAGTTGTAGGTGCGGATCTTCTCCGAGCGCTCGCCCGTGCCCACCTGCGAGCGGCGGTCCTGCGCCTGCTCGGCCTGCTGGGCCGCCAGCTCCTGCTCGTACAGCCGCGCGCGCAGCACGCGCATGGCCCGCTCGCGGTTCTGCAGCTGGGACTTCTCGTCCTGCATCGACACCACCAGCCCGGTCGGCTTGTGCGTGATCCGCACCGCCGAGTCGGTGGTGTTCACCGACTGCCCGCCCGGGCCGGAGGAGCGGTAGACGTCGATCTGGAGGTCGTTGTCGTTGACCTGCACCTCCACGTCCTCGGCCTCGGGCAGCACCGCCACCGTGGCGGTGGAGGTGTGGATGCGCCCCTGGGACTCGGTCTCGGGCACCCGCTGCACGCGATGGGTGCCGCCCTCGTGCTTGAACACGCTGTAGGCGCCGTCGCCCTTGACAGCGAACGTGTAGTCGCCGTCGGCCACCGACAGCTCCTCGGTGGCGAACCCGCGCCGCTCGGCGTAGCGGCTGAGCATGCGGAACAGGTCGCCCGCGAACAGGCCACCCTCCTCGCCGCCGGCGCCGCCGCGGATCTCGACGATCACGTTCTTGTCGTCATTGGGGTCGGACTCGACCATGGCCAGCCGGATCTCCTCGTCCAGCTCGGCCAGGCGCGCCTCGGAAGTGCTCAGCAGCTCGCGGATCTCGGCGTCCTCGCCGTCCGCCAGCATCTCGCGCGCGCCCGCGGCGTCCGACGCGGCGCGGCGCCACTGCTCGGCCAACTCGCTGGCGTGCTGCAGGCCGCGCCAGGCGCGACCGACCTGGGCGTAGCGCTCGCGGTCCCCGATCACCTCGGGGTCCGACATCTGCGCCGAGAGCTCGGCGAACCGGCTCTCGATCTGCTCAACGAGCTTCTCGACCATCGTTGGGAGGTTAGGCCCGCCGGCAGCTGAGCCCGAACGAGATGCCCATCTCGTCCAGCTCGAAGCTCATCAGCTGGCGGCCCGCGTTCATGTACGCGAGCGGCCCATCGGCCGGGAAGTCCCAGTCGATCGTGGCCCGGCGGGCGTGCGCCCGCGCCGCGTTCGTAGCCAGGACGGAGCGGCCCTCAAGCTGCTGCGCCGTGGTCAGCGTGAACGACTGCCAGCCCGGTAGCAGCCGCCCGCCGGTGCTCGCCGTAAGCGACGCGGCGGTGCGACCGTCCACTTCCACCGTCGCCGAGTCGCCGTGGCGGTCGAAGTGCGCCAGCCCCTTGGGGATGGCCCACAGCTCGCGCCCGCCGGCCACCGACTGGGGGTTGTCGACCCAGATGTGCGCAAGCGTGGATACCAGCTTGCGACCGCGCCGGGCCAGGGCCGACACCAGCAGCTCGTCGTACTCCAGCACGCTGCCGGGGGCGTACCGGACGAGCGCGGCGCCGACCAGCGCGTGCCCGCCCAGCACGACCGGCACCACGCCCTCCGGCGCGAACTCCTCCAGCTCAGGCGGCATCGCGGCCGCGGGCAGGGCGAACACCGTGAGCAGCATCGACCCGCCCAGTTGCCACGGCTCGGGCGGGTAGGTCACGGGCTCGGCCGCACGGGCGGCGGCCTCCACGCTCACGCGCCCACCTCCATCACCACGCGGTCCGCCTCGGTGGCCTCGGCGGGATCCTCCAGCTCCAGCACGGCTTCCAGGGCGGCGATGGCCACCGCCAGCTGCGCCGGCTCGGGCTCGCGCGTGGTCAGGCGCTGCAGCTGGAGGCCCGGCCACGTGAGTACCTGTGCCCAGCGCTTGGTGCGGTTGCGGCCCAGCCACTTGATGGCTTCGAAGGCGATGCCGGCCACGATCGGGATGCCAACCACGCGCGATACGAACAGCCACTGCCAGTCGAGCTTGCCCAGCGGGGCGAACACGAAGATGGCCACGATCATCACGATCAGCAGGAAGCTGGTGCCGCAGCGCGGGTGCAGCCGCGAGAAGCGCTGCGCGTTCTCGGGCGTCAGGTCCAGGCCCGCCTCGTAACAGGAGATCGTCTTGTGCTCGGCGCCGTGGTACTCGAACACGCGGCGCAGGTCACGCAGGCGCGAGATCAGCACGATGTACGCCAGGAAGATCGTGATCCGCACCAGCTTCTCGATCACCACGAACACGATGCCGTTGGGGATCGAATCCTGGAACAGGTTTGTCAGCCCGGCGGGCAGTAGGAAGAAGAGGCTGACGGCGAACGCCAGCGCCACGATGATCGTTCCGATCCAGGTGCCGCTGCCGATCTCCTCGCGCTCGCCCGCCTCGTCGGCGGGCATCTGGGCGTTGGCCGAGATGTTCAGTGCCCTGAGGCCGATCTTCAGCGACTCCACGAGCGCCACCACGCCGCGCAGCACCGGCAGTCGCGCCCACCGGTGCGCCTTGGCGTAGGACGTCAGCGGCTCGGTGACCACCTCGATCTCACCCTTGGCTCCCTCCTTGGGATCCAGCTCGCCGTGCTCGACCTGCTCGGGCGTAGGCCTGCGCACCGCCACCGCCCAGGTGGAGACGCCGCGCATCATCACGCCTTCGAGCACCGCTTGGCCCCCGACCGGCAGATCGCGCCCGGCCTGCATCGAGGGCGCGGAGCCGTTGCTGGTGGCGCCGCTCACCGGGTAAGCGTATCGGGCGGCCGGCGGGCTATTGGTCGGCGGGGCAGGCCGCGGAGCGCAGGTTGTCGGTCTCGTCCGACTCGCGCACGGCCAGGCCGGTGTCGGCCTGGGCACCCACTCCGGTGCCGCACTTGGAGCCGGTCAGGAACACGCGCGTGACCTGCCCGGGGGCCAGCGGCGGTACCGCGACGCGCCCCGCCACCACCCCATCCACCCAGAGCAGCGCCCTGGTGGCAGGTGCCGAGGCAGCGCCGCGGTTGCTCACGCTGATGCCGTACCGGACCTTGTCGGGGTCGGCATCGGTTACGCGTCCACCGATCCGCTGGACGCGCAGGTTGGGCAGCGGGTCGGTCTGGCGGCAGGCCTTCGACCGGCGCTGGTAGGTCTTGAACACCGAGCCGTCGCGCCGGTGCCAGCGGTACTGCACCCTCACGCGGTACGCCGAGCCTTCGGCCAGCGCCTTGACCCGCTGGCGGTAGGCGAAAGCCCGCACGCCGGCGCGCGACATGCGCCACACCTTCAGGCCGGGCGCCGGCACCGCCCGGAAGCGCCCGCCGGCCACGCTCTCCTCGAGCGCCAGGCGAACGGACATCCGCGCGGTTCCCCTCACCACGACCATGCCGGCCCGGAAGGTCGCCTGGCGCTGATCGGCAAGCAGACCCCGGGTGCACTGCACCACCTTCGCGCTGGTCAGGGTCGCCCTCGCACGCGGCTTGGCGGGCGTCGCGGCCTGGACCAGCGCGGCGCCGACTACGGCAGCGGCCAGCACCGCCGCGAGGGCGGCGGCCAGGGCGAGGGGTCGGGCGTAGCGCGGCATGGGTTCAGGAAACAAGCCCGAACGCCCGGAGTTGCGCCGGGGCTGGGGTCAGCCCGAGCGGCGGGCAGCGCGACGGCGGAAGCGTTCGACGCGGCCACCGGTGTCCACCAGCTTCTGCTTGCCGGTGTAGAACGGATGGCAGTTGGAGCAGATCTCCACGTTCAGTGTCTGCTCGGTCGAGCGCGTCGTGAACTCGTTGCCGCATGTACAGCGCACATGCGCCTCGACGTATTCGGGATGGATCTCGGTCTTCATCGCTCAGATGAGTCTAGACGGCGGCGTCTGAACCAGCCCTTCAGGCGCTGCCACCAGGTGCGCGGACGGCCGAACCGCGCCGGCGGCGGCTGCTTGGCGCGCACCAGGCTCACCCAGTCGTCCAGCGGCAGGGTGCCGTCGATCAGCCGCGACAGCGCCGAGACCACCGGCGCCTCCACCCCCGCCCGCTCCATCGCCCGGGCCAGCAGCGGCACCGTCTCCAGCGCCTCCACGGCCTGACCCAGCCGCTCGGGAATCTCCGGGGCCGGGACTCCCTGGGCCAGCAGCTCGCCCGCGCTGCGGTTGCGCGAGGACGGCGCCAGCGCCGTGGCCACCAGGTCGCCGGTGCCGCTGCGGCCCACGAACGTGCGCGCCTGTCCGCCCGCGCCCTGGGCCAGCGCCAGCACCTCCAGGAAGATGTCCGCGGCGGCCATGCCGGCGGCGTTGAGCCCCTGCGCCTGGGTGGCGCCCACGGCCACGGCTGCGGCGTTCTTGGCCACCCCGGCCAGCTCGGCGCCGACCGGGTCGTCCGAGACCTCGCACACCACGCCGGCGCGCTGGAAGAGCTCGGCCACCCGGTGGGCCAGCGCCTCGGACCGCGATGCACAGACCAGGCCCGCGCCCGACTCCACCATCTCGCGCGCGTGCGCGGGGCCGGCCACGCAGGCCGTGCGCTCGGGGCCGAATGCACGCAGCAGCGAAACCGACGGCGGCGTGCCGTCGGGCGGCACCATGCCCTTGGCCATCGACACCACCCCGGCCGTGTCGGGCACGCCCTGCTCGCCGATCAGCCGCAGGGCGTCGCCCATCCCCTTCGACGGCACCGCCAGGAACAGCAGGTCGCAACGCCGGAACTGCTCATCGTGGTTTCCCAGCACGCGCACCTTCAGCCCCTGGGGCAGCGGAACGTCGGGCAGGTAGTGGCGGTTCTCGCCGTCGGCGTTCAGCCGCTCGGCCTGCTCGGCGCTGCGGCACAGCAGCGTGGTGCGCACACCCGCCCGCTCAAGCAGCAGCGCCACGGCGGTACCGAACGAGCCGGCACCGACGACCGTGGCGCGGCGGGGGGCGTGGCCGGGATAGCGCAGTTTGGGTGACATGGATACGGGCGGCGTCCGCCGCCGAGGGTGAAATAGGGCCGGTGAGCGAGCAAGCCGCCTACGAACGCCGATTCCGGCGCGCCGGCCTCCCGCTCTTCATCGAGGATTACACCGCGACCGGCGACGTGTTTACACGAGCGGTGCCGTTGCTGTCGCTGGTGTTCATCGGCGAGGTGCTGGGGGCGATCGACCTGGACTGGTCGCTGTGGGCCAACCTGGGCGCGGCGGCGGGCGGGTTGGCCATCGTGCTTGGGACGTTTGCCGTGCTCAACCGGGTGCGCGGGCGGCGGTGGCTGGCGGTGCCGGAGGACGTGGGCCGCGTCGAGCTGGCGGCCTTCGTAGTCATCCCGGCGGTGCTGCCGGTCGTGTTCGGCGGCCAGACCACCAGCGCGCTGGTGACGGCGCTGGCCAACCTGACGCTGCTGGCACTGATCCTGGGCGTGGTGGGCTTCGGGCTGCTGTCGATCGTGCGCTGGGCGGCGGGCCGGCTGGTGGGGCAGCTGATGGCGTCCGTGGTCCTGTTGGTCCGTGCCCTGCCGCTGCTGCTGCTGTTCTCGCTGGTGCTGTTCGTGAACACCGAGGCGTGGCAGGTGTTCTCGACCATGCCCACGGCGTTCCTGTTCCTGGTCTTCGGCCTGTTCGCCACGCTGGGGTCGGTTTTCATCATCGCCCGGCTGCCGCGCGAGGTGGCCAACCTGGAGCGCGCGGTGGGCACCGAGCCGCCGCTGGAGCGCCGCCAGCGCGTGAACGTGGGGCTGGTCATGTTCGTCAGCCAGGCGCTCCAGGTCCTGGTGGTCGCCCTGGTGGTGGCGGGCTTCTTCGTGGTGTTCGGAGCGCTGGCCATCGGACCCGAGGTGCGCGAGTCGTGGATCGGCTCGGCCGGCACCGACTTCGGCCCCCAGATCCCGCTGTTCGGTGAGGACATTCAGGTCACCACCGAGCTGCTGGCGGTGGCGTCGGGCATCGGCGCCTTCTCCGCGCTGTACTACGCCATAGCCGTGCTCACCGACGCCACCTACCGCGACGAGTTCCTGGAGGAGCTGACCTCCGAGATGACCGACACCTTCCAGGCGCGGGCGGACTACCTGGCGGCCCGCGCCGCGTGAGGCCGCAGCCCGACGGCTCGGACCTGCGGCGGGTCGAGCCGGCCGACGTGCCCGGCGTAGCAGCGCTGCTGGCCCGGGCCTTCGCCACCAACCCGGGCATGAGCTGGGTCTTCCGCGACCCGGCAACCCGGCAAGACCACCTGGAGCTGCTGTTCGCGCTGCTGCTGGCGCGTGTGTGGTTGCCCCGGGGCGAGTGCCTGACCACGAACGACCTGGACGGCGCCGCGCTGTGGCTGGGACCGGGTCGCTGGCACCTGCCGCTGGCCGACCAGGCACGTCTGCTGCCGCGGGCGGTGCGCGTGGCGGGACGCCACACGCCCCGGATGTTTCGCGGGATGGCCCTCACCGAGGGCCGCCACCCGACCACGCCACAGCATTGGTACCTGGCGGTGCTGGGCGTGGACCCCTCATCGCAGGGCCGGGGATTCGGGCCGCACCTGATGGCGCCGGTGCTGGAACGCTGCGACCGCGACAGGACGCCGGCCTACCTGGAGACCGACACCGAGCAGAACGTGGCTCTGTACGAGCGCCACGGCTTCCGGGTCACAGGCCAGCTGACGCTGCCGGGCGGCGATGCGCCCACTATCTGGCTGATGTGGCGCGATCCGGCAGGTTGACCCATAGTGGCGCGATGCGATCCCGCGTAGTTGCCCTCGCCCTGTCCGCCGCGCTGCTGGCGCTGACCGCCTCGTCCGCCGAGGCGGCCTCGCCGCCCGCGGGCAAGTACCCCTGTGTCCTGTACATCGACGGAACCGGGCTGGTGGGCGCCGGCCTCCTGCGCATCCACTCGGGCGGCAAGTACAGCGTGAACGGCGGCAAGAAGGGCAAGTACTCGACCTCCGGCAAGAAGATCAAGTTCAAGACCGGTGCCTACTCCAAGTCACACCGCGGCAAGTGGCGCCGCAGCGGCCGCAACGCCAAGATCGGCCTGTTCAAGAAGAGCGACACGGGCTACAAGCGCGAGCTGATCACCTGCGGCTGATTACCTGCAGCCAGGCCGCCAGCGCTGGCCGTCCGACGATTCGCATCTGAGGTACGGCTAGGAGTACCTAAGGCTCGAATCGTCGCGAGCCGCCTCAGGTGTTCTGGCTTGCCAGAACAGCTGAGTTGCGGCTGGGCGTGGCTGGCTAGGACGCAGGGAGCGAAGCCTGCTCTGCAGGCGAGTCGACCGAGGACGCCGCCAGGCGCGTCCAGCCGCCCTCAGGTGTTCTGGTACAGCGGCCCGTCGCCGCCCTCGGGCGTCGTCAACCGCCCGCCCTTGGCCGTGATCGCCCCGCACTGGATGCAGTTCGTGTAGTTCACGATCACGTCCACGTTGCCCTCTTCGGGCGCGTCCTCCGGGATCTCGTAGACCCCGGCGGGGCACATCCACTTCCACGTCTCCGCGACCTCGCGCGGGACATCTGTCTGCACGCGGATGTGGTTGGGCGCGTCGTCGCGGGTCGCGTTGCCCGAGATGTACACCGATGACAGCTTGTCGAACGTGTACTTGCCGTCCGGCTTCGGATACTTCTTGGACGTCTTGCCCATGAACATCTGCTTCTCGTCCTGCTTGTGCCAGGGCAGGCGCACCGGGATCTTGCCCTTGGTGGCGATGAACAGGTTCACCAGCGGTCCGCCGAGGAAGAAGCCCTTGCTGAACGGCTGGCGGGTGTTGCGGACCTCCCACAGCTCCTTGCCGGTCACGGACTTCTCGATCGCGTCCTCGTAGGCGCTGAAGTCGGTCGAGTCCTTCTTCAGCGACTCGAAGATGGCCTCGGCGGCCAGCATCCCCGAGTTGATCGAGTGGTGCACGCCCTTCAGCGACACGGTGTCGACCATGCCGCCCGAGTCGCCGACCAGCACGGCGCCGGGCATCGACAGCTTGGGCATCGACCAGTAGCCGCCGCCCGGGAGTGCCTTGGCGCCCCAGGACACGCGCTCGCCGCCCTCGAGGATCTTCTTGACCAGCGGGTGCAGCTTGAACGTCTGCAGCAGGTCGTGGGCCGAGGTGGTGGCGTCGGCGTACTCGAGGTCGATCACGAAGCCGATCGAGACCAGGTCGTCACCGGTCTCCTCGTCCTTCATCGGGTAGATCCAGGTGCCGCCGACCTGGCCGTACTTGGCCGAGGTGGACACCGGCCACGGGCCGATCGTGTGGATCAGGCGGTCCAGCGGCTTGGCGACCTTCCAGACCTCCTTGACGCCCAGCTCCCAGGTCTGGGGCTCGCGGTCGTCGCCCAGGTCGAACTCACGGATGGCGGGGCCGGTCAGGTGGCCCCAGCAGCCCTCGGCCAGCACGGTGGCCTTGGCCTTGATGTCGGTGCCGGGCTCGAAGTTGCCCTTGGGCTCGCCTTCCTTGTCGCGGCCCTTGTCGCCGGTGCGCACGCCCACGACCTGGCCGTCCTCGACCACGAGCTGCGTGGCGGCGGTCTCCGTAAGGATGTAGGCGCCGCCGTCCTCTGCCGTCTGCTGCTGGTAGCGGGCCAGCTCGGAGACCGAGATGACCTCGTTGCCGTGGTTCTTGAACGGCGGCGGCGGCGGGATCCGGATCGACGTCTTCTTGGTGGGCGTCAGGTAGACCGCCTCCTTGTCGACCTCGCCGTAGGCGAAGCCCTGCTTGCGCCACTCCTCGCGGGACATGTCGGGGTACAGCTTCTCCAGCGGCCCCGGGCGCATGACCGCGCCGGACAGGTTGTGCCCGCCGCACGTCTTGGCCTTCTCGATCACGGCCACGGGCACCTCGCCCAGCGACTCCAGCAGCTCGGGCGCGTCGGCCAGCAGCTGCAGCAGGCGGTTGGCACACGCCAGACCGGCGGTGCCACCGCCCACGATGGCCACGCCCACCTCGATCAGCTCCTCCTCGTCATCGAGCTCGCGCTTGATGAACTCCTTCTGGGAGTCGACGGGAGGCGGATATTCGCTGGGTGCGTGACGGGTGGCCATCGAGTGCCGCTCCTTAGCCCTTCTTCGCCTTCACTGCCTCGGTCAGCTTCGGCAGGATCTTGTTCAGATCGCCGACGATGCCGAGGTCGGAGAACTCGAAGATCGGGGCGTTGGGGTCCTTGTTGATCGCCACGATGTTCTCCGAGGCCTGCATCCCGACCTTGTGCTGGATGGCGCCCGAAATGCCGGCCGCCAGGTACAGCTTCGGCGCGACGGTCTTGCCCGTCTGGCCGATCTGGGCGGCGTAGGGGTACCACCCGGCGTCCACGACCGCGCGGGTCGCGGCCACGGCGCCACCGAGCGCCTCGGCCAGCGCCTCGCACTGCTCGAAGCCCTCGGCCTTGCCCAGCCCGCGGCCACCGGCCACGAGCAGGTCGGCGTCCTCGATGTTCACGTCGGCGCCGCGCTGCTCGCCGCGCTGGACCATCGTGGCCTTGGTCGAGTGCTCCTCGTAGGTCACGTCCACGTCGACCACCTCGGCGCTGCCGTCACCTTCGACGGCGTCGAACGCGTTCAGGCGGCCGATGATGATGCCCGGCTCGGAGACGTAGTCCACGTCCACGATGGCCGAGTCCTGCAGGATCGGGCGCTCGGCCACGAGCTTGCCGTCCTGAACCTTGACCGCGGTGACCTCCATGGTCACGCCGGCGTTCAGGCGGGCGGTCAGGCCCGCGCCGATCTCGAAGCCCAGCAGGCCGCCGCCGAACAGGGCGTAGCTGTAGCCCTCGTCGGTGATCACCTTGGCCATCGCATCGACCACGGGGGCACCGAGGCCCTCGTCGCCCTTGGCGCGGTAGACCTTGGTGGCGCCGTACTTGCCCAGCGTGGCGCACAGGTCGTCGGTCAGGTCGTCGCCGCCGAGCACGAGCACGCCGGCCTCGCCGCCGATCTCCTTGGCCAGCTTCGCGGCCTCGGAAACGGCACCGAGCGAGTTCTTGTTGAAGGCGCCCTCGTAGTGGAGCGCATAGGTCAGGATCCCGCTCATGCCAGCAGCTTCCTTTCGTCCAGCCAGTTGACGATCTTCTCGACCGTCTCATCGGTGTCCTCGTCCTCGATGATCTCGCCCGCGGCCTTCTCCTCCGGCGGGTTGATCGCCAGGACCGCGGTGCGCGAGCCGTCGTCGCCGACCTTGTCGGCCTCGATGCCCACGTCGCCGATCGCCTTGGTGTCGAGCTGCTTCTTCTTCGCGCCCATGATCGCCTTCAGCGACGGGTAGCGCGGCTCGTTGATGGCGTCTCCTACGGAGATCACGGCCGGCAGAGCGATCTCGACGGTGTCGTAGCCGTACTCGGCCTGGCGCTCGCAGCGCAGCTTGCCTTCCTCGACGTCCATCTTGATCACCTGCGTCAGCGAGGGCATCTTCAGGTGGTCGGCCACGACGGCGCCGATCGTGTAGCACTCGCCGTCGTCTGACTGCTGGCCCAGCAGGACCAGGTCGGGCGACTCGGCCTCGAGCACCTTCGACAGCGCGTAGCCGGTGGCGTTCACGTCCGAGCCCGCGAGCGCGTCGTCGGTCAGGTGCACCGACCGGTCGGCGCCCAGTGAGACGGCCTTGTGCAGGGCACGGAAGGCGCTCTCGGGCCCCATCGTGACCGCCACGACCTCCTCGACGTCCACGCTGCCGCCTTCCTTGACCTGCATGGCGGCCTCGATGGCGTGGGTGTCGAACGGGTTCAGGTTCTTCTCGCCGCCGCGGTCGATGCGCTTGCTCGAGGGATCGATGCGCTTCTCCACCGCGGCGTCAGGTACCTCTTTCACGAGGACGCAGATCTTCAAGGGTTCTCCTTAGGTCTCTACTGGGTGGGCCTACCGGAGGGTCTGGCCCGGTGGGTGACCCTGCCGGGCCGGTCGGGCATTGTAACCCTTCGTTGACTGACGAGTCAGTCGCCTACCTACCCGGCGAATCAGCGAATACGCAGAATACGGTCGTCGCCGCGCCTGGGATCGCCGCGGCCGTCGCGATTCGACGTGGTGAACCACACCGTGCCGTCGGGTGCCTTCACAACGGTGCGGATCCGCCCATAGCGCCCCGCGTACAGCTTTGACGGCTTGGTGGTGTTGGGGCCCTTCAGGCGTGAGCGCCACAGGCCCCTGCCGCCAAGCGCGGCCACGAACAGGCGGCCCTTGGAGATGGCCAGACCGCTGGGCGATGACTCGGAGGTGCTCCAGGTGACCTTGGGGTTCACGAACCTGCCGCCCTGGGTGCTGCCGCGGCCCTCAACGTTGGGCCAGCCGTAGTTCTTGCCCTTCTGGATCAGGTTCACCTCGTCGACTCTGTCCTGGCCGAACTCGGCGGCCCACAGGCGCCCCTTGGAATCCCAGTCGATGCCCTGCGGGTTGCGATGGCCCAGCGACCAGATCCGCGAGCCCTTGAACGGGTTGTCCGCCGGCACCGAGCCGTCGCCGTTCATGCGCAGGATCTTGCCATTCTGGGACCTACGGCTCTGGGCGTTGGAGGTGTTGCCCGCGTCACCGACGGTGGCGTACAGCTTGCCGTCAGGACCGAACTTGATCCGGCCGCCGTTGTGGACCTGGGACGCCGCCAGGCCGGTGACCACGTTCTGTGACCTGCCGCCGAGCCTGAAGCGCACGATCCGGTTCTCGCTGCCGCCGCCGCGCGTGTAGTAGGCGTAGACGAGCTTGTCCTTGGCATAGGTGGGCGACACGGCCAGGCCCAGCAGACCACCCTCGCTGTTACCGGTGTCCACGCCGCGGACGCGATGGATCACCGACTTCCTCCCGCCGGGGCGGCGAATGCGGATGATGCGGCCGGTGGTGCGCTCGGCCACCAGCGCGTCGCCGTTGCGGCCGGGCAGGAAGTCGATGCCCCACGGCACCTGGAGCCCGGTGGCGATCGTGCGCGGCCTGTTTGACTGCGCCGTGCCGGCGGCGCCGCCGTCGGCCTGCGCCGTGTCCTCGGCGCGGGTATCGGTGGCCGGGGGCGGCGCGGCCGTGTCGTCAGAGGCCTCGCTGCCGCAGGCGGCCACCGCGGCGGCGGACAGGACGACGGTCAGGGCGATCGGCAGGCGCACGGTCATGGCGTTGAAGGTAGCTGGAGGCCAACGGGTGAGGGCCGGTATCCCCCATGTCCCCTTTTTGGGGTGAGGCGCACCCGCTCAAGGGGGCGTAGCGTCAGAGCGTGGCCCCGCCTGCGCGTCGTCTCACGCTCCTTATATTCCTCGTCGCTGCCCTGCTGGCCGCGTTGCCCGCCTTAGCCCAGGCCAGCCCGGACGGCGACGACGACCCGACCTACAACGCCGGCAGCGCGTTCGGGACGCAGTACTCGCTCATCGATGGCGAAAGCTCTCTCGGTGGGGCGCGACCGGTCACCGACCATGAGACCACCGGTGGCTCGAGCGTGACCGCAGCGGTCGTTCGGACGGGCGAGACCAGCCAGTCGATCCGCCTGACGCGGTTCAACACCAACGGCCAGCCGGCGGGCTTCGGCGGCGATGGGATCAGCGTGCAGGCGATCCCGGTCAACGACCATTCCATCACCGAGCTCCTGGACATACGGATCCTGAGCCGACGGCACGTTCTGGGTCCTGGCGCGGGGCTACCGGAAAGCTTCGGAGAGGGCCAGGGCGACATCCTGCTGCGCTACCACTTCGACGTCGACGGCGTGTTGCAGACCGACGACGTGGCCTCGAAGCTCCCGGTGCCGTGCCAGCCGGACATGCAGAACGGGAGCGGGATCCAGGAGGTGACCCAGTACGTAGGCGCCGTCGTCGCGGCGCGGGTGAAGGCCAACGGGGACGTGGCGGCCCTGTGGGACTGCATCCCCCAACATGACTACTCGTCCAGAGCCGTCGAGTACTGCGAGGACAATTGGGTATTCGTGACCTCGTACGGCCCAGCCGACGTCGTGGAGACAGCCGCGCGCAAGCTGCCCGAAACCGTCAGCTACGGCAACGATCTCGAACTGGGGCCGACCGGTGACCCGTACGCGCTCGTGGGCATCTGTCCCCCCGAGATAATCCCCCTCGTCGGCGTGGACGGCAGCTCCCAGGTCTTTCACGTGAACGCGGACGCCACACTGACACTGGCCGACCCGGCCGCGGGAAGCGAGGAGCTGGACGGGCTGCCCGTGGACCTGGCCGTGGACAGCCAGGCGCGCCCCGTGGTGTGGACCGAAGACGTGAACCCCGTCCTGCCCGCCGACGGCAACAACCACTGGATCGTCTGGCGCCTGAAGGCGCTCGACCTCACGCTCGACACCTCCTGGGGCGACGCTGGCAAGGCCACGATCACCGACCCGCGCCTGGCGTTCGCCACCGGCGGCGGCGGTCCGGAAGTCAAGGTCAACTTCCTGACCGTCCGGCCTGACAACAAGGTGCTGGCCACTGGCCGGAACGACGACGGCTCCACGAACGGCATCATCGCCGGCCTGACCAACGGCGGTGATACCGACACCGGCTTCGCCACCAGCGGATTCAAGGAGTTCGAGTACAGCGCGAACAACGAGTTCCTCCGGATCGGCGAGCCCACCCTGCAGTCCGACGGCAAGGTGCTGGTGCCCCACACATCCGGAGGCGGATTCGAGGAACGCACGGCTCTGCGGATCGCCCCGCCGCCGGACCCGGAAGAGGAGCAGTACGTGGGCGTCACGCGCCTGCGGGGCCCGGGCGGCGGAGGCGGAGGGGGCGGTCCGCCGCCCCCGGACGACGTACCGTCCAACCCGGATACCGGCAGCACACCGTCGAATCCGACCTCCGAACCACCCTCGCTCGTGACGCCGAGCGCAACCGCCCCGGCGATCTGCGGCCGGCGCGCGATCAGCCTGGTGCGAGCCGACGTGAGGCGCAAAACCGTCAAGCTGACCGGCCTGGTCGGCTCGGCACTGTTCGGCAAGAGGGTGACGATTCAGACCGACCCGAAGGGTGCGCGGAGCTCGGCCTTCACCACGACGACGACGGTGACGGCGTCCAGCACAGGTGCGTTCACTGCCACGGTCGACCGGCCCAAGCGCTCTGACTTCGTTTCGGTGCGCTACCGGGCGAGGTCGGGCGGTGCCACGTCCAAGTCGCTGAAGCTTCCGCAGAGGCTGACCTCGCGGTCGGTCAAGTCGGCCAAGAACACCATCACCGTGGAGGGCAGGGTCAAGAAGTCGGTGCTGGGCAGGCGCAACAACGTGATCATCCGCCGGCTGATCTGTGGTCGCTACCGCAGGGTCGGCAGCGCCAGGCCCGATCGCGACGGTAACTACACCGTCACGTTCCCCGTGACCACGTCCAGCGACGAGGTCGCCTTCTACCGCGCCGAGGCCAGGGTGCTGCGCAGGCGGGGCTCCAAGGTCTATGTGATCCAGTACGCGCGCGCGATCGTGATCCGCACCACCGGGCAAACCGGGTAGCGCCGGCTACAGCCCCGCGGCTGCCAGGGCCTCGGCGTGGCTCAGAAAGTCGTCCTGGCGAATCACCTTGCCGTCCTTCAGCGTCGAGATGCCCGCGTAGGTCTCGGCCAGCGCGATGCCGCTGGCCTGCGCGCGCATCGGCATGTCGGCAAGCAGCACGAACCGATCGCCCAGGTCGATCAGCTCCGTCGGTTCCAGGCGGACCCCGGTGCCCCAGACCTCATACGTGGCTTCGATGTAGGCCCGATAGCCAGAGGGCCCGTGGTAACACGGCTCCGCGAGCCCCGCCTCGACGAACTCGCGATACGGGTAGTACTCGATGTCCCGCTGGTAGTTGATGACCACCGCGTCGAGGTCACGGCGGTTGTAGGCCTCCACTCCGAGCCGCACGCCGCGCCACATGAGCGCCTGGCGGATACGCGACCCGGGCGTCAGCTGGGCGATCAGGCGAAAGCTCGCGTCCATGGCCGACGGGAACCGCAGCGACAGCCGCTGATCGAGGGTGCGGGTCGACCGATCAGTGACCCGGAGCGGCTTGCGAACGAACTCGGCCTGGTGCGGCGGCACTCAGCCGACGGATTCGGTGATGTAGTCGACGATCTCCTGCACCGAAGAGCCCGGCGTGAAGATCTCGGCGACCCCGAGCTCCTTGAGCTCGGGGATGTCGTCGGCGGGGATCGTGCCGCCGACCACCAGCACCACGTCATCGGCGCCCTGCTCGGCCAGCAGCTTGGCGATCTTGGGCACCAGCGTCATGTGGGCGCCCGAGAGGATCGACAGGCCGACGGCGTGGGCGTCCTCCTGCAGGACGGTCTCCACGATCTGCTCCGGGGTCTGGTGCAGGCCGGTGTAGATGACCTCCATGCCGGCATCGCGCAGCGCGCGGGCGATGATCTTGGCGCCGCGATCGTGGCCGTCCAGGCCGGGCTTGGCAACGACCACGCGGATCTTGCGATCGGATGCGCGAGCTTCCGTTGCCGTATCCGCTTCGGTGGCCATTGCGCTAGGAGTCTACGTAGATGAATGCCTTCGCGTGCTCGCTGGCGCTGTCCGCCGGCATCGCCTTCACCGGCCCGCCGACCGCCACCGAGCGGGTCGAGACGGTGCTCCAGGACGACGCAGCGCTGCTCTACCGCGACCCGGCCCGGGTACGGCGGGCGCTGCGGCGGATGTCGGCGCTCGGGGTCGACCGGGTGCGGATCACGGCCAGCTGGCGCCAGCTGGCGCCCGATCGCGACTCGCGCCGGCGGCCGGCCTTCGACGCCGCCGACCCAAAGGCATACGACCGCCCCGCGCTGAGGCGGCTGGACCGCGCGGTGCGCGGAGCGCGCGCAGAGGGCATGCAGGTGATGCTGGACCTGGGCTTCTTCGCTCCCCGCTGGGCCGTGCAGCGCGACGGATCGGGCGGGCGCAACGTCTGGCGCCCGTCGGTCCGCGAGTACAGCCTGTACGCGCGGGCGATGGCGCGACGCTACAGCGACCTGGTGCACCTGTGGACCACCTGGAACGAGCCGAACCACGGCGCGTTCCTGCGCCCGCAGTGGGTGCGCTCCGGAGGCGGCCGGCAGCCCATGACCCCGCACCTGTACCGGCGCCTGCACAACGCCGCTTACGACCAGGTCAAGGCCGTTTCGAAGCGCAACCGCGTGCTCATCGGGGGCCTGTCCTCGTTCGGGAGCCGCCGCCGCGGCGCCGCCAGCAACATCGGGCCGCTGCGCTTCACCCGCGAGCTGGCCTGCGTGGACTCGCGGCTGCGACCGCTGCGCCGGCCCGAGTGCCGGGGCTTTCGCCCGCTGCGTGCCGACGGCTTCGCCCTACACCCCTACTCGCAGGAAACGGCCCCGGTCGCGCTGGACCCGGCCGCCGATCGCGTGCAGATCGGGGAGCTGGCCAAGCTGACCTCGCTGCTGGCCGAGCTCGAGCGCCAGGGTCGTTTCGCACAACACCTGCCCTTGCACCTGACCGAGTACGGCTACCAGACCGACCCGCCCGACCCCGGCCGGATCTCCCAGCGCCTGGCCGGCCGCTACCAGGGCGAGGCACTGTGGCTGGGTTGGCGATCGGCGCGCACACGCCAGTTCCCCCAGTTCCTGCTGTACGACATTGGGGCCGACGTGAGCCATCCGGCCGGCTCGGCGGCCCGCTGGGCCGACTACCAGTCAGGGCTCTACACGCACGGCGGGCGCGCCAAGCCCGAAGTGGTGCGCGGCTTCCGGCTGCCCTTCCAGGCGCTCTCGGTCAGCGACGAGCGCGGCGTGGCAGCGGTGGCCGTGTTCGGCCAGGTGCGCCCGCGGCGGGGCACCCAGACCGTGGAGCTACAGCGCCAGGGCCCCGACGGGTCATGGTCCACCGTGCCCTCCCAGCCCGTGGGGGCGGCTGAGGGGCCGGCCGCCTGCGGCGCGTTCGCCACCGACGGCCAGGGGCTGTACCGGCGCATCGTGGCCGACCAGGGCCCGGGCCGCTACCGCGCCCGCTGGCTCGAGGCCGGCGGCCGCGCCCGGGTCAGCCCGCCGGCGGCGGTCGGCCGGCCGGTGCCCGTGGGCGGCGGCGCCGCGGGTGCGCTCACCCGGGTCGGCGACGACGGCGTGACGCCGGCCGGGTAGGGCGGTCGCGCCGTGGGCCACCCGGGTCGGGGTTCGGATGCCGAGTCTCGGTCGATCTGCATCTCAAGTACGGCATGCAGTACCTCAGATGCAGATCGTGCCCGCGCGAGCAGGAGCGGGGAGCGGGTGGTGGCCATAACCCCCTGGCGGCTTCAGCCGGTGCCGAACGGCCCCGGGGCATCCGAGTGCTGATCGGTGTCCCACAGGCTGGAGGAATCCTTCTGGGCCTGCTTGGGCTCCTGCTCCTGGCCGTCGTCGCCGTGCGCGGCCTTCTCCTCGGGGGTGCGGTCCTTGCGTTCTCGCTTTGTTGGGGCCATACCACGGGTACGGGCCCCGGACCGCCGCGGCCTAGTCGTCGCCCTCCTCGTCCTCGCCGGCCTTTCCTGGCGTGGCCGAGGAGCCCGTGCCGAACGGCCCCGGCGCGTCCGAGTGCTGCTCGGTGTCCCACAGGCTGGAGGAATCCTCCTGGGCCTGCTTGGGCTCCTGCTCCTGGCCGGAATCGTGCCCGGCCGCCTCGGCCTCGTCGCCGCTTCCCTTGGTGCCTTCGTCGCGCTCGTCGATCATGCGACAGGGCTACCCGGGCGCGGCCGCCTCTACCGCCGCAGGCCGGCGCGCAGCACCTGGCGGGCGCGGCCGCGGCTGTCGCGCAGGCGCCCGGCCAGGTAGCCCCCGCCCCCACCGACCAGCGCCAGCGAGCCCAGCACAGCCAGCACCTTGAGCCGCCGCGCCAGCTTGTCGAAGCGCATCACGCGCCAGCCCTCGGTGCGGGCGATCCGCTCCAGCTCGGCGTCGGGATTCACCGCCACCGGGTGGCCGACGGCGCGCAGCATCGGCAGGTCGGATTCGCTGTCGGAGTAGGCGTAGCTCCGGGCCAGGTCGAAGCCCTCCTCGTCGGCCAGGTCCTTGATTGCCGTGACCTTGCCCTCGCGGTAGGTGAACGGGCCGTCGGGCTCGCCGGTGTAGACGCCGTCGCGAACCTCGGACTTCACGCCGATGCCGCCGCTGAGCGCCAGCACCGACGCCAGCGTCTGGGCCAGCTCGTGGCTGGCGGCGGTCACGATGTAGGCGGGCCGGCCGGCGTCGATGTGGCTCCACGCCTCCTCCAGCACCTCGGTGTAGATCAGCGGCAGGATGCCGGCCAGGACGCTGGGCCCGAGCCGCATCAGGTCGACCTCCCGCTGGCCGGCCAGGGCCTGCAGCACGGCGTCGCGCAGGGCGTCGGTCTCGTCGTCGGTGGAACCGCGGAAGCGGAACTTCAGGTTGGCGTACAGATCGCCCGCAATCTCGCGCCGCGAGCGCATGCCCGACTTGTAGGCCGCGCGGGCGAAGTGCACGGCCGAGGACCCCTCGATCAGGGTCTTGTCCAGATCGAAGAAGGCGGCGGCGCGGCCGGCGTGGGCCGTCATGCCGCCCCTACTCCCCGGCAGCGCCGACGAACAGCTTGAAGGCCTTGACCTGCCTGCCGTTGGTCTTCGCGGCCAGGACCGAATAGCGGCTGCCGTCGGTGAAGATGCTCTTGGCCCCCACCAGCCGGTAGGTGCGTCGCTTACGCAGCGCCCCCGGGTAGAGGCGGCGCAGCGTCCTCGTGGAAGAGCCGATCTTCAACCCGCGTGAGGTGCGCCACACGCGGCCGAAGGCGGAGACCGTCTGCGCCTTGCCGAGTGCGCACGCGCCACCCCCACCGAAGTTCGCGAACAGGATGCGTAGCCCGATGGGGCGCCAGCCGACCTGGCAGCTGCTTCGGGTCTCGGCCTTGCTGGAAGGGGGGCCGAAGACGGCGGTGGCCGCCGCCAGCGACGGGTCGCGGTCGGGCTTGAAGGCGCCGATCCCCGTGACCTTGCCCAGGCCCGTCTTGCTGCCATTGACCCGGATCGTGTAGTCGGGCGCCTGCGCCGAGGCCGCCGGCGCGGCCACCGCCATCGTCACGACCGCGAGCGCGAGCGCGAGCGCACGCCGCATCAGCCGCCTGCGACCTCCAGGATCACCGCGTCGCCCTGCCCGCCACCCGAGCAGATGGCGGCCACGCCGAGCCCGCCGCCGCGGCGGCGCAGCTCGTGCACCAGGGCGCCCAGGATGCGCGCGCCCGACGCGCCGATCGGGTGGCCCATGGCGATCGCGCCGCCGTTCACGTTGACCTTGTCCTCGTCCACACCCAGCATCCGCAGCGAGTTGATGGCCACCGACGCGAACGCCTCGTTGATCTCGAACAGGTCGATGTCGTCGATGGACAGCCCGGCCTGCTCAAGCGCCTTCTTTGTGGCGTTGGCGGGGGTGCGAGCCAGGTAGGGGAAGTCGTCGGCCACGGCGGCCTGGGCCACGATCGTGGCCAGCACGCTCTTGCCGTTGGCCTTCGCCCACTCGTCGCTGGACAGCACCAGCGCGCCGGCGCCGTCGTTCACGCCCGGGGCGTTGCCGGCGGTGTGCGAGCCGTCCTTGCCGGTCAGGCCCGGCAGCTTGGCCAGCGCCTCCAGCGAGGAGCCGCGGCGCGGCGGCTCGTCGACCTCGACCACGGTGTCGCCCTTCTTCGAGCTGATGGTGACCGGGGCGATCTCCTCGGCCAGCCGGCCGTCGTCGGTGGCGGCGATTGCGCGGTCGTGGCTCTGGAGGGCGAACTTGTCCATGTCCGCGCGGGTGATCTCGAGCTCGTCGCCGACCTCGGTGGCCTCGACGAACATCTGCTTGCCGGTGAAGGGGTTGGTCAGCCCGTCGTGGACCATGGCGTCCAGCATCTTGGCGTCGCCCATGCGGTAGCCGAAGCGGGCCTTGGGAAGCATGTAGGGCGCGCCCGACATGGACTCCATGCCGCCGGCCACAGCCACGTCCAGGTCGCCCGCGCGGACCGCCTGGTCCACGATGCCCGCCGCGCGGATGCCCGAGGCGCACACCTTGTTCACGGTCTCGGACGAGACCTCCTTGGGGATGCCGCCCTTGATCTGGGCCTGGCGGCTGGGCACCTGGCCCTGGCCCGCCTGCAGCACCTGCCCGAACACCACGTGCTGGACCTCGTCCGGCTTGACCTCGGAGCGCTCCAGGGCGTGCTCGATGACGTGGCCGCCCAGGTCGGTGGCGTCCTTGGAGGCCAGCGCGCCGCCCATCTTGCCGAACGGGGTGCGGGCGGTGCCGAGGATCACGGTCTTGGGCATGGGTGCTTGCGGCTCCTTCGAAGGGGTCGTGGCGGGCCGCAGACGTTATCGGCTACCCCCTGGCGCGGGCCGTGTAGCTGCGTCCGGGCCTGACCGCCCGATTGCGCTTGCGCACCAGGTCGCGCACCGTGACCACGCCGCGGGTCACGGAGATCCGCGTGGAGCGACAGCCGTCGGTGGTCAGCCAGCGGGTGCCCCGCACCGTGCCCGTGGCGTAGCGGCCCTTGGTGCGATAGCGCTTTGCACGGGTCTGCACCCACAGACGGCGGCGCTTGCGCTTCCTGGCGGCCACCGAGGCGCGGGGGCCGCGGGCTTGGCTGCGCTTCGCGGTCGAGCAGGACAGCTTGCGCGAGAGCGCCAGCTGGCTGATCGGCTTCGAGCCGCTGCCCTGGGTGACCACAAACCGCCCGCCGCGCACGGTGGCGGGTGCGAGCGTGCCCTTGGCGTCCGAGGCCACGGTCAGCCGGGCCACGCCGCGCTCGACGTCGATCTCCGAGCCCACCCGGATCAGCGCCGGGTCGGTCAGCCGCACGAACGTCTTCTTTCCGCGCGGGCGAACGAGGACGATGCCGCGCACGCGCTCGATCACCGCCGTGCGGCGCAGTACGGGCGGCCCCACGGGCAGCGTGGGGGTGGCGGGATCGGGGGTGGCGTCCAGGACCTTGCGCACCTGGTGTCCGGTGCGCTCGGCCACCAGGAAGCCGCCGGGCGACTCCAGCGTGCCGGCGGGACCGGAGGGCGTGTCCGCCACGCCGTCGCCGGCCGCGGTGGTCAGCGCGCCGCCGCTGGTGAGCCGGCGCACCCGGTTCGCGCCCTGCTCGGCCACCAGGAACCCGCCACCGCCGGTGCTGGTCACGCCGGTCGGGCTGTTCAGGCCCGCCGCCGGAGTGGAGATGGTCCCGCCCGAGACGCGCCTGACGCGTCCGTTCTCGGAGTCGGCGACCAGGAAGTCGGTGGCGTTGATGGCCGACACGCTCTGCGGCAGGCCGATGGCGGCCGCGGTGGCGGGGCCGCCGTCGCCGCCGGCGCCGGGCGCGCCGTTGCCGGCGACGGTGGTCACGGTTCCCGACGCGCAGCCGGGGTTGTCCACGCGCCGGACCGTGCGCCCGGCTCGGTCGGCGAACAGGTAGTCGCCGTCGGGCAGGGCTGCCACATCGGCGGGCGCGGTGCCCACGAGCGTCCCGGTCAGGTAGCGGACCGCCTGCCCGGTGGCAGCGCTGAACTCCACAATGCTGGAGCCGCCCGTGTTCGCGACCAGGACGTTGCCGGCGGCCGTCACATCCACGCCCTCGGGCGCGTTCAGCGCGATCGACGTGCGCGCGATGCCGCAGTTCGGCCCCACCGTTCCGCCGCCCGCGAACGTGGTGATCGTGCCGTTCTGGTCGATCCGGCGGATGCGGTTGTTGGCGGTGTCAGCCACCAGCACGTCGCCGTTGGGCAGCCGAGCCAGGTCGCGCGGCTGGTTCAGCTGAGCCAGCGTGGCGGGACCGTTGTCGCCGCTGAGGCCGGCGCTGCCGGTGCCGGCCACGGTGCTGGTCGAGGCCGAGGCGGCCAGGGCCACGCCGCCCACTGCGGCGAACGCCGCGGCGGCGCTGAGCGCGGTGCGTGTGCTGAGCCGGTCGATCATGGTGCGAACAACCTACGCCCGCTGAGCGGACATCCGTGTAACCCCGTTTACACAGCGGCGATGCGCATTAGGCTGGCGCCGTGTCCTGGCAACGCCGCGGCTCGCGGCTGTGGCTGATGATTGCGGCCGGCCTGCTGTGCGCGGCGCTCGGAGCGGTGCTCCAGGCGCGCTCGGCATTGGATTCGGCTGAGCTGGACACCGTGGACCTGCGCTTCCAGTTGCGCGGCGACCAGGCCAAGCCGAAGGACATCGTGCTGGTGGCGATCGACTTCCAGAGCCTGCAGGAGCTGCGCCAGCGGCTGCCGCAGGCTCTGCCGCGCCGTCTGCACGCACGGGCAATCGACCGGCTGCGCCGCGCGGGCGTGCGTGCCGTGGTCTACGACGTGCAGTTCACCGAGCCCACCAACCCCGTCGACGACAACGCGCTGTTCGACGCCGTCCGGCGCGCCGGAAACGTGGTGCTGGCCACATCGGAGGTGCGCGCGGACGGCGGTACCGACGTCCTGGGCGGCCCGTCCAACCAGCGTGCGGCGCGCGCCCGGGTGGGCAACGCGGCGCTGTCGAAAGCCGACTCGGATCGCGTAATCCGGCGCTACGCGCGTGCCACCGACGGGCTCGACAGCCTGGCCGTGGTGTCCGCCCGGCAACTCGACGGGCGCCCACCTCCGCGCTCGCCCTTCCGCCCCGACGGGGCCTGGATCGACTACCCGGGGCCGCCCGGGACGATCGCGACCGTGCGTTTCTCCGACCTGCTGGCCGGCCGCGTTCCGCCCACGCGCCTGCGCGGGAAGGTGGCGGTGGTGGGCGTGACCGACCCCAACGCCAAGGACGTGCACGCCACGCCCGGTTCGGGTGCCGAGGTCATGGCCGGCGCCGAGGTCCAGGCCCACGCGCTGGACACGATCCGGCGCGACTTCCCATTGCGCGAGCTGCCCGGGGGCGCGGCCGCGCTGTACGCGGCCCTGTTCGGCCTGGCCATGCCGGTCGCGGCATTGCGCGTTCGCCGCTGGCCGTGGCTGGCGCTAGTGGCGGTCGTGGCGCTGGGGATAGTCGCCTATCTGGCGTTCCTGGCCGGGCTGATCGTGCCCGTGGCGGCGCCGCTGGCCGCGCTGGTGGTGGGCACCCTGGCCACGCTGGCCGTGGACCTGGCCACGGGCCGTCGCGCGCGCGAGCGCATGCGCGGCGCGTTCGCCCGCTTCGTGCCCGCGCAGATCGTGGACGACGTGATCGAGCGGACCGGCGACGACTACCGCCTGACCGGCGAACGGCTGGAGGCCACCGTGCTGTTCTGCGACATCCGCGGCTTCACCAGCCTGGCCGAGTCGCTGGACGCCGAGCGCGTGATCGAGGTGCTGGACCGCTACCTGACCGAGATGAGCGACGCGATCCTGGACCAGGACGGGACCGTGGTCTCGTACATGGGCGACGGGATCATGGCCGTGTTCGGCGCACCGATCGCCGACCACGCGCACGCCGCGAAGGCGCTCGCGGCAGCGCGCGAGATGATCGGCCCGCGGCTGGCGGCGTTCAACGGCTGGCTGTCCGCCGAGGGCGTCGCGGCCGACCCGGTGCGCATGGGCATCGGCCTGGCCAGCGGGCCGGTCATGTCGGGCAGCGTGGGCTCGGACCGGCGGCTGGAGTACGCCGCCGTGGGCGACACCACCAACCTGGCCGCGCGGCTGGAGGCCGCCACCAAGGAGTCGCCGCACGACGTGCTGGTCTCGGCGACCACGCGCGAGCTGGCGGGCGAGGACCTGCCGGCAGCGGGAACGGTCACCGTTCGCGGGCGGACGGGGAGCGTCGAGACGTTCGGCATCGGAGCGGCGGGTCGCGTATAACTCGCGAGCTCATGCACGTTCAGCAAACTTCAAGGGGGAGAGCAATGCGAGCTCGAATGCTTGTCCTGGCCGCCGTAGCCTCGCTCGTCGCGGCCATGCCGGCCGCGGCCGAGGCCAAGAGCGGCAAAAACGGCAAGGTCACCGTCGACGTGCAGGTCAAGCGCTTCGCGGTGGCCGGCCGCAACATCGTCGGCCGCGGCACGCTCAAGGCAACGCTCACCGACGACTCGGGCGCCAGCCGGACGGCCACCCGGCGGGTGACCTTCGGTGTCGCCGCTGTCGCGCGGACGTGCAGCGTGCTCACGCTCAAGCTCGACGACCTCCAGCTCGACCTGCTGGGCCTGCGCGTGGACACCAGCGCGGTCAACCTGAAGCTCTACGGCATCCGCAGCGGCTCGGGCAGCGGCGTGCTCGGCAGGCTGTTCTGTCAGCTCTCGCGCAGCACGATCCGGCTGCGCGGCTCCGTCAAGGCGGCGAAGCGCGCCCGCCAGGTCGCACGCAGTCTTAACACGCGGCTGGCCCGCAAGCCGCTGCGGGCGTTCCAGGCCAGCGCCACCCTGACCCCCGAGGCGCGGGCCACGCAGACCCAGCCTCCCACGCAGACCCAGACTCCTAGCTGCAAGGTGCTGCGGCTGGTGCTCGGGCCGCTCGACCTGAACCTGCTTGGCCTGATGGTCGAGCTCTACGGCGACACCCGGACCAAGCCCGTCGTGCTCACGATCACGGCCTTCCCCGGCCAGGGCGTTGTGGGCGACACGTTCTGCGCACTCGCGGGAGGACCGCGATAGCGCCGGGCTAGCGCGACGGACGGCCGTAGGCCCGCGACCTGATCGCGTCCAGGTCCACCACGATCGTGCGGCCACGGGCAAGGTCCAGCGTGCCCTTCTCCTGCTCCGCCCGCAGCGTGCGGTTGACGGTGATGCGCGAGGTTCCGGCCAGGTCGGCGAAGTGCTCCTGGGTCAGCGGGATCGAGATGTTCCCGTCCTCGGCCTCGCCGTCGTCGTAGACCTTGGCCATGTCCACCAACCGCCGCAGCACGCGCCGGTCGGCGGCCACGTACAGCGCCTCCCCCAGCTGCTGCGAGAGCCGGCGCACCTGGCCGGCCAGCACGGCGATCAGCACGTTGGCCGCCTCCGGCGACTTCTGACGCAGGCGCGAGAAGTCCAGCTGGTGTACCGACAGCGTCTCCAGGGGCTCCAGCGCGACGATCGTGGCGCTGCGCGTGGCGTCCTCGTCCAGCAGCGCCAGCTCGCCGAACATCTCCCCCGCCCCCAGCACCGCCGCGATCACCGACTCGCCCCGGCCGGCGTCCAGGCGCACCGCCACGCGGCCGCTGCGGATCAGGTGCAGCGTGTCGGCGGGATCGCCTTGGTGGAACACGATCTCGCCCGAGCCGAAGTTCCGCCTCCGCGCGATATCCAGCACGTCGCGCACGTGGCGCTCGTCCACGTCGGCGAACAGGGGCCAGTCCATCGGAGGGCAGCCTAACCCCTGGCCAGGCGGCTTCTAGACTGCGCGGCCATGCCGAATATCAACGTGACCGCCCGCGCGGGCGACCCAGCCGAGACCGAAGCCGACACCCGCGTGGTGTGCCTGTTCGAGGGCGACGAGGCCGGCGATGCCGCCGTCAAGTCGCTTGTGGACGCCGGCGAGGCCAAGCCGGCGCTGGGCAAGGTCGCCGTGACCCACGAGGACGGTGGCCGGCGCCTGATCGTGGTCGGGCTGGGCAAGCGCGACGAGCTGGACGGCGAGAAGGCCCGCGTGGCCGCTGCCGCTGCCGCCGGCCGCGCCGGCGAGCTGGGCACCAAGGCCCTGTCCTTCGCCGCCCCGGCCGACGTGGCCGGCGCGGTGGTCGAGGGCACGCTGATCAAGCTGTACGAGTTCGATCGCTTCAAGACCTCGAAGGACGAGGACGACGACCCCCCATCGCGGGGGGCAGGCGGCGACGACAACGGCCTGGCGTCCCTGGAGATCGCCGGCGCGGACGTGGATGAGGCGGTGGTGGCCGCCGCCGCGGTGGCCGCCGGCGCCGTGAACCGCGCGCGCGACCTGCAGAACCTGCCCGGCAACGTGGCCACGCCCGAGTACCTGGCCGGCCGGGCGCGCGAGATCGGCGAGCAGTTCGCCAACCTGGAGGTGGAGATCTTCGGCCGCGACGCCATCACCGAGATGGGCATGGGCGCGTTCGCCTGCGTCGCCCAGGGCACCTACACCGAGCCGCAGATGATCGTGCTGCGCTACACCGGCGGCACGAACGGGCCCCACCTGGGCTTCGTGGGCAAGGCCGTGACGTTCGACACCGGCGGCATCTCGCTCAAGCCCGGGGCGAAGATGAGCGAGATGAAGTTCGACATGTCCGGCGGCGCCGCGGTGCTGGAGGCCGTGGGGGCCATCGCCGAGCTGGGCCTGCCGATCACGCTGACCGCGGTGCTGGGCGCCACCGAGAACATGCCCGGCGGCCACTCGGTCAAGCCCGGCGACATCGTGACCGCGATGAGCGGCAAGACGATCGAGATCAACAACACCGACGCCGAGGGGCGCCTGGTGCTGGCCGACATCCTGCATTACACGATCGAGCAGGGGGCCGAGCGCGTGGTCAACCTGGCCACCCTGACCGGGGCGATCCTGGTCGCGCTGGGGTCGACCCACTGCGGCCTGTTCTCCAACGACGACGACTGGTTCGCCCAGGTCGACGCCGCCTGCAGCGCAACCGGCGAGCTGGGATGGCGGCTGCCGCTGCACCGCGAGACGGCCAAGATGGTCAAGGGCAAGTACGCCGACCTGGACAACGCCCCGGGCGGGCGCAAGGCCGGCTCGATCACCGCCGCCGAGTTCCTGAAGGAGTTCGTGGGCGACACGCCCTGGGTGCACATGGACATCGCGGGCACCGCCTGGGAGCTGAACCGCCCCTACGTGGGCAACGGCGCGTCGGGCTTCGGCGTGCGCACGCTGATCGAGCTGGCGCGCGGCTCCGGTGCGTAACGCCGCGCTGATCGTGCTGCTGGCCGCAGGGCTGGCGCTGGCCGCCTGCGGCGACGCCGATGAGCTGTCCAAGCAGGATGCTCTGACGCTGACGAGCTCGCGTGAGGACCTGGACGATGCCCTGGACACCGAGGAGACGCTGCGCACCTCCAACGCGGAGGCCGCCAGCCTGCGCATCAAGGTCCAGAAGATCATCGGCCGGGGTTCGTTCGAGAACGGCGGCAAGCCCGACGAGTTCGGCCTGGCGGCACTCGGCGAGCTGCGCGAGCTGGCGCCCAGCCTGGTGCTGGAGCGAGGCGAAGAGGTTGCGGCGCTGGACACGGCCGCGACCAAGGAGTTCGTGGCCCAGGCGGTGAACGATCCGGCGGCCGCCTTGTACCTGCCCGCGAAGAGAGAGGTGGACTCGATCACCGAGGTGGTCGGCGCCGACGACGTGGGACCGGACACCAAGGTCGGCGACCAGACCGTGACCGACTACCTGCGCGAAACCGAGCGCGACATCCGGCCCGTGTGGCCGCAGCTGGCCGCCCGCCTGAAGTCCGCGCGCGAAGACCTCTGATGCGCGACCCCGGACACGTGGCCGTGGGCACCTGGAGCGGCGGGCGCTTCATGCACTTCGGCGCCGAGCTGGACGACGACCGGCTGGCGCGGCTGCTGACGCCCGGCGACGGGATCGACACGGTCCTGACCGCCGACACCTACGGCGCCGGCGACGCCGACCGCCTGCTGGGCTCCGCCCTGCAGGGCATCCCGCGCACGGACTACTGCCTGGTCGGCGCCGTGGGCCACGACTTCTACGAGGGCGAGCGCGACGGCCCGCGCGGCTTCCCGCGCTTCACCGACCCGCGCCTGCGCGGCCCCGATGGCTACGCCGGCTACCTGCGCATGGCCACCGAGGCGTCGCTGGAGCGTTGCGGCGCGGACGCGTTCGACCTGCTGCTGCTGCACAACCCCGATCGCACGGGCTACACCTCCGAGGCGGTCTGGGACGCCATGGCGGCGCTGCGCGCGGACGGGCTGGCGGGCGCGATCGGCGTGGCGCCCGGGCCCGCCAACGGCTTCACGCTCGACCTGATCGACTGCCTGGAGCACTTCGGCGACCGGATCGACTGGGCGATGGTGATCCTGAACCCGCTGGAGCCGTGGCCGGGCGAGTACGTGCTGCCGGCCGCCGAGCGCGCGGGCGTGCGCGTGATCACCCGCGTGGTGGACTACGGCGGGCTGTTCTGGGGCGACCTTGAGGCCGGCTTCGAGTTCCCCAAGGGCGACCACCGCGGCTTCCGGCCCGAGGGCTGGGTCGAGCGCGGGCTGGAGCGGATCGACCAGCTGCGCCCGGTTGCCGAGCGCCACGACCTGACCCCGCTACAGCTGGCCTGCCAGTGGAACCTGGCCCACCCGGCGGTCGCCTGCTGCGCGCCCACGCTGATCCAGGAGGCGGGCGATCATGCCCGCCCGGTCGAGGACAAGCGAGCCGAGCTGGCGGCCACGCCGGCTACCACGACCCTGTCCGAATCCGAGCTGGCCGCCATCCGCGAGGTGGGCGACAACCGCGGCTCGATGCTGCTCAAGGGCGCCGCGGCCGACCACGAGGGCGAGGACAAGCCCGACCGCTGGGCGCTGTCGGACGAGCTGGCTTCCGTGGCCGAGCGCTGGGGCATCGACCCGGCGCGCGACCTGGTCAAGGCGGGCTAGCGCTTCAAGCGAATCGAGCGCGCCGCCGTGCGGGTGGTGCCCCACGGCGACGGCGAGCCCGTGACCGCGGCCACGGTGACCGATCGGCGGGGCCTGTTCTTCAGTCGCAGCGTGACCACCTTCGAGCTGCCCGCGCGGATTACTGGCAGCGTGGTCCGCGCCAGGGTGCGCTTGCCGCGCATCAGCGCCAGGCGGCCCTTGCAGTCACGGATCGGCTCAGGGCACCGAACACGCACCTTCACGCGCCGCTTGCGGCTGACCTTGTGCCCGCGCTTGGCCCTGTCGGCCTTCGCGATGCCGCCCTGCTCGCGGTGCGTGCGCCGGTACGCGGCGCAGTGCGCATCGCGGGCGGCGGAGCTCGAGCTGGTGGTGAACTGCTTGATCCGCAGGGCCTGCTGCAGCGCGTACTGCTCGATGTAGTCGGACGCCGCCTTGCGCTGGCCCGCGTTGTCGGCGTTGTTGAGCATCTCGGCGTTGCGCCACACGCCCTCGCGCCAGCCCTGGAGCATCTGGAACAGCGCGGCGTCGTCGCCAAGGAATCCCGGCACGTCCAGGTCGTCGATGGTGGGGTCGTAGCGGGCCGACAGCTCCTTGAGCACGTCGTCGTAGAGCGTGTTCAACACCTTGTTGCCGCGGTCGTGGTCGATCTTGCGCGTCGAGCCGTCGGGCTTGTTCAGCCCGAGCGCCTCCATCAGGTAGGGCATGTCGCGGTTGATGTGGCCGTTCATCGACAGCAGCAGGTTGCCCAGCCCGTTCACCGACTTGTCGCGGCCGGCGTCCAATGCCTCGCGCCACGCCGCCGGCACCTGGTTGCGCTTGCCGGCCCTCCAGGCATCGGTGGCCTCGAAGTACATGCGCGCGAACACGCGGTCCACGTGGCCGAGGTAGCGCGGCTCCTCGTACACGCCGTCCAGGATCGCCTTGCGGATGGCCTCGGTCACGCGGATGTAGGTGATGCCGAACGCGCTGTTGTGGTCACACGTGGCGTAGCCGCGGTCGAAGCGCTGGTACATCTCGGTCAGGGTGCGCTCGATGCACGCCGGGTCGCCGTTCACGCAGTCGGCGTCCTTGGACGGCTGGTAGGGCTGGGGCAGGCCCGGCAGCAGTGGGTTCCAGTCCAGCAGCGGCGGGTCCTGCGCGACGGCGGGCGACGGCACGCAGAGCAGGGTCGCGGCGACAACCGCCGCCGCGACCACTGCTCCCCCCCTGCCAAAGACACGTCCCATCCCACAGGCGATTGTCGCACACGGAACCAGCGCGTACCACGCGCCCCGGTGGACGCCTACTTCGGCTCCGTCTCGATCTCCTTCAGCTCGCGCTTGAGCACCTTGCCGGTGGCGTTGCGCGGCAGCTCGTCCATGAACCAGATCTCGCGTGGGACCTTGAAGTTGGCAAGGTTGGACTTGACGTGCTTCTTGAGCTCGTCCTCGTCGGCGCTCTTGCCGCTCTCGAGCACCACGAACGCGCGCAGGCGCTGGCCGAACTTCTCGTCGTCCACACCCACACAGGCCACCTCGGAAACCGCCTTGTGGCGGGCGATGGTGTCCTCGACCTCCTTCGGGAACAGGTTCTCGCCGCCGGAGACGATCATCTCGTCGTCGCGGCCCTCCACGAACAGGCGGCCCGCGTCGTCCATGCGGCCCACGTCGCCGGTGGACATCAGGCCGTCGACCATGTCCTTGGAACCGCCGCCCGTGTAGCCCTCGAACATCATCGTGTTGGCCACGAAGATCCGACCGGTCTCACCCTGGGGGACCTCGACGCCATTCTCGTCCAGCAGCTTGAGCACCGTGCCGCGCGGCGGCCTGCCGGCGGTCCCGGGCGCGGCGCGCATGTCCGCCGGCGTGGCGATGGTGGCCCACGCCACCTCGGTCGAGCCATACAGGTTGTAGAGGTTGTCGCCGAACACGTCCATCCACTCGGTCGCCAGGTCGCCCGGCAGCGCGGAGCCGCTGGCGGCCACCACCTTCAGCGACGAGACGTCGTACTTCGCGCGCGTCTCCTCGGGCAGGTCGAGGATCCGCTGCATCATCACCGGCACCACCACCAGCGCGTCGGCCTTGCTCTGCGCGATCAGGCGCAGCGATTCCTCGGGCTGGAATTTGCGCGTCAGCACCATCGTGGTGCCCAGCAGCAGCCCCAGGTTGAAGTGGGCGAAACCCCACGAGTGGAACAGCGGCGCCGCGATGTGCGACGTGGCGCGGTACTGCAGCGGAATCCTCGACAGGAACGAAGTGGCCGGGTCCAGCGTGTCGGGCGAGCCGCGGTTGGCGCCCTTCGGCGTGCCGGTGGTGCCCGAGGTCAGGATGATCATCTTGCCGGTGTTCTCCGGCGGCACCGGCTGCTCGGACGACCCGTTCTGGATCAGCCCCTCGAGCGTGGGGTCCTCGACCGTGTCGGGGTCGTCGACCCAGCCCACGAAGCGCTTGCGCCGCGTCGCCGCGTCCTCGAGCAGGTCGGTGAACTCCTGGTCGAACACGATCGCCACCGGCTTCTCGCGCTTGACCACCTCGGTGATCTGCGGCCCCGCGAACGCGGTGTTCAGGTACAGGCTGTTGGCGCCAAGCTTGGCGTTCGCGACCGTCGCCTCCACGAAGCCGCGGTGGTTGCGGCACATGATCGCCACGCCGTCGCCCTCCTTGACCCCGGCGTCGGCCAGCCCCGCGGCCAGCGAGTTCGTGCGCTCGTCGATCTCCTTGAAGGTCAGGGTGCCCAGCTCGTCGATCAAGGCAGCGCCCTCGGGGTTGCGGATGGCGCCGGAGATGAAGCCGGCCGCGGGGCTGCGGCCCCAGCGCCGCAGCGCGTTGCCGATCCGCGCGAGCTTGTCCGGGCGGATCGGGCGCACGACGCCCGCGCCGGCCAGGATCTTCACGCCGCCCAGTTGGTACGCCGCCTTGCCCAACAGCCCCTTGGTCTCGCTCACTGCGGTCTCTCCCTCCACTTCGGCGCTCACGCCGTCGATGTCCGCTTTCAGCCGCGCGAGCCCCTTCCGCACGTTCTGCCGCACCTGCCCCACCGCTATCTGCTCGGTAAGCGCGCCCACGATGCCCCCGGGTGCGCCGTAGCTCAGCCGCAGCGTGATCCGGGTGCCGCCTTCCGGCAGGTCGCGCAGTCGCCAGCGCCCGCGCTGGTCGATGCCGGTCACGCTCGTCCACGCCAGGTCGCGGTTCTCGTCCAGCTCCACGACCTCCACCAACCCGCCCACGTCGGCCGAGCCCACGTGCATCCGCATCCGGTAGCGCGACCCCATCGCCGCGGTCGCCTCGCCGTCGCCGTCCGGCGCCATCTGGCGCACGTTGTCGATCAGCCGCGGCCACTGCGAGGTGTCCGTCAGCTTCGCCCAGACGTCCTTGCGCCGGGCGTCGACCTCCACGTGCTCCTCGACGCGCATGGGTCCCTGTTACCCGATCACCGGAAAAGCGCGCTCGGCCTGGAGCGCGGTCAGCGTGTCCTGCATCTGGTCGATCACGTCCGCGTAGATCCGGTCGAGGTCGGGCGACTTGCCGTAACGCTCGCGCAGGTCGATCGGCTTCAGCACCTGGATCGTGATCTTCGCGGGCGCGGGGATGTGGCCGAACATGTCGCCCACGTTCAGGCCCCACGGCAGCGCGAGCGAGATCGGCAGCACCTTCAGCCGCGCGATCTTGTCCAGCTGCAGCGCCTTGGCCAGGCCCTCGCCGCGGCTGAGGAACAGCGCGGTCTCCTGCCCGCCGACCGACACCACCGGCACGATCGGCACGTCGTGCTGGAGCGCCAGGCGCAGGAAGCCCTTGCGCCCGCCGAAGTCCACCTTGGCGGCGTCCCAGCTCGGGCGGTGGACCTCGTAGTCGCCGCCGGGGTACACCAGCAGCGCAGCGCCCGTGGCCAGCGCGGCGTTGGCGTTGGCGGGTGACGCCGCCACCGTGCCGTACTTGCGCAGGAAGCCCAGCCCGGGCATCGACAGCACCAGGTTGTGGGCCAGCTGGTAGAAGCGCCGCTCCACCCCGAAGTAGCTGTTGAAGGCGAGCGTGAAAACGCTCGTGTCGGGGGTCAGGTTGCCGCCCGAGTGGTTGCCCACCAGGAGCACCGGCCCCTCGGCCGGAATGCGCTCCAGGCCCCGCACCTCGCCGCGAAACCAGAGGCTGGCCAGCAGCCACAGGCGCGGCAGCGAGTCGCGGATGTAGTCGGGATCACGCTCGTCCAGGTCGGCCTTGGGCACCCGCGCCTGGATCTGGCGAGTGACCTCGCCCAGAGCGCGCCCGATCAGCGCGGAGGCGTCGCGCGGCCCGGGCAGCCCGGAAGGCTCGTCACCGTGCGATGCGCCATTGGCCGATGTCCCGTTCTGGGATGCGCCGTTGGTGGACGAGCGACCCCTGTCGCTCGTCCGTCTGGATCCCGCCGCCATCGTCCAGGCAGTCTGCCACGCCGGCCGCGCGCGTGCGCCTCACGCTGCGGCGCTGGAATCCTCAGGCGGCGCGCGCCGTGGCACTGGCCCGGCGGGCACGAGGTCGGGCCACTCGTCCGGCGGCCCCGGCGGACGGGCGATCTTGTGCGGCTCGCCCTCCGGCAGACCGGCCAGCAACTCAGCCACGCTGGGCTCGCGCACCGCCTCCGCGACGGTGCGCATGGCCGTCTCGATGATCTCGTCGCGCCGCTGCCCGGACATCAGGTTGCGGCCGATCACGGCCAGATCCTCCGTCGTGGGCTGGATCAGCACGACCCGGGTGCCGCCGGCGCGCACGCGCTTGGCTTCACTGCCCAGCCGCCGCCCCGAGGCGGCGCGGTTGAGGTCGAGGAACCGGTCCAGCAGGTTCGCGCCGGGGGCGCCGCCCTCGAGCGTGGAGGTGGGATTCAGGCAGATCACCAGGTCGAGATTTCGCCGCGCCAGCAGATCCAGGTTGGAAGCCGAGCGCACGCCGCCATCCACGTACCGGCGGCCGCCGACGGACACCGGCCGGTAGAAGCCCGGGATGGCGCAGGATGCCGCCACGGCGTCGGCCAGCTCGGCCTTCGGGGTGCCCGGGCGGCCGAAGACGGTGCGCTTGCCGGACGAGTAGTCACACGCAACCGCCCAGAAGCTCGGGTGGTCGACCCACTGCGTGGGGACGGTGCGGCGCACGATGTCCTTCAGCGCGTCGGTCGACACGAACCCACGCGGCAGCCATCCCACGGTCAGCTCCAGCGGGGTGTGCTTCATCGGGTGGAGCAGCGTCGACAGCGCCAGCTGGAGCGATCCGGGGCCGATCGGCGGCAGCCCGCGGTGCAGCCGGAAGCTCGCGCCGCCCGAGCGGTCAGCTTCCGAGGCGAGACGCCCGTCGGGCCCGGTGAGGCCCTCGAAGGTCTCTCCACGTGAGTGGGCAACCATGAACCACGGCGGCAGGCCCGCGGCGGTGAACGCCCCGATGACCGACCCGGCCGAGGTGCCCACGATGCGGTCCGCGCTGCCCGGGTCCCAACCCGTCTCGGTGGCGATCGCCGCAAGCGCTCCGGTGAGCCAAGCCCCACCTGCCACCCCGCCGGCGCCGAGCACCAGTCCGACCTTCATGGATAAAGCCTAAGCCCAGCCGGCACGTCCATGTGCCGGTACGGACGCGGCGGCTCGGTCTCGCTAGCGCTTTTTCTTCGGCTTCGGCTCGCGCGGCGGATTGGCCTTGCGTTCCTTGGTCGTCATCTTGCGAATCACGAGCGAGCCGTCTTCCACCTGCTCCTGCACCTGCTTCAGCTTCTCCTCGCGCCGCTTGTCCTGCTGCTCGCGGACCGTCCGCGCCATCGCGTACGACCACCTTTCGTGGACCTGAGTTGTGTCTATTGACTCTATCCGCCACCCCGGCGGCAACGCGTCGGGTTCGGTGCTCACGACCCCGCATCCTCAGGCCGGTCGTACGCGCGCTTGCGCCACGGCGGTGACACCCCCTCGCCGAGCCTGCGGTAGCCGCGCTTGTCGATCCGCTCCAGCGGCACCAGCTCGATGCCCTCGGGCGTGCTCGTGCGCTCGCGCAGGTCCACCCCCGGGATCCGGGGCCTGTAGCGCACGCCGCGCCGGCCATCGACTGCGCGCTCGAGCGGGATGTGCCCGGCGTGGCTGCCGCGCGAGACCCGCGTCCACCCGGTACCCGGGCCCCAGCGGCCGCGGCACTCGGCCTGCTTGCACCACTGGTGGTGGCCGTGGGACGTCGAGCGCACGGCGATGCCGCCGTCACGGTCGATGCGCACCTGATGGCCCTCCCAGTCATCTGGATGAAACCCCGGGTAGGGGCGCGGGCGCCTGCCGAACAGGAGCGGCCCGGGCAGCGCGCGGGCGGCGACGCCCCACGCCTTGTCCGAGCCCAGCACGGCCGAGTTCGAGTCCGGGTAGTAGAACCAGTACTGGATGTAGGTTCGCCCTCGCGCGCGCACGACGCGCGTGAACAAGGTGGCCCGGCCGCCGGCGTCGGTGCGGTGGGCGTCCAGGTCGCGATCGCCAGGTGCCCGCGCACAGGCGACCGCGCGGCAGCGGCGGTAGTCGACGGGCAGCTGGCGCTCGCCCGGCTCGTAGACCACGCCCGGGGCGTGGCGGCGCACGAGCTCGGCATCCGCCGGCCCGTACGCCCGCCGCACGGCGGTATCCGAACAAGCCGCTCCCCGGACCGAGCAGACGAGTCGGTGGCTAAGAAATCCGCCGAACGAACGGCCGTCGACCACCGGAACCGCCAGCGCCAACGCGCCAAGCGCGACCGCGGCAAGGAAAACCAGCCCGACCCACTCGATCGTCGCTTGGCCGCGGTCGCAGAGCACGAATCCGAGGCTGCCGGAAGTCTGCAAACAGCGGCGTTACTCGGGTTTCAAATGAGACAACGATGTGTGAAATCTCAGAAACCGGTCAAACTGGTCGGCGGTGGACTCGCCCCCTAAGGCGCTTACGACCCTCGTTGAGCGCTTCGACATAGCCGCCCTGGAACCGCCCCCGACGGAGTCACGGGTGCGCCTGAAGGTGCCCGAAGCCGGCGCGTGGGACGTGGTCATCCGCGGGATTCGCCCGCCGGTGCTCGAGCCCCGCTCCAGCGGCCGCGCGGACGCCGTCCTGACCGCCGACCGAGCCAGCTGGAACGCCATCGCCCGTGACGTGCGCGGGGGCATGCGCGCCTTCCAGCGCGGCCGGCTGACCATCCGTTACAACCTGCACGTGGGCGTCGGCTTCCTGGCCGCCACCAGCGGCATGACCGACGACCCCAAGCGCCTGGCCTTCCGGGCTGTCGAAACCAAGGTCGGCCGCCTTTCGACCGTCCAGGCCGGTGAGGGCGACCCGCTGATCTGCATCCACGGTCTGGGCGCCACCAAGGCCTCGTTCCTGCCCACGGTGTCGGCGCTGGCCGAGCACCACCGCGTGATCGCGGTAGACCTTCCGGGGTTCGGCGACTCGGTAATGCCACTGGGAGCCGCCTACGACGCGCAGTTCTTCGCCCGCTCGGTTCTGGCCCTGATGGACGCGATGGGCCTGGAGCGCGCCAACCTGGCTGGCAACAGCATGGGCGGCCGTGTGGCCCTGGAGACGGCCATGACGGCCCCCGACCGCATCGGCCGCGTGGTGCTGCTGGCCCCGGCGCTCGCCTGGCTGCGAAAGCGGTCGTGGGCGCTGCCGCTGAAGCTGGTGCGGCCTGAGTTGGGTTTCCTGCAGCCGGCGCCGCGCCCGTTCGTGGAGACGATCGTTCGCCGCCTGGTGCCCGACGCCCGTGATGGCTGGACCGCCGCAGGCGTGGACGAGTTCCTGCGCGCCTACTACAAGCCCCGCGGCCGGGCCGCCTTCTACGCGGCCGCGCGCAACATCTACCTGGACGCGCCGCTGGGCGACAACGGCTTCTGGAGCCGCCTGAAGGCGATGGAACCCGATTCGCTGTTCGTCTGGGGCCGCCAGGACACGCTGGTCCCGATCGGCTTCCGCCGGCACGTCGAGGACGCCCTCTCAGGGGCTTCGCACCTGGAGCTGGACTGCGGCCACGTGCCCCAGCTGGAGGAGCCGGGGCGGGTGCACGCCGAGATGCGCCGCTTCCTGGAGGGACAGCCACTGAGCGGGCGCGGGCACGCGCCGACCGCCGCCGCCGCGTAAAATCGCCCGCGCAGGACCGGCGGATCGCGCCTACTGTGGACCGATCACCGTGAGCGCGCCGCAGACCACCGCCTCGCCCCGCGCCGACGCCAGGCGCAACCGCGAAGCCGTATTGGAGGCTGCCGTCAGGCTGCTGGGCGACCGCCCGGATGCCTCGATGCAGGAGGTGGCCGAGGCCTCGGGGGTCGGGCGCACCACCGTCTATCGCCACTTCCCCAACCGCGAGGACCTGCTGCAGGCTCTGTTCATGCGTGTGATCAACGCGTCGATGGCCATGTCCTGGCGCCTGGTCGAGGAGAATCCGCACGCGGCCGACCTTTACCGCCGGATGGGCCGCGAGGCGCTCGAGATCACCTATCGCTACCGCTTCCTGCGCGCCCACAACGACATGCTCGAGTCCGCGCTGGCCGAAGCCGGCGTGGGCCTGCCGAACGATCCGATGGTCGACTACCTCACGCGCGCCCAAGAGCGCGGCGAGTTGCGCTCCGACATGCCCGCGCAGTGGCTGTTCTCGATCGCCCAGGTGGTCATCACCGAAGCGGTCGACCAGGCCGGCGACGGCGACCTGGACCCCGAGCGCGCCGGCGAGCTGGCCGGCGAGACGCTGGTGTCCGCCTTCGTGGTCGACCAGCGCTAGCTACTTGCGCTCCTGGTAGCGCACCACGGCCACCACCACGCCGATGATCACCAGCATTGCCACGGCCTGAAGTCCGATCGTCACGCCGGCGCTCTGGTCCTCGGTGGCGTTGCGAATAGCGCCGAACGCCACCGTGGCGCCGAAGAACACCACCAGCGTCCACAGGACCGTGTTGCGATCCACGTTAGGAGTCGCCGCCGTTCATCACTCCGACCACGTGGCCCTCGGGATCGGTGAACAGGCCGATGGTCAGGCTCGGCATGACCTCCTCGGGGCCCATCATGCGGCTGCCGCCAAGCGACTCCGCCTTGGCCAGCGATTCCTCCACGTCCGGCACCGCCACGTAGAAGGTCACGTGGCCCGGGTAGCCCTCCGGGCCCTTGGCGATGCCGCCGCCGATGCCCTCGCCGCCGTTCTTGTCCTTATCGATGATGCCGTAGTCCATCTCGTTGTCCGCGTCGATCGGCCAGCCGAACATCTCCGCGTAGTACTCCTGGAGCTTCTTGCCGTCGGTGCCGGTGATCTCGAAGTGCACGACCGGGTAACCCATCTCGCCTGCTCCTCGCCTCGGGTGTGGTGTGCCGACGCTATCGCCAGGCGGCGAGGAAGGCGCGGGTCGCGGCGGGGCCCTGCGTCCGCGACCGGGCGGCCAGGCCGACCGCCTTGACCCGGCGGTTGCCGCCGAGCTGGAAGATGAGCGTGGCGCGGCGGCCACGGGCGACGTACCAGCGGTTGCGCCCGAGCTTGATCGTGGCGCCTTCCCTGACACGGCGGAGCAGCGTCCTGGTGCGCGTGCCGGGCTTGATGCCACGCACGCTGAAGCGTCTGCTGGTGGCCAGCGCGAGCACGGTGCGGTTGGCCAGCCGGCGGCGGGTGCTCGCGTCCGATCGGCGCGTGGGGTGGTACAGGCGCAGGCTGCCGCCCCCCGCCACGCAGTAACGGTCCACGCCGGCACGGCCGGTCACGCGGCGGCCGGTCAGGGTTCGCCTGGTGGCGCTGCGGCCGGCGCCGAGGCGGGCCTTGCCCAGGCGGGTGCCCTTGGCCGCGCCACCGCTGCTCAGACACGCGCCCCGCAGGTTGCGCGCCTGGGCAGCCAGGTACGCGCGCGACTGGCTGCGCGCCAGCTCCACCAGTTCGCCCATGGCCAGGTTCGCGTCGCCGATGTGCAGGCCCCAGGTGTCGTCAGGCGACGGGTTCGGCTGGCGCGAGTTGCCCACGCTGCCCAGGCGCAACGTGTTCGTGCTCTTCTCACGCACGCACTGGGCGGTGTAGCGCTCCTTGGGCTGCAGCCACGGGGTCGGCGCCGTCGGCTGACCTCCGGTGCCGAAGAACTGCGCCAGGCTGGCGGCGATCAGGCCCGGCGGGAAGCGCTCGGACGGCAGCTCCGTGGTCACGGGCGCCGTGCCGCCGGTCAGCGACGCCGGGTTCGTGCACAGCACCTCCTTGTCGTCGGGCTGGCCCGCCGGCGGCGTGTACTTGCCAAAGCGCGTGTTGTCCGGCGGCGTGCGGTTGTAGGTCGAGTAGGCGACCACGCAGCCGTTCTGGGTCGAGCCCGTGCACGCCGGGATGCGCTGGAAGTCCCCGCCCGTGGTCGAGCCCTTCTTCACCAGCACGTTGCCTCCCAGCAGAAGCCCCGAGATCAGCCTGCTCCGCTCGGCCGGCTTCGGGTCGATCTCATCCGTGATCAGCTTGCGCAGGAGGAACGTGCCCTGGCTGTGGCCGATCAGCACCACTCCGCGGCCGCCGTTGTGGTTGGCCAGGTAGTCGCGCCACGCCTGGAGCACGTCCCCGTACGCGATCCTGTTCGCCTCGGCCGCGTCCGTGGTCGGGTTGAAGATCCCGGCGATGGTCCGCTGCCGGTAGATCGGCGCGTACACGTCGCAGATCTGGGAGAAGCGCTGGGCCTGGTATTTCGCGATCCCGCTGATCGGCGGGTCGGGGTTCTTGTTCGCGTTCTGGGTCGGCTGGTCGCTGACCGTCGGGTAGACGTAGAAGCAGTCGACCTTGGGGTCGGTGGGCACCTTCGGCTGCTTCGTGGTGCTCGTTCCGTCGGGGTTGTAGACAGTGGTCGTCTGGTCGCCCGCGCAGGGGTTCGGCTCCTGGCCGGGGAGGCAGAGCCAGGTGGTCGGCTCCGGGGACTGCGCCTGGGCAGCCGGTCCGGCGCCCAGCACGAGCACCACCGCAAGCACCACTGTCGCCACCGCGCCTCTCACCGGGCGGAGGCTAGCGCCGGCGTGTCCGCGGCGATCCACCCCTGGCGCGTCTGCCATCGTCATTGCCCTGGACGACGTGGCCATCATCCGCCGGGTCTTCGCCGCGTTCGCACGGCGCGACCTCCCCGCCATGCAGGAGCTGCTCGACCCCGACGTCCAGTTCATGGCCCCCACCGCCGAGCTGGCCCACGGCGGCGAGCCCTACCGCGGCCTGAAGGGGATGGAGGAGTACTTCGCCGACGTCGAGCGCGTCTGGAACGAGCTGATCCTCACGCCCGACACGTTCCGCCAGGTCGGCGATGTCGTGCTCGTGACCGGACGCGTCTGGGGCCGCGGCGGCGGCCAGGTAGTGGACTCCAGCGCCGGATGGCACTGGCGCGTGCGGGACGGCAAGATCGTCTACGTGCGCGCGTTCCGGTCGGCGCCGCAGGCCGAGCGGGCGCTGGAGGAGGAGTGACCGGTCACGCCACCAGGCACACTCGCTCCGACCCGAGCGCGCGCGTCGATACCTCGGCCAGACCGCGGTCGGCCGTCATCAGCACCGACTCTTCCAGGAGCCCGGCGAGGGCCAGGTAGCTCGCGTCGTACGCGGTCAGGTTGTGGCGAAGGCTCCAGGCCGCATCCACGAGCAAGGCGTGCGGATAGGTCGCGAGCCGGGCGCGCGCAAGGTCCCGGACCGCCTGGTCGGCTCGGCCATCGCTGATCAAGCCGCGCGCGAGGTACCGGCGCAGCGCGTTCAGCGTTTCGAGATACACCACGTCTGGCGCGCACAACGGCTCGTGGGGCGCCCTCTCGACACGTTTCTCGACGGCCTTCACCACCGCCGCCTGCCCTATCAGTAGGTCGACGAGCACGCTCGCATCGAGAACCGTCAATGGCTGTCCCGGTCCTCGCGCACGAGCTCGGCGCCAATCGGGGGTCCCGTGTACGGCTCGAGCTCGCGGATCTGCTCGATCAGCTCCGGGATAGTCGGCTTGCTGGTCATCTCCTCCATTCGCGCGAGCAGGAACTCGTTGAGCGATTGGCCCGACAGAGCCGCCTGGGCTTTCAACTGGCGGTGCACCTGCTCCGGCACCCCTCTGATTTGGATGTTGGCCACATGCGGATAGTGATAGCAATTTGCATGCAACGCAAGGGTAGGCAGCCCTGTCACACCTTCACGTGCGTGACCTGCCGCCCGCCCACGTGCTTCCACCGGTGCTGGCCGTGGTCGCGGAAGCGGATCTCCATCCGGCCCGGGAAGTGGGTCAGGTAGAGCGAGCGCACGGGGTCGGAGGCGTCGCGCTTCTTGCCCACCCCCACGATCGCCGAGAAGTTCACGCTCACGATCTTCTTGCCCCCTGGCAGCTTCGCCCGGGTGACCAGCCCGGGCGCGTCGATCGGCGAATGCGTGTGGCCCGACAGCCACGCCTTCGCGTTCGGGTACCTGGCCAGCAGCGCCCGGATGCGGTCGTCCGGCTTGGCGTAGAACTTCGTCATGTCCGAGGTGTAGAGCGTGTCCGTGTCGCCCTTCACCGTGCCCCTGAGCGGCCAGTGGCAGGCGATCCAGCACGTCTTGTCGGGCGCGTTGCGGATCCTCGCCTCCAGCCACTTCAACGTGCCGGCCGACAGCGTGCCCGAGCGCTCGGGCTTCTCGTGGTCGCGGTCGGGGCCGACCGCGATGATCCGCAGCGTCGGGAAGTCGACTACGTAGTTCTGCGACTCGTAGCCGTACACCGCCGCCCACTGCTTCGGCGTGCGGTTGTTGTGCATCAGGTCGTGGTTGCCCAGCACCGTGTGGTGGCGGGCGGGCAGGCGGCCCAGCCAGCGCTTGGCCAGCACGTCCTCCTTCGTCGAAGCCGTTCTCGGTCGAGTCACCGATCTGGAGGTGGAGGGCCGGCGTGGGCAGCGTCGCCACGTCGTCGAGCAGCGTGGACACGCGCGGGCGCTTGATCCCGCCCGCGTGCAGGTCGCCGATGCAGTGGATGGTGCGGCTCCAGTCCAGGGTGGCCCGACCCTAGCCCGCTAGTCGGCCACGTCGTAGACCTCGTCCGCGCGCCGGGCCATCACCCGCTCGGCGAGCTCGCGCTTGAGCACGTCCAGGCGGCGCTCCTGGTCGGCCGTGCGGTTCTCGGTGCGGGCCAGATCGATGAACTCGTCGGTCACGAAGCCCTCGCGCAGCAGCAGCGTCACGCGCTCGTCCCGGTAGCCGAGCCGGAACACGAAGCGCTCCAGCGCGCGGCCGCGCTCGGGGCGGGCGAGCGCGGGATCGAGGTGGAAGCGCTCGCCGGTCACGGCGCGCGTGACCAGCTCGAAGGCGTCGCGGGCTCCGGGGCCGCCGAAGGCGGTTTCGACTACCAGCTCGCGGCGCTCGCACGGGTGCTCGGGGTCCAGCAGCGGGAGCGCCCGCTCCAGCGCCTTGAAGGCGATGGCCACGCCTCCCGGGGAGCCCGGGCCGTGGTAGCGCATCAGATCGTCGAACGAGAACGCGATGAGCTGCCCTTGGTCGGCGACCTCGATGGTGCTGGTCATGCACCAATACCTACCTGAGGAGGCCCACTAGCCTCACTGCGATGTCCGCGGGCGCCACCGGGGTGGCCGAGGCCATCGTCCTGCTTGTGATCGTCGGGGTGGCGCTGAGCTCGCTGGCCCGCAGGATCGGCATACCCGAGCCGGTGGTGCTGGTGGCCGGCGGCGTGGGGCTGGCCTTCATACCCGGGCTGCCGTCGATCCCGCTGGAGCCCGAGCTGGTGCTCCTGGTCTTCGTCGCTCCCCTGCTCTACGTGGACGGCTACTTCGCGCCCGTGCGCGAGCTGCGCCGCAACGCCGTGTCGATCGGGCTGCTGGCCTCGGTGCTGGTGGTGGGCACCGCCGCCGGCGTCGGCGTGGTGGCGCACTACGTGATCGACCTGAGCTGGCCGGTGGCCTTCGCCCTCGGCGCCGCGCTGTCGGCCACCGACGCCCTGGCGCCCGTGCAGGTGCTGGAGAGCGAGGCGGCCGAGCCGCGCCTGCTGGCCGTGATCCGCGGCGAGAGCCTGTTCAACGACGGCGTCGCCTTTGCCCTGGTCGGCGTGGCGGGGACGGCCGCCGCCGCCCAGGAGTTCGAGGCGGCGAAGGGGCTGCTGGAGCTGGTGCTGTACATCGGCGGCGGGGTCGGGGGCGGCATAGCCGTCGCGTGGGGCGTCGGCCTGCTGCGAAAGCGCACCCGGTCGACGCGAATCGAGGCGGGGCTGTCGCTGGCCACGCCCTTCGTCGCCTATGTGGCCGCCGAGCTGGTGCACGGATCGGGCATCCTGGCCGCCGTGGCCGCCGGCCTGTGGGTCGGCCACCACTCGCACGGCTACGTGGATCCGCTGGTGCGCCTGGAGATCCAGGCGGCATGGCGCGTGATCGCGTTCGCGCTGAACTCGCTGCTGTTCATGCTCGTGGGGCTGCAGACGCGCGACATCATCGACACGGTCGATCAGCCGATGGGACGGGTGCTGCTTGCCGGCGTTGCGGTCACGGTCGCCGTGATCGGGCTGCGGCTGCTGTGGGCGCTGACGATCGCACCCGTGTGGCGGGGCACGGCCAGCAGGCTGAGGGAGAACGTGCGGCCGCCATCGTCCCGGCCGTGGCGGATCGCGCTGGGATGGAGCGGCGTGCGCGGGTCGGTGGCGCTGGCCGCGGCGCTGTCGATCCCCGTGTCGCTGGACTCCGGCGGCCCGTTGCCCGGGCGCGAGCTGGCGATCGTGCTGACGCTGTTCGTGATCGTGGCCACGCTCCTGGTGCAGGGACTGACGCTGCGCCCGCTGGTGCGGCGACTGGGCCTGACCGACCCCGACGCGGTCGAGGCCGAGAAGCGGCTGGCGCTGCAGACCGCCAGCGAGGTCGCACTGAAGGCGCTGCCCGAGGCCGCCGAGCGCCACGGGCTGGGCGAGGACGAGCGCCACTGGCTCGAGCGCGAGTACGAGCTACGCAACCTGCGGGCCGCCGACGACGCCGACGACGCCGATGCCGCCGACGACGCTGCTCGAGGCGGCCGCCCGCACCGACGGCGAGCTGCTGACCGCGGCCCGCGAGGCCATCCTCGAGCTCGAGGGCGAGGGCGAGGTGCGCAGCGACGTGGCTCAGGAGGTCATCCGCAGGCTGGACCTGAGCTCGGCGCGGCTGCGCCACTAGACCTCAGTCGTCGCAGTAGATGTTCTGGTAGCTGCTGCCGGGCCGGGCCAGCGCGATCTCATGCGTGCCCGTGTTCGACGTGAACCAGTAGCCCTTGAACCTGTTCAGGCCGCCGCCCTTGAAGCTGATCGGGTAGGCGCTGAGACGGCCGCCGGAAAACTTCCTCTTCGTCTTGCCGGCCTTGAACGTGCCGGTCTTGCCGAAGCGGCTGTACTTGTACTTGCCCCCGGCCTTGATCTTGATCGAGCCGAACAGCTGGTTCGAGAAGCCGATCGTGCACTCATAGGTCCCCTTCGGTGGCGACTTCGCCTGGGCCGCGGGGGCCAGCATCGCCGTGGCCAGCAGGCCGGTGACCGTCAGGAGCACAACCGTAGTTCGCATCGGGCAACCCTAGGTGCGGTTCGGTGGGGGCGCCAGCGGCAAAGTTTGGGACTTACTAGGGGTCCCCAACTACGCGGGCAAGACTAAGGAGGGCGATCTCTTCGCTTGGGAGCTGAATCGTTACGGAACTAGCTGGGCGCAGGTGGCCGGGGTTGCTCGCCGTGTCCGAGTGGTTAATGCTGGCCGCGGGTGTCTGATCCAGATCACGCGCTAAGGCTTGCTGCCAATGAAGCGGCGAGGAGGCTCTCGCAACGGTTTGACGATCTTGTCCCGCTGCGAGAGCTTCGCGTGGGCTTTCAGTTTCAGGGCCGACGCGTTAGCTTCGGCTCGTTTCAACGGGGGATCTACCGCCCGAAGGAGCTCAGGGGCCCGGCGGCTTTGACGCTCACCACCGCGCCGGTCGTCCCAGGCAAGCGCCGTCCCTATGACGACGAGCTCGACGCTGGATCTAGGACGCGTCCTCTATCACTACCGCTCAGGGGCAATAGATCAGCCTGATAATCGAGCGCTGCGCGCCGCTCACAGCGAGCAGGTCCCGCTCGTCTACTTCCACGGACTAGCTCCGAGCCAGTACATGGTCCTTCAACCCGTATTCGTCACCGACGATGACCCTCGTGCGCGCGGTCGTCACCTTGGAGGTCGGGAATGCCGTGTCACGGATCTCAAGACGCGGGACCTGCGCAGTGAACCAGACCATCGCGAATACGCGATGCGTGAGGCCCGAGTCCGGCCTTCATCAGCACCGGTTCCGTCTCGAGGTCCTACGGGTTTACCGCACCCGCTGCGCGATCTGCTGCCTGCGTGAGCCCGACCTGGTTCAAGCAGCCCACATCATTGATGATCCGGACGGAGGCAGGCATTGCTGCCGTAATCAACGGTCTTGCCCTGTGCGCAATCCACCACCTGGCGTACGACCGCAATCTCATTGGCATCGATCCTGAGGGAGTCGTTCATATCGACAAACGCGTGTTGAAAGAACGAGACGGACCGATGCTCCGGGAGGGTCTGCAGGGCTTCCACGGAGCGCGGATCCTGAAGCCCCGTCGTCAGGAGGACCGTCCGGACCCGGAACGGCTCGCCATCCGGTTCGACCGTTTCATCGCGGCGAGCTGAATCGCCTCACCCAAACGGCCGCCACCCATTCGTCACCGGCATATGCAGATCCTTGCCCCACGCCCGCGCCGTGATCTTCACCCCCGGCGCCACCAGCCGCCGCTTGCGCTCCGCCCCGATGATCAGGTCGAGCACGTTCTCGACGACCACGCGGTCGAAGCCGGCGGCCTCGATCTCCTCGACCCCCTCCCCCAGCTCGATGAAGTGCTCGATGATGGCGTCCAGCTCGCGGTAGGAGGGCAGCGAGAGCTCCTCGCGGGAGCGGATCGTGGGGGTGCGGTCGAGGACCTCCTCGGGGATGTCGTCGTCCTCCTCTGACTGGTTGCGCCAGCGCACCAGCTGGTAGAGGAGGGTCTTGGGGCAGTCGCGCAGGGGCGCGAAGTCGCCGGTCATGTCGCCGCCGAGGATGCCGGCGCCGATCGAGAGCTCGGACTTGTTGCCGGTGGCCAGCACCATCGCGTCGGAGGCCTCGCCCATCGTGCGCAGGACCGCCGCGCGCGCACGCGCGTAGAGCTCGTCGAGCGCATCGCCCGAGGGAATGTCGCCCACCTGGTCGGCCGCACCTTCGAGCGCCGGTGCCACCGGACCGAGCGGACGGTGCACGAAGTCCAGCCCCAGCGTGCTGCCCAGACGCTCGGCGCCAACGCGGTCGTGCTCGTCCTCGTCCGACGGGTCGGGAGCGGGCATGTAGACGCCGATCACGTTCTCGGCGCCGAGGGCGTCGACCGCCACGCTGGCTGCCACCGCGGCGTCGATGCCGCCTGAGAGCCCGAGGATCGCCTTCTGGTAGCCGTTGGCGTGGGCAAAGTCGCGCACGCCGATCGCGAGCACGCGCCAGATCTCCTCCATCGCCTCGTACTGGGGCGCGTGGTCGGGCTGGGGGATCGGCCCGCGCGGGGCCTGGATCCGGGTGTGCACGGTGACTGGCGTCGTCTGGAGCGGCCGGGGCGGCGCCACAGGCACATCGAGCCAGAAGTGCGCCGTGTCGAATTGGGGGCCGAGGTAACGGATCGAGCCGTCGGGATCGGCGAAGATCGCGCCGCCATCGAAGACGAGGTCGTCGACCCCGCCGACACAGTTGACGTATATGACCGGAATGCCGTTGCGCAGCGCGACCTCGGCGGCCGTGGTGGATCGCGACATGCGCTTGTCGCGGTAGTACGGCGAGCCGTTGGGTACGAGCAGGATCTGCGCGCCGTTGGCCGCCTGCAGCTCGGGTGGTCCATCACCTGACCACAGGTCCTCGCAGATGCAGATCCCGGCCACAACGCCACCGATCCGCCACAGCGCCCCTGGGGCATTGCCGGCGGCGAACGTCCGCGCCTCGGAGAACAGGTCATACGTGGGCAGCAGCGTCTTGTTGTAGGTCCCGCGTACCTGGCCGTCGCAGAGCACGGCGGCGGCGATGGTGGAGGTGCGCGTGACCGTGTCCCAGTCGCGCCGCGGCGGAACGGTGCCCAGCGTGCCGCAGATGGTGGTGCAGCGCCCGGCGTGGGTGGCGACCTCCTCCAGCGCCGCGTGCGTCTGGGCCACGAAGTCCGACCGCAGGACGAGATCCTCCAGCGGATAGCCGGTGAGGCACAGCTCGGGTAGGAGTAGGACGTCGGCGTCTTCGCCCTCGGCCCACTCCATCGCGCGGATGATGGCCTCGGCGTTTCCCTGCAGGTCGCCCACCTGGTTCTGCAGCTGCGCGCAGGCCACGCGTAGCGAGTCGGCGGGCTGGGGGGTGGCAACCTCCATCGTGGGCCGCACGCTAACGCGCCCGCTTTGTACCCGCACGAGCGCACATGGGGAGCGCGGATGTAACGCACGGGTCTTGAGCCGCAACCCTCACCCGCACATGCTCTGGCTCGTGATCCATGTGGAGTGCATCGAGAGCCCGCAGCGTGACTGGTGGGTGGTCGCCGATGGTCGCGTGGTTGCGGTGTACCTGAAGGACGAAGGCGAGCCCGAGGCACAGACGGCGGCGATGGAGCACGGCGATCGCCTGCGCGGCGAGTACGGGATGTCGATCCTCTCGCTCGGCACGACCTGGCGCTCGCGCGCGTTCGACCACCTCGAGGATCTGAGCTGTCGGCGCAGCACGTGCTGCCGGTTCATCCCGCGGTTCGGGCCGGCGGATTGGGAAGGTGATGAGTGAGGTCTACGATGGGCGGCGTGGGTGCGACCAGCCTCATGACCGCCGAGGAGTTCGTGGCGCTCCCGGAAGCAGAGCGCGAGCGGCCATGGAACCTCGTCAACGGCGAAGTGGTCGTGAATAGCGCGCGGCTAGTCCACGGGCGGGTCGCGATCAACATCTTGTTCGCGCTGATGACGTGGCTGCGCGCAGCCCCCGGGCGGGGAAGCGCCGTGTCGCCAATCGATATCGCGATCGACGAACGAAATGTCTACGCGCCGGACGTGTCCTGGTACTCGGCCGACCGGCTACCGGCGACTGACGCCAGCGCCCCTTATCCGATGCCGGACCTGGCCGTCGAGGTTCGCTCGCCCTCCACATGGCGCTACGACGTGGGGGCGAAGAAGGACGGTTACGAGCGCCGTGGGCTCCCCGAGCTCTGGCTCGTGGATACCGAGGCCCGCTCGGTGCTCGTGTACCGCCGCACGCAGGCAGGGTCGTCCACATTCGACATCTCGCTGGAGGTCGGCGAGGGCGAGCGGCTGACCTCTCCCCTACTGCCCGGCTTCGCGCTCGCCGTAGACGAGATCTTCTCGCTCGCCTAGCTCGACTGGAGCGCGTCGCGCCGGCTGCGAAAGAACTCGAGCGCCGCCGGCCGCCGGTCTTCGGCGTCGAGCAGGTCGGCGTACGGCATCTCGGCGCCCGGAAAGCCGTCGGCGTTCCAGAGTGGGCCTTCGGGCGGTGGCGACCAGGGACCGACGTATAGGTAGGGCTCATCGTGCGCCTCGTCGCCCGGCGATGCTCCGTAGTTCACGGAAGCGAAATCCACGCCCACGTCGAAGTGCTCCGGCCATAGCTGCACAGATGAAGGCGAGAGCTTCATATCCGCCGCCTCAGCCCGCAGCTCCTCCAACACACCCCACCCAAAGGCGAACCACTCGGCCAGGGCCTCGGCGGCGGCTGGGTCGGCGCCCTCGACCGGCGAACGCGACACCTCGGAGCCCGAGCGCTTCACGAGCTCAACACCGTCGACGTGCCACTCCTCCACGTCGCCGAAGGGCGGCGTGCCGAAGCCGCCGGGCACCGCGCGCAGGCCGAAGCGGCCGGTGACGGCCTCGCGGGCGGGCTTCATCTGGTCCTCGGCCACGCGGTGCAGGACCAGCCGCGTGGCAGCGAAGTCCTCGGGCAGCGGGCGCAGCATCAGCGCTGCCTCTGGATCCCCTTGAGGAAGGGCACGAGGCCGTCGACGAACTTGTTCTTGGGGTAGGCCGTGTTCGGGTCGTTGTGGGCGTAGGTGGAGGGATGCGCGGCCAGGCGCAGGTTCCGCGCCGGGATCCCGGACTGGCGAGCCAGCGCCCGCGCCGCCGCGGGCACCCGGGCGCCGCCGAGTGCGGCGCCAAAGGCGTAGATCTTCAGGTCCTTGGGCAACGCGCGGCCTCGAGTCGAGTTTACGCCCAGCACCTTCTGCGCCGGGTTCGACAGGCCGTTGCCGACGGCCCCGGCGTCGATGGTCAGCTTGAGCGGGTGATACCAGGCCGTGCCGTCCAGGGACCGCAGTCCGTCGCCGGCGAACGCCTGGGCGAAGCGCCTGATCGGAGAGATGTCCTTGCCCTGCACCCATCCGCGCGGCGAGCCCGACGTGGCGAACGAACCGATGTGGCCCTGCGCGGCGCCGAGCGCCGGCGGCGACGTCTGGGTGTCGAGCGCGTAGCCGTACTGGCCCAGATTGCTTGCCGGGACCGGCGGCTTCAGATTCGAAGGCAGCAGCCCGAAACTGCCGACCGGCGACAGGGCGTTGGGGGCCTTCAGGGCGTTGAGCGACCCGCCAGTGTTGAACAGCCCGGCGAACGGCGCCGGGATCCCCCCGAACGCCAGCCACGGCGACCCGGCGCGCAGGCGGGCCAGCGACTGGTTGGCCGCCGCGGGCGTGACCGCCTCGGGCCGGCTGGCCCCGTCGATCAGAACGAGCCCCGACAGCCCACGCGCCCCGGCGCGCCCGCCGAAGTTCCACGTGGCGTACGCGGTGGTGATCGTCCCGCCCAGCGAGTGGCCGCCCATGACCACGTGCCCGCGCCGGCCGCTGGCGCGCCGCGCGGCGGCCACCACCCGCCGCAGGTCGCCGACCTCGGTCCGCATGCCCCACCCGCGCGCGAAGGCCACCGAAGCGTCGGGGATCATCCGGAAGTGGTTGGTGATGCTGCGGTTCTCCAGCCACCCGAGGTAGTAGTCGAATGCCTGCTTCGGCGTGGCCTTGCCGGTCTTGAGCCGGTTGAACACCGACTGGTCCTCGAGCAGGTTCTCGCGCCGCTCGACCGCCCACACCTGCCAGCCCGGGGCCTTGGACGTCAGGTCCCGCGCCAGCGGCGCGAAGTAGGCGGCGGAGGCCGACGTCCCGGGGTTCATCACCAGGATGTTGCGCGCGCGAGCCGACCCGATCTTGAGGATGCCGACCTTGTTGTATTTGGCCGGCGTGCCGGCGGACTTGACGCCGGCGATGCGCTGGAACGACTCGCGCGCCTGCGCGACCGTCGGGGTCAGAGCGAAGAGGGACAGGACGGTGGCGATAGCGAGCTTTCGGACCATTAACCGGGACTCTGGCATACCGGACACGCGGGCCGCGTAGGTTTGCCGGCATGCCCGAGGGCCACACGATCCACCGCCACGCGCGCATCCACACCGAGGAGCTGGGCGGACAGCGGCTGGCCGTGACCTCGCCCCAGGGTTGGGCGAGCGAGGCGGCCGAGGCGGTGGACGGCAGGGTGCTCGAGCGCGTGGAGGCCTACGGCAAGCACCTGCTCTACCGCTTCGAGGACGACCTGACGGTGCACGTGCACCTGGGCCTGTTCGGCAAGTTCCGCCGCTACAAGCTGCCCGGGCCGCCCGCCCGCGAGACGACCCGGCTGCGGTTCATCGGCGTGGAGCGCGGCATGGACCTGGCCGGCGCAATGATCTCGCAGCTGATCGAACCGGCCGCGGAGGACGAGCTGATGGCGCGGCTGGGGCCCGATCCGCTCCGCCGGCACGCGCGCGCCGACCGCTTGCGCACCGCCCTGGCCCGGCGCAAGATCCCGGTGGGCGCCGCGCTGCTGGACCAGAGCGTGATCGCCGGGCTGGGCAACATCTACCGCGCCGAGATCCTCTTCGCCTGCGGCCTCGACCCGCAGCGCGAGTCGCGATCGCTGAGCGACGACGAGGTGGACGCCATCTGGGCCACCTCGAAGAAGATGCTGGCCTATGGCGAGAAGACCGGCAAGATCGTGACCGTGCCGCGCGCCGAGGCCGCCGGGCCGCTGGCGCAGCTGACCGGAACCGACCGCCACCAGGTGTACAAGCGCGAGCACTGCAACCGCTGCGGCACGCCGGTGCGCAGCGAGACGATGGCCGCGCGGACGATGTTCTGGTGCCCGGCCTGCCAGCCCGCGGCCGGCTGACCCTTTCGAGTCCGTAACGGAACCTGGCGGGGCAATCCGTCGCGTGAGAGGCTCGCGCCAGTGGACGAGCCCTCCTTCTCTGGCCTGCTGCTGGTGGTGGCGGTGGCCTTCGCCGCCCCGTTCCTGCTCGGCTTCTTCCCGCGCCTGCGGCTGCCTTCGGTGGTGCTGGAGATCATGGCCGGGATCGCAATCGGGCCGGCCGGCCTGGGCTGGGTGGAGATCGACGAGACGATCGAGGTGCTGGCCACGATCGGGCTGGTGTTCCTGCTGTTCCTGGCCGGGCTGGAGGTGGAGTTCGACCGCCTGCGCGGGCAGCTGCTGCGGGTGGCGGGAGGCGGCTGGCTGCTGTCGTTCGCGCTCGCCGTGGTGGTGGCGCTGGCGCTGAAGGCCGGCGGCCTGGCGCAGACCCCGCTGCTGGTGGCGGTGATCCTGTCGGCCACGTCGCTTGGCGTGATCATCCCGGTGCTCAAGGACGCGGGCGAGATCGAGACGCCGTTCGGCCAGCTGGTGGTGGCGGCCGGCTCGATCGCGGACTTCGCGGCCATCATCCTGCTGTCGGTGCTGTTCGCGGGCGAGGGCGGCACCGGCGCCACGCTGGTGCTGATCGGCGGCCTGTTCGCCCTGGCCGGGGCGGTCTTCGTGGTGATCCGCGGCGCCGAGCGCTCGATGAGCATCTCGGCCGACCTGGCGCGGCTGCAGGACACCACCGCCCAGATCCGCGTGCGCGGCGCGGTGGTGCTGCTGATCGCGTTCGCCGCCGCGGCCGAGCAGCTGGGGCTCGAGGTGATCCTGGGGGCGTTCGCGGCCGGCGCCGTGCTGACGCTGGTCGATCGTGACGAGGTGATGACCCACCCCGAGTTCCGGCGCAAGCTGGAGGCCGTCGGGTTCGGCGTGTTCATCCCCGTGTTCTTCGTGACCAGCGGCCTGCGCTTCGACCTGGACGCGCTGCTGGACGACCCCTCGAACCTGGCGATGGTGCCGATCTTCCTGGCCGCGCTGGCGCTGGCCCGCGGGCTGCCGGCGCTGCTCTACCGGCCGCTGATCGGGGCGCGCCGAAGTGTGGTGGCGGGCCTTTTCCAGGCCACCTCGCTGCCCTTCATCGTGGCCGCCACGGCCATCGGCCGCGACCTGGACCTGATCGGCGGCGCCGAGAGCGCCGAGCTGATCGCCGCCGGCCTGCTGTCGGTCCTGCTGTTCCCGCTGGCCGGGAGCATCCTGCTCCGCGGCGCCGACGTGAATCCCCAACCAAGGAGCGCCTGATGACCGACCTGGCCCAACGACACGAGCAGCTGGCCGACGACTCGCAGTGGGACTTCTCCGACCTGCGCGCGCTGTTCATCAACTGCACGCTCAAGCGCTCGCCCGAGGTGTCGAACACCCAGGCGCTCGGCGACATCGCGATCGGGATCATGGAGCGCAACGGCGTGACCGTGGACACGATCCGCGCCGTTGACCGCGACATCGCCATCGGCGTGCAGCCGGACATGACCGAGTACGGCTGGGACAAGGACGAGTGGCCGGCCATCCACGAGCAGGTCATGGCCGCCGACATCCTGGTTCTGCTGGCGCCGATCTGGCTGGGCGAGAAGTCGTCGGTGTGCACGCACGTGATCGAGCGGCTGTACGGCAACAGCCACCTGCTCAACGACGCGGGCCAGTACGCCTACTACGGGCGCGTGGGCGGCTGTCTGATCACCGGCAACGAGGACGGCGCCAAGCACTGCTCGATGAACATCCTCTACTCGCTTCAGCATCTGGGCTACGTGATCCCGCCCCAGGCCGACTCCGGCTGGATGGGCGAGGCCGGCCCGGGGCCGAGCTACCTGGACCCCGGCTCGGGCGGTCCCGAGAACGACTTCACCAACCGCAACACCACGTTCATGGCCTGGAACCTGATGCACCTGGCGCGCCTGCTCAAGGACGCCGGCGGGGTGCCCGCGCACGGCAACCAGCGCTCGGAGTGGGACGCCGGCTGCCGGTTCGACTTCGCCAACCCCGAGCACCGCTAGAGGTCCGCGGTGGGTCAGGCGAGAAACTGCGGCTGGGTAGGGCGGCGGAGTGCTACGGCGTCGTTTGCTGTGTTACGGGAGTGCGCAGGCCGGTAACGGGCTTCGCGCACATGCGCCCGGATCGACCCACGCCAGGACGAGTGGAAGTTTGTGGTGGCTATGACCACCACAAACTTCCACGCGATCGCGCCGCGTGCGGCCGAGTGACAGAACGGTTACGGGGGTCACCGGACGGTTACAAAACCCTGCCCTTACCCAGCCGGCCGTTTTCGCCTGACCTGCCGCCGACGCCACGCGCGAGAGGACCCGAGGTTTGATTTTCCAACCACGCGGTATGTTGTAGCTATGAGCCTTCCCGAGATCGCATCCAGGGACGAGTGGCGTGCCGCCCGCGAGGAGCTGCTGGCCGAGGAGAAGCGGTTCACGCGCGAGCGCGACGCCCTGAACACCAAGCGGCGCGAGCTGCCGATGGTCGAGATCGACAAGCCGTACGTGTTCGAGGGCCCCGAAGGGAAGGCGAGCCTGCTGGACATGTTCGGCGAGCACCGCCAGCTGATCGTGGGCCACTTCATGTTCGACCCCGAGTGGGAGGACGGCTGCTCCAGCTGCTCGGCCGGCGCCGACGAGCTCTCGCAGGGCCTGCTGGACCACCTGGCGGTGCGCGACACGGCGTTCGCGTACGTCTCGCGTGCGCCGCTGGAGAAGATCCAGCGCTACCAGGCCAAGCGCGGCTGGGACCACCCGTGGTACTCGTCGCACGGCAGCGACTTCAACTACGACTTCAACGTGACCGTCGACCGCTCGGTGGGGCCGGCGGAGTACAACTTCCGCGACTGGGGCGACGAGCTGGCCGAGGGCGAGTACCCCGGCCACAGCTGCTTCCTGCGCGTGGACGACCGCGTGTTCCACACCTACTCGATGTACGCGCGCGGCGCCGAGACGCTTGGCGGCTCGTACTACTGGCTGGACCTGACCGCGCTGGGCCGCCAGGAGGAGTGGGAGAAGCCCGCCGGGCGCACCGACTCGGCGCGCGCGGCGCAGCCGGACTTCGCCAGCTAGCGCAGCGGCGCGTCGCTGGTGGGCACGATCTCGCGCCCGTACGGCGTCAGCGTGATCGGGATCAGCTTGAGGTTGCCGATGATCAGCCACCAGCCGCAGAGCACGAACCACAGCACGTTGGCGATGGCCGAGCCGGCTCCGGCATCTGCCCGGCGCACGGCGGTCCGGCCGAACGGCCAGACCACCATGCTGGTCATGCGGAAGGCGGCGACACCGAGCGGGATGCCGATGATCGTGATGCACACGATCAGCCCGGCCAGGGCGTAGAGCAGCGCCAGCCAGATCCCGGAGAAGACGAGCCAGATGACGTTGAGCAGGGTGCTCACGCCGGCTTGCGCGCCACCGTGAGCAGGTAGTCGGCCTCCAGCCGCATGCTGCCGTCGGTGGCCGCGTTCTCGCGTTCGACCATCTGGGCGTAGGCCTCGTGCAGCTCGGGCCAGCGATCGCCCAGCACCTGCCGCGCCATGACCATCGGGCCGAAGTCGCGCTCGAACATCTCCACGTAGCCGCCCGCGCTCTCGTAGATCATGTCGACCGTCTCGGTGGTGATCTCCACCTCGAGCCCGTGTGGCTCGAACATCTCGCGGATGTGGGCCTCGTCGCCCCACAGAACCGGCGGCTGGGCGAAGTCCGGGGGCGGCGGCATGAAGCCGCCCACGATCTTGAACATCTCCCCGGGTGCGCCGTGAGTGGTCCAGGTGCAGGTGCCGACCACGCCGCCGGGGCGGCAGACGCGGGCCAGCTCGGCGGCGGCCTGCGCGTGCCGCGGGGCGAACATGTGGCCGAAGGTGGACAGCACGCGGTCGAAGGACTCGTCGTCGAACGGGAGGTCCTCCGCGTCGGCCTCGACCCACTCGACCTCCACGCCGGCCTGCTCGGCGCGCCTGCGGGCGTCTTCGAACAGCTCCGGGGTCAGGTCCGAGCCCGTGACGTTCGCGCCCCGCTGAGCGGCTGGTATCGACACCGTGCCGCCGCTGCCGGTGCCCACGTCGAGCACGTCCATGCCGGGCTCGATGCCCAACGCGGTCCAGCAGCACCGGCCCGACATCGGCGATGAACTGCGAGAGCGAGTCCCAGTCACCGCCCGCCCAGGTGGTGCGAGCTCGTTGCTTGAAATCGGCGACGGCGTCGGACATGGGAAGCCTCCTGATGGCGGTTTGAGACGACCCTCTCAGAAAGTCCATGCATCCGCCATGAATGCCTATGGGAAGAGCGGGCATCGGCTGCGATGGTTGTTTGCACAACCACTTGAGCCCGACAAGGGCATGGAGGCAACAGACATGAGCACCACCGCAACCGCAGCTCCCACAACAGGCACCTGGACCATCGACGGATCGCACTCGAACGTGGCCTTCCAGGCCAAGCACCTGGGAATCGCCACCGTGCGCGGCGCGTTCACCGAGTTCGAGGGCACGCTCGAGCTGGGCGAGGACCTGTCGAACTCGAAGGCGTACGGCACCGTGAAGGTGGCCAGCGTGGACACCAACGAGGACGCACGTGACGAGCACCTGCGCTCCGCGGACTTCTTCGACGCCGAGCGGTTCCCGGAGATGACGTTCGAGTCGACCGGGATCAAGTCGGTGGACGACGACGAGCTGGAGATCACCGGTGACCTGACCATCCACGGTGTGACCAACCCGATCACGCTGACGGCCGAGCTGACCGGCACCGAGGAGGACCCGTGGGGCAACCAGCGGGTGGCTCTCGAGGTCGAGGGCAAGCTGGACCGCAGCGACTACGGCATGACCTTCAACCAGGCGCTGGGCAGCGGCAACCTCCTGGTGTCCGACAAGATCAAGCTGAGCCTGGACATCTCGGCCGTCAAGGCGGCGTAAGCGCGGACGGACCTGAACACTCCGAGGCGCGGGCGGGCCGGTGGCACCAGCGGTGTCGCCGGCCCTTCTACCGTTGGGGATCCCATGGCCACTAACGACCTGACCACCGACCAGCTGTCCGACCCGACGCGTGCCCCGCTTCAGGTGATGGCGATGGAGGACCTGTCGGTGGGCGAGGACGGGCCGCGAGATCCCCACCGCCACGACTACCACGAGCTGGTGTGGGTGCGCGAGGGCTGCGGGCGGCACTCGATCGACGGCCGGCAGGTGGAGGTGGTGCCCGGCAGCATCACGCTGATCGGCCGCGGGCAGGTGCACGTGTTCGAGGGCGCGGGCGGACTCCACGGCAGCGTGATCCGCTTCGACGACGACATGATCGGCGGCGACCGCGGCGGCCTGGCCAACCCGGCCTGGCTGCTGACCGCCCGGGGCGGGCACACCGTGAAGGTGCCGCAAGACGAGGTCGAGGCGCTGGAATCCACCATCGCCACGCTGGCGGCCGAGACCCGCAACCCCGGCGACGGCTGCACGCTGGACCTGCAGCGCCACCTGCTGCACGTCCTGTTGATCTGGCTTCAGCGCTGGTACGACGCCACGCACACCGAGCGCCGCGAGCCCGAGTCCTCCGACCTGCAGGTGCTGCGCCGCTTCACCGATGCGCTCGAGCGCGGCTACGCCCGCCACCACGACGCCGGCCACTACGCCGACGCGCTGGCCGTGCCCGCACCGGCGCTGAGCAAGGCATTGGCCGAGGCCACCGGCAAGACCACAAAGGAGCTGATCCTGGACCGGGTGATGGTCGAGGCCGCGCGGCTGCTGCGCTTCACCGACCTGAGCGTCAGCCAGGTGGCCGCCCAGGTGGGATTCAACGATCCGCTGTACTTCTCGCGCGCGTTCAAGCGCCAGCGCGGCGAGGCCCCCCAGACCTTCCGAGAGGAGTCGATGAACCCATGAGCGCCACCACCGCCACCCTGCCCGACACGCTGGCCCTGGGACCCACGGCGCTGACGGTGCGCGACCTGGACCGGTCGGTGGACTTCTACGAGAACGTGATCGGCCTGGACACCCTGGAGCGCGCAGACGGCCGCGCGACCGTGGGCAGCGGCGGCCGGCCGGTGCTGGAGCTGGTGGCCGAGCCCGACGCCACCGCGCCGGGGCGCGAGGCCGGCCTGTACCACGTGGCGCTGCTCTACCCCGCGCGCGAAGAGCTGGCGCGCGTGGGCCAGCGCATCGACGACAGCGGCACCGCCATCCAGGGCGCGTCGGACCACCACACCCACGAGGCCTTCTACCTGCCCGACCCCGACGGCAACGGCCTGGAGCTGGCGGCCGACCGGCCGCGCGATCAGTGGCCGGACCTCAGCGATGCCTACGACCTGACCAGGGGTGCGCCACAGCCGCTGGACGTGGCCGACCTGATGAGGCTCGTGGACGGCCAGCCGGTGGTGGCGCGCGCCGAGCCAGGCGTGCGCGTGGGCCACCTACACCTGCACGTGGGCGACGTGGACCAGGGCCTGGCCTTCTACCGCGACGTGATCGGCTTCGACGAGATCGCCAACATCGGCACCGCCGCGTTCGTGAGCGCGGGCGGCTACCACCACCACCTGGCCTTCAACACCTGGCGCGGGCGAGGGCGTGCCGCCCGCGGCCGGCGGCCGGCTGGGCATGCGTTTCTGGACCGTGCTGCTTCCCGCCGCCGACGTGGCCGCGCTGCGCGAGCGGATCGCGACCGCCGGCATCCACACCGACGACCGCGCCGCAGGCGGATTCACCGTGCTCGACCCCTGGCGCAACGCGCTGGCAGTCGAGCCGGCCTGAGCGGCTAGTCCAGCTGCGACTTGCCGCGGTGCTTGGAGCCGCGCAACTCGGTGTTCTGGCGAAGCTCGGCGGTGCGATCAGCCACGAGGTGGTCGTGCTCGCGCGCCTCGCGCCGGACCTTGCCGGCCTTGCGGGCCTCGCCGTTGCGCCGGTTGAGGTCGTCCATGTACTCCTTGTAAGCGGAGCCGTCGGGCTTGGGTCCGCGGGTGCTCTCGGTCATCAGTACATCCTCCGTCGCCCTCTAGTTCTGGCCGCGGAGGGTGCTGGGGGCATGCACCCTGGCGGAACGCGCTACATAGACCTTACGCGTCGGCGGAGACGACCGCGCCGACGATGTGCTCTGCCGTGCGATGGGCCAGCGCCATGATCGAGATCATCGGGTTGACCCCGGGCGCCGTGGGGAACGCCGAGGCGTCGCCGATCCAGACGCCACGGGTGTCGTGCAGCTGGCCGCGCCCATCGGCCACGGACGTCTCCGGGTCGCTGCCCATGCGGCACGAGCCCATCTGGTGGGCGGTGAAGCAGGCCACGTCGTTGGGGGCGTAGGACGCCGCCTCCACCTGCGCCAGGAACTGGTCGAAGTCGTCGCCGGTGCGCCAGCGCAGGCCGGACTCGTGCGTGGTGAACACCTGGGTCGCCCCCGCCGCCTGGTGCAGGCGGCACAGCTCCACGTGCGCGCGCACGGCCAGCCGCGCGTCCACCTCGTCGTCGAGGCCCCAGCGCATGACGGCGCGGCCGAGATCGTCCAGCACCACCTCGCCCGAACCGTGGTCGCGCGCCACCGTGATGAACGGCGCCTGCCAGCGCAGGCTCTGCATCAGCTGCTTGTGGGCGAAACCGTCGCGCCACGGCAGCGCAGGGCTGAAGAAGCCCGGCTGCACCGACGTGCCCTCGATCAGGAAGCCGAACTGGCCCTCCAGGTCGGTGTACGCGTCGCTGACCAGCGACTGGATCTGCCCGCGCCAGCCCTCGACCGGCTCGTCGTAGATCCCCACCACCACGTAGGCGGGGTGCACGCGCAGGTGCTTGCCCACCGCGGGGCCGCCGATGCCCGAGCGCAGCAGCAGCGCCGGCGACTCGATCGACCCACACGCCACGACGACGTCGGTCGCCTTGACCGTGAGTTCGGTGGTCGAGCCGTCGGCGTGCGTCACGTTGGCGGCGACGCCGGTGGCCGCGTCGTCCTCGGTCAGGATCCGGTCGGCCGCGCAGCCCACAACCGCCTTGGCGCCCTGGTCGGATGCGTCCTGGAGCCAGGTCTTCATGGCCGAGCGCTTGCAGCCGTGCTGGCACCCGACCGTGCAGTAGCCGCAATTCTCGGCGTCGTCGTCCAGCGACGCGTTGCGCACGATCGGCCGGTGCTCGTGGCCCAGCGCGTCCAGCCCGGCCATCAGCCGCGTGTGGGTGCCGTTCTGCTTGGTCGCCTCGGTGTTGGCCCCCAGCCGCTCGAGCACCGTTTCGATGTGGTCGCGCGTGTAGGCGGCCGGGTCGTCCATGCCCTCAAGCCCGTGCTCGGACCACTCGCTGATGATCCGCTCGGGCGTGGGGATGCAGTTCATGTAGTTGACCACCGTGCCGCCGCCCAGCGTGGCGCCGGCCAGGATCGAGATCGACCCGTCCTCGGACGTGGCCAGGCCCGCGCCGTAGTACAGCTCCTGGTAGCCCTGGATCTCGAGCTGGTTGAAGTCCTGCTCGTTGCGGTACTGGCCGGCCTCGAGCACCAGCACCGACTTGCCGGCGGCGGCCGCCTTGGCGGCGATCACCGACCCGCCGGCGCCGGAGCCGACCACGCACACGTCGCAGCTGAGCGTTGCGGCTTCGCCGCGGACCTCGGCAACGTCGATGGTCTTGGGCGCCTGCGCGGCCGACGGCGCCGACGAAGCCGGGCCGGGGTAGCCCACGGCCTCCCAGTTGGGGTTCTGGCCGTGGTCGTCGGGCAGCGCGTAGAACAGCAGCAGCGTCAGCCCGCGCAGCTGCGACAGGCCCAGCTTGGCGTCCGGATCGGCCTCGGCCATCCCCTGGACGATCTGGGTGCGCACGTCGATCGGCACCTCCGCGATGCCCTGCTCGTCCAGCGCGTGCAGCAGGTCGCCCACGGCGGCCAGCTCGTCGGCAGTCATGGCCTCGGCCAGCATCTCCTCGATCTGCGCGGGCAGATGCATGTCCAGCGCCGACCGGCGCATGAACGCCGCCTCGACGGGATCGAGGGTGTCCACCTCCACCGACGGGACGAAGGTCTCGCAGAGCGCATCGAGCGTCTCGCGCTGGGTGTCGTTGAACGCCGTAGCAGCCGCCATGTGGCGACTCTAATGCGGTGGCGCGGCCTACGCGATGGCGACCAGGCGCCAGGGCGAATCCGCCGGCCCGTCGAGCGCCATCGTCCAGTGCTCGGTGAACTGGGACACGCCGGTCTTGTCGCCCGACAGCACCTCGGCGGTGTCGCGGTTCTCGACGTAGCGGGTGGCGGCCACCTCGACCTCCAGGCTCATGCGCGCCGGCGCTGCCTGGGCGTCCACGCCGGCGATGCTGATCCGGCGCACGTGCGGGCCGCGCACCACCAGCCGGGTGCCACCGCTGGGGTCGGCGCCGTACAGCAGCCGCTGCAGCGCCTCGGGCGTGGCCACGGCCGCCAGCTCGGCGTCCTTGCCGTCCACCGCCTCGGCCCAGGCGGACACGGCGCGGCGAGCGGCCACCTCCAGCACGTCCGGGCCGAAGCGCCCGTCGGCCAGCGACAGGTCCAGCGCCTCCTCGCGGGCGCTGCCCTGGAAGTCGAACACGGCCAGGTCGGCCGTGGTGAAGCCCTCGGGCACGGCGTCGGCCACGGCCAGCTCGGTCACGGCCTCGCCGCGGATGCGCTCGGTGTCGGCCTCCGGCGTGGCCACGATCTGGCTATCGAGGTGGTGGCCGCCCTCAGCTTCCTGTTCGATCGACACGCACATCCAGCCGTCGCCGCTGCGGGCCAGGGTCCAGTACTCGGTGATGCTGACCTGGTCGGAGCTGGCCCCCTCGCGCATGATCTTCTGCCCGTCGCTGTTCTGCACGTACGAGGTCATGGCGCCCTTGATGTGCACCGTCACACGGTCTTCGCTGTCGTCGTCGCGGTTCGACCAGCCCCACGTACTTCACGGTCGGCGCGCCGCTGACCTGGACCCGGTTGTGCCAGCCCTTGCGCTCGAAGTCGGCCAGGCGCCGGCGCCACTCGACCATCAGGTCCTGGCCGACCAGCCGGGACAGGCGCTCCTGGTCGCGTGCGTCCCATGCGCTCTGGGTGGCCAGCCACAGGTCGGCCGCCTCCTTCTCCACCCGGTCGGCCGCCAGGTAGTCGTCGTCCTGAGCAGCCTCCGCCGCCGCGCTGTGCACCCGTGCGACGCGTAACCGAAACTTGCGCCGCTGGCGCATCACGCCGACCGCGCCGCTCAGGATGATCACCACGAACACGGCCACGATGAACAGCACCTCCAGCAGGCTGGCCGAGCCGCTGGAGCCCGCGCCGCCTGAGCTGCTGCCGCCGAAGCCACCACCGCCGCCGCCTCCCCCGCCGCCGCCGAAGCTGCTCGAGCCGCCACCGGCCTGGGCCAGCGCGAGGTCCGCAACGACCAGCGTCAGCACCAGCGCGAGCGCGCAGATCAGGAGCGTCGTGCGCCGGGGCACGGCGGCCCTCAGCGCAGGCGGAACTTCTTGGTGGTGCGCACCTTGCGCCCGGCGGCGTCCTTACCGGCCGCCACCACGGTGTACTTGCCCTTGCGGGCGCTGCGGAACTTGCGCACCTTGGGCTTGCGGCAGCTGCTGGCGTTGAAGCGACGCGACTTGGCCACTACCCGCTTGCCGCGCTTGACCACCACGGAGATGGAGCGGACCTTGCCGCCCTTGGTGCAGAGCCGGAAGCGCATGGTGCGCTTGCGCTTGCGCACAGAGCTGGCACTGGTCCGAGCGACCTTGCCGAACGTGAGCCTGATCGACGCTCCGGCCTTGACCGGCGCGCCGGTCGGGAGGCTTGACTTGGCGGCGCTGAAGGTGATCGACCCGCTGGAGCGCTGGGGGCCGTACAGCGCGGTGCCGGGCACGATCTGGACAACCCACTGCGCCCCGGGGCCGGCCTGCGCGGCGATCGACTCCAGCGGTCGCGAGACCCTTCGGCTGGTGCCGTCGAGTGTCACGGGGATCGGGGTGGCCTGGTTGCCCAGCACCTGGCCGCTCTTCTTGTCGACCACCTGCGCGTAGACGAACGTCTGCGCGGGCGAGGCGGTGCCGCTGTAGGTCAGATCGAGGTCGGGCGAGCCGACCACGCTCTCGGTGCCCTTCGGGGCGCCGATGCCCACCTCCACGTTGGGCGAGCCCGACATGGCATCGGTCGGCGAGCCGGTGGTCACCCCGGGCGCAAGCGGCAGCGTGCCCCCCCGGCCGCTGCCGGTCAGCGGGGCGCGCGCGGTAAGCGGGTAACCGGCCGAGGTGTGCCACGTGCCCAGGTCGTCGACCCACTCGAACGCCGCGCCGGTGTCGGTGGCGGTGTCGCCCTTGAGGTAGCGGTCGAACCACTTCCGCGCAGCTCGCTCGACGCGGCCGGGCTCGCCGGCCGGGAAGTCACACGTGCCGTGCCCACCGCAGTGCCACATCATCTTGACCGGCACCTTGTTGCCCTTGAGCACCCTGTAGTTGGCCTCGGCCTCGCGCAGCGTGAAGAGGGTGTCCGACGGTGCCCTGGGTGAGCAGCGTCGGGATGCGGATCTTGTCCACCTGCGCCGCGCCGGGGCCGCGGCTGGCGAACCACGCGCGCTCGTTGTCCCCGATCTTGCCAGTGGCAGTGCCCTGCGTGAAAGCCGTGTTGATGCGTCCGTCCAGGCGCCCTGAGGCGTTGCCCGCCGACGCCAGCAGGGTGCCCCACCCCTGCTTCAGACTCTCGTCCTTGTACAGGCTGCTCACCAGCGACTGCCACGCGATGTCGGGAGCGATCACGTCGATGCGCTTGTCCAGGGCGGCGGTCACGAGCTGGATGCCCCCGCCGTACGAGCCGCCGGCCATCCCGAGCCGCGGGTCGCCCGCCGCGTCGAGGCGGGCCTCGGCCTGGTTGGCCACGAAGGTGATCAGGCTCTGCACGTCACGGGCCTCGAAGTCCGGGCCGTCCACGCTGACGATGCCGCCCGAGCCGCCGAAACCGCGCGCGTCCCAGGTCAGCACGTTGTAGCCGGCGCGGTGCAGGTCGCCGATGGCGGTCTGACCCTGCGTGCCCTCGCTGGTGCCGCCGTCGATGTCGGTGGCGCCGCGGCCGGCCCAGCCGTGGCCGACCAGGATCGTGGGCGCCTTGGCGCCGGGGGCCAGGCCCTTGGCGGGGAAGAAGTGGGTGACGATCTGGGTGCCGTCGAACGAGCTGACGTTCTGGTCACGCGCCTGGGCGGCGGGCGAGGATGCGCACAACGCCGCGACCGCGCCCAGCGCACAGGTCAGCAGTCGGCGGCTCCCTCCTCGCATCCGAATGACACTACTCACCAACCACGCGGCACGCGCCGGCTCGGCCGCACCGGTGGTGTGGATCGACGGTCACTATGACCGTCAGATCACACCACGTGGTCCGGGCTGGGCTGCCCGCCGCGCCCGCACGCGCTCCACCCACGCCCCCATGCCCGGCGGCAGCCGGCCGTCGGTGGACAGCCAGGAGCCGGCCAGGATGAGCAGCAGGCCGGCGGCGGCGCCCACGCCCGGGCGCTCGCCCAGCACGGCCACCCCGAGGCCGACGGCCACGACGGGGGCCACGTAGGTGATCACCGAGGCGCGGCCGGGGCCGACCTCCAGGAGCAGGCCGCCGAACAGGACGAAGGCGGCGGCGGTGCACAGGAGGCCGAGCACGACCACCGAGGCCAGCGCCTCGGCGGACGGGGTCGCGTCGGGCACGTCCGCCAGCGCGAACGGGGTCAGCACCACCGCGGCCACCGCCAGCGAGGCGCCCATCATGGCCACGGGCTGGATGTCGCTCATCTTGCGGTTCAGCGTCATCGGGCCACACGCGTAGCCCACGGCCGCGATCAGGATGAAGATCGCACCAAGGAGCTCGTCCGAGCGGCCGGCAACATCGATGCCCACTAGGGCGATCACGCCGGCGAAACCCACGAGCAGCCCGATCAGGCGGGCGCCGCGGACGCGCTCGTCGGGGTCGAAGCGGATGGCCAGCAGGGCGACGATCAGCGGCACGGCCGCGATCAGGATGGCGGCCAGCGACGAGGACACGTGCTGCTCACCGGCCGCGATCAGCGGGAACGGGATCGCGATCTCGACGACCGCGTAGAACACCACCCAGCGCCAGCGCCCGCGCAACGATCCGAACAGCCCCCGCTGCCAGGCCACCGCGCAGAGCACGACCGCGGCCAGCAGCACGCGAGCCCAGGCCAGGAACGCGGGTGGCATGCCGTCTTCGACAGCCACCTTGATGAACAGGTACGGGATCCCCCACAGCACCGACACGGCGGCGAAGCTGGTCCATGCCCGGGTACTCACCCAGCCATGGAACCACAGCGCTGCACCGCCGCGGTAGTGGGGTTAACCGGCTAGGAGTCGGCGCCGGCCCGGACCCGCTCGATGACCTGGCCCAGCCGCCGCCGAGACTCGGCGTGGCTGACCACGTCCACGTACGGGCCCTCGGCGGGAGCCGCCCACGGCACCAGCACGTCGAACTCCAGGTCGCGCAGGAGCTCCAGGCTGCGCACGTAGCGCTCGCGGTCGCTGGACTCCAGCACGGCAGCACGCCAGCGCCCGTCGCCGCCCAGGTAGAGCGAGTCGGCAGTGAACAGGAAGCGGTGGTGGCCGCTGTCCCACAGGTAGGCGGTGGACCCCGGCGTGTGGCCGGGCATGGGGATGACCTCGAAGTCGCTGCCCAGCTTGTGCCGCTTGGTGAAGCCGCCGCGTATCGCCATCACGCGAGACGCCTCATCGCGGTCGTCGTCGTGCACGAACACCGGCAGGTCGCTCTCACGGCCCGCCACCATCGCCTCGTGCCAGTGCCCCAGGTACTGGCGCGTGGCGCCGGCCGGGCCGCGGTGGCTGTGCTCGTTGGCGTAGATCAGCAGGTCGCCGAGCGGGCGGTGCAGCAGAAAGGCCCGCACCTGGGTGTTGGGGGCAAAGGACAGGTTCTGGGGCGCCGTGGCCTCCAGGCCCTCCACGGGGCTGTCGAGCATCGCTGTGGTCATGCCTGACATGGTGCAACTTCAAGCGTGGTTGAAGTCAAGGGCTGCGTTGCAGAAGCCCGGACCCGGGTACCCGGGGAGGCAGATGGAAGGGACTCCCCCCAAGCCCCGTGCGAGCGCCTGGCTCGCGGGCACCGCCATCGCTTTGGCGGTAGGGCTGGTGCTGATCCTGGTTCTGCTGATCACCGGGGCCCTGCTGGACTCCGCCGACGACCTGGTGACCGTGTTCCTGGGCGCCGTGGCGGTGGCAGCGCTGGTGGGCTGGTGGCAGGACAAGCTCGCGCGTGCAGAGCGGGACAGGGTCGAGGCCGCTGAGCGCGAACGAGCCGACCGCAAGCGCCACGACGAGCACATGCGCGAGCTGAAGACGCGCGCCAGGCTGGAGCGGGCGCGCACCGCCGAGCGGGGGTGGGCGGAGGAGCTACGCAGCCAGGTCGCGCGGATGCACCGGCAGCAGAGCACGCTGACCCAGACCGGCGATGTGCGCGAGCTGGTGCTGCAGACGGCGGTGCAACTGGTGGAGGCCGAGCGCGGGCTGTTGCTGTCGCGGCGCGACATGGACAACGACGGCGACTTCGACATGGTCTGTCAGACCGGGTTCGAGCACGACGCCACTCACAGCGCCGTGGCTCAGGAGTTCGCCGGCAGGGTGCTACGGCGCGACGAGACGGTGCGCGAGGACGACTCGCGCGAGCTGCGCGGCGAGGGCCGGAACCCCGCCGACGACGAGATCGACAACCTGCTGGCCATCCCGATCTTCATCCAGGACGACTTCGAGGGCGTGGTGCTGTGCGCCAACCGCGACGGCGGCTTCGAGGACCTGGACGACGAGGTGCTGCTGGCGCTGGGCGACCACGCCGGGGCCGTCCTGGAGAACGGCCGGCTGCAGGGCGAGATGCGCTCGGCCTACATGGCCATCGTGCGCATGCTGGCCGAGGCGATCGAGGCCAAGGACCCCGCCACCCGGCTGCACTCCGAGGACGTGGCCGAGTACGTGCGGGCCGTGGCGGCCGACCTGGGGCTGGAGCCGCAGCAGCGGGAAGAGCTGTTGATCGCCTCGCTGCTGCACGACGTGGGCAAGATCGGCGTGTCCGAGCGGATCCTGCTCAAGCCGGGGCCGCTGACGCCGGACGAGCGGGCCGCCATGCAGCTGCACGCGAAGATCGGCGAACATCTGGTGCGCCAGGTGCCCGCCCTGCACAGCATCGCGTCGGCGGTGCTGCACCACCACGAGCGCTGGGACGGCACCGGCTACCCGGACGGACTGGCCGGCGACCAGATCCCACTGGACGCGCGCGTGATCTCCGTGGCCGACGCGTTCAGCGCGATGACATCAGCGCGCCCGTACCGGGAGACCGTGAGCCCCGAGGCGGCGTGCCTGGAGCTCGAGCGCTGCGCCGGCGCGCAGTTCGACCCGCGGGTGGTGGCGCTGTTCGTTGAGCAGGCACGCCTGCACCCGCCCGGGTCCCGCGAAGGCGCAGAGCTGGAGGGCGCGCTGGACGACCCCGAGGTGCGCGCCCAGCTCGAGCCCGGCGAGCCGGTGGTGGGCTACGGGCCCTCCGGCGCGGTGGACAACCTGACCCTGCTCTACGCACACCGCCACCTGCACGAGCAGGCGGCCCGTCTGGCGGAGGAGTCCGAGCTGGCCGGCATTCCTTACGCGGTGCTGCTTGTGGAGCTGAGCGAGCTCACCGAGATCAACACACGCGAGGGCTACGCGGCCGGCGACCGCGCCATCGTGGAGGTGGCCCGGGCGGTCTCGGACGTGGCGGCCCAGGTGCACGGGACCGCCTGCCGCTACGGCGGGCGGCGGCTGGCGCTGCTGGCGCCGGCCATCTCGGGCGAAGGGGCCGCGGCGCTGGCGCGGGACGTGGAGCGGGCCCTGGAGGCCGACGGACCAGCGGTGCGCACGGCCGCAGGCGAGTGGCGGCCCGGCGATCCGCCCACCGCCGCTATCAGCCGCGCCCGGCTGGAGCTGGCCCCCACACCCCTGCCGGCGCCGCCACCGACCATCTAGCTGACAGCTAGCTACCGTCGCGGCCGATGCGCCGCGCCCTCGCCCTCGGCCTGCTGCTGTTCGGCATCTACGCCGCCACCATCGGCCTGGATGCCTTCGGTGACTCCGAGTACGCGGGCGACGAGCCGCACTACCTGCTGGCCGCCCAGTCGATCGTGGACGACCACGACATCGACGTTAAGAACCAGTATGCGGCCCGCTCGTACGAGCTCTACTACCCGTACACGCTGGACAAGCACGGCAGAGAGACCAACGGCTTCCTGCACGAGCCCCACGGCGTGGGTTTCCCGCTGCTGATCGCCCCCGCCTACGCCATCGGCGGCGCCAAGGGCGTGGAGCTGTTCCTGGCCGCGCTGGCCGCACTGCTGATGGCGCTGACCTACCGGCTGACGCTGAAGGTGGTGCCCGACCCGTGGGCGCTGGGAACCACGCTGGCGGTAGGCGTGTCGCCCCCGTTCATGGCCTACGCCAGCGCCGTCTATCCCGAGCTGACGGCAGCGCTGCTGCTGGTGGGCGCCGCCCTGCTGGCGGTGCGGCTGGACCAGCAGGTCTCGCGCCGGGCGGCGTTCGGCTGCTTCGCCCTACTTGGGCTGCTGCCCTGGCTGGGGACCAAGTTCGTGCCCGCGGGCATCGTGATCGGCGTGTTCGCCGCGCGCAGCATGTTCCGGTCGCGGCGGCGGACGCTGGCGGTGGGGTCGTCGGAGGTGGCCTTCTTCAGCATCGCGCTGTACGTGGGCATCAACGAATCGCTGTACGGGGGGCCGACGCCGTACACCGCCGACGTGGCCGGCGAGAGCGCAACCGACGCCTCGTTCCCGCTGGGCTACCTGGAGCGGTCGTACCGGCTGGTGGCGCTGTTCATCGACCGCGACTACGGCCTGCTGCGGTGGGCGCCGCTGTTCCTGCTGGCATTCGTGGGCGTGGCCATGCTGTACCGCTCGCGCCGCGACCAGCTGTCGCTGGCCATGCCCGGCCTGCACTCGATGCAGGACACGGCCGCCATGTGCGCCGCCGCGCTGGGCGCGCAGCTGGTGGTGGCGGGGTTCCTGGCGCCAACGATGTTCGGCTACTGGTTCCCGCCCCGGCACATGCTGGCCGCGCTGGCGCTGTCGGTGCCACTGGTGGCCTGGGGGGTGCGCCGCTTCCCGCGCAGCGGGGTTGCGCTGGCGGTGCTGACCGCGGCGTCCTCGGTATGGCTCTACCTGGCGGTGCTGCTGGGCTCGGACGGGCTCGTCGAGCCGCGCCCGGATGCCCCGTTCGGACCGCTGTCCGCGCTGTTCCCGCGCTTCGGGGAGTCGGCCTGGCCGTACGCGTTGGCCGCGGGGATCGGGGCGGCGCTGGTGGCCCTGGCCGTCTTCGAGGCGCGGAACTGGCGCCAGAGCGCGGGCGTCACGCGCGCGAAGTACTCCGGGTAGGACACGAACGAGCGGCCGCCCAAGCGGCGGCGGTAGGTGATCGGCACCTCGACCGGGTCGATGCCCGCGCCCCACAGCGACAGCGTCAGCACCTGGGCGTAGTTGTAGTCGTGGTTGATGCGCGCGGCGCGGATTGCCTTGGCCGAGAACGCCCGGTAGCCCGTCTGCCCGTCCGTGAGCACGGTGCCCATGAGCATGCCCAGCAGCGCGGTGGTGGCGCGGTTGGCCAGGTCGCGGTGCCAGGCCATGCCCTCGCGGGCGCCCAGGAAGCGCGAGCCCAGCACGTAGTCGGCACGTCCACTGGCCACCGGCTCCAGCACCCGCGCCAGCTCGGACGCGTCGTACTCGCCGTCGCCGTCCAGGTAGACGGCGGCAACGTAGCCTGCGTCGCGGGCATGCTCGAGCCCGGTGCGCAGCGCTGCACCCAGACCGCGCGACCGGGGATGCGAGATCACCTTGGCCCCGGCCGCCCGGGCCAGGTCGGGGGTCGCGTCGCGCGAGCCGTCGTCCACCACCAGGACGTCGACATCCATGCCCGCGACGTACGCGGGCACGGCGTCCAGAACGGCGGGCAGCCGCGGCTCTTCATCGCGCGCGACCACGATCGCCAGCGCGCTCCCCGTGGGGGGAGTGCGCACCTCGGGGTCAGCGGCAGGGATCAGCGCGCGCCCGCGTGCGGCAGCGGGTGCGTCCACGCCCAGGAGAGCGCTGACGGTGTGGGCCAGCTCGCACACCGAGCGCGGCTCGGTGCTGACCGCGCCCGGCACCGCACCCTGGCCCCAGACCACGAACGGCACGGGGCGCTCGCCCCAGTCCAGGTGGCCGTGGCCGCCGATGCCGCGACCCTGGCCGTGATCGGCCATCAGGATCACCGTGGCGCCTTCGAGCTTGCCGCGCTCGCCGAGGAAGGCCAGGAAGTCGCCCACGTGGCGGTCCGTGGCCTCCATCTGCTCCAGGTACTCGTGGTTGCGCGTGCCGCGCACGTGGCCCAGCTGGTCGGCGGCCAGCAGCTGCAGCACCAGCAGGTCGGGGTCCTCCTCCTCCACGACCGCGCGCCCGGCGGCGGTCAGCGAGTGGTCGATGCGCGCGGTGGGCTGCACCGACGTGACCGACCGCACCACCTCCTCGCCGAACGGATCCAGCAGGTGCGCGATGCCCACCAGGCGGCCGCGCTTGCCTGCGCGCTCCAGGGTGTCGAACACCGACTCGCAGCGCACTCCCAGCCGCGGCGCGAAGTTGGAGCGCATGCCGTGCTCGGCCGGCGTGGCGCCGGTGAGCATGGACGAGAAGCAGACCACCGTCCGGGCCGGGTACGCGGGGTCCACGTCCAGGTACTCGGTGCCCTCGCGTGCGAGGCGGTCCATGGTGGGCGTGTGGGCCTGCCACATGCGCTCACGGTTGGCGCCGTCCACCACGATCACGTAGACGCGGCGGGCACCGCTCTGTGCGTGGCCCGCTGTGGTGCGGTCGAAGCGGGCGGGGTAGGCGGGCAGCACGTTGCGCTCGAAGCGGCGCCAGGCGACGAAGCCCAGCCCGCAGGCAACCGCCACGCTGACGGCGATGGCGGTGGCGCTGCCCGCGGTCGGCTCCTCGGCCAGCAGCGTGGCCGCGCTGAGCGCCATGACCATCTTCGGCACCTGCTCGAGCATGTTGCCGCTGGTGGGGTCCGAGTTGGTGGCCACCAACCGCCAGAAGCGGGTGAAGTTGGTCCACGGCGCGCCCGTGCGCAGGTGGTAGTAGAGCGAGCCCCAGAAGAAGACGGTGAAGAAGACCCAGCCGGCCAGGGCGCCCGCCAGGAGCGCGGGCGCGCGCCACGGCTCCAGCAGGGGGAGCGTTACGGCGAACGCCAGCCACAGCAGCGCCCGGCCGCGCAGCGGGAACGAGAAGCGCGACAGCGGGATCGCCACGGCCAGGGCACCGAGCAGCGCCCACCCCAGCCCGCCGCCGGGAGCGAGGCCGAGCGGCGTCGCCGCGAGGAGCACCATCACCGGGTAGACGATCGAGAACGGCTTGCCCTCGTTGAAGACGTTCCAGGCCCTTGCGGCCCAGACCTCGAAGAGCGCCCGCTTCCTTCACGACTTCTCGACCAGCCTGCGCGCCAGGTAGTCGTCGCCGCCCTTGACGCCCGGCGGCACGTAGAAGTAGCCGCCGCCGATGGCCACGGCGTACTCGTCCAGGTCCTGGCCGATCATCTGGCGCTTGGTGTGCTCGAACTGCGCCTGCACGTCGCGGCAGAAGGCCAGGAACACCGAGCCCGAGTCCAGCAGGCCGTACTCGTCGAAGCCGTCGTTGTAGACGAAGCCACGTCGCAGGAAGCGGCGTCGTTCACTGCCCGGCTTGCGCGAGTTGGCCAGGCGGATGTGCGCGTCGCGCGGGGTCTTCCTGGTCAGGGTCGGGTCGGTCTGCTCGCGTCCGCCTTCCAGCGGCGAGCCGGACAGCTTGCGCCGGCCGATCGAGTCGTCCTGGGCGTTCATCGAGAGCCGGTCCCAGCGCTCGATCTTCAGGCGGATCAGGCGGGCCGCCATGTAGGTGCCCCCGCGCGCCCAGGCGGGAACCTCGCGGCCGGTCCAGATCAACTCCTCGTCGGTCTTGGGCGAGATGTTCTGCGAACCGTCCGGGAAGCCCAGCAGGCCGCGGTGGGCGGCGATCTTGGGCCTGCCCTCCTTGCTCGGGTCGATGCGCTGGAAGCACGGCTGGCACCAGCGCCCCTCCAGCCGCCCCTTGGTGCGGCGCATGATGTCCCGCATCGCGTGGTGGGTGACCATCGCGTGGTCGGACTGGGCCAGGATCACGATGTCGCCGTGGGTTCGGCCCGGGTCCAGGTTGTCGACCGGGAACGAGGGCATCTTCTTCAGCGCGGGCGGCTTCTGGGCGGCCAGGCCGAAGCGGTCGTCGAACAGCGCGTCGCCCAGGCCGATCGTGATGCTCAGCCGGCCGTCGTCGCGGCGGTCGTAGCCCAGCTCGCCGGTGTCCGAAGGCGGCAGCGCTGCATTGGTCAGATCGTCCAGGCGGTCGGGCCAGCCCTGGGTCAGCTCGGCCACGCGCGCGGTCAGGTCGCGCATCAGCAGCGCCAGGTCGTCGGTGACCACGTCGAAGGCGGCGATCATGCCGTAGGGCGTGCGCTCGCTCACGATCCCGGCCTGGCGCGGGCCCTTCCACGACAGCAGGCCCTCCTTGGCCTCAGCCTCCTCGGCGTCGGTCAGCCGCGAGACACCGAACGCGCCCGCGGCCACCGCCGCGCCTCCCCCGGCGGCTCCCTGGAGGAAGCGCCGCCTGGAGGTGTCGCTCACTTCTTCACGCCGAGCACGCCCTGTACGCGGGCCAACGGCTCGGCGAGCGCCTCGATGTTCTGCTTGACGGCTCGCTTCTGGGCGTCGGTCAGCTCGTCGTAGGACACGAACTCACCGCTCTTCTTGAGGTCCTCCACCTCGGCGTTCGCTTCGTCGAACGCGGCCTCGATCTGCTTGTCCATCCTCGGGTCCTTGGCCTTCACCAGCGGGGCCAGTGTGTCGTAGAACGCCTCGGCCCCGTCCAGGTTGGCCACGAACGTGGGCAGGTCGAGCTTGGAGTAACGCTCCTCCTCACCGGTGATCTTGGACTCCTCGACCTCGTCGATCAGCTCGGCGGTGCCGGGGATGACCACCTCGGGCGTGACCCGCGCCCGCTTCATCAGCGTGTTCAACCGTTCGGAGTCGGTGACCAGCCCGGCGGCGAGCTTCTTGGTGGAGGCCGTGATCTTCTCGTCCTTCCACAGGTCGCGCTCGATCGGGTGGAAGCCCGTCCAGTCCGGGTCCGCGGCCTTCTTGGGGAAGTCGTCCTCGCGCGCGTCGATCTTGCCGTCGAGCTCTGGGAACAGCACCACCAGCGGCTCGATCCGCTCGTAGTTGGGGCGGCCGGCCGCGTAGGCCTTCTTTGCCGCCGCCACGTCGCCTTCGTCCACCGCCTTCTGCAGCTTCTCGGTTGCGGTGACCAGCTCGCCGGTCTGCGCCTCGGCGTAGGACTTGACCTTGGACATCGCGGCCGCCAGCTGCGTGGCGTCGGTGGCACTGCGGTCCACCGTGGCGGCGGTGGTGCCGCCGGCCGTGTTGGTGCCCGCCGTGTTGGTCCCACCCCCGGTGCTCGAGCCCTCCACGTCCACATTGCCGCGGTCCTCGCCGCACGCCCCCGCCCCCAGGGCCACGCCAACCCCCAGAGCCGCACTGATCGCCACGATTGCCCAGCGATTGCGTTCCATCGACTTAGGGTACCCTAAGTCAGCGTCTGCGTGCCCGCTTCATCGCCTTCTTGGGCACCTTGCCCTCGACGATGTAGATGCGCTTGTCCATCCGCTCGGCGTAGCCCTCGTTGGAGAGCTTCTTGTAGACCGCAGGGCAGCGCTTGCAGCGCGGCCCCGACTTGCAGCACTTCTTCTTGACCTTGACGGTGACGGGCACGGGGGCGGGAAGGTAGCACGTGGGCTTAGGCAACCCTAATTCCCTGCAAACGGGCCGCGCCGCCGGCGGCAGGTGGGGTGGATCGACGGTCATATAGACCGGCGGTCCACCCCACCCATTGCGGAAAGACACCCGCCCGCCTACCCAGCCAGGCGTTTCGCCGAGGTTCCGCGAACGCTCGCGGCAGGCCCGGACGCCCCCTACAGCTCGCGCTCCAGCAACTCGGTGGCCGCGGTGCTCGGGTCGATCTCGCGCGCCACCACGCGGTCCAGCAGCTTCTGCACCGACTCGTCCTCGGCCAGGGACTCCTCCAGGCGCCGCTGCAGGCGTCCCGCGGTCAGGGCCATGACCTCGTTCATGAGGTTGCGGCGGCGGCGCTCGGCCAGCGTGCCCTCGGCCTGGATGTGCGCGCGGTGCTCGCCGAGCTTTTCGTACAGCTCCTCGACGCCCTCGCCGCGCGCGGCCTCGGTCTTGATGATCGGCACGCGCCAGCCGCCGGTCTGGTCGCCCAGCGAGAGCACGCCGCGCACCTCGCGCACCATCGTGTCGGTCATCGGGTGGTCCATCTTGTTGACCACGATCACGTCGGGGATCTCCATGACGCCGGCCTTGAGCGCCTGGATCGAGTCACCCGAGCCGGGCATCAGGCACAGCACGACGGTGTCGGCGTGGTCGATGATGTCCACCTCGGCCTGCCCCACCCCCACGGTCTCCAGGAACACCTTGTCCTTGCCCGAGGCGTCCATTAGCAGCGCGGTCTGGAGGGTGGCCTCGGACAGCCCGCCAAGCGAGCCCCGCGAGGCCATCGAACGGATGAACACGCCGCTGTCCAGGAAGTGCTCGCTCAGGCGGATGCGGTCGCCCAGCAGGGCGCCCTTGGAGAACGGCGACGACGGATCGATCGACAGCACCGCCACCGATTCGTCCGCCTTGCGCGCGTGTGTGATCAGCTGCCCGATCAGCGTGGACTTGCCCACCCCGGGAGGCCCGGTGAAGCCCACCACCGCGGCCCTGCCGGTGTGCGGGTAGGCCTTGCGCACCAGCTCCCAGCCCTCGGGGTCGTCGTTCTCGACCAGCGAGATCGCCCGCGCCAGCGCACGCTTCTCGCCCGCCAGCAGGTCGTCGACCAGCTCGGCGGCGGTGGTGGGGCGCGGCGACATGGCCGCGCAGGCTACTCGTACGCCAGCGCTTCCAGCACGTCCAGGCGGGAGGCTCGCCGCGCCGGTCCGATCGCGGCCAGGACGCCCGCCAGCGCGGCCAGGACCAGCAGCACGATCAGCGTGCCGACCGGGATCGACAGCTTGAAGCCCTCATCCGCAAGCGGGCGGCTCATGATCACCGCGAAGATCACGCCGAGCAGCGACCCCAGCACGGCGCCGATCAGCGCCGTGATCACCGACTCGTAGCGGACGATGCTGCGGACCTGGCGCCGCGACATGCCGACGGCACGCATCAGCCCCAGCTCCCTGGTGCGCTCGAAGATCGACAGGGCAAGCGTGTTCACGATGCCGAACAGCGAGACGATCACGGCCAGGGCCAGCAAGGCATAGACCACGCCCAGCAGCGTGTTGACCTCCTCGCCGATGAAGTCCTTGAATTCGTCCTGGGTCTTGGCCTCAACGGTGGGGAAGCGCTTGCCCACCGCGACGTCCAGCCGCTCCTTGACCGCGCCCTCGTCGGCGCCCTCGTCGAGCTTGACCAGGACCTGGGTGACGCTGTCCCCCTCGCCGTAGTCCTTGGCGTTCACGTCCGATGCCACGTAGTCGCCGTTGAAGTCGGCGTCGTCGAAGAACGTGCCCCGCACCCGGTACCTGATCTTGCGGCCCGAGGCGGTGCCCGTGGTGAAGCTGTCGCCGACCTCGAGCCCCTCCCCGCGCCCCCACTTCTCATCGATCACCGCGTCCGTCGGGCCGAGCCCGGAAAGCAGGCTGGCGTCGCCGTCCTTCCAGTCCAGCGAGTAGACGGAGTTGACGGTCTTGGGGTCCACCAGCGTCTGGTACCCGCCCTCGTCCCCGGCCACGTTGGCCTGGCTGAAGCGGGTTGGCGAGGCCACCGCGACGCCGTCCACGCCCTGGGCCGCGCGCACGGTGCCGGACGAGATGTCGGAGAAGCCGTCGTCGTTCGCGAGGATCAGCTCGCCCTGGATCGTCTTGTCGAAGGCGGAGTTGATCGAGCTGCGCAGGCCCGCCGCGAAGATGGCAACGAACGACACCAGCGCCAGCCCGATCATGAGCGCGGCGGCCGTGGAGGCGGTACGGCCCGGGTTGCGGACCGAGTTCTCACGCGCCAGGCGCCCGGACACGCCGCGGAAGCGCTCCAGCGGCCGGCCGACGATCGAGGCCATCGGACGCACCAAGCGCGGGCTCAGCAGCGCCACGCCGATGAAGATGGCGACGGCCCCGACGCCCACCCACGCCTCCCCCGGGCTGAGAGCACCGAAGACCCCGAGCAGCATCACTGCGATCCCCACGCCGGTGAGCACGAAGGCGACCGCGGTGCGCACCCGGTGGCTCTTCTCGGTCTCGAGCACGGCGCCCTCGCGCAGGCCGGTCACGGGCGGCACCCGGGTCACGCGCAGGGCCGGGATCAGCGACGCGAGCACGGTCAGCAGCGTGCCCAGCACCAGCGACAGGATGATCGTGCGCGCGGCGATCACGGTGCCCTCGTTGGGCAGGTCGATCTCGAGCGCCTGGAACAGCGCGTTGATGGCGGGCGCGAAGCCGATCCCCAGCACCAGGCCAAGCGCCGAGGCCAGTAGCCCGAGCACGAACGCCTCCAGGATCACCGAGGTGACCAGCTGGCGCCGGCTTGCTCCGAGCGTTCGCAGCATGGCGAACTCGCGCGTGCGCTGGGCGACCGTGATCGAGAACGTGTTGAAGATCAGGAACGCCGCGACGAACAGCGACACGCCCGCGAAGATCAGCAGCGCCGTGCGCAGGATGTTGATGAACTCGCCGACGTCGTCCTTCTGCGAGGCCGTGTTCTCCTCACCGGTCTCGACCTCCACCGAGCGCGGCAGCGCGTCGCTGAGCGTTCGCTTCAGGACCGCGGGCGCCACCCCGTCGGCGGACACGCTGATCTGGTCGAACTGTCCCTGCTTGCGCGTGATGCGCTGGGCTTCGGGGAGCGTGAACATGGCGATGCTCGACCCGCCGAAGGAGTCGACGCTGCCGAGCGTGGCGATACCCGCCAACTCGTAGGTGCGGGCCGCCTCCTTGCCCGCGATCTTGATCCGGTCCCCGAGCGCGAAGTCGCCGCGGTCGGCCGTCTGCTTGTCGATCACCACCTGGGTGTCGGCCTTGGGCTTGCCGCCCTGCACGTAGGTGAACGCGTCGAAGGGCTCGTCCAGCTCCGACGCGCCGAAGGTGGGCGCGCCGTTGCCGCCGATCGGATCGCCGTCCTTGTCCAGGATCGCGACCTGCTGGTCGAAGATCCCGCCCTCGGCCTTGCCGACCCCTTCGGTGGCCCGCACCTTCTCCAGCACCGATGCCGGGAACGAAGGTTCGGAGCCGTCGTCGGTGTCGACCGCCTCGCGCGACGTGACCACCGCGTCGATGCCCTCGTTGGACTCCGTGAAGATCTTGTCGAACGACTGGTCGATCGTGTCGGTGAGCACGTAGGTGCCCGCCACCATCATGATCCCGAGGATCACCGCGAGCGAGGTCAGGAACGTCCTGAGCTTGCGCGCGCCCAGGTTGCGCAGGGCGACGGCGGTCATGCCGTCTCCACCTTGAGCAGGTCGTGCACCTGCTCGGGTGTGCCGGCGTCTTCATCCTGGACGATCTTGCCGTCCACGAGCACGAGCACGCGGTCGGCGACCGACGCCGCGCTGGCGTCGTGGGTGACCATGACCACCGTCTGGCCGAACTCGTCGACCGCCCGCCGCAGCAGCGCCAGGACCTCCTCGCTGGAACCGGAGTCCAGGTTGCCGGTCGGCTCGTCCGCGAACACCACGGCGGGCTGGGAAACCAGCGCCCGCGCCACCGCCACGCGCTGCTGCTGGCCGCCGGACAGCTCGGACGGGCGGTGCGAGAGCCGGTCGCCCAGGTCCACGGCGCGCACGAGCTTGTCGAACAGCTCGGGGTCACCGTCGCGCCCGGCGATCGACAGCGGCAGCCTGATGTTCTCCTCGGCGCTCAGCACGGGGAGCAGGTTGAAGAACTGGAAGATGAAGCCGACCTTGTCGCGCCGCAGCTCGGTCAGGCGCTTGTCGTCCAGGTCGGTGATCTCCTGGCCGGCGATCCGGACCGAGCCCTGAGTGGGCCGGTCGAGCCCGGCCAGCACGTGCATCAGCGTGGACTTGCCGGACCCCGAGGGGCCCATGATGGCCGTGAACCGGCCCTCGGGGAAGTCGACCGTCACGCCGTCGAGGGCGTTCACGGCGGCATCGCCCTCCCCGAAGCGGCGGTGCACGTCGACGGCGCTGACGATGGCTTGCGAATCGGGAGTCATGGGCGGCACCTTTTCATGAGGCCCGGCGGGTCGGTATCGGGGATGTCCCCTAAGTGCGCAGGAACGCCAGCACCGCCAGCACCCGCCGGTGGTCGCCGGCCGTGGGTGACAGGCCGAGCTTGTGGAAGATCGACGTCACGTGCTTCTCGACCGCCCGCTCGGTGACCACCATCGTGTCGGCGATGGCGACGTTGGAGCGGCCCTCGGCCATGAGCTCCAGCACCTCGCGCTCACGCGGGGTGAGCGCCTCGAGCGGGTCGTCGCGGCGGCGCCGGCCCAGCAGCTGGGCCACCACCTCCGGGTCCAGCGCCGAGCCGCCGCCGGCCACGCGGCGGACGGCGTCCAGGAAGCGGTCCACGTCGGCCACGCGGTCCTTGAGCAGGTAGCCCACCCCGCCGCCGCCCTTGGAGATCAGGTCCAGGGCGTAGCCCTCCTCGATGTACTGCGACAGCACCAGCACGCCGGTCTGGGGCTGGCGGTCGCGGATCTCCAGCGCGGCGCGCAGGCCGTCGTCGGTGTGGTCGGGCGGCATGCGCACGTCGACCACGGCCACGTCGGGCTTGTGGGCGTAGACGCGGCGGCGCAGGTCGTCGGCGTCGCCGGACTGGGCCACGACGTCGAAGCCCGCCTCGCCCAGCAGGCGCACCACGCCCTCGCGCAGCAGCACCGAGTCCTCGGCCACGACTACGCGCACGGGATCCTCGCCCTGACGGTGGTGCCGCGGTCCGGCGAGCTGTCCACCTCGAGCCGCCCGTCCAGGGCGCTGATGCGATCGCCAAGGCCGCGCAGGCCGGTGCCGGCGCTGGGATCGGCGCCGCCGATGCCGTCATCGCTGACAGCCACCATCACGAAGCCGTTGTCCCGCCTCACCTGCACCACGGCCGAGCTGGCCTGCGCGTACTTGGCCACGTTGGTCAGGGCCTCGGAGACCACGAAGTAGGCGGCCGACTCGACGGCGTCGGGCACGCCGGTCACGGACGCGTGCAGGTCCACGGGCAGCGGCGCGCGGGTGGCCAGCGTGCGCAGCGCCGCGTTCAGCCCGCGGTCGCTGAGCACCGCCGGGTGGATGCCGCGGGCCAGCTCGCGCAGCTCCTCGAGCGCCAGCTCCAGCTCACGCGCCGCCCCGTCCATTACCTCCACCGCCCCGTCGGGGTCCGGGCCGACCTTGTTGCGCGCCAGCCGCAGCGACAGCGCCAGCGACACCAGCCTCTGTTGCGCCCCGTCGTGCAGGTCGCGCTCCAGCCGCCGGCGCTCGGCCATGCCAGCCTCGACCAGCCGCGCCCGCGATGCGCGCAGGTCCTCAAGCCGGGCGCGCAGCTCAGCGTCCAGGCGCTCGTTCTCCAGCGCCAGCGCCGCCGCGCTGCCCACGGCGTCCACCAGCCCCGAATCCTCGGTCAGGGAGGCATCGTGGATGATGGCCGCCACCCGTTCGCCGTCGCGCTCGACCGGTGTGACCGCCCGGCCCGAGCCGATCGGGGGCAGCTCCACCTCCTGGCCGGTGGAGTCCACGTAGCCGGCACGCTCGGGCAGCCAGAAGGCCAGCGTCAGCGTGTCGTCACCCAGCGCCATCGCCAGCTCTTCGGCCAGGCAGCCGGGGCTCGGCGTCTCCGCCAGGCGCGCCATCAGGCCCCCGACAGCGCCGGCCTGGAACACGCGGCTACGCACCAGCCCGCCCAGGAACACGTATGGCAGCAGCACGAAGACCGTGGACGCCGCGAAGTACGCCCCCTCGCCCAACGCGTCCGGCAGGCTCAGCAGCGCCACCGAGAGCGAGAACGCCAGCAGCAGCAGCGTCAGCGTGCCCGCGCCGTATACCGGGCCCAGGATCCGGCGCCGGGGCGGACTTGCGGCGCGCCAACGCGACGCCACCCTGGTGAACACGCGCATGAGGATCAGCACACCGAGCACGTTCAGCAACGGGTTGCCGAAGGTGTCCACCGCGTGGATGTTGGCCACGTCGAGCACGTACGGCGGGCACTCCGGACACTCGCTGATCGGGTTCTGGAGCGTGTACAGCGGCAGCACGCCGACAGTGACCACCAGGTACCCCAGCCACACCGTTATGCGGTCACCGCGCGTGTGCAGCTCGCCGTCGGGAAAGGCCAGCAGCAGGTGCATCAGCGCGGCGGCGAAGATGTTGCTGGTCAGGACCGCCAGCGAGAACACCACCGCGTTGTCCGACGGGACGCACATCGCGGCGAACCAGGCGAATCCGATCAGCGTCATTAGCGCGCCGATCTTGCGGTCGGGCCGGCGCGACCAGGCGTACAGGCCGGCGCCCACGAACCCGAAGCCGCCGAGCACGGCGAACGCCACGGAAATCCAGCGGAGGTCGTAGTAGCCGCTGAGGATCAGGGCCACCACCGCGGCCCCCACCACAACCGAAAGCGCGCCTATGCCGGCCAGCGCGCGGCGCAGGCTCGTCATCGCAGCAGCTCCTCGAGCGCCGCGCCCGACAGCTCCGACTTGGGCACGAACCCGGCCGCCCCGCTGTCATTGGCCAGCGTGCCGTAGTCGCACGCATCGCGGCTCGAGGTCATGACCACCGCGGGCCCGTGGCCGTTCGCGCGCAGCCGGCGCGACACCTCGAAGCCGTCCAGGTCGGGCAGCTGCACGTCCAGCAGCACGAGATCGGGCCCGAGTTCACGCGCCGCCTCCAGCGCCGCGTGGCCGTCGGGGACCTCGCCAACCACGTCCCACCCATCGGACTCCAACAGCAGCCGCGCGCTGTGGCGGAAGCTGGGGTGGTCGTCGACTATGAGCACCGTGGCAGCCACTGCACCCTGATTGTCGCCAAATCGCAGCGATGCGCCAATACGGCTAGCCACACCCGCCCCACCTATCATCGCCGCCGTGCTGGCCTTCCTGCGCTTCGCCCACCGCAACCGCATGCTGCGCCCGCGTTACGCGCGCCTGGCGCTGACGCAGCTGCGCCGGCGGCTGCTGACCACCTACGGCCGCCGCCTGCACACCGACGGCTTCGTCTTCATCGCCCCGGACGTGGCGATGCAGATCACCCGCCTGGGGCGGGTAGAGCTGGGCCGCTGGTCGTGGCTGGGCCACGGCTGCAAGATCCGCTGTCACGAGGGCGTGGTGTCCATCGGTGCCAAGACCGTGCTGGGTCAGGAGTGCACGATCTCCGCCTACAAGCACGTGTCGATCGGGCGCGAGTGCGTAATCGCCGACCGGGTGATGCTGATCGACTTCGACCACGGGATGGTGGAGGTGGAGCGCCCGATCCGCCTCCAGGGCATCTACAAGCGCGACGTGCGCGTGGGCAACAACGTCTGGATCGGCTACGGCGCCTGCATCCTGCGCGGGGTGACCGTGGGCGACAACGCGGTGATCGGCACGGGCGCGGTGGTCACCCACGACGTGCCCGCCAACGCGGTGGTGGGCGGCGTCCCCGCGAAGCTCATCCGGATGCGCGAGGAGCCCAAGGAGCTGCGCTGGGAATGAGCGCTCGGGCACCAGGCATTCTGGCGCGCGGCCCGTGGGCGCCCGAGAACGTGACCGTGCGCTGGGACGACGCGCCCTACGCCGCCTCGCCCGAGGCCGACGCGGCTGCCGACGCCACCCTGGCCGAGCTGGCCGAGCGCGGCTCGCCCACCCACGACGGCATGGCCGCCCGGATGGCGGCGCTGGAGGTTGGCGACCGCGGCATGGACATGGTGTGCCAGCCCATGCGCTGGTCGCTGCGCCTGGGTGAGGACGCGGCCGACTCGCTGTCGGCGCTGTGCGTGGTGCGCGACGCCGAAGGGCTGTGGCTGGCCGGCCGGCGCGCGGCATGGGTGGCCAGCTGGCCCGGGCGCTGGGCCCTGGGCGCCGGCGGATCGGTCGAGGTGGGCGAGAACCCGGTCGAGACCCTCCCGCGTGAGCTGCACGAGGAGTGGTCGCTGGTGCCCGACGAGCTGACCGTGGAGGCGCTGATCCGCATCCCGTCGGGCCTGGTGATGCTGGTCGGCCTGGCGCGGGTGACCGACGCCTCCGGCCTGGTAATGGACCCCGAGCACGACGAGCACGCGTGGTGGCCGGCCGACCCGGCCGACTGGCCCGAGGAGGCGGACCCTCCCCTACGCCTGATGGCCGCACTGCTGGACGGGGGCTAGCGGCAGGGGGTGGTGCACCCGCGCTACGCCGAGCCTGCCGCCCGCAGCTGCATCACGTGGCCGTAGACCTGGGCCGTCCGATCCGCCACGTCGGCCCAGTCGAAGCTGAGCACGTGCTCGGAGGCCTCGGCCACCAGCCGCTCGCGCAGCGCGTGGTCGGTTAGCAGGCGCTCGACCATCGTGGCCAGGTGCTCGGGGTCGCCGCCGTTGAAGCGCAGGCCGACGCGGTCGTCGGCGGGCACGATCTCGCGCAGGCCGCCGGTGTCGGCCACGATGCACGGGCAGCCCGAGGCCATGGCCTCCAGCGCCACCAACCCGAACGGCTCGTAGAGCGAGGGCACGACGGTCAGGTCGGCCACGCGGTAGAGCGAGTGCAGCACGTCGTCGCCGATCCAGCCCATGAACGTGCCGTGGTCATCCAGCCCAAGCTCGGTGGCCTGGCGCCTCAGGTCACCCTCGGCGGTGCCCGAGCCGGCGACCAGGAAGCGCACGTTGCCCAGCCGCTCGACCAGGCCCGGCATGGCCTCCAGCGCCAGCTGGAAGCCCTTCTCGTACACCAGCCGTCCTACCAGCAGGATCAGCTGCTGGTGCGGTTCGGCGAACCGCGCGCGCAACGCGCCCAGGTCGTCGACCTGCGTCAGCTCGCTGGGGTCGATGCCGTTGGGGATCACCGTCACGTCGGCCTCGTCCAGGCCGTAGATGTCGGCCACGTGCTCGCGCATGTACGCCGAGCAGGTGATGACGCGGTCCGCGCGGTTGGCCATCCAGCGCTCGACGCCGTGGATGTGGGACTGCGGGTGCTTGTCCACCCAGCCCTGGTGGCGGCCGTACTCGGTGGCGTGGATCGTGACCACGAAGGGGCAGCGAAAGCGCTTGGCCAGGTGGTCGCCGGCGCCGGCCACGAGCCAGTCGTGGCCGTGCACCAGGTCGAAGTCGTACTCGTCGCCCACCTCCACGCCGGCGGCCAGCATGTCGGCGTTCATGCGCTCGATCCAGGTCACGAACTCGCCGAGCTCGCTGGGGCGCTCGGGCTCGAGCACGCGGTGCACCGTCACCCCCTCCATGTCCTCCTCCGGTGGCGCGTCCTCGGTGCCGCGAACCAGCACGTGCACGTCGGTCCCCTGGGCCACCAGGTTCTCGGCGAGCTTGCGCACGTGACGGGCCAGGCCGCCCTCGATCAGCGGCGGGTACTCCCAGGACAGGATCAGGACGCGCACGGCGGCGCGAGAGTCTAGTACCCCGCTGGTCCTGCTAGCCGGCGGGCGACAGGCGCGGCGCGTTCTTGTTGCGCTTCCACTTCACGCACCGGTAGGCCCGCTTGCCCTTGCGCTTGCCCGATTTGACCGTGACCCGCTTGAGCACGTAGCCCTTGCGGCAGCGCTTCTTCTTTTTCTTCTTCGCGACCGTGGCGACGGGCGCGTCGCCGGACATGGGCGCGGCGGTCGCGCTCATTCCCAGCGAGCTGACAAGCGCGATGCAAAGGGCGACGACGATCAGGAGTCTGGCCGAACGAATCATTGCGCCTCACGGTAACCCCGAATCCGTTATCTGGCCACACCCCATATTTGGGACACTCCTAACCCGGATTAGGTGGTACACGCGTGTGCTGGCGCCATTGCTTTACCGGTGTTACGGTCGCACGATAGACCGGGGAAGGCGCTAGGGGGTCCAAAGAGGGGGCCGCGCCCACCTGCTACAGAGGGAGACACAGTGCGTTTTCGATACAGCGCAGCGGCCGTGGTGGCCGTATTTGCGCTAGGCGCCTCACCGGCGTCGGCAACGGAGCTAGTGGACGACGACGAAGTCCAGTGCCCCACCGCGGCACACAACACGATCCAGGATGGGGTAGACGCGGCGGCTGTGAACGAGCAGGTGCTCGTGTGCAACGGCACGTATGAGGAGCAGGTGGTCATCTCCGGCGCCGCCAAGAACGGCGTTGACGTCTTGGCGAAGGTGACTCGAGGAGCGACCATCAAGGCTCCCACGCTGCCGCTGGCCACGCCTGAGTCGCTCGTCTACATCAACGGGGCGAGCGGGGCGAGGATCAGGCGATTCATCATTACGGGCCCCGGGCCTGGAACGGCCGACAGCCTGCGCCACGGCGTGCTGGTCGAAAACAACACCGGCCTCGGTGTCGCTAAGGCCAGGGTCGAGAACAACCTGATCCAGGACATCAGGGACAGCGAGGCCGCAGCCAACGAGGAAGGCATCGGCGTGCGCGTAGGCCGTGACTACGCGGGCACCCAGGGGCAAGCTGTGGTTCTGAACAACGAGATCATCCGGTACCAGAAGGGCGGTGTGGTGGTCGACGGCACGAACTCGTTCGCGCTGGTCAGCAACAACATCATCCGCGGCCTGGGCTCGACAACGTCGCCGGCGACCCCGGTGCCCGCTCAGCAGGGCGTACAGATCAGCCGCGGCGCGGGAGCGGACGTGACCACCAACAAGATCTCGTCTAATCAGTACTCCGGCGACACGTTCTCGAGCTTCGGGGTCCTGGTGTTCAACACCACGCTCCCGAAGGATCCGAAAAGCTCACTCGTGTCGAGGCTGAGGACCAACCAGGTATTCAGCAACGACGTTGGGGTCCTCATGCAGGACGCCAAGAACCAGCTGGTCGACTCCAACAGGGTGACCAATAATGGAGACGCGAGTACCGCTGCCTTCGACGGCGGGATCGTCGTCCTCGAGACAGGAGCGAATCTCGGAGGCAGCAACCGGTTCCTGAGGAACGAGGCTCGGACCAATGTCGGTGGCGACTGCCAGGACTACACCACCGGCACCGGCACGGCAGGTACGGGCAACACATGGGCAACGACCAACCGCGGGGTGGACAACACCCCGGCGACCATCTGCACGCCGTAGCAACACGACAAGCAGATCAGCAGCCCCGGGGCCGGTTCCGCAAGGAACCGGCCCCGGCTGCGTCTAGGGAGCCACCAGGGGAGTCAGGTCCAGGTCGGGCGCCAGGTGACGCACGGCCGGATCCGGGGGTTCCGGCCCGCCCTCCAGCGCGGCGTCCAGCGCGGTCGCGTGGCCGGCCAGGCGCTGCTCGGGGTAGTCCGCCGACAGCCGGCCGGTGACCTGGAAGGCCCAGTCGCTGGCCTGCACGGCCATCAGCTCGCGGGCCGCCCGTGCCAGCGCGTCAGGCGCCAGTCGCCCGCTTGCCGCCGCCGCGACGGTGCGTAGCTCGGCGCTGCGGGCGGCGAAGGCGAGGTCGGCCACCTTCGGCGAGTCCCACGTGGAGAAGTCCTTGCCCATGCCCCAGCTGGAGGCGTGCAGCTCGCGCTCGACCGGGTCGGTGCGCGCCACCCCGTCGCTGACGGTGGTCAGCTCCAGGCCCTGCTCGCCTGCCTCGGCCAGGACGGCGCGCAGCCACTGCTGGCCCTCGTACCACCAGTGGCCCAGCAGCTCGGCGTCCAAGGCGAAGCACAGCAGCCCGGGCCGCCCGCGGTCCGCCGTGTACGCATCCAGGCGCTCGATGCAGCGGGCCACGAAGTCGCGCGCGTGAGCGTGTGCCTGCTCGGCAGCGTCGGCCGGCCGGTAGGGGCCGCGGCCGATGTTCCACGGCCGCAGGTCGTGTGTGGTGCGGTGGTGGTAGTCGCGGTAGCACGCCGTAGCGGGGTAGCCGGTCAGCCCGTTCCACACCAGCTGCACCGTCTGCCAGTCGATCGGGACCGCCACCACGCCCGCGGCGGTGAGCACCGGCTCGAGTTGCTCGGGCGCGCCGAAGCCGTGCACGTTGGTCTGGTCCACGCAGGTCACGGTCACGCCCACGTCGGCGAGCTCGCGTTCCAGCCCGGGCGCGTAGGCGCACTCGGGCAGCCACAGGCCGCCGCCGAGGCCGCCGAAGCGACGCTCGTGCGACGCGGTGCCGGCGGCCAGCTGCAGCCGCACCCCGGCGTCGCTGGCCAGCAGCGGCAGGAGCGCGTGGGTGGCCGAGGACGTCCACAGCTCCACCGGCGTGTCCCGCTCGAGGCGCGCGAGCGCGCCCACCAGATCGCGATTTTCGCCCAGCCGCCGCGCGGCCCATTCCTGGTCGCCCGCAGCGCGGCGGACCTCCGCGGCCAGCTCGGGCTGGCCCGTCTCCTCCAGCCCCCGGGAGTCGCGCTCGTGCACCTGCGCGCGCGGGCCGCACAGGAACCCGGCCAGGCGATCGCCGGCCGGCCCCGGCAGCGTCTCCAGCTGATCGGCCAGGACGGGGGTCACCCCCAGGGTCAGCGGCGCCTGGGCCTCACTTAGCAGCTCGATCAGGGGCAGGTAGACCGAGGCCACCGCCTCCCACAGCCACTCCTCGCCGAATGGCCAGGTGCCGAAGCCCTCCACGTAGGGCATGTGCGAGTGCAGCAGGAGGGCAAGCGAGCCTCTGTCCCGGCTCATCGGAGCACGGCCACGAAGTCCAGCGCGCGGTCCAGGTCGTCCTGGCGCAGGACGAAGTCCGACGCCGCGATCGCAGGTGTGAAGCGGTCGTAGAAGGGCTTGGTCACGCCCAGCTTGGCGTGCACGTCGTCCCAGCCGGCGGCCAGCGCCAGCTCGTGCAGGCGCAGCTTTCGGGCGTGGAACAGTCCGAACAGCTCCACGCGGTCGTACACCGCCGCGCACAGCTCGCGGAACTCGTGCGCGCGGTACTCCTTGACGTGCCACGGGTTGTCGGACTTCGCCGCCCCCTCGGGGGCCAGCGTCAGCAGGTTGGGCGTGGAGACGAACGCCACGTCGGCCATCTCCCGGAAGTTGCGCAGGACCGCTTCGGGGTCCTCCACGTGCTCGATCGTCTGCAGGAACACCACTGCATCGCACGGCTCGCTGTAACGGTCGATCAGGTCGCGCTCGAACCGCACTCCGGGCGCGGTGTACTTGGCGGCCGCGTGCTCGTGGGCTTCGGGATTGGCGTCCACGCCGGTCACCCGCGCGGCGCGGCGGGCCAGAACGCCGGTGCCGTAACCCTCGCCGCAGGCCATGTCGACCACGTCCTGGCCGCGTACCTGCTCGGCGATCCACTCGTACACGGCCAGGTGGCGGCGAAACCAGTAGTTCTCCTCCGGCACGTCGGGCAGCGTGCGCTCACCCGTCAGGGCCAACGGAGGCACCCCGGCGGGCTGGTCGCTCTGGAGGTACTCGGGCACGGCGCGGCAGTGTACGGCTACGACTACCCTGTCCCGGCCCATGGCCACCGCCGAGGCCCAACCCGACTACATCCGCGACGCCAACGTGCGCTACCACGACATGGCGGCGGAGCACTACGACGCCAAGTGGGGGATCGACTACGGCGAGCCCGGCCAGGCGCAGGTCACCGGCAAGCTGCGCAAGGCGCTCGGCGTCAAGCACGTGGAGCGGTTCCCGGACGCGCTCGAGATCGGCGCCGGCACCGGCTACTTCGGCCTGAACCTGGTGCGCTCGGGCACGGTGCGCCGGTACACCGCCACCGACATCTCGCCCGGCATGATCGGCGCGCTGGAGGCCAGCGCCGCCCGGCTGGGCGTGCCGGTGCGCGCCCGCTGCTGCGACGCCCTCGAGCTGCCCTTCCCGGACAACTCGTTCGACCTGGTGTTCGGCCACGCGGTGCTGCACCACCTGCCCGACCTCCAGGGTTCGTTCCGCGAGTTTCGGCGTGTACTGCGCCCAGGCGGCGCGATCGCGTTCTGCGGCGAGCCGTCGCACTACGGCGACCGGATCGCCGCGCTGCCCAAGCAGGCCGCCTACCGCGCGGCGCCCGCCTGGCGGGCCCTCATGCGCGCCGCCCCCGCCACCCACGAGGGTTTCCACCGCACGGCCGACGAGGACGAGCTGGAGCGGATCGTGGACGTGCACGCGTTCACCCCCGCCATGCTGCGCGACGGCGCCGGCGGCGCCGGCTTCGGCCACGTGCAGGTGCGCGGCGAGGAGCTGGCAGCCAGCATGTTCGGCTGGGCCAACCGCGCCCTGGAGGCCACGGCCGAACCCGCCGACGTGCCCTGGCTGTGGCGCCAGTACGCCTACCGCGGCTACCTGGCCTTCCAGGCCCTGGACCGGACGCTGCTGGAGCCCCGCCTGCCCCCCGCGCTGTTCTACAACCTGCTGGTCTCGGGCCGGACGCCCGCCTAGAGGCTTGATGTGGGGTTGGCCCCGCGCGTTCGCCCGCGGCGGCGCCAGCGAACAATCTCGGTCGATCCGCATCTGAGGTACGGCATGGCGTACCTCAGATGCGGATCGCCCCCGAAGCTCACGCGAGCACGGCCGCCGCGGGCAACGCCGCGGCCACCACCATCACCACGTCCGGCGCGCGCACTGACAGCGGCACCGCCACCGGCGGCGGGGCGGCGCGGAAGCGGCCCGCCTGGGCGTAGACCCACTCCAGCACCGTGTCCACCATCGCGGGAACACTCAGCCGCGTCTCGGAGGCCAGCGCACCCAGCGACCGGCCCGCCCGGGCCAGGTGACCCTCCGAGCCGATGTGGTCGAGCGCCGCAATCGCCTCCGGTACCGACGGCAGCCGGCGCATGCGGCCGAGCGTGCGCCGGAACACCTCGCGCAACCCGTCCGCCCCTGCCGCCGAGCGCAGCCAGGTGGCCACCAGCACCAACAGCACCGCCCGTAGCCCGCGCCGGGCCGCCACCTCGACGCCGAGCCCGCCAATGAGCGAGAACGAGACGGCGCCTAGGCCCAGCAGTGTGGCCAGGACCAGGCCCGTGCGCCAGGCCCGCCGGTCGCCGCTCGCGGTCACCGTGGCCAGCCCCAACCAGACCGCCACGCCGGCCAGCAGCGGCCAGTCGGTGCCCAGCAGCAGCAGCGCGAAGGCCACCGCTGCGGCCAGCGTGGCGGCCCGGGCGTCATAGCGCCCCCGGTGCACCACGCGTTCCTCCGGCGGCGGCTCGCCCTCCGCCTCCGCGGCCGGCCAGCCGCGCAGCCCCCGCCGGTAGACGGTCACCTGGACCGCGCTGGCCAGGACGCCCCAAACCACAAGGCCGAGGGCGGTCAACGCCAGCGTGCCCGCCTCGTCCAGCTCGATGCCCACCCGCCCGGCAATGTTCTCGTACGTGCCCGAGTACGCGTCGAGCCCGCCGGTGATCACGAACACGAAGAACGCGATTCCGATGGCGTTGGACAACAGGCGGATGGCGGCCGCGACGGCGAACTGCGCCGCCGGCCGGCGCCCGCGCGCCTCCATGGCCCCCAGCAGCGGGGCGCTGACCGCCTGGGTCAGCGGCACCCCGAACCTCGCCGGCCCCATGATGGCCACCGTCTCCAGCATCGCCGCGATGGACGCGCCGAAGCCGCGCCGGGCGCCGTGCACCTGGCCCACGCGGGCCAGCGCGGTGCCGCCCGCGAGGGCCACCACGAAGCCGCCAGAGGGCACCGCCCGCGAGGCCAGGAATGACACCGTCGCAACGTGGGCCGGCCCGGCGATCTCGGCGTCGGCGCGCAAGGACACCCGGCTAGCCTAGGTGGCTATGGATGAGGGCTCTGAGCGCTTCCCGCTATTCCCGCTGGGGCTGGTGCTGCTCCCGGGTGAAGTGGTGCCGCTGCACATCTTCGAGGAGCGCTACAAGACCATGATCGGCGAGTGCCTGGAGGCCGGCACCGAGTTCGGCATCGTCTGGTCGGGCGACGACGGCGTCCGCGACGTGGGCTGCGCGGCAGAGGTGGCACAGCTGATCGAGACCACCGAGGACGGGCGCATGAACATCCTGGCCAAGGGCACGCGCCGCTTCGCGCTGGACCGCCGGATCGACGACATGCCCTACCCCGCCGGGGATGTCACGTGGATGCAGGACACCGATCCGGTCGAGGGCGAGAGCGCCGGCGCGATCGCCCGCAAGGCCTACGCGGACCTGGTCGAGCGGGTCACCGACACCCGTCCCGACGAGGCCGACCTGACCGAGCTGGACGCCTACGGCATGGCCTCGACGATCGCGTTCGACGCGACCGAGAAGCAGGGCCTGCTGGAGCTGCTGACCGAGGACGCGCGGCTGGAGCAGCTGGCAAAGCTGTGCACGACCGCGCTGGAGAACCTGACGCGGTCGCGCGAAGCCGCCCAGCGCGCCGCCACGAACGGCAAGGTGCACCACTAGACGGCGCGAACCTGCGCACGGGTACCGCGTGGTTTCGTTTCCACCCGGAGCGGGGACGATTGCCGTCGCCTGAGCCCCTATCTTGCGAGGTGCGACTTGATCCGCAGAGCAGCGTTGGCCGCCGGACTGGCGGCCGTTGGAACCGTGACCATGGCCACCGGAGCCCAGGCGGCGCAGCCGCATGTGGCCGACCAGGTGATCGTCAAGTACAAGAGCGGCATCACCGAAAGCCAGCGCTCCGCGCTGCTGGAGCGCTCCGGCGTCGAGCGCACGCTCGGCTCCGTTAAGGGCGTGAACGCCCGGGTGCTGCGCACGTCGGCCGACGTGACAACCGTCGTCAGGCGGCTGAACGCCAGTTCACTCGTGCTCTACGCCGAGCCGAACTACATCCTGCGCACCTCGGCCACGCCGAACGATCCCCGCTTCGGTGAGCTGTACGGCCTGAACAACACCGGTCAGGGCGGCGGGACCGCCGACGCCGACATCGACGCCCCCGAGGGCTGGGACCTGGGCGGTCTGGGCACCTTCCCCGGCAGCGGCGGCGCGAAGGTGGGCATCATCGACACCGGCATCGACCAGGCCCACGAGGACCTCCAGGGCAAGACCGCGAACTGCGCCCGCTCGGGCGGCGGCCTGTTGCCCATCGGCGGCGGCAGCATCCAGGAGGGCAGCTGCGCCGACGACAACGACCACGGCACGCACGTGGCGGGCACCATCGCCGCCACCGCCAACAACGGCAAGGGCGTGGCCGGCGTGTCCTTCAACTCCCAGCTGGCCATCTGCAAGGCGCTGGGCGGCCCGCTGGGCTCCGGCGCCACGTCCGACGTGGCCAACTGCATCAACTGGACGGCCTCGAAGGGCGTCAAGGTGATCTCGATGAGCCTGGGCGGCGGCAGCTCGACCACGCTGCAGCAGGCGGTCCGGAACGCCGACGACACGGCCATCGTGATCGCCGCCGCCGGCAACGACGGCGACGGCACGCTGAACTACCCCGCCGCGTACCCGGAGGTCGTGTCGGTCGCGGCCACCGACAACCGCGACCAGCGGGCCAGCTTCTCCAACGCCAACGCGGACGTGGAGATCGCGGCACCGGGCGTGGACGTGCTGTCCACGCGCCGTGGCGGCGGGTACTTCACGCTCTCCGGCACGTCCATGGCCACGCCGCACGTGGCGGGCGTGGCGGCGGTGATCGCCCAGCGCAACCCGGGCTTCACCCCCGCGCAGATCCGCAGCAAGCTGGACGCCGCGGTGGACGACAAGGGCACCGCGGGACGCGACCCCAGCTACGGCTTCGGGCGCGCGAACCTGGCGAAGGCGGCGCAGTAACGAACTCCCACTCGGGACGGGCAAAGTGCGAACGGGCGGGCGGCCTCCGGGCCGCCCGCCGTCGTTCTAGGGTGGAACCGATGCCCCGAACCGGCCAGATCACAGCCTCCTCCCGCCTGGCCGCGCCCGCCGACCGCGTGTGGGCGGGGGCCACGACGGCCGAGGGCATCAACTACGAGCTGATGCCGATCGTGCGCATGACGATCCCCGGCGGGCTGGACACGCTCTCGGTGAGCGACGTGCACGACGGACAGCGCCTGCGGCGCCGCTACGGAGCCGCCTGATGCGCGTGACCGACGCCCGCGGGCTGAGCTGCCCGATGCCGCTGGTCATGGCCAAGACCGCGATGGAGACCGTGCCGGCCGGCGAGGAGCTGGTGGTGCTGGCCACCGACCCGGAGGCGGCGATCGACCTGGCCGCGTGGGCCGCCGACCAGGGCTACGCCTTGAGCGAGCGTTCGGCCGAGGGCTGGACCGAGTACGTACTGCGCAGCAACTCGCCCACGTAGCGCGCGCGGGCCCTGCCGCGTCCGGCGCTGCGCCGCAGCGCCAGCATCGCGGCGCTCAACGCCGACGGCATCGCGGCCACGTCGGGCAGGACGTCGGGATCGGCATACAGGCCGAAGTGCAGGTGGTCGCGGTAGCCGAAGATGCCCACCGACAGCGCGTGGTCCTCGTACAGCGGCACGACGGGGTAGGCCTCGCGCAGCCGGGCGCCCAGCACGTACAGCGGGAAGCGTGGGCCGGGGATGTTGGACACGGTCAGGTTGTAGACGCGCTTGGAGCCCACCATCTTCGCCGCCCCGGTGCGCAGCGGCGTGGGCAGCATGCCCAGGGCGCCGAACACCGCGCCGGTGCCCTCGGGCTTGCCCGAGTCCTTGAACTCGGCGCTGGCCCGACGCACCGCCTCGAGCCGCGCCGCCGGACTGGACAGGCCCACGGGCAGGTCGACGAACACCATCGAGATCCGGTTGCCGAGCGCGTGGATCTCCTCGTCGGCGCGCACGTTCACCGGCACCATCGCCTTGAGCGCCTCCGGGGTCTCGCCGCGCTCAAGCGCGGTCTCGCGCAGGGCCCCGGCCACCACCGCCAGGCAGACGTCGTTCACCGTGGTGTCGGTGGCCGCGCGGATCTTGGCCACGTGGTCAAAGCGCACCCGGTGGCCGACCAGGGTCCGCTTGGGGCCGATCGGAACGTTGAGGTACGACGCGGGCGCCGGGCGGAGGAGGTCGTCGCCGACCGCCATCGCCGCCCGGCGCACCGTGTCGTACATGCGCGCCCCACCCGCACGCGGGGTGCCGGCGATCCTCGCCACCCCACGCGCGGCGCGCAGCGACTCGGCCGCTCCCCCCGAGAGAGCGCCGATCGCCAGCCTGGTCCGCCCCGGCTCCGGCTCCGGCACCCAATCGGATACCGGAGCCGGGGTCGCGTCCGGGGTCACATCGAAGAGCAGGAGCGCCACCTCGACCGCCGAGCGCCCGTCCACCAGCGCGTGGTGGAACTTGGCCACCATGCCCGTGCCGCCGTCTGCCATCACCGGCGCCAGGTACACCCGCCACAGCGGTCGGGTGCGCTCGAGCGGCTCGGACAGGGCACGGTCGGCCAGCGCGCGCAAGCGCCGCTCGTCAGGCCGGTCGTCCGGATCGCACAGCAGCACCACGTGGCGGGCGATGTCGAACTGTTCATCGTCCACCCAGTACGGCTCGCTCATGCCGCCGGGCACGTGGGCCAGCCGGCGGCGAAACCGCGGCGTTCGCTCCAGCCGCCCCGACACCGATGCCCGCAGCGCCTCGAGCGTGATCCGCGACCCATCCTCGGGCGCGTCCAGCCGGGCCGACCACGCCACGTGCATGTGCGCGCAGGCGGTCTCAACCCGCAGGAACGAGCTGTCGAGTGAACTCAGGTGCTCGGGCATGGCCACAGGTTGCCTCGACGGGCCGCCGAAGTCATGGGACCGGCGGTCACAGATTCGGGGGACCGACTGCGACCGGCGGTCTAGTGTCGTGGCTCGCCAGGCATGACCACGATCCTCATCACCGGCGCCACGCGCGGCCTCGGGCTCGCCGCCGCCCACGCAGCCGCCGCCCAGAGCACCCATGTCCTCGTCGCGGGGCGATCAGCGGCCTCCGGCCGCGTCCGGCGCCTACGTCGACCACCGCGTCCGGGCCCTGCCCGCCTCCGAGCGAGCGCGAGACACCGCCTTCCAGACGGATGTGCTCCGCGACAGCCGCGCCCTCCTGGCCGCCTCCCGCCGCTAGGGGACTTCCAGCGCGACGCCCCCGCGGCGCGGGTCGCCTCCGCCCGAGATCGTGCCGTCGACCCCGCGCACCACCGCCTGCACGCCGCCGAAGTAGAGGTTGCGCTCCTGCCAGCGCTTGACCTGCCAGTCGCGCGCCGCCAGCGCGGACAGCGCGGCCTCGTCCACGCCGGGTTCGGCATCCACCAACACCCCCTCCACGTGCACACGCGGTGAATCCACCGCCGCCTGCGCGGCCATGCCCCCGTCCACGACCGCAGCGATTGTCTGCACGATGGCCGAGCGGATCCGGTTCGACCCGGCCGAGCCCAGCGCCATCTCCGGCTGGCCGTCGCGCACCACCACGGTCGGCGCCATCATGCTGGGCACGCGCGCACCCGGGGGATGGTCGTGGAACCCGCCGGGGTTCAGGTCCTCCTCGCCCATCATGTTGTTCAAGTGCATGCCGGTGCCGGGCACCACCACGCCCGAGGACGATCCGTTCGAGCACGTGACCGTCGCGCAGCCACCGTCGGCGTCCATGACCGAGATGTGCGTGGTGGAGCCCAGCCGCGAGCTGATCTCCCCCGCGACCCGATCGAGCGCGCCGGGGGCCAGGAACTGCTGCACGTAGTCGGTGCTGCGCAGGCCCTCGACGAACTCGTGGTCGCGGGCCCGGTTCGTGGCGGCGATGACCTCGGTCAGCGTCTCGGTGTCGCCCGGACGGTCGATCCGGTCCAGCAACTCCAGTGCGTCGGCGATCAGGATGCCGCCCGAAGACGGCGGCGGGTTGGTCAGCACGCGCCGGTCACGGAAGTCGGCGCCGACCGGTGCTCGCTCGACCACCTGGTAGTCCGCCAGGTCCCGCTTCGTCAGCAGGCCGCCGCGCTCCAGCACCCACTCGCTGCACGCTGCCGCCACATCGCCGTCGTAGAGGAAGCCCGGCCCTTCGGCGCCCAGGCGATCCAGCAGGTCGGCCAGCTCGGGCATCCGCAGGCGCTCTCCGGCCACCACCGGGTGTCCGGCCGGTTCGTACAGCGCCCTGCCCTCGGCCGTCGAGCGGAAGATCGGCCCCAGGATCCGCAGCAGATACTCCTGGATGGGCGACACCTCCACGCCCTCGCGCGCGACCCTGGCCGCCGCGGGTGTCAGGTCGCCAAGGCCCAGCGTGCCGTACTGCTCGAGCGCGTACGCCAGGCCGGCGGGGGTGCCGTACGCGCCGCAGGACGAGGCGCCGACGTTGAAGATCTGGATCGTCTCGGGTGAGAACGCCACCTCGATCGGGAGCAGCGGCGCAGGGTCGGGGTTCGCCAGCCCCTGCCCCGGGGTGGCCACGAAGAAGTCCAGCAGGTGGCTGCGCCCTGTCGGCGAGGTCAGCAGCATGAAGCCGCCCGCGCCGGGACCCGTGAGCAGCGACTCGGACGCGAACGACACCAGCACCGACGCCACAGCGGCGTCCACGGCGTTGCCGCCGGCGCGCAGCACGTCGGCGCCCGCCTGGGCGGTAACGGGATGGCCAGCTGCGACGACGCCCCTCATGCGGGGGCGACGCTATCGGCCAGGGCGGCGCTCCTGCCGGCGTTCGCGGCGAACCAGGCGAAACGGCTGGCTGGGTACGGGCGGGGGCGTGACGAAACTGCTCGCCCTGTGACGCTGTCGTGACACCAAGCGCGGCCCCGTTGGCGCTGCGCTACCTAAGTGTCGTCCTACGACAGTAAGTCGGCAAAGCTCCCTCGTCGGGAGCCCAAACCGGGTTACGGGAGGGGCACGAACGTGACAGGCCTGCCCTCTACCCGGCCCAGCCGTTCGCCGGCGCCCGCCGCGAACGCCGGCGGCAGCCCTCAGCCTCGCGGCATGAACTCGGGCACGTCCAGGTCGTCCAGCCCCGCACCGACCCGCTCGCGCGGCGCCGTTCGGCGCGTGATCCGCGGCTCGTGGTCGGCGTCGGATGCGGCGCCCGGGCGGCTGCGCTCGCGGCGCGGTGCCTGCCGGTCCCCGTAGCCGGTGGCCACGACCGTGATCCAGACCTCGTCGCCCAGCTTCTCGTCCACCATCGCGCCGAAGATGATGTTGGCGTCGGGGTGGGCGGCCTCCTGCACGGCCTTGGCCGCGTCGTTGACCTCGAAGAGCGACAGGTCGCTGCCACCCGTGATGGACAGCAGGATGGACTGGGCGCCGTCGACCGAGGTCTCCAGCAGGGGCGACTCGACCGCGCGGGAGGCGGCATCCAGGGCGCGGCTCTCGCCTGTGCCCATGCCGATTCCCAGCAGCGCGTTGCCGGCCTGGCTCATGATCGTGCGAACGTCGGCGAAGTCCAGGTTGATCAGCCCCGGCAGGGCGATCAGGTCGGAAATGCCCTGCACGCCCTGACGTAGCACGTCGTCGGCCACACGGAAGGCGTCGACCATGGACGTCTTCTTGTCCAGCACCGACAGCAGTCGTGCGTTCGGGATGGTGATCAGGGTGTCGACCTCGGCCGCCATCTCCTCTACGCCCTGCTCGGCCTGCTGGCCGCGGCGGACGCCCTCGAAGGCGAACGGCTTGGTCACGATGCCTACGGTCAGCGCGCCGACCTCACGGGAGATGCGCGCCACCACCGGTGCCGCGCCCGTGCCGGTGCCACCGCCGGCTCCGGCGGTGATGAACACCATGTCCGCGCCCTTGAGCAGGCTCTTGAGCTCGTCGTACTGCTCCAGCGCCGCCTTGCGGCCCAGCTCGGGCTCAGCGCCGGCGCCAAGGCCGCGGGTGGAATCGTTGCCGATGTGCACCCGGGTCTCCGCGCTGGACTGCTCCAGCGACTGGACATCGGTGTTCACCGCGATGAACTCCACGCCCTGGACCTGCGCCTCGATCATGCGATCCACGGCGTTCACGCCGGCACCGCCCACGCCGATCACGCGCAGCACCGGCTCGCGGTGCAGCGGCGACTCGGCCTGGTGGATGGGCTCCAGGGAGGTCTCGGCGTACTGGCGCTGGCGCTCGCCGGGGCGCTCCATGATGTTCTCGGGGATGTCGGCGCTGAACACGGTGCGCAGCCGCTCCTCGGGCGTGGGCACGCCCTCGTAGCGCGACACCGGCCGCTCCTCGCGCTCCGGGCGTGAATCGGGCCGGCGCCGCTCGGGGCGTGGCTCGCGACCCGCGGGCGTGGACGGCTCGGATGCCGAGGCGCTGGGCTCTGGCGGACGCAGCTCCTGGCGCTGGGGCCGTGGCGCCTCGCGCTCGACGGGCTCGCGCGCCGTCTCCTTCTTCTGCTCCGGCGCCTGCTCGGCGCCCTCCTCGTCGGTGGCCCGGAAGAGCGCGGCCAGGGGCCCCTCCCTCATGCTCGCGCGCTTACCGCTTGCCATTTCCGAGGACCTCCTTAGCGAGCTGGCGGTAGGCGTACGCAGCCTTGCCGTCAGGGTCGTACTTGAGCACGGACATTCCCTTTACGGGCGCTTCTGCAAACCGAACCGTCTTGTTGATCCGCGACGCGAAGACGCGGTCCCCGAAGTTCTCCTCGAGGATCTCGATCGCCTCCTTCGCGTGCACGGTGCGATTGTCGACAAGGGTGGGCAGGATCCCCTCGATCTCCACGTCGGGATTCAAGTTCTCGCGGATCATCGACAGTGTGTTCTGAAGCTGCACCAGGCCCCTCATCGACAGATACTCGCATTGCACGGGGACGATTACCTTGTCGCAGGCCGTCAGGGCGTTGATCGTGAGCAGCCCGAGCGACGGCGGGGTGTCGATGCAGATGAAGTCGTAGTCCTCTTTGATAGGCCGCAGGGCCTTCTCCAGCGACCGCTCCCGCCCGATTTTCGTGGACATTGCGATCTCGGCCCCGGCCAGGTCGATCGAGGCGCAGGCCACGTCGACCTCGCGCTTGCGGATGACCTCGCGAATGGACATGTCGTGGACGAGCACGTCGTACATCGACACCTCGAGCGTGTCCGGGTCGATGCCCTGGCTCATCGTCAGGTTGCCCTGAGGGTCCAAGTCCACGCACAGCGCGCGGTGACCGCTCTCGACGAACGCGGCGGCCAGGTTGAGGGTCGTGGTGGTCTTGGCCACCCCGCCCTTCTGATTGGTGAAGGCGATCACCTTCGCCTGGTCGGTCACGGCTGCCTCCGGTTCGGCGCGTAGGACATCACGAAAGGCGTATTCGCACAAAGGTGAGCATCTCCTTCAGCCTCCGCCCTATCCCGCACGTAGGGTCTAGCAGCGATGGCGACCTCTCATCTGCACAAGCGCCTGGTCTTCGTGACCGGCAAGGGCGGCGTGGGCAAGACCACCGTGGCCGCCGCCATCGGCCTGGCCGGCGCGGGCGCGGGGCGGCGGACGATCATCGCCGAGGTGTCCGAGCAGGAGCGCATCACCGGGCTGTTCGGCAAGCCGGCGGCGGGTTACGCGGAGACCCAGGTGGCCGAGCGGCTGTCGGCGTTCTCGCTGAACCCCGAGGACGCGAAGGAGGAGTGGCTGCGCGACCAGCTGAGGTCCGGCCGCCTGGCGGGGCTGTTGAACTCCAGCCGGATCTTCTCGTACCTGACCGCGGCGGCACCCGGTCTGGACGAGCTGGTCACGCTCGGCAAGATCTGGGAGCTGGCGCAGATAGAGCGGCGCAACAAGCGCGACAGCGCGTTCGACACGTGCGTGGTGGACGCGCCTGCCAGCGGCCACGGCGTTGCCATGCTGCGGTCGCCGCGCACGTACGCCGAGATCGCCAAGGTCGGCCCGGTGGCCAAGCACGCGGGCCACTTCGACCAGTTCATCCGCGACGGGCGCTCGACCTCCGTGCTGGCGGTGGCGCTGGCCGAGGAGATGCCGGTGAACGAGACGATCGAGCTGGAGCAGCGGCTGAAGCAGGAGGTGGGCGTGACGCTCGCCGCGGTGATCGTGAACGCAGTGCTGCCCGAGCGCTACTCGAACGCGGAGGCCGAGCAACTCGACGGCGTGAACGGCCAGGGCGGGCCGGCCACCCGCGAGGCGGTGGCCACCGCGCTGGCCGCGCACGCGCGGGCGAAGGAGCAGCATTCGCAGATCGCCCGGCTCAAGCGAGCGCTGGACGCCCCGGTGGTCACGCTGCCGTTTCTGCTGACCCCGGAAGTGGACATCGAGGGCCTGCACACGCTGGCCACCGAGCTGGAACGCAAGCTGTGACCCCCTCCGGCGTGCTGGACCTGATCGGCCGCAAGCAGGTGGTCATCTGCGCCGGGTCGGGCGGGGTCGGCAAGACCACCACGTCGGCTGCCATCGCCGCCGGGATGGCCGACCGCGGCAAGAAGGCGGCGGTGCTGACCATCGACCCGGCGCGGCGGCTGGCCAATTCGCTGGGCCTGAGCGAGCTCGGCAACGAGGAGGCGCGCGTGGAACTGCCCGGCGCCAGCGGCGAGCTGTGGGCCATGATGCTGGACGCCAAGCGCACGTTCGACGAGCTCATCGACACCTACGCGCCCGACGAGGAGACGCGCAAGTCGGTGCTGGCCAATCCGATCTACCGCCAGCTGTCGAATGCCGTGGCCGGCTCGCAGGAGTACATGGCCATGGAGAAGCTGCACGAGCTGCACCAGGAGGGTCGCTACGACCTGCTGGTGCTGGACACCCCGCCCAGCCGTAACGCGCTGGACTTCCTGGAGGCACCGCGGCGGCTGTCGCGGTTCATCGACTCACGCTCGCTGAGGTTCTTCCAGGCCTCGGGCAAGATGAGCTTTGGCCTGATGGGCAAGGGCACCGGGGTGCTGTTCTCGATCATGAAGCGCGCCACCGGCGTGGACCTGCTGCGCGACCTGTCCGACTTCTTCAACGCCTTCGGCTCGATGACCGACGGCTTCTCCGACCGCGCCCGCCACGTGGAGGCGCTGCTGGGCGACAGCCGCACCACGTTCCTGCTGGTGACCTCACCGCGCGAGGCGTCGATCCAGGAGGCGGAGTGGTTCGCCAAGCGCCTGCGCGAGGAGGACCTGCCCTTCGGCGGGGTGATCGTGAACCGGGTGCGCGCGCAGATCGGCACCCAGCCCTCGCCGCAGCTGGACACCGAGCTGACCGGCCTGCTGGGCGACAAGCTGGGCGCCAAGGTGGCGCGCACGCTCGGCGAGCAGGTGGCGCTGGCCAACGTGGACGCCCACAACATGTCCGACCTGCAGCGCCGGCTAGGGCGCAAGCCCACGCTGGCGGTGCCCGAGCTGGCCGGCGACGTTCACGACCTGGCCGGCCTCCGCGCCCTGAACGAGCACCTCTTCTAGACGGGTGCCGACCAGCACTCGGCGTCCTCGATGGCCAGCTGGCCCTCGAGCTGGGGTTCGGGCTCGGGTTGCGCCGGTTTCATCGAGGCCGCCCTGATCTCGAACCCCCCATCCGGGGGGCAGGCGGCTTCGGGCTGGTCCAGCAGCAGCTCGTCCGCCACGCGCCGCAGGTCGGTCTCCAGGTAGCCACAGAGCACGTCACGCAGCAGCGCGCGCAGGTGGCGCTCGACCTCCTCGACCAGCGTCACATCGGTGGTGTCCTCGTCGGCGCCTTCGCCGATCACGAACCGCTCGGTGGCCTGGGCCAGCTCCATCCTCCGCTGCACCGAGCGTCGCTCGCTCTCCTCGGCGCACAGCACCGCCACGCGCAGCGACAGGCTGGCGTCGCCCTCGTCGACGAGCAGCGCGCGCAGCGCCAGCAGGTAGTCGGTCAGCGCATCGGCCTCCAGGCGCCGGCCGGCGCCCATCTGGAAACGCGACAGCGCCCAGGCCAGCGGCCCCTGGCGCGGAGGCACCGCAACCGCCTCCAGGAACTGCGACAGCTCGGTCTCCTCGCCCTCCATCAGGCTCCACGTGGTGCCGCGGGAGAAGCCGGTGGCCTCGAGCTCGAACGGCTGCCAGCGTCCGTCGCCCGTGCGACGCCACGCCACCGCCGCCAGGGCGAGGCCGCCGGGCTTGAACAGGCGCATGCCGTGCAGCAGGCGGCGAAAGCCCTCGCGGGCCTCGGCCAGCGGAAGCGGATCGTCCGGCGCCACGTCGCGCTCCAGCATCAGCAGGGCGTTCGGCTCGGCGCCGGAATCGCCCGCGGGGTCGGACGGATCGCCCCAGACGGCCTCGTCCGGAGCGTCGGTGCGGTCGCCGCGCACCAGGCACAGGCCGTCGCCAAGCTCGACCCGCTCGGCGTGCATCGCCAGCCCGTGCACCGGCACCAGGACCGTGGCCCTCTGGCTCTGTTCGTACAGCGTGGCCTCGACCTCGGAGTACAACCGCTCGAAGCGCTCCTCGGGAAAGGCGAAGTCGGACAGCTCGTCGTACAGCCGTTCGAGCAGGGCGCGCAATGCGGGTTCGGCCTCGGCCCCGCGCATGCCGCTCAGGCGCAGGTATGCCGACGCGCCCGAGTCCAGCGCGTCGCACGCCTCGGCGGCCGAGGGCAGAAAGCGCAGCCGGCTCCAGCGGTCTGCGATGTACTTTGCCGTCAGCGGGCGGTAGTGGTAGAGGGCCGGGCCACCGCGGCGGTGGCCCTCGTCGAGGTCGAACTCGAGCTCCTGACCGCCGGCCTGGTCGTCGCGCAGCATCGCCGCGGCCTCCAAGGCGAAGGCGCGAAGCGCGTCGTGCAGCTGGCGGTTGCGCATGACCGCCGATTCGCCGCGCCGGTCTACGATCCTGCCAGCATGGGCGCTGTGCATACCCGCGTGCGTGAGCAGGACATGACCCAGGAGCTGAGGGCCTCGTACGCCGCGTGCCGGCGCGTGCACCGCCGCCACGACCCCACCTACTACTGGGCCACCCGCCGATTGCCGTCCGAGGTCCGCCCCGCCGTCCACGCGGTCTACGCGTTCGTGCGCTCGGCCGACGAGCTGGTGGACGGACCGAACCGCGCTGTCGATCCAGACGCGCGCCGCGCCGCCCTGGACGAGCTGGAGGACGCGCTGCGGGGCGCCCGCGCCGGCAGCAGCCACGGCGACCCTGCCGTCGTGGCCCTGGCGGACGCCGGCGCGCGCCACGACCTTCCGCTGGATGAGCTGGACGTGTACATGCACTCGATGCGGATCGACTGCGCCCCCGTGCGCATGGGGTCGTGCTCCGAGCTCGACGGCTACATGAACGGCAGCGCCGGGGCCGTCGGGCGGATCATGGCCCCGCTGCTCGGCGCCGGTGGGTCGGCCGACAGCTTCGCGGCGCTGGGCCAGGCCTTCCAGCTGACCAACTTCATCCGCGACGTGCGCGAGGACTTCGTCCTGGACCGGATCTACCTCCCGGGCATCGACGAGGGCGAGGTGGCCGCCGGCACCGCCAGCGCGGGCTTCAAGGCGGCGCTGGCCGGGCAGGTCGAACGGGCCCGCGAGCTGTTTCGCCAGGGCGCGCCCGCGCTCGGCGCCGTGGAGCCGCCGGTGCGCCCGGGCATGCGGATGGCGCGCGCCGTTTACGTCCGTGTGCTGGACCGGGTCGAGCGGTTGGACTACGACGTGCTCGGCGCCAGCGCGGGGCTGCGCCCGTGGGAGGCCGCGGGCGCCGCGCTGGGCTCGATGCGGGCGCGCGCGTGACGGTCCGCGCCACGCTCCGCGGTGCCGAGCGCACCCCGATCGAGCAGCCGCGCGCCGACGTGCTGATTTGCGGCGCCAGCTTCGCCGGCCTGGCCGTGGCCCGCGAGCTGGCCGGATCGGGCGCCGACGTGCTGATCGTGGACCGCTACCAGGTCGGCGAGCGCCAGACCTCGGCCTGCGCCGCACCCACCCCGTGGCTGCACGCGATGGGCGTTCAGGGCTCGATCCGCCAGGAGATCCCGCACATGTCGTTCCACACTCCCCACGGCACGGCGCGCTACCGGCTGCCGTGGAGCTGGTCCTCGTTCGACTACCGCGAGCTGTGCCAACTGCTGTTTGCCCAGTGCGATGCCCGCTTCGAGATCGCCAAGGTCGAGCACCGCGATCAGCATGGGCACGTGGTCAGCGACCGCGGCATGCTGGAAGCGCCGGAGGTCGTGGATGCGCTCGGCTGGCGGCGCGTGCTGGCCGCCGGCACCCCACAGGGCACAGGCGGCTACCAGCCGCCCGACGCCCCCCTCTCACGTGGCCTGGAGGTGCACCCCGACGGCGGCGGCACCGACCTGGACGTGTGGGTGGACCGCTCACTGGTCCGGCGCGGCTACTGCTGGAGCGTGCCCGCCGACGGCGAGCAGCGCGTGGGATCGGGCTCATACGACCCGCGCCAGCACGTCAAGGAGCCCACGGTCGAACTGGCCGGCCGCCTGGACGTGGACGCCGTGCGCTACCAGGGCAACTGGTTCCCCCACACCCTGCGCGAGGCCACCGAGGACGGGGTCTACTTCGTGGGCGACTCGGCCGGCCACTGCTTCCCGCTCTCCGGCGAGGGCATCCGCACCGCGTTCTACTTCGGCATCGCCTGCGGGCGCGAGTTGCGCGCCGTGGTCGACGGCACCCGCGAGCCCGCGGACGCGCTGGCCAACTACAAGCGCTTCAGCGCCCGGCACCGCAAGGCGTTCTCAAGGGCGCTGGCACTCCAGCGGCTGATCCCGGCGCTGCCGCCGCGGCTGCTCACGCTGGCTCTGAAGCTGATCAGCCCGCAGCCGATCGTGGATCGCGCGTTCGGCTGGTACCTGGACCAGGCCCACCCGGACTTCGCGGCCTCCGCTCCGCGGCGAATGTCCGTCGGTTGACCCTGTCCCAGCCGGGTCAATCGACGGGCGGAGGCGAATGGGAACCTATGCGCCTTCCCGGCCGCGGTTCGGCCTACCCAGCCAGAGTCGTTACGCCGAGCAAGCCGCGGGCGCCGGCGGCAGCACGGAACTTCAGGCCGAATCCGACCTGCACTTCTCCGGCAGCCACTCGCGCCCGTAGCGGCGCATGTCATCGATAAGCGGGATCAGGGCTTCGCCCTTCGGTGTCAGCGCGTACTCCACACGCGGCGGGACCTCCGGGAAGGTGGTGCGCACCACCACGCCCTCGTCCTCGAGTCCACGGAGGCGCAGCGAAAGGGTGCGCGGCGATATCCCGGCAAGTGAGCGCTCGAGCTCGCTGAAGCGGGTGCTGCCATCCGCCAGGTCGCGGATGACGAGCATCGTCCACTTCGAGCAGATGATGTCTGCGGTCGCGCAGACCGGACAAGTCTCGTTCGCTACTCGGTCCGGGACGGTCGCGGAAGCCATGCGTTTACCAGTCTAGCGCGCATGACTTCAGGAAATGAAGCGGGGCCCGGGCGGTCCCGGGCCCCGCGGCGGATCAGCCTCCGAGGTTGCCCAGGAGGCCACCGGAGCCGCCGCCGCTCGCGGGCATGACGGGGCGCCCCTCGCTGGGCTGGACCAGCACCCAGCCGGCGCCCTGGAAGGCCATCTGCAGCGACTCCCCCGAGCCGCGGCCGATGAAGTTCTTCAGGTTCACGTCGGTCTTGATCGAGGTGGACACGTTGCTCGACCACGTAATGGCCGCCTGCGGGTCGGCGAACGTGGGGGCATCGCCGGTGTTCAGCAGCACGGGCGGGCCGTCGGAGATGATCGCCACCCAGCCGCTGCCCTGCAGGGCCATGTTGAACAGGCCGCCCGACATCATGCCCGAGGCGCCCTGGACCTTCTTGATGTCCCAGTCGATGCCGGCATCGAACGCCAGCACGTTGGCGCCGTTGCAGGTGATGGCGTCGTTCTCGAGCTTGAGCAGGTGCACGTCCTGGGCCGTGTCGGCAAGGAAGACCTCGCCCGTACCGGTCATCTTCATCAGGGAAGTGCCCTCGCCGGACACGGCCTTCTTGAGCATCCGGCCCATGCCGCCCGAGCCCGCGTGCTCGAACTTCACGTCGCCTTGGTAGGCCACCATCGCGCCCAGCTTGGACTGAATGGTCACCGCCTCGAGACGCACCTTCAGCAGCTTGCTGTTCTGGAGGTGGAAGGCCTCCTGGGACTGGGTTTCCTGAAACTCACCGAGCGTGCTCTGCACCGCTCCTCCTTCGGATGATCGTCGAGGTCAGCGGCGACTCTGGCCGCTCCGGGCGCCGCCGTCAAGCGATCTAGACGACCGTCAGCCCGCGGAGGGAGCAAACACCTGATCGACCGAGGTCGAGCGCTGACCGTCGCTGGACACCAACAGCTTGAAGTCGTGCGGGGCGGTGGCCGCCTTGAGCGCGTCTTCCATGGTCACGCGGCCGGCCTGGAAGTGGCCGAGCAGCGCCTGGTCGAAGGTCTGCATGCCGTAGTAGGCACCCTCGCTGATGACCGAGTTCAGCTCGCCTGTCTGGTCCGGGTCCATGATCATGTCCCGCACCCGGCCGGTCATGCGCAGCACCTCGCAGGTGGCCACACGGCCCCTGCCGTCGGGCGTGGGTACCAGCCGCTGGGAGATCACGCCCTTCAGCGTCCCGGCCAGCATCGCGCGGGCCTGGTGCTGTTCTTCGGGCTTGAAGAAGTCGATGATGCGGTTCACGGATTCGGCCGCATCGACCGTATGGACGGTCGAGAGCACGAGGTGTCCGGTCTCCGCCGCCGACAGCGCGGTGCGCACCGTCTCCTCGTCGCGCATCTCACCGATCAGGATGACGTCCGGGTCCTGGCGCAGCACCCGCCGCAGCGCGCGGCCGAACGAGCCGGTGTCCTCACCAACCTCGCGCTGGTTGACGATCGACTGCTTGTCGTTGTGCAAGAACTCGACCGGGTCCTCGATCGTCACGATGTGCTTCGACTGGGTGGTGTTCATCCGGTCGATCATGGCCGCCAACGTGGTGGACTTGCCCGACCCGGTGGTACCGGTCAGCAGGATGAGCCCGCGCTCCTCGTCGGCCAGGTCGTTGATGACCGGGGGCAACAGCAGCTCCTCGCACGTCTTGATCTCGAATGGGATCGCGCGGCAGACCAGCGAGATCGAGCCGCGCTGGTAGAAGGCGTTCACGCGGAAGCGGGCCACGCCGGGCACGCCGTAGGAGAAGTCGACCTCGCGCTCCTTCTCGAATTCCTCGAGCTTGCGCTCATTGGTGAGCATGGCGCGGAAGACGCGCTCGGTGTCCTCGGGGCTCAGCGTCCCCGTGCCCGCGATCGGCACGAGCTTGCCTTGCTGGCGGATGAGCGGGGTGGCGGGAACCTTGAGGTGCAGGTCCGAGCCCCCGGTAGCAATGACCAGGCGCAGGGCGTCGTCCACTTGGAACATAAGGGTCTACTCGGCTGCGCGGCACGTGCGCTTTAGCTCATTCACTCCAGAACGCGTCGTCCTTGATGATCTCGCCGTCCTTGTCGTGGTGCGGGCCGAAGACCAGGATCTCCAGTGGCCCGCCCCCTCCAGCCTCGAAGGCGCGGGCCACGGTGGGCGCCACGCGAACGGCGTCCATGGGGCCCACGTCCACGATTTCGTCATCGAGCTTCAGTCGGCCGGCGCCCGAGAGGATCACGTAGATCTCCTCCGCCTCGTCGTGGCGATGGGCGAAGGCCTGGCGCTTACCGGGTTTGAGCACGTGGTAGGCCAGGCCGGTGGCCTCGGCATCCAGATCGCCGCGCGCGAAGCGTGCCTCCTGGATCTCGCCGAAGCCGGCGTCCGGCGCTACGTCGTGTACCTCGCGCAGGTTCTTGATCGAGTGGCTCATGGGCCCGAGCCTATGCGGCTCAGGCCACCTCGCGCAGCTTCTGCGCTTCGGCGAGGCTCTGCAGCTTCTTCAGCGACTGGTTCTCGATCTGACGGATGCGCTCGCGCGTGACGTTGAACGTGCGGCCCACCTCGTCGAGCGTGCGGGGGTGCTCCCCGCCGAGGCCGTAGCGCAGCTCGAGCACGCGGCGCTCGCGATAGCTCAGGTTCTCCAGCGCCTCGCGCAGCGACTCCTTGGTCAGGATCTCGGCGGCGCGGTCGAACGGTGACTCGGCCCGCTCGTCTGCGATGAACTGGCCGAACTCGGACTCCTCCTCGTCGCCGACCGGCTTCTCGAGGCTGATGGGAGCCTGGGCGGAACGCTTGATCGAGTCGACCTCGTCGGGCTCGATGCCCGTGACGTCGGCGATCTCCTCCGGCGTGGGCTCACGGCCCAGCTCGGTGACCAGCTTGCGCTCGGCGCGGCCGATCTTGTTCAGCTTCTCGACCACGTGCACCGGGATGCGAATGGTGCGGGCCTTGTCGGCCAGCGCGCGGGCGATGGCCTGGCGGATCCACCACGTGGCGTAGGTGGAGAACTTGAAGCCCTTGCGGTAGTCGAACTTCTCCGCGGCGCGGACCAGGCCGAGGGTGCCCTCCTGGATCAGATCGAGGAACGGGAGGCCCTGGTTGCGGTAGTTCTTGGCGATCGAGACCACCAGGCGCAGGTTGGACTCGACCATCTTCTGCTTGGCATCGAGGTCACCGCGCTCGATGGCCTTGGCCAGGATGACCTCTTCCTGGGCGGTCAGCAGGCGGACCTTGCCGATGTCCTTCAGGAACAGCTGGAGGCTGTCCGTGGTCATGTCCGGCTTCAGGTCGATCGTCGCCTTCTTGCGACGGCCGCGCTTGTCTGGCGCTCGCTCGACGTCCTTCGACGCGCGCTGCGCGGGATCGATCTCCTCCACGAGCTCGATCTCGGACTTCTCCAGATGGGAGTGGAGGTCCTCGATGTCACCTTCGTCGAGGTCGACCTCCGCCAGCGCGGTGGCGATCTCCGCGTAGGTGAGTACCCCAGCGGTCTGCCCCTTGGTCAGGAGCACCTTGACCTCTTCGAGCTCTTGCAGTTCGGCTACAGACATACGGAATCCGATTCTTTTACGGGGCCGGGGCACGTGCGTCGGCCATTCAAAACGCCAGCGCAAGCATAGCCCGCGTTAGCGAACGCCAACACGCTGAATGCGCAATTCACGTGAAGTCGAGCACCGGCCAAGTGATCACTTGTACCCACTTGGGCGGAATTCGATACGCGGCCGGGGCTAGACTGCGGCGAGATGGATCCCGAGGAACCAGGCCTGCTGGGCAACCTACCCCGCTCCCGGCCGGGGACCCGCAGCCAAAAGCGCGACTCCACCGGCTCGAAGCCCGCGCCCAAGCGGTCCCAGGCGGCCAAGCCCGGCGTCAAGAGCACCGCGGCAGCCAAGAAGAAGCCCGCAGCGAAGAAACCCGTGCCCAAGGCGCCGCCCGCCGATCCCACCCCCACCCCCGCTCCGAGCGCCCTCGGGTCGGCCGTCAAGGTGGCCGGAGCCGGCCTGCGCGTGGCCGAAGGCGTGACGCGCGAGGTGCTGCGGCGCCTCCCGCGACCGTAGGACGGGCCATGCCGGCGCCGGCGGGGCAGGAGCACCGCCCGCCCCTGCGGGCGTTCAAGGATTTCTGGATCAAGGCCTATCGCGACAACGTGACGGGACTGGCCGGGATGGTGGCCTACAACCTGCTGCTGTCGGTGTTCCCGTTGGCGCTGCTGGCGTTGTTCATTGCGGGACGGGTGCTGGAGAGCCCGGACCTGGAGTCCAGCGTGCTGTCCGACCTGCAGCAGCTGTTTCCCACCGCGACCGACGCCACCCTCAGCCGCGCGCTCGAGCGGATCCGTGACTCGTCCACCGGCTTCGGGGTGGTGGCGCTGGTGGCCAGCGTCTGGATCGGCTCGTCGTTCTGGGGTGCGCTGGACACGGCTTTTGGCCAGATCTACCACGTCGAGTCGCGCAGCTGGGTGCGGCAGAAGTGGTTTTCGATCGCGATGCTCGCCGTGGTCCTGCTTTTCATGGCGGCGACGGTGGCAGTGCCCACGATCCAGAGCGTCCTGGTGAACGGCACGGACGACCTGCCGCTGGGGTTGGCGGACGTAAACGGGGTCTTCTTCGCCGTCTCGCTCGCCGCGGGGCTGGTGCTGCTGTTCGGCGTCCTCAGCCTGATCTACTGGACCGTGCCCAACGACCGGATGCCCTGGCGCGCGATCTGGCCAGGGGCACTCGCCGCCACGGTGGCGATCGGCATCGTGGACTACGCCTTTCCGGTCTACCTGGGCAGCATCAGCACGATCGCGCGATTCGGCACCACCTTCGTGTTCGTGCTGATCGTGCTGCTGTGGTTCTACGCCCTGGCCATCATCGTTATGGCCGGCGCCATCATCAACGCCCTCAGATTCGAGCTGCACGACACCGGGACCCTTGAAGAACCTGGCGGCTAGACATACACGGCCCTGGGTATAGCCGATACCACATGCCCGGTCCCCCCCACCCAAGCTTCATGATCATCGACGAGCATCCCGTGGTCCGCCAAGGGGTCCGGGCGCTGATCGAAAACACCTGGTCCGACGCCGCCGTCACCGACGTCTCGAACCTGGCCGGCGCGCTCGAGAACGCCGGATCCAACGGGCATGGCCGGATCGTCGTGGTCGACCCGTGGCGAGCCGGCGCGGACGTCGGCGAGCTGGTCAAGCGACTGACCGCCGAGCTGGGAGCGCCGGTGGTGATCTTCACCGCCAACGGGGGTGCGCGGCTGCTCACCGAGTCGATCAAGGCGGGTGTGCGCGGCTACGTGCGCAAGGACTCTCCGCCGGAGGATCTGGTGCGCGCCATCCGCGCCGCCCAGGCGGGAGAGTTCTATGTAGACCCCAGCCTGTCGTCGACGATCGTGCTCGAGGAAGGCGACCGCACCCTGAGCGCCCGTCAGCGCGAGATCCTGCAGATGCTGGCCAACGGGATGCAGACCGACGCCGTGGCCCGCCAGCTGGGCCTGTCGACGGAGACCGTGCGCACGCACACCAAGCGCATTCTGGCCAAGCTCGAAGCGTCCACGCGCACGCAGGCCGTGGCCATCGGCCTGCGGTACGGCCTGATCCAATAAGCGCCTAGGAGCTGCCGTTGGCGCTCTGGACGTCGGCCGCTGGCTCGCCCAGGGCCACCGGGTCGCCGGCCGCCTTGGCGCGGTACATCGCCTGGTCGGCCGCTTCCAGCAGGATCTCGGCGTCGTCGCCGTGCTCGGGAGAGGAGACCACGCCGACCGCCGCGCCCACGCCCGGTGCGCTGTCGCCTTCCGCCGTCTCGCCGGCGATCCCCTCGGCCAGCCGCTCTGCCAGCGGCCGCGCCGCCTCGGCGGTCTGGCAGGGCGCCAGCACGCAGAACTCGTCGCCGCCGATGCGCGCCGGCGTGTCAACGGCGCGGAGGGTCCGGCGCAGTGCCAGGCCGACCTGGACCAGAACGCGGTCGCCTGCCTGGTGGCCCTGACCGTCGTTGACCCGCTTGAGCCCCTCCACGTCGATGACCAGGAGCGCGAACGGCTGCTGGTAGCGCTTGACCAGCCCAAGGTTGTGACGCAGCTGGGTCTGCAGGTGGCGCATGTTGGCCAGGCCGGTGAGCGGATCGGCGTTGGCCAGCGTCTCGGCATCGCGCGCGCGCTGGTCCACCAGCGCCCCGACCGCGGTGGCCTGGAGGTCCGCGACCGCCTCGGTCACGTCTGTGACCACCGACGCGAACGCCGCGGCGCCGATCTCCTCGGCATCCCGCGCCAGCGCTTCGAGCACCACAGCCTGGATGCCCGCCACGTCGCGGGTCAGCTCCGCGGCGGTCAGCTCCTCTCCCTGACGCAGCTCGGCCAGCCGGGACGCGCGCTCGCGCACGTCATCGGGCAGCTGCAGCCGGTCGCGATCCTCGGTGGCGGCGATCTGCAGCACATCGGAGATCACGGCCGGGAGCTCGGCCGCGATCTGCTCGGTGGGCAGCCGGCTGATCTCCTCCAGCGAGGCGCCCTCGATCAGCCGCATCAGCCATGCCTTGGCCAAGTCCTCACGCGCGCGATCCAACCGCGCCAGCGGCCCACGTAACGGCGTGATGGTCAGACGGTCGGACTCGGCCACTTTTGCGCTCCGTACTGCGGTTCGCTGGCCATCGTACGCTGCGCTACGGAGGGAATTGGCAGGATGGGGCGGTGGCCGACCCGCTGCCCATCGAGACCGCGCGCCGGATGGTCCTGGAGACGGTCCGGCCGCTGGCGGGCGAGGACGTGCCGCTGAGCGAGGCGCGCGGCCGCATCCTGGCCGACTCGGTGACCAGCGTCGCCGACGTGCCGCCCTTCGCCTCCTCGGCCATGGATGGGTTCGCCGTCGCGGCCGGCGCGTCAGGCCGGCTGGCGATCGCAGGCGAGTCGCGCGCCGGTCACCCCTTCGACGGCGTGGTCGAGCCCGGCGCCGCGGTGCGGATCTCCACCGGCGCGGTCGTGCCCGCGGGCACCGGCGCCGTGGTGCAGGTGGAGCTGGCCGAGGAGAGTGACGGCGTGGTCACCGTGCCCGAGCGTGCGGACGGGACGAACATCCGCGGCGCCGGAGAGGACGTCAAGGCGGGCACGACCCTGCTCTCGCCCGGGAGCGTGCTGGGGCCCGCGGCCCTGGGAGTACTGGCCAGCATCGGCCACACCAGCGCGCGCTGCGCGGCAGCGCCGCGGGTGGCGCTGCTGGCTACCGGCGACGAGCTGACACCGCCGGGGACCCCGCTGCCGCCGGGCGGGATCTACAGCTCGAACGGGCCCGCGCTGGCGGCACTGGTACAGGACGCCGGCGCCCGCGTGGTTCTCGCCGAGGACGTTCCCGACACCGGCGAGGGCACGCGCGCGGCGATCGGCCGCGCGCTCGAGGTGGCCGACGTGGTGTGCGTGTCGGGCGGGGTTTCGGTCGGGCCGCACGACCACGTCAAGGGCGCTTTCGCCCACCTGGGCGTGGACGAGCGCTTCTGGCGCGTCGCGCTGAAGCCGGGCAAGCCGACGTGGTTCGGCACCGCCGGGCCCAAGCTGGGGTTCGGGCTGCCGGGCAACCCGGTGTCAGCGCTGGTGACCTTCCTGCTGTTCGCGCGCCCGGCACTATTGGCGCTGCAAGGCGCCGACCCTGCCATCGCCCGTCTGACCGGCCGGCTGACGGCCCCCGTGTCCCCGGAGCCGAGCCGGACCCAGGCGGTGCGCTGCCTGCTGCACGCCGGGGCGGACGGATGGGAGCTGACCCCCACCGGGCCGCAGGGCTCACACCAGCTCACGTCGATGCTGGCGGCGGGCGCCCTGGCCCTGATCGAGCCCGGCGAGGACGAACTGCCGGCGGGCACCCGGGTGCGCGCCGAGTTGGTGCCGTGAATATCGTCTGCGAACCGTGAGAGAGCGCGACCCCAGGCGAGTCATCGGACGCCGGCGCGAGGCCCGTGCGCGCGTGAAGATCCTCGAGGTGCCCGAGTCGGAGGCGCCGCCGGACGGCAGCGTGACCACCAAGCAGGAGGCCGAGGTCACCCTCCCGCGGTCAGAGCTGGACCGGATCTGGAGCCCCGAGTACCTGGAGCGCCTGGCCGCCACCTACTGGCGCTTCCTGACGCGCGTGTCGCTGGGCATCCTGCGCGTGGTCTACACCGACGAGGGCCGCGAGGTCTGCCTTTTCGGCCGGCCCTTCACGCTGCTGACGTTCCACCCGCCCGACTACGAGACCGAGGGCGACTGCGGCTCGGTGACCTGGCGGATCAAGAAGGGGCTGCTGGTGGCGCCGGCCGGTCGCACGAAGGGCTTCCTGAAGCTGACCGTGCAGCGCCCGCCCGCCGACGGCAAGGAGCACCCGGGCACCGACCTGATCACCGGCACCGTGACCTCCGAGGTGGCCAACTTCTACCCGCTGATCGCCGGCTGGGGCTGGTTCGCCCGCGTCGGCCAGTACATCTACAGGATCACCCAGCTGCGCATCCACGTGATCGTGACCCACGCGTTCCTGCGCTCGCTGGCGCGGCTGGACCTGGCGCCCTCGGTGGTGGGGGCGCTAAAGACCCAGGCGTCGGAGGAGGTCGAGAAGGAGGAGCCGGCTGCGCGCTAGGAGATCCGGCCGGCCGTTATGGCGCGCAACTTCTGGCGGTCGTGGCGCGCACTGACGCGGCGCACCGTGCCCGAGCGCGAGCGCATGACCAGTGACTCGGTCGTGGCCCCACGGCGCGCGCCCGAGCCCTCGTAGTGGACTCCGCGCAGGGTGTCGCCGTCGGTTACGCCGGTGGCTGAGAAGAACGTGTCGCCCGGTGAGCAGAGGCGGTCGGTGTCCAGTACCTCGTCCAGGTCGTAGCCGGCGTCCAGGGCGGCCTGGCGCTCCTGGGCGTCGCGGGGCCAGACGCGGCCGAGGATCTTGCCGCCCAGGCACTGGATCGCGGCTGCGGAGAGCACGCCCTCGGGGGTGCCGCCGATGCCCAGGAGCAGGTCGGCGGCGGAGTCCTCGGTGACCGCGAGCAGCGCGGCCGAGACGTCGCCGTGCGGGATCAGCCGGATGCGGGCGCCGGCCTCGCGGATCTCGGCGATCATCTCCTCGTGCCGGGGGCGGTCGAGCATGATCACCACCAGGTCGCCGATGTCGTCTTCCTTCTCCTTGGCCATCAGCTTCAGCGTCTGGCCGATGGGCCGGTCCAGGTCCAGCAGGTGCGCGTAGGAGTCCGAGGTGGCCATCTTCATCATGTAGACGTTGGGCCCGGGGTCGAACATGGCGCCCTTCGCGGCCACGGCGATGGTGGCCAGCGAGTTGGGCATGCCGTTGGCGCACAGCTCGGTGCCCTCGAGCGGGTCCACGGCCACATCGACCTCGGGGCCGCTGCCGTCACCCACCTCCTCGCCGTTGTAGAGCATTGGCGCCTCGTCCTTCTCGCCCTCGCCGATCACGACCGTGCCGCGCATGGAGACGGTGTCGAGCATCAGGCGCATGGCGTCCACCGCGGCGCCATCGGCGGACTCCTTTTCGCCACGGCCGATCCAGCGCGCACAGGCCAGCGCCGCGTACTCGGTGGTCCGGACCAGCTCGAGCGCGAGGTTGCGGTCCGGCTTGGCGGCGTCGGTCACGCGGGAGTTATATGACGCCCGGTGGCTTCTTGGCGTCCGTGTGGCGCGACTGGCGCAGGAAGCCGCTGACCGCCATGCCGATGCAGGCCAACAGCGCGATCGGGTAGCCCCACTCCAGCGAGATCTCCACGCTATCGCCCGGGCGGCCCAGAATCACGCCGTTGCACAGCACCAGCACGAACGCGGCCGCACCGACGATCATCGTGATCTCGCCCGGCTTCCACTCGAGCTTGTGCCGGCGCATGACGATCCAGGCCAGGATGAACGGCGCGATCACGGCTGCCAGCAGGATCCAGCGCAGGATCGGGAACATCTCCCAGGCGCTGACCGTCTCGCCGCCCTTGGCGACGCCGCCGCTGACGAGATCGAGCTGGGAGTTGGGATTGCTCTCGCTGGTTCCGTACCACGGCAGGAACAGCGAAATGGCGAACACGATCGCCGCCACGCAGCCGGCCAACTCACCGAACGTCAGCCTGCTCGGTGTCAGGTAGCCGGCGCTCTCCGCCCTCGATGCTTCCACTAGGCCAACGTACCACCGGGGCGGCAACCGTGGGCCGTTCGCTCCCCGGTAGGCGGGCCTCGGTACCCTGACCGGACCACCCGGTAGCCGCCGTGCAACCCCATAGCTCCAAAACACTGCCCCGAGGAGGGGCCGAGTCGCTGGACAAGAGCAGGTTCCGCGACGCCCTGGCCGAGGGTCGCGCGCGCACGCTGGCGTTGGTTGAGCCGGTGGACACCGACGACCTGGACCGGGTCCACGACCCGCTGATGAGCCCGCTGGTGTGGGACCTGGGCCACATTGCGGCGTTCGAGGACCTGTGGCTGGGCCAGCGGGCGGGCGGCATGGAGCCGCTGCGCCCCGACCTGGCGGTGGTCTACGACGCCAGCGAGACGCCGCGCGCCGAGCGCGGCGACATTCCCTACCTGCGCCGCGACGACGCCATCGCCTTCATGGACGCGGTGCGCGAACGGTCGCTGGCCGTGCTGGAGCGCGCGGACCTTTCGGGCGACTCCGACCGGCTGAACGCGCACGGGTTCGTCTGGGAGATGCTGATCCGTCACGAGCACCAGCACAACGAGACGATGCTGCAGACGCTGCAGATCGCGCGCCCAGGCACCTTCGCCCCTACCCCGCGCGCGGCCCCCACGGCCGGCGAGCACCACGCCGGCACGGTGCACATCGAGGCCGGCGAGTTCGCCATGGGCGCTGACCACGGCGGCTTCGCCTACGACAACGAGCGCCCCCGCCACCGCGTGTGCCTGGACGCCTACGACATCGACCGCGCCCCGGTGACCAACGGCTCCTACGCCGAGTTCGTGGCCGACGGCGGCTACGACGCACGCGAGCTCTGGACCGAAGAGGGGTGGCGCTGGCTGGTGGACCAGAACGTGGACCGGCCGCTGTACTGGACCGCCGACGGCGCCGAACGGCGGTTCGACCGGGTGGCGCAGATCGACCCGGCGCTGCCCGTCATGCACGTGTCCTGGTACGAAGCCGACGCCTTCGCGCGCTGGGCCGGCGGGCGTTTGCCCACCGAGGCCGAGTGGGAGCGCGCGGCCGCCTGGGACCCGGTCAGCGGAGAGCCGCTGCCGTTCCCCTGGGGCCACGAGCCCCCGGCCTACGAGCGCGCGAACTTGGATCAGACGGCGTTCGGACCGCTGCCGGTGGGATCGCTGGCGGGCATCAGCCCCGAGGGCGTCAGCGGCCTGATCGGCGACGCCTGGGAGTGGACGGCGAGCCCGCTCGGGGGCTACCCCGGGTTCCAGCCGTTCCCCTACCCCGAGTACTCGCAGGTGTTCTTCGGCGGCCCCTACCGCGTGCTCCGCGGTGGCTCGTGGGCCACGCGGCCGATGGTGGCCCGCAATACGTTCCGCAACTGGGACCTGCCCCAGCGGCGGCAGATCTTCTGCGGCTTCCGCTGCGTACGGGAGTCCTGATGGCCGACGCGGCGGGGGCGGCAGACGTGACGATCGTGCGAGGCCAGGGCGCTTCTGGCGAGGACACGCTGGCGTCCGATGTGCGCGCCGCGCTGACCGTCACGCCCAAGGTCCTGGGCCCCAAGCACCTGTACGACGAGTACGGCTCGGAGCTGTACGAGCGCATCACCACCGAGGCCCCGGAGTACTACCCGGCGCGCTCCGAGCGCGAGATCCTGAACCGGCGGGCCCCGGAGCTGACCAACGGTGCGCGCGAGCTGGTGGAGCTGGGATCGGGCATGGCCTCCAAGACGCGCGCGCTGCTGTACGCCATGGCCGGGTCGGGCGCTCTGGAGCGCTACGTCCCCTTCGACGTGGACGAGTCCGTGGTGGTGGCCTGCGCCGACCAGCTGACCGAGGCCTACCCAGGGCTGACCGTGCACGGCGTGGTTGGCGATTTCGGCTCGGACCTGCACCTGATCCCGCCCGGTCAGCACCGCGTATTCGCGTTCCTGGGCGGCACCGTGGGCAACCTCGAGCCATCGCAGCGGACGCCGTTCCTGACCGAGCTGGCCGGTCTGATGGGGCCGACCGACACCGTGCTCCTGGGCACCGACCTGGTCAAGGAGCGCGCCACGCTGGAGGCCGCCTACGACGACTCCGTGGGCCTGACCGCGGCGTTCAACAAGAACGTGCTCACGGTGATCAACCGCGAGCTGGGCGGCGAGTTCGACCTGGACTCCTTCGACCACGTGTCGTACTGGCACGAGGAGTTCCAGCGGATCGAGATGCGGCTGCGATCGCGCGTCGCGCAATCCGTCCGCGTGTCGTCCCTGGACCTGACAGCGGAGTTCGCCGCCGGCGAGGAGATGCGCACCGAGCTGTCGTGCAAGTTCACCCCGGAGCGCGTGGCCGACGAACTGGAAGCGGCGGGCCTGCGGATGGAGGCCTTCCACACCGACTCCGCCGGGCTGTTCGCGCTGAGCCGCGCCTCGCTGCGCTGAAAGCCTCGATGCGGTGCTCGCCGGCCAACGCCCGGCTGCGCTCCTCTCGCAAGTAGGGTCTTGGCCCCATGGATCTGAACGGAGCGGGTGCGCTGATCAGCGGCGGGGCGTCGGGCCTGGGCGCCGCCACCGCGCGGCTACTGGTGGAGCGCGGCGCGCGAGTGGCCCTGGTCGACCTGAACGCCGACGCCGCCCGCGCCCTGGCCGGCGAGCTGGGCGATGCCGCCATCGCAGTGCCGTGCGACGTGACCGAGCCGGGCGAGATGGAGGCCGCCGTGGACGAGGCGGCCACCCTGCTGGGCGGGCTGCGCCTGGCCGTGGGCTGTGCCGGCGTCGGCTGGGCCGAGCGCACCGTGCACAAGCGCGGCGCGCACAGCTTCGACCCGTTCCAGAAGGTCATCCAGGTGAACCTGATCGGCATGTTCAACCTGCTGCGCCTGGGCGCGAACGCGATCGCGCAGGCCGAGCCGGGCGAGGACGGCGAGCGCGGCGCGGTGGTCATGACCGCTTCGATCGCCGCGTTCGACGGCCAGATCGGCCAGCTGTCCTACTCGGCGTCGAAGGGCGGCGTGGTGGGCATGACACTTCCAGCCGCCCGCGACCTGGCCGGTCGCGGCGTGCGCGTGAACACGATCGCGCCCGGCCTGTTCGACACACCCCTGCTGGCCGCCCTGCCCGAGGACGCGCGCAAGGCGCTGGGCGACGGCGTGCCATTCCCGCAGCGGCTCGGCAAGCCGGCCGAGTACGCCGCGCTGGTGGCTTCGATCGCCGAGAACTCGATGCTCAACGGAGAAACGATTCGGCTGGACGGCGCTCTGCGCATGCCACCGAAATAAGGAGACTCAATGCCTGAAGCAGTAATCGTCGACGCCGTCCGCACGCCCATCGGCCGCGCCTTCAAGGGCTCGCTGGCCCAGGTGCGCCCCGACGAGACCGGCGCCTTCATCGTGGACCAATTGCTGGAGCGCAACCCCGGCGTGGACCCCGCGCTCGTGGAGGAAGTGATCACCGGCTGCGGCATGCCCCAGGGCAAGCAGGCTTTCAACGTGGGCCGGATCATCGCCCTGCTGTCGCAGAAGCTGCCACTCGAGACCAACGGCGTGACCGTCTCGCGCTATTGCGCGTCCGGGCTGGAGGCCATCCGGATCGCCTCCAACAACATCAAGGCAGGCCAGGGCGACGCCTACATCGCCGCCGGGATCGAGTTCGTCTCCCAGTTCAACGAGCGCACCGAGGCCGCCGGCGCCGCCGATCAGAACGACCACCTCAAGGGCGAGGGCGACGAGCCCGACGTGTACATCGCCATGGGCGACACCGCGGTGAACGTGGCCAAGCGCTACGACGTGTCGCGCTCGGACATGGACGAGTACGCCCAGCGCTCGCAGGAGCTGGCCGTGCAGTCCCAGGAGAGCGGGTACTTCGACAAGGAGATCGCGCCGCTGACGCTGCCGGACGGCACCGTGGTGGACAAGGACGACGGTCCGCGGGCATCCTCCACGCTGGAGAAGCTGTCGCAACTGCCCGAGGCGTTCGAGGGCGGCGGCGGCGTGACCGCCGGCAACTCCTGTCCGCTGAACGACGGCGCGGCCGCCGCGCTGATCATGTCCGACACCAAGGCGAAGGAACTGGGGCTGACCCCGCGCGCACGGATCATCACCGCGGCCACCGCCGCCAACGAGCCCGAGTACATGGGCGTGGCACCCATCTGGGCCATCGGCAAGGTGCTCGAGCGGGCCGGCATGAGCATCGGCGACGTGGACACCGTGGAGCTGAACGAGGCGTTCGCCGCCCAGGTGATCCCGATCATGGCCGAGTGCGACATCCCGCTGGAGAAGATGAACCCGCACGGCGGCGCGATCGCCCTGGGCCACCCGTTCGGCATGACCGGGGTGCGCATCATGACCACGCTGCTGAACGGCCTTGAGGCCGACGACAAGACCATCGGCCTGGAGACCATGTGCGTGGCCGGCGGCCAGGGCGAAGCGATGATCGTGGAGCGGCTGAGCTAGCGGAGCGACCCCGGCACCACCGGGCGCCGTGGCTTCGGCGGAACGGCCAGCGGCTCGCCCGCGGAGGACGCGGAGGCGGCCGGCGACGAGCGCGCGCCGGTGAACTTCGCCCTGAAAGAGCCCGACCGCGTCACGGTGACGCGGGCCGGCACCGAGCGGCCGCCGAAGACGGTGAGGGTGCCCACCAGCCGGCCGCGCTTGCGGCGCAGCATGCCCGAGACCTTGACGCCGGGCACGTACTGGTAGCCCACCAGGCGCACGCGGGCGGGCCGCAGGCCGATCAGGGCGTAGCCACCGCGTAGGCCGCCGAAGCGGGGGTCGGGCGTGGCCAGCAGCGAGGTCAGCATGTCCCGCGCGGTGAGGCGGACGGCACGCACAGTCTTCGCTTTGCGCGACCGGCCACCCACGCCCCGCAGCGACAGCGGCGGGCGGCCGCCGGTGGGAACCTGGCGCGCCGCGCGGGGGCAGCTGGCGGGCGCCGCGGCACCGCCCAGGAAGGCGAAGCCGGCCCGGGGCGCGCAGTGGGTGCTGTCGGTCGTGATCGCGGAGTGGCCCGCGCCGGGAATGGTCAGCTCACGCCCGCCGGGGTATGCAGCGGCCAGCTCGCGCCCCTCCTCGACGGGGGTGCGCAGGTCCTCGGAGCCGTTGATGACCAGGGTCGGCACCGCCGGTCCGGGCGCGGCTGCCGGGCCCGCCGGTTGCACGGCGGGCCAGCGCTTGCACTGGGCCAGGAAGCTGGCGGAGGTCACGGGGCCGGGACCGAAGGGCGCGAACGGCCTGGTGCCCAGCTGGCGCACCCGGTCCTTGAGCGCCTGATCGCGGCCGGCGTCGGGCGCCGACGCCGGGCTCCACGGGAGCGGGGCCTCGGCACAGGTGGTGGCGGCGAAGAGCGCGTCGCTGACCGGGCCGCTCTGCTGGGCCGGGCCGCTGAGCGCGGCAAGGGTGCCCGTGAGCGCCCGCGCCAGCGGCGCGCCGTCGCCGCGGCGGGCCGCGGCCACTGCTCCGGGAAGGCGCGCGCGCGTGACCGGATCCAGATCGCTGAGCGACACCAGCCCGTACAGGTCGCCGAGACCGAAGCGCACCTTCAGGCGGGTGCCGCGCGGGGTCACGACATAGGTGCGCAGGGAGCGGCGGGCGAGGCGCCGCGCCGCCCGGCCCATGTCGCCGATCGGCGACCGCGTGTACGTGCGGCAGGCGCGTCCGCAGATGGATTGCAGCACACGCGGCAGGGCACGCTGGCGCTGCAGGAAGAACGGGTCGGTGCCGGCAAGGGTGCTGGGTGAGTCGAGCACCATCCGCGACACCGCCGCCGGGTAGCGGCGCACGTACTCGGCGGCCACGCGGCCGCCGTACGAGACGCCCAGGATCGAGATCTGGCCGCCGCCTGCCGCGGCGCGCACCGCCTCGATGTCCTCGACCGAGTCGCTTGTGCGGTAGAAGGCCCGCTTTGGGCCCAGCTCCGAACCGCAGCGGGCGAAGATGCTGGCCTCGCTGCCGCGCCCGGACAGCGCCCTGCAGGTCAGCCCACCCGAGCGCCCGGTGCCGCGCTGGTCGAAGGTCAGCAGGTCGTGATTGGGCGCGTAGCGGCGGAACAGGCCGACCAGGTTCTCGCCGCCGTTCAGGGCGGACTCCCCCGGTCCACCCGCCAGGAACAGGATCGTGCCGCGGGAAGGCGGGCGGGCGGCCGGAACGCGCGCCACCGCCAGGTTCACGTTGCCCGCCACGGCCCCGCTGCGGTCAAGCGCCACGGTGACCGTGCTGCACTCTCCGGTCGGTAAGTCGCTGCAGGGCGCGGCCGCGGCGGATACGGGCAGGACGAGCGCCGCTGCGACCACCACGAGGGGGGCCGCGAGGCGCATCAGCCCGTGGTCAACACGATCTTGCCGAACTTCCCGCCGCCCGCGAACTGGTCGTAGGCCTCCTCGGCTCGGTCGATCTCGTAGGTCGCGGCCACAGGCACGTGCAGGACGCCTGCTTCGAACTGGGGCAGCAGCTCGGCCTCGACGCGGCGCATGGCTGCCGCCTTCTCCTCCAGCGGCCGGGCCCGCAGCGTGGATGCGCTGATGCTTCCGCGCTTGCCCATCAACGCCAGCAGGTTGAGTTCGGCCTTCGGGCCGCCGCCGACACCGATCACAACGATCCGCCCGCCGGTGCGCAGCGCCTTGAGGTCGTCGGGCAGGTTGGGACCGCCGACGAGCTCCAGGATCACGTCGAAGGGGCCGTGGTCGGCGAAGCCCTCGGGCTCGATCACCTCGGCCCCGAGCTCGGCGACCTGGCCGCGCAGGTCCCCATTGCGCACCGTGGCGGTGACCGACGCGCCGGCCGCGCGTGCCATCTGCACCGCCGCGGTACCCACACCGCCGGCGGCGCCGTGCACCAGCAGCCGTTCGCCGGGGCGCAGGCCGGCCTGGGTGAACAGCGCGTCGTGAGCGGTCACGAACACCTCGGCCAGGCCACCGGCCGCCGGCCAGTCCACGCCCTCGGGCACCGGCATGGCCCCGCGCTCGTGCAGCACCGCCAGCTCGGCCTGGCCGCCGCCGCCCACGATGGCCATCACCCGGTCGCCCTCGGCGAACCGCTCCGCGCCCGACCCCAGGCCCACCACCTCGCCCGCCAGCTCCAGGCCCGGGATGTCCTGGGGTGAGCCGGGCGGCGCCGGATAGGCGCCCTTGCGCTGCAGCATGTCGGCGCCGTTGAGGCCGGCGGCCTTCACGGCCACCAGGATCTGGCCGTGCTCGGGGACGGGGTCGTCGTGGTCGCGGATGGCCAGCTCGCCGTCAGCGATGGTCACTGCTCGCATAGATAGAACCTACGCGGTGAGAGTCTGAGGGCTTGCGCGCAGCGATCCGGAGGTGGCACTAGGGTGGTCCTCGCTCTGGCCTCCCGAGCCCCCCATCCTCCGCTGTGGCGCGAGACCCGGATGGGCCTGGAGCTCGCCGCGTTGGTGCGCGACGGTGTGTTCCGCGGCCGGGACGTGACCGACGGCCGCGGCCAGCCGGTGCTGCTGATCCCGGGGTTCATGGCCGGCGACGCGTCGCTGAGGGTGATGGGGCGCTGGCTCAAGGGCACCGGCCACCACCCCGGCCGCGCCGGCATCAAGGCCAACGTGGGCTGTGGGGGTGCCAGCGTGGAGCAGCTGGAGCGGCGGCTGGAGGCGCTGGTCGAGCGCCAGGGCCGGCGTGCGGCCATCGTCGGCCACAGCCGCGGCGGCATGTTCGCCAAGGTGCTGGCCACGCGCCGCCCCGACCTGGTGGCGGGCATCGTGACGATGGGCTCACCCCACCTGGACACGTTCCAGGTCCACCCGCTGGTCCGGGCGAACGCCGAGGCCGTTGCGGCGCTGGGCGGCCTGCACCTGCCTGGACTGTTCTCCCACGGCTGCCTGGACGGCGACTGCTGTGCCGACTTCTGGCAGCAAGCCGCCGGGCCGGTGCCGCGCGGCGTGGGCTTCGTATCGGTGTACTCGCGCAGCGACGGCGTCGTGCGCTGGCGCGCCTGCCTGGACCCCGCGGCCGAGCACGTGGAGGTGCACTCCAGCCACTGCGGCATGGCCGTGCACGCCGAGGCCTACCGCGCGGTGGCCGACGCACTGGCGGCCTTCCGCCGCCGCGACGCCCGCCGCAAGGCGCTGGTGCCGGTCGTGGCGCGCGCCGCCTAGACGGGCCGGGGTCCGGCGCCAAGCGACGGCTGGGTAAGGAGCCCGTTGGGCCATAACCCGGCACGCGACGGGACCGCCGCGTCGCGTCCCATGAATCGGGATGTTTTCAGCCATATACGGGCACTTGCCGACATCCCGAGCCCGCGTGCCATCAGGTTGGATGCCTAGGCAGGCACAGCGCCAGCCGTGGGAAGTCGTCCGGCCCGCCGGGAGTGGGCAGCGCCCAGACGTCCTCGAGGCGGAAATCCGGCGTGATCTCGTGGATCCGCCAGCTCCGTGACGTGTGGGCGCGTAGTTCCATCCACCGCCACGGCCACCATTAGCGGATGGTGTCCCGACGCTCGCTGGGAAGCAAGGCCTCGATGGGCTTCCGCGTGGCGCGCGGGCTGTACGGCCGCTGGCGGCGTATGAAGGCGCCGGAGCGCGCCCGCCTCGAGGGACTGGCCGACGACGTCAAGGAGCGGGCGCTGGAGCTGCGCGGGACACCGGACCCCGAGCGGGCGGAACTCGACCTCCAGCACGCCGGCGAGCGCCTGGCCGACGCCATGGTGGAGTCGGCCGAGGCCGATCCGGAGGTGTCCGACGCCGATGTCGAGGAGCTGCGCGGCGACCTGGCCCGCGAGCTCGAGCGGCTGGCCACCGGCGAGGTTTTGGCGTCTCGAAGCCGGGCAGAGCCCAAGCTCAAGCAGTAGCCTTCACATTCGAGCTCTCTCCCGAGTCCCCGCCCGATCACAATCGATAGCCAACTGCCAGGCGCCTCCGCGGCCGCCACGCTGGAGTTCCGAGAGGCCACGAAGCTCTATCCCGGCCAGGACTCACCGGCCGTGGACAAGCTCTCGCTAGAGGTTCCCGCAGGTGAGATCTGCGTGCTGGTGGGGCCCTCCGGTTGCGGCAAGACCACCGCCATGCGGATGGTCAACCGCATGATCGACATCACCGACGGCGACATCCTGCTGGACGGATCGAGCGTCAAGGAGCGCAAGCCTGCCGAGCTGCGGCGCGACATCGGCTACGCCATCCAGCAGATCGGCCTGTTCCCGCACCTGTCGGTGGCCGACAACGTGGGCACCGTCCCCCGCCTGCTGGGCTGGGACAAGAAGCGGATCGCCACCCGCGTCGACGAACTGCTGGAGCTGGTCTCGCTGGACCCCGGCGAGACCCGCGACCGCTACCCCGCCCAGCTCTCCGGCGGCCAGCGCCAGCGCGTGGGCGTGGCCCGCGCCCTGGCCGTGGACCCGCCGCTGATGCTCATGGACGAGCCATTCGGCGCCATCGACCCGATCAACCGCGAGCGCCTGCAGAATGAGTTCCTGCGGCTCCAGAGGGAGATCCGGAAGACGATCGTGTTCGTGACCCACGACATCGACGAGGCGATCAAGATGGGCGACAAGATCGCGGTGCTCCAGAAGGGCGGCAAGCTGGCCCAGTTCGCCACCCCCGCCGAACTGCTGATGTACCCCGAGTCCAAGTTCGTGGAGGAGTTCGTGGGTGCCGACCGGGCCTTGAAGCGGCTCGCGCTGCAGCGCGTCCGGGACATCGACCTGTGGAAGGTTGCGCAGGTGCGCGTGGGCGAGATCTGCGACGACGTACGGCGCAAGGTCGAGGACGCCGACCTCAAGACCCACGTGCTGGTCATCGACGACCGCGGCCACGCCCACGGCTGGCTCGGCGTGAGCGAGCTGAGCGGCGAGCGCGTGCCCGACTCCTGGCACGAGGGCGCGATCGTGGAGATGGACGACATCCTGCGCGACGCCCTCTCCGACCTGCTGACCAGCGAGGCCCGCTACGGCGTAGTGGTCGATGACAAGGGCGTGGTCCAGGGGGTCCTCTCGATCGAGGTCATCTCACGCTTCCTCCACGAGGCCCCGACCGACTCCCGCAGCGGCGCCGACCTCGTGGAAGACACCACCGCGTGAACCCCGCGGACGTCTTCGGCCTGTTCGCCCAGCTTCAGACGCGCGACCGCGCGGGCGAGTCAACCTGCGTGTCCGAGGACGGCTTCTGCCCCGACTGGATCGCCGACAACTGGCAGCGCTACCAGGACCCGTTCTGGGAGCACGTGTACCTCACTCTCGTGTCCGTGGCGGCGGGCTTCGCCATCGCCTTCACGCTGGCCCTGATCGCGCACCGGCGCCAGTGGCTGGTGGGGCCCATCACGGCCTTCACAGGCGCGCTCTACACGATCCCCAGCGTGGCGTTCTTCTTCCTGTTGCAGCCGTTCACCGGCCTGGGCAAGACCACCGCCATCGTGGCGCTGACCTGTTACACGCTGCTGATCATCTTCCGCAACGTGATCACCGGCCTGGCCGCCGTGCCCGACGAGGCCAAGGACGCCGCGCGCGGCATGGGGCTGACCGAGAACCAACTGCTGTTCCGCGTCGAGCTGCCCCTGGCCGCGCCTGAGATCTTGGCCGGCCTGCGAATCGCCACCACCACCACGGTCGGGCTGGCCGCTCTGGCGTTCCTGGCGGGCGCCGGGGGGCTGGGCGCAGAGCTCGACCAGCAGCCCTACTTCAAATCGAACGTGGTGGTGGCGGGCGGGCTGTGCGTGCTGCTGGCCGCGGTGCTGGATCTGGTCATCCTGACCGTCCAGCGCATCGCTACCCCCTGGCAGCGGGCGGCGGCCTCGTGAGCGCCACGATCGCCCTGCTCGGGGACTTCGGCGACGCGGTCCAGTTCATCTTCCAGGAGCGCGAGTCGGTGGGCGGCGGCGTGCAGGTGGGCGGCCCGGAGGAGCTGCTGGGCTTCGCCAAGACCCACCTGCTGGTCAGCCTGGCGGCCATGGCCATTGCGTGCGCGGTGTCGATCCCGATCGGCCTCTACCTGGGCCACAAGGGCAAGGGCGAGTTCCTGGCCATCTCGGTCTCAAACGTCGGTCGCGCCGTGCCCGCAGTGGTGCTGGTCTTCTTCCTGGTCGCCTACCTGGGCAACGGGTTCTGGAACATCACCTTGGTGCTGGTGGCCCTGGCCATCCCGCCGATCCTGACCAACACCTACGTGGGCACCGCGCAGGTGGACCGGGAAATCGTGGACGCCGCGCGCGGAATGGGGATGCGCAGCAGCCAGATCGTGCGTCGCGTGCGCCTGCCGCTGGCCATGCCGACGATCTTCGCGGGCATCCGCACGTCCGCCGTGAGTGTCCTGGCCACCGCCACCATCGGCCCCTACGCCGACGTCAAGACGCTGGGGTGGCCGATCCTGACGCCGCAGACCTACGGGTTCTCGGGGCAGCTGGGCGCAGCGCTGCTGGTGGCCCTGATCACTCTTATCGCGGATGCCGGCATCGGCTATCTGCAACAGGTCGTAACCCCCGAGGGGATCAAGCTGGCTGGGGAGCAGGGGCCTGTACGGCGCCGGCTCGCCCTGCCCACACGAAGGAGGGAAACAGCAACGTGACACGCACATGGCGCATCACTCTGGCCCTGTTCACCGCCCTGGCGCTCGCACTGACGGCCTCGGCCTGCGGTGACGACGACTCGGACAGCGAAAGCAGCGGCGGCGACTCCGGCGGCGGTTCGGCCACGGTCATCAAGAAGGACCCGGCCAACGCCAAGACCAGCATCACGGTCGGCTCGAAGAACTTCGACGAGCAGTTCATCCTGGGCGAGATCTACGCACAGGCGCTCGAGGCGGCCGGGTTCAAGGTGGAGAAGAAGCTCAACCTGGGCTCCGAGCAGATCGCCTTCAAGGCGCTCAAGTCCGGCCAGGTGGACATGTACCCCGAGTACACCGGCACCTCGCTGACGTCGTTCTTCAAGGTCAAGACCGACGACGTGCCCAAGGACCCGGACGAGGCCTACGAGCAGACCAAGTCCGAATACGCCAAGGAGGGCATCACCGCGATGCCCCGGACCTCGTTCGAGAACACGTACCGGATCGCCACCACGAAGGCGAAGCAGAAGGAGCTGCTGGACGGCAAGACGACAGTGTCCGAGGTGGCCAAGCTGCCGAACGCCAGCAAGCTCACCATCGCCGGCTTCCCGGAATGCGAGCAGCGCACGGACTGCCTGCTGGGGCTGAAGAACCTCTACAAGTGGACGCCGAAGTTCGTGTCGGACGAGGGCAAGTACCAGCCGATCGACAAGGACCGCTCGGACCTGGGCTTCGTGTTCTCCACCGACGGTGAGCTGACCCTGGGCAAGTACGCGATCATCGAGGACGACAAGGGCCTGTTCCCGCCCTACAACATCTCGCTGGGCGTCAAGGACAGCACCTACGAGAAGCTCGGCAAGTCCGGCCAGGACGTGATCCTGGCGGTTCAGAAGCCACTGAACGAGAAGGCCATGCAGGAGCTGAACTCGCGCGTGAGCCTGGACAAGCAACAGCCGGAGAAGGTGGCAGCCGCCTACCTGAAGGAGTCCGGCTTCACCAAGTAATAGGTGCCAAGAAATAGGCATCGTGCCTATTTCTTGAACGGCGGGTCGGTCAACCTTGGCCGGCCCGCCGTGTGCGCACTCCCACAGTCCATTGGGCCCGCCGGGCCGAAAGTATGGGTATGGAACGCACGCTCAAAGACGGAACGAAGGTCGTCGTGCGTCCGATCCGTGCCGGCGACAAGGACGCCCTGTCCGACGCGCTGGCCCACCTATCCCCCGCCTCGGTGCACGCCCGCTTCCTGGGCCCCAAGTCGCGTTTCTCGGCTTCCGAGCTGCGCTACCTGACCGAGGTCGACGGCCACGACCACGTGGCGCTGGTGGCAGAGGTGGACGGTCAGCGGGGCATGATCGCCGGGGTCGGACGCTGGGTGCGCCTGCCCGAGGCGCCGGACACCGCCGAGTTCGCGATCGTGGTCGGCGACCCGCTCCAGGGTCAGGGCCTGGGCTCAATCCTGGCCGACGACCTTGTGGTGCTGGCCAAGGCCCACGGCATCACCCGCTTCACGGCCACGGCGTTGAGCGAGAACGCGGCCATCGTGCGCATCATGCAGCGGCTCTCCGATCACCTGGACCGCCACCACGGCGGCCACGGCGTGTCCGAGCTGTCGTTCGACCTGGCCGCCTGAGCCACTACCGTCCGGGCGGATGCCCGATACGGCAATCCAGGTCGACGGGTTGACCAAGCGTTACGGCAGCCAGACCGTGGTGGACGACGTCTCGTTTTCCGTCCGCACCGGTGCGGTGACGGGCTTCCTGGGCCCCAACGGCGCCGGCAAGACCACCACGCTGCGCTGCCTGCTGGGCCTGGCGCGGGCCAGCGCGGGCAGCGCCACGATCCTGGGCTCGTCCTACCGCGACCTGGATGATCCGGCCCGCACGGTCGGCGCCAACCTGGAGGTGTCGGGAGCGCACCCGGGCCGGTCGGGACGCCAGCACCTGCGCTCGCTGGCCGCGATGGCCGGCCTCCGCGACTCGCGCGTCCAGGAGGTGCTGGAGCTCACCGAGATGGCCGACTCCGCCGACCGCCGCTACGGCAAGTACTCGATGGGCATGCGCCAGCGCATCGGGCTGGCCGCTGCGCTGCTGGGTGAGCCCAAGATCCTGGTGCTGGACGAGCCGGCCAACGGACTGGACCCGGCCGGCATTCGCTGGCTGCGCGACATGCTGCGCGCGACCGCGGCCGAGGGCCGCACCGTGCTGGTGTCCAGCCACGTGCTGGCCGAGATGGCCCAGACCGTGAACGACGTGGTGGTGATTCATCACGGCAAGGTGGTCAAGCAGGGCCCGATCGCCGAGCTGACGGCGGGTGCCCGCGGGGCCACGATCGTGCGCTCGCCCGATGCCCAGAAGCTGGCCGCCGCGCTGCGCGCGGGCGGCGCCGAGGTGACGGGCTTCGAGGACGGGGCGCTGAACGTGGAGGGTATGCGCGCCGCCGCAGTGGGCGACGCCGCGATGTCCGCCGGCGTGGCCGTGCACCAGCTGTACGAGGCCCAGGCCTCGCTGGAAGACGTGTTCTTCGAGCTGACCGGCGGGCAGGAGCCCACGTGACGAACCTGATCCGCGGCGAGGCGATCAAGATGCGCAGCACGCGTACGGCCATCGGGTTCACGATCGCCGGCATCGGCCTGATGCTGCTGGTGGTGCTGATCTCCACCCTGGCCGGCGAGCCTTCCAGCGTCAGCGACAAGCGCGACGCGATCACGATCGCGCCCGTGGGCATCCTGTTCGTGGTCTTCGGTGTGGTGGGCGCCACCGGCGAGTACCGCCATCGCACGGTGGCACCGGCGGTGCTGATAGCCCCGGACCGGTTGCGCCTCCTGGTGGCGCGCGCGCTGGCCTACGGGGTCACGGCAGCTGCCGTGGCGCTGGCCATGCTGACCGTGGCCTTCGCGGTCGGCATACCGCTGATGGCCGGCAACGACGGCCCGTCGCTGGAGTTCGCCGACTACGCCGGCCTGCTCGGCGGCGGCCTGCTCAGCGCGGCCCTGGGCGCGATCATGGGCATCGGCTTCGGGGCGCTGGTGGGCAACCAGGTGGCAGGCGTGGTCAGCGTGCTGCTGTACATCTTCGTGATCGACGGCCTGATCGGGGTGGCCAGCGCGGACCTGATCCCCTATACCGTCGGCACCGCGGCGTCCGCGCTGGACGGCCTGGAGGTCGACGACGCGTTCGGCTTCCTGGGCTCGCTGGCCGTGCTGGCCGCGTGGACGCTGCTGTTCATGGGCGCCGGCCTGCTCCGCGAATCGCGCCGCGAAGTGGCCTGAAAGCCTCACGACCGCCACTTCATTAGGCTTCCGCGGCCGCCGATGAAGCTTTCAGTTCCCAAGGAGTCCTCCGCCGGCGAGAGCAGGGTTGCCACCGTGCCGGAGGTCGTTAAGAAGCTGTCCTCCTCCGGAGTGGACGTCGTTGTCGAGTCCGGAGCCGGCGCGGCCTCGCACGTGCCGGATTCCGCCTACGAGGAGGCTGGCGCCAGCACCGGCGACGGCTTCTCCGGAGAGGTAGTGGCCAAGGTGGCCCCGCCCAGCACGGCAGAGATCGCCAGGCTGGGCAAGGGCTCGGTGCTGATCGGGTTCCTCCAGCCGTTGACCGCCGGCGACACCGCCAGGGCCCTGGCCGATGCGGGCGTGACCAGCTTCGCCATGGAGGCCATCCCGCGAATCACCCGCGCCCAGTCGATGGACGCGCTGTCCTCGCAGGCCACCGTCGGCGGCTACCGCGCCGCGCTGATCACGGCCGAGAAGCTACCCCGCTTCCTGCCGATGCTGACCACTGCCGCGGGCACGATCCGCCCCGCCAAGGTGCTGGTGCTGGGCGCCGGCGTGGCCGGCCTGCAGGCCATCGCCACGTCGCGCCGCCTCGGCGCCGTTGTGTCGGCCTTCGACGTGCGCTCCGCCGTCGAGGAGCAGATCCAGTCGCTGGGCGCGAAGTTCGTGAAGCTGGACATCGGCCTCGAGGACGCCGAGGACGCCGGCGGCTACGCCCGCGCGCTGACCGACGAGGAGCAGCAGCGCCAGCGCGAGGCGCTGGCCGACGTGATCGCCCAGATGGACGGCGTGATCTCCACCGCCGCCGTACCGGGGCGCAAGGCGCCACTGCTGATCATCGAGGACGCCGTGAAGCGGATGAAGCCCGGCTCGGTGATCGTGGACCTGGCCGCCGAGACCGGCGGCAACTGCGAGCTGACCAAGGCCGGCGAGACCATCATCGAGCACGGCGTGACGATCATCGGGGCCGTGAACCTGCCGGCCGCGATGCCCGATCACGCCTCCCAGCTGTACGCCAAGAACGTGCAGAACCTGGTGGAGCTGATGACCGACGACGAGGGCGCCCTGACCCTGGACTTCGACGACGAGATCATCAAGGGCGCGTGCATCACGCACGAAGGCCAGATCGTCCACGAGGGCGCCAAGAAGGCCGCCGGAGAGGGCTCCTAGACCATGGACCTCATCACCGAGCTCACGATCCTCGTGCTGGCGGCCTTCGTCGGCTTCGAGGTCATCTCGAAGGTGCCCAACTCGCTGCACACGCCGCTGATGAGCGCCACCAACGCCATCCACGGCATCGTGGTGCTGGGCGGCATCCTGGTCATCGGCCAGGCCGAGGGCGCGCTGAGCAAGACGATCCTGGTGATCGCCATCGCCTTCGGCACGATCAACGTGGTTGGCGGCTTCCTGGTCACCGACCGGATGCTCGAGATGTTCAAGGCGCGGCCCAAGCCGTCAGAGAAGGAGTAGCCCGGTGACCCAGTTGCCGATCGCCTCCTTTCTGACCGACCCGGACTTCCTGAACGTCCTCTATATCGTCGCGTTCTCGCTGTTCATCCTGGGCATGCGCCAGGTGACCGGCCCGACCACGGCGCGCCGGGGCAACGCCACCGCGGCGGTCGGTATGGCCATCGCGGTCGTGGCCACCCTGCTCCAGCCCAGCGTGGGCGACTACGGCCTGATCGCGCTCGGCATCGTGATCGGCACGGTCATCGGCGTGCCCGCGGCGCGCAACGTGAAGATGACGGCGATGCCGCAGATGGTGGCGCTGTTCAACGGCGTCGGCGGCGGCGCGGTCGCGCTGATCTCGTGGGCGGAGTACCGCCACTACCTGGAGACCACCGGCAACCCCGAGCTGGACACGCTGATCCCGATCCTGTTCGCCGCCATCATCGGCTCGGTTTCCTTCTGGGGCTCGAACATCGCCTTCGGCAAGCTGCAGGACCTGATCCCCCAGAAGCCGATCGCGGTCCCGGGCCAGCAGATCCTGAACCTGGTGCTGCTGGTGCTGGCCGTGGGCGCCTCGGTCCTGATCGCCAGCGGCGAGGAGTCACAGGGCCTGTTCATCCTGATCCTGGTGGCCGCCGGGATCCTGGGCAACATGGTCGTGCTGCCCATCGGCGGCGCCGACATGCCGGTGGTGATCTCGCTGCTGAACGCGCTTACCGGCCTCTCCGCCGCCGCCGCCGGCATCGCGCTGGACAACACGGCGCTGATCGTGGGCGGCATCATCGTTGGCGCCTCGGGCACCATCCTGACCAACCTGATGGCCGAGGCCATGAACCGGTCGATCCCCAACATCGTGGCCGGCGGCTTTGGCGGTGGCACTGCCATCTCGGGCGGTGGCGACGGCGAGGAGAAGCCGCACCGGTCCACCGACGCCATGTCGGTAGCCATGGCCCTGACCCAGGCCGATGCGGTCGTGGTGGCGCCCGGCTACGGGCTGGCCGTGGCCCAGGCCCAGCACACGGTGCGCGAGCTGGCCGACGCGCTCGAGAAGCGCGGCGTGGAGGTCAACTACGCCATCCACCCGGTTGCGGGCCGCATGCCCGGCCACATGAACGTGCTGCTGGCCGAGGCCGACGTTCCCTACGACGCGCTCAAGGAAATGGACGAGATCAACCCGGAGTTCGGCACCACCGACGTGACCCTGGTGATCGGCGCCAACGACGTGACCAACCCCGCCGCGCGCGAGGACGAGAGCTCGCCCATCTACGGCATGCCGATCCTGGACGTGGACAAGTCCCAGAGCGTGGTGGTGTTCAAGCGATCGATGAGCCCCGGGTTCGCCGGCATCGACAACCCGCTGTTCTACAACGAGAACACCGAGATGCTGTTCGGCGACGCCAAGGCATCGGTGCAGGAAGTGCTCAGCGCCGTCAACGACCTGTAGGCCGACCGCTGGCGCCCGCGGCGGCGCAGGCGAACGGCTGGGCTGGGTAAGGGGCGGGCGCCAGGGTCACCCTTCCGGAAACCGACCAGCTGATGTCCGGCGAATCAGTTGTCGCGTTGATGGGCCTAGAGCACCATCAAGGCGACAACCACGTAGTAGCGACCTCGCCTAGGTGACGGAACGGTTAAAGCGGCGCGCGAAGCGTTACCGATCCTGCCCCTAACCAGCCGCAGTTTCGCCTGAGCCCACCGCGGGCGCCGACGGCAGGCCGCCGCGCTGTACTCACCCCGCCGGCGCCACCGCCTCCACCTCGATCTCCACCTTCCAGCGCGGGTCCAGCAGGTCGCACACCACCATCGTCGCCACCGGCCGGTGGTCGCCGAAGGCGGCGCCGTGGGCCTCACCGACCGCGTCCTGGTGCGCCCGGTCGGTCACGAACATGCGTGTGCGCACCACGTGCTCGAGGCCGGCGCCCAGCTCGGACAGGGCCTGCTCGATGATCTCGAGGCAGCGGCGCGCCTGGGCGCCGGGGTCGGGGTCGCACGACCCGTCGGGCCAGATCGGCGCGGTGCCGGCCACCTCGATCCGGTCGCCGCTGCGCAGGGCGCGGCAGAAGCCCCAGCGGTCCTCGAACGGGGAGCCCGATGCCACGCGGTCGGTCACGGCGCCGACGTTAGTGCGTCGCTTGCCCGGGGTAACCCGCCGGATAGATCCGAACTGGGGAGGAACCGATGGCCGACGAGCAAGAAGAGAAGACCGATCTGGAGAAGGAAGAGGAGGCTGCCGAGCAGGAGGTGGCCCAGCTGGAGGACGACCCGCCCAAGAACCTGGAGGACTGGCCCGACGGCAACGCCAAGTACAAGACCTTCGGAGGCGCCGAGGGCAACAGCGGCTACGACGACGGCCCCACGAAGAACCTCGGGGCGTCGAATGTCCGCCACCACGAGGACGGCACCGTGACCGTGGACGGCGAGGAGGTCGACAACCCCGACGACTACAAGGGCGACCCGATCCCGGGCGGACCCACCGACCCGAACGCGGCCGATCCCGAGGGGCTCAAGAGCGACGACGGCGAGCCCGAGAGCGACGTCGAGAGCGACGGCGACGACGACTAGTCTGGGCGGCATGACGCCGCTCTCCGATCTGCAAGAGGAACTCAGCCCCGCCCGCATCCGCGAACTGCACGAGGCCGGCGAGGTGCAGCTCGTGGACGTGCGCGAGCAGGACGAATGGGACGCCGGGCGCATCCCGGGCGCAAGGCACCTGCCGGTGGCCCAGCTCAGCGCGCAGGCCGAGAGCCTGGACCGCGATCGCCCCGTGGTGTTCTACTGCCTTTCCGGCAGCCGCTCGGCCATGGCCACCCAGGCGTTCAACGCATCGGGCTTCGACGCGCACAACATGACCGGCGGGATCGCCGCCTGGAACGCCGACGGCCTGCCCATGGACGGCCGGGTAGCCGAGCACTGAACGGCCGTCAGTAGGGCCCGGCGCGGGCGGCGCAGTCCGCCCCGGCGCGGGCACCCGCTTCGGCCGCGGCCGCGATGCTCAGGCCGGCGCCCAGGCCGTGCGTCAGGGCCGCCGCGAACGAATCGCCACAGCCGAAGCTGTCCATTGCCGGCCCGGGGGGCGCCAGCGCCTCCCACCGGCCCGGCCCGCCCGGTCCCTCCCAGCTGCCACCCGCTTCCGCCTCGGTGCGCACCACGAAGGTGGGCTCCGGGTCGAGGTCGCCGGCGCAGTAGCGCTCGCCCGGGTCGGTGGCGCTGCCCACGAGCGCGTCCACTTGCACGCCCGTGTTCTTCAGCATGCCGAGCGCGCGGGCGGTGGCCACCAGCACCCCGGCCCGCCGGGCGTGCGCCACGGCACCCGCGTCACCGGCCGTGAAGTAGACGGCGTCGGCCTGGTCCAGCAGCTCCCAGGGCAGATCGTCGTCGGCAGCGGGCCCGGCGCGGGCGCCCACCACGGTGATGGCGCGCTCGCCCGCTGTATCCACGTGCACCATGGCCGTGCGCTGCGGATGGTCGCGCCAGGCCACGTGGGCCTGTACTCCCAGATCAGCGAGCGCGGCCAGCGAGCGCCGGCCCAGCTGGTCGTCGCCGAGCGCGGTGAACAGGTGGACCTCCCCGGCCAGCCGGCCCAGCGCCACGGCGGCCACCCCGCCGCCACCGGCGGGCGCCGACCACGCCGGCTGGCCGTGGACGATCTGCCCGGCAGTGGGCAGGCGCTCGACGCGCACGGCCTCGGCCCACTCCACGTGTCCCACAACGGCGACCATCACGCGCGCCAGTGTAGGTTCGGCCGGGTGGAGGACCCGATGCGCATCAACGCCGGCACCGCAATCCCGCTGGCCGAGATCGAGTTGCGCACCAGCCGCTCGTCCGGCCCGGGCGGCCAGCACGCCAACGTCACGGCCTCGCGCGTGGAGGCCATCTTCGACCCCGCGACATCGCCCTCATTGACCGAGTCGCAGCGGCGCAGGGTGGTTGCCCGGGCGGGCGGGCGTGTGACCGCGGTCGCCCAGGACACGCGCAGCCAGGCGCGCAACCGCGAGCTGGCGCTGGAGCGGCTGCGGGCACGCCTGGCCGCCGCACTGCGCCAGCCCCGTCAGCGCCGCAGCACCCGCCCCACGCGCGCCTCGAAGGAGCGTCGCCTGGAGGGAAAGAAGCGCCGCAGCAACGTCAAGCGGGCCCGAAAGCGACCGGACGACTTCTAGGGCTAGGGGGACTCCGGCGCCACGGCGCCGCCGCCGCCAGACGCCGGAGGCGTCTGGTTGGGAGCCTGGGGTGTTGCGCCACCGCCGGGGGTCGCGCCACCACCGCCCGAGGCCGGAGGCGCCTGGCTGGGAGCCTGGGGCGTCGCGCCACCGCCGGGCGTCGCGCCACCGCCGGGCGTCGCGCCAGTGGTCCCGCCGCCGGCGTTGCCCGACGGAGTCGGGGTGGTGGTGGTATTCGTGGAATCGGTGTCCGTGGGCTCGTCCTCCACCTCGGGCGTGGTGGGCACCTGCAGCTCGGCGGGGCTGGACGACTTCTCGGAGTCGTCCCCGCCGCCGGCGACCAGGGCGATGATCACGATCAGCAGGATGCCGGCGCCCAGCGCAGCCACGAGCCGGCGGCGCATGTACACCGAATCGTCCTCGCGATTCGGAGGCCGGCGCCGTGGATCGCGAGCGGGGTCTAGGCGTTGTGTCGGCTGGTCGTCCACAGTGCGGCGAAGGTAGCAGTCACCCCGCAGGTTCCCTGCACCCGCTGGAATCCCTGCCGCTGCCGGTCAGAGACCCGGGATATGTCGCACCGCGAACCCGCTGGTGCTGCGGGATGCCTCCTGCCAGCGGGTGCCCGCGCGGCCGCGCCCGCTGGTGTCGAAGCGCAGCCCGGCGACCACCATGAAGATGTGCCCCGGGTTGGCGTAGATCGTGATCCACTCACCCTGGCCGGCGTCGCCCCACTTCATGAACGGCCCCGATGCCAGCGGGCTGCGCAGCAGGCCGGCCCCCGCCAGCGCGAACGACACCGAGCCGGAGCAGTCGTAGCCCGTATCGCGCCAGGCACCGTGGCCGCCGCCCCACTTGTAGGGGAACTTCGAGATGGCGTTGCCGGCCTGGATCACGCGCTTGACGGGCTCGGGCGCGTCCTCGGGCGCCACGGCGGTGCCGTCGCGGAGCACCTTGGCGCGCGGGCCGGTCTGCAGGTAGGCCGTGGTGTTCAGCAGCCGCTTGAACTTGCGCAGCTCGGTCCGCGCCTGCTTCAGGTCGGCCTTGACCTCCGCGTCGGTGGGCGCGCCGGGGCTGACGCCCTCGCCGCTGTCATAGGTCTTCGGAGCACCCGCGCCCTCCAGCTTGACCGCGCGCGCCTGTGACTTGCTGGCGGCCTTCTCGGCCTCGCGGACCGCCTCGGGATCGACTCCCTCGGGCGTGAGCACCACGTCGGCCTGCTCCTGGGCCGACTTGTCCGAGGACTCGGTGGACGCCTGTTGCTCGCGCCCGCAACCTGCCGCCAGCAGCGCGACGGCCGCCAGCAGGCAGATGATCAAGCGGACCCTCACGCGGCCAAAAGTAGCGTGGCGGTCGGTCTGGCAGTATCAGTGCGATGAGCGATCGACCGAATCCGCGCCTGCCCGGGGACAAGAGCGGGATCGACCAGCCCCACGACGTGCTGGCCGCCGACGAGTTCGCCGTGCCCGGACGCTCGGTGGGCGACGTGCCCTCCGACCCCATCCACACGCCGCACGACGTGCTGGCTGCCGAGGAGTTCGCCATTCCCGGCGCGGGCACCGGCGTCAGCGCCGGCCAAGGCTTCGACCCGCGCACCCTGGTGCCGTCGCTGCTGCTGGTGGCGACGATCCTGCTGCTGATCCGCCGCCACCGGCGTCACGGGTAGAGGTCGCCCTCTTCGCCATAGACGAAGATCGCGGTCACCGGGCAGTTGCCCGCGGCGTCCATGACCATGTCCACCGGGTCCCCGTCGGGGTCGATCACCCGGGCCTTGTCCTCCTCGTCCAGCTCGAACACACCGGGCGCGGATTCCACACAGTCGCCTGAGCCGATGCACAGGCCGCGGTCGACCTCGATCCGGATCCGGTTGACGGGTGACAGCTCTTCGGCCATGGCCGCGCCAGGCTAGCTACTGGTGACGCCAGAAGCTCGTGCGCATCAGGGCGCCCCGGCGGTTGAGCCCGATGTGCACGTGGTCTCGATGGGCCAGGGTCGTGTCCACCTTCTTGCGCCGCACGCCGGCGCGGGTGTAACACACGGAGTACGGCCCCATCCGGTCGGCACCCGACCACCACGACCTGCAGTCCCAGATGATCTCCTGAATCCCCATCCGGCGGGCCAGGGCGTGCGGGTTGCCGGCGCGGTCGGTGGCCAGCAGGGTCATGATCAGCCGCCGAGCCGCCCGCCGGTCGGCGGCGCTGGAAGCATCCAGGTGCCAGTCGATCGCGCGGCCCTCGGAGTGCAGGCTGAGGCTGTCGCGCGAGAGCCGCTCGCAGCGCATGATGCCCCAGAACTGACCGCGGGCGTTGTGGGTCAGCCAGGAGACCATCGCGTTGGCGCCCCGGCTGGGCCGCCGATAGCAGTGGTGGGCGTGGTCGTAGCGATAGTCGTCGATCGGCTTCGCGGCCAGCCGGTTCGCCGGGTTGTGGGCCACCTGGCCGTAGGGGGTGGCGGCCGCGACGGCGGCGGTCACGGCCAAGACCGCCAACACGGCCAGGGGGATCCGAAGACGGCGCACCCCCGCCTTTTCGGCAGATCAGCCCGAAGGTTGAGTTAGCTCCGGACGGCTGTACTAGCGGCTCTTGCCGCGGCCGTTCAGCAGCTTGAGCATGCCACCAAGCAGCTTGGTGGTACGCGCCTTGTAGGGGTACATGAAGAGCTCCTTCTTCATCCCGCGCGCGGCGATCACCGATACCTGCTGACGCGCGTACTTGCGGATGCCCTGCGCGCCGTGGCGGGTGCCCAGGCCGGACGACTTCCAGCCGCCCATCGGGGCTTCCAGCGCCAGGTAGTTGAGCTGGTGCTCGTTCACGTTGGCGGCACCGGCCTCGATCCGCGCGGCCAGCTGCGCGCCGCGGTCGGCGTCCTTGGTCCACACCGAGGCCTGCAGGCCGTACTCGGAGTCGTTGGCCAGCGCGAGCGCCTCCTCGGAGTCCTGGACCTTCATGATCGGCAGCGTCGGGCCGAAGGTCTCCTCGGTCATGCACTTCATGCTGTGGTCCACGTCCACGAGCACCGTGGGCTCGTAGTAGCGGCCCGGTCCCTGGCCGGCATGGCCGCCGGTGAGCACGCGCGCGCCCTTGTCCACGGCGTCGCGCACGTGCGCGTCCACGATCCCCGACTGCGCCTCGAAGGTCACGGCACCCACGTCCACGGCGCCGCGCTCGGTGGGCCGGCCCTGACGCAGCGCCGACACCTTCTCGGTCACCAGCTTCACGAACTCGTCGTAGACCGGCGCCTCGACATAGGCGCGCTCGATCGAGATGCAGGTCTGGCCGCCGTTCTGCATCGAGTAGTAGGTGGCGGCGTTGGCCGCCTTCTCCACGTCGGCGTCGCGCAGGACGATCATCGGATCCTTGCCGCCAAGCTCGAGCCCGACCGGGGTCAGCGTCTGGGCAGCACGCTCGGCCACCTTCTTGCCCGTGGCGGTCGAGCCGGTGAACATCACGAAGTCCACCTGGTCGATCATCTCGGCGCCCACGTCGCCCAGCCCGGTGAGCACCTGGTAGACGTCGCGTGGCAGGCCGCACTCCTCCAGGCACTCGCCCATCAGCAGCGACGTCAGCGGAGTGACCTCCGAGGGCTTGAGCACCACCGCGTTGCCGGCGGCCAGCGCGGGGATGCAATCGCCGAAGCTGTTGGTCAGCGGGTAGTTCCACGGTCCGATCACGCCCACCACGCCCACCGGGCGGTAGCGCACCACGACCTTGCGCCCAAGCAGGAACGGCGAGCTCGAGCGGATCTTCTCGTCGGCCAGGTACTTCTCGGCGTTCTTGGCCCAGAAGCCGAACGCGGGGGCGGCGTAGCCCACCTCCGCCAGCTGCGCGTCCTCCCACGTCTTGCCGGTCTCGGCGACGATCGTGCTGATCACCCGGTCGGCGTTATTGAGCACCCAAGCCTGGGCGCGCTTGAGCACCCGCGCGCGACCGGCGAAACCCAGCGCCTCCCAGCCCGGCTGGGCGCGACGGGCGCGGGCCACGATCTCGGCCACGTCCTCGGGCAGCATCCGCGACACCGACCCGGCGCTCCCGCCGGTGGCGGGGTTCTCGACCTCGATCTGCTCGCGGGCGTCGCCCGCGTCCCCCGTGCCGTTCGTGGTCGCCAGCGTCTCCGTCTTAGCCATTCTCTTCCTCCGGTCGCGCGCGTGCCGGGCCAGCATATCGGGGGCTGGCCGCCTGGCCAGTTTCTAGCCGAAAGTGAACGCGTAGCCGCTCACGCCGGGGTCGAACTCGAGCTTCAGGTCGTGCTCGCCCGCGGCAGGCAGATCAACCGCGGTGTAGATGTCGTCGCCGCGTACCGCCAGCGTGCGCGCCGGCCCGCCATCCACCCTCACACGCACCGCTCGCCGGCGACCGTCGGCCGAGCGCAGCACGAGGTAGACCCGCTGGGCGCGGAAGCGGGCGGCCACGGTGGCGTTGCGGACGGCGGTGGCCGCCTCGCCGTCCACGCGCCAGCGCCCACCGAGCGCGAACGCGTTCAGGGGCGGCCGGCGACGGCCGCGGTAGGTCCTGGTGCCCGGGACCGGCGCCACCAGCCACCCCTGGGCCCGCATGGTGCCGAAGTAGGTTTCCGGCGTCTGTGCGCCCTTTCCGGGCGCGATCGCCCGGGCGCGGTCGGCGCGGGCGCCCAGGCGGCGGTCGCCGGCCTCGGCCAGCAGCGCCCGGATGGCCGACTCGGTGGCCCCGTAGCCGCCCTCGCCGAAGTGCGTGTAGCGCACGCGGCCGCGGGCGTCGATCAGGTACTTGGCGGGCCAGTACTGATTGCCGAAGGCGTTCCAGATGCCGTAGCCGTTGTCCTGCACGACCGGGTAGCGCAGCTCGTTCTGGGCGATGGCGGAACGCACGTTGGCCGTCTTGCGCTCGAACGCGAACTCGGGCGTGTGCACACCCACCACGGTCAGGCCCTTGCGCCGGTAACGCTGATCCCACGAGCGCAGGTACGGAATGGTGCGGATGCAGTTGATGCACGTGTAGGTCCAGAAGTCGACCAGGACCACTCGCCCACGCAGCTCGTCCAGCTCCAGCGGGCGAGGGGTGTTGAGCCACTTGCCTCCGCCCTCGAAGCCGGGCGCGGGACCCAGGTCCAACAGGCGGGCAGCCTGGCCGCGGGCGCCGGGCACGCGCCGGGACTTGGCGGTGGCGCGATCGAACTTCGCCCGCCCGCGGACGTCCGCCAGCCGCGTCTCGGCCGCGGCCGAGCGCTCGATCGCCCCGGTCGGGTTGACCACGAACTGGGGCAGGTTGTCGGCCAGCGCGGTCTGGAAGCGCACGTCCAGCTGCGTGCCCATCGCCACCGCAGTGAGCACCATGACCACCCCGAGCGCGCGCTGGGCCACCGGCCCGCGCCCCACTCCCATGACCCGCGCGAACACCCGCCGGCCCCCGAGCGCCAGCGCGAACAGCACCACCCCGGAGCCGATGCCGTAGGCCACCGCGACCGCCACGATCTTGCCGGTGGTGCCGCCGGTGGCGCCAGCCGCCACGACCGCGGCCAGGATCGGGCCGGCACACGGCGCGTAGACGAAGCCCAGCGCGCCGCCGACCACCAGCCCCGACCAGAACCCATGGCCGGAATCCCGCGGACCGAAGCGGGCCAGGCGCTGCAACGGCCGCTCCACCACATCGCCAAGTCGCGGCCAGATCAGGGCGGCGCCGAACACCGCCAGGACCACAACGGCACCTGTGCGAACGGTTCCCGACGCCAGCCCCACGCCATCGATCACGGTGGCCAGCGCCACCACCGCGAGCGTGTGACACACCACCAGGCCGATGACGATGCCGGCGGGCCGTCGGCGGCCGCCGGTGGCGCTGGCCGACAGCAGCGCCGGCAGCACCGGCAGCACGCACGGCGTGAGCGCGGTGCCCGCGCCGGCCAGCAGGGCGAAGATCAGAAGCAGGAGCATCCGTGTCCTAGTGCGCAGCCGGGCGCCGCGCAGATGCCTGCGAGAACCCCTATATCTGCACCGAGGCGGGATCCGACGGCACCCGCAGCCGGCGGGTGAGCGTGACGGTGGTGCCCTCCTCGGTGTGCACCAGGTCCACGCTGTCCATCAGCTCGCGCATCAGCAGCACGCCACGGCCCCGGCCCTCCTCGCTCCACTCCCGCCAGCGGCCCGGGTCGGTGATGGTCAGCTCCACGGTGCCGTGGTCGGCCCGGCCCTCGAGCGTGAACACCTGGCGGGGGCTCAGGCCGGCGTGCTCGATGGCGTTGGCTGCGGCCTCGCCAACCGCGCTCAGGGAGTCGCTCACGTCCTCGTCGCCGGCGTTCACGTGGACCAGCCAGCGGCGCAGCAGCGAGCGCATGGACGAGAGCTGGCGCGGCTCGGGTGGCAGCTCGAGCTTGAAGTGCTCGGTCAGCTGCTTGGCATGCAGCGCGAGCATCGCCACGTCGTCGGCCATGGCCCCGGTTGGCACCAGCCGCTCCAGCACGTGGTCGCACGCCCGCTCGGCCGACACGTCGGCGCCGTCGGCCGCCAGGGCCAGCCGGGCGAAGCCGTCGTCCAGCAGCTCGCCGGGGCGTTCCACCAACCCGTCGGTGTACAGCAGCACGGTGCCCCCCTCGGGCAGCGGCGCGGTGCCCTCCTCGTACGAGGGAAACGGCATCACCCCGAGCGGCACGGACCGCGATCCCTCCAGGAACGATGTGGACCCATCGGCGGCCAGCAGCAGCGGCGGTGGGTGCCCGGCGTTGACCCAGGTCAGGGTGCTGGCCACCGGGTCGACCACGGCGTACACCAGCGTGGCCATCTCGTTGTCCTCGACCTCGGACCACATCAGCTGGTTCAAGCTGCCCACCACTTCGGCGGGCTCGCGGCCCTCCAAGGCGTATGCCCGCATGGCGGAGCGCAGCAGACCCACCATCGAGGCGGCGGCCAGGCCCTTGCCCGCCACGTCGCCCATGACCAGCCCCACGCGCGAGGAGTCGATCGGGATCACGTCGTACCAGTCGCCGCCCACCTCGGCCTCGGCGGCAGCCGGGATGTAGCGGGCGGCCACCTCGAGGCCGGGCAGCGCTGGCAACCGCTCGGGCAGCAGGCTGCGCTGCAACGTCTCGGCGATCCGGTGCTCGCGCTCGAACACCAGCGCGTGGTCGATGGCCAGCGCCACGCGGTCGGCGGCCAGACCCAGCATCAGCAGGTTGTCGTCGTCGAAGACGCGCGGCGGCGGCACGCCGACCTGGATCACACCGGTCACGTCCTCTCCCGCGGTCAGCGGCACCGAGATCACCGATGCCATGCCGCGCATCGCGGGTGCCGACAGATCCTCGTCGGGCGGATTGTTCACCAGCAGCGGCGAGCGCGACTCGGCCACTCGGGCAGCGATGTGCCGCCCGTGGGCCACAACCCGCTCATCGGGCAGCCCGCCCGTGCACCCCTGCAGGACCAGGTCGCCCGTGGCTTCGTCGGTCAGGAAAATCGTGGCCGTCTCCGCCGACAGGACCTCGCACAGGCGCGGCAGCAGCTGCTCCACGATCTGCTCGAGGCGGCCGTGCGCCAGGGCGGCGTCCAGCAGCATCTGGAGGCCGTGGACCATGCCGGCCATGTGCTCGGCCTCCTGGCGCGCGGCCTGCTCGCGGTAGAGCTGCTCGCGCTCGCGCTCGCGCTCCTCGCGGTGGCTGAGATCGCGCACGAACACCAGCAGGATGCGCCGGTCCTCGCCCTCCACCAGCGACAGCGTGACCTCGCTGAACATGGCGTCGCCGCCCTTGCGCATCAGGTCGCGCTCGCTGCGCACCGGCGGGTCGTCGGGCGAGGCCTGGAAGGCCTGGACCAGCCGCCGCTCGTGGTCCTCGCGGTCGTGGGGCAGGATGATCACGTCGGCCACCCGGCGGCCGACGGCTTCCGCCGCCGGAACGCCGAACAGCCGCTCGGCCTGGCGGTTCCAGTCGTGGATCACGCCGGCCTCGTCGACGGTGAAGAACGCGTTGGGTGCGGCGTCGACGATCGCCCGCGTCTGCTCCTCGCTCTCCTGCAGGACCTCCGTGCGGTCCATCGCCAGGCGCACCACCATCGACAGCAGCAGGCCGGCAACCAGCGGGGTGCCGATGGCCAGCAGCCAGCGCACCTCCGGGCTGGTCACGTCCTGGTCGGTGAGTATCAGCGCAAACGACAGGCCCAGGATCGCCATGTAGGCGCCGGCCTCCAGGCGGCTGAAGAAGGCGAACACGTACAGCGCGAGCCAGGTGTAGGTGATGGGCACGAGCGCCACGGGGCCCACCAGGTAGTTGGCCACGCTGAACACCACGATCGCCAAGGCGACGGCCACGCGTAGGCCGACTTCGCCGACGCGGGACGAGACGAGCACGAGCCCGAGCCCGAGCGCGGCCGCGATCGGCGCGAACACGTACGTCTCGTCGGTACGCACCATCTCCGAATGCGGGAGCAGGACGAGCAGCAGGCTGACGCCGGCCATGCCGGCTATCAGGAATCCAAGGGTGCGGGCCTTGACCCGCTGGCTGTAGAACGCCCCCATCGGGGGGCCACCCTACCCCGGCTCGTCCCCGCCCTCGGCGGCCAGCCGCGCCAGGTGCTCGTGCCCCGCCACCACCCGCACCTTGACGGGGTCGTCGTCGGGCCGATCGTGGACCAGGTCCCACGTCTGATCGGCCACCTTGCGCGCGCTCAGCGCCGTGGCCTTGCCGAACATCATGTCCACGAGCTTGAGCTCGAAGCCGCCGATCTGCTCGGCGGGGTCGCCGGGCGGCATCTTGGGCAACGGCTCCTCGGTGTGCTCGCGCCACATGGCCGTGGCCATGACGAGCCTGTTGCGCAGGGCTGCGGGGTCCATCGAGGGGAGGCTAGTACTAACGTCGGGGACGTGAGCGAGCTGATCCACACCTGTTACCGCATCGGCGACATCGACAAGTCGGTGGCCTTCTACGAGAAGCTGGGCTTCCAGGAGCTGGCCCGGATGCCCATCCGCGACGAGGCCATCAACGTCTTCATGGGGCTTCCGGATGACGGCGCCCGGCTGGAGCTGACCTACAACCACGGCGTCGACTCGTACGAGATGGGCACCGGCTACAACCACATCGCGGTGACCGTCGAGGACATGGACGGCACGCTCGAGGGGCTGGCCTCCCAGGGGATCGAGCCCGAGAAGCCGCCGTACACGGTCCGCGAGGGGGGCAACCGGCTCTGCTTCGTGCGTGACCCGGACGGCTACCGGGTGGAGCTGATCGAGACGGACTGAGCGTCAGTGCGCTCGTAGACCTTCCACCGCCCTACCACCAGCCGCCCCGTCAGCGCGGGCGCGGGCGTGGACTGGGCGACCAGCGTGACCGGATCGCGCCGGCCTGCGGCGAACACCAGCCCCTGACGCCGCGAGCGGCGTTCGACCTGACCGATCGGCAGCGTGGTCAGCCACGCCATCCGGGGCACGAACGCACGGTCGACCGCGGGCGCGCCGCGGGCCACGACCGCGTCGCCCCCGCCCACGCGCGCGACCGCGGTGCCCAGATCGCCGTCCAGTTGCGCGGTGCGCTGGGCCGTGCGCGCCTGGTTCTCCAGCGCGGGTATCCGCTCACCGGAGGCGAACACGGCCACGGCCGCCAGCGCAGTGGCCGCCACGGCCGCGGGCAGCGAGTGCCGCGACGAGCGCAGCAGGTGGCCCAGCGCGGCGCCGGTGAGCAGGCAGGCGAGCACGGTGGCCGGCAGCAGGTAGCGCGCGTTGCCCGAGAAGCCCGACTGCGTCATCAGTGCCACCAGCCCCACCCACGCCAGCGCGACGCCGCCCAGGGCGAGCTCGATCCGGTCACGCCGGCGCCATGCCAGCACCACGGCCGCGGCCAGACCGGCCTCGAGCGCCGGGCCCAGCGTCTGGTGCGCCCGGCCCAGCAGCTCGAGCCACGGATGGTCCAGCCGCGAGAGGCTCCAGCTGGGCTCGCTGCGGGCCTGTGCGCCCGCGCCGAACGGCTGCCCTGACCCGATCCATTCCGGCACCAGCCACAGCACCGGCAGCACGACGGCACACGCCACGATCACCCGGCGCAGGCCGGGCTCGGCCCTCCACGCCCAGGCGCCGTAGAGGGCCAGGAACGGGAACACCTCGGGCCGCATCAGGCAGGCCACCAGGCCCAGCGCCAGCGCCGCTCGGCGCGAGCCGTCCAGGTGCCGCTCGACCGCCCACAGCATGGCCGCCACCGCCAGCGGAGCCTCGTTGCCGTGGGCGGCGTAGCGAAGCCACTGCGGCGTGCACGCCAGGGCGACAGCGGCGGCCAGCCCCGCAGCGACCCCCTGCCAGCCGGGGCCGACCAGCCGCCGGGCCAGGCGGAAGACCAGCGCCAGCGCCAGCAGCGCGCCGGTCCGGGCCACGACCAGCCACAGCAGCGGCGGAATGGAGTCGTCCACCGAGCCCGTGACCGAGAACAGGGTGGTGAACAGAACCGGGAACGGCTTCCACGACGGGCCGCCGGTGGTGTCCAGTTGCAGGTGCGCGACCTCCCGCCCCCACACGATCCACGCCCACGGGTCGTAGGTGGGCGCCGACGGGAGCAGCAGCGACAGTGCTGCCAGGGCCAGGCAGGCGGGGATCAGCTTGCGCATGCCTGCACGCTGGCCCGCGCGCGCGGCGATGTGTGTGAACGAAGTGCGTAGGCGGTGTGACGATCCCGCGAAGACCTCACGGACTACGGTCGCGAGTAGGCGATCGGAGTCTGAGGTACGGCATGCCGTACCTCAGATGCGGATCGACCAGCCCGCCCGGCCCGGACCAACTGCGGCTGGGGGGGAGGACGGGGTCGTAACGCTCGCAACGCACCTGTAACCCGCCCGGACGGTGGCGCCGCGAGCTTTGCTTGTTTACTGCGGCATAGGAACACTTAGGCAGCAAAGCTCGGCGGGCCGGCCGCCGAAGGTGACAGCAGCGTTACGACGCGCGCCCGGCCGTAACGCGCGCGCCCCCTACCCAGCCGCCGTTCGCCGACCCTGCCGCCCCTCCAATGGTGTCAAGCCGGACGCTGGCCGTGGAACCGACCGGCGCTAGGCCGCCAGCGCCTCGGCGCCCGCCAGGCCGCGCTCGCCGGCGCGCACGCTGAGCGATGCGCGCGTGTGCACGCCGGCGCCGGGCCGGCTGACGTAGGGCACGACTCGGTAGTCGGTTCGCCACTCGCGCGCGTCCACCCGGCAGCGGACGTAGCCGCGCTGTCCGTTGGTGAACTTCACGTGTGGGTTCTCGGCCAGCAGCGAGGCCAGGTCCGGCCGCAGATCCTGGCCGTCACCGCCGCTGCTGATGGACGTGCCCACGAACTCGGTGGCCACCACCTTCGCGCGTGGGTCGGCGTAGTCGTCCATCACGTGGTTGGCCCAGTTGGAGTGCACGTCACCGCTGAGCACGACGGGGTTCGAGGTCCGCCCCATCGCCCGCGTCAGCCGGGCGCGCGCGGCCGGGTAGCCGTCCCAGGCGTCGGGCTGCACATCGCGCTCCAGCCCTGGCGTGCAGTCGCGCTGGGCGAAGAAGATCTGCTGCGCCACCACGTTCCAGCGCGCTTCCGAGTCGGCGAGCCCTTCCACCAGCCAGCGTTCCTGCGCCTGGCCGAGCGCGGACCGCTGCGGCGAGCGCCAGCCGCGCGTGCCCGCGGGCTGCTGGTCGGCGCGGTACTGGCGGGTGTCCAGCAGGTTCAGGCGCAGCTGGCGGCCGTAGTCCAGCCGCCGGTAGATGCGCATCTCGTCGCGTCCGGGACGCGATCGCCGGCGCAGAGGCATGTGCTCCCAGTAGGCCTGGTAGGCGGCGGCGCGGCGGGCGCGGAACGCCGCCGGGTCGGCGTTGCCGCAGGTCAGGCCGGCGTAGTTGTCCTGGACCTCGTGGTCGTCCCACGTGACCGCGAACGCGAACGCATGGTGGGCGGCCTGCAGGTCCGGGTCGAGCTTGTGCTGGGCGTAGCGATCGCGGTAGCCGTTCAGCGTCGTGGGCTCAGCGGCCGCGTATTTGCGCGCCACGCCGCTGGGCGCGCGGTAGGTCCCGGGGCCGAACTCGTAGATGTAGTCGCCCAGGTGCAGCACCAGGTCCAGGTCCTCGTCCGCCATGTGCTTGTAGGCGGTGTAGTAGCCGTGCTCGTAGTGCTGGCAGGAGGCGAACGCGAACCGAACCGGCGCCTCGGAGCCGGCCGCGGGCGCGGTGCGGGTGCGGCCGGTGGGGCTCTCCTCACCCCCTGACATGAAGCGGTAGAAGTACTCGCGCCCCGGCCGCAGCCCGGCCACCTCCACGTGCACGCTGTGGCCCTCCTCGGGTCGCGCCACCTCCTGGCCCCGGGCCACCACGCGCCGCCAGTGCTCGTCCTCGGCCACCTCCCAGCGCACCGGCTGCGGCCGCGGCCGCATGCCGCCGCCCTCGAGCGGGTCGGGCGCCAGGCGGGTCCACAGCACCACCCCGTCGGGCTCGGGGTCGCCCGAGGCCACCCCCAGCGTGAACGGATAGCTGCGGAAGCGGTCGGCGCCGGACGCCGTGGGCAACAGCGACCGGACGCCGCCGAAGGCCAGCGCCGCGGCCCCCGCTCCGCCCACGCTGACGAAGTGCCGGCGGCTCATCAGCACGCCGATGGCGGTCCTGTCTATGGGTGCGGAGGCGATGCCTTACAGGCCACCGCCAAGTCGCTCCGATCATGTGGCGGTGCCGTGACCTGCCTGTGAAATGCCTGCTAACGGCAAGTTTCTGAGCCGTTACGCAGCACGGCGGAACAGCCGTGCTCGACGACTCAGCTCTGACCCGGCGCCAGCGTGGCGGCGATGCGGTCCGCGGCCGCCCACTTCTCCAGCAGCGGCCGGGGATCGCGCGCGGCACCCTCGCTGCCGCTGCCGGCGCGGACCTCGAAGTGCAGGTGGTCGCCGAAACAGGAGCCCGTGCAGCCCACGCCGCCCAGGCGCTGGCCGGCGCTGACCTTCTGGCCCGGCCTGGCCGCCGGCGGGGCGACCATGTGCATGTAGACGTAGGTCACGCCCCGCTCGGGGTCGTACAGGTTCAGGTAGTTGCCGCGGCCGCCGTCGTTGCCGGTCTCAAGCACGGTGCCGTTGGCTACGGCCACCAGGGGCGTGCCGGTGCGCGACATCACGTCCTGGCCCTCGTGCGAGCGGCCGCCGCGGGGACCGCCGAAGGCGGCGGCCTGCTGGCCCCAGTTGAACGGGCCGCGGACCGGGAACGCGTTCTGCTGGGCCTGGACGACCGGCACCAGCGCGGGCGAGTTCACCACGCTGTCGCGCTCGGCGGCCGCAGCCGGCCCGGGCGCGGCCAGCGTCAATGCTGTGGCGAGCGCAATCGCGCCCGCAAGGACAGTCGTCTTCAAGCTGTTGCTCCGATGTGTCGGGTACGGCCTACGAGGTGAGCTGACGGGCTCGCGAAGTTGTCGCTACGCCGCTGCGATCGCGGCGATTCGCCCCGGGCACGCACTTCGCGTGCCAATGGTTCCCCCGTTCCCCACCGCAGGACGGTGAGGACTCGGCCTCAAGCAGCGCGGTAAGGTAGCAGCCGCTCGGCAGATTCACGGATTTTGCAGGAATTATCCCGTGAGCCTGAGCACATAGGCAGCCAAGACGCCATCCTCCGTGTACTCCGCGGAGACGATCTCGAAGCCGCTGCGCCGCATCATCGGCTCCAGCAGCCAGGTGAACGTGGAGTGCTCGTCACGCACGTGCTCCTCCACGTCGGCGCGGTTCCACTGGCCCGCGCCGGCGCCCTCGTAGCGGGCACACCACGCCTCGATCCGCTCCTCGGCCTGGCCGGGCTCGAAGCCGTAGACCACATCCACCAGCCGCACGATCCCGCCCGGGCGGAGCATGCGTCGCAGGCGGTCGAGCGCCACGACCTTCCAGAAGTCGGGGAGGTGGTGCAGGGCCAGCCGCGAGTAGGCGACGTCAACAGAGCCCGGCTCGCGGTCGTAGGACAGCAACCCCGCCTGGACGAGCTCCACGTTGTCCAGCCCGCGTTCGGACAGCTTGGCCCGCAGCCGGTCGAGCATCAGGGCCGACACGTCCACTGCCGTAACCGCGGCACACGCCGGGGCCACCGCGACGGTGAACTGGCCCGTGCCCGGGCCGAACTCGAGCACGCTGGATTCCGGTGTCATGCCCAGCCGGCGGAGCAGAGCCACCTCGTCGGGGGCGCGCGCGTCCTCCTTGTCGTCGTAGGCGGCCACGTGCTCGGCGTCCAGGTTCTCCCTACCGGCGTACTCGAGCTCGTCTATGAACCATCCGGGCCTCAGGAGATCACCGCCACGGCGGCGCCCAGGGCGGCCTCGCGCGTGAACGTGGCGATCCGGCGGCCGGGCTGGATGGCGTCCTTGGGCGATCCGATCAGGTCGCCCGCTGCGTCCACCGTCGCGTTCATGTCCGGCGTCAGAAGCGCCAGGCCCCACAGCCGGGTGGGCGCCTCGGCGTCGCCGGCCTCCCGCGCCTGGGGCGGGTGCTCGACCACCTCCAGGATGGCCTCGCCCACGCGGAAGAAGGCCTGCCGGGCCGAGCCGGCGCCGGTCGGGCCTTCGCGCCGGCGGCGCAGGTCCATGCCCGCGGCCTCCAGCGCGGGCACCGTGCGCTCCAGGTCTGGGCTGAACGCCACCACGTGGTCGATGGCGGTGATGCCGTTGGGGTGGGCACCGCCGGGCTCGGGGGCCGGGGCGGTGGCGGGCTCGGGCAGGCCGTCCAGCGGCCCGGCGGGCGGATCGGCGAAGCTCCAGCCCAGCAGGCCGCGGCCGGCGTCCGCGCCGTGCAGTTGCACGCGAACCGCGCCCAGGGTCAGCGCGGCGCCGTCCACGGCGAAGCCCGCCGCGATCCAGGCACGGGCGTCGGCAGCCAGGTCGATGGAGGTCAGGTGCATCGGGGCGCATAGTCCATCATGCCCGGCCGTGGACCCCGTGCTCTCCGTGCGCGCCCCCCTGCGCATCTCCCTCGGCGGTGGCGGCACGGACCTCCCATCGTATTACCGCAGCCACGGGGGCTTCGTGCTGTCGGCCGCAATCGACCGTTACGTGCGGGTGCGCGTCTCCCCCGCTTCGGGACCGCGATTCCGGCTGGAGCACCTGTTCCTGGAGGAGGTCGAGGACCCGGCCGAGGTCGAGCACCCGATCCTGCGCGCGGCGCTGGCACGGCACTGGAACGGGCGGCCGCTGGACCTCGTATCGATCAGCGACGTTCCGCCCGGCACGGGGCTGGGCTCGTCGGGCGCCTACACCGTGTGCGCCATCAAGGCCCTGGACGTGGCGGCGGGCCGGGACCCGTCGCCCGAGGACCTGGCCGAGGCCGCCTGCGACGTGGAGCTGGGCGACCTTGGTCGCACCGTCGGCAAGCAGGACCAGTACGCGGCCGCCCACGGCGGCGCCAACGCCTTCACCTTCGGGCAGGACGGGCAGGTCGGCGTGCGCCGGTTGACGCTGGGGCCCGCTACCAGCGAGGCGTTCGCGCGGCGCTTCCTGCTGTTCGGCACCGGGGGCCAGCAGCGCTCGGCGGCCGACATGCTGGCCACCCAGGTCGCGCGCACCCTTGCCGGCGACGACGAGCTGCGACGCAACCTCAGCCGCGCCGAGGAGCTTGGCCGCGCCGCATGCGCGGCGCTCGAGGCCGACGAACCCGACCAGCTCGGCCGGCTGATGAACGACCAGTGGGCACTCAAGCGCGAGCGGCTCGCCGGCGTGCCGATGCACCGCGTCGAGCACCTGCGCTCGACGGCGCTGGACGCCGGCGCCGTCGGCGCGATGCTGGTGGGCGCAGGCGGCGGGGGCTTCCTGCTGGTCTGCGCCGCCGACCCCGAGGCCGTGCGGACGGCGATGACCGCGGCCGGGGCGCCGGAGCTGACGTTCGGGCTCGACGAGCACGGGTGCGTGTCGGAGTAGGGCTGGGCTCCGCCGGCTAGAACGGTTGTCGCCTTGATGGGCCTATAGCCCCGTCAAAACGACAACGGTCGTGTTGAGTCTCGTCAGAGCCCAAGCGCAACTCAGCCGACCGCCCAGCCGTATCGCTGTCGCCCCTACCCAGCCAAGCCGTTCCCGGCCGAGCCCGCGCGCGGGCGCCCCACGGCGAGCTCGACACCGAGATAGGCTCGGTCGCCACATGGCTCGTGACCTCAAGCTCGGCCTGAACACCGGCTACTGGAGCGCCGGCCCGCCCGAGGGTGCCGCCGAGGCGGTGGCCGAGGCCGAGAAGCTGGGCTTCGACTCGATCTGGACTGCCGAGGCATACGGGTCCGACGTCCTGACGCCGCTGGCGTGGTGGGGCGCGGCGACCAGCAAGCTGCAGCTGGGCACGGCGATCATGCAGATGTCGGCTCGCACCCCGGCAGCGGCGGCGATGGCGGCCATGACCATGGATCACCTCTCGGGCGGGCGCTTCATCCTGGGACTGGGCGTGTCCGGGCCACAGGTGGTGGAGGGCTGGTACGGCCAGCCCTTCGCCAAGCCGCTGGCGCGCACGCGTGAGTACGTGGCGATCGTGCGCGGCATCATGGCCCGCGACGGCCGCGTGACCGCGCCGGGGCCGCACTATCCGTTGCCGCTGGAGGGCGGGACCGGTCTGGGCAAGCCGCTGAAGAGCACGCTGCACCCTGTGCGCGAGCAGATGCCGATCTTCCTGGCCGCCGAGGGGCCGAAGAACGTGGCCCTGGCCGGCGAGATCTGCGACGGCTGGCTGGCGCTGTTCTACAGCCCCCACCACGACGCGTTCTACCGCGAGGCGCTGACAGAGGGCCTGGGCCGCGACGGCGCCCGCCGCGACGCCGACTCGTTCGAGGTCTGCGCCACCGTGCCGCTGATCGTGCACGACGACGTGGAGGAGGCGGCCAACTGGCTCCGCCCCATGTATGCCCTGTACTTCGGCGGCATGGGCGCCAAGGGTGCGAACTTCCACAACGACGTGCCGCGGCGGATGGGATACGAGGACGAGGCCGAGCGGATCCAGGACCTGTATCTGGACGGCAAGAAGGACGAGGCCTGTGCCGCGGTGCCCACGGATCTGATCGAGAAGCTGGCGCTGATCGGGCCCGAGGACAAGATCCGCTCGGAGCTGCCCGCCTGGCGCGACTCGCTCGTGACCACGGTCATGATCGGCGGCGGCGTGCAACAGGTCCGCCAGGCCGCGGATCTGATCCTGGGCTAGGCAACACCGGTTGCCATAACCCTGGGCGGATTCGTGCACCCTGAGCGTTGCAAGAATCCCTGCACCGAGAAGGAATTCGCCCTGATACAACGACGCCCGCTGCCGAATCGTCCTGGCCCGACCAAGACGAACGGGGGAACCACTGCGGCCCATGGGCCGCGGGGCTAATCGCTCGCGCAAGCGAGTGTAGGGCGCCGCTCTGGCATCCGAGCCCGTCAGCTCACCCCGTAGGCGACAAGACGTATCGACAACGAGGTGAGAAGCATCTTGAATTCCGTGCCCGCGGACCTGTCGTCACGCGATCTCTGGTCCGATTCCCTTGAACGCTCCCAGGCGCGTAGGCGCCGTGGCGGTGCCGTGCCCGGCTACGCGGCCATCGAGCTGCTGCCGGCGCAGCGGCGCGACCTGACCGACCCCGACGTGTGGGTACGGTCGGGCTGGCGCTCACGCGCGCGCCGCGAGGCGGCCGCGCACAAGAACGAGATGCCGGCCCCCTCCCCGCGCGGGCTGTCGCTGGCGGCGCTGCTGGCACTGACCGGTGTTCCGGCCGCCGGCGCCATCTCCGGCGCGCTGGGCGGCAGCGGTGGCGCCGAGGCCCAGGCCAAGCCCGCCACCGCCTCGCGCGGCAGCGGCGTGTCGGCGCTTCAGCGCATGCTCGGCGTCTCGGCCGACGGCGTGTTCGGCCCCCAGACCCAGAAGGCGGTCAAGGCCTACCAGCGAAACCACGGGCTCACGGCTGACGGCATCGCCGGGCCGCAGACCCGCTCGAAGCTGGGCATGGGCTCCGGTCCGGTACTCAAGCGCGGCGGCCATGCGCGCGCCTCCGGCGCCAGCGCCACCCGCTCGGTGGCCGCCCGGGGTGGCGGTGTACAGGCGCTGCAGCGTGCCATCGGCGTGTCCGCCGACGGCGTGTTCGGCCCCCAGACCGAGTCCGCGCTGAAGCGCTGGCAGGGTTCGCACGGGCTCCAGGCCGACGGCATCGCCGGCCCGCTGACTCGGGCCAAGGCCGGGATCGGCCCCGGCCCCGTGCTCAAGCGCAAGAGCGCCCGCGGCTCCAGCGGCGGAGGTGGCGACTCGCGCGTAGCGGGCGTGATCGCGGCCGCCAACCGGATCGCCAGCACGCCGTACAAGTACGGCGGCGGCCACGGCTCGTTCAACGACTCGGGCTACGACTGCTCCGGCTCGATCTCCTACGCGCTGCGCGGCGGCGGCCTGCTGAGTGCCCCGCGCGCATCGGGCGGGTTCACCAGCTACGGCGCCCCCGGCCCGGGCAGGCGGATCACCGTCTACGCCAACGCCGGCCACGCATACATGGTCATCGACGGGCGCCGGTTCGACACCAGCGCGCGCAGCCAGACGGGCAACCGCTGGACGTCCGAGCAGCGCTCGAGCGCGGGCTACGTGGCCCGCCACCCGGTCGGCCTGTAGAACTCCGCCACGGACCACACCGGCCGCTTCGCCCCCAGTCCCTCCGGCCCGCTGCACGCGGGCAACCTGCGCACCGCGCTGGTGGCGTGGCTGCGTGCCCGCTCGCTGGGCGCGCGGTTCCTGCTGCGGATCGAGGACCTGGACCCGCAGCGGTCCAAGCGCGAGCACGAGGACGCGCAACTGGCGGACCTGGCCGCGATCGGCATCGACTGGGATGGGCAACCGGTGCGCCAGTCGGAGCGCCACGAGCTGTACGCGGACGCGCTGGCACGGCTGGAGGAACAGGGGCGCGTGTACCCATGCTGGTGCACACGCGCCGAGATCCGCGAGGCCTCACAGGCTCCGCACGGGCCGCTGCCCGAGGGCGCCTACCCGGGCACGTGCCGCGACCTGAGTAGCGCCGAGCGTGCCCAGAAGGAACGCACGGCCGAACGGCCGCCCGCGCTACGGCTGGATGCGCGCTCCGAGCGGGTGGGGTTCACCGACCTGCTGCACGGCCAGGTCGAGACGGCCGTGGACGACATCACGCTGCGGCGCTGGGACGGCGCCTACGCGTACAACCTGGCCGTGATCGTGGACGACGCCGACCAGTCGATCGGCGAAGTGGTGCGCGGCGACGACCTGCTCGACACCACCCCGCGCCAGCTGCTGATCGCACGCCTGCTCGGCCTCCGGGAGCCGCGCTACGGCCACGTACCGCTGATGCTGGACGCCGACGGCAAGCGCCTGGCCAAGCGCGACGGGCCGGCGCCGGCGGGGGCGGAGCTCGAGCACCTGCGGGCCGGCGCCGAGGCCATCACCGCGCGCCTCCTACAGGCGTCTTAGGCGCCTGGCCCAGGCTCGACCTCCTAACGGCGCAAGGTTGGTGACGCCGAAGGCGTCAGGTGGTCAGCGATGAGAGAGGGAGCGATGGGCAAGTCGGCCACGACCAGTGGCATCGGCGTCGAGGACTTCGCCGCCCTGTACGACCGGCACCGGGGCCGCGTGTATGCGCAGTGCCTGCGGCGATTGCGCTCGCCTGCCGATGCCGACGACGCCACCCAGGTCACGTTCCTGCGCGCGTTCATGGCGATCAACCGCGGCAACGGGCCGCGCCGGCTGGGTCCGTGGCTGGCCACGATCGCGCGCAACGAGTGCAGCGACCGGTTGTCCGCCGCGGGCAAGGCCGTCCCGATGGACATGGCCGAGCTGGTGCTGGCCGACGACGGCCCCGAGCCCGACGCCCGGGTGCTTGCCGAGGCGGAGGGCGCCGAGGTGCGCGCCGCGCTGGAGCACCTGCCCTTCGCGCAGCGCTCGGCTCTGCACCTGCGCGAGGTGTGCGAGCTGTCCTACGCCGAGGTGGCCGAGCGGCTGGCCATACCGGTGACCGCCGTCGAAACGCTGCTGTTCCGTGCCCGCGGCAATCTCCGCGACGAGATCCTGGCGCTGCGCTCGCCCGTGAAGTGCCACCGCGCCCGCGAACTCGGCGAGTCCGTGCGCGACGGCGCCGCAATCAGCGCGCTGGAGCGCAAGGTCCTGCGCAACCACCGTTCCGAGTGTGCCCTGTGCTCCTGGCTCCCGGTGCGCAGGGCGCGTGGGGCGCGCGCCGCCGCGGTTCTAGTGGCGACCGCGGCGGCCGCGACCGCCCGCCGGCTGGTGCTGGCCCCGGTGGCCGACGCCCTGGTGTCGGCCGGCGCACCGGCCAAGACGGCGGCCGTGGCCGTGGCCGCCGGCGGGGTGGCGGCGGGCGGCCTGGCAGTGGAGCGTCCCCGGCCCGCCGGCGCGCCCGAGAATCCGGCGGCGCAGGTGCGCAAGGCACCCCAACGGCAGGCCGGCGCGCCGACCGCGGCCCAGCGGGCGACGCCGGCGGTCACGCTGCCCGCGCGCTCGACGACTCCCACCCGCACCGCCGCCGCGAACCCTGCCCGGCCCGTCACCACGCCCACGCGGCGGGCCGGGCGGGCCCCCGCCGCCACCGTACCCGCGGTCCAGCGCGAGCCCACGGCGGAGCGCCAGCGGCGGCGCGGCGCCGACACGCGAGCCGCACCAACAACAGCCGCGCGTCTACGACCAGCCGCAACCGCGGACATACGAGCGGCGGTCGGCACCGCCCGTGCACCAGGAGCAGCCAACCGCCGAGGCGGCCAGTGGTCCGTGTGCCAGAGGAGAAGCGAGCGAACCCGGCCCCGCGCCCTCAGGCGGGGAGCCGGGCGCTCACAGAGTTACGACTGGGTGACGTTTACGGCCTTGGGGCCCTTGTCACCCGACTCGGCGTCGAAGTTGACCTTCGCGCCTTCAGTGAGGCTCTTGAAGCCCTCACCTGAGATTCCCGTGTGGTGCACGAAGAGATCCTTGCCCCCATCGTCCGGGGTGATGAAGCCGAAGCCCTTCTCGTCACTGAACCACTTAACGGTGCCAGTAGGCATGTGGAAAATCCTCCACTGTCTTTCATGTGCGTGCCGACCGCGCTGAGGGAACCTCATGAGCTACCACTGCGAGCGCCTGCACTACCGCTTCACCGGGCATCACCCGGCCGTACGTCGCAGACCGTACCATCGCGCGTGTGAAGGGTCCGCTTCTCCTGGTCGACGCCCCGTACCTGCTCTACCGCGCCTTCTTCGCCCTGCCGGACAAGATCAAGGGATCCGACGGCAAGCCGGTGAACGCGCTGCTGGGCTCGGTCAACGCCATCCTCTCGGCGGCCCAGGACGAGGCCGCCCGCGCCACCGTCTGCTGCATGGGCCCGGATGCCGCGCCATACCGCACCGATCTCTACCCGGCGTACCACGCCCACCGCCCGCCGATGCCGCGCGACCTGGCGTGGCAGTGGGAGCGCGCGCCCGCCCTCTACGAGGCCATGGGCTGGGCGGGCGCGTACGACGCCGAGCTGGAGGCAGACGACCTGCTGGGTGCCTACGCCCTGGAGGAACAGGCGGCCGGCGGCGAAGCGGTGATCCTGACCGGCGACCGCGATCTGTTCCAGTGCGCCACCGACAAGGTGCGCGTGGCACTGCTGGGCGGCCGCGGCAAGAAGGGGCCGGAGCGGATCGATCCCGCCGAGGTTCGCAAGCGCTACGGGGTCGACCCCGAGCAGGTGCCGGACTTCATCGCCCTGCGCGGCGATCCCTCGGACGGACTGCCGGGCGCCAAGGGCATCGGCGAGAAGCGCGCGGCGGAGATCCTGAAGCGCTCCGGGACGTTGGAGGCGGCGCTGGATGAGGCCGAGTCCGGCGACGCGCCCTCCACGCTCGCCGCCGTGGCCGGCGAGCTGCGCGCCTTTCGCGACATCGCCACACTGCGCCCGCCCGCGGTAGAGCGCCCGCCTGACCGGGCGATCGACTTCGCCGGCGGCGCCGCCGCTGCGCGCGAGCTGGGAATGGACCGGCTGGCGGAGCGGCTGGAGAAGCAGGCGGCGGCCTAGGCCGCCAGCGACCAGAACCCGTCGGCGCCCACGTGGTGCTCGATGGCCACGTGCCCGAGCTGCTCGCGGGCATCGCGGTCGTCCAGCTCGCAGATCTCGGCCACCTCGCGGGTGGCCAGCGGGAAGCCGGCCCAGGCCAGGACCTCTTGGACTCCGACCGGCTCGCCGCGGCGCCCCAGGTCCGGGACCAGGTTGGCCAGCAGCACGTCGTAGGCGGCGAATGGCTGGAAGCCGGGGACGGAGATGCGCACGCCGTCGGACACCCGCTCGACCTCATACGAGGGGCAGGTGTAGCGCCGGCCGCCGGACCAGTTGGCCAGCCGGTCGTCCAGCACGCGGGCGGCAGGCATCGGCTCGCGGGCGCGGGCCATGTCCTCGCGCAGCACCTGCTCGACCTCGTCGGACGCCATCCAGCCCTGCAGCTCGTCCGCATCCAGCCCGGCACGCGTGGCCGCCGCGGTGATGGTCTCGGGCTCGTCGATCAGGGACCCCTCGAAGCACAGCACCCGCAGGGCGCGCAGCAGCCGGCGCTCGAGGTCGGGCGCGAACAGGCGGGCGGCCACCACGGCCCGGCAGGCCACGACGGTGGCCACCATCCGCGGCCGCTCCGTGGTGTCGATCGGCATTCCGTGCTCGCGCGAGATCTTCTCGTAGCCCGCCTTCAGCTTGCCGGTGTCCATGCCCTTCTCCTCGTACTCCTCCGGGCTCTCGGAAAGGACCACCACGTTGACCTTCCAGTCGATCGCCTCGTCGCCGTAGAGCCAGCGGAGCCGGTGACGGAACGGCTCGGCGGAATAGGCCCACGGGCAGGCGGGGTCGGTGAACTCGGTGATCACCACGTCGGCGGCCATCAGCGGGCCAGTTCCGCGAACCAGTCCAGCGCCGCCGGGTTGGCCAGCGAGTCGCGGCTGGCCGCCTGCTCGGGGGGCGTGCCCGACAGGATCTTCTTGACCGGCACCTCCAGCACCTTGCCGGACAGGGTGCGCGGCACCTCTTCGACTGCGTAGACATCGTTCGGCACGTGGCGGGGCGAGCAGTACTCGCGGATCTGCTTGGCGATCCGCCGCTTGAGGTCGTCGTCGAGCTGGGCGCTGTCGCGCAGGACCACGAACAGCGGCATCCAGTTCTCCTCGCCTTCGCGCGGCACGTCCACCACCAGCGCGTCGGTGATCTCGTCGATATCCAGCACCGCGCGGTAGATCTCGGACGTGCCCATCCGCACGCCGCCACGGTTGATGGTCGAGTCCGAGCGGCCGTAGATGATGGCGGTGCCGCGCTCGGTGATCTCGATCCAGTCGCCGTGGCGCCAGGTGCCCGGGTACATCTCGAAGTAGCTCTCGCGCATGCGCGAGCCGTCGTCGTCGTTCCAGAGCTCGATCGGCATCGAGGGCATCGGCTCGGTGATCACCAGCTCGCCGACCTCGCCGGTCAGCTGCTTGCCGTCCTCGTCCCACGACTGCACCGCGCAGCCCAGCGCGCGGCCCTGCAGCTGGCCGATGTACACCGGCAGGGTCGGCACGCCGCCGACGAATGCCGTGCACACGTCGGTGCCTCCGGAGGTGGAGAACAGCCAGGTGTCGGCGCCCACGTGGTCGTAGACCCACTGGAAGCCCTCGGGCGACAGCGGTGAGCCCGTGGAGCCGACCGCGGTCAGCTCGGACAGGTCGCGCCCCTCACCCGGCTCGATGCCCTCCTTCATGCACGACGCCAGGAAGGCGGCCGAGGTGCCGAACGTGGTGGTGCCCGTCCGCTCGGCCAGGTCCCACAGCACGCCCAGGTCGGGGTGTCCTGGGCTGCCGTCGTACAGCACGATCTCGGCGTCGGTGAGCAGCACGCCGACCAGGAAGTTCCACATCATCCAGCCGGTGGTCGTGAACCAGAACACGCGGTCGCCCTTCTGCGCGTCCAAGTGCAGGAACATCTCCTTCAGGTGCTCCAGCAGGATGCCGCCCTGGCCGTGCACGATCGCCTTGGGCAGACCGGTGGTGCCCGAGCTGTAGAGCACCCACAGCGGGTGGTCGAACGGCAGCTGGACGAACTCCAGCTCGGCGCCCTCTTCGCCCAGGAAGCCGTCCTGCCAGCCGGAGCCGTCCAGGTAGCCCAGCCACACCACCGGCGCGCCGATCTCGGCCGCGATGCCCTCCACGGTCTGGCGCCTGTCGAAGTCCTTGCCGTTGTAGCGGTAGCCGTCCACGGCCAGCAGCACCTTCGGCTCGATCTGTGCGAAGCGGTCGACCACCGACTTGGCGCCGAAGTCCGGCGAGCAGGACGACCACACCGCCCCGATCGCCGAGCAGGCCAGGAACGCGGCCAGCGCCTCGGCGATGTTGGGCATGTAGGCCACGACCCGGTCGCCCGGTTCGACGCCCAGGGCCTTCAGGCCCGCGGCGATCCGCGCGACCTGCTCGCGCAGCTCACCCCACGTGACGGTGTCCAGCTCGCGCAGCTCCGATGCGTGGTGCAGCGCCACAGCCGAGTCGTCGTGGCGCTCCAGGACGTGCTGGGCATAGGACAGGCGCGCGCCGGTGAACCACTCCGCACCCGGCATCTCGCGCGACCCCAGCACGCGCTCGAAGGGCGTCTCGGCTCGCACCTCGAAGTAGTCCCAGATCGAGGCCCAGAAGTCCTCCAGGTTGTCCACCGACCACTGCCACAGCGAGGCGTAGTCATCGGAGGGCACCCCGCGCTCGGCCGCCAGCCAGCGCTGGTAGCGAGCCAGGTTGGTGCGTGCGATGCGGTCTTCGGAGGGCGCCCACAGCGGCGGCGCGGGGTCGGTCGTGGTCACGACAGGGACCGTACCGGTGACCTGCGCGCTCAGACCTGTTTGGCGGCGGTGCGGCGAGCAGCCTCGCGCAGCTCGCCGTCGGGATCCGCGCCATCGGGCGAGCCGGCAACTCGCGCCTCGAGCGCGTCGGCCGCCTCGCCCAGCTCCTGGGCGATCGCGCGAAGCGCTTCAGGGCTCGCGTCGGCCTCCGCCGCGGTCCGGGCAGCGCGCTTGCGGACGCCGTGGGTGCGCAGCCGCCGGTAGAGGTCCTTGTCGCGCTTTGCCATCACCGCCAACGCTACCCGGCTCGGGTAGCGTGCACGCACCGTGTCGAAGAAGCGCAATGCCAAGCAGCAAGCCGACGCCGACGCTGCGGTCGCCGGCTCGGTCGACACCAAGCGCAGCGTGGCCGTCGCGGGAAGCTCGGGCACGCGCCGCAGCGCCGCCGTGGCAGGCAGCGCCGACACCCGCCGCAGCGTGGCGGTGTCCGGCAGCGCCTACACCCGCGCCAGCACGGCGGTCGTGGCCAGCGCGGCGACGGCGGGCAGCGCCGGCGTGGTGATCAGTGCGGCCACGGCCGGCAGTAGCGGCGTGGTGGCCAGCGCCTTCACGGTCGCCGGCGCCTCGGTGTTCGCCTGCGTCGGGACGCTGCTCTGCATCGCGTGCCAGCGCTGCGCGCTGTGCATCGCCTGCGTGGACTGTGAGGACTGCGTCGGCTGCATCGGTTGCGTCGGCCTGCGCGGCCAGACCTTCAAGGTCGGCGCGCGCAAGCGCTGGCGCTGACGCGGTCGAGCGAGCACCGCACCGAGGTACTCAGCGGGCGCGGCGCCCCTGGCGCCTGGGCCCGCGGCCGTCCGAGGACCAGCCCTGAGCCGCGGCCTTCGGCTTGCCGCCACCGCCACCGCCGCCGGAGCCGCCGTTGCGGCTGCGGTTTCGGTTGCGGTTGCCGCCGCCCCCGCCGCCGCCACCGCCGCGCGTGCGGTTGGACTGCATGCCGTCGGAGGGGACCGCGATCGGCGTGCCGTCGGCCGCGTCGAACTGGTCGGTCAGGCCAAGGTCACGGGCGATCTGGCGCATGTCGCGCACCTGGTCGCCAAGGACGAAGCTGACCCCGGCGCCGGTATTGCCCGCGCGGCCGGTGCGGCCCACGCGGTGGGTGTAGGTGTCGCGGTCCTCGGGTGCATCGAAGTTGATCACGTGGGTGATGTCCGGCACGTCGATGCCGCGGGCGGCCACGTCGGTGGCCACGAGCGTGTCCACGGTGCCCTTCTCGAACGCCGCCAGCGCCTTCTGGCGCTGGGACTGCGACTTGTTGCCGTGCATGGCCACCGCGCGCACCTTCTCGCGGTCGAGCTTCTTGACCAGGCGGTCGGCGCCGCGCTTGGTGCGCACAAAGACCAGCGCGCGGCCGCGCTCGGCCTCGTTGAGCTCACGCACCAGGTGGTCCACCTTGGCGTCGTGCGAGACGTGCACGAAGCGATGGCTGATGTCGCCCTTGCTCTCCGCCGGCGGAGTGTGCGTGTGCTTGGCGGGGTTGCGGGTGAACGCCTTGGCCTGCTGGCCGACCTCGCCTTGGAGCGTTGCCGAGAAGAAGAGGGTCTGGCGATCGCCCGGCGTCTTGGCCACGATGCGGTCGACAGCGGGCTTGAAGCCCATGTCCAGCATCCGGTCGGCCTCGTCCAGCACCAGGATCTCGACGTGCTCGAGGGTGATGTCGCCGCGCTGCATCAGGTCCTCGAGGCGGCCGGGGGTGGCCACCACGATGTGGGCGCGGGCGGCCTTCTTGGCCTGGGCAACGAGGCCGACGCCGCCGTGCACGACCGCCACCGACAGCGCGCGGGCGGCCGCGACGGTGTGCAGCTCCTCCACGATCTGGAGCGCCAGCTCGCGGGTCGGGGCCAGGATCAGGCCCGCCGGGCGGCGCGAGTTTGCCTCGATCAGGTCGGCCATCGGCACGCCGAAGGCCAGGGTCTTGCCCGAGCCGGTGGGCGACTGGGCAAGCACGTCGCGGCCGTCGAGGATGTCCTCGATGACGAGCCGCTGTACTGCGAAGGGTTCGTCGTAGCCGCGCTCCGAGAGGGCGCGCACGACGGCATTTGACACGCCGAGATCGGCGAAAGACTTCTGAGACATAGAACTGCAACTCCTTATGTGTGCATCTGGGGAGATCCAGCGACCCCGGACGCGCAGTGAGCGCAGCTAGGAACGGAACCTCTCGGGCGCCACGGTTGGCAACCCGACCCGGCGGACGGTAGCAGGGCTGCCCGGAATAGCCCGCTCAGCGGGCATTTTGCACCAGATGGGTCAGCGCGTCGCGGCCGCCGCCCACCACGGGATCGCCGTGCGCGAAGAGCACGTGATCGAACTCCTGCGTGTCCAGCAGCCCGCGTACCGCGGCGGTGATGTCTGCCCGCACCTGCTCCGGGTCGTCGCCCAGCAGGCCGTCGGGGACGAAGCCCACCCGGCCTCCCGCGTTGATGAGCGAATCGGCGAAGGCCAGCGCGCCGCCCTGCACGTCGATCGTCAGCACGGTGTCATCGGGCGCGATCGGCCCGTTGGCCACCGCGGTGATGCCGGGCACGACCTCATCGCCGACGGCGAACGCCCGCACCTCCTCGCCCGGGTACTCGTGGACGCCGTTCTCGCTTACGTGGAAATCGGCACCGAAGGCTTCGACGAACCTCGCGTGGTCGCGACTGTGGTGGCGGCAAGTGAGCACCACGTGCTCCGGGGTGGGCAGGCCGTCGAACGCGGCCGTCCCGTCGGGTGGGACCATCGGGTCCAGTACGGTGGCCGCCTCGGTGACGTAGTAGGAGCTGACGTCCTGCCCGATGTTCGGATGCGGCGTCGTCCAGTGCCAGAGACCCGGGATCAGTTCGCGCACGTCAGGGCCCCGCGATGCCGGAGTCGCCGTCGGATGCCGCGCTGAGGCCGATGGCGTAGCGGGCGAAGCGGCGCACGCCGTCCTCCTCGCCCTCGGCCGTGACCACGATGTCGCAGAGGAGCAGGCCGGCCTTGACCTCGGCGGAATACCCCACCCCGAGCTGCTCGGCCGCCTCCTCGAGCTTGCGCTCGAAGTGGCGCCGGCTGAAGCGGTTGGCGTAGAAGGTGAAGGTCTCGCGGACGTGGCCGTCCTGGTCGCCGGGAACGGTCTCGCCGAGCTCCACCTCGCGGGTGACGATTGCCATCGACTTGCCAGCCACCCAGTCGTTCCTGCGACCCATCACCTGGACGGTACCCAGCGGTGGGGTGGATCGACGGTCACTGTGACCGTCGATCCACCCCACACCCGCCCCGCCTGGCGACGCGCCCCCTCCTACCTTTGGAGGACGGCCGGTCGTCGGCTGGGATGATGGACACCGCGCAGACGGGTTGCCCGTGCACCTGCAGGTGGAAGGCGAGCCGACCGCGCTGGCCACCGGCGTGGACCTGGCGGCGTACCGGGTGCTGCAGGAGGTGGTGGGCGAGTCCGCCGACGGCACCCAGGCCATCGACAGCGCGAAGCGGTTCAGCCCTAACGTGGTGCTCATGGACATCCGCATGCCGGAGATGGATGGCATCGAGGCCACCCGCCGCATCATCGCCGCGTCCGACCACGACAACCCGGTGCGGGTGCTGATGCTGACCACGTTCGACCTGGACGAGTACGTCTACGACGCGCTGCGGGCCGGCGCCAGCGGCTTCCTGCTCAAGGACGTGCCCGCCGACCAACTCGTCAACGGCATCCGCCTCGTGGCCGCAGGCGAGTCGCTGCTGGCGCCAACCGTGACCCGCCGCCTGATCGAGGAGTTCTCCAAGACCCCCGCCGCCGACGCCCCACCACCGCCGTCGTTCGACGAGCTGACCCCGCGCGAGCTGGAGGTGCTGCAGCTGATCGCGCGCGGCATGTCCAACGCCGAGATCGCGGCGGAGCTGATCGTTTCCGAGACCACGGTGAAGACCCACGTCACGCGCGTGCTGCTCAAACTGGGCGTGCACGACCGGGTACAGGCGGTGGTAGCGGCGTACGAGAGCGGCCTGGTCGCCCCGGGCGCCCGGCCGGCGTCATAGACGTGCGCGAGCGCCCGTTCGCGCAGGTTGACGTCTTCGCCTCCGCACCCCAGCGGGGCAACCCGGTTGCTGTGGTGCTGGACGGGCAAGGGCTGGACGACGGGGCCATGGCACGCTTCGCCACGTGGACGAACCTGTCGGAGACCACGTTCGTGCTGGCCCCGACCGCTCCCGGGGCGGACTACCGGGTGCGGATCTTCGACCTCGCCAGGGAGCTGCCGTTCGCGGGCCACCCCACGCTGGGGACCTGCCACGCCTGGCTCGCCGAGAATCCGGGTCACGCCGGCAACACGGTGGTGCAGGAGTGCGCCGCGGGGCTCGTGACCGTGCGGCGGGATGGTGAGGCGCTGGCGTTCGCGGCGCCGCCGCTGATTCGGGAGGGGCCGGTCGAGGAGTCCTTCGTCGAAAAGCTGTGCGCGGCCATCGGCGTCGAGCGCGCCGACGTGGTCGAAGCACAGTGGGTCGACAACGGCCCCGGTTGGGTGGGACTGCTGCTGGAGTCGGCCGAGGCGGTGCTGGCCGCGCGGCCGGGCTACGTGGACGCCCACGTCGGACTGGTCGGCCTCCACCCCGGCGGCTCGCCGGAGGTGCGCGCGCTGTTCCCCAAGGACGGCGCAATGGTGGAGGACCCGGTCACCGGCAGCCTGAACGCCTCGCTGGCGCGGTGGCTCCTGGACACGAACCGGCTGGAGGCGCCGTACGTGGCCAGCCAGGGCACGGTACTTGGGCGCGAGGGGCGCGTGCACGTGAGCCAAGATCCGGACGGAACGATCTGGATCGGCGGCCAGACCACCACGTGCATATCGGGGTCGGTGACGCTGTAGGGCCTGTCAGCGCGCGATGCCCAGCTCGCGGTAAACCGAGCGCGCCTCGGACATGAGCCGGCGCGCCCTTTCCGCATCACCGGGCCCATCGCGTTTGGTCAGCATCTCCGCGTAGTCGTGCCGAGTGTGCGCCAACCACGACCGGGCGCCGATTCGCTCGTTCACCTCCAAGGCCTTGTCGAAGTGCCGTTCGGCGTCCTCCCAGCGGCTGAGCGTGGTGGCCAGGAGCGCCAGTGGGCGCGAGACCGAGCCGGTGCTGACCTCGGGCAGGCCGATCGCCACGCGGTCGGGGTAAGCCCGCATGGCCTCGTAGATCACGCCGGCGGACTCGGTGTCCTGGAGCAGGTGGGCCGTCTCCGCCAGGAATCCCATACCCAGCAGCCACTCCTCGTCGAAGGTCAGGTGGCCAACGAGGCCGGCCATCGACTCACGCGCCTCGGCCACATTCCCCAGCTCGGCCACCATCAGCGTCCGGGCACAGTGCAGGATCGGGTAGGTGGGGTTCTCACCAGCCACCTGGCGCACCAGCACTTCGATCTCCCGGAGCCGTCCTTGGTCGCGCCGGAGCACAAACATCTGCAGCGTGTGGCACACGCGGGCGTCCCAGTTCTGGGCCCGCCCACCAACCTCGAGCGCTCTGGCGCTGAGCACCTCCGCCTCCGCGAGCCTGCCCTCGAGGAGGGCGAACAGCGCCTTGTGCACGGCCACGAACCAATCGTGCGTCGGCTGCCTCAGCGCACCGGCAATCTCCTCCATGGCGGCGTAGTCCGCCTTTGCCCTTGACACCTGTGCGAGGTCGATCAGGGCGCAGGCACGATGCTCGTACCCCTCGACGGCCCGTTCGAGGTCGCCCACAGCGACGGCGACCTCCACCTGTTCGGTCGCCAGGTCGACCTGCGCCGGAGCGAACTCGGGCGAGTGGTTGGCGGCGATATAGCCGGCGAGCGCCCAAGCAAGCGTCCGCGGGTCGTCCAGCCGACGCGCCATCGCCAGCGCCTGGTCGCTCAACGAGTGCCTCCGTTCGGGAGAGCGGCCGACCTCGCGCAGCGGTCCGCCGGCGATCCGGGCCAGCAAATGCACCCGCGCAGTGCTGTCTTCGTCGCCGGCCGCGGCCAGCGCGCGGTCCAGGATCGCCAGGTGATTGGCGTCGCCCCGCGACACCTCCCATACCAACCGCCCACCGTATCCCAGGGCGGCTCGCGTGAGAAGGTCGGTCAGGCCGAGGTCGTCCGCCAGGTCGGCGGCATCCAGGAACGACCGCTTCGACGCCGGTGTGTCGCCGGCGCGCGCCTGGGCGTCACCCAGAGCCAGCAGCAGCCGGCAGCGTGACTCGTCCCCGCCGACGAGCGTAAGCGCCATCGCGTACAGGCGGACCGCCTCCTCATAGGCGGCCTGCGCAGCCGCCTGGTCCCCCGCGCGCCGGGCGTACTCCACGGCCTTGGGCGCCACGGCGGCCGGATCGGCGGCGAAAAGATGGTGCGCCAGCTCGGCGAGATTGGACTCGAGGTCGTTGGCATAGACCTCCTCAAGCGCGGCGGCGGCCTGCCCGTGAAGCCACTGCCGCCGCGCAGGGTTCAGCGCGTCATAGAGCGAGTCCCTGATCAGGGCGTGGCCGAAGCGCAGCCGCTCGCGGGTGCCTGGAACGTCGGTGACCACGCGCTCGGCCATCGCCTGGTCCAGCGCGTCCAAGAGCTCCTCACGCGGAAGGTCACTGAGCCGGCCCAGTGCGCCGAGCCCGAACTCACGCCCCAGCACGGACGCGGACACCAGGAGGTCGCGGCAGGCCTCTGGAAGCCGAGCCACCCGCCGGCCGATCACCTCCCGTACCCCAGGCGGGATGCGCAGCTCGGCTCCCGGCTCGCCGATCTGTCCGTCGGCCGCCAGCAGCTGTACGACCTCGACCACGAACAACGGGTTGCCGTCGGTCTCGCGGTGAATCGCCGCGACCAGCTCGGCGGGCGGAGTCACGCCGAGCGATTGCTTGATGTATCCGAGCACCTCATCTTCGGACAGGCCGCCCAGGCTGATTCTCGCCGTGTGCGGTTCCCTTGCGAGCTCCACCAGGGTCGCGGTCAGCGCCTCCTGCAATGTGGGGTCGACGTCCCGGAAGGCGCAGACCACCAGGAGGCGCACGTCGGCCATCTCGCGGGCGAGGAACCGAAGCAGGAGCAGGGACGGCTCGTCGGCGGCATGGACGTCGTCGAACATCAGCACCACCGGTCCGTCGTCGGCGGCGGTGCGCAGGAACGAGGTGACCGCCTCGAACAGGCGAAAGCGCGCACCCTCGGAGTCCTGGGGCGGCGGCGGTGGCAGGTCACTGAACAGCTCGCCCAGCTCGGGCAACAGCTGCGCCAGGCCGCCGCCGGCGGTGCCGAGCTGCGCCCGCAGAGCCTCGGGCTTCAGCTCACGGCTGTAGGCGCGCAGCGACTGCACCCACGGCCAATACGCGGGCGCGCCGCCCGCCTCCCAGCACCGACCCACCACCACTCGCGCACCTCTGGCCCTGGCCTGCGCGACCAGCTCGTCGGCCAACCGGCTCTTGCCGATTCCGGGCTCGCCCGCGACGAAGACCATCCTGCCGCGCCCGGCCAGCGCGTCGTCCAGTCCAGCGGTCAGCTCGGCCAGCTCGCGCTCGCGCCCGACGAAGATGCCGCGCTCGGTGGGCTCCCGTGACGGAGCGGCGGCGGGGGCGTTCCAGTCGAGCGCGGGGTCCTGGCGCAGCATCGCCTCCTGGAGCTCCCGCAGCTCGCGGCCCGGCTCGAGCCCGAGTTCGTCCGTGAGCGCCCGCCGGGCATCCCGGTAGACCTCGAGCGCGTCGGCCTGGCGGCCGGAGCGGTAGAGGGCCAGCATCAGCTGGTGGCGCAGGCGTTCGCGCAAGGGGTGGCGCGTGACCAGCTCCTGGAGCTCGCCGACCAGGTCCGCGTGGCGACCCAGCTCCAGGTCTGCGGCGATCCGCTCCTCGGTCACCGAGGCTCGCAGCTCCTCCAGCCGGGCGGACTCCGCCTGGGCGAACGGTTCGTACGCGAGGTCGGCCAGCGCCGGCCCGCGCCAGATGGCCAGAGCCTCCCCCAGCCTGGCTCGCGCGAGCTTCGGGTCGCCGGAGGCGAGCGCTTTCCGGCCGGCTCTGGCCTCGTCCTCGAACCGATGGAGGTCAAGCTGCCCTCGCTCGAGCCGGAGCTCGTAGCCAGGCGGGCGCGTGACCAACGGATCGGCGGGCTCCAGCACCTTGCGCAACCGCGACACCGCCACCTGGAGCGCTTTCGATGCGTCGCCGGAGCCACCCCAGAGCTCCTCGATCAGCCGGTCGCTGGACACCACCTCGTTTGCGCGCAGGACCAGGACCGCCAGGAGCGCCCGCTGCCTCACGCCCCCCAGCGAGATCGGTCCGTCGCCGTCATCTACCTCGAGCGGCCCGAGGATCTTGAAGTCCATGGGCGAGTCCCCCCGGCGACCGTAACACGGCTGTTACCGCGTTGCAGGGTTCTTGAAAGCGGCTAAGCGCAACCTGGGCTTACGGATTCAAGCCCATCCAGAAAGGTCGGTCATGTCGCACTTCCCACACCCCCACATCTCATCGCCCATCCACCTCTCCCGGCGCGCCACGTGGCTCGCGGCGCTGGTGGCGCTGGCGGTCACCGGAGCCGTCGTGCTGGTCATCGCCATCGGCACTGACTCCAGCAGCGACAGCTCGTCGGTAGGCGCCCAGTCCCAGCCGAGCCTGCGCTCCGGCGGCGGCCCGGAGGAGACCGGCGTCGCCGCAAGCGTCGGATCGCGTGCCGCGGCCGGTCCCAGCGAGAGCTCGACCGCTGCGGCCGTGTCCGCCGGCTCTCCGTCCACCGGCGTGACGGTCTCCGGCGGCCCGGACGAGAGCAGCACCGCCGCCGCCCTCTCGGGCCACCGCTAGACCGACCGGCGGCCCTCGGGCACCCGCTCGCGCTTTCTCCTAGGGGCGCGAGCGGGTTTCGCCCTCCTCCTCAGGTCGTACGCCAAGACCATCCCAACCGGCGATGGCGAATCGTCGCCAAGGCTGATCTCAGCGAGCCGCCGCGGATCGATGCTGGAGCCATCAAGCAATCCGGCCCAGGAGATCCACAATGGCTTACGCAGGACAGATCATCGAGAACCCCGTCAGTGGCGAGACCATCCGCTTCGAGCAGACTGCCGCCGACACCAACGGCGAGCTGCTGGCCTTCGAGGTCGAGCTGACCCCGGACGGCCACGTGCCCGGGATGCACGTGCACCCCGAGCAGGAGGAGCGCTTCGAGGTGCTGGCCGGGACGATGAAGTTCCGCAAGGGCCTGAAGACCGTGGTGGCCGAGGCCGGCGACGTGGTCACGGTGCCCGCCGGCACCGCCCACAAGTTCGCCAACGCCGGCGACGAGCCCGCCGTGGCCCGTGTCGAGGTCCGTCCCGCGCTCCAGATGGAGCGCCTGTTCGAGACCGCGGTGGCGCTGGCCGAGGAGGGCAAGACCACGAAGAAGGGCATGCCGAAGCCGCTGGAGCTGGCGCTGTTCACGCGCGAGTTCAAGTGCGAGGTGCAGGGCGCCTTCCCGCCCGCGTTCATCCAGCACGCCTCGATGGCGCCGCTGCGCTGGATCGCCGAGCGGCGCGGCCGCGGTGAGCGCTACGCGGCGCCGCGCCCCGTCACGGCCTGAGGGAGGAGAGAGGGTTGTGGTGGCTCTGGCCACTACAACCCTCTGCTCTCACCTGGAGGCCGAACTCGGTTCCTGAGGGGGCGAACTCCGGCGCCATCCTGACTTTGACTGGTGATGCCAGTCAAACCCAAGACGGTGGAGCAGATCCTGGCCCAGATCAGGCAGGACACCGGAGTCGACTACCGCCGACCACGGGCCCGCCGAGCGACCTCGCACGGCCGGGCTAGCATCTCCACCCTCGACCGAGCTCTCCGCCGTAGCGGGGGCGGCGACGCCGGTGGCGAAGCTGTGCGCGAGCCAGAGTCGCGGCGGTGACGATCGTGCGTGGATGCCGTTGGCGATCCGCTCGGCGCGACGGTGGCGGGCAGAGACGGTCAGGGCCTCCATGGCGGGTCACACTAACCTTGCCCGGCCCTTGGCCCAGCGAACAGACATCCGCAATGCCGCCATCGTCGCCCACGTCGACCATGGCAAGACCACGCTCGTGGACGCCATGCTGTGGCAGTCCGGCGCCTTTCGCGAGGGCCAGGACGTGGACGACCGCGTGATGGACTCGATGGACCTGGAGCGTGAGAAGGGCATCACGATCCTGGCCAAGAACACGGCCGTGGACCACGCCGGGGTCAAGCTGAACATCGTCGACACGCCCGGGCACGCCGACTTCGGCGGCGAGGTGGAGCGCGGCCTGACGATGGTGGACGGGGTGCTGCTGCTGGTGGACGCCTCGGAGGGTCCGCTGCCCCAGACCCGCTTCGTGCTGCGCAAGGCGCTGGAGGCGCGGCTGCCGGTGATCCTGGTGGTGAACAAGGTCGACCGCCCCGATGCCCGCATCGCCGAGGTGGTGGACGAGGTCTACGAGCTGTTCCTCGACCTGGACGCCGACGAGTCGCAGATCGACTTCCCGATCGTCTACACCAACGCCAAGGCCGGCTGGGCGGCGCTGGAGCCAGGCCAGGAGGGCACCGACCTCAAGCCGCTGATGGACCTGATCGTGGAAACGGTTCCGGCTCCCGAGTACGACGAGGGGCACGCGCTGCAGGCGCAGGTGACCAACCTGGACGCCTCCCCGTACGTGGGACGGCTCGCCCTCTGCCGTGTCCGCCAGGGACACATCAAGCAGGGTCAACGGGTGGCCTGGTGCAAGGCGGACGGGTCGGTCGAGACCGCCACCATCAGCAACCTCTACATCACCGAGAACCTGGACCGCGTGGATGCCGCCGAGGCCGGCCCGGGCGAGATCATCGCCATCGCCGGGATTCCCGAGATCACCATCGGAGAGACGCTGGCCGACCTCGAGGACCCGCACCCGCTGCCGGTGACCGCGATCGACGAGCCATCGCTGTCGGTGATCATCGGGATCAACACCTCGCCGCTGGCGGGGCAGGACGGCAAGAAGCTGACGGCACGCCAGGTCAAGGCACGACTGGAGCAGGAGCTCGTGGGCAACGTGTCGATCCGCGTGAACGACACCGAGCGGCCCGACGCGTGGGAGGTCCAGGGCCGCGGCGAGCTGCAGCTGGCGGTGCTGGTGGAGATCATGCGCCGCGAGGGCTTCGAGCTGACCGTGGGCCAGCCGCAGGTGGTCATCCGCCACATCGACGGAAAGGACCACGAGCCGGTCGAGCGGCTGGCCATCGACACGCCCGAGGACTTCGTGGGCGTGATCACCCAGATGATGGCCCTGCGCAAGGGCCGCCTGGAGCAGATGGTCAACCACGGCACCGGCTGGGTGCGCATGGACTACCTGGTGCCGGCACGCGGTCTGATCGGCTTCCGGACCGAGTTCCTGACCGAGACGCGCGGCACCGGGATCATGCACCACGTGTTCGAGCGGTGGGAGCCGTGGGCCGGCACGATGCGCACGCGCGGCACCGGGTCGCTGGTGGCTGACCGCCGCGGCGACACGGCTTCGTTCGCGCTGTTCAACCTGCAGGAGCGCGGCACGATGTTCGTCGGCCCGGGCGAAGAGGTCTACGAGGGGATGATCGTGGGCGAGAACTCGCGGCCCGACGACCTGGACGTGAACGCGGTCAAGGAAAAGCACCTGACGAACATCCGCTCGGCGACCTCCGATGTGCTGGTGCGGCTGGTGCCCCACCGCACGCTGAGCCTGGACCAGGCACTGGAGTTCCTGCGCGAGGACGAGTGCGTGGAGGTCACCCCCGGAGCGGTGCGGTTGCGCAAGCTCGACCTGGAGAAGAACGAGCGCGTCAAGCGCGCGCGGCGGCTCAAGAACGTGGAGTAGTGAGGCGGGCGGCCACCCTCGCGGCGGGCCTGGCTCTGCTGGTCGGCGCCTGCGGAGATGACGAGGACACTGCGCAGGCTCCGCCTCCCCCGGACCGCGTACGCACCGCGCCCGAGAAGCCGCAGAAGCGCCCGTCGCTGGCGCCCGGGCGCGCTGTCCGGCCGGCGCGCCCAACTGTGCCAGTGCCACAGGCCGCGTGGTCTACGTCGAGAAGGTCGACCCCGACGGCGACGGCGACGCCCACCTCGTGCTTGCCGGAGGCCGGGTCACCGGGCCCGGGCTGTCGGTGATCGACGTCGCCCCCGCGCTGCGGCCCGACCCGCTCCCGCGTACAGGCGATCTCGTGACCGCGTCCGGGCCGGTGTACCGCGGGTCGCACGGCCAGCGTCAGATCGAGGCGCGGGAGCTGCGGGTGCGGCGACTGCGCTAGTCGGTGCTGGTCGGGCTCGTCCTTGGGCCACACCTTGGTGTGCCATCGGACGGTCACGTCGCGGTAGGTCTCGCCGGCCTCGACCTGCCTGGGCAGGTTCTCCCGCTCGTTCAGCGTCTCCGCGTCGTAGTCGCCCCGATGACGCACCCGCGTCTCGGGCTCCTGCTCGAGCCGCAGGCGCTTGGCGCGTGCCGAGGCCCCGATTTCAACGGACGGTGGCTGCTCGTCGTCTGAGCGGTCTGACGCCACGTGTCAGCCCTCGGCCGCCGACCTCACATCGTTGACGAGGATCCCGTGCCGCTGCCCACATCCCGCAGGGCCTGGCCCACGCTCTCCAGCAGCTCGGGGTTACGGTCCAGCGAGATCAGCACCCGTTCGAGGATCGAGCTGACGTTGTTCAGGCGCGCCTTAAGCAGCGCCTGGGCCTCCACGCCCTCGATCTTCAGCTCCACGTTCTCGATCCGGACGTCCGCCCACACGTTGATCTGCACCAGCTCGCGCACCTCGGCATCACGGCGATCTGGGCGTGGAGGTCTTCGACCTTCAGGTCGATCTCATCGACCTTGACCACGGGCACGTCCATCAGTACGTCGGGGCCGTCCGGGATCTTCGACGGATTCGCGACCGAGTAGTCGGGGACCTTCGGGGCGGAACGCGTCCGCCGCCTGTGCCTGAACTCGAACCATGTCTGTTCGAGGACGACCTTGACTTCTTCTGTGCAGCCATCTCCACCCTCTTTCCACCCCTGCCCCACGCCCTAGCTACCCCTACACGGGCGTGGAAACAAACCCGCGCTTCAGCGGGTGCCGGAGCGAGAACGCCAAGGCACCGCCGGCCGCGGCAAGCGCGGCGACCGCACCCAGCATCAGGCCGGCGCGCGGGTCGGCCACCTCGGCCACCCAGCCGGCCAGCGGCCCGCCGATGGGCGTCGAGCCCAAAAACACCACCGAGTAGAGCGCCATCACGCGACCGCGCATGTCCGGCGCCACCTCGAGCTGGAGAGTCGAGTTCACCCCCGCCGCGAAAGTCACGCTGGCCGCGCCGGTCAGGGCCAGGGCGATCACTGCCGTCGTGAGCGTGGGGGCCAACGCCACCAGCACGGTCGCCAGGCCGAAGGCGCTGCTGGCGCCCACGAGCAGCCCTGTGGAAACGCGCCCACGCGCGCCGGAGGTGAGCGCACCGGCGAGCGAACCCACGGCCATGGCCGAGACCAGCGCGGCGTAGGTGGCAGGGCCGCCCTCGAAGGTGAACTTCGCCAGCAGCGGCAGCAGCACCTGGAAGTTGAAGCCCAGCGTGCCCACCAGCGCCATCATCGCCAGCGGTAACGCCAGCGCCGGCGTGCGCGCCACGTAGGCCAGGCCTTCGCGCAGCGCGCGCGGGCGGCGCGGTACGGGCTCGGGAGTGGCCAGCGTGGCGGCGTCCATCCGCCGCAGCGCCACCAGCATCGCCAGGAACGAGACGGCGTTGATCAGAAAGCACGGCTCCACGCCCACGGTGGCGATCAGCACACCCGCGATGGCCGGGCCGACCATCCGGGCGCAGTGCACGATCACGCTGTTCAGGCTGACCGCGTTGACCACCCGGTCGGGGCCGACCATCTCGATCACGAAGCTCTGCCGGGCGGGGTTGTCGAGCGCGTTCACGCTCCCGCGCACCAGCACCAGGGCGAACACCATCCAGGGCGTCACCACGCCGCTGACCGTCACGGCGAACAGCACCAGCGCGGGCACCACCATGCCCAGCTGGGTGATCATCAGCAGCTTGCGCTTGTCGAAGCGGTCGGCCAGCAGCCCGCCGTAGGCGCCCATGACCAGCATCGGCGCGAACTGCAGTGCGGCCAGCAGGCCCACCGCCACGCCGCTCTGGGTCAGGCGCAGGATCAGCCAGGTCTCGGCCACGATCTGCACCCAGTTGCCGCTCAGCGACACCACCTGGCCGGTGAAGTAGCGGCGGTAGTTCGGCACCGCCAGGGACAGGAACGACTTGCGCAGCGCGGCGGTCACTGGCGCTCGTCCAGCATCCGCTCGAGAACGTCGGCGGCGCGCTCCAGCGCCGCGCGGTCGCCGGCGGAGAGGCCGTCCATGCGGTCAGCGAGGTAGGCGTTCTTGCGTGAGCGCACCTCGTCCAGCAGTGCCTGCCCCGCGGGGGTCACGGAGAGCAGGCTGACCCGGCCGTCGCGCGGGTCGTCGGCGCGCTGCACCAGCCCGCGCTCGGTCAGATGCGCGGCGACGCGCGTGGCGGTCGGGCGCTGGATGCGCTCGACGTCGGCCAACTCGCTGGGGGTCAACGGGCCGCGCTTCTCGATCGTGACCAACGCCGCCACCTGCGACGGGGTCAGGTGGGCGTCGGCCTCCTGGCGCAGCCGCCGGGCCGTGCGGGTGATGGCCAGGCGGAGTCGGGCCGCAAGGGCGAGGTTGGTGGTAGAAGTTGCCAGAGTAGTCATTAGCGTCGGTAATTACCTTAGCAAATCACCGGCGACCAACGACAGCGGCGCGGTTACTACGCTGACGTCGTGCACGTCGAGATCTGGTCCGACATCGCCTGCCCGTGGTGCTACGTGGGCAAGCGGCGGTTCGAACAGGCGCTGTCCGGCTTCGAGCACCGCGACCGCGTCCAGGTGATCTGGCGGGCGTTCGAGCTGGACCCCGGCGCGCCTCCCGAGCGCCCGGGCGACTACGCCGGCCTGCTCGCGCGCAAGTACGGCCGCTCGCCCGGCGAGGCGCAGGAGATGCTCGACGAGATGACCGCGATGGGCGCGGGCGAAGGCCTCGAGCTGCGCTTCGATCGCGTGCGCGCCGGCAACACCTTCGACGCCCACCGGCTGGTCCACCTCGGGCTGGCACACGATCGCCAGGAAGCCATGAACGAGCGCCTGATGCGCGCCTACCTGACCGAGGGCGAGTTGATGAGCGACCACGCGGCGCTGGCGCGCCTGGCTGCCGAGGTCGGGCTCCCCGACGATGACACGGCCGCCCTGCTGGCCGGCGACCGCTTCGCCGAGGAGGTACGGGCCGAGCAGGAGCTGGCCCGCGGCTTCGGCATCTCGGCCGTCCCGTTCTTCGTGGTCGAGCGGACCATGGGTGGCGCGGGAGCCCAGCCCGTGGAGGGCTTCAGCGCACTGCTGGCGCAGGCGTGGGAGCGCCTGCACGCGCCGGCGTCCACCGCGTAGGGTCCGGGCATGCCCACGCTGACGCTGCACGCCCTGGCCCCCTCCCACCCCTGCATGACCGCCGACGCCGCGCTGAGGCTCAAGGGCCTGGAGTTCGAGCGGGTGGACTTCACCCCGGGGCGCCACATCGAGGAGATGGCCAAGATCTACGGCGAGGGCAAGACGACCGTGCCCGGGCTGACCATCGACGACGAGAAGGTGCACGGCTCGCGCGCGATCCTGGCGCGCCTCGAGGAACTGCAGCCCGAGCCGGTGCTGTACCCGTCCGACGCCGTCCGCGAGGCCGAGCTATGGGGCGACGAGGAGCTGCAGGATCTGGGCCGGCGACTGCCCTGGGGCGCGCTGCACTTCCGGCCCGAGGCGATGGGCACCTTCGGCGGCGCCGGGCCCCTGGACGGAGCGGGCACCGACTTCGCCATCAAGCTCATCCACGGCACCTGGAAGTACCACGGCATCAGCGGCGAGCGGCTGGAGCGCGACCTGGCGGGCCTGCCCGCCAAGCTCGACCACGTGGACGCGCTGGTGGCGGACGGCGTGATCGGCGGCGAGCAGGCCACTGCGGCCGACCTGCAGATCGGCGCCACGATCCGCGTGCTGATGGTGGTCGGCGACGTGCGCGCCATGATCGACGGCCGGCCGGCCGAGCAGGTGGCGCGGCGCTGGTTCCCCGACTACGGCGGCGAGGTGCCGACCGGCGCGTTCCCGGCCAACTGGATGCCCGCGTGAGCGCAAGCGGCCGGCTCGGCCGGATGCGCAGCGAGGTTCTCCCTTGAGGGACTTCGCGGCCTGGGACGTCGAGCTGCACGGCCACAGAATGGTCTACCGGGTGGCGGGCGAGGGCCCGCCCGTGGTGCTGGTGCACGGCATGGTCAACTCCTCGCGCCACTGGCAGCAGGTGGCGCAGGCGCTTGCCGATCGCTACACCGTGATCGCGCCCGACCTGATCGGCCACGGCGACTCCACCTCCCCGCGTGGCGACTACTCGCTGGGCGCCCACGCCGCGCGGATCCGGGACCTGCTGGCGTCGCTGGGCGTGGACAGCGCCTCGATGATCGGCCACTCCTACGGCGGCGGCGTGGCCATGCAGTTCTTCTGGCAGTTCCCCCAGCGCACCGACCGGCTGATGCTGGTGTCGGCCGGCGGCCTGGGGCCCGAGGTAAGCCCGATGCTGCGGTCCGCGGCGCTGCCCGGAGCATCGGCCCTGCTGTGGGCCGTGGCACATCCGCGCGTGGTCGCCGCCCTGACGGGGGCGGGCACCGTGGGCCGCCAGGTCTCGCGGGCGCTGAAGCCGCTGTCGGGCCCCGGCCAGCGCGAGGCGTTCCTGCAGACGCTGCGGTCAGTGATCGACGTGCGCGGCCAGCGCGTCAGCGCGCGCGACCGTCTGTACCTACTCGGGCACGCCCCGACACCCACCCAGATCGTTTGGGGCGGCCGCGACCACACCATCCCCGTCGCCCACGGCGAGTTCGCCCACCGCGCCGTGCCTCACAGCCGCTTCGACCTCCTGCCGAAGGCGGCCCACTTCCCGCACCTGGAGGACCCCGATGGGCTGGCGCGCGTACTGGGCGAGTTCCTGGAGCAGACCGAGCCGGCGCCCGTGGAGGACACCGACTGGGGCGACGTGATCGCCGATGCCGCCCCCCGGAGGCCGGTGCCCACCTGACTCAGCTGGAGGTGACCTGGCGCCCGTTGCGCAGCTCGCTGCGCACATAGCGCTCGCCCGCCCACGCGCGCAGCCGGTCGCGACCGATCAAGAACGCCGGTCCCGCCGCGCTTCCCAGCAGCGCGGTCAGCAGCGGGGCAAACAGCATCCCGCCCAGGAACAGCAGGCCGAAGGCCGCGCCGGCCTGGCCCCCGATCAGGGCGACGATGAAAAACCGGGTCTCCTCGGAACGCTCGTGCATGCCGGGCTGATTCGCCCGCCCTCGGGAGGCTCCCCCCGCTGCAACGTTTCCTGCCCGCCGGGGGTCGGAGCCGGGAGTCGGAGTATGTTCCGCCCCATGCAAAACAGAGTGGATGTAGGCGGAGTCTTCAGCAGGGTGTTCGCGATCTACGGCGAGCAGGCATCCGTGCTGCTCCCCGTCGCCTTCGGGCTGTTCCTGATCGTCGGCATTCTGCAGGGCATTCTCGGTGGGCTTCTGGTCCTGCTGGCCACGGTGGCCAGCATCATCGCCAGCACGCTCTACACGGGGATGGTGGTCAAGCTCGTCGAGGACGTGCAGGACGGTCGGCGCGACCACTCCGCGGGTGACCTGCTCGGCTCGGCCGCGCCGGTCATCGCGCCGCTGATCGGCGCCGGCATCGTCGTCGGCATCCTCGTGCTGTTCGGCCTCATCCTGCTGGTGGTGCCCGGCCTGTACCTGCTCACGATCTTCGCCGTCGTCGCTCCGGTAATCGTGATCGAGCGTGCCGGCGTCTTCGAGTCACTCGGTCGTTCACGCGAGCTGGTCAAGGGCAACGGCTGGAACGTGTTCGGCGTGATCATCCTCGCCTTCCTGATCTCGTTCGTGATCGGCGCCATCTTCGGTGGCATCGGCGCGGCGATCGGGGGCACGGTCGTCCGGATCATCTTCAGCGTGATCGCCAACACCCTCACGGCACCCATCGCGGCCCTTGTCGGCGCGGTCCTCTACTTCACCCTGCGCGGCACAGCAGCACCGGCTCCCGGCGGCGACGTGGCCACCACGCCCGACACGTCCGCTGCGCCTCCGCCGCCTCCGCCGCCGGCTGCGCCCCCGCAGCAGTAGCCGCAACCCACCTTCCGCATCGACCAGGCCTGAGGTCTAGGCTGGCTCCCGTGCGGGGAGCGGGGATGGCGGTGCTTGTGGTGGTGGGGTTGCTGATCGCGGTCGTCCCGGCCGACGCGGCAGACACCCGCACCCACACGCTGCGCCAGCTGGACCTGCAGTACGAGCTGGCGGGGGACGTGCCGATGCGAAACGCCCCGTGGGTGTTCACGCACAACTCGTACAACAGCCCGGCCGAGATGGGGGTGGCGCTGTCGCCCCAGGATCGCAACCAGAACATCCCGGTGGTGGACCAGCTGGACGAGGGCGTCCGAAGCCTCGAGCTGGACGTGCACCTGTTCCTGGGCCGCCCCGTGCTGTGCCACTCCACCGGGCCGCACCTCGGCTGCAGCACGGAGAAGAGCTTCCGCCAGGTGCTGACCCAGATCCGGGGCTGGATGAACCGCAACCCGCGCCAGGTGCTGCTGCTGTACCTGGAGGGCCACCTGGACACCGCCGCCGGATATGACATGGGCGCGTCCGACCTGGACGCCGTGGTGGGCGACCTGGTCTACCGGGCCCCCAGCCGCGGTGCCCGCTGTGACCCGCTGCCGCTGGAGGTCACGCGCCGGCAGATCCGCGCCGCGGGGAAGCGGCTGCTGCTGATGGGCGACTGCGGCGAGGGCAGCCGCTGGCCCGCCTATGTGCACGACGACCGCCAGCGCCTGACGGCGTCCACCAACGCGCCCTTCCGCGACTTCCCGGACTGTGGCCCCGACTACACGCGTGCCGAGTTCGACTCGCGCCAGGTGCGCTACTACGAGGATGCCACCGGGCTCGGAGCCGCAACCGGGAGCGGGCACGGCCGGATCGCGCCGCCGCTGGTGGCGCGGATGGCCCGCTGCGGCGTGGACCTGGTGGGCTTCGACCTGCTGGAGCGCGGCGACCCGCGCCTGACAGCGCAGGTATGGAGCTGGGCCGCCACCGAGCCCGCGCCCGGTCGCAACTGCGCGATCCAGGGCGCTAGCGGGCGCTGGTTCGCACGCCCGTGCGGCGAGCGCCACCGCGTGGCGTGCCGGGATGCCGGCGGGCTGTGGCGGATCGCCAGGCGGGCCACCGCGCGTGGGGCGGCGCGCGCCTGCGGTCGGCCCGGACTACTCCAGGCGGTGCCCCGCACCGGATACGAGGGCCAGCGGCTGCTGGCGGCGCAGAAACGAGCCGGCGCCGGAGCGGTGTGGCTGGGCCAGCGCCGTCGCGGGAGCGGCTGGAAGCCCTACGAGCGCAAGGGCTGCCGGGCGTCGACGCGGCGCTGCCCGCGCTAGCTCGACCGCCTAGGCGGGCCCGGCATCGATGGCCTGCTCGACCTCGGCCCGTGTGGGCTGGGGGCCGAAGCCGGTCAGACACCAGGTGGCGCCGGCAGCGACCCAAGGGGCTGAGTCGGTACCCGCCGGGTTCTCGACCACGACATCGAGGGGAGCGGACACGGTGCGCAGCGCCTGGGCCTCGGCCACCAGCTCGGCCAGCTCAGCGGGGCCGGGCAGCTCGATCGGGAACATGCCGTCCCAGCGCGCTGCGCGCTTGAGCGGCCGCCGGCTGGGCCAGCGCGAGGCGATCCAGACCGGGATCCGCGGCTGCTGAACGGGCCGCGGCTCGAAGTCGCCGTCCCAGTAGGCGGCCAGGCGCTCGAGCCCGTCGTCCAGCAGCACCGCCCGGGCCTTGGGGTCGCCCTCCTCGCCGAACCGGCCGGGGTCGAACTCGGGGGTGTTGGGCGAGCCCAGCCCCGCCCCCAGCACCAGCCGGCCGTCGCTGAGGCGGTCCAGCGTCACGGTCTCGCGCGCCAGCTGGTGGGGGCGGCGGCGGGCCAGCGGCGTGACCAGCGGCCCGATCGTCACGCGCTCGGTGGCCACCGCCACCGCGGCCAGCGTGATCCACGGGTCTGCCACCGCCCTCACCGGCGCGCGGTACTCCACGTGGTCCCAGAGGAAGAAGCCGTCCCAGCCCCCCTGCTCGGCGCGGGCAGCCAGCTCGGCCACTTCCGCGGGCTCGCTCAGCTCGTCGAACGGGGCCAGGAAGATGCCGTGACGGGCCATGCGGGCGGAGCCTAGTGCGCGATCATGCCTGTGTGGAAGCGCGGCGCACCGAGCTCGGCTGGGACCTGGTGCCCGAGCGGGCCGCGCTCCTCGTGCGCGGCGATCGGCACCCGTTCGCCCTGGTCGGCGCGTGGGCCGGCGGCGGGGCGCTGATCGGATCGGAGCCCGTCCGCGTGGCCGGCGCCGGTGACGATCCGTTCGCGCTGCTGGACGAGCTGCCCCCGGTCGGTGGCGACCTCCCGCAGGGGGCAGGCGGCGTCGGCGGGGGCTGGTTCGGCTGGCTCGGCTACCGGCTGGGACGGCGGGTCGAACGGCTCGACACCGGGCCGCCGCGACCGGCGCCCCTGCCCGACTTCCAGCTGGCCTACTACGACCACCTGGTGCGCCTGGACGCCGACGGGCAATGGTGGTTCGAGTGCCTGTGGACGCCCGAGCGCGCCGACGCGCTGGCGGCGCGCGAGGCCGAGCTGCGCGCCCGTGTGGCCGAGCCGCGGCCGTTCGCCACGGATCCCTGGTCCTCGGTGCCCGGATCGAGCGGGCACGAGCTGGCGGTGGACGCCGCACGCGAGCGCATCCACGCCGGCGACCTGTTCCAGGCCAACGTGTGCCTGCGACTGGAGTCGCGGCTGGAGGGCGATCCACTCGACCTGTTCGCCGCGGGCGTGGAGGCGCTGACGCCCGATCGCGCGGCGTTCGTGGGCGGCAGCGAGGGCGTGGCCGTGGCCAGCCTTTCGCCCGAGCTGTTCCTCGAGCGCCGCGGCCGCCGGGTACGCAGCGCGCCGATCAAGGGCACGCGCCCGCGCTCGGACGACCCGGCCGAGCTCGAGGCCTCGGCGAAGGACCGGGCCGAGAACACGATGATCGTGGACCTGATGCGCAACGACCTGGGGCGCGTCTGCCGGCCGGGCAGCGTGACCGTGGACGCCCTCACGCGGGCGCGCGCACACGCGGGCGTGTGGCACCTGGTTTCCGAGGTCTCGGGCGAGCTGCGCGAAGGCGCGGGCGACGCCGACCTGCTGCGCGCGTGCTTCCCGCCCGGCTCTGTCACGGGCGCGCCGAAGATCGCCGCCCAGAACGTGATCGCCGAGCTGGAGAGCACCGGCCGCGAGGCATACACGGGTGCAATCGGCTTCGCCTCGCCCGTGGCCGGGCTGGAGCTGAGCGTGGCCATCCGGACCTTCGAGTTCGCGGGCGCCGACGTCTGGCTGGGTGTGGGCGGCGGCGTGGTGGCCGATTCGAACCCGGCGGCCGAGGCGCGCGAGTGCGCGGTAAAGGCCGAGCCGCTGCTGCGCGCGATCGGAGCCGCGCATGCCGATCCTCGCGGGTTTGCCCCGCATAGCGAGGCAAATCCGCGAAAGATCGCTCGTCGTGGGCCCCAGCCGACGCCGCGGCCCGACCCTGAGGCCGGCGTGTTCAGCACGCTGATGATTCGCGACGGCCTCGCGGTGGCCGCCGACGCGCACGTCGCCCGACTGGGCGCCAGCGTCGCCGAGCTGTACGGCGCGCGGCTGCCCGCCGACATGGCCGAACAGATCGAGAACGCCGCCGACGCCCATGCCGGCCCCGGCCGAATGCGCGTGACCTACGTGCCTGGCAACGCCGATCCCGCCGCGATCGTCGTCAGCCCGACCAAGCCGGGCGGCCGGCCGCCAACGCTCGCGCCCGTCACGCTCCCCGGGGGCATCGGCGCGCACAAGTGGATCGACCGCCGGCTGCTCGACGAGCTGAAGGAGGAAGCGGCGCCCGCGCTGCCGCTGCTGGTGGACCTGGACGGCTACGTGCTGGAGAGCTGGGGCGCCAACGTGTTCGCCCGCATATCCGGCGGCACGCTGGTCACGCCGCCGCTGGACGGGCGCATCCTGCCGGGGGTGGGCCGCGCGCGGCTGCTGGCGGAGCACGAGGACGCGCGCGAGCAGCGGTTGACGCTGGATGCGCTGCTGGGCGCCGACGAGGTCCTCCTGACCAGCGCGCTGGGCGTTCAGGTGGCGGCCACCGCGCCCGAGGCCACCAGCGCCAACACCAGCACGCCCAACCCGACCCGGTAGATGATGAATACCGAGTAGTTGTGGCTGGCGATGTAGCCCAGCAGCCATGAGATGGCGATGTACGCGGCCACGAACGAGACGGCCGTGGCCAGCAGCGTGGCCCCCCAGCCCACGCCGGTCGAGATGTTGTCGTACTCGGTCGCGGCCTGGAGGATCGTGGCCGCGCCCAGAGCGGGGATGGACAGGAAGAACGACAGCCGCGTCACCGTCACCCGGTCCAGCCCGCGCAGCAGGCCGGCCGACATGGTGGCGCCGGAGCGCGACACGCCGGGGATCAGCGCCAGGCACTGGACGATCCCGATGATCAGCGTGTCCTTGGTGCGCACGTCGTCCTCCCCGCGCTCCAGGGTGGCGTGCGAGTCCGCGTAGTACATGACGCCGCTCCAGAGGATCAGCGCGCTGCCCACGAACCACAGGCTGCGCAGCGTGGTCTCGATCTGGTCCTTGAACGCCAGCCCCACGATGGCGATCGGGATGCAGCCAACGGCCACGGCGATGCCGAAGCGAAAGTCCCGGCCGTCGCGCCGGCGCGCGTCGGTCACGCCCGCGGCCAGCGCGCCGAGGATGCGTCCGATGTCGTTCCGCAGATACAGAATCGTGGCCAACACCGCGCCGCTCTGGATGATCGCCGTGAACGCGGTCACGTCGGGGTCGTCGATGTTGAACCCCATCAGCTTCTCGAGGATGGTCAGGTGCCCCGTCGAGGAGACGGGCAGGAACTCGGTCAGCCCCTCGACCAAGCCGAGCAGCACCGCCTCCCACAGGTCCATCTGCTCCGACATGACCGGCGCACCTTAGCCGGGGCGTAAGGTGCCGACTGTGCCCGAGCCGTTCATCCACACCGAGCGCGTCCGCTTCGGCGACCTGGACCCCCTGCGCCACCTGAACAACGTGGTGTTCCTGCGCTATTTCGAGACGGCGCGGATCACCTACCTGCGCCAGCTGACGAACGACTACGACCCGGCTGGTTCCGAGGGCGGCGGGTTCGGGTTCATCTTCGCCGAGTGCCACATCAACTACCGCTCACCCGTGCACTACGACGAAGAGGTGCAGGTGCGCTGCGGCATCGGCGAGATACGCCGGTCGGCCTTCCAGGTCACGTTCGAGATGACGGTCGGCGACCGCGCCGTCGCGGAGGGCTACGGCTGGCTGGTGGGCTTCGACTACACCACCCAGAAGTCGGCGCAGCTGCCCGACGGGGTGCGCGAGGTGCTCGAGGCGGCGTAGGCGGCTACCGGATCGTGACCATCAGCGTGCCGGACAGCAGCAGGGCGAAGCCGACCACGCGCAGCGGCGTCAGCCCGATCTCATCCAGGCCCAGCGCACCGAAGCGGTCCAGCACGGCCGAGACGATCAGCTGCGTGGTGACGGTGGCCGCCACCACCCCACCCGCGCCCAGCGTGCGCACCGCCACCAGCGACACCGTGACCAGCACCGCGCCCAGCAGGCCGCCGGTCAGGTAGATCGGCGGCACCGAAGGAACCGACGACAGCTGTGACGCGCCGCCGGCGGCGAAGAAGATCACGCCCATTACGAGCGCCGAGATGGCGGTGCTGATGAACGCCGCACCCAGGATGCTGGTCTCGCGCGCCAGCTGGGAGTTGACGGGCGGCTGGAGGGCGATCAGCCCGCCGACGATGAGCACGGCGACCAAGGCCAGGGGGCGCTCCATGCGCTCCTACTTCGCTGGCGTGTCCTGCTCGTCCTGCCCGGGCACCACCACGCGCAGCTCCTCGCCGGCCACGCTGACCACGTCTCCGTGGTGCAGCTGGCGCCCGCGGCGCTCGTCGGGCTCACCGTTGATCAGCACCGTCTCCGAGGCCAGCAGGGCCCGTGCGTCACTGCCGCTTTCGATCGTGCCGGCCAGCTTGAGAAGCTGACCCAGGCGGATCATCCGGCCCAGGATGGGTACGTCGCGCGGCTCGGCAGGGGCGGGCACGTTCACGATGTTACGGGCCTGCCCGGGACAGGCGGCAAGCAACAGATCTTGCGTGGCGCCACCGCATCGGGAGGTGCTTGTCAGGGTTGAGTCCGTATGGCCCGAGACCTCACGCGACGTCAGGCGCTGGCCGGCAGCGCCGGACTGGCGCTGGCGCCCGCGCTCGTCTCCCCCGGCGGCGCGCTGGCCCGGCGCGCTGCCACCGACCACTTCGCCGTCGACGTGCCGCTGCCCTCCGCAGGCGCGGCGCGCGCCGGCTGGACGACCTCCGAGTCCGTGCACACGCACCGATCGTTCGACCTGATCGGCGCCCGCTGGCGCTCCGGCCGAGGCGTAGCCGTGCAGGTGCGCGTGCGCCGCCACGGGCGCTGGAGCCGGTGGCTGGACCTGCCGAACGCGCTGGACCACGGCCCCGACCGCGGTATGAAGGCAAACGGCACCGATCCAGCCTGGATCGGCGGCGCGCGCGTGTTCCAGTTGCGCACCAAGGGGCGCCCACGCGGGCTGCGGGCGCACATGGTGGTAGCCGGCCGCCGGGGGTTGAGTCGCACGGCGAGCTCGGCCCGCAAGGCTCAGACAGGCCCCACGATCATCACCCGCGCGCAGTGGGGGGCCGCCTCGTACAAGGGCACGCCCGGCTACGGGTCGGTGCAGATGGCCTACGTGCACCACACGGTGTCGCTGAACACCTACACCAAGGCCGAGTCGCCGGCCGTGGTGCGCGGGATCCAGCGCTACCACCAGAGCTCCAATGGCTGGAGCGACATCGGCTACAACTTCCTGGTCGACCGCTTCGGCCAGGTGTTCGAGGGCCGCGCCGGCGGCGTCGACCGCTCCGTGATCGGCGCCCAGGCCCAGGGCTGGAACTCGGTCTCGACCGGCGTCGCGTCCGTTGGCACCCACACCTCCACCGACGTCACGCCGGAGGCGTTCAACGCCATCGCCTCCCTGCTGGGCTGGAAGCTGTCCATCCACGGCGTCCCGACCCAGGGCACCGTCAGTGTGCGCTCGGCGGGCGGCGCCTCCAACCGCTACCCCAGCGGCCGAATGGTCCGCTTCGAGCGCATCTCCGGCCACCGCGACGGATGCTCCACCAGCTGTCCGGGCGACGCCCTGTACGACCAGCTGCCCGCGCTGCGCGCCCGCGCCGGCGGCCAGAGCTTCGACACCGGGTTGAGCATCCGGCTGCCCCGCCAGCGCGTGGCCCAGGGGGCGCCGGCGGTCGTGACCGGCCGGCTGGTCTTCCCCGATGGCGCGCCCCCCAGCGGTGTCGGCCTGGAGGTGCAGGCCCGCACCGCACAGGGCTGGATCACCCAGAGCCAGACCGCCACCGCGGCCGACGGCAGCTGGACGACCCAGGTCGTGGTGCCCTACTCGCGCGCGCTGCGCGCCCGCATCCTGGCCTCCCCCATCCGCGGCGAGCTGCGTTCACCGACGGTGCGGCTGCAGGTGAAGCCCATCATCCGCGCGGCCATGGCCAAGAAAGACATCCGCCGCCGCACCCGGCCCGTTGTCCACGGCCGGACGATCCCCGTGCGAAAGAAGCAGAAGGTCACGGTCACGGTCGAGCGCCGCATCGCCGGCCGCTGGGTGCGCATCCTGCGCATCACGACGCTGGCCAAGAAGGGCCGCTTTCGCCTCAAGCTGCCGCTGCTGCGCTCCGGGCGCCACCGGGTGACCGTGACCACGGCCACTGACCGGCTGGGCGCGGCCGGGAAGTCGAGCCGGCTGAGCCTGCGGGTGCGCTAGGCGCCCCGCGGCAGCCCCGCTCCTTCGCGCTGGAACGCCATCAGCAGCTCGTTCTCGTAGGCCACCCGGTCGGCGTCGGCGCCCAGCCGGCGGAACATCGCCTTCAGCTGGCGCAGGCCTTCGGGCCGCCCGGCGGCCACCTGGCGCGCCAGCTCCAGCGCCGCATCCTCGGCCCGGGCGGCGGGCACCACGCGCTGTAGGAAGCCGATCTCCTCGGCCTCGCCGGCGCTGACCACGCGGCCGGTGTAGATCAGCTCCTTGGCGCGGCCGAGGCCCACCAGCGGCACCAGCCGCGCCGGGCCCACGGGCACCCCGTGGCGCGCGCCGGCCCAGGCCAGCTTCAGGTTGTGGCCACCCACTCGCAGGTCGCAGCCCGCCGCCAGCTCCGCGCCGGCGCCGACGACGTTGCCCACGCACACGGCCACGGTGGGCACCGGGAAGGCCTCCACCGCGGCATACATGCGGGTGAACGCCTCCATCCGGGCTACGCCGGCGGCGTCGTCCAGCTGCTCGGCAACGTCGGCGCCCGCCGACAGCGCCTGCTCCGATGTCGTCGAGAACACCAGCACGCGCACGTCGTCGCGCGCGGCCAGCTCCTCCACGGCCGCCAGCAGCTCGGCCAGCAGCTCCGAGTCCATGGCGTTGCGCCGCTCGGGCCGGTCCAGCCGCAGCACGGTCACGGCGTCGTGGTCTACCCGCTGAACGGTCGGCACGCGCGGCATCCTACGCTTGCGCGGTGAGAGCCTTCACCTGCGGCAACTGCCATCGCCTGGCCCCGTTCGAGAGCAACCGCTGTCTGCACTGCGGCGCGGAGCACGGGTTCGACTGGAACGAGCGAAACCTGGTGGCGTTCTGGCCGTCCGAACGGGTCCGCTGCGCCCACCAGGCCACGGCGGCCTGCAACGCCGTCGTGGCTACCGAAGGCGGGCCCTGCCGCGCCTGCGCGCTGACGCGCACCCGCCCGGCCGACGACGACGCCACGGGGCTGGCCCGCTTCTCAGAGGCCGAGGCCGCCAAGCGGAGGCTGGTGTTCGAGCTGGCCGAGCTGGGGCTGCCGACCGACGGCGGCCTGACCTTCGACATGCTCTCGAGCGCCGACGGGCCCGTGACCACAGGGCACGCCGACGGCGTGGTGACGATCGACCTGGCCGAGGTGGACGACGCCCACCGCGAGGCGATGCGCGCGCAGATGGCCGAGCCCTACCGCACGGTGCTGGGCCACCTGCGGCACGAGATCGGCCACTACTACCAGCCGATCGTGGTCGCGGACTGGGACGCCTGCCGCGCGCTGTTCGGCGACGAGCGCGATGACTACGCGGCGGCGATGCAGCGTCACTACGAGCGCGGGGCCCCTGCCGACTGGCCCGGGCGATTCGTGACCGCCTACGCGACCATGCACGCGTGGGAGGACTGGGCGGAGACGTTCGCCCACTACCTGCACATAGCCGACACGCTGCAGACCGCGCTGGCCTACGGGGTGCGGGTAGAGGGACCGCCCGGGCTGGCGAAGCCCGCGGAAGCGGGCGCCGACGAGTTCGCGTCGCTGATGGCCGGCTGGCTGCCGTTGACGTACGCGCTGAACGCGCTCAACCGCAGCATGGGCGCCGAGGACCTGTACCCGTTCGTGCTGACGCCGCCGGTCATCGAGAAGCTCGAGTTCGTGCACCAAGCCGTAGTTGGTTATTCCAAGCACTAGGTAGGAAATGGCGCTACACTTGGGCCATGTCTTCCAAGAAGCGCTCATATGGCGACGCCTGCGGGATCGCGCGGGCGCTGGACACGGTCGGCGAGCGGTGGGCGCTGATGGTGGTGCGCGAGCTGGTGCTGGGCCCGAAGCGGTTCACCGACCTTCGCACCGGCCTGCCCCACGTCAGCCCCGACGTGCTGGCCCAGCGGCTCAAGGACCTCGAGGTCAGCGGCGTCCTGGTCAAGCGCAAGCTCGCGCCGCCCGCCGCCTCCCAGGTCTACGAGCTGACGCCCAGGGGCCGCGCGCTCGAGCCTGTGCTGGTGGCGCTCGGACGCTGGGGCGGCGTTGAAGCGCCCGCGCCGACCCCGGAGATGGGCATCAGCATCGACGCCCAGCTGCTCTCGCTGCGCACGCTGTTCGACCCCGAGCGGGCCGGTGACCTGGAGCTGACGATGGCCATGAAGCTGGACGGCCAGGAATTCTTCGCCACCGTCGCCGGCGGGGCGCTGGTGGCGGAGCGCGGCGAGCCCGCCTCAGCGGACGTGTCGATCACCGGCTCGCATGCGAGCCTGATCGAGCTGATCCGCGGCTATCGCGGCGTGGACGAGATGGTGGCCGACGAAGACCTGACGCTGGAAGGCGACCGTCAGGGCTTCGAGCGCTTCATCGAGCTGTTCCCGCTGCCCGCTCCAGCAGCAGAGCCCGCTCTCGCTGGTTAGCGGTCATCGCCGCGGCGCGCTCGAACTCGGCACGCGCCTCGTCGGCGCGGCCGAGCTTGTCGAGCAGGTCCCCGCGCACGCTCGGCAGCAGGTGGTAGCCCTCGAGCTCTCCGCCGGCGGCCAGGGCGTCCACCACGGCCAGGCCTGCCTCGGGGCCGGAGGCCATGCCGACCGCGACGGCGCGGTTGAGCTCCACCACCGGCGACCCGGTGCGGGTGGCCAGGTTGGCGTAGAGCAGCGCGATGCGCTCCCAGTCCGTGTCCTCGGGCCGCCGCGCCCGCGCGTGGCAGGCTGCGATCGCGGCCTGCAGCGTGTAGGGGCCCGGCACCCCGCCCGGTGACTGGTCTGCCGCCCGCTCCAGCGCAGCCAGCCCGCGCCGGATCAGCAGCTGGTCCCAGTGCGAGCGGTCCTGGTCCAGCAACAGGATCGGCACGCCGTCGGCGTCGGTGCGCGCCTTCGCCCGTGAGGCCTGGATCTCCATCAGCGCCATCAGGCCTTGAACCTCGGGCTCGTCCGGCGCCAGGGCGGCGAGGATCCGCCCCAGCCGCAGCGCGTCCTCGGTCAGGGCCGGACGCATCCAGTCATCGCCCGCCGTGGCCGAGTAGCCCTCGTTGAAGATGGCGTAGACCACCTCCAGCACCGATGCCAGCCGCTCATCGCGCTCGCCGCCGTGCGGAGTCTCGAACGACACGCCGGCTTCCTTCAGCGTCTTCTTGGCCCGCACGATCCGCTGCGCCATCGTCTTCTCGGGCACCAAGAACGCGCGTGCGATCTCGGGCGTGGTCAGCGCGCCCACCAGCCGCAGCGTCAGCGCGATCCGGCCTTCGCTGCTGAGCACCGGGTGGCAGGCGGTGAAGATCAGCGTCAGCAGGTCGTCGCCGATGTCGTCGTCGGCCTGCGCGTCCAGGTCCGGATCGTGGATGACTTCCATCTCGGCTGCGATCTGCTCGCGCTTGCGGTCGGCCATCTGACTGTGCCGGATCGAGTCGATCGCGCGGTGCTTGGCGGTGGCCATCAGCCAGGCCCCCGGGTTGTCGGGGATGCCGGCCTCGGGCCACTGCTCCAGCGCCGCCACCAGCGCCTCCTGCGCGAGGTCCTCGGCCAGGCCCACGTCGCGCACGATGCGCGCCAGCCCGGCGATCAGGCGTGCCGACTCGATCCGCCAGACGGCGTCGATCGCGCGGTGCGTATCGGAGACCGCGGCCACGGTCCCCGACTACAGCACAGCGCTTCAGACATCGCCCTCCTCGAGGATCTGGCGCAGCTCCAGGCGGACGGGGCAGTCCTCGGCGGGCCAGCGCCGCAGCCACTCGACCGCTTCCTCGCGCGTACGCGTCTGCAGCACCGCGTAGCCGGCCACCAGCTCCTTGGACTCGGTGAACGGGCCGTCCACGACGGTCGTCTTCGCGCCGTCGAACAGCACCCGCGCGCCCTCGACGCTGGGCCTCAGGCCCAGCCCCTCGAGCAACACGCCGGCGTCGATCATGCTGCGGTTGTAGGCCAGCATCGCGTCAAGCAACTCGCGATCGGGCTTGCCGCCGGCCTCGGTGAAGTCGTCGGCCTTGCGGAACACGACGAACCTCATTTCGCGTTCTCCTCGGCCCGTGCCCGCAGGCGCTCCTCCTGTTCGCGCAGCTCAGGCGTGAACTCCTCGCCGAAGTCCTCGGACTCGAACACCTGGCGGATCTCGATCTCGCCGTGCACGCCGTCGGGGTTCGGGGTGCGCTTGATCCACTCGACGCAGTCCTCCAGCGAGTCGCACTCCATCAGCCAGAAGCCGGCGATCAGCTCCTTGGACTCGGCGAACGGGCCGTCCTGCACCGCGGGCCGGTCGCCGCCGAACTCCACGCGCGCGCCCTTCGAGCTGGGCTGCAGGCCCTCGCCGGCCAGCATCACGCCGGCCTTGACCATCTCCTCGTTGAAATCGCCCATCTGACGCAGCAGCTCCTCGCTGGGCATCACACCGGCCTCGCTGTCGGGCGTGGACTTGACCATGGCCATGAATCGCATTCGGGTCTCCTGTCGGTTGGTGGGACGCCGTTCGCCCCGTTCTATACCCGCGTCGAGCGAGCGCGGAAGAAATCGACAGGCAGCCAAACCCCGGATCCCCGGCCGGGACTAGTACTTTTGCGGCCATGGCCTATGTGATCGCCGGCAACTGCATCAAGGACGACGTCTGCATCGAGGTCTGTCCCGCCGACTGCATCCACCCCACCCCCGGTGCACCCGACTTCGAGACGGCGGAGCAGCTCTACATCGACCCGGAGACGTGCATCGACTGCGATGCCTGCGTGGAAGCCTGTCCGGTCGACGCGATCTTCGCCGACCATGAGGTGCCCGACAAGTACGACTACGCCCTGGACCTGAACGCCGAGTTCTTCGTCCAGCGCGCGGTGAAGCAGTGAGCGAGCGGCGGGTGGCCATCGTGGGCGCCGGGCCGGCGGGCGCGTTCGCCGCGGCGCGGCTGCTGCGCGTGGGCGGCGGCCCCGACGTGGACCTGTACGAGCGGCTGCCCACCCCATGGGGTCTGCTGCGCGGCGGCGTGGCGCCCGACCACCACGAGATCAAGCGGCTGGACGAGACCTTCGACCGCGATGTGCTCGGCCCGCGCTGCCGCTTCCTGGGCAACGTGGAAGTGGGCACCGACATCGCGCACGCCGATCTGGTGCGCCACTACGACGCGGTCATCTATGCCGTGGGCGCGCAGACCGACAAGTCGCTCGGCATCCCCGGCGAGGACCTGCCCGGTTCCCTGCCCGCCACCGATTTCGTGGGCTGGTACAACGGCCACCCGGACCGGCGTGAGCTCGACCCGCCGCTGTCGGGCCGGCGCGCGGTGATCATCGGCAACGGCAACGTGGCTGCCGACGTTGCCCGCATGCTCACGCTCGGCGCCGCCGAGCTGGAGCGCACCGACACCGCCGACCATGCGCTTGAGGCCCTGTCCGCCAGCGGCGTCGAGGAGGTGCTGGTGCTGGGCCGCCGCGGTCCGGCCCAGGCCGCCTTCACCAGCGCCGAGCTTCGCGAGATGGGCCACCTGGACGGCGTCGACCTGATCGTGGACCCGGTCGCCGCGCAGCTGGACCCGGTCTCCGAGGAGTGGCTGGCGGACGAGGGCACCTTCACCGCCCACAAGAACGTGGACCTGCTGCGCGAGTTCGCGGCCCGCGAGCCCACGGGCGCCGCGCGCCGGATCGAGCTGCGCTTCCTGACCTCGCCGGTGGCCATCCACGGCGACGGCAAGGTGGAGTCGATCGAGGTCCAGCGCAACCGGATCGAACGGGACGACTCCGGCGCGCTGCGCGCCCGCGCCGCGGACGACACCACCGAGACGATCGAGTGCGACCTGGTGCTGCGCTCGGTGGGCTACCGCGCCGTGCCGCTGCCCGACGTGCCGTTCGACGAGCGCAACTACGTGCTGCCCAACGAGCAGGGCCGGGTGGTGGACGCCGGCTCCCGGGCCGCCGTCCCGGGCGTGTACGCCGTCGGCTGGATCAAGCGCGGGCCCACCGGAATCCTGGGCACGAACAAGCGCGACGCCAACGAGACCGTCGGGCTGCTGCTGGAGGACCTGGACTCGCTCCCGGCGCCGGCAGAGCCCGGCCTCGATGCCATCGACGCGATGCTGGCCGAGAAGGCGCCGGCGCTGGTGACCGTGGAGGGCTGGCGAGCCATCGACGCCCTCGAGCGCGAGCGCGGCGAGGCCGCCGACCGCCCGCGCGTGAAGCTGGCGGCGCGCGACGAGCTGCTGGACACCGCGCGCTCGCAGACCGTGGGTTCGTGATGCCGGCCGCCGTGAGCGAGCGCAACGTGCTTGGCGGCGCCCTCGAGCCTTGTGGAGCCGACCCGGTCACCGGCTTCTTCCGCGACGGCTGCTGTCGCACCGGGCCCGACGACGCGGGCAGCCACACCATCTGCGCCGTGGTCACCGAGGAGTTCCTGGACCACCAGCGGGGCATCGGCAACGACCTGACCAGCCCTATGCCGCAGTTCCGCTTCCCCGGCCTCCAGCCGGGCGACCGCTGGTGCGTGACCGCCGCCAACTGGCTGCGCGCCCACCGCGAGGGCAGCGCCGCGTACGTGGTGCTGGCCTCGACCCACGAGCGGGCGCTGGAAATCGTGCCAATGGAGGCGCTGCGCGAGAACGCGGTCGACGTGCCGGTCGACCCCGGCTCGCTGGACGCCTGAGCGGCGGCACGAGATCGCGTCTACCGTCGGCGTCCGCGGTGGGTCAAAGGCGCCCGGAAACGCGCCTGGCGGATCTAGTGGAACATTTGCCCGCCTATGACCGGGCAAATGTTCCACTCTCCGCCCACCTAACCCTCCAGTCCCGTCACCCGCAGCGTCAGGTTCAGCCGCCCGGACTCCATCCCGCACGCCGGATCCGCGGTGCCGGGCAGCACCTTGGGCACGCCGTGGTAGGCGAAGCGGGCTGGGCCGCCGAACACGAACAGGTCGCCCGAGCGCAGCTCGACGTCGGTGTAGGGCCGGCCCCGCTGAGCTGGGTTGCCGAACCGGAAGACGCAGCTGTCGCCGATGCTCAGCGACACCACAGGCGCGTCCGAGCGCTCCTCCTTGTCCTGATGCAGGCCCATCTTCGCGGCGTCGTCATAGAAGTTCACCAGCGCGGCATCGGGGTCGTAGTCCGCGGCAGCCGCCTGGCCGTACGCGTCTGCCAGCGCCCGTCGGCCCATGTCCGCCAGCGACCCCGGCATCGGCGTGACCGGCGAGCCGTCCACGTCGTCGGCGGTACGCGAGTAGCGGTAGGGCAGCCAGTGCCAGCCCAGGCACACCGTCTGCACCGACATGGTGCCGCCGCTGGGCACCTTGGTGTGCCGCATCGGGGCCGGGCCGCGCGCCCATTCGCGGCAGGCCTCGACCAGCGTTCGCTGTTCGTCGATCCCCAGCCAGTCGGGCACGTGCACCGCCCCGGGCGCGACCTCCCGCCGCTCGCGCGGGATCAGCTCCACGGCTTGCGGCCGCGCAGGGCCGTGTACTCGATCGGCTCCCCGCTGAACGACAGCCGGTGCACGAACCGCTCGCTGTACACGTCCTCCAGGCCGGCGGCGTACTCGTCCATGTCCTCACGGGCGGTGGCCACCAGCCACGACCCGGGCGGGAACGCGTCCCAGCCCACCGCGAACGCCTCGACCGGGATGTGCGAGATGCCGCCCGAGCACGCCAGCGCGTTCAGGCCGTGCTCGGCGACCAGTCGCTCCACCAGGCCGGGCTCCCCGACATCGCCGGCCACGTACTCGGCATATGCATCCGGTCGCTCGCGCAGCGCCGCGTCGCGCGCCTCGGGGATCAGGTCCATGCCCACCAACGCGGCGGCGCCACCCGCCAGCAGCGGGTCGGCCGAGACGCCGTTGCCCGCGGCCAGGTCCAGCGCCCGCACCTCACCGGGCGTGGTCACGGCGAACAGCAGCTCCGCGACCTTGGCCGGCGACGCGTACTCCACCCGCCGCAACACCTCGTCGTACAAGCCGGGGATGGAGTAGACGCGGTCGTACTCGTGCAGGCGCATGGTCTCCTCGCGCCCGTCCACCGCCACGATGAGCGTCTCCTCGTCCTGCGCCCCGGGGCTGGGATCCAGGCGAAGGGTGAATTCGGAGGCCATGCCCATATTCTCCCCGACCGTGGACTTCGACCTCGATGACGACACCAAGCTCCTGCAACAGACCGTCCGCGACTTCGCGGTCTCGGAGGTAGGCCCGGCGGCCGAGGAGCTGGACCGCACCAAGTCGTTCCCGTACGAGCTGGTGGCCAAGATGGCCGCGCTCGGCTGGATGGGCATCCCGTTCCCCGAGGAGGTCGGCGGCGCGGGCGGCACCACGCTGCAGTACACGCTCTGCGTGGAGGAGCTGACCCGGATCGACTCCAGCGTGGCCATCACGCTGTGCGCGCACACGTCGCTGGGCACCCAGCCGATCTACCTGTTCGGCAACCAGGACCAGAAGGACACCTACCTGCCCGACCTGTGCGCCGGCACCAAGCTGGGCGCGTTCGGCCTGACCGAGCCCGAGGCCGGCTCGGATGCCGGCAACGTGCGCACGCGCGCGAAGCTGGAGGACGGCGAGTGGGTGATCGACGGCGCCAAGCAGTTCATCACCAACGCCGGCACCGACATCTCGGGGCACGTGGCCATCACCGCCCGCACCGGCGACAAGGAGATCTCCAACCTGATCGTGGAGAACGGCACCGCCGGCTACGAGGCGGGCGAGCCCTACCGCAAGATGGGCTGGAACGCCTCGGACACCCGGCCGCTGAGCTTCGACGGCGCTCGCGTGCCCGAGGAGAACCTGCTGGGCCCGCGCGGCCAGGGCTTCCGCCAGTTCCTGAAGGTGCTGGATATCGGCCGCATCGGCGTGGCCGCGATGGGCGTAGGGCTGGCCCAGGGCGCGCTGGACGAGGCCGTGGCCTACGCCAAGGAGCGCCAGGCCTTCGGCCAGTCGATCTCCAAGTTCCAGGCCATCCAGACCAAGCTGGCCGACATGGCCACCGAGATCGCCGCCGCCCGCTACCTGACCTACAAGGCCGCGGTCGAGAAGGACCTGGGCCGCGACTTCTCCCAGACCGCCGCGATGGCCAAGCTCAAGACCGGCCGCCTGGCCGTGCGCTGCGCCGAGGAGGCCGTCCAGATCCACGGCGGCTACGGCTACATCGAGGAGTACCCCGTCTGCCGCTTCTACCGCGACGCCAAGATCCTGACCATCGGCGAGGGCACCGACGAGGTCCAGCACATGGTCATCGCCCGCGGCCTGGGCGCTTAAGCGATTCGCGGCAGCCTGAACGCAAGTGGAGTAGCTTGGGTAGTGAGATGGCTGGCCCCATGTCCCACCGGCCGGCAGCCGGCGCGCCCCCGCGGATCGACAGCCTTGACCTCGACGTCGAAGAGACGGACGAGACACTTGTCCTGCGGCTCGCCGGAGAGTTCGACCTGGCGGGGGTCGGTCCGATCGAGAACGTCCTGGACCGCCTCTCCACGACCCCCCGCCTCAGACGACTCGTGTTCGACCTCAGGGACCTCGACTTCCTGGACCTGGCCGGCCTGCGGACAATCCTGAGAGCCAACGACCGCGGCCGGGCGGCGGAGTGCGACGTCCTGGTGGTGCGTCCGCGCGGCATGGCGAACCGCGTCTTCACGCTGACGCGCGCCGGCGAAGAGCTGCAGATGGTCGACAGCCTGGACGCGTAAGCGTCAGGAGCTCCGCATCAGCGCGGCCCCGCCGGTCAGGACGCCGGCCGCGCCCAGCACCAACGCCACGATCACCAGGCCCGTAGACGGCCCGTCGTCTTCGTCGTCACCGGAATCCGAGCTGGCCGGCGCGACGTCGGCGGTGTCCTCGGTCAGGGTGACCTGAGCGGCCGGCTTGTCGGCGTCGGGCGCCCCGATCCAGCGCACGACCTTGCCTCCCTCGTAGGTCTGCAGCGCCTTGAACGTGAGCTTGGAGCCCGGCTTCCCGTCGGGGATGCCGAGCGACAGGCCGAAGTCCTGGAACTCGCCCGGCTTGACCACGCCGGTCTTGCCGTCGCCGGTCCACGTGATCTCCGACACCTGTTCGGTGATCTCCTCGCCGTGCGACTCGATCGGCTTTGCCAGCTTGGCCCGCTTCACATCCACCTTCCAGCCGGGCACCGGCTCGTACGAGGCGAAGATGAACCCCGGGGGCATCTTCAGCTGCACCTTGGTCGTGCCCTTGTCCGGCTCCTCGTTGGGAACGCGAACGTCCAGCCGCGCGAACCCGCCGGCCGGCGCCTCCTTCGGCTGCACCGTCACGTGTGCGTCGGCCATGGCGGGTGCCGCCATCAGGCCGGCGGCGGCCAGGGCCGTGATCGTCTTCTTGTTCATGTGCTCTCCTTCGTCTCGTGGGTCATCTGATGGGCACCTCGAACGTGGTCGAGTACTGGTCGAAGTCGCTGACACGCGCGTGGACCTGGAGCGTCCAGTCGCCGCCGGGCACCAGGTCGGCGGCCGGGATCGTGTAGTGGCCGGGCCCGGTCTTGCGGGTACGCAGCCCCAGGGGGCCGATCCGGCGCTGCCGTTGGGTGGCGGACACCGTCAGCTCCTTGGGCCTGTCGTACTGGGCGCCGGAGCGGCGATCGAACAGGTAGAGGTGGATCTCGTTGCTGCCCACGCGAGCGGGCGAGACCGTCAGCTCCAGCCGGGCCGGACCCAACTCGCGACTCAGCGACACCGGCCCGGCGGCCGAGGTGGCCGGTGGCGCGTAGCCCACCAGCACGGCCGCGACGGCGATGGCCATCGCCATCAGCGCCAGCTCACCACGGATCACGCGCCGCAGGCCGACCCCGGCCGTGCCGGGGCTGTCGCCGTGCTCGGCCGCACGCCGCAGGCGTGGCAGGGTCCGCCGGCGGTTGGCGGCGCCCGCGGCGATCAACAGGATCACGGCCGCCGACTTGATCGCGATCGCGCGCCCGTAGCCGCTGGAGATCAGCTCCCCGAAGGACTGCAGGTGCACGACGGACTGCAGGATGCCGGTGGTCAGCAGCGCAGCCACCGAGATCAGCGCGATGGTCGAGAAGCGCGCCACCACGCCGGCCAGAAGCCGGCTGCGCTCGCCCGGCTCCAGCAGGCGGGTGGCCACGGGGACCACCGCGACCAGGAACGCCACGCCCCCCACCCACGCGCTCATGGCTGCCACGTGCAGCACGTCGATGCCCAGCAGCACGGCACGCGGGTCGGTGGCGTTGGCGTGACCCGAGAGCGCCGGGGTGACGGCCAGGGCTCCCAGCGCCAGGACGGTGGTGACCACAACCGGCCGTGCGGGACGCCCGAGCGCCAACACCGCCAGCAGCGCGACGAAGCCCGCCAGCCGCAGCGCCCACGCGGAGCCGAAGCTCGTGGCCAGGACGTCATGGATCACGGTGGGGTCCAGCGCGCTCCAGAACGAGGTACCCCCGGCGGTCGCGCCCTGGAGCACGATGCCGGCGGCCGTGGTGGCCAGCCCGGCCGCCGCCGCGCCGATGCCGAGCGACCGGGCGCGCCCGGCCGCGGCCTCGGACGCGCGCCGCCAGCGCGGCTCCGCGCCGGCCTCCCGGCGCAGCGCCGGCAGCCACGCCAGCCAGAGGAAAACGGCGCCCCCGATCAAGAGCGCCGTGGCGGCATAGGCCAGACCCTTGACGACGCCGAACGCCGTGCTGGTCACGGGCCCGGCGCCACCCGCGTCGATCACGCTGTCGACCGCCGCCGCCGACCGGCCGGAGGAGCGGCCCACGGTGAACGTGTAGCCGCCGGAGATCGGATGCGAATCGGCCGAGACGACGCGATAGGTGGCGGTGTACGGGCCCTCCGGCAGACCGGCTCTGAGCTTGACCGCCGCACTGGAAGCGGTCGGCTGGGTGGTGGCGCCCCGGTCCACGCGCTTGCCGGCGGCATCGAACACGCGCACCGCACCGAACTGCGTCTCCACGTTCTCGCTGAAGCGGAAGACGATCTGGCGCGGCTGAGCCTTCAGAGCGGCGCCCTGGGACGGCAACGTGGACTGGACCGTGGCGTGCCCGAGCGCCGTAGCCGGCGCCACAAGCGCGGCGATCACCACCGACAGGACCAGCGCCCGCTTCACCAGGCCTCCTCTACCGGTCCGCGCCGGCCACGGCGGCGGCGGACGACCAGCACCAGCGCAGCCCCGCCCAGCACCAGCAGCGCCAGGGCGATCCCGGCCGCCGCCGGAAAGCTGCCGCCGGGCTTGGGCACCCAGAACAGGTCGCCGGCGATGTCTGCGCGCCGCCCGTCCACGCGCACCGGCACCTTCCAGTCGAAGATCTTCGTGCGCGCGTCCGCGTCGGTGACCTTGCCCGGGCGGTCCTTGACCATCCAGTGGATGCGATGGTCGTGCCAGTCGAACGCGCCCGTGTTGTCCAGCGTCTTCCAAACGGGCGCCGCCCGGGCACTGGCTCGCCGGGGCACGTCGACCTGGGCGAAGCGGTCCTCGTTCAGGTACAGCGCGGGCGAGCGCTGGTTGACCTGCACGCGCCCCCCGGGCTGGATGCGCGCGTACGGCTCACGGTTGTAGCCGTAGATGGTGACCGTGGCGCGGCCACTGTTGCGCACCTGAAGACGGTCGTCGCGGTCCTGCACGGTGGCTGTGACGCCCGGGGCATCCGGCGCCGAGCGAACGGTGGATATGTAGTTGACGCTGCCCCCGCCGTGGGCGAGGGCATTGGGTGCGAGCAGCGCGAGCGCCACGAACAGCGGCGCCGCAATGCCACGGGTCGAAAGCGACACGGGTCTCCATTGCGGTCGGGAGTCCCCGTCCGCCTATGGCGCCGGGGACTAGCGGGCAGGGTCGAGCGTGGGCGGGCCGCGCTCGGCCAGCCACGCGGCCAGCAACAGGCCACCGCGCGGGAACGCCCGGCCGGCGCTGCGGACGATGACCTCAAGGGGAGCAGCGGTCCGGCGCGAGGGCCTGGCCACCCGGCGCGCGGCCAGCCTCTCGATCGACTGCTCGCCCACGTAGCGGCCTGTCAGCAGTGGCGCCGCCAGCAGCGCCACCGGCGCCACGTACAGCAGCAGACCGCCGACGGCCCCGGCGGCGAACGCCAGCAGCAGCGCGGCCGAAACGGCCGCCAGAGCCACCAGAAGGCGAGTGTCACGCCGCTCCACGGCGGGGATCGTAGCGGTACGCGGGCGTATATCGTGCTGTCGTGCTGTCGATCGAGCATCTACCGGAAGCGGCGCTCGTGATCGACGAGCGGGGGACGGTGCACCAGGGCAACGCGCTCGCGGCCCGGTGCCTGGCGGTGGACGCGGACCGGTTGACGTGCACTGCCCTGGCGGACCTGGTGCCCGATGCCGGCTCGGTCACCGAGACCATGGCAGCCACGCCGGGTGACGCTGTCTGGCGTGCCGCCTTCCAAGGCCGCCGCCGCGACGGCACGCCATTCCCGCTGGACGCCAGCGGCCGCATGATCGACCCGGGCCCGCCCGCCCGGATCCTGGTCACGCTCCGCGACCGCAACGTGGACGGCAGCGTGGCCAGCCTGGCCATGAGCTACTTCGACGCGGCCTTCGACCAGTCCCCGCTGGGCATGGCGCTGTACGACACGGATGGCTACTTCGTGCGCGTGAACGACGCCATGACCGCCATGCTCGGGCGCGACCGCGATGAGCTGGTCAAGCTGCGCGACCAGGAGCTGACCCACCCCGACGACCGCCAGGCGGACCGCGACGCCGCCACGCGCATCCTGGCCGGCGAGATCTCCGTGCACCAGACCGAGAAGCGGTTCGTGCGGCCCGGCGGGGACGAGGTCTGGGTGATCGCCAGCCTGACCTTCATGCGCGACGAGAACGGCCGGCCGATCAGCTGGATGGGCCAGTTCCAGGACGTGACCGAACACCGCAACCTGGCCGAGCGCGACATGCTCACCCAGCTCTACAACCGCCGCCGCTTCGGCGAGGCGCTGGAGCAGAGCCTTGGCCACAGCGCCCGCTACGACCCCCCGGGGTCACTGGTGCTGTTCGACCTGGACGGCTTCAAGGCGGTGAACGACGGCTACGGCCACGCGGCCGGCGACCAAGTGCTCAAGGGCGTGGCCGAAGCGGTCACGGGCCGCGCCCGGAAATCGGACATCGTGGCCCGGCTGGGGGGCGATGAGTTCGCCGTGATCCTGCCCCACACGGACGCCCCGGGCGCCGAGCTGTTCGGCCGCTCGCTGGTGGAGTTGGTGTCGTCGCTTCGCTTCGACTTCGGGCCCGGCGGCTCGCCGGTCACGGTGAGCGTGGGGGTGGCGCCCTTCAGTGGCGAGATCGATCCCGAACCGGTGGTCACCGCCGCCGACCGGGCGCTGTACGAGGTCAAGCGCTCGGGCGGCAACGGCTTCGCATTGAAGGTGCCGGTCGGTTCCTAGGCGCCGCCAAGCGCCGCCCATTGGGCCAGGAGCGGCGCCGGCCGGTAGGCCTCGCCGCGCTCCCGCTGCAGCGCCGCCAGCACGTTGGTCACATGCGCCAGCCCGATCTGGCGTGACCACGCCACCGGACCGCGCGGGTGGTTCACTCCCAGCTCCAGCCCAGCGTCCACGTCGGCCGCCGTGCCGTTGCCCTCGCCGATCAGGAACGCCGCCTCGTTCACCAGCTGGCAGACGATCCGGCCGAGCACCAGGCCCGGCGCGTCACCCACCTGCTCGGCGTGCTGGCCCAGCGCGGCCACCAGCTCGCGCGCGCGGCTCAGCGTCTCGGGCGGCGTGGCGGCCGTGGCGGTCAGCTCCACCAGCCCGCCCTCGGCCAGCGGCGGCAGCAGGTGAAAGCCCGCCGCGCCCGGGTCGAGCCGGTGCAGCGAGCCGCCCGCCACCAGCACCAGCCGGTGGTCGCCCTCTACCGGCCCGTCGCAGCCCACTGCCAGCCACGGCTCGCTCGCGCGCGCGCCGACGTCGAAGCCCGCGCCGTCCAGCGCGGCGCGCAGCGTCTCGGCCACCGCGCCGTCGCCGATGACCGCAACCGCCCGCCCCTGCCCCCCGCCCACCGGCGGCGGCTCTGGATCGGGCGGGCGATGGTCGCTGCCGTCGGCGTAGGCGTACCAGCCGCGACCGGTCTTGCGTCCCAGGTCGCCCGCGGCCACCATCCGCGCCGCCAGCGGCGACGGCCGGTAGCGCGGCTCGCCGTAGGTCTGGCGGTGGAAGTGCTCGGCCACCGCGTGGTTGGTGTCGATCCCGACCAAGTCCATCAGCTCGAACGGCCCCATCCGAAAGCCGCCGCCCAGGCGGACGATGCGGTCGATCTGCTCGACGCCGGCCACACCCTCGCCCAGTAGCCGCAGCGACTCCAGCGAGAACGGGCGGTTGACGCGGTTGACCAGGAACCCGGCGATGTCGCGGGCGTCGATCACGTGCTTGCCCATCGCCTGGCCGAGCGCACGGGCCGAGGCCAGCGCCTCGGGCGAGGAGGCCTCCGCCGCCACCACCTCCACCAGCCGCATCACCGGCGCCGGGTTGAAGAAGTGCAGGCCCACCACGCGCTCGGGGTGGGCCACGGGGGCGGCCAGCTCGGTCACCGACAGCGACGATGTGTTGGTGGCCAACACACAGCCGGAGCTCACCACCGCCGCCAGCTCGGCGAACAGCTCGTGCTTGAGCTCGAGCCGCTCCGGCGCGGCCTCGATGACCAACGCGCACGGTGCCAGCGCGGCGATCGACTCGACCGGCTCGATGCGCCCGACGATCGCCGCCGCCTCCTCGGCGGTCATCCGGCCCCTGGCCACGGGCCGCTCCAGCGCCGCGGCGATCCGCTCCCGCGCGCCCGCCAGCACGCCAGGCACCGGGTCGTGCAGCAGCGTGCGCGCCCCGGCCTGCGCGGCCAGCTGCGCGATCCCGAGCCCCATCGTCCCGGCGCCGACCACGCCAATGGGCTCTGGGACTGGCATGGCGGGCAGCCTATTCTGACGGCGATGAGGCGCGAAACCACCGGCATCCTGCCGGCCGCGCTCGGCGCCACGTTCCTGGTGCTGGTGGCCTTCACCTCCGCAATCACCACCGCGCCCGACACCGCCGCCTCGTTCGGCGCCGGCATCGGCTGGCAGACGTGGATCCTGTCCAGCATGAGCCTGGGGCTGGCCGGTGCGCTCATGACCACCGGCGCCCTGGCCGATGAGCGCGGCGCCCGCTGGGCGATGGTAGGCGGCTCCGGCGGGCTGCTGGGGGCGTCGGTGCTCGCCGCGGTGGCGCCCACGATCAGCCTGTTCGTGGCCGCCCGTGTGCTGCAGGGCATCGCCGGCGCGGCCATGCTGGTGGCTGCGCTGGGCCTGATCGCGCTGGCCATGCCGGACGGCCCCGAGCGTACGCGCGCCACCGGGTTGTGGGGCGCCATGCTGGGCGCCGGGATCGCCGTTGGCCCGGTCCTTGCGGGCCTACTGGCCGAGCTCACGGACTGGCGGCTGGTGCACTGGGCCGAGGCGCTGGGTGCCCTGGTCGTGCTGGTAGCCGCCCGCGCCCTACCCGACCTGCGCGCCCGGCTACACCATCCGATCGACCCGCCCGGGGCGCTGACCCTGGCCGCCTCTATGTCCGCACTGACCGCCGGCCTGGTCAGCGGCCGCTCGGACTGGACCGCTCCGGTCACCGTTGCGTTGCTGGTGGCGGGGGTCGCGCTGCTGGCCCTGTTCCCCGCCGTGGAGGCGCGCCGGCGGGTGCCGATGGTCGAGCCCGCGCTGTTCCGGGAGCCACTGTTCGTGGCCTCGGTCTCCGGCGCACTGTTCCTGGGGCTGTCGACGATCGCGCTGATGAGCTACCTGCCGCTGTTCGCCCAGCGCGTGATGGACGTCTCGGTGCTGGGCAGCGCGCTGCTCTTGACCGCCTGGTCGGGAGTGTCGGTCTGGGTGGCGGTCCAGACGCGCCGCCTGCCCGCCGCATGGGACGGACGCCAGCGGCTGATCGGGGGCTGTGTGGTGTGCGCGACCGGGCTCGTGGGGCTGGCCTTCGTGGGGACGGGCTCGTCGTGGGCGGTGCTGGTCCCGGGCATGGTGGTGGCGGGTGTGGGCACCGGGCTGATGAACGCCGCGCTGGGCCATCTGGCCGTGGAAGCGGTGCCGCCCGAGCGCGCCGGGATGTCCAGCGGCGCGACCAACACCGCCCGCTACCTGGGCGGCGCCGCGGGCGTGGCGCTCACCGTGGCCGTGGCGACCGGCGGTGGGACGTCCCGCGCCGACCTGGTCGCCGGCTGGAACGCCGCCGCACTGGTGGCGGCGGCGTTCGTGGCCACGGGTGCGCTGGTGGCATTCGCCAGCGGCCGCTGACGCGTTTGGGCCCCGGCGCGGTTCGGGGAGACTCACCGCCCGGCGAGCGGCGCTGCATGGACTGCGAGCGGCGCGCTGGTACAGCGCCGGTCTACGCCGTCGCCACCCTCACCGGCACCGAGTTGTAGGCGGCGTTGCCGGTCAGGCGGTCGAGCAGCGCAGGGTCGGTCACGTCGTTCACGCTCACGCCCGGCTTCGAGGCGGCCAGCTGCCAGCTGACGCCGGGGCGACCGTGGCCGAAGCCGTGCGGGATCGAGATCACTCCGCGGCGCATCTGGTCGCTGATCTCCAGCGCAAGCTCGATCTCACCCACGCGCGAGGCCACGCGAATGGGCTCGCCGTCGGCCAGCCCGCGTGCCGCGGCGTCGTCGGGGTGCAGGAGCGCGGTGCAGCGATCCGCGCCCTTCATCAGCCTGGGGCTGTTGTGCAGCCACGAGTTGTTGCTGCGCAGCGACCTGCGCCCGATCAGCGTCAGGTCGAAGCCGTCGGCAACCGCCCGCTCGTGCTCGTCGGCCAGCCACGCCAGCTGCCGCGCCTCCTCCAGGAACAGCTCGGGCGCCAGGCGCACGCGCTTGCCCCGGGTCTGCAGCGCGCCCGGCAGGCGCGCCTCCAGCGGGCCCAGGTCGATGCCGTGGGGCGCGTCCTTGACCTTTCTCACGGTCAGCCCGCGGAACGGCCCCTTGCGCAGCACGCCGTAGGGGCCGGCGGCGAACGCGGCGTCGATTGCGCGGGCGGGGCTGGCCAGGCCGAGCATCGACCCAACCCCCACAGCCTCGGCCACGGCGCGACCCTTGACGCCACCGCCCAGGCGGCGGGTCAGGGCGGTGATGATCTCCCAGTCCTCCTTGCCGCCCTCGCGCTTGGGCACCGCCGCGGGGCTGAAGCGCACGTGGTTGCGCACCGACACCGCCGGCATCACGATGTCCAAGTCGTCGCGCTCCAGCGGCGAGACCGACGGCAGGATCACGTCCGCGTGACGGCTCGTCTCGGTGATGTGCGGGTCGATGGACACGCAGAAGTCCAGCTGCTCCATCGCGTCGCCCAGCCTGTTGCCGCCTGGAGAGGACAGCACCGGGTTGCCCGCGAACACCAGCATCGCGCGCACCTGGCCCTCGCCGGGGGTGGTGATCTCGTCGGCCAGCCCGGCAACCGGGAACTCGCCGTTCATGTCGGGCAGGCCGCTCACCCGCTGCGTCGCGGTGCGGTGGCTGCCGGCCACGCCCACCACCGACGCCAGCTTCAGCACCTGGCCCACGTCCACCGGCGGGTTCGGGAACATCGCACCGCCGGGCCGGTCCACGTTGCCGGTCACGGCGTTCAGGAGGTTGATCAGCCAGTGCGTGAGGGTGCCCGTCCGGGTCTGGCAGACGCCCACCCGGCCGTAGGCCACCGCCTGCTCGGCACCCGCGAACTCGCGCGCAAGCCGGCCGATCGTCTCGGCGTCCACACCCGCCGGTCCGGCCGCGCGGTCGGGCGTCCACTCGGCCGCCAGCGCACGGATCTCGTCCAGGCCGTCGGCGAAGCCGGCGATCGCGCCCAGGTCGACCAGGTCGTCGGCGAACAGCACGTGCAGCATGCCCAGCAGCAGGTAGGGATCGCCGCCCGGGCGGACCTGGGCGTGCTCGCCGGCCAGCTTGGCGGTCTCGGTGCGGCGCGGGTCCACCACCACGACCTTGCCGCCGCGCTTGATGATCCCGCGCAGGCGGTCGCGCACTCCGGGCGCCGACATCAGCGATCCGTTCGACACCGCCGGGTTGGCGCCGAAGATCAGCATGTGCTGCGTGCGGTCCACGTCGGGGATCGGGAACAGCGCCAGGTTGCCGAACATCTCGGCCGAAGTCAGGTGCTGGGGCAGCTGGTCGGTCGACGTCGCGGACGAGTTGTTCGACGTGCCCAGCACGAATCGCAGCGCCAGGAACGACAGCACCGCCCACGTGTGCGCGCCCGGGTTGCCCAGGTAGGTGGCCACGGCGTCGCGGCCGTGGTCGTCACGCACCTTGCGCAGGCCGGCGGCGGCGAAGTCCAGCGCCTCGTCCCACTCCATCTCCTTCCAGCCGTCCGCGGTGCGCCGCAGCGGCTTCGTCAGCCGGTCGGGGTCCTCGTACAGGTCGGCCAGGGCCGCGGCCTTGGGGCAGATATAGCCGCGCGAGAACTCGTCCTCGGGGTCGCCGGTGATGCGCAGCACCTTCGCGCCATCGACCTCCACGTTGATGCCGCAGTGGGCCTCGCACAGGTTGCACTGGCGGTGCACGGTCGTGGTTGCCATCGGCGCGATTGTCGCACGGTCTGGCACGATGGCCGGCGTGAGGGCAGGCACCCGGCGCTCGTCTCCTGATTTCGGCGCCGGTGTGCTGGCGGCATCAGGCGGCTGGCGCCTGGACCCGGCGGCGGCTCGACCGCGTCGCCCTCTGGCCCGCGGCGGCAGCTTTCCACAGGGGGTGATGGCCGGTCAGCCGGCGCAGCAGGCGATCTGGCTCTGGGCCCAGCACGCGAACGCGGACCGGCCCGGGCCGCTGGAGCTGCAGGTCGCGGCAACGTCTCGTCGAAGTCGTTGATGCTGAACACCAGCCGCCGGTCGGGTCCGGCGAACGCACCGAAGTTGGACAGATGCGCGTCGCCACAGAGCTGCACGTCCAGCCCGGTCCGAGGCGCACCGGCCAGGTCGGCCGCCATCGGGTAGGCCCCCCGGCGCGGAGCAAGGGCCTGCGCTTAGCTCCATGCCGAGGTCGAGGGGTTCGCCGTGGGGGGCGGCCACCGGCGCCGAGATCAACCGGGCCATCGCAAGTGAGGAGATGGCGACGAAGTTGAGGGCAGGATCCAGTCTCATGGACCCTGCCCCTGCCCGCCCGCGCGCGGCAGCCCGGAAGCGAAAGTCCTAGGCGGGTGTCGGGTGAGCTCCGCCCGACAGCGCGGGCACAGTTCAAGCATCGTCCACGCCTCCGCGGTGTAGAGACTGAGACCGCAGCCGGGGCATTCGAGATGGGCGCGATCGTCGTGCCCGCCTGTGCCTTTCTCGGGCGGAGAGATGAGAAACTCGAACCACACTTCCTTGGTCCGCTCGTCACGCCGCTCGACTCCCCACCGTTCGGCCAGCAGGTTGACGAGCACCAGGCCCAGCCCACCGGGCACGGCCGGCGCCAGGGGCCTCACGCGTGGCGAGAGCTCGGGGCCAGGGTCGACGACCGCAACCCTCACGGTTTCAATGGCACGGGTAAGGAGCAACCTCACCTCGTGCTCCGCCCCCGCTGCCGCGTGGACAACAGCATTCGTCACGACCTCACTCGTCAGCAGAAGGAGATCGCCCAGGCGGGCGTCGTCGAGGTCACCGCCGACATACGCGCTCACGGCAGCACGAGCATCGGTCGGGGCCATGGCACCAGCTGGGAGCCGAACGTCCAGGCTGGCTGAGGTGGCCGCCACCGCTACCGCCTTTCCTGTGCACCGTCAGGTCGCCTGGGGGAATGGGCTTCAGGCTGAAGCCCATCCCACGGTCCGTTCAGGGCGCGCAGGGAGTCCCGCCGCCGGTCAGGAACAAGCGGAGCAAGACAGTTGGGGCATTCGTCGCGGGTGGTCCATGCGGCTGCCGAGTAGCACTCGCGGCCACACCGCAAACAGCGCACGTAGGGCACGGATACGCTCCGTCACCGAGTCGAGTTCTCAGCCGATCGGCGTCAACCGTTCCCGTGCCCGGAGCGCCCGTACACGGTGCCCTGGATCTTGGGCTTCCCGAGCACCGTAGAGCCAGACCGCAGCGCTCTCGTCATCGGTCAACCCGTGCAGTTGGGCCAAGTCGTCCGTCAGCTCGTTCGGCGATTCGCCAAACGAGATCCGCTCCTCGACCTGCTCGAGGACTGCGGTGCTGATCATGTGTGTGCCTCTCCAGTCCGCCCGAACTCCTATTGAATTCGTTCGTCCTGTCGTGTGTGGCAAGCGGCCGCCAAACCCCGAAGCGCTCGATCAGCCTCCAGGCAGCGCGACCGCCGACCCTGAGCCGGCAGCGTACCAACGGAACGTCGGATCGCATAGGCGTTCACACATCGGTCCCAAATGCTGCGACACTCGGAGATGACCTAGCTCTCCGCACCACCGGGTAGACCCGGCGGCGCGACGAGAAGGGCCACAGCCGCGCCTGGGTTCTAAGCCGTTCTCCTTCCTCCTGGCGCGTGGCCCATATCCCAGAAGGGGAGCGAGCTAGGACGACTGCTCATGGATGTCGGCGAGCAGGACAACCAACCGCCACGCGGCAAGACCGGAAGCGCAATCAGCAGCGCAGTCGTGGGCATCTTTCGCGAGTACACCGGCCGCGGCCCGACCAAGGCAAAGACGACGATCACGCACGACCACGTCGCGGTGGTGCTCGAAGACACGCTCCTGAAGGCAGAGCGCAGCCTTGTGGCTGACGGTGAACGCGACGCCATCCGCCACATGCGCCGACGATTCCAGGACACGATGGGCAACGAGCTCATCGCCGCGGTCGAGCGAGAAACCGGGCGCAAGGTCACCGCGTTCATGAGCGACAACCAGCTCGACCCCGACTACGCCGTTGAGTTCTTCGTCCTCGCCCCCGCCGAGTAGCGCTCGCCACCCCTCGGGGCCAGAACCCGAAGGTTGAGCCCGTTTTCCGCTCTACAAAGGTGCTCTCAGATCAGCCCTGATCTGCTCAGAATGGAACCGCGAATCGGCCCACGGAACAACCGGCGGTAAACCTGGCGGCAACGGGACTCAGATGCTGAAGTCCACGGCGGATTCCGGCACGCGCTCATCAGCCCGGATTTTGCTCGGATTGGAACCACGAACCGGGTCATTCTGAACCGCAACGGCGTGATCCTGTAAGCCCCGCGTAATCCCTGGATGCAACACTCGTCCCCCTATGGTGAGAACCGCGCTCCTGCTGAGCTGCTGCCTGGTCGCGCTCGCGAGCTGCGGGGACGACGACTCGAGCCAGTCCAGCGCGCCCGCCCGCGAGCCGGCCCCGGCGGCGCAGACGGAGACCGCGCCGAAGGCTGAGAAGGACGCCAAGCCCAAAGCCACCGGCAAGGGCACGACGATCACCCTCGGCAACTCGGAGTTCGGCTCGATGCTGTTCGACTCGAAGAAGCAGGCGATCTATATCTTCGAGAAGGATCCCAAGGGCGAGACCGTCTGCTATGACGACTGCGCCGAGGCGTGGCCACCCGTCTACACCGACGCAGACCCGGAGGCGGGGAACGGGGTGAAGGACGGGCTGCTCGGCACCATCAAGCGCCGTGACGGCAGGCGGCAGGTGACCTACGCCGGGCAGCCGCTCTACTTCTATGCGCACGAGGAGCCCGGCCAGGTTCGATGTCACAACGTGAACCTGAACGGCGGGCTGTGGTGGGTGGTCGGGCCTGACGGAAAGCGGCGTCCGTGAGGCGCCTGGTGCTGGCCGCGTTGGCCGCCGCGCTCGGCACCGGTGGCGCAACCGAGTCCGCCATGGCCGCAGGCACGAAGATCACCGCCCGCGGATCGGAGTTCGGCTCGATGCTGTGGGGCCCCAAACGCCAGGCGATCTACGTCTTCCAGCGGGACGGTCGCAACCGCTCGCACTGTTACGGCAAGTGCGCCCAAGCGTGGCCGCCCGTCATCACCGAGAGCAAGCCGGTCGCAGCCCGCGGTGTCCAGAAGTCGCTGCTCGGCACCACTCGTCGTCGGGGTGGCAAACGACAAGTGACGTACGCCGGAAGACCGCTCTACTTCTACGCGCATGAAGGGCCCGGCGAGGTGCTGTGCCACAGGGTGCGTCTCAACGGCGGCCTGTGGTGGGTGGTCGGCCCGAACGGCCGGCGTCGCCCCTGAAGAAACGACGTCCCTCCCTTCGTGCCGGCCCTTCTAGCGGCTCATAACCCGCGCGCCACCGTCGTCCGGCACGGCGCACGGTTGTCGCGAGGCGGACAGGATGGCTTGTGCCGCTGGGCGTCGAGGTGGAGCTGACCGAAACCATTCATGGGCCGATCCGACCTACGTGAACCACGGCGGAGGGGAGGCGACTGCGCGCCCACGCTGTCCGCTGGAGCGCCGGGCGACAACCAACCACCAAGCCGCCCAGCGTCCAGCAGATACACGATGTTGCCAGGGGCCTGGTTCGGTTGGCGGTCGCAACGTCAGCCAGCGGACATCGGGCGAAATCTGCTTAGGCCGCCTCCGCAAGATCCGGCGACGGTGCCGCGGATTGCCCATGGCTCGCGGCGAAATCCGGGGGGTCTTCGGTGAGCAACCAGCCCTGACCCTCACTGCGGCGAACGACCCCCTGCTGTTCCAACTTCTTCATCGCGCTCGATACCGATGGCCGCCTGGCCGCGATGAGCCGCCCCATGGTTTCGTGCGTGAGGCGCAGCGGGACCGAGATGCCATTAGGGCCGACCCGCCCCCAGCGGTCGGCCAGATGCCAGAGCATCATCAGCAGCCGCCGCTCCACCCCGGTGGTGCAACCGATCGCCTGCGTGACGGCGAGGGTCTGGGCTCGTCGGGTAGCGCGGGCGACCAGGGCCGCGGTCAGGGCCGGCCACTGCGCAGCCAGAACTCCGAAGGGTGCTCCCAGGACCGCGACGGTGATCGGCTCGAGGACCCTCCAGGACACCTTCAGCGGGAGGGGGCCAGCGACTACGCCCACGTCCCACGGGCGGATCAGGTCGCCTGGGCCGATCAGTTCGGCGCAGGCCGGGCCGCCCAAACCGACTTCACGGGTAGCCATGCCGTCGAGGACGAGCAAGCCGAGGCTCCGCGATTCGGCGAGTCCTGCGCACGGAGGCTTCCACTCGCCGCGCGGCACGAGGGCCGCGGACGCTACGAGTAGGCGGCGGGCCTCGACCAGGTCATCGGCGGCCAAGGCCTCGCTCAGGCCGGGATCCTGGTCCAACACCCGGACTGGCGACAGGCAATGTTCCCGCGAGGACACACCCCCATTTTCTCCGGGGCGCCCCGACAGACCTATGGGCGGAAACCCCCATCTTTGTCCGCCAGCAACCGCGCGCTGTTTCGTCGCGAATGACCGCCACCTAGGGCTCGATAAGCCCGCGCCGGATCGCATAGCGGGTCAGCTCCACGCGGTTGCGCATGCCGAGTTTCTCCAGGACGTTGCCACGGTGGCGGTCAACCGTCTTCTCGCTGATGACCAGGGTGTCGGCGATCTCCCGGCTGGTCAGTCCTTCGGCGATCAGTTTCACCACTTCCGATTCGCGTGGCGTCAGGGGGTCCTCCAATGGCTCGCCGTCGGTGGCGCCACGGGTCAGGTATTCACGGACGAGCGCCCGGACGGCGCCCGGGTAGATGAACGGCTCGCCGCGCATCGTCGCCCGGCAGGCTTCGATCAGGTCGCGGTCGACGACGGACTTGAGCACGTAGCCCGAAGCGCCGGCCCTCAACGCCTCGAAGAAGTAGCGCTCGTTGTCGTGCATCGACAGAATCAGGACCGGCAGGTCCGGGCGACGTTGGGAGAGGGTGGCTGCCGCCTGCAGGCCGGTCAGCCGTGGCATCGTCACGTCGAGGATCGCCAGGTCGATGTCGTCCTCGACGGCGCGTTCGATGGCCTCGGCGCCGTCGCCGCACTCGGCGACGACCTCGAGGTCGGGCTCGGCATCGAGGACATGGCGCAGACCGCGGCGGACGACGGCGTGGTCGTCGGCGAGCAGCACACGGGTCTTCAGCGGTGTGGTCATGGCACGGGCAGGTCGAGCTCGACCTCGGTACCGACTCTGCGCTGGCGGATCGCCAACTGACCACCGACGAGCAGCGAGCGCTCGCGCATGCCCTGCACACCGTTGCCCGGATAGGCATCAGCGAGGCCCTTGCCGTCGTCGCGCACGGTCAGGCGCACCCGGCCCCCATCACCGTCGAGGATGAGGTCTACGCGGCGTGCCTCGGCGTGGCGGATGGCATTGGTGAGCGCTTCCTGGGCCACGCGGTAGATCACCAGCTCGGCCTCCTCGTCGAGGGGCGGCAGCTCCTGCTTCAGCTCAGCCGTTACCTGCGGCCCGCTGCGCTCGGACATCTGCTCGGCCAGGACGCCGAGCGCACTCAGGAGACCGAGGTCATCGAGGGCAACCGGGCGCAGCTGGGCGGCGATCGTTCGCACTTCGTTCAGGGTCCCGCGTGCTGTCTCGCTGGCCTCGCGTAGCTGCTCTTGCAGGTCTTGCGGGGCTTTGGAGGTCAGGCGGGAGAGCTGGAGCAGCATGCCCGTCAGGCGTTGACCGATCTCGTCGTGCAGCTCGCGAGCGATCCGCAGTCGCTCCGCCTCCTGGGCCGCGAGGGTCTTGCCGGTCGACTCCCTGCGTTCGGTCTCCAGGCGCAACAGCATCTCGTTGAAAGCCTGGGTCAGATCCATGACCTCGGGATCGCCGCCGTGCGCCGGGATCCGCTCGCCCGGGCGCAACGGGTCGACGCGTCGCATCAGATCCGTGAGCCGGCGCAGAGGTCCGAGCGCCCGCCGCAGCAGAATCAGGTCCGCCACGAGCACGAGCGCGAGACCGCCGACGACGACCAGAGCACTTCGCACGTTGACGGGCGCCGGGATCTGCGCGGGCGAGAAGGCGAGCGCTGCGACCGCGGCCGTCAGCACGACGGCGTTGGTGGCCAGAATTCGCCACAGCAGCGAAACGCGCCGAGCTTCCCTGGGTGGAGATTGCTCCGAAGTCATCGCCATCGCACCGACGCCGGCGAACGCTGTCGGGGACAACGGGCGCAGCGCCATCAGGCCACGGTAGAGGGCTTTAGCTGATCGATGATGCGATGGACGCGGCGTTCGACCGCGATCGAATCGATGCGCATCACCTCGGCAACTTCACACGGCGCCGCGCCATCGGCGAGCATCGCCAGGAGAGGCAGGTCCTCCGGAGTGACGTACGGCCCGGCTCGGACCACCTCCTCGGCGAGCGAACCGAAGACGCGCCCGCCTCCCGCCACGGTCCGGACCGCCTCCAGCAACTGTGGGGCAGGTGTCGTCTTCGCCACTACGCCATCGGCGCCCGCCAGGCGAGCCGGTAGCGCCAGGTCACGGGCGTGGGCCGAGTAGATCAACACCGCCGGCGCAGGCCGTTGGCGCTTGAGCGCTCGACACAAACGCAGACCGTCGCCGCTCGCCAATCGATAGTCGACAAGGGCGACATCGGGACGGGGCGTCCAGCTCATCGCCTCGTCGGCGCTCTCGACGGCGTCGCAGCGGGCGATGTCCTCGGCCCGTCGAAGGACGCTGACCACACCGGCACGCAGCGCCGGATGGTCGTCCACGCACAGCACAACCGTCACGCCGGCTGCTCCGCGTACGGGAGGTCGAGGGTGACCGTGGTACCGCCGCCGTCGACCCCGGGGCCGATGCTCAGATGGCCGCCAACCAGCTCGGCGCGTTCGACCATCGAGCGCACACCCTGCGAGTTCCAGGACGCGTCCAGCGGCAGGCCCCGGCCGTTGTCGATCACTGTCGCCACCAGGTGCCCGTTGTCGTGGCGAAGGCGCGTCTCCACCGAGGTCGCCCGGGCGTGACGGATCGCGTTGAGAATGGCCTCGCTGAGGACGTGGTAGACGTGCGTGGCCAGCGGGTCGGCCAGCGGCATGTCGGCTCCCGCCACATCGACCTCTACTCCGGCCCGCGCCGCCAGCTGCGCCGGGCGCCCTCGCAGCGCCGCGAGCAGCGTGCCACCACCGGCAGCCGTGCGAAGACCGGTGAGGCTGGCCTCCATCTCCGATGTAGCGGCCGCCAGCTCGCGAAGCGCCAGCTGAACGGGCTCGGCGCCAGCCGCTTCGGACCCAGCCGGCAGCGACGTCAGCTGCAGCTGAGCGGCGTGCATGCGCTGCTTGGCCGAGTCATGCAGTTCACGCGCCAATCGCCGGCGCTCGGCTTCGAGGGCTATCCGTTCCGAGCGCGCCTGCTCGGTACGCAGCCGTCTGAGCAGTTCGGCCGCATAGGCCAGTCCGATCCCCATCAACAGCGGCAGCAGCAGATGGGTCGCAAAGCTCTCCAACCGTGGCGTGGTTCGCAGGGTCCCCCAGTCCACCCCTGTCACCAGGGCGACACCTAGATACCCGCCGGCAGCGGCGAGAACGAACCCGACAGCCCGGCCACGCGGTAGCGATGTTGCCGGCAGGATCAGGGTGGTCAAGAACAACAGATAGAAGGGGCTGCGCCATTCGCCGGCAGCCAGGATCAGGTTCAGCACAGCCACGACGTCGGCAACCCAGAGTCCGAGCGGGCGACGCCTCCGAAGCCGAACAGCGACAACGACGCTGAGCGCGGTGTACCCAAGCGCCAATGCGGCCAGGACCGCATCGTGGTTGGAGACCTCATGGACGACGAGGAGAAGCGCCGCGATCAGGCCGGCGAGCACACGGGAGATCACGAACAGCGCAAGCCAGCGACTACGTGGGCGCTCGGTCAACCGCTTCACCAACGTTCCCATGGGTCGTCAGTGTTCTCATCGCCGCGGGCCATCGCCGCCCCGGGGTAAGCGCGCTGACAAGCCCGGGCGCCGGTAGGTCGAAGATGGGTACTCGCGGCCGTCGATGTGGGGGTCAACACGCATGGCTGCGACGTTGGCGTCGTGTCCGGTCCCCCTGAAGGAAGGATCGAGGCCCGGCGCCGAGGCCGGGCCCCCAATGCTGAGAAGGATGGGCCAGCCTCGCCGCGCCGACGGGGGACCCTTCCAGCCAGAACCATCCCACGGCTTGATGGGTCTCTAACCCGCGCGGCCCATCGATGTCCCAGCTGGGACATTTCGCCGTGAACCGGATTCCTGACCCGGCGGTGCGGGCATCGCGGCTCCCGTTGCTCGCCGAGCGCAGCGGATGACCGGCGACCATTGTCCGCTCGCTGACCGCCCGGACCAGGGACATCGCTACTCGGGCCGTGGGGCTGGTCTCGGCGGGTATGGGTGTTTGGCGACCGCAGGCGGGCCGCAGCTAGATGGGACCGCAAAGCTCCGCGCCCGTCGCTGCTGATGCAGACATCCCGCCACCCGCGACCGTGGTGTCGCTGCTCGATGTCGATCCGGACCTGGCCGCGCTGATCCCGGCGACAGCGCGCGGGGTGGCGCGCCGGCGGGCCGTAGCTCGAGTGACTGCGTTCCCGCGCGGACCCTGGACCCTGGACTGGCCGATGCGCGATCCGGCGGCTCTTGGGCTGCTGGTCCTCGACGGCCTCATCGGCAAGCGCTCGACGGCCGCCGGACAGGCCCACGTTGAGGTCCTCGGCAACGGGGATCTGGTGCGACCCTGGGTGAGCGTCGAGGCTGAAGCCAGCGTGCCGGTCCGGCTCGGCTGGCAGGCGTTCGAAGCCGGACGTGTCGCAGTTCTTGATGAACATTTCGCTCTGGCCGTGACGCCCTGGCCGCAGATTGCCGCCACCTTGATGCACCGGTGCGTACTGCGCGCCCGTCGGCTCAGCCTCCAGCTGGCGCTTGCCGGCGTCGAGCGAATCGATGATCGAGTCCTTCTGGCCCTCTGGCACTTCGCCGATCGCTGGGGGCGGGTCACGCCCGACGGGACCGTGCTCCGGCTCGCCTTGACCCACGCCCAGCTGGGCGAAGTCGTCCAGGCCGCGCGCACCAGCGTCAGCACTGCCATCGGCGATTTGCGCCGGCGCGGCGACCTATCGGTCAAGCGCCGCGATCACTGCTGGGTTCTGCACGGTCAGCCGCCGGAGGTCGTCTCCGAGCTCAACAGCAGCTCGGCTTCCCCTAGCTAGCGGAGCACAGCGTCGGTGGAAGATCGTTCCTCGCACGCGAACGCGTGCTTCGCCGGGCGCGTATACGCGCCCGCAGGAGGGGCACCACCCGGCAGCGCTGCGGACAGGCTCGGGACGATGTCTACTCGCCATGTCGGTGCTCCTTATCGCTCGAAACCAGTTGCTGCAGTGGAACCGCCGAATGGCCTCTGCGATGCGCTAGGTCCTGCCGCGGCGTCCGAGCGGCGACATCTCCGTCAGCCCTCGCGGTGCTGATTGTCAGCTACCTGACCTACAACGAGAGCCAGGGGCACCCGAGCGCAACCCAGCGTCGGTTGCCCGGTTTCGTCGCCAAACCCCAGCACCACGTCGGGCGGGGTCGATTAGGAGGTTCATATGCTCAAACAGCTCCATCCCTTCAGAAGCAGGCAGGGCGGCAACGTCAAATGGGTGCTCGCAGCGTCAGTTGCGTTGGCGCTGGTGATTTCGCCGCTCGCCGTAGCCCAGACAAGCGGGCTCATCGGCGGCAAGCGCAACCCGTCAAGGGGCTCGTTCAGCAAGGAGACCCAGGTCATCGCCAGCAACACGGACTGGGGCATGCGCTACTCCAACCGCGCCGTGGGCGGCGGAGGTGGGTTGCTCTTCGGCTGTCGCTCCAAGCCCGGCGGCACCCCGCTGCGCAACTATCCCTGCGCGCGTTCGCGCAACGTCGCGGACGGTCTCTCGTTCGAGTTTCTGACCGGCGGCGCGCTGGCAGGCACGATCACCGCGGGCCGCGGCGGCGACAACACCAAGCCGTTCACCACCAACGCCACCGGCGTGGCCAGCGGACTGAACGCCGAGCGGGTCGGCTCACAGACACCGGCGCAGTTGACCAGCGCCGCTGTGTCCGCTGTTCAGGGGACCCGTCGCTTCGCGCGCGTGTCGGCAGCGGGCAACGCCATTGCCGCCCGCGGTGTGAGCGGCGTGGCGCGTCCCTCCACCGGGACTTACAGGGTCACGTTCCAGAGTCCGGTCAATACCTGCGCGCTGACAGCAACCCAGTCAGCAACGGGTACCGACGTGGGAACGGTCGGAACCGACGTGGGAGCAGACAACCAGACCGTGACGGTCACGACGCTCGAGCTGCTCCCCGCACCGGACCTCGCGGATCGCGCGTTCGACATCTCTGTGACCTGTTAGATCGCACGGGTCACACCTGGCCATCTGCCGAGCCGAACGGTTCGGCGGGTGGCCAGTTCCCGGGCCAGCAAACTGACCGCAGAGGGCCCGGTAAGCCTCCTGCCCCGGACTTGTTTCCGTCTTCCGAGCGCTGCGCCGCGTGGCGGTACCGGACATGGGGGTTAATACCCATTCCGACGGCCACACCGGGACGTACCATTGGCCGCACCCCGGACAGGAAGGTGCAGAATGCGACCCTCGGCCTCCCCCAGCCAGACGGACGAGCCTCGGCGCTGTCCCCGCTGCCGTGAACGGCTCCCCGAAGGCGCGGAGACGTGCACCATGTGTGGGGCGAGCGTCTCTTCCTCCGAGAGCGCGGGCCGTAGAGATTGAGTCTGCGACCGTACCGGCTCGCGCACGTCCAGCACCCGCAGCTCCCAAAGGTTTCGGCCCGTTTTCCGCTCTACAGCGCGACCCGGCGAAGCGGTGGTTCCAATCGCCGGCTCCAATCGCCCCACCGCGCCACCACCACCACGCAGTCCCCATGAACCGCGAAAGGCCCGCAATAGCGGGCCTTTCCTATAGCGGGGGCGGGATTCGAACCCGCGACCTTCGGGTTATGAGCCCGACGAGCTACCTGACTGCTCCACCCCGCGTCGCAACCGTCAAATGTACCAATGTCGCCCGGGGCTGTAAACGCGGTCAGGCGGCCGCGGCGTCAGGGAGCACCACCTGCTGGGCGGGGATCTCGATTCCCTCGGCTTCGAAGGCCGCGTTGATGCGCTCGCGCAGCTGGCGGCCGACCTCGAACTGCTCCGAGGGCTTGGTCTTGAGCGCCGTCCGGATGTCGATGGCGTTGGGGCCCAGCTGCTCCACGCCCCAGACCTCGGGCTCCTCGATGACGATCTCGGACTGCTCGCGCCAGAGGTCGTCGGCCACCCGCTTGATGACGGCGCGAGCGGTCGGGATGTCGGTGCCATACGCCACCTGGATGTCGAGCAGGGCGCGCGACCAGTGCTGGGACTAGTTGCCAACCCGGCGGATCTCGGTGGCCTCGCCGAGGTCGACCAGGTCACCGACCCCGAACTGGTCCTCAATCAGGATGAACACGCCGGAGATGAAGTCCTTGACCAGTGACTGGGAGCCGAAGCCAAGCGCCACCCCCACGATGCCGGCGCCGGCGATCAGCGGCCCCAGGTTCACCCCGACCTGGCCCAAGACCAGGAACACGGCGATGGTCCAGATGACCGCGTGGCCACGCTGCGCAGGACGGAGGCCAGCGCCGAGGCGCTCCTTGACGGTGCCCTGGCTCAGGCTGCGCAGCGTCTTCTTGATCGATCGCCGCACCAGCTGGCTGGTCACGAAGGCCAGCAGGACGATCCCCAGGATCGTCGCGGCCGTGGTCACCAGGTCTGTGTTCGCTTCGAGAAGAGTCGACATCGCGGCGGCAGGGTAGAGGCCGAATCCACACGTGTCAGCCCCTCCGGGATAGCGTCTGGCCGATGCAAGCGAACACCCGCATCGCGGTGGCCGACCTGGGCACCAACTCCACCCGCCTACTGGTGGCGGACGTGACGCCGGATGGGCGGGTACGGCCGGTCGAGCGGCGCAGCGAGGTCACGCGGCTCGGTGACGGCGTGGACGCCAGCGGGCGCCTGGCCGACGACGCCATGCAACGCGTGCACGCTGTCCTGGCGAGCTACCGGAGCGTTGCCGACGACCTCGGCGCGACCCGCTCGCTGGCCGTGGCCACCAGCGCCGTGCGCGATTCGGACAACGGTGTGGAGTTCCGGGACCACGTGCGTGAGCGGTCCGGCTTCGAGCTCGAGATCATCTCCGGCGAAGAGGAGGCGCGGCTGACCTTCCTCGGTGCGACAGCCGGCCACGAGGGCGATCGGCCCACGCTGGTGATCGACATCGGCGGCGGCAGCACCGAGTTCGTGGTGGGCCGCCCGAGCCGGGCGCCGGACTTCCACGTGTCGACACGGCTGGGGTCGGTGCGCCAGTCCGAGCGCCACCTGGCCTCGGACCCACCCGAGCACCACGAGACGGAGGCGCTGGGGCGGGCGGCACGGGAGATCATCGGAGCGGGCGTGCCCGCCGCCGAGCGCGACCGGGTGCAGGATGCGATCGCTGTGGCGGGCACGGCCACCTCGCTGGCGGCGATCGACCAGGAGCTGGTGCCCTACGACCCCGACCGGGTGGACGGCTACCGGCTCGGCCTGGCCGACTGCGAGCGGATGCTGGCCCTGCTGGCGTCGCGGACGCTGGCCGAGCGCCGCCGGGTTCCGGGCCTGCACCCCGATCGGGCGGCCACGATCGTGGCCGGGGCGGCGATCCTGGTGGCGGCGCTGCAGACTTTCGGCCTGCGCGAGGCGGAGGTACGCGAAAGCGACATCCTCCAAGGCGTCGCGTTAGACGCTTTGTACAAAGGGGAGCACGGGGCGACAGAGGGTTAGACCCGGTTTCTGTTGCCGATTCCCCCGAGGGTGAGCTACTATCGACGATGCTGGGTCCGGGGTAGCTGTTCGCAGCGACCCTTTAGGCCCGGTACATAGGTTCGGGCGAAGCCGCATCGTATCGGCGCCTCCCGCCGTCCGAACCGCAAGGCTCTTTCAAGGCACGTACCCCTGCCCGTCCTGATTGAGCCGTAGGGACGGCCCGGCTTTGCCGGGTCGTCTCGTTTCTGGGCACGGAAGCGGTACAGGGTCGTTCCTCCCCCCTCCAAACGCGAAACGCCTCGGGCTCTGCGCGACGGCGTGGACTACGCCAGGTTCGACTTGCGCGGGTACACGACCGACGGATCGGTGAGCACGTTGACCAGCGCCGGCTTGCCGCTGGCGAACGCCCGCTCGAGCGCTCCGCGCAGCTGGGCTGGCTCGCGCACCAGCTCGCCGTGGCCGCCCAGGGCCTCGACCACCTGGTCGTAGCGACACTCGGGCTGCAGGTCGGCGGCCACGGAGTAGCCGTAGAGGAACTCCATCGGGTGCTTCTCGAGCGCCCAGATGCCGTTGTTGCCCATCACCGCCACCACCGGGATGTTGTGCCGCACCATGGTGTCGAACTCCATGCCTGCGAAGCCGAAGGCGCCGTCGCCCAGAAGCAGGCAGACCTGGCGGTCCGGGTTGGCCACCTTGGCGGCCATGGCGTATCCGGGCCCGGCACCCAGGCACCCGAACGGGCCCGGGTCCATCCAGCAGCCCGGCTCGTAGGTGTCGATCACACGGCCCGCGTAGGACACGAAGTCGCCGCCGTCGCCGATGACCACGGCATCGCGATCCAGCACCGCCTTCAGCTCGTGGTAGACCCGCAGCGGGTGCAGTGGCGCGCGCTCGTCGGTGAGCTCGTTCAACTCGCCGACACGCTTCTCGTCCTCGGCCGCTCGCAGCGACTCGGCCCACGAGCGGCGCTCGGGGCCGCCCGTCGCGCCCTCGCGCAGAGCGTCAAGGGTGGCCGGGATACCGCCGTAGAGCTCGACGGCCGCGTCGCGCGGCGGCTTGCGGTCGGGCTCGGTCGAGTCCAGCAGCACGATCTGTGTGTCATCGCCGAAAGAGCCGCCGAAGCCCAGGCGGAAGTCCATGGGAACGCCCACCACGATCGCCACGTCGGCCTCCTTGAGGCCCTTGCCGCGCGCGCGGGAGAAGAACAGGTCGTGGTCGGCCGCCAGGCAGCCGCGGCCGAGGCCGTTCACGAACACCGGGATCGTCAGCTCCTCGGCCAGCGCGCGCACGGCGTCCTCGCCGTGGGCCCAGTACAGGCCAGTGCCGGCCATGAGCACCGGTCGCTCGGCGCCGCGAAGCAGCTCGATCGCCTTCTCCGTGCCGGACGCCGCGGGCAAGCCCAGGTGGTCCACGCGGGCGGCCTCCGAGTCGGCATCCACGTCGGACTCCATGAACACGTGGTCCAGTGGGAAGTCCACGAACGCGGGCCCCGACGGCGGCCCCTGTGCGGCGGCGAAGGCCGAGTCCACGGCGCCGGGGATGTCGGCGGTGGACTCCACCGTCCTGGCCGAACGCGTGAGCGGGGCCACGAACGGCACGTGGTCGATCTCCTGGAGCGAGCCCTGGCCCCAGCGCATGGCCGGCGCACGGCCGCCCAGCGCGACGACGGGCGAGCCGTTCTGCAGCGAGCTGCCGAGCGCGCTCATGGCGTTGGTCACGCCGGGGCCGGCCGTCAGCGCGGCCACGCCGACCTGGCGGGTGGCCTTTGCCCAGCCCTCGGCGGCGAAAGCGGCCGTCTGCTCGTGGCGGGTGTCCACGAGGTCGATGCCCTCCTCGCGGCAGCCGTCGTAGATGGAGAAGATGTGGCCGCCCGAGAGCGTGAACAGCTTGCTCACGCCGTGGGCCTTGAGCCGTTTGGCCACCAGCCGGCCGCCGTGGAGTTGCTGGGCTTCGGTTTGCTGATCGGTCGCCATGGGCGGACCCTACTGGCTGGGTGGCCGGCCGAGAGTAGGGTCCTGGCCATGTCCGATACCACCCGAGAGATCCGCCTGGCCTCCCGCCCCGAGGGCCGGCCCACCGAGCAGAACTTCGAGCTTGCCGAGGTGCCGCTGCCTACGCCCGGCGACGACCAGGCGCTGGTGCGCAACGAGTTCCTGTCGGTGGACCCCTACATGCGCGGGCGGATGCGCGAGGCGAAATCCTACGTGCCGCCGTTCGAGGTGGGCAAGGTCATGGAGGGCGGCGCCGTCGGGCAGGTGGTAGCGTCGAACTCCGCGGAACTGAGCGAGGGCGACTGGGTGAACACACAGCTGGGCTGGCGCGAGCACAGTGTGGTTGACGGCAAGGGCGCGCTGAAGGTGGACCCCGAGGTGGCACCGGTGTCCACCGCGCTCGGCGTACTTGGCATGCCCGGCTTCACCGCCTGGGTGGGCCTGACCGAGTTCGGCCGGCCGAAGGAGGGCGAGACCCTGTTCGTGTCCGGTGCCGCTGGCGCCGTGGGCTCGATGGTGGGCCAGCTGGGCAGGCTGCGCGACCTGCGGGTGGTGGGCAGCGCGGGCTCGGACGAGAAGGTGGCTCACCTGACCGGCGAGCTGGGCTTCGACGCCGCGCTGAACTACAAGACCCAGGAACTGAACGCCGCCCTGCGCGAACTGTGCCCGGACGGCATCGACATCTACTTCGACAACGTGGGCGGAGACCACCTGGAGGCGGCGCTGAACCGGATGAACGTGTGGGGCCGGATCCCGCTGTGCGGCGCGATCTCCGGCTACAACGAGGAGACGCCGCCGCCTGGCCCACGCAACTTCATGGCCGTGCTGCCCAAGCGCGTGACCATCCGCGGCTTCATCATCCTTGACCACTTCGACCGCTACCGCGACTTCCAGGCCGAGGTCGGCCCGCTGGTTGGCGACGGGAAGATCGCCTACCGCGAGACCGTGGTGGACGGCATCGAGAACATGCCGCAGGCGTTCCTGGGCCTGCTGGATGGCCAGAACATCGGCAAGATGCTGGTGAAGGTGGGCTCAGAGCAGTGAGAGCAGACCGGACCGGCTGGCGCTAGGGCCCGCCGGCAACTCCTGGGGGCTGGGCGGCTGGACCTGGCCACTGGGGCCGGCCACGCCGTAGGTGACCACGAGCACCGCCGAGCCGTGGCGCTGAAGCAGTCGTCGGCAGTCGGCCACCACGGCCCGCGCCTCGGCCGGGGCCATGCCGCTGGCGGCAAGGAAGCGGTCGGCCAGCCCCTGGTCGACCTCGTGCGCCTCGACCTCCAGTTGCTCGACTCGCGGCTGCCCCGACGTGACGCCGGCGGTGGGCACCAGCACCATCGTGGCCATGTCGTCGCTGACCACCGTGGCCTCGGCCGCCACGCGATCGAGCATCCCCGCCGCGGTGGCGTCGCGCCCCATCTCGGCCAGGATGTCGCCCAGCCGCGGACGGCCGAGCACGCCGCGCTCCGTGCGCGCCTCGGCCAGGCCGTCGGTGTAGAGGCAGACGACCGAACCGGGCGGCAGCGGCAGCACCGTCTGGCGCACGCCGGTGCGCAGGCCAAGGCCCACGGGCGGAGCCGATGCCGCCACGATGGCCTCGGGCCGCGTTGGTCCGGCCACCAGCGGCGCCGGGTGCCCGGCGCTGGCGTATGTCAGCGTGCCCTCCGCCGGGTCGTGGACGGCGACCAGCACGGTGGCGAACTCGCCGCCCATGTGGTCGTCCATGACCGTGCCGGCCACCTGGAGCGCGGCACGCGGCTCCATGCCCGCTTCCAGATAGGCGCGCAGCGTGTAGCGCACGAACGCCGTCCTGGCCAGCGCCTGGCGGCCGTGGCCACACACGTCGCCCAGGATGAATGCGGCGCGTCCGCCGGGCAGCGTCATCGCGTCGTAGAAGTCGCCGCCGGCAGCCGGCCCGTCCGAGGGGCGGTATGCCACCGACGTACGAACCTGGCCTACGATCCCTGGCACGTCGGGCAGCAACGCCTTCTGCAGCAGGCCGACCTCGTCCAGCAGGTCGGCGCGCTGGCGGTCCAGGCGACCCGCCCTGACGGTGGTGGCCAGGTACCCGAGACCGAGCACGAGCGAAAGCACGCCGAGCGACCCCAGCGACGTGAGCAGCGGGTCGGGCAGCACACGGCTAGCGTCGTCCAATCGGGGGCGCCCGCTTAGCCGGCGACGTAACGCTAGGACGTACGTCTACGCGTCAGGGCCGGGCCGGGCTGTTGCCAGCCGTGCCCTGCGGCGCGGGCCGGTTGGGCGCCACACCCTTCTTCTGGGCGTTGAACTTCTTGCCGCCGTACAGCGACGGCGGCGCAACGAAGCACGGCGGCCGCTCGGTGGCGGGGTCCTGCTGGTCGTTGAGGGGCGGCGGCTGCCTCGAGTCGACCGGGTCGCGAAGTGTTCCGCCCTCGGGCTTGCAGTCGAAGCTCTCGAACACGCCCAGGTCCAGAGCACGGCGCAGCGCGTTGGGCTCGAGGTAGGCGTTGCCCCGTTCCCACCTCGGCCGCGTCGTGTACTTGGTCAGCGACGTGGTCGGGTCGATGATGGCGATCTGCGACTGCACGCGCTGGCCGCCGGGCTGGGAGTTCAGGTCGGAGCTGGCGTTGGAGATGAAGCCGGCCACGGTGGCCTGGTGGAAGTTCAGCAGCGACAGGATCGGGTTCAGCTCGGGGAAGAACGTGTGTGCCTGCTCGAACACGGGCTCGGCCCCGCGGACGACCCGGGTCAGGTCGGGGAGCCCGGTCCGGGATGCCTTGATCAGTGGATCCAGGTCGCGGAACAGGCCCTCGAGGTCGGGGGCCAGGTCGCCGAGGTCGCGCACGGTGGGCCCGAGGTCATCGGCAGACGGCTTCAGCAGGTTGACCAGCGGGCGCGTGCGCCGCGAGAAGTTCTCGAGCCGCGCGAGGGTGGACTTCGACTCGTCCAGGAAGGTCGGGAACACGCGGATGGTCTCGGCCAGCTCCTGGTCGCGCGAGGCGGTGGCCTCGAACGTGTTGTTGGAGTTCACGACCAGCTCGCGCAGCGCGCCCTGGCGCTCGTTGACCGCGCCGAAGACCACGCCGGTGTTCTTGATCAGGCGGCGAACTGCCACCTCCTGCTCGTTCAGCGTCTTCAGCAGCGTGGCGCCGTCCACGGCGAAGCCCTCGAGGTTGCCGAGCGAGTCGTTGAGGTTCTGGCCGCCGTTGTTCTTTGCCGCCTTGGACAGCTCGGCCACCCAGTCCTGGAACGCCGTGCGGGTGGGCTTGTCGAAGGCGTTGAAGATCTCATCGAGCTCGACGGTGGGCTCCACCTGGTTGTTGGCCAGCTTGTCACCGTCCTCGAGCATGCCGCTGCTGCGGTCGCCCGGCGCCAGCTCCACGTAGGTCTCGCCCAGCAGCGTCTTCTGGCGCAGGATCGCGCGTGTGTTCTTGGGGATCGGCGCGTACTGGTTCTTGACCTCCAGCTCGACCTCGGTGCGGGCCGCGCCCTTGAGCAGCTTCTTCTTCTTGACCTTGCCCACGTTCACGCCGGCCAGCCGCACGTCGGCTTCCTGGACCAGCGTGGCGGCTTCGGGGAAGGCCACGCGCAGGCGGTACTCCTGCGACTGAAGCGGCACCGAGCCACCGAAGGACAGCCACAGGAACAGCAGGATGCCGATGCAGGAGGCGGCAAACGCGAACATCGCGATGAGCCGGCCAATGCTTGGGGTCTCCTTGACCATTAGTTGGTGCACACCCCCGCATCGCCGATGGTGTCAATCACTTCGTCGATTATCGGCTCGAGCGCCGGGGGGACTTCGCCGAACTGGGCCCGGATGATCGCGCAGCTGAGACCGCCCAGCGTGATGCGGCGCAGCGGCCCCATCGCGTCGGCCGTGTTGAACAGCGAGTTGGTGTTCTGCGCGGTCCAGGCCAGCCAGTACAGGTAGCCCTCCTGACGGTTGCGGTCGACCACCGGGTTGCCGGTGAGGCCCTCGGCGCCGCCCGGGTTGAAGGCGCCGATGTTGAACAGCCGGTTGAGCTTGCTGAACGATGTGGTCAGGTCGGGCGCGCCGGCGGTGAGGCCCTTGGCGCCCGCCCCCAGGTCGCGGATGTAGGGCGTGGCGACACGGGTGAAGGGCCGGATCTGGTCGCGGATCTGCGGGGTCGCCTCGCGCACCAGCGGCAGCACCGCCTTGTTGGCCGGATCGAGCTTGCGGATCGGCGAGCGCAGCGACTGCAACGCCGGAGGCAGGCGCTGGCCGAACGTGTTCACCTTCTCAAGCGTGTCGCTGGTGGTGTCGAGCGTGCCCGGCAGCTTGTTCACGGCGCTGGCGAGCTGTGTGTCTTGCGAGGCCAGCGATTCGAACACCGCGTTGGACGAGCGCACCAGCCGCACGATCTGGCGGTCCTTGGTAGCCAGCTCGCTGGTGAGCAGCCCGTACTTGTTGATCAGGTTCTTGAGGTTGTCCTTGCGCCGCTCGATGGAGGTGTTCACGCGCGCCAGGTCGCGGTTGGTGGGGCCGAGGCGCGCGTAGGTCTCCTGCAGGTCGTTGCCGCGGCCCTTCAGGCCCTTGCCCGCGCCGGATACCAGCAGCGTCAGGTACGAGCGCGTGTCGGTGTCCAGCGCGGCCAGGATCTCGTCCGGATCGATGTCCGGCGCCGTGCTGGCCGACGCGATCGTCTCGCCCTGGTCCAGCGCCTTGCCGGAACCGGGGTCGACCTCGATGAACATGTCCTTGAGGCCCGTCTTGGTGCGCAGCAGCGCGGTGGCGTCCTTGCGGACATAGCCCTTGTACTTGGGCTCCAGCTGCAGCTCCACCACAGCCTTGCCGTCCTTGAGCTGCACCTTGCCGATCTGGCCGAGCTCGACCCCGGCGCTGCGCACCGTCTGGCCCTGGCCGGGCTGGACCGCCTGGGCGTCGTCCAGCTCCACCTTGAGCGTGAATGGCTTGTCCTGGATCAGGGGGAAGCGCAGCCGCTGGTTGGACAGGATGTAGCTGCCGATGCCCACGGCCAGGATGACCAGCGCCAGGATGGCCACGAAGTCGCCCAAGTGGTCCTTCAGGGCCTTCTTCATGGCTTCGCCTCCTCAGTCAGCTTCTCGAGGCCCTCGTCGAACTTCTTCTGCTTGTCCTTGGCGGCGTCGCTGTTCTGCAGCTTGCGCCACAGGGCCGCGGCCTTCAGCAGCTTCTGTCCGTTGATCGGCTTGATGCTGCGTACCGCCCGCGCGGTGGCCCCGGGGCTGCCGACGGGGAACTGCAGCAGGCTGCCACCGGGCGCGTTCAGATTCGGCTTCTCCTGCGTCTCGCAGGCCACGTCCGGGCGCCGCGGCGGCGGCTGGCGACCGCCATCGGAGGGCGCCGCCGGGCGCACGTTCGTGGGCGGCGCCACGGCGCTGGTGCGGAAGTAGGACAGGTTGCCGTCGCTGACGCGGCTCTCGCCCGACAGGCCCACGAAGCCGCGATTGGCCTGCGTGAGCGGCTTCTGGTTGTTCTGCTGCGGCTCGTCGGGGTCCGGCACGCGCGAGTTGGCAAACGGCACCAGCACGGCGTTGGTGCACGACGACAGCGCGCGCGCCTGGCCCAGCAACGGGACCGAGCTTCGGCTGAGCCCGATGAAGTTGGGGATCTGCAGCCGCAGCTGGCGCGCTGTGCCCTGGAGCTCATCGGGCCCGACCAGCAGCCGCGCCTGGCGGATGAACGGCAGCGATGCCTCCAGCGTCGGCCCGCTGGAGCGCACACCCGGCAGCGCCTCGCGCGAGAACACGCGCAGCGTCGGCAGCGCCGAGTTAAGCGAGGCCAGCGCGGGCGACCCCACCCGCAGCGTGCGGTCCAGCGCCGGGATCGAGCGCTCCAGCGCCGCGTCCTGGCTGGCGAGCGCGCCCGCCACGGTGTTGAAGTTGGTGACCAGGCCCTTGAGCGCGTTCTCGTCCTCGTTGAGCGCCGCGAACGTGCGCGCCTGGCCGCGGAACAGCCGCTGGAGGTCCTTGGTGGGCTCGAGGCCCAGCAGCGCGTCGCTGGCCACCGCCGTGCTGCGGAACGCCCGCGGGCCGGTGCGCAGCGCCTCGTTGAAGCCTTCGGCGCCCTTGCCCTCCAGCCCCTTGGAGTACTCCTTCAGGAACACCTGGAGGTCGGCGCGGGTGTCGGTCTGGAGCGCGGTCAGCACGTCGCCGAACTGCACCGGTGCGGCCGTCTGCGTGGTGGGGATCGTCTTCCCGCTGTCCAGCGTCGGCTCCGACGGCGAGCCCGGCTTGATGTCCACGAAGAAGTTGCCCTCCAGGAACACGCGCGGGCGGACCTTCATCTGCGCGTCCCGGTGGATCGGCAGCGCGCTCTCCTTCAGCTCCATCGTCACGATGGCGGCGCCCTCGCTCTTACCGCCCTCCTCGACCACCTCGATCTTCTTGACCTTGCCCACCTCCACGCCGGCGATCCGTACCGGCGAGTTGGGCTTGAGGTTGTTGGCGGTCACGAACGCGCCCTTGATCTCATACGGATTGGCGAACGGGTTGGCCTTGGTGAAGGCGAAGAACACAGCGACGGTCACGACCACGACGGCGATCAACCCGGCCGCGAATGGGGTCAGGCCCCGCTGGTCCGCGCGCTTTTTCTTGCGTCCGAGGGCCATCAGCGCAGCTTGTCCACGTCGCGGAGGTTGTTGATGCCCAGCTCGCGCGACTTGAAGGTGCCGCCGGACAGGATTGGGAAGTTGGCGATGGTGACGGCGCCGTTGCCGCCGCTCGGGTCGCCGTTGGGCGCCGTGGCGGTCCCGCGGTAGCGGTTGGGGCCCAGCGGGCCCCTGACCCAGCCGTTCTGGCCGATCTGGCAGTCGGCGTTGCCCTGCGCGTCGATGGCCGGCTGGTAGGCCGCGCTGTAGAGCCGGATGAGCTGTTCGGGTCCGACGGCGGCGCCGACGGGATCCACGCCGGGCGGCGTGTCCACGGGCCGCGAGCTGCGGATCGAGCCGAGGCTGTTGGGCTGCGTGTTGTTGGGCACACGTGCGCCCTGCTGCTGGACCGTGCCGCCCGTCGGGCTGATCTCGGACTGGTGCTCGCCGAGCGGGTAGACGAAGTAGTTCCAGTAGTTGCAGACCGTCTGGTAGGGCGCGATGAACTCCATCGCCGGGCGCACCACGGTGAGCGTGGTGCGCAGGTCACGCAGCGCCAGCAGCGTGTTCGGGTTCGCGAACAGGTCGTCCAGCGCGTCGAAGTTCTCGCCCAGCAGGCCGTTCAGCTCCACCGTGCGCGGCAGCACCGGGGTGCCCACCTTGAACGCCTGGTTGATCGCGGGCAGCGATCGTGGCAGTTCGTTGACCGCGGGCCGCAGGCGGCGCGACAGGTCGGCGAAGTCGGCCAGGAACGGACGCTGTACGCGGAACGAACGGACGGCGGTGTCGATCGTCGGCGGCGAGCGCTCGATGGTCTGCTGCAGCGCCACCGGGTTCTGGCTGAAGGCCGCGAAGGTGGTGGCCATGTTCGAGAACAGGTCGGCCTGCGTGCGCGCAACCGGCGCCAGCTGACCCACGGTGCCGCCCAGCTGCACGAAGAACTGATCCAGCTGGGTGTCGGGGTCATTGAGTGACTCCATGACCGGCGTCAGGAACGAGAAGAACGGGTTCAGCGCCTGGATCGACGTGTTCAGCGCCCGGCCGCGGCCGGTGAAGGCGTCACCGAAGCCGTCCAGCGCGGTCTGCGAGTTGCGCCGCGTCTTGTCGTCCAGCGTCGAGAACACGTCCTCCAGCTCCAGCCCCTCGCTGGCGTTCTTGAGCGGCACCGTGGCACCGGCGGCGAACGTCTGCTTGCCCTTGCCGGGGGTCAGCTCCACGTACTTGAGCCCCAGTGCGGAGCGCGGACGGATCTTCACGGCCGTGTCGCGCGCCAGCGGCTCCGCGGTCTTGTCCAGCAGCATCGTGATCACCGCGACGGTCTTCGTTTCGCCGCCGGTGGTCACGACCCTGGGCTTGATGTCGTCCACCACGCCGACGCGGAAGCCGCCGATGCGCACCTCGTTGCCCTTCACCAGCTTGTTGCCGGTCGGCAGCTCGGCCTTCAGGTCGTAGGTCGGCACGAACGGCAGGCCCGAGTTGGCGTTGTAGGCGATGAACACGGCCACGATCGTGATCAGCAGGGTTACGGCGCCCACCAGCACCGGGCTGGCTACGAGGCTTTGGCTGCCGCTCCGGTTCCTCATGGCGCCAGGAGGAAGTCGAGGAGTTGCTGCGGGCTGGGCTCCGCGCCGGTCGACCCCTTGGGGCCTTCACCGTTGAGCAGCTGATCCACCTTGTCGGTGTTCACCTGATCGCGCGTCTGCTCGGGCAGCGTGTTCTTGGTCAGACCGTCGACGATCTGCTGCACGGCCGGGGGCAGCGCCACCTGCGGCTTGGACACGTCGGGCTGGCCGGCCACCGGCCCCGCGTCTGGCTCGCCTGCGGAGCGGCGCTCGCCGATCTTGGTAGCCGGCTTGGCGTCGGACTCACGGCTGGCGCTGGCCGACTGGGCGCCGCGGGTGAAGTCCGGCGTGGTGTTGCCCGGCTGGTTGGGGCCGAGCCAGCCGTTGCACTGCTCGAACTTCTCCGCCAGCTCGGGGTCGCTCTGGAGCGTGCGGTTCTCGAGCGCGCTGCACTGGGACACCGTGACCCCCAGGCGCAGCACGTGGCCGAGTTCATCGAACGCGTTCAGGGACTGGCTCTGCCAGAAGAAGTAGGTCCAGAGCGACTCGAGGCCGGTGAAGCCGCCGGTGTTCGGGCGGCCGCGGTTGGACACGTCGTTCGCCGGCGGCGCGCCGACCTGGCCGCGCGAGTCGTTGTCGATCGCGCGCCGGCGGTCGTCGAGCGAGTCCAGGAACTGCGCCAGCGGCTTGGCGGTCGGCGCGGCCTGGGCGCCGAGGCGCTTGAGTTCGGCCACCTCCTGGCTGCCCCGGTTGAACGCCCGCGTGCCCTTCTCGGAGGCCTTGCCCAGCGAGCGGATCGCCGGCCGCGAGGCCTGGGCGAACGGCCCCAGCCGGGTCAGGAAGGTGTCCAGGCTGGGGGCGGCCCGCTGCAGGTCGGCCAGCAGCGGGATCTGCTCGTCGGTGAGCTGGCCCAGGCGTTTCATCGTCGGGTCCAGCTCATCCAGGAAGCCGGGCAGCTTGTTGAACGTGGACGCCAGCTCGTTGCGGCGGGTAGCGGTGATCTCGGCCGTTTCGCCGGCCTCCTCGATGAACCGCGAGACCTCCTGCTTGCGCGCCTCCAGCTCCGAGACCACCGTGTCGGAGTCACGGATGAAGTTCTCGATCGTGCGGTTCTGGTTGCCCAGGATCCGCAGCGTCGCGCTCGTCTCACGCAGGCCCGGGTGCGCGCGCTTGAGAACGGCCTGCAGATCCTTCGGCCGACCGGCCAGGCCGGTGCCGAGCTCGTTGATGACCAGCCGCAGCCGCTCCTTGTAGGGGCGGCGCAGGATGTTGTTGACCAGGTCCTGCGGGATCGTGGAGCTGGTCTGGGTGACCGGCACCTTTCCCCCCTCCTTCAGCCGCGGCTTGGAGGACGAGCCGGGCTGGCAGTCCACGTAGTACTCGCCGATCAGCGACTGCGGCTTGATCGTGCAGCTGGCGTCGCGATGGAAGCTGGCGAACCCGGGCTCGGTGATCTTGGCCGTGACCTCGGCCTTGGGGACGCCGTCCACCTTGACGGCCTTGAACGTGCTGGTGGAGCCGGCGTTGACTCCTCCCACGCGGAAGTCACCACCCTCGGTCAGGCCGAATGCGTTGTCGAACACGATCTTGTACTCGGTGCCCGACTCGGCTTCGTCGTTCTGCGCGCCGGCGAACACGGCGGCGCCCGCCAGCAGGGCCACGAGGCCGATCGCTGCGAGCAGCCGCCTCACGGGCCCACCGCGCGCTGAAAGCGGTCGCAGTCCAGGGTGCGCGCCTCTTCCGGGCTGGTCACGTTGGAGCCGTCGGACGCCGCCTCCTCGGAGGCGCCTGGACAGCGCCGGAACTGGCCCTTCTTCACCGCACTGCCCGGCGCGGGCAGGTTCTCGGCGAACGAGATGTGACCGCGGGCGTAGGCGCCGAGGGAGTCGAAGCCGCCGCCAGTGGTCGAGAAGTCGTCCAGCCAGCCGAGGAAGTCCGTTGTGTAGGGCCGCGCCTCACCGATGATCGGCGCGCCGCCCCGGAACGCGTCCACCGTCTCCGGGAACGCGCCGCGGCGGCGCTTGCCGTTGCGCGTCGCCGAGTCGACCGCTATGTCGGCCAGCGGTGGAACCGAGTTCACGAAGTTGATCAGGTCGTTGTTCCGACCGCTCTTGCGGACGGTCACCCTCAGGTCACGCACGGTCGGCTCGGCGTCGGCGGCGAAGGCTCGGGCCTCGTTCAGGAACGGCGCCAGCGCTCGCGCCGGCCGGTACGAGGCGTCCACCAGCGGGTCGACGTCGTTCAGCGCGGCGCGCAGGTTCACGAACGTGGTGTTGGCGCGGCGCATGAACGGCGGGAACCGCTCGATCGAGCTGGCCAGGGCGACCTTCTGATTGCCCAGCGCGCGGGTGGTCTGGTTCAGGTTGCCGATCAGCGCCGACAGGTCGTCGCGGCGTTCGGCCAGGGTGGTCACCAGCTGCGAGCTGTCCACCAGGAAGCGCTCCAGCGTCGGCTGGTCGCGCGTGGCCTCCCGGAACAGGCGGCTGGAAGCCGACAGCGCCGGGTTCAGGTAGCGGAACGTCTCGCTGGCATCGGCCCCGGCGCCGCGGAACTGGTTCGCTTGGCCCTTGAAGAAGCCCTGCAGGGCCTTGCGGGTGGGCGGGTCGAGCGTGTTGAAGAGCTGGTCCAGGTCGACGGCCGTGGACGTCCGGTCCACGTCCAGGCGGGCGCCGTCGTCCAGCGTGCCGACCTTGCGGTCGGGATAGGACAGGTCCACGTACCGGTTGGCGATGCCCGACTGCGAGAACTGGCGGATGGCCGCGCGGGTGCCGCTGGGCACCGGGGAGTACTTCTCCTTCACGTTCAGCGTGACCTCGGCCTGGCCGTCGTCGGTGATGCGGATCTCGCCTACCGAGCCGATCGGCGTCCCGCCGGTCTGCACCGGGTTGCCCTTCACCAGCTGTCCGGCGTTGATGAACTTGGCGGTCAGCGTGTACTGATCACCGCCGGGCTTGAAGAGCACGAGGGCCACGAGCACGACGGCAGCGATGACCGCACCGATTGCAGCCACCCTTCCCACCGTGCTCACCGACTCCATCGCTTCCGTTTCTCCCGCCCCGGCACGACTCGTGTCGCCCCGTATTCAGCCGCCGGAATCTATCGGCTTAGGCACCCCAGGGTGGCGGCCTGGGTGCAGGGTTAAAGACTGCTTAAGACTTGTCTTTGGGCCCGGGCCACGTGCCGGTGAGCCCGCGGAAGGTCTTTCGGGCCTGGCGATCGAACAGCGCGCGGGCCAGAGCGAACACGGTTGCCTGCAAACCTGCGGCCAGCAAGATCCGCGGTAGCGGCTCGAGCTCTTCGCCCGGATCGGGCGGTTCCTCGTGATCGATAGCAAGCCAGATGCGGTCGAAAACCTTGCGGGCCACGAGCCCGGCGATCAAGGAGAACGCGATGCTGAACGGCGTGAACAGGAGCTTGGCCACCGCTGAGCAGCCTACCCAGCCAGCAACACGATCAGCAGGACCAGCAGCACCAGGCCGACCCCCGCGGCCAAAACGCTGACCGGCCGCTGGCCGCGCCAGAATCCCGGGTCCGCGCGGTCGCGCGTGTAGTGGCCCTCCGGTGGTTCGCCTACCCAGTCGTCGTCGTCGTCGTAGGGGGCCATCGTCCGAGTATACCCCCGCCCGGTATGGCTACACTCGCTCCATGGCCACCCCACCCATGCGCGGCTACAGCGCTACCAAGGACCAGCTGCTCGCGCGCCTCAACCGGATCGAGGGCCAGGTGCGCGGGATCGAGGGCATGGTGGCCGACGAGCGCTACTGCATCGACGTACTGACCCAGATCGGCGCGGTACAGGCAGCGCTGGACAAGGTCGCGCTGGGGCTGCTGGACGACCACGCCAAGCACTGCGTGATCGGAGCGACCGAGGCCGAGCAGGACGAGAAGACCGAGGAGCTGATGGCTGCCGTTGGCCGGCTGATGCGCCGTCCCTAGCAGTGCCCGGGGTGGGACTCGAACCCACACGCCCATAAAGAGCCGGGACTTTTAAGGCCCCTCTGTCTACCGTTCCAGCACCCGGGCGAAATCGAGTCTAGGGCGCAACTAGGGGCGCGTTAGCGTGTCTTTACGGTTGGGAACGAGGATTCCCAGGCTCTTCCATGGAAGCTTCCGCACTTCGACACCAGTCGGCCCTGCCCCATCTGGGGGGCCGCTCGCCCCTGCTGAGGCTGCAGACCGACGAGAAGCTCGTGTCCATGATCCGGCGCGGCAACAACCACGCCTTCGACGCGCTGGTGCAGCGCTACCAGCCGCGGCTACTGGCCTTCTGCCGCCACATGCTGGGCTCCCAGGAGGACGCCGAGGACGTGCTCCAGGAGGTCTTCGCCGCCTCCTTCAACGCTCTGCTGGGCGACAACCGGCCCATCAACGCGCGCCCGTGGCTGTACCGGATCGCCCGCAACCGCTGCCTGAACCACCTGCGCCGCCCGCGCGCCAGCGGCCAGGACTCGATGGACATCTTCGAGATCGAGAACGGCACAAGCACCGCCGAGACCGTCCACCGGCGCGAGGAATTCCGCCAGATCGTGGCCGACGTGCAGGAGCTGCCCGAGACCCAGCGCACGGCGCTGCTGCTGCGCGAGATCGACGCCCTGTCCTACGACCAGATCGCCGAGGCCATGGACACCACGGTGCCCAGCGTCAAGTCGCTGCTGGTCCGCGCCCGCGTCGGCCTGGCCGAGGCCTCCGAGGCCCGACTGCTCACCTGCGAGGAGGTGCGCATCGAGCTGGCAGAGGTTGCCGAGGGCCTGAGCCGCACCACCGCACCGGCCCGCCGCCATCTCAAGAACTGCGAGCGCTGCCGCACGTTCCGTAGCGAGCTGAAGACCACGACCAAGGCGCTCGCCGCCGTGCTGCCCATCGGCCCGCTGATCTTCTTCAAGAAGCTGGGCCTCGCCCACCTGGGCTTCGGCGGTGGCAGCGCCGCCAGCTCGATGGCGGCGGGCTCCGCCGCAACCGGCGGCGCGAGCCTCGCGGCCGGCAGCGCGGCCGCGGGCGGCGCAGCGGCCGGCGGGGCCATCTCGGCCGGTGTGGGCACGCTGGCCTCCAAGGCCGCCGCGGGCATGGCCGCGGCCGTGATCGTCACGGCAGGCGCGGTCGAGGTCAACCACGTGGCCAAGCGCAGCCCCGCCCAGGCCCCCGCGGTGGCCCAGGCCAGGCCCGCGCCGGCGGCCCCGGCCCCGGTGGCCACGCCCGACCCGGCGCCGGCTGCCAAGCCGGCCGAGGCCCAGAAGAAGCGTGCCGCGGACAAGAAGGCCGAGCCCGCCGCGAAGCCGGCGCCCGCGACTGCTCCCGCTGCCGCCCCCGCCGCCACGCCGCCTGCCCCCACCCCGGCAGCGCCGGCCCCCACCCAGGAGGACCAGGGCACCTCCACCCTGCCGCCGCGCACCACGCCGGTAACACCAGGCAGCGGCGTGGGCACCGACGCCCCGTCGGCCACGCCGCCGCCGCAGCAGCCCCCGCCCGACAACCCGCCCGCCCAGCAGCCCCCGCAGCAACAGGCGCCTCCGCCCGAGCAGCAGCAGGAGCCGGCGATCCCGCTCCCACTGCCCTAGTCTCGGGCCCGCCGTGGCCAGCATCGAGGACTTCGACAGGATCGACATCCGCGTCGGCCGAGTGGTCGAGGTAGAAGAGTTCCCGGAGGCGCGCAAGCCGGCCTGGAAGCTGCGCGTGGACTTCGGCGCCGAGCTGGGCCTCAGGCGAACCTCGGCCCAGGTGACCAACTACTCCCGTGAGGAGCTCGAGGGCCGCCTGGTCCTGGGCGTGGTGAACTTCCCGCCGCGCCAGATCGGACCGGTCAAGTCGGAGGTCCTGGTGCTGGGCGTGCCGGACGAGGAGGGCCGCGTGATCCTGCTGCAGCCCTCGTCCGAGGTTCCCCTCGGCGGCCGCATGTTCTAGAGCGGCCTCTAGGCCACGGGCGTGAGCCCGATGACCTTGAGCCGTCGCTCCAGGGCCTTCATCGCGAACGCGCGAGTCTCGGTCAGTGTGTAGCCGAAGACCTCGGTGTCGTCGTCGAGGCCCTGCTCCTCCGCCCACTTGGGCGTCAGGACTCCATCGGCAGCCGGGCCGCACTCAACCAGCGTGCGCTGGATGGCATCGACGTACTTGCTGTCGCGCTCGGCCATGTCCTTCAGGAAGCGGGCACCGAAGGCCACGTGGCGGTGCTCGTCGCGGGCGACGTTGTTGAAACCCTCCACGAAGCCGGGCAGCGTGCCCTGCTGCTCGTTGTACCCGATGATGAAGTGCTGCCCCGTCAGGGCCAGCATGCCCTCGATGATCATGTGGTAGAGCGTGATCGCCTCGACCAGCGTCTCCAGGTCCTCGGGCTCGGCGGCCAGGCGGTCGACGCGGTCCTTGAGCATCTGGTCGAACAGCCGCTCGAAGCTTTCGTTCACGTGCACGCTCGTCTCCTCCAGCCGCGCTCCCAGGTCGTTGGCCTCCAGCACCCCGACCTCGGCGTAGAAGCGGTCGAAGAAGGCCACGTGGCGGGCCTCGTCGGCGATCTGGGTGCAGAGAAAGATGCGCATGTCCTCCTGGGGCGCGGCGCGCATCATCGGCCCCAGCTCCGCTGCCACCCGCTGCTCGCCGATGAAGAACGACGACAGGCCGGCCATGCGCTGATAGCGCTCCTCGGCCGGGATCCGCTCGTGCCAGTCCACGCGGTCCTGGCTGAAGTCGATGTCCTGCACGGCCCACTGCTGGCGCTCCCACAGCGAGTACAGCTCGCCGTAGTCGAGGAGCTGTGACTGCCCTCGGTCGGCGGCCTCCATCAGCGCGGGGTCAGTGGTGGCCTGGAAGTCCGCCCTCTCTGTCCTCTCCATGCGCCGACACTAACCCAGCCTGGCCAGCCAGCCAAACTCCTAGGGACCGGGCTCGGCGTTCGCGCTGATGTGGACGCGGCCCTGCGGGCCGGTCAGCACGAAAGACCGGCCTGGGCGCAGGCCGTCGAAGGTGACCGTGTCAGAGTTCTCGCCCTCCCCGGCGGCCAGCGACTTGCCGCCGCCGCGCAGCGTGTAGTCCTGCCCGTCGGACGAGCGCAGCTCCACGGTGATGGCGATGAACGGGGGCACGCTGACCGTGGCCGGCGAGACCTCGCCCCCGCGCCCGGTGACCAGCGCCTGGGTGGCGTTGGGCACCTCGTCACCGGCGCCGCCGGGCTGGTCCTCCCCTGGCGCGGCGGTGCCGCCGTTGTCCTCGCCGGTCTCGGCGGGCTCGGTCGCGGTGGCCGGCGGCCGCGCGTCGGTGCTCGTGCCGGTGGTCTCGGTCCGATCGGTGGTGGCGGTGTCGGTGCCCGCCGTGCTCTTCTCGTCGTCGCCGCCGCAGCCGGAGAGGGCGAGGGCGCCCGCCGCGACGACCGCCGCCAGGATGGGCCTCACGCCGAGTGCGTCTCGCCAGGTGCGAGCACCACGACCTTGGACTTGGTCTGGTCCTCGACATCGGCCTTGAACGCTCCCGCGTCGGCCTCGATCGGCGGGAAGGTGTTGTAGTGGCACGGGATCACGGTGGGCGCGCCCACCAGCTCCACGGCCTGTACGGCGTCGTGGCGGTCCATCGTGTAGTGGCCGCCGATGGGCACCAGGGCGATGTCCAGCGGGTCGCGCTTGCCGGGCAACGCCAGGTCCGAGAACAGGCAGGTGTCGCCCAGGTGATAGACGGTCTTGCCGTCCAGGTTGATCACCAGGCCCGCCGGGGTGTGCGGCGTGCCGTCCGGGCTGACCGCCGTGTGCCAGGCCGGCACCAGGCGCACCCAGCCGCCGTCGAACTCCACGGTGCCGCCCAGGTTCGGGTCGACCACGGTCTCGACCCCGGCGCCGCCGATCTCGTTGGCCAGCTCCACGATGGCGATGACCTGCGCGCCGGTGCGCTTGGCGATGTCCACCGTGTCGCCCAGGTGGTCGGCGTGGCCGTGGGTCAGCAGGATGTGGGTCGGATCCACCTCGTCGGCCGAGGCGGCGGCCAGGGGGTTGCCGGTCAGGAACGGATCGACCAGCAGGCGGGTGCCACCGGCGCTGATCTCGAAGCAGGACTGACCCAGAAAACGAAGGTCCACGTGATCTCCTGTGCTCGACGAAGGACTCGGGGCGAGCCTAGCGATCGCGTCCCAGCTCGAGCTCGCGCGCCAGCTCCCACCCCACCGCGACCCCCACCAGCATCCCTATCCGGTTTTCCTCGGCCAGCAGCGTGCGCAGGGCGGTGACGCGGTCTGCCTCGTCGGGGTGGGCCGCCGCGGTGCGCACATTGGCGTCGTGGGCCTCGCCGAACCAGCCCGCGGCGTGCAGCGCCTCGGCCAGGATCCGCTGCAGGTCGGGTGCCCGGTCCATGACGATGGCCTCTGCGTCGCGCAGGCGGTCCGGCTCAGTCAGGCGCTGGATCGCGGCGTCCAGCTCGGCGTCGGTGAACGGCCGCTCGTCGCTCATGCGCGACGCGAGAACAGGCCCAGTGCGGGAGCCAACAGCGCGCCGGCCGCAGCCCCCACGGGCCCGGCGACCGGGTTGGCCTCGGTGACCGCCAGCGGCAGCAACAGCAACAGCACGGCGATCACGGCCACGCCCACGAGGTCGTTGCCGCGCTGGTCGCCTCTGCGCGCCGCGCGCCGGTCGTCCACCAGCCAAGCGGTCAGCAGGCCCAGGGCGGCGCCGTTGGCCCCCAGCACCGCGTAGAGGGCGTCGGACTCGCCCACCGGGCCCACGTTCAGCTGCACCGCCGCCGCCATGCCGGCCGCGCCCGCGGCGACGAACACCAGGATCGGCGCGATCCAGCCGAAGCGGCGCTCCAGCAGGGTGCCGAACACCCCGACGGCGACCAGGGTGGCGAACTGGTAGGTCAGGCTGTCGTGCACGAAGGGGGCGGTCGCGTAGCGCCAGGGCTCCTCGTCCAGGGGGACGACGATGCCGCCCACGTCGGCGAACGTGAGCCCGCCCGCGAGCGCCAGCGTCACCGCTATCGACAGGCCGATGAGCACGAACGTGGCCAGCGGACGCGTTTCGGGGGCGATGCCCTCGATCTCGGACGGCCGCAGGCGCGACAGCTTGGGCAGCTTGCGCCGGCGATCCTTGGGCCGCGCATCGGCGCCGGGCTCGTCGCGCTCGAGCTTGGGCGCACGCTTGCGCACACGTTGCCCGCAGTACGGGCACTCGGTCACATACGGGCTGACCTCGGACCCGCAGTTCTTGCACACGACGAAGAGGTCGGGCTGACTCACCACAAGGAGAGTACCCGGCACACCCCAACCGGCCAGAGTTGATTCTGCCGCCGTTCAAGAAATCGGCACGATGCCGATTTCTTGGCAACTACTCGTCAAGCGGCGCCGAAGGCGACGTCTTGCTGACGATTTCGCCGACCACTTCCTTGAGGTCGTGATTGGCCTCGTAGACGACCTTCTGGCGCGTGCCGCCGTTGCCCTTGGTCAGCAGGTCCTCCACGGCCTCCAACTCGTTGGCGGAGCCCAGGTCCTGCGCGTGCCCGCGCAAGCGGTCCAGCAGCCGCCGCGCCAGCGCGCGGGTGGGCACCCGCTCCTTGCTCGGCAGGTCGACCAGCTCGCCGTCCAGTCCGTGGCGCGCGGCCAGCCACTTGTTCTCGTCCAGCATCTCGTACGGATAGTGCGAGAGCTGCTCGCCCGCGTCGAAGTGCTCGGCCAGCTCCTTGACCATGGCCTGCACCAGCGCCGCCAGCCCGAGCGTGTGCTCCAGCCGGGTCTGGGAGTCCATGACGCGGATCTCGACCGTGCCGAACCTGGGGTGCGGGCGGACGTCGTACCAGAGGTAGGTGTAGTCGTTGATCGTCTGCGACTCGCGCATGAACGTGATCCGCCGCGCCCAGTCGGCGAAGTCCTCGTAGGCGGGCGGGATGCCCACGCGCGGGAACGCGCGGAAGATGGGCGTGCGAGCGCTGAGCATGCCGGTGTTCTGTCCGCGCCAGAAGGGCGAGTTGGCCGACAGGCCCAGCAGCACGGGCAGGTGCACGCGCATGCCGTTGACCACGTGGATGGCCTTGTCGGGGTTGTCCAGGCCCACGTGCACGTGGATGCCGAAGATCAGCTCCTGGCGGGCGACGAACTGCAGGCCGGAGATCAGGTCGCGGTAACGCGGGCGGGACACGATCCGCTGGTCCTCCCAGAGCGCGAACGGGTGCGTGCCGGCCGCGCCGATGGCCCAGCCGCGTGCGGCGGCCACCTCCTGCACCGTGCTGCGCAGCTCGGTCAGCTGCGCCCCCGCCTCGGCCGCATCCCGGCACGGCGCAGTGGCGATCTCGCACACCGACTCCATCAGCTCGGGCTTGACGTCCCCGGCGGTGCCGGCGTCCTGGAGGTCCTTGAGCATCTCCTCGATCGAGTTGGTCAGATCGAGGGTCTCGGCATCCACGATCATGAGCTCTTCCTCGATCCCCAGCGTGTACGAGGGGCCCGTGAAGCGGTGCTCCATGCGCGGGAGCCTACCCCGCTCGCCGGGCGGCCCCTACGATGCAACGAAGCCCGCAAGCGACCTCCCCGAGAGGAGACCCCTATGGCCACCATCGACACGACCTCATCGCAGCTCGAGGAGCTTCTCGGAGACGACGCCGGCGACCTGCTGGGCCACAGCTGCCAGACGATCGACAAGTCCCTGCTCCACCTGCCGGGACCCGACTTCCTGGACCGCACGTTCGTGGACAGCGACCGCTCCACCCGCACCATCCGCAACCTGCGCTGGCTGGCCGAGAGCGGCCGCCTGGCGGGCACGGGCTACGTGAGCATCCTGCCGGTGGACCAGGGCATCGAGCACACCGGTGGCGCCAGCTTCGCCCCCAACCCCGCCTACTTCGACCCCGGGAACCTGGTCGAGCTGGCCGTGGAGGGCGGCTGCAACGCCGTGGCCTCGACGCTGGGCGTGCTGGGCGCCGTCAGCCGCAAGTGGGCCCACAAGCTCCCATTCATCGTGAAGCTCAACCACAACGAGCTGCTGACCTACCCGACCTCGTTCGACCAGGTCATGTTCTCCAGCGTGCAGCGTGCCTACGACATGGGCGCGGCCGGCGTGGGCGCCACCATCTACTTCGGCAGCCCGGAAGGCCGGCGCCAGCTGGTCGATACCGCGCAGGCCTTCGAGCACGCGCACCAGCTGGGCATGTTCACCGTCCTGTGGTGCTACCTGCGCAACTCGGACTTCAAGAAGGACGGCACCGACTACCACACCTCTGCCGACATGACCGGCCAGGCAAACCACCTGGGCGTGACGATCGAGGCCGACATCATCAAGCAGAAGCTGCCCGAGAGCAACGGCGGCTTCGAGGCGATCGGATTCGGCAAGACCAACCCGGCGATGTACGAGAAGCTGAGCACCGATCACCCGATCGACCTGACCCGCTACCAGCTGGCCAACTGCTACATGGGCCGTGCCGGGCTGATCAACAGCGGCGGCGCGTCAGCGGGCGAGAGCGACCTGGCCGAGGCGGTGCGGACCGCCGTGATCAACAAGCGCGCGGGCGGCACGGGCCTGATCTCGGGCCGCAAGGCCTTCCAGCGCCCCACCGACGAGGGCGTCGGGCTGTTGAACGCGATCCAGGACGTTTACCTCAACGACGAGGTCACGATCGCCTGACGTAGGCCGCTCATGTGAGCTTCCGCACAGATTGGGAGCAGCTATGCAGTGGTAGCCTCTGCAACCGATCATGCGGATGCGGCAATCGATAGCGCAGTTCGAGGCGGATTTCCGGGAGGAAGCCGCCGATTCGGTGGTGCGCCGGGAGCAGCTGCGGCGCAACGCCGTGCACCGGTCGCGCGCCCGCCGCGTGGAGCGGGTGCACAAGGCCGGCACCACGCGGTTCGCGGTGCTCTGCCTGGCCATCCTGACCACCACGGTCCTCGTGACCCTGGTGATGTTCCAGGTCCTGGCCCGCGTCGCGGGCTAGTCGCCCTTCAGGTCCTCGAGCGCCTGCTCCACTTCGTCTGAACCCTGGTCGTCACTCTCGGCGCGGTCGCGCTGGATCTCGACCCAGACCTCCTTGCGGAAGACCGGGACCGAGCGCGGCGCATCGATGCCGATGCGAACTTTCTCGCCCATCACCGCAAGCACCGAAACCTGGATGCCGTCGCCGATCATGATGCTCTGGTTGGCCTTGCGGGTGAGTACAAGCACTCCAGGGGCCTCCCTCCCTGGGCTCGGCGGCGTCCGTGCCGCGTGTAGATGAGGAGGTCAGTATGCCCGGTGTTGGCGGCCCGCACACGGAATCCTGCCAACTGCCTGGACACGGGCGCCTTTGTGGGCGCACTCGTTGGTAGTCTGCGCGCCCCTTGGCACGCAGATCACTGAAACCACAGCTCAACCAGATCCGCACCTGGGTGCGGCAGGGGCGCACCGACGCCTGGATCGCCCACCAGCTTGACGTCTCGGCGAAGGACATCGCCGGGTTCAAGAGCGAGCACGACCTCGCCCCCGGCGAGGAAGCCGTGGCCGCCGAGACCGACCACTTCGGGCCCCGGATCGACGAGGACGAGCCCGATCTCCGCGCCGAGGACGAAGCCGCTGTGGCCGCCGCCCTTGAAGCCGAGCAGGACGAGCCCGAGCCGGACGATGAGAATTCCGGCGACGAGCAGGACTCGGGCGGCGACTCCGGCGACGACGACTCCGACGGCGAGGATGGTGGCTCCGGCCAGCGCCGGCGCCGGCGCGGCAGGCGCGGGGGACGCGGCCGCGGACGCCAGCGCAAGGCGCTCGAGGGCACGTTCGATCACGGCGAGGAGGGTTATGGCCTCTGGCTCGACCCTGGCGTCCAGGACGACCCGGTCTACGCCGAGCACTGGCGCGGCCACCGGCCGGTCACGGTCACGATCGAGGCCGACCGGATCGTGATCGAGCGCTCGGGCGACGACACCCCGTGAGCGCGTCGGTGGATCAGTCCCTGACGTACATCCGGCCGCCGGCGTAGTCGGCGGCCTCCCGCGCGTAGCGGGCGAACGCGGCGTCCACGACCATCGCGGCGTCCAGGTCCGCCCGGCGCCGGGCGGCCACGTCCTCGGCCCAGTCGGTGCCCTGCGTGTACAACTCAGCCAGCTCAGCGACGTGAAAGCTCGAGCCGAGCCGCTTGCGGATGCCCTCCAGGACCGCTTGGACCGCGCCCTCCAGGTGCGCCTGCTCGCCGGGCCGCGACCGGCGCAACCACTGCTCCCCCTCCTGCCACTGGAGCACGGCGTTGTCGAGCGCGGGGTGCATGCCGCCGAATCTAGCTGCTGGCTAGGGCGTGATGACGTAGCTGCGTTCGCCCTCGCGCACCATGCCCAGCTTGCGCGCCTCGCGCTCCAGCGCGCCGGGGTTGCGTAGGGAGCTCACGCGGCTCTTGAGCCGCTTGTTGTCGCTTGTGAGCTTGTTCAGCTGCTGCTGCTGGTCGCGCGCGGTGGAGCTCTGCTCGAACCAGTGCTTGGCGGGCGAGATGTACAGCAGCAGGATCACGCCGACGGTGCTCAGGAGCGCGATGCGGCTGATCTTGTCCCAGCGCACGCCGGGCCGGCCCGGGCGGGCGCGCGGGCGGCGCGGGGCAGCGGTGGTCGCAGCGGCCATGGCGCGGCTTTCCACGCCTGACGCCGCGCTCCTTCCGGGCTAGCTGCGGAAGACGTCGCGGCCCGGGTAACGGGCGGAATCGCCCAGCGCGTGCTCGATCCGCAGCAGCTGGTTGTACTTGGCCACCCGATCCGAGCGCGACGGCGCGCCCGTCTTGATCTGGCCGCAGCCGGTGGCCACGGCCAGGTCGGCGATCGTGGTGTCCTCGGTCTCGCCGGAGCGGTGGGACATGACCGCGGTGTAGCCCGCCTCGCGGGCCATCGCGATGGCCTCCAGGGTTTCGGTCAGGGTGCCGATCTGGTTCACCTTGACCAGGATCGAGTTGGCCACGCCGAGGTCGATACCGCGCCTCAGCCGCTCGGTGTTGGTCACGAACAGGTCGTCGCCGACGAGTTGGACCGTGTCCCCGAGCCGGTCGGTCAGGCCCTTCCAGCCGTCCCAGTCCTCCTCGTCCATCCCGTCCTCGATCGACAGGATCGGGTAGCGGCCGGCCATGTCGGCCCAGTAGGCCGCCATCTCCTCGCCCGACAGGTCGCGGCCCTCGTGCTCGAGCTTGTACGTCCCGTTCTCGTAGATCTCGCTCGTGGCCGGATCCAGCGCGATGGCCACGTCGGCGCCGGGCTCGTAGCCGGCTGCCTGGATGCCCTCGACCAGCGCCGACAGCGCCTCCTCGTTGGAGCCGAAGTCGGGCGCGAAGCCTCCCTCGTCGCCGACTGCGGTGCCCAGGCCGCGCTCGCCCAGCGTCTTCTTGAGCGCGTGGAACACCTCGGCGCCGGTGCGCAGCGCCTCGGAGAAGGTGGGCGCGCCGCACGGCACCACCATGAACTCCTGGAAGTCGACCTTGTTGTCCGCGTGGGCGCCGCCGTTGAGCACGTTCATCATCGGGACGGGCAGCACGTGCGCGTCCGCGCCACCGAGGTGGCGCCACAGCGGCTGGCCCGCGTCGGCCGCCGCGGCCTTGGCGGATGCCAGCGATACGCCGAGGATGGCGTTGGCACCCAGCCGGCCCTTGTTGTCGGTGCCGTCCAGCGCCAGCATGGCGCGGTCCAGGGCTTCCTGGTCGTCGGCGTCGAGGCCCTCGACCGCAGCGGCGATCTCGCCGTTCACGTTGGCCACGGCCTTGCTGACGCCCTTGCCGTTCCAGGCGTCGCCGCCGTCGCGCAGCTCCACGGCCTCGAACTCGCCCGTCGACGCCCCGGAGGGCACGGCGGCGCGGCCGAAGGCGCCCGAGGCCAGCGTGACCTCGGCCTCCACGGTGGGATTGCCCCGGCTGTCGACTATCTGGCGGGCGGTGACGTTCTCGATGACGCTCATGTGGCCTGGCGTTCTACCTGTTCGCGGTAGCGGTCGGCGGCCCGCCTGAGCTCCAACTCCGGATCGGCACCGGCTTCCACGGCGGCGCGGACGGCCTCCAGCAGCGCTTCGCCGTGGCCGTCACCGGACGGCTCGTCCGCTCCCGCCGCCCGCGCGCGCTTGAGCACCTTCTTCGCGTACAGCGTGGAGGGCAGCACCTCGGGCAGCTCGCCGAAGATCTGGCCCCCGCGCTCCTGGTCGCGCTTTACCGCGCCCCAGGTGGCTACGACGTCCTCCGCGGTATCGGCCTCCGCGTCACCGAACACGTGCGGGTGGCGGCGGATGAGCTTCTCGACCAGCTGGTCGGCCACACCCTCCAGGCTGCCGACCCCACGTTCCTCAAGCAGCAGCGCCAGGAAGTAGACCTGGAACAGCACGTCGCCGAGCTCGTCCACGAGCTTGGCGTCATCGCCGCTGTGGGCGGCATCGGCCAGCTCGTAGGCCTCCTCGACCGTGTGCGGGACGATCGAGCGCTCGTCCTGCTCGCGGTCCCACGGGCACTCGACCCGCAGACGCCGGGTGATGGCGTCCAGGCGGGCCAGTGCTGGTGCGGGATCGACGGCTATGGCGCCGGAGCGCTGGGCGTCTGCGGCGTCGCGCCGCTGCCCTGGGGCGTCTGGGGAGGGGCGCTCTGGGGTGGTGCGGCGCCTTGGGGTGCGGCGCCCTGCGGAGCAGCACCCTGGGGCGCAGCACCCTGCGGAGCAGCACCCTGGGGCGCAGCACCCTGCGGAGCGGCACCCTGGGGCGCGCCCTGCGGGGCACCCTGGGGCGCGCCAGCCGGCGCGGTGTCGGTGCTGCTCTTCGGCGCGTTCTTGCACTCGGCCACGCGGTAGTCCTCGGAGCAGTTGGTCTTCTCCTTGTACTGCTTGCGGAAGTCCTTGACGAACGCATCCAGCGCCTTCTGCTCGCGCTGGCTGCGCAGCAGGTTGCGGATGGTGTCCCGCGCCTGCGCCAGCGACTGCTGCGACGCGGACTTGACGGCGGTGACCTCGAACACGTAGTAGCCGAATTGGGTCTTGACGGGGCCCTTGACCTGGCTCTTCTTGGCCGCGAAAGCGGCCTTGTCCAGCGCCGGGTCCTGCTTGCCCTTGGCCAGGTCCGGCAGCTTGCCGCCCTGGGCCTTGGAGGCCTGGTCGATCGAGTACTTCTTCGAGACCTCCTTGAAGCTCTTGCCGTCCTCCAGCTCGGCCTTGGCCTGGTCGGCCTTGGCCTTGGTCTTGGTGAGCACCACGTTCAGGTCGCGTCGCTGGGGCTGGGCGAAGCGCTTCTTGTTCTTGGCGTAGTAGGCGCTGATGTCCTCGTTGGTGATCTTGACCTTGTCCTTGCTGACCTTCTGGGTCAGCTTGGTCTGAAGCTGGTCGAGCTTGATCCGGAAGAGGATGTCCTCTTCGTTCATCCCCGAGGTCTCGAGGAACTTCTTGTAGTCGGCCTCCTTGGGGAACGCCCGCTTCTTCTCGCTGGCGAACGACTTCTTGACCTCTTCGTCGGTGATCTTGACGTCGCGCTTCTCGGCCTCCTGCTGGACCCACTGGGCCTGGATCAGGAACTGCATGACCTCGCCCTTGAGCTGGTCGTACTGCGTCTTGCACTGCTTCTTGAGCGCGGCGTCCGACTGCTTGGGCGCGCCCTTCTGGATAGCCAGCTGCTTCTTCAGGCCGGCCACGCACTTGGTGTAGTCGGGCGGGTCCGGAATGACGGCGGAGCCGCCGCCCTGCTGCTGGCCCGATGCGGCGTTCTTGAGCCAGCGGTTGAACTCGTCCTTGGTGATGTTGGTGTCACCGACCTTCGCGACGCTGTTCGAGGGCACATCGTCGCCACAGCCGGCGACGACTACGGCGCACAACCCGGCAAGGGCCAAGGTTGCGAGTGAACGTGAAGCGATGAATCGAGGCAAGGTCATTTCCCGGTGTCTAGGACTGGAGTCTCAAGCGCGCCTCAAGATTGCCGCCGAGCAAGCTTCGCCTCAGGTGGCCGGGCGCCAGCGGCGGATGGTAGCTAGTCCTCACTCGTCCGGCGCCGAGGCGGCCTCCAGGATCGCCTCCGCCGCCGTCACCACCGCCGGGAAGCGAGCCGCGGCGTCGTCGGGCACGCGGATGCGCACGGTGCTCCGGCCCGATTCGTAGACCGCCTCCGGGATCCGCTCACGCAGGATCTTGACCTGGCGCGAGTCGATGTCGATGGGCGCCACGGCCAGCTTGCCGCCGGTGAAGTCCACCGAGCGGGCGCCGGCGCGGCCGAGCTTGATACGAGCGTTCTGGAGCCGGATCAGGTTGTCCAGGGGCTCGGGGACCGGGCCGAAGCGGTCCTCCAGCTCCTCGCGCAGCACGATCAGGTCCGCCACCTCCTTGGCACCGGACACGCGCCGGTGCACCTCGATCTTGGCCGCCTCGTAGGGCACGTAGTCGCCGGGCACGAACGCGTCCACCGGCACGTCCAGACGCACGGGCTCGGGCGCCTCCTCTGCCGAGTCGGCGGCCAGGGCGGCTACCGCCTCGTCCAGCATGCCCACGTACAGCTCAAAGCCGACGGCGGCCACGTGGCCGGACTGCTCGTCGCCCAGCAGGTTGCCGGCGCCGCGGATCTCCAGGTCGCGCATGGCGATCTTGAAGCCCGACCCCAGCTCGGTGTAGTCGGACAGCGTGGCCAGTCGCGCGCTGGCCTCTTCCGTGAGCGCCGCCGTGGAGGGGTACAGCAGGTAGGCGTACGCGCGCTCGGACGACCGGCCCACGCGGCCCCTGATCTGGTAGAGCTGGGACAAGCCGAGATCGTCCGCCCGTTCGACGATCAGCGTGTTGGCCGCCGAGATGTCCAGACCGGACTCGATGATCGTGGTGCACACCAGCACGTCGGCCTCACCGCGCAGGAACGTCAGCATCACCTGCTCCAGCTGCTTCTCCTCCATCTGGCCGTGGGCGACGATCACGCGCGCGTCGGGAAGCATGGCCCGCACACGCTCGGCGGTCTCCTCGATGCTGTCGACCCGGTTGTGCAGGAAGTAGGCCTGGCCCTGGCGCGCCAGCTCGCGCTTGATCGCCTGCGTGACCAGGTCCTCGTCGTACTCGCCAACGTACGTGCGCACCGGGCGGCGGCCTTCGGGCGGGGTCTCGATGACCGAGATGTCGCGCAGGCCGGCCAGGGACATCTGCAGCGTGCGCGGGATCGGCGTTGCCGAGAGGGAGATCACGTCGACGCGGAGGCGCAGCTGGCGCAGCAGCTCCTTCTGCTTGACGCCGAAGCGCTGCTCCTCGTCGACGATCAGCAGACCCAGGTCCTTGGGCCGCACGTCGCGGGACAACAGGCGGTGGGTACCCACGAGCACGTCGACCTTGCCGTCCTGGAAGTCCTTGAGCACCTGCCGGGTTTGCGCAGCGCTCTGGAAGCGCGACGCCACCTCGATCCGGAACGGGTAGTCGCGCAGCCGCTCTGAGAACGTGCCGAAGTGCTGCTGGGCCAGCACCGTGGTGGGCACCAGGAACATCACCTGCTTGGCGTCCGCGGCGGCCTTGAACGCCGCCCGCAGCGCCACCTCGGTCTTGCCGTAGCCCACGTCGCCACAGATCAGCCGGTCCATCGGCCGGCCCTCCTCCATGTCGGCGCGCACGGCCTCGATGGCGTCCATCTGGTCGGGCGTCTCGCGGTAGGGGAAGGCGCCCTCGAACTCCAGCTGCCACTCGGAGTCGTTCGGGAACGCGTAGCCCGCGCGGCGCTTGCGCTCGGCGTAAAGGTTGATCAGCTCGCCCGCCAGCGCCTCGGCTGCACGGCGGGCGCGCAGCTTCTGCTGCTCCCACTGCTTGCCGCCCAGCTTGGACAGCTGGGTCTCGCCGGCTTCGGCGCCCACGTAGCGGCTGATCTTGTGGATCTGGTCGCTGGGCACGAACACACGGTCGCCGTCGCGGAACTCCAGCTCGAGGTAGTCGCGCGTGACGCCGCCCACGGTCTTCGTCTCGAACTTGGTGAAGCGGCCGATGCCGTGGTCCTCGTGCACCACCGTGACGCCCGCGCGCAGGTCGGTGAACGAGGCCATGGCCCCCGCGCCGGTGCGCGGGCCGGCTGCCTGTTCGGCGCGGCGGCGGCGCAGCAGCCGGTGCTCGGGGATGATGGCCAGCTTCATCGAGGGCGACAGGAAGCCCTCGCGCAGCGACGAGGCGGCGAAGTGCAGGCCCGGGTCGTGCGGAGCATCGCGTCCGTTCAGGAAGGTCGCCTTGACGCGGTCGAGGTTGTAGGCGGCGCGCTCGGCTTCGCCCTGGCGGGCCCAGGCGATGACCGTGCGGTACCCGGAGCGGATCAGCTTCTCCAGCTCGGGCTCTGCGGCCTTGAGCGAGCGGGCGGCGGTGTCGGCGGCCTGAGCGCGGAAGGTATGGGGCTGGTCGCCCGAGATGGACGACAGCGACATGGAGGCGCGCTCGGCCAGTGCGCCCTCCAGCTGCTCGGGGTGCACGTACAGGTGATGGGCGTCGGCGTCGTGGAAGGCCGCCGTCACGTCGTCCCAGTAGTCGCGCAGGCTGGGCGCCAGCTCCTCCTCGGCGGCGATCGCGACGAAGCCTTCTGCCGGGATCAGTGACAGCACCTCGCCGAAGCGGTCCACGGGCAGGACCTCCGCCACGTCGGGGCGCTCGCCTTCGTCGGTGCCCGCGGCGATCTCCGCCAGCTCCCGGTGTTCGGGCGCCAGCTCGGCCGCCGGCTCGATGGCCACCGTCTCGACCTCCTCCAGCGACCGCTGGGTGAAGGTGGAGAAGAACGTCAGCCGCTCGACCTCGATGTCGAACAGCTCACAGCGCACGGCGCGCTCCTCGGTGGCCGGGTAGACGTCCAAGATGTCGCCCCGCAGAGCGAACTGGCCGCGCTCCTCGACCTGATCGACGCGCTGGTAGCCGCAGCCCACGAGCCGGCCGGCCGTCTCGTCCAGGTCCAGCAGCTCGCCCTTGTGGATCGCGAAGCCGTGTGGGCGCAGGTCGGGGTCGGGCACCTTCTCGGCCAGCGCCACCGCGCCGGCCACCACCACCGCGGCACCGCGCTCGGGGTCGGGCTCGGCACGCAAAGCGTCCAAGGCGGCTATGCGCAGGCCGGTCAGGTGCGGCGGCGGTGCCAGGTGGGACTCGTAGGCAACGCCCCGGGCCGGGTACAGGCGCACTGGCCGCGGATGCAGGAACTGCTTGAGGTCGGCGGCCAGGTCGCGTGCCTGGCGATCGTCGCCGGCCACGATCAGCGCCGGCCGCTGCGGTTCCAGGTCGGCCAGCGCGGCCAGCAGGTACGGGCGCAGGCTGGAGGACACGAACACGCGCTGGGGCTCACGCGCGGCCGCCTCGCTCAGGGCGTCGACCGCGGGGTCCTCGTGGGCGTATGTGAGCAGCTGGCGAAGCGACATTGCACGCAAAGAAACCGCCCGGCGATGCCGCGCGGCTTCTCGCCCTTATCGTAGTCGGCCGCATGAGCGCCCCCGTGCCGTCACCGGCGTCCGTCCCGCCGCTGCGTGAAGCGCTCGAGCGCGCGCGTTATTCGGCCGGGGCCCTGATGGTGGACCTGGGCGGCGAGATCGACTCCAATGCGGGCCTGGCGCCGCGCCAGTCGCGCGAGCTGGCGGACGGCGACCGGGCCGAGCTGGCGCGGCTGTTCCTGCTGGGCCAGCCGGTGGACGCGGACCGGGCCGGCGCCGCGCTGGCCCCGGCCACCGTGGACGAGCTGGTGCAGGCGCACTGGCTGGTGCGCGACGGCGACGCGGTGCGCTGTCGATTGCGGATCACCCCGCACGAGGGCGTCCTGCTGGTGCACGACCCGCTGGAGGTCAAGGCCACCGATGCCGACGTGGTGCTGGGCCGCAGCTCGGCGGCGAACACGCTTTCCGCTCTGACCCCACGCGACCGCGTCGGAACGGTGCTGGACGTGGGCACAGGCTGTGGCATTCAGGCGCTCCAGGCCGCCGAGCACGCCGACCGCGTCGTGGCCACGGACGTGAACCCGCGCGCGCTGGAGCTGACGGCGCTGGGCGCGGCCCTGAGCGGGATCGACAACATCGAGCTGCGCGCGGGCAGCTGGTTCGAGCCCGTGGCCGGTGAGCGGTTCGACCTGATCGTGAGCAACCCGCCGTTCGTGATCTCGCCGGAGAACGACTTCGTCTACCGCGATGGCAGCGGCGGGCGCGACGAGGTCTCGCGGCTGGTGGTCACCGAGGCGGCGGAACACCTGGCCCCCGGCGGCATCGCCCAGGTGCTCGTGAACTGGGTCGAGGACCCGTTCTCGTCATGGAGCGCGCCGGTGCAGCGCTGGCTGGAGGGCACCGGCGTGGATGCGCTGGTACTGCACCATCTGAGCGAGCAGCCGCTGGGCTATGCCGCGAAGTGGAACATGCACCTGCACGGCGAGCCCGACGAGCACGGGCGGGTGCTGGACCGCTGGACGGCCCACTTCGCGGCGGAGGGCATCATGACCATCGCCACCGGGGCGATCGTGCTGCGCCGCAACGGCGTCGAGCCCGTGCTGTTCACAGGGCTGTCGATGGAATCGGCCCCCGGCGGCCGCGCCGGCCGGCACACGGTCCGGCTGCTGGACGCGGCGCGGTGGCTGGACTCGGTGTCCGACCAGCAGCTGATGACCACCGAGCTGGCGCTGGTGGACGACCACCGCCTGGTCAGCGAGCGGGCGCACTACCAGGGTGAGTACGGCGAGGACGAGGTGCGCGTGGTGCTGGCGGACAACGCCGGCGTGAACGGCCAGCTCAGCCCCGCCGCGGCCGCCGTGCTGGTCGGGCTGGAGGGCGGCTCCACCCCCGCCGACGCCGTGCCGGGGCTGGCCGCCGCGATCCCTGAGCTGCACGCCACCGACGCCGACCACCTGGTGGCGGTCACGGTGCGCGACCTGGTCAGCCGGGGACTGCTGGTGCGGCGATGAGACGCTCCACCTCGTCCGCCGCGGCCTCCACCAGCGCCCGGACCTGATCCTTCGACTCGCTGAACCGGCCCAGTACGTAGGCCGACACGATCTCCGGGTCGGTGGTGTCGGGCCGGCCCACGCCAACGCGGATGCGGTGGAAGTCGGGACTGCCCAGACCGCGCTTCAGTGACTTCAGGCCGTTGTGGCCGGCCAGCCCGCCACCCAGGCGGGACTCGATCCGGCCGAAGGGCAGGTCGATCTCGTCGTGCACGGCGAGGACGCGCTCGAGCTCGAGACCCAGCGCGCCGCGTGCGAGGCCCACCGAGTCGCCGGCCTCGTTCATGAAGGTCAGTGGCGCCAGCACGCCCACGCGCGGGCCGCCCGGGCCGGTGCGGCCCTCCGTGTACTGGCCCGCCCACTTGCGCTTGGCGCGCGACAGGTCCCAGCGCTCGGCCAGCGCGGCGATGACGTCGAAGCCGACGTTGTGGCGCGTGCGCTCGTACTTGGGGCCGGGGTTGCCGAGCCCGGCGATCAGCCAGTCGACACGGCCACCGGCCTCCGCCATGGCGCTACTCGGAGTCGCCGGAGTCGCCGGAGTCCTCGCCGGACTCCTCTGACGCCTCGCCGCCGGCGTCGCCCTCGCCCTCGACCGGTTCGCCGTCCTCGCCCACGAGCTCGGTCTCCTCTTCGACCTCCTCGGGCTCCTCCTCGATGGTCGGCAGGATGACCGTGGCCACCACGGTCTCGGCCGCGTCGTCCAGGAACTCGACGCCGGCAGGGACCGGCACCGACTCCAGCGTCAGCGTGCCGCCCATCTCCATGGTGGAGACGTCGACCACGATCACGTCGGGGATGTCGGTCGGCAGCGCCTCGATGTTCAACTCGCGCGTGGCCAGGTCCAGCACCCCGCCCTCCTTGACGCCCGGGGCGTCCTCGATGCCCTCCAGCTCGAGAAGGACCGTCGCCTGGATCTTCTCCTTGAGGTTCACCTCGAGGAAATCCACGTGCATCACGTCGCCTCGGACAGGGTGGTCCTGGCGGTCCTTGAGGATCGCCGGCACCGACTTGTCGCTGCCGATCTTGATGTCGAACAGCGCCGCGCCCTCGTTGAGCAGACGGCGCAGCTCGATGGCGCCCACCTTCAGCGAAACGGGGTCGGGGTGGCTGGCGCCGTACAGCACGCCGGGCACCTTGCCGGTCTTGCGTAGGCGGCGGGCCTCGCGCGATCCGCGCTCGGAGCGCTCTTCGACTGCGAGTGAGGGTCTGTCATCGGCCATAGCGACCGGCCATGGTAGCGCCGCTGGCCATCGCCTGGCTTTGTCCTCGGTCGACTCGCCTGCGACTGCAGGCTTCGCGACCTGCGTCCTCGCCAGGCGGGCCCAGCGGCGCTACCACCACTCGCTGCTCCAAGGATCAGCTCGCGTCGGGCTGAGCGGCGCGAGGAGCGAGGAGAGCGAGGAGCCGATGACGCCGCTATCCGACGCTCATCGCGCCGCTCAGCTCAAAAGAGCTGGTTCTCGCCCTGGAAGATCTCCGACACCGAGTCATCGGTGAAGATCCGGCGCACGCTGTCGGTGAGGATGTCGGCGGTGGTCAGCACCTTGATGTGCTGGGGGGCGCCGTCGGCCAGCGGGATCGTGTCCGTCACGGTGATGCTGGACAGCGGCGACTTGCCCAGCGTCTCGAACGCGCGACCCGAGAACACGCCGTGGGTGGCCACCGCGTGCACCTCCGAGGCGCCCTCGTCCAGCACGGTCTGGGCGGCGGCGCTGAGGGTGCCGCCGGTGTCGATGATGTCGTCCACGATCACGGCGCGCTTGCCCTTCACGTCGCCGATCACGTAGCCGATCTCGGCAACCTGCTGGGCGGGCCGCTCCTTCTCCAGCAGCGCATAGGGGGCGCCGACCTTCTGGGCGAACTTTCGCACCAGCTTCACGCGGCCGGCGTCGGGGGCGATGATGACCAGGTCCTTGCCGCCGAGCTGGTCCTGCACGTACTGGGTCAGGATCGGCATGGCGGTCATGTGGTCCACGGGGCGGGAGAAGAAGCCCTGCACCTGGCCGGCGTGCAGGTCCATAGTGACCACCCGGTCGACGCCGGCGGTCTCGAGCAACTCGGCCACCAGCCGCGCGCTGATCGGCTCACGCGGTGCGGACTTCTTGTCCTGGCGCGAGTAGCCGTACCACGGCGTCACGGCGATGATCCGGTGCGCCGATGCGTGCTTGGCGGCGTGGGCCATGACCAGCAGCTCCATCAGCGCGTCGTTCACCGTCAGTCCCTCGCGCTCGGAGCCGCAGGTGGACTGGACGATGAACAGGTCGGCACCACGGATCGAGTCGGCGTAGCGGCAGTAGACCTCACCGTCGGAGAATGTCTTCAGGCCGGCGTCGGTCAGGCCGACTCCCAGGCGCTGCGCGATCCGCGAACCCAGTTCCAGGCTGGCCCGCCCGGAGGCGATCATCAGGCGCTTGTCGTACTCCGCCGGGATGTACGAGCCCGGGGCCGGCGCCGTCTGGGTGTCCACGCTGCTCAACTGCGCTCCTTCTTGCGGTTGGCGAACCCGTCGATGTTCGTCTGCTTGGAGCGGGCCATCGCCAGGGCGTCCTCGGGGACGTCCTCCGTGATGACCGACCCGGCGCCAGTGTACGCCCCGTCCCCGATGTCCACCGGAGCGACGAACGCGGTGTCCACCCCGGTGCGCACGCCATCGCCGATCGTGGTCCGGTGCTTGTTCTGCCCGTCGTAGTTGGCGGTGATGTTGCCGGCGCCGATGTTGCTGTTTTGACCGATGTCGGCGTCGCCGATGTACGACAGGTGCGGCACCTTCGTGCCCGCGCCGATCTCGGAGTTCTTGACCTCCACGAACGTGCCGATCTTCGCGCCCGGGCCGATGTGCGCGCCTGGACGGAGGTAGGCGAACGGCCCCAGGCTGGCCCCGTCGTCCACGCGCGCATCGACGAGGTACGAGTGAGGGGCGGTCACGCCGTCGGCCAGCGTGGAGTCGGTGATGGTGGTGGCCGGGCCGATGGTGCAGCCCGAGCCGATCGCGGTGTCGCCGCGCAGCGTGGTGGCCGAGGCGATCGTGGTGTCGGCGCCGATGGTCACGCCGGCGTCCACGCAGATGCTGTCGGGGGCCACGAACGTGACGCCGGCCTGGGCGTGGGCCAGCAGGATCTGGCGCTGGGCCTCCATCTCGACGGTCACCAGGTCGGCCCGGTCGTTGACCCCCATCGCGCTGCGCACGTCGTGAGTCACATGCGAGGCCACAGTCAGACCCTGCTCGCGAAGCGCCGCCAGCGCGCCCGGCAGGTAGATCTCGCCGTGCTCGGTGCCGACCTGGTCCAGCGCGGTGAACAGCTCCGACGCGTCGAAGGCGTAGGTGCCGATGTTGATCTCGCGGATGGCCAGATCCTCCGGCGACACGCCCTCGGGGTGCTTGCTCTCCACGATCCGCTCAACCGAGCCATCCGCGGCGCGGACGATGCGGCCGTAGCCGGTGGGGTCCAGGTGCTCGGTGGTCAGCAGCGTGGCGGCCGCTCCGAGCTCGCGGTGCGTGGCCACCAGCTCACCGATCAGCTCGGCCGACTGCAGCGGCACATCGCCCGAGAGCACCACCACGGTGCCGCCGTCGACCGCGTCGCGCGCGGCCAAAACTGCCGCTCCGGTGCCCTCGCCCTGGCGCTGCTCGACCACGGTGACGCCGTCCGGCAGGCCCTCGGCCACACCGTCGCCGGGGCGGGTGATGGCCACCACCTCGGCTGCGCCGGCGTCACGGGCGGCATCGATCACCCACTGCACCATCGGCTTGCCGCAGACGGGATGCAGCACCTTGGGCAGCGCGGAGCGCATACGGGTGCCTTTGCCCGCCGCCATGATCAGGACGGTCAGCCGTTCAGCCATGCTCACGCCGGTTCGTGGCAGACGGCTTCGATGTTGTTGCCGTCCAGGTCCAGCACGAAGGCCCCGTAGTAGTGCGGGTGGTAGATGGCCCGCACCCCGGGCCCGCCGTTGTCGGTCCCGCCGGCGGCCATGGCCGCCTTGTGGAACTCGTCGACGATCTCGCGCGAGCCCGCCGAGAACGCCACGTGGGCGCTCGTGGTGGGCTCCGTCCTGGTGCCGATCCAGAAGAACGGCTTGCCCTGGTCGGGAAAGCCGAAGCCGCCGATGTATTCCGCCGGCTCCATCAGCAGCGTCATGCCGATCGTCGCGAGCACCGGCTCGTAGAAGGCCTTGCTGCGGTTGTAGTCGGCGACCTCGATGCCCACGTGGTCGATCATCGGCCCACAGGCTACGCCGTATCCTGCGGTGCGACACGGTGGGGGGTCGTCTAACGGCAAGACACCGGGTTTTGGTCCCGGCAATGGAGGTTCGATTCCTCCCCCCCCAGCTCAGCCGCTCAGGTAGGCCCGCCCACGCGGCGACAGCCGGTAGCCCACCTCCAGGCTTTCCGTCAGGCCGAGCTCCTTGAGCTTGCGCACGTCGGCCTTGTAGCGCTTGGTCTGGACTCCGGCCGCGGCGGCCAGGTCCGGCGCGCGCACCGCGGGCCGGTCGGCGATCGTGCGCAGCGTCTGGCGCGTCCAGGGCCCGCGCGGCGAGCGCTGGTCGAAGCCGTCCAGGCGGCCGTCGAGTTCGGCCCGCTCCTGGTCGGTGAAGTCCGCGCGTCCCCGCAACGCCACGCGCGGATCGGGCCCGCCGGGGTGAAAGCGGACCAGGTACAGCGGGTTGCGGGTGGGCGCCAGCGAGGCGATCAGCGCCGCGCGCGACGGGTAGCCCGCGGCCCGGGCGATCGACGGGGTCAGATCGGACTGGCGGATTCGCTCGACCGAGTCGATCGCCAGGACGCCCGAGGGCGTGCGCAGCGTGCCGCCGGCCCTGACGGTGGGTCGCTTCCAGCGCCGGACGGCCACCGTGACCTCGCCGGCGAAGACACGGAGGCGCAACGGGGCGGGCAGGATCACCTAGCGGTCTTGTTCGGCGCGCGGCACGCGCCCGCCGCCTGCACCGGCCTCGGAGGCCGGGCCACCGGGAGGGACGATGCCCAGAACGCGCATGGACTTCAGGCCCAGGCTCAGGCGCTCGCGGCCGTCGGTGGAGCTGACGTCCAGGCCGCTGAGCTCGCGTACGCGGTCCAGTCGGTAACGCACCGTGTGACGGTGGGTGAACAGCTTTTCGGCGGTCTTGGCCACGTTGCCGTCGGCCTCCAGGAAGCTCTCGAGGGTCAGCACAAGGTCGGTCTCGTACTGGTTGTCGTACTCGATCAGCGGCGCAACGGTCTCCTGGTGGAAGCGCTGCAGCTCGCCCGGATCCTCGCTCATGGCGGGCAGCAGCAGCCGGTAGGCGCCGGTCTCCTCGAAGGCCAGTCGCTCCACCCCGCGCGCCTCGGCCACGTTGGCGGCCATCAGCGCTTCCGAGCCCGCGCGGTGCAGGTCGGTCGGGTCGGTGGCCGGCCGGCTGAGGCCGACGACCACGTCGTAGCCCGCCAGGCCCAGTTCGAGTTCGCGCTGGATGGCTCCGGCGGCGCGGGTGCCGGGCTCGCCACCCTCGCCGGGCACCAGGATGACCATCTCACGCGGCGGCGGCAGCGGCCGGCCCTTGGGCCGCAGCCGCGGCGGGCCCAGCTCGATCGTGGCCGCCAGGCATGTGCGGTCCACCGCGCGCGCGCCGCGGGCGACCACCGCCAGCACGCGCTCGCGCCAGTCGCCCTCCTCGGCCTGGTGGGGCTTGGCGCGCGCCACCACCACGGCGGCGCCGGCGCTCAGGTCACAGCCCAGCTCCTCGGCGCGTGCGACCACGTTCTGGCGATCGGTCAGCCGGCGCGACAACAGATCGCCCAGGAAGTCCGCGACCGCGGCCTCGCTGGCCCGTTCGGGCGCCTGGGCGCGATCCACCTCCTGGGCGATCAGCGTGCCGACCATACGCAGCAGCACCGGCGCCGGTGGCGCGCCGCGCGGGCAGATCCGCAGCTCTCCGACAACAGCGTCCGCGATCCGCAGGGCCGTGACCTCGGTGGCCCCCTCCCCCGCCAGCACAGCGCGCTCGTCCTCGGGCGACTGGCAGGCCACCGCCAGGATGCTGGAGCGACTGTCCAGGACGATCACGCTGGCCTCCAGCGCCTGGCCCGCAGCGCGCGCCACGGCAGGCAGGCCGGCGCCCGACTCGACCGCGTCGGACACCTCGGCGAAGGCGTCCAGGACCGGGCTGGCGGGCGCATCCGGCTGGCTTCTTGGCGCGGCGGGCATGGCCGCCGGATTCTAGGTCAGGTGCGGAACCCGCGGCGCGCCTGACATGGCGGAGGCTGTGGCTGGCAAGGAAGAGGGGGGCGACGTGTGCGAACGCACACGAGCACCCCGATGACGCCGCCAGGCGAAGCCTCCGGCCGCCAGGTGCTAGGCGTAGCGGTCGTAGGACCAGACAATGGCGAGCCCGAGAGCGGCGCCGCCGCCTACGAGCGTGCCGAGGATGTAGAGCGTCAGGAAGGCCGCGCTCACGCGCTCCCACCAGCGTCCATAGGCCATGACCGCAGGCGTCAGGATGAAGGCGATGTAGCCCGCCCCAACGATGCCCGCGGCGACCGCGATGGCGATGTCTGTGGTGCTCAGGTCCAGGCTCATGCAGCGGCTTCCTGCCGACCATTGTTGCGAATGTGGGTGACGACCAGCGCGACGATCGCACACGCGCCCAGGATGCCGGCACCCAGCCCCCAGCCGGCGGCCACGTCCGACCAGTAGTGCGCACGCAGGTAGATGCGTGACAGGCCGACCACAGCGGCAACGGCAACCGCAATGCCAACCAGCGCCGCGCGGCTGGCAAACCCGGGGAGCTCGCGTGCCACCACCACCGCCAGCGCGATCCAGACGGTGGAGTACGCCGCGTGCCCGCTGGGAAAGCTCGAGCCGTCCGTGTCGGTCAGGCCCGCCATTGGCCGAGGCCGGTCGATGCCCGCCTTGGCCAGGTTCACCGCGATGACCAGCAGCACTACTCCGGCCACCAGCGCCAGCAGCTCGGCGAAGTGGCGCTTGCCGGCAAGCGCCACCAGCACGGGCAGCGACAGGGCGATCACGACCGGCAGCGCGCCCAGGTCGGTCACGATCTTGAGCACGTCGGTGAGCCACTCGGTGCGCAGGTCGTCGGCCATCTGCAGCAGCCGCCGATCGGCGGGCGTGAACTGGCGGCCACCGTTGATGAGCACCGCGTAGAGGGTGAACACGTACAGGCCGACGGCACTGACGGCCAGCGTGGTCGTGAACTCCAGACCGAGGTCGCCCGGCGTCAGCCGGCGGCCCAGGAAGCGCAGTCGCGGGCCGGCGCGGCTCATCAGGCGCGCGCCCCAGCGGCGGTACGCCAGCACGCAGCCGGCCACCACGAACACCACGATGCCGAACCCGAACGTGGCCTTGCCGGCGATCGACGCGACCTTGTCGAACGAGCGGTAGAAGATGTAGCCCAGGACCGCGAACAACGTGCTCCACAGGCCGCAGCCGATGATGCTGAAGGGCAGGAAGCGGCGGTAGGGGAAGCCGGACGAGCCGATCACGAACGGCGCGATGGCGCGGATCAGCCCCACGAACCGCCCAATCAGGATCGTCTTGCCGCCGTGGCGCTCGAAATATCCCTCGACCTGGTTCAGCCGCTCCTCGGTGATCTTGAACCGGGGCCCGTGGCGCAGCATGAAGTCGCGGCCGAGGCGGCGGCCGATGAAGAAGCTGGTGGTGTCGCCCAGCACGGCGCACACCCAGATCAGGCCGATCAGCGGGATCAGTTCGACCTCGCCCTGGCCGGCGATCACGCCGCCGACGATGACGGTGGTCTCGCCCGGGGCGACCAGCCCCACGAACGCGCCGGTCTCCAGGAAAGCCGCCAGCCCGACCACCGCGTAGGTCCACGGGCCCAGCGTGGTGGCCACGTCCTCGATCAGCTGCTTGACGTCGGGCGGGCGCGGGATCACGCCGGCCAGGTAGAGCACGAAGACGAGCACCGCCAGCACCGCCGCGGTCGCGAGCAGCTTGTGTTCGCGGACGTGCCTCATCCGCTCACCTCGGCCACCAGCGCGCCGGGCAGGGACGCCGCGGCGGCGCGGGCCGCGTCGCCGTCCTCGAAGACCCCGAACACGGTCGGGCCCGAGCCGCTGACGAGGACGCCGTGGGCGCCGGCGGCGCGCACGGCGTCCAGCCGCGCGCCCAGTTCGGGACGCAGCCCCAGGGCGGCCAGCTGCAGGTCGTTCTCCAGCCGGGTGGCCAGCTGCGCTGCCGGCCAGCCGGCCAGCCGCTTCAGCGGGCCCGGGTCCAGCCCGGCGGCCGCCGGGGCCTCGCCGCCGGCCCGCAGGCGGTCCAGCTCCGCGTATACCGCTGCGGTCGATAGGCCGTCGGGGTCGGTCAGGAGCACCAGCCCCATCGGCGCCAGCTCCACCGGATCGATCCGCTCACCTGTGCCGTGTACCACCGCGCTGGCCGGCTCGACCTGGCTGGGAACGTCGCTGCCCAGCCCGTGCGCCAGCGCACGAAGGCCGTCGGCGTCCAGCGGCGAGCCGGCCACGGCGTTGGCGGCGCGCAGCGTGGCGGCGGCATCGGCGCTGCCCCCCGCGAGGCCGGCGGCCACCGGCAGGCGCTTGTCGATGGTCACGCGCAGCGGTGGAAGCGCGACCTTCTCCCGCAGCGCGCGCACGGCGACGCCGGCCAGGTTGGGGCCCTCCACCCCCGGGCACACGACCTCGTCGCGCTCGGCCGGCTCGACCGTGACCCTGTCCGCCAGGTCCAGCCGCGCGAACAGCGAGCACAGCGGGTGCAGCCCGTCCGGGCCCGGCTCACCCACACGCAGGACGAGGTTGACCTTGCCCGGCGCCGTCTCGGTGACGGCACTCACGAGATCAGCTCCGCGAGCGCCACGAACTCGGCCGGCGCCAGACGCTCGGCGCGGGCGTCGGCGGGGTGGCCCAGCTGCTCCAGGGCGGCGCGAGCCGCGCCGCGAACGTCATCCGGCGCGTCCGGGGCCAGCGCCAGCGACCCGGCCAGGGTCTTGCGCCGGTGGGCGAACGCGGCGTGCACCAGCGCGGACACCTGCGGCGAGGCCGAGGGCCCGGTGCGGGCTATGGACACCAGCGCCGACTCCACGTTCGGCACCGGATGGAAGACCGCACGCGGGATCTTGCGCACCACCTTCACGGTGCCCGCGACCTGCGCCAGCACCGAGGTGGCGCCGTAGGCCTTGCGACCCGGCGCGGCGGCCAGGCGCTCGGCCACCTCGCGCTGGACCATGGCCAGCCACAAGGTGACCCCGGGCAGCTCCTCGACCGTGCGCAGCAGCACCGTCGCGGCGACGCCATACGGCAGGTTGGCCACCACCTTCGTCGGCGGCGGCCGGAGCGCCGTCAGGTCCATCCGCACGGCGTCGGCCAGGTGCAGCGTGGTGTTCGGCAGCGGGTCGAGCGCGTCGCGCAGCGGCGCCTCCAGCCTGCCATCGACCTCGACCACGTGCAGATGGTCCACGAGCGGGGCCAGGTGTTCGGACAACACGCCGAGCCCGCCGCCCACCTCCAGGACCACGTCCGTCCGCTCCAGGTGTGCCTCCTTCTCGATCACGCGCAGCACGTTGTCGTCGATCAGGAAGTTCTGGCCAAGCTCGCGGTTCGGTCGCACGTCGAAGCGGCGCAGGCGATTCATGCTGGCCTGACGCGGCAGATCTTCCGCCACGGTCACCAGCGCAGCAGCTGCCGCGCGTTCTCCTCGACCTGACGCTCGAAGTCCGCGTACGAGCTGCCGCGCAGCTCGGCCACGAACTCGGCCGTGTGCACCACGTTGGCGGGCTCGTTGGGCTTGCCCCGGAGCGGCACGGGGGTCAGGTAGGGCGCGTCGGTCTCCACCAGGATGCGGTCGGCGGGCAGCGCCCGGGCCGCCTCTTGCAGGTGCTCGTTCTTGGGGTAGGTCACGTTGCCGGCGAACGAGCACAGGTAGCCGCGCTCCACGGCCTCGTCCAGCCGGTCGGGGGCCGAGAAGCAATGCAGCAGCACGGTCAGGTCCGCGGCCCGCTCGGCCAGGATGGCGAAGGTGTCGTCCTCGGCCGCGCGGGTGTGGATCACCACCGGCAGGCCCACGCGGGCGGCGATCTCCAGCTGCGTCTCGAACGCCCGCCGCTGGTCCGCGCGCGGCGCGTAGTCGCGGAAGTAGTCCAAGCCCGTCTCGCCGATCGCCCGCACCAGCGGGTCGGCGGCCACCTGCTCGATGGTGTCGGCGTCGGCCTGGCCGAAGCCTTCGGTCTTGTGCGGGTGGCGGCCGGCCACCACCACCACTCCGTCGTGGCCGCGAGCCGTGTCCAGCGCGCGCTCGATGGTCGGCCCGTCCATGCCGATCGTGGCCAACTTGGTCACCCCCACCTGGCGCGCGCGGGCGATCAGCTCGGAGTCGTCGTCCTTGCAGGAGTCCAGGTGGCAATGCGTGTCGACCATCGCCGGCGGCTACGCGGCCTCGACCGGCGGCTCGATACGCGGGAACAGCTGTCCCAGCTCGCCCACCGTGGTCCCGCCGCCGTGATCGCCCAGCCGCGCACAGCCCAGCGAGCGGTCGTCGCTGCCCAGCGCCACCACCAGCCGCTCGGCGGTGTCGGGCAGCCACGGCAGCAACAGGACGCTGACCACGCGCATGCCCTCGGCCAGGCCGTAGAGCACCTGGTCGAGCTCGTCGGCGCGGCCGTCGTCCTTGGCCAGCTGCCACGGCGCCCGGTCCTGGATGAAGCGGTTGAGGCCGCGCACGCGCACCCAGATGGCCTCCAGTGCGGCGCTCACCTCGACCGCGTCCAGGTTCCGCGCCACCTCGTCCGCCAGGCCGTCGAACAGCGCGACCAGCTCGTCGGGCGGCGTGCTCGGCGGCACCCGTCCGTCGCGGTACTTGGCGATCATGGCCAGGCTGCGGCTTGCCAGGTTTCCGTAGTCGTTGGCCAGCTCGGTGTTGTAGCGGGCCTCGAAGCCCGCGGGCGAGATCGACCCGTCCTGGCCGAAGGCCACCTCGCGCAGCAGGTAGAAGCGCAGCGCGTCGGTGCCGTAGGTATCCATGACCTCGAACGGGTCCAGCACGTTGCCCAGCGATTTGGACATCTTGTGCTCGTCCATGAGCAGGTAGCCGTGGATGAAGACCTTGTGCGGTACTTCGATCTCGGCCGCCATCAACAGCGCGGGCCAGAACACCGCATGGAACTTCAGGATGTCCTTGGCGATCACGTGGACCGTGGCCGGCCAGAAGCGGTCCGTCAGATCTTCTCCCTCACGCGCGTAGGAGAGCGCCGAGTAGTAGTTCAGGAGGGCGTCGACCCAGACATACACCACCTGCTCGTCGTCCCACGGGACCGGCACGCCCCAGGTGATGCGCGAGCGCGACAGCGAGAAGTCGCGCAGCCCGCCCTTGATGAAGGACAGCGCCTCGTTGTAGCGCGAGGCGGGCCCGACGAAGTCGGGCCGCTCGGCGTACAGGTCCTCGAGCCGCTGCTGGAAGGCGGAGAGCTTGAAGAACCAGTTCTCCTCGTGCTGGCGGTCCAGCTCGATCAGGTGGATCGGGCAGCGGTTGCCCTCCAGGATCTCGTTCTCGGTCTTGAAGTCCGCGCAGCGGGGGCAGTACCAGCCCTCGTAGAGGTCCTTGTAGACGAAGCCGTTCTCCTTGATCCGCTCTACGACCTCCTTGACCACCGCCCCGTGCTCGGGGTCGCTGGTGCGGATGAAGAAGTCGTTGGTGGCGTTCACCCGCTCGGCCACCGCCCTGAACCGCTCGGCGTTCTTGTCCGCTAGCTCGCGCGGGGTCACACCCTGCGCTTCGGCGGCCAGGGCGACCGGCTCGCCGTGCTCGTCGGTGCCGGTGAGGAAGAAGACGTCCTCGCCGCGCTGGCGCATGTGGCGGGCCAGCACGTCGGCCGCGACGGTGGTGTACACGTGGCCCAGGTGGGGCTCGCCGTTGACGTAGTAGATCGGGGTGGTGACGTAGTAGGACACGGAGCCGTCGATGCTACTTGCGCGCTTGGTGGCGCCACCCGGATGGGAGTAGGCTGGATTGCATCCGGGAGTCCAACGGGTTGCCGTGACCATTGAGCAGGACGACGCGGCCCCGGGCCTGCGTCATTCCATGGCAGAGGCACTGTCCAACGGGATGGTGAAGCTGCATCGCGAGCACTTCGGCCGTGGTCCCGGAAGCTCGAGAACCGTGATCGCCAGCCGCGACATCATGGTCTGCGTGCTCGACGACATCCTGACCCCGGTCGAGCACACACTGATCCGGGTGGGAAAGCTCGATCACGTGCGCGATACGCGCCTGATGCATCAGATCGCCATGGAGTCCGAGTTCATCGAAGTTGCCGAACGCGCGACCGGGTTCAAGGTGGTCAGCTTTGCCAGCACGGTCACCTTCGAGCCCGACAGGGCGATCGAGATCTTCTTCCTGGATCCCGAGTCCGGCACCGACGAGACGCCGCCGGCGAGTTAGAACCAGATCATGGGCGCAACTGGCGCGGGTGCCCCTTCCCGCGCCAGCGCCCGCCCGACATACGCCGGGGCCAGAGCTCGGCTAGCCATCCGGCTCATCGACCCCCGATCGGGGGATGAGCCGGCGTGGTTGGCCCAGCTGCTCGCGCACCATGTCCCACAACCGTGTCCGTTCCGGGGGCTTGGCCCAGCGTTCGTGCGCTCCGGCGGCCGCCGGGCGTGTCCGGCCTTCGATCCGGGCCTGCTCGTCCAGCTCGGCCATTGTGCCCTTGGCCAGCCACTCGTTCGCGTCGCTGGTGGGCTCGATTCGCGCCAGGGCCTCGCCGCACGCCGGGCAAGCATCGACCGACGAATGGTGCGCTGCCGAATACGATGAGAAGCGGCAATTCGGGCACCGGACGTATGGCACGGCTCACCTCGGAACACTCGGATGACCCGTGACCCGCTGGCGCCTGGTTCACCGTGCGCCCTCGCCCCTTGGGCTGTTGACCCGGCCGCGCTTTCCTCTCGCGGAGGCCAGCGGGGCCCTGCCTTCTGAACCTACCACCTGTGGGTTCCCGGTCCAAGCGCAAATTGGGAGCCGGCGCGGCCGGCTACCGGCGGCCGCCCACGAGCGGCTGCACGAGGGCCCGCAGTTGGGCTCCGAGGCCGGCCGGACGGCGTTCGCCACCGCCGCCCTTGCGCCGCCCGGGCCTGCCCAGACAGGCGGCCGCAGCCAACAGGCCGAGGCACGCGAGCGCCCAGCCCAGGTCCGGCCCGCCGGCCGCCGGCTCGGGCGAGGATTCAGGCGTCCGGGAGGGCTCGGCCGAGCGCGCCCTGCCCGGCTCGCCGAGGTGGATGGGGCGCGGGCCCTCCTGGGGCGTGTGGGCCGGGCGCGCGGGTGCGCGGACTGAAGGCACCGGTCGCAGCGCGGGCACGCGTCCCCCACCTGGCACCTGCAAAGGGCGGGAGGCAACCCCGCGCGGCGCGGGACCGAGGCGCGGCAATCGCACCCGCCGCCCGGACGGGACACGCACCCGCCGGGCCGCCGGCGCCCGTACCGGCCGGCCCGCCGGCACGCGCCTGGGAGCGCGGCCCCGCACGGGCGCCGGCGAAGGCTTCGGCACAACGGGCACCGGGTCCGGCGCGGGAGCACCTCTGGGCGCCTCGTGCGGCGCGGGCGGTGAAGGCGACAGGAAGTCGAGTGGGTCGAGGTACGCGTGTGCCTGGCCCGCCCGGCGCACGCCGAAGTGCAGGTGCGGCGCCGCCACGGAGCGACGGCCGCTGGTGCCCACCGCGCCCAGCCGGGCGCCCGCCGCCACCCCCTGTCCCTCCCTGACGGATAGCGCGGACAGGTGCAGGTATGAAACGTCGTGCTCGCCGGCGCGCACCGAAACCGTGAGACCCGAGTCGCCGGCGACGCCGGCATGTCGCACGGTGCCACCGACCGCGGCCACTACCTCGGTGCCCACCGGCGCGGCGATGTCGATCCCGCGGTGCTGCCCGGCCGCGTAAGGGTCGGAGCCGTTCCTGAACGCCGTGAGCAGCTCGCCCCGCACCGGCCACTTCCAGTCCCCCGCCGCGACCGCGGGCGCCGGCAGCACGAGCACGGCCACGAGGGCGGTGATGACGGCGCGGAAAGCCATGCCGGCGACCGTAGATTGCGCCGGCCGGGCCGTGGGGCCGGCCGGGCGAAGTCGTCACAGACCGTCACGCCAACGTGACACAGGGGGGCCGATTCGTTACGAAGTGAGCGCGCGGTAGAGCTCGTTGGCGCTGCCCCCGGTGAGCTCGGCCACCGCCGCCGCCGCCGCCCGAGGCTTGGCGCCGGCCTCGACCAGTGCGCGCAGCTGGGCCAACCCCTCGGGCTCCCCGGCCCCGGCTGCGGACTCCGTTGCCGACCCCACCACCAGGACCACCTCGCCCTTGGGGGGCGCGCCGTCGTAGCGCTCCGCCAGCTCGGCAGCTGTGCCACGCACCACCTCCTCATGCATCTTCGTCAGCTCCCGGCAGACCGCGACCAGCCGCTCCGGGTCCAGTTCCGCCAGCAGCGCCAGTGTGGCCGGCACGCGCCGTGGCGACTCGAACGCGATCAGCGTGCCGCCCGCCTCCCCGAGCAGCGCTGCGAGCTGGCCCCGCTTGCGCGGTAGAAAGCCCGCAAAGCGCCAGCGGTCGGCGGGTAGCGCGGACGCCACCAGCGCCGCCAGCACCGCCGACGGGCCGGGCAGCACCTCGACCCCGATGCCGGCGGCCACACACGCCTGCACCAGCACGTAGCCGGGGTCGGAGACCAGCGGCATGCCTGCGTCGGAAACGAGCGCCACCGTGTCCCCCGCCTGCATCCGCTCGACCAGCTCCGACGCCCGCGCCTGCTCGTTGTGCTCGTGGTAGCTGACCAGCCGGGCATTCACCCCGTAGCGGTCCAGCAGCGTGCGCGTGCGGCGCGTGTCCTCGCAGGCCACCACGTCGGCCTCGCGCAGCGCCGAGAGCACGCGCAGCGTGACGTCCTCCAAGTTGCCGATCGGCGTCGGGCACACGACCAGGCTCACAGCAGCTCACGTGCCAGCAGCCCTGCGCCGAACACGCCCGCCTCCTCGCCGAAGCGCGCGGGCACGATGCGCACCGCGCGCGCCACCGGCGGCAGCGCCCGCGCGGCGACCACCTCGCGCGCGGCATCCAGCAGGAGGTCGCCCGCGGCGACCGCGCCGCCGCCGACCACCACCACATCGGGATCGAGCGCGTTGACGATGCCGGTCAGCCCCGCCCCCAGCCGGCGGCCCACATCAGCCAGCACGGCCCGGGCGGTCTCGTCGCCGTCGTGGGCGAGCTCGGTGACCGCCTGGCCCAACACCGCACCCGACTCGGCCAGCCGCCGGCCCAGCGGCGAGTCCGGCGCGCTCCGCGCCGCGCGCTCACCCGCCACGCCGATCGCCCGGCCAGAGGCCAACGCTTCCAGGCACCCGCGCCCGGGACAGGCGCCGGGGCAGTCGGCGCCGTCGTGGTCCACCACCAGGTGACCGAACTCGCCGGCGTACCCGCGCGTGCCGCGATACACCCGGCCGCCCAGCACCAGCCCGCCGCCGATCCCGGTCCCGAGCGCGATGAAGACCGCGTTCTCACAGTCCCTCGCCGCGCCCTGGCGGTGCTCGGCCAGCACCGCCGCGTTGCCGTCGTTGTCCACCACCACGGGCAGACCCAGCCGCTCGGCCATCAGGTCGCGCAGGGGCACGTCGTCCAGCGGCAGGTGGTTCGACCAGCGCGAAACGCCCTGCGACCAATCCACCAGGGCCGGCACGCCGAGCCCGACCGCGCCCACCTCACCGGCCTGCGCGCGGATGTCCTCGACGGCGCGCGCGATCACGTCGAGCGTGGCGTCGCGGTCCTCGCCGGCCCAGGTGTGGCGCAGGCGCGGACCGAGCTCCAGGTCGTGGTCGAGGCTGGCCCCCAGCAACTTCGTGCCGCCGGCGTCGAGCCCGATGACCATGCGCGGACCTTAGTGCCGGCCGCCGCCGCGCCGCTGCCTACCATGCCGGTCGTGAACCACCCCGGTGGGGGCGACAAGCCCGAATACAAGGTCTACCGCTCCCGCCCGGGGCGGGCGCGCAAGGAGCCCGACACGTCGGGGCTGGAGGCCTTGCGTCAGCGCAACCGGCCCGAGCGCGACAAGCGACCGGGGCAGCCCTCCGACCGCGAGCCGATCACCGGCCGGCGGGTGGCGAAGTGGGTTGCGCTTGCCGTTGGCGGCTGGCTGCTCCTGTCGTTCGTGATCTTCATGGTCAGCGCCCAGACCCAGACCGGTGTGTCCAGCACGGCCGAGGATGCGCTGACCGGCGGCGCCAACAGCCTCGTGACCGGCAGCAACGTGCTGGTGCTGGGCTCCGACAGCCGCGCCGGCGACTCGATCGACCAGACCCAGGCGGGCCCCGGGCGGGCCGACTCGATCCTGGTCATGCGCGCCTCCTTCGGCAGCGTCAGGAAGCTCTCGATCCCGCGCGACTCGCTGGCCCAGATCCCCGGCCACGACGCCCAGAAGATCAACGCCGCCTACGCCCTGGGTGGGACGTCCCTGATGATCAAGACCGTCGAGGACTTCCTGGGCAACGACATGAAGATCAACCACGTGGTCGAGGTCGACTTCCAGGACTTCCCCGACCTGATCGACGCCGTCGGCGGCGTGACGGTGAACAACAAGTCGAAGATCTGCTCGCCCGAGTTCGACAACTTCTACAAGGGCTTCAACCTGAGCAAGGGCGAGCACGAGCTGGACGGGCGCACGGCGCTGGGCTTCGCGCGTGTGCGCAAGAACCCCTGCGCTCCGGGCGAGAACGACCTGGATCGCGCGGCCCGCCAGCAGCAGGTGGTGTCGGGCCTGCGCGGGAGCCTGCTGTCACCGGCATCGTTCTTTCGCCTGCCGATCATCAGTTGGCAGGCACCGAAGGCGATCAAGAGCGACATGAAGGGTCCCGGGCCTGCTGGGCATGTTCACCGACCTGATCACCGGCAACTCGGACGAGACCAACGTGCTGAAGCCCGACAGCTTCGACGCCGGCGGGACGCTGTCCTACTCCGACGCGACGAAACGGGACGCCGTGGAGAAGCTGGAGGGGCGCTAGCTCTTCGCGTCCGAGGACTTCGTGTCCGACGACTTCTTCTTGTCCGCCTTGGCGTCTGACTTCGACTCGGACTTGGTATCCGCCGACTTCGAATCGCCGTTGCTGCTGGCATCCGGCGAACTGTCGCCCTTGGCGGCGCTCTTGGTCTTCTTGCCGTAGTCGGTGTTGTAGAAGCCCGAGCCCTTGAAGTGGATCGAGGGGGCGTGCATGACCTTGGTGACGGGCACGCCCGTTTCGGGGTCCTCGGTCAGAGCATCCTCGGACATGGACTGGAGCACCTCGAAGGTGGACCCATCGGGGCGGCGGTACTCGTAGATCGGCACGGCCGGCAAGTATAGGTACGCGTGGGGCGCTACTGGGAGCGCGGAGCGGCTGGGGCGTCCAGGTCGGCGAGCAGCGAGATGCCGGTGGAGTGCCACACGAGCCAGGCGGCGATGTGACCGACGGGGCGCAGAGCGGTGGAGATCATCGAGCGGCCACGGTAGCGGCGGTTCCCGACGCTCGCCACACCCAATACCCGCAAATTGCTGGATTAGGGGCCGCGAAACCAGCGGCTGCGCCGCCGTCTATGGTTGCCGCCTCGTGACCGCCGACGCCGTGACAATGGACAAGATCGTCGCCCTCTGCAAGCGGCGGGGATTCGTGTTCCCGTCGTCCGAGATCTACGGCGGGTTGGCGTCCACCTACGACTACGGCCACTACGGGGTGCTGCTCAAGACCAACGTCAAGAGCGAGTGGTGGAAGGCGATGGTGTTCGGCCGCGACGACATCGTGGCGCTGGACGCGGCGATCCTGATGCACCCGCGCACCTGGGAGGCCAGCGGGCACCTGGAGGGCTTCACCGATCCGCTGGTGCAGTGCCTGGGCGAGTGCAAGCGGCGCTTTCGCGAGGATCACCTGCGCGAGGCCGTGGCTGCCGACGGTGGTGACCCCGACGCGCCGCTGATCTGCCCCGTTTGCGGCGGCGACCTGTCCGAGCCGCGCAACTTCAACCTGATGTTCCAGACCCACATGGGCCCGGTGCAGTCCGAGGGCTCGGAGATCTACCTGCGCCCCGAGACGGCCCAGGGCATGTTCGTGGACTTCAAGAACGTGCTCCAGTCCACGCGCAAGAAGCCGCCGTTCGGCATCGCCCAGGTGGGCAAGAGCTTCCGGAACGAGATCACGCCCGGCAACTTCGTCTTCCGCACGCGCGAGTTCGAGCAGATGGAGATGGAGTTCTTCGTCCCGCCCGACCAGGTCGACCAGTGGTACGACTACTGGAAGGGCGAGCGCTTCGACTGGTACAAGCGCCTCGGAGTCCGGCCCGACAAGCTACGCCTGCGCGACCACGAAGCCGACGAGCTGTCGCACTACTCGTCCGCCACCGCCGACGTGGAATACGAGTTCCCGTTCGGCTGGGGCGAGTTGGAGGGCATCGCCAACCGCGGCGACTACGACCTGACCCAGCACGCGGAGTTCTCGGGCGAGAAGCTCGACTACGTGGACCCCGGCACCGGCGACCGCTACCTGCCGCACGTGATCGAGCCCGCCGCGGGCGCCGACCGGGCCACGATCACGTTCATGATCGACGCCTACGACGAGGAGGAGATCGAGGGCCGCGAGCGCGTGCTGCTGCGCCTGCACCCCAAGCTCGCCCCCGTCAAGGCCGCCGTGCTGCCGCTGCTGAACAAGGACGGCCAGCCGGAGAAGGCGCGCGCGATCTACGAGGAGCTGCGCGAGCGGATGTCGGCCGAGTTCGACACCGGCGGCTCGATCGGCAAGCGCTACCGGCGCCAGGACGAGATCGGCACCCCGTGGGGCATCACCGTCGACCACCAGACGATGGAGGACGACACCGTAACGCTGCGCGACCGCGACTCGCTGGAGCAGACGCGGATCCCCGCCGGCCAGGTGGCCGACGAGCTGGCGCGGCGGCTGGCGGCGCAGTGGACGTCGCCGAAGCTGGCCGGCTAGCTAAGCCGGCCGCGTCCCTACCGGCGCCGTCTGGTCGATCGTGCGCCCGTTCGAGAACAGGGCGGCCCCGAAGAACATCAGATCGATGCCCACCAGGAGGCCGATCGCCCAGTCCGCTGAGTTGGGGTAGTCGGTCAGGATGATCACGCCGATGATCAGGTTCAGCAGTCCGTTGGCACCCATGGCGGCGGCGCCCGGTACCCCGCGTGAGGCCATCCAGGCGCCTATCCGCACCGCACCCATCAGCAGGAAGTTGATCCCCAGTACCAACGTCAGCGTCTTGGTGCCCTCGGGCGCGAAGATCACGAAGTAGGCGCCGAGGCCCAGCGCCACCAGGCCCCAGAGAGCGCGCATCACGCGGTGGTGGCCGCTCTGCATGAGCGCTCCGGCCAGCGCCATCGCACCGGCGAACCCGAGCAGCCACCCCACCAGCAGCGTGATCGTCACCGACGCCACGGCCGGCACCAGCACGGCCGCGGCACCGACCAGGAACAGGATCGCTCCCGTCACCTGCAGAGCTCGCTTGGAGGGCAAGGTGAAGGCCTGCTCGGAGTCCATGGGACAAGCATCGTGCGCCTGCGGCGCAAGCGCAAGCGCCAGTCGGGAATAGGCCTTACTCTGGCCAGATGCAGCCCCTTTTCGAGCATCGGCTGTACCTGGCGGGGTACCAGACGCGTGCGCTCGAGCTGGAGGGCGAAGGGCCGCCGCTGCTGCTGCTTCACGGCTACTCCGACAGCGCCGACACCTGGCGGATCCTGATGGACAGGCTGGCGCGAAGGGGCCGGCGGGCGCTGGCCGTGGACCTGCCCGGGTTCGGCACCTGCGAAGACCTGAATCCCCACGAGCCGGTGCTTGTCCAGCACCGCCGCTTCGCGGCCGCCGCGGTGGAGTGGATGGCCCCCGAGGGAGGGGCCGTGGTGTGCGGCAATTCACTGGGCGGGCTGGTGGCTCTGCTGCTGGCCGAGGACGACGACCGCGACCTGGCGGGCGTCGTGCCCGTGGCGCCGGCGGGGCTGGACATGGCCCGCTGGTTCCGGGTGATCGAACGCGATCCGCTGCTGCGCATGGTGCTGGCCGCGCCGGTGCCGATCCCGCGCGCCGCACTGCAGCGGGTGGTGGCAGAGGTCTACAAGCGGCTGGCGTTCCACAGCCCGCGCGATATCGACCCACTCGTGGCGGCGACCTTTGCCTCGCACTTCGCCGACCGGGCCACCACCGGACGGCTGCTGGGCACCGGCCGGCGGCTGCTGCCCGAGCTGCGCGACTGCCTCAGCCCCGAGCGGATCGACTGCCCGGTGCTGATGGTCTGGGGCGAGCAGGACGTGATGGTGTTCCCGACCGGCGCGGGCCGGGTGCTGGACGCGGTCGAGGCATCGCACCTGGTCACGCTCGAGCACTGCGGCCACTCGCCCCAGATCGAACGGCCCGACGAACTGGCCGAGCTGGTTCTAGAGTTCCCAGCCTCGCTGGCCCGCTCCACCTGACCGCCGGCCGCGGGCCCCAATGAGACTGCTACCCGACCCCGAGGCCATCGTGGACTCCGCCGTGACCGGCTGGGATCACCTGCTGGGCGGCGGCGTGGCCGACACCACCCCGACGCCGTCGTCGATCATCCACGAGGGGCCGCAGTGCACCGTCCGCCGGTACCGCTCGCGCCGGCGCGCCCGCGCCGACCGGGCTCCGGTGCTGCTGGTGCCGCCGCTGGCCGCGCCCGCCTCCTGCTTCGACCTGCACCGCGACTGCAGCCTGGCCCAGCACCTGACCGCGATGGGCTACCCGGTGTACCTGGTCGACTACGGCGCGATCGGCTTCCACGACCGCGCGCTGGGCCTGGAGCACTGGGTCGAGGACGTGATCCCCACCGCCATCCGGGTGGCCTCCGAGGACGCCGGCGGCGCGCCCGTGCAGCCGGTGGGCTGGTGCCTGGGCGGAATCCTGACCCTGCTGACGGTGGCGGCCGACCGCGACCTGCCGGTGGCGTCGGTGGCCATGGTGGCCAGCCCGTTCGACTTCGAGCAGATGCGGTTGCTGGGGCCCATTCGGCAGCTCGGCAAGCTCACCGGTGGCGCGCTGGTGGGCGCCATGTACCGAGCGCTCGGAGGCGCGCCGGCGCCGCTGGTCAGCCGCGCGTTCCAGCTGACCTCGATCGAGCGCTACCTGACAAAGCCGCTCTTCCTGGCGACCCATCTGCACGACCGCGACACGATCGCCCACATGGAGGCGGTGGACGCCTACATGGCGCACATGTCCGCCTATCCGGGCCGCACCTTCGGCCAGCTCTACCACGCCTTCTTCCGCGTGAACCACCTGGCCCGCGGCAAGGTGGAGCTGCGCCGCGGCACCGTGATCGACCTGGCCGACGTGACCGTGCCGGTGCTCAGCGTGGCCGGCGCGGCCGACGTGCTGGCCCCGGTGGCGGCCGTCCAGCACGTGGGCGCGCTGCTGCCCGACGTGCGCCTGGAGACCGCACCGGGCGGCCACCTTGGCGTGCTGACCGGCCGGTCGGCGCGTACCAGCACCTGGGAGTACCTGGACGAGTTCCTGGCCGAGCACGACCCGCGGAGCGCCGGGCGCGCGACGCCGGCGAAAACGGCGTAGCGCCCGACGAAGCTCACGGGTCGGTGAACGGCTGCAGGGGTATTCCATGGTCGGTCTCGCGCATTCCCAGCTCGTACGCGCCGCCGTGGGCAGCGACCAGCGCCAGCGGTGCGGCTGAGGGGCGGGCGACCGAGACATCGAGCGCCGCGACCGAGCAGTTGGCCACCTGGTGCTCGGAACCGTCCGGGTCCGCGTAGCGCCAGGCTACGGTCTGCTCGCGCGGCGAGCGGACGGTCAGCGACAGGCGTGCGCCCGACTCGCCGGGAACCTCGAGCTTCAGCGCCAGCGGGCTCTCGCGCACCACCGTGCGACGGGCGGCGCCCAGGCCACCGACGCGGATACGTTCTCCATCGGCGGAGAGCACCCCGTTCACGATCCACGGCGTGGTAAGCGGGCCCAGCCGCACCCGGCCCGCGGCCAGGTCCAGCCAGGCACCCGGGTGGCCGTCGAACGCGGCGCCGTGCAGCCAGATCCACCGCTCGGCGTGCTGGGCGCCCCAATTGTGGCCCACCATGCCGGGCCACCCCTCGAGCGCGAACGAGGTGTCGCGGACCGCCACCGTCCCCGAGACCGTGACTGCCGGCAACGGGCTCTCGAGCTTGGTCCGCGGCACCGGTGCGCGGTACATCCACTCCCCCGGCAGATGGCGTAGCGGCGCCTCGGCCCCGCTCCAGGAGAGGTCGTAGCGCGCCTCGCCCGCCTCGCCGGCCACGCCCCCGGGGCCGAACGCGCTGGCACCAACAGCGAGCCACCCTCCGGCCGGCACAGTGGGGCCGGCCACGCTGAGCTTGTGCGCCGCCGGCGCCGGTGCGCCCGCGTCGAACAGCGTCACCCAAATCGAGCCGACCGCCCCCTCGCCCTTGGCCTTGTGCACCGTGTGGCGCAGCCACAGCGAACGCGGGCGCCGCGGATCGACCGCGCGCAGGTAGTAGGACTCGTAGCCGCTGTCCAGCCCCGCGAAGCGGGGCGGCGCGAGGGCGCTTGGGTGTTCCACTGTTCCGAGCTTTTAGCAACAGGAGGTCCTCATGGCGCCGCGGGCCCGAATGCGCCAAACTCCTCACGGTGGTACACGAAGGTTCCGCAAGGAGGCCTGCGGCATGACGACCGTCCTGCCCTCGCCCGAGGAGTACGCCGCCCTGGCGCCTACGCCGGGCTCGCCGGTCTGGCGCGCCTTCAACGACACCCGCCTGCTGCACACCTCCGGCTACGCCACGCTGCTGCAGGTGGCCCACCCGACCGTCGGCCACGGGGTGCACCAGTACTCGTCGTTCGTGAAGGACCCGTGGGGAAGGCTCCTGCGCACGCTGGACTACGTGCACGGCACGATCTACGGCGGGCCCGAGTTGGCCGGCGAGATCGGCGTGCGCGTGCGCAACATGCACAAGACGATCAAGGGCACGAAGAGCGACGGCTCGCGCTACAGCGCACTGGAGCCGGACGCGTTTGCCTGGGTGCACGCCACACTGGCGCACTCGATCTTCGAGGGCCACCGGGTCTTCGTCGCACCCATGTCCGACCACGAGAAGCAGGCGTTCTGGCGCCAGTGGATGGACGTAGGCCGGCTGGTCGGCGTGCGCTACCGCGACCTGCCGGATACCGCCGCCGACTTCGAGGAGTACTTCGACTCGGTCGTGGACGAACAGCTGGAGTGGACCCCGGCCATCCCGCAGGTCCTGGACACCCTGGGCGGATCGCCGCCGCCGAACGTGCCGGGCATGCGGCCCGGCCTCTGGCGTCTGCTGCGCGCACCGATGGGCTACCAGGTGCGGGTGGCCACGGTCGGGCTGATGCCAGACCGGTTGCGCCGGCGCCTGGACCTGCCCTTCAGCTCGCCCGAGCGGCGCGCCTACAAGGGCATGGCCGCAGTCTCCCGAGCCGCCGGGCCACTGGTCCGCGGGCCGCTGCGGGAGTTTGGTCCCAACTACGTGCGCTGGCGCCGTCAGGCGCTGGCCCGCGGCGACGTGGCCGCGACAGGGTCGGCGCCCGCGACGCGGCCTGCTGCTGCGGCCTAGGCGCCTACGCGCCCACCGCCGCCCGTGCCCGTTCGGCCAGGTGCGGCACGCCCAGCCGTTCGCACTCGGCTTCGGCCGCGTCAAGTAGCCGCTGGGCTTCGCCGGGATCCACCTCGCGCAGGCGCTGGCTCGCAACGAGGCCACAGCGGACAGCCTCGAGCGGGCGTTCCAGCTCGGTCCAGCGGGCCTTTGCCTCAGCCAGCAGGCGTGCGCCTTGGGCGGCGTCCTCGGTCGCGGCACCGCGCGCCTCCATGCTCGCCGCCCAGCCGATCGGATAGTTGAGCGGGCCTGCAAGCTCCTCTGCCTCCGCGGCCGTCTCGCGCGCCTGCGGGCCGTGCCCGTCCAGCGCGAGCACAACCGCCTTCATGGCCGTCGCCTGCACCGACTGACCCGCCAGGCCGGCCCGCTGGCACACCTCGACGGCCTCGCCCAGCACGGTCGCGGCGTCGGCCAGGGCGCCACGATCGCGCAGCACCAGCGCCAGGCCGAAGAGCGACTGGAACGCCAGCTCGGACCAGCCCATCTGCTCTGCCAGGGCGTGCGCCTCGCGGAAGCGGTGCTCGGCGCGATCGAGCTGGCCGTCACGCCACGCCAGCAGGCCCCGCAGTGAGTACGGCAGGCACAGCTGTGACACCAGCCCCTCGCGCTCCGCCAACTCGGTGCTGGCGTCCGTGGAACGCAGTACCTGGTCCCAGTCGGCGCGGTATGCGGCGAGCTGGGCCACGGCGGCGTGCAACTCGACCTGGCTAGGCAGGTCACCCACCTGCTCCGCCAGCTCGAGCGCTTCGCGGTAGGCGTCGCCGGCGGCGCGCGCGTCGGCCTGCGAGAGCTCGAAGTGGCGGCCCAGGGCCAGCAGGGCGACGATCGTCTCTGCCTGGTCCGAGCCGCGTGCCAGCTCGACCGAGCGCTCGAGGTTCATGCGTGCCTTGTCGTTGTCGCCGACCCGCCCGAAGACGCGGCCGAAGATCCCGTGGGCGCGGCTGGCCGCGGCGGTCTCCTCCAGTCGTTCGGCCAGGCGCAGCGCCTTCTCGGAGGCATAGATCGCGAGCATGTTGTCGCCGGTCTGGAGGTACAGCCAGGCGGCCTCTTCGTAGAGGTGCACCAGCTCGATCGCGGGCTCGCGGTCCTTGAGCAGGTTGATCCCGCGCTGATAGTTCTCGATCGCCGCCTTGCGCTCGCCCTTCACGGCCCGCGCGGAGCCCAGCTTGCGGTGCAGGTCGGCCATCCGCTCGGTGTTCTCCTGCCCGGTGTGGTGGGTGAGGCACTCTCCCCATACCTCCAGGGCTGCATCCGCGCGCCCCATCCGCAGGTCGACATCGCCCTGCTTCTCGCCAATGCGCGCCGCCGCCTCCGGATCGGTGTCCCGGACCAGGTCGCGAGCCCGGGCGAGATGAGCGATCGCCTCCCGGTTTGCGTACAGCCGAGCCGCGGCGTCACCGGCCTCCTCGAGGAAGCGCACGGCACGCTCGGTCACCTCGGCCAAGTCGGCGGGGCCCGCGCCGGCCTCCGCTCCCAGCGCGGCGGCCCGGCCATAGTGGTCCGCCAGCAGGGCCACCACCTCGTCGGCGCGATCGCCGGCCCGCTCCTCGATGAAGCGCCCTACCTCGAAGTGCCTGCGCCAGCGTGACGCCTTCGGGAGCATCCCGTAGGCCACATCGCGGACCAGCACGTGCTTGAAGGCCAGCTCTCGTTCACCCGCCAGCCTGCTCTCGGGCTCGGGGGCCAGGATGTCCTTTTCCTGGAGCGCGCTGAGCGCAGGCGCCAGCGGCAAGCCCTCCTCCTCTGCCACCGCCCTGAGCGACCCTTCCCAGAAGGTCTGTCCCACCACGGCGGCCTGCTGTACGAGCCGGCGCTCGAACGGGTCGAGCGCGTCGAGCCTGGCGGCCAGGACCGCCTGCACCGAGTCGGGTAGCTCGGCTATCCCCTCGGCGCCGTCGTCGCCCAGCCGCCGAACCATCTCCTCGGCGAACAGGGGGTTGCCACCCGAGCGCTCGGCCAGCAGCGGCGCCAGGTCGCTGGAGGGACTGCCCTGGCCGCCCATGAGAGCGGTGACCAGCTCACGCGCGCTCGCGGCGCTCAGCGGCTCGAGGAACAGCTGCGTGGCGCCGATTCGTCCACCGCCCCAGCCCGAGCGGCGTTCGAGCAGCTCGTCCCGCGCCAGGCACACCACCAGCAGCGGCGCGCGGACCCAGCGTGCCAGGTGCTCGATCGCGTCGAGCATCCCGTCGTCGGCCCAGTGGATGTCCTCGAAGGCCAGGACGAGCGGCGACCGCTGCGCAGACGACTCGAGCACCATTCGCAACGCCGAGAAGAACGTCTCGCGCCTGCGCTGGGGGTCCGTTTCGGGCTGCGCCAGCGCTTCGGGCACGTCCAGACCCAGCGAGCCCCCGATCTGCGCTGCGCGGCGCTCGGCCACATCGGCCTCCTCGGCCAGCACGTCGCTGACGTAGGCACCCAGCTTCGCCCACGCCTCATCCGAGCTGTCGGAGTCCACGATTCCGGCCTCACCGCGCATCACCTCGCCAAGGGCCCAGTAGCCGATCCCCGAGCCGTAGGGCAGACAGCGCCCGATCCGGATGCGCGCGTCCGGCTCGATCTCGGGTAGTCGCTGCTCCAGCTCGCGCAGCAGGCGCGACTTGCCCACCCCCGCCTCCCCGACCAGCGTGACCATGTGCGCACGCCCTTCACGCACGACCCGCCCGACGTCGCCCGCCAAGACCTCCAGCTCGCGGTCCCGGCCCAGCAGTGGCGAGCCGGGCAGGGCCGCCCGCCGGAGCGACTGGGCCGCCGTCACGCCCGTTGCCTCCCAGGCGGCGACGGGGTTCGCCTTGCCCTTCAGCGTGAGCGGGGCCAGTTCGTGGTAGCCCACGGCGTGGCGGGTGGCCTGCACGGTGCGCGCACCGACCGTGACCGTGCCGGGACGTGCCGCCGACTGTAGCCGGGAGGCCACGTTCACGGTATCGCCGGTCACCGTGTACCTCTCGCCGACCGCACCCGCCATCACCTCGCCCGTGTTCACGCCGACCCGCAGCGCGAGCGTGACGTCACCGGGCAGCCACCCGTTGATCTCTTCCATCGCCTGCTGCATCCCCAGCGCGGCGCGCACCGCCCGCTCGGCGTCGTCCTCGTGCGCCACGGGCGCGCCGAACAGCGCCATCACGTTGTCGCCGATGTACTTGTCCACGGTGCCGCCGAAGGACTCCACCTCCGCCCCGAGGCGGAGCAGCGAGCGATCCACCAGCGACTTGACCGCCTCCGGGTCCATCTGCTCCGCCACCGCCGTGTACCCCGACAGGTCGGCGAACAGCACCGTGACCTGGCGGCGCTCATCGGGCGGTTCGGCCGCTTGGACCTCGGGCGCCGGTGCCGTGCCGTCGAGTCCCGCGCCGCAGTTCATGCAGAACCTGGCCTCGGCGGAGGCTTGCTCGCCGCATGACGGGCATCGCCGCGCCAGGGCGGTGCCGCAGTTCATGCAGAAGCGCGCCTGGGCGGGGTTGCGGGTACCGCAGGTTGGGCAAGCGGCGGCGGCCACGGTTAGTCCCGCAGCCCCGCGGCCTCGAGGGCCTCACGCTCGGTACGGAAGAACGCCCACCACGTCATCTTGCTCCCGCGACGCTTCACCGCCTGCCACATCGTCTGCTCCACCGGGACGCCACTGAGCGTGCCGGTCAGGCGGAGATGGGCGACCACCCGATCGTCACGGCCGCGGACGTCGAGCAGCTCCCATTCGATCTCCTCGAAGGCACCGCGAACCGTGTCCCACCATTGGTCGACCCCCTCGTGTCCGTGGAAGGTGGCTCCCTCCGCCTCCGCGACCATCGACGTGAAAAGCACATCGCTTGCCATCAGCGCCTTGAAGGCATCGAGGTCTTCGGCGTTGAGCGCCGCGATTGCGGCTTCGCCGAATGTGCGCACTTCATCGGATGCGTCGGCCCGCGACATAGCTCCGTCAGTCTCTCCCACTCGCGGCCCGGCCGCTACCTCTACGCCGGCATCACCTAGCCCGTCATCTCATCCAGCTCCGCGCGAATCAGGGGCTCGGACGCAGCGGCCTTCGCGTCCAGCCAGTGCCAGGCGGGCGCGGCGTCCATGGCCGTCCGGCCGTCGGTCAGGTGGTCCACCAACTCTGTCACCGCCAGCTCGACCACCACCAGCGCCGGCGCGGCCTCCACACCTTCCTTGATCACGCGCGCGTCGCCCTTGGCGGTGAACGCCAGCCCCTCGGCCATCACGCAGAGGGCGGCGGCCGGGTGCTCATCTCGTAACCGGCGCAGCGCCTCGCGCCGCCCGCCCAGGGCCATCAGCACGCGCCGGTCGGCCGCGCGGATGGCGGTGGACACGGGGATGGCGTGCGGGCCGGCCACGCACAGCACGGCGGCGGTGCCGGGCGGCCACGTGGGCAGGACTTCCATGACCTGGTTACTCCGACAGGCCCACGGCTTCGAAGGCCTGGTCCACGCTCGCGTACATATCCATCCTGTTCGCCAGTCCGTCCTGGAATGTCCAGACTTGCGCGAAGCGCATCTCGAGCAGGATTCCCGAGACCTTCGAGCGCCCCCGCTGGTTGATGATGACCACGACGCGCTCTCCGGCATCGAGGTAGTCCTCGGGCTCCATCTCCCAGTCATCCCAAGCGGCGGCCCACTCTGTGTTGAACTGGTCCGCGCCCTCACGGCCGAGGTAGACCTGCTGGTCGGGCCAGCCGAGCTCGGACACGTCCCAGACGAGACCGGCAGGTGCGCGGAGCTCGCCCGTGGCGATCCAGCGCTCGTAGCCGCGTCTGATGAGCTCCACGTTCTCCTGCGACATCTCCCACCCAGTATCCCCGCTGACTCGGGGCTGGGTTTGCGAGTCCTACGAGCGGCTGGGCACCGGCTGCGGCGCCTCGAAGTCAGTGTGCGGCAGCACCCGGTCCAGCGGGCGCGGCAGCCACCAGTTCCAGCGGCCCATGATCTCCATCGTTGCCGGCACCAGGATCAGGCGGACGATGGTGGCGTCCAGGGCGATCGCCACCGCCAGGCCGAGGCCGATCTCCTTGACCGAAGGCACCCCGGTGCCGGCGAAGACCGCGAACACGGCGACCATGATCAGCGCGGCGCTGGAGATGGTGGCCGCGCTGGCGGCCAGGCCCTGGGCCACCGACCGGCGGGTGTCGCCGGTGGCGTCGTAGCGCTCGCGGATGCGACTGAGCAGGAAGACCTCGTAGTCCATCGACAGCCCGAACACGATCGCCAGCAGCAGCGGCGGGGTCATCGTGTTCACGTAGCCCAGCGACTGGAAGCCGGCGAAGCCGTCCAGCCAGCCCCATTGGAACACGGCCACCAGCACGCCGTAGGCAGCGCCCACCGAGAGCAGGTTCATGAGCACCGCCTTGAGCGGCAACAGCACCGAGCGCAGCAGCACGAGCAGGACCAGGTAGCTGAAGGCCAGCACGAACAGCAGGATCTTCCACATCGATCCGCTGACCAGGTCCTTGAAGTCCTCGACCGACGCCGTGGCACCGCCGACACGGACGTCGGTGTCGCCCACATGGATCGCTCCCAGCCGCTCGACCATCGCCCTGGCCTGCGGGCTCTCCGGATCGTGGCGCGCCTCGACCGTGAACAGGGCGGAGCGGCCGTCGCGAGAGAGCTCGGGGCGGCTGACGGCGGCGGCCTCCGGGTCACGCCGGGCCCGGGCCGTGACCTGCGCCAGCGTGCCGCGGTTGGCGGAGTCCACCAGGATCTGGGTCGGTCCCGCGGCCCCGGGCCCGGCCTGGCGCGCGGCCAGCTCGGCGCCCTCGCGGGTCTCGTTGCCCTGGGGGAACTGGCGCAGCGCGCCGTCGCCGGTCTCCAGCGACAGCGCCGGGATGGCCAGCACCAGCATCAGCGACGCGCTGGCCGTGGCGAACAGCAGCGGCCGGCGCATGATGGCGTCGGTCCAGCGCTGCCAGAAGCCGGCGCGCTGGTTCTCGGGGTCGGTGGAGCCGGGCCGGCGGCGGCGCCAGCGCAGGGCCCGGCCGAGCAGTCCGACCGCGGTGGCCGCGCGCCCTCGCGTGTAGGCCCGCTTACCCAGCACCCGCATCAGGGCCGGCAGCAGCGTCACTGCGGCCAGGATCGACACCGCCACCACCACGATCGCGCCCATCGCCATCGAGCGGACCGTGGTGGAGTCGACCAGGAACAGCCCGGCCAGGGAGACGATCACGGTGATGCCCGAGAACACCACGGCGATGCCGGACGTGCGCATGGCGATGCGGCGTGCGGCCTCGGGCTCGACCCCCGCGCGCACTTCCTCGCGGTAGCGGGCCAGCAGGAACAGCGAATAGTCCACCGCCACCCCGATCCCGATCATCGACGACACGTTGGTCACGAACACCGACATCTCGGTGGCCTGGGCCAGGAAGAAGATGACCGCGCCGGTGATGGTCACTGAGGCGAAGCCAAGCGCCAGCGGCAGCGCGGCCGCAGCCAGTGATCCGAACACGGCCAGCAGGATCAGCAGCACGATCGGGAAGCCGGTGACCTCGGCCTTCGCCAGATCCTCCTTGGCCAGGTCCTGCATGCCGGCCCACAGCGCCTCCTGGCCGACGGTGTAGAGCTCGACGCCGTCGCGGGCTCCCTCGCCCACGTCGAGCTCGTCGCGCAGGTCAACCGCCAGGTCGCTTGCCTGGTCCTGGCTGGCCTTCACGGTCAGCGGGACCGTGACCACGGGCGCGCGCGCCGCGCGGCGCTTGGCCGCGGCGGCGGCGCGGGGCGACAGCTCGGCGTGGGGCAACTGGGCCGCCACACGGTCGACGCGGTCCACGGCTGCGCGGACGTCGGCATCGGACGCGTCCGGCTTGCGGGCAACAACCACCGCCAGGCTGTGCGCCTGGGCGCGCTCGAACTCGGCCAGGCCACGATCGACCGCCTCCGAATCCGAGCCCGGCACGGCGAAGCCGCCGCTGGTCAGGTGCTCGGTCTGGCGCATGGCCAGCGGCGCGGCGACCACCAGCAGGACCACCCACAGCGCGATGATCGCCCACCGGCGGCGCTCGGTGATCGCGGTCAACCGGTCCATCGCTGCCTGCATGTGTGCTCCCGGGGGTCTCGCTGGAAACTGGCCAGCCAGCCAGTCCGGCGATGAGACCGTAGCTAGATGGCCCTGTGTGTGACGTGGGTCACGCGCCGCCGAGCAGATAGCGGGCCGTGTCGGTCGCTACGTCCAGCGACATCTCGCGCGCCCAATCGGGGTCGGACACCATCTGCAGCCCCAGGCCGTCGCCGATGGCGAAGATCAACGAGGCCACCGACTCGGCATCGCCGGTCAGGGTGACCACGCCCTCGGTCTCCTTCCGGCGCAGTGCGTCGGCCAGGTGCTTGCGCCAGGTGCGGTACAGCTCCGCCATCTCGGCACGGATCTCCCCGGAGTGGTGCGACGCGCTGAGCATCTCGTAGATCACGGCCTGCGTGCCCGGCTCGCCCTTCACGAACGCATCCAGCGTCTGCACCAGGGAGGCGATGATCTCGTCGACCGTGGCGGCCTTCTCCAGGCTGGCCTCCAGCTCGGCCACGAACGTGTCGCAGTCGCGCCGTACGACCTCGACCATCAGGCGCTCCTTGGAGCCGAAGTAGTAGTGCAGCAGGCCGCGAGAGACGCCCGCCTCGCGGGCCACGACATCGAACGTGGAGCCGGCGGCGCCCCGTGCGCCCACGCTGGCCCGCATGGCGGCCACGATCCGGCCCGCCTTCTCGCCGTCGAGCTTGCGCGGTGCTGTAGCGGCGGCTTCCAAGAGGCGCAGTGTACGTCCACGAACGAGAAAGACGCCCCGGAGGGCGCCTTTCGTGCTGCCAGATGTAGCGGGAGCCTAGGCTCCGACCTTCTCCGTGCTGCTGGAGGAGGATGCGGAGTTAGACGTGGTGGAGGAGGTGTACTCGAACTCCTCCTCGGCGCCGAACAAGGCGTCAAGCACCTTGTTGCGAAGGCCCTCGCTGAGTGCCAGGGCCAGACCGGCGCCCACCACTCCGATGATCAGCACGCGACCCTTGCGCTTCTTGCGCTTGGGCTTCGAGCGCAGGGAGTCGGCGGCGCTCTTCAGCGAGGTCGCAGCCTCCTTCAGCTCCTTCTGCACCTTCTTGTCCTCGAGCGCCTTCTGCGGTCCCTTGCCGTTGATGCGGTCGTAGGCCTTGCGCGCCGACTCGAAGGCCGTGCGAAGGTCATCGCGCAGCGAATCGTCTGAAATCAGCCGCTGCACGTACTCGTTGTTGCGTGCGGCCTGACCGGCGGCAACTGCTCCTGCTCCGGCCTTGACGGCCTTCTTCTTCGATGCCATGGCTCTCCTCAAGTGGGCTTGCTCTGAACAGACTACCCAGAGTTGGCGGGCCAATCATCCGACTTTTTCGAGCCGGCGCTTGACGGGCCCCAACGCGGCCTCCAGCACCTCGTCGACCGTGTCCACGAACAGGAACTCCATGCCCTTCAACAGGTTGGGCGGAAACTCGTCGAGGTCGACCTCGTTTCGCCGCGGCGCGATGACTCGTTTGACCTCCGCGCGCTGGGCCGCCAGGGCCTTCTCCTTGAGCCCGCCGATCGGCAGCACCTGGCCGGTCAGGGTGATCTCACCGGTCATCGCCAGGTCGGCGTGGACCGGCCGGCCGGTGACCAGCGAGGCCAGCGCGGTGGCCATCGTGATGCCGGCGCTCGGGCCGTCCTTGGGGATCGCGCCCGCGGGCACGTGCACGTGCACGTCGTTGTTGCGAAACCAGTCGTCGGGCACGTCGTCGCCGAGTGCGCGCACGTCGTGTCGGATGTACGACAGCGCCGCCGAGGCCGACTCCTTCATCACGTCGCCCAGCTGGCCGGTGACCTGCAGCTTGCCCTCGCCCGGGTACGCGGTGACCTCCACGAACAGCACGTCGCCTCCAACCGGAGTCCAGGCCAGGCCAGTGGCCACGCCGGGCTGGCCGGTGCGGCGCCCGGTCTCGGGCTGGAAGCGGCGCTTGCCCAGCAGCTCACCGACCACCTTCGGCCGCACGGTGCGCTTGGACTTGCGCCTGCCCTCGGCGTATTCACGCGCGACCTTGCGGCACACGGCCCCGATCTCGCGCTCGAGGTTGCGCACGCCGGCCTCGCGCGTGTAGTGCTCGATCAGATCGCGCAGAGCATCGTCGGTGAACTCGATCTTCGACCTGCCGACGCCGTTCTGCTCCATCTGGCGCGGCACCAGGTAGCGCTTGGCGATCTCGAGCTTCTCCTCCTCGGTGTAGCCCGACAGCTCGATCACCTCCATCCGATCGCGCAGCGGTGCCGGGATCGGATCCAGCTGGTTGGCGGTGGTGATGAACAGCACCTTCGACAGGTCGAAGGGCAGGTCCAGATAGTGGTCGCGGAAGCTGGAGTTCTGCTCGGGATCGAGCACCTCGAGCATGGCGCTGGAGGGGTCGCCGCGGAAGTCGGTGCCCATCTTGTCGATCTCGTCGATCATCAGCACCGGGTTGTGGGTGGCGGCGTCGCGCATCGCGCGCATGATCGTGCCGGGCATCGCGCCGATGTAGGTGCGGCGGTGGCCGCGGATCTCGGACTCGTCGCGCACGCCACCGACCGAGATGCGCTCGAACTGGCGGCCCATCGCGGAGGCGATCGACTTGCCCAGTGAGGTCTTGCCCACGCCTGGCGGGCCGACGAAGCACAGGATCGAGCTCTTGGCGTCGGGCTTGAGCTTGCGCACGGCCAGGAACTCGAGGATCCGGTCCTTGACCTTCTCCATGTCGTAGTGGTCGGTGTCCAGCGTCTTGCGGGCCTGCTTGAGGTCGATGTGGTCCTCGCTGGACTTCGACCAGGGCAGGGTGGCCAGCCACTCCAGGTAGCTGCGGATCACGCCGTGCTCGGCGGCCTGGGGCGGCAGGCGCTCGAACCGCTGCAGCTCGCGCTCGGCCTGCTTGCGGGCGTGCGGGGGCAGCTCCGCCGCATCTATCTGCTCGCGCAGCTCGCGTGCCTCGGCCTCCTGCTCGTCCACCTCCCCCAGCTCCTCCTGGATCGCCTTCAGCTGCTGGCGAAGGAAGAACTCGCGCTGGCCCTTCTCCATCTCGGACTCCACCTGCGACTGAATCTTGGTGCCGATCGAGATCAGCTCGGACTCGCGCGCCAGCAACTCCGACAGCCGACGCAGGCGGCGCGAGACGTCCAGCTCCTCCAGCAGCTCCTGGCGCTCCTCGGTCTTGATCCGCAGCGCGCCGGCGATCATGTGTGCCAGCTCGGCCGGATCCTCCAGGTTGGCCACGGCCATCTGCAGTTCCTCGGGCAGGTAGGGCACCTGCTCGATGATCTGGCTGAACGTGTTCTGCACGTTGCGGAACAGGCCCTCCAGCTCCGCCGAAGGCGACAGCTCGTCGGGCAGCTCCTCGATCCGGGCAACCGGGTACGGCGTGGTCTGGATGTAGTCGACCAGGCGCACCCGCTGGGCGCCGTGGACCAGGATCCGCAGCGTGCCGTCGGGCACCTTGATCATGCGCGCCACCGTGCCGGCCACGCCCACGTCGTAGAGGTCGTCGGGGTCGGGCGACTCGATGTCGCCGCTTCGGCTGGCGGCCATCACCAGCATCCGGTCGCCGCCGAGCACATCGTTGATCAGCTTGATCGAGCGCTCCTGGCCGACCGCGAGGGGAGTCAGCGTCTCCGGGAACGGAACGCTGTCCTTGAGCGGCAGCACCGGCAGAGCCTCCGGCACCTGCGTCTGTACCTCGAGGTCCTGCGGCCCTTCAGCCGAGGTCGGGATCTCGATCACGCGTCGCCTTCCTCGATCGGGACGCGCCGCGCCGTGTCGTCCCTGCGGGCCAGCGGCACCTCCACCACGAGCATCCCGTCCTCGTACGACGCCTTCGCTTGGTCGGCCACCACGTCGGCGCCGAGCTCCACGCTGCGCCGGAACGGCCCGTGCTCGACCTCGATCTGCTGGAACAGCCGGCCCTCGGCCTTCTCGGCCCGCCGTTCGCCCGCGATCAGCAGCTGTCGCCCGCGGATCTCGAGTGCCACGTCCTCGATCAGGACGCCGGCAAGGTCGGCCTTGACCACCGCCCGGGGCGGATCGTCCGTGTAATACACGTCCACGCTGGGCGAGAAGCCACGCCCGCGGATGCCGGTGCGCTCGAACACGTCCCCAAACAGCTCATCGATTTCCCGCCGCATGCGCTCGAAGTTGGCGAACAGGTCGCGCTCGGAGTTCACGGCTTGGAGGGTAACCGGGCGGTGCGGGGCGAGCCGGGGGCGAACCAGGGGGCGAGCCTGCCCGTGGGGTGACTTGACGGTCATATGGACCGTTCAAACACACCACAAGCACGGGAGCTGGCTATCGCCGAGCTGGCAACCCGTCAACACGGAGTCATCAGCCGCTCACAGCTGATCGACCTGGGGCTGACCGCCGCGGCAATCGACTCACGGTTGCGTCGGGGGAGGCTGTTGCCGATCCACCCCGGCGTGTACGCGGTCGGGCACCGCGACGTGCGGCGCGAGGGCAGATGGTGGGCGGCCGTCCTGGCAGCCGGACCCGGCGCCGCGCTCAGTCACATCAGCGCCGCCGGCCTGTGGGGATTGCTGAGGCCGAGTCCGACCGTCCACATCAGCGTTCCGGGCCGCACCGGATCTCTGCGTCTGGACGGGGTGGTCGCCCACCGTCCCAGGTCGCTGCCAGCCGACGAGGTCGTCGAGCACGACGTCTTGCCCACGACCACTGTGGCCCGCACGCTCGTGGACCTGGCGGCGGTGACGCGCGAGACGGATCTCGAACGCGCGGTCGAGCAAGCAGAGAAATTGAGCCGGTTCGACCTTGTGGCGGTCCAGAACGTCCTGGCGCGCAGCCGCGGACGCCGCGGGATCCGGACCCTTCGCGAGGTGATCGTGCGCTGGCGCGGCCCCGCGGTCAGCCGCTCGGACATGGAGGTCGCGTTCCGGGCGATCTGCCGCCGCGCCGGACTTCCTCAGCCACTCACGAACGCCGCGGTGCTCCTGGACGATCGCCACTACGAGCCGGACTTCCTGTGGCCCGACCGGCGCTTGATCGTCGAGACCGACGGGTTCGACACGCACAGCACGAAGGCGGCGTTCGTGCGCGACCGCCGCCGCGATCGACGTTTGCGCCGGGCCGGATACGCCGTCGAGCGGTTCTCGTGGAACGACATCTTCTTCGACCCACGCGGGTCGGCTGAGGAGTTGATCGACATCCTGGCCCGCAACCCACCCTGCCGCAAAGGTCGTGGTGTGGATTGACGGTCACTGTGACCGTCAATCCACACCACCTCGACTGGGGCGGGGGGACCGACCCGACGCTAGATGTGGAAGACCGAGCCCTCGCGTGCCAGCTCGACCGGGGCGCCGAAGGCGCGCTCGGCCTCCTTGCGCGCCCAGGTCCAGTCCAGCTCGTCCGAGATGTGGGTCAGCACCACGTGGCCCACGCCGGCCGCGCGGGCGTGCTCGCCGGCCTCCGCGGGAGTCAGGTGGCCGCGCATGCCGCTGCGCTCGGGCCGGGGCAACGTGGCCTCGATCAGCAGCAGGTCGGCACCGGAGACGAACTCGATCAGCTCCTCGGACGGGCTCGAGTCGGCGCCATAGGCCAGGTCGCCGCCGCCGTTTCCGTCACGCGAGGATGCCCGGATGGCGAATGTCTGGATGAAGTGCGGGACCTCGCAGAACGAGAAGCCGAACGTGCCGACCGTAGGGGACGACGAGCCGTCGAACTCCTCGAGCTCGAATGCCGTCTCGATCAGCTCGGGCTGGCCCCAGTTGCGCGTGACGTTGCGGAAGAACTCCTTGGCTCCGGGCGGCGCGATCAGGCGCGGGCGGGCGGGGTTCTCGGTGCCGGGCCAGGGCGGCACCGGCACCGGCTGCTGGCGGGGCGCGTAGGACAACGCGTACGCGTACGGGATCAGATCCAGGAAGTGGTCGGCGTGCAGGTGGGAGATGACCACTGCGTCCACGTCCACGTAGTCGATGTGCTCGCGCAGCTTGCTGAACACCCCGTTGCCGGCATCGATGAGGACAGTTGTTGTCTCGTCCTCGAGCAGGTAGCCCGAGCAGGCGCCCCCTGCGTCCTGCCACGACGGCGACTTGCCGAGCACGGTGAGGCGCATGTGCCGACCCTACCGCCGCGGAGCGGCGCTATGAGTCAGGAGGTCGGCTGGGGCTGGGGGAAGGCGTAGGCAGCGCGCGTGCGCTCGGAGCGGAAGGTGAACGAGAGCTGGCGCTCGGGCGCCAGGTTGCGCTCCGCCAGGCGGAAGGTGGTGCACGGGGCGTCCAGGTTCAGGGCGCACAACATGTTCTGGTGGAAGAAGCAGTCCTCGCACGACACACCCTTCTTCTTGCCCTTTGCCATACGGTCCATTGCCCTCCCGAGCTAGTTCCCTCGCCCCGCCGAACGGGCCGTGGGCAATACAACACGACACCGGCCGGGCTCGCAGTCCGCATTCCCGCAAAGCGGGGCTTTTCATGAATCCTCCAAATTCCAGGGTGTTCACCCTTCCCCCCGCTCCTTCCGCGCTTTCGTGGGGGGCGAACTTCGCGTGGAACTCGTAACCGGAGCAACGGGGTACGTGGGCGCGCGGCTGATCGAACGGCTGCGACGCGAGGAGCGACCGGTGCGAGCGCTCACGCGCGGTACCGGACGGCTGCACCCGGGCCCGGGCTTCGAGGTGGCTACGGGCGACGTGATCAGCGGCCACGGCATCCGCGCGGCCATGGAGGGCTGCGACGTGGCCTACTACCTGGTGCACTCCATGGAGGCCGCGGCCGGCGCCGACTTCGCCGCCCGCGACCGCACCGCCGCCCGCAACTTCGCACAAGCCGCCAGCGCAGCGGGCGTGGAGCGGGTGGTCTATCTCGGCGGACTGGCGCCCTCGGACCGACCGGCGTCGGCCCACATCGCCTCGCGCGTGGAGGTCGAGGAGATCCTGCTGGAGTCCGCCCCGGCGGCGACCGCGCTGCGGGCGTCGATCCTGATCGGCGCCGGATCGTCCTCCTTCCGCATGCTCGTGAAGCTGGTGGAGCGCCTGCGGCTGCTGCCGCTTCCGGCCTGGCGCTCGAACCGCACCCAGCCGATCGCCGAGCGCGACGCCATCGAATACCTGGCCCGCACGCCCCAGGTGTCCGCGGCCGCGGGCCGCTCGCTGGACATCTGCGGTCCCGACGTCGTGAGCTACGGCGAGATGGTGACCGCGATCGCGGAGGCGATGGGCGTCGGGCGGATGCCGCTGGATCTGCGCGTGTCGCTTACGCCGCCCGCCAGCGCCGTGGTCAGCGCGCTGACCGACCAGCCGCTGGAGCTGGTGCGGCCGCTGATGCAGAGCCTGGAGTCCGACCTGCTGCCGCGTGACACCCGCGAGGCCGCCGAGATATACGACATCGACCCGCTGCCCTTCACCCGCGCCGTGGACCGCGCGCTGGCCGAGTGGGAGCGACACGAGGAGCTGGCCGCACGATGAAGGTGGAACGCAAGATCGACATGGCCGCTTCGGCCGAGGACATCTACCAGGTGGTCATGGACCCCAATCGCCTGAAGGACTGGGTCAGCATCCACGAACGGGTGGAGGACGCGCCCAACTCACTGCGCAAGGGTTCCACGCTGACGCAGTCCCTGAAACTGGCGGGGCGCAAGTTCAAGGTCGAATGGAAAGTGGTCGAGAACGACCGCCCCTCCTACGTGGTCTGGGAAGGCAAGGGGCCGCTGGGCTCCAAGGCCAAGGCGGTGTACGAATTCTCAGAATCCAACGGGGTGACTCATTTCACGTACATGAACGAGTACAACCTGCCCGGCGGGCCACTGGGGAAGATGGCCGGGCCGGCGGTGCGCAAGGTCACCGGAAAAGAACTGGACGCGTCACTGGAGAACCTGCGCTCGATCGTGGAATGACGATCTGTAACACTCTCCTTATCTATTAATCCCGCGCAGGGGCACTGGAGAGTTTGAAGTGACTGATTTTCTCGACGAGAAGCGCAAGGAGATCGAGACCCGGCTGAAGGAGCTGCGGCCGCTGGTCGACGAGTACCACCGCCTCGAGAAGGCCGCCGCCGCCCTGGCGGGCGTGGGCAGCACATCCAGCGGGCGCGGCAGCGGCTCGGGCCGCCGGCGCCGCTCATCCTCCAGCGGCACCGGCAAGCGCGGGCGTCCGCGCGGTAGTGGCAAGCGCGCGCTGCAGGCCCAGGAGCTCGTGAGCGCACAGCCCGGGATCACCATCCCCGAGCTGGCCGACGCGATGAACATCCAGGCCAACTACCTCTACCGCGTGATGCCCACCCTGCAGAGCGAGGGCAAGGTCACCAAGCGCGGAAAGGGCTGGCACCCGGTCAGTTAGGGGCTCCCCAAGGCCTGCAGCACGTAGGCCTGGACCGGCCCCTCGCGGCCCTTGACCGCGAGCGGGCCCAGCGGCTCGGCCTCGGCGTGGTCGAGCCGGCCGAGCGTCTCCTCACTGATGGCCACGGCCCCCACGCTGCCACGCCGCCGGGCAGGGACTCGCCCGGCTGGCCGGCCGCTCCTGTCCGGGGCTGGGCCACGGCCCCGCCCAGCCTAAGGCCGGGCGGGGTCAGGCGCTAGACCAGACCCAGCTTCTGAACCGCTTCCCGCTCCTCGACGAGCTCCTGCGCGGTCGCGTCGATGTAGCCGCGTGAGGTGTCGTTGATGTCCAGGCCTTCGACGATCGTGTACTCCCCGCCCGAGCAGGTGACGGGGAACGAGGAGATGATGCCCTCCGGCACGCCGTAGGTGCCATCGGAGGGGATCGCCATCGACACGAAGTCGCCGTCGGCGGTGCCGTTGACCCAGTCGTGGACGTGGTCGATGGCCGCGTTGGCCGCGGAGGCCGCCGACGAGGCGCCGCGCGCCTCGATGATGGCCGCGCCGCGCTTGCCGACCGTGGGGATGAAGTCGTCCTTGAGCCACGACTCGTCCTTGCCCGCGGCCTCCCAGGCATCGGAGCCGCCGACCTTGGCGTTGAACACGTCCGGGTACATCGAGGGCGAGTGGTTGCCCCACACGGCCAGGTTGGTGACCTCGCCGACCGGCGCGCCGGCCTTCTTGGCCAGCTGGGTCATGGCCCGGTTCTGGTCCAGGCGGGTCATGGCGGTGAAGCGCTCGGCGGGCACGCCGTCGGCGTGCTGCTGGGCGATCAGCGCGTTGGTGTTGGCCGGGTTGCCCACCACCAGCACCTTGAGATCGTCGGCGGCCCCGGCGGCCAGGGCCTCGCCCTGGGGCTTGAAGATGCCGCCGTTGGCCTCGAGCAAGTCGGCGCGCTCCATGCCTTTGGTGCGCGGGCGCGCGCCCACGAGCAGGGCCACGTTCACGCCGTCGAACGCCTTCTTGGCATCGTCGTGGATGTCGATCCCGGCCAGCAGCGGAAAGGCCGAGTCGTCCAGCTCCATCGCCGTGCCCTCGGCTGCCTTGACGGCGTCGGGGATCTCCAGCAGCGACAGGTGCACAGGCGTGTCGGGGCCTAGCAGCTGGCCGGAGGCGATACGGAAGAGGAGGGCGTAGCCGATCTGACCGGCGGCACCGGTGACCGCTACGCGAACGGGGGAAGTCGTCATGGCCGCGATCCTACGCGTCGCCGTCGAGCACAGCGTTCAGCGTCTGGCTGGGGCGCATCGCGGCGACGACCGCCTTGGTGTCCGGGTGGAAATAGCCGCCGATCTCGACCGGCGATCCCTGCACCGCGTTCAGTTCCTCGACGATCCGCTCCTCGTCGGCCGCGAGCCGCTCGGCCAGCGGCGCGACCGCAGCCGCCAAGTCGGCATCGTCGGTCTGGGCGGCCAGCTCGGCCGCCCAGTAGATCGCCAGGTAGGCGTGGCTTCCCCGGTTGTCCAGCTCACCGGCCTTGCGCGAAGGGGAGCGGCCCTCCTCGAGCAGCCTGCCGGTCGCCCGGTCGAGCGCCTTGCCGAGCACCCCGGCGCGAGTGTTGCCGTCCTTCTCGGCCAGGAACTCGAGCGACTCGGCGAGCGCGAGGAACTCGCCGAGCGAGTCCCAGCGCAGGTGGTTCTCCCTGACGAACTGCTGGACGTGCTTGGGCGCCGAACCGCCGGCGCCGGTCTCGAACAGGCCGCCGCCGCCCATCAGCGGGACGATCGAGAGCATCTTCGCGCTGGTGCCGAGCTCGAGGATCGGGAACAGATCGGTGAGGTAGTCGCGCAGCACATTGCCGGTCACCGAGATCGTGTCCTCGCCGGCGCGGGCGCGCTCGAGGGTGAAGCGCGTGGCCTCGGCCACCGGCAGGATCTCGATCTGGACGCCGTCGGTCTCGAGCTCCTCGAGCGCCGGGCGCACCTTCTGGAGCAGCTCGGCGTCGTGGGCGCGCGTCTCGTCGAGCCAGAACACGGCGGGCGCGCCGGTCGCCTGCGCGCGGGAGACCGCCAGCCGCACCCAATCCTGGATCGGGGCGTCCTTGGTCTGGCACATGCGCCAGATGTCGCCGGCATCGACGTCGTGCTCGAGCACGGTCTCCCCGGCGCGGTTGACCACCCGCACCGTCCCGGGACCCTCGATCTCGAAGGTCTTGTCGTGCGAGCCGTACTCCTCGGCCTTCTGCGCCATCAGGCCGACGTTGGGGGTGGTTCCCATCGTCGCCGGGTCGAACGCCCCGTGCTCACGGCAATGGTCGATCGTCTCCTGGTAGAGCGGCGCGTACGAGCTGTCCGGGATCACGCACTTGGTGTCCTGCTGACCACCCTCGGCGTCCCAGCCCTGTCCGCTGGACCGGATCAGCGCCGGCATCGAGGCGTCGACGATCACGTCGCTGGGCACGTGCAGGTTGGTGATGCCCCGGTCGGAGTCGACCATGTAGAGGGCGGGCCCCTCGGCCATAACGGCGTCGATCTCCGACTGGGCGTCGTCGTCGGCGGACGCGAGCGCGGCGAGCCCGTCATCGGGGTTGATCCCGGCGCGCTTCTCGAACAGCTCGCCGAACATCGCATCCACGGCGTGGCCGAAGATGATCGGGTCGGAGACCTTCATCATCGTCGCCTTCAGGTGAATCGAGAACAGCACGCCGGACGCGCGCGCGTCATCGAGCTGCTCGGCCAGAAACGCCTCGAGCGCCGCCCGGCGCATCACCGCGGCGTCGATCACCTCGCCGGCGAGCAGCGGCGTCGACTCCTTCAGCACCGTGACCGTGCCGTCGGCGGCGACCTGCTCGATCCGCACGTCGTCCTCGGCCGCGACCGTGACCGACTGCTCGGTCGAGCGGAAGTCGCCGTCGGCCATGGTCGCCACATGGGTCTTGCTGTCCGACGACCACTCACCCATGGAGTGCGGGTGGGCCCGGACGTAGGACTTGACGGAGTCGGGCGCGCGGCGGTCGGAGTTGCCCTCGCGCAGGACCGGGTTCACGGCCGAGCCCTTGACCGCGTCGTAGCGGGCACGGACGTCGCGCTCATCGTCAGACGAGGGCTGCTCCGGGTAGTCGGGGATCGGAAAACCCTGCTCCTGTAGCTCCTTGACGGCGCTCTTGAGCTGGGGCACCGACGCGCTGATGTTCGGCAGCTTGATGATGTTCGCGTCGGGTGTCTTGGCCAGCTCGCCAAGCTCGGCGAGCGCGTCCGTCACCTGCTGCTCGTCGCTCAGGAGGTCGGGGAACTGGGCCAGGATGCGACCGGCGAGCGAGATGTCCCGCAGCTCGATCTCGATGCCGGCCGACGCGGCGAACCTCCGCACGACCGGCAACAGCGAGCGAGTGGCGAGAGCGGGAGCCTCGTCCGTGTGCGTGTAGATGATCTTCATCGTCGGCGTGTGAACCTACATAGCTGCCACCATCCGTTGCATGTTCGGCGGTGGCAACTCCATCCAACTCGCGCGTGTGTTCGGCATCCGCGTGGGCGTGGAGCCCAGCTGGTTCCTGATCCTGTTCCTGTTGATCTGGCTGCTGGCCGGCGACTACGCGGACCAGTTCCCGGGCGACAGCACCAAGGCGTTCGCGCTGGCGGTGCTGTCGGCACTGCTGTTCTTCGGGAGCATCGTGCTGCACGAACTCGGTCACGCCGTGGTGGCCATCCGCAACGGCATCAAGATCGAGGGGATCGACCTGTGGCTGTTCGGCGGGGTGGCCAAGCTCTCGCGCGACACGAACTCGGCCGGCGAGGAGTTCCGGGTGGCGGCGGCGGGACCTCTGGTCACGCTGCTGATCGCCGTCGGCGGCTACGCGGCGCTGGCGCTCACCACCTCCAGCAGTGGAGCCGACTCGGTCAGCTTCGACCCCCAGGCAGGCGGGGAGACGGCTGCCGTGCTCGGGTACATCACCTACATCAACATCGCCCTGCTGGTGTTCAACCTGATCCCGGCGTTCCCGCTGGACGGCGGGCGGATCGCACGGGCGGCAGCGTGGAAGGTCACCGGCAGCCGCGGCACCGCGACCCGGTTCGCCGCCCGCGTCGGACGGGTGATCTCGTGGCTGATGATCGGCTTCGGGGTGTACCTGGCGCTGGCCCAGAACGCCCTGTTCACCGGCGTGTGGCTGGCGGTGATCGGGCTGTTTATCGGCCAGGCGGCCAAGGCCGCAGAGCAGCAGACCGAGGTGACCGACCGGATCGAGGACCTGCGCGTGTCCGACGTGATGGACGACGAGCCCGTGGCCGTGCCCGCCGACCTGACCCTGGACCGGGCCCACGAGGAGTTCTTCCTGCGCTACGGCTACCCCTGGTTCCCGGTGGTGGGCGCCGGCGGGCGGTTCGTGGGCCTGGTGACCCAGGCCAGCATCGAGGGGCTGCCCGAAGCGGTGCGCGCCGGCCGCACAGTGGCGTCGGTGATGGCGGCCGACGGCGAGGGCGAGAGCCGCATGCGCGTGCAGGCGGACGCCCCGCTGGAGGTGCTCCTGGGCCTTGAGGGGCTGGTGCGGCTGGGGGCGATCGTGGCCGTGGACGGCGAGGGCAGGCTGCGCGGCATCGTGACCGCCGACCAGGTGCGGCGGGCGCTGGCGCCCGCGCCCTAGTCCGCGCCCCCGGGGCGTCCGTATGTAGGGTGGACCCCGCAACCCCATGCCCCAACACGACGTCCTCGTAATCGGAGCCGGACTCGCCGGCCAACGTGCAGCTCTGGCCGCGGCCGAGGCAGGCGCGTCGGTGGGCATCATCAGCAAGGTGCACCCGGTGCGCTCGCACTCGAACGCCGCCGCGGGAGGCATCAATGCCGCGCTGAACCCCGAGGACTCCTGGGAGTCGCACGCGTACGACACCGTCAAGGGGTCGGACTTCCTGGGCGATCAGGACGCCATCGAGATCATGTGCAAGGAGGCCCCCGCCGAGGTCCTCCAGCTGGAGCACTGGGGCGTGACCTTCCACCGCAACGAGGAAGGCAAGCTGGGCACCCGGGCCTTCGGAGGCGCTTCGGCCGCCCGCACGTACTACGTGGCCGACATCACCGGCCAGGCGCTGCTGCACGTGCTCTACGAGCAGCTGATGAAGTTCGACTCGATCGACCGCTACGAGGAGTGGTTCACCACCGCGCTCGTGCGTGACGCGTCCGGCCGGATCGCCGGCGCCGTGACGCGCAACATCCGCGACGGCGAGCTGCAGCTGTTCACCGCCAAGTCGGTGATCCTGGCCACGGGCGGCAACGGCCAGCTGTTCACGCCCACAACCAACGCGCTGATCTGCACCGGCGACGGGATCGCGATGGCCTACCACGCGGGCGCGCCGCTGATGGACATGGAGATGGTCCAGTACCACCCCACCACCCTGGCCGGGGTCGGGCTGCTGATCACCGAGGGCGCCCGCGGCGAGGGCGCACACCTGTACAACGCCCAGGGCGAGCGCTTCATGGAGAAGTACGCGCCGAACAAGATGGAGCTGGCCTCACGCGACGTGGTCTCCCGCGCCGAGCAGACGGAGATCGACGAGGGTCGCGGCTTCCCCGACGGCACCGTGGCGCTGGACATCACCGTGGTGGGCGCCAAGCGCATCCACGAGGCGCTGCGCGAGATCGTGAACGTGGGCCGCGACTTCGCGGGCACGGACATCACCAAGGAGCCCATCCGCATCAAGCCGGGCAATCACTACGTGATGGGCGGCATCAAGACCGACATCCACGGGCAGACCGACGTCCCGGGCCTGTACGCCGCCGGCGAGTGCGCCTGCGTCTCGGTGCACGGCGGCAACCGGCTGGGCGCCAACTCGCTGCTGGACACGCTGATCTTCGGACGCCGCTCGGGCGAGCACGCGGCCGAGGTGGCCAAGAGCATGAGCATGCCCACGCCCGCCGGCGAGGAGATGCAGCGCGAGCGCGAGATGCTGGACGAGATCGTCTCGCGCGACCGCACGGGCCGGCGGATCTCCGAGATCCGCAACGAGCTCGGCAAGGTCATGGACGCCGACGTCTCGGTCTTTCGCGAGGAGGACCGCCTGCGCAACGCGCTGGAGGTGGTCAAGCGCCTCCAGGAGGAGGCCAAGACCGTGTCGGTGGACGACAAGGGGAGCGTTTTCAACCAGGACGTGCTCAGCGCCCTGGAGCTCCAGTTCATGCTGGACAACGCCGAGTGCATCGTGGTGGGCGCGATCGAACGCAAGGAGAGCCGCGGTGCCCAGTACCGCACCGACTTCCCCGAGCGCAACGACGAGGACTGGCTCAAGCACATCAACCTGACCGCCAACGGCGGCGACGTCCCCGAGATCAGCTACTCGGAAGTGACCATGACGCAGTGGGAGCCAGAGGAGCGGAAATACTGATGGCCGAGTCCTACACATTGAAGCTGCGTCGATACGACCCCGAGTCGGGCGAGCCCGCCTACTGGAGCCAGTACGACGTCTCGCTGGACCCCGAGCGCTCGGTGCTCCAGGGCGTGCTGAACGCGCGCGACGACGAGGACGGCTCGATCAGCATCCGCTGCTCGTGCCGCGCCGCCATCTGCGGCTCCTGCGCGGTGCGCATCAACGGCAAGACGGCGCTGGCCTGCAACACCCAGATGGGCGACGCCCAGGCCAAGGCCGGCCCGGGCAACCCGATCGTGGTCGAGCCGATGAACAACATGCCCGTGCTCAAGGACCTGATCGTGGACATGGACGCGGTGCACTGGAAGAAGATCCAGCGCGTGGTGCCCTGGCTTCTGCCCGAGGGCGACCCGCCCGACCGCGAGTACATCGTGCCCGCCGAGGCCATGATCGACGTGACCCAATCGATGGCCTGTATCCAGTGCGGCGCCTGCGTGGGCGCCTGCCTGGCGCTGGAGGTGGATCCCGACTTCGTGGGCCCGGCCGCCTCCGCGAAGGCCTATCGCTTCATCGGTGACCCGCGCGACGGCCAGCACGAGGAGCGGCTGAGGGACCTGGCCGAGGACCCGCACGGCATCTACGACTGCACCCACTGCTTCGCATGCGTGGAGGTGTGCCCCAAGGACGTGGCACCGATGGACCAGATCATGCGCCTGCGGCGCAAGGCCACGGGCGACCACGGCATCAAGGACAAGAACAACGGCTACGGCCACGAGCACGCGTTCGTGAACATCATCGAGAAGTACGGCACGCTGCACGAGCCGCAGCTGCTGCCGCGGTCGTTCGGCGACGGCTCGCTGATCAAGGGCCAGGTCGAGCCCCACGCGGTCAAGCAGCTGATCGAGAACTTCCCCACCGTCGTCCGCGCGGTCACGGCGGGCAAGGTGCCGCTCAAGCCGCACACCGTCCTGCACCCCAAGCTGCCCGATCAGGACAAGGTGAAGAAGATCTTCAAGACGATCGAGGCCAAGGACGAGCGCCTCGAGATCAACATGTACATCATCGGCGAGAGCGCCGAGGACGAAGCTCAGGGTAAGCCCGAAACCGGTGGTGAGGCGTGATGCCGAACAAGCAAATCGAATCGCGGGGCTGGAAGCCCCGCGGAGGTAATCGTTAATGAAGCTCGCTTACTGGCCCGGCTGCGTCTCGCGCGGGTTCACCCCCGAGCTGCACGGCTCGATGAAGCTGATCGCTCCAAAGCTCGACCTGGAGCTGGTGGAGCTGGACCGCGCCAACTGCTCCGGTGCCGGCGTGATCGCCGAACACAACCAGGAGCTGGCCGACACCCTCAACGCGCGCACGTTCGCCATGGCCCAGGACGTGGACGGCGCGGCGGGCATGATGAACATCTGTTCCACCTGCCAGGGCGCGCAGAGCGAGTGCCAGCAGCGCCTTGATGCCGACACCTCCTACCGCTCCACGGTGAACGAGCATCTGAGCCCCGAGGGGCTCACATACGAGAAGAGCGCCGAGTGGTGGAACAAGAACTTCCTCTGGCTACTGGTCGAGGAGATCGGCCTGGAGAAGCTGGCCAGCAAGATCGTGCGCCCGCTGGAGGGCCTGCGGATCGCCCCGTTCTACGGCTGCTACATCGTCCGCCCCACCGAGCGCCTGGGCTACGCCGAGTACCCCAACCGCGACAAGTACCTGGACATCCTGATCGAGGTGCTGGGGGCGCAGCCGGTCGAGTACGCCGGCAGCCACAAGTGCTGTGGCTTCCCGGTGATCACGATGAACCGCACCACCTCGCTGCGACAGGCCGGACGCCACCTGGCCGACGCCATCGACGCCGGCGCCGACTGCCTGGTCACGCCGTGCCCGCTGTGCCACCTGAACCTGGACATGCAGCAGCCCGAGGCCGCCAAGTACGTGGAGCGCGACCTGGACGTGCCGGTGCTGCACCTGCCCCAACTGGTGGGCCTGGCCCTGGGTCTGGAGCCCAAGGAGCTGGGCATGAACCGCCACGTGGTCAAGACCAAGGACGTCCAGCGCAAGATCACGGAGCTGACAGCCGCCTAGGGCGCACCCGCAGGGGTCAACCAGGAAGGTTGGCCTGCCGAAGCAGTAGTGGATGACTCCGCTCGTGAACCACAGGCGGGCGCTGCCGGTGCTGGTGGTCGTGGCGCTCGCACTGGCCTCGCTGGCCGCCGCGGCGATCGTGTGGCATGGCGAGCAGCGCCAGGCACGCGAGACGCGGGCCGACGGGGCCGACCGCGCCGCCGCCGACCTGCGCCGCCAGTTCGACGCGGCCCTGGACGGCCTGACCACGGTGCAGACGTTCTTCGCCTCCTCGGAACGCGTGACCGGCCCTGAGTTCGCCGGCTTCGTACGCGGCCTGCCGCCGGACTCGCCAGTGGGTTCGACCCTGCTGGTCACGCGCGTGCCGGCGCCGCTGCGCCAATCCTTCGAGCGCTCGCCCGGCAGTGCCCCGATCCGCGACCGAGTCGGGGGACGGTTGCGGCGGGCGCCCGCGCGCCAGGACTACTACCCCGTCTCGTACCGGTTCACCCGCCTGGACCGCACGCTCCCGATCGGGCTCGACCTGGCCGCCGACACCACCCAGGGCCAGGCGCTGAGCGCGGCTCGCGACAGCGGCCGGGCCCAGGCGTCCGAGCCGCTGCCCTTGCCCGAGTCGGGCCAGCCTGGGCTGATCCTGTTCCTGCCGATCTACCGCCAGGGCGCCCCCGTGGCCACCGCCGCTCAGCGTCGGCGCGCCATCACTGCGCTCGTGGCCGGCGCCCTGGAGGCACGGCGGCTGGGCAAGGACGTTCAGGCGCTGCGTCCCGAGGGCACGGTCACCCAGATCTTCGACCGCGGCCGCCTGATCTCCGGCCCCCGCGGCGCGCTCGAGAACGCGGTGGAGCGGCCGGTCGATGCCGCCGGGCGCACCTGGGTGCTGCGGGTGCAGACTCCGGCCCACGCGAACGCGGCCCTGGCGCTGACGATCCTGGTCGGCGGCCTGTTGCTGAGCGCGCTGGTGGGCGCCCTGCTGCTGGCGCTGGGGCGCCGCCAGCTACGCACCGAGGACGACATGCGCGTGGCCGAGGAGCGCTTCCGGCGCGCGTTCGAGGACTCCGGCGTGGGCATGGCACTGATCGGCGTGGACGACGGCCGGATGCTGGACGTGAACGACGCGCTGTGCCGACTGGCCGGGCGCAGCCGGCGCGACCTGCTGGCCAGCCGGATTTCCGACCTGCTGCCGCCCGAGGACGCTGCGGCCACCCTGTCGGCCGGGCGCGCGCTGGCCACGGGCGAGGCAGGGCTGGTCCAGAGCGAGCAGCGCATGGACGGGCCCGGTGGCGAGCCGGTCTGGGTGCTGCTGAGCGTGTCGGTGGTGCGTGACGCCGCCGGCCACCCGACGCATCGGATCGTCCAGCTCCAGGACGTCTCCGAGCGCAAGAACGTGGAGCGCCAGCTCAAGCACCTGGCCGACCACGATCCGCTGACCGACCTGTTCAACCGGCGCGGCTTCGACGCTGTGCTCTCTCGGGAGCTGTCTGGCGCCGAGCGCTACGACCGCGCCGGCGCGGTGATCTCACTCGACCTGGACCACTTCAAGTACACCAACGACTCCCTGGGCCACTCGGTTGGCGACGAGCTGATCCGGCGCACCGGCGCCGTGCTGGCCGGCCGCCTCCGCGAAAGCGACCTGCTGGGCCGGCTTGGTGGCGACGAGTTCGCGGTGATCCTGCCCGAAGCCGATCGCGCCGAGGCCGAGCGGGTGGCGACCGACCTGCTGCACGCCATCCGCGAGGAGGCCACGGTCACGGGCGTGCACGGGCGCACCGGCACCTCGGCAAGCGCCGGGATCGCCCTGTTCGGCGGCGATGCCGGCCAGGTGTCGGCCGAGGAGCTGCTGGCCGAGGCCGACATAGCCATGTACGACGCCAAGGAAGCGGGGCGCGACTGCGCCGTCGTGTTCTCGGTCGAAGGACGCAACGCCCAGATGGCCGGCAGGCTCGAGTGGGTCGAGCGCATCCGTCACGCGCTGGCGGAGGACCGCTTCGTCCTGCACGGCCAGGAGATCCTGTCGCTGACCGGTGACGAGCGACCACGCGAGGAGCTGCTGCTGCGCATGGTGGCCGACGACGGCAGCCTGATCGCCCCCGGGAACTTCCTCCACCTGGCCGAGCGGTTCGACCTGATCCAGGAGATCGACCGCTGGGTCGTCCGGCGCGCGATCGATCTGCTGGCCGAGCTCGAGCAGGCCGGCCGGCCGACCGTGCTGGAGGTGAACCTGTCGGCCCGGTCGCTGACCGACCCCGAGCTGCCTGCCACGATCGCCAACTGGCTGGAGCAGGCCGGTGTGGACCCCCGCGGGCTGGTGTTCGAGATGACCGAGACCGCCGCCATCGTGAACGTGGAGCGGGCCAAGGAGTTCGCGGTGTCGGTGCGCGAGCTGGGCTGCGAGTTCGCCATCGACGACTTCGGCGCCGGCTTCGCCTCGTTCTACTACCTCAAGCACCTGGCGTTCGACTACCTGAAGATCGACGGCGAGTTCGTCAAGGACCTGCCGGGCAACGCCACCAACCAGCTGCTCGTGCGCGCCCTGGTCCAGATCGCCAAGGGCCTCGGCAAGTCCACCATCGCCGAGTTCGTGACCGACGCCGCCACGCTGGACCTGCTGCGCATCCTTGGAGTGGACTACGCCCAGGGCTTCCACGTGGCCCGGCCGCGGCCGATCGACGTGTCCGGGGCGCGCTCGCCCGCCGGCTGAACAGGCCCCGGAAACGCGAGAACCGGCCACGTGGCCGGTTCTCGGTCAATGCGACAGGCGTACCCCACTCCGCCCCTGAAGCTCTGCGGGAACCATTGTGTACCAAGCCTTCGACCCGCTCTTCCCCTGCATAGAGGGATCTTGGGGGGGCGGACGGGTGACAGCGTTGCAGCGCTTGCCTCCCCCCTGGCCTCCCCCTTAAACTGCCGCCATGCCAAGCAACGTGAGCGTGGTGCTGGCCAAGTTCGAGGATCTCGTGGCCCTAGGGCTCACCCAACTGGTCACGCAGGACCCGCACCTCGAGCTCAAGGAGGACGGGATCACGCCGCCGGCGCTGGAGACAGCCATCGAGCGCCACGCGCCCAACGTGGCGGTGCTCAATTTCGGCTCGCTGACCAGCCCGGCCCAGGTGTTCCAGCTGCACCAGCGCTACCCGGGCTCGCGCCTCGTGGTCCTGGCCAACCGCCCGACCGCTTCGGAATGCAACCAGATGCTGTCCTTCGGCGCCACCGCCTGCCTGTCCAAGGAGACCCAGGGCCGGGACGTGGTGAACGCGATCCACCTGGCCTCGCGCGGCATGCACGTGTTGCCGCGCTCGGCGGCGGCCGGCGGCACCGAGCAGCTCGGCTCGATCCAGGGCTCCGACCTGTTGACCCCACGCGAGGCCGACGTGCTGGAGCTGTTGCAGGAGGGCGCCACCAACGGCCAGATCGCCCACAGCCTGTCGATCGGCCTGGAGACCGTGCGCACCCACGCCCGCAACATCTACCGCAAGCTCGGGATCAGCTCGCGCCGGGACCTGGCGCGGGCCACGCCGGGCGCGCCGTCGCGCAACTGAGCGCTCAGGCAGGCGCGCTGCGCAGCAGCCCGCGCTCCACCAGCAGCTCGGCCACCTGAACGGCATTGGTGGCCGCGCCCTTGCGCAGGTTGTCGCCGACCACCCACATGTTCAGGCAGCGCTCGTGCGAGTCGTCGCGGCGGATACGGCCGACCAGCACGTCGTCCTGGCCGGCGGCGTCGATGGCCATCGGGTAGAGGCCGCCGGCGGGGTCGTCGATGACCTGCACACCGGGCGTCGCGGCCAGCAGCTCGCGGCACTCATCGGGCGAGAACGGATCGCGGGTCTGGACGTTGATCGACTCCGAGTGCCCGGTGTACACGGGCACGCGCACGCAGGTGGCGGTGATGCCGATGTCGGGCGCGCCCAGGATCTTGCGCGTCTCGGCCATGACCTTGCGCTCCTCGGTGGTGTAGGCGTCGCCGTCCTTGAAGGACTCCACCTGCGGGATCACGTTGAACGCGATCTGATGCGGGTAGACCGCGGGCGCAGCCATTTCCTGGGCCTCGATCACCGCGCGCGCCTGGTCGTGCAGCTCCTCGACGGCCTTCTGCCCCGTGCCCGAGACGGCCTGGTAGCTGGACAGGATGATGCGCTCGATGCCCACCGCGTCCAGCATCGGCTTGAGCGGCATCATCGCCTGCATCGTGGTGCAGTTGGGGTTGGCCACGATCCCATGGTGGCCGTCGATCGCGTCGGGGTTCACGCCGGCCACCACCAGCGGCACGTCGTCGTGCATGCGCCAGTAGGAGGAGTTGTCGACCACCACCGCGCCCGCGTCGGCGAACTTGGGCGCCCATTCGGCGCTGATCGAGCCGCCGGCCGAGAACAGCGCCAGGTCGAAGCCCTGGACCGCGTCGTCGGTGAGCTCGCGCACGGTCAGCGTGGCATCGCCGAAGTCGATCGAGCGGCCGGCCGAGCGCGCCGAAGCCAGCGGCACGACCTCCTCCGAGGGAAAGCCGCGCTCACGCATGACGCCCAGGATCGTGGAGCCCACTGCGCCGGTGGCGCCCACCACTGCGACGCGCATCCCTAATTCACCACCGGCCGGTGGTCGCCGCGGACGTCCTCGCGGTGGATCGTCCCGTCGCCCAGCTCGAACGCGGCGTGCAGCTCGCGGACGGCTTGCTGGACGTGCTCCTCCCGGATCACGCACGAGATCTTGATCGGCGACGTGGAGATCATCTCGATGTTCACCCCGGCCTCGCCCAGCACGGTGAAGGTCTTGGCCGCCACGCCCGGATGGCTCTTCATGCCCGCGCCAACCACGGACACCTTGGCCATGTCCGCGTCGCTGGTCACCGCGCCGATGCCCAGCTCCTCGCGCACCGCCTCGAGCGCCTCGATGGCCGTGGACAGGTCGTCGCGCGGGACGGTGAACGACATGTCCGCGCGGTGTTCCTGTGACTCGGGCTCGTTCTGGATGATCATGTCCACGTTCATGTTGCTGTCGGCCAGCACCGTGAGCACGCGGCCGGCGATCCCGGGCCGGTCCGGCAGGTCCGTGAGCGTGATCCGCGCTTCGTCGGTCGAGTGGGTGATGGCGGTGACTAGTGGTCGTTCCATGGTGACGTCCTCGGACTGTACGAAGGTACCCGGTCCGTAATCGAAGCTGGACCGGCAGTGGATGGGCAGGTTGTGGTTGCGGGCGTACTCCACCGAGCGCAGCTGCAGCACCCCCGCGCCGGAGGCCGACATCTCGAGCATCTCCTCGAACGAGACCACGCTGAGCTTGCGCGCGTCGGGCACGATCCGCGGGTCGGCGCTGAACACGCCGGCCACGTCGGTGTAGATCTCGCACACGTCCGCGTCCAGCGCCGCGGCCAGGGCCACCGCAGTGGTGTCGGATCCGCCGCGGCCGAGCGTGGTCACGTCCGAGTCCGTGGACACGCCCTGGAACCCGGCCACCAGCACCACCTTGCCCTCGTCCAGCGCGGCCGCGATGCGGTCGGCGCGTACGTCCAGGATGCGTGCCTTGGTGTGCGAGGTGTCGGTCACGATGCCGGCCTGCGAACCGGTCAGCGAGATGGCCTCGTGGCCCAGGTCGTTGATGACCATGGCCGCCAGCGCGCACGAGATCCGCTCGCCGGTGGACAGGAGCATGTCCATCTCACGCGGGTGAGGGCGCTCGGAGACCTCGTAGGCCATCGACACGAGCTCGTCGGTGGTCTTGCCACGTGCGGACAGCACCGCCACGACGCGCGCACCGTCGTCGGCGGCCTGCACGATGCGCGACGCAGCGCGCTTGATGCGCTCCGCATCGGCGACCGATGTGCCGCCGAACTTCATCACCACCGTCTCGGGATCGGCGCTGGGCATGGCCGTGGCAGGTTAGCGTTCGGCGGATGCGCGCCAGACTGGCACCCCGGGTAGTGATGGCGCTGGCTCTGGGAGCGGTGATCGCGCTCGGCGCCGGGCTCGGGGCCCTGGTCGGCGGGGACCGGGACGGATCGTCCGGGACCCCGACGCCGTCCGGCGGCATGGCCACCACCGCCACCACGCCCGACGGCCGGCCCGACCCGGTGCCGGCCACCCTGCGCCGCATGAGCACCGAGCGCAAGGTGGCGCAGGTGTTCCTGTGGGGGGTGCGCGGCACCGCCCCCGTGCCACAGAGGCTGGGACCGGTGGCCACCCGCGATCTGGGGGGCGTGGTGCTGGGCCGCACCAACTACACCGACCCCGTCCAGTTGCGCGCACTGACCGCGTCAGTCGTGGGCCGTACACCGCTGCGGCCGCTGGTCATGGCGCCGCAGCAGGGCGGCGAGTTCAACGCGCTGCCGGGCCTTCCACCGCCAACGGCGCCTGCCGACCTGGAGGACACCGCCCAGGGCGCGCGCGAGGCGCGGGCCAGCGGGCAGGAGCTGCGCGGTCTCGGCGTCAGCGGCGTGCTGGCGCCGACGCTGGACATCGGCCCGCCCGACGGCGCGGCCGTCGGGGCGCTGGCCTTCTCCGAGCAGGCCGGCCCGGTGTCGCGCTACGCCAAGCGCGTGACCGTGGCCTACCGGCAGGCCAAGGTGTTCGCCGCCGCGGCCAACTTCCCGGGGCTGGGCTCGGCGTCCCAGCCGGTCTCCGAGGGCCCCGCCAACGTGGGGCTGTCCGAGCGCCGGATCGAGCGCAGCGAGATGGTGCCGTTCGAGACGGCGATCGACGCCGGCGTCCCGGGCATCGTGGTCTCGAACGGCCTCTACGCCTACGACGACTTCGTGACCCCGGCCAGCCTGTCGCGCAGCGTCATCACGGGCCTGCTGCGCCGCAAGCTGGGATTCGAAGGCGTTGCCCTGACCGGCAACCTGGCCGACCCCGCGGTGACGGCGCTGGAGCCGCCGTCGCGCTCGGCGGTGCAGGCGCTGCGGGCCGGCGCGGATCTGTTGTACGTGTCGGCGCCCCCTGCCGACCAGGCCGCCGCCTACGGCGCGGTGCTGACGGCGGTGCGCAAGAAGCGGCTGCCGCTGGCCCGCCTGGATCAGGCCGTGTCCCGGGTGCTGGGCGCCAAGCGCGACTACGGACTTCTTCGCTAACCGTTAGCGGCAGACGCGCACGTGACGGGACAGGCGCACCAGCCGTCCGTCGCGGAGGCGCACGGCGGCGTGCACGGTGACCCGGCGCGAGCGCCAGCGGCGTGGGCGGTAGACGACCCGGCTGAACGGACGCCGGGCGTCCAGGGACCGCCGCACCGCGCGACGGCCCAGCCGGAAGCGCGCGCGGCGCACCAGGGCGCGGTCGCGCCCGGCCACCGTCGCGCGCACGGGGCCGGCGGCGCAGCGGCGCCGGCGGGCATCGCGGCCCCTGCGGTGCCTCAGCGCCAGCTTCAGCCGCGCCCGCGGGCGGCGCGTCGTGGGCGCGGGCGGCTCTACCCGGTGCAGGCGCCGCACCAGCTCGGTGTACGCGGCAAAGGCGGGCTTGGCCCGGTAGCCGCTGGTGAACAGGCCGAAGTGCTGGAACGGCTGGGGGTCGTCGCTGTTTCCATCGCGCAGGTTGAACCAGCGGTAGTCGGTCACGTTGTAGGTGCCGCGGAAGTCGTGCACCGCGCCGATCATGGTGCGCAGCACCTGCTCCTGCATCGCCTCCGACCGGCCGGGGAAGGTGGGCCAGCCGTTCTCCTCCACCTTCATCGGCACCGACGCCGGGATTCCGGGGATGCGCGCGAAGCAGCGCAGCGAGCTCATCGCGTTCACCATGCCGTCGCGTTCTCCGCCGGGCGCTTCCACCGGGGGGAAGACGGTGCCCGGGTAGGCGTCCAGCCCGATCCAGTCCACGGCGCGCACGAACGGCGCGCCGCCCTTGTCGCGCAGCGAGTTCCAGAAGCTCTCCTCGCTGGCCGGGTCCAGGCGGTAGGCCCAGTTGAAGCCGATGGCCAGGTCGCGCCGGCCGCCGGCCAGCGCCTGGTCCTTCGCGGCGATCACCCCCTGTACGAGCGCGTCGCGCGCGCCCGCGTAGGAGCCATCCGACGAGTCGGGCGAGATGTTGAAGTTCACCTCGTTCGCGATCTGCAGCGCCACCACGCGCGGGTTGGCCCCGAACCGCCGGACGACCTCACGCACGTGGCGGGTCCAGGCGCCGATGTCGCCCTCCTGGGCCGGGCCGGGGTGGTAGCGCACCTGCAGCTCCACGAGGTAGCCCTGGCTGGTGAAGCGCTCGGCCAGAGCCAGGTAGCGGCGGATGCCCGCCTCGCCGTCGGACCAGAAGAAGCGGTTCAGGCGCAGGGTGAAGCTGCCGGTGGGCGGGCGCAGGGTGGCCAGCGCGGCGTCCGTGCGGCCGGGCTGCTCGGGCACCGCGGCGCCAGGCATGCGGGCCGATCTGGCCGGCCTGGGGCAGGGGGCCGATCCCGAACCGCAGCGCGGGGCCCGGCTTGGCCTGGACGTCGACGGCGTCGATGTCGCCCACGCACCCGGACTGCGCCGCAGCCGGGGCCGCGATGCACGCCGCGGCCAGAGTGGCCAGCAGGCTAGAGCTCGCGACGGCTGCGCAGCGCGCGGCCCAGAGTGATCTCATCGGCATATTCCAGGTCAGAGCCCACGGGTAGGCCGCTGGCCAGGCGGGTGACGGACACCTGCGGCGCGCGCTGGCGCAGCTCGTCGGCGATGTACATGGCGGTGGCCTCGCCGGTGGTGGTGGCATTGGTGGCCACCACCACCTCGCGCACGCCGTTCTGCGCCGCCCGCCCGAAGAGCTCGGCCATGTGCAGGTCCTCGGGGTCGACCCCGTCGATGGGCGACAGCGCGCCGCCGAGCACGTGGTACTTGCCCGAGAACTCGTTGGTGCGCTCGATCGGGATCACGTCGCTGGGCTCCTCGACCACGCAGATCAAGTGCGCGTCGCGGCGGTCGTCCTGACAGATCCGGCAGGTGGCCTCGGTGGCCAGGTTGAAGCACACCTCGCACTGGCCCACCTTCTCCTTGACCTCGCGGATGGCGTCGGCCAAGGCCAGGGCCTCATCGTCGGACGCGCGCAGGATGTGGAAGGCCAGCCGCTGCGCGGTGCGCTGGCCGATGCCCGGGAAGCGGGCCAGCTCCGTGATCAGCCGGTTGATCGGCGGCGCGAAAACCTCCATTTAGAGGCCGGGGATCCCTAGTCCGCCAAGACCGCCACCGGGTCCCCCACCCAGGCCGCCGGTCACGGCGCCCATCTTGTTGGCTGCCAGCTCCTGCGCCGAGCGCAGCGCCTCGTTGGTCGCGGCCTGGACCATGTCCTGGAGCAGCTCGACGTCCTCGGGGTCGACCGCGTCGGGGTCGATCTTCAGCTCCAGCACCTCCAGCTCGCCGCTGACCTTGACGGTGACCATGCCTCCGCCGGCGCTGGCCTCGACCGACTCGTGCTTGAGCTCTTCCTGGGCCTTTGCCATGTCGGCCTGCATCTTCTGGACCTGCTTCATCATCTGCTGCATGTTCGGTGGCTGGGGCACGGGCTAGGGCTCCTGCGGTCGGGGTTCGTCGTCCTCGAAGACCTCCTCGGCCCCGAAGTCCTGCTTGAGACGCTCGAGCAGCTCCTCCTCGCCCAGCGTCAGCGTGGCCGGAGCCTCCGCCGTCTCGCTGAGCTCGAAGGCCACGGCCAAGGCGGTACCGGTCAGGCTGCGCAGCGCGGCCAGAACCAGCTCGCGGTTGGCCTCGGCCTTCTTCTTGTGAAAGCCGGCATCGGCTGGGAAGGAGATCGTCAGGCGATCCTCCTCGAGCGCCGAGGGCACGGCCTCGCTGACCAGCGCGGCCACCATGGCGTTCTGCTCGCGCACCGCCTCGGCCACCGCAGGCCACATCCCCTTGACCCGGTCCAGGTCCAGCGCCGGCGCCACCTCGGGCGCCACCGCCACCTGCACGTCGCCTTCGGGCTCGGCCGTGGCCTCCACCGCGGCGGCGGCCACGGCGGTCACGGTGGCGGTGCGCACCGCGCGCTCGATGGCGGGACCGGGGTCCTCGGGCGAGGCGGGCTCGGGTGGGGCGACGCGCGCGGGCTCGGGTGCCCGGGCGGGCTCAGGTGCCGGGACGCGCTCGGGTGCACCGCCCAGGGTTCGCTCCAGCCGGTCGATCCGCTGCATCAGCGCCTGCACCGTCTGGTCGGCCTGGGGCTGGGTGGCCTTCAGCAGCGCCACCTCCAGCTGCAGCCGCGGCTCCGAGCCGTCCTTGACCGCCGCCAGCGCGGCGGCCAGCAGATCCACGGCGCGCAGCAGCTCGGCCTGGCCCAGGGCCTCGGCCTGGGTGGCCAGGCGGTCGGAGTGCTCGGCGGTGACTGCGAACGAGTCGGGCACCTCGCCCAGGGTCTGCACCACCAGCAGGTGGCGCAGGTGAGCGGCCATGTCGCGCATGAACTGGTCGTAGTCGCGGCCGGACTCGGCCAGCGTCTGCACGGCCAGCAGCGCGGGCTTCGGCTCGCTGGCCACCAGCGCGTCGGTGGCGTCCAGGATCAGCGTGGCGTCGGCCGCGCCCAGGTTCTCCAGCACGTCGTCCAGCGCGATGTCCGTGCCGCCGTAGGTCACAAGCTGCTCAAGCGTGCCGAGAGCGTCGCGGAAGCTGCCGGTGGCCTTGCGGGCGATCATGCCCACCGCCGGATCGGGGATCGTGATGCCCTCCTCGTCGGACACCCGCCGCAGCACGCTTGCGATCTGCTCCAGCGACGGGCGGCCGAAGTCGAACCGGTGGCAGCGGTCGATGATCGTGGCCGGCACCTTGTGCGACTCGGTGGTGGCCAGCACGAACACCACGTGGGCGGGCGGCTCCTCCAGCGTCTTCAGGAACGCGTTCCAGGCGGCGGGCGACAGCATGTGCGCCTCATCCAGGATGTACACGCGCCGTGAGCCGCCCATCGGCGACAGCGACACGTTCTCGCGCAGCTCGCGGATGTCGTCGACCGAGTTGTTGGACGCCGCATCCATCTCCACCACGTCCAGCGACGTGCCGTTCATGATCGCCTTGCACGCCGGGTCGTCGGGCGAGAAGTCGGTGCGCGGGCCGCCGTCGGCGTTCAGCGCGCAGGCCAGCAGCTTGGCCATCGAGGTCTTTCCTGTGCCGCGCGAGCCCACGAACAGATAGGCGTGGTGGACCTTGCCCAGCTCGATCGCGTTGCGCAGTGTGCGCACCACGCTGTCCTGGCCCACGACCTGCTCGAAGGTCTGGGGGCGGTGGCGGCGGTAGAGCGAGAGCATCGGCCCCGCCATGCTAATCGGGTCGCTGATCGACCACCCGCGCGGCAACCACCCCACCGATCGCGCCGAACAGGTGGGCCTGCCACGACACCCCGGGCGTGGGCGCCAGGCTGGCCAGCAGCGACGCGCCCCACACCACCAGCACCCCGATCCCCAGCACCAGGTCCAGCAGCCGGCGGCTGAAGAAGAAGCGCGCCATCAGGTAGGTCGCGTAGCCGAACACCAGGCCGCTGGCGCCGATCGTCTCGGTGTTCGCGGCCGCCGTCAGCCAGGTGCCCAGGCCCGCGATCAGGCCGACGATCACCGTCACGGTGCCCAGCCGTTTGGCCCCGGCCAGCGCGATCGCCAGGCCCATGACCACCAGCGGGATCGTGTTGCCGATCAGGTGGCCGAAGCCGGCGTGCAGGAAGGGTGACGACACGACGCCCGGCAGCGCATCCACGTCGCGCGGCTCGATGCCGTAGTTGTCGAGCTGGTTGTCCAGCGCCACGTCCACGATCTCGAGGCCCCACATGACGCCGACGATGGCCAGCAGCAGCTGGGCGCCGCCCGCGAAGGACGAGGACGGGCGTTCTGGCGCGGCCATGCGGCGAAATATATGGACCGTGCACCCATCTCTGTGAAAGGTCCCCGGGCGTGCCCGCCGTTTCTCGGCTCCGGCCAGGCTGGTCCGCGGCGCATGAACGGCTTCGCTTAAGGCTGCTTCCTTCCGGACCTGACCTGGTTCGCGATCGCTCACCGCGCGGGACCCGGCCATCAGCGCCTCGATCCGGCGTACTGACCCCGAGGGCCGCTTCCCTCGGATGGGAATTCAGCCCCGCTAGAGCGGATTGCGGGATGTAGGGCTCCGCTAAGTCCCCGCCTAGCACGGTCCGACGCGGACTCTAGCGCGCGGCGGACCGTGTGGGGCTCGTTTCAGCGGACGCGCTCGACGCGGCGCACGCGGTCCGCCCGCTTGGCGGAAACGCTCCTGCGCGCCTTACGGCCGAGCGGCGGTCGACGGTGGCCCTGTCCCGGCCGGTGCCCCGTCGATACGGTCGCGGCCGCGGTCACGGGCGCTGATGATGTCCCGGCCCGGCGCCGGCCTGGACCAGGTCATCGCCCTTCGAGCCGTTCAGGCGATCGCTCCCGGCGGCGCCTTCCAGCCGGTCGTTGCCCGATCCGCCGTACACCCTGTCGTTGTTGCTGCCGCCATGCAGGTGGTCGTTGCCGCTGGCACCCGCCAGGCGGTCGTTACCCGTTCCGGCGCGCATGCGGTCGTTGTTGCGACCGCCATCCAGGCGGTCGGCCGAGGCCCCTCCGCCGACGCGGTCGTTGCCGCCTGCCCCGTCGATGGTGTCGTTGCCAGCGAGTCCGCAGATCACGTCGTTGCCTTTGGTGCCGACGGTGCGATCGTTCTTAGGCGTTCCGAGGATCGTGCACCTGGCCATCGGCACGACTGAGCCGCGCGGCCCTCGGCCCACCTCGGCGAACACGTTGATGGAACCCAGCAGCAGGGCCAGGGTCCGATCCGTGACCGAGGTGTTCTGCACCGTCACGCCGGGCGAGCCCGGCGCACCGTCGCCGATGGGGGTCACCCCGGGGGGCAGCGGCGAGTCGTCAACAGTCAGTCCGACGTTGTCGTACCGGGTGTTCAGGTCGCCGAGCAGGCCGGCCCGGGCCGTCCGGGTCAGCGTGGTCGTCTTGATGACCAGCGCATACGTCCGGCCGGGCACCAGCGCACCCTCCGGCACCGGCGCCGCCTCACGGGCGAAAGCGCTGTCGGTGTCGTCGATCGTCTCCGACAGCACCTTGGTCGCCGTGTTCCCGGCGCTGCGGTCGACCAGACTGACCTCGTACGTGCTCTCCGGCCCGAGGGCGACCACGCCGCCGTCGAGCCGGCGGTCCAGAGCGACCGCGCCGGAGCGCGCGCCCGAACCCGCCGCCAGAGTGAAGTCGGGCGAGGTGAACGTGGTCTCGCCCTTGAGCAGCCCGCCGGCGTTCACCAGCGTGGTGATGCGTGAGTTGATCGATCCGACCGGATTGCCGACCGTCGCCGAGTGCTCCGCGGTCGTGGTGCACGTGATGTCGGCTCCCTGCACCGACGCGCAGCTCTGGCCGGAACCGGTCCAGCCCTCCAGACCGCCCGTGAAGGCGCTGCCGCCGGCCGGGTAGGTCTCCGTTGCTGTTCCGGCCACGGCGGGTGCGCCCAGCGCCGTCATCGCCACGGCCGCGATTGCGGCCGCGATCGATCGTTTCTTCGTGATGGTTCCCATGACTTCGACTGCCTCCTCCTGCTCCGTACGACGCCGTCGGGCGTCGTGGCACAGATCCGCTTCGTCGGTGGGTAGGGCAGGGGGCAGTGCCTACTGGCAGCGGCGGCTTAACGGTCAGCCGCGAATGTTCAGCCGCGTGTCTAGGTCATTCGTCCAGCCGCGCCCGCGGTGGGCCGCCTACAATCTGCGCTCTCCCGGGCGCGTAGCTCAGTGGGAGAGCGCTCGCTTCACACGCGAGAGGTCGGTGGTTCGAAACCACCCGCGCCCATAAGCAAGCAAGCATTGAGCGAGTGAGCAGCCGAGGGCTCCCAGGCAGCTGAGTGTCGGTTTCATTGGGAGGCGAAACTCTGCTCGGGCTTGGGCGGGGCTTCCGGTCCTCCTCCGCGTCGCCAGGCGCGTGGTACCGAACCGCGCGTCCCGCTACTAGCGCCGGGTCTCAGCCGGTCTTGCGACCGGCGGCGAGCTTCACCGAGACCGGGACGTCGAACACCCCGTTGGCGTCGTAGGCGGCCAGGCGGCGCTCGAGGGCGGTCCGGATGCGCTCCCGGGTTTCCTCGGACTGTTCGAGCACGAGCGAGGCCATTCGAACCGTCCCGCGTTGTAGGGCGCGCCAGAAGTCCTCGAAAGACCTCACGGGATGCGTGAATGCCACGCGTCGCACTTCCACGTCGACGAGGGCCTGTGCTTCGAAGAGGCGCCGAAATTCCCCGTCGTCCGAGAACCGGAAGACATCGGGGCCCGGGGGCAGGCCGTCGGGCGGTCCAGCGCCAGCCTCCCCGACAGCCTCAAGGAACACGCCGAACATGCGCATCTCCGTGGGAACGTCCCAGGTCGTCAGCGCCAACCGGCCGCCGGGCGCGAGGACCCGTACCCCCTCGGCGACCGCCAGCTCGGGGCGGCCGAAGTGAGGCAGCCCAAAGTTGCCAACCACCGCGTCGAAGGCGCCTTCCGCAAACGGGAGCGACTGCGCGTCCGCCTGCCTGAACTCGACGCCCGGATGCTCCGCACCGGCCCGGGCGACCATCGCCTCGGCCACATCCACGCCGCACACGGTCGCCCCCCGGCGAGCCGCCTCTGCCGCCACATAGCCGGGGCCGGTCGCCACGTCGAGCACACGCGTCTTAGGACCCACCCGGGCGACATCCAACAGCGGCTCGACCAGCCGGCCAGTGACGGCACCGAAGAACCCCGCGTACCCCTCCACTCTCTCTTCCCATGCGCTCGCCTCGAACTGATCGAACGCGTCGAGATCGATGCTCACCCCATGGCCCGCCACTGCCCGACCCCTCTCGCTGGATGCGGTGGTGAGCATACGTCCGGACCGTCGGCGCGGCAATGAGGGCGGGCGGCGCGTAAGCGCGTCGTAATCCGGCCACGCAGCATTCGATCGGCGTTCACAAGGGCCCGCTGTCGCAACCGTGTGGTACGAGCACACGTGTACCTCGCAGGTCACTTGCGCCAGGGACGAGGAGTGGAAACCTCGCCGAGATCTGGGTGGACGCCTCCTTTCCCATGGGAGCGGTAGCGCCGCTCTCGCATTCATGGGAAAGCAGGCGTCTGCTCGCAGCTGGGCTGGGCTCCCCGGTCTTCGTCCCAAGCGACAGCGGCCCAGCGCCCGATCAGCCGGACGGCTCAGTCCGTGACCGTGACAGTTCGCTGATCGTCTGGCGAAGCCCCGGGTTCGAAAGCCGACCAATCAGGTCCATCGGATTGTTCCGCCCACGAGCCGGGCTAGCGGGCCGGTGGCGGTGGCCGGTCCTCCGCGATGGCCGTGTCGACCTCGTCGCACCACTCGATCAGGCTGTCGTACATCTGTATGCCGTGAGCCTTGAGGTGCCGTCCGATGGGGCGGGGGGGCTCGATGGCGGCGAGCGTGTCGCGCGTACGGAGCGTGTCGGCGCGAAGGCGCCGGATGATCGCCCGCTGCTGGTCGCTGCTCTCGGAGATGAACAGCTTCATGAAGGCCTCGATGCGAACCTCGAAGAGCATCTCGTCCTCGGAGCCCAGCCACGCTTCGAGTTCGCGCTCGCCGGCCTTGGTCAGCGTGTAGGCGGTACGCCGGCGCCCGCCGTTCTTCTCCTGGCGGCTGCGCAGGAGCTTCTGGGACTGCAGCCGCTTGAGCTCCGGGTAGAGCTGTCCGTAGCTGACCGCCCAGAAGAACCGGGCGAACTGGTCGACCACGGCCTTCATGTTGTAGCCGGTGTTGGCACCGCGGCGGACCAGGCCGAGGATCAGGTAGGCGTTGCGCGGCCGCTCCGGCATCGGGGGGAGGGTACCCACCTTGACGGGATATATCTATCCGAGATATCGTCGCGATATGTCCCCCTCGCGCCGGATCTGGATTCCCGTCCTGCTCGTGCTCGCGGCGGCGGCGGTCCCAGCCACGGCGCAGGCGCGGCCGGCGTCGGCGGCCAAGGACGGGCGGCCGAACATCCTGGTGGTGATGACCGACGACCAGTCGGCCTCCGATCTGGCGAAGATGCCCAACGTCCGCCGGCTGCTGGCGGCCAAGGGCACGACGTTCGAGAACGCCGTCGACTCCTTCCCGCTGTGCTGCCCGGCGCGCGCGACGTTCATCACTGGCCAGTACGCCCACAACCACGGGGTGGTCGCGAACTTCTACCCCTTCGGCTGGTACGGCATGAAGAACCGCCGCAACACGCTTCCGGCGTGGCTGCAGCGGTCGGGCTACCGCACCGGGCTGGTGGGCAAGTGGCTCAACGGCTACGGCGCCCGGGACGCCCACGGAGAGGTCCCGCACGGCTTCGACATCTGGCGCGGCCTATTGGACGCCTCGGCCTACGACTACTTCAACTTCGTGATGAACCGCAACGGCAAGTTGAAGACCTGGGGCGACAGCGACTTCGCGCGCAAGCTCGTGAAGTTCGCCAAGGTCGAGGTCATCGATGTCCCGACCGGCCTGCCGGGACTGCTCGCCGCGCTGCGCAAGCAGTTCGGACCTCCCCCCTATCGCTACTGGGGTACCAAGAAGACCAAGGACTACTCGCCGGACGTGACCGGCGCGATGACCGAGCGCCTGGTCAGGGCCGAGCGCCGGTCGAAGAAGCCCTTCTTCATCTGGTGGGCGCCCGCGGCATCCCACCGCGAGGACGTGGCCACGACGTTGATGGGCCGGCCCGGACCGGACCCCCGGCCCGCCCCGCGCTACGCGAAACGCGTCTCGCGCCTGAAGCTGCCGCGCGGAGCGAGCTTCAACGAAGCCGACCTCTCCGACAAGCCGGCGAACATGCGCAACGGCGCGCCCCAGCTGGATCAGAAGGAGATCGCTCAGCTCGAGAGCAACTACCAGGGGCGGATCGGCTCGCTGCTGGCCGTCGACGATCACGTCAAGAAGCTCGTGAGCACCCTGAAGCGGACTGGTCAGCTGAAGAACACCACGATCGTGTTCCTCTCCGACAACGGCTGGATGCAGGGCGAGCACCGCATCCCCGGCGACAAGTTCCTGCCCTACGAGGAGTCGCTGCGGATCCCGCTGATCGTGCGCGGACCCGGCGTGCCCGCGGGTCGCAAGGTGCAGCGCCAGGTCTCGAACATCGACTTCGCCCCGACGCTGCTGGACATGGCCGGCGCACGCGCGGGCCGCAAGACCGACGGTGTCTCGCTAATGCCGACCCTGCGCGGCGGCCGCAAGCCGCCCGCCCGGGTACTGCAGATCGAGGCGCCGCGACCCCTGTTCTCGCACCCGGTGCCGGTCCATCGATGGGCCCGGCCCTACAAGGGCGTTCGCACCGACCGGTACACGTACGTGGTCTACCCCGAGGCGGGCGACACCGAGCTGTACGACCGGCACACCGACCCGGCCCAGCTGCGCAACCTCGCTGGCCGGACCGAGTACGCCGGCATCCAGGCCCGGCTCGCCCGGGACCTGACCCGGCTCGAGCGCTGCAAGGGCCGCGCCTGCAACGTCAAGCCGTAGAGAGGACGCCGTTGGCCGCCCCGGTACGTGGACGTCGAGGCCGAGGACGTCTCGCTGCGGATGGCCTACGTCGAGGACGGTCCGGCCGACGGCCCCCTCGTGCTGCTGCTGCACGGCGAGCCCGCGTGGTCGTTCCTCTACCGGCACATGATCGGCCCGCTGGCCGCAGCCGGCCGCCGGCGCGCCCACGCGGTCCCGGCACCCCAGAGCGCCTCCTGGTTCGGGCATAAGGCCTGTCTTTGAGCAGCATGACACTGGATCGACGCTCGCTGGCGGCTCGCTTCACACGCGAGAGGTCGGCGGTTCGAAACCACCCGCGCCCATCGGACTGAGTCCTATTGCTGCCCAATCACAGCCCGCGACGAGCCTCCGCGGGCATCGCCGCCCTCGCCTGCGCGCCAGTCGGCGGGAGCCCCTCGGCGGCCCGAGAAGCCGGAGACCTTAACCAGCGCCACGCCTAGAAGCAGCATGTCTGCACCTGTTTTACGAGGACGAGGTGGAACCCACCGAGGGACCGCGCACCACCACTACTGGACGGTCGCAGTGGTGAATGACTCCGTTCGAGATGCTGCCGAGCAGCACGGACCTGAGATCGGACAAGCCACGCGACCCGACCATCACCGCGGCGACATCCTCGTCTTCGGCGACCCGAAGTATCGCGCTCCATATATTTCCTTGCGTGATCGTGCCGACGGCCGTTGCGTTCAGTCCGGCGGCCTCAGCGGCCCTGGCGCCCTCCTCCGCCAGCGCCTCAGCCTTGCGCTGCGCTTCCTCGTCCAACCGAGCGAGCGCCTCACCCGCAACACCAGCGGGGAGACCGACGACGCCGGCGGAGCCGACGGCAGACATCGACCGCGCGACCGACAGAACGAGCAACGGCCGATCAGCGAAGAGCTGCGAAGCGTGGCCAAGCGCGGCCCCGGCGCCCTCGGAACCGTCGTAAGCGAGGAGAACAGTGTCTTTGAATGCCACGCCCGAAGCATAGGTGCCCGCTCGGGGCACACCGACCATATGGGTCTGGTGGCGCGCAGCTGCCCGCGCTGGGCGACTGGCGCGACCCTCGCCGCCGCTAAGGCGGACTTCGATGGCAGGTATTAGACGACACCTCGCGGCCGCCCGGACGAGACGGCGCGCGCCCCCTGATGGTCAGGGCGGTTTAGCGCTCGGCCGCCAGAATCAGTGAATGGCGGACGGTCAGCAGCTGGGCATCGCGCGCGAGTACGCCACCGCCAACGTGCCGGTCGCGCATGGACAGGACACCGTCGGTCAGGTTCGTGCGGCGCTTGCGGGGCAAGCGTTCGACTGCGCGGACGATGTCGCGGTTGTGGATGGCCGGTCGCTTGCCGGGCTGCTGCCGATCGAGCGGCTGTTCTCCGCGCGGCCCGGCACGAGAGTCGCGGACGTGATGGACCCTGACCCTCCCGTGGTCGCGCCGGGTGCCAGTCAGGAGGCTGTCGCGTGGGAGATGGTGCGACGTGGCGAATCGAGTGTTGCCATCGTTAACTCGGCGGGCGACTTCGTCGGGCTCGTTCCTCCGCACCGAATGCTCGGTGTCGTGCTGGCCGAGCACGACGAGGATGTCGCCCGGCTCGGTGGGTACCTGGCTAGCACCAAACGTGCGCGGCAGGCGGCCGAGGAGCCGGTGACCCAGCGCTTCTGGCACAGGCTGCCCTGGTTGCTGGTCGGCCTGGTCGGCGCGATCGGATCGGCGGCCATCATCGGGGCGTTCGAAGAGCAACTGGACAGGAAAGTCCTGCTGGCGTTCTTCATCCCCGGCGTCGTCTACATGGCGGCGGCGATCGGCACCCAGACTCAGACAGTGTTGATCCGGGGTTTCTCCGTCGGCGTTTCGCTGCGACCGGTCCTGGGGCGCGAGGTGCTGAGCGGCCTGTTCCTCAGCCTGGTGATCGCCGCTGCGTTCTTCCCAGTGGCGGCGATCGGATGGGGCGACACAGACGTCGCGATCGGGGTGGCCGTAGCGCTGTTTGCGAGCAGTCTCGCCTCCACCGCGGTGGCGATCGCGCTCCCGTGGACCTTCCAGCGTCTCGGAGCCGACCCGGCGTTCGGGTCTGGGCCGCTCGCCACCGTGATTCAGGACCTCCTCACGATCGGCGTCTACTTCGCGGTCGCGCTGCCGATCGGGACGTAGTCGACGCCCGCCCAGCCACGCTCGGGGAACCTGACCCCTAGACCCCGAGCGTTATCGCAAGCAGCGCCATCAGCCCGGCACCCACCACGCAGCCCGCAAGCGCCGGCCTGACGTGACCGTGCCTGAAGGTCTGTGGCAGAAGCTCGACGACCACGAGCGCGAGCATCGCCCCAGCCGCGAAGGCGAAGGAGGCAGGAAGCAAGCCCTGTACCTCCTGGACCAGCGCATAGGCGATCAGCGCCCCCACGGGCTGGGGTGCGCTACTCAGAACGGCAGCCCAGAACTGTTGGCGGCGGCTGAATCCGGCGGCCTCCATCGGAATCGCGGTAGCTGTGCCTTCGGGAACGTTCTGAAGCGCGATCGCCAGTACCACGAACAACCCCAAACCCGCTGTGTCCGACGCGAAGGCTGTGCCGATCGCGAACCCCTCGGGCAAGCTGTGGACCAACAGAACGGCGAACACGAGCACCGAGCGCCGCACTCCGGTGCCGCGGAGTTGGCCGACGTGCACATCGCGGCTCTTGAGCGCCCTTCGCGAGAGGACGAGGAAGGCGACCCCGGCCGCAGCGCCGGCGTATACCGTCGCCGTGCTGCCCTCGTCCAGGGCAGGGAGCAACAGGCCAACAATGGACGCAACGCCCATCAGGCCGACGGTCAGGCCCCATAGGGCCGGGCGCAGTTGCTCGGCGCTTCGACCCAGCCTCGAGACGGGCAGTGCCCCGATGCCGGTCGCGAACGCCGTGGCGCAGCCTGCCGCGGCCAGGACAGCTACCTCCACCTAATCGACGACGCCGCTCATCGATCCATGGTCCCACGGTTGCCACGGCGTGCAAGGAGCCACGGGGACCGCCCTCGACCGCGCGCCGCGGGGGTAGGGTATCCGCGTCGTGGATGTGTCCGTTTCGCACTCTCGAAGCTGAATGTCGAGAAGAAAGCTCACACCGGTCGCGCTGGCCGTCCGCGCAGCCCACGCCGCCATCGCCGCTGCGTTCCTGCTCGCCATCGCCTATGTCTGGTGGTGTGCGCTGACCGGACGCCGCGGGCGGCTGCTGCATGTCGCTGTCGCGGCCCTCGGCTGCGAGGGCCTCGTGGTCGTTGCCAACCACGGGGACTGTCCACTCGGTCCGCTCCAACAACGCGCAGGCGACCCCGTCCCGCTGTTCGAGCTCGTCCTCTCCCCCCGCGCCGCCCAGCTAGCCGTGCCGGTCTTGGGAGCCGTCACCGTCGCCGGTGTCGCCCTCTTGGCGCGACCCGGACACCGGGCAACGAACAGCAGCGACCACCAACCGCGCGGTTCCGGCTTCTCTCAGAGGCGTCCAACGTCGAATCGGTGAGGCTCGACAGATAGGCGCCGAGCTCCTCTGCGTCCACCTTCTCTGGCGGCGACCACAACGGCTCGTCGGATACTTCGGACTCGAAGCCGCGGCCCCCAACGATGCGGGCACTCAGATCCAGCGGCTTGCCACCTGTGAGCAGCTTCCCGTGCATGACCGGGTGGTAGGGAGTGGCCTCGACGTCGAGGCCGGCCAAGCGGGCGATGGCCGCCGCTGCGGTATCTGCCTGTTGGGCTCCGAGTCCGCCGTGCTTGATGGGGAGGCGGTGGCGTCGCCCGCGGCGAACACGCGCCCCCCCGGTTCCCGGGACCGCGCAGTTGGAGTCGATCGGGATGAAGCCGTGTGTAGCGCTACCCGGGATGCCGCGGATGGCGGGGCCAGTGACCCTCGGCATGGCAATCATTCGGTCGGGCCGCAGCTCTATTGCGTGGGGCTGGATGAGCAGCTGACCCGACGCGGGAACCTCAGCTGAAGCCATCGCGTAAAGCTGTATGCCAGCCGCCTCGAGCCGGTCTGTCACGGCCTCGCTCGCCGGCCGCCCGAAGTCCGCCAGCGGCCAGGGTTCGGGTGTCACGAGTGTCAACTCGACGTCGTCCATGCCCATGGAACCCGCCCGCTCAGCGGTCATCAGGGCCAGCTCGTAAAGCGGCAGTAGCCACCTCGGCCCGTCGGGCGCGAGGAAGGCGATCCGCTTGGAGTAGCCGCCCTCGATGTCCTGGACCACCCCGCCGGAGTCTATGACCGAGCCATCTGGCGCGCCTGGATCCGTTGCACGATGGGCCCGCTGATGGGTCGCTGACCGCGCAGCCAAGGCATGGCCGACAGGCCAAGCTTGAGCCGATCGGCCTACATGAGGTCGTCACACCTACGCTCTTTCGTGACCGCCGCAGGCGTCAACGCAAAGTCATTGTCGGTCTGCGCGACACTCGATTCGTGCGAATCGTGCTCGCGGTTACGCGGTCCCCACAGTCGTTCGGGCATTGGGCCGTTCCCGTGCCCGTATCCGCGCACATCGCCGCATATCCGCGCATATCCGACCGACACGATCCCCTTCAGAGCCTCGTCGCAAAGCCGTAGAACGGGATGACGGCGGATCACCGCTCGCTGGCGGCTCGCTTCACACGCGAGAGGTCGGTGGTTCGAAACCACCCGCGCCCATCCGCCGCGGTGCCGCTCCTGGCTTGGCAGCGCGGGCCGCGGCGAGGTCGAGCTGTCCGTGGCAATCGCCCGTAGGCTTGAAGCGATCCCCATGAGGTGTTTCAGGGAACGCGCAAGTAGCGTGCTCGCACTAGCGTTCGCGCTGAGCGCCGTGTCTGCGGCCGGCGCGGCGGCGGCGCCCGTCTATCCCGACCTGGTCGCAGACTCTCCTGGGGTGCCGTCGCTGGAGGTTTACACCGACGGAAGCGGCGCACGCCTGCTGATCCGCTTCGACGGCTTCGTACACAACCGCGGCCCCGGCGCGCTTGAGATCCGCGCGGCGGACCGCTTCGGCGCCGCCATGACGACCGTCAATCAGCGGGTGTTCGACAGCGGCGGCGGCTATCAGGATCTGGTCAACACCCCGGCGCCGCAGGTGCCCTACGAGACCGACGACGACCACAACCATTGGCACCTCAAGCACATCGCCCGTTACTCGCTTTGGAACTCGGCGGGCACCGCCGAGCTGGCCCCGGCGCAGAAGGTTGGTTTTTGCCTGATCGACTCCGAGAGGGTCCAGGGAAGTGCCCCGAGGGCGTACACGGTGAGCGCGAACGGGTTCTGCCGGCAGGGTGAGCCAACCGCCACAGGTGTGACCATGGGGGTGTCGGCGGGTTGGCGCGACATCTACGGCAGGTGGCTGGCTTTCCAGTGGGTGGATGTCTCCGATGTGCCGCCCGGCAGCTACCGACTGATGGCCGAGATCGACCCCGACGGGACGATCCGCGAGGCCGACGACTTCAATCCGGCCGCCTTGGGCACCGTGGACGCGGTCGTGCCCGGTTACCTCGCCCAGAGCTTCAACCACCCCGCCGCCCAGGGGCCCCGGCAGGTCGATCTCGTGGCGAGGAGGTTCGGCGACCCGGCCAGGGCGGCGCAGTTCAAGATCGTCAGTCCGCCGCAGCACGGCACGCTGGACAAGCCCGTGGGGCAGTGGTTCAACGGAGCCAACGTCCAGTACGAGCCGGCGGCCGGCGCCACCGGGCCCGACTCGTTCCAGTTCGTCGCGCGTGATCCGGACAGCAACTTCCCGCGCAACCCGCCGGCCGCTGTCGCCACGCTCGAGGGCGCCAGCGGCACGCTCGTCACGATCGCTGGCGCTCCGGAGAGCCTCCAGACCGGCGCGAGCGCCCAACTTCGTGCCGTGGTCGAGAACGGCTCGCCCAATGTCACGTGGACCGTGGACGGTGTGCCCGGAGGCAGCGCCGCCGTAGGGACGATCTCTGCGAGCGGGCTATACCGCTCGCCCGAAGAGGTGCCGGCCTCCGGTCAGGTACGGGTGGCGGCCCGAAGCGCCTCCGGCGGCTCGGGCGAGGCGGTGATCGGGATCGTCAAGGCGCCCGGTCTCCGCCCCGCGCCGGACGTGCCCGGAGCCGCCCCGAAGGGAGCGAGCAAGGGCAACCCACTGTCGCGCTTGCGCTTCGCCCGCCACGGGAGGCGGTTGATCGTGAGCCTCCGCTCCGCGCAGGCCGGCCGCGTGATGGTGCGTGCCCGAAAGAAGCGGCGCCTCATTGGCCACTGCAGCGCCCGCGTTTCCGCCAAGCGGCGAATGACATGCGCGATCAAGCTCGACCGGCGCATCGCACGCGCGGCCTTCCTCTGCCGGGTTCCCCGGACGAGCCGGCTAAGGCTGCCCGAGGTGAGCGTCTCGGCCACCCTTTACGTCAAGGGACGCAAGCGAGCTGTGCGGCACGGACGCGTTCGCTAACTCCTACGCGGAGCTGGGCGTGGCTGACTTTGAGGAAGATGACGAGCGCGTGATTGGCGCGATGGTCGACCACCCTGAGTTGCTTCAGCGGCCGGTGGTGGTCTCTGGCGATCGGGCGGTGCTGGCCCGACCGCCGGAGCGTGTGCTCGAGTTGCTCTACCTGCTCTGGGGTCAGGCCGAGCACCTGGTAGTCGACCGAGTCGAAGTCGACACCTCGTTCCTTGAGGAGCGCGGCGAGGTTGCGACAGGTAGTGCACGTGGGCTTCTCGTAGACGGTGAGCGCGGGCACGCTCAATACGATCGCATCGTCCTGAACTCGCTGCGCCCAGCGTTTGGCACTACGACTCCGAGAGCCCAACCGCTTCGAGAGCACGGCCGCGATCGAGGAAGAGATCGAGCTGAACGGCTTTGCCGTTGCGCAGCGTCCACAGATGGGCGGTGCGTCGAGCCTCTACTTCTGCGCCGCTGCCGCGGCCACGGCCATGCTCGATCGCAAGAGTGAGAACGCGGCCCTCACCAACGTCGCGGATTTCCTCGATCTCGGGGCGGTAGTCGTCAAACGCCTCGTAGACGGCAGCCATGTAGCGCCGGACCCCGGCATGGCCCACGTAGCTGTCGCCTATCCCCACCCACGACGCCTCGGGGTCGGGGTTGAGATTTATCTCCGGGTCGAAGGTCTCGAAGACGGTCTCGAAGTCCTCCGCCAGCCAGGCGTCGTACATGCGGCGGATGGTGTCCACGTTCTCCTCCGACATCGCCTAGAGCTGCAGGTCGTGCACCTTCGTTCCCTGCGGCGCCGATTGGGAAATGTCGAGCCCGTGCACCTCCTTCATCCGATCGCGAAACCAGGCGTTGAACGGCTCGTCCGATGACCCGAACTGCGCGACGCCGGCTTCGGGATCGTCACCCTCGACATAGACGACGGCGATGGTGCCGTCCGGTGTCTGCTGATGCCAGATGGCTTGGCGAGTGATTCCAGCTTGTCTCAACGCCGCTTCGTACTCCTCCCTGCGCGGACCCGCCATCTCGTCCAACGTCGAGCGGTCCAGTGCCTCTTTCCCCGGCACGACCGGGATTGCGAAGGCGAATCCGGACATTGTCCCTCCCTTGTTCATCCAGGTGACGAGCGAGCATCTTCGGGCAGGTTGGACGCGCTCGTCAAGGCTTCCTCGGGCCGGCTCCGCCGGGGGACATCAATGCGGCCCTGGTCTGGTCATCGATGTCCGGCGCGGACCGTTCCCACGCCGGTCGGCTGGGAGCCGAAAGCACAATCTGCTCGTCGGGGCCGAAACCCTCGAGCGGCCGGTCCAGCCGGACTCCCTCCTCACTGAGCTCCGCCACGGCTCGAACGGCGGATCAGCGCTTCGTCGGAATCCAAACCGAGGACTCAGCGGTTTGACGCCCTTGCGCGCGGGTAGCCCGAGCGAGGGTTGTTCCGCGTTTCCCGCAGACCAGGTCAGCGAACGCAAGTAAGAGGGTTCCCCGGGTGCCTGCTCACTTCGCTCTTGCTCTCGGTCGCCCTGACGGTCCTGGTCAATGTGCTGATCCGGCTGTTCTAGCTCCGCGGCGAGGGCGTCAGTCGAGTTCGCGCGCGAGCCCCTCGACCCGGCGGGCGATGTCGTCTCTGATCGCGCGGACGTCTTCGACCGGAAGCCCCTTCGGGTCCGTGAGCTCCCAGTCGATGTAGCGCTTGCCGGGGATGTACGGGCATTCGTCGCCGCAGCCCATCGTGACCACGAGGTCCGCGCGTTGAGCGGCCTCGTTCGTCAGCTTTCGCGGGACGCGGTCGGCGAGGTCGATGCCGAGCTCGCTCATTACCTCGACCACTTCGGGGTGGACGCGGTCGGCCGGGGTGGTGCCGGCCGAATCGGCCTCGTGACGGTCACCGGCCGCCCGCTCGAACAGTTCGGCGCTCATCTGGGAGCGGCCAGCATTGTGCAGGCATACGAAGAGGACGCGGGCCATGGTCGCCTAGGTGGGTCGATCGCCTCGGATCAGCTGGTAGGCGAACGCGCCGGCCGCAGCGCCCAGCAGCGGACCGACGATGTAGAGCCAGAAGTCCGACCACTCGCCGGCGGCGAGTGCTGGGCCGAATGAGCGGGCGGGGTTCATCGACGCGCCCGTGACGGGGCCGCCAAACAGGGCATCGAGTGCGACGGTGCCTCCAATGGCGATGGCGGCAGCGGCGCCGACGGCACGGGTGTCGGTGGCCACGGCCATGATCACGAACATCAGGAATGCGGTGAGCACGAATTCGTAGACGAGCGCGCTGCCGGCGCCGATGGTGGGGATCGTGGCGCCCAGTTGAGCTGGCTCGTCGGGCCAGACCGCGAGCAGCAGCAGCGCGGCGGCGGCAGCTCCCACAGCCTGGGCGCCGACGTAGGCCGCGGCCTCGCGGGCGGGGAAGTGGCGCGAAAGCGTGAACGCAATCGTGACCGCCGGGTTGATGTGCGCGCCCGACAGGTGGCCGATGGCATAGACCATGACCATGATGATCAGCCCGAAGACCAGCGCCACACCAACCGTCCCGAGCGCCTGGTCGTACTGCACGTTGGCCACCGAGGCCCCGCACCCGGCGAACACGAGCGCGAACGCCGCCAGCGCCTCCGCCCCAGCGCGGTGCGCAAGATCCGGCCGTCGTTGTGCTGGAGGTCCCGGGTCCAGGGGCACAGCGCGACCCGGGACCGCCGCGGTCGGTGCCGCCGGCGCGTTCAAGCTGTGGCGAGCGCGTCGCAGCTCTCGGCGGCAAGACACTCGCGCGACCGGCGATGGGCCAAGCTCATGACGAAGCTGCGGACCGGAGCCTCGTCGTACTCGCTGAGGATGGATCGCACCTCCTCGATCGGCCTGTCGGCTGGGTCGGGGATCTCCCAGTCCTCCACCTTGGTCGGCAGCTGCATCTCGATCGAGAGCCGCCTGGGATTACGTCCGCGTAGGTCGATGCCGATCTCGTCCATCGCCTCAACCACCCCGGGCCACACCGCCCGTGCCGGGTCCGAACCGGCGGACTCCGCGCGCAGGTCGGTGGGGGCGTGACGTTCGAACAGCGCCTGGGCCATCTGCGACCGGCCAGCGTTGGGTGCAGACGAACAGAACGTGCTTCACGACATCTCCTTCGGGCGCGCGACAGGAATGATCGGGAACGGTACCGATTGACAGTTAGCGATTCAATCGATATATATAGATCGATGCCTGTCGATCTCGAACTCAGCCCGAAGCAGAAGCGTCCAGCCGGCGAGCCCTGCTGCAAGCCCGTCGTTTATCCCGACACAGACCGGGCGGAGGCAGAACGGATGGCCGGCGTGGCCAAGGCCCTGGGCGACCCGATCCGCCTGCAGCTGATCGACGTCCTGCGTAAGCACGCCGGCAAGGTCTGCGTGTGCGAGCTAACGCCGCTGTTCGACGTCGGCCAGCCCACCGTGTCCCACCACCTCAAGAAGCTCCGTGACGCCGGCCTTGTCGACAGCGAGCGCCTGGGCCTGTGGGCCTACTACTACGTCAACACCGAAGCGCTGGAGGAGCTGACCGCATGGCTGGGCCACTGACCATTCTGCGCCGCCTCGCATGCCGCCGTTGGGAGCGTGATTTCGCCCTGGACTGTTGCCACCGGAGCAACGGTGTCTTGCGGGCGGGGCCCCCGATCGCGGAACGTGACTCGTGAGCGTCACGTCGACCTGTTGCAGCACCGAGGCGCAAGCCACATGCTGCGAGCCGTCGGCCAAGGCCCAGTGCTGCGACGAGCGCGCCGGCACCGGCGACTGCGGCTGTAGGCCCGCCACCACCATGGAGGAACATATGACCGACAACGCCCTTGGTACCCCCGACGAGATCCGCGAAGCGGTGCGCGAGCGTTACGCCCACGCGGCCAAGACCACGTCCAGCTGTTGCGGCCCGTCGACCGACCAGATCGACCGCAGCGCTCTTGAAGACCACGAGCGCGAGATCTTCGGGGCCAGCCAGTACGCCGACGACGAGCGCGACGCCGTCCCCGAAGACGCCAAGGCGATCTCACTCGGCTGCGGCAACCCCACGGCCGTGGCCCAGCTGAACGTGGGCGAGACGGTCCTCGACCTGGGGTCCGGGGGCGGCATCGACGTGCTGCTTTCCGCACGTCGCGTGGGCGAGACCGGCAAGGCCTATGGGTTGGACATGACCGACGAGATGCTCGACCTGGCGCGGAAGAACGCGGTCGAGGCCGGGGTGGACAACCTCGAGTTCGTAAAGGGCACGATCGAAGCGATCCCACTGCCCGATGCCTCGGTCGACGTGATCATCTCCAACTGCGTGATCAACCTGTCCGGCGACAAGCACCAGACGCTTCGCGAAGCAGCCCGTGTGCTCAAGCCGGGCGGCCGCTTCGCGGTCAGCGACGTGATCGCGGACGAGGACATGGACGAGGCCACGCGCAGGGACATGGCCGAGTACACGGGTTGCATCGCCGGCGCGCTGACCGAACACGAGTTCACCGAGGCGCTCGAGGCAGCCGGATTCGAGGACGTCGAGGTCCAGGCGACCCACCGCGTTCACGAAGCGGCCGCATCCGCGATCGTGCGAGCCACCAAGCCCGCCGGATAGCGGACCGCCATCGCAGCACCCCGGCCATGTAGGAATATGGCCTCGTGTCCGCCGTCACCTGGTTCGGCCATTCCACCGCCCTTGGCCAGGTCCGCGAGAGCAGCGCGCACCGAGTCCTCGGTGCCGCTACTGGTTGACCTCGATGCGCTGCGGTGGCGGGCGCTCCCGCGGCTCCTCCATCGGGCGCGAGCCTATCCCGTGGGCATCACGCCCAGCCTGCTGGTCACGGCATGTCGTGGCCAGAACGGTCAGAGTGAGCGAGTGCTGCGCCTGATGTCCTACGCCTACTGGACGGCCATCGTCCTGACGGCCCCGGTGTTCTTCGTGGTGGCCGTGCTCATCTGGTTGGCCACGCTGCCGTTCGACCGGCGCAAGCTCGTGCTGCACCTGTACTCGTGCGCGTGGGCGGTGTTCTTCGTGGCGCTGAACCCGCTGTGGCGGCTGAACGTGACGCGGCGCGACCTGCTGCCGTGGAAGGGCCCCGCGGTGATCGTGGCCAACCACGCGTCGCTGGTGGACATCCTGGTGGTGTTCGACCTGTTCCGCCCGTTCAAGTGGGTGTCGAAGATCGAGAACTTCAAGATCCCCTTCGTGGGCTGGAACATGCGCCTGAACGGATATGTGCCCCTGCTGCGCGGCGACCGCGACTCGGTGGTGGCCATGCTGGCCCGCTGCTCGGAGCTGCTGGAGCGGGGCAACCCGGTGCTGTTTTTCCCCGAGGGCACCCGCAGCAAGGACGGGCAAATGCGCGCGTTCAAGGACGGAGCGTTCGAGCTGGCCGTGCAGCACGGCGTCCCACTGATCCCGGTGGCGGTGCACGGCACCGCGCGGGCGCTGCCCAAGCACGGCATGGTCCTCAAGGAGCACGTCGACGCCCATGTGGACGTGCTGGATCCGATCGACCCGGCCACCTTCGGCTCGGTCGGCGAGTTGCGCGATGCCGCACGGGAACGGATCGCCGTAGCGCTGGCGGCACGCGACGAGGATCACGGCTGATCGTTCCGTAGCAGATCGTCCGATAACGGACCTACCGGTGCTAGCCTGGTGCCATGAGCGTCACCGCCCCAGGTCCCGCGGAACTGACCGGCAACGTCGGGTGGCTGCTGGCCCAGGCCAGCCACGCGCTCTCCACCGAGATGACCGCCGCCTTCGAGGCGAAGGGCGGCACCCCGCGCGGGTTCTGCGTGCTGTCCACGGCCCTGAACGGGGAGTTCACCCAGAAGGAGCTGGCCGACCGGGTGGGATTGGACAAGACCACGATGGTGGTGACCATGGACGCGCTGGAGGCCGAGGGGCTTGCCGAGCGCGTGCCCTCCCCCACCGACCGGCGCGCGCGCGTGATCACGGTGACACCCGCGGGACGCAAGGCCGTGACGGCCGGCCGCAAGGTGGTCGAGCGAGTACAGAACCAGGTGCTGGACACCCTGGACTCGCACGAGCGCGAGGCGCTGATGGACGCGCTTGGCAAGCTCGTATGCGGTCCGCTGGCCATGCCGGCCGCCTGCCACAACGGGCCACGCCGCAAGGCCTAGGTACGGGTAACCCCACAATCCTCCCGCGGCAGATCGTCTGCTGCGGATCTATCTGCTACGGTCGGCTTCTGACTTACTGATCGTAAGGAGCTGACCGCATGACCGCCACCCTCACCGCACCCCCTGAGACCGGGGACCTGACGTACCGCCAGAAGATGCTGGCGCTGTACGTGCTGTGCACCGGCTTCCTGATGATCATCCTGGACGGGACGATCGTGAACGTGGCGCTGCCCTCGATCCAAGGCGACCTGGGCTTCTCCCAGGCCAACCTGGCGTGGGTTGTCAACGCCTACCTGATCCCGTTCGGCGGGCTGCTGCTTCTGTCCGGCCGGCTCGGTGACCTCATCGGCCGCAAGCGACTGTTCACCGCCGGGCTGATCCTGTTCATCGCCGCCTCCGCCCTCTGCGGACTGGCCCAGACCCAGGGCATGCTGATCGGCGCGCGCTTCCTCCAGGGCGTCGGCGGAGCGCTGACGTCCGCGGTGATCCTGGGCATGATCGTGACGATGTTCCCGGGCGCCCGGGAGCAGGCGAAGGCGATCGGCATCTACAGCTTCGTGGCCGCGGCCGGCGCCTCGCTGGGGTTGCTCCTCGGCGGCGTGCTGACCGAGGCGATCAGCTGGCACTGGATCTTCTTCGTGAACCTGCCGATTGGCATCGTCGCCGCGGTGGCCGGCTCGCGGCTGATCCCGGCCGACGAGGGCATCGGGCTGGACAAGGGCGCGGACGTACCCGGCGCGGCGTTGATCACCAGCGCGCTGATGCTGGGCGTGTACACCATCGTCGAGATCCCCGAGCACGGCTGGGGAGCCACCCAGACGCTGGTCCTCGGGGCGATCTCGCTGGCGCTGCTGGCCAGCTTCGTTGCCCGCCAGCTCACCGCGACGACGCCGCTGATGGCTTTGCGCATCTTCCGCTCGCGCAACGTAACCGGCGCCAATGTGGTCCAAGTGCTGATGGTGGCCGGCCTGTTCGGCATGTTCTTCCTGGGTGCGCTGTACCTGCAGGGCATCCAGGGCTACAGCCCGATCGAGGTCGGCCTGGCCTACCTGCCGGTGGCGCTGTTGATCGGGACCGTGTCGATGTGGCTCGCCGACAAGGTGATCCTGCGCTTCGGCGCGCGGCGCGTTCTGATCGCCGGGCTCGTCTCCGTGCTGGGCGGCCTGCTGCTGTTCACGCGGGCGCCGCTCGAGGCGACGTACGCGACGGACGTGCTGCCCACGATGCTCCTGTTCGGCTTTGGCGCCGGACTGTCGTTCCCGGCTCTGATGACGCTGGCCATGTCCGGCGCCACCCAGTCCGACGCCGGCCTGGCCTCGGGCTTGGTGAACACCACCCAGCAGGTGGGCGGCGCTCTGGGCCTGGCCGTGCTGTCCACGTTCTCGGCCACCCACACCGAGGACCGGCTGGCCGATGGTGCCTCAACGGTGGCCGCCACCGTGGACGGCTACCAGTTGGCGTTCATCATCGGCGCCGGCTTCGCCGCCGCAGCCATCGCTCTCGCGATGACCGTGCTCGAGCCCACGCCCGAGCTGGAGATCGAGGAGCTGCCGGACGTGGAGCTCGAGGAGGGCGTCCAGGTCGGCTACAGCGAGGCGGCGTAGGGCTCAGCGTCTGACGTTCAGCGCCAGCCGGAGCTTGCCACGAACCAGCAGCTTCGAGCTGGGGAGCAGCACCGGTCCCGCGCCTGTACGTGAGACCGATCCCCGCAGCCCGGTGGACTGGCGCACCGATGAGATCTCGTCGGCCAGCGCGTCGAGCGAAGGGGGGCCGGGCGCGTTGATGTCCGGCTCCTCTTCGGGCTCGAGCGCGACCTCCAGCCGTTCCTCGAGGCCCACCTCGGGGGATTGGGGAACCGCGCCTCGCAGTGTCAGCACGTGCCGGCCCGGGCGGGTGCGGCGCGGTACGCGGTAGTAGACCGCGATCCGCTGCCGGCCGGCGCGCCTGTTCTGGAGCAGCAGCTGCACGCGCACGCGCCGGCCGCGCTTGACGCTGCGCGGCGCGCGGGCGCGCAGCAGGAAGGCTTCACGGACACCTCGCCTGAGCGTCAGGCGGGCCGACACCGAGCGCACCGTCAGGCGCCCGAACTTGAACGCGTCGATCAGCTGAAACGCGGCCGAGGCATCGTCCAGCGGAGTCACCTGGTCGAGGTACTCGTTGCAGAAGCCCAGCGGGCGACTGCGCTCGCGCACGGCGATCCGCAGGCAGAGCCGGCTTGCCACCCGCGGCGGGCTGGAGCCCAGCGCCTGCCCCGACCCCTGCCCCAAGGCGAACGTGCCGACCATGTCCAGCGCGGAGCCCAGCTCCAGGCTGCGCTCGTCGGAGACCTCCGTGCGGATGACGTGGCTGCGGCCCCGGCCCTGATCCCGGATCACCGCGCGGAACGGGATCGTCGTGGGAGGCGGGCCCAGTCGGCCCGCGATGCCGGCGTCGAAGTCGTTGGTCAACGCACCCACCGTGTGACCCGAGACGGCGAACTTGCGCGTCCGGGCGTCCTCGATGTTCACCGGGTTCTCGATCACCGAGAACACGTACGCGTCTTGCAGGGGCAGCGCGCGCCGGCCGGCCCCGTCGATGGGATGGCCGAATGCCCAGATCGAGGGGCCGCTGCGGTAGGTCACGGTGCCGATCTGACCGATCCCGATGTCACCCGTCGAGATGCCCGCGGCAACCGCGGCTCCGGGGCGCAGCTCCTGGACCGGGAACCCTCCCGCCGGCCCTGAGGGAGCGGTCAGCACCGTGCGCTTTGCCCGCCGTGCCGCGCGTTCGACGCCGGCGCGCATGGAGCCCGACAGCCCTGACACGGTCAGTGGCGTGGCCAGCCGCCGGCCGGCGGCCAGCAGCGCCGGGTCGCGCCGGGCCGCTCGCGGGGCGCTGGGCCCTTGGCCCAGCATCTGCTCGATCGGGGTCACCAGCGCCAGGTCGTTGCCGAAGTCCCCGACCGCTTCGGAGATCGCGCCGATGTTGCCCCGCCCGCCCCTGCCGTCGGGGCACAGCAGCGGGCTACCCGAGAAGCCCTCCCCCACGCCCGACTCGTCCACCGCCGGGCCCGAGACCTTGACCAGGATCCGGGAGCCGCCGCTGTACGGGTCGCCCGTGACCACGTCCAGGACCTCTGCGTCGAAGCTCGAGATGGTGGTGCCGCGAATCACCGAAAGCGCCGTGCACTTCATCCCCGCGCGCACCTGACCCAGCGGCATGATGGGATCGTCGGCTTCCGCGGCATGCGGGAGCGCCAGCGTGGCCGTCGCTACGAACGCCAGGGTGAGGAGCCGCATCCGGCGAGGCTAGCCAAGTCGGCGCGGGAGGCGTCGCAGTGGATATACCTCCCTCATGGACCTGCCCGATTCGGCCCGCTGCGTGGTTATCGGCGGCGGCGTGGGCGGCACCAGCATCGCCTACCACCTGGGGCTTGCCGGCTGGGACGACGTGGTCCTGCTGGAGCGACACCAGCTGAGCGACGGCACCACCTGGCACTCGGCCGGGTTCGTGGGCCAGCTGCGCTCGACCATCACCCAGACGCGGATGATCATGTACTCCACCGCCCTGTACGCGCTCCTGGGCAAGCAGACCGGGCGCGACCCCGGCTGGCACGGCGTGGGCAGCCTGCGCCTGGCCACCACGCCCGAGCGCCAGGCCGAGCTGGAGCGCGCCGCCGACACGGCCACCACGTACGGGATGGAGCTGGATCTGCTGTCGCCTGCGCAGGCACAGCAGCGGCTGGGGCTGCTGAACGTGAACGACCTGACCGGCGCGGCCTGGATGCCTGGCGACGGCTACGTGGACCCCGAGCTGCTGGCGCTGGCGCTGGCGGACGGCGCGCGGAGCCAGGGTGTTGCGGTGCACACGGGCGTGGCCGTGACCGGCATCGACGTCGAGGCCGGCCGCGTGACAGGCGTGCAGACCGACAAGGGCGCAGTCGCGGCAGAGGTGGTGGTGATCGCCGCGGGAGCCGCCACCGGCGTGGTCGGCGCGATGGCCGGGGCGGTGATCCCGATCACCCCGATGCGCCACCAGTACGTGGTCACGCCGCCGCTGTCGGAAGGCGTCGAGGGCATTCCCACGGTGCGCGACCCCGACCACATCATGTACCTGCGTCCGCACGACTCCGGCGGGCTGCTGGTGGGCGGCTACTCGCGCGAGCCGGTCACATGGGACACCGATGCGCCGCTGGCACAGCCGCGCACGACCTTCGAGCCCGACATGGAACGCTTCGCCGAGTCGTGGGAGGGCGCGCGCAAGCGCGTGCCGGCGCTGCGGTCGCTGGAGCCGGCGAAGGTGGTGAACGCGCCGGAGGCCTTCACCCCCGACGGGGACTTCATCCTGGGCGAGACCGAGGTGGCAGGCCTGTGGACGGCCGCCGGCTTCTGCGTCCACGGCCTGGCCGGCGCCGGCGGCGTGGGCAAGGTCATGGCCGAATGGATCACCGACGGCCGGCCCGAGTACGACATGGCGTCGATGGACATCCGCCGCTTCGGCGCGCATTACGCGTCGCGCTCCCTCTCGCGCGTGCGCGCCCTCAGCGCCTACTCGCGTTACTACGACATCGTCTACCCGCACCAGGAGTTCGACGCCGGCCGGCCGCTGCGGCTGTCCCCCGCCTACCCGCGGCTGGTCGAGCTGGACGCCGAGTTCGGCGAGAAGGCTGGTTGGGAGCGCGTGAACTGGTTTGGCGCCAACGCCGCCGCCGGCGACGAGTCACAGCGCCCAAGCGGCTGGGCGGGCCGGTTCTGGTCGCCAGCGATCGGCGCCGAGTGCGTCGCCACCCGCGACAGCGCGGGCCTGTTCGACCAGTCGTCGTTCGCCAAGATCGACGTGCGCGGGCCCGGCGCGGCGGCGGCGCTGTCGCACCTGTGCGCGAACAACGTGGCGGGCGAGGTGGGGCGCGCCGTGTACACCCAGCTGCTGAACGGGGGCGGCGGCATCGAGGCCGACCTGACCGTGACGCGCGTGGGCGAGGAGTCGTTCCGGGTGGTCACCGGCACGGCGTTCGGGCGCCACGACCGTGCCTGGATCGCACGGCACCTGCCCCGGGACGGCTCGGTGACCGCGGACGACGTGACCGGCTCGCGCTGCTGCTACTGCCTCTGGGGCCCGGCCGCGCGCGCGATCCTGTCGTCGCTGACCGACGCCGACCTGTCGTTCAAGTTCCTGCGCGCGCGAGAGATCTCGGTCGGGCCCGTGCCGGTGTTCGCCCAGCGGATCACGTTCGTGGGCGAGCTGGGCTGGGAGCTGTACGCCTCGGCCGAATTCGGCCTGACGCTTTGGGACATGCTGTGGGAGGCCGGGCGCGAGCACGGCCTGCGCGGCGGCGGCTACCGCGCCATCGACTCGATGCGCCTGGAGAAGGGCTACCGGGTGTGGGGTTCCGACATCACGCCCGAGACCACGCCGGACGAGGCCGGGCTGTCGTTCGCCGTGGCCATGGACAAGGAGGGCGGGTTCCTCGGCCACGAGGCGCTGGCGGCCGCGCGCGAGGCGGGCGGGCCGGCACAGAAGCTGCGCTGCCTGGTGCTCGACGATCCGCGGTCGGTGTGTCTGGGCAGCGAGCCCGTGCGCGTGGATGGTGCGTCGGTGGGGCGCGTGACCTCGGGCGGCTACGGCCACCGGGTGGAGCGCAGCATCGCGTTCGCCTATCTGCCGTCTGACGTCGATGTGGGCGCGCGGGTTGAGGTGGCCGTGTTCGGGGAATGGATCGGCGCCGAGGTGGTGGCCGAGCCGCTGTACGACCCGAGCTTCGAGCGCGTGCGCGGCTAGATGGTTGATGCGGAATAACCGTGGTCGTGGTCTTGTGATGCGCGGATGCCTGGCGCCGCACGATGCCGCAGCCGATACTCGGTGGTATCGGCAAAGCGTCGGGTGGCGATCAGGCGCCGGGCAGCGCACGATCCACGTGCCGCGGGAATTTCGCATCAACCATCCAAGACCGATTCGAGCTCCGCGCGCGTGGGCGGGTCTGCGCCGGCGCGGGTGCAGGTGATCGCGGCCACGGTCGCGGCGAAGGTGGCGGCGTCGGTCGCGTCGGCGCCGTCGTGCCGAGCGACCAGGAACGCGCCGGCGAACGCGTCGCCCGCGCCGATCGTGTCCACGACCTCCACTCGCGGCGCAGGGATCTCGATGGCGGCGTCCGCCGTGACCACGGTCGCACCATCGGGGCCCCGGGTGAGCAGGGTGGTCGGTGCCCCCAGCGCACGGGCGCCCTGGACCGGGTCGGTTCCGGGCACGATCCATTCCAGGTCGTCGTCGCTGGCCTTGAGCACGGCGGTGTTCTCGAGCAGGCGAGCCAGGCGGGCGCGGTAGGCGACCTCGTCGCCGATTGCGCTGGGTCGCACGTTGACGTCCAGGAGCACCGGGGCCCCGGTGCGCTCGACCAGCCGCTCCACGCTGGTGGCCAGCGGCTCGATCACGAGCCCGAGTGCGCCCACCAGGAGAGCGTCGGCCGCGTCGGGTGACCAAGTGGCGCCAACCTCGGTGGCCGCCGCGGTGCCGTCGGTGTAGAAGCCGTAGGTGGCGCCGCCGCCACGGGCCAGCTCGGCCACGGCGAGGGTCGTGGGTGCGCCGGTTGTCAGGCCCTCGGGGTGGACCACACCGTCCTCGCGAAGCATCGCGGCCAGCCGCCGGCCGAAGGCATCGGTGGAGATCCCGCCCAGGAACGTGACGGGCGTGCCCAGCCTGCCGATCGTGCGGGCTGCGTTGAACGGCCCCCCGCCCGGGTGCGCCCGCACCGACCCGTCCCGGTCCAGCACCAGGTCGAACAGCGCCTCGCCGGCCACGACAATCGTCATGGGGCCGATGATCCCAGCGCCAGCCGCAGATCGCGCTCGAAGCCGCCCGGATCGCGGGCCAGGCGGCGGGCCGTCACCGGCACGATCACGATGTGGCGCGCCGCGAACCAGCCGGCCCGTTCCCGGCCGTGCTCGAAGCTGGACCGAATGGCGTGAGAGGCAAAGTCGTCGGCCTCCACTACCACGCGCTCTAAGCGCCACAGGAAGTCGACACGGTAGGGACCGAGCGGAGCCTGGACCTCGGGCATGCGGATCCCGCGGGCGCGCACGAACTCCAGCACGGCCTCCTCCAGGCCCTCGTTCACCGGGCCGGGGTCCAGGTCGGCCAGGACAGCCCGCAGGGCGCGTGTCCCGGCACGGCCTTCGTTGCGCCGCAGCACATCCTCCAGGTCACCAATGTCCAGTACGCGCCTGATCTCGGCCTCGCGCAGCAGCCGGCGCACTTGCCGATCGGGGCCCGCAGCCGCCAGGTCGAGCGCGGTCCGGGCCAGTGAGGTGTGGCGGATCGGCCCGTCGATGACGATGTCCACCGCCGCCAGCCGGGCGCGGTGGGCGCAGATGCCGGGCTGGCGGCGCCTGTTTGGGCCCGGCACGATCACGTGCCAGGCTACCGACGCCGAGGCGGCGAGCCCCATGTGGACCGCGGCATCCCCAAGCCCGAGCGCGGCCTCGTCGCCACACGCCAGCTGGGCCGCCAGCGCCCTACCCTCGCGCACCAGCTCGGCATGCCCGACGGCGTAGACGCCGCGGTAGAGCGGGATCAGGGTCCCAGCCGCCACGAGCCTGCCGATACTGGCGCTGCTGAACCTCGCCAACAGCAGCTGGCGGCGCGTGACAACCCCGAACTGCTGCGCCGCCAAGCGGGCCAAAGCGGTCAATCGTTCTCGCATATCGAGATCAAGGGACCACGCGCCCCGATCTCGCCCCCAGGCCGGACTTGCGGGGTCGATCGTGCTCGTTGCGCGAGAACAACCGGCCCCGCAACGCCGCCGACCTCACTAATCTGGATCGATTGATGTCTGATCAGCCGACCGACACGGACGCCGCGCCCGAGCAGGGGCGCGTGTGGATGCTCTCGGAGCGTGGGCGCGAGCGGGAGCTGGTGTTCGCGTTTGCTTTCGACAAGGAGCTGAACGAGGCCGTCAAGGAGCTGCCGCGGCGGTGGTTCGACTGGCGCCGCAAGCACTGGCGCGTACCCGCGGACCCGCGCGCCTCGAAGGCGGTCGAGCAGCTGCTTGCGCGCTTCCCCGAGCTACAGCCCGAGGCGGAGGTGCTGTCGTGGCTGAACGACTCAGACCGCTGGCGCGGGCTGGTCACGGTGCTGGCGCACGAGGGCGCTGGGGCGTTCGTGATCCGGACGCTCAGCGGCGACGTGCCCGAGGAGCTGACCGACGAGGCGATCGAGGTGACCGAGGACCGCCACGTGCTGCCGTTCAGCCGCGCGAACGCCAGGCTGGTCACGCAGTTGGAGGGCACCGACCTGGATTCGCTGGCCATCGGCTGCGTGCGCGAGATCCGCGAGGGCGTGGAACCGGCCGGCGCCGAGCTCAGCGTGGAGGTCGGCGAGGACGGCGAACCCACGATGACCCTGGCCACCATCTGGGACCACGCGCCCGCGCGCGACTTCAAGGCTCTGCCGGAAGCCGGGCTGGTGGCCCTGCCCGGCCGCTTCTTCAAGCGCGAGGCCGCCTGGGGCGTGGCGGTGCCCGCCGACGCCGCGCTGGCGCCCCAGATCGGCGAGTTCGTGTGGGCCCACGACAGCGTGCGGCTGGACGACCGCGCCCGTGACACGCTGGACGAGCTGAGCGAGGAGCACGATCGCGCATCGGCCACGGTTGCGCTGTCCTACGCCGAGGACGCAGACCTGGACGACCTGAAGCTGGGCGGCACATTGCGCCCGTTCCAGCGGGCCGGCGTGCGCTACGCGCTGGAGCGCCGGCGCACGTTCATCGCCGACGAGCAGGGGCTGGGCAAGACCGTCCAGGCGTTGGGTGCGCTGGAGGCCGACGACGCCTTCCCCGCGATCGTGGTGTGCCCGGCGTCGATGAAGCTGATGTGGGAGCGCGAGAGCAACAAATGGCTGCCCGAGCGATCGGTCGCAATCCTGAGCGGGCGCACCGAGGCCGGCTGGCCCGAGGAAGCGAAGACCGCAGAGCTGATCGTCGTGAACTACGACATCCTGGACGCGCATTTCGACCGCCTGGCCGCGCGCTCGGCCAAGGCGCTGGTGCTGGACGAGTCGCACTACGTGAAGAACCCCCAGGCCCAGCGCACCAAGGCGGCATTGGAGCTGGCCCGGCGGCTGCCCGACCAGGCGCTGCGGCTGGCGCTGACGGGCACGCCGATCCTGAACCGCCCGGAGGAGCTGGTGGCCCAGCTGCGGGTGCTGGACCGCCTCAAGGACTTCGGCAGCGGCGCCCGCCTGGCGCGGCGCTTCCGCGCCGCCGGCAGCGACGATCGCCTGCACTGGAACCTGCGAGCGCACTGCTACGTGCGCCGCACCAAGGCGCAGGTGCTGCCCCAGCTGCCCGCCAAGACCCAGGACACGGTGCCGATCCTGCTGTCGAACGAGGGCGACTACCGCCTGGCGGAAGCCGACGTGATCGCGTGGCTGCAGTCGCTGCCGATCGACCTGAAGACCATGGACGCCAAGGTGGCCGCCGCCGCCCGCGCCGAGCAGCTGGTGCGGCTGAACAGCCTGCGCCAGCTGGCCGCCGCCGGCAAGCTGCCCAGCGCGCTGGCCTGGATCGACGATTTCCTGGAGTCGGGCGAGCCGCTGGTGGTGTTCGCCGAGCACATCGCGACGCAGAAGGCGGTGCTCGAGCACTTTCCCAAGGCCGCCCACATCCTGGGCGCCGACTCCAGCGTCAAGCGTCAGGACGCGGTCGACGCGTTCCAGGAGGAGGACGGTCCGCAGCTGATCGTCTGCTCGATGAAGGCGGCGTCACAGGGCATCACGCTTACGCGCGCGTCCAACGTCGCGTTCCTGGAGCTGGACTGGACCCCGGCCCGCCACGACCAGGCCGAGGACCGCCTGCACCGGATCGGCCAGGACAGCGCAGTCACCGCGTGGTATCTGCTGGCCCCGGACACCATCGACGAGACGATGTCCGAGCTGCTGCAGCGCAAGCGCGGGCTGATCGACGCCGTGACCGACGGCCAGGTGCACGACGACGAGAAGATCATCGAGGCCGTGGCGCGCGAGCTGCGCGGAAAGCCGTACCGGCACCTGCGCGTCGTGGCGTAGGGTCCGCGCCATGAGCGTGCACGGGGTCACGGACGGGCCACTGTTCCCGGACGAAGGCCCGCTTTCTGACCGGCTGATCCGGCGGGTGCGCAGCATCGGCCTGGAAACGCTGCTGTTCGTGCTGATAACGGTGGCCTCGCCGCTGCTGGTGCCGGCAGCCGCGATCGTGGACGCCGCGCGATTCGTGATCGGCCGGCGCCAGTGGATGGCGCTGCGGCTGCTGGCCATGGCCTGGTGGTTCCTGCTCGGCGAGATGCGCGCCTACGCCACGGCGGCCGCCATCGCGCTGTTCAGCCGCTACGGCTCGGACCGGCGGCGGCGCTGGTCGTACTCACTGCGCGTGCGCTGGATGGCCGGCCACGTGGCGGGGCTGCGGGCCATCATGGGGCTGAAGTTCGAGATTGAGGGCCTGGAGGAGTCGGGCCCCGGGCCGGTGGTGATCTTCATGCGCCACGCCAGCATCATCGACAACTCGCTGCCTGACGCCCTGGCCGCGCGTGCCCACGGGATGGGGCTGCGCTACGTGATCAAGCGCGAGCTGGAGTCGCTGGGAGCCATCGACATAGTGGCCCGCTGGATCCCCACCTACCTGGCCGCGCGCGATTCGAAGGACACCGACGCCGACGTGGCCGCTGTGCGGAAGCTAACCGAGAACTTCGGCCCGGACACGCGCGAGGGCATCCTGATCTACCCGGAGGGCACGCGCTTCACCGCCGAGCGGCTGGCCAGGGCGAAGACGGTGATCGCCGAGCGCCAGCCTGAGAACGCCGAGCGGGCAAACCGGCTGCAGCACATCCTGCCGCCCAAGCTGGGCGGGCCGATCGCGGTGCTGGAGGAGACGGCACCGTGCGACGTGGTCTTCTGCGGCCACGCCGGCTTCGACGGATTGCGCACCGTGGGCGACATCTGGCGCGGCAAGCTGGTGGGCAACACGATCCACGTTCGCTTCCAGCGATTCCCCGCGAGCGATGTGCCCGCCGGTCGCGAGGAGAAGGTGGCCTGGCTGTACGAGCGCTGGCAGGAAGTGGACGACTGGGTCGGGCAGAAGCTGGGCGCTCCCACCCCCTCACGGGCGTGAGCGAGGCCGCCGTCTACCTGCTGCGCTGCGCCGACGACAGCCTGTACTGCGGCTGGACCAACGACCTGGACCGGCGCCTGGCCGCGCACCAGGCCGGCACCGCCAGCCGCTACACGCGCTCGCGGCTGCCGGTGGAGCTGGCCTGGTCGCGTGCCATGGCCTCGCGCTCGGAGGCCATGAGCGAGGAGGCCAGGATCAAGCGCCTGCCCCGTGCGGCGAAAGACGCGCTGGTTCGCGGCGAGCACCCGAGCGCTCGAGCTTGATGCCCAGGCGGGTCAGCAGCGAGGGCTCGGACGGCGCGGCCGCGTGCACCACGTCGTCGTAGAGGTCGTAGTCGATGCCCGTCGGGTCGCCCGCCAGCCCGGTGACCGCGGCGCCGCTGACCAGCTCCACCCGGCGCACCAGCTCCACGAGCCGGACGGCCGCATCGGAGTCGTGCTCGGGATGGCATCCGGCGATGAGCACGGTCACGCGGTCGGCCTTGCTGCCCGCGAGCTCGGAGACGAGTACATCGTCGCTGTCGGGATCGGCTGTGATGGCGAGCATGTCGTTCATGGCGCTGACCCTCGCGGGCGTTCCTAAGCACCACCTAACGGTGGCGTGAGAGTCTTCTGAGCGTGAGGCGCCCACGACCGATACGACGCCTTGTCGACGGGCGCCCGGGCGACTCGGGCAAAAAGATCGCGCGCCGGATCACCCTCTTGATGACGCCGGCGATCTCGGGCGCCAACGCTGTGGGCGGCACCATCGTGCTGTTCCTGGCGTTGTACGTGGTGCCGCGCCCGGAGATCGGCGACGAGAACGCCGCGCTGGTGGCCAACTTCATCGCATTCGGGGTGTTCCTGGGCGTGGCCGTACTCGTGGGGATCGTGTGGGGCCACCGGCGTCTGGCCCGGATGCGGGCGTGGCTGGTCGAGGACCGCGCACCCGACGAGGCCGAGCAGCGGCTGACGCTGCGCGCGCCGCGCCGGATCCTGGTGGTGAACTCGGTGCTGTGGACGCTGGCCGTGGGCGTGTTCTTCGCGGTCAACGCGGTGTTCTCCGTGAGCCTGGCGGTGGTGGTGGGCATCATCGTCGTTCTGGGCGGCATGACCACCAGCGCGGTGTGTTACCTGCTCAGCGAGCGGCTGCTGCGGCCGGCGGTGGCTCGCGCGCTGTCGTACCGGGCCCCGGACCGGCCGGTCACGGCGGGGATCGTGCCCCGCTCGCTGGCGGCCTGGGCCCTGGGTACCGGCGTGCCGCTGTTCGGGCTGGTGCTGGTGGCCATCGCGTCGCTGACGGGGCGCGACGTCAGCGAGACCGAGCTGGCCATCACGGTGCTGTCGTTGGGCGGCGTGTCGCTGGCAATCGGGCTGCTCATGACGTGGCAGGCCGCACGCGGGATCTCGGACCCGGTGGTGTCCGTGCGCGAGGCGCTGAACAGCGTGGAGGCCGGCGACTTCGACGTCGAGGTGCCCGTGTTCGACGGCAGCGAGCTGGGATTGATGCAGTCGGGCTTCAACCGGATGGCCGGTGGCCTGCGCGAGCGCGAGGAGATCCGCGAGCTGTTCGGCCGCCAGGTGGGCTCGGACGTGGCCAAGGCCGCGATGGAACAGGGCACCGAGATGGGCGGCGAGACGCGCGAGGTGGCCGTGCTGTTCACCGACATCGTGGGCTCCACCAGCCTGGCCCAGGACCGCCCGCCGCACGAGGTGGTGGACATGCTCAACGAGTTCTTCGCGGTTGTGGTCCAGGTGGTCGAGGAGCACGGCGGCTGGATCAACAAGTTCGAGGGTGACGCGGCGCTGGCGGTGTTCGGCGCGCCGATCCCACTGGAGGACGCGGCCGACCGCGCGTTGGCAGCTGCCCGCGCGCTGGCCGTGCGCCTGGCCGACGAGGTACCCGATCTGACCGCCGGCATCGGGGTGTCGGGCGGCACCGCCCTGGCGGGCAACGTGGGCGCCGAGCACCGGTTCGAGTACACCGTGATCGGCGACCCGGTGAACGAGGCGGCGCGGCTGACCGAGCTGGCGAAGGACGAGGACGGCCACGTGCTGGCCTCGTGCGACCTGGTCAACCAGGCGAGCGAGGATGAGGCCGCCCACTGGCAGGCGGGCGACGAGGCCGAGCTGCGCGGGCGCTCGCAGCCCACACAGCTGGCGCGGCCGGCCTAGCGCTCCGGGTCGGCTGGGTAGCGGTCGCCTGCGGCGGCGCCGACGGGCACGGCATCGTCCAGGGCGGCCAGGTCGTCGCCACTGAGCTCGACGTCGAAGGCCGCCGCGTTCTCCTCCAGGTACTTGCGCCGCTTGGTACCGGGAATCGGGAACACGTCGTCGCCCTGGGCGTGCACCCACGCCAGCGCCAGCTGGCCGGGCGTGACCTCCTTGGCGGCGGCCAGCGCCTCCACCCTTTCAACCAGCGCCACGTTGGTGTCCAGGTTGGCGCCGCTGAAGCGGTCGTTGTTACGGCGGAAGTCCCCGTCCTCCAGAGCGTCGGCGGACTTGAACCTGCCGGTCAGGAAGCCCCGGCCCAGCGGGCTGTATGCCACGAAGCCGATGCCGAGCTCGCGCACCACGTCCAGCAGCTCGTCCTCCACGTGGCGGGTCCACAGCGAGTACTCGGTCTGCAGAGCGGTGATCGGGTAGGTGGCGTGCCCGCGGCGGATGGTCTCCGGCGCGGCCTCGGACAGCCCGAGGTAGCGCACCTTGCCGGCGTCGACCAGCTCGCCCATCGCGCCGACGGTCTCCTCGATCGGCGTCTGGGGGTCGACCCGGTGCTGGTAGAAGAGGTCGATGTGGTCCAGGCCCAGGCGGCGCAGCGAGGCGTCACAGGACTCGTGCACGTACTCGGGCCGGCCGTTCACCCCGCGCTCTCGCGGATCGTCGCCGCGCACGATGCCGAACTTGGTGGCCAGCACCACCTCGTCGCGGCGGTCGGCGATCGCACGGCCCACCAGCTGCTCGTTGGCGCCGCTGCCGTACATGGCGGCGGTGTCCAGGAAGTTCACGCCCAGCTCAAGCGCGCGGTGGATGGTGACCACCGATTCGGTGTCGTCGCCCTCGCCGTAGAACTCGGACATTCCCATGCAGCCCAGTCCCTGGGCGGACGCGGTCAGTCCCTGTGTGCCGAGCGGTCGCTGATCGATCATGACGACGACGTTAGTCGCCGTTGTATGCAGCCACCGCGGCCGCGTACCGGCCCAGCGCCCGCTCGACCGCGTCGAGGTCGCGGGGCGGCAGGTACCACGTACAGCGGTGCACGCCGGCCCGCTCGTAGCGCTCGATCTCGGCCGGGTCGGTAGGCGCCACGGCCAGCGTCACGCCGATGTCGCGACCGGCCTCGTCGCGCCCGCGGCGGATGACCTTCTCGATCCGCGCCGCGATCTTCTCGTCGTCGCCCACGCGGTTGGGCATCCACTCGTCGCCGAAGGCCAGGACGCGGTCGGGCGTCGTCTTGCCGTTGCCGCCGACCAGCACCGGCGGGTGCGGCTGCTGCACAGGCTTGGGCCACGACCAGATCGGGTCGAAGTCCACGCGCTTGCCGTGGTAGGCCGCCTCGTCCTCGGTCCAGATGGCCTTGATCGCCTCGACCCGCTCGGCCATCAGTCCGAAGCGCTTCGAGGCGTCGGTGCCGTGGTTGGCCATCTCCTCCACGTTCCAGCCGGCGCCCACGCCGAACAGGAAGCGCCCGCCGGACAGGTGGTCGACCGACGCCGCCTCGTTGGCGGTGATGATCGGGTCGCGTTCCACCACCAGGCAGATGCCCGTGCCCACCTTCAGGCCGGTGGTGACCATGGCCGCGGCGGTGCACGCCACGAACGGATCGAGCGTATGGCTGTACTCGGGCGGGAGCTCGCCGCCGGCCGGATACGGCGTGTCGCGGCTGACCGGGATATGGGTGTGCTCGGGGAACAGCAGCGACTCGAACCCGTGCTGCTCCACCAGCGGGGCAACCTCGTGCGGCGGAGCCGCGTAGTCGGCGGGAAACATGGCCAGGCCGAAGAGCACGCGCGAAGCCTGACAGGCAGACTGCGGTCGTGATGCGCGTACTCACGATCATCCACCAGGACGACGCCGGGCCGGGCGTGTTCACCAACGTTCCCGGCGCGGACTTGGTGCCCTGGAAGGCCGACCGCGAGCCGGCCCCCGCGGTCGACGCCGCGGACGCCGCGCTGGTGCTCGGGGCCGCCGCCAACGTGGAGGACACGGAGGCCTATCCGTGGATGGCCGAGGACCTGCGCGTGGTCAGCGAGCTGCTCTCCCGGCGCGTGCCGACGCTGGGCGTGTGCCTGGGGGCGCAGCTGGTGGCCAAGGCGGCCGGCGGCCTGGTGCAGCGCGCGCCGGTGCCCGAGATCGGCTGGTACGAGGTGGGGCTGGAGGCCGGCGCGGAGGACGACCCGCTGTTCGAGGGCCTACCCGAGCGGTTCGTCAGCTTCCAGTGGCACTCGTACGTGGCCGTGCCGCCCGCGGGCTCGGTGCCGCTGGCTTGCAGCGAGCACTGCCTCCAGGGCTTCCGGCTGGCCGATGCCCCGGCCTGGGGGATCCAGTTCCACGCCGAGGTGTCGGCGGCCGACGCTGCCCAGTGGACCCGGCAGTACTACCACGACCAGGACGCCGTGGCCATGCGCCTGGACCCGGTCGCGCTCCAGGCCCAGAACGACCTCGAGATGCCGGTCTGGAACGAGCTGGGTCGCGGCCTATTCCGGCGCTTCCTGGCCTTCGCAGCTGAAGGGCGCCCTCCCGCCGGAGCGCCCACCAGCTAGCTCTCAGCTCGGCATTGGCTCCTGCTCGCGGGCGCCTGGCGTATAGGCCGCCTCCGGCTCGAGCATCCCGCGGATCTGCTCACGGAACTCCGGCGTGTCCTCGTGCCCGTGCACCGACTTCGCGTGCTCCGCAGCAGTGGCAACCACCTCCTCCTCCTCGCCGATGAGGGTCATCGTGCAGTTGGTCTCGCTCGCGAACCTGCGGCAATCGGCCATTTTCCGGTCCATCTCCACACCTCCTTCGGACTGGGCTGACCAGTCCACGCTACGCCCGCTGCGGAGGGCGGTCAACCCGCCCTACTCGGGCGTCACGTAGGCGCCTGACAGGCCGCCGTCCACCAGGAACGTGGTGGCGTTGACATAGCTGGATTCGTCCGAGGCCAGGAACAGGGCGGCGTCGGCGATCTCGCGCGCCTGGCCGAAGCGGCCCGTCGGCACGTGCACCAGCCGCCGTGCCGCCTTGGCCGGGTCGGAGGCGAACAGCTCCTGCAGCAGCGGCGTGTCCACCGGGCCCGGGCAGAGCGCGTTCACGCGCACGCCCTGGCGCGCGAACTGCACACCCATCTCGCGCGACATCGACAGCACCGCGCCCTTGGACGCCGTATAGGAGATCTGCGACGTGGCCGCGCCCATGACCGCCACGAACGAGGCGGTGTTGATGACCGAGCCGCCGCCGCCCTCCAGCAGGTGGGGGATTCCGTGCTTGCAGCACAGGAAGACGCTGCGCACGTTCACGTCCTGCACCCACTGCCAGGTCTCGACGGGAGTGTCCAGCACGCTCTTGTCCTCAGGCGGGTTGATGCCGGCGTTGTTGACGATCACGTCCACGCGGCCGAACTCCTGCTTGGTGCGGCCGTACATGCCGGCCACCTGCTGCTCGTCGGTCACGTCCGCGCGGATGTTGATGTCCACCGTCTCGGACTCGTTCAGGTCCACCCCCACCACCGTCGCGCCCTCGCCCTTGAACACCCGCGCCATCTCAGCGCCGATGCCCGAGGCCGTGCCGGTGATCACGCAGACCTTGTCGTCGAGTCGTCCCATCAGGTGGCGATGTAGACGTTCTTGACCTCGGTGTAGTGGTCCAGCGCGTGCGGGCCCAGCTCGCGGCCCACGCCGGACTGCTTGAAGCCACCGAACGGAGTACTCACCCGCACCGAGGTGTTGGAGTTGATCGACAGCACACCCGTATCGACGGCGCGGGCCACCCGCAGCGCCTTGGCCCCGTCGCGCGTCCAGACCGATCCGGACAGGCCATAGATGGTGTCGTTGGCCTTGGCCACCGCGTCGGCCTCGTCGTCGAAGGCGATCACGCATACCACCGGGCCGAAGATCTCCTCCACCGCCGCGCGGTCGTGCTGGTCGACGGGCGCCAGCACGGTCGGCGGGTACCAGAAGCCCTCGCCCTCCGGTGCGCTGCCGCGGGTGGCCACCGGCGCGTCGTCGGGCACGAACGAGGCCACCTCGTCGCGGTGCGCGGCCGAGATCAGCGGGCCCATCTGAGTCGACTCGTCCAGGGGATCGCCCACGCGCACCTCGCGCACCGCCGCGTCCAGCAGCTCGGTGAAGCGGTCCATGGCGTCGCGCTGGACCAGGATGCGAGAGCGTGCGCAGCAGTCCTGGCCGGCGTTGCCGAACACCGACATCGGCGCGGCGGCCGCAGCCGCTTCGAGGTCGGCGTCGGCGAACACGATGTTGGCCGACTTGCCCCCGAGCTCCAGCGTCACGCGCTTGATCGTGTCGGCCGCCTGGCGGGCGATGCCGCGGCCAACCTCGGTCGAGCCGGTGAACGCCACCTTGGCCACGTCGGGGTGCTCGACCAGCCGCGCGCCGCACACGCTGCCGGGGCCCGCCACCACGTTGAGCACGCCCGCGGGCAGCACCTCGGATGCGATCTTCTCCAGCTCCACCGCCGTCAGCGGCGTCAGCTCCGCTGGCTTGAGCACCACCGTGTTGCCGGCCGCGAGCGCGGGGCCCAGCTTCCAGGCGGCTATGACCAGCGGGAAGTTCCAGGGCACGATCAGGCCCACCACTCCCAGCGGTTCGCGGAAGGTCATGTCCAGGCCCCCGGCCACCGGGATCGTGTCGCCAAGCAGCCGCTCGGGGGCACCCGCGTAGTAGCGGAACGTCTCGACCACCATGCCCATCTCGCCGCGGGCGTCGCCGATCGGCTTGCCGGCGTTGCGGGCCTCGAGCACGGCCAGGTCGTCGGCGCGGGCCTCGATCGCGTCCGCAAGCGCGCGCAGCAGCGCCGACCGCTCGGCCGGCTCGACTGCGCGCCAGGCCGGAAACGCGGCCTTGGCCCGCTCCACCGCCGCGTCAACATCGTCGGCTCCCGCGCGCGGGATCTCGGCCATGACCTCCGCGGTCGCCGGCTCGACCACCGAGATCACGACGCAGCCTCCACCAGGGACTTGATCACGTTCGCGCGCACGTCCTCCTCGGGGTGCCACAACACGCCAAGCGCGTACGGGCGGCCCGGCAGCTCGATGGCCTCGATCACGCCGTCCGGCTCGGACCGCCCCGTGACCACCAGGTCCTCGCCCAACTCGGATACACCCTGGTGGTGGTGGGACTTCACGGGGACCGACGCGCTCCCTGCCGCCCGCTCGGCCAGCGAGCCCGGCTCCAGGCGCACTTCGTGGTCGCCGAAGGTGCCGGGGGTGTGGCGGTGGTCCTCGTGGCCAAGGCTGTCCGGCAGGTGCTGGTCGATGGTGCCGCCACAGGCCACGTTGAGCATCTGCATGCCGCGACAGATACCCAGAACCGGCATGTCACGCTCCAGTGCCGCGTGGGTCAGCGCCAGCTCGAAGCGGTCGCGCTCGGGCCGGTTGCCCTTGGTCTCCGCGTGCGGATGGGCGCCGTAGCTGGCGGGGTCCACGTCGGCGCCGCCGGCCAGAATCAGGACGTCCACGTGGTCCAGCACGCGGGCCGGGTCCTCCAGCGCGTGATCGTCCGGGGGCAGAATCAGCGCCACCGCGCCCGCGTCCTGCACGGCGCGCGCGTAGTTGCGCGGCGCCAGGTGGACCTCGGTGTCCCAGGCACCCCATCGGACCTGCTCGATGGCCGCGCAGATACCGACGGCCACCGTCAAAGCCGTTCGAACCCTCTGACCTTCTCCCAGTCGGTGACGGCTGCGTCGAAGGCCTTCATCTCCACGTCGGCGTGGTTGAGGTAGTGGTCCACGACCTCCTGGCCGAACGCCTCGCGGGCCAGCTCGGAGCCGGCGAAAAGCTCCCGTGCGTCGCGCAGGTTGGCGGGCACGCGCTCGCGGCCGGCGGTGTATGCGTTGCCCTCCAGCGCCGGCTCCAGCTCCAACTCCTCGTCGATGCCGCGCAGGCCGGCGGCGATCATGGCCGCGAGCGCCAGGTAGGGGTTCACGTCGGCGCCCGGCAGCCGGTTCTCGAACCGCAGCGAGCGCCCGTGCCCGACGGCGCGGATGGCGCAGGTGCGGTTGTCCTCACCCCACGCCACCGCGGTGGGCGCGAACGAGCCGTCGGCGAAGCGCTTGTACGAGTTGATCTGCGGGGCGAAGAACAGCGTCAGTTCGCGCATCGAAGCCAGCTGGCCGGCCACGAAGCGGTCGAACAGCTGACGGTCATCGCCGAAGGCGTTCGCGCCGTCCGCCGTGGCGAGAGAGCAATGGATGTGGCACGAGTTGCCCTCCAGCTCGTTGAACTTGGCGATGAAGGTGATGGCCATCTCCTCCTGCGCGGCGATCTCCTTGACGCCGTTCTTGTAGATGGCGTGGTCGTCGCACACCCTCAGGGCCTCGCCGTAGTGGAAGTTGATCTCGTGCTGGCCGAAGTTGCACTCGCCCTTGGAGTTCTCGACTCTCATCCCCGCGCCGGCCATCTCGTTGCGGATGCGGCGGATCAGCGGCTCGACCCGAGCGGTGCCCAGCAGCGAGTAGTCCACGTTGTAGAGGTTGGCCGGATGCAGGTCGCGGTAACCCGACGTCCAGGCGTCCTCGTAGGTGTCCTTGAAGAGCATGAACTCCAGCTCGGTGCCCGCCATGGCGGTCCACCCACGCTCGGCCAGCCGGGCCAGCTGGCGGCGCAGGATCTGGCGCGGGCTGGCCACCACCTCGTCGCCGCCGTGCCACTGCAGGTCGGCCATGACCAGCACGGTGGCGGGGTGCCACGGGATCGGCCGCAGCGTGTCCAGGTCGGGCACCATCTGGAAGTCGCCGTAGCCGCGCTCCCAGGACGCCATCTCGTAGCCGTCCACCGTCTCCATGTCGACGTCCACGGCCAGCAGGTAGTTACAGCCCTCGGCCCCGTGCTCGAGCACGTCATCCACGAAGTGCGCTGCGGTCAGCCGCTTGCCCTGTAGGCGGCCCTCCATGTCGGCAATGGCCAGCAGCACGGTGTCCACCGAGCCGTCCTTGACCGCCTGCTTGAGCTCGTCGACGTTCACGCGCCCGAGGCTAGTGGTCGCCGCTTCGCCGGCCTGATCAGCTGATCTCCTTGGCCAGGCCGGCTTCGTCGAGGTCGATCTGGCGGACCGTACCCTGGAAGTGCTTGTGGGCACTGACCTTCCACCAGATGCCCACGATCAGCAGCACCGTGAGCACGGTGATGGGGGCGTAGTTCACGGCCTTCCAGTCGAACTCGTCGTTGAACGGCACCGCGGCAGGCGTGAACGGCAGGCAGAAGATCACGGTGATGATCCCGACCCAGATCGTTGAGAACAGGTTCATCCACTTGTACTTCTTGCCGTTGGTCCACGGCCCCGGCTCGAACGCGTCGCCCACCCGCCAGCGCAGGAAGATGGGGATCACGTAGGCGATGTAGAGACCGATCACGGTGATCGACACCACCGCGAAGAACGCGTACGGGAAGGCGCCGTCGCCCTCGAGTGCGGGCAGGGTGATCAGCAGCGCCGCTGTGGCCATGGTGATCACGGCGGCCACCGGAACGCCGTCCTTATTGACCTTGGACAGCCTGGCCGAGCCGGGCAGTCCCTTGTCGCGCGAGAAGGCGAAGCACATGCGGGAGGCGCTGGTCAGGCAGGCGACGCCGCAGAACAGCTGGCCGATGGTGGAGATGAGCACGATCACCTTGGTGGCCGTCAGGGTGAGCGCGCTGTCGAAGATGGCCAGTGAGCCGCCGCCGCCGTCGTTGACCGCGCCGACGTCGGTGGCGGCAAAGGTGATGGCCAGCAGAACCAACCAGCCGATCAGCGCCGAGTAGAAGATCGACCGCCACACGCCCTTGGCCGCCGACACCGATGCGCCCTTGGTCTCCTCGGAGATGTGGGCCGAGGCGTCGAAGCCGGTGATCGTGTACTGGGTCAGCAGAAAGCCCAGCGGCAGCACGTAGAACCAGTACATCGCACCACCACCGAAGCCGGAGTTGTTGATCCGCTCGGTGAACACGAAGTCGAAACTCTGGTGGTTGTCGGGGACCACGACGAGGATCCCGATGATCACAGCCACCCCCAGCACGTGCACGCCAACCGAGACGGTGTTGACCAGCGCCAGCAGGTGCGTGTTGAAGATATTCACCAGCGCCGAGGCCACGAGGATCACCAGGAAGATCGCGAACGTCTCGCCCAGGATGTGCTTGTCGTCGGCGAAGTTGAGGATGAAGTTCAACTCGAAGTAGCCGAACAGCGCGTTCATGAACGTCGCGCAGGCGTACTGCACCGAGGCCACCACGCCGACCAGGCCCACGAGGTTGAACCAGCCGGTGAACCAGCCCCATACCGGGCCGCCCAGCTTGGCCGCCCACCAGTAGATGCCGCCGGCCGTGGGGTACTTGGACACCAACTCGGACATGCAGAAGCCGATGATCAGGATCGGGATCGAGATCAGTGGCCAGCCCCACGAGATGGCCACCGGGCCACCGTTGTTCCATGCCTGGCCATAGGTGGTGAAGCAGCCCGCGAGGACCGAGATGATCGTGAACGAGATCGCGAAGTTCGAGAACCCACCCCAGGCTCGCTTCAGATCCTGCCTGTAGCCCATCTCCGCTAGGAGCTTCTCGTCCGCGTCCTGAACAGCTACTGAGTCGGTCGCCAAGGCCCTCTCCTCGTAAAGGTTTGCCGGCCCCACCTATGGGTTGCTGCGACCCTACGCCCGGCGCCCGATACAAGTCAACCGCCGGATTGTCCGACGTTTCCTGCCCACATGTCAGAGCTCCAGCCGTTCCTTGATCGCCTGATTCCACTGCTGGGTCCCCTGGAGGGCGAACCCCGGCCGCTGGAGGGCGGGATCACCAACCGCAACTACCGGGCCACGTTCGCCGGCCGCGAGCACGTGATCCGCCTGCCGGGCCGGGACACCGAGCTGCTGGGCATCGATCGTGCAGCCGAGGGGCGGGCGGCGTCGGCCGCAGCGGAGCTGGGGGTCGCGCCGCCGGTGACTGCGGTCCTGGAGGACCCGCCGTGCCTGGTGTGCGAGTTCGTCCCGGGCCGCCAGGTCACCGAGGAGGATCTGCGCGAGCCGGGGCTGCTGGAGAACCTGGCCCGCACCCTGGCCCGTCTGCACCAAGGGGGTCAGGCACCGCGCGTTGCTTTCTCGCCGTTCCGGGTCGTGGAGGACTACGACGCCACGGCGCGCCGGCGCGGCGCTTCGATCCCGGACGATTTCGCGCCCGCGCACGCGCGCGCGAAGCGGATCGAGGCGGCGCTGGGCGACGCGGGCGAGCATGCGCCGGTGCTGTGCCACAACGACCTGCTGGCCGGCAACTTGCTTGTGGATGGCGACAGGATTTGGATCGTCGATTGGGAGTACGCGGGCAGCGGCGATCGCTGGTTCGACCTGGGCAACCTGGCCGTGAACAACGGTCTGGGCCCGGATGAGGAGGATCGCCTGCTGGCCGCCTACTTCGATCAGCCCCCCGACGACCGGCGGCGCGCCGCGCTGGGCCTGATGCGGTACATGAGCGACTTTCGCGAGGCCATGTGGGGCGTGGTCCAGGGCACCGTGTCCGACCTGGACTTCGACTTCGAGGGCTACGCGCGCGAGCACTTCGACCGGCTGGCGGCGACGGCCGACGACGAAAGCTTCGAGAAGTGGCTAGGGGCGGCGCGCCCCTAGGCCGGCTGGGGCTCGGCGTCGCGCAGGATCCTGCGGTCCACCACGAACCCGCCGAAGGGCAGCACCGCTCCCACCAGCACGGCGATCCCGATGGAGGTGCTCCAGCCGGCCGGCTTCCAAACCATCAGCGCCAGCGCCACGTAGGCCACGAACAGCAACCCGTGGATAGGGCCGAGGATGCTCACGCCCAGCGGAGCATCGGCGGAGTACTTGATGGCGGTGGCCACAAGCAGGGCAAGGAAACTGGTGGCCTCGGCGACGGCCACCCAGCGCAGTGGGGAGATCAGGTTCATGGAGCCGCAGTATGGCTGGCGGCGCCTACGGCCCGAGCCCGGCTACACGGGCTGGAGCGGCGACTGCCGTTCGGCAGTCACGGAGATGCCGGCGGGGGCCGGCAGCAGCCCGGCCAGGATGTGCTCGGTGCCCTGGGTGTGGTCGCGAATCAGCCGCACCGCGCGCGGCACGTCGCGGCGGGCCAGCAACCCCACCAGCCGCCGGTGCTGTGAGTTGCTGCGGGTGAGCACCTGCGGGGGGTGTGCGATCCGAGCCAGCAGGTCGCTCAGGTTGCCCTGGGCCTCGGTCATGGCCGTGACCAGCCGGGGCGACCGGGCCGCCTCGGCGATGCCGATGTGAAAGCGCGTGTCCAGCCGCCGGTACTCGGCGAAGTCCTCTGCCGCCGCTATCCGTTCAACTGTGTCGGCCAGGCGCTCGAGGTCCTCGGCACGCCCGCGCTCGCAGGCGAAGACGATGGCGCCCGTCTCGGCGGCCACCCGCTCCTCCAGCACTGCCCACGCCTCGGCCCCCAGCGGCTCTGCAACGCCGGCGTCCGACAGCGGCGGGTCGGCGGTCACGAACGTGCCGCCCGAGCGCCCCCGAAAGGCCACCAGGTGGCCGCTCTGGACCAGAGTGGTCAGCGCCTGGCGCAGTGTCGAGCGCGAGATCCTGAGCTGATGGGCCAGGTCGCGCTCGGCCGGCAGCTGCGAACCGGGCGCCAGCAGCCCGAGCCGGATGGCCGTGCCCAGCCGCTCGACCGTCTCCTCGAACGTGGACGGGGGTGACACCGGCTCGAACACCGCGGCGGTGGCGGCGCTTGGCTTCATCTACGTCAACCGTATCTTCGATGTCTAGGATCGCCACCGTGGATCTACGCAAGGACGACGTCGTGCTGGAAACCGACCGCTACCGGATCGCCGGGAAGATGACCCTGCCCGCCGAGGGACTGGGCAGCCGGCTGTCCGACCACGTGAACCGCCGCGACGTCCAGTTCCTGACCCTCCAGGACGCCACGCTCTCGCCGCTGGATGGCGGCGAGCCCCACACCGAGGCCGTGCTCATGGTCGCCAGCCGGCACATCCGGCTGATATCCCCCCGCGAGCAGGCCTGACGGGCGTTCCGTCCGCAGCGGCGCCGACCATCGCCCCATGTTGGCCCTCCTTGTCTGCCAGAACCGCGAATGCCGTGCCGCCTTCGAGGCGGAAGGCAACGCCGACGCCATCGGCGAGCTGCGCTGCGAGGACTGCGCAGGCGCCCTCAAGGCCGTCGGCTACGCCGACGCGGAGCCCGCCAAGGGCGGCGGCAGCGCACCGGACGTACGCCGCGCGGCCTGACTTCGCGAGCGGAGAGGGAGGGATTCGAACCCTCGAGACGGGTCAACCCCGCCCACGCGATTTCCAATCGCGCTCCTTAAGCCACTCGGACACCTCTCCAGGTGGCCCGTCAGGCTACAACCCGAGCCGCTCCACGCCAGTCTCGTTCCAGCCCAGGTGATGGGCCAGCTCGTGGCGGACGGTGCGGGTGACCTGGGCGCGCAGCAGCTCGCGGTCGTGGCCGAAGTCGCGCTCCAGGGTGTCGCGGTAGATGATGATCCGGTCGGGGTGGTCGTCGCGGGCGACCGTGTCACCGATGTAGTGGCCGTAGGCGTGGTACTCGCGGCCGTGGCGCGAGACCACGACCGGCGTGGTCTCCAGCAGGTCGCGGAACTGGGCGGGCAGGTCGTCGATGGCCTCGGTGACCAGTTCGTCGAACTCGTCCGGCGGCAGCTCGGGGACGGGCAGGCGCGCCAGCGCCTCGCTGCGCTCGACGATGCGGTCGAACTGCTGCTCGCTGGGCCCGTCGTCGCCCATCATCGCCACGAACACCCACGCCGTCATCAGGATCAGGGCCGCAGCTCCGCCGATCCAGATGGCCATGCCGGGCAGGCCGGACAGCGACGGCGGGTCGACCAGGAACAGCACGACGCCGACCGTGAACGCGGCAACCAGCGCGGCCTTCAACGGGGCGCGGGCGTGATCGAACATGGTTCGAGGGTAGTCGGGGCGTCAGCCTGCTCCGCAATACTGGCTGTCCCGCGATGAACCTGATCCTGATCATCGTCGCCGCGCTGGCCGTGCTCGTGGCCCTCGTCGCGCTGGCGGTGGGAACGGCCGCCAGCCGCTCTCGCCGGCGCGAGAGCACCCGCAGCTCCGAGCTGCTCGGACTGGCCAAGCTGCGCAGCCCCTCGGGCAAGCCGTTCTTTCCGACCGACGACTCGGTGCTGGAGCTGGCCGAGCTGCTGGACGACGTGGATGAGCGTCGGCGGCGGCGGAATATCGCCTGGTGAGCCCTTCTAGAGTGCTCCTCGCATGAGAGAGCATCTCCAGGCCGAGGGCACTCGGCGTGTGCGCGTGCTGGCCGCAGGCGGCACGATCGCCATGACCAGCGACGGCAACGGCGGCGTGACCCCCGAGCTGGACGGGGCCGCCCTGCTGGCCTCGATGCCGGGTCTGGAGAACCGCCACGGCATCGACGCCGAGACGGTGATCAACGTGCCCAGCGCGCACTTGACGCTGGAGGACCAGCTGAAGATCTGCCGCGCGGCCAGGGACGCCGCCCGGCGCGGGATCGGCGTGGTGATCACCCACGGCACCGACACGATGGAGGAGACGGCGATGCTGGCCGACGTGGTGCACGACGCGGAGGCGCCGATCGTGGTCACCGGCGCCATCCGTCCGGCGTCCGCCCCGGGCGCCGACGGTCCCGCCAACCTCAGCGACGCGGTCAGCGTGGCTGCCAGCGAGGCCGCCGCCGGCATGGGCGTGCTGGTGGTGTTCGGCGGCGAGATCCACCACGCCCGCTGCGTGCGCAAAACCGACACCACGTCGCTGGTGGCGTTCTCCTCGCCCCAGACCGGGCCGCTGGGCCGCGTGACCGAGGGGCACCCGATCATCTGGTCGAAGATCCCGCGCAACCCACCGCTGGACCCGCAGAACCTGGCCAAGCGGGTGCTGGTGGTGCCCACGATGGCGGGCGACGACGGGACGCTGGCCCACGCCGCCCTGGCGACCGAACCGGACGGCGTGATCATCGGCACCCTTGGCGCCGGCCACCTGGGGCCGCCGCTGCTGGACGTATGGGCCGAAGCAGCGCGGCGGATCCCTGTGGTGGCCTACTGCCGGCCCGAGCGCGGCGTGGTGCTGAACTCCACCTACGGCTACGCCGGGTCCGAACGCGACCTGCGCAACACGGGCATCATCGCGGCCGGGTTCCTGTCGCCGCAGGCGGCCCGGATGAAGCTCCTGGCCTGCCTGGCCAGCGAACTCTCGACCGAAGAGATCCGCTGGGCCTTCAGGCAGGACGACGGCTGAGAAACAGCCCCGATTGCAAGGCTTCTTGCAGCCGTCCGAGCCAGCTCCCACGATGACCGAGTCATGTTCACCACATTGCTCACCTGCTCGGACGAAGACTGCGACGAGATCGGCGCGTTCGCCGGCTCGCTGGATGCCGCCGAGGCCGTGGTCTGCGACGGCTGCGGCTGCCTGATGCAGATCGTGGCGATCGAGGGCGGCCATGAGCCGGCCGACGTGATCGACCTGGCCGCCCACCGGGCCAGCCGCGCCGGGGTCAGTCGCGCAGCAGCGCGCAGACCGCGTCCGCCTGCACACTCCGAAGTCGCCTGAGCAACGCGCCCCCGGGTGCCGGGATGTTCAGCGACGTCGTGACCACGCGCTGGCCGTCCGAGCTGGCGGCCGCCCACTGCACGTAGCCGGGGAAGTTGCCCGTGTGGCCGTACAGCGTTCCGCAGCGGGTGCGGTAGCGAAACAGGGCCAGGCCCGCCGAGTTCGCACCCGGGCCGGGCGGACTGGACCGGCCACCCGCGAAGAAGCGGCGCTGCTCGAGCCGGGCGGCGGTGCCGAACAGCCTGCCGGAGACGTACCCGCGCATGAACGTGGCCAGCTCGCGCGGCGTGGACACGATCGCCCCCGACGCCCACGCCCCGGACGGGCTGAGCAGCGCGCTCACGTCCTGGGCCCGCTTGCCGGGCTCGGCGATGTAACCGTGGATGAACGGGCGCGGCAGCGGGGTCGAGCCCGGAAAGGTGGTCTCGCGCAGTCCCAGCGGCCCGAACACGTACTCGTCGAGCAGGCTCCCGTAGGCCCGGCCGGTCACCTGCTCGGCGATCAGGCCGACCACGACGTTGTCGGTGTTGGAGTACTCGTAGCGCGAGCCGGGACTGAACCCGAGCGGGTCGGCTGCCACCCAGGACACGATCGTGGCCGGCGACACGTACGCCCTCGGCGCGGTGCGGAACTGCGTCAGGAAACCGACGGACTTCGTGTAGTCGGGCACCCCGCTGGTGTGGCCCAGCAGCTGGCGCACCGTCACACCTGCCCAGGCGGCCGGCAGGTCGGGCCGGTGCCGGGCGATCGTGTCGTCCAGCCCGAGCCGGCCGTCGCGTACCAGCCGCAGCGCCACGGCGCCGCTGAACGCCTTCGCCACACTGGCGATCCGCATGTGGTCCTCCGCCCGCGGCCGCCGGCGCCTGGCGCGGTCGCCGTAGCCTGCCCGCAGGACCGTGGTCCGGCCCCCGCGCCACATCGTGGCGATCGCCCCGGGCGGCCCGCCCTCGGCATGCACCAAAGCCCTCAGGCCGCGCTGCACCCGAGCGTCGTCGCGGGCGCCGGCCGACGCTGCCGCCGGCAGAACGAGCGCCGTGACCAGCGCGGCGCACGCGGTCAGGGTCCGCGTGCTCATACGCTCAAGTTAGACCTCCCGCAACCCTGGCGCCAGCGCGCGCAGGCCGAAGACGGCCACGCTCGCGGCGTCGGTGATCGTGCCGGCGCGGATCATCTCCTCCACCTGGGCCAGCGCGAACCGGCCCACGCGCAGCCCCTCTTCCTCGGCCTCCAGCGCCTGCTCGCCCTCGGTCAGCCCGGTGGCCAGCCAGGCGTCGAAGTACTGGTTCGAGATCCCGTAGGCGAAGTGCAGCCGCCCCAGGTGCTCGAGCGCGCCGGCGCGCAGCCCGGTCTCCTGCGCCAGCTCGGTGCGCGCGATGTGCTCGCCGTCGGCGGCGTCGCCGTCGTGGTCCAGCGCGCCCTGGGGCAGCTCCCAGAACCGCTCCCCCACCGGGTGGCGGTACTGCTCCACCAGCGTCACGGTGCAGTCTGCGTGTCGCGGCAGGATCACGGCCGCCGGCGCCTTCTCGACCACCGAGTACAGGCCGGGCGAGCCGTCCGCACGTTCCAGCTGGTCCTCGCGCAGGCGAAGCCAGCGGTTCTCGTAGACCGTCCGCGAGGAGGTGACCCGCGGCGGCTTCACGCGCTCACGCCATCGAGCGCGAGATCACCATGCGCTGGATCTCGTTGGTGCCCTCGTAGATCTGGGTGATCTTGGCGTCGCGCATCATCCGCTCCACGGGGTACTCGTTCACGTAGCCGAAGCCGCCCAGCACCTGGACCGCGTCCACGGTCACGTCCATCGCGGTGTCGGAGGCAAACAGCTTGGCCATCGACGAGTACTTGCCCAGGTCCGGGTCGCCTCGGTCCGCCTTGGCGCATGCGGTGTACAGCAGCTCGCGCGCGGCGGCCGTCTTGGTCTCCATGTCGGCCAGCTTGAAGGCGATGGCCTGGTGCTCGATGATCGGCTTGCCGAACGACACGCGCTCCTTGGCGTACTGGGTGGCGTAGTCGGTGGCGCCCTGGGCGATGCCCACCGCCTGCGCGCCGGCGCCCAGGCGGGTGCGCTCCAGCGTGGACAGCGCGACCTTCATGCCGCGGCCCTCCTCGCCGATCAGCGCGTCGGCCGGCACGCGCACGTCCTCGAACACGGGCTGGCCGGTGGGCGAGCCCTTGATGCCGATCTTGTGCTCGAGCTTGGGCACCGAGAAGCCCGGCGCGTCCTTTTCGACCACGAACGCCGAGATCCGCTTGCTCTCACGGTCGGTCACGGCGAACACCACGTAGAAGTCGGCGATCGTGGCGTTGGTGATCCAGTTCTTGGTGCCGTTGATGACCCAGTCGTCGCCGTCCTTGACGGCGCTGGTGCGCATCGCGCTCGGGTCCGACCCGGCCTCGGGCTCGGACAGGCAGAAGGCGGGCGACTTCTCGCCCGACGCGCACGCGGGCAGCCACTGCTGCTTCTGGTCCTCGGTGCCGTGCAGCTGGATCGGCAGCGTGCCCAGCTCCTGCACCATCAGGATCAGCGCGCTCGACGCACACGCCTTGGCGATCTCCTCCACCGCCACGTTCAGCATCAGCGTGCCGGTGCCGGTGCCGCCCAGCTCTTCCGGGAAGGGCAGGCCCAGGATGTCGTGCTCGGCCAGGGCCTTGCGCACATCCCACGGGTACTCGCCGGTGCGGTCGATCTCGGCCGCGCGGGGTGCGATCTCACCGGCCACAAGGTCGCGGATGGTGTCCCGGAAGTCCTTGAACTCCTGCGGGAGGGTGTAGGCGTCGGCTCCGGGGGTGGCGATCGTGCTCATGCGACGGAGCCTACGCCAGCAGCCCCAGCTCCCCCGCCTTGGCCACCGCCTCCGTGCGCGTGCGGCAGCGCAGCTTGTTCAGGATGTTGCGCACGTGCATGTCAACCGTGCGCGTGCTCAACACCAGGTCTGCGGCGATCTCGCGGTTGGTGCGCCCGGTGGCCACCATGCGCACCACCTCGAGCTCGCGGCCCGAAAGTCCGGCGTTGTCGTGGTCGGCCGCGGCGCGCTTGCCCAGACGCTGCTGCACCGACTCGCCGAGCCTGGCCACCTCGGCGGCGATCTCCGCCGCCAGGGGCGCGGCACCCAGGCGCCGTGCGGTGGTGTGCGCCTTGGCCATCTGCTCCAGCCCGGCCTCGCGTTCACCCGCCGCGGCCAACGCCACGCCTGTCCGGAGCTGTACCTGGGCTCGCTCGAACGGGATCTCCAGCTGTTCGTGCAGCCCTACTGCCCGCGTCATCTGCTCCACGGCGGCAGCGGCCTCGCCGTCGGCAAGCGCAGTCTCACCCAGAGCGTGGGCCAGCGCCGCGAGGGCGTCTGCGTGGCCCGTGGTCGTGGCGATGCTCGACAACGCGTCGGCGCACGCGCGCGCCTCGGCCAGGTCACCGTGGCGAGCGAAGAAACAGGCTGCCCAGCGCAGGCCCCACACCGCGTAATGGTGGTCCTCACTGCGGGTCCAGCGGTCCAGCAGGAACTGCGCATGCTCGCGCGCGCCGTGGACGTCGCCCTCCTGCTCGTCCAGCCACGCAAGCGCGGCAGCAGAGTCCACGGTCATCGACACCACGTTCAGGCGCTTCGCCGTCTCGAGCGACTGGGCGAGCAGCGGGCGTGCGCTCCGGAGGTCGCCCTGGAAGGCCCGGATCATGCCGAGCACGCCGTCCGCCACGCAGGTCTGGTCGGGCGAGGCGTAAGGATGGCGCAGCTCGTGGCAAAGCTCGACCGCGCGCTTCCAGTCGCCCAGCTCGCGCAGCACGTAGGCCATACAGCTGAGGCACGTGTACTGCATCGCCTCGCCCCCGCCGGTCTCGCAGAATCCGACCGCGGTGGCCAGCGCGTCGCGCGCGCCGCCGTAGTCGCCGGTGATCTCCTGGGCCGTCCCCAGCCGCTGGTAGACCTCTGCGGCCGTCAGTGTCAGCCCGTGTTCGAGCGCCAGCGAAAGACCAGCACGGATCTGCTCGACCCCGGCGTCGTAGTCGCCGCCCTTCACCCGCGTCACGCCCTGCAGGCCGAGGATGCGGGCACGCAGGTCGATCCGCTCGGCGCGTGCGGCGTCTTCGCCGGCGCGCGCCGTCAGCTCGAGCGCATCGGTGTAGCGGCCGGCGCTGTGCAGGTAGCCCGAGGCCGTCAGGCGCTCCACCGCGGCGTCGCCTGGGAGGCCATTGGCGGCGAAGGCGTCCGCAGCCACGTTGCGTGCGACCAGCGCGCGGTCGCGGTCGCCCTGCAACTCGTAGATCGTGGCCAGCCTGCGTTGGGCGTCGGCCAGCGCGCGGCCGGTGTCCTCCGAGCGCCGCGCCGCCACCACCTCACGCTGCGCGCGCGCCGCGTCGTTCAGCTCGCCGGACAGCTCGGCGAAGCGGGCGTAGCGCTCCAGCACCCCGATTCGCTCCGCCGCCCGCTCGCCCTCCGGCCACCGGTCGAGCGCCTGGCGGCTCAGGCGCGCCGCGTCGCGGTATGCGTGCACGGCGGCGCGGTCGTCCACCGCGCGGATCAGCGAGTCCAGCGCCTTGGCGCCGTCGCCGGCGGCCAGCCAGTGAGCTGCCACCGCGGCATCATCGCTGACCGCCTCGGCCACCGCCCGGTGCAGCGTGCGCCGGCGCAGCCAGGGGATGTCCTCGTAGATCGCGTCACGCGCCAGCGGGTGACTGAATGCTGCGCGCCCGGGCTCGCATTCGATCAGCAGGCCGGCGGCCAGCAGTTCGTCCAGTCCTGCCTCGCCGCCGAGCTCAGCGACCACGGCCAGGTCGAGGCTGCTGCCGACCACCGCGGCCGCCTCGGCCGTGGCGCGCGCCTCGGGTGAGAGGTCGGCGGCCCGCAGCAGCACGGCATCGCGAATCGTCTGAGGCAGCGGCACTTCGCCGTCGAGCGCCAACTGGATGCCCTGGTCGCCCGGCTCGAGCCGCCCGCCCGCCTCCAGCGCCGCGGCCAGCTCCTCGATGAAGAAGGGGATGCCGGCCGTGCGCTCGTACAGGGTGGCGGCCAGGCCACTCGATGGGGCCGAGCCGAGCACCGCTTCAGCCAGCGCTGTGGTCTCCTCCAGCGCGAGTGGCGGCAGTGCGATCTCGCAGAGGCAGTTGCGCCGGCGCAGGTCATTGCGCAGCCACCGCAGCCGATGGGCCCGTGGGATCTCGTCCGAGCGGTAGGCGGCCACGATCAGCAGTGGCACGTCCTGGAGTGCCGGCGCCAGGGCGGCGAGCAGCTCGAGCGTGGCATCGTCGGACCACTGCAGGTCGTCCAGCAGGATCAGGCCGGGGCGGGCCTCGACCGCCGCCATCAGCGCCAGGCGGATCGCCTCGAACAGCGTGGCGCGGTCGCCCTCCGCGGTCGCCTCGCCAAGCTCGGGCAGCAGCAGCGCAAGGTGGGAGCGAAGCGGACCATCGAGCGAGAGGTCGTGCGAGCGCGCGAACTCCCGCAGCGCCTGGACAATCGGCCCGTAGGCCGGAGTGGGCGGGCGCGCCACCCCGCGCACGAACACCGCCTCCGGGGAACCGAGTGCCTGCTCGGCGAAGCGGGTCTTGCCCACGCCTGCCTCGCCCGCCAGCAGGACCAAGGCGCCGCGACCCTCCAGCGCAGCCTCCACATGCGCCTCGAGTGAGGCGCGCTCGGTCTCCCGTCCGATCAGGACGCCGGAGGGCATTGGCCAAGTCTAGGTCGGCGGCGCCCGCCCGGCCAGCCGGCCGGGCGGGCGTCGCGCGATCAGCGGGGCAGGTCCCGCGGGCCCGTGGTGTCGAACACCGACGCCACTTCGACGATCAGGTTGGCGGGGAACCCGCCCTCCGTGGCGTGCTCGCGGATCACGTCCTCGCTCTCGGCCTGGTGGACGCAGTAGATCTTGTCGCCCGCCACGTAGCTGTGCAGCCACTTGTAGGGTTTGTGCAGCGTCTCGACGGCGTCGTTTGACGTGCTCGTGATGCCGCGCAGCTCCTCGTCGGTCAGCTCGCTGGCGCCGGGGATCTCGCGTTCGATGAGGTAGGTGTTCATCGGGATTCTCCTTTGGTCGGGTTGTCTCCGACCGTACGGACGCCCCGGTCCGCCCACATCCGCTGAACTGCCGTAGTTCGAGGGCAGCGTTGCCGTATTGACGCTTAGCCGCCGACGTACACCGTGGTGCCCACCTGCACCCGCTCGAACAGGTCCTTTACGTCGGCGGGGTCCATGCGCACACAGCCGTGCGAGGCGGCCTGGCCCAGCGAGCCTGCCTCCTTGGTGCCGTGGAAGCCCACCGAGCCGTTGAAGCCGATCCAGCGCGCGACCAGCGGGTTGTCCGGGTCGCCGCCGGGAATGGTCTTTCCGGCCAGGTCGCCGGCCCACTCGGAGTTGGGCACGTTCCAGGGCGGGTCCTTCTGCATGCTCTGGACGCTGAACTGGCCGGTCGGCGTGGGGTACTTGGGCTCACCCACGGCGGCCTTGTAGCTCGTCACGACCTTGCCGCCGTCGAACACGCGGATGGTGCGCGCAGCCCGCGAGACGGTGACCACGGTCGGGCTCTGACGACGCAGGTCGTCGGCGGTGACCTTGGGCCGCACCGGCTCGGTACGGGCGGCCAGGTCGCGATGGCTACCGGGCGCGCGCAGCGCGGTCTCCACCTGGCGCGCCAGCGCCTCACGCGCGGCCAGCCGCCGCCCCGGCTTGGCCTCGGTGATGCCCACGCTCTCCACGCTGACGCTGAAGCCGGCATCGGTGGCGGGGCGGTCGGCGGCCTTGGCCAGGCCGTCCACGAAACGCCTTACCTCGGCGCGCTTGATGCGGACCGGCAAGGGTATGTCGGCCTCGACCCGGTCGCCGCGGAGTTCGCGCAGACCGCGGCTGATGAACCCGTCGTTCCGACCCGCTGCCGCTGCCTGCATGGCGGCGCCGGCCACGTCCGGCTGCACGCCGGCCTTGCGCGCGTCCAGCGACTGGGGCCGGCCGTCCAAGGTGACCACCACCGGCTCCTGCGCCGGGTCGGCGATCCGCCGCTGTAGCCGCGCACGCGCCTGGGCCACCGTCAGGCCGCCGACGTCGACGCCCTCCACCGTTACTCCCTGCGCGATCCGGCCACCCGCCTGCTTATCGGCCCACGCCAGCGTGCCCACGGCGCCACCGGCGCACAGCAGACAAAGAAGCACGGCAATGGCGAACAAGCGACGGAGCATCGGGCCTCGGATCGAACACGGCAGACGGAGCGGCGACTGAAGCTAGTACGCGCTCGGCGCGATTGCCGAAATTCCTCCGTTTTGCAGGGTTTCGCCCAGCCGCCCTTACGGCAGGCTGGAGAGCCGCTCGCAGGTGCCACTGGCCCAGTCCCTGGACCCCAGCAGCACGCCGTCCAGGTAGAAGGCCGGCGTACCGGGCGCCCCGCTGCGCCTGGCGCTGTCCACGTCTGCCGACACCGCCGGCGCGTGGACGTGGTAGCGCAGGTCGTTCCTGAAGCGCTCGACGTCCAGGTCCAGCGCCTCGGCGTGCGCCACCAGTTCAGCCACCGGCAGCGTGTCGCTGTCGGCCATCAGCCGGTCGTGCATCTCCCAGAACCGGCCCTGGACGCCAGCCGCCTCGGCCGCCTCGGCGGCCACCGGCGCGTCCGGATGCGCGTCCTCGATCGGCAGGTGGCGGAACACCACGTCGAGCCGCTCCCCGAACTGCTCGCGCAGGCCGGCCAGGGCACCCTCGGCCGCGCGCGTGTGCGGGCACGAGTAGTCGCCGAACTGCACGAGCGTGACGGCGGCGCCCGCGCTTCCGCGGTGGTGGTCGCTGCGGGCATCGGCCGCGGGCTCGAGGTGCTGGTCGCGCTCGGCCTGGTCGCCGACCGGCGCGTGCGAGTCGACCGCCCTGAAGATCGCCCAGCCGATCGCGGCAGCCAGTGCGGAGGCCACCAGCACGCCGATCTTGGCCTCCTCGCGCAGCGCCTGGTCATCGAAGGCCAGCTCGGCCACGAACAGCGACACCGTGAAGCCGATTCCCGCCAGCGAGGCGGCCGCGGCCAGATGCCGGCGGCCCAGCCCGGAGGGCAGCACGCCCACGCGGGCCTTCAGGCCGGCCAGCGAGACCAGCGTTATCCCCACCGACTTGCCAACCACCAGGCCCACCACCACGCCGATCGTGATCGGGGAGGTGAGGGCCCGAGATAGCGAGTCGGCGCCCAGCGGGACGCCGGCATTAGCGAGCGCGAACAGCGGCACTACCGCGTAGCTGGTCCAGGGGTGGATGGCGCCCTGGAAGCGCTCGTTGGGCGACACGGCGCGCGAGACCTCGAGTGCGGTCGCGCGGCCGCCGGCGGCCGACAGGTCGCGGCGGAACACCCGCCCGAGGCTGGCGGCGCGTGCGATGGCATCGGGCCGTGGCGGATGCACGGCCGTGACCAGACCCAGCGCCACGCCGGCAATCGTGGGGTGGATGCCCGCGCCCAGCACAAGCGCCCACAGCACCAGGCCGGCCATCATGTAGGCAGGACCACGCCATGTGGTCAGGCGCAGCGCCAACACGATCAGGCCGAGCAGTCCGGCCGCCCCGGCAAGCGCCGCCAGGTTCACCCCGGACGAGTAGAAGACGGCGATCACCGTGACGGCCCCGATGTCGTCGACGATGGCCAGCGTGAGCAGGAACAGGCGCACGCCGGGCGGACAGCGATCGCCGAGCAGCGCAACTACCCCGAGCACGAACGCGATGTCGGTGGCCATCACGATCCCCCAGCCCCCGGCGCCGGCGCCCCCCGCGTTGACCGCCACGTACAGCAGAGCGGGTACGGCCATGCCGGCGAACGCTCCCAACACCGGGATGGCGGCGGCGCGGCGATCGCGCAGCTCACCCAGCGACAGCTCGCGCCGGATCTCCAGGCCCACGAGGTAGAAGAAGAAGGCCATCAGGCCGTCGTTGACCCAGTGGCGCAGGTCCTCGTCGATCGCCAGCCCGCCCAGGTCGACGTTCAGATGCAGGCCCCAGAGGTCGTCGTAGAGGCCCGAGAATGGCGAGTTGGCCCACACGAGCGCGAGCAGGGTGGCGGCCAGCAGCAGACCGGCGCTGCCGCTCTCGGTCTGGAGGAACTCGCGCACGCTGCGGTTCTCGGTCTCCTCCCAGGGCGTGATCGGAGGCGACGAGGGTGCGGCCTTCGCGACGCTCACGAGGACTCGAGCACGCGCTCGGCAAGGGCGCGGAAGAAGTCGCGGCGGGTGATCACGCCGACCACCGCACCGTCACCCACCACGGGCACCAGCAGCACGCGGTGGTGGAAGAAGATCTCCGCGATCTGGCCGTCGGAGGCATCCGACGGCACGTCCACGTGCTCGATGAACATGTGGTCGCCGACAGGCTCGCGGATGCAGCCGGCGCGCTTCTCCAGCGCATCGTCGAGCGCCTTGGGCAGGAAGCTGGCCGACTTGAGTTGGGAGAAGTAGCGCGGAAACAGCGCCTCCATGAACTCGCGCTCACCGAATACCCCCGCCAACGAGCCGTCGTCCTCGACCACCGGCACGGCGGGCAGACCGGCATCGAGGATCGCCCGCACCGCGACCTCGACGGTGTCGTGCACCCGCACCAGCGGCGGCTGGCGGATGATCGACTTGGTCACGCGTTGCGGGCTCATGGGCGGTGCCTCATAGATAGCGCAGGGCGATGTAGCCGGTGGCCAGCGCAATCGACACCAGCGTGACCGGCACCCCGGCGCGCAGGAAGACCATGAAGCCGATCGGCTGGCCTGCGCGGCTGGCCATGCCCGCCGCGGCCACGTTGGCGGCGGCGGCGATCAGGGTCAGGTTGCCGCCGAAGCAAGCGCCCAAGGACAGCGCCCACCAGTAGGCGTCGTCGCCGCCGTTGTCGGCGTGCAGCTCCTCGACGACCGGGATCATGGTGGCCGTGAAGGGGATGTTGTCCACCACACCGGACCCGATGGCGGATATCCACGTGATCCCCAGCAACTCGGCCGTGCGATCGCCCCCGGTCACGTCGCCGATGCCCTGCGCGACCTCGCCGATGGCCCCCGTCTCCTCTAGCGCGCCGACCATCACGAACAGCCCGAGGAAGAAGAACAGCGTCGGCCACTCGATGCCCGACAGAGCATCCTCGATCCTCTGGTTGCTGACCAGCAGCATCACGGTCGCGCCCGAGAGCGCCACGGTCGCCGGCTCGAGGCCGATCGCCTTGTGCACGAAGAACACCAGGATCGTGCCCACCAGAATCGGCACCGTGCGGCGCAGCTCGTCGCGATCCTCGATTCCGCCGCCGGCGTCCAGCTGCATCACACGCGCACGCGCGTCGGCATCCACCTGCAGGCGAGGCCGGTAGGCCAGATACAGCATGGCCGTGGTCACGGCGAACGTGACCACCACGATCGGCCCCAGGTTGACGATGAAGGAGGCGAAGGAGAGGCCCGTGGCTCCGGCGATGATGATGTTCGGCGGGTCCCCGATCAGGGTTGCAGTGCCGCCGATGTTCGACGCGATCACCTCGATGATCACCAGCGGGATGGCGTCGATGTCCAGCGCGTCCGCCAGCAGGAACGTGATCGGCACCATCAGCAGGACGGTGGTCAGGTTGTCCAGGAACGCCGACAGCAGCGCAGTGGTGCCGGCCAGCGCCAGCACGACGGCCAGTGGCCGGCCGCGGGAAAGCTGGCCCGCCTTGATCGCAAGGTACGTGTAGACCCCCGTGGTCTCGGTCAGCCGGACCATCAGCATCATCCCGGCCAGGAGCCCGATCGTGTTGAAGTCGATCGCCTCGATCGCCTGCTCCTGCTCGAGGGTGTGGGTGACCACCACGAGCCCCGCACCGAGCAGCGCGACCTTGGTCCGATCGATGCGCTCGGTGGCGATCGCGACCAGCGCGACGGCGAAGATGGCGATGGCTAGTCCCATCGGGACCTAGCGCTGGAGGTGAGAGACGGGTGCGGGCAAGGGGACCTTCGGGATCGACGACGTGTGTCGCCGACCAGTCTTCCCGGCACACCCTGTCCCGGAGGCTACTCCTGCAGGACGGCCGACGTGTTGCCCGCCGGGTCCTTGAACCAGGTGACGTTCATGCCTCCGCCTCCACCAGCTCCAGGAACGCCCGCACAGCGGGCCCGTGCCGGCGGCCCGCGCGGTGGACCACGAACACGCGGTGCACCATGTCGGGGTCGGTCAGCTCCGCCACCGCCACCGGCGGGCCGGGGGTCAGGGCATCCGAGCGCGGTAGCACGCTGACCCCGAGCCCCTCGGCCACGATGCTGCGGATGCGCGAGGTCTCACCCGCCTCGAACGACACGTGCGGGCGGAAGCCCAGCCGCTCGGACGTGCGGTTCACCAGCGCGCGGATGGTGGCGCCCTCGCTGAACAGCACGAAGTCCTCGCCCGCCAGGTGCTTCAGCGAAAGGCGTTCGCGTCGGGCCAGCCGGTGCCCGTGGGGGAGCACGGCCACGAGCGGCTCGCTGGCCACCTCCTGGCTGGCCAGTCCGCGCCTCTGCTCGCGGCTGAGCCAGGTGGTGAACGCGCAGTCGATGGTGTCGGCGCGCAGTGCATCGGCCAACCCGGCGCTGAACCCCTCGCGCAGGACCAGGTCGATCTCCGGGTTGGCCGCACGGAAGCGCCCGAGCAGCGTGGCCACGCCCAGCGGCCCCGGCGTGGGCGTCACACCGGCCACCACCCGGCCGGTGCGCAGGCCGCGCAGGCCATCCAGCTCGGACTGCATGGCCTCGAGCTCACCCATGATGCTGCGCGCCCGGGCGGCCACGCGCTCACCGGCGTCGGTGAGCGCCACGTGCCGGGTGGTGCGATCCACGAGCGGCGTGCTCAGCTCGTCCTCCAGCTTGCGGATCTGCTGCGACAGGCCAGGCTGCGCGATCTGCAGCCGCTGGGCCGCCCTCGTGAAGTGCCGCTCCTCGGCCAGGGTGACCAGGTATCTGAGCTGTCGCAATTCCATAAGCTGTACTTCTTAATATCAGACGTGATCGGTCTTGGACTTCTGAATCGTCCTGGGCCACACTGCAAGGGCATCACCTCCTCCCTCAGCGGGTCGCGCGGGTCACTCCGCCGGCCCGCTTTTTCGTTCCGAGTTGATCTGGCGGGCAACGTCGATCACCGCGCCCTGGTCGTAGAAGTCCACCGCCACGAACGAGGCGGGCATCTGCCGCTCGCGCTCGCAGCGCCGGATCTGCCGGGTCAGGAAGCTACGGGTGAGGATCTTGCGGTTGCCGCTCGGCGGCGGCGGAAAGCGATCGATCCAGTTGTTGAGCATCAGGATCGGGCTGTCGGGCTTGCCCCGCGATGGCCGGCAGTTCAGATCGGCGGGGCGCTGGGCCTTGAGCGGCGTGTCCTGAACCCACTCGAAGCCGTAGTTCAGCCACGGGATCCCGTCCACGCGGTTCTCGGTGAACAGCAGCAGCCGCTTGTCCGTGTCGATCAGCTCGCCCAGCGTGGGCAGCGGCTGGCCGCGGTCCAGCGTCTGCGCGTACTTGGCCGTGCCGGTCTTCCTGAATGCGTCTGCCAGGTCGTCGTCCTTGACGTAGTTCTCCAGGAACAGCACCAGCACGTTGCCCGGCTCGCGGTCCAGGAACTGGCGCATCGAGGCCAGGGTGTCGGTCATCCGCGTGGCGCCCAGCTCACAGAGCGTGTGGCACAGCCAGACGTCGCGGGGGCCGAGCCGGCCGCGGGCGACCGACGGGCCCAGGCGGCGGGCTGCTGCCAGTGCGGGCGGGTCCAGCTCGCGCGCCACCTTGTTGCGGTCGCGCCCCTCGCCGTCGAAGTCGGTGACCACCCGGCCGCTCCGGGCCTCGCGCCCGTAGTGCGGGTCCAGCAGGAACAGCCGGATGCCGTCCTTGAGCTGTCGCGGGATCGACCTGCGCTGATTGGCCAGTGCCCAGCCGGGCACGTCGGCCGCCGACATGGCGTTGTGCGTGCCGGGAAACATCACGTCGTTCACGCGCCGGTCGCACAGCTCGCGCATGCCGTTGCATCCGGCGGTGGGCGCGGCCGCGGCAGCGGGCTGCTCGCCGCGCTCGAGCACGAAGCCCGCGGTCACCGACGCGCCCACGGCGGTCACCGCGGCCACGCCGGCGATGACCAGCACGCGCCGGTGGGGACGCCGCTCGACCTGGCGATCGGTACCGAGGACGCGCAGCAGCTCGGCGCTGCCGAGATACACCAGCGCTGCGCCGCCGATGTAGGCCACCACCCGCAGAGCCAGCGCGGGCGACAGGAGCACGAGCACGCCGACCGCGAGCAGCGCGACACCGCGCAGGGCGGCGAGTGGGGCGCTGGAGGGCCGGCGCGTCAGCGCTTCCAACCGTGCTCGCACCCCGGCCGGGTCGATCACGGTCAGGATGCTCGACGCCAGCACGAATCCCACCAGCGCCACGATCAGGACCAGCGAGCTCAGGTCGCCCAGGTAAGCGTCCCAGACGGCGCCGACCGCGGCCCGGGCATCGGACCGGGGGATCTCTTCGCTGTCTTCGATCGAGCCGACCAGCACCGTGCGACCAGCCGACAGCGCGACCGCGCCCACGATGCCCATCACGCCGAGGGCCAGCCCGAAGCGGGTCAGCGCCCTGCGGCGATCGGCAGCCAGCACCAGCGCGCCCACCAGGCACAGCACGGCCAGGATCGGCGCCAGCACGGCCCAGCGGCGCACCGTGTCGGCGGCGTCCAGGGTGTAGGTGGCGAACTTGCGCTCGCGCACGTCAACCAGCGTGGCGTCAACGTCGTCGGGCACCCGTTCAGCGACCTCCGGCGACACGCTGCGCACCCCCGACAGCACGACGGTGCTCACGTCGGCAAGGTCGAACACCAGCGAGCTTTCCGCGCGCTCGAACAGCAACTGATGGCTCTGGCGGGCCGCGACGCGAACCAGGCGGCGGAAGGGCGGGGTGCTGGTCAGCGCATCGACCACGCCCTCCAGCACCGGCCGCGCCGAGACCAGATCGGTGGAGCCGCGGTCGATCAGCTCGACCACGATCTCGCGCGCCACGACGCGTCGCACCTCGGGACGCTCGAACGCTGCGGCCGTGCGATCGGCGAACGCGTCGCGATCGCCGATCTCGAAGCGCAGATACAGCGCCAGCACCGCGCCGATCGTGGCCACCGCGGCCAGCACCGCGAGAACCAGAGCCAGCAGGTTCCTCGACGGACGCACCATCGCGTCCCCACCCTAGGTGCGCCCGGCGGATAAGTCACACTGAGGGCCGTGCGACGGCTATGGATCGTGGTTGGCGCCGCCCTCACGCTGGCCGCGTGCGGGCAGGACGGGCGCCCGGCGGACGAGGCCGTGCTGGACGGCTCGGCTCCGCCGGCGGCGCGCACAACCCCCGAGGCAGACAGCCAGAAGCGCGCCCCGCGCGTGGTCCAGGTGGTGCCGCCGGGCGGTGTCAAGGAGGAGGCCGACGCGGCCAGCGAGGAGAAGCGCATCGGCGCCGAGAACAAGGTCCTGCGCCGGGAACTGGAGGACCTGGAGGCGCTGGAGAAGGCGCGCAAGCGCGTGCAACGCCAGCTGGCGAAGGCGGGCTACGACTCCAACCTCGTCATCGGCGCGGGCGGCCTGGCGTGGCCGGTGAACGGCACCGTCAGCTCACCCTTTGGCCCGCGCTGGGGACGTCTGCACGCCGGCATCGACATCTCGGCGCCCGCCGGCCGCGTGATCCGCGCGGCGCAAGCGGGCCGCGTGTCGCTGCGCGGCGTGGTCAGCGGCTACGGCAACTACACCTGCGTCCAGCACAGCAAGGACTTCCAGACCTGTTACGCGCACCAGTCGCGCTTCCTGGTCGAGAAGGGCGACGACGTGGACCAGGGCCAGGCGATCGGGCTGGTGGGCTGCACCGGCCGCTGCTTCGGCGACCACCTGCACTTCGAGGTCTACGTGAACAACCGCCCGACCGACCCGATGCCGTACCTGTGAGCTAGTCCTGCGGCGGCAGCTCGTCCGGCTCGAGCTCTCGGATCGAGTCGAGCGCCGACTCCAGCGTGCGGTGGCTCTCCAGGATCGAGCGGAGGTTGACCAGCGTCAGGACGCGCTCGATGATGGCGCGGTCGGGCACCACGGCGGCGAGCCGCTGCTGGCGGCCCGACAGGCGCTCGGCCAGCTCGAAGATCACGTTTACGCCCGCGCTGTCGAGGTAGGTGGCGTCGCGCAGGTCGAGCACCAGCCCGTGGTCCTGGTTGGTCACCGCCCGCAGCAGGCCGACCCGGATGCTGGGCGCGCGCGTGAGGTCCACCTCGCCGACGAGGCGGGCTACCGGAATCCCGTCGTGGTGCTGGATATCGACGCCCGATTTCATGCGGCACTGGCCTCCCGCGGCCGCCGGCGCAGGGTCACGGTGGTGCCCTCCTCGCCGCCCTCGATCTCGACGGAGTCGGTGAGCCCCTCCATCAGCGTCATGCCCTTCCCCCGGTGGGCCCCGCGTGGCGGGCGCCACCGGCCCCAGTCCCGGATCCGCATCACGATCTCGCCATTATCCACCTGCGCCCCGACGAGGAACGAGCGCGCCTCGGGCGGGTACGCGTGCTCGATGGCGTTTGCGCACGCCTCGCCGCACGCCAGCGTGAGCTCCTCGACCTCGTCCGGTGAGGCGCCGTGCTCGCGCAGCCAGCGACGCAGGATGCGCCGCAGCAGCGGCGCCGATTCGGGCTCCGCCGCCATGGTCAGCTCGAGCTCCTCGGCCAGCGGGTGGATGGCCATGACCATCACGGCGGCGTCGTCGGTCGCCGCCCCCTCGGGAAGAAGCGCGCTTACAAGCCGGTCGGCCAGCTCCTCGGGGCTCGACGAGTCCGGCGACCCGGCCGCGCGGAGCCGCTCGAAGCCGTCTTCCAGAGCCTCACCGGCCCGCTCCATGAGCCCGTCGGTGTACAGGACCAGCTCCATCGGGGGGTGGACCTCGAGCACCATGTCGTCATAGACGGGGTTGGCGATCACGCCGAGCGGAACCGCCGGCGGGAGCTCCACAAAGGTGGCCTCGCCGTCCCGGCGCAGCAGCGGCGGCAGGTGGCCCGCTGAGGCCAGGCGTACCTGTCCGGCTTCGGAGTCGAACTCCAGGTAGAGCAGGGTCGCGCTGCCGCCGGGATCGATGCGACGCAGCAACAGGTTGAGCTTGGCCATCAGGTCCCAGGGCTCGTTGCCGTCGAAGGCGTAGGCCCTCAGCGCGCTGCGAAGCTGGGCCATCAGGGCGGCCGCCCGGAAGCCACGTCCCACGACGTCGCCCATCACCAGGCCCAGCGACCCCGAGGGCAGCATGAAGGCGTCGTACCAGTCGCCACCCAGGGGCGCGGCCGCGGCGGGCCAGTAGCGGGCCGCCAGCGAAACGCCCGGGAACTCGGGCAGCGGGCGGGGGAAGAGGCTGCGCTGCAGCTCCTCGGCGAGGCCGCGCTGGCGCTCGTACAGGCGAGCGCCGATGGCCAGCGCGGCCCGGTCCGCGGCCCGGCGTAACAGGTCGATCTCGTCGGGCGTAAAGGTGCGCCTCGTCAGCGCGCCCACGTGGAGGACGCCGATGAGCCGTTCCGCAGTCAGAAGTGGCACCCCGAGCAGGGACTGCAGCCCCTTCTCGCGCAGGAGCGGGTTGAGGATGTCCGCGTGGTCGACGTCGGTGATCTGCACCGGCCCGCGCTCGGCGGCGACCCGCCCGGCGAAGCCGCGCCCGACGGGGATGCGCACGCCCCGCTCGACCTCCTCCTCCAGCCCCTTGGCGGCCCGGGCTGCCAGCGTGCGGCCGTCCTCCTCCAGCAGGAGGATCGCGACGGTGTCCACCGCCAGGATGTCGCGCACGCGCTCCAGCAGCTCGTCCAGCAGCTGGCCCAGGGGAAGCGACGAGAGGGCAGCGTCGGTTACCCGCTGGAGATCACGCAGCTGAGACGCGCTGTCACGGGCCATCCTCGGTTGCGAGCGTACCTGAGCCGGGTCCGGTACAAGACGAGGATGAGCGAGGGCTACGAGACGATCCTCTACCGCGTCGAGAGGGCGACGGCCTCGATCACCCTGAACCGGCCCGATCGCCTGAACACGATCGTGCCGCCCATGCCCGAGGAGGTGCAGGCCGCGGTCGGCCGCGCCACGCGCGACCACGGCGTCAAGGTGATCGTTCTGCGCGGCGCCGGCCGCGCGTTCTGCGCCGGCTACGACTTCGGCGGCGGGTTCACGCATTGGGATGAGTACTTCGGGACCGGGGGCGAGTGGGATCCCGGCAAGGACTTCGCCTTCGCCACCGCCCAGGAGGTGGCGCCCACCCAGCAGCTGATGAGCGTGTGGCGCACGCCGAAGCCGGTTATCGCCCAGGTACACGGCTGGTGCGTCGGCGGCGGCAGCGACTTCGCCCTGTGCGCCGACCTGGTGGTGGCCAGCGAGGACGCCGTGATCGGCACGCCCTACAGCCGCATGTGGGGCGCCTACCTGTCGGGCATGTGGATCCACCGGCTGGGGCTGGCGCGGGCCAAATACCACGCGCTCACCGGCCGGCCACTCACCGGTGTCCAGGCTGCCGAGGTCGAGCTGATCAACGAGGCGGTGCCGTTCACCCGGCTCGAGGCGCGCGTGGCCGAGCTGGCCGGCGAACTCGCCTCGATCCCCTCCTCGCAGCTGGCCGCGCAGAAGCTGGTGGTCAACCAGGCATACGAGAACATGGGCCTGGCCTCGACCCAGACGCTCGGCCCGATCCTGGACGGCCTGATGCGCAACACGCCCGAGGCACGCGCGTTCATCGACAAGGCCGAGCGCGAGGGGGTGCGCGCGGTGATCGAGGACCGCGACGGCCCCTTCGGCGACTACAGCCAGGCCCCTCCCGAGCTGCGCCCGGACCCGGAGAACGTGATCGAGCCGTGAGCGCCACCCTCCGGCTGGCAGATCTGCTCGGCGGGCTCTCGATCGCCTGCGACCTGGGCTTCGGACTACCGCCGGAGGAGGCGATGCGATCGAGCATCATCGCCGCCGCGCTGGGCCGCCGGCACGGGCTGACCGAGCCGGAGGTCTCGGACGCCTACTACACGGCGATGCTGACCCATGTGGGTTGCAGCGCGCTCTCGCATGAGACGGCGGCGGCGTGGGGAAACGAGCTGCACGTGCTCGGCCTCGTGGCACGGACGAACGTGGCCGATCCCGACGACATCGCGAGCATGATGCCGGCGGTCATGGCGGGCAAGAGCCCGTCCGAGCAGGCCCGCATCGGCCGGTACGCCATGAGCCCCGAGGGGCAGGCGTTCGGGCACGACTTCGACACCGGTTCCTGCGAGGTGGCCAGCCAGATTGCGCGACGCGTGGGACTGGGCGGGAGCGTGGCGCGCGCCCTCAAGGAGTCGGTCGAATGGTGGAACGGCCAGGGTCCGCCCGACGGGCTGACGGGCGAGGAGATCGCGCTCCCGGCGCGCATCGCGCAAGTGGCGGCTACGGCGGCTCGATTCGACGACCTGGGTGGGACGGATGCGGTGGTCCCTGCGCTGCGGGCCCGCTCCGGCAGCATCCTGGATCCGGCGATCGTCGAGACGCTGGCCACCCACGCCGACACTGTTCTGGCCGACAGCCGCACCGGCGACCCACGAGAGCGCGTGCTGGAGGTCGAGCCCGAGCCGGTGGTGGAGCTGGACGCGACCGAGCTGATCCGGGTGGCGCAGGCGTTCGGGGATCTCGCGGACCTGAAGACCCCGTGGACGCACGGCCATTCGGCCGGTGTGACCAAGCTCGCGTGCGTGGCCGCGAAGAGCATGCGGCTGGACGCGCAGGCCGCCTCACGGCTCGAGATATCGGCGTTGCTCGCCGACCTCGGGCGGGTGGCCGTGACCAACGTGATCTGGGAGAAGCCGGGGCCGCTCACTGCCACCGAGCGGGAGCAGGCGCGCATGCACTCCTACCACTCCGAGCGCATCCTGGCCACGTCGGAGGGGCTGGCGCCGATGGCCCGCGTGGCGGGCATGCACCACGAGCGCCTGGACGGGTCGGGCTACTACCGGGGCTGCAGCGCGCGCGAGGTGCCCCCCGCCGTTCGCATCCTGGCTGCCGCGGACGCATTCCAGGCGATGACCAGCGACCGCCCGCACCGCCACGCGCTGCCGGCCGAGCGGGCGGTTGCCGAGCTGCAGGGCGAGGTCCGCGCCGGCCGGCTGGACGGCGATGCGGTCTCGGCGGTGCTCGAGGCCGCGGGCCACCGCAAGGCGCGGCGGCGCGACAACCTGCGGCCCGGCGGCCTGAGCGAGCGCGAGGTGGAGGTGGCGCGGCTGGTGGCGGCTGGGTGCTCCAACCCGGAGATCGCCGAGCAGCTGGTGATCTCCCGCCGGACCGCCGAGCACCACGTTCAGCACATCTACGCCAAGGTCGGAGTCTCCAGCCGGCCGGGGCTGGCGCTGTTCGCCGTCGAGCACGACCTGATCGCAGACACCGCAGGAGTCTGAGCGCCCGCACCTCCGGGTGCGGCGCGAAAGATGGGCAGACCTACCGATGCCGTGGCGTCCACCGGCGCGCAGGCTGTCCGCATGAACGACACGATTGCAACCGACCACCTCGAGGTCTACGTGCAGCAGACCGGTCAAGGGCCGGACGTGCTGCTCATCGGCGGCCTCGGGGACACCATCGAGTCCTGGCAGTTCCAGCTCGACGGCTTGGCCGACCGCTACCGCCTGACCGCCTTCGACAACCGCGGCGCGGGCCGGACACCGATGCCCGAGGGGCCGGCGACCGTGGAGGCGATGGCTGACGACGCGGCCGGGGTGTTGCGTGGGCTGGACATCCCGTCAGCGCACGTCGCGGGCTTCTCGGGCGGCAGCATCATCGCCCAAGAGCTGGCGCTGCGCCATCCCGATCTGGTTCGCAGCCTCGTGCTCCAGAGCACCTGGCCGGTCATGGACGCCTACCTGGAGAAGTGGGCGCGCTTCGTTCGCTGGCTGGTGGACGCGGCCCCGAGCGAGCGCGACTTCCTGGAGGGCTTCTTCCTGTCGATCTACACCCCGCGGGCGCACAACGCCGGCGTGGTCGACCAGATCATCGACGAGGCGCTCGCCTTCCCGCACAAGCAGTCGCCGGAGGACACCCAGCGGACACTCGATGCGTTCATCGGCCACGACACGAGCGCCCGGCTGCCGCAGATCACCGCGCCGACGCTGGTGCTGGCCGGCGGGATCGACATCACCAGCCGCCCGGAGCTGTGCCGGGCCGTGGCCGAGCTGATCCCCGGCGCCCGCTTCGAGGTCATGCAGGACGAGTCCCATCAGCCCCTCCAGGAGGCGCCGGACGAATGGAACGCCCGGGTGGACGCCTTCTGGAGCGAGATCGAAGGACGAAAGGAACGATCGACATGACACCCATCTCTACACCTCAGGTCCAGGTCGACTACGACGTGGCCGGCAGCGGCGAGACGCTGGTGCTGGTCCACGGCAGCTGGTCTAACCGCAACAACTGGCTGCCCGTGGTGGCCGACCTGGCCCGGTCGTTCCGGGTCGTGACCTACGACCGGCGCGACTACGGGCGCAGCCAGCGCGGTGCCGGGGGCACGCGCCGGGACCAGGAGGACGACCTGGCCGCGCTGATCGAGCACGTCGGCGGCGGGGAACCCGCGAACCTGGTCGGCACCTCGTTCGGCGGATCGATCGCCGTCGGCCTGGCCACCCGCCGGCCGGACCTGGTGCGCAGGCTGGCGGTGCACGAGCCGCCGCTGCTGGCGCTGGTTGGCCACGACCCGGAGCTGTGGCCCGAGCTGGAATCCGTCGGTGCCGCGATGGGGGCGGTGCTGGCTCGGATCGGGCGCGGCGACGCCGCGGGCGCGGCCGAGGAGTTCGTCGAGCGGATCGCCTTCGAGCCGGGGACGTGGGAGCAGCTGCCTGAGCCGATCCGCGCGACGATGGTGGACAGCGCGCAAGCCGTGCTGGGCGAGCAGCAGGATCCGATGTGGGCGCTGGTGGAGCCGAGCACGCTGGCCTCGATCGCCTGTCCGGTGCTGGTGACCCAGGGCGACCAAAGCCCCGCCTGGTTCCGCGCGATCGTCGCGCGGCTCGCCACGGAGATCAACGGGGCGACGGTGCACACCTACGAGGGTGCCGGACACGCTCCACACCTGACCCACCCGAGCGATTACGTTGCGATGACCACGGCCTTCGCCGTGGGCTCGCGCGACATGAAGGAGGCTGCGTAGCCATGACCCACCGAGACCACCTGCCCCAGCTGGACGGCGGCCTGTTCCTGACCGACGGCGGGATCGAGACCTCGCTGATCTTCCACGACGGGCTCGACCTGCCGCTGTTCGCGGCGTTCGACCTGCTCAAGGACGACGAGGGGACGAGCGCGCTGCGGCGCTATTTCGAGCCCTATGCCGCGCTGGCAGTCGAAGGCGGTGTCGGCTTCGTCCTGGAGAGCCCCACGTGGCGGGCGAGCCCGCGCTGGGCCGCCGAGCTCGGGTACTCCGAGGCCGAACTCGATGCGCTCAACCGCAAGGCCATCGCCCTGATGAAGGATGTGAGAGAGCGGTATGAGTCGCCGGCTGCGCCGATGGTCATCAGCGGCTGCATCGGGCCGCAGGACGATGGCTACAACCCGGCCGAGATGCTGTCGGCACCGGCTGCCCAGGAGTACCACTCGACCCAGATCGAGACGTTCGCAGGGACGGCTGCCGACATGGTCACCGCGATCACGATGACCTACGCGGACGAGGCGGCGGGGCTGACCCGCGCCGCACAGGCGGCCGGGATGCCGGTGGCGATCTCGTTCACGACCGAGACCGACGGCAGGCTGCCGAGCGGCCAGGCGCTGGGCGAGGCGATCGAGCAGGTCGATGCCGAGACCGACGGCGGGCCGGCCTACTACATGCTCAACTGCGCCCACCCCACGCACTTCGACGGCGTGATCACCGGCAACGGGCCCTGGAAGGCCCGCATCCGCGGGCTACGCGCCAACGCGTCGACCATGAGCCACGCCGAACTGGACGAGGCGATCGAACTCGACGCGGGCGACCCCGCCGATCTGGCGCAGCGATACGCAGCGCTGGCCCGGTCGCTGCCAAACCTCAACGTGCTCGGCGGCTGCTGCGGCACCGATCAGCGGCATGTCCGGGCGATCGCCGAGGCGTGGGTATCTTGAACCCGTGAGCCAGGCCACCGAGCAGGCCAATCGGTTGCTCCTGCGCGCGAGGGACACCATGGACCGCGACTATGCGCAGCTGCTGGACGTGCAGGCGCTGGCACGCGTGGCGCTGATGTCCGAGGCCCACTTCATCCGCGAGTTCGGCGCCGCGTTCGGCGAGACGCCGCACCGCTATCTGCAGCGGCGGCGAGTCGAGCGGGCCATGTTCCTGCTGACCCAGACCGACCTCCCGATCATGGACGTGTGCCTGGACGTGGGCTTCAGCAGCCTGGGCACCTTCGGCCGCACCTTCCGCGACGTCGTGGGCAAGACGCCCACGCAGTTCCGTCAGGGCAACTCGCCGGAGCGGGTGCCGGCGTGCTTCACGATGACCTGGAACCGACCGAGCAGTTTCGGAGAAGCCAGCACGAAGGAGCAGAAGTAGGTTCGACCCATGTTCAATTCATTCAACATCTCAAGCATCTACGTACTGGACCAGGACGACGCGCTGGACTTCTACGTCGGCAAGCTCGGCCTGGAGATCGGCGCCGACATCGACATGGGCTTCATGCGCTGGCTGACCGTACAGGTGCCCGGTCACCCGGAGCGCCAGGTCCTGCTCGAGAAGCCCAACTCGCCCCCGCTCGACGAGAACTCGGTGGAGCAGGTGCGCGAGCTGGTGTCCAAGGGCGCCATGGGCTTCACACTGGGCCTGACCACCGAGGACTGCCAGAAGACGTACGAGGAGCTGTCGGCCAAGGGCGTGGAGTTCACCCAGGAGCCGACCGAGCACTTCTACGGCATCGACTGCGGCATCCGCGACCCGTTCGGCAACAACCTGCGCTTCAGCCAGCCGAACCCCGACATGACGGTGCCGTCCCCGGAGGAGCTCAAGAAGGAGTTCTTCGTCTCCGACTGATTCGGGGGTTTGACCCATGGTCGACGGGTAGCCGTCACCAATGGGGTGCAATCGGTGACGAGCGTGTCGCCGGCCGTGGGCGCGGGACTGATCTGTGCCCTGCTCTCGGCCGTCGGCACAAACCTCGCCTTCCTGTTCAAGCACCGTGGCGCCGTGGAGGCGCCGGACGTGCGGATGCGCCATCCGCTGCGGAGCGCGATCGACCTGTTCCGGTCGCGCTGGTGGACGATCGGCTGGGGCGTGGCCGCGGTGGCGTTCGCGCTGCACGTGGCGGCGCTCTCGCTCGCACCGATCTCGATCGGCCAGGCGGTACTCGCAGGCGGCCTGGTCTTCCTGGCGGTGCTGGCCGAGCGCTTCTTCGGCTTCGACCTCGGGGCGCGCCAGTGGGCCGGCATCACGCTGGTGGCGGTGTCGCTCACCCTCCTGACGCTGACCGGCGCAGGCGGCGACAGCGCGCAGTCCGACTACTCGCTGGCCGGGATGATCGTCTTCGAGAGCATCGCCGTGGCCGTCGGCTTGCTCCTGGTGGTCTCCCACGCCGTCGACCGCATACCCGAGCAGCGCGGCGTGCTGCTGGGCATAGCCGCAGGGCTGGGGTTCGGGATCTCCGACGTGGCGATCAAGGCGTTGTCGGGTGACATGTCCGGCGGGGTCGCCGGCCTGCTCAGCCCGTGGGCGGTCGTCGTGGTCACCGCGGCGGTCTTTTCCTTCTTCGCCTCGGCCCGCAGCCTCCAGATCGGCGACGGCGTGACCGTGATCGCGGTGACCTCCGTCGCTGCCAACCTGTCCACGATCGTCGCCGGACTCGCGGTCTTCGGGGACCGGATCGGCGACAGCAGCTTCGAGATCGCAGTCCGGGTGGGCGCCTTCGCCCTGATCCTCGCGGGCGCGGCACTGATCCCCGCGCCGGTCCGCGCGGGTGAGGCGTTGGAAGAGGCGGCCGCCGAGGGTCAACCCGTCGACACCGTGCTGGCAGCGCGCTCCCAGAGCGCGGTGGGCTAGCTCGCCAGTTTTGCCCCGCGCCAACGGGCCAGCGATCGCAGCGCGCGGTCGATGGCCCGGGGCGCGGCGCGGCCCGGCTCGCGGTGGAGAGCCAGCACCCGCAGCTCACCATTCTCGGCGCGGAGATCCGCACGACCCACGAACCGCTCACCGTGCAGGATCGGCAGCACGTAGTAGCCCCAGCGGCGCTTGGGCCCCGGCACGTAGATCTCCAGCCGGTGATCGAAATCGAACAGCTCGGCCGCCCGGGCGCGATCGCAGATCAGGTTGTCGAACGGCGACAGCGCCAGCGTGCGGTTGCCGGCCTCCAGGCGTGAAGCGCGTTCCAGGTCCTCAGGTCGCCCCCACCACTCGCCGCGCAGGCCCTCGACACCCACGCGCTCCAGCCGCCCGTCGCGCTCCAGCTGCGCCAGCGCGGCCGGCAGGCCCGGATAGCGCCGGCGGGTGAAGTGCGCGGTGATGTGCGGCGCGCGCGCCACCCCCAGCATGCCCACGGCGCGCAGCGCCGCGCGGCGGACCACCTCGTCCTGCTCCAACCGCTCGGGTTCGGCGCCGGCCGGCACGCAGCGCTCGAACACATCCCACAGGCGCTCCAGGCCCTGCCGCGCGCCGATGCCCACGCGACCGGTCATCCACAGCAGGTCCAGCATCCGCGCGATCGTCTGGCGCGAGGACACCTCGTCCCCCCAGTGGCCCCACTCCCACGGCGCGGCCGAGCGATCCTCCAGCTCACGTGCGCGCACGGGGCCGCGCGCGCGAAGATCCTCGACCAGGTGCTCCACGAAGCCGGCGTTGTCGGCCAGCCAGTGCGCGCGGTGAGCGCGCGCCGGGGACAGGCGCTCGACGTAGGTACGCATGGCCCAGCGGTGCAGCGGCAGGTCATCCGTGTGGCACAGGCTGGCCTCGTGGCTCCAGTAGTCGAACAGCGCGCGGTCGCGGTAGGCAGCCCGGTCCAGCGCGCGAGCGTGGCCGGCGTGGCTACCGCCACGCAGCCGCGCGCGCAGGACCAGCAGCGGCGAGCGCGCCACGACCCCGACCGGGTCCAGCTGCAGACAGCCCAGCCGGGCCACCACGTCTGACACGCTCTGCCCCGCGGGCGGGGCCACCGCCAGCCCCTGCGCGTGCAGGGCCAGCCGGCGGGCATGCTCGAGCTGCAGGCGGGGCGTCATGCGGGGCGAGGCTAGTGTCCCGGCGATGAGCAGCGAGTACGTCCATGGCTACCGCGAGCGCGAGGGCGAGCGGTTGGCCGACCAGGCCGGAACGCTGGTGGAGCTGCTGCACGGGGACACCTCGTACCCGTCAGTCGACATCTCCGAGGAGTCGGTGGCCGCGGGCTATCGCCGGACGCGCTTCGTCCGCGCGGGCGCGCTGTCGGGCAGACGCGCGCTCGTGCCGTTGAAGAGCGAGCTCACGCGCACCAGAAGGCGCGCGTTGCGGGGCACGAGACGCCGGGGAAGCACGTTGACCCGGAAGATCAGTGTGGTCGCATACCGGCACGAAGAGCGCACGGTCGCCCGCTTGCGCGTCCGCCGCTTCCCGCCAGACCGGACCCCGACGGAGACCTTGCCGTTGCAGGCTCGACCGAGCTTGGCGATCCGCCCGGTCACCTTGACCTTGATCCGCCCACCGACCTGGCGTGCCGACACCCGCGGGCGCGCCAGCGTGGTGTTCAGGCGGGTGCCCGAGTTACCCCCGCCGGCGGGACACCCCCCGGCGTCGTGGCGGCGAATCTCGGCCTGGACCTTGGCACCGAAGTTCGGGTCGTAGGTCTGGACGTCGGGCGGCGTGCTGTTGGCCGCGTTCTGAAGCTGCAGGCGGGTAAAACGGCAGGCCGTGATCTGTCCATCGGGCTGATATTCCGCGCGAACCGCCTGGTAGTCGTCGATCGGGGCGGCGTCGGCGACCGGCACCAGCACCAGCACACACGCGACGGCGACCGCCGCGACCCCGGTGATCCTCGCCCCCGTTGCACGCATCGTCCTCACACAGCCACAGTACGCCCAGGAGCCGCTCAGCGATACCCCGTGGGGTCGGCCGGCTTGCCCGGGTCCTGCACCTCGACCATGTAGCGCCAGCAGTCGGGCTGCGAGCCGTCCAGGTCGGTGAACCCGTACTCGCGCGCGAGCTCGCCGGAGGAGAACGAGCCGCCGTTGCGGCGGTGCACGTCCGGGTCGGCGGCCAAGGCCGCCACGGCGCGACCGACGAACAGCGGGCTCTCGGAGATGGCGGCGAAGTGCGGCGGTGCCTTGCCCGGCTCGCTCCAGTTCTCCTCGGTCACGCCGAAGTTCTCCAGCATCATCTCCGAGCGCAGCCACCCCGGCGTGAGCGCCACAGCGGTGCAGCCGTGCGGCTCCAGCTCCTGGGCCTGCACGAAGGCCAGCCGCAGCGCCGACGCCTTGGCCAGGTCGTAGAAGGCGTTCACGCGGTAGTGGGTGTCGTTGTAGGCGCGCGTGCCGTCGGTCATCTCCACCACCAGCCCGCCCGGCCGGCGGGTCAGCAACGCAAGCGCGAAGTGGCTGGTCACGACGTGGGTCTCCACCGCCAGGCGCAGGACGCGCAGGCCCGCCTCCAGGTCGTGCTTCCACAGGGACGTGTCCCACTCGAACAGCTTCTCGCCACCCCAGATGTCGTTCACCAGTAAGTCCAGCCGGCCGTGGTCGGAGTCGATGCGCTGGACCAGCGCATCGACCTGGCTCGGCTCGAGGTGGTCGACGGCCACCGCGACGCCGGCGCCGCCGGCGGCGTCCACCAGCTCGGCGGTCTGTTCGATGGTCTCGGGCCGGTCGTACTCCGAGCGCCGCTCACGGGTGGTGCGGCCGGTGCAGTACACGGTCGCGCCGGCCTCACCGAGGGCCACGGCGATGCCGCGGCCGGCGCCGCGCGTGGCTCCGGCCACCAGGGCCACGCGACCCTCAAGCGAGCCGCTCACGGAGCACCCCCGGGATCTTCAGCGGAGCCTGCAGGACCACGGCGGCCACCAGGACCAGGGCGCCGCCGGCGACCTGGACCGCCGTCAACACCTCGCCGAAGGCGGCGGCTGCCAGCGCGACGGTGACCACCGGCTCCAGCGTGGACAGGATGGCTGCGGCGGTGGGGCCCACCCGCCGCAACCCGGCGAAGAACAGGGCGATGGCTCCCACCGTGGACACCAGGGCCAGCCCGACCAGCCACACCCATCCGAGGCCGGTGACCGCGGCGGGATCCAGGCCGCCGGTGGCCAGGCCGGCTCCGGTGAGCGTGATCGCGGCGCCGGTGCACACGAGCGTGGCCAGCGCGAGCGAGTCCACCCGCCCCGCGATGCCCTGCGAAGTCAGGATGTAGACGGTGTAGACGCCGGCCGCACCCAGCCCCAGGGCGGTGGCCGCGGGCTCCAGCGAACCTGCCGCTGCGCCGGCCAGCACCGCGGCGATGCCGCCGCCGGCCAGCACCAGCGCCACCGCCGTGCGTGCGCTGGGCTCGTCGCGCTTCAGGGCGATTGCGGCCACCGCCACCATGACGGGGAAGGTGTAGAGCACCAGCGCCAGCAGCGACGCGTCCATGCGGTCGAGCGCCGTGAAGTAACAGCCGGCCTGGGCACCGTAACCCACGGCTCCGAGCCCCAGCGCCAGCAGCACGTCGCGGCGGGCCATCGCCCGGAGCCGGCCGAGGCCACCGATGGCCGCCAGGGCCAGCCACAGGACCAGGGCAGCCACCACGAACCTGGCGGACAACAGCGTCGCCACCGTCGAGCCCTGCTCGTAGGCCAGCTTGCCGAACACCCCCATCGCGCCGAAGAAGGCGGCGGAGGTCAGGCAGAGGATGGCTCCGGTCACTGGCATGGGACCATCGTCGCCAACGCTCCATTCAGCAACGACTCGGCTTTTTTACGCGTACTCGGTAGCGTTACTTATGGATGCTGGACCTGCGCCGACTCCGGTTGCTGCGCGAGCTGCACGACCGCGGGACGATCGCGGCGGTGGCCGACGCGCTGCAGTTCACCCCGTCTGCGGTCTCGCAACAGCTGGCGGTGCTGGAGCGCGAGGCGGGCGTACCGCTGCTGGAGCCCGCTGGCCGCGGCGTGCGGCTGACCGACGCGGGGTTCGTTCTGGTGGGCCACGCCGCGGGGCTGCTGGACCGCGCCGAGCGCGCGGAGGGCGACCTCGCCGCGGCGGCGGGTGAAGTGGCCGGGCGGGCGCGGATCGCTTCGTTCCAGTCCGTGGCGCTGAAGGTGGCCATCCCCGCAATGCGCGCACTGGGCCGGGAGTTCCCGCGGCTGCGCTGCGAGCTCAGGGAGGCCGAGCCCGAGGAGGCGCTCCCGGCGCTTCAGCTGGGTGACGTCGACCTGGTGCTGGCCGACGAGTGGCAGCACCAGCCTCGCCCGCGTCCCTCCGGGGTCGATCGCCTGGACCTGCACCGCGACCCCGTGTACCTGATGTTGCCCGCCGGCCATCCAGCCGCCCGGCGGCGCAAGCGGACGGCTCGCCTGGGCGATCTGGCCGGGGAGGCCTGGACCACCGGCTATCCAGGCGCCGGCTGGGAGCAGGTGGTGCAGCGCACGTGCCGCGAACTGGGCGGGTTCGAGCCCGACATCCGCCACCGCACGAACGACAGCGTGATCAGCCTGGCGCTGGTCGCGGCAGGCCAGGCGGTGATGCTGCTGCCCGAGCTGGTGGGGGCAGGTTCCTATCCGGGCGTGGCCGTGCGCTCGATCGCCGAGGGCCCGGTGGAGCGCACGATCTTCGCCGCCACCCGCTCGGCCGACGCCGAGCGCCCGTCGCTGCGGGTGCTGATCGACGCGGTGCGGGCGGCTGGCGGCGAGCTGGGCTGGGCCGACCCGCCCAGGCGTCAGCGGGCGCGGCGGAGGTGAGCCGACAGCGCACGGCGGTTGGCCAGCAGCCGGCGATCAGCCACCGCGAGCGTATGCACCCGGCCGCCCCGCAGTGCGATCAGCCGCGGGCTGCGGGGCCCGGCGCGGTATAGGCCGCGGCCGATCTGCCGGGCACGCGGGAAGGCCCTCCGTAGCGCGGACGAGCGAGTGGCGGGCCGCAGGCCGCGGTTGCCGTGTGTGCTGGCGGTCGTGGTCACCAGGCGTGCCTTTGCCCGCGCCGAACGGCTGCTGAAGACCGCAGTCACCCGGCCCGACGCGCCCTTGACGCACCAGGCCAGCGTGCGGGGCGTGCGCTTGACCGGGCGGGATGCGATGCGCCGCATCACAGCACGCCGGGTCAGCCCCACCCGCACGCGGCCGATGTTGCGCGACCCGATCGGCGAGCGGCGCGCCAGGCAGCTCGGCGCTTCCTGCGCTCGGCCCGCCAGATCGAAGGTGGCCAAACCGGGCCGCAGGTAGTCGTAGGGGTCGAACAGCCAGCGCACCTCGCCCGGCAGCGAACCGCGGCGGGCCGCCTCGCGGCGAAAGACGCCCTCGAGGCCCTTCGACACGCCGTACTCGGCGATGAAGTCGTGGTGGTGGGGATAGAAGTAGCGCGGCCGGATCGCGGTGTAGTAGTCCACCGGGTCGCGCATCCCGTTGGTGGGATCGTTGAACCCCAGCGTGGCGCCCAGCTGCACGTCGGTCGGGGGCAGGCGGCGAAGCGTCTGGAGGATGGCCGGGCCCTTCGAGCGCAGCGGCCCCGCCGAGTCGTGCCACACCAGTGAAAAGTTCCCGAGGCGAAACTGGTAGAGCATGGTGCCGCCCTCGTCGCCTGATGGGTTGGCTCCAGGGAGCACGCTCGGGCCGGGTGGGTGCAGCAGGATCTGGCTGGCGTCCGGCAGCCCGCCACCGGCCACGCTGGTCTCGTGGCCCTCGCCATCGGGGGGCTCGGCCGCGCTGTGTAGGTGCTTGAGCGCGGTGACCGCAATGCCGGCCCCGACCGGCCTGAGCTCGCGAGGCGGGCTCCCTGGAGCCGCCCCGCGCTCCGCGGCGGGCACGCACCGCACGGGACCCCCGCCGGCGACGGCCTGCCCTTCCGCGACGGCCTGGTCGCAGTGCTCCTGCGTGCCAACCACCGCCGCGCCGGTCACCGCCGCGATCTCTCCGGCGCTCTTGGCGTGGTCGAAGTGGCCGTGGCCGATGAAGATCGCGGCGGGATTCAGCGCCGTCAGCTCGGCCGTGGTGGTGGGCACGTAGCCCGGCCGCTCCTCGCCCTTGTGGATGTAGGAGTCCAGCAGTAGCACTCGCCCGTCGATGGCCACGGCCATGCTGGACACGCTGAACCACGAGACGATCACGCGGTCGGAGCGCACGCGCCCGTCGGGCGCCACGTTCTCCGAGCCGAAGAAGTGCTTGCGGGCCGCCACGGTCTGGGCTGCGCCGGGCGCAGCGGCCGCCGGTTGGGGTAGGCCGAGGCCGGCGACCGCGAGCAGCAGCAGTACTACGGCAGCGTGCACGCGCACAGTATGGATGCGCTGAGGCCCGGCCAACGTCAGGAGCGGCAGATCGCGCGCTCGGCGCCGTCCACGAGGATGTCTGCAATGCCCTGCTGGACTCCTACGGAAGCGAACGGCGGCCTGTGGCCGAGCACAACATGCGGCGTTCGGTGGATCCGAACGGATCGGTGCGCAGCGTGGCCGAGGAGCTCCACGTCGACCTGGGCCCGCGCATCCCACACGTGTGGATCGCGCCTGGCCGGTCGACCCTCGATCTGCTGGGGCCTGGCTTCACGCTGCTCCGCGGCCCCGAGGCCGACTGGCGGCCACCGGCGACGCCCCACGCACCGGTCGCAGAGAGGCGCCTGGATCCGATGACGGCGCGTGCGCTCGGGCTGGGCGCGCGCGGCGCGCTGCTTGCGCGCCCGGACGGGGTCGCCGCGGCCACCTGGCTGGATTGGCCGCGGCCAGTGCCCGTGGCGGAGAAGGCCAAGGCTCTGGCCTGACCACTACCGGCGCTAGCCGGCCGGCGCGGGCTCGCCGCCGGCCTTAACGGGAGCGGGTGCGGCCGTCTCCTGCGGCGCGCCCACGAAGTCGCCCTGGCGGATCAGGACGAACCCGAGCACCGCGCCCACCAGGGCCACGAAGCCGGCGATAAGGAGGATCTCGTTGAAGGCGGTGATGAAGGAGGCATCGGCCGCGCTCTGGACCGCGTCGCGCACGGGGCCGGGGACGTTGCCGACGGCCTGGTCGATCGCGCCGGAGGACACGGCGTCGGAGAGCTGGTCCTCGTTGGCACGCACCGGTGCAGGGGCACTCGCGAGGCTGCTCGAGAGCTCGGAGGCGATCCGGGAGGAGAACACCGCGCCCAGTCCCGCGACGCCGGTGGCGATGCCCGCCTGGCGAAAGGTGGAATTGATCCCCGAGGCCATCCCGGCCCGCGCCGCGGGCACGACGCCGATCGCCGTCTCCGCGATCATCGGGTTGACCATGCCCACGCCGGCGCCGCCGACGATGAAGCCGGGCAAGGAGCGTGGTCCAGGCGTCGCCGGGCTCCACGCCGTGCATGAGGAAGAGCCCCACGGAGACGAGCAGCAGGCCGGTGCCCATGATGACCCGCACCGGTATCCGATGCGAGAGGTTGGCCGCGATCGGCGACACCGCGAACATGAGCAGCGTGGTGGGCAGGAAGCGGACGCCTGCCTCGAGCGGGCTGTAGCCGAGCACGTCCTGGAGGTAGAGGGTCTGGTAGAGGAACATCGAGAACATGCTGGCCGAGAGCGCCCAGGCCACGATCGACACGCCGCCGAAGGAGCTCACGCGGAACAGGCTGAGGTCGAGCATCGGCCCGTCGCGGCGAGACTCGATCACCCAGAACGCCACGAACATCCCGGCCGCAAGCGCGAACGCGGCAAGGATCTGAGGCGATCCCCACCCCTCGGAGTTGCCCCGGATCAACGCGAAGATCAGGGCGAACAGGCCGAGGGTGAAAGTGACCACGCCGCTCCAGTCGATCGGCTGCGGGTCGGTCGCGGCCACGTTCTCGAGCTTGGTCTCGGTGAGCACCACCGCCGCGATCCCGATCGGGACGTTGATGAAGAACACCCACTCCCAGCCAAGGTGCTCGGTGATGGCCCCGCCCACGAGCGGCCCGATGGCCACGGCTCCGCCGAGTGTGGCTCCCCAGATGCCGATCGCCCTGCCCCGCTCGCGGCCCTCGAACTCCTGCGCGATGAGCGCAAGCGAAGTGGCGAACATGCCGGCAGCGCCAACGCCCTGGAGGCCGCGGCAGATGTTGAGGACCGTCGCGCTCTCGGCCAGCCCGCACAGCAGCGAGGACACGGTGAAAACCACGAACCCGATGGCGAAGATCCGGCGGCGGCCGAGCCGGTCGCCAAGCGATCCGAACACCAGCAGGAACGATGCGAGGGTGAGCGCGTAGGCGTCCACCACCCACTGGAGGCTCGACAGGCTCGCGTCCAGATCGGCCTGTATCGAGGGGAGCGCGACGTTCACGATCGTCACGTCCATGAGGAGCATGAACGTGGCGACGCAGACCGCGAGGAGCGTCCACCACTTGCGTTCCATCGCTATTGGTCTAGCAGGCGCGGTCCAGAAAGTTCGGCCAGCTCAGCGGCGGTGATGGGACAGTTTGCGAACCCCGAAATCCGGAGCATACTCTCTGGCAGGAGTGGCCGAGGATCGGGTAAACCAGCCTAAAAGGGGAGTCATGACCGACGCCGATTCCACCAAGGCCTCGGAACAGGTGACGCTTAGAGGGGCGGAGTCCGGCGACGCCGAGGTTTGCGCTCAGATCCTGTTCGATGCCTTTGGCGGCTTTCACGACCACCACCGATTTCCGCGCGACTTCCCTGTGCTCGAGGCCGCCGTGGGGATGATGGGAATGTCGATCCCACACCCATCGATTTGGGGAGTGGTCGCCGAGATCGACGGACGGATCGTCGGCTCCAACTTCCTTGACGAGCGCGATCCGATCAGGGGTGTCGGTCCGATCACCGTCGATCCCCAGACCCAGGACCTGGGCGTGGGACGCAAGCTGATGGAGGCCGTTATCGAGCGCGGCGAGGGGGCACCCGGCATCCGTCTCCTGCAGGACGCGTTCAACATGCGCTCGCTCGCTCTCTACGAGTCGCTCGGGTTCGATGTGAAGGAGCCTGCCGTGGTGGTCAGCGGGAAGCCGAGAAGCGGCCCGGTCCAGGGTGTGGAGGTGCGGCCACTGGAGGAGGACGACCTGGACGAGTGCGAGGCGTTGTGCAAGAAGGTCCATGGCTTCGAGCGCACGAACGAGCTTCGCGACGCGATCCAGGCGTTCGCCCCGTTCGTCGCCGTGCGCGAGGGGCGCATCGCGGCTTACGCCTCGACGCTGACTTTCTGGCCGCTCAACCACGGCGTCGCCGAGAGCGAGGACGACTTGACGGCGCTGCTGCGCGGAGCGGCGCCCGTGGTGGAGGAGCCGATCGCGTTCCTGGCTCCGCTGCGGACGGGATTGTTCCGGTGGTGCCTGGAGGAAGGCCTGCGCCTGGTGAAGCCGATGAACCTGATGGCAGTCGGCGAGTACCGAGAGCCTCGAGGCTCCTGGTTCCCGTCGGTGATCTACTGAGCCGCCTGCGCTCGCAACCGAATGCTTGCCTGCTCAGCGGAGGGGGTGGGATTCGAACCCACGGTACGACTTACGCCGCACAACGGTTTTCGAGACCGCCCCGTTCAACCACTCCGGCACCCCTCCGGGTCCGCTGGGACGCGGACGGAGAGGCTAGCGATGGCGGCCCCGATGAGCTGACCTCGTAGGGTCCCCGGCCATGAGCGCACTCAAGGACCGCACCGTGATCATGTCCGGCGGCAGCCGCGGCATCGGCCTGGCCATCGCGAAGAAGGCGGCCTCCGAGGGGGCCAATGTGGCCATCATCGCCAAGACCGACCAGCCCCACCCCAAGTTGGAGGGCACGGTGCACACCGCGGCGGCCGAGATCGAGGAGGCGGGCGATGGCGGAGCGCTGGCCATCGTGGGCGACGTGCGCGACGAGCAGTCGGTGACGGGCGCGGTGGAGCAGACGGTGGAGCGCTTCGGCGGCATTGACATCGTGGTGAACAACGCCAGCGCGATCAACCTGGCACCCATGCGCGACCTACCCGTCAAGCGGCTGGACCTGATGCTGGACATCAACCTGCGCGGCACGTTCGTGCTGACCCAGGCGGCGCTGCCGCACCTGCGCGAGTCCGACCACGCGCACGTGCTGTCGCTCTCACCGCCGCTGTCGGACGACCACAAGTGGCTGCGCGGCCACTCGGCCTACACGGTGGCCAAGTACGGCATGACCATGGTCACGCTGGGCGTGGCCGCCGATGAGGCCGAGGCCGGGATCGCGGCCAACACCCTGTGGCCGCGCACGCTGATCGCCACGGCGGCGGTGCAGAACCTGCTTGGCGGCGATGCCGCGATGGCCCAGGCGCGCACGCCCGAGATCTACGCCGACTCGGCGCTGGCGATCCTGCGGCGCGACCCGCGCGCGTGTACCGGCAACTCGTTCATCGACGACGAGGTGCTGGCCGAGGAGGGCGTGACCGACCTGTCCAAGTACCAGGCCGACCCGAGCGGCGAGCTGGCGCTGGACCTGTTCGTGGACGGCTGGCCGGAGTGAAGATCCTCTTCGTCTGCATGGGCAACATCTGCCGCTCGCCCACGGCAGAAGGCGTGTTCCGGGCGTTGGCCGAGGAGGAAGAAGTGGAGGTCGCTGTCGACAGCGCGGGCACCGGCAACTGGCACGTCGGGCACCCGCCCGACGAGCGCGCCACCGCCGCCGCGGCCGGGCGTGGAATCGCGCTGACCGGGGCGGCACGGCAGGTCGAGCCGGCAGACTTCGAGCACTTCGACCTGATCGTGGCGATGGACTCCGACAACGTGGCCGGACTCCAGCGCCTGGCACCCGACGGCGAGGCCGCGGAGCGGATCCGCCTGCTGCGCGAGTTCGACCCCGAAGCCGCCGGCGACCTGGACGTGCCCGACCCCTACTACGGCGGGCCGGACGGGTTCGAGGACGTGCTGGACATGGTCGAGCGCTCCAGCCGCGGGCTGCTGGAGGAGGTCCGGTCGACGCGCTGAGCCACGCGGCCGCTGCGCTCGGCCTGGAGGTGGCGTCCGCCGAGCCGGTCGCCGGCGGCGACCTGAACGACGGCCTGGCGGCTGGAGCTGGACGACGGCACGCCGGCGTTCGCGAAGACCGGCCAGCCCGCGGCAGCTACGAGGCCGAGGCGGCCGGCTTGCGCTGGCTGGGCGAGGCGGCGCGACCGTGCCCGAGGTGCTGGCGGCCCGCGACGACGTGCTGGTGCTGGACTGGGTTGAGGGCGGGCGCGGCAGCGACGACGCCGAGCGCCTCGGCCGGATGCTGGCGACGATGCACAGCGCGGGCGCGGACGGCTTCGGCGCGCTGGCGCCGGGGACACCAGGGGGTGAACGCGCGCCGTTGCGGCTGGGGCCAGCTGGAGATCCCGTCGAACGAGGCACGCCGACTGGCCGGCCTTCTACGCAGAGTCGCGGATCATGCCCCTGGCCGCACGGGCGGGGTTGCCGGTCGACGGCATGGCCACGATCGAGCGCCTGTGCGAGCGGATGGCCGACTTCGCCGGCCCGCCCGAGTCACCGGCGCGCCTGCACGGCGACCTGTGGAGCGGCAACGTGATGGGTGGCCCGGTCCTGATCGATCCTGCCGCCTACGGCGGCCACCGCGAGGTCGACCTGGCGATGCTGTCGCTGTTCGGGTCACCGGGCGCTCGTTTCCTGGCCGCCTACCAGGAGCTGCACCCGCTGGCCGAGGGCCACGCCGACCGGGTGCCCCTGTGGCAGCTGTTCCCGCTGCTGGTGCACGCCGCGCTCTTCGGTGGCGGCTACGGCGACTCGGCCGTGCGTGCCGCGCGCCGGTACGTGAAATGACGCAGGCGCGCCACTGCGCGAGCGCCGAGCTTGTCGTCGACGCGCAGAGGGTTGGCCAGCCAGAACGCCATCGGCCGCCGGTCGCACAGGGCCGGGGTTCCCGTCGGGTCCATCGTGAGATTCATCAGGGCGCACCGGCGCCGCTCGTGGCGGAAGCCGAGGACATGACCGAACTCGTGCGTGGCCACGAGCTTGGCCATGTCCATGCTGCACCGCCCCAGCAGAATCAGGGGGCGACGCCGACCCAGAAAGGCGAGCCCGCCGCAGCCCGGACCGGTGCTTCGCACCAGGATGTCGCTGTGGCCGTTGGTCCGGCGCAGGCGGACGCCCACACCCGAGCGGTTCCACACCCTCGCCGCATACCGCGCCGCGGCGCGGTCGCGGGCGCTCGACGCGTTGTAGGTCACGTCCGGATCGGACCACCACGGCCCGATCACGCTCCAGGCCCGCGCGGGGGCGGCCTGCGCGGCGCAGGCCAGCACGCACATCACGAACAACACGCTGGCGATACGAACCGGCATCGTCGGGATGACATTACGGATTCTCCCTCGTCTCAGCGCCGGGCCGCGAAGAACGCCCGCAGCATGTCCCCCGCCTCGGCCGCCAGCAGGCCGCTGGCCACATCGGGACGATGGTTGAGCTCGGGCTGGTCCAACACGTTCAGCACGCTGCCCGCCGCGCCGGTCTTGGGGTCATGCGTCGCGAACACCACGCGCGGCACGCGGGCCAGGACGATCGCGCCGGCGCACATGGAGCACGGCTCCAGGGTCACGTACAGCACCGTATCTTCCAGCCGCCAGGAGCCCAGGCGCGCAGACGCCTCGCGCAGCGCCAGGATCTCGGCGTGGGCCGTGGGATCGCCGCGCTGCTCGCGCTCGTTGCGCGCCACGGCCACCACCTCGCCACCGGCCACCACCACGCAGCCCACGGGGACGTCGTCGTGCTCCAGCGCCCGCTCGGCCTCGCGCAGGGCCAGGCGCATGAAGTACTCGTCGCGCGGGAAGAACGCCGCGGTCATCCGCCCGCGACCAGCGTGCGCCCGGCGCGCCGCCCGGCGGCGCGGGCGAGTGCCGTCAGCCCGGCGCGCCCGGCCACGCGCATGCCCGCGGCGCCCAGCGACAGCGGCGACACGGCCCCGGAAAGCGCGCCGGCGGCGATCAGCTCGCGGTACCAGTCGACGGTGTCGCGCACGGTCGACTCCAGCGGGCGGGTGCGGTACCCGAGCTCGCCGCGCGCCTTGCGCGAGGAGTAGCTCCAGTTCAGGCCCATCAGCAGGATTCCTTCGGAGGCGATCGGGGCGGGCAGGCGCAACGCCTCGGCGCGCTCTGCCAGCGACCCCAGCATGTGCGGCAGCACGGCAACCGGGTGGCGCACCCCGGACAGCTCGGCCACCAGCTCGATCATGCCCACCCAGGTGCCGTCGTGGCCGCCCAGCACGTAGCGCTGGCCCGGCCTGCCGCGCTCGGCGGCACGCAGGTGCCCGCGCGCAACGTCGCGCACGTCGGTGAAGTCGGTGCGCCCGTCCACCACGGCGGGCAGGCGGCCGCGCAGGTAGTTGCCAATCAGGCGCGTGGACGTCTCGCCGGGCTGGCTGCGATCGACCGGGACGCCAAGCACGTAGGACGGATTGACCACAACGACATCGATGCCCAGCCGCGCCGCGGCGCCCAGCGCCTCCAACTCGCCCTCGTGTTTGCTGTCGGGGTAGACCAGCCCGAGTGCGCCGCCCCGGAAGGGATCATCCTCGGTGCCGATCGCGCCAGGTGCCACCGGACCCAGGCCGGCCACGCTCGAGGTGACCACCACCCGCTCGACGTCCTCGGCCGCGGCGGCCTCGACCGCCCGGCGTGGACCCAGGGCGTTGACCTGCCACGCGCGCTCGGGCGGCCGCGAGTTCACGTACCCGGCCACGTGGAAGAGCTGATCGCAGCCACGCACGGCCCTGCGCATGGCCGCGCGGTCGAACAGATCGGCCCTGACCGGCTCGGGCTCCAGTGCGCCAAGACGGTTCAACCTGCGCTCGTCCCGGTACGTCACCCGTACCTCGTGTCCCGCCTCCAGCAGCTCGCGGACCACGTGCCCGCCCACGAACCCGGTACCACCGGTTACACAAACCCTCATCGAACCGCCATCATCCACCGCAGGGGGCCGGACAACTTCCCTGGGTTTCGGGTGTTCCGGGGCTCGTACACTCGTTCAGGCACCGTAACCCATGAGACTCGACCAACTCCCCCGCATTGCGGCAGCCCTGCTGGCCACCGGCGTCGCCCTGTCCGCGGGCGCCGCACCGGCCATGGGCGCCTCGTACGTGCCCGGTGAGGTCATCGTGAAGTACAAGGACGACGCCGTGACCGGCGGGGCCGTGGGGCCGGCGCCGGCGTCCAGGCGCGTGGCGGTAGGCCACGGTTCGTCGGTGAAGGCCACCGTGAGCAAGCTGCGCCGCAATCCCCGCGTCCAGTACGCGGTGCCCAACTACAGGGCGCACATCGCAGGGCTGACCCCCAACGACCCGGGCTTTCGCCAGCAGTGGAACCTGCAGGCCGGGTTCGGCATCAACATGCCCGACGCCTGGGACCTGGCCAAGGCACGCAAGGGGCGGGGCGGCCGCGGCGTGACGGTGGCCGTGCTGGACACCGGCGTGGCCTACCAGCGCTTCGGACGCTACCGGCGTGCGCCGGACCTGAACCGGTTCGTGCGCGGCTACGACTACGTGGACGGCGACAGCCACCCCAACGACGAGAACGGCCACGGCACGCACGTGTCGGGCACCATCGCCCAGAGCACCGGCAACGGGACCGGCGCGGCGGGGATCGCCTACGCGGCAAAGATCATGCCCGTGCGCGTGCTGGACGCCGAGGGCGCCGGCGACACGTTCGCCATCGCCCGCGGCATCCGCTACGCGGTCCGTCACAAGGCCAGGATCATCAACATGAGCCTGGAGTTCGACGCGTCCGTGCGGGCCTCGCAGATACCCGACCTGGTCGCTGCGATGCGCTACGCGCGCCGGAAGGGCGTGCTGGTTGTGGCCGCCGCGGGCAACCAGGCCGACAGCCAGGTGGCCTACCCGGCCCGGGCCAGGGACGCGCTGGCCGTCTCGGCCACCACCATCCGGGGATGCCTGGCCGAGTACTCGAACGTGGGCGCCGACGTGGACCTGACCGCGCCGGGCGGCGGCCGCGACGCGGTGCTTTCCGACAACCCGTACGACGCCACCACCTGCAAGCCCGAGTTGGCCGGGCAGTTCATCTACCAGCAGACCTTCACCAGGGGCGTGCGCGACTTCGGCCTGCCACGCGGGTACGAGGGCACGTCGATGGCCGCACCGCACGTGTCCGGGGTGGCGGCGCTCTTGATCGCCACCAAGCGCGTGGGCGCCAAGCCGCCGCCCTCGGCGCTGACGCGCCACCTGCAGCTGACCGCGCGCGACCTGGGGGCGCCCGGGTTCGACAAGCGCTACGGCGCCGGGCTGCTGGACGCCGCAGCCGCGTTGCGCTGAGCTCCTCCCGCTAAGTCGTCCGGATGATCAGCACCGAGCAGGGCGCATGGTGCGACACCTTGTTCGGGACCGACCCCAGCAGGAAGCGCTTGGCCCCGGTCATGCCCTTGTTGCCCACCACGATCAGGCCCGCGCCCGTCTCCTCGGCCACGTCCAGGATCGCGTCCGCGGGGTCGCCCTCGCGGGCCATCGTCTCCACCTGAACACCGGCACCCGACAGGTCCTCGGCGCCGCCGGCCAGGGTGGTCTCCACGTCCTCCTTCGCGTTGACCATCCACTGCAGGTCGCCGGGCACCTGCTGGCGCTCGTCGCGGAGCCGGCCCTCGGGCACGGGCTCGTATGCGCTGACCAGGTAGACCTTCGCGCCGACTTGCTGCGCCAGCTGAGCCGCCTGGCGAACGGCCTCGGACGCGGTGGCAGAGCCGTCCGTACCCACGACGATCGATCCGAACATGGAATCGATCCTATCCGTGACGACCAAACCGGGTTAGGGTGGCCTCAGTTCACGAAGGGGGCCTGGATGGACGAGCGGATTCGATGTACCGCGGTGGATCACCATCCATGCCTGCTCCACGGGCTGGGGGTCGTGTTCAGTGGGGTGCGGGATATCGAGCTCGTGGCCGGCCTGCCCAGCGCCGAGGCCGGCTTGGTGGCCGCGGAAACCCACCAGCCGGACGTGGCGATCATGGCCGTCCGCCTGCCCGGGATCAGCGGCATCGATGCCATCGAGCGCCTGGCCGCAGTGTCGCCGGCCACTGCGACGGTCTTGTACTCCGCCTACGGCGACCGCCAGATCCTGACCGACGCGATCGGCGCCGGTGCGCGGGGCTACGTCCTGAAGTCCTCACCCATTTCCGACCTGCTGAGGGCGGTGCGTGCGGTGGCCGGCGGCGAGGCCTACGTGGACCCGGCCCTGTCGCCAGCGCTGTTGCTGGACCCGCACGCCGCCGGTGCGCCGCTGGGCGCGCGTGAGCGTGACGTTCTGCAGTTGCTGGCCGAGGGCCTGCGCACGGAGGACGTGGCTGAGCGGCTGGGCCTGTCGGCCGAGACCGTGAAAACGGTGATCAAGCGCGCCATCCGCCTACTCGAGGCCAACGGCCGCGTGCATGCCGTGGCCAACGCGCTCCGGCTCTCCTACATCACCTGAGATCCCCGCGAGCGCTCAGCGGCGGAGGTCGTCGCGGGGGTCGCGGCTGTTACCCGCGAAGGCCAGAGCGAGGCTGGCCAGCAACCCGATCACCCCGGCGACCATGAGGATGGTGCCCACCGTGGGGATGTCGATGCCCGCGACGTCGGCGGTCACCGCGTACCGCAGGATGGCCCCGAAGGCGAACAGGAAGATCGAAGCTCCGATTGACATAGTTGGGATTGTGCCTCGTTTCTGGATCTACATGCAGGTTCTGATCGTGATCTTCGTGGTGGCGTCGATGGCGATCGCGGTGTTCAAGCTCTCGTGATTGTTGGCGTTCCCCGCTCGCGGGCCGCTTCCTCCATCGGCTTCACCCACAGCTCCTCGACCAGGACGACCAGCAGCGACAGGATCGGCACGGCCACGATCAGGCCCACGAACCCGAACAGCTGACCGACCACCACCACGCCGACGGCGATCACGGCCGGGTGCAGCTTCACGGTGCGCGCCATGACCAGCGGGATGGTCACGTTGCCCTCGAACTGCTGCACCAGTGTGTAGACCAGGAGCACCAGTAGCGCCTTTCCCGGAGAATCGGTAAGCGCGAACAGCACCGGGGGCAGGCCGCTGATGATGGCCCCGAAGTAGGGGATCACCGACAGCAGCGCGGTCAGCACGGCGAAGAAGATCGCGAACTCCAGGCCGATCAACGTCAGCCCGATGTACAGCAGGATCCCGGACACCAGCATGTCCACCACCGCCCCCTGCATCCAGCCGATCCACGAGTTGCGCAGGCGCGACATCACGCGGTCGGCGTCGTCGCGGCGGGCCGGCGGCACCAGCGACCGCACGCCGGCCAGAAGCGGCTGGGGGTTGATGGCCATGTAGTACGCCGTGATCAGCACCAGGATCAGCGCGCCGAGCACGCCCGCGGCGCTGAAGCCGATCGAGGTGATCGGCCCGATCAGCCGCTCCGGGTCCTCTGCCTGCTTGTCCGCAAACTCCTGCACACGGTCGGAGATCTCGCCCGGCTCGGCACCAGTCAGGTCTGCGACTTGGTCGCGCAGCTCGTCGACGATCCCGGGCACGTCGTCCACGAACTCGTTCGTCTGGTCGATGAACGGCGGAATGATCAGCGCCATCACCCCAGCCAGCACGCTCAGACCGAGCACGATGCCCAGCAGCGCCCCGATCGGTCGTGGGATCTTCAGCCGGCGCTCCAGCCGGTCGGCGAACGACGACAGGGCGATCGCCACGATGACCGTGATCAGCACGGCCAGCAGCAGCGTCACCAACTGCTCGAACAGCAGCCCCAGCACCAGCAGGGCGCCCGCCAGCAGGACCGCCCGGTAGGCGACGGCGCCCTGCCGCGACTCGGCCATCAGCAGTGGTGCCGCCCGAGCGGTCGGTCGCGGCTCGGCGAGCGAGAACCGAGCATGGGCGTGGACGCGAGCGGAGTCGATGCCAAAGCATCGGCGAGCGAGCATCCTGACTTCGTAGGGCACAGGCGGCTGCGGCCAGGCGACGGTTCGCAGCCGCCGAACGCGATCGACCGCGAGGGCGGTGCCACTTAGGCGAACAGGGTCAGGTCGGGTTCGCGCTCGCCACGCAGCACAGCCGGGTCGACCTCGACGCAGTCGATCCCGCGCGACTCCGCGAGCACGCGCGCCTGGGGCTTGATCTGGGTGGCCGCCAGGACGCCGCGGCAGGAGGCGAAGCCCGGCTCGGCGGCCAGCCGCTCGAGGTAGCGGGTCAGCTGCTCGACCGCGTCGATCGTGGCCACGCGCTTGATCTCCACCGCCACCCAGCCGTCGTCGCCGTCACGGCACATCAGATCCACCGGCCCGATGTCGGTCGGCCACTCGCGACGCACCAGCCGGAAGCCGTCGCCGCAGTGCTCGGGCGCGTCGGCGAGCAGCGCCTGCAAGTCCTTCTCGACCCCCTCCTTCTCCAGCGCGGCCGCCTCACCCATGTCGTGCGTGACGTCGGAGAGCACCTCGGCGATGTCGATCTGCAGCCGGTCCTCGGTCGCGCCGGCGCGCTTGCGCACCACGATCCGGTTTTCGTCCTCCTCGATCACCGTCGGTGCCGTCATCCAGTTGGACGGCTTGAAGCCGCCCGTGTCGGCGTGGACCATGAACGAGCCGTCCGACTTGATCATGAGCAGGCGCAGCGCCTCCGGCAAGAGCGCGGTCAGGCGGCCGGTGTAGCGGACCTCGCAGCGGGCAACGATCAGGCGCACGAATCGCACGCTAGGAGGCCGCGCGGACGTTACTCTCCGATGCATGATCCGAGCACTGATTGCCGTCGCCGTCATCGCCACCGGCCTCGCCGTGGCCCTGGGGCCGGCGGCCCAGGGCGCACACCAGGCCACCAGGACCGTCAGCGTCGGCGACAACTTCTTCTCGCCCAAACGGCTGAGTGTGAGCTCAGGCACGACCGTCAGATGGCGGTGGCGCCGCGGTGCGAACACCCACAACGTGAAGCTGTCGAGGGGCCCGCGCGGCACCAGGGGCTTCAAGTCGAAGACCCGCGATGCGCCCTACAGCTACACCAGGAGGCTCGTCAGGCGCGGGCGCTACTCGTTGGTCTGCACGATCCACTCGGGGATGACGCAGAGAATCACCGTTCGGTGATGTCCGAACCCGCCGTCCGGACCGAGCCGCGCGACGGCGCGCTGCTGATCACGCTGAACCGACCCGACCAGCGCAACGCGGTGAACGCCGCGGTGGCCGAGGGCGTGGCCGCCGCCCTTGACCAGCTGGACGCAGACGACTCGCTCTCGGTCGGAGTCCTGACCGGTGCTGGGCGCGGCTTCTGCGCAGGCATGGACCTGAAGGCGTTCGTGACCGGCGAACGGCCTTGGGTGGGCGACCGTGGCTTCGCCGGGATCACCCAGCGCGGAGCGAGCAAGCCGCTGATCGCAGCCATCGAGGGCTTTGCCGTGGCCGGCGGGCTGGAGGTGGCGCTGGCCTGCGACCTGGTCGTGGCGGCCGCCGGTGCCAAGCTCGGCATCCCCGAGGTCAAGCGCGGCCTGGTGGCTGCCGGCGGGGCCCTGCTGCATCTGCCGCGGCGCATCCCCTACCACGTGGCCATGGAGCTCGCCCTGACCGGCGACCCGATCACCGCCGAGCGGGCCCACGAGCTGGGCCTGGTCAACCGCGTGGCCGAGCCCGACCGCGCGGTGACCGAGGCGCTGACCCTGGCCGCCGCGATCAGCGTCAACGGCCCGCTGGCGCTGATCGGGTCCAAGCGGATCATCCAGGAGTCGCGCGACTGGCCCCTTGAGGAGATGTGGGAGCGCCAGGGCCACATCGCCGGGCCGATCCTGGCCTCCGAGGATGCACAGGAGGGCTCGAAGGCGTTCGCCGAGAAGCGCGAGCCGAACTGGCGGGGAGCCTGATCAAGCATCTAGATTGGGCGTATGGACGAGTCGATGCGTGGCCAGCTCCTGATCGCCGCGCCCCAGCTCAGCGACTACTTCCGCCGCACCGTGGTGCTGGTGCTCGAGCACACCGAGGACGGCGCCATGGGGCTGGTGCTCAACCGGCCGACCGAGTCCGAGGTCATCGAGGCCGTGCCATCACTGTCGAACCTGGTTGATGGCAGCGACCTGGTGCACGCCGGCGGCCCCGTGCAGCCCGACTCGGTGCTGGTGCTCGGCGACTTCGAGCAGCCCGAGGAAGCCGGCACCCAGGTGGTGGGCACGCTCGGTCTGCTGGACCCCGAGCGGCCCGGGGCCGAGCTGCACCGCGTGCGCGTGTTCGCCGGCTATGCGGGCTGGGCACCCGGCCAGCTGGACCTGGAGCTGGAGCAGGAGGCCTGGATCGTCGCGCCCGCCGACGCCGACGACGCCTTCACCGAGGACGACCTCTGGAGCGACGCGTTGCGCCGCAAGGGCGGCGAGTACGCGCTGCTGGCATCGATGCCGGCGGACCCGTCGCTGAACTGAGCGCCTCCGAGACAGGACCCGCGGCCCAGCGGCGGCTAGGCCCCCAGGCCGACCGGGCAGCTCACGCCCGTGCCGCCAATCCCGCAGTAGCCGTTCGGCACCTTGTGCAGGTACTGCTGGTGGTAGTCCTCGGCGTAGTAGAACTCGCCCGCGGGGGCGAGTTCTGTGGTGATCTGGCCCCGGCCCGCCTGGTCGAGCGCCTGCTGGTAGGCGGCCCGTGAGGACTCGGCCGCATCCGCCTGGGCGTCGGTGGTGGTGTAGATCGCCGAGCGGTACTGCGTGCCCACGTCGTTTCCCTGGCGCATGCCCTGGGTGGGATCGTGACCCTCCCAGAACGCCTTGAGCACGTCCTCGAACGAGGTCTCGGCCGGGCGGTAGACCACGAGCACCGCCTCGTTCTGGCCCGTGCGACCGGAGCAGACCTCCTCGTAGGTGGGGTTGGGCGTGATCCCGCCGCTGTAGCCCACGGCCGTGGTGTACACGCCGGGCAGCTGCCAGAAGGCGCGCTCGGCGCCCCAGAAACAGCCCATGCCGACCACAACCTGCTCGGTGTCGTCGGGGAACGGCGGCGCCATCGGCGTGCCCAACACAGCGTGGTTGCCCGGCTGGACGATGGCCGTATCACGCCCTGGCAGCGCGTCCTCGGGAGCGGGTATCTCGGTCTTATGGCGGGTCAGGAACTCGAACATTGAGGCCTCCTCGGGATCCCCTCCAAGGTTAGTCGGCGCTGTCCGCGCGGATGACCAAAACAGCCACGTCGTCACGGCCCCGCAGTGCTCCCCCCTGCACCACCTCGCGCTCGATCAGCGAGACGGTGTCGGCGGCGCTGGCGGGCCCCGCCGCGTGGCCCAACAGCTCGGCAAAAGCCTCCTCCGTGAGCTCCTGATCGGGATCGGAGTCCAGCACGCCGTCCGTGTAGAGCACCAGCCGCTCGCCCGGCGCCAACTCCACCCGCTCCTGCTCCAGGTCGGGCTGGTCCCAGATGCCCAGCACCACTCCGTGACCGCCGGCTACGCGCGTGACCGCACCGTCAGCACCCACGCGCAAGGGCGGCAGGTGCCCGGCCACGCAGACGCTGAGGGTGGCGCCGCCGCCCTCCAGCGGCTCCAGGAATGCGCACACCGCGGAAACGAAGCGCAGATCCTCGCGCTGGCGCAGCAACGCCTCGTTCAGCCGCGCGTGCACCGTGCACGGATCGGCGCCGTCGTGGATGGCGGCGGCGCGCATCGTGTACCTGGCCAGCGCCGTTATGGCGGCGGCCTCGGCGCCCTTGCCGCAGACGTCGCCGACCACGACCATCCAGCACCCCCCGCCGATGGGGAACACGTCGTAGAAGTCGCCGCCGATCTCGTGGCCGTCGCCGGCCGGTCGAAAGCCCGAGGCCAGGTCCATGCCGGGCACTTCCGGGAGCATGTCGGGCATCAGGCTGACCTGCAGCTGGTTGGCGATCCGCTGCTCGGTGGCCAGCTCGCGCTCCAGCAGCTTGCGTGCGCGCACGTCGGCTGTGGTCTCGTAGCCCAGGTTCAGGATGCCCGCGGGGCTGCCGTCCGGGCCCTCCACCGGCGATGCGATGAAGGTGTAGTAGCGGTCGCCCTCCCATGCGTTCGGCCCGGTCGCGGCCAGCGGCACATCGTGCACCTCAGCGGTCTCGCCGCGATCCAGGACCGCCGCGCGTACATCCTCGATGGCCTCGGCGGCGTTCGGGAACACCTCGTCGACCGTCCGCCCGATGATCTCGTCGCGCTCTTGGCCCAGGAACTCCAGCGCGCGCTCGCTCACGTAGCGAAAGCGCAGCTCGCGGCCCCACGTGACGATTACCGCGGTCGGCGCCTGCTTGAGCAGCTCCCGCAGGATGTTGCGCTCGAGCTCGAGCTCCTCGGAGATCTCGGTTATCACGCGCTCGGCCACTCGGACGAACGGTACAGCCGGCCGGCCGTTTGCGGGCCGTCGGGCGTGGGTAGCTCTGCGGGCCATGCCTCGCCTGAAGAAAGTGGATTGCGCCGGGCCCGGCATCACGCGCCGCCGCCGCGGACGCGGCTGGCAGTACCTGGACGAGAGCGGGCGCAAAGTGGCCGACCCGGAGGCGCTTGCCCGGATCCAGGCGCTGGCCATTCCACCCGCGTGGAAGGACGTGTGGATCTGTGCCCACCCCATGGGGCACATCCAGGCCACCGGCACCGACGTCGCCGGGCGCAAGCAGTACCGCTACCACGACCAGTGGCGCCAGCGGCGCGACGCCGAGAAGTTCGACTCCATGATCCTGTTCGCCAAGGCCCTCCCGAGGCTGCGCAAGCGCGTCGCGCGGGACCTGAAGCACGACGACGAGCTCAGCCGCGAGCGCGTGCTGGCCTGCGCCACCCGCCTCTTGGACAGAGGCTTCTTCCGCGTGGGATCGGAGGGCTACGCCGAGGAGAACGAGACCTATGGCCTGGCCACCATCCTGAAGAGCCACGTGACCGTCGATGGCAGCGCGATGCGGTTCGACTACGCGGCCAAGGGCAACCAACGCCGTCAACAGCGGGTGAACGACCAGGACATCGCCGGGCTGGTGCTGACGCTCAAGCAGCGCCGCTCGGGGGGCGATGAGCTCCTGGCCTACAAGCGCGGCCGGCGCTGGGTGGACGTGAAGTCGGCGGACGTGAACGAGTACCTCAAGGACGCCGCGGGCGGCGACTTCTCGGCCAAGGACTTCCGCACGTGGAATGCCACGGTGCTGGCCGCGATGGCCCTGGCGCCATCGGGCGAGGCCGCCATGGCCTCCAAGACCGCCCGCAAGCGGGCGATCAAACGAGCGGTCGACGAGACCGCGCGCTACCTGGGCAATACCCCCGCGGTGTGTCGCGCCTCCTATATCGACCCGCGCGTGTTCGACCGCTTCTCGGGCGGCCTCACCATCTCAGGCGTGCTGCCGGAGCTGGTCGACCCGGACAACGACTGGCCCAAGATCCAGCCCACCATCGAGGCAGGCGTGCTGGCATTGATCGCCGATGACGAGGACGCCGACGCCGTGGAGAGCGGCCCGGCCGTGAAGGACGCTGCCTAGCTCCCCACATCGCTGAGCTCGTTCAGCGACCGCCGCAGCAGGCGCGAGACGTGCATCTGCGATACCCCGATCCGCTCGGCGATCTCGGACTGGGTCAGGTCGTCGATGAAACGCAGCTTGAGGATCACCTGCTCGCGCTCGGGCAGCGCCTGGAAGGCCGGGGCGATGGCCTCGCCAAGCTCGACCAGGTGGTAGTGGGCGTCGTCGCCACCGAGTGTCTCGCCCAGCGTGCGCTCGCCCTCTCCCTCGCCGCCGGGCTGGGGCGCGTCCAGCGCCGCCGGGGTGTAGGCGCTGGCCGCATCCATGGCCTCGAGCACCTGCTCCAGTGAGAGGCCCGTGTGCTCGGCCAGGTCGCGCGGGCGGGGCGAGCGGCCCAGCCGGCCGGCCAGGGCATCGGTGGCGCGGTTGACCATCAGCACCCGCTCCTGCACCGAGCGGGGCACGTGTAGCCCCCAGCCCTTGTCGCGGAAGTGGCGCTTGAGCTCGCCCATGATGTTGGGCACCGCGTAACGCACGAACGGGCCGCGCCCGGCGTCGTAGCGGTCGATGGCCTTGAGCAACCCCAGGTAGGCCACCTGCTCCAGGTCGTCCTGGGCCTCGCCGGTGTGGCGGTAGCGGCCGGCCAGCCGCCGGGCCAGAGGCATGTAGCGCCGGGCCAGCTCCTCGCGCGCCGACACGTCACCTTCGGCGTAACGGCGCAGCAACTCCTCTTCGCTCGCGGAGGGTGTCAGCTCGGGCGATGACATACGAGCACAGCTACGGACGGCGCCGTCCGCGGGATTCCCTGCGCAAGCTAGCCGACCGTCAGTCCTGGCCTGCGTTGGCGGGGTTGCCGGTGGCCTGTTTGGAGCCGCCCTCCTCGCCCTTCTCGCCGGCGGCGCCCGCGTTCTCCTGGGCGTCGTCGCGGGCGGGGCCGTCGGAGTCGTCGTCGGGCACCTGGCCCGCCGGGCCCTCCTCGGGCAGCTGGTCCGACTCTTCGCGCTCGCTGTTCATCTACTCCCCCTTGGCTTCGTGGTCGGCCTCGCCGTACTCGGCGCCGGGGTCCTCGCCCCCGTCGTCGATGCGGTCCAGCAGCGGGTTGCCCTGGGCGTCGGGATCGTGCGAGGCGTTGCGCTCCAGGTCCTGCTCTGCCAACTCGAAGCCCTCGGACTCGCCCTCTCCGCCCTCGGAGATCACGCGCTCTGCTTCGGTCAGGTCCGGCTCGGGGTTGGGCCCGCCGATGGCGCCCGCCTCCTGGGCGGCCGCCTCCTCCTCTTCGCGTTCGTCGCCCGCCATCAGCGCCCGGACGCGTCGAGCTCGCGCTTGAAGCCCTCGAACAGCCGCCGGTGGCCCTCTTCGTCGCGGAGGATTGCGATGACCATGTCCTGCGTCACCGGGTCGCGGCCATCGGTGAACTCGATCACGGCGTTGTAGTGCTCGATCGCGCCCGTCTCGGCGGCGATCACGCCGTCGACCACGTGCCCGATGTCCGTCTGCTCACCAGGGGGCTGCAGGAAGCTCTGCTCGGCCACGAACTCCTGAGAGCCCGGGACCACGCCGTAGAGCTCCTTGATCCGGGCGGCGAACTGCTGGGCGTGGCCCAGCTCCTCCTGGATGTCGGCGTCCAGGCTCTCAGAGATCTCGCGCGCCAGGATCCCGTCGGGGTTCACCGAGTTGGCGATGTAGCTCATGACCGTCTCGAGCTCCATGAAGTAGGCCTTCTTGAGCATCTCGACGATCTGGTCGCGGTCTTCGCGGGCGTCCTCGCTGAGGATGCCCTGGCTGGCAGCGGTGGCCATACGGTCTGTTCCTTTCTCCGGGGGCGGCTACAACGTTAGGCGGTACCCGGAGCGGCACCCAGCGACGCACACTCGGACAGCCGGCGCAGAGCCTGGGCCTCGATCTTGCGCACGCCCTCCGAGGACAGGCCCAGCCGGCGGCCCGCTTCGCGCAGCGGCTTGGGCTCGCCGTCGTCCAGCCCGAAGCGCATCCCGATCACCGCCCGCTCGCGGTCGGGCAGGTCCATCACCGCGCCCCGTACGGCATCGCTCGCCATGGCGTCGCCAACCTGCTCGTCGGGCCCGGCGACGTCGCTGGGAAGCAGGTCACCGAGGCTGGAGGAGCCCTCCTCGCCGACCGGGCGCTCCAGGCTGGTCGAGGCACGCGGAGCCTCCAGCACCTCGCGCACCTGGCGCGGCTCGAGCTCTGCGGCGGCAGCCAGCTCGGCGTAGGTGGGCTCGCGGCCGAGCTCGGTGGCCAGCCGGTCCTCCACCCGCGCGATCCGGCGCTCGTGCTGGCCGATGTGCACCGGGACGCGGATGGTGCGCGCCTTGTTGGCCAGCCCGCGCTGGATCGCCTGCCGGATCCAGAACGTGGCGTAGGTCGAGAACTTGAAGCCCTTGCGGTAGTCGAACTTCTCGGCCGCCCGGATCAGGCCGAGCATGCCCTCCTGGATCAGGTCGCTGAGCGGCAGCTCGTGACCCTGGTAGCGCTTGGCCACCGAGACCACCAGGCGCAGGTTCGAGTTGATCATCCGTTCCTTGGCAGCGAGGTCGCCCTGCTCGACCCGGCGCGCCAGCTCGATCTCCTCCTCCTTCGTCAGCAGGGGGTAGCGCCGGATGTCACGCATGAACAGGTCCAGCGCCTCGCCCGTCTCGGCCGCCTCGTCCATGATGCTTTCCTTCCCACGGTGAAGGCCACCAAACCCATCGAGCCCGGGCATCCGCACCACCTGGACGCCCGCGCATGGGCAGACACCCTCAAGCGCACGGTCAGGGAGTTCCAGGAGGACGAGCTCACCGACCGCGCGGCAGCCCTTACCTACTACGGCGTCCTGGCCCTGTTCCCCGCGCTGATCGCGATGGTGTCGATCGTCGGCCTGTTCGGTGACCCCGACACCGTGACCGACACGATCACCGACCTCGTCCGGGACCTGGCGCCCGGATCGGCAAGCGAGACCTTGGCCGGCCCGATCGAGTCCATCACCGAAGACCGCGGTGCCGCCGGCGTGCTGCTGGTGGTCGGCATCCTGGGTTCGCTGTACGCGGCCTCGGGCTACATCGGCGCGTTCATCCGGGCGTCCAACGTGATTTACGAGGTCGAGGAGGGGCGGCCTTTCTACAAGCTGCGCCCGCTCCAGATCGGCGTGACAGTGATCATGGTCGTGGCCGTGGGTCTGGTGATCTCGGCCATGGTGCTCAGCGGCCCGCTCGCGGGCGCCGTCGGCGACGCCGTCGGGCTGAGCGACGCGGCGGTGACCGCCTACGGGGTGGCCAAGTGGCCGATTCTGGCCCTGCTGGTCATGGGCATCCTCGGGCTCCTGTACTACGCCTCGCCAAACGCCCGGATCACCGGGGTGCGCTGGGTCACGCCAGGCAGCCTGCTTGCGCTCGTGCTGTGGGTGGCCGCCTCCGCGCTCTTCGCCCTCTACGTGGCCAACTTCGGCTCCTACAACAAGACCTACGGCGCCCTCGGCGGCGCCGTGACCTTCCTCGTCTGGCTGTGGATCACCAACATCGCCGTCCTGCTGGGCGCCGAGCTGAACGCCGAGCTCGAGCGCTCGCGCGAGATCGAGGCGGGGGTGTCGGGGGCCGAGGACGAGCTCCAGCTGCCGCCCCGCCAGGAGGCCGGGTAGGGGGCGAATCGCGGAGCTGTCCTGCCTTGTGGTCGTAGTGAGACCACGATCCAGGAAAGCCGATGAGATCATCGCCGCGCTTGCGGCGAAGGCGCACGGGGTTGTCACCCGCCGAGAGCTCGTCGATGCCGGGATCACCCCTGGGGAGATCCGGCACCGATTGGATTCCGGGTCGCTCCGACCCGTACACCCTGGTGTCTACCGCGTCGGTCACGACGCGCCGAGCGTCGCGGCCACCTATCTCGCCGCAGTCCGCGCCGGAGGCTACTCGGCATTCCTGGGAGGTCTGGCCGGCGCCTACAACCTCGGCGTGCTGCGTGGACCCGCTCCACCACCCGAGATCGTCGCTCGTGGCGAGCGACGGATCTCTGGCGTTACGTGCCGCCGAATGCGCGGCCTCCAAGCCGGTGACACCACCGTCTGGAATGTCATCCCCACGCTCACGGTCGCCGCAACCCTGGTCGACATCGCCGGCCGCCTGGACATCGGGTCTCTGGCCAGAGCGTGTCACGAGGCCGGCGTTAGACACCGAACGACCCCACGTCAGACCGAGAGCGTGCTGGGTCGCCGGCCCAACGCACCCGGTGCCTCGAAGCTGCGAGCGGTCATGGCCGGAGACGCCAAGGTCAGCCTCTCGCGGCTGGAGTCACGCTTCCTCGAGCTGCTGCGCACCGCATGGCTACCACTTCCCGTGACCAATCGGCCGGCGGGCGGGCGCCGTGTGGATTGCCGCTGGCCCGTGCACCGCGTAACGGTGGAGCTGGACAGCTACGGCTTCCACAACAGCCGTTTGTCATGGGAGCGCGATCATGCCCGCGAACGCGAGGCGTACGCGCGAGGAGACGCCTTTCGCCGCTACACCTGGGGCGACGTTTTCGAGCGCCCGGAGGCCATGCTTCGGGAGCTCCGGGAACTACTGGGCGGAGGCCGTCCTGGATCGTGGTCGTCGAGCGACCGGGATCCAGGACAACCTCCGCGGTAGTTCTAGCTCTTGATGAAGGGCTTCGCCTTGTCGAGCACCTCAGCCATCGGGATGCCCTTGTCGAACGCGGACGGGGCGATCTTGTCCCCGTTGAGCAGGCGGACGACGCCCGCGTGCCGGCCCTCGACCTGGACGATGCTGCCCGCAGCGGCCAGCACCTCCTTGGACTTGATGCTGGGGCCGGCACCGTTGTAGGCACCCACACCCAGATCCTCGAACACCACGGCGGTGGTCAGGAACGACTTCTGGTTGGCGAACGCCTTCCCGAAGTCAACCCCTGGCGCGGCGACGGGTTTGCCGCCGAGCTTCTTGACCGTGGCCGCGAGTGCGTCGACATGCTCGCTCTCGTCGTCACGGATGGTGGTGGCGATCTCCTTCACGTCACCGCTCAGATCACCGACCTGCTTGAGGGCCTCGGTGTAGAAGGCCGCCTCCAGGTACTCCAGCGTGAGGGCGAAATTGAGGATGTCCACATCCCCTTCACCCTGGGCCAGCGCCTGGCTGACGAACGGGCCGACCGTGGACAGGCCGTAGACCGACCCGGCCGCAATCGCGCCGCGCATGATGAACGACTCACGCGTCATGCCCTGAACCTCGATGTTGGCGAGCTCGGGCGTCTTCATATTGCTGTTGGACATTTCTGTCTCCTTTCGAAGTCGTCCGGGTTACGCCGCGAGGAAGGGCTTGACGGCCTTCAGCACGGTTGCCATGTCAGCCGGCTTGGCGAACGCGCCGTCGGGCACGATCGACTTGCCGATCACGTTGTTCAGCACGGCCGCGTGACGGCCTTCGTTGGTGTGGATGGACAGGGCGGCGGCGAGCACATCCTTGCTCTTGATCCGGCCGGCCTGGCCCAGGTACGCGGCTGCGCCCAGGTTTTCGACGCTCGCAGCGGTCTCGAGAATCATCTTCTCGCCACCGGCCAGCACGTCGTCGAAGTTGGTCTTGGGCTTGGCGACCGGCTTGCCACCGAGCTGCTCGACGGTGGCCGTCAGAGCCGCCACGTGCTCTTCCTCGTCGGCGAGGATCGTCTTCGCGACCTCGGCAACAGCCTTGGTCTTGACCTCGCCGGACTCGATCGCCAGCTTGTAGAACTCGGCCTCGAGGTACTCCAGCGTCAGGGCATAGTTCACGATCTCGATGTCGCTCTTGGCCGAGCCGGTGCTCGCCTCGGTCTTGGTGTCACTCGAGCTCGAGCTGTCCTTGTCGTCATCGCCGCATGCGGCGAGGAAGATGGCCAGTGCACCGGCCGCGCCGGTGCCCCCGGCGATTTTGAGGAACTGAGAGCGCGAGGAACGTTCCTCGGGCGCCAGCTCTTCCTTGGCTTCGTCCTGCATCGGTTGGGTCCCTCCTGTCGGGGTGTCGGTGGGGCCCGCGCACAGCGCGCCTCCGGTATCAAGGGGGTCTGCGCGGGCGGCGGCGCACCGGATCAATGCTTGGCGCGTGCGCACCCGTCGGGCGCCGCGTGGTATATACGCGCCGTGCCTCGGTGAGCCTGTTCGAAGTGGACATCTCGGAAGGTCGACTGGGCCCCGTCGCCGTGATTTCAGGCGAGGTGGACCTGGCGGTTGCCGAGGCGGTCGAGGAACGCATCCGTACCACCCTCGCGGACGAGCCCGAGGTGCTCGTGCTGGACCTGCGTCAGGTGGACTTTTTGGACTCCAGCGGCCTGCGCGTGGTCCTGGCGCTGGATCACGACCAGCGTGAGCGCGGTGCCCGGCTGGTGGTGGTGCGTGGCGGCCGCCGGGTCGCACGCGTGATGGAGTTGACCGGGGCCGACCGGCAGCTGGAGATGGTGGACGACCCGGCCGAGATCCTCTAGCGCGGAGTCCTATCCGCGAGGGTTCATCCGCAGGGTGATGCGCTCGCCGTCGTCGGCGTGGTCCACCCGCACATCGTCGGCCAGCCGCTCCAGCACCGAGCCCACCACCGGCACCTCGCTGTCCTCGATCACGGCCTGGGCGCCACCCGGCTCGAGCGGACCGACGCGCAACTCGAAGCCGGTGTCGACCAAGTCGATGGCGACCGAGACGGTGTCGCCGGTCAGGTAGCGCAGCGCGTTGCGTGCCACCAGCTCCGCCAGCAGCAGCCCCTCCATGACCCGCTCGCTGGACATGTCGCGCTGGGCAGCCACCACCGCCACCAACCGGCGCAGGATGCGCTCGGCGGGCTCGACGCCCGGCGCTGCGCCATCCACCGCCACCGGGGGCTCGGGCCGGCCCAGCGGCAGCGCCATCGTGATCCGGGTGCCATCGCCGTCGGCGAAACTAACGCTCGTGGCGATGCTGTCGATCATCGGCAGCCCGAAGCCGCCGCCCGCCCGGCTCGTACGAATGTCCACCGGGATGCCCACCCCTTGGTCGGACACGCTGACCTCCAGCTCGGTCTCCCCGGGGCTGAAGCGCACCTGGATGTCGCCTTCGCCGTTGGCGTAGGCGTGCTCTACGGCGTTGGCGCAGGCCTCGGTGACCGCCAGCTCGGCGTCCTCCAGGGCCTCGAGATCGGCGTCGACCGTCTCGCCGAGCGAGCGCAGGGCCTGCCGCACCAGGGGCAGCGTGTCCTGGTTGGCCGGCATTTGGAGCGTGAGCTCCGGCTGCACGATGCCGATCTCAATATCGATCACGCCTGACTCCGAGTCTGGGACTGTCCGCGTCGACCGCGCACGCGAACTGTTTCGGTGCGACTACCCATCGCCCGGCGCCCGAAAACGAACGCGTACTCGGACACTAGTCTGCCCGGCGTGAGCTGGATCGATCAAGCGGTGATCTATCAGGTCTACCCGCGATCGTTTCAGGATGCAAACGGGGACGGGGTCGGCGACCTGCCGGGCATCGAGCGGCGGCTGGATCACATCGCCGGCCTGGGCGCGGCGGCGCTGTGGCTGTCGCCGGTCTATCCCTCCCCCGGCGTGGACATGGGCTACGACATCGCCGACTTCCGCGACGTGGACCCGTTGTTCGGCGACCTGGCGGCCTTCGAGAGCCTGGTCGAGGCCGCCCACGGGCGCGGCCTGCGGGTGCTGATGGACCTGGTGCCCTGCCATACCTCGATCGAGCACCCGTGGTTCACCGAGCGCCCCGAGTACTACGTGTGGGCCGATGGCGACGCGCCGCCGAACAACTGGGTGGCCAACTTCGGCGGCTCGGCGTGGACACGGGATGCCGCGCGCGGGCGCTGGTACCTGCACTCCTACTACCCGGAGATGCCCGATCTGGACTGGCGCAACCCGGACGTGGTGTCCGCGATGCAGGACGTGGTCCGGTTCTGGCTGGACCGGGGCGTGGACGGTTTCCGCCTGGACGCCATCCAGGGCCTGATGAAGGACCCGGAGATGCGCGACGACCCGCCCGCCACCAGGCCGTTCGGCCTGCCGCTGCCCGAGGAGTACGGGCGCCTGGACCACGTGCACTCCACTAACAGCCCCGACATCGGAGACGCGGTGGCCGCGCTGCGCGCCGCCGCGGGCGACGCGACGCTGGTGGGCGAGGTCTACCTGCCGGCCGAGAGGCGCGGCCCGTTCCTGGAGCACCTGGATGTCGCGTTCGCCTTCGAGCTGCTGCATGCACCCTGGGACGCGGAGGCACTGCGCTCGGCCGTCGCGGCCAACACCGGCGGGGGCGCCGCCTGGGTGCTCTCGAATCATGATTTCCCGCGCGTGCCCACGCGCGTGGGCGTGGGAAACGCGCGCGCCGCCGCGCTGCTGCTGCTGACGCTGCCCGGGCCGGCGTTCGTCTACCAGGGCGAGGAGCTGGGCCAGGGCAACGCGCCGGGCCCGGGCGACCGCTACGACCGCCACGGCCGGGACGGCTGCCGCCATCCGGTCCAGTGGGAGCCCGACGCGCGCACCGGCGGGTTCACCGAGGGCGAGCCCTGGCTGGCGCCCGTGGACGCGCCCGAGCGCAACGCGCGTGACCAGACCGGCGACCCCGGCTCGATGCTGGAGCTGTACCGGGCGCTGATCGCCCTGCGCTCGGAGCTGGCCGGCGCCGTGACACTCTTGGACGCCACCGATGGCGTGGTGGCCTTCCGCCGCGGCGCCCACGCGATCGCGGTGAACACCCGCACCACCTCCGTCCGTACGCCGGTCGAGGGCACCGTGCTGCTGTCGACCCACCCGGATCAGGGGGACCCGGAGCACCTCGCACCACACGAAGGTCGAATAGTCGGTTAGTTTCACCGGGCCCGGGGGTAGGGGTCCGGCGAGGAGAGGAGAGGGACATGCCCGTGAGGGCATTGAGTGGAGTGATCTTGACCTTGATCGTCGCGTTCGCCGCGGGCTGTGGCGGCGGTGACTCGGGCTCGGGCTCGCGCACGATCAACTGGTACGTGTTCAGCGAGCCCGGCGGCGCGTACGACGCCGCCGTGGAGACCTGCAACAAGCAGGCCAAGGGCGCCTACAAGATCAACCTCGAACGGCTGCCCACGGACGCGAACGCCCAGCGCGAGCTGCTGGTGCGGCGGCTGGCCGCCGAGGATTCCAGCATCGATCTGATGGGCATGGACGTGATCTGGACGGCGGAGTTCGCCCAGGCCAAGTGGATCAAGGAGTGGACCGGCGCGAACAAGGCCGCGGCCACAAAGGGCAAGCTCAAGGGCCCGTTGCGCAGCGTCCAGTACCAGGACAGGGTGTGGGCGCTGCCCTTCACCAGCAACACCCAGTTGCTCTGGTACCGCAAGGACAAGGTCAAGAAGCCTCCCGAGACCTGGGACCAGATGATCGACCAGGCGATCAAGCTGAACACCGCCATCGAGCTCCAGGGCCGCCAGTACGAGGGGTTGACCGTGTGGGTCAACGCGTTGATCGCCTCCGCCGGCGGCCAGATCGTGGACGAGAACGGCAAGGTCAAGGTGGACGCCACCGCCAAGCAGGCGGCCGAGATCATGAAGCGCCTGGCCAGCTCGAAGGCTGCGCCCCCCGGGTTGTCCACCAACGCCGAGGACCAGGCCCGGCTGGGCTTCGAGTCCGGCCGGTCGGATTTCCAGATCAACTACCCGTTCATCTACCCCAGCGCGGCCGAGGTCAAGGACCCCAAGGACTTCCAGAAGAAGATCGGCTGGGCGCGCTACCCGGGCGTCAAGGCGGGCGAGCCGAGCCGCCCACCGCTGGGCGGCATCAACCTGGGCGTGAGCGAATTCTCGGAGAAGCCGGACCTGGCGTTCCGTGCCGCACGCTGCCTGGCCAAGCCGGAGAACCAGATCGTGGCCACCGAGAAGGGCGGGCTGCCCCCAACCACGGAGGCGCTCTACGACGACCCCAAGGTCAAGAAGGCCTATCCGTTCGGTGATCTGCTGGCGCAGTCGATCGAGGACGCGGCACCGCGCCCCGCCACCCCGGCCTACAGCGACATCTCGCTGGCAATCCAGAAGAGCTTCCATCCGCCCGAGGACATCGAGCCTGGCGACATCGAGTCGAAGCTCAAGGACCGGCTTGACAAGGCCTCGGAGGGAAAGATCTTCTGATGGAGGCCGCCACCACGACCAAGCCCGAGCCCAAGATCACCGACCGCGCCAAGGCGGAGCGCAAGCTGGCCTACATGTTGTGCGCGCCTGCGGTGCTGGTCATGCTGCTGGTCACCGGCTTCCCGATCGCGTACGCGTTCTACCTGTCGTTGCAGAAGTTCGATCTGCGCTTCCCGGACGACAAGGAGTTCGTGGGCTTCGCAAACTACGTCGACGTGCTCACGTCGAGCACGTGGTGGAGCGACGTTGGCGTGACGTTGTTCATCACCGTCTGCTCGGTTGCCCTGGAGCTGGTGCTCGGCATGATCATCGCGCTGGTCATGCACCGGGCGATCTTCGGCCGCGGCCCGGTCCGGGCGTCGGTGCTGATCCCGTATGGCATCGTGACCGTGGTAGCCGCGTTCACCTGGAAGTTCGCGTTTGACCCGACCAGCGGCTTCGTCCAGGGCCTCGGGCCGATCCCGGAGGACTACGCGCCGCTGGACACTCAGGGCGGATCACTGTTCGTGATCATCCTGGCCGAGGTGTGGAAGACCACGCCGTTCATGGCGCTGCTGCTGCTGGCCGGGCTGGCACTCGTGCCCGATGAGCTGCTCGAGGCCGCCAAGGTCGATGGCGCCAGCGCCTTACAGCGCTTCTTCCGCATAACCGTGCCGCTGATGAAGCCCGCGATCCTGGTCGCCCTGCTGTTCCGGACCCTGGACGCGTTTCGGCTCTTCGACAGCGCTTTCATCATCCAGCCGGGCGGCGCCAACGGCACCGAGACGGTGTCGATCCTGGGCTACAACGTGCTGATCAACAGGGTCAACCAGGGGCTGGGCTCGGCCATCTCGATTCTGATCTTCATCTGCGTGATCCTGATTGCGGTGTTCTTCGTCAAGGCGCTGGGCACCAGCACCGCCCAGCAGCGTGGAGAGGAGCCAGCGTGACCCACACCCCCAAACAGGTGGCGCTTTGGACGATCGGCATCCTGGTGGTGCTGCTCTACGCCCTCATCCCGGTCGCGTGGATGGTGTCGCTGTCGCTCAAGCCCGCCGACTCGCTCGAGGACAAGAAGTTCCTGCCCAGTGAGATCGACTTCACCAACTACGAGTCGCTGTTCGACAACTCGATCTTCACCAGCGCCCTGGCCAACTCGCTGATCATCGCCGCTATCTCCACACTGATCGCCATCGTGCTGGCGGCGATGGCCGCCTACGCGCTGGCCCGGCTGGACTTCGCCGGCAAGGCCGTGATCCTGTCCGGCGCGCTGGCCGTGGCCATGTTCCCGCCGATCTCGATCGTGGGCTCGCTGTTCGAGATCTGGCGCACGATCGGGCTGTTCGACACCAAGATCGGGCTGATCATCCCGTACATGACGTTCACGCTCCCGTTGGCTATCTACACCATGAGCGCGTTCTTCCGCGAGATCCCGTGGGAGCTCGAGCAGGCGGCCCAGGTGGACGGCGCGACGCAGTTCCAGGCCTTCCGCAAGATCATCGTGCCGCTGGCGGCTCCAGGTGTGTTCACCACCGCGATCCTGGTGTTCATCTTCGCGTGGAACGACTTCCTGTTCGCCAACACCCTGACCTCGACCGACAACGCACGCACCGTGCCCGCCGCGCTGGCGTTCTTCACCGGCAACTCATCGCAGTTCGAGGCGCCCACGGGTGCCATCAGCGCCGCGGCGGTGGTGGTCACCGTGCCCATCGTGATCATGGTCCTGATCTTCCAGCGGCGCATCGTCGCCGGCCTGACGGCTGGAGCCGTCAAGGGATAACCGAAAGAGAGAGCCGTATGGCAGACATCGTCCTGGACAACGTGAGCAAGAAGTACCCCGACGGCTTCGAGGCCGTGAAGGACCTGAACCTGGAGATCGCCGACGGCGAGTTCGTGATCCTGGTCGGGCCCTCGGGCTGCGGCAAGTCGACCGCGCTGCGCATGGTGGCCGGGCTGGAGGACATCACCGGCGGCGAGCTGCGCATCGGTGGCGAGGTGGTCAACCAGAAGGCGCCGAAGGACCGCGACATCGCCATGGTGTTCCAGAACTACGCGCTCTACCCACACATGACCGTCGCCGAGAACATGGGCTTCGCCCTAAAGCTGGCGAAGACCGACCAGGCCGAGATCGACAAGAAGGTGAACGAGGCGGCCAAGATCCTGGACTTGGACCAGCACCTGTCGCGCAAGCCCGCCAACCTGTCCGGCGGCCAGCGCCAACGGGTGGCCATGGGCCGGGCGATCGTGCGCAACCCCGCGGCCTTCTTGATGGACGAGCCGCTGTCGAACCTGGACGCCAAGCTGCGCGTGCAGATGCGCACGGAGGTTTCGCGCATCCAGCAGAACCTGGGCACCACGACCGTGTACGTGACCCACGACCAGACCGAGGCCATGACGCTGGGCGACCGCGTGGCCGTGATGCGCGCCGGGGTGCTGCAGCAGGTGGGCTCGCCGATGGAGCTCTACAACAGTCCCAAGAACCTGTTCGTGGCCGGCTTCATCGGCTCACCCGCCATGAACTTCATGCCGGCCACGGTCGATGGTGACCGGGTCAAGCTGCCGATGGCCGAAGTGGCGCTGCCACAGAGCGCGCGCGAGAAGGTCGGGCGCGGCGACGGTGGCCAGTTGATCGCCGGGGTCCGGCCGGAGAGCTTCGAGGACGCGTCGCTGGTGGACACCAGCCACATGGGCAGCGGCACGCGCTTCAAGGCCACCATCGACCTGGTGGAGTCCATGGGCGCGGAGCTCTACGCCCACTTCAAGGTGACGTCGGACGCCGAGCTGGAGTCCGACCAGCTGCGCGAGCTGGCCGAGGACTCAGGCGCCGGCGAGGTGCCCAGCGCCGGCGAGGAGGGCCGGATCGTGGCGCGCCTGAACCCGGAGAGCAAAGCCGCCGAGGGCCAGGAACTGGAGCTGTGGGTGGATGCCAACCACATCCATCTCTTCGACGCCGCATCGGGCGATTCACTGACTTCTGGGTGAGCGCCAACGTTTGCGGAGTCGCATTCCGGGACAGGCTGTCCCCGATTTGGCGCAAACGCAGGACACAGATCCCGAGGCGGGCTACTGCCCCCACTGCCAGCTGCTGGTGGAGCGCGGCGTGGGCTCACCGTGGCCCCCGGCGCCCCTCCGCTGCCCCCACTGCCAGCTGCTGATCGGGCGCGAGCGAGGGCTGGCCGAGCCGTCCAGCGAGCCGGGCGCCAAAGGCACCGCGGCGGGTGTGTTCAGCCGTCAGGCCAAGCGCGCGGGTGGCGGCGAGAACGCGGCCGAGCCCGAGGCGGTGCTGGCAGCGATCCGGGCCGTCGCCGAGATGCGGGGTGAGCGGCCCGATCGGCTGCTGATGGTCGACTACCAGCAGGAATCCGCGGTCGATGCCGACCTGCCGCCGCTGCCCGACGTGTTCGAGGCCTTCGGCAGCTGGAAGGCCGCGCGCCGCAAGGCGGCCGACGGGGCAGATTGAGCGTTCGGCGCGCGGGTAACCCCTTCCGTATGCCAGAGGAACGAGAGACCAAGAAGGACCTGACCGCGCCCCCGAGCGGCAAGACGCACGAGGCCAGCCAGCCCCCCGGCAGTGGTGACCGGGACGAGGACGCCATCAAGAAGGGCGAAGAGAGCCTCGACCGCGCGGCCGGCGGCCACTGAGGGCCTCTCAAGGCGCCAGGCGCTCGACGACCCACTCGCCCGCCGTGTGGCGGAAGCGAAGCCGGTCGTGCAGGCGGTCCTGGCGCCCCTGCCAGAACTCGACTGCGTCCGGGCGCAGGCGCAGCCCGCCCCAGTGCGCCGGCCGGGGCACCTGCTCGGGGTGGCGGGTCTCGGCCTCCCGGTAGGCCTCCTCCAGATCGGCGCGCGACGCCACCGGATGCGACTGTTTGCTGGCCACGGCGCCCAGCTGCGCCCCGCGCGGGCGCGAGCCGAAGTACTCGTCGGAGGCGTCCGCGGTCAGCGGTTCCACGGCGCCGTCCACCACCACCTGTCGGTGCAGTTCGATCCACGGGAACACCACGGCCGCACGGGCGTTGGCTGCCAGCTCCTGGCCCTTGCGCGAGCGCAGGTTGGTGAAGAACGTCAGGCCGTGGTCGTCCAGGCCCTTGAGCAGCACGGTGCGGGCGCTGGGGATGCCGTCCACGTCGGCGGTGGCGAGCACCATGGCGTTCGGCTCGGGCAGCTCGGCCCGGACTGCCTCGTCGATCCACCGCTCCAGCTGCTCCAGCCAGGTGATGGCCAGGTCGGCTCGCCGCAGCGAGGCGCCGGCGTACTCGCGGCGCATGCGCTCGAGCTCCTCGCTCACCCGAAGAACACTTCCGCCGTCTCGTACAGCTCGGGGTCCAGCAGCTTGGGCTCGGCCAGAGCCTGGTCGATCGATACTCGCTCGATGGCGGTGCCGCGCAGCGCCACCATCTTGCCGAAGTCGCCGTCGGCCACGGCGTCGGCGGCGGCCACGCCGAAGCGCGTGGCCAGCACGCGGTCGTAGGCCGTTGGCGTGCCGCCGCGCTGGACGTGACCCAGGATGGTCATGCGGCTCTCGTAGCCGGTGCGCTCCTCGATCTGACCCTCCAGCGCCACGGCGATCCCGCCAAGGCGCTCGTGGCCGAAGGCGTCGGTCTGGCCCGTGTTCGTCGGCCCGCCGCCTTCTGCGGGCACGGCCCCCTCGGAGACCACGACGATCGAGAAGTTCTTGCCCGTGCCGTGGCGGCGGCGCAGGTGGTCGCACACCTCCTCGATGTCGTACGGGCGCTCGGGCACCAGGATGGCGTCGGCGCCACCGGCCATGCCGGCGTACACGGCGATCCAGCCGGCGTGGCGGCCCATGACCTCGACGATGATCACCCGGTTGTGCGACTCGGCCGTGGTGTGCAGGCGGTCGATGGCCTCGGTGGCTATCTGCACGGCGGTGTGAAAGCCGAAGGTGAAGTCGGTCCCGTCCAGGTCATTGTCGATCGTCTTCGGCACCCCCACCACCGGTACCCCGTGCTCGAGGTGCAGCCGCCGGGCCACGCCCAGGGTGTCCTCGCCGCCGATCGGGATCAGCGCATCGATGCCGTGGCGCTCCAGCGTGGCCAGCACCTGCTCGGCACCGTCGTCGTCCTTGAACGGGTTGGTGCGCGAGGTGCCCAGGATGGTGCCGCCGCGGGGCAGGATGCCCGCCGTGGCCGCCAGCGTCAGCGGCATCGTGTCGCCGCTCATGGCGCCCGCCCAGCCGTAGTGCAGGCCCACCAGCTCGTGGCCGTGGCGCTTGACCGCCGTGCGCACCACAGCTCGGATCACGGCGTTCAGGCCGGGGCAGTCGCCACCGCCCGTGAGCACTCCGACCCTGGTCATGCCGGCGAGACCAAGACCTGAGGCGGCGGCGTCCAGCCGCCGAACACGCGCTCCAGCTCCAGCGCCACCGCGATCGACACGTGGTCGCGGTCGCGGCCGGCCACCGCCTGCACGCCCAGCGGCAGGCCGTCGTGGTTCAGGCCCAACGGGATCTCGGTGGCGGGCAGGCCCATCAGGTTGAAGATCGCGGCGTGCAGGATCACCCACGGCCGTCCGACCGTGCGGCCGTGTCGCGGCGCCACTTTGGCGAACGGCGGGTGCAGCAGCACGCCATCGCCGATCATGTCCTCGACCTCGCGCGCCAGCGCGCGGCCGGCTTCGACTGCCTTGGTGTTGCGGGTGTCGGGCACCCGGTCGGCCAGCCGCTCGGCGGCCAGCAGGATGGCCAGCGGGATGGTGTGGTCGCCCCGGCCCCGGAGCGCCTGACGCAGGATGCGCCCCACCGGCGCACGGCTGCCGGGCTCGCCGCCCACCTGCACCCAGACCTCCTCCACCTCGCCCGCCGCCAGCGTGGCCAGGAAGTACTCCATCGCCCGCCGGATCGAGCGCAGCGACTCGTGCCGCACATTCGCACCTGCCGCAATCAGCGCGCCGGAGGCGCGCTCACGGGCGTCCAGCAACTCGCGCTGCACCGGCCACACCGAGATGTCCTGGCTGACCACCACGTCCAGCCCGCTGAGCTCCACGTCGGCCGGGTCGCCCAGCTCGACCGCGCGCGTGTCCGGGTCGACCCCGTCCGGCCCGGCAACGGCGCGCAGCACCGGCATCAGGTCCTCGGCCCGGCGTGTCAGCGGCCCCACCGCCAGCATGCGCGTGGGCTCGCCAACGGCCTCGGGCCACATTCCGCTGTTGGGCACCAGGTGCCCGGTGCACTTGTGGCCGAACACGCCGTTGAAGAAAGCCGGCAGCCGGATCGAGCCGCCGATGTCCGAGCCCAGGCCGATCGGCGCGCCGCCGCTGCCTACGGCCGCGCCCTCGCCGCCGGACGATCCGCCGGCCGTGCGCGACGCGTCGTAGGCGTTGTTGGTGCGTCCGTACACGCGGTTCACCGACTCGATCCACATCGTCAGCTCCGACGTGTTCGTCACACCCAGTGGGATGGCGCCCAGCCCCAACAGCCTCGTGGTCGTGGATGCCGACTCGGTGGACACCTGCCCCTTGCGCGCGACCACGCCGGAAGTGTTGGGCATGCCCTCGAGCCAGATCGACTCCTTGATCGTGCACGGCACGCCCAGCAGCGGCGGCAGCTCCTCGTCGTCGCCGCCGGCGGCCACGCGTTCGTCCGCGGCATCCGCATCGGCCCGCGCGGCGTCGTAACGGTCGACGGCGATCGCACCCAGATCCGGCTCCAGCCGCTGCAGCAACTCGATGTGCGCCTCGACCACATCGCGCGAGCTGAGCTCGCCCGCCCTGATCGCACGGCCGAGCGCGAGCCCGGACCGCTCGGTGATCGCCTGCCCCGCCACGGCGCCAGCCTACCCCGGGGGGCGAATCTCGGCGCTTTGCTCACTTGAGGTGGTAGTGCGACCACAAGTGAGCAAAGTGGACGAGGTCGTGGCACGGCTCGCGGCCCGGAGCCACGGGGTGGTCACGCGCATCGCCCTGCTCGCCGCCGGACTTACGGCTGCCGAGATCCGACAGCGGGTCGAGCGCGGGACGCTGATCGTCGTGCACCGAGGGGTCTACCGGGTAGGCCACGCGGCGCCGAACACCGACGCCACCTACCTCGCCGCCGTATGGGCGTGCGGTGGGCGGGCGGCGCTAGGTGGACGGGCGGGCGCATGGCAGTACGGGATGATCAAAGGCCTCGCGCCCCGCGCCGAGGTGCTAAGTCCAACGATGCACCGGGTTCCGGGAGTCACCAGCCGGCGCGTTCGACTCCGCCGTCTCGATGTGTGTGCCTTCCGGTCGATCCCGACCCTGACCGTGCCCGCAACGCTGGTCGACATCGCCGGGCGGCTGGCCATCGACGACCTGGCGCGCGCCTGCCACGAGGCCGGGGTGAGGTATCGGACGGCACCGAAGCACGTGGAGGCCGTCCTGGCGCGCCGCCCGAACGCGAAGGGCGCCGCCAACCTCCGCGCGGTCATGAGCGGTGAGGCCCGCGTGAGCCTCTCCCGCCTGGAGTCGCGGTCCCTCGAGCTCCTGCGCGAGCACGGTCTGCCGCTGCCGCAGACGAACCGTCCCGCCGGTGGCCGCCGGGTGGATTGCCGCTGGCCCAAGCGCAGGCTCACGGTGGAGCTCGACAGCTACGGCTTCCACAACTCGCGCTACGCATGGGAGCAGGACCACCGCCGCGAGCGCGAGGCCTACGCGCGCGGCGACCAGTTCAGGCGCTACACGTGGGGCGATGTGTTCGAGCAGCCCGGCGTGATGATGGCCGAGCTGCTCGAACTACTCAGCTAGGCGCGGTTGGCCCGCGAGGCCAGCAGCTCGGTGGCCTCCGGCGACGCCGGGCCCGCGCCGTTGGAGCCCTGGCCGTTGGACGTGCCGAGGCCGGCCGCCACCTTGGCGCCGAGATCGTTGTCCACGTTGGCCCAGTAGGCCACCACGCGCTCCTTCATCGCATCGGTCATCTCGGGCGTGCTGGCGTGACCGACGATGCCGTCCACGAGCGCCTGGCGGTTCTCGTCGCCCATGACGTCGTTGTAGAGCGTGCGCGGCTGGACGAAGTCGTCGTCCTCGGCGTGCTTCTTGTTGGCGTAACGGGCCAGTTCCCCGGCCTCCACTTCCCAGCCCAGGTCGGCGCCGTGCTCGGGTCCGACCGCCTCGGGGCCCCCGTAGCTGTTGGGCGCGTACACCGGCTGGTCGCCGGCGTGGTGGTAGGTCATGGGCCCCTCCTTGTTGTAGGAGTTGACCTCTGACTTGGGCCGGTTGATCGGCAGCTGCTCGTAGTTGGGCCCCACCCGGTGCAGGTGGGTGTCGTGGTAGCTGAACACCCGGCCCATCAGCATCTTGTCCGGCGACAGGCCGGTGCCGGGCACGAGGTTGGACGGGTTGAAGCTGGCCTGCTCGACCTCGGCGAAGAAGTTCTCCGGATTGCGGTTGAGCGTCAGCCGCCCCACGGGAATCAGCGGGTAGTCGGACTTGGGCCAGACCTTGGTCAGGTCGAAAGGGTTGAAGCGGTAGTCGGCCGCCTCTTCGAAGGGCATGACCTGGACCGAGAACGTCCACGACGGGTGGTCGCCCTTCTCGATCGCATCGACCAGATCACGGCGGTGGTAGTCGGGGTCCTCGCCGGCGATCCGGTCGGCGTCGGCCTCGGGCAGGTTCTCGATCCCCTGGTCGGTACGGAAGTGGTATTTGACCCAGAATCGCTCACCGCCTGCGTTGATCCACGAGTAGGTGTGGCTGGAGAAGCCGTGCTGGTGGCGCCAGGTGGCGGGGATGCCGCGGTCGGACATCAGGATCGTGACCTGATGGGCTGACTCGGGCGAGAGCGTCCAGAAGTCCCACTGCATGTCGTGCGAGTGCATCCCGGTGTCCGGCAGCCGCTTCTGCGAGTGGATGAAGTCCTGGAACTTGGAGGGATCGCGGACGAAGAACACCGGCGTGTTGTTGCCGACCATGTCCCAGTTGCCCTCGTCGGTGTAGAACTTGATCGCGAAGCCGCGCGGGTCGCGCACGGTGTCGGCGAAGCCCTGCTCACCGGCCACGGTGGAGAAGCGCAGGAAGGTGTCGGTGGTCTTGCCCACCTTGCTCAGGAAGTCGGCCTTGGTGAACTGCGTGACGTCCTCGGTGACCTCGAACACGCCGTGGGCGGCGCCGCCCTTGGCGTGCACCACGCGCTCGGGCACGCGCTCGCGGTTGAAGTGCTGCATCTTCTGCACGACGTAGTGGTCGTGCAGCGCGATCGGCCCCTGCTCGCCGACGGTGAGCGAGAACTCGTCACTGGTGGCGGGAATGCCGGAGTCGGTTGTGGTGCGCTTCTTGGCTTCGCTCATAGGGCCACGATAACAAGCGGTTCGCCGCGCCCCGTGGCCCCAGGACCGCCTGTCGTTCGTAGCCTCACCGGATGCCCTCCACGGCGATCATGTGGTTCCGTCGCGACCTGCGCGTGCACGACCTCCCGGCGCTTGCGGCAGCCGCCCGAGCGGACCGGATCGTGCCCGTGTTCGTGTTCGACGACCGGCTGCTGAAGACCGGCCGCTTCCCAAGCGCCAACCGCACCGCCTTCATGCTCGGCTGCCTGCGTGAGCTGGACGCGGCGCTGCGCGACCGCGGCGCGAAGCTGGTGGTCCGCCACGGGCGGCCCGAGGACGAGATCCCGGCGCTGGCCCGCGAGGCCAACGCCCGCGACGTCTACTTCACCGCCGACTCCTCGCCCTGGTCACGCAAGCGTGACCAGGCAGTGATCGACCGCCTGGCCGCCGACGGCGTGCGCGCCCACGCGTCGCCCGGAGCCTTCACCGTGGACGACCCGTCCACCGTGCGCACAGGCCAGGGCAAGCCGTACACGGTGTTCACCCCTTTCCACCGCGCCTGGGAGGGCGAGCCGCGCCGCGCCGCGGCCACCACGCCGCGCAAGCTGTCGATGCCGAGCAACCTGAAGACCGGCCGGCTGCCCTCGCCGGCCGACCTCGGCCTGGAGCACGAGCCCGACCTTGCGTTCGAGCCCGGCGAGTCGGCCGCGCGCAAGGCCATGTCGGCCTTCCTGCGCGAGCCGGTGAGCCGCTACGAGAAGCTGCACGACAACGCGGCTCGTGGCACGTCGCGGCTGTCGCCGTACCTGCGCTGGGGCTGCCTGTCGCCGCTGGAACTGGAGGCGAAGGCGTCGGAGAAGCGCAGCCAGGGCGCCGCCGCCTTCGTGCGCCAGCTGGCGTGGCGCGACTTCTACGCGGCGGCGCTGATGCACTTCCCCCACGTGGTCACGCAGGAGTTCCAGGAGAAGTACCGCCAGCTGGAGTGGGCGCGCAAGTCCGCGAAGCTGGACGCATGGAAGGAGGGGCGCACCGGCTACCCGTTCGTGGACGCCGGCATGCGGCAGCTGCTGGCCGAGGGCTGGATGCACAATCGGCTGCGGCTGGTGGTGGGCTCGTTCCTGACCAAGGACCTGCACCTGGACTGGCGCCACGGCGAGGCGCACTTCATGGAACACCTGGTCGACGGAGACATGGCGGCCAACAACGGGAACTGGCAGTGGATCGCATCCGTGGGCCTGGACCCCAAGCCCTACTTCCAGCGCCTGTTCAACCCGATGCTCCAGCAGCGCAAGTTCGACCCCGACGGCGAGTACGTGCGCCGCTGGGTGCCCGAGCTGGCCGGCGTGCCCGACTCACACCTGGTGGAGCCGTGGACGATGAGCGAGGGCGACCAGCAGATGGCCGGCTGCGTGATCGGCACCGACTACCCGGAGCCGATCGTGGACCACGCCGAGGAGCGGCGCGTGGCCCAGGAGCGCTACCGGGCTGTGTCGCCTTGACGCTCGGTGTCGGAGTCGTCGCCGATGCCCAGCGCCGCGGCGCCCAAGCCGACGGCAGCCACGGCGGGCGCGGCCAGCATCACCGCCGTCTGGACGTCCAGGTAACCGTCGCGGTGGCCGATCCCGGCCGCCGCGGCGTCGGCGGTGTCGCACGCCAGGCCCATCTGGAGCCATGTGCGGCGCGCCGAGCCCTTGGCCATCAGCGTGCCGACGCCCAGCGCCACGTCGCGTACGCCGAACAGCCGCGCCAGGTATGGCGCCTGTTTGTTGCGCTTGACGTTCAGCCCGAAGATCGTGCCCGCCAGATTCGGCGCGAACCAGGACAGAAGTCCGATCACGATTCGCAGCCCCGCCAGTGCCTTCACGCTTGCCTCACCCATGTGAGCGATCCTATACCGGCCGATCCGGGCATAGCGGGAGAATGAGTTCAGAGACCAAGAGCAAGTTGTTCGAGGGCGTGGGCGCCCGCCTGGAGGCGGCCGCCGCGGTGTCCGAGGTGTCCGAGGACACGCTCGAGCGCCTGCGCCTGCCGCAGTCGGTGCTGAAGGTGTCGGTGCCGCTGCGCATGGACGACGGCTCGCTGCGGACCTTCCCCGGTTACCGCGTGCGCTACGACGCGACCCGTGGCCCGACCAAGGGCGGCATCCGCTTCCACCCGCGCGTGAACGTGGACGAGGTGCAGTCGCTGGCCTTCTGGATGACGTTCAAGTGCGCCTGCCTGGATCTGCCCTTCGGCGGCGCCAAGGGCGGCATCACCGTGGACGCCAAAGAGCTCTCGCTGGCCGAGAAGGAGCGGCTCTCGCGCAACTACATCACCAAGATCGCCGACCTGATCGGGCCCGACACCGACATCCCCGCGCCCGACATGTACACCGATCAGATGGTCATGGGCTGGATGGTCGACGAGTACTCGATCATCCGCCGCGCCCAGACGCCCGCGGCGGTCACGGGCAAGCCGCTCTCGCTGGGCGGCAGCCTGGGCCGCGACACCGCCACGGCCGACGGCGGCTTCCACGTGCTGAAGACGCTGGCGCCCAAGCTGGCCGAGGCGGCCGGCGGCGAGCAGCCCGAGTTGCAGACCGTGGCCATCCAGGGCTTCGGCAACGCGGGCGCGCGGATGGCCGAGCTCTGCGCCGACGCGGGCTACAAGGTGGTGGCCGCGTCGGACTCCACGCGCGCCGTCTACGCCGAGGACGGGCTGGACGTGAGTGCGCTGCGCCAGGCCAAGGACGCCGACGGCGAGCTGCCCGCCGGCGCGGGCGAGGAGCTGGATCCGGACAAGCTGCTGGAGCTGGACGTGGACGTGCTGATCCCGGCGGCGCTGGAGGATGTGATCACCGCGGGCAACGCGGATGACGTGCGCGCGCGGGTGGTGCTCGAACTGGCCAACGGTCCGATCGCCGTGGAAGCCGACCAGACGCTTGAGGAGAACGGCATCACCGTGATCCCGGACATCCTGGCCAACGCCGGCGGGGTCACGGTGTCCTACTTCGAGTGGGCGCAGAACCGCAGCGGCCTGCGCTGGAGCGCGGACGAAGTGGCCGAGCGGCTTGAGCAGCGGATGGTCGAGCAGTCCGGGATCGTCTGGGACTGCTCGCAGGAGCGCGAGGTCACCCTGCGCACCGCGGCCTACGTGGTGGGACTGGAACGGATCTCGGAGGCCGTCAACGCCACGGGGTCGGTCGAGCACTTCCGCAACGGGCGCTAGACGCCGAGCGGCGTGTCGCCAAGGTCCGCGCGGAGCTCGCTGAGCGACTCGAACACCGCCACCGCGCCGGCGTCCTCCAGCTCGGCCCGCGAGAAGCCGCCCGTCATGACGGCCACCGTGGGCACTTTGGCCTTCTTCGCGGCCTCGATGTCCCACGGCGTGTCGCCGAGCATGACGGCGTCGGCGTCGCCCGCCTTCTCCTTTGCAGCCTCGACGAGGTCGGGCTCGGGCTTGGTGCCCTCCACGTCGGCCGAGCTGGTCCAGTCATCGGCCAGGTCGCGCACGTCCAGCAGGTCCAGGTAGTGGTCCACCTCGTCGGCCTTGGCCGAGCTGGCCAGGACGATCGTGCTGCCCTGGCGCTTGAGGTCCTCCATGAGCTCGCGGGCGTCGCGCATGGGCTCGACGTCGCGGATCAGCGTCATGTACAGCGTCTTCTCGGCTGCCCGCAGCGCCTCGCCGTGGTCCGCTTCGAACTGCTCGCTGGTCAGCGCCTCCACCAGCTGGTCGCCGCCCATCCCGATCGACCGGTGGATCCGCCAGATCGGCAGGACCACCCCCTCCTGGCGGAACGCCCAGAACCAGGCGAGCGCGTGGTGGTAGTTCGTGTCGACGAGCGTGCCGTCAATGTCCAGGATCGCGGTCTGTGCCATTCGACGTGTTTGCCCGGATCCGCGCCGGACAGTCCAAGCGGACTAGCCGACGAGCAGGGAGAGAGAAATCACATGAAGATCCTCCGAGCGATCCTGAACACCATCGTTGACATCGTGATGCTGCCCTTCAGGGCCATCGGCCGCCTGCTGGGCGCAGGCGAGTCCACCGCGAAGGGCGGCCGCGGGCGCCGGCGTTGAGCGCCGACGCGTTTGCAGAGTTCACAACCGCCCGTTTCGGACAGATAGGCCGCTCGTACAAACGCGAGGGCCCATACGTCGGCCGCGCAAAGACTTTCGACAGCGAGGCACACGTGGAACAGCAGCTGAACGACAACAGGCCGGTAGGAGAGCTGGTACAGGCGCTCTCCGAGCAGACGGCGACGCTGGTGCGCTAGGAGCTCCAGCTCGCCCAACTCGAACTTCAGGAGAAGGGCAAGCGCGCCGGGATCGGCGCCGGCCTGTTCGGCGGCGCGGGCGTGATCGCCCTGTACGGGGTCGGCGTGTTCATCGCCGCCGCGGTGATGGGACTGGCCACGGTGATCGAGCCGTGGCTTGCGGCCGTGATCGTGGGCGTCAAGGCCCCGGCCGCCGTTCTGGCCGTGACCGCCGCCGGCGCGGGCGCCGGTGCACTGATCTACAAGCAGCGCAGCGCGGACGAGACCGAGACCGCCGCGACGCCAACCGCCGTCTAGACACGGGGACGGAGGGTCGCCGCCGCGGGCCCCCGGCAGGAACGCCGGTACCGTTTGGCTGATGACGGCCGGCCACATCGATCCGTCTCGTCTGCAACAGAGCCTCGATGCCCTGCGCGAGCAGGACTTCACCACCGACCTGCCCCGGTCGATGGAGGCGCTGGTCTCCGCCGCGCAGGACCTGTTCTCGGTGACCGGCGCGGGCCTCATGCTGGCCGACGCGGACCGGGTGCTGCGCTACGTGGCCGCCACCGATGAGGCGGCCCGCATCCTGGAGGAAGCCCAGGAGGAGAGCGGCAGCGGACCGTGCGTGGAGTCGCTGGTGCTCAATCAGCTCGTGCAGACCACCGACCTGCCCTCCGACCCGCGCTGGCCGGGCCTGCTGTCGGACCACCCCGAAGCGAGGATCCGAGCCGTCCTCGGTGTCCCGGTCCGCGTGGCCGGCGTCGCCGTGGGATCGCTGAACGTGTACAGCGACGAACCCTTCGACTGGGACGAGTCGGATCAGCAGGCGCTGCGCGCGTACGCCGACCTGGGCGAGAGCGCGATGGTCGGGGCCCTGCACGCGCATGAGCAGGGGCGGGTCGTGCAGCAGCTCGAAGGTGCGCTCGAGAGTCGCGTGGTCATCGAACGGGCCGTAGGGGTCCTGATGGAACGCCACGACCTGGACGCGGTCGCCGCGTTCGACCGGTTGCGCAGGGCCGCGCGCGACTCCCGGCGGCGGGTGCGAGATCTGGCACAGGAGCTGCTGGACGGCAAGGAGCCGTAGGAGCTACCCTTCGCGCTCGTCGCCCTGACCCTGCGGCCGACCGGAATCCCCGGCCCGCCAAGGAGGAAAGCCGAAGGCGATGACCGACGAGGAACTGCTGCAGCGGTATGCGGACGGAGACGTGGGTGCGCGCGAGCAGATCGCGCGCCGCTACATGCCCCTGGCTCGTCGCCTGGCCGCCAAGCATCGCAACAGCAGTGAGCCAGCCGAGGATCTGGAGCAGGTGGCGTACTTGGGTCTTTTGAAGACCATCGACCGCTACCAGCCCGACCGGGGGTCGTTCACCGGGTTCGCCGTTACCGCGATCAGGGGCGAGCTCAAGCGTTACTTCCGTGACCACGGGTGGACGCTGCATGTTCCGCGGTCCCTGCAGGAGCGCTACCTGAAAGTCAACGGCGCCGTCCAGGTGCTGACCACCGAACTCGGCCGGCCCCCCACCCCCGCAGAGGTGGGGCGCAAGACCGACCTGGCGGTGGACGAGGTGGTCGAAGCGCTCGACGTGGCGAGCGGCTACACCGCCCGGTCGCTGGACGCGCCGCTCGGCGAGGAGGACGGCGTCGGCACGTCGACGCTCGGCGACATGCTGGGCGCAAGCGACCCGGGCTACGAGACGGTGGAGACCGGTCAAGCCGTGGCGCCCGCGTTCCGGGCACTGCCAGAGCGCGAGCAGGTGATGCTGCGGCTGCGTTTCGTCGACGACCTGACCCAGGCCGAGATCGCGGCCCGGTGCGGTGTCTCGCAGATGCACGTTTCACGGTTGCTGCGCCGCTCGCTCCTCCAGCTGCTCGAGGCCCTCGAGGAGCCCTCATCCCGGCCGGCTCGGGCTCCGTAGGCGTGCGATGGCAAACGTGATGGACAGCTCGGCACGGAAGGTGGCGGTCGGTTTCGCAGCCCTGAGGATCGGCTACGCCGTGGGGCTGCTGGCAGCGCCCGAGCGGGTCGCGCGGGCGTGGGTCGGAGCCGACGCGCGGTCACCCGGCGGCGCGGTGGCCCTGCGTGGTCTGGGCGGACGCGACCTGGTGTTGTCCGTGGGCGTGGCGGCGTGCGCGTGGTCGGGTCGCGATGCCCGCCCGTGGCTGGCGGCATGTGCCGCGTCGGACGCCGTCGATCTGACCGCGACGCTGCTGGCGCCTTCCTCGTCGCTGCCGAGCAAGGCCAAGCCGGGCGCCGTGGCGCTGGCCGGCGGCTTCGGCGCCCTCGGCGCGGCGCTGGCCACGCGCGACGAGCTGGCGGGCTAGGCCGGTGGCCACCAACGAGCGTTTCATGCCGGTGGCACCCGAGGCGATCTGGGACGCGCTGGCCGATGCGGGCGGATACGGCTACTGGGTCGTCGGCTCGAAGCTCATCCGAGACGTAGACGACGACTGGCCGCAGGTCGGCGCGCGGTTTCACCACAAGGTGGGCTTCGGTCCCCTGACCATCGACGATCACTCCGAGATCCTCGAGGCGGAGCGTCCGAGTCGCTTTCGCCTGCGGGTCAAGGGCCGGCCCGCCGGCACGGCGATCGTGACCCTGGAGATGCACGCACGGCCCGAAGGCACCCTCGTGCGATTCTCGGAAAACCCCGACGGCGTCTTCGGCTGGCTGAGCCTGAACCCCGCCACCCATCTGTTCACCCTGGCCCGCAACGCCGAGTCGCTGGCGCGGTTGGAAGAACTCGCCCTGATCCCCCGGACCTCGAAACGAGCGACCTCGTGAAAACCGAATCCTTCTGGCTCCAGCCGGAGTCGGCCATGCCGAAGTTCGACCGGCTCGCCGGCGAGCTCGAGACCGATGTGGCGGTTCTGGGCGGTGGCCTCGTGGGCATCACGACGGCGCTGATGCTGCAGGAGGAAGGCCTCGAGGTGGTGCTGGTCGAAGCCGAGCGCCTGGGAGCCGGCGTATCGGGCCACACCACCGCCAAGGTCTCGTCGCAGCACGGCCTCAAGTACGCGTCGCTGCGGTCGAAGTTCGGCCCCGAGGCCGCCCGCACGTACGGGCAGGCCAACCAGGAGGCCCTGGAGTGGATGGCGGCGCGGATCGAGGACGGCGGCATCGCATGCGACTTCCGGCGCCGGCCGGCATTCACCTATGTCCCTGCGGGACATGCGACCAAGGACATCGAGGACGAGGCCGCTGCGGCCACCGCGGCCGGGCTCCCCGCAGCTCTGGACGACTCGGCGCCCTTGCCCTACCCGGTGGCCGCCGCGGTCCGCTTCGACGACCAGGCCGAGTTCCACGTTCGCAAGTACCTGGGGGCGCTGGTGGAGCAGTTCGTGTCCACCGGCGGGCGGGTGTTCGAGCAATCGCGGGCCACCCAGGTCGACTCCGGCACCCCCTGTCTGGTGCGTGTGCCGGGCGGCGTGGTCAAGGCAGAACGGGTCGTCGTGGCCACGCACTACCCCTTCCTCGATCGTTCGCTGGCCTTCGCCCGTGTGCACGCACAGCGCTCCTACGCGCTGCTCTGCCGGGTCCGCCAGCCGCCGCCCGCGGGGATGTTCCTGAGTGCCTCGTCGCCGACCCGGTCGATCCGTTCGGTGCCGCTCAACGGCGACGAGCTCCTCTTGGTCGGCGGCCAGGGCCACAAGACCGGCACCGGGGGCGACACGAGAAAGCGCTACGGCGCCCTTCGCGAGTTCGCCGACGAGCACTGGGGCGTCGAGTCCGTGGAATACCAGTGGTCGTCACAGGACAACAGCAGCATCGACGGGCTGCCCCTGATCGGGAGGGTCACCCCGTTCGATCCCAACCTGCTGATGGCCACCGGGTTCTCCAAGTGGGGTATCACCGGCGGCACCGCCGCAGCAATGATCCTGAGCGCAGCCTGCACGGGCCGCGAGCACGAATGGGCTTCGCTATTCGATCCCCGGCGGCTGAACCTGCGGGCTGCCGCGCCCTCGGCTATCAAGGAGAACGGCGAGACCGGTTACCGCATGGTCCGCGACCGCCTGGTCAACAGCGGAACCCGGTCGATCCAGGACCTGGCCCCGGGCGAGGGCGACATCGTCCGGCACGACGGCAGCAAAGTGGCGGGCTACCGCGGCGAGGACGGCACCCTGGTGGCCGTGTCCACACGCTGCACCCACCTGGGCTGTCAGGTCAACTGGAACGCCGCGGAACACAGCTGGGACTGCCCGTGCCACGGCTCGCGCTTCGCGCCGGACGGGCGGGTACTCCATGGGCCGGCGGTCCACAGGCTGGAGCGCAAGCCGCTGAGCTGAGCCGTCAGGCGCCGCTCAGTGGTTGCGCAGCGCGTCGATCAGCTGATCCTTGTCCATCTCGGACCGGCCCTCGATGTCCAGCTCGGCGGCACGTGACTGCAGCTCGTCCTTGGTCCAGTCGTCGTAGCTGCCGGCCTCGCCACCGCGCTCACCGGCGGTCTGGCGGTCGGTGTTGGCGATCCGGGCGGCCTTCTCCTTGCTGGCCCCCTCGCGCCGCAGCGCCTCGTACCGCTCGTCGTCCTTGATCGTCGGTCCGTGATCCTCGGCCATGACGTCCTCTCCTGGTGGCTTGCCAATACGCTCGATGGCTATCCGCTGTGGGCGCTTCGAAACCCGCGAACGAACGCGCCCTGTTTCGGGGTAGCGGCCCCCCGGTAGGAGGACAGACAGTTCACCACGAGGGAGGAAAATAGATGGCCAAACAGGACAAGAAGCTGTACGACCGGCTGCGCGCCTCCGGGCTGCGCAAGCAGGCTGCGCGCAGCATCTCGGAAGCCGCCGGAACCGGCGGCAACAAGGGCAAGAAGGCTCTGCGCGGAGCCGTCTCGGACCTGCGCGGCCTCGCCCGCGACCTGGAGGACCGCGCCAAGGGCGGACCGGCCAAGCGCAAGGCCACCGCCAAGAAGGCCGCCGCCACCCGCAAGCGCAACGCGAAGAAGCGCAGCAACGCGGCCAAGAAGGGCGCACGCACCCGTTCCAAGGCCTGAACGGGTTCACCCGCGCCCGTTCGGGTAGGACGAGGTTCTAAGGGGGCCTGTCACCCGAGGAGAGGAAGCCCATCATGGAGATAGTTCTGATCATCGTCGCCGTCGTCGTCGTGCTCGTCCTGATTGCGGCCGTCGTAGGCGGCCGCAAGCGCAAGCAGGTCCGCGACGACCAGCGCCGCGGCGAGGCACACGACCACCGCAAGGAAGCGGAAGTCCGGGGCGCCCGCGCCCAGGCCCGCGAGGCCAAGGCAGAGGAGCAGGCTGCCATCGCCAAGCGCGAGCAGGCCAAGGCCGACGAGCAGCGCGTGCACGCCGAGCGCGAGCGCACTGCCGCAACCGAGCGCCACGAGCACGCGGATCGGATCGATCCCGACGTGGACGCCGACGCTCGCCAGGACGAGAACGGGCGCGCCGGGCAGCGCCGCGACGAAGAGGAGCGCGCCGGCCGTCGCTAAGCGCAGCGATGGTCGTCCGGGCCCAGCGCTGACCTAGCGGCGGCGCTGGGCCGCCGGGATCTCGTCCCGCGCGACCTGCTTGGTCATCACGATGATCTGGCCGGCCAGGAACTTGGCCATCCGTTCCTCGTCGCGCCTGATGTCCCGCGCGAGCTTGGCCGTCTCGGTGTCCCCCACCGCTTCGGCCAGCGTCTCGATCGCTGTGTAGTTCGCGATCTCCTCGTGCTCCTCGGAGTACTCGGTCTTCGCGTTCTTGAGCTGCTTCTCGGCCGGGCTCAACCCGCGCGCCGCGTGCATCGGCCCCTGGGCCAAGGCGGCTGCTTTATGGGCGGCCGTCTGCGCGGCCTGCGCCGCGTCCAGGACGACCTCGGGGAGGGGACCCGCCGCGGCCTTGCCCCCCAGCTTCTTGATCCGACGTTCCAGCTGGCGGCCGTGCCCCTTGGTCTCCTGCAGGTGCTCCTTGAGCCGCTTCTTGTAGGTGTCGCGCAGGGCGAAGCCGATATGGGCCTCCAGCGCCGTCTCCAGTTCCTTCTCCTTGCCGTAGGCCTCGTTGAGGTACTGGATCAGCTTCGCGTCGCGTGTCTGAAGTTCGGTCATAGGGGTGCTGCGCTACCCGGCCCCGTATTCGGCAACCAGCCTTTCGCGGCGGCCTGCGCCAAGTCGTGCGCCAGCCCGCTTTCGGCGCGCCCCACGAGCCGCCCGCTGGTGGTCACGCGCACGGTCAGCGAGCGGTGGATGGGCACGCCGTGCGCGATCAGCGCCCGCTCGAACGCCTCGTCCTCCAGCGCACGATCGGGGCCCATGCCTCCCACACGCCGGTAGACGTCGGCGGTGACCGCCAGGGACGCGCCGCTGAACTGCCAGTGTTCGCTGGTCGAGCCGGGTGGTCCGGGATCGGCCACGACCAACCGGTGACGGCGACGCTGGCGGCGAAGCCGATCCCGGGCTACCCCGGGCGGGAGCCGGGCCATCTCGGCAGGCGCGATCTCGATCCGGCCACCGATGGCCCGGGCGCCCGCCCCCGTGGCCGCCAGCTGCGCGGCCACCCAGTCGGGCGCCACCGTGGAATCGGCATCGGTGCAGGCGATCAGGCCTTCGGCCGGCAAGCGCGCCGCAGCAGCGTCCATGCCGACCCGCCGCGCCGGCCCCGCGCCGCGCCCTGGGCCGAGGAGGACGCGGATGGCCAGGTGTGGGTGGCGCGCGCTCGCTTCGGACACCCGGGCCGCGGTGTCGTCGGTGCACGCATCGAGAACGACGATGACCTCCCAGCTGTCAATCTCGACGCTGCGCTGGGCGGCCAGGGCGTCCAGACAGGCGCCGATCAGCTCCTCCTCGTCCCGCGCGGGCACCACCACGCAGCAGCACGGCGTCCTCGCGCTCACGCGCGGGCGAACAGATCGAGGCGGTAGTGGGCGCCGTCGTGGCCCCGCACCCGGCACAGGTCCGGCCGGGCCGCCAGGATGCGATGCACCTCGCGGCCCTGGAGCGGGTACTCGCGCGTGCGCTCGGTCCAGTGCACGGCCAGCAGCACGCCGCGGTGCCCGAGTCCCGCCACCAGCGCGTCCAGCCCCCGCTCCAGCAGCTCGGCGTCCCAGTAGTACAGGACCTCGGAGCACACGATCAGGTCGAAGGTCCCCTGGGGCATCTCCTCCGGCAGCGACGCGCGGTCCACATGGACGTGGGGCAGCGCCGCTGTGCGCGCGCGGGCCGACTCCACCGCCGCCGGGGACACGTCCACTGCCACCAGCTCATCGCAGCGATCCGCCAGCTTCTCCGTGAACACGCCGATCGAGCAGCCGACCTCGAGCGCCCTGTCGAACCGCCGGTCGCCCAGTGCCGCCAGCGTGTCGGCGTACTTGTGGCGCTCGTAGTCGCTGGTGGCGAAGTCCCACGGGTCGGGGTCGCGCCGGTAGAGATCGTCGAAGTAGGCCTGCTCGAGGCGGCCCCCGGCGGGGACGCTCACGCGCCGAGGGTCCGGCGGCCGAGCTTGGCCAGGAGCGGGTCGAGCCGGTGCTGGTTCAGGAACAACTCGAGGTCGCGACGCGAGCGGTCCAGGCGGCCCCCGGCCGCCAGCGGGCGCGAGCCCGCGGCCCGCACGGCCTGGTCGATCGTCAGCCGCGCGGCATCGGCCACGGCGGCGCGCAACGCCACCGACAGGTCCACCGTGGGCGCATCGGGGTCGGCCTCCACCGCAGCGCCGGCGCGGTCGAACCAGGCGTCGATCGTGCCGGCGGCGGACACCATCCTCCCCGCGGCGAGCGCGCTCAGGTCGTCGTCGGCCGGGCGCTCGGCGAGGGCCGCCAGCGCCTCCTCGCGGACGGCGTCGACGAGACCGGCCCAGCAGGCCGCGGTGCGGATGGCGTCGCGGCCGAAGTAGGGCTCGCGGGCGATCTCGCCAGGCTCGCCCAGCACCTCGAGCACGGGCGCCCGGTCGAAAACCACGCGGTGGCTCTCGGAAGCGCGCATGCCCGCTGCCCGGTACCACGAGCGGTCGATCTCGACCCCCTCCGTGAGGTCCACGTAGGCCAGCAGCGGGGGCCCGGGCTCGTCGCCCTTGACCAGCACCAGCGCCGCCTGGACGCCGCCCGCGCCGGAACAGAATGTCTTGACGCCGCTGACGGTGGCCCCATCGAGCCGTGCGGGCGCGCCCTCCCCCGGTCCGGGATCGGCGCCCCAGACGCCAAGCAGCACGGCGTCCTGGCGCACCCGCGTCAGCTCACGGGCGCGCAGCCAGGCAGGCGCGGTGTGCGTCAGCCGTTCCAGCGCGTTCAGGTGACCGTCCAGTATCCGGGCCACCGATCCGTCGGCGCGGGCCACGGCGCGCACCACGCGCCAGTGCTCCCGCGGCGGGCCCTCGAGTGTGGTCAGGCCAGCGTCCCGGAGCGCGTCGAAGGCCTCGGCGGGGAACCGCGGCGCCCGGTCCAGCGCGGTCGCTCCGGCGGCGATGGCAGCCACCGCCTCGGCTTCGGCCGCCGCGATGCGGGCGCCGGGCGCGCTCATGCGGCCGCTCGCTCCAGCGACAGCCCGGCGTGGCCGGTCTCGCTCAGCAGCCGGTCGGTCAGCTCGACGGTCTGGGCACAGTCGGGACGGCGGGCACCCGGGCCGAGACCGTCGTGCATCAGCACCACGCTGCCCTCCGTGACCTGGGGGGCGTACGTGCTGAACATGCTGTCCGCGCTGTCGCCCCGCCAGTCGTGGGTGTCCACGTCCCAGTGCACCAGCTCGAGGCTCAGCCGGAGCGCCAGCTCCCGCGTGTCGTCGGTCATCACGCCATAGGGTGCGCGCCAGCGGCGCGGCTGGATGCCCAGGGCGTCCAGCCGCTCCATCGCGCGGCTGGTGTCGGCGGCCAGCTCAGCGGCACCGATCTCGGTGTGCCGCACGTGACGGTCGGCATGCAACGCCACCTCGTGGCCCTCGTCCCGCGCACGGCGCAGCGACTCCGGGTCCCTCTCGGCCTCCGGCCCCAGGACGAAGAAGGTCGCCGTGGCGCCGTGCGCCTCCAGGACGTCGAGCACCCGCGGGGTCCAGACCGGGTCGGGGCCGTCGTCGTAGGTCAGCGCGATCATCGCTCTGGGCTTACCGGGAACCTGGCCCGGAAACGCACGGCGTGCCTTCGGGCGCTTTCACTCCCACCACTTCGGCCCGCGCTCGCCCAGCGCCACCTTGGCGGCATGCACGCGATCGCGGGCCGCGCGCTCGGCCGCGGGATCGTTGCGGCGCTTGGCCCAGCCGACCGCCGACCGCGCCGACATGAGCTCGCGCACGAGCTCCTGCCGCAGCGTTTCGGGCAGCGAAGGGTCAGTGGCGCGCCAGCGGCGACCGTCGATGACCACGTGGCGCCCGTCGGGCGTTCGCTCCGGCATACCCCGGGTACGTTCGTCCGCGTGACCCAGCCCACAGGCCAAGAGATCGAGCGGGCCATCACCGGGCTGCTCGAGCGACGGGATCCGGGGAAGACCATCTGTCCCTCCGACGCCGCCCGGGCCCTCGCCGGCAACGCCGACTTCCGGCCGCTCATGGATTCTGTGCGTGCCCGCGCGCGGGAGATGGTAGACCGCGGCGACCTGGAGATCACCCAGGGTGGCCGTGTTGTCGAGCCGGACTCGGCCCGTGGGGCGATCCGGCTCCGCCTGCCCTCCCGCTGACACGGACCCGCGTCGCCGTAGATCAACTGCGGCTGGGTAACAGGTGGGGGTAACGGAATGGGCGCCGCTGTAACCCTCCCGTCACGAGTCGCGGCAGGCCTCCGGAGCTGCGGCATCCAGGTGTTGTTCTGCCCCACCTAGATGACAAAGCTTTGCGGTGGACGCTCGGCCCGAGTTACGGGAGGGTTGCGAGCGTTACAGACGCTCCCCGGCCCGCGGATTTAGCCATCTAGCCGGCCAGCCCCGCCACCAGGCTGCCCACGCCGGCCAGCAGCGCCAGGGCTATCCCCGCCGTGCGAAACGCGTCCTCGCTCAGGCGCAGGAACAGTGCCCGGCCCAGCGGCCGGCCGAGCAGGACCAGGACCAGCAGGCCCGCCAGCTCGATCGGCTCGACGTCGCTCAATCCCAGCTGCCCGGCCACGGCCAGGGCAGCCACCGACAGCGGCACGTACAGGAGGAACACAGCGGACAGTGAGTCGCGCATCTCGTGCTGATCGGCGCCGCTGCGCAGGAAGTACATGACCATCGGCGGGCCGTTGACGCCGGTGGTCGTGGCCAGGGCGCCCGACACCAGGCCCACCGGCGCCGCCGGCCACGGCTTGGCCGCCGTATCCGGTGAGGCTGCTCGGCGCGCCTCCAGCAGCGCCGCGGTGACCACCGCGAGCCCCACGCCCACCTGGAGCACCGGCTTGTCCACCGCGCGCAGCACCAGCACGCCCACCGCCAGGCCGGGCAGCGCCCATAGAATCAGGCGCCTCACGTCGCGTCGGCGCACCGCCAGTTCGCGCGCCTCGCTGAACAGCACCAGCGCGCTGAGCGCGCCGGCCAGCAGGATCAGGATCGTCAGCGCCTCACCCGGAGTGAACACCGCGAACAGCACCGGAGCGGAGACCAGCGCGAAGCCGAAGCCGGTGGCCGATTGCAAGACGGCGCCCGCCAGCACCGCGACGGCCACGGCGGCGAGCGTCACGGGTAGGCCAGCACCTCGACCCGGTTGCCCCACGGGTCGTACGTGTAGAAGCGGCTTCGGTCGCTGAGCCGGTCGTCCCGGCGAACCTCGGCGCCGGAGGCCTCCAGCCGCTCCGCCGCCGCATCCAGCTCAGCCCGCCCGACCCGCAGCGCGGGATGGGCGCGGTAGGCGGGCGCAAAGTCGTCGTACTCCATTACGTGCAGCTGACGCCCGGCCAGAGCGAACCACGTCCCGGTCCGGCCGAGCGACTCCGGCACCTCCAGCTCGGACAGGCCGAGCGCGCCGCCATAGAACTCGCGCACCTGCGGGGTCGCGCCCTCGGGTACGGCCACGAGCACGTGGTCGAGGTCGGCGGACGCGCCCCCCAACTCCCGCGTGAACACGATCCGGTCCTGGCCCGGTCCGGCGTAGTCGGCCACCCGCTCCACCGCCATGCCCATCGAACGGTGGAAGCCGATCGACATCTCGTTGGCCGGCGTGGTGATGGCCTTGAGCGTGCGGGCACCGCGCGCCCGCGCAATGCGCTCGAACTCTGCCCACAGGCGCGTGGCCAGCCCGTGGCGACGACGACCCTCGCGCACACCGACCAGGTGTACGTAGCCCACCCCGCCCTCCACGAAGCCGAACAGGTAGCCCACGAGCAAGCCGTCGTCGCCTGTGCCCTCCTGGGTATGCAGCGCCACCGACGTGCCGGCGAACTCGTGTACCAGCACCGGGTGGTGGGCCGGCCGCAGGTCGCGCTCACCCCAGAACTGCTCGTGCTCGTCCAGGATCGTCGCGTAGTCGGCCGGCGTTACGCGGCCCACGTTCACTTCGGCTTGCGCTCCTCGGCCACCACACTGCCCGACTCCGCGGCGATGGACGTGGGCGGCCAGGCGCCCATCCAGTTGTCACGTGCTCCGTCCACCGTGATCACCGAGCCGGTGGTGAAGTCGCCCGCGGGCGAGGCCAGGTACGCCACCAGCCACGCCAGCTCCTCCGGCTCGCCCATCCGCTGCAGCGGGACGCTGGCCGCAACCCCCTCCACGATCTGCTTGGGGTACTTGGTCAGCAGCGTGTCGGTGCCGAACTGGCCCGCGGCCAGCGCATTGAGCTTGATGCCGAAGCGGGCCCACTCCACCGACAGCGTGCGCATCATGTTCTCCACCGCCGCCCTGGCGGCGCCCGAGTGCACCATGCCCGGCATGCCGTTGTGCGGCGACAGCGTGACCGACACCACCTTTCCGCCGCCCGCGGGGATCATGGCCTTGGTGGCCACCGCGTGGGTCATCAGCCAGGTGCCCTCCACGTTCAGGCGCATGACGGTGCGAAAGCCCTTGAGCTTCACGTCCTCCGCCGGGGTCAGGTACTGACCGCCGGCGTTGTTCACCAGCAGGTCGATCCTGCCGTGGCGCTCCAGTGCGCCGTCCACCAGTGCGGCCACCTGGTCCTCCTCGCGGATATCGCACTGCACGGCGTGGAAGCGCTCCCCCGCCTGCTCCGCGGTCTCCTCCAGCGGCTCGAGCCGGCGCCCGCAACCCACCACCGTCATGCCCACCCGCGTCAGCTCCAGCGCGGTCTCCCGGCCCAGCCCCGAGCCGGCGCCGCTGACGATCCCGACCTGCCCCTCCAGCAGGCCGTCCCGGAAGATCCGGGACGCGGTCACTTCCCCTTCCAGTTCGGCTCGCGCTTCTCCATGAACGCGGTCACGCCCTCCACCACGTCCTCGGTGGAGAGCGCCATCGAGAGGTTGCCGCGCAGGTAGTCCAGCGCGTCCATGAAGGCCATGTCCTGCTGGCGGAACATCGCGTCCTTGCCCATGCGCATCAGCAGCGGTGACTTGGACGCCAGCTTGGCCGCCCAGTCGGCCACAGCGGCGTCCAGCTCGGCGCGCGGCACGACCTTGTTCACGATGCCGATTCGCTCTGCCTCGGCCGCTGTGATCCGCTCGCCCAGCAGCAGCAGCTCGGTGGTCTTCTTGCGCGGCACGTTGCGGTAGATCAGCGCCATGATCATGAACGGGAACACGCCCACGTTGATCTCGGGCGTACCAAAGCCCGCCTCCTCGGCGGCCACGATCAGGTCGCAGGCCAGCGCCAGGCCCAGCGACCCGGCCAGCACGTGGCCGTTGGCCTTGCAGATGGTTGGCTTGCCCAGCTCGCCGATCAGCTGGAACAGGGCCGGGAAGCGCTCGGTGCCCAAGTGCTTGTGGATCAGCGGAACGTCGGCGGCGAAGCCGTCCAGGTTGCCGCCCGCCGAGAACACCTTCTCGTGCGAGCTGGTCAGCACCACCACGCGCACGCCCTCGTCGTCGCGGGCCAGCTCGAACGCCTCGATCAGCCCGTCCAGCGTCTCGTTGCCGAGGGCGTTGCGGGTGTCGGGGTCGTCGAGCGTGATCGTGGCGACTGGGCCGTCGACCTCGTACAGCACGGTGTCAGCCATCGCCCCCGGCCTCCCCAATCACGGCCAGGATCGTTCCCGCGTCCACCTGATCCCCCTCGGCCACCCGCAGCTCCTCCAGCGGGCCGGCCACGGGGGCCACGATCTCGTGCTCCATCTTCATCGCCTCGATGATCAGCAGCGGCTGGCCCTTCTCCACGTCGTCGCCCGCCGCGGCCAGCACCTTCCACACCGATCCCGGCATCGGCGACGCCAGCGAGCCGGCGGCCGCCACGTCCTCGATCTGGGGATGGCGGGGCTGCTCGACCAGCGACAGCTGGCCCGCGTCGCAGTTCACGTGCACCGCGCCACCGGGCTCGGCGTGCACGCCGAAGCGGCGCCGGTGGCCGCCCGCCTCCAGGTCCACGTGGTCGGGCGCGGCGTCGTGCAGCACGGCGCCGTCGATCTCGTCGCCGTCGACCTTGAGCGTGACCAGGCGGTTCTCGCGGTCGAACGCGTACGCCACCACCAGCTCGCGTTCCCCATCGGCGAACGTGACCTCGTGCGGCGCCGCCGGCACGTTGCGCCAGCCGCTGGGCACGGGGGCCAGCACGGTCGCCTGTTCGCGCCGCGCCGCCTGCAGCGCCAGCGCTGCCGCGGCCACCGCCATGCGCTGCTCGTGGTCGCTGAGCAACGGGCCCGCAAGCACCGCCGGGTCGTGGCGGTCCAGGAACGAGGTGTCCGCCTCGCCGCGGACGAACTCGTCGTGGCGCAGCACGCCCACCAGGAAGTCACGGTTGGTGGTCGTGCCGTGCAGCTCGGCGCGGGCCAGGGCGTCGGCCAGCAGCCGCACGGCGTCGGCGCGGGTGGAGCCGTGGGCGACCACCTTGGCCACCATCGGGTCGTAGAACGGGCTGATCTCGGCCCCGCTCTCGACCCCCGTGTCCACGCGCACGCCGGCTGGCACGTGGAAGCGGCTGAGCGTTCCCGTGACCGGCAGGAAGTCGTTGGCGGCGTCCTCGGCGTACAGACGGGCCTCGACCGCGTGCCCCTTCAGCGCCGGCCGGATGGCCTCCTCGGGCAGTTGGCCGCCCTCCGCCACCATCAGCTGGAGCTCCACCAGGTCCAGGCCCGTGACCAGCTCGGTCACCGGGTGCTCGACCTGTAGGCGCGTGTTGACCTCCAGGAAGAAGAAATCGCCGCTCTCGGTGAGCAGGAACTCCACCGTGCCCGCGCCCACGTAGCCCAGCGCCTGGCCGGCGGCCACGGCGGCCTCGCTCATCCTGTTGCGCAGCGAATCGTCCACCGCCGGCGACGGCGCTTCCTCGATGACCTTCTGGTGGCGGCGCTGCACCGAGCAGTCGCGCTCGCCCAGCGCGGCCACGGTGCCCTCCGTGTCGCCCATGATCTGGATCTCCACGTGGCGCGAGCGGGGTGCGAAGCGCTCCAGGAAGACGGTGTCGTCGCCGAAGGCGCCGGCCGCCTCGCGGCGCGCGCCGTCGACCCCACCCTGCAGTTCGCCGGCTGACTCCACCAGGCGCATGCCCTTGCCGCCGCCTCCGGCCGAGGCCTTGACCAGCAGCGGGAAGCCGACGGAGTCGGCGATGGCCACCAGTGCGTCGCCCGCCTCGCCATCCAGGCGCTGGCCTGGCAGCACCGGCACGCCGGCCCGCTCCATCCGGTCGCGCGCCTCGGTCTTCGAGCCCATCGCCTCGATGGCCTCGGGTGCCGGACCGATCCACGTCAGCCCCGCGTCGGACACCGAGCGCGCGAACGCCGCGTTCTCGGCCAGGAAGCCGTAGCCCGGATGGATCGCGTCAGCGCCCGCGTCCAGCGCGGCCTGCACCACCGCGTCGCCGCGCAGGTAGGAGTCGGCCGGGGCGGAGCCGCCGATGGCAACCGCGCGATCGGCCTCGCGCACGAACAGCGCCTCCGCGTCGGCCTCGGAGTACACGGCGACGGTGCCTATGCCCAGCCGCCGGCAGGTGCGGAATATGCGGCGGGTGATCTCACCCCGGTTGGCGACAAGTACGCGCTGCATCAAGGGTTACCTCCGCGGGCCATCCTGGCCCGCGTTCTGAGTCGATCGCTCGCCATCCGGCTCACATTCTGAAGACGCCGAAGCCCTCGGCGCCCTTGACTTCTTGGTTGTGGACGGCGCTCAGCGCCATGCCCAGCACGGTTCGCGTGTCGCGCGGATCGATGATGCCGTCGTCGTAGCCACGCGAGCTGTTGGCCAGCGCCGTCTGCTCGGACTCGATCTGCGCCTCGACCATCTCGCGCATGGCCTTGTCGGCGTCCTCGTCGTAGTCCACGCCCTTGCCCTCGGCGGAGGCGCGGGCCACGATCGACAGCACGCCGGCCAGCTGCTGCGGGCCCATCACGGCGGACTGCGCGCTGGGCCAGGAGAACAGGAAGCGCGGGTCGTAGGCGCGACCCGACATGCCGTAGTTGCCGGCGCCGTAGGAGGCGCCCAGGATCACGCCCAGGTGCGGCACCTTGGAGTTGGAGACCGCGTTGATCATGAGCGCGCCGTGCTTGATGATCCCGCCCTGCTCGTAGTCCTTGCCCACCATGTAGCCGGTGGTGTTGTGCATGAACACCAGCGGCACGTCCTTCTGGTTGGCCAGCTGGATGAACTGCGCGGCCTTCTGTGCCTCCGGGCTGAACAGCACGCCCTGGACGTTGGCGATGATGCCCACCGGATAGCCGTGGATCGACGCCCAGCCGGTGGTCAACGACGGCCCGTAGAGCGCCTTGAACTCGTCGTAGCGTGAGCCGTCCACCACCCGCGCGACGACCTCGCGCGGGTCGAACGGCGCCTTGAGGTCCGGCGGCACGATGCCCAGAAGCTCGTCGGGGTCGTGGACCGGCGCGTCGGGCGTGTCGGTCGGGCCATAACCGTGCTTGCGCCAGTTCAGCCGCCGCACCACCTCACGGCCCAGGCGCAGCGCGTCGTATTCGTCGTTTGCCAGGTACTCGGCCAGGCCGCTCACGCGCGCGTGCATTTCGGCGCCACCCAGCTCCTCGTCCTCGGACACCTCGCCGGTGGCCATCTTCACCAGCGGCGGGCCGCCCAGGAACACCTTGGCGCGCTCGCGGACGAAGATGTTGTAGTCCGACATGCCCGGCAGGTAGGCGCCGCCCGCCGTGGAGTTGCCGAACACCAGCGCCAGCGACGGGATGCCCAGCGATGACAACTTGGTGATGTTGCGGAAGGTCTCGCCGCCGGGAATGAAGCCCTCGGCCTGGGTGCGCAGGTCGGCGCCACCGGACTCCACCATCTGCACCATCGGCATCCGGTTGACCTCCGCCACCTCCATCATCCGCAGCGCCTTGCGCCAGGTGTGCGGGTTCGATGTGCCGCCCTTGACGGTCGGGTCGGCGCCCCCGATCACGCACTCCACGCCCTCCACCGGGCCGATGCCGGCCACCATCGACCCGCCCACCTTGTAGTCGGTGCCGTAGGCCACGAACGGCTGCAGCTCCAGGAACGGCGCGTCGCGGTCCAGCAGCAGCTCGATCCGCTCGCGGATGCCCAGCTTGCCGCGGTCCTTGTGGCGCTGGACGTAACGCTCACCCCCACCGGCGAGCACGTCGCGCAGCACCTCGTCGAGCTCGGCCAGCTTGGCCTGCATCGATTCCCGTGCCTCCTGAGCCGCGGCTCCGCGCGGGTCGTGCTTCGAGGTCAGGACGGGCACGGTGCGACAGTATGCCGGGTGAGACTGGCTGGACGGCCAGTCGTCCACCGACTCCCCACCATGCTCGACTTCGACGAACAGGCGACACGCCGCATCGAAGCGTCCTATCGGACCCCCGACGTGGTGGAGCAGAGACGCGCGTTCCTGGCCGCGGTGGCTCCCCGGGCCGGCGAGCACGCGCTGGATGTGGGAGCCGGGACGGGCCTGCTGGCGCACGAGCTGGCGGCCGAGCTCGGGCCGAGCGGGAGCGTCCACGGGATCGACCCGAGCGAGAGCATGCTGGCCATGGCCGCGCGCCGGACGCCCCGGCCGGGAGCGGCGCCGGTGGAATTCCGCGACGGCGACGCGCTGGCCCTGCCCTTCGAGGACTCGACGTTCGACGTCGTGGTCTCCACCCAGGTGTACGAGTACGTGGAGGAGATCGAGCGCGCGCTGGCCGAGGCGCACCGCGTTCTGCGCCCCGGTGGGCGTCTGGCGGTGCTGGACACCGACTGGGGCTCGATCGTCTGGCGCTCGCCCGATCCCGAGCGGATGGACCGCGTGCTGGCCGTCTGGGACGAGCACCTGGCCGACCCGTGGCTGCCCCGCCGGCTGAGCGGTCTGATGCGGGCGGCCGGCTTCGCGCTGAGCCGCGCCGAGGCCATCCCGCTGCTGAACACGAGCTTCGCCGACGAGACCTACAGCGCCAACCTGATCGGCTTCGTCGAGCGCTTCGTGGCGGGCCGGGGCGGGCTGGGCAAGGACGACGTGGATGCTTGGGCGAGGGACCAGAGGACCATGGGCGAGGACTACTTCTTCAGCCTGAACCGCTACGTGTTCATAGGCTCTCGCCCATGAGCCTCAACGACCCCGCGATCATCACCTGCTCGATCTCCGGCGCGCTGGCCAACCGCGAGCAGTGTCCGGCGATCCCCTACACGCCCGAGGAGTACGCCGCCGAGGCGCGCCGGATCGTGGACGAGGGCGGCGTGCACATCCACATCCACGCGCGCAAGCCCGACGGCACCCCCTCCTACGAGATCGAGGACTTCCAGAACATCAAGGACGCGATCGTGGCCGAGGTGGGCGACGCGGTCATCATCAACTTCTCGACCGGCACGATCGGCGTCTCGGTCGAGAAGCGGGTCGCCTACCTGCGCGAGGTGCGCCCCGAGGTGGGGGCGCTGAACATGGGCTCGATGAACTACGCGAAGTACTCGTCCAGGCGCAAGGACTTCGTGTTCAAGACCGTGTTCGAGAACAGCTTCGACGAGATCATCGAGCTGCTGAACGCGATGAACGAGCTGGGCATCCGGCCCGAGCACGAGTGCTTCGACGTCGGCCACGTGGGCTCGCTGGCGCCGCTGGTGGACATGGGCGTGCTGCACGAGCCTCTGCACGTGGACCTGGTGATGGGCGTGACCGGCGGCGTTCCGGCCACCGCCCGCAACCTGGCGATGATGGCCGACAACGTGCCCGCCGGGGCCCACTGGGGAGTGATCGGCATCTCGCGCGTGCAGTGGATGCTGGTGGCCGCGGCGCTGACGCTCGGCGGTTCGATCCGGGTGGGCCTGGAGGACAACCTGTACCTGCCCGACGGCACCATGGCCACCTCGAATGGCGAGCTGATCGCCAAGGCACGCCAGCTGACGGAGGACATCGGCCGGCGGCCGGCCACGGTCCAGGAGGCGCGCTCGATGCTGGGCGTGCCCGCGCCGGTCAGCTCCTGACGACCTGATCCGCGCCGCGCGAGGAGGCCACGATGGCGTCCGCCAGGTGGGCCGGCAGCTCGTCGTAGCGCGCCAGCTCCATCGAGTAGTCGCCGCGGCCGCCGGTGATCTGGCGCAGATCGCGCGCGTAGCTGAGCATCTCCGCCATCGGCACCTCGGCCCGTACCTCGGTGGCGCCGCCCTTGGGCTCCATGCCCAGCGGGTGGCCACGGCGGGCGTTCAGGTCGCCGATCACGTCGCCGACGCAGTCCTCGGGGACCGCGGCCGACACGGTCATGATCGGCTCCAGAAGCACCGGCTGGGCCGACTCCATGGCCTGCTTGAAGGCCAGCGAGCCGGCCACCTTGAACGCCATCTCGGACGAGTCGACCGTGTGATGCGAGCCGTCCACCAGCGTGATCCGGACGCCCTCGACCGGGTAGCCGGCCACGACCCCGCGCGCCATCGTCTCGGCGATCCCCTTCTCCACCGCCGGGATGAAGCCCGACGGGATCACGCCGCCCTTGATCTGGTTCACGAACTCGTAGCCCACGCCATTGGCCAGCGGCTCGACCTCGATCTGGCAGTCGCCGAACTGACCCCTGCCGCCGGTCTGCTTCTTGTACCGCCCGTGTCCCTTGGCCGCTGCGCGGATCGTCTCGTGATAGGGCACCCGCGGCGGCTTGAGCGACACCTCGGCGCCGAAGCGGTCCTTCATCCGCTGCACGATCACCTCGACGTGGATCTCGGTCAGCCCCGCCACGATCTCCTCGCCGGTCTCGGCGTCGCGGTGCACGTCGATCGTGGGGTCCTCCTCCTGAAGCCGGCGCAGCGCGGCGAACGCCTTCTCCTCATCGCCGCGCGCCTTGGGCTCCATGGCGAACGCCATCACGGGGCGCGGCAGGGCGGGCATGGTCAGCTCCACCTCCTGCCCGCCGTCCGCGAGCACGTCCCCCGCGCGCGTGTGCTTGAGCTTGGCCACCCCGCCGATCTCGCCCGGTCCGAACTCGTCGGCGTGCTCGTGCTCCTTGCCCTGCGGGGCCAGCAGCTGGCCGATCCGCTCCTTCGCGTCCGAGCGGCGGTTGACCACGTGCGAGTCGGGCCTGAGCACGCCGCTGTACACGCGGAACAGGTTGATCCGCCCGGCGAACGGGTCGGCCAGCGTCTTGAACACCAGCGCCACCAGCGGCTGGTCCGCCGCCGGCTCGAGCGTGGCCGGTCCGGCCTCGACCGCACCGCGGCGCTCCGGCGAGGGCAGATCCTCGATCAGCGCGTCCAGCAGCCGGCCGGTGCCCAGGTTGCGCGTGGCCGCGCCGCAGGTGACGGGGAAGATGGTGCCGCGGGTCACGCCGGACTTCAGCGCGGCCACGATCTCCTCGTGCGGGATCTCGTCTCCGTCGAGGTAGTGCTCCATCAGCTCGTCGGAGACCTCGGCCACCTCGTCCATGAGCTTCTCGCGGTACTCGTCGGCCTGCGCACGAAGCGCATCGGGAATGTCGATCTCCTCGGCATTGGCACGCCCGGCCCCGCGGTATCGGTAGGCCTTCATGTCGATCAGGTCGATCAAGCCGTCCAGCTCGTGAGCTGCCCCGATCGGGATCTCGGTGGCCACCACGTGGGGGCCGAACGCCGCCTTCAGCGACTCCAGCGCCGCGAAGAAGTCAGCCCGCTCGCGGTCGAGCATGTTCACGTAGAGCAGGCGCGACAGCCCGAGCTCCTGCGCCCGCTCCCACAGCCGCTCGGTGCCCACCTCGACGCCGGCGACCGCGTTGATCACGAACACCGCGCTCTCGCACACTCGCAGCGCGGCCAGCGCGTCGGCCACGAAGCTGGGCTCGCCCGGCGTGTCGATCAGGGTGACCTTGCGCTCGCGCCAGCTACACGAAGCCACGCTGGCCGCGATCGACATGCCGCGCGCCTGCTCGTCCGGCGCGGAGTCGGACACCGTGGTGCCGTCAACCACCGTGCCAAGGCGGTTGATCGCCCCTGCCTCGAACAGGAGCGCCTCGTTCAGCGACGTCTTGCCGCTGGCTCGGTGACCGACCAGCGCAACGTTGCGGATCCGGTCTGGCTCGACGTGCATCCCGCTCCTCCTCGTTGGCCGACAGAACCTACCGCCCAGGTCCATCCGCGCAAAGCCCGTCGAGACATAGGCTGAACCAATGCGCGCCTACCGAGTACACGTCAGCCACGACTTCGCCAAGCCTCCGGAGCGGGTGTTCGCCTACATGTGCGAGCACGAGAACCTCGGTCATCTGTTCAACGCCGAGATCACGCGCGTGCGCGACGGCGACACCGAGCGCAACGGCGTGAACTCCGTGCGCCGGCTGAAGGTGGGCCCGCTGCCCCCGTTCGAGGAGACCGTGCACGAGTGCGTGCCGAACGAGCGGATCGTCTACCGCATCACCAAGGGCGGGCCGCTCAAAGACCACGTGGGGGTGCTCGAGTTCAGCCCGACCCCCGGCGGCGGGACGCACCTGGAGTACAACGTCCGGATCGCGTCCATGGTCCCGGGACTGGCTCCGATCGTGGCGTCGGGGCTGACCCGGGACATCTCCAACGGGCTGCCGCTGGCCGACGAGCGCTGCTAGGACCCTGATGCGCTTCGTCCTGCTGCTGGTGGCCGCCCTGGCCCTGCCCGGCACCGCCCATGCCGCCTATGCCCCGCTGGATCGGCCGGGGCCGCCGCTTGAGGTGTCGCCCGCCGCTGTGGACGCGGCCACCAAATGCTCGCCGGGGATCGCCAACGCCAGCCGCCCGCCGGTGCTGCTCTCACCCGGAACCGGCGCGACCGCCGACGAGAACTTCAGCTGGAACTACATGCGCTCGCTGACCGCGCGCGGGATTCCCTGGTGCGGGCTCACGATGCCCGACCACGCCCAGAACGACATCCAGGTGGCGGGGCAGTACCTCGTGCACGCGATCCGCCGGATCCACCGCCTCTCCGGCCGCCGCGTGTCGGTGATGGGCCACAGCCAGGGCGGCATGTCGATGCGCTGGGCACTGCGCTTCTGGCCCGACACGCGCCCGATGGTCGACGACGTGATCGGCTTCGCCGGCAGCAACCACGGCACCGAGGGTGGCGGCTGCCCCAACGGCTGCACACCGGCTGGGTGGCAGCAGGGAGCCAAGTCGAAGTTCATCGCGGCGCTGAACAGTCGTGCCGAGACCCATGAGGGCATCTCCTACACCGAGGTCTACACCCACCACGACGAGGTCGTGACGCCCAACGCGGACGACAGCGGCAGCTCCTCGGTGCGCGGCGGCGGAGGCCGGATCGCCAACGTGGCCACTCAGGACATCTGTCCCGCGAACACCAGCGAGCACTTCATCATCGGGACGAGCGACCCGGTGGCCTACGCACTGGCCATCGACGCTCTCGACCACGACGGCCCCGCGTCGGAGGCGCGGGTCGACCGCGCGGCGTGCTCCCAAGCGTTCGCGCCCGGGGTGGATCCGACCTATCTCGACACCTACCTCCAGATCGTGTCCGTGGTGCCGGGGGTGGCCGCGGACGTGGCGCCGGTGAACACGATCGGCGTGCCGGTGGAGCGCCAGGAGCGGCCGCTGCGCTGCTACGTGTTCTTCGAGTGCACGGCCGCCAGCGGTGGCTCGGACGCGGCCGGCCGCTGCGTCAGCGCCACCGCGACCGCGCGCGGCACCGCCTTCGGCCCGGCGTCACTGGGCCGCACTCGCGCCTCCCAGCGCCGGCGCCTGCCCGGACGGCGGGGCAAGAAGCGCAGGGGCATCGACCGCTTCTGCGTGGCCGGGGGCGGCGCGCTCGAGATCGGCTACCCCACCAGCCGGATCTCGCGCAAGGGCCGCCGCGCGGCCCGCGGGCGCTCGATCCTGGTGCTGAGCTCGAGCACCAGGTTCCGCGTTCGCTCGCTGACGCGCGGCGCGCGGGTGGCCACCCTGCGGCGCAGGTTGCGGGGCGAGCGCAGCTACCGCGTGGGGCGCAACCGCTGGTACGTGGCGCGCGGCGCCAAGGCGACGCTGGTGTTCCGCACACGCGGCGGCCGGGTGGGCGCCGTCGGCATCGCCAGCCGCCGGCTGACGCGCGGCGACGCCGCCACGCGGCGGCTGCTGCGCGCCTGGCAGTTCTGAGCGGTCTCTAGTAGCTCATTGAAATCGGGCGAAGCGGGCGTGGCGGCGGGTTCGGCGAACGACGGCTGGTTAGCGTCACCTTCGGCGGCCGGTCCGCCGAGCTTTGCTGCCTAAGTGTTCCTATGCCGCACTAACCGAGCAAAGCTCCCGGCGCCAGCGTCCGGCCGGGTTACGGGAGCCTTGCGAGCGTTACGGTCCCGTCCCCTACCCAGCCGCAGTTCGTCCGGGCCGGTAGGCGGCCCAGAGGTGCCGAGCCGGGGGGACACAGCCGTCTAGGTTCGGCCTGTGCGCAAGCTGGGCGAATGGTCGCTGCTGGGCGCCGTCACGCTGTCCCTGGGCGGCGGGCTGGGCGCGGTGGGCCTGCCCTCGTCCTATCTCTTCGGCGCCCTGCTGGCCGGGCTGGGCGCCGCGCTGCTGATGCCAGGGCGGCTGGAGGTACCCGATCCCGCGTTCACCGTGGCCCAGGGCGTGACCGGCGTGACGCTCGGCGCTTACCTGGAAGCGGACTCGCTGGAGGTTGTGGCCGGATCGTGGCTGCCCGTGCTGGCGGTCAGCGCGGGCACACTGGCACTGAGCGTGGCGGCCGGGCGGATGCTGGCCCGCGCCACCGACTGCGACGAGACCACCGCCTCGCTGGGCCTGGTGGCCGGGGGCGCGACGGGCATCGTGGCGATGGCCGACGAGCTGGGCGCCGACGGCCGGCTGGTGGCGTTCATGCAGTACGCGCGCGTGCTGATCGTGGTGCTGATCACGCCGCTGGTTGCGGCGCTGGCCTTCCCCGGCCACGCCACGGCCCCCGCATCGGCCCTGGAGACGCCGCTGCTGGGCGAGCCGTCCTGGTGGCTGATCACCGCGGGCACGGCGGCGGCAGGCGCTGCCGCGGGCGCACTGGTGCGCATGCCCACTCCCTGGATCCTGGGCCCGCTACTGGTGTCGGGCGCGGTCACCCTGATCGCCCCTGCGGGCACCTTCGAGGTGCCCGAGCTGCTGCGCGAGACGGCGTTCATCGTGATCGGGGCCCAGGTGGGCCTGCGCTTCACGCCGGACACCCTGCGCCAGGTCGGCCGCCTGCTGGTACCGGTGCTGCTGGGGATCGCGGGGCTGATCGTCGCTTGCTTCGGGCTGGCGGTGCTGCTGCACCTGACCGCCGACGTGACGCTGGCCGACGCGTACCTGGCCACCACCCCGGGCGGCTTCTACGCGGTGGCCGCCGTGGCCTTCGGCGCCGGCGCCGACACCACGTTCATCGTGGCCGTTCAGGGTCTGCGCGTGCTGGTGATGGTGCTGCTCGCGCCCACGGTGGTGCGGTGGCTGGCACGATCGCGGAGCGCGGCATAGCCTGGCGCGCGTGAGCTCCGTCGCCCTCCACTACGCCGCGTTCACCACCACTCCCGCGGGCGGGAACCCAGCCGGCGTGGTGCTGGACGCGGCCGGCATGGACGACGCCGGCATGCTGGCGCTGGCAGCGCGCCTGGGCTACTCCGAGTCGGCGTTCCTGTCCGCCCGTTCGGAGCCTGGCCACTACGACGTGCGCTACTTCAGCCCCGTGGCCGAGGTGCCGTTCTGCGGCCACGCGACGATCGCGTCCGGAGTTGCGCTGGCCGAGCACGCCGGGGCAGCCGGACGGCTCATGCTGCACACGGCCAGCGGCGAGGTCCCGGTGGACACCGAGACCGGCGAGAGCGGCCGGACGGTGGCCACGTTGACCAGCGTCGCGCCCTACGTGGAGGACCCCGATCCGGCCCTGGTGACCGGTGCCCTCGGGCACCTGCGCTGGGATCCGGGCGAGCTCGACCCCGAGCTGCCGCCGCGGGTGGCGTACGCCGGGGCGCGCCATCTGATCCTGGCCTGCCGCACACGTGAGCGGCTGGCCGAACTGGATTACGACTTCGAGGCGTTGAAGCGCCTGATGCTGGACCACGACCTGACCACCGTGGAGCTCGTCTGGCGCGAGGCCCCGCGCGTATTCCACGCGCGCGCTCCGTTTCCCGTCGGCGGGGTGGTCGAGGACCCGGCCACCGGCGCCGCGGCCGCGGCGTTGGGCGCGTACATGCGCGAGCTGGGCGCAGTGACTCCACCCGTCGACCTGACCATCCACCAGGGCGACGACATGGGCCGGCCCAGCACGCTGGTGGTGCACGTGGACACGCCCGACCGGCCGGAGGTCAGGGTCAGCGGGACCGCGGTCCAGATCCAGACGGTCTAGGCCAGGGCCTGGCGCACGAACGGCTCCAGCACCCGGCCGGCCGCCGCCGCGGTGCGCTCCGGCGCGCCGGAGGGCGAGGTCGCGTAGCTCACGCCCAGGCGCACGGCCACGTCGGCCAGCTGACGCGCGTCGCTTCTGCGCACGCCGGGCCACTGCTCCAGCAGCGCGCCCGACAACCGCTCGGCGGCGTAGACGAACAGCGGCTCACCCTGGACGGTCAGCAGCGGCAGCAGCTCGTCGGCCCCCACGCCGGAGGTGATCGTGCGCACGAACGGGTCGTCGGCCGCGGCGCGCAGGAATACGGTGAGCGCAGCGGTCAGGGCGGTGCCGGGATCGGCACGGTTGGCGTGCACGGCCTGCTCCACGTCGCCCAGGAAGCGGTCGGCCTCACGCAGCACGAACGCCTGCGCGAACTCCTGCCGGCTGCCGAACTCCTTGTACAGCGTCTGGCGCGACACGCCCGCGGCGCGGGCCACCTCGGCCATCGACACCTGGCCCCACTCGCGCTCGGCGATCAGGTCGCGCATCGCGTCCAGCAGCGTGTTCCGCAGCAGCTGCCGTGCCGCCGTGGGATAGGCGACCGCCATCGCTCAGCCGGCCGGCTCGAAGTCGATCTTGTCCCTGACCCCACAGTCGGGGCAGGCCCAGTCGTCGGGCACCTTGCTCCACGGCGTGCCGGCGGGGAAGCCCTCGCGCGGGTCACCCGCCTCCTCGTCGTAGGCGTAGTCGCACTCCGGGCAGACGTAGACGCTCACGCCGGCGCCTCGAACCGGCGCACGATCCGCTCGCGCCGCGCGGGCAGGATGTTCGCGCGCGTGACGTCGCCGTCGTAGTGCTCGAGCACGCGGTGGTCCATCACCCGGCGCCACACCGGCGGGAACAGGGCGATCAGGATCATCGTGCCGTAGCCCGAGGGCAGCTCGGGCGCCTCGTCGAAGTGGCGCAGGGCCTGGAATCGGCGCAGCGGGTGCGCGTGGTGGTCGGAGTGGCGTTGCAGGTGGTAGAGCAGCACGTTGGAGGACACGTTGTCGCTGTTCCAGCTGTGCTCGGGGCGGCAGCGCTCGTAGCGCCCGTCGTCGCGCTTCTGGCGCAGCAGGCCGTAGTGCTCCAGGTAGTTCACGACCTCCAGCAGCGAGAATCCGTAAACGGCCTGGAGCACCAGCCACGGGAGCACGACCGGGCCGAAGACCGCGGTCAGGCCCCCGAACAGCACCAGCGTCATGGCCCAGGCGTTGACGATGTCGTTCTTCAGCGTGAACGGCTGCTTGCCGGAGCGGCCCAGGCGCTCGGACTCCAGGTGCCAGGCCGAGGTAAGGCTTCCCCACACCGTGCGCGGCAGGAAGCGCCAGTAGCTCTCGCCAAGCCGCGAGCTGGCGGGATCTTCGGGGGTGGAGACACGTACGTGATGGCCCCGGTTGTGCTCGATGAAGAAGTGGCCGTAGCCGGTCTGGGCCAGCGCCACCTTGGAAAGCCATTTCTCCATGCTCGGGCGCTTGTGGCCCAGCTCGTGGGCGGTGTTGATGCCGATGCCGCCCACCAGGCCCACCGTGAACGCCAGGCCCAGGCTCTCGAGCAGGCTGAGGTCGCCGTGCGCCCAGAACCAACAGGCGCCGATCAGCGCGGCGAACTGGAGCGGGATGTAGGCGTAGGTGCAGAAGCGGTAGTAGCGGTCCGCCTCGAGCCGCTTGAGCACGCTGTCGGGCGGGTTGGCGGAGTCCTTGCCGATCAAGGTGTCCAGCGCGGGCATGATCCCGTAGACGAACACCGGGCCGAACCACCAGAACACGCCAAGGCCGGTCGCCTCGACGAGCCCCCAGGCCATGAACGGAATCGTCGGCACCAGCAACCCCAGCAGCCAGGCGTAGCGCTTGGGGTCGGTCCAGGCGACCTCGTTGAACTCGATCTCTTCGTGCGCGTGGGCGTGATCGGTCATGGTTGACAACCTATCACGTTTTGTAAACCTGCGTTACATCTGGCCCTGTTCTGTCCACGCGCCGGCGAGGCGGACGAGTACTGCCGCGGCGGCCGCCATCTCCTGCACCGAGGCCCACTCGCGTACCGAGTGGAACTCGTGCCCGCCGGTGAAGATGTTGGGCGTCGGCAGGCCCTTCGCGCTCAGCTGCGAGCCGTCGGTGCCGCCGCGGATCGGGGTCCTCACGGGTTCGAGCCCCTCGCGCCTGTACGCCTCCTCGGCGTGGGCCAGCACCTCGGGGAACGGCGTCAAGTGGTCGCGCATGTTCGGGTACTGGGGCGAGTCGGTCACCTCGACCGTGGCCGGCGGGTGGGCGCCCACCACCCGCTCGGCGGTGTCGCGCAGGAGCTGGATGTGATTTGTCTTGAGCTCCTCCTCGAAGTCGCGCGCGATGAAGGTCAGCGTGGCGTACACCGCGTCGCCGCTGATCTCGACCGGGTGCAGGAAGCCCTCGCGCCCCTCGGTCCGCTCCGGCGTCAGCTCGGCGGGCAGGGCGGCCAGGACCTCCCCGGCCAGCCGGACCGCGTTGACCATGATCCCCTTGGCATGACCGGGGTGGATGTCCACGCCCCTGATCCGAACCACCACCTCGGACCCGGTGAACGACTCGGCCTGCAGCTCGCCCAGGTCCGAGCCGTCCAGCGTGTATGCGCAGCGGGCGCCGAAGCGGTCCACGTCGAACAGGATCGGCCCCTTGCCGATCTCCTCGTCGGGGGTGAAGCCGACCCGGATCGCCGGCCGCGGAAGATCGGGGTTGGCGGCCAGGTGCGCCACCGCGGTCACGATCTCCGCCATCCCGGCCTTGTCGTCGGCGCCCAGCAGGGTGTCGCCGCTGGAGGTCACCAGGTCTTGGCCCTTCGCCGCCGCCAGCCCGGGCACGGTGTCCGGGTCCAGCACCGTGCCGCCGCGCGGGAGTGCGATCGCCCCGCCGTCATAGGCGCGGTGCACCATCGGCTCCACACCCTCCCCGGGCGCGTCGGGGCTGACGTCCACGTGCGCCAGCAGCCCGATCGTGGGCGCCCCCTCCACCGTGGCCGGCAGGGTGGCGAACAGGTAGCCGTGCTCGTCCAGCTCCACGTCTTCCAGGCCGAGCTCGCGCAACTCGGCCTCCAGCAGCCGCAGCAGGTCCCACTGACATTGCGTGCTGGGGGTGCCGCTGCCCTCACGGCTCGATGGAGTGTCCACGCGGGCGTAACGCACCAGTCGCTCCACCACGCCGCGCGAGAGCGCTTCGGCGAGGTCGGACGTGAACGGCGCTGCGGGAATGGCCTCCATATCCGGATGATGACGCGACACGCTCGGGTGCTCTCGCCTGGCTATGGTGTCGCGACCTCCATGACCAGCGAGCTACGGGCACGGGCGCCGCAATCCTCCGCGGAGGACCTGCTCGAAATCGATCGTCGGCACGTGTGGCACCCATACGGGCCGATGCCGGCCGCGACGTCGCCGCTGCCAGTGGTGTCCGCCGAGGGCGTTCGCCTGCGCCTGGCCGACGGCCGTGAACTGGTGGACGGCATGGCCTCGTGGTGGTGCGCCATCCACGGCTACCGCCACCCGGCGCTGGACGCCGCGGCCCACGACCAGCTCGACCGAATGGCCCACGTGATGTTCGGCGGCCTCACCCACGAGCCCGGCGTGCGCCTGGCCCAGCGCCTGGTCGAGATCACCCCCGAAGGGCTCGAGCACGTGTTCCTGTGCGACTCGGGATCGGTCTCGGTCGAGGTCGCGCTGAAGATGTGCCTGCAGGCGCGGCCGGGGCGCTCGAGGGTCCTGACCGTCCGCGGGGGCTATCACGGCGACACGTTCGGGGCGATGTCTGTCTGCGATCCGGTCGGGGGGATGCACTCGATGTTCACCGGCGCGCTGACCCGTCAGGTGTTCGCACCGCGACCTCCGCGCCAACTCGACGATGCCTACGCCGCCGCTCTCGAGCAACAGATGACCCAGCACGCCGACGAGCTCGCGGCGGTGATCGTGGAGCCGGTCGTTCAGGGGGCCGGCGGGATGTGGTTCTACGACCCGCAGGTCCTGAGCCTGCTGCGTGACCTGTGCGACCGGCACGGCCTGCTTCTGGTCTTCGACGAGGTGGCCACCGGGTTCGGGCGCACCGGAGAGCTGTTCGCAAGCGAGCACGCGGGCGTGACGCCCGACGTGATGTGCGTGGGGAAGGCGCTCACGGGCGGCTACATGACGCTGGCCGCGACGCTGTGCACCGCCGATGTGGCGGGCTCGCTGGCGGGCGGAGCGCTGATGCACGGCCCCACCTACATGGCCAACCCGCTGGCCTGCTCGGTGGCGCTGGCCTCGACCGAGATCCTGGCCGGGGGCGAATGGCGCGAGCAGGTGGGCGCGATCGAGGCCGGCCTGCGGGCGGGCCTCGAGCCGGCCCGCGAGCAGCCGGGGGTGGCCGACGTGCGCGTGCTTGGCGCGATCGGGGTGATACAGCTGGCCGGGCCCGTGGACGTGGCCGCCGCGACCGAGGCCGGGATCGAGCACGGTGTGTGGCTGCGGCCCTTCCGCGACCTGGTCTACGTGATGCCGCCGTATGTGACCGGCGGGGAGGATGTAGCCCGGATCGCGTCGGCCGCGGTTGCCGCCGCCGAGGCCGGAGCGCCGCGATGAGAGCGCTGGCGGTGACGGGCACCGACACTGGCGTGGGCAAGACCGTGGTAACCGCGGCGCTGGCGGCGGTGGCGCAAGCCGAGGGCAGGCGCGTGGCCGTGGTCAAACCGGCCCAGACGGGCGTGGCTCCCGGCGCCGCGGGCGACCTGGACGAGGTGCGGCGGCTCAGCGGCGTGGACGACCTGCACGAGCTGGCCCGCTATCCCGAGCCGCTGGCGCCGGCGACAGCCGCCCGCCGTGCCGGAGAGAGCGGCATGGGGGCCGATGGAGTCGCGGCGGCCATCGGCGACCTGGCGGACCGCGACCTGGTGCTGATCGAGGGCGCGGGCGGACTGCTCGTGCGCCTCGACGAGTCCGGATCGACGCTTGCCGACCTGGCATCGCTGCTGGGCGCCGCGGTGCTGGTGGTGTGCCACGCCGGGCTCGGGGTGCTCAACCAGGTGGCCCTGACCTGCGCCGCCCTCGAAGCCCGCGGCCTGCGCTGCCCGGGAGTGGTGATCGGCGCGTGGCCGGCCGATCCGGGCCTGGCCGAGCGCTGCAACCTGGATGATCTGCCCGCGTACTCGGGCAAGCCCGTGCTCGGGCGCGTGCCCGACGGAGCGGCGAGACTCGACCCGGCCGCCTTCGCCGACGGCGCGCGGAACTGGATATCGACGAAAGGACTGGTTTGAACGACATTCTCGAGGTCGCCCGCGAACAGGTGCTGGAGCGCGGGGAGGGACTCTCCGAGGGCCAGGTGCTAGAGGTCCTGGCGCTGCCCGAAGAGCGCGTGGACGACGCGCTCGCGCTGGCGCACGAGGTGCGGATGCGCTGGTGTGGACCGGATGTGGAAGTCGAGGGGATCGTGAGCCTCAAGACCGGCGGGTGCCCCGAGGACTGCCACTTCTGCTCCCAGTCGGGGCGCTTCGAGACGCCCGTGCGCGCGGCGAGGATCGACATCCCGTCGTTGGTGGAGGCCGCACGCCAGACCGCGGCCACCGGTGCGACGGAGTTCTGCATCGTCGCGGCCGTGCGCGGTCCAGACGACCGGCTGATGTCCAAGGTGCGCGACGGGATCGACGCGATCCGCGACGCGGTGGACATCAACATCGCGTGCTCGCTGGGCATCCTCACGACGGCCCAGGCCGACGAGCTTCAGGAGATGGGCGTGCACCGCTACAACCACAACCTGGAGACCGCCCGCTCGCACTTCGGCGACGTCGTGACCACCCACTCCTGGGAGGAGCGCCGGGCGACGCTCGAGCTGGTTCGCGAGCGCGGGATGCAGGTCTGCTGCGGCTGCATCATCGGCATGGGCGAGACCCTCGAGCAGCGGGCCGAGCTGGCCGTCCAGCTGGCCGAGGTCGATCCCCACGAGGTGCCGATGAACTTCCTCGACCCCCGGCCCGGAACTCCCTTCGCCGACCTCCCCGCGCCCGAGCCGCGTGAGGCCCTGCGTACGATCGCGGCCTTCCGGCTGGCGCTCCCACGGACCGTCCTGCGCTTCGCCGGCGGGCGTGAGCTCACGTTCGGCGACCTGGGCGCACGGCAGGGAATGCTCGGTGGGATCAACGCGATCATCGTGGGCAACTACCTGACCACGCTCGGCCGCGATCCCCAGGACGATCTGGACCTGCTCTCCGAGCTCTCGATGCCGGTCAAGGAGCTGGCGCGGACCTTGTGAGCGCGCCGGCGGTGACCCATTGCGACGCCTGTGGGCGCCCCGAGGCCGACGGCGACCACAGCCGCTGCCGCGAACGGCGGGCGGCCACCGACCCGCCGCGCTACTGCGCCGCCTGCGGTCGAAAGCTGCGCGTTCAGGTGCTGCCGGTGGGTTGGGACGCGCGCTGCCTGACCTGCGACCGCGCGCCCCGGTGAACGCGCTGGAGGAGCAGCTCGCCGAGCTCGGTCGCGAGGGGCTGCTGCGCGAGCTGCGCGTGACCGAGAGCGCTCCAGGGTCACACGTGCGGCTCGGCGGCCGCGAGGTGCTGCTGCTGTGCTCCAACGACTATCTCGGCCTGGCCGGCGATCCCCGCGTCCGCGGCGCGGCCGCGGCGGGGGCCGAGCGGTGGGGCGCCGGCGCCGGCTCGTCCCGCCTGGTGGCCGGGAACATGGCCCTACACGCCGAGCTCGAGGCCGAACTGGCGGAGTTCAAGGGCGCCGACGCATGCGTGCTGTTCGGCTCGGGGTTCCTGGCCAACACCGGGGTGATCGCCGCGCTCGCCCGGCGAGGAGAGGTCGTGCTCTCCGACGCGCTCAACCACGCCTCGATCGTGGACGGCTGCCGGCTCGCGGGCGCCGAGACGATCGTCTACCCGCACGCCGACACGGACGCGCTGGGCTGGGCCCTGGAGCGGGCGGGCGACCGCCCCGCGACGATCGTGACCGACTCCGTGTTCTCGATGGACGGCGACCTGGCGCCGCTCGAGGGCCTGGTGGAACTGGCCCGCCGCCACGGCGCGCGGGTGATCGTGGACGAGGCGCACGCGACCGGCGTCGTAGGCCCCGGCGGGCGGGGGCTCGTGGCGGCACTCGGTCTCGAGGCAGAGATCGACGTGGTGGTCGGAACGCTGTCCAAGGCGCTCGGCAGCTACGGGGCGTTCGCCTGCTGCGACTCCCCGACGGCATCGCTGCTGGTCAACCGGGCGCGCACGCTGATCTACTCGACGGCGCTGCCGCCGCCCTCGGTGGCCGCCGCGCTGGAGGCGCTGCGGATCGTGCGCGAGGACCCGGGCGTGGTCGAGCGACTGCAGGCGAACGCGCGCGCGCTGCGCACGGAGCTGTCCGCCCAGGGCTTCGCGGTGGCGATTACCGACATGCCGATCGTGCCGCTGGTGATCGGCGACCCGCGCGAGGCGATGGCGGTGTGCGAGTCGGCGCTGGACGCGGGCGTGTTCGCCCAGGCCATCCGTCCCCCGACCGTTCCCGACGGCACCTCGCGTCTACGCCTGGTGGCCACGGCCGCCCACCAGCCGGAGGAGCTTCGCGCCGCCGCCCGGTTGCTGGGGCGGCTGACCCCAAGCCCTACAGATCGATCTCCGCGCCCATGACCACCGTGTTCCCGCGCGGTAGGTCGAAGAACTCCACCGGGTCCGAGGTCAGGCGGGTGGTGGCCAGGAACAGGTGCTTGCGCCATCGGGCCATGCCGGAGGCGTCGGTGATGCGCAGCTCGGGCGCCGAGACGAAGTAGCTGGCGTCGTCCACGTCGGCCTCGCCCCCCTCGAGCCCCAGCTCGCGTGCCTGGCTGAGCACGGCCGGCAGGCTCATTTTCTCGAGGTAGCCGAAGCGGGCGGTCACGTGGGTGATGCCGTCATCGCTGAAGCCCAGGTCATCGACCGACACGCGATCCTCGGCTGCCGCGCGTGGTGTGTGCAGGTTCTGGAGGGTCAGGATCACCGTGTGCCGGTGCAGCGTGTGGTTGTGCTCCACGTTCGCTCGCAGCGCCAGGGGCGTGCTGCCCTCGCCGCGGCTGAGGAATACGGCGCAGCCCGGCACCCGCCGCACCGGGATCTCATGGTTGTGCAGGTCGTTGACGAACTCCTGCAGGCTGCCCTCGACCAGGTCGCGGCTGGCGTCCGCCAGCCGGCGGCCCGTGCGCCACGTGGAGAGCACGGTGAAGATGACCAGCCCGATGCCCACAGGCAGGTAGCCGCCCTCTTCGATCTTGACCAGGTTGGCCGCCAGGAACACCAGGACGACGGCCAGGAAGAGCGCGCCCACGCCGGCCACCTGCCAGTGCGGGCGTCGGTCGCGCACCCACTGGAGCGTGAAGAACAGGGTCGTGGTCACGGTGATGGTGCCGATCACGGCGACGCCGTAGGCCGCGGCCAGCTTCTCCGAGCTCTGGAACACGAGCACCAGCGCCAACACGGCGATCATGAGCAGCCAGTTCACGAACGGCATGTAGATCTGCCCCTCCTCGCGTGCCGAGGTGTGCACCACCCGCAGGCGCGGCAGGAACCCCAGCCGCGCCGCCTGGTGCGACACCGAGAAGGCGCCAGATATCACCGCCTGCGAGGCGATCACGGTGGCCACCGTGGCCAGCGCCACCATCGGCATCTGGGCCCAGTCGGGCACCAGCAGGAAGAACGGGCTGCTCACGGCCGACTTGTCGTTGACCAGCAGCGCGCCCTGGCCCAGGTAGTTCAGCGTCAGCGCCGGGAACACGACAGCCAGCCAGGCGTGGGAGATCGGCTTGCGGCCGAAATGGCCCATGTCGGCGTACAGCGCCTCGGCGCCGGTGATGGCCAGCACCACGCCCCCCAGCGCCAGGAACGCGATCAACGGCTCGTCCACGAAGAAGCGCGCCGCCCAGTGCGGCGACAGCGCCTGCAGCACGTCGGGGTGGCGCACGATCTCGGGCACCCCGCACGCCGCGATGGCTACGAACCAGAGCGCCATGATCGGCCCGAAGAAGCGGCCCACGCGCGCCGTGCCCCAGTGTTGGACGGCGAACAGCGCCAGCAGGATCGCCACCGCGCCCGGCACCACGATCTCCTCCAGCTGGGGATCGATGATCTCCAGGCCCTCCATCGAGGACAGCACCGAGATGGCCGGGGTGATCATGCTGTCGCCGAAGAACAGCGCCGCGCCGAAGATGCCGACCGAGGCCAGCACGCCGAAGGCCTTGGTGGACAACCTGCTCTGGGCCAGCAGCGCCAGTAGCGCCAGCAGCCCGCCCTCGCCGTCGTTGTCCGTGCGCATGAAGGTGAGCACGTACATCACGGTCACGATCACGGTGATCGCCCAGAAGACCAGTGAGATCACGCCGTAGATCGACGTCTCCTCGACCGGCACCGGGCGCACAGCGTCCGGCGAGAACACCGTCTGCATGGCATACAGCGGGCTGGTTCCGATGTCCCCGAAAACCACGCCGAGCGCGCCCACCAGCAGCACCGCCCGGCGACCGCTGCTCACACGCGCTTGCCCGTTACCACGACCCGGCCGCCGCCGGCCGGGACCATCGTGACGTTGCGGTGCAGGGCGTGTTCGGGCTCGGGGTCCGCGGCCACGAGGTCCAGCCGCCGCGCCATCGCCGTCAGCACCGCCCGCTGCTCGGCCATGGCCAGGGCCGCGCCCAGGCAGCGGCGCACGCCGCCGCCGAACGGGATCCAGCGGTAGGTGTCGGGCTTGACGCCCTCCCACCGCTCGGGCCGGAACGAGAACGGGTCGGGATAGATGTCCTCGCGGTGGTGGATCAGCAGGATGCTCATCGAGATCGGGCCGCCGGCCTCCACCGCGTACTCGCCCAGCCGCCAGGGCACCGACACCCGCCGTCCGATCATGGGGACGACCGGCCGCGAGCGCATGCTCTCGTTGATCGTCTCCTCGACCACCTCGTCGGCGCCATCGTCCTCACGCACCGCGGCCGTAAGGCGCTCCAGGGCCTCGGGCCAGCGCACCAGCCGCTCCCACGTCCAGGCCAGCTGGTTCGCCGTGGTCTCGTGGCCGGCCAGCACCAGCGTCAGCAGCTCATCGCGCAGCTCCCGGTCGGTCAGCGCCTCGCCCTCCTCCGTGCGGGCGCGCATCAGCAGCGACATGATGTCCGTGCGCTCGTCCAGATCGGTGGCGCGGCGACGCTCGGCGATCATCTGGAAGGTCGGCCTGTCGATCACCTTCATGGCCAGCTTGGTCAGGCCTACCGGCTCGGCGCGGCCGATGTTGGTCAGCTCGCCGATCTGGGCCACCGGCTTGGTGGACAGCTCGGTCAGGAGGCGGGTGGCGTCGCGCAGCCCGCGCTCGGGCGTGCCCTTCGCCGGCTTGCCCTCCACGCCGAAGATCCCGCGCATGATCACGTCCAGCGTGATGGCCTGCATCCGCGGCGCCAGCGCCATCGGCTCGCCCACCGGCCAGCGGTCCAGCTCGCGCTCGGTGATCTCGTCGATCATCTCCACGTAACGCGCCACCGCCTCGCCGTGGAAGGGCGGCAGCAGCAGCTTGCGCTGGCGCAGGTGCCGGTCGCCGAGCGACGTCAGCACGGAGGTCGAGCCCAGGATCGGCCGCAGCGGCGACTCGCCGGTCAGCGACGGTGCCAGTCCCGGCTTGGCCGTGAACAGCGACTTCACGTGGTCGGGGTGGCTGGTGATCGTCGGCTCGCCGGGAATGATTCCCTTGACGCGGAAGACCGGCCCCAAGCGGCGGCGGCAACCGAACACGAACTCGATCTGGCGCTGGCTGAAGCGCAGCACCTGGAGCGCTCGGGGCAGATCGACCATCGGAGGCTGGGCCAGCGTGGCAGCCTCGGCCTCGTCGATCGGGCCGGCGGGCGAGGGCTCGATTGTCGCTTCCCAGCGCGAGCTCGCGGTCGCCGTGGCCATGAGGCAAGACTATCCGGGCCCCCGCTTCTCATCCGCGTCTCATCCGCACTGGGATGATCGGTGGGTGCACGTGCTGGTGGTCGAGGACGATGTGCGCATGGCCGCTGCGATCCGGCGCGGGTTGAAGGCCGACGGGGTAGTGGCGGACGTGGCGGTCACCGGCGCCGACGCGCTGTGGATGGTCCGAGCGGGCGAGTACGACGCGCTCGTGCTGGACGTGACGCTCCCCGACTTGGACGGCTTCGCCACCTGCCGGCGGCTGCGGGAGGACGGCGTCTGGGTGCCGATCATCATGCTCACCGCCCGCGACGGTGTGGACGACAGGGTCCGGGGCCTGGACGCCGGCGCCGACGACTACCTGACCAAGCCCTTCTCGCTTGCCGAGCTGATGGCGCGGCTGCGCGCGCTCTCGCGGCGCGGCGACCGGGAGCGCCCGGCGGTTGTGCAGGTGGGTGACCTGCGGCTCGACCCCGCAGAGCGCGTGGTGCACCGCGGACGGACCCGAGTCGAGCTGTCAGCGCGGGAGTTCGCGCTGTTGGAGGTGTTCATGCGCCGGCCGGGCCAGACCCTGAGCAAGGACCAGCTGGTGGAGGCCGCCTGGGAGCTGGCCTACGAACGCCGGTCCAACGTCGTCGAGGTATACGTGCGCTACCTGCGCGACAAGATCGACCGGCCGTTCGGGGTGGCCTCGCTGGAGACGGTGCGTGGTGCGGGCTACCGCCTGCGAGCCGACCCCACATCGCGGGGGGCAGGCGGCGGCTGATGGCTCTCGTACCGCTGCGCGTGCGCCTGACGGCGGCTTTCGCGGCGGCGATGATGGTCATGCTTGCCGCGGCTGCGCTGTTCGTCTACCTGCGCCTTCGCGACGACCTGGACGAGTCGATTGACGACGCGCTGCGATCGGCCGGACCACCGGTGACCGAGCCGGACGATCGCTTCGTGCAGCGCCTGTCGCGATCCGGACGGCTGCTGCGCTCGAGCGGCGCGACGGGGCAGCCGGTGCTCTCGGCCGCCGAGCTGCGGGGCGCCCGGCGCGGCTCGGTCGTGATCGAGCGGCCGGTGCCGGGCATCGACGGCACCGCCCGTATCCTGGCCCGCCCGGCCGGGGCCGGGTTCAGCGTCGCGGGCCAGTCGCTTGACGACCGCGACGAGACCCTGGACTCGGTGGTGCGGTCCTTCGTCGTGGGGGGAGCGCTGGCGGTGCTATTGGCTTCGACGCTGGGCTACGTGCTGGCCACGGCGGGCCTGGCGCCGATCGAGGCCATGCGCCGCCGGGCGGAGCAGGTGTCGTTGCGGCCTGGGGAGCGCGAGCTGCTGCCCGTCGGCCCCGCCCGCGACGAGGTGCGGCGCCTGGGCCAGACCCTCAACGAGATGCTGGAGCGGCTGCGGGACTCGTTCGAGCGCGAACGCCGGTTCGTGGCGGACGCCAGCCACGAGCTGCGAACCCCGGTCGCCGTGATCAAGGCCGAGCTGGAGACCGCCCTGCGAGCCCCCGACCTGCCTGCGCAGACGCGCGAGGGGCTCGTGGCTGCCGCGGAGGAGTGCGATCACCTGGCCCACCTGGCCGAGGACCTGCTGACCGTGGCCCGGGCAGGCGAAGCCGGCCTGGCGGTGCGGCCCGAGCCGGTGGCCGCGGCGCAGTTGCTGGCGGAAGCTCGCGAGCGCTTCGCAGTGCGCGCCGCCGGACGCGGGCGCGCGATCCGCGTCGATGCCGATGCCTCCCTGGCGGTGGACGCCGATCCCGTGCGGATGCGCCAGGCGCTGGGCAACCTGGTCGACAACGCGCTGCGCCACGGCGCCGGACCCGTGGTGCTCTCGGCCACACAGGTCGAGGGGGCCGTCGAGCTCGCGGTCAGCGACGCCGGCGCCGGCTTCCCGCCCGACTTCCTCCCCACTGCCTTCGACCGCTTCGCGCGCGGCGAGAGCGCGCGCGGCGTACGTGGATCCGGGCTGGGCCTTGCCATCGTGGCCGCGGTGGCCGAGGCGCACGGCGGCAGCGCCGAGATCCGCGCGGGCAAGGGCGCCACCGTTGCCATCATGCTTCCCCTGGCCTCTCAGCAACCGCTCATCTAGCCGCCGTACGGTCGCAACATGAACTCAGCGCTGACACGGGAGCTCGCCGCGGGCGGCCTGGCCGTGGCTTTCGCCGCGGGCTGCGGGGGCTCGGGCGATGCAGCCACCGCGGGCACCCCACCGCTGCCCAAGGGGGCCGAGCAGGTCACCCTCGACCCGAGCGACTTCACCACCAAGATCGACAATCCCTGGTGGCCGATGCGCCGGGGCAGCCGGTGGGTGTACCGCGAGACCGACCCCGACGGCACCCGCCAGCGCGTGGTCGTGACCGTGACGAACAAGACCAAGCGGATCGCCAACGGAGTGACAGCGCGGGTGGTGCACGACGTGGTGACCGAGAACGGCAAGCCCGTCGAGGTCACCGACGACTGGTACGCGCAGGACCGGGCCGGCAATGTCTGGTACCTGGGCGAGGCCACCAAGGAGTACGAGAACGGGAAGTTCACGACCACCAAGGGATCCTTCGAGGCGGGCCGCGACGGCGCCCAGGCCGGAGTGATCGTGCCCGCCAAGCCGCGCCGCGGGCTGTCGTATCGGCAGGAGTACTACAAGGGCCACGCCGAGGACAGGGGAGCGATCGTGACCCTGGGCGCGCAGGCCGAAGTTCCCTTCGGGCACTTCGGCAAGGGCAAGGTGCTGATGACGAAGGACACCAATCCGCTGGAGCCCAAGGTCCTGGAGTTCAAGTTCTACGCCCGCGGCGTCGGGCCGGTGCTGGCCGTGGGCGTCTCGGGCGGCGCGGACCGCGAGGAGCTGGTGCAATTCAACCCCCCATCGCGGGGGGCAGGCAACGGAGGCAAGCGATGAACCGCAGGCTCAAGATCCTGGCCGTCACGGCGGCCGCCGCGACGGTGGCAGCCACGGGAGGAGTGGCGATCGCCGGAGCCGGGGGCGACGACGACGACAACGAGAAGCCGGACACGGCCATCACGGGCTCGGCGCTGAGCAAGGCGAGCGACGCCGCCCTGGGGCACACCGGTGGCGGCCGGGTCAGCGGGACCGAGGCCGGCGACGAGGAGGGCGCGTACGAGGTGGAGGTCACGCGCCGCGACGGCAGCCAGGTGGACGTCCACCTGGACCGCGACTTCAAGGTGATCAACAGCGCGCGAGACGAAGAGGAGTGACCGGCTAGCCGGCCAGCCACCCCTCGATCAGCCGCCGCGCGATCGCCGCGCGCGGCGGCAGCAGCAGGCTGTCGCCGCCGCCTGCCCCCCGTGATGGGGGGTCGTCCGGTGTTTCCCAGGAGTCGTCGGCCGCCGCCGTGGCCACCTCGTCGCGGGCAAACCAGCGCGCGTCCTCGAGCTCCTCGTCCGCGCCTCCGATCTCACCCTCCTCCCATGGGGCGGTGAAGCCCAACATCAGCGAGCCGGGGAACGGCCACGGCTGGGAACTGCGGTACTGAGGCCGGCCGACGCGCACGCCGACCTCCTCGTAGACCTCCCGGACGATCGCCTCCTCCAGGCTCTCGCCCGGGGCCACGAACCCGGCCAGCGCCGAGTAGCGCCGCGCGGGCCAGACCCGCTGGCGACCCAGCAGCACGCGCTCGCTGCCATCGGTCACGACCATGATCACCACCGGGTCCACGCGCGGATGGTGCTGGGCGCGGCAGTTCGGGCAGGAGCGGACCATGCCGGCCTCGGCCACGTCGGTCGGCGTGCCGCAGTTGGCGCAGAAGGTGTGGCTGCGGTGCCAGTTGAGCATCGCGGCGGCGTAGGCAGCCAGCCCGCTCTCCGCCGGGTCGAGGGTCTGTGCTGCCGCGCGTAGGCCCAGGTGCTCGTCGTCGCTGGGCGGAGGCTCGCCGCGGCGCCCGCCGGCGCCCACGAACGCGGGGCGGCGGCCGGGCTCGGTGGCCGGGCCCTCGTCGATAGCGAAGACCGGGCCGTGCCCGTCCAGCCCCAGCAGTAGGGGTACGCCGTCGGCCACCGGAGCCGGCGCCTCGCTCAGCGAGAGCAGCGCGAGCCGGCCGTCGCGCACGCGCACGCCCTCGTCGGCGGCCAGCACGGCGCGCGCGCCGGGGTGGCTGAGCTGCTCGTGGACCCAGGCGGCGTCGGTGCGGCGCCCGTCGGCGGCGCGGTCCAGCTGGGCGCCGGTGAAGGTGTTGGGGTCGGCCACGGGCTCTGAGGGTACGGTCCAGCCATGCTCGCCGCCTACGCCGCCACGCCCAACGCCGACGACCCCCTGTCCGCCCTGGAGGTTGGCGACCGCCCGGAGCCAGAGGCTTCTGACGGCTGGGTGACCGTGGACGTGAAGGCGGCCAGCCTGAACATGCACGACGTGTTCACGCTGCGCGGCGTGGGGATCAAGGAGGAGCAGTTCCCGATGATCCTGGGCTGCGACGGGGCCGGCACGATCGAGGGCGGCAGCGAGGTCGTGATCCACGGCGTGGTGCCGTCACCCGGCTGGGTAGGCGACGAGACGCTCGATCCGAAGCGGACCCTGCTCAGCGAGAAGCACCAGGGCGCGATGGCCGAGAAGGTCGTGGTGCCCGAGCGCAACGTGCTGCCCAAGCCTGAGGGGCTCTCGTTCGCCGAAGCTGCCTGCCTGGGCACGGCGTGGCTGACCGCCTACCGGATGCTGTTCGTGAAATCCGGCCTGCGGCCGGGCCAGACGATGCTGGTCCAGGGCGCGTCCGGCGGCGTGGCCACCGCGCTGACCGCGCTGGGATCGAACGCCGGCATCCGCGTGTGGGTGACCGGCTCGTCGGAGGAAAAGCGCGCCGTGGCCGAGGCCCAGGGCGCCGACGCCACGTTCGAGCCCGGCGCCCGCCTACCCGAGCGCGTGGACGCGGTGTTCGAAACCGTGGGCCGCGCCACCTGGTCGCACTCGCTGAAATCGCTGAGGCCGGGTGGCACGGTGGTGATCGCGGGCGCGACTTCCGGCGACGCGGAGCGGGGCGAGCTGCAGCGGCTGTTCTTCCTCCAGCTCAACGTGGTCGGCTCCACCATGGGCACCCGCGACGAGCTGGCCGACCTGCTGGCCTACCTGGAGCGCGAGGACATCAAGCCGCGGATCGGCGCCGAGCTGGCGCTGTCCGACGCGGCGGACGGCGTGAAGGCCATGGTCGAGGGCAAGACCGCCGGAAAGATCGTGTTCACGGTCTAGGGCGTGTTGTGAGTGTGCCGCCGGCACCGGTGGCGGCAAGGCGCGCGGCACCCGCCCCTTACCCAGCCAGCCGTTTCGCCGAACCCGCCGCGAACGCACAGAGCAGCACCACCTAGAACACCAGCTGCACGAACGCCGCCAGCCCGACGACCACCACCACGCCACGCAACACGTTCGGCGGCAGCCTGCGCGCCACCTTGGCGCCCAGCGCGCCGCCGACGGTCGCGCCGACGGCGATCAGGCCCACCGCCTCCCAGGCGGGCTCGGCCGCGAACACGAACACCAGCGCGGCCGCCGCGTTGACCAGGCCGGCCAGCACGTTCTTGATCGCGTTCAGCTCCTGCAGCGTGTCGTTGAGCATCAGGCCCATGATCCCCAGCAGCAGCACGCCCTGGGCGGCGCCGAAGTAGCCGCCGTAGACGCCCGTGACGAAGAGCAGCCCGAACAGCAGCGGGCCGCCGCGGGCCTTGCGCCCGCCGCGCTCGGGAGCCCCGACGCGCCTCGCGACGGCGGGCTGAATCGCGACCAGGATCACCGCGATGGCTACCAGCACCGGCACCACGACCTCGAAAGCGGCCTCGGGCAGCACGAGCAGCAGCACCGCACCCAGCAGGCCGCCCGACACCGACGCACACGCGAACTCGGTGACCTGGCGCGTGCGACCGCGCAGCTCCTCGCGGTAGCCCACGGCACCGGCCACCGAGCCCGGCACCAGGCCGAGCGTGTTGGACACGTTGGCCACCAGCGGCGAGTACCCGACCGCCAGCAGTACCGGGAACGTGACCAGCGTCCCCGAGCCCACCACCACGTTGATGGCTCCGGCGGCCCCGCCCGCCAGCAGGACCACGATGGCCTCGAGGACGCTCATGGCGCGTAGCATGACCGCATGCGTGGCGGCATCGACCTGGGCGGGACCAAGATCCAGGCCGCGGTGCTGGACGCCGACGGCCAGGTGCGGGGCCAGTCGCGCCACCCCACTCCCACCGAGGGCGAGCCTGCCGACGTGGCGGCTGCCATGGCGGAGACGATGCGCGAGGCGGCGTCGGAAGCGGACGTTGGGACCGCGGACCTGGAGGGCGTGGGTGTGGGTTCGCCTGGCGTGGTGGACGACGCCGAGGGGACGGTGGCCGGCGCAGGCAACCTGCCCCACTGGGACGCCCCGTTCGCGCTCCGTGACACGCTGACCCAGGCACTGGGCTGCCCGGTGCGCCTGGGAAACGACGTTCAGGTGGCTACCGACGCCGAGGTGGCGCTGGGCGCCGGACGGCCATACCGCTCATTGCTGGGCGTGTTCTGGGGCACCGGCGTCGGCGGCGGCATCGTGCTGGATGGCAAGCCGTGGCTCGGCCGGACGGCCGCCGGCGAGATCGGCCACGTGGTCGTCAAGATCGGCGGCCGCCGCTGCCCGTGCGGGCGCAGAGGGTGCATGGAGGCTTACGCCGGCCGGGCCCCGATGGAGCGCCGCGCGCGCAAGCGCATGAAGAAGGGCGAGCACACCGACCTGTTCAAGATCATGGAGAAGCGCGGGCGCGAGCGGCTGTCCAGCGGCGTCTGGGCCCGCGCGCTGAAGGCCGGCGACGACATGGCCGCCTCGCTGGTGGACGAGGCGGTCGAGGCGCTGGGGGCCGGGGTGGCGTCTGCGGTGAACGTGCTGGACGTGGAGGCCGTGGTCATCGGCGGCGGCATGGGGTTGCGGATGGGCAAGCCCTACGTCCATCGCATCGAGGCCGCCATGACCCCCCACCTTTTCAACGACTCGGACCCGCCCGATGTGGTGCTGGCCGAACTCGGCGACCTCGGCGGTGCGATCGGCGCGTCGCTGCTCACACGGCCGTGATCGACCTGCCCCCGCCGCCACAGGCGGCCGTTACGCCGGTGTCGCCCGAGTTCACCAAGGCCGTGATCGCGCCCCCCCCCGGCCAGACCGGCAACGCCCGCAGCACGCCGTGCCATCTGCACTTCGAGATCCACGGACCGTCCGGGCCCTTCGACCCGCTCCCGTTGCTGCGCGACTGGGACGCCTACAGCTGAAGCTCGCGCCGGTCGGCGTCCGGCGCCCAGAAGTCCAGGAAGGCGCACGCCTCCGCCTCGGCGTCGTCGGGCAGCGGAGCGTCTAGACCGTCGATCGCCAGCGCGGCGATGCCCTTCTGCTCGGTCAGGGTCCAGCTCGCGCGGTGGAAGCCATCGATTAGGAGGCTGCCGATCAACCCACCGCGCAGGCCCAGCTCCGGCCCACGGCCGTCGATGATCCGCGAGCGGTCGTCGTGCGAGAGCAGCGCGTTGTCCAGCCGCGGCAGCAGGCGCGGCGGGGCCGGCGTGTCCGGGTCGGGCAGCAGCCCGCCGGGCACGTCGAACAACTCGCGCCCGCGCACGTCGCGGAACGTGCGGAGCTCGGGGCGCAGCTCCTCGAACGCCTCGCGCAGGCCGGTGATGCGGGACCAGATGCGCATGTCGGCAACGGTGGCCGGCCCGAACGCGGCCAGGTAGCGCGCCACCAGCGCGGTTAGCGGCGGTGCTGGCTCCAGCGTGCGGCCGAGCCACTGCTCCAGCGGCGCAAGCCGCACGCCCCCGGGCTGCTTGAACAAACCGCGCGGCGGAACCTGAACACACGGGGCGTGGTGGGTCACGGTCACGCCGAGCGACTCGCGGTCGGCGGCCGGCCAGCGCTCTGCCAGGAGGTTCGCCAGCTCGCGCTTTGTTCGCGGCTCGGCGGTCATCAGCTCCAAGGCCGCAGCAGCCACGTCGTCGGGGTCCGCGCCGGCCAGGCCCTTGCCGAAGTTCGTGCGAAACGATTGGCTGTGCAGGCGCCGGGTGAGCGGGTACAAGGCCAGCGCGTCGGCGGCGGTGACCAGGTGGATCGTGCCGCGCATGACCCACAGCCGCACGGCGTCGCGACCGGTCAGCGCCGCCTCCAGGTCCGCGGGGTCGAAGCCGGCCACGCGCGACCACAGCCCCACGTAGGGAAACAGCGGCCGCTCGGCCTGCACGCCCACCAGCCGCTCGACCATCTCCAGCGGCGTGGCCAGTTGGCGCTCCAGCAACCCCTGGCGGCCCAGTAGCGCCCGATTCAGGGCACGATCGTCCAGCACCACCTCGGCCGGCACGGTCAGGGCAGCGAGTCCGCGCGCACGCCGGCGGGTAGCGCACCTCCCGCCAGCAGGTCGGCGGCGGCGTCCTGCAGCGCGGTCAGCGCCACCCGGTAGCCCCACGGCCCCATCGACACGCGGGCCACACCCATGCGCTCCAACTCGGCGGTGGGCGGCATGCCGGGCATGGCGATCACGCTGAGCTTGCGCAGTCCCAGCTCGGCCACCAGCGCCTCGATGTGCGCAGGCTCGCTCACGCGCGGGACGAACGCGCACTCGGCGCCGGCGTCCAGGAACGCCCGGCCCCGCTTGGCCGCCTCGGCCACGGTCTCCACGTCCGGCTCGGTGGCCGCCAGGAACGCATCGGTGCGGGCGTTGAGCACGAAGCCGGCGCCCTCGGCCTCGCGTGCCGCCACCACGGCCTCGACGGCAGCCACCGCCTCATCCAGGGGGCGCATCCGGTCCTCCAGGTTGGCGCCGACCGCGCCGGCCGCGAGCGCCCGGCGCGTGGTCTCGCCGGGATCGCCGTAGCCAGACTCGAAGTCCATCGATACCGGCAGCTCGGTGGCGGCGGTCACCCGCTCGACCGCGGCCAGGTGCATGTCCAGCGGGATGTGCTCGCCGTCGTCGTAGCCGTGCGCGCCCGCGATGGAGTGGCTGGCCGTGGCCAGCGCGCGCGTGCCTTCCACCGCCGCGACCGCGCGGGCGCTGGCGGCGTCCCAGACGTTGGCCAGCACCAGGATCTGCGGCGCCTCGTGCAGCTCGCGCAGGATCGTCGCCCGGTCAGCCATCACCGCTCCAGCGTTGCAAACGATCGAGCGCCTCGTCCAGCACGTCAGCCCGCTTGCAGAATGCGAACCGCACCAGCGAGCCCAGGCGGTCCGGCTGCGCGCTGAACGCCGACACCGGGATGGCGGCCACGCCGGCCTCCTGCGGCAGGCGCAGGCACAGCTCGCGCGCGTCGGCGTGACCGATCGGCGCCGCATCCGCGTTCAGAAAGTAGGTGCCGGCGGTGGGCAGCACGGCGAAGCCCAGGTCACGCAGGCCCGCGGCCAGCCGGTCGCGCTTGAACTCCAGCTCGCGCGCGAGCACAGCGGCCTGGTCGTCGGGCATGGCCACCCCCACAGCGGCAGCGTGCTGGAGCGGCGTGCCGCCCGCGAAGGTCATGAACTGTTTGAGCGCCCGCACGCGCGCGATCAGGTCCGGCGGCCCCGTGGCCCAGCCGACCTTCCAGCCCGTGAGCGAGTGCGTCTTGCCGAGCGACGAGGTGGTGACGGTTCGCTCGGCCATGCCGGGCAGCGTGGCCAGGGGCACGTGCGCGCCGTCGTAGACCAGGTGCTCGTACACCTCGTCGGTCACCGCGATCAGGTCGTGGCGGCGGCAGACCGCGGCCAGCAACTCCAGCTCGTAGCGCTCCAGCACGCGGCCGGTCGGGTTGTGCGGCGAGTTCAGCACCAGCACCCGCGTGCGCTCGCTCAGCGCCGCCTCGATGGCCGCCTCCTCGACCCGCCAGCCTGGCGGGTCGAGCGCGATCGGCCGCACCTCCGCGCCGGCGCGGCGGGCGATCGGCGCGTACGAGTCGTATGAGGGATCGAGCGCGATCACCTCGTCGCCCTCGGCCAGGAACGCCAGCAGCGCGGCCGCAATCGCCTCGGTGGCCCCGAACGTGACCTGCACGCCGCCGTCGGGGTCCACCACCAGTCCGTAGCGGCGGCGTTGGTGGTCGGCGATGGCCTCGCGCAGCGCGGGCACACCGGGCAGCGGCGCGTACTGGTTGTGACCGGCCCGGAGCGCCTCGACCGCCGCCTCCACGATGGCCGACGGCCCGTCCTCGTCGGGGAAGCCCTGGCCCAGGTTGATGGCGCCGGTGCGCTCCGCGAGCGCGGTCATCTCGGTGAAGATGGTCGTCGGGGCGGCCACGGCCCCGACGGTCTACCAGACGCGCTAGGCGGTCACGGGCGCCAGCGCCGCGATCTCCCGCGCCAGCCGTTCCGGGTGGTCCAGCGATACAAACGTAAGGCCGCCCTCGATCTCGACCAGGCGGGCGTCGGGGAACACGTCGGCCAGGCGGCGGGCGAAGTCGAGCTTGAAGAAGCGGTCCTTCGCGCCCCACACCAGCAGCACCGGCCGCTCGAAGCGACCGAGGCGGGCGGCCACGTCCAGCAGGTCGCCCGGGTCCGCGGCACGGGCGAACTTGGCCGTGTCGCGGCGCACATCGGCATCACTCAGGCAGGGCTCCACCCACGCGCGCGTCTGGTCTGCATCCAGGTCTGCGGCCAGCATCCCGTAGCCCGCCGGGGAGTGGCGCACCGCCGTGACGCGCATGGGCGCGACCAGGGCCCGGATGGCCGCGGCGCTGCGAAATGACTTGAACAGCGTGTCGAACGGGGCCGGCGGGAAGTTGTCGAACGCGTCGCAGTTGGTCAGCACCAGCCGGCCGATGCGCGAGGCGTCCGTGTCCAGCACGAACTGGCAGATGGCGCCGCCGGTGTCGTTGCCCACCAGCGTCACGTCCTCCAGGTCCAGCGCCTCGAGGAACGAGACGACGTGGCGGGCGACGCCCCTCGGCGACTGGTCCGCGTCCTCGGCCAGCGCGATCGGGTGCGAGCCGAGCGGCCAGTCGGGGGCGTACGTGCGGATGCCCTGGCCGGCCAGGGTGGCGGCGGTCTTGCTCCACAGCGTGCCGTCCACCAGGAAACCGTGCACGAACACCACGGGCGGCGCGGCGGAGTCCTCGGGCCCCTCGACGCGGTAGTTCACGGTCCCGTTCGGCAGGTCGATCGTCGGCATGTCTGCTCCTCGGAGTAGCTTTACGTACAGTCTGCACGTAAGATACATACTGTCTGTATGAACGTCAACCGCCGCTCCCAACTCGACCGTTCCACGGCCACGCGCGCGGCACTTGTCGACGCCGCGCGCCCCCTGTTCGCCCAGCACGGGTTCGGTGGCGTGGGCACCGAGACGATCGTGCGCGCGGCGGGCGTGACCCGCGGCGCCCTGTACCACCAGTTCGCAGACAAGACGGAGCTGTTCGCCGCCGTGTTCGAGGCGGTCGAGGAGGACATCGGCGTACGCATCGGCGAGGTCGTGGCGGCGGCCGGCTCGACCGACCCGGTCGAGGGGCTGCGCACCGGAGCGGGCGCCTGGCTGGACGCCTGCGCCGAGCCCGAGGTGCAGCAAATCGTGCTGCTGGACGCACCGGCGGTCCTGGGCTGGGAGCGCTGGCGCGAGATCGGCATGCGCTACGGGATGGGACTGGTCGAGGGCGTGCTGGGCCACGCGATGGAGGTCGGCCGCGTGCGCCCGCAGCCGCTGGGCCCGCTGGCCCACATGGTGGTCGGCGCGCTTGACGAGGTGGCCCTCTACGTGGCGCGCGCCGACGATCCCGTGACCGCCGGCCGCGAGGCGCGCGCGGTGGTCGACCAGCTGATCGACGGCTTCGCCCTCGACGCGTAGCGAAGGTCGGCCGGCCTACGGCGTGGTCTCGCCCGTGATCCGCTGCGACATTCCGAGGAAGCGCCACACCGCGGGATAGATCGTCGGCTTGCCGCTGGTCACGATGCCGACGGCGGTGCCGCGCTGAGGGTCGGCCCAGCCAAGCGTGTTGGTGAAGCCCAGGTGCCCGAACGCGCGCTGGGTGTCGCGGCCGAACAGGCTGAGCAGCTGCGCGCCCAGCATCACCCCGTAGCCGAACCGCGTGGGGAAGCCCAGCGACATGTCCAGCTCCAGGTGCGACTGCTCGGTCAGCGCCGTCTGGATCGTCTCGGGCTCCAGCACCCGGACGCCGTCCAGCTCGCCGCCGCGGCGCATGATCTCGAAGAAGCGCGACAGCTCGTTGGCGGTGGTCATGACGTTGGCGGCGGGCACGATGGCGGTGCGAAAGCGGCGGTCGCCCGACCACTCCACGATCTGGTCCAGCGGCACGCCCAACGCCCTAGTCAGCAGCTGCGAGGCCGGTGGCAGCAACACCGGCCCGGTCACATAGTCGGTGCCCACCGCGTCCAGGTCGGCCTCGGCCACGCCGAAGTTGGTCCAGCGAAAGCCCAACGGCTCCAGGATCGACTCGGCCAGCACGGTGCGGGCGTCCTTGCCGGTGACCTGCTGCACGATCTCGCCGAGGATGAAGCCGCCCGACACCGCGTGGTAGGCCAGCATCCGGCCGGGCTTGGCGAACGGCTCGGCGTCCACGAGCGTGGCGCGGATGAAGTCGCGGTCGCCCATCTTGTCCAGGTCGAACGTTGCCGCGGGCATGTTCGGCACGCCCGCACGGTGGGACAGCACGTGGCCGACGGTGATGGCCTGCTTGTTGTTGATGCCGTAGCCGGGGATGTAGTCGGCCACCGGCTGGTTCAGGCCCACCAGCCCCTGCTCGATCAGCCCGTGGACAACGAACGCGATGATCGCCTTCGACGCCGAGTAGACGCAGAACGGCGTGTCGGTGGCCACGGGGACCTTGGCGACGTCGGGCGAGTCGCCCGGGCCGTTGCCGTGCGCGTGGCCGATGGCGCGGTCCAGCACCACGTGGCCATGGCGGCGAACGCACACCTGCATCGCCGGATGCACGCCGGAGCGGTACCAGGTGACCGCGTCACTCCAGATCTGCTCCACCGACTCGCGCTTCATGCCGGCCTCGGACGGGTCGACCTCCGCGCCGACGGCGGTGACCGCCTCGAGATCGCGCGGCACGCGGATGCGCCGCAGGGGATCGGGGACCAGCGGCAGGCGGGGGACCCGTGGCACTAGATGGGAGATCCCGAATTGATGTGCCAGCGGGGGCGGCGCAGGCCAAGCTGGGCGCCGCGCGCGCTCGAAGCCGATGCTGGTGGCATCGGCGAGGGCGCGGGGGGCGATCCAGCGCCGGTCTGCGCCGTCATCCGTTGGTGCAGCAATTCGGGATCTCCCATCCCGACCGATGCTATCCCGGCAGCGGCCCCCCGGTAGGGCCCTCGGTGGCCACCAGCAGGACGGTCGCGGCGCTGCCGAACTGGAAGCCGTCCTGGCGTAGCGCGGCCAGCGGCGCCGCGCCGCTCTCGCCGATGTCCAGGCCCGCAGCCGCCAGCTCGCGCCGTGCGGCCAACGCCTCCTCGTCGGTCACCGTGACCGTGCTCGCGATGCCGGCGCGCAGGTCGGGCCACGCCGCCGCCGACACCTCGGCGCAGTCCAGCCCGGCCATCGTGGTGCCGGGGGTGGGCACCGACACCGGCTCGCCGGCGGCCAGCGACGCGGTCAGGCACGCCGCGGCCACGGGCTCCACCCCCACCACCGGGATGCCGGCGCGCGCGCCGAAGCGGGTCGCGGCGGCGGCCAGCGAGCCCACGCCGACCGGCACCACCAGCAGGTCGAAGTCGGCCTGATCGGCGGTCTCGTCGAACAGCGTGGCGTAGCCGTCGATGACGTCGTGGGCAGGTCCGGAGTCGCCCACGTCGGCGATCTCGAGCGTGTCGGCGCGCCGGCCGTCCTCCCGCGCCAGCGCCACGCACTGCTCGTAGGTCCCTTCCACCACGACCACGTCGGCACCCTCGCCGGCGATTGCCTCCCGCCGCTCGGGCAGCGCGCGCTCGGGCAGGAACACGCGACAGGCCAACCCGCGCCGCGCGGCTTCGTGCGCCACGGCGCGGCCGTGGTTGCCGGCGCTGGCCGCCACCAGCGTCGTGGTGGCGGGCGCATCTACCAGCGCCCGCTCGACCGCCCACGACGCCCCGAGGATCTTGAACGCGGGCAGCCCCAGCCGGTCGGATTCGTCCTTGACCAGGACGCCTCCGCCGGGCAACGCGCGCACCGGCGTCGGCGCGTAGCCCGCCAGCCCCTGGTGGAAGCCCGCGGCCGCCGTGGTGGGCGCGGTCACGGCGGAGGGTTCGTAGTGGGCGTTTACGCGCATCAGCGCGGCAGCCGCGCCAGCGCCAGGTACAGCTCGCGGGCGGCGGCCTCGCCCCACTCGAGCGAACGCAGCGCATACGACTCGTTGGGCGCGTGGATGGCGTCGTCGGGCAGGCCGAACCCACCGACCACGACCGGGTAGCCCTGTGCCGCCATCTCGGCCACTACCGGGAGGCTGCCGCCCGAGCGCATGAACGCGGGCGCGCGGCCGCACGCCTTCTCGAGCGCCTCGGCCGCCAGCCGGATCGCGGGCTGGTCGACTTCGAACAGCGCCGGCCGGGCGGTCTGCACACGGGTGTCCAGCTCGGCGCCGTGGGGTAGGTCGTGATTCAGCAGGCCGGACAGCACCCGGCTCATCTGGTCGGGGTCCTGCCCCGGCGCCAGGCGCATCGTCACCTTGGCCGTGGCCTGCGCCGGCACGATCGTGCGCGGCTCACCACCGGCGATCTGGTTGACCTCCACCGACGCCGCCGCGCCGGTGCGCTCGTAGAACTCCGCGCCCGCGTCCGGAGCCACCGGGCGGCCACCGCTCTCGGCGATCGCCTGCTCTCCGGGGACCAGCGCGCCCCACGAGTTCCGCTCGGCGTCCGCCACCGGTGCGGTGCCGGCGCGCAGCTCGTCGCGGACGCGCCCGTCGGCGCCGGGAATCACGTGCGCCAGCTGGCCGTGCAGAACGTGCAGGGCGTTGAGCACAGTGCCGCCGTACAGCCCCGAGTGCAGGTTGCGCGGCGCGGTGCGTACGGTCACGTCCACGTCCACCATGCCGCGCAGGCCCACCGTGATCGCGGGGGTGTCGGGATCGGGCATGCCGCTGTCGAACACCACCGCCACGTCGGCCCCGCCCTCGTCTGCCCGCACCCATTTGGCCACCGCCTCGCCCGCGCGCTCCTCCTCGCCCTCGACCAGTACGCGGATGTGCACCGGCAGGGCGCCCTCGCGCGCCATCTCGCAGGCCACGTGCAGCAGCGGCAGGAAGTTGCCCTTGTCGTCGGCCGCGCCGCGCGCGTACAGGCGCCCGTCGCGGACCTCGGGCTCGAACGGCGGCGAGTCCCAGGCCTCGGCCGGGCCCGGCCCCTGCACGTCGTAGTGGCCGTAGATCAGCACGGTCGGCGCGTGCGCGTCCGCCGCCCGGAGCTCGCCCACGGCGAGCGGGTTGCCGTCGTCGATGACCACCTGCTCGGCGTGGCCGCCCGCGGCCTGCACGCGGTCCACCACCCACTGGGCTGCCCGCTCCAGGGCCGCGCGATCGGGGTCGCCGGTGGACACGGACGGGATCCGCAGCCAGTCGACGAGATCGTCCTGCAGGGCGCTCACGTGTACCTCATCCGCCGTATAGCGGGTTACCGATTACGGGTGTACTTTGGTGCTCCATGGGGTGGAAACTGGGGACGGCGCTGGTGGCGCTGACACTGGCCGCGCCCGGCGCGGCACAGGCGGTCACGGTGGGGGCGCCGCTGAATGTACCGCCGAGCACCAACAGCGGCTGCGAGGCGCTGGTGTACACCGGCCCGCCCCCGCCCAGCTGCACGCTGCTGGGCAACAACGTCTCCGGAGCATGGACGTCGCAGACGCCGCGCGGGAACTGGGTGATCACCACGGCGCGCGTGTTCGCGGGGCCGCGAGTGGGGCCGATGGTGTTCACGGTCATTCGCGCGACGCGCTCGCAGGCCGGCGCCGGCGGGCTGATCTGCTGCACCACGCCTGTAGAGAGTCAGGTGTTCGTCCCCCGGCCCAATGCGATCAACGAGATTCCGGTGCAGATGGCGGTCAAGAACACCGTGGACGTGATCGACGGCGAGCCGATCGAGACCGTGGACTACCTGGGCATCAGCCTGCTCGACCTGAACAGCTCCGGGCCGGTGGCCGCCACCAACGAGTCCGAAAACCTGTCTTACATCGCGCCCGCGATCCGGCAGGGTCAGCAGCGCCTGGCCGACGGCAGCAGGGGCAGCGTCCGGGTGCTGGTCAACGGCGAGTACCAGCCCGCCGGCGCCGGCGGCCCCGGCGGCGGCGCCGGCGCGGACCAGCTGGCACCCGCCCTGACCCGCTTCGGCCTGTCGCGCAACCGCTTCGCCGCAGCCAACCGCGGCGGCAGCGTGGCGGCGAAGGTGGGCACAACGATCCGCTACCGGCTGAGCGAGGCGTCCACGGTGACCTTCCGTGTCCGGCGCAAGGGCGCCCGCCGCGCGCTGAAGGGCTCGTTCACGCACAAGGGCAAGGCCGGGGCGAACAGGCTGCGCTTCACCGGCCGGCTGCGGGGGCGCAAGCTGCGGCGCGGGGCTTACGTGCTGGCGGCCACGTCGAAGGACGGCGCGGGCAACGTGGCCAAGGTCAAGCGGCTGCGCTTCCGGATCGTCGGGCGCTGATCCAGCAGGCGGTTCTCCGCGCAGAAAATGGCGGAATGTCGGCCCTTCGCTACCGGATGCTGGACCACGCGCTCGCGCACCAGGTGGTACCTGACCCCCTGTTGCGTACGGGCTCGCGTGTGGGCGTGTGGCTGCGCGAGGGGCGCGAGCGCCGCGGCGGCGTGGAGGCCCAGGAACGGCGCATGCGCGAGCTGCTCGAGCGCATGTCCAAGGGACCGATCGCCGAGGCCACCGACAAGGCCAACGAGCAGCACTACGAGCTTCCTGCCGAGTTCCTGGCGCTGATGCTCGGGCCGCGGCGCAAGTACTCGGGCTGCCTGTGGGAGCCCGGCACCAAGACGCTGGCTCAGGCCGAGGACGCAATGCTGGCCCTGACCTGCCGGCGCGCACAGGTGCGCGACGGCATGCGCATCCTGGACCTGGGCTGCGGCTGGGGCTCGCTGTCGTTGTGGCTGGCCGAGAACTACCCGGCCGCCCAGATCACCGGCGTGTCCAACTCCAACGGCCAGCGTGAGTGGATCGAGGCAGAGGCCCGGCGCCGCGATCTGACCAACCTGACGATCCTCACGCGCGACGTGAACGACTTCACCCCCGACGGGCGCTTCGACCGCGTGATGTCGATCGAGATGTTCGAGCACATGCGCAACTGGCACGAGCTGCTGCGGCGCGTGTCCACCTGGCTCGAGCGCGACGGCAAGCTGTTCGTGCACGTGTTCTCACACCGGACGCTGCCCTACGTGTTCGAGGGCACGTGGGCCGCCGACCGCTTCTTCAGCGGTGGCGTGATGCCCAGCCACGACCTGCTGCCGCGCTTCCAGGACCACCTGAGGGTGGCCGATCGCTGGGTGGTGGACGGCACCCACTACGCCAAGACCCTGAAGGCGTGGCTGGTCCGCCTGGACGCACACCGCGAGCAGGCGCTGGCGCTGCTGCGCAAGGACCGCTCGGAGTCCGACGCTCGCATCCTGCTGGGCGGCTGGCGGCTGTTCTTCCTGTCCACCCGTGAGATCTGGGGCTACCGCCGCGGCGACCGCTGGCTCGTCAGCCACTACCTGCTCGAGCCGCGGTCCGGCGCCGATTTTGGCGGCAGCGGCACGAAGCCCGAGGTGCGCTCCACGTACTCCTTATAGCCCGGCCGGCGCTCGGAGATGTCCTTCTCCAGCAGCGACGCGCCGGACACGCGCGTGAGCAGCACGGTCATCACGATCGGCCCGACCACCGTCCACCAGGTGCCGCCCGCGGGCAGCACCACCAGCCACAGGCCGAACCACACGCAGGCATCGCCGAAGTAGTTGGGGTGGCGCGTGTAGCGCCACAGGCCGCGGTCCATGACCTGGCCCTTGTTGGCCGGGTCCGCCTTGAAGTGCTCGAGCTGGTGGTCGCCGATGGCCTCGAAGGCCAGGCCGACCAGGAACAGGAGCACACCCGGCACGACCAGCGCGCCGAGGTCGCCGCCCACGTTGGCGCCGACCTGAAGCGGCAGCGACACGATCAGCACCAGCAGCCCCTGGGTGCCGAACACCATGACCAGCGCCCACAGGTTGAAGTGCTCGTGCTTATCGCGCATGACCTTGTAGCGGCGGTCCTCCTCGGGGTCGGCGAGCTTGCGCCGGCCCAGGTGGATGCCCAGCCGCAGCCCCCACGCGGCCGTCAGCGCCAGCAGCAGCCATCGCCGCACGGGGTCGCCGCCGCCGGCCCCCGCCCCCACCAGCGCCACCAGCACGAACGCCGGGCCCCAGATCGGGTCCACGATCGAGATGTCCTGGCGGCGCACGCCCTCGGCCCAGGTGGCCGCCATAAGCAGTGCCACGGCCAGGCCGGCCAGCGGCAGGACGATGCCGGGACCGGCGAGCGGGGTCATGTGCGTATCTACGCAGAAGCGACGCGGATGGACGCTCGAACGTGGTTGACTTGCGCGATGCGGCCGATTGGGAGGTTGGCGCTGGTGCTCGCGGTGGTGTGCGCCTTCCTGGCGCTCACGGCGGCCGCGCAGGCGACCGGGCGCTGCGGGCCGCACCCGTGGTGCAACACCGCTCTGACGCCCGACGAGCGCGCGGCGCTGTTGGTGGGCGCGCTCACCCGCGACGAGAAGGTGGGCATGCTGGGCGGCGAGGACCTCCAGGGCGTGGGCGGCGGCGAGGGCACCCACACCGGCACCGACCGCGGCGTGGCACGGGTCGGCCTGCCGCCCGTGTACTACAGCGATGGCCCGGTCGGCGTGCGCTCGGGCAAGGCCACCGCCATGCCGTCGCCGATCGGGCTGGCGGCGGCCTTCGACCGTTCGCTGGCACGTGACCACGGCGCCGTGATCGGCGACGAGGTCAAGCACAAGGGCAACGACGTGGTGTTCGCCCCGACCGTGAACATCATGCGCACGCCGCTGGGTGGGCGCACGTTCGAGTCCTACGGCGAGGATCCGTACCTGATGACGCGGCTGGGCGTGGAGTGGCTGCGCGGCGCCCAGGCGCAGGGCGTGATCGGCAACGTCAAGCACTACGCGGTGAACAACCAGGAGGGTGTCGGCGCAAGCGCGCCCGGCGCCCCGGTGGGGGTCGGCGTGGTGGGCAACCGCCTGACCGTGGACGCTCGCGTGGACGAGCGCACGCTGCGCGAGATCTACCTGCCCCACTTCGAGGCCGCCGTGAAGGAGGCCGGCGTGGGGTCGGTGATGTGCTCCTACAACCGCATCAACGGCGCCTACGCGTGCCAGAACCCGCGCATGCTGGACCAGATCCTGCGGCGCGAGTGGGGCTTCAAGGGCTACGTGCTGGCCGACTACGGAGCAGCCAAGGACACGCGCGAGTCGCTGCTGGCCGGCCTGGACTTCGACCCCTTCCCCGCGGTCACGTACTCGCCCGCGCTGGTGAACGCCGCGCTGGCCGGCGGCGTGCCCGAGTCGGTGCTCGACCAGCGCGTGACCAAGATCCTGCGCACGCTGTTCGCGTACGGCTTCTTCGACCGCGCTGCTTACACGAACGACCCCGGCGCCATCAACCGCGCCGACCACGCCACCCGCGCCGAGCGGATCGCGCGCGCCGGCACCGTGCTGCTCAAGAACGAGGCAGGCGCACTGCCGCTGGACCGCGGCAAGTTGCGCTCGGTGGCGGTGATCGGCCCGGACGCCGACCGCTACAAGAGCGGCGGCGGCTCGTCGAACGTGACTCCGTACCAGTCGACCACGCCGCTGCAGGGCATCCGTGCCGCCGCAGGGAGTGGCGTGGCCGTGAACTACGACGACGGGTCCGACGGGGCGCGCGCCGCGCGCGTTGCGGGCGCCGCCGACGTGGCCGTGGTGGTGGTGGCCGACACCTACAGCGAGGGCGCCGACAAGCCGTGCCTGGGCCTGAACTGCGGCGCCGCTGACAGCTTCGACCGCGACGCGCTGATCGAGCGCGTGGCGAGCGCAAACAAGCGCACGGTGGTGGTGCTGGAGACCGGCGGGCCGGTGCTGACCCCGTGGCGGGCGAAGGTGCCTGCGCTGCTGGAGGCGTGGTATCCGGGCCTGGAGGGCGGCACCGCCATCGGGCGCGTGCTGTTCGGCGACGACCCCGGCGGCCGGCTGCCGGTCACGTTCCCACGGCGCGAGGCCGACCTGCCGACCGCAGGCGACCTCGAGGCATATCCGGGCGTGGGCGAGATGGTGCGCTACAAGGAGGGTGTGCTGGTGGGGCACCGCTGGTACGACGCCAAGGGCATCGAGCCGGCGTTCGCGTTCGGCCACGGCCTGTCGTACACCAGCTTCTCCTACCGCGACCTGAAGATCACCCCCGCCGCGGGCGGGCGCCCGAGCGCCACGGTGACCACCCGCGTGACCAATACGGGCCGCCGCCACGGCAGCGAGATCGCGCAGCTGTACCTGGGGCTGCCGAGCCCCGGCGGCGGCGTGAACCAGCCGCCGCGGTCGCTCAAGGGCTTCGAACGCGTGCGGCTGAACCCGGGCCGGAGCCGCACAGTGACCTTCAGGCTGGGCGCCCGCGACCTGTCCTACTGGAGCACAGCCGGCAACGACTGGCGCGTGGCGCGCGGCTGTCACGCGGTCATGGTGGGCGCGTCCTCGCGCGACATCCGCCTGCGCGGCAGCCTCGCCCAAGGCGGTGCCCGCTGTCAGTGCCCGTCCGGCACCGGGCTTTACTCGGCGTCGGTGCGCCCGCGCGGCAAGCGCGTGCGCATGCGCTTCGCGCGCGGCACCGAAGCGCGCGTGACCGTGGACGTGCTGCGCTACGCGCATGGGCGCAGCGTGGGACGGCCACGGCTGGTGGCCCGGTTCCGGTCGCGGTCGAAGGCCTTCACCTGGCGCGGGCGGGCGAACCGCCGTGGCCGCAAGGTCGGCGACGGCCTGTACGCAGTGCGGATGCGCTCCCGCGGGATCGACGGCAGGGTGGACACCCGCTACCTGGCCCTGCGCCGCGCCAACGGCCGCTTTACGCGTCGCGCCGCATTCGCGCGCCGGCCGTCGTGCGGGCTGGTGGCCGCAGCACGGCTCGGGTCGCCCGCATTCGGAGGTCGCGCCCGCAGGGCGCTGCGGCTGAGCTTCCGGCTGAGCCGGCGTGCCCGCGTGGCGGTCACGGTGACCCGCCGCGGCAGGGTGGTGCGGCGGCTGAAGACGCGCACACGCGCGGCGGGCAAGGCCTACCGCCTGCGTATCAGCGCCCGCGGGCGCAGGCGCGGCGAGTACCGCGTTCGGATCGTGGCCCGGGCAGGCCGCGAGCGGATGACGGCCACACTGGCTGCCCGACGGCTGTAGGCTGGCCGCGTGGCCAGTCACGTCGACGTGCTGATCGTGGGGGCGGGCATCTCGGGTATCGGTGCCGCCTGCCACCTGGAGGACGAGTGCCCGTCCAAGAGCTACGCGGTGCTCGAGGCCCGCGACGCCATGGGCGGCACCTGGGACCTGTTCCGCTACCCGGGCGTGCGCTCGGACTCGGACATGTTCACGCTGGGCTACCGGTTCAAGCCCTGGACCGACTCCAAGACGCTGGCCGACGGCCCGGCGATCCTGTCCTACGTGCGCGAGACCGCGCGCGAGCACGGCGTGGAGGACAAGATCCGCTACGGGCACAAGGTGGTGGGGCTGAGCTGGTCGGGCGAGCAGGCGCGCTGGACCGTGCGCATCGACCAGAACGGCGAGCAGACCGAGATGACCTGCTCATTCATCTTCCTCTGCAGCGGCTACTACGACTACGACGGCGGCTACACGCCGGAGTTCGAGGGCATCGACCGCTTCAAGGGCGAGATCGTGCATCCCCAGAAGTGGCCGGAGGACCTGGACTACGCGGGCAAGCGCGTGGTGGTCATCGGCAGCGGCGCGACCGCCGTGACGATGGTGCCGGCGATGGCCGAGACCGCCGCGCACGTGACCATGCTGCAGCGCTCGCCCACGTACATCGTGACGCTGCCGGCGGTGGACCCGATCGCCAAGGCGCTGAAGCGCGTGCTGCCGCCCAAGGCCGCCTACGTGGTCTCGCGGTGGAAGAACGTGCTGCTGCAGATGGGCACGTTCAACCTCAGCCGCTGGCGGCCCGACCTGGTTCGCAAGCTGATCCGCGCCGGCGTCCGCCACCAGTTGCCGCCGGGCTACGACGTGGACCGCCACTTCAAGCCCCCCTACAACCCGTGGGACGAGCGCATGTGCGTGGTCCCCGACGCGGACCTGTTCAAGGCCATCAGCAACGGGCGGGCGGAGATGGTCACCGACACCATCGACACGTTCACCGAGGACGGCATCAGGGTGGCCTCCGGGCAGGAGCTGGAGGCCGACATCATCGTGACCGCCACCGGGCTGAACCTGCGCGCTCTGGGGGCGCTGGACGTCACGGTCGACGGCCAGCCGGTGCCCGTACCCGAGCGCCTGACCTACAAGAGCCTGATGCTCGAGGACGTACCCAACCTGGCATTCACGATCGGCTACACCAACGCCTCGTGGACGCTCAAGGCGGACCTGACCTCCGAGTACGTGTGCCGGCTGCTCAATCACATGGACGCGCACGGATATGACGTCTGCGTGCCCCACAACGACGACCCGTCGGTCATACCCGAGCCGCTGCTCAACCTGGCATCGGGCTATATCCAGCGTTCGGTCCATCAGATGCCCAAGCAGGGCTCGAAGGCCCCCTGGCGGCTGCGCCAGAACTACGCCGTGGACATCGCGAACCTGCGCCGCGGGGCGCTGGAGGACGGGGCGCTGCGGTTCTCACGCACGGGCGACGACGTGCGGGACGGGCGCCCGGCCAGCCAGACCGTTGCCGCCTGACGCCCTGATCCGCACACCGGACCAGATCAGCGCCGACTGGCTGGGCGGCGTGCTCGAGCGTCCCGGCCTGGAGCTGCACTCCACGGAACGCATCGGCACGGGCCAGATGAGCCAGAACTTCCGCGCCACCTTCAGCGCGGGCGGCGAGCAGGAGACCGCGGTGGTCAAGCTGGCCTCCGACGACGCCACCAGCCGCGGCACCGGCGTGGGCATGGGCGCCTACTACCGCGAGATCGCCTTCTACCAGAACCTCGCCGAACGGCTCGGCGACTCCGTGCCGAGCTGCCACCTGGCCGTCTACGACCCGAGCGAGGGCTGGTTCACGCTGGTCCTCGACGACGTGGCGGGCGCGGTCCAGGGCGACCAGATCGCGGGCTGCTCGGTGGACCAGGCGCGGCTGGCCCTGGACGCCCTGGCGCGCATCCACGGACCGGTCCTGGGCGACCTTGCGCTGGGCACGGCCGACTGGCTGAACCAGCCCAACCCCCTGACGCAGGAGCTGCTGACCCAGCTCTGGCCGGCCTTCCGCGAGCGCTACTCGGACTGGGTCACCGACGAGCACGCTGCGGTCATGGAGCGCTTCCTGCCGTCGCTCGACGGCTGGTACGCGGACACCCGGCCGCCGCTGGGGCTCGTGCACGGCGACTACCGCCTGGACAACCTGTTGTTCGCCGACGGTGCCTGCACCGCGGTCGACTGGCAGACGGTGATGTGGGGGCCGGCCGTGTCCGACGTGTCCTACTTCCTGGGCACCGGGCTGAACGTCGAGGACCGCCGCGCCCACGAGGAGGACCTGGTTCGCGGCTACCACCAGGGGCTGCTGGATCAGGGCGTGCAGAGCCTGTCCTGGGACGAGTGCTGGGAGGGGTATCGCCGCGCTGCTTTCAACGGCCTGCTGCTGAACGTGGCCGCCGGGATCGTGGTCGTGCAGACCGAGCGCGGCGACCGCATGTTCGAGGCCTGCTTCACACGCATGTGCCAGCAGGTGCTGGACCTGGGCTCGCTGGAGCTGCTGCCCGGGCCGGATGCCGGCTCGCCCGAGCCGCTGGCGCCCGAGCCCGCCGACGAGAGCACCCACGCCCCCGGGCCCGAGCCGCTGTGGAACGAGAGCTGGTACTTCGACGGCGTGTCCGATGACGGCTCGCTGGGCGTTTACACGCGCACCGGCCGTGTGCCCAACCAGGACACCTGCCTCTACACCACCTGCATCTGCGGTCCGGGCCGGCCAACGATCATGCTGACCGAGGCGTCCGCCCCGCTCCCGGCGATCGACGACCCGGTGCAGACGATCCACGTGGACGGGCTCGACGCAGAGCAGCACTGCCAAAAGCCCCTACAGCGGTTCCGGGTGACCATGCGGGGCACCGGCCAGGCCTACGACGACCCGGCAGCGATCCTGCGCGACGAGCCCGGCCGTGACGTGGCCATCGCGCTGGAGCTGGTCTTCGAGACCGCCGGCATCCCCTACCAGTGGCGCCAGTCCACGCGCTACGAGATCCCCTGCCGGGTCACCGGGACCGTGACGGTGGACGGCGAGCAGATCGACTTCGCCGGCCCCGGCCAGCGCGACCACTCCTGGGGCGCGCGTGACTGGTGGGGCTCGGACTGGATGTGGAGCGCCCTGCACCTGGACGACGGCACCCACACCCACGCGGTCGGTGTCCCACAGATGCCCGGGTTCGGCGTGGGCTACGTCCAGCGCGGCGACGAGCTGGCCGAGATCGGCTCGATCACGCTCGACCAGCGGGTGGCCGACGACGGGCTGGTCACCGCGGACACGATCGTCTCGGGCCCGGACGAGCTGGAGCTGGCCGTGGAGCCCGTGGCCTACGGGCCGATCCTGCTTGAGGCGCCCGACGGGCGCGTGACCCACTTCGTGCGCGCCATGTGCCGCGTGAAGGCTGCCGATGGCCGCGCGGGCACCGGGTGGGTGGAGTGGAACCGCAACCAGGCGTAGGTGCCGGCTACCCCTCGCGGACGTTGCCCTCGGCCGGGATGCCGCCCTTGAGCATCCGCGCCAGGTGCATCAGGTTCCAGGTCATGAACCCTGTGTTGGTGTTGGTGAACTCGTTGTCCAGGCCGATGCCGTCGTCGCCGTAGCTGGGGCCCGGGCCCGCCTCGCCGATCCAGCCCGCGTCGGCCTGGGGCGGGATCGTGTAGCCCACGTGCTGCAGGCTGTAGAGCACGTTGGATGCGCAGTGTTTGATGCCGTCCTCGTTGCCGGTGATCAGGCAACCGCCCGCGCGGCCGTAGTAGATCGACTGGCCGCTCTCGTTCAGCTGGTGGCTGTTGGAGTACAGCCGCTCGATCATCAGCTTCATCTGCGAGCTGTTGTCTCCCAGCCAGATCGGCCCGCACAGCACCAGGATGTCGGCGGCCAGGACGCGCTCGAAGATCTGCGGCCACTCGTCGCTGTCCCAGCCCGCCTCCGTCATGTCGGGCTGGACGCCGGTGGCGATGTCGCGGTCGACCGACCGGAACTGCTCCACCGACACGCCCTCGCCCTCCATGATCGCCGCGCTCTTGTCGATCAGCCGTTGCGTGTGGCTGGGCTCGGGAGAGCGCGTGAGCGTGCAGTTGACGTACAGCGCGGAGAGGTCAGCGAAGTCGGGCATGCGCCGACGCTATCCGCTGCCACGGCTCGAAACGCCGCCGTTCAGGAAACGGGCACGATGCCCGTTTCCTGGCGCGGCGTCACTTGGGTTGCGGCACGATGCGCAACCACGGCCGGGGGGCGTCCCAGCCGTCGGGGTACTTCTCCTTGGCCTGCTCGTCGGACACCGAGCCGGCGATGATCACGTCCTCGCCCTGCTGCCACTGGGCCGGCGTGGCCACGGCCTCGTTGGCGGTCAGCTGCAGCGAGTCGATCACCCGCAGGACCTCGTCGAAGTTGCGCCCGGTGGTCATGGGGTAGACCAGCACCAGCTTGATCTTCTTGTCCGGGCCGATCACGAACACGTTGCGCAGCGTCGAGTTCTGCGCCGGCGTGCGCTCGGTCGGGTCGCCCTCAACGTCCTGGGGGAGCATGCTGTACAGCTTCGAGACGTTGAAGTCGCTGTCCGAGATGATCGGGTAGTTGGGCGCCGTGCCCTGCGTCTCGGCGATGTCCTGGGCCCACTGCTCGTGGTTCTCCAGCGGGTCCACGGACAGCCCGATGATCTTCGTGTTGCGGCTGTCGAAGTCGGGCTTGATGCTGGCCATGTAGCCCAACTCGGTGGTGCAGACGGGCGTGAAGTTCCGCGGGTGGGAGAACAGCACCGCCCAGCCGTCGCCGATCCAGTCGTGGAACTTGATCCGGCCTTCGGTGGTGTCGGCCTCGAAGTCTGGTGCGGTGTCGCCGATGGTCAGCGCCATGGTGGTCTCCCTCTCATTTCGTGGGCAATTCCTAATCTACTCAAAGGCGACGGGTATTGACCGTTTTGATTCTCTTACCCATGGCCAAGCCTCGGCCACCACCATGTCGGCATGACAGCGGATCGCGACTAAGGCACCGAGGCCCACGACCGGGGTCTCGCGTACGACCTTCCGAAGCTGATGAGCCGCCGCAGGGCACTGGGCACACTGGCGGGCAGCGTCGGCGCGGTGGCGTTCGCCGCCTGCGGGTCCTCGGGCGACAGCGAATCCGCGACGATCTTTCCCGCGGCATACATGGGCCGCTGGCCCCACATTCACTTCGAGGTCTACGAGAGCCTGGACGCCGCCACCTCGTCGGGCACTTTGATGAAGACCTCGCAGATCGCGCTGCCGGCCGAGACCTGCAAGCAGGTCTACGCGACCGAGGGCTACGAGCAGAGCGTGCAGAACCTCGGCCAGACCTCGCTCGACAGCGACATGGTGTTCAGCGACGGCTATTCCGGTCAGCTGGCGAAGGCATCGGGCTCGGTCAGCGACGGGCTGACGATGCGGTTGAACGTGGGCGTCTGAACGCGTAAGCGGGATACTCCGGCCATGAGGGCGGTGGCCTGTGCAGACGGCGCGCTGTCGGTGGTGGAGCGGGCAGCGCTCGTGCCCGGGCGGGGGCAGCTGCTCCTGGACGTGACCCGATGCGGGATCTGCGGCTCGGACCTGCACGCGCGGACGCACGCCGACGACGTCGCGGCGCTGATGGGCGAGCTGGACTACGAGGATTTCATGCGCTCGGACCAGGAGGTGGTCTTCGGGCACGAGTTCTGCGGCGAGGTGGCTGCGCGGGGACCCGGGTGTCGCGGCACGGCGCCAGAGGGCACGCCGGTCGTCGCCGTGCCCATCGTCCGCGGGCCCGACGGCGTGCACCCCACCGGCCTGTCGGCGAAGGCGCCGGGTGCCTATGCCGAGCAGGTGGTGGTGGAGGAGTCGCTCGCCTTTCCCGTTCCAAACGGCCTGCCGCCGGACGTGGCCGTGCTCACCGAGCCGATGGCGGTCGGCTGGCACGCGTTGCGCCGCAGCGAGGTGCGCAAGGGCGACGTGGCCATCGTCATCGGCTGCGGCCCGATCGGCCTGGCGGTCATCTGCCTGCTCAAGGCCAAGGGCGTCGAGCCGGTGATCGCCAGCGATCCCTCCCCGGGACGCCGCGCGCTGGCCGTCGCCTGCGGCGCCGACGTGGTGGTCGATCCCACCGTCGAATCCCCATATGCCTCGGCTCCGGACCACGGCCACCTGACCACCGCGCCCGAGGTGCTCGAGCTGGCCGTGGGGTCGGTCGAACGCCTGCGAAAGCTCCCCCTGATCGATTGGCGGCACGTCTGGCGCACCGCCGAGCGGCTGGGTAAGGCGACCCCGAAGGCGCCGGTGATCTTCGAGTGCGTCGGCGTGCCGGGCATGATCGACGGCGTGATCGCGGGCGCGCCGCTGTACTCCCGCGTCGTGGTGGTCGGCGTGTGCATGGGCAATGACACGATCCGCCCGGCGATGGCGATCAACAAGGAGATCGATCTGCGCTTCGTGCTCGCCTACACGCCGCTGGAGTACCGCGACACCCTGCACATGCTGGCCGAGGGCGAGGTCGATGCCTCGCGGCTGGTGACCGGGACGGTCGGCCTGGCCGGCGTGGACGGCGCCTTCGACCTCCTGGGCGCGGCGGACGCCCACGCGAAGATCCTGATCGACCCTCGCAGCGAGGCCCTGGGTCCGTAACAGCGACCGCGGGTCAGCCGGCCGGCGTTCCTTCGCCGAGCACGTTCCTGGCCTGCGCAAGCCGTTCCCCGGCCTCCATGGCAGCCTCGCGCGCGGCTCGCTCGGCCGCAGCGAGCTCCAGGATCCGCCGCTGCACCGCTTCGCGTTGTTCGCGTTCGCTGGCGACCTCGGCCTCAGCCTCCTTGAGGCGCTCGCTCGAGCTCGCGAGAGCCTGCTCGGCCTGAGCGCACTCGCGGGTGCAGCGCTCGAGCTCCTCGTTCGCGCGTGTGCACTCCTGCTCGCCGGCGACCCGTGCCGCGACCTCCTGGGAGAGGTTCTCGCGCGCTTCCTTGAGTTCTTCCTGAAGCTCCAGGGTCCGCCCCCGCTCGCGGCGCGCCGCGTCCTCGGCGGCAGCGATTCGGCGGGCGGCCCGCGGCTTGATCGCCTTGCGCGCCTCCACCAGCGAGCGCTTCGTCCGCTCGATCTCGCTCTGGGCAGCCTCGCGCGCGTTCGCCATCTGCAGCCGCATCGCCTCCAGCTCTTCGCGAGCCGCATCGCCGGCCTCCGTCAGCTCCTGCGTCCGTCCCTCGAACATCGCTCGCTTCCCGGATTCCACCTCCAAGCGCCCAGCCAGCGCCTTGAGCTCGCCTCGAGACAGCTCCTGCGCCTGGCGCGCGGTCTCCTGGGACTCCGCCAGCTCTCGAGCCAGAACCTCGATCTTGCCCCGGGCAATCTGTTCGGCTTGTGCAAGCTCCTGCGCCCGCTCCTCGAGCTCCGCCTGGCGCTCACGTTCGCCCTTCAACTGCTGATCGCGCGCCTCGACCTCGGCTCGGGCAGCGGCTTCCGCCTGCCCAAGCTCCTTGACCCGGCCCTCCAGAAGCACGCGCACGCTGTGCTCATGCCCAAACTCATCCTGGGACTCGGCCAAGCTCCGCTCGAGCTGTGCCCGAGCCTGCTCCGCCTGGGCGTACTCGTCCGCCTTGCGCGCAAGCTCGGCCCGCGCGCCCTCCAAGGCCTTCTCGGCCTCCAGGCGCGCCTCCGACTCCCCGGCAAGCTCGGCGCGTTCCTGCTCGAGCGTCCGCTCCAGCTCTGATCGCCGGCCTTTCTCCTCGCCCACCACCTCGAGTGCCTCAGCAACCTTGACCTCAGCCTCGACGCGTTCGCGCGTGAGGCGTTCGAGCGCTTCGCGCGCCTGCGCGATCTCCTTCTCGGCTGCGGCACGCGCTCCGGTCTCCGCGACGAATTGCGCGCGGGTCTCGGCCAGTCGCTGATCGAGCTCGCCCGCCCGCTCTCGCTCCTCCTGGGCCTGGGCCTTGGCCGCGGCGATCCGCCGAGCGGCCCGGGGCTTGATCTCCTGGCGAGCCTGCTTCAACAGACCCTTCAGTCGCTCTGCCTCGGCGCCGGCGGCGTCGCGGGCTTCTGAAAGCTCCTGCGCCTGCGCCTCGAGCTGCGCCTGGCGCTCACGCTCGCCCTTCAAGTCTTCATCGCGCGCCTGCACGTCGGCCCGCGCGGCCTCTTCGGCCTGGACGAGCTCCTTCACCCGCGCCTCGAGCGCCGCTTGGCGCTCACGCTCATCCTCCAACTGCTCATCGCGCGACTGCACCTCGGCGCGCGCGGCCTCCTCCGCCTGCGCAAGCTCCTGCACCCGCGCCTGCAGGAGCACACGCCCGCTGCGCTCTCGCCCAATCTCGGCCTCGGCCTCGGCCACGCTCCGCTCGAGACCTGCACGCGCCTCCCCGAGCTCGGCCTCCAATGCGGCCTGACGCTCACGCTGGGCCTCCAACTGCTCATCACGCGACTGCACCTCGGCGCGCGCGGCCTCCTCGGCCTGAACGAGCTCCTGAACGAGCGCGTCGAGCACCTCCCGGCGCTCACGCTCTCCCTCGAGCTGCCCATCACGCGTCTCGACCTCAGCCCGGGCGTTGGCCTCGGCCTGCTCAAGCTCGTCTATGCGCGACTCGAGCGCCGCCGCTCGCTCACGCTCGCCCTCCAGCTGCTCATCCCGCGACTGCACGTCTGCGCGCGCGGCTTCCTCGGCCTGCTCAAGCTCCTGTATGCGCGCGTCGAGAGCCGCCTGGCGCTCACGCTCGCCCTCCAGCCGCTCGTCACGCGCCTGGATCTCAGCGCGGGCGGTGGCCTCTGCCTCGACAAGCTCCTCTACGCGCGCGTCGAGAGCCGCCTGGCGCTCACGCTCGCCCTCCAGCCGCTCGTCACGCGCCTGGATCTCAGCGCGGGCGGTGGCCTCTGCCTGGACAAGCTCCTCTACGCGCGCGTCGAGAGCCGCCTGGCGCTCACGCTCGCCCTCCAGCTGCTCATCCCGCGACTGCACGTCTGCGCGCGCGGCTTCCTCGGCCTGCTCAAGCTCCTGTATGCGCGCGTCGAGAGCCGCCTGGCGCTCACGCTCGCCCTCCAGCCGCTCGTCACGCGCCTGGATCTCAGCGCGGGCGGTGGCCTCTGCCTGCTCAAGCTCCTGAACCCGCGTCTCGAGCACCGCGTGGCGCTCCCGCTCGCCCTTCAGCTCTTCGTCACGCGCCTTGAGCTCAGCCCGCCCGTCCTCCTCGGCCCGGACAAGCTCCTGCACGCGAGCCTGCAGGAGCACGCGCCCGCTGCGCTCGCGCCCAATCTCGTCTTCGGCCTCGGCCGTGCTCCGCTCGAGACCTACACGCGCCTCCTCGAGCTGCGCCTCCAAAGCCTCCAGGCGCTCACGCTCGGCCTCCAACAGCTCATTACTCACCTGCGTCTTCGCGCGTGCAGCCTCCTCCGCCTGGACGAGCTCCTGGATCCGCGCTTCCAAGGCGCCTTGGCGCTCACGCTCGCGCTCGGTCGCATCCTGCACCTCGGCCATGCTCCGCTCGAGACCTACGCGCGCCTCACTCTCGGCCTCCAACTGCTCATTCCGCGACTGCACCTCAGCCCGCGCGGCCTCCTCGGCATCGACAAGCTCCTGGATCCGCGCTTCCAGAGACCCCTGGCGCTCACGCTCGGCCTCCAACAGCTCATTGCGCGCCAGCAACGCCTGCTCAAGCTCCAGCACCCGCGCGTCGAGCACCCCGTGGCGCTCGCGCTCGCGCTCGGCCGCATCCTGCGCCTCGGCTCGGAGAGCTTCGAGCTGGCTCGCCAGGTTGTCTCGCTCGCTACGGGTGTGGTCGAGGAGCTTCGTCGCGCCGAGGGTCTCCTCCCGTGCGGCCGCCTCCGCCTGCCTGGCCTCCGTGAGAACGTCCCGCAACAGGGAGATGCGCTCTTGCTCCTGTTCGGCACGAGCCTTGACCTCGGCCACTTCGTGTCGCAACTCGCTCATCGCGGGGGTCAGGTCGCCTTCGGGGTTTCGCCGGACGCTTGGCCCGGGCTCCCGCACCGTCGGACTCGGCAGTTCGCGGGGCGGGTGCCCGTCGACCGAAACGGCGAACTCCGCCTGCGGGTCTCGGATCAGTTCCCTCGGTGCGGAGAACCCGGCCTGCAGGGCGCCGTCTACCTCGCGCGTCGCGACGCCTTCTCCGTCAGCACTTGGAAGTGGCGCCAGGTCAACGCAGCGCTCGCCGGTCGTGACCGTGAGGCGGAGCGCGGAGGGCTGGTCATCGCCCCACGATCCCGGCAGGGCGAGCCTGAGCAGAGCCATGTCTCCACCGACCTCGAGATACTCGAAGCGATCAAGACCGGGTGGCGGCGAGTCCAGGGAGGCGACCGCGCTGGGCAACGCAACTGGGAATGAAGTGTTCATCGGTGCCTCCGAGTTCGATGCGGAGCGCCCTAGTCCTGCGGGGAGACGAAGGTCGACAGCTAGGCGGCGTTGCGGAGCATGCTCCGGCGTGGCCTCAAATCAGCGGTGGCCGGCGTCGCGGATCACGAGAACCGGCCGGTCGCAATGGTCGACCACCTTCCGCGAAACGCTTCCGAGCAGGCGCGAGCGCAGCCCTGAGATCCCATGCGAGCCCACCACGACCACAGCCGCGCCGCGCTCCCGCGCGATGGCGATCAGCGTGTCCGCCACGTCGACCTCGTCCGGCACGGCTTCTGGCTCTGCGGCCAGCCCGAGCGAGCGCGCCAGCTCGGCTCCTTGGGCGGCCACGGTCGAGGCGCGGTCTTGCTGGAGGCGATCGACCGCTTCGACCGTCGCCAGATCCGGGGGCGGCGAACCCACCCCGAAGGTGTCGGGTACACCAACAGGTATCGCCGCCAGCCCCGGCTCCCAGACCGTCGCCAGCAGAGCTGGACGCCCGGGGAAGAGCTCGGCGGCGTCCCGAACGGCGGCCCGCGAAACCTCGGAACCGTCGTAGGCGATCAGCACCGGTGCGGCCTCGGGTGCCATGTTGGCGACCCTACCGTGATCCGAGACCCGGCGTGCGGGGCTGTGAGAGGGTTGGCGCCACCGATGCTTCTCGAGGACTACGGCCTGATCGGTGGAGTTCACCGGTGAGGCGAGCCTCACCTGCGCTGACGACAGCGCCGTCGCGGTTCAGTGGCGGCGACCGTCGAGGTCGTGACGGGCCACCGGCTCGTCCTGTTCGTGGCCCTGAGCACCTCACGCTGGGGGCGTCGCTTCCGGCGCGACGTCAGCTCAGAATCCGGGTTTGGGGCACTGACTGACCGCGAGCTCGAGATCGCGCGGCTAGTGGCTCTCGGGCAAAGCGGACCGGAGATCGCCGACGAGCTGCTAATCGCTCACGACACAGTCCGCACGCATGTGCGCAACGCCATGACCAAGGTCGGGGCCCGCGGAAGACGAGATCCTGCTGGTGGACTTGCTCCGAGTGTCCTGGCCCACCGTCTGGATGACCCAGGACCAGTGACCCCCCGCTCCTAGTCAGCCCACCAGTCGCGCTGACCCTCCACGTCGTCGCGCGGATCCTCGCCGAGATTGGGCGCACCGAAGACGAGGATCTCGAGGCCCTCCGGCCCGCCCTCGTAGCCTCGCCACGTGCCGGGCGGGACGCGCACCACGTCCCACTCCTTGACCTCGATGATCTCGTCGTCGAGCTTCATCCGCCCGCTCCCGCGAACGACCACGAACAGTTCCTCCTGCTGCTTGTGCGTGTGGCCGTACGGAAAGCGGTAGCCGGGCGGGATGCGCTGATAGCTGAGGCCGGACTGCTCGAGCTCGAGCGCTTTGGTAGCGAGGCGGAACTCCAGGTCCGGCGGGCCGTCGAAGTTGGACCCGACATCCTCCGGATCCTCCTTGAGGTTCCTGAGCGTGAACGGCACGGCCGCGACTCTACCGCCGGAACGGGCGAAACCCGCTGGTGGTACGGCATCGGGATATGGGGTCTCGACCCCATCTAGGAAGATGTACGTGCGCCCGATGTAGCGGAGCAGAGCCTTTCGGTCCGAGTCTGGGCCCGACCGTCGCCTGCGTTACTAGACGCATGGCCGACCTGGTTCGTGCACGCCTTCAAGTTGTCGCCGCTGCGGTCGATCTAAGGGTCAAGCCAGCAACCACGGTGACAAAGGCAAACCCTGCGTAAGCAGGGGGCGCAAAGCTCCGGGGGTCTTCTGACCCGGCCGAGCTGCCACCAAGGAACTGAGTCCCATCGGCATGTGAGCCGCGGTGACTGGCACCCAGACCCAGACCCAATCGGTTCCAGACCACAGGAGACACAACATGCTGCAGAGGATTCGTAACCGTATGCAGTCCGAGCAGGGATTCACCCTGATCGAGCTGCTCGTCGTCATTCTGATCATCGGCATCCTTGCCGCGATCGCCATCCCGGCCTTCCTGGGCCAGCAGAAGAAGGGCCAGGACTCGGCCGCCAAGTCGGATGTCCGCAACGCGGTCTCGCAGATGGAGACCTGCTTCGCGAACACCCAGACCTACGCCACGTGTAACGCGAACGAGGTCAAGAAGGAGTCCACCGGCATCGACATCGTCGACGGCGCGCCCGCACAGGGCAAGGTCGGCATCGTCGCTTCCGGCACGGACAGCTACACGCTGACCGCCAAGTCGAAGTCGGGCACCGACTTCACGATCCAGAAGACCACCGGTACCGGCGTGCTCTCACGCAGCTGTACGCCTGACGGCGGCGGCTGCAACGGCACCTCCTGGTAGTCGATCGCAAGTAACACCCAGACGTACCGGGAGGCGGGCCAACGGCCCGCCTCCCGCCGTTTCGGCCTTGACCGGATACGAAACAACCCCGCCATAGCAGGGCTTTCTTCGACGCGCCCGAGAGGATTCGAACCTCTGACCTTCGGTTCCGTAGCCTCGCGACCTCGTCCACTCAGGTCGCTTCCAGAGTGGCGTTGCAGCGTCATCGAGCGCCTCGTGGGTTAGACGATGGGGTAGTCCGCCCTTACTCCCGCAGCCCCACGGCTTCGAGGGCCTCTACTTTCGTTGCAAACCCGCGCCACCAGATGGCTTGCCCTTCACAGAACCTGATCGCTTGCCACGCCGTCTGCTGCAGCTCCACCCCGGAGCTTGCGCCACGTCCCGCCATCCGGATCTCGGCGATCACGACGTCGCCGTAGTCCAGGGCCTGAGTGACTTCGGGATGCCAATCCGGGAAAACGATGAAGAGATCATCGAGGAACTGCCGCACACCGGCCCGCCCTCGAAATACACGTCCTTCCGCAGCCATCACGTGGGACATTCCCTCCACGTCCGGATGCATGGTGGACAGGAAGGCGTCCGCGTCCCCGCGTCTGAGCGCGTCGTACCCCCGGTAGACAAGCTCGATGTTCTCCCGCGACATCGCCCGCCCAGTATCCCGTCGCTACCGCGCGCGGTCCACCTCGCATCCTGAGCGGGTCGAATCGAGCGCGCCCGAGAGGATTCGAACCTCTGACCTTCGGTTCCGTAGACCGACGCTCTATCCAGCTGAGCTACGGGCGCAGTGCGGCTCCAGAGCCTAGCGGCAGCGGGTCAGCCCGTGAGCGACGCCCAGAGGTGCTGGAGCGCATAGGCGCGGTAGGGCCGCCAGGGCTCCGCCAGCGCCGTCGCCTGCGCCGGGTCATGGCCCATCCGTTCCAGGGCGTGGAGCACACCCAGGTCGGTGGGCAGGAAGGCGTCGGGGTCGCGCAGGGCGCGCATGGCCACGTACTCGGTCGTCCACGGACCGATGCCCGGCAGGGCCAGCAGGGCGCGGCGAACGGCGGCGCGGTCGGCGCCGCGATGTAGCGGCAGCCCCGCCGCGCACACCGCCCGGAGGGCCGCGGCGCGTGTGCCAGGCATGGCCCACCCGGAAGGGTCGGCTGCGGCGAGCACCGCGGGCTCCGGGAAGACGTGGGTCACGCCACCCACGGGTCGCGCCAGCGGACGCCCGTGCACGGCGACGAGCCGTCCGGCCAGCGTGGCCGCTCCGGCCAGCGAGATCTGCTGGCCCAGCACGGCGCGCACCGCCAGCTCGGTCCCGTCGGCCACGCCCGGCACGCGGCGGCGGGGGCACGCCCGCACCAGCGGACCGATCAGCGGGTCGGAGCCGAGGGCGGCGGCGATCGGCGCCGGGTCGGTGTCCAGGTCGAACAGGTCGCGGGCGTGCTGCTCGGCGGCGAACAGGTCGCGCTCGTCGTCGAGCCAGAACTCGGTGGCGACCCCATCGCCGTCCGGCCGGAGTTCGGCCACACCGTCTCCGTGCTCCAGCGCGAGGCTGCGGCGGTAGGCGCCGCCCTGCACCTCCTCCACCCCCGGCACTGCCCGGCGGGCGAAGAAGTCGACCAGGTGGCGCACCACCTGGACCCTGTCAGGTCAGCTGCGCTCGATCTCGGAGTGCAGCTTGAGCACGCGGCCCCCGTCGTCCTGCTCGATCAGGTATGCCGGGCAGCGCTCGCTGCCGTTCTTCACGATCGTCGACCCCTTGATGGTGCGTTGAACGCGGCGGGTGAAGCTGTCCGTGACCTGGCCGTAGGCGGTGCCTGCGCCCCACGACCAGCGCACGTTCGAGCCCTTCTTGTAGCGGCGCATGCCTCGGCTACGGGTCGGCCGCCCAGCCGGATTACGCGGTGACGGGGAGCGTGATGGCGGTGGGATGTTCCGCGTCATGGAGCACCTGGACGCGCACGGCGCGCATACGCTGGGCCGTGGCCGGCTGCTCGCCGGTGCCCAGGTTGCGCGCGTAGCGGGGGTGGGCGCCGCTGGAGATCTGCAGCCGGATCCGGTGACCCGCCTTGAACCGCCGCGCAGTGGGCCACAGATCCAGCTCGACCGCGTGCACCCCGTCGGCGTCGGCGTCGAAGCGGCCCGGCTCCACGCGCGTCAGCACGTCGCACACGTTCAGCGATGTGCCGGAGGGCAGCACGTCACAGAGGCGGGCGAAGACGTCGAAGTGTGGGCCGTCCGCGCGCACGTGCACCAGCGCCGACACCGGGCCGATCACCTCCAGATCGCGCTCCAGCGGTTCGGTGCTGAACGCCAGCACGTCGTCGCGTGCCTCCAGCTCGCGGTTGTCGGTGACCGGCGCGCGGACCAGGAGCGTGGGCCCCCCTACCGACGGGGTCGGTTCGGCCGGGTCATAGCGGTATTCCTGGCCGCCCTCGTCGCCCTCGGGAGGGCCCGTGGTCAGCCTCCCGCCCGCGCGCGCGTGGAGCACATGTGGCTCCGAGGGCGGTGGCCACGAGTCCATGCTGCGCCACTCGCGCGCGCCGGCGACCCACACCCGGACGGGAGCGGGGTCGAGCAGGCGGTGGTCGGCCAGCAGGTGGGCGCGCAGCCACGCGATGCCCTCGCGGGCGCTGACCCGTGCCAGCTCGGGCGAGGTGTGCGTCCACGGCCCGACGATCAGCTGAGGCGAGCGACCCGCGTCCTGTAGTGCCACGAAGTCCTCGAGCATCCAGGGCAAGAAGATGTCCGCCCAGCCACCGACCAGCTGGACCGGAGCGGTCACGTCGGCAACGTCGATGGAGTGGTCGCGAGCGGTCCAGTAGGGGTCGTCCGCGGCCGTGTGCGTCAGCCATTCGGCGTAATAGGGCACCGAATCGCCGGCGGCCAGGGCGTCGAGACCACCGACCGGCAGCTGATCGATCACCCCGGGGAGCTCGCGCAGGCGGCGCACCATGTGCAGCGGGGCGCCGCGACGCTCCTGGACGGACATCATCGTGATCCAGGACAGCCCCGTCTCGAGCGAGAGCGTCCCGCTGCCCATGGCCTGGCCGTGGAAGTTGGATGCCGTGACCGACGGCGCCATCGCCGCCAGCGCATCGCCGGCGCCCCGGGCGACGGCCCACTGCGTCAGGCCCAGGTAGCTGGGGCCGGTCATGCCGATCCCGCCGTCGTGCCACGGCTGCGCGGCCAGCCACTCGATCGTCGCCAGCCCGTCGTCGCGCTCGTCGAAGGGGTCGAACGAACCGCCCGAGCCGAACGTGCCGCGCACGCTCTGCACCACGGCCTGGAGCCCGCGCTCGGCCAGCAGGCGCCCGAACAGCAGGCCGACGGGACCGCGCCGCCCGTACGGCGAGCGCACGAGCACGGTCGGCGACGGCACGTCGGGCTTGGGCGCGTAGCGATCGGCCAGCAGCACGGCGCTGTCGCCCATGGGCACCTCGAGGTCGCGCTCCACGACGAGGTCGCGGCTGAGCGGGCGCGGCAGGCCCATGGCCCGCCCCGCTGCTTCGCTGGCGATGGTCACGGGCTAGGACTCGTCGCCGGCCGGCTGGCGCTCCGCCTCGGCCTCGGCCCGCTCGGCCTCCGCCTCCTCGGCCGCGCGCTTGGCCTCCTTGCGCGCCCTGCGACCGCCGGGCATGCGCCCCGCGACCTTGCCCAGCGGGGTGGCAGCGACGCTGAGCTCGTCAGCCGATGTCTGCAGGGATCCGACGCTGGCGCTGAGCCCGTCGAGGGCGGGCTCCAGGCGCCCAAGCTGATCGCCGATCGAGCCCACCTGCTCCTCGACCGCCTGCACCCGCCCGGGCAGCTGGGGCAGGCCGCGGGTGGACTCGGCAAGGCTCTCGAGCGCGCTGGCTACGGTGGCCAGGCGGTTCAGCGAGTCGCCCAGCGCGCCGAGCGCGCGCAGCGTCTCCTCCAGCGCGCCCAGGCGCTGAAGCGTGGTGTCCAGGTCCGCCAGCCGCGACAAGGTCTCGGACAGGTCGCCCAGGTGGGCCACCGGGCCGTCTTCGGCCAGCAGCTGCTCGAGGCTGCCGCCCGGCGCCAGCATCCGGTTGACCGTGCCGTCGAACTGGACCAGCCGGTCGACGGTGCCGCCCTCGACCAGCGCCTGGTCGATCAGCCCGCCCTCCACGAACAGGCGGTCCAGTACCCCGTCGTCCTCGAGGATCCGGTCCAGCGGGCCACCCTCCACGGTCAGCCGATCCAGCGCGCCACCTTCGGCCAAGAGGCGGTCCAGCGAACCGCCCTTGGCCAGCAGGCGGTCGAGCGAGCCGCCCTCGGCCAGCAGGCGGTCGGCCACCCCGCCGTCGGCCAAGAGCCGGTCCAGCGGGCCACCCGTGGCCAGCGCCCGGCCCAGCGGCTGGTCATCGGCAGTCAGCCGCGCGAGCTGCTCGAGACGCGCCAGCGGCCCGTCCGGGTCGCCCAGGCGCCCGAGGCCGACGATGGCATCGGCGGTGGCGGTCACCGTCCTGATCGGCAGCGTCACGATCCCCATGAGCCCCATGCATGACCGAGCCTATCCAGCCAGGGCCACCACCTGCCCCGTAGTCGCGCTGCGGCGTGCGGCGTCGATGACGGCGACGACCTCCGCCGCCTGCTCCGCGGTGACAGGCATCGGCCCCCCGCCGCGCAGCGCGTCGCGTACGCCCGCGTAGAAGTGGCTGTAGTCGCCCGCGGGGGCGTCGACGACCTGCTCGCCGTCGTGCTCGGTCACCAGCCGCACCTCGACCTCGGGCGCCTGGTCGCCGCGCAGGCGCAGCTCCTGCGGGTCCAGCCCACGCGACTCGATCAGGCCGCCCAGGCCCGTGACCCGGAAGCGTGGGCCCGGCTCGATGGCCACCAGGCTCATCCACATCTGCACCGCCGGCCCGCCGGGAAAGCGCAGCTCCACAAAGGTGTCGTCGTCCACGCGCGCGCCGGGCCGCCGGGTCTCGGCCCGCGCGATCACGGACTCGGGGTGCCCGAACAGCACCAGCGCCTGGTCGATCAGGTGACTGCCCAGATCCCAGAGCAGGCCGCCGCCGTCGGCGTCGGCATCCGACTCGCGCCAGCGATCGCCGTCCACCTGCGGGCGCCAGCGCTCCCAGCGCGCCTCCAGCCGCACGACCGGGCCGATGCGGGCGACCAGGTCGCGCACAGCCAGGAAGTCGCTGTCCCAGCGCCGGTTGTGGAATACGGCCAGCGGCAAGCCGGTCTCGGCGGCCGCGGCCACCAGGCGATCGGCGTCGGCGACGCTGACGGCCAGCGGCTTGTCGACCACCACCGCCAGCCCGGCCCGCAGCGAGCGCTCGGCGAGGTCGGCGTGGGCGCGGTTGGGCGCCGCCACCACGACGAGGTCGAACCGCCCGGGCTCCTGCCAGATGGCGTCGGCGCCGTCGAGCACGGCGGCGCCCGGGTGGTCGCGGGCGACCGCCTCGCGGCGGCCCGGGTCGGAGGTGACCACCGCGGCCACCTCCATCCCGTCGGTGCGGGCAATGAGCGGGGCGTGCAGCCCGGCGCCCGCCGGCCCGTAGCCGACCAGCGCCGTACGCAGCACGTCTTCGCTCAGACCCTGCCTTCCGCCTGGCGCTGGCGCCGTGCCAGAGCGTCGACGATCACCGCCGCCAGCAGCACGCCGCCGGTGACCATGAACTTGACCGACGACTCCAGCGCCAGCAGATCCATGCCGTTGGAGATCGAGCCGATGACGAGCGCACCCAGCAGCGCCGACCACACCGAGCCGCGGCCGCCGAACAGGCTGGTGCCGGCGATGACCGGCCCGGCGATCGCCAGCAGCAGCAGGTCCGACGCGCCCGAGGACTGGTTCACGGCCAGCAGCCGCGACGCCGCCAGGATGCCGCCGATGGCGGCCATGGCACTGGCGATCGAGAACACGATCACGCGGACGCGGTTCACGTTGATGCCTGCCCGCCGCGCCGCCTCGGCGTTGCCGCCCACGGCGAACACGTGGCGGCCGAACCGGGTGCGACCCACCACGTACTGCATGCCCAGCACGAAGCCCATCAGGATCAGCACCGCCAGTGGCACGCCGCGGTCGTCGTTGAACACCCACACGGCCACGATCACGGCTACTGCCAGCACCGCGATGCGGACCAGGATCGGGGTCAGCGCCTGGTCGGCCAGACCCGCCTTCACCCGCGTCCGCCACCCCCACAGCGACACGGCCGCGTAGCCCAAGATGGCCAGCACCGCGAGACCCCAGCCGGTGGCGTCGTCGTAGAACGTGCCGGCCAGGCCGGTGACCTTGCCGTCGTTGATGTTCAGCGTGCCGGTATCGCCCAGCACGTACAGCAGCGCCCCCTGCCACGTGAGCAGGCCGGCGAGCGTGACCACGAACGACGGCACCCCGAAGCCCGAGAACAACATGCCCTGGAGCATGCCGATGGTCGCGCCGGCCGCCACGCCGGCGCCGATGGCCAGGTACGGGTTCCAGCCGTGCTTGACGTTCAGCACGGCCATGATGGCCGCGCACAGGCCGCTGACCGCGCCGACCGACAGGTCGATCTCGCCCAGCAGCAGCACGTACACGATGCCCACGCTGATCAGGCCGACGGCCGTGATCTGCAGCATCAGGTTGGTCAGGTTGGTGGAGGTGAGGAAGCTGCTGTCCTGGGACTGGAAGATGGCCCAGATGACCACCAGTCCCAGCAGCACGCGCACCGAGGCCAGGTCGCCCTGGATCACCCGGCGCAGGTAGCCGCCGCTCCGCTCCTCCTCGGGCTCGTCGGCCGTCGCGCTCGCGGTGCTCATGACGAGACCCCCTTGCCATTGTCTTCGCCGATGCCGGTGATGGCGCCCACCACCTGCTCGCGGGTCACGTCGGCGACCTTGTAGTCGGCGACCTCGCGGCCGAGGCGCAGAACCACGATCCGGTCGGCCACCTCGAACACGTCGACCAGGTTGTGGCTGATCACGATCACGCCCAGCTCGCGCTCGCGCAGGCGCTTGATCAACCGGAGCACCTGGGCCGTCTGGGGCACGCCGAGCGCGGCCGTTGGCTCGTCGAGCATGACCAGCTTGGGGTCACCCAGCAGCGAGCGAGCAACCGCCACCTGCTGGCGCTGGCCGCCCGACATGGCGCCCACCTCCGAGCGCACGCTCGGGATGGTCACGGCCAGGTTCTCCAGCAGCTCGTGGGAGCGGTGCTCCATGTCCACCTCGTTCAGGCGGTAGGTGGCCCGCCCCACGCCGGAGGACATCTCCTCGCGCCCGAGGAAGAGGTTGGCCACCACGTCCAGGTTGTCGCACAGCGCCAGGTCCTGGTAGACGGTGGCAATGCCCAGATCGGTGGCCTGCTGGGGGGTCGTGATCGACACCTGCTGGCCGTCGACCGAGAACTCGCCCTCGTCCGGCGAATGGATGCCGGCGATGGTCTTGACCAGCGTCGACTTGCCGGCGCCGTTGTCGCCCACCAGGGCGACGACCTCGCCGGCGTGGACGGTCAGGTCCACGCCGGCGAGCGCCTGCACCGCGCCGAATCGCTTCTTCACCCCCTTGAGCGAGAGCAGTGCGGTGCTCGAGTCGGTCATTCGATTCCGGCCTCCTTGCAATCGGCCGCGTACTCCTTGGTACAGATCTGCGACGCCTTCCAGAAGCCATCCTTGATGATCGTGTCGTTGATGTTGTCCTTGGTCACCGCGACCGGGGTGAGCAGCACGGACGGGACGTCCTTCTGCTCGTTGTTGGCCGTGTCCTTGACCAGCGACGCGGGCGGCTTCTTGCCCTGGACCAGGTCCACCGCGATCTGCGCAGCGGCCTCGGCCTCGGGCTTGATGGCCTTGTACACCGTCATGTACTGCTCGTCGGCCAGGATCCGCTGGATTGCGGCAAGCTCGGCGTCCTGTCCGGTCGTGGGCCGCTCGGACGGCTTGATGCCGGCCGACTTCATGGCCGCGATGGCGCCACCTGCGGTGCCGTCGTTGGCCGCATAGACAGCCGTGAAGCCGTCGTCACCGAGTCCGGTGATGGCCTGCTCCATCTCCTGCTGGGCCTTGTCCGGGCTCCAGTCCGGCGTGTCGTAGGACTTGCCGATCTTGACGCCCTCGGACTTGAACACCCCGGTCGCGCCCTTCTTGAACAGCGCGGCGTTGGAGTCGGTCGGCGCACCGTTGATCATCGTGATCGGGCCGGTCTTCGAGCCGTCCTCGCCCATCTTCTTCACGAGCGTCTGGGCCTGCAGCTTGCCAACCTGCTCGTTGTCGAACGAGACGTAGTAGTCCACGTCCGCCTTGGTGATCAGGCGGTCGTAGCTGAGCACGGGCACGTCCTGCTGCTTTGCGCGGGCCACGATGCCGCCGGCCGAGGCCGCGTCCACCGGGTCCAGCACCAGCACCTTGGCGCCCTTGGTCAGCGCCGCGTCAGCCTGCTGCTGCTGCTTGGCGGCGTCCTGGTCGGCGTTGCTGTAGATGATCTCGCAGTCCGGGCACAGCTCCTTGGCCTTCTTCTCGAAGTTGGGCCGGTCCTGGGACTCGTAGCGGGCGGTCTTGGACTCGGGCAGCAGCAGCGCGATCTTGCCGCTCTTGGCACTGCCTCCGCTGTCACCGCCACCGCCGTCGTCGTCGTCGTCGCTGGTGCCGCATCCGGCCACGGCTCCAGTCGCTATCAGGGCGAATGCGGCCACTACCGCGGTGCCCTTCCTTCTGGTCGTTCCGAACATCCGGGGGTTCCTTCCTCGTTGACCTACGTTGTCACTGCCTCAGGCACGGGTGCCGCCTCCGCGTCGCCGAGCACCAGGGCCACTGCTCCCAGCACCTCGGCCCGCTCGCCAAGCACGCCGGCCACGATCTCCACGTCCTGCGCCGCCGACAGCACGGCGCGGCGCCTCACCGCCTCTCGCATCTCGCCGAGCAGCAGCTCGCCGGCCTGGCCGATGCTCCCGCCGACCACCACCCGCGACGGGTTCATCAGGTTGCAGATGGCGCCCACTGCGTGGCCCAGGTGGCGGCCGGCGTCGGCGATCGCGCGCCGGCAGGCCACGTCGCCGTCGATGGCCTGCTGCACGATCTCCTCGGCGGTGAGCTCATGGCCCAGGCTCGAGCGCAGCAGCTCCACCAGCGCGTCACCGGCGGCGAAGGTCTCGAGGCAGCCGCGGTTCCCGCAGCGGCACAGCGGCCCGTGCTCGTCGATGGTCAGGTGGCCGATCTCGCCCGCGGTGCCGCCGGCGCCGTGGAACAGGCGCCCGCGGATGACCAGCCCGGCACCGATGCCGGTGGCAACCTTCAGGTAGACCAGCTCGGTGGCGCCCCGCCCCGCACCCCAGAACAGCTCGGCCAGCGCGCCAAGGTTGGCGTCGTTGTCCACGCGCACGGGCAGGCCCAGGCGCAGCTCCATCTCCTCGGCCACGCGCAGGCCGACCCAGCCGGGCAGGATGGCCGACGAGCCGACCTGACCCGAGGGCCCGTGGATGGGACCGGGCAGGCCGAGGCCCACGCCCAGCAGCTGCGACGGCGGCACGTCGGCCCGATCGAGCACCTCCTCGACCAGCTCGGCGGCGGTGTCCATGCCGTGCGCGGAGTCGTAGCCCTCCTCCATCTCGCGCCGGTCTTCGGCCAGCAGCGTGTGCGAGAGGTCGGCCACCACCACCGCCAGATGGCGCTTGCCGAAGTCGATGCCCAACGCAGCGCCGGCGCGAGGTCCCAGGCCGATCGGGGTGGGCGGGCGGCCCGCTCCGCCGGCAAGGCCGTTGGCCTCGGGGCCGGGCCGGTCCACCACGAGGCCCTCGTCGCGCATCTCGGCCACCAGGCCCGAGATCGTGGTGCGCGAGAGCCCGGTGTGGCGGGCCACGTCAGCACGGCTGGCCACGCCGAGCTCGCGCAGCGCTTCGATCACGCGGCTCCTGTTCAGCTCGCGTACGGAAAGCGGCGAATCGCTGTCTCCTCTCGCCACGGCGGGCGCGAGTATCCATCGTCACAAGGGTTTATGTCAAGAGCTCGTACAAATTCCGTGTGAAACCCCTGCCATTCCGACGGGCCGAGCGGCTCAAGGCGGCCCGATCGGGTGTCGATGACGTCCTGATGGGGGCAGTCACCGAGCAGACGGCGCGCGAGGAGCGCGAGGCGATCGCGTACAGCGCGGCCGCGATCTTCCTGGGCGCGATCGCCGTCGTCGGGGTCGAGACCGCGTTGCCCGGCGGACCCGAGAACTCGCTGGTCCCGGGCGTCGTGGCGCTGTTCATGGCCCCTCTGGCACTGCTGGCCGGGCCGCGCATGCCGCGCCGCGCCCTGGCCGTGTTTGCCCCGATCGGCGTGGGCTGCATCGCCTACGCGCTGGCCACCACCAGCGGCGGGGCGACCGACGGGGCGGTGCTCTACATGTGGCCGGTGCTGTGGATGTCCTATTTCTACGGCCGCGCCGGGGCGGTGTTCATCGTCGCCTGCGTGGCGCTGGCCCAGGGCCTTGCGCTTGCCGCCATGCCCGCCGAGCTCGTCAGCGTGGATCGCTGGATCGACGTCGTGATCTCGGTTGCCGTGGTGGCCGCGGTGGTGCAGTACCTGGCCACGCGCAACACCCGGCTGGTCAGGGACCTGGAGGAGCAGGCGCGTGTGGACCCGCTGACCGGCCTGCTGAACCGCCGCGGCCTGGAGGAGCGCATGGGCATCGAGGCCGCCCGCTCACAGCGCCAGGAGTCCGCTATGTCGGTGGCGATCGTTGATGTGGACAACTTCAAGCAGGTGAACGACGAGCACGGTCACGAGGTCGGCGACCGCGTGCTGGCCTGGGTCGGCACGATGCTGGCCATGGAGTCCCGCGGTGTGGACGCCGCCGCCCGCACGGGCGGGGACGAGTTCGCCGTGGTGGCGCCCGACACCGACGCCGACGCAGGCCAGCGCTTCGCCGACCGGCTGCGGGCCGCGGTCACCGACTCGGTGGCCGACCGTGGCCACCACGGCCTGCCCAAGGCGTTGGAGCTGACCCTCAGCGTGGGTGTGGCCGCAGGCACCGCCCGCGACGCCCAGACGCTGATGGAGGCGGCCGACAAGGCTCTCTACGTGGCCAAGCGCGAGGGCCGCGACCGCGTGGTCGTAGCCGACCTGGACCAGCTGCCGAGCACGCTCGTCTAGTGGCGTGATTCGTCAGTTCGGCGGCAGTCCTCGGGCGCCTGGACGCGCCTGACACCGGCCACGCCCAGTCATCCCGATGACTGAACGCGAACTTCCGACTCACGCCACGAGCTACCCTGGTCAGCAGGGTGGTCCTGATGCTGATCGACACCCGTGACCCTGAGCCGGACCCCGAACCGGGCCCGCGCCGGCGCCGCGACATCGACTGGCGGCTGTGGTTCTGGAGCTTCGAGAGCATCGGCCTGTTCGTGGCGGCATCGTCGCTGGCGGGATTCGTGGCCGTGGGCCTCGCGTTCGGCGGCGTGTTCGCGGGCCTGAAGGCCCTGGACAGCTTCTGCGGCAGCTGGGGCACCGGTCTACGCGACTACCGCCAGTAGCTAGGTTCTCCCCGGCGGTGCATACAATCGGCCGCTCCGGGACAGGTGGCCGAGTGGCTGAAGGCGCTCCCCTGCTAAGGGAGTATGCGGCTTAGAACCGTATCGAGGGTTCGAATCCCTCCCTGTCCGTCGCACCACCCGACCCGCCACACTTCGCTTTCATGAGCAAGGTGCTACTGGCCGCCGCCGCGATCCTCATCGTGCTGCTCGTCGCGACCCAGGTGATCCTGCCCCGGATCATCAGCGGCGAGGTCGAGAAGCGGCTGACGCAGGACGGCGGCACCGCCGAGGTGACCATCACCGCGGTGCCGGCGGTGACGCTCGCGACAGGCCGCGGGCAGTCGATCGAGATCAGCGGCGACGACCTCGTCTACGACCTGGACGAACGCAAGGAGCGCCCGTTCGAGCGCCTGGACGGCTTCGGGGACGTGGACGTGGATCTGCGTGACCTGGACGCGGGCACGGTGCGGCTGTCCAGCTTCGTGCTCACCCGACAGGGCCGTGACGAGCCCTACACCCTGTCGATGCGCGGCACCAGCACGCCGCGCGAGCTGGCCGCCGAGCTGGGCACCGCCACCGGCGGCACCCTGGGCGGCCTACTGGGCGGCCTGGCGTCCGGGGTGCTGCCGGACGGGGGCATGGGCACGGTGCCGCTGCAGCTGGACGCGACCGTGGGCAGCGATGACGGCCGCCCCCAGATCGATACCGCCCGCGCCACCGTGGCGGGCGTGCCGGCCGGGCGGCTGACCGAGGTCGTGCTGCGCTCGGTGCTGGACAGGCTGTAGGGCTCGTCAGCGGCGTTCCAGCGAGAGCAGGAACTCCTTGCGCTCCAGGCCCCCGGTATAGCCACCAAGCGCCCCGCCGCTGCGCAGCACTCGGTGACACGGCACCACCAACGGGATCGGGTTCGACCCCAGTCCGCTGCCCGCAGCTCGCACGGCCTTTGGGCTGCCCGCGCCCGCGGCCACGCCGGCGTACGTGCTGGTCTCCCCGTACGCGATCTTCGCCGTGGCCTCCAGCACCTTGCGATAGAAGCCGCGTGAGAGCGAGAAGTCCACCGGCGTGTCGAACGCGCGCCGGCGGCCTTCGAAGTACTCGTCCAGCTCACGGCGGAGCCCGTCCAGGCGCTCCGGCGCCTCCAGCACGCGCGGCGACAGCTCGTCGGCCAATCGCTCCAGCAGCTGGTCGCGGTCGCGCTCGGGGTACGCCAGCAGCACCAGCCCGCGCTCGGTGGCCGCCGCGGTCAGCGGCCCGAACGGCGAGTCGACGGTCGTGTAGGCCACGTCCAGCAGCCCCTCGCGCTGGGCGCGCTCGGCCACCTTCAGGTTCAGCTCCCTCATGAGGGCACCTCTCGACGCAGGCGCGTGAGCCCCTCGTGGACGTTGCGCCGGGCGGCGTCCTCGGAGCACCCCAGCGCAGCCGCCACGTCGGCGTAGGACAGGTCGCCAACACTGCGCAGGAACACCGCGGCGCGCTGCTTCTCCGGAAGCCCGCGCACCTGCGCCCAGAGCGGATCCTCGGCATCGCTGGGCGCCCGGTCGCCGCTGGCCTGCTCGGGTACCGCCGCCACGGGCACGGGCCGGCGCGCGCGGGCCCGGTGTGCGTCCAGGGCCTTGCGGTGAGCCACGGTCATCAGCCACCCCTTCAGGTTGCGGCCGTGCTCGAGATCCGGATACGCGCGTAGGGCGGCGATGCAGGCCTCCTGGTAGCAGTCGTCCGCGTCCGTCGCTCCGACCGATGCCAGCAGGAACCGGTGCACGGCGTGGCCGTGCTGGTCCAACAGCACCTGGAACGGCGGCAGGGACATGTGCCCCTACAACGCTGGCAGACCGTCCGGGTGTGAGGTCTACGCCTCGACGATGACCGGTGCGCCCAGCGGAACTCGCTTCATCATCCACTTGGTGTCGCGCGGGTCGGTGCGCATGCAGCCCAGGCTCACCTGCTTGCCCAGCCCGCTCAGGTCACGCGTTGCGTGCACGGCCAGGCGATCGCCGCCGGGCCAGCCGTCGGGCAGCCGGGTCTGGTGTCCTGTCAGGGCCAGCACGCAGCAGCCGTACGGGGAGCCGGGGTCGCTGACCCGCAGCTTGTCGGTGACCGCGTAGCGGCCGACCGGCGTCGGGTGGTCCCTGCGGCCCACGCCGATCTTCATGGTGCGCACCGTCTCGCCGTTGTGACGCACCTCCAGTGTGCGCTTCGAGAGGTCCGCGCGCACCACCCAGGTCACGCTGCTGAGGTTGGCCACCTTGTCGTCGCGCACCCAGGCCCGCTGGCCGTTGCGCAGCTCGGGCACCAGCACCGCCATCCAGCGGCCACGACGCTCGACCACGCTCAGGATGCGCGGCGAGTCCCACTCGGTCTTCGGCGTGATGCGCACGCGCACCTTGCCGCCCGGCTCGCGGTAGAGCGCTGTGCGCTTGTTGATCCGGGCGGTGGGGTACTGCTCCGCGCTCTGGGGGTCGGACGGAAACGGCTCGGCGCCGACGCCCTCACGTGCGGGTGAGAAGTCGCGCGTGCCCGAAGACGCGGAGCCGGCCGGCTCGTTATCGGAATCGCTGTCCGTGGCCAGGGCGGCCACCATGCCGGCGGGCACCAGCACCGCGGCGGCCGCGGCAACACCCACGAGTACCCGACGGCGGCCTCGGCCACGGCGCTCGGTCGCGGGCTCCGGTGCGGCGGCCGCCTGCTCACCCGAGAGCATGCCGAGCACGTGCTCGGGCTCTGGCTCGGAGGAGGGGCCGCGCTCGGCCGCTGGGCTGGCGCTGGCGCCCAGCGGCGGATGGTCGGCCACGGGCTCGGACTCGGGCTCGGACTCGGCGGGCGGTTCGGGCTCGGTCGCGTCGGGATCGGCCTCGGCAGCGTCGGGGTCGGGCACCGGGTCGGCGCCTTCGACCATGTCCCACGTGTCGCCCTCGAGCAGTTCCTTGAGGATGTGGCCCAGGTCGGCCCCACGCTGGGCGCCCAGATCCGAGGACAGTGTCTCGATGGCTCCCGCGCGGCGGCGGGCCACCTCGGCGGGCTCGGAATCGAACAGCGCCGCCAGGTCGTCGTCGGGCACCCGCCGGCGCAGCGAATAGTCCAGGATCTCCCGGTCGCGGGCATCCAGGCGACCAAGCGCCTCGGCGATCTGTTCACGTTCGATCATGGGGACGTTGACGGCGCGCGTGGGCGGGCCGCGTAGCGGTTCAGCCTAGCCGTCGCGCCTGCTGTCTGGATCGGGTCCCGCGGGAGCGAGCTTGAGTTTGGGCGAACCCGGTGCCGGGGTAGCCAGCGTGAACCAAACGGAGGAGAGAAGCGTGATAATCGGAGCAGTCGTAGTCGTATGTGTGGTGTTGCTGGTCCTGGCGTTCGTGTTCCCGCGCCTGTCGCGACACCCCCAGCGCGGTGTGGACAGCACGCTCAGCGCGGGCCAGAAGGCCGGAGGCGTGCTACCCGGGTTCCTCGGCCGCTGGGCCCAGAAGCCGTTCGGAAAGTCGCGCAAGGCCACCAACCGCAGCGCCGCCGCCGGCCGCAAGGGCCGCGGCAAGCTACCCGGCTGAACGCGCCGCTGTGGCGCGCCGGGGCGGCCGAGAGCGCTCCGGCGGCGCGTGCCGCGGCTGCCAGCCCGGGCCGCGGAAGAGGTAGCCCAGGCGCGCCGACCACGTCCGCGCCCCGCGCACGTCGCGCCCCAGCGCGGCGAACTCGTGAAAGGCCACCCTCACCGGGTTGAACGTGTCGATGTTCTTCGTCAGCCCGTAGCGGACCCGCTCGCCCTCGGGCTCGAACGTGCCGAACATCCGGTCCCAGATGATCAGGATGCCCGCGTAGTTGCGGTCCAGGTACTGCTCCTGCGCGCCGTGGTGCACGCGGTGGTGGCTGGGGGTGTTGAAGATCCACTCGATCGGCCGCGGATAGCGATCGATCGCCTCCGTGTGCAGGGTGAACTGGTAGAGCAGGTTCCAGGCCAGCGCCAGGAAGATCATCCACGGCGGGAACAGCAGGGCCGAGGGCATCCAGAACAGCGTGGCGCTGAACGGCGTCCAGTCCTGGCGTAGCGCTGTCGACAGGTTGTAGTGCTGGGAGCTGTGGTGCACCACGTGGGTGGCCCAGAACAGGCGGATCCGGTGGTGGCCGCGGTGGTAGGCGTAGTAGGCCAGGTCGTCGGCGAAGAACAGCGCCACCCACGTCCACCAGGCGTCCGTGGGCAGGTGCAACGGGCTCACCACGTAGATCGCCGCGTAGACCGCGGTCATCACCAGCTTCCACAGTGCCCCGATGCCCAGGTGACCGATGCCCATCGCCAGGCTGGTGCGGGTGTCGCTGCGCGCGTAGCCGACCGGGGCGCTCTCCTCGTTTTCGTGCGCTGCGTGGCGCAACGCCAGGGCCTCCAGCCCCATGGACACGAAGAAGAACGGAATGGCGGTGAGGATGAGCTGCTCCACAAGGGCCTCCTGGGCGAGAACGTTACTGGTACAACCAGTGACTGGTTGTACCAGCTGGCGAGGCGATCGTCAAGCGCCCGCTGGAATCCGCGCGGGTCAGCCGAAGGCTTCGATGTCCGGCTCGAGCAGGGCTCGCGCGGCGCGCTCGGCCTTCCCGGCGTCGGCCGCCGCCAGCGCCCGGCCCAGGGCTCGCACCCGCTTCGGCTCCGCCGGCCGGACCACGCCTGCCACCTCCGGGTAGGCGGCCAGCGCCGCCATCAGCGAATTCAGCGCCAGCCGGTAGGCCAGGTTGCCCGAACCCAGGACCACGGCACGCCACAGCTCGGCATAGCCGACGTCGACGGCGAGATCGTCCTGCCCGATCGCCGCCGCCGCCCGCTCGGCCATCTCGGCGATCGCGCGCAGCGTCGCATCGTCCGCCCGCTCCGCACACCTGCGCGCCGCGTCCACGCCCACGCTGGCCCGCAGCTCCAGCACCGACCGGGCCAGGTCGGCCGGGGGCTCGGTGCCCGACTGCAGGTCCAGCAGGATCTCCAGCCCGCCGCTGTCGCGCCAGTCGCGCACACGTGTGGCGCCGCCCTGGCTGATCGTCACGAGCCCCGCCTGCTCCAGCCGCTTCAGCGCCTCACGCACGGCGTGCCGGTTGACGCCCAGGTCCTCGGCCAACCGCCGCTCGGACGGCACGGGCTCACCGGGCGCCAGCGTGCCGGCCAGGATGTCGGCCCTCAGCGATGCGTGCACGCGGTCGGAGATGCGATCCACGCCGCGGTTCTATCGTGTCGCGAGCACTGACCCTGGAGCGGTGGCAGAGTCCGGCTTAATGCAGCTGCCTTGAAAGCAGCCGACCACGCAAGTGGTCCGGGGGTTCGAATCCCTCCCGCTCCGCTAGCCCGCCGGTTCGATCCGCTCCGGCGCCCCCCACCGCACCAGCGGGGCCGGCAGCACGATCGAGCCATCCGGCTGCTGGCCGTTCTCGACCAGCGCGATGATCGTGCGGCCGACGGCCACGGCGGTGCCGTTCAGGGTGTGGGCGTGGGCGGTGCCCTTGCCACCGCCGGACGGCCGGTAGCGGATGTCCAGGCGGCGGGCCTGGTAGTCGGTCGTGTTCGAGCACGAGGTGAGCTCGCGGTGTCGCTCCTGGCCGGGCAGCCACACCTCGAGGTCGTACTTCTTGACCGCCGAGTTGCCCAGGTCGTTGACGGCGATGTTGACCACCCGGTAGGGCAGCTCCAGCGCCTGCATGATCTCTTCCTCGATGGCCAGGATGCGCTCGTGCTCGGCCTGGGACTCCGACGCGGGCACGAACGAGAACATCTCGACCTTGTCGAACTGGTGCACCCGGAAGAGTCCGCGGGTGTCGCGGCCGGCAGCGCCGGCCTCGCGCCGAAAGCACGGCGAGTAGCCGGCGTAGCGCAGCGGCAGCTGACCCTCCTCGAGCACCTGGCCCGCGTGCAGCGACGCCAGCGGCACCTCGCTGGTGCCGGCCAGGTAGAGGTCGTCCTCGGGCACCCGGTAGATCTGCTGCTCGGTGTCGGGCAGGAAGCCCGTGCCGTACAGGGCTTCCTCGCGCACCAGGATCGGCGGGATCACCGGCGTGAAGCCGTGGCCGCCAAGCAGCTCCATCGCCCAACGCACCAGGGCCAGCTCCAGCAGCACCAGCGGTCCCTTGATGTACGCGAAGCGTGAGCCCGCCACAGCGGCCCCCGCCTCCAGGTCCACCAGATCGCCGAGCAGCTCCAGATGGTCGCGCCCCGACGCCCCGGCCTCGCCCTGCTCGCGGAGCACCGTGTCCTCGTCCGCGGCCGCCGGGTCGGGCGGGTTGGGCAGTTGGGCGAGTGCGCCGTCCAGCTCCTCGGCCACCTCCTTCGCCTCCGCCTCCAGGGCCTTGAAGCGGTCGCCGCTGTCCTTGACCTCCGCGATGGCGGCGGACGCGTCGTCGCCGGAGCGCTGCAGCTCCCCGATCCGCTTCGACGCCGCATTGCGGGCGGCGCGCAGCTCGTCCAGCTCGGGTGTGATGGCCCGGCGGCGCTCATCCAGCTCCAGCACCCGGTCGAGGCGCTCCTCGGAGCCATCGCCGCGACGGGCCAGTGCCTCGCGGGCGGGCGCGGGATCGGCGCGAATGGCCTTCAGGTCCAGCATCGGCCCGTGAGGCTAACCGCCGTGCGTGATAGGAGTGGGACGCATGCGCCCCATTACCGACTTCGTACTCCGGCACAAGCGCTTCGTGGCCTTGGGCTGGGTGGTCCTGACGCTTGTGGGCATCGCCGCCGCCGGCCCAGCGTCGGAGGCGCTTGACCAGCAGTTCTCGGTGCCCGGCCGCGAGGGCTGGGACACCAGCCAGGAGATCCGCAAGGTCTACGGCAACGGCGGCGAGACGCTGCCGCTGGTGCCCGTGGTCAAGCTCCCCGAGGGCAAGACGGTGGACAGCGCCGGCGTGCGCGCCCAGCTGCTCAAGATCGAGGCCACCGCGAAGAAGACCGTGGCCGGCTCGCGGGTGGCGGGCTTCGGATCGACCGGCGACCGGGCTTTCGTGTCCGAGGACGGCCGCACCGCGTTCGTGTACGCGTTCACCCCGCGCAGCGACGACCCGTTTGGCGCCAACACCGACGTGATGCGCGAGCTGCGCGGCGCGCTGGCGGGCGCCACCGTGGCGGGCGCACCTGTGCGGCTGACCGGCTACGACGCGCTGTTCGACTCCTCCGGCGAGGGCGATGACGGGCCGGGCGTGCTGCTGGAGGCGGTCCTCGGAGGCGTGGGTGCGCTTGTGGTCCTGGTCTTCGTGTTCGGATCCGCGCTGGCGTTCGTCCCGCTGGCCATGGCCATCTGCTCGATCCTGGTCTCGTTCCTGCTGCTGTACGCGCTGACGGCGGTCACCGAGGTGTCGCCGATCGTGCAGTTCCTGGTGGCGCTGGTGGGCCTGGGGATCTCGATCGACTACGCGCTGCTGGTGGTGGTGCGTTGGCGCGAGGAGCTCGAGGGGGGCAAGGTGGGCGACGAGGCCGTGGCCGCGGCGATGACCACGGCCGGGCGCGCGGTGGTGTTCTCGGGCACCACGGTCGCCGTCGGCCTGCTGGCGCTGATCGCGCTGCCGCTGCCGTTCCTGCGCAGCATGGGCTACGGCGGGATGATCATCCCGCTGGTGGCCACGGTGGCGGCGATCACCCTGCTGCCGGTGGTGCTGGCCACGATCGGCCCGCGGCTCGATCGGCGGCGGATCCGCCGCCGCGACCGCAGCGCCCGCTTCTGGCAGGGCTGGGCCGAGACCATCGTGCGCCGCCGCGGCGCGGCCGCCGTGATCGCCGTTGCGATCCTGGTCGCGCTGCTGATCCCGGCCACCGACCTACACCTCGGCAACTCCGACCCGGACACGATCGCCAAGGAGGGCAGCGCCAAGGAGGGGCTGCACGACCTGCGTGACTCCGGCATCGGCACGGGCGCTATCGCGCCGTTCGAGACGCTGGCGCCCGAGGCCGACGCCGACGCGGTGGTGGAGGCCCAGCAGGGGGTCGACGGCATGCACGGCGCCGTGGCGCCCGAAGACGCCGGCGTGGCGCAAGAACGGCCTGGCGCTGATCGCCGGGGTGCCCAACGAGGGCGACGAGACAGCCGCGGGGCGGGCCGCCGTCGACGATGTGCGCGACGCCTCGCACGCCGTCGGACCCGACGTGCGTGGTGGGCGGGTCGGGACCGCTGAACGCGGACTTCATCGACGCGGTCTACGGCGCCTTCCCACTGATGATCGCCCTGATCTCGCTTCTGACCTTCCTGCTGCTGGCGCGCGCGTTCCGCTCGCTGCTGCTGCCGCTGAAGGCGGTGATCCTGAACATCCTGTCCGTGGGCGCGGCATGGGGCGTGATGGCCCTGGTGTGGCAGAGCGGCCACGGCTCGGACGAGATCTGGGGTATCGCGGCCACGGGCTCGATCGCCTCGTGGATCCCGCTGATGGTGTTCGCGTTCCTGTACGGGCTCTCGATGGACTACGAGGTGTTCATCCTCTCGCGCATGCGCGAGGAGTTCGACAAGGGCGGCGACACCGACAAGGCGGTGATCGAAGGGCTGTCCCGCACCGGCCGCCTGGTCACCAGCGCCGCGCTGATCCTGTTCCTGGCCTTCGCCTCGATGGCCTCGGGGCCCGAGACCGACGTCAAGATCCTGGCCACCGGCCTGGCGGCGGGCATCCTGCTCGACGCCACCGTGGTGCGCGCGCTGCTGGTGCCGGCCGTGGTGTCCATGTTCGGCCGCTGGAACTGGTGGCTGCCGCCTGGACCGGCGAAGCTGCTGCGCGTCAGGCCGTCGCCGGAGCCGGCGACGGAGCCCGGCCGCTAGTTGCCGCTGGACTCGCGACCGGAGTACTTGGCCAGGTAGGCGGCCAGTGCGGCGGCCTCGGGGCCGGTGACGATGTTGGCCGGCATGATCGCGCCCGAGAAGCCGCCGTTGCGGATCGCGTAGAGGGCGTCGTCGGCGTTGACCTTGCGCTGGTTGAAGTTCGGTCCGTTGGTGCGCTCGCCGCCTTCCAGCTGGCCCTCGGGCTTGGAGCCATAGGAGTTGGCGGGCTTCAGGCTGTGGCAGCCCGAGCAGCGCTCGTTGAACAACTTCGCTGCCGCTTGGTCGGTGTCGTTGTCGGCCTCGACCTCGCCGCCGCAGCCCGACCCGAACGCGGCCAGGATGCCGACGCACGCGAGCGTCGCAGCGCCGCGGGCTGTGCCAGAGCGGGTCACGCGCGGGCATATTACGAGGTTCGGGAGGAGCCGGACGGCGGGCGACGAACTGACAGGTGCCCCGGCGGCGGCCCGCGGCGGTCCGGCAATGCCGGCAACCGCCCACATCGGCGGCGATACAGAGCCGGCGCCGGGGCGAACCTTCGAAACTCTCCGTCCGGAGGACGGAGTTCTCATCAAGGCGCGGCCATGGATGGCCGCAAGGGGTGTCCTTACGCCGTCGCGAAGCGCTTGGAGAAGCGCAGCGAGCCGCCGCCCTCGCGGCGCACCAGCTGGACCTCGTCCATGATCATGGACACCAGCTCCAGGCCGCGCCCGCCGTCGTCCAGGCGCTCGACCGGATCGCCGCCGTCCAGCCGGCCCGGATCGGTGACCTCGAACACGAGGCTCTGTTTAGCCATGCAGGCGGCGATGTGCACCACATCGGTCTCGTGATCGGAGCCGTGGATGATCGCGTTGGTGACCGCCTCGCTCATGGCAAGCTTGACCTGGAAGCAGTCGTCGTCGGAGAGCCCGTGGTCCAGGGCCACCTGATTGGCCCAGTCGCGCGTCTCGCGCAGCCTTTCGAGCTCGGCGGGAATTTCCAGCTCCCGCTGCGGCTCGTCACAGCACATGCCGCTCACCGATGTTCCCCTGCCTTCAGTTGCCTGCCCGGCGAGTGCTTTATCCCCCGGTGGCGAAGTCTTAACCCTCGGACTGGCCGTCTGACCCAGGCGGCCGCTCAGCCGCCCGTCTGGTAGGCCCGCAACGAGAGCGTCAGCACCAGCAGCACGCCGACGGTCATCACGCCCATCTCGGCCAGCGAGACGCGGCGCGCAAGGGCGATTTGCTGGTCGTGCTCCAGGGCGTCCAGGTCGGGCACCTCCTCGATCAGGCGCTGGGCGGCGCCCAGGCGCGTGCCCTCGGCGATGACCGTGACCGCCAGCAACGCGACGCCGTAGGCCACGTGCAGGCCGTCGGGGGCGCTGGCCCCGCGCGCGAGGAGCAGGAGGCCGATCACCACCTGCACCACCACGGTCGCCTGGGCCACACGCAGCAGCCACCAGAACGGGTGCGAGGGGAAGCCGCGCAGCCACGAGACGCCGCCCCAGGCAGCCGCGACGGCGTTGCTGGCGAGCACCGCGATGCCCACGATCATGTGCACCTGGCTCACCGGATCTCCACCTCCGGCGCTCTAGCGTTCTTTCGCACTATGTAGCAATGGCGCACAAGCCTGCGTTATACATGCGCCACCTTGCTGAAGAGCTATCTGCCAGCACTCGTGTTCCTGCTGCTGGGCGTGGGCATCGGTGTCGTGTTCACGTTGGCCAACAACCTGCTCGGGCCGAGCAAGCCGGGCAAGGTCAAGAGCGAGCCGTACGAGTCCGGGCTGCCGTCCGACGTTCGCAAGAGCTTCCGCTTCGGGATCAGCTTCTACATGATCGCGATGCTGTTCATCCTGTTCGACATCGAGGTGGTTCTGATCTACCCGGTGGCGCTCGGGATCCAGGAGTTCGGCACCGCGGCGCTGATCAAGATCATCATCTTCGTGGCGCTGCTGGCCGTGGCGTTCGCCCACCAGTGGCGGAGGGGTGCGTTGGATTGGAAGTGACGCGCACCAAGATGGCCGGCTCCAAGGAGGAGTTCCGCTCGCGCCAGCTCAAGGCGCAGCAGATGTTGCGCGGCGACCTCGAGGGCGCCGCGCTGGACGACTACGTCGAGAAGTCGGTGCTGCTGACCCGCTTCGAGGACGCCCAGAACTGGGCCCGCAAGAACGCGATCTTCCCGCTGGGCTTCGGCCTGGCCTGCTGCGCGATGGAGATGATCAGCGTGATCGGCTCGCCGCGCAACGACCTGGCCCGCTTCGGCGCCGAGGCCATCCGCTTCACCCCGCGCCAGGCCGACCTGCTGATCCTGTCCGGCCGCGTGTCGATCAAGATGGCCCCGGTCATCCGCCGCATCTACGAGCAGATGCTGGAGCCCAAGTGGGTGATCTCGATGGGCGCATGCGCTTCCAGCGCCGGCATGTTCAACAACTACGCGCTGGTGGCGGGCGCCGACAAGTTCCTGCCGATCGACGTGTACGTGCCCGGCTGCCCGCCCCGGCCCGAGGCGCTGATCTACGGGATCATGCAGCTGCAGGACAAGATCCAGAGCAAGCCCCACGAGGGCTGGCGCGAGCGCTACCGCTCGGCGGGCACGGAAGAGACCGGCGCCGGCCGCGGCGCCGAGGGACTTGGCGAGGCCGAGGGCGGCCCCAGCGATGCCTGACGCAACAGGGTTGGAACTACTGGCGAGCCGCGTGCGCGATGCGGTCGGCGACGACACCGTCGTGGACACGCTGCACGCCCACGGCCAGGCCACGCTGCAGGTGGCACCGGGCGCGGTGCATGACGTGCTGGCCCACCTGCGCGACGCCGATGACGAGCCGTACAACAACCTGGCCAGCGTGCACGCCTGCGACTACCTGCCCGAGGAGCCGCGGCTGGGCGTGCACTACCAGCTGCTGAGCATGGAGCGCGCCGAGCGGCTGAACGTGAAGACGCGCCTGGGGGTCGAGGAGCCGCAGCTGCGCACCGTGACCGACCTGTTCCCCACGGCCGGGTACCAGGAGCGCGAGATCTACGACTTCTTCGGCGTGGAGTTCGAGGGCCACCCCGACATGCGCCGGATCCTGATGCCCGAGGACTACGTGGGCCACCCCCAGCGCAGGGACTTCCCGATGGGCGGCGAGCCGGTCCTGTTCACGTTCAACGAGAACGAGCTCCCCCGCTGGTATGACTGAGCGCAACCCCGCCCTGGAGGTTCCGTATCGCGAACGCGAGCAGTCGGTGGACATCGGCAGCCTGCCCGCGCCCGACATGCCGATCGCGGGCACCGAGCTGGAGCCCGAGACCGAGCTGCTGACGATCAACATCGGTCCGCACCACCCTGCGACGCACGGCGTGCTGCGGCTGCTGTGCACGCTCCAGGGCGAGACGGTGCTGGACATCGAGCCGATCGTCGGCTACGTGCACACCGGCATCGAGAAGAGCTGCGAGGACCAGGAGTACTGGAAGGTCATCCCCTACGTGGAGCGGATGGACTACCTGTCCTACTACTTCAACGCGATGGCGTTCTGCAACTCCGTCGAGGCGTTGCTCGGCGAGGAGGTGCCGCCGCGCGCGCAGTACCTGCGGGTGATCCACATGGAGCTGAACCGGATCGCCAGCCACCTGTTCTGGCTCGGCACCGGCGCGCTGGACCTGGGCGCCATGTCGATGCTGTGGTGGGCGCTGCGCGAGCGCGACGGCATCCTCGACCTGTTCGAGATGTCCTCGGGCCAGCGCATGCACACGCGCTACTTCCAGGTCGGCGGCGTGATGGAGGACATCCCGCCGGGCTGGGACACCAAGTGCCGCAAGGTCATCGCCGGGCTGCCCGCCCGGATCGACCAGTACGAGAACCTGCTGGACCAGAACGAGATCTGGCTTCAGCGCACCAAGCACACCGGCGTGGTGAGCAAGGAGGATCTGCTGGCGCTGGGCGTGACCGGCCCGCTGCTGCGCGCCGCGGGGATCCCGTGGGACCTGCGCAAGGCGATGCCCTACAGCTCCTACGACCACTTCGAGTTCAAGATCCCGGTGGGCACCGAGGGCGACAACTACGACCGCTACCGCGTGCGTCTGGCCGAGATGCGCGAATCGGCCAAGATCGTTGAGCAGGCGCTGGACGGACTACCCGACGGGCCGTTCATCACCACGAACCGCAAGGTCGCTCTGCCGCCGCGGCACGAGCTGGCCACCTCGATGGAGGCGCTGATCCACCACTTCAAGCTGGTCACGGAGGGCTTTCGCGTGCCGCCCGGCGAGGCTTACGTGGCCATCGAGTCCCCGCGCGGGGAGATGGGCTGCTTCGTGGTGGCCGACGGTTCGGCCAAGCCCTCGCGCGTGCATATGAGGGACCCGTCGTTCGTGAACCTGCAGGCGCTGAAGAAGATGGGCGAGGGCTCGCTGATCGCCGACTTCATCGCCAGCCTGGCCATGCTCGACCCGATCCTTGGCGGGGTCGACCGCTGATGGCCGACCGCAGGAAGTTCCCCGTCGGCTGGGACCAGGCGAACGACCTGAACAAGGAGCCGGGCCTGATCCCCGACGTCGCCGACGTGGAGGTGCCCACGGAACTGCGCACAGCCATCGCGGCGCACATGGCGCGCTACCCGGACAAGCACTCGGCCGCGCTGCCCGCGCTGGCCTCGGCGCAGAAGGTGCACGGCTGGTGCTCGCCGCTGGCCCTGCGCCAGACCGCTGCGGTCATGCAGGTCACGCCGGCGTACCTGTCGTCGGTGGCCACCTTCTACGACATGCTGCGCACCGAGCCCGGCGCCGACCGCTACCTGTACGTGTGCACCAGTGTGGCCTGTCATCTGACGGGCGCGAAGGCCGTGTACGACGCCATCGCCGAGGAGGCGCGCGACCAGGAGCTGGAGGGCGTGGAGGTGCGCGAGTTCGAATGCCTGGGCGCGTGCGACATGGCGCCGATGGCCTCCGTGGACGGCCGCTTCATCGGGCCGCTGGACGAAAACGATGCGCACGAGCTTGTGGCCGCGGTCAAGGAGCGGCGCGAGGTGCTGCCGGGAAGGGGGCTGACCGATGCCTGAGATGCTGGTTCTGACCGAGGGCATCGACGAGCCCGGCCTGAACACGATGGAGGTCTACGAGCGCCGCGGCGGCTACGCGGCAGCTCGCAAGGCCCTGACCGAGATGACGCCGGAGTCCGTGCTGGAGGAGCTCGAGGGCTCGGGCCTGCGAGGCCGCGGTGGCGCCGGCTTCTCGATGGGCAAGAAGGCGTCGTTCATCCCCAAGGGGGCGCTGAACAAGTACCTCTGCTGCAACGCCGACGAGTCCGAGCCGGGCACGTTCAAGGACCGGCTGCTGATGCAGAAGAACCCGCACCTGCTGGTGGAGGGCTGCATCATCGGCGCCCTGGCTGCCGGCGCGAACAAGGCGTTCATCTTCATCCGCGGCGAGTACGAGGCCCAGGCCACCATCCTGGACGCCGCCGTCGAGGAGGCCTACGCCAAGGGCTACCTCGGACAGCGCATCTTCGGCGCCGACTTCGACCTCGACCTGGTGGTGCACCGCGGCCAGGGTGCCTATATCTGCGGTGAGGAGTCGGCGCTGTTGGACGCGCTGGAGGGCAAGCGCGGCAACCCGCGCCTGAAGCCGCCGTTCCCGGCCAACCAGGGCCTCTACCAGGGCCCCACGCTGATCAACAACGTGGAGACGCTGTGCAACACGCCGGCGATCATCACCAAGGGCGCCGACTGGTTCAAGTCGCCTGGGCGTGGGCAACTCCACCGGCACCAAGGTGGTGTCCGTCTCGGGCAACGTGCAGCGGCCCGGCAACTACGAGATCGAGCTGGGCGTCACGGTGCGGGAGATCGTCTGCGGCCTGGCCGGCGGTCCACCCGAGGGCCGTGAGGTCAAGTGCTTCTTCCCCGGCGGATCGTCCGCGCCGGTACTGACCGCCGATGCGCTGGACCTGCCCTACACGTTCGAGGACATGGCCGAGGCCGGCTCGATGCTGGGCTCGGGCGCCATCATCGTGGTGGACGACAGCCAGCCGATCGTGCCGCTGGCGCTGCGCCTGGCCGAGTTCTACCGGCACGAGTCGTGCGGCAAGTGCGTGCCCTGCCGCGAGGGCACCAACTGGACGGTCAAGACGCTGGAGCGCATCGACGAGGGCGACGCCACGCCGATGGACCTGGAGATCATGGCGGAGGTCCAGCTGAACATCATCGGCAACTGCCTGTGCGTGCTGGGCGACTCGATGGCCATGCCCATCGGATCGATGATCAAGCACTTCCGGCCCGAGTTCGAGCAGCACATCGAGCGTGCCCGCAGCGCCAAGGACCGCGAGCTTGTGCAGGCCTTCGGTGCCGGCGAGCTGGCCGCCGCCGCCGAAGCGGGTCCGGCCTAGCCCATGGCCCGCCCCGAGCTGAAAGACGTGACCTTCGAGATCGACGGTCGCGAGGTCACGGGGCCCGAGGGCACGATGCTGGTGGACGCCGCCAAGTCGGGCGACGTGGAGATCCCGTACTTCTGTTACGAGGCCAAGCTGGGCCAGCCGGTGGGCGCGTGCCGCATGTGCCTGGTCGAGATCGAGGGCATCCCCAAGCTGCAGACCTCGTGTTCCACGCCCATCCGCGAGGGGATGGTGGTGAACACCACCTCCGACCGCGTGAAGCAGGCGCAGGAGGCGGTGGTGGAGTTCCTGCTGATCAACCACCCGCTGGACTGCCCGGTTTGCGACAAGGGCGGCGAGTGCCCGCTGCAGGACATCTCCTACGGCTGGGGCGGGGGCAAGTCGCGCTACATCGAGCCCAAGCGCCACTTCAAGAAGCCGCTGGAGCTGAGCCCGCTGGTGGCCATCGACCGCGAGCGCTGCATCCTCTGCTACCGCTGCGTGCGCTTCTCCCAGGAGGTGGCCGAGGACTACCAGCTGGTGTTCCTCGAGCGCGGCGACCACACCTACGTGGGCACCCACGACGGCCGCCCGTACGTGGGCCCGTTCAGCGGCAACATCATCGAGCTGTGCCCCGTGGGCGCGCTGACCTCGACCGCCTACCGCTTCCGCGCCCGGCCGTGGGACATCGAGGGCGCGGGCTCGGTGTGCACGCTCTGCCCAGGCCAGTGCAACGTGGAGTACACGGTGCGCGACGACTCGAAGGTGCTGCGCGTGCTGGACCGCCAGAACGACGAGGTGGACGACGGCTGGCTGTGTGACAAGGGCCGCTTCGGCTATGAGGCGGTGCACGCGCCCGAGCGCCTGCGCGCGCCGATGGTGCGCGACGGCGGCTCGCTGCGCGAGGTGTCATGGGAGCGCGCGCTGGACGAAACCGCGAAGGCGCTGACCAAGGCAGGCGCGTCAGCGGCCGCGCTTGCCGGCGGGCGCAACACCACCAACGAAGAGGGCTTCGCCCTGCAGCACCTCTTCCGCGAGGCGCTGGGCTCACCACACCTGGACTCGCGCACCGGCGGCCTGCTGGACCCGGCGCAGGCGCGCGTGCTGGCGCGGCCCGACCTGTCCGCGCGCGTCAGCGACATCGACCACGCCGACGTGGTGCTGGTGGTGGAGTCCGAGCTGGTGGACGAGATGGCCGCGCTGGATCTGCGCGTGCGCAAAGCCGTGCGACGCAACGATGCCAAGCTGGTCACGCTGACCAGTCGCCCCGGCACGCTGGAGGCCAACGGCACCGGCGTTCGCTACGCGCCGGGCGCCACCGACGCCGCCCTGACCGCACTGGCGGCCGAGCTGGGCTCGCCGCGCGCCGACGGTTCGCGGCTGGGGTCGCGCGCGGGGGCAGAGCCGGGCGCGATCGCCGCCGCCGCCCAGCTGCTCAAGGACGCCGGTGACGTGGTGATCCTCTGGGGCGAGCGCGTGGCGCACGGCAACCGCGGCCCCGCCGCGGTGGACGCGCTGCTGGCAGTGGTCGCCGCCCTCGGGATCGAGGCCAAGCCCGAGTCAGGCCTGATCGAGGTGCCCGAGTCGGCCAACGCGCGCGGGCTGCGCGAGGCCGGCGTGCTGCCGAACCTGGGCCCGGGCCTGGCCGATGCGCCGGCGGCAGGCCGCCCCGCCGCCCAGATCGCAGCGGGCCTGGTGGACGGCGACCTGTCCACGCTGGTGCTGCTGCACGCCGACCCGCTGGTCACCCACCCCGAGCGCGGTCGCTGGCAGGAAGCGCTCGCGGCCGCGACCACGGTGATCGCCTTCTCCGAGTTCGCCTCCGACGCCGTGAGCGAGCACGCCACCGTGGTGTTCCCCGCCGAGGCGGGACCGGAGAAGGAGGGGACCCTGACGCACCCCGACGGCCGGCTGCAGCGCGTGCGGCAGGCGATCGGACACCAGGGCCAGACGCGGCCGGAGTGGAGCGTGCTGGCCGAGCTGGCCGAGCGCTGCGGGGCACCGCTCGGCGTGCTGTCGGCGCCCGAGCTGACGGCGAAGCTGACCGCCGCGGTGCCCTTCTACGCGGGCATCGACCTTGAGGCCATCGGCGGCACCGGCGTGCGCTGGCAGGACGGCGAAGCCGCATCCGAGCTGCCCGACGCCGAGCTGCCCAGCGGCCACCTGGCCTCGCCGCCCGAGCTGCCCGAGGGCCTGCGGCTGGGCCTGGCGCACTCCATCTGGGCCGACGAGGTGACCGAGCATGCGCCCTCGCTGCGCTTCCTGGCCCCCCAGCAGCGGGCCGAGCTGGCCCCCTCCGACGCCAAACGGATCGGGGTGCAGTCCGGCGACCGGGTCGAGGTGACCGCGGACGGCGCCAGCGTGCAGGCCACCGTGGCGCTGCGCCAGGCGATCCAGCCGGGCAGCGTGTTCCTACTGGCCGGCACGCTGCAGGACAACGGCACGGCGCTGGCCAACGGATCGCCGCGGGTTGTCGACGTGAAGCGCTCGTGACGGTCCTGGGCGCCACCGTGGTGGAGGGCACGCTGGTCCAGATCGTGAAGGCGATCGTGATCTTCGCCTTCATCCTCCAGGTCGTTCCGCTGGTGCTGCTGATGGAGCGCAAGCTGCTGGGCCGCTTCCAATCGCGCTACGGGCCGAACCGCGTGGGCCCCTGGGGCCTGATGCAGCCGCTGGCCGACGTGTTCAAGCTGCTGTCCAAGGAGGCCTTTACGCCGGCCACCGCGATCCCGTGGATGATGGCCGTGGCCCCCGTGATCGCCATCGTCTCGGCGGTCGCCACGCTGGCCATCATCCCGTTCGGCCCGCAAGGCGCCTGGGGCGGCGACGTGGGGCTGTACGGGATCGACGTCTCGATCGGCGTCCTGTACTTCTTCGCGTTCGGCTCGATCGGCTTCTACGGCTTCCTGCTGGGCGGCTGGGCCTCGGGCAGCAAGTACTCGTTCCTGGGCGCGATGCGCGCCGTGGCGCAGCTGATCTCGTACGAGATCGCCATCGGCCTGTCGCTGCTTGGAGTGGTCATGACTGCCGGCTCGCTGTCGTTCGTCGACATCGTCGAGGCCCAGGGCGCCGCCGGGAAGGGCATCTGGTTCATCGTGCCCCAGTTCGTGGGCTTCTGCATCTTCCTGGTGGCCGGGTTCGCCGAGAGCTCGCGCGCGCCGTTCGACCTGCCCGAGTCCGACGCCGAGCTGGTGTCGGGCTACAACACCGAGTTCGGCGGCATGCGCTTCGGCTCGTTCTTCATGGCCGAGTACATCGAGGTGATCATCATCAGCTGCATCGCCGTCACATGCTTCCTGGGCGGCTGGCACGGCCCGGGCCCGATCGCGCTGGCGCCGCTGTGGATGATCCTGAAGACCTTCTTCTTCGTGGTGCTGTTCATCTGGGTGCGCGCCTCGCTGCCGCGGCTGCGCTACGACCAGCTCATGAGCCTGGGCTGGAAGGTCCTGATCCCGCTGGGAACGCTGAACATCCTGGTTACTGCGATTCTGCTCGTCGCCACATGAAGGGACGCACATGACCTACTCACTTCCTGACGACGCACTGGTGGTCCAGCGCGGGCCCGAACCGGGTGGCATGGGCGGCGCCTACCGCGCCTTCGGCGCGACGCTCAAGGGCCTTCGCACCACGCTCGCTCGCGCGGTCACAGAGAAGCCCGTGACCGTGCAGTACCCCGAGGAGAAGACCCCGGTCTACCCGCGCTTCCGCGGCCGCCACAAGCTGCACAAGTTCGAGGAGACGGGCCTGGAGAAGTGCGTGGGCTGCTCGCTGTGCGCGGCGGCCTGCCCGGCCGAGTGCATCCGCGTTGTGGCGGCCGAGAACACGCCCGACAACCAGGTCTCCGCGGGCGAACGCTACGCGGCGGTGTACGAGATCAACATGACCCGCTGCATCTTCTGCGGCTACTGCGAGGTGGCGTGCCCGTTCGACGCCATCACCATGGGCAACGACTACGAGCTGGCCGACTACGAGCGCTCGGACCTGATCTTCACCAAGGAGATCCTGCTGGCCGACTCGCTGGAGCGGACACCCCTCCGCCGCGAAGGGGAGTAACGGGCCGATGTTCTTCGAGCAGCTCCTGTTCTTCGTGGCCGGCATCGCCGCCCTGGGTGGCGCCCTGGGCGTGGTCACGTTGCGCAACCAGTTCTACTCGGTGCTGTCGCTGATCGCGCACCTGCTGGGACTGGCCGTGCTCTTCCTGCTGCTACGGGCCGAGTTCCTGGCTGCTGCGCAGGTGGTGGTGTACGCCGGGGCGGTGATGGTGCTGTACCTGTTCGTGGTGGCCTACATCGGCGGCGCCGACGAGCCGCTGCGGCCCGAGAGCGGGCTGTTGCGCGTGCTGGGCCCGGTGTTCGCGCTCGTGCTGTTCCTCGAGCTGTCGATCGCCGTGCTGGGCTCGTCGCTGTCGGGGCTGGACAGCACCGGAGCCAAGGTGGGCGAAGGCTTCGGCTCACCCGGCCAGATCGGCGAGCTGCTGCTGAACCGCTTCCTGCTTCCGTTCGAGGCGGCCTCGTTCCTGCTGCTGGTGGCGGCCGTGGGCGCCGTGGTCATGGCGCGCAAGCGGCGCGGCCTGGAGGAGCCCGAGGCGGCACCGGTCCAGCTGGGCGACCCGATGGCATCGCATCCGGGCATCGGCGCCCGCGGCGAGGGGAAGGCCTACTAGTGGACGTCGAGTGGTTCGTCGTCCTGTCCGCGCTGATCTTCGCCATCGGCGCCGCCGGGGTGCTCACCCGCCGCAGCCCGCTGGTGATCCTGCTGTGCCTGGAGCTGATGCTCAACGCCGGCAACCTGGCGCTGGTCGCGTTCTCGCGCATGGTGGGCAACGGCGACGGCCAGGTGTTCGCGCTGATCGTGATGGTCGTGGCTGCCTGTGAGGTCGTGATCGGGCTCGGGATCATCGTCGCGATGTACCGGCGGCGACTGAAGATCGACGTCGATGCGGTGGCGGAACTGCGCGGATGAGCCCGACCGACTTCGGCTGGCTGGTGCTGCTGTTCCCGCTGCTGGGGACCGTGCTGATCATGCTCGGCTGGCCACGCTGGCCCGGCCGCAGCGCGGGCTGGGTGGCCAGCGCCGCGATCGGGCTGGCGTTCGCGTCGTCGATCGGGATGCTGGTCACGCTGAGCGACAAGCCCGTGGAGGGCAAGTCGCTGATCGGCACCGCGTACGAGTACGTGGGCACCTCCGGCTTCAACGCGGACCTGTCGATCCTGGTCGACCCGCTGTCGATCGTCATGTGCCTGGTGGTCACCGGGGTGTCGTTCCTGATCCACCTCTACTCGGTTTCCTACATGACGTCGGACACCGGCTTCACGCGCTTCTTCGCGTACCTGAACTTCTTCGTGTTCTCGATGCTGCTGCTGGTGCTGGCGGCGAACTTCCTGCTGCTGATCGTGGGCTGGGCGTTCGTGGGCGCGGCGTCCTACCTGCTGATCAGCTTCTGGTACCGGCGCACGACCGCCACCTCCGCCGGGATGAAGGCGTTCGTGATCAACGTGGTCGGCGACATCGGCCTGGTGATCGGCGCGTTCCTGCTGTTCGACAAGACGGGCGCGCTGGACTACCCCGGCGTGTTCCTACGCGCGCCGGAGGTGTTCTCGCCCAACGAACCCCAGCTGGTGATCGCCTGCGTGCTGTTGCTCGTGGGCGCGTTCGCCAAGTCGGCCCAGCTGCCGCTGCACACCTGGCTGCCCGACGCCATGGAGGGCCCGACACCTGTCTCGGCGCTGATCCACGCGGCCACCATGGTCACCGCGGGCGTGTACCTGATCGCCCGCTGTTACCCGCTCTTCGAGCTGGCCCCCACCGCCGCCGACATCGGCGCCATCGTCGGCTGCGCCACGCTGATCTTCGCCGCCTCGATCGCGCTCGTGCAGACCGACCTCAAGCGCGTGATCGCGTACTCGACCATGTCGCAGATCGGCTACATGATCATGGGCGTGTCGGCGGCCGCGTACGGCGCGGGCATCTTCCACCTGATGACGCACGCCTTCTTCAAGGCGCTGCTGTTCATGGGCGCGGGCTCGGTGATCGGCGCCATGGCGGGCGAGCAGTCGATGGACAAGATGGGCGGCTTCAAGAAGGCGATGCCGTTCACCTACGCCACCTTCGTGATCGGCGCTCTGGCGCTGGCCGGCTTCCCGCTGATGTCCGGGTTCTTCTCCAAGGACGAGATCCTGGCGTACACGATCAACCGCGGTGGCGGCTTCGTGATCCTGGGCGTGGTCGGCTACCTCGCCGCGCTGCTGACCGCCTTCTACGCCTTCCGGATGGTCTTCCGCGTGTTCCACGGCAAGGCCGTGCCGGAGGCCGAGGAGCTGGAGGGCGGCCACCTGGCCCACGGCGAGCCCTTCAACCCGGCCAACGGCGAGCGCGAGGACACCGAAGTCGGCTTCCCGGGCTCCGAGCACCAGGTGGCCGAGCAGGCGCGGCCGATGAAGGCGGCGATGGGCCCGCTGGCCGTGCTGGCGATCATCGCCGGCGCGCTGGGCATCCCCGGCGTGACCGACACGCTGGAGCACTTCCTGGAGCCCACGTTCGCCAACTCGAAGTACAACGACGTGCATCCCTCCACCGGCGCCGAGTGGTCGGGCCTGCTGCTGGGCGGCGTGATCGCCGTGCTCGGCATCGCCGGCGCGTTCTTCGTCTTCGTCAAGAACCCGGCGCTGCGCACGCGCGCGCTCGAGCGGTTCCCGGCTGTCCATCAGGTGCTCTTCAACAAGTACTACTTCGACGAGGCCATCGACACGGTCTTCGTGCGGCCCGCCTTCGCCGCCGGCCGCTTCGGCCGCACGGTGGTCGAGAGCGCGTTCGTACAGGGCGTGCTGGTGGGCGGCACCACCGGGCTGGTGCGCGCCGGCACGTCGTTCGCGCGCTCGATCCAGACCGGTGAGCTGCGCGCCTACGCCGGCCTGCTGATCGCGGGCGTGGGCGGCACCGTTCTCTACTTCCTGGTGGTCAGCACGTGACCATCCACCTCTCGATCCCGCTGTTCCTGCCGCTGGCCGCCGCGCTGCTTGCGGCGTTCCTGCCCGCCCGGACCGGCCGCTGGGTGGTGGTGGCGTCCACCGTCGCGGTGCTCGCCTACGCGGTGGTGCTGGTGTTCGACTTCAACGCCGCCGACCGCGGCCTGCAGTACGTGACCAACGACGCGTGGATCTCCGAGCTGGGCATCCGCTACCAGCTGGGCGTGGACGGGCTGAACCTGTTCCTGATCGCCACGACTGCGCTGCTGTGGGTGCCGGCCACGGTCTGGGCCGCGGTGCGCGAGGGCGAGCGCACCAAGCTCTACCTGTTCCACATGGCCCTGGGTGAGACCGCCATCCTGGGTGCGTTCCTGGCCCAGGACCTGGCCCTGTTCGTCGTGTTCTTCGATCTGATGCTGGTGCCGTTCTACTTCCTGATCGGCGGTTGGGGGCACGGCGACCGGGTGGCCGCGACCACCAAGTTCGTGATCTTCACCCTGTTCGGCTCGCTGCTGATGCTGGCCGCTGCCATCGCCCTCGGCGTACTGGCCACGCCCGACGGCGGCTCGATCTCGTACTCGCTGGCGGTCCTGCAACGCCGCACCGTCGGCGAGGGCACACAGGACTGGATCTTCCTGCTGTTCGCGCTGGCTTTCCTGATCAAGGCGCCGCTGTTCCCGTTCCACGGCTGGGTGGTGGACACCTACCGCGCCGCCCCGACCCCTGTGCTGGTGCTGCTCAGCGCGGTCATGTCGAAGGTGGGCGTCTACGGCTTCCTGCGCATCGTGCTGCCGATCCTGCCCGACGCCTCCGTGCACTACCAGGACCTGATCCTCGCCCTGGCCGTGTTCTCGATCCTGTACGGCTCGATCCTGGCCTTCTCCCAGGAGGAGCCGCGGCTGGTGGTGGCCTACTCCTCGATCGCACAGCTGGGCTTCATCTGCCTGGGCATCTTCAGCCTGGACGCGAAGGGCGCCCAGGGTGCGCTGATGCAGATGGTCAACCACGCGCTCGTGACCGCGGCGCTGTTCTTCATCATCGCGGTGCTGACCGCCCGTGCCAAGGGCCCGGCCACGCTGGAGCGGCTGGGCGGAATGGCCTTCCGCGCACCCGTGTTGGCCACCCTGTTCCTGGTCGTCGCCCTGGCCACGCTGGCCATGCCCGGCACGCCCAACTTCGTGGGCGAGATCCTGATCCTGTTCGGCGCCCTGGAGGACAAGCTCGTGTTCGCCGTCGTGGCCTCGATCGGCGTGGCGCTGGCCGCCGTGTACATGATCCGGATCTTCCAGCGCTCGATGCACAACCGCGTCGGCGCGGGGGTGGCCGACGATCGGCGTGACGTCGGCGCCTTCGACTTCGCCGTGATCGCGCCGCTGGTGCTGGTGATCGTGGCGCTGGGCGTGTACCCGCAGGTCATGCTCGAGCCGGCCGAGAGGGCCACGAACGCCAAGGTGTTGCCGGCCGCGCGCGTGGCGGACCGCGACAGCGCCGAGACCGCCGCCGAGGCCGCGCCGCAGCAGGTGCCGGCCGACCCGTCGCAGCAGGTGCCCGTTGACCCCTCGCAACAGGCGCCGGCCGACCCGTCGCAGCAGGTGCCGGTCGACCCCAACGAGCCTCAGAGAGCGGCGCCATGAACCTCCTGATCGCCGCCTCCAAGGCGCCCGAGATCGACTACATGGGCCTGTCGCCCGTGCTGGCGCTCGTGGGTGGCGCGGTGGCCGCACTGATGGTGGGCCTGTTCCCCGGCCGCTTCGTCCAGCGCGCGCTCGTCCCACTGGTGGGTGCCGCGTCGTTGCTCACCGCCGGCGGGCTGACCATCGCCAACTGGGAGCAGGGCGACAGCAACCCGATCATCGCCGGCGCGCTGGCCATCGACACGCTGGCACTGCTCCTGAGCCTGCTGTTCTTCGTCATGGGGCTGGCCACGATCGTGCTGTCGCTGCGCGCCGACGTTGCGCGCGAGGCCGGCGCCGGCGAGTACATGACGCTGCTGCTGAGCTCGATCCTGGGCATGGTCATCCTGGCCGGCGCCGAGAACCTGGTCACGCTGTTCATCGGCCTGGAGCTGTTGTCGATCCCGCTGTACGTGCTGTGTGCGGCCGAGACCCGGCGCGCCACGTCGCTGGAGTCGGGGCTGAAGTACCTGGTGATCGGCTCGGTCGGGTCGGCCACGCTGCTTTACGGGCTGGCGCTGGTCTACGGCGCCGCGGGCGACACCGACTTCCAGGGGATCGCCGACGCCGTGGGCGACAGCGTTTCGGTCACCGACCCGCTGCTGCTGACCGGCGTGGCTCTGGTGGTGGCCGGGCTGGCGTTCAAGGCCTCGGTAGCGCCGTTCCACCAGTGGACGCCCGACGTGTACCAGGGCGCCCCCACTCCGATTACCAGCTTCATGGCCGTGGCCACCAAGGTGGCGGCGTTCGCCATCCTGCTGCGCTTCCTGGACCACGCTCTGCCGTCCGCGCAGACCCAGTGGGCGCCGTGGCTGGCGGTTCTGGCCGTGACCACGATCGTGATCGGCAACGTCGGCGCCATCGCCCAGTCGTCGCTGAAGCGGATGCTGGCGTGGTCCGGTGTGGCCCAGGCCGGCTACCTGCTGGCCGGGGTGGTGGTGGGCACGCGCCTGGGGCTGCAGGCGGTCTGCTTCTACCTGATCGCCTACCTGTTCATGAACGTCGCCGCGTTTGCCGTGGTGGCCGCACGTGAGCGCGTGTCCGAGCACGGCGACTCGCTGGAGTCGCTGCGCGACCTGGGCGCCGCCGCCCCCTGGCTGGCCTGGCCGATGACCATCGCGATGCTGTCGCTGGCCGGCTTCCCCGCAACAGCCGGCTTCATGGGCAAGTTCTATTTGATCGACGCCTCGGTGGCCGGCGACTACGCCTGGCTGGGCATCGCGATCGTGGTCGGCTCGATGATCTCGCTGGTGTACTACCTGCGCGTGCTGGCCGTGATGTGGATGGGCAGCTTCTCGATCGAGCTCCCCACCCTGCCGCCGCGGACGGTCAAGGTCGTCAAGGGCTGGTCGCCGGAGGGCGACGCCAAGGCCCAGCCCGAGGTGGTTGCCGTAGCGGTGCTGGCGGCAGCCGCCACCGTCTTCTTCGGCATCCTGCCGTCGCCGCTGTTCGACCTCTGCCGCGACGCGGGCACGTCGATCAGCTCGATGCTGTAACTGCGACGGGTGAAGTTCGTCGATCAGGAGCAGTGGCGGCGGTGGCTGGCCGCCGAGCACGCCAACCACCCGGACGGCGTGTGGCTCGAGCTGGCCAAGAAGGCCTCCGGGATCGAGTCGGTCACGCACGCCGAGGCGGTGGAGGTGGCGCTGTGCTTCGGGTGGATCGACAGCCAGCGCCGGAGCGTTGACGACGCCTGGTTCACCCAGCGCTTCACACCCCGACGCGCGCGCAGCAAGTGGTCACGGCTGATGTGCGAGCAGGCCGAGCAGCTGATCGCCTCCGGGGCGATGCAGCCTGCGGGCCTGGCCGAGGTGGAGCGCGCCAAGGCGGACGGCCGCTGGGAAGCCGCGTACGAGCCACCCAGCACGGCCAAGGTGCCCGCCGACCTGCGCGCCGCGCTGGACGCCGACCCGGCGGCGGCCGAGTTCTTCGACTCCCTGAACTCCCAGAACCGCTACGCGATCCTGCACCGCATCCACGATGCCAAGCGGCCCGATACGCGCGCCCGGCGGATCGCCAAGTACGTGGCCATGTGCGCGGCGGGCGAGAGGATCCACCCCTAGGCGCAAGCTCGGCACCGGCCCCCGGACCGGGCAACGATTCGCTTCTGGCCGTCGATTTGCCCGGCTGGGGCCGGGTCTGGTGACGGCCAGCCGCCGCGGCCCCTCGCGATCGGCCGGATAACGCCACCTACCCCCGCGGCGGGTAGCCCAGCCGGCCCTCGCCCTCGGGGCGGCGCCGCATCCGGTAGGTGGCGCATGCGCGGTGCACGTGGCCGTTCCCGCGCAGGCGCACCTCGGGCTCGCCCGGCCTGACGACCCGGCCGCAGACCAGGCACCGCGGCCCGCCCGGCACCACGTGCTCTACGAGGCTGCGTACCTGGTCGACCACCACCGGCATGCGCGGAGTGTCCGCCTCGCCCGCGGGCCGCGTGTGACCGTTCGGTGACCGATAGCGTCGAGCGCGTGGCCCGGTACGACCAGATCGGCCCCGGATACGCGCGCACACGCGAGGCCGACCCGCGCATCGCCGCCGCCATCGACTCGGCGCTCGGCGATGCGCGGACCGTGGTGAACGTGGGCGCGGGCGCCGGCAGCTACGAGCCGGCGGGCCGCGGCGTCACCGCGGTCGAGCCGTCCCAGACCATGATCGACCAGCGCCCCCCGACCGCGGCGCCATGCCTGCGCGCGGCCGCCGAGGCGCTGCCCTTCGACGACCACAGCTTCGACGCCGCGCTCGCGGTCATGACCGTGCACCACTGGGACGACGTGGACCGGGGCCTGGCAGAGCTGCGGCGGGTGGCTCGCGACCGCGTGGTCGTGCTGACCTGGGACCCCGAGGTCGCGGCCGAGTCCTGGCTGACCGCCGAGTACCTGCCGGAGCTGCGCGAGCTCGACCTGTTCCGGTTCGACTCCCCGGCGGCGCTGGCCGGGCGCCTGGGCGGCGACGTGACCGTGTGGCCGGTGCCCATCCCCGCCGACTGCCGCGATGGGTTCATCGAGGCGTTCTGGGCCCGGCCCGAGGCCTACCTCGACCCGGTCGTGCGGGACGGGATGTCCGGCATGCGGGCCATGGACCAGCATGTGGTGGCGCGAGCGATGGAGCGGCTGGAGGCTGATCTGCGCAGCGGCGCGTGGGACCGCCGCCATGGGTACTTGCGCCAACGCGCCGAGATGGAGCTGGGCTACCGGTTGGTACTGGCCGAGCTGTCGTAGACGGGTCATACTCCTGCGGTGCGGCGAGGGTGGTTGATGGCGATCGGACTTCTGCTGGTCGCCCTGTTCCCCGCCGCGGCGCAGGGGGCCGAGACGCGCTACTCGCTGGCCAACGGCTGCTTCGCGGTGCGGTCCGCGGACACGGGCGCCTACGTGTCCCGCAGCGGCTACACCCGCAGCGTCGCCCGGGCCGAGCCGTTCCGTATGAAGGCCGCCACCCTCGGGAAGTACCTGCTGTACGGAACCAAGGGCGACTACCTGGCGCCGCGCGGCCGGCGGACGGCCTTCACCCGCAGGCCGTCGGTGTGGACGGTCGACGCGTCGGTGCGGTCGCAGCACGGCCGCTTCTCGTTCGTGCGCACGGGCGCGTGCGCTCGCTTCCCCGAGGCCAGCGCGGGCGCCAAGGGCCCGGCCTTCAAGGGCGCGACCCGGCTGGGCGAGGTCAGCGGCACGCTGGACGCCCACGGGCACCTGACGGCGTACGAGTTCATCGGCGGCAAGTTCCACTGCGGCAAGGCGTTCAGCCCGCTGGGAATCCAGGACGCCCTGCCCGACTGCAGCAAGGACCGCGGCCCGGCCGGATCGGGCGCACCGCTGCAGAACCTGCTGGACACGGGCTCACCGGTGTCCTCGATGGACCAGGTCGGGTACCCCACGTTCAAGGACTGGCCCAGCGCCCACGCGCTGACCTACGAGGGCACGTACTGGAAGTGGGTCGAGCGCTCGTGGCGGTCAGGCCTGCGGATGATGGTCACGCTGCTGGTGGACAACGACGTGTTGTGCAACCTGCAGAGCAACCGCGTGAACTCCTGCGACGAGATGGACGGCGCGAAGCTCCAGCGCAAGCGGCTCCTCGAAATGCAGGACTACATCGACGCCCAGTACGGCGGCCCCGGAAAGGGCTTCCTGCGCGTGGTCACCGACCCCTTCCAGGCGCGCCGCGTAATCGCCGACGGCAAGCTCGCCGTGGTCATGGGCATGGAGACCTCCGCGCTGTTCGGCTGCCGCGGCAACGACCAGACGGCCGCGTGCGACCGCGGCGACATCGACCGCGGGCTGGCCGAGTTCCGCAAGCTCGGCGTGCGCTCGTTCTTCCCCGTGCACAAGTTCGACAACCCCCTGGGCGGCACGAAGATGGACGGCGGCACGACCGGCCTCGTGGTCAACCCAGGCAACAAGCTCGCCTTCGGCAGCTTCTGGGACGCCAGGACGTGCCCCGGCGCCGAGACGGACAACACGCAGACCGGCAACGGCGGGGCGCTTGCAGGCGCCGTGGCCGGCACCCCGCTCCAGGGCGTCATCGGGGGCCAGACCCCGGTCTATCCACCGGGGCCGCACTGCAACGCGCGCGGGCTCACGGCGCTGGGCCGGTACATGATCGACAAGCTCATGGACTCGAAGTCGATCGTGGAGATCGACCACATGGGTGCGCTGACACGCAACCAAACGCTGGACATCCTCGAGAAGCGCCGCTACTCGGGCGTGATCTCCGCGCACACGTGGGCGTCGCCGCTGAACTACCCGCGCATCTACAAGCTGGGCGGCGTGGTCACGCCCGCCGCCGGCTCGGAAGGGGCGGCGAGCTTCGTCAAGCAGTGGGCCGCCTACCGCAAGCTGCGCGACAAGCGCTTCTACTTCGGCTTCGGCTTCGGCTCGGACACCAACGGCCTGGCGGTGCAGGGCTCGCCGCCCGAAAAGCCGCTGGCCTACCCGTTCACCGCGCTCGACGGTAAGACGAAGATGGACCGCCAGGTCACCGGCCAGCGGACCTTCGACTACAACAAGGAAGGCGTGGCCCACTACGGCCTGTACGCCGACTGGCTGGCCGACCTGCGCCGCACCGGGGGCCCGCAAATGGCGCGCGAGATGAACCGCGGCGCAGAGGCCTACCTGCAGATGTGGGAGCGCACCGAGGGCGTCAAGCAGACCACCTGCCGCAACGCGACGGCAGAGGTCACCTCGCGGCGGCTGCTGGGACGCGTCCCACTGGGCGCGCACGCCCACGGACTGCTGCGCCGCGCCGGCCAGCCGACCGCGCGGCCCGGGGCCTACTACCGCTGGTGCGTCAAGCGCAGCAAGGGCGCCGTCACCGCGGCGTTCAACAGCCGATCCCGCGCGGTGCTGCTGACCTCGACCGCCCGCCGCCACCGCTCCGGCAAGGTGCGGCCCGGCTCGCGCTCGCGCGCACTGCGTGGACGCGCGAAGCGGGTGGCCTCGGGCGTGTACGTGGGCCGACGGCTGAAGGGCGGCGCCCGGCGCGTGTACCTGGTGCGCAAGAAGCGCGTCGTGGCCGTGGGCATCGCCGCGCGCTCCCTGGCCGGCAAGCGCAAGGCGCTGGCCGCCGCGCTGCGCGGCGCGATGCGCGGCCCGGTGTCCACGCTCGACCCCCCCGGAGCCGCAGCCACATCGACTGCCCCGGCCGCCGCGGTGGCCGAGGCCGGCCGTGCCGAGGCGGCCGCAACCCCGGAGCCGCGCTACGCGCTCTGCACCATCACCGCCAACCCGGGCTAGGCGCGCGAGGTTCCCCGCCGGCCGCTTCGGGGCACTAGGTTCCCTGTAGGGAACTGGAAGCCGAGGAGGAGAGAGCACGTGAGCGACAACCTGGCCCGGATCATGACCAAGGCCGCCGAGGACAACCCCGACGGCATCGCGGTCAAGCTGGACGACACGGAGATGAGCTTCGCCCTGCTCGAGGAGGGCAGCGCGCGCATGGCCGCGATCCTCAAGGAGAAGGGTGTCGGGCCCGGCGATCGCGTGGGCATCATGCTGCCCAACGTCCCCTACTTCCCGGTGGTCTACTACGGCGTGCTGCGTGCCGGCGGCGTGGTGGTTCCGATGAACCCGCTGCTCAAGGGGCGCGAGGTCAAGTACTACCTGGACGACCCCGGCGCCAAGCTGCTGGTGGCATGGGGCGACTTCGAGGAGCCCGCCACCAAGGGCGCCGACGACGCCGGCGTGGAATGCATCCTGGTCAACCCGGGCGAGTTCGAGAAGCTGCTGGGCGAGGTCGAGGAGCCGGCCCACGTGCTCGAGGACCGCGACCCCGACGACACCGCCGTGATCCTGTACACGTCGGGCACGACGGGCCAGCCCAAGGGCGCCGAGCTGACCCACTCCAACATGTACAAGAACTGCACGGTGGCTGCCGACCACCTGGGCGAGATCTCCAAGGAGGACAAGCTGCTGGGTGCACTGCCGCTGTTCCACAGCTTCGGCCAGACCTGCACGCTCAACGGCGCGGTGCACGCCCAGGCGATGGTCTCGATGATCCCGCGGTTCGATCCCCAGAAGGCGCTGGAGATCATCGAGCGCGACGGCATCACGCTGTTCCAGGGCGTCCCGACGATGTACAACGGCATGCTGCACGCCTCCAACAAGGACGACGTGGACACCTCCACGCTGCGCGTGTGCATGTCCGGCGGGTCGGCCATGCCCGAAGAGGTGATGCGGTCCTTCGAGAAGCAGTTCGGCTGCAAGGTGCTGGAGGGTTACGGCCTGTCCGAGACATCGCCCGTCGCGTCCTTCAACCACCCCGACAAGGAGAACAAGGCCGGCTCGATCGGCACTCCGATCGAGGGCGTGGAGATGATGCTGGTCGACGACGACCACAACGAGGTGCCCGACGGCGAGGTCGGCGAGATCGCCATCAAGGGCCACAACATCATGAAGGGCTACTGGGAGCGCGAGGAAGCCACGGCCGAGGCGATCGTGGACGGCTGGTTCTTCTCGGGCGACATGGGCAAGCGCGACGACGACGGCTACTACTTCATCGTCGACCGCAAGAAGGAGCTGATCATCCGCGGCGGCTACAACGTCTACCCGCGCGAGATCGAGGAGGTGCTCTACGAGCATCCGTCGGTCCAGGAGGCTGCCGTGATCGGCGTGCCCCACGACGAGCTGGGCGAGGAGGTGGGCGCCGCGATCGTGCTCAAGGAGGGCGAGGACGTGGACGCCGACGCCATCAAGTCGCACGTCAAGGAGCAGGTGGCTGCCTACAAGTACCCGCGTCAGGTGTGGTTCCTGGACGAGCTGCCCAAGGGCCCGACCGGCAAGATCCTCAAGCGCGAGATCGAGGCGCCGGACGCCGAGGGCGCCAAGAGCGAGTAGGCCGCGCCGGTATCGGGCACCCCCTCTGCGAGAGGGATCCGTGACCGCGACCGAAAAACAGGCACCCGAGGCGGACCAGGCGCCGCGCCCCCAGGCCGCGGCCATGGATGCCCTGCTGACCGATTCGGGGCAAGGGGGCCTGAGCCGGTTCATCCCCGGGAAACCGATCGCGAAGGCCACTGCCCGGCTGGCGACCCGGCCGGACCGCGTGGCCAAGCGGGCAGCGACCACGGTGGTGGAGTCGGCCAAGGTGTGGGCCGGGCGCTCGGAGATCGAGCCGCCCAAGGGCGACCGCCGCTTCAAGGACGACGCCTGGCGCGGCAACCCCGCGTTCAGGCGCCTGTCGCAGCTCTATCTGCTCTGGGGCCGCGAGGTGGACGGGCTGATCGACGACGCCGACCTGGACTGGCAGGACGAGCGCCGCCTGCGCTTCGCGGCCGACAACGTGGTCGGTGCGCTGGCGCCCACCAACTTCCCGGCCGGCAACCCGGCGGTGATCAAGGCAACGCTGGACAACGGTGGGTCGAACCTGGTCGACGGGACGCGCAAGTTCGTCCGGGACATGGCCCGGCCGCCGCGGATCCCGAACATGGTCGACACCTCGCAGTTCGAGATCGGCGAGAACATTGCCGTCACGCCGGGAGCGGTGGTGCTCCGCACCGATGTCTTCGAGCTGATCCAGTACGAGCCGCGCACCAGCGAGGTGCACGAGGTGCCGCTGCTGGTGGTGCCGCCGATGATCAACAAGTACTACATCACCGACCTGGCCGAGGACCGCAGCATGGTCCAGCACCAGCTGGACGCCGGGCAGCAGGTGTTCACGATCTCCTGGCGCAACCCGGACGAGCAGTTCGCCGACTGGGACCTGGACACCTACGCCGGCGCGGTGATCGAGGCGCTGGACGCCGCCCAGGCCATCACGGCTTCCGACAGCGCACACTTGCTGGGGCTGTGCGCCGGCGGGATCCTGACCTCCGCCGTGGCCGCCCACCTGGCGGCCACGGGCGAGGGTGACCGCCTGGCCGGGGTCACGCTTGGCGTCTGCGTGCTGGACAACGAGCGAGCAGGCACCATCGGCGCCATGGTCGACCGCGAGGTGGCCGCCCTGGCCATTGCCGACTCGGCCCGGCGCGGCTACCTGAAGGGTCAGTCGCTATCCGGCGTGTTCGCGTGGCTGCGGCCCAACGACCTGGTCTGGAACTACTGGGTCAACAACTACCTGCTCGGCAAGGAGCCGCCGGCGTTCGACATCCTGTTCTGGAACGCGGACTCCACCAACCTGCCGGCGGGGCTGCACCGCGACTTCCTGCAGATGTCGATCGAGAACTCGATCGTGCACCCGGGCGCGATGACCGTGCTCGGCACGCCGATCGACCTCTCGAAGATCACCGCCCCGTCCTACCTGGTGGCCGGCATCGCCGACCACATCATTCCGTGGGAGAACGCCTACAAGACCACGCAGCTGTTCGGCTCAAAGCCCAGGTTCGTGCTGTCCACCAGCGGCCACATCGCGGCGCTGGTGAACCCCCCGGGCAACGAGAAGGCCTCGTTCCAGACCAACCCCGAGAACCCCGAGTCGGCGGAGCAGTGGCTGGAGAAGGCCGGCAAGCAGCGCGGTACGTGGTGGGAGGACTGGTCGCAGTGGCTCGGCGAGCGCTCCGGCAAGAGCAAGCGCAAGCCGGCCAAGCTGGGCCAGCGCGGCTTCACGCCGCTAGCGGACGCTCCCGGCGAGTACGTTCACGGCTAAGAAGTTCTGGCTTGGTGCTCACGCGACCAACGGTCGCGCTGCGCTCCTGCCTCGGGTGTCACGCGCCAGGGCCTCGGCAACGGCGGCGTAGACCTTGCGGTTGAAGGCCAGCCCGACGTGGCTGCCGGTGACCTCCACGTTGGTCGCCCAGTCGGCGCGGCAGGCCTCCCACCAGACCACGCCGTCGCCCTTGGAGTAGATGGCGGTGAACGGGACCTCCTCCGGCACCGGAGCGGTGAAGTCGGCCGTGAACTTGCAGCGGCAGTGCTCGGTGAAGCAGCCGTTGCGCTCGACCCGGTCGCTGGTGCGCGCGAACACGCCGCGCGCCACCTTGAGCACCCCCTGTAGCGGGACGCTGACGTCGAACGGGGAGTCCAGCCCGGCGCCCATGGAGATGGCGGCCGAGATCCAGTCCGGGTGGCGGTGGGACAGCGCCTTGGCGAAGTGCCCGCCGCGGCTGTGGCCGATCAGGGCCACCTGGCGCCCGGTCTCCCCGCGCACCCGCGCGACCCGGTGCTCGAGCCGGTCGAGCGCGCGGTCGGAGCAGTCCACGTTGGACAAGATGCCCGCGCCGCGAGCGTCATAGCCCATACGGCGCAGCCAGCCGGCCATGACCTCGAGCGAGCCGTCGCCGGCGAACAGGCCCGGGATCAGCACGACGGGCGCTCCGTCACCGCGTGGCACGCCCTGGCCGCGGTAGACGGGGTCCACGGTCAGCCGGGCCAACTCGGCCTGCCACCGGAATTCCCCCAGATGATTGCCCCACCAGCGCCGGGTCGGAGCCTGCACTCCCGGATCCATGGCCGCGAGGTTAGAGACGGGCGCGGATCGCGTCCGCCACCGCATGGGCCCCGGCGGCGCCCATCAGGATCGTGAAGTGGTTGCTGTCGGCGACCTCGTGCAGGGTCACGGTCGGGTGGTCGAACGCCGCGGCGGTGGCGGCCGGAATGAACGCCTCGGGCTGATCGAGCAGTCCCCGCTGGGCGCGCAGCAACACCCCCGGCACGCGCATGGTCTCAAGCGCCGTACGCACCTGGTGGTCGGCGATCAACTCCCGGCCGTCAGTGCGCACCGCCTGCTCGGCAACGCTGGAGCGCAGGTGGGGAGCGCTGCCGCGCAGGTCGTGGTCGGCGTAGGCCATCAGGTCCTCGTCGCGTACGTCGTAGCCGGCGAACGCCGGGTGCTCGCGCCAGAAGTCGTGGTAGGCCTCGCGGTTGGCGAACTCCTTGGACAGGCGCTCGATCGACGGGCCCAGCGTGGCCTCCAGCAGCTCGTCCGGGTCGGCGCCGTCGGGCACCGGCAGCGGCGGGCCTCCGTCCACAAGCACCACCGACTCCAGCCGCTCGGGGTGGCTCACGGCCATCAGCGCCACCACGTAGGCGCCCATCGAGTGACCGGCCACGACCGCTCTGTCCAGGCCCGCGGCGTCCATCACCGCCACCAGGTCATCCACGTGGCGGGCCAGGCCGTAGGGACCCGGCGCCTGGCCGCTGTCGCCGCGGCCGCGCAGGTCGGGCGTCAGCAGCCGCACGTCGCCGTCCAGCTCGCGGCGGACCGCGTCCCAGGCGTGCCCGTTGGACGAGATCCCGTGCAGGGCGACAACGGTGGCGGGCATCAGGCGAAGTCGATCACGCTGCGGATCCCGTCCTGCGCGTGCATCAGCTCGAAGCCCTTGTTCACCTCGTCAAGGGTCAGCTTGTGCGAGATCAGCGAGTCCACGTCGATCTCGCCGTCGAGGTAGCGCTCTACGAACACCGGAACCTGGTCGCGCCCCTTGACCCCGCCGAAGGACGAGCCGGCGATCCGCCGCCCCGTGATCAGAAAGCGCGGGACCACGTCCAGCGTCTCGCCCTTGCCGGCAACGCCGGCGATGGTGCAGAGGCCCCAGCCCATGCGCGCCGACTCGACCGCCTGGCGCATCACGTCCACGTTGCCGGTGGCCTCGAACGTGTAGTCGGCGCCCATGCCGCCGGTCATCTCCAGCACCTTGTCCACGCTGTCGTCACCGCCCACGAACGTCTCGGTGGCGCCCTGCCCGCGCGCCATCTCCAGCCGCTCCTCGGACATGTCCACGCACACGATCCGCTCGGCGCCCTGCAACCGCGCCCCGGCCACGGCGCCCAGGCCGACCAGGCCGGCGCCGTAGACCACCACGGTCGATCCGGGCTCCACACCCGCCGTGTTGATGGCCGCCCCCAGCCCGGTCGACAGCCCGCATGCGAACACGCACACGCGGTCGGCCGGCGCGTCGGGGCTGACCACGGCCAACGCGATCTCCGGCATCACGGTGTACTCGGCGAACGTGGACGTGCCCATGAAATGGCGGATGGCCTCGCCGTCACGGCTCAGCCGCGTGGTGCCGTCGGGCAGGTGCCCGAGCCCCTGCTCGGCCCGGATGGCCATGCACAGGTTGGTACGCGGACTGATGCAGTGCTCGCACTCGCCGCACTGGGGGCTGAACAACGTGACCACACGGTCGCCCTCGCGCACCAATGACACGCCGGGGCCGGTCTTCTCCACGATGCCCGCCCCCTCGTGGCCCAGCACCGTGGGCGCGTAGCCCGACGGGTCGGCGCCGGACGCCGTGTACATGTCCGTATGGCACACCCCGCAGGCCTCCAGGCGCACCAGCACCTCGCCCTCCTTGGGCTCGGCAAGGTCCACCTCCTGGACCTTGAGCGGCCGGCCGAACTCCTCCAGGACTGCGGCGCGCATCTTCATGAGCGCGATGCTATGTCAGTCGACCACGAGGCCGTGGCGCATCACGTTCTGGGTCACCACGCGCGGCTCGGCGAACTGGAGCAGGTAATCGGGGCCGCCGGCCTTCGAACCACTGCCCGAGAGGCGGTTGCCGCCGAAGGGCTGGCGGCCCACCATGGCTCCGGTCACGCCCCGGTTCACGTACAGGTTGCCGACCGGTGAGCGGTAGGAGACCGCGCGCACGACCTCGGGGTTACGGGAGAACAGGCCGCCGGTCAGGGCGAACGGCAGCGATTCCACCACGTCGCAGGCCGCCTCCACCGAGGCCACCGCCTCGACGGTCACCAGCGGCCCGAACACCTCGGTGCCCAGCACGGGCGCGTTGGGATCCAGGTCGGCGGCCACCGTGGGCCCCAGGAACCAGCCGCCGTCCGGTACGTCGTCCACCCGCGCCGCGATCCGCCCTCGCTGGGCAGCCTGCTCGCCGAGCGCGCGCACGCGCTCCTGCGCCTCGCGCTCGATCACCGGCGGGACCTCGGTGGCGAAGTCGTCCGCCTGCCCCACACGCAGCACCTCGGTCGCCCCGGCCAGCCGTTCGACCAGGTGGCCGGCAACGGCCTCGTGGGCCAGCACGCGCGAGCAGGCCGAGCACTTCTGGCCCGCGAACCCGAAAGCCGACGCCACCACCGCCGGCACGACCTCGTCCAGATCGGCGTCGGAGTCCACGATCACGCAGTTCTTGCCGCCCATCTCGGCCACCACGCGCTTGACGTGACCCTGCCCCTCGGGTGTGCGCGCGGCCCGCTCGACGATGTCCAGCCCGACTGCGCCCGAGCCGGTGAAAGCGATCACGTGCACGCCCGGGTGCTCCACCAGCGCCCGGCCGGCCTCGGCCTCGCCGGGCAGGAGCGCCAGCGCGTCGGGTGGAACGCCCGCGCGGTGGAGCGCCCGCACCAGCGCCAGCGCACAACCAGGCGACTGCTCGGCCGGCTTCAGGACCACCGCGTTGCCCGCCGCCAGCCCTGCGGCGGTCATGCCGGTGGGTATGGCCAGCGGGAAGTTCCACGGCGCGATCACCGCCACTACACCGCGCGGCGCGTAGCGCATGGTGTTGCGCTCGCCCGGCACCTGCGCCAGCTCCGGTCCACGCTCCAGCGCGGGCGCGGCGAGCGCGTAGTACTCCAGGAAGTCGATCGCCTCGCACACGTCGGCGTCGGCCTCGGGCCAGGGCTTGGCGCACTCGCGCACCATCAGCGCGGCCAGCTCGGCGCGCCGCTCGCGCAGCTCGGCGGCGGCGGCGCGCAGCACGGATGCGCGCTCGGCCGCCGACCTGGCGCCCCAGTCGTGGAAGCCGTGCTGCGCGGCCTCCACAGCGGCGGCCGCGTCGGCGGCGCCGGCCATGCCGGCCTCGGCCACCACCCGCTCCGGCTGGCCCGGGTCGGTGGAGGCCAGGCCGGTCGTCGCCCCGCGATCGCCTCCAACCAGGATGGGCACCTCCAACGGGAGCGTGGCGTCCAGCGCCCGCAGTGCCTCCAACAGCTTGTCGCGCGCGGGCGCGCGCCGCAGCTCGGCAACGGGCTCGTTGGTGAAGTCGGACAGGGCGGTCACGGCTGCGATGAAACGTATCGCCGGCGCGGCGGGCCACCTCGCGGACTCGAGTTCGCCGTCCCCACGGCGGCGCTTTGCCAACTTACTGTCGTAGGACAACAGCTAGGCAGCAAAGCTCGCCTGGGGGTCGCGCTGAGAGCGACGGGACGGTTACAGCGGGCCCATTCCGTTACACACCCACCCCCTACCCAGCCGCCGTTCTCGCCGAGCCCGCGCGCGGACGCCCACGGGTGCTCACGGCGCGGCCAGCAGCTCGTCGATCGGCACGCCGCGCTGCTGGTCGCCCAGGAACGAGTCGTTGGACGTGTTCTCCAGCAGCCGCCGCACCAGGTAGGCCATGCCCGCCACCAGGTCGCCAACCGGGCAGTAGGCACGAACGCGAAGGCCGTTGGCCGACAGCGCGTGCTGGAGCTCGTCGCCCAGTCCACGCAGCACCTGTAGCTCCAGGTCGCCGTCGTGCCCGCCGAGCGAGCGGTTGCAGGCCACCGCGTGGGCCACCGAGCGCAGGTTGTGCGAGGCCACCGCCACGCGCAGCCCCTCCCCGCCGGCCCGCGCCTCCAGCAGCCCGCGCGTGAGCAGCTCGAAGTTGCGGTCGGAGTCGGTCTTGACCTCGAACACGGGCACGCTCCAGCCGTGCTGGCGGGCCTCCACGAATTCGTGATCCCAGTAGGCGCCCTTCACCAGACGGACGGTCAGCGGGGTGGTGCGCCCGCTGCGGCGGACGAACTCCAGCACCTGCTCGAGCTGCTGGGGCGACTCGCGCAGGTAGGCCTGCAGCACCAGCCCCGCCTCCGGCCCGTCGCGGAACTCGTCCTCGCCCAGCACGCCGAAGATCAGCTCGAACGTGGTCTCCAGCGAATCCACCGACTCCATGTCGATGTGCAGGTAGGCACCCAGCTCCTTCGCCCGCCGCAGCAGCGGCCGCAGCCGTGCCCCGGCGTCGTCGCGGCCCACCTGCGGCGCCTCGGGGCGGATGTGGGGCGTCAGCGCCGAGACCTTGACCGACACGTTGGCCCTGGCGATGCCGCCCAGCGAGTCGCGCTCCAGCGCCTCGCGGGCCGGCCAGCGCGCCGCCGCCGGCGCCACGGTGTCCAGCGCGTCGCGGCAGCGGGTGGCGTAGTGGTCGGCCTCGGCGGTCGTCACCGTGGCCTCACCCAGGAGGTCCACCGAGCTGGCCACGCCGGCCTCCCAGAGGCGCCGGAACTCGCCCAGCGCCTTCTTCGGCGTCTCCCCCGCGATGAAGCGGTGCGCCATGTGGCGAACTCCAGCCGCGGTCGCGCGTCCAAGCGCCCGTGCCCCGCCAGGGGAGTGCGCGGCGCGCAGGGCAGCGTCCAGCGCCGGCGGGCGCTCGGGCACCTCCTCCAGGTACGCCGCCAGGTGACCGGCCAGGTCGGCGGTCGAGCGGCAGGCCGGCGTCACGTCAACCAGGCGGAAGAGGGCCGAGCGCAGCTCGTCGTCGCGCGCGGCCATCTCCATCGCCCGCGCGTCCACCACCTTCACCGGGTTGCGCGACGGCCGGGGAAGCGCGTCGTGGATCTCGGTGCCGATCGTCTTGATCGCAGCTTCGAGCTCCACGCCCACACCGTACCCCGGCCAACTCCCAATCCACGCTTAACACCCGGCGAGAGCGGATCGGGTACCAACTCCGCGATGCCCGAACTCATCCTCGGACCGCTGCTCCGCTACGTCGACAGGACCAACGCCGTGGTCTGGGTGGAGGCGAGCGAGCCGTGCGAGGTGCAGGTGCTGGGCTCCACTGCGCCCACGTTCACCGTTTCGGGGCACCACTACGGCGTGGTGCAGATCCGCGACCTGGCGCCCGGCACCACGTACGAGTACGAGGTCGAGCTCGACGGCACGAAGGTGTGGCCGTCGACGAAGTCCAAGCTGCCGCCCAGCAGCATCCGCACCTACAGCGACGACGAGCAGCCGCGGATCGCGTTCGGCTCCTGCCGTGTGGCGGTGCCGCACGAGCCGCCGTACTCGCTGACCAAGGACGAGGACGATCGCGGGCGCGAGGTGGACGCCCTGCGCACCGCGGCGCTGCGCATGCGCCACGAGGACCCGGACACCTGGCCCGACCTGCTGCTGTGGGTGGGCGACCAGATCTACGCCGACGAGGTCTCGCCCGAGACGCGCGAGTTCATCGAGGAGCGGCGCGACACCAGCCAGGAGCCGGGCGAGATCGCGCTGGACTTCGAGGAGTACTGCAAGCTCTACTACGAGTCCTGGAACGAGCCGATCACGCGCTGGCTGCTGTCCACGGTGTCGTCGGCCATGATCTTCGACGACCACGACATCCACGACGACTGGAACACCTCGGCCGCGTGGGTGGAGGAGATCCGCAAGACCCACTGGTGGGACGAGCACATCAAGGCGGGCCTCATGTCGTACTGGATCTACCAGCACGTCGGGAACCTGAGCCCCGACGAGCAGGACCAGGACGGGCTATTGGATCGCCTCCAGCGACTCACCGACGGCACACAGGTCCTGCGTGAGTACGCGCGCGGATCGGACCGCGAGGCCGGCTTCAGCCGCTGGAGCTTTCACCGCGACGTCGGCCGCACGCGCGTCGTGGTGGTGGACTCGCGCTGCGGGCGTCAGCTCGAGGAGGGCAACCGCTCGCTGCTGGACGACGACGAGTGGCAGTGGGTCGAGGACCATGCCACCGGTGGCTTCGACCACCTGCTGATCGCCACCTCGCTGCCTTGGCTGCTCGGGCCGGGCATGCACCACCTGGAGGCGTGGAACGAGGCAGTCTGTGCCGGCGCCTGGGGCGGCGCCGCCGCCAAGCTCGGCGAGAAGATCCGCCAGGACGTGGATCTGGAGCACTGGGCGGCTTTCAACGAGTCGTTCGAGCGCATGGCCGAGATCCAGCGTGCGGTGGGTGCCGGCGAACGCGGCGCGGCCCCGGCCAGCATCGTGACCCTGTCCGGCGACGTGCACCACGCGTACCTCAGCGAGGTGGCGTTCAAGGCGGACGCCGGAGTGCGCAGCGCCGTCTACCAGGCCGTGTGCTCGCCGATGCGCAACCCCCTGGACAGCCGCGAGCGGCGCGCGATCAAGTCCATGTTCACCCGGCCCGTGGCGGCGCTGACGCGCGCCCTGGCGCGGTCTGCCGGCGTGTCCGACCCGTCGATCCGCTGGCGCCTGGTCGGCGACGGGCCCTACTTCGACAACCAGCTGGCAACCCTGGACATCGACGGGCTGCACATCGACCTGAAGGTGGAGAAGGCGCTGCCCGCAGACGGCGACCCCATCCTGGAGTGCGTGCAGGAGACGCGGCTGGCCTGACCGTTGGTTCGCCGGAGGCGGGTTTATGCTGGCCCACCCCGCATGGACTACCCCGTCGAGAGCTTCAGCCCGTCCGAGCGCACCGCGCTGGCCCCTCATTTCACGAACCTCGACTCGCCCGTGTTCGGCCTGGTGGACCTGCCGGAAACGGTGAAGGGGGCGCTGTTCGCCCGTTACTCGCGCTACCAGGGCACGCTGCGGCGGCTTTACCTGGACGAATTCGCAGCGGACGCGACCGGCGAGGCCAGGCCGTTCGACGGTGCCGAGGGCGAGCGCGCGGCCAAGCTGTACGAGCGCATCTTCCTGGGCTATGGGGACGATTCGGTGGCCCAGCTCGGCGGCGCCCACATCGCCTGCGAGTACGTGTCGAACGTGATGACCAAGGTGCTCCAGCGGGGCCGGCTGGCCTCGTACCTGGAGCAGTCCACGCGCTACATCCCGTACGACACCGAGATGGAGGGCACCGGCGGCTACCGCTACTGGCGCCATCAGGAGCTGGGGCCCGAGTACACGCGCACGATGGACCTGCTCTTCGACACGTATTCGCGCACGCTGCCGCGGGTCGAGGCGTGGGCGGCCGAGCGCTTCCCGCGCGCCGACGGTGAGAACGAAGCGGCGCACGCGCGTTCGATCCGGGCCAAGGCGCTGGACCTGCTGCGCGGCCTGCTGCCCGCCGCCTCGCTGTCGCACATGGGCATCTTCGCCAGCGGCCAGGCCTACGAGCAGATGATCCTGCGCCTGATGGCCTCGCCGCTGCCCGAAGCGCGCGACTACGGCCGGATGATCCTGAACGAGCTGAAGACGATGATGCCCAGCTTCGTCGCGCGTGTGGACCGGCCCGACCGCGGCGGCGAGTGGGTGGGCTACCTCGAGCAGCGCGGCCAGGCGGCCGACCGCTGGGCGGCACGGCTGGGCCTGGACCACACTCGCGGCGGCGAGCAGGAGGCCGGGCCGTCGGTACGGCTGCTGGACGTGCAGGGCTCCGAGGACGAGTTGCTGTCCGCTTTGCTGTTCGAGTCTGCCGCCTCGCCTGAGTCCGAGGCCCGCGCCGCGGTGCGGGCCCTTCCCCCGGACGAGCGCGCGCAGATGCTGGGCGAGCTGATCGGGGAGCGGCGCAACCGCCGCCACCGGCCCGGCCGGGGGTTCGAGTCGCTGCGCTACCGGTTCGAGGTCGTGTCCGACTACGGCGCCTTCCGCGACCTGCAGCGCCACCGGATGCTCACCGTGCAGTGGCAGTCGCTGGGCCCCGATCTGGGCGCCGGCGTGCCCGGTGAGCTGGACGAAGCCGGCGTAGGCGACGACTACCGCCGCGCGCTCGATGCCTCACGCGCCGAGCACACCCGCCTGGTGGAAGCAGGGCTGCCCCGGCTTGCGCCGTACGCCCTCTGCCTGGGCTACCGCATCCGCTACGTGCTTGACATGAACGCGCGCGAGGCGATGCACCTGATCGAACTGCGCTCCGGGCGCGAGGGCCACCCCGGATACCGCGCGGTGGCGCACGAGTTGCACGCCCAGATCGCCGCAGTACATCCGTCCGTTGCCGCCGCGATGGACTTCATCGACTCGGACACAGAGCCGCGGCTGGAGCGGATCCTGAGCGAAATTCGTACCCAGGCCCGCCAGACGGCGACTCAATAGCGCCGCAACTTTGGCGCTAAGGGGAGTTGAAGGGGCAACCCCCAACCACCAAGTAGGAGGCAACCCCTGTGAAGCAGCGTAGCGGAAGGATCGGGCTCAGCCTGACCATTCTCGCCGCATTCTCATGCCTCTTCGCCGCCACTGCGCTGGCCGCGACGATCGTGGGAACCAACGGCAAGGACAGGCTCAACGGCTCGAACGACGCAGACACCATCGACGGCCGCGGCGGCAAGGACCGCATCAACGCCCGCGGCGGCGACGACAACGTCCGAGGCGGCGCCGGCTTCGACCGGATCTTCGCCGGCGACGGCAACGACAAGGCCAATGGAAACCGGGGCCGCGACGTGGTCCGCGGTGGCAACGGCGACGACAACCTCGGCGGCGGTGGTGGTGCCCCCGGGCGCCGTGCCGACCTGTTGTTCGGCAACGCCGGCAACGACACCGTCAACGGCGGTGCCGGCTGGGACTTCATCGCCGGCAACCTCGGCAACGACACCCTGAACGGCGGCGGCGGCAAGGACCGCATCTTCGGCGGCAAGGGTGACGACACCGTGAACGGCGGCCCCGGTGCCCCGTTCAGCCAGAGGCGTTTCGAGGACCGCCTGCACGGCGGCGACGGCAACGACAAGGTCAACGGCGGCAACGGCCGGGATCTCATCTCCGGCGGTGCCAACGACGACATCTCGACCGGCGGCCCGGGTGCGGATCGCATCTTCGCCAACCTGGGTACCGACCAGTCGTTCGGCGGCGACGGTGCCGACGACCTGTGGGCCCTGGCCCGCGGTGACGTGGCCTTCCAGGGCGACCCGATCGGGGACGCGCTGACCGGCGGAAACGGCAACGACAGGTTCCACACCCGCGACGGCGAGGTCGACCGGATCGACTGCGGCGCCGGCCGTGACCGTGCCCTGCTCGACCAGTTCGACGTGATCGTGGATGCCACCCCGGCAAACTCGAACGGCTCGTGTGAGAACACCGTTCGCAGCTCGGTGCCGGAGTCGGATGCCGAGGAGAACAAGGCCAGCGACCCGGCCGAGGACAAGAAGGAGGACGGCAAGCCCTGAAGCCCGGATGGCTTCGCAGTAGGACTGCTGTCCCAACGGGGCCCGGATTCGTCCGGGCCCCGTTGTGGTTCCGGGGCACGTAGCTGATTAGCTTCGCCGCGTGCTGCACGAGCGTCGCATCTGCCCCTCGATCCTGGCCGCCGACTTCGCCCGCCTGGGCGACCAGGTGGCCGCCGTGATGGACGCCGGGGCGAAGGTCATCCACGTGGACGTGATGGACGGGCACTTCGTCCCGCCGATCTCCATCGGTGCGGCGGTGACCAAGGCCCTGGACGCCCAGGTGCACGGCGCCGGCGGGTGGCTGGACGTGCACCTGATGGTCGAACGCCCCGAGCGTCACGTGGCCGAGTTCGCCGACGCGGGTGCCGACTCGATCGCGGTGCACTTCGAGGCCACCCCGCACATCCACTTCGCGCTCAAGGCCGTCCGCGAGGCCGGCTGCCACGCGGGTCTGGCGCTCAATCCCGGTACCCCGGTCGGCGTGGTGGACGGGCTGCACGGCTCCTTTGACCACCTGCTGTGCATGACGGTCAACCCCGGCTGGGGTGGCCAGAAGTGGATCCCCGAGTCGAACGCGCGCATCGACACTCTCCGTTCGCTGCTGCCGGGCGACGTACCGATCCAGGTCGATGGCGGCGTGGACGCCGACACGGCCGCGCCGGCGGTCACGGCGGGCGCCACGCTGCTGGTAGCGGGATCGTCGGTGTTCGGCGCCGCGGATCCCGTGGCCGCCTACGAGGGTCTGGCACATGCCGCCGGCGCCGTGTAGCCTCCGGCGCCAGCATTAGGGGAGCAAAGACACCGCCTGGGGAGGCGCCAACTGATGAATCGCCGTCGTGTCGCCATACTCGTAGCCCTTGCCGCGCTGTTCGCTCTGCCGGCAACGGCCGTGGCCGGCCACAACCTGAAGATGACGCTGGACCACGCCGGCCAGCCGATCCAGCTCGAGGCGCCCCCGTCCAACGCCTTCACCTCCGGCGGCCCCGGCGCCAAGTGGGAGCTGCTGAGGACCTTCCCGACCGGCAACCCCCACACCGACGTCGACTTCTTCACCCAGGGAGCCAACACGTTCGTCTCCGCCGGCACGCTGGGCATCGGGCCCAACCAGGGTGGCCAGGAGATCTTCCAGCTGACCGACGGCGGCAAGGTGGCGCCCAAGCCGGTGTCCAGCCACGGCTCCGCGTCCTGCCTGAGCAACGCCGCCGACGCGACCGGCCTCCAGCACGACGTGGAGGCCACGCCGAAGGGCAACGCGATCCTGAACGCGGATGTCACAAGCGCGTCACGCGAGGACACCCAGCTGCTCCTGGACGCGACCGACGCCCCCGGGCGCTGCCACGACCAGGGCGTGTTCGGCGCGGAGGGCGTGCCCCAGGGCGGGCTCGAGATCATCGACGTCACGGACATCAAGAACCCGGTCGAGATCGGCTTCACCAGCCACATCGGCGAGGCGCACACTGTGAACGTGGACCCGCGCCGCCCGCACATCGCCTACGCGTCCACCTCTGACTCGATCGGGGTGAACCCCGCCGGGGCGCGCAACAACGAGACGGGCAGCTCGCTGAACCTGGACGGCTTCGAGATGGTCGACCTGTCCAGCTGCATGAACTTCCCGGCCGGCACCACGGTCGCGGCCAAGCGCGCGCGCTGCCGGCCACAGGTCTACCGCTACCGCTATCCGTCGATCGACATGGCGCTCGGCCACACCAACAAGAACAGCGTCTACGGCTGCCATGAGCTGGAGGTCTACCCCGACGACAGGCTGATGTGCGCCGGCGGCAACGCGCTGATCGGCATGGACATGAGCGGTGCGTTCGACAACCGCGGCACGCCGGCCAACCCGCGCGACGACAAGCCGCGCGGCACCGCGCTGCCGTGCACGGTGCGCGACAGCTCGTCGGCGCCGCCGTTCGGCACCGGCGCGAAGATCGTGGACTGCGTGGACGGACCCGCAGCGACCACCACCGACCTGGGCGTGCCTGGCTGGAAGGCCCAGGGCTCGCCGTCGCTGACCGGCGTGCGCTGGATCGGCAGCGCGTTCCACCAGGGCCGTGAGTCCGCCACGGGCGCGGCCAACCCCGCGTTCGACTCCACCAAGGACATCGACTTCAACCACGAGGCGGAGCTGACGGCTTCCGGGCGCTACCTGCTGGCCACCGACGAGCGCGGCGGCGGCATCCTGCCTCCGGGCGCCACGTGCAGCACGACCGGTGACGTCAGCGTGGGCAACGGCGGCGTGCACCTGTACGACGTGAACAAGCTGCTGCACCGGCGCCCCACCAGCGCCGACGACGCGTTCAGCTCATACGCCAAGAACTCCAAGGGCGCCAAGGCGATCTACCGCGCGCCCATCCGCACGCGCCCGCAGGAGAGCATCTGCACGGCGCACGTGTTCCAGCAGATCCCGGGACAGAACCGGATCTTCATGGGCTGGTACTCGCAGGGCACCCAGGTGGTGGACTTCACCGAGAACGCCGACGGCACCGTCGACTTCAAGGAGGCCGGCTACTTCATCCCGGCCAGCGCGAACGAGTGGGTCTCGCACATCTTCAAGGTCGACCGCAACGCCGACGGCAGCTTCACCTACTACGGCACCACGGCGGACTTCGCGCTGGGCTCGGCCGGGCGCAACGCCGTCGAGGTGTACAAGGCGACGCTGCCGGCGCCGCCCACGCCGCGCGGGCGCCTGGCCGGCACCGGGGCGGGCTTCCAGCCCACCCCCTGCCTGGCCAGCAAGGTCAGGATCGGGCGCAAGAACATCGGCCGGCTGAAGCTGGGCCAGGGCAAGAAGGCAACCGCCCGCCGCGCCGGGCCGCCGCTGGGCAACATCTCGCGCAAGACCCGCACCTACCGCTACTGCGTGAAGAAGAGCAAGAAGGCACGCGGCGTAGCGGTGTTCGACACCAAGGGCCGGATCCGGATCGCCGCCACCAACCGCGGCAGCCACCGGTATGGCAAGACCACGCCCGGCACGCGCGTCAAGACGCTGCGCAAGCGCTATGGCAAGCGCCTGCGCAAGCTCAGCAAGACGACCCGGGTGGTGCGCTCCAAACGCGGCGCGGTGGTGTTCGGGCTGCGCAAGGGCAAGGTCAGCTACATCGCCGTGGCCGACCGGAGCGTGGCCCGCAAGGGCAAGACACTGCGCGGCTACGTGAAGCGCCTGGGCCTACGCTGAGGGTGTGACAAGCGAGCTGAAGGCCGGCGCCGTCCTGGCGGCGTTGTTGGCCGTCGCGGGGATCGCCCTGGCGCTGGCCGCCGGCGGTGACGAGGACCCCAAGGGCGCGCGCATGACGCTGGAGAACAGCGTAAGCCCCACGGGCCTGGGTGAGGTGCTGGGCACGGTCACCGGTGACGCCGAGGTGGCCCCCGGCGCCACCAATGTGACGTTCCGCTGCCTGGACCGGCGCGGGCGCCCGGTGACCGCCGCGCGCCATCCGTGGCCGCTGCAGAAGGACGGCCCGGACCCGGCGCCGCATATCCATCAGCCCGCGTCGCCGCGCGAGCTGAAGCGGATCGAGCGCTGCCGCCTGGGCACACAGCCGCCGCTCACGGCCATCATGCCGCTGCGCTGAAATAGTGCCATGGAAGAGCTGCTGGCCTGTCCCGTGTGCCGCGAGCACCTGGCGCGCTACGAGCGCGTGCTGCGCTGTCCCGCGGGCCACTCGTTCGACATCGCCCGCCAGGGCTACGTGAACCTGGCCGCCCAGGGAGCCGCCGCCGGCGACGACGCCGCCATGGTCGCGGCCCGCGCCGGCTTCCTGGACGGCGGCTGGTTCGGACCGCTGACCAGGGCGCTCCGGGAGGCGGTCGCGGATGCGGCGCCCGGAGCGGTGGTCGAGATCGGCGCCGGTACCGGCCACCACCTGGCGGCGGCGGTTGGCGATCGGACCGGCGTGGCCATCGACGCCTCGCCCTACGCGGCCCGCCGCGCCGCGCGCGCCCATCCACGTGTGTCCTCGGTGGTGGCCGACGCCTGGCGCCGGCTGCCGCTTCGCGATGGCTGTGCGGCCGTGGTCATGGTGGTGTTCGCCCCGCGCGGGGGTGCCGAGATCGCCCGCGTGCTCGCCCCGGGCGGGACCGTGGTGGTGGCCACGGCGTCGAAGGCTCACCTGTCCGAACTGGCGGCGCCGCTGGGGCTCCTGGCGGTGGGCCCGCACAAGCAGGAGCGCCTGCGCGACACGCTGGGATCACAGCTGAAGCGCATAGACAGCCGCGAGCTGAAGTGGTCGATGCGGCTGGACCGCCCCGCGGCCCTGGCACTGGCGGCCATGGGGCCGTCTGCGCGGCACACCAACCCGTCGGACCTGGACCGGCGAGTGCGAGCGCTGCCCGAGCCGATCGACACGACCGGTGCCGTCACGCTCTCGCGCTGGCAGGCGGGCTGAGCTCAGTGGCTGCCGCGGCGCTTCTTCTTGCGCGAGGCGGGCCGCTCACGCGGCTCCCCTGGCTCCGGCTCGGGCTCCGGCTCCGGCACGTCCACCTGCTCCTGCGGACCGTCGGCGGCGGCCTGCCGAGCGGCCTGGGCGTCGGCGGCGGTGGGCCACGGGATCGCCTCCACCACGCTCCAGGCGGGACCGCGTCCACCCGGCCAGCGACCCAGGAACAGCACGCCCAGCGCGACGATCCAGAACAGCTGCACCACCGGGGCGCCCCCGGGGATCAGCGGTAGCGCCAGCAGCGCCCCGACGATGACCCCGAGGATGCCCATGAAGCGGCTGAGCAGTCCGGCGCGCATGGCGTTGATGCTGACCAGCACGTAGGCAATGGCCATGAACAGCGTCCCCCCTGCCTGAACAGCGCCACTGACCACGGACCGGTCGTCCAGCAGATCCTCGGCGCGAGCGTTGGTGGCCGGGCCGGAGCTCACGAAGTCCTCGGCGATCTGACCGAGATCGAGCTGGGTCAGCACCCCGCCGACGGTCAGCAGGACCGGCGCCAGGAGGATCAGCGGCCAGAGAAACCTCAGGCCCTCCTCGCGGCGCGCCATGGTGGCCCGAGCGAGGTAGAAGAGCACGGCCGCCAGTGAGAAATAGGCCACGGCCTGCAGGCCCAGGCTGAGAAAGAACTCGCCGCGGTGGTCGTCGATCCGGATGAGCGCCTCGCGCTCGTTGCCCCCGCCACCACCGATGGCCAGCACCTGGACAAGAAAGGCGCCCAGGGAGAACAGCGCGCTTGCGAACGCCGCCGCGGCGAACCGCGGGGCGTTATCGGCCTCCCACTGAAGCTGCTGTTCGTCGCTCACTTGGGCGGTGGGGGCGCGACCGGCGTCGACGTGCGCGGCGGGTAGTACTCGTGGTCCTCGGGCTCGACCAGCTTCGACAGCCGTTCGCCCGCCGCCAGCACCAGGTTCAGCGCAGGCGCGGCGATCCGGATCACGGTCTCGACCCGCTCGCGGGTGCGCACCTGGTCGGGCGTCAGGGGAGCCACGCCGGGGACTCTAACTGCCGGCGACCGGCCCCTACACTGAGGTCATGTCCCCAGAAGACCCATTCGGCGGCCTGTTCGGCGATCCCGATGAGCTCCGCAAGCGCATGGCCGAGCTCGCGGAGCAGATGCAGGGAGCGCAGAAAGTGGCGTGGGCCGACAACGCGATCAAGCTGGCCGCGGACATGACCGTGGCGGGCATGTCGCGCCTGAACCTGCAGGGCAACGCCGAGCAGCAGACCCAGGAGCTGCGCACCGCTATGTCGCACCTGTTCCCCGAGGCAGTGGCCCTGGTGCGCGAGGCGCGCGAGGGCTTCGGCGCCTAGGCCGCGGTGGCCGCCGGCCGCACCGACTCGCCGTTTGACTCCGGCGGGCTCGAGTGCGCTGCCTGGCTGTACATGCCCGAGGGCCAGGGCCCGCACGCCTGCGTGGTCATGGCGCACGGCTTCAGCGGCGTGCGCGAGCAGCGCCTGGACGCCTATGCCGAGCGCTTCGCTGCCGCGGGCATGGCGGTGCTGGTGTTCGACTACCGCCACTTCGGCGCCAGCCAGGGCCAGCCGCGCCAGCTGCTGAGCATCGCGCGGCAGCTGGCCGACTGGCGTGCCGCCGTGGCCCACGCGCGCAACCTGCCCGAGGTCGACCCCAAGCGCGTGGCGGTCTGGGGCACGTCGTTCAGCGGCGGTCACGTGGTGGAGGTGGCGGCGGCGGACCCGGCCATAGCGGCGGTGGTGTCGCAGGCGCCGTTCACCGACGGTCCTTCGGTGATCGCCGCCGGAGGCGTCAAGATGGCGCTGAACCTGACCGCGGCCGGGCTGCGCGACGGCGTGAACATATTGCTGCGGCGCGAGCCGTCTTACCTGCCCGCGGTGGGCCGGCCCGGATCGGTGGCCGTGATGACCGCGCCCGAGGCCGAACCGGGCTTCGCCTCGCTCGATCCCCCCGGGAGCACGTGGGAGAACCGCGTGGCCGGCCGGATCGCGCTCGCCGTGGGCGGCTACCGGCCGTACGCGAAGTTCCACAAGCTGCGCCAGCCGGTGTTCGTGGCCGTCTGCGACAAAGACGACACCACACCGGCCAAGCCGGCCGTGAAGGCGGCCGAGGGGTCGCCCAACGCGGACCTGGTGCGCTACCCGATCGGCCACTTCGAGATCTACGTGGACCCCCAGTTCGAGACCACTGTGGCCGACCAGACCGACTTCCTGGTGCGCAACCTGGTCGGCGGCCGGGTTCCGGTGCCGGCCTAGGCAGGCTCGCCGGACACCTTCTCGGCCGCCCGGTCCTCCTTGCCGCGGGCGATGATCTCCTTGAAGCTGCGCATTCGGAAGATGAAGAACAGCGCCGCGAAGCCGACGGCGAACGCGAAGCCGCCGATGGCGATCTGCTGTCCCACCGAGTACGCCGCCACGGTCGCGCCCGCCGCGGTGTCGGCGAACACCTTGGCCAGCAGCGCCTGCGTCACGCCCGCCCCCTGGGGCGTGAACGGCACGGCCGCGCCGACGGCGTTCACGCCCAGCACCAGCAGCACGTTCTGCACCGAGCCGCCGATGTTGAAGGCCTCCAGCAGGAACCAGAACGCGGCGAACCTGAACAGCCAGCCCACGAACTGCACGGCGAACACCTCGCGCAGGTAGCGGTCGCGGTCGTACAGGATCGTCAGCCCCTGGCGCACGCGTGCCCAGAACGCCTTGACCCGCATCGACAGCATGGCGAACGCCACCAACGAGCCCACCCCGATGGCGGTCAGCAGGAGCAGCGTGAATTGCGGATGTGAGGCCAGGTACGACAGGTCGAACGCGTTCAGGTCGGCGAAGTCGGGCGGCTTGGGGAACACGCCCTGGGTGAAGGCGAAGGTCAGGATCAGCACCCCCATGGCCAGGTCGAAACCCGCCTCCACCGCGAAGCTGGCCGCCACCGCCGGGTAGGAGGACCGCGGCACCGAAGTCTTGGTCAGGAACAGCCGCACCACGTCGCCGCCGCGGGCGGGCACCACGGCGTTGAAGCCGTAGCCCGCGAAGTAGGCGCCCCAGATGTCCAGGAAGCGGAACGTCTCGGTGGGGTACGCGGCCCGCAGGATGTTGAACGACGCCCGCGCCCGGAAGGTCAGGTAGATGCCGAACAGCACCAGCGCCAGCAGCAGAGCGCCGAAGTGCACGTCCGCCAGGTTCGCGAAGAACGAGTCGACCGCATCGAAGAACGAGCGGAAGGACTCGCCGATGGCGGCAACCGGAGGCACGTTCGCCTACAGATCGGCGAGCGCGGCCAGCACCTGGTCGTCGTGCGTCTTGGGCGACGCCTTGGGGATCACGTGGGCGACCGTGCCGTCGCCGTCGATGATGAAGGTCGCGCGCTGGATGCCCATGTACGTCTTGCCGTAGTTCTTCTTCTCCACCCAGACGCCGTATGCCTCGAGCACGTCGTGGGAAGGGTCGCCCACCAGCGTGAACTCCAGCCCGTGCTTGCCGGCGAACTTGCGCAGCTTCTTCGGCTCGTCGGCGCTGACCCCGATCACCGTGGCGCCGGCCTGCTCGTACTCGTCGCTGCGGTCGCGGATGCCGCACGCCTGCGTGGTGCACCCCGGCGTGTCGGCCTTGGGGTAGAAGTAGAGGACGACCTTCTCCCCCTTGTGGTCGGCCAGGCTGACGGGCTCGTCGTCCTGGTCCTGGAGGGTGAAGTCAGGTGCCTTCTGGCCGGCTTCGATCATTTGAGCAACTTTGACAGCCGCCGGTCCTTGAGCACCCGGCCCCCCGTCTGCTCCTCGGGGCAATAACACATGACGTAGTCCTTGAAGTGGATCGCCTCGATCCGCGTGCCGCAGCGGGGGCAGTCCTCACCCGCCCGGCGGTGTACCTGGAGCGGCATCGGCAGCTTGTCCGGCACGGTCGCACCGATGACCTGCTCATAGTGCTCCAGCGCGGCGCCCAGGCGCTCGGCGCAGGCCACGCGCAGGCGCTCGCGCTCGTCGTCCTCGAGGTCGGACGCCTTCTTGAACGGCGACAGGCAGGCCGTCCACAGGATCTCGTCCACCCACGAGCGGCCGATGCCCGAGATGGTGCGCTGGTCGCGCAGCAGCGGGTGCAGGTGGTGGCTCTGGTCCATCAGGCCGGCGAAGGTCTCCGGCGCCAGCTCGGGCCACGCGTCCGGGCCGAGCTTGGCGACCGCCTCGTCGGACTCCACGGCGTCCGCGGGCAGCAGCTTGGCCCACGCGCGCTGCTGCGTGCCGAACTCGCGCAGGCGCAGCTCGCGGCCGTCGTCGAAGCGCAACAGCAGCCGCGACGCGCGGTCGCGCAGGGACGCGCGCTTCTCCCACACCTGCAACCGCCCCGCCGACATCAGGTGGATCAGCAACGCCAGGTCGCCCAACTCGACCACGAACATCTTCCCGCGCCTGCGTACGCCGGTGACCTCGCGCCCGGCGAGTACGTCCAGCGGTGGGTCGAACGTCTTCATGGTGACCATGCCCGGCGCCAGCGCCGACTCCACGCGCGCTCCCGCCACCGCGGCGCCGACACGGCGTGCGGCGATCTCGACCTCGGGCAACTCGGGCATGACCACCGAGGCTACCCTGGCCCCGATGCGGATCAGCGTGTCAGCCGACGAGCGGACCGGGGTGGCCGACGCGGTTGTCGAGCGCCTGCGCGCCCTGGGCCACACGCCGCTGGCGCACGGCGCCCTGGCCGACGGCGAGCGCGACGACTGGGCCTGGGCCAGCGAGGCCGCCGCCCGCGACGTGGCCGAGGGCCGGGCCGACCAGGGCATCGTGTGCTGCTGGACCGGCACCGGCGCCTCGATCGCCGCGAACAAGGTCGAGGGCGTGCGCGCGGCGCTGTGTGTGGACGCCGAGACCGCGGCCGGCGCGCGCAGGTGGAACGACGCCAACGTGCTGGCGCTGTCGCTGCGCACGACGAGCCAGGCGCTGCTGGAGGAGATCCTGGACGCCTGGTTCGCGGGCGAGCCCAGCGCCGAGGAAGACGACGCGGCGAACGTCCGCCACGTCGACGAGATCTAGAACTAGCGGACGGTCACCGAGGTGCGGGCGGTGCGCGCGTTGCCCTCGAGATCCGTGGCCGTGACCACCACGCGGTAGCGGCCGGCGGCCGGCCGCTTGAGGCTCCGGGCCTGCGAGCCGGAGACCACTCGCCGGCTGCGCAAGCTCCGAACGGTCTTGCCCCGCCGCGTGAGCTTGACCGTTACGCGGGAGTCCTCGGACAGCCGGAAGGCCACCCGGACCGCCTTGCCCGCCTTGGCCGACAGCCGGCTGACCACCGGCTTGACCCGGTCCGGCCCCACCTGCACCACGCCGTCCATCAGTCCCGGGTGCAGCGTGCACACGTACTTGTAGGTGCCCGCCTTGGGGAACGGGCGGGTGAAGGTCTGGCCTGAGTCCACGTCGCCCGAGTTGAAGCCCTCCGGCGCACCGCGACTGCTGGTCACCGTGTGCAGAACCCCACCGCGGTTGGTCCATGTGACCGAGTCACCCGGGTCGATCCGGGCGCGATCGGCGCGGTAGAAGAAGTCGCCGATGCTGACGCTCTGGCTGGCGGCGTGCGCGGGCGCAGCCACCACCAGGGACGCGAGCAGCGTGACAGCGATCGTCGTGCGCATGGAACTCACCTTAGATCGTGGACAATGGCGGCGTGAAGGTTTCCGCCAAGGCGGACTACGCCGTGCGTGCCGCCGTGGAGTTGGCAGCGGCCGGCCAGGGCGACCCTGCGCGTCCCGTGAAGGGCGACCAGATCGCGAAAGCCCAGGGCATCCCGATCAAGTTCCTGGAGAACATCCTGCTCGACCTGCGCCAATCCGGTCTGGTGAACAGCCGCCGCGGGCCCGACGGGGGCTACTGGCTGTCGCAGCCGCCCGAGCAGATCACGGTGGCCGACGTGATCCGCGCCGCAGACGGCCCACTGGCCAGCGTGCGCGGCCAGAAGCCCGAGGACCTGCACTACACGGGCTCGGCCGAACCGCTGGCCTCCGTGTGGATCGCGTTGCGGTCGAGCCTGCGCGAAGTGCTGGAACAGGTGACCCTGGCCGACGTGGCCGGCGCCGGGCTGCCCGCGTCGATCACCGCCCGCACCGACGACCCAGACGCCTGGAGACGGCGCTGATCCTGCCCAGCCGCCCGTCGTACAGGCGGGCGCTGGCCTTGACCCGGTAGCGCCGGCCGGCCTTGAGCGCCTTGCGCCGGACGGTGAACGTGAACGGCTCGGCGCCGTCGCGTCCCCGCCGTGCCCGGCGCTCGCCGCGTCCACGCGACGAGAAGCGGGCGCGCACCACCAGGTCGGCCTCGGCCCCCCGGATGCGCACCTTGAGCCCGCGCCGAGTGCAGGTCCGCGCCAGCCTCAACTTCGGCTTCGGACCGGAGGGCCGGGCCACGCGCGGCGGCGGGGTGGAGTCGCGCAGGGCCACCAACCCGCCAAGCACGCCCACGTAGGCAGTGCCGTCGGGGCCGATGCTTACGGGCGCGTAGTTGTTGTTGAAGCCCAGGCCCATCCCTGCCAGGCGCTTGAACGCCGTCTTGCCGGTGCGGAAGTCCAGCGCCGTCAGGTACCACGGGTCGTCCGCCGGCGTGCGCGTGTCCGGCTCCTTGGTGTAGGTGTAGACGAGGCCGTTCTGGAGCGAGAGCTTGGGCACCACCGACGGGGCGCGCTCCGTGCTGACCCAGGCGACGCGGCAACCTCGGCCGCCCGGGTTCAGGTCGACCCGGGCCAGGCCCGGCGTGGTTGATCCGCCGCTGGTGGCGGTCAGGCCGCCGTAGCCGAAGTTGTTCTCGACCACCACAGATCGGGCGGTGCCGATCAGCGAGTTGTCGGTGGCGCTCGCGCCGGCGCCGAACACGGGCTGGGTGCAGGCGGTGCGTGACCCGCGCACGCGCTTGGCGCGCTTGACGATCACCACGTTCATGGGGTCCGCGTTGTCGGTGATCGCCACGTAGTGCTTGCCCATGACGGTGGGCGTGGTGCCCGACCCGACCTGGGTCTGGCCCGGCTTCTTGATGCCGGAGTTGGCGTAGGTCTGGCGCCAGCTACGGCGCGGCGTGCCGTCGGCCGCGGCGTCCATCCTGTACAGCGCGTCGTCGGCCGCGATGTACACGCCGCCGGTCTCGTCGACCGCGAACGAGTTGCTGATCGGCGACTTCAGGTCGGTGCTCCGCGTGCGGCCGCTGGCGGGATCGACCGTGATCACCACGCCGCGGGTGGACACCACCCAGATCCGCCCCGACCAGTCGGGCATGGCGGCGATGAGCTTGTCGTCGCCCGCCACCAGCGCTGACAGGTCGAAGTCGCGCTGCACCTGGAACCCGCCCGCGTCCTGGCCCACGATCCGGAGGTGGCGGTCGCTGGTGGGGATGACCGCGCGGTCGCGGTTGTCCAGGTAGAAGTAGCCGCCGCCGCTGAAGTCGTTGAACGTGTTGGCCGGGCTGGTCTGGCGCGGTGGCAGGTCCATCGTGGCCAGCTCGGCCAGGGTCCCCGCGTCCAACAGCTTGAGCTGCGGCCGGTCCACGCCCACGCAGATGGTCACGATCCGCCCGCGCGAGTCGAAGGTGACCGACGCACACTCCTTCGAGTAGAAGGTGGACACCCGGCTCATGGCCCGCCCGAGCGGACCGGGCAGGTCTGCCGTATCGGTCTGGTAGGCGTCGTCGTGGATGTTGCTGCGGTCGTTCGGCGCCATGAACGGGTGACGCGGCGGCCGCGGGGCCTCGGCCAAGCGACAACGGGTTGGGGGTGGCCGGGCCGCCAAGCTGCTCGGCGTTGCCGGTCAGCGATGTGCGTTCGGGGATGGGCGCCGCCGCTGCGGCGGCAGGGGCCATCAACGCCGACAGCGCCGCCACCCCGATGGCCCGCACCCACCCCATGGGGGCAGCCTACGCTGCCGTGGGCTCGAAGCGCCGCACCGCGTCCTTGGTGGTGCGAAACCCTAGTAAGCCCGTAGACAAAGGTGGCATTCGGCCATCTGGAAGGATGCGCGCCGGATGGAGATCGTGGACACGGTCGAGCAGGCCGCCGAGCAGGAGCGCCCGCCGCTGCTGGTTCGCGAGCCGCTGGCCGCCTTCCTGGACCAGCACGGCCTGGGGTCGGGCCCCCTCGAGGCCGAGCGGATCGGCGAGGGCCACTCCAACGTGACCTACCTGATCCGCCGCGGCGACCAGCGCATGGTCCTCCGGCGCCCGCCGCGGCCGCCGCTGCCGCCGTCGGCCCACGACGTGTTGCGCGAGGCGCGGCTGCTCAGCGCACTGCAGAGCACCACCGCGCGCACGCCGCGGGTGCTGGCCACCTGCGACGACGAATCCGTCCTGAGCGGGGTGCCCTTCTACGTGATGGAGGAGGCACACGGCTCGGTGATCACCTCCGCGGTGCCCGAGGCGCTCGACGTGCCCGACCACCGCCGGGCCCTGGGCCTGGAACTGGTCGACGCGCTGGCCGAGATCCACGCCGTGGACTGGCAGGCAGCCGGGCTGGAGGGCTTCGGCAAGCCGACCGGTTACCTGGAGCGCCAGCTGCGCCGCTTCAACGGGCTGTGGGAGCACAACAAGACGCGTGAGTTGCCGGCGGTCAGCGAGGTCGGCCAGTGGCTGGCCGACAACCTGCCCGAATCGGGCCCCTCGACCATCGTGCACGGCGACTACCGGCTGGGCAACGTGATGGTGGGCGATCAGCCCCCCGCGCGCGTGGTGGCGGTGTTCGACTGGGAGTTGGCCACCATCGGCGACCCGCTGGCGGACGTGGGCTACATGACCATCACCTGGGCCCAGGCGGACGACCCGGAGGATCTGGCCTTCGGCGCGCTGTCGGCCGCGACCCGGCGCGAGGGCTTTCCCACCCGCGACGAGCTTGTGGCCCGTTACGAGCAGCGCAGCGGGCGCTCGGTGGAGTCGCTGGCGTGGTACCAGGCGCTGGCCATCTGGAAGGCCGCGGTGTTCATGGAGGGCAACTACAAGGCCTACGCCGAGGGCCGCAGCGACGACGAGTACCTGGCCCTGTTCGACGAGGGCGTGCCGGCGCTGGCCGAGCAGGCGAAGCAGATCGCGGAGACGGGGTCGCGTTGACCGCTTCGTTGCGCGGCCTCCTCGTCGACTTCGGCGGCGTCCTGACCACCAACGTGTTCGACTCCTTCCGCGCCTTCTGCCAGTCCGAGGGCCTGGAAGCCGACGCGTTCCTGAAGCTGATGTCCGAGGACTCCGAGGCGCGGCGCCAGCTGCGGCGCGTCGAGACCGGGGCGATCAGCGAGGACGAATTCGGCGTGATCCTGGCCGAGAAGCTGGGTGTGTCCGACAGCGAGAACCTGATCGACCGGCTGTTTGCCGGAATGCACGCCGACCACGCCATGATCGCCGCGGTCAAGGCGGCCAGAGCCGCGGGCATCCGCACCGGGCTGGTCTCGAACTCGATCGGCGCCGGCCGCTACGACCGTTCCACGTTCCCCGAGCTGTACGACGGGGTGGTCATCTCCGCCGAGGTGGGCCTGCACAAGCCCCAGCCCGAGATCTTCCTGCTGGGCGCCGAGCGCGCCGGCGTGCCCGCCGAGCAGTGCGTGTTCGTGGACGACCTGCGCGAGAACTGCGAGGGCGCCGAGGCGGTGGGCATGACCGCGGTGCTGCATCGCGGTGCCGAGACCACGCTGCCCGAGCTGGAGCGGCTGCTGGGCGTTGGTCTGGCCTAGGCGTGCGCCTGGTCCTGTGGGACATCGACGGCACCCTCGTGGACACGTCCGGCCACGGCCGCGATGCGTTCGAGGATGCGTTCGCCCAGGTGCTCGGCCGGCCGGCCACGCTCGGCGACATCGCCATGTCGGGCCGCACCGACCACTCGATCGCGCTCGAGCTGCTGGAGATCAACGGCGAGCCCGTGGCCGACGAGCGGCTGCCGGAGATCTTCACCGCGCTGAACGGGGCGCTCGACGCGCGCCGCGACGGGATAGCACGCGACGGCCGCGTGCTCCCGGGCGTACCGGAGGTGATCGCCGCCCTGGCCGCCCGCGATGACGTTGCCCAGTCGCTGCTGACCGGCAATATCGAGGCCAACGCGCACGTGAAGCTGGCGGCCCTCGGACTGGACGGGCTGCTGGACATGGAGATCGGCGGCTACGGCTCGGACAGCGGCATCCGTCCCGAGTTGGTGGACGTCGCGCGGCGCAAGGCCCGCGAGGTCCGCGGGCTGGACGTGGAGCGGACCGACACCGTGCTCATCGGCGACACGCCGCTGGACGTGCACGCGGCGCACCAGAACGGCGCCCGCGCGGTGGCCGTGGCCACCGGCAAGTTCAGCGTCCAGGAGCTGCTGGACACCGGCGCCGACGCCGTGCTGCCCGACGTCTCGGATCTGAACGCCGCCGTCGCGGCGATCCTCGGGTAGGGGACAGAACCTGGCCTAAACCCTGCGTACGGTCGAGCCATGACCAAGCGCGAGGAATATCCGGCGGGCGTGCCCTGCTTCGTCGACTCGGGACGAGTCGACTCGGCGGCGGCGCGCGAGTTCTACGGCGGCCTGTTCGGCTGGGAGTTCGAGGATGTCTCCCCCGGCGGCGACGCGCCGCCGTACCACATGGCCAGGCTGGGCGGCTTGACCGTGGCCGGGATCGGCACCCAGCCGTGGCAGGAGTGGGAGCCGGCCTGGAACACGTATGTGTGCGTGGACAGCGCGAACGACACCGTGCAGCGGGTGACCGACGCGGGGGGCAAGACCGCGATGGAGCCTTTCGACATCGGCGAGGCCGGCCGCATGGCCGTGTTCTCCGACCCCCAGGGCGCGGAGTTCTGCGTCTGGGAGGCGGGCCGGAGCCAGGGCTCGGAGCTGGTCAACGAGGTGGGCGCCGTGGTGTTCACCACTCTGCACACGCCGGATCTCCCGGCAGCCGTGGACTTCTACGCCGCGGTGTTCGGCTGGGAGATGGAGGCCGAGGGCGAGCAGTCCTGGATGATCCGCCTGCCCGGCTACGCGGAGAACCAGGACAAGATCGCTCCCGGGTTCATCGCGCAGCAGAAGGAGATGGGCGCGCCGGAGGGCTTCGCCGATCTGGTAGCTGCGGTCGTCACCGGCGAGCCGGCACGCTGGGAGGTCACGTTCGCGGTCGAGAGCGCGGACGCCGCGGCCGAACACGCCCCTGAGCTGGGCGGCCAGGTGGTCAGCCCGCCGCAGGATATGCCGTGGGTGCGCGAGACGACCCTGCGCGATCCCGAGGGCACGCAGTTCGTGGTCAGCCAGTTCGTGCCGCCCGAGGCGGCCTAGGTCAGGTCAGCTCGACGCGTTCGATCACGACCGGCTCGGTGGGCATGTCCCCCGGGCCGGTCTTGACGCCCTCGATGGCATCGACCGCGTCCATGCCGGAGGACACTTCTCCGAAGACCGTGTGCTTGCCGTCGAGCCAGCCGGCCTCGCCGATGGTGACGATGAAGAACTGGCTGCCGTTGGTGTTGGGGCCGGCGTTGGCCATTGCGAGGGCGCCGCGAACGATCTTGTGGTCGTTGAACTCGTCCTCGAATTTGTAGCCGGGGCCACCGGTGCCGGTGCCCTCGGGGCAGCCGCCCTGGATCATGAAGTCCGGGATCACGCGGTGGAAGGTAAGGCCGTCGTAGAACCCGTCGCCCGCCAGCTTGCGGAAGTTCTCCACGGTCTTGGGGGCGTCCTCGTCGAAGAACGTGACCTCCACGGGGCCGTGAGTCGTGTGCAGCGTCGCCTGGCTCATCGCTTTGCCACCTCCAACCGGAGCGTGATGCCCCGGACTTCGTTTCCACTGACCTTGTCCACCACTTCCCCGGCGCGGGCGGCGGGAACCTCCAGGAAGCTGAACCGTTCCAGCACGCGCACGTTGCGCACGTCCTCGCCGTCGAGGTGCGAGTGGTCGACGATGGCGCCCACTACGTCGGCGGGGCGGAAGCCCTGCTTGCGGCCGGCGCCCAGGAAGATCTTGGCCTGGTCGCCGTCCGTGTCCTCGCGGCGCGGCTTGGAGTGGCGCCGCCGGCGCGGCTCGCGGCGCGGCTCGTCCTCTGGCGGCTTCTCGGCCGCGGCCTCCTCAGCCGCCTCGGCCGCGGGCTCCTCGACGGCCACGGGCGCGGGCTCCTCGGTCTTCGGAGCCGCGTCGGGCTTGAGCTTGCCACTTGTGCCCCCACGGGTATCTTCCGCCGATCCCCACTCGGGGATGTTGGTGCCCGCGTGCTCCTCGATCGCGACCAGGTCGCCGCGCTGCTTGGGAGTGATGAAGGTGATGGCACGGCCCTTCTCGCCGGCGCGGCCCGTGCGGCCGATGCGGTGCACGTAGACGTCGGGTGAGTTGGGCACGTCGTAGTTGATGATGTGCGAGACCCCGGCGATGTCCAGCCCGCGGGCTGCCACGTCGGTCGCCACCAGCAAGCGCTCGCGGCCGTCCTTGAAGGCGATCATCACACCGTCGCGCGCGCCCTGGGACATGTCGCCGTGCAGCGTCTTTACGCGCATGCCGCTGTCGCCCAGACGGCGGGCAAGCCGGTCGACACCGATCTTCGTGCGCACGAAGATGATCGCCTGCTTGGGGTTCTCGGCCTTGACCACCTCGGCCAGCTTGTCCTGCTTCTCCTTGTCACCGACCTCGATGAAGGACTGCGTGACCGTGTCGATGGTCAGCGTGGCGGCCTTGACCTTGATCGTCTCCGGCTCGTACATGCGCTTCTCGGCCAGCTTCTTGATCTCGGGCGGCATGGTGGCGCTGAACAGCGCCGTCTGGCGGCCCGAGGGACAGCGGCCGAGGATCTTCTCCACGTCCTCCAGAAAGCCCAGGTCCAGCATCTCGTCGGCCTCGTCCAAGACCACGTAGCGGGCCTGGTCGAGATACAGGTGGTGGCGGCCGATCATGTCCATCACGCGGCCGACGGTGCCGACCACCACATGGGCGTTGTCCTTGAGCCGGGCGGCCTGCTCGCGGATGGGGGCGCCACCGAAGATGGCCACCACGTTGATCCCCCGCTGCTCGCCGTAGGCGCGCAGCGCCTGGGTGACCTGGATGCACAGCTCGCGGGTGGGGGTCAGCACCAGCGCCTGGATCTCGTTGTCCGAGGGGTCCACGTACTCCAGCATCGGCAGCCCGAAGGCCGCGGTCTTACCAGTGCCCGTCTGGGCCTGGCCGATCACGTCGCGCCCCTGCAGGAGCAGCGGGATCGTCTCTTCTTGGATGGGTGTCGGCTGCTTGTAGCCGAGGTGCTCGAGGGCGTCCAGTACAGGCTTGGACAGCCCGAGCTCTTTAAAAGTCGTCATTCGTGCACGTCAGACTACTCGCCCGGGTCCAGCAGGAGTTTGCCCTGGGTTCGCCGTCCGGCCAGGTCCTCGTGAGCGCGGCGGACGTCGCTCATGGCGTAGGTCGCGCCGAGTTGGGGCCGCACCTCGCCCGCGGCGGCGCGCGCGAACAGGTCCGCCAGCGGCCCCTCGGTCATGTCCCGCCGGGCCAGGCAGTGGTAGAGCCAGAAACCCACCACCGCCCTGCTGGTCCTGAGCAGTGCAGCGTTGGAGGTGCGCACCTTCTGGCGCGTGGAGTTGCCGTACGCCACCAGCCGGCCGAAAGGCGCCAGCGCCTGCAGGCTCTGCTCGAAAACCCGCCCGCCCGCGGTTTCCAGCACCACGTCGACCTGGTCACCGCCGTTGGCATCCACCAGCGCGCCGGTCAGGTCGTCGACCGCGGGGTCCACGGCCGCGTCGGCCCCCAGCGCCAGCGCCTGCTCGCGGCGCTCTTCCGAGCCCGCCGTGGCGATCACCCGCCCGGCACCGAACGCCCGCGCCAGCTGCACCGCCAGCCCACCCACGCCACCGGCGGCCGAGTGCACCACCACGCTCTCGCCCTGGGCCAGGTTCGCGCTCGTGCGCAGCAGGTGCCAGGCGGTCAGGCCCTGGATCAGCAGCGCCAACGCGGCGTCGGCGTCGAGGCCGTCGGGGATCGCATAGGCCTGGGCGGCCGGCACCGCGGCCAGCTCGGCGTAGCCGCCGGTCTCCAGCAGCCCCACCACCCGGTCGCCGGCGGCGAAGCCGTGCCCACCCTCGGCCACCTCGCCCGCCACCTCGCCACCCAGCACGAACGGCACCGCGCGCTCGGCCACGTACTCGTTCTGGCGCTGGTGGGTGTCGCCGAAGTTCACCCCCGCACGCGCCACGTGGACGAGCAGCTCTTCGTTTCCTGGGACCGGGTCCGGGACCTCGGAGACGCCGAGGACCTCGGGCCCGCCGAACTCGGTGATCTGGACCGCGCGCATGGCCGGGGAGCCTAAAACCACTAGCCTGCCCCCGCCTATGAGCCTTGTTGTAGTCGGATCCATCGCCTTCGATGCCGTCAAGAGCCCCTCCGGGGAGCGCGAGCGCATGCTCGGCGGATCGGCTGTCCACTTCTCGCTGGCCGCCAGCTTCTTCACCGACGTGCGCGTGGTCGGCCCGGTAGGCGAGGACTTCGGTGACGATGAGTACGCGGTGCTGCACGGACGCGGGGTGAACACCGACGACATCGAGCAGGTCGAGGGCAAGACGTTCTTCTGGCAGGGCCACTACGAGGACCTCAACCAGGCCGAGACCGACGACACCCAGCTGGGCGTGTTCGAGACCTTCGAGCCCAAGCTGTCCGATGCGTCGCTGGGCGCCGACAGCCTGTTCCTGGCCAACATCCAGCCCGACCTCCAGCGCGGCGTGCGCGAGCAGATGCCGGACGCGAAGTTCGTGGGACTGGACTCCATGAACCTGTGGATCGACATCGCCAAGGACTCGCTGCTGCAGACCCTCGCCGGCGTGGACCTGGTGTTCCTGAACGACCAGGAGATCCGTGACCTGACGGGCAAGCCGAACCTGCCGCTGGCGGCCAAGGCGGTGCTGGAGATGGGCCCCAAGGCCGTGATCGCCAAGCAGGGCGAGTACGGCGCCGCCCTGTTCACCCAGGACGGCTTCTTCGCCCTCCCGGCATTCCCGCTCGAGACGGTGCAGGACCCCACCGGCGCGGGCGACTCGTTCGCCGGTGGCTTCCTGGGCTACCTGTCATCGGAGGGCGGCGACGCCTCCGATCACGCCACGCTTCGCAAGGCCATGACCTACGGCACGGTGCTGGCGTCGTTCAACGTCGAGGAGTTCGGCACCGAGCGCGTGGCGCGGCTCACGCGCGATGAGGTGGACGAGCGGTTCGAGGTCCTGAAGGGCTACACCACGCTTTAGTCGGGGCCGGGGTGAATCACGAGTTCCTCCTGCTAGACGGGCACAACTCGTGACGCGGCGCCCGGGACGCGCGGCCCAGCGTCACGGGAGCGTTACGACTGTGACGAAACGGCCCCGCCGCCCTACCCAGCCATCAGTTTCGCCTGGCCCGCCGCGGGCGCAGACGGCGCGCGCATCGCGCTCAGGAGATTGAGCGCGCCCACCTAGCACTCCGGTGCATACCCCGATACCCTCGGCCGATGGACGTGCCCACGTTCGTGTGGATGATGTTCGTGCTGAAGGTTCCGATCGTGCTCGCGCTGTGGCTGATCTGGTACGCGATCCAGGAGCCGGAGCCTGCCAAGGCCGACGACCAGGACGAGGGCGGCTCGGATCGCCGCCACCGGTCGCTGCCGCGCAACCCGAGGCCGCCGCGGCGCGGCGGGCCGCACGCCGCGCCCCTACCAGCGCCGCCCCGAGTGCGCACCTTGGCTCACAGCCGTGACACCAACCGCAAGTAGTAGGTTTCGACCCCGATGACGGCGTTCTACGTATGCGGCGGCGTGCTGGCCCTGTGGGCCGTGCTGGTCAGCTTCCTGGGCATCACGCGCGAGGGCTTTCCCAGGACGGACGGCTCGGCGCGCATCGTGATGGCGCTGTCGGTGCTGCTGACGCTGGCGGCCATCCTGTCGGGCGTGATCGGCGGGGCCCTCGAGGAAGAGCACGAAGAGGGGTCCGAGACCGAAGCCGCCGGCCTGATCCGCTGAGCGGCGTGCCGATCGACGACGGCATCGCAGTCAGCTACACCGCGCTCCAGCCCGGGGTGCCCGTGTACGACTCGGGCGAAGCCGAGGTCGGAACCCTGCGCAAGGTCCTGGACAACGAACGCGAGCGCATCTTCGACGGCATCGAGGTCGACAGGCGCGACGGGGTGCGCGTGTTCGTGGACGCGCCCGAGGTGGCGCGCACCGCCGAGCGCGGCGTGACCCTGAACATCACGGGCGCCGAACTCGACGCCTACCCTCCGGTAAAGCGCGGATCCAAGCGGCTGTTCGGTCGCTGATCAAGACAGAGGAGCAGATATGGCCGAGGAGAGCACCCAGGATTCCGGCAACGGCTCGGTAGCCACCGGCGGCGACTCACTGACGGTGACCGACAACCGCACCGGCGAGACGTATGAGATGGAGATCACGGACGGCACCGTGAAGGCGATGGACTTCCGCTCGATCAAGGTCGACGAGGACGACTTCGGGCTGATGACCTACGACCCGGCGTTCACCAACACGGCGAACTGCCGCAGTGACATCACCTACATCGATGGCGAAGCCGGAGTCCTCGAGCACCGCGGCTACCCGATCGAGCAGCTGTGCGAGCACTCCTCCTACCTGGAGGTGGCCTACCTCCTGGTGCACGGCAAGCTGCCGACCAAGGACGAGCTGGACTACTGGGTGTACGCCATCACCCACCACACCTACATCCACGAGAACCTGAAGAAGTCGATGGAGGGGTTCCGCTACGACGCCCACCCCATGTCGATGCTGCTGTCCAGCGTCAGCACGCTGTCCAGCTTCTACCCCGGCGCCAAGGATTTCGACGACCGCACCGAGCGCTACATGGCGGTCACCCGGCTGATCGCGAAGATGCCCACGCTGGCCGCTTTCTCGTACCGCCACAACCTCGGGCTGCCCTACGTCTATCCCGACAACGACCTCTGGTACACGGGCAACTTCCTCTCGATGCTCTACAAGATGACCGAGGTCAAGTACGAGCCCGACCCGCGGCTCGAGCGTGCCCTCGACGTGCTCTGGATCCTGCACGCCGACCACGAGCAGAACTGCTCCACGGCGACGGTGCGTGCCGTCGGCTCGTCGCAGGTGGACCCCTACACCGCGGTCGCCGGCGGAATCGCCGCGCTCTACGGCCCGCTGCACGGCGGCGCCAACGAGGCGGTGCTCTCGATGCTCGACCGGATCGGCTCGGTCGAGAACATCCCGGACTTCCTCCAGGGGGTGAAGGACCGCAAGGAGAAGCTGATGGGCTTCGGCCACCGGGTCTACAAGAACTACGACCCGCGCGCGCGGATCATCAAGAAGCACGTGGACGAGGTGCTGGAGGCAACCGGCGGGATGGACAACCCCAAGCTGGAGATCGCCACCGAGCTGGAGAAGCGGGCGCTGGACGACGAGTACTTCACGGAGCGCAAGCTCTATCCCAACGTCGACTTCTACTCGGGCCTGATCTACGAGGCCATGAGGATCCCCACCGACATGTTCACGGTGATGTTCGCCATCCCCCGCACCGCCGGCTGGCTGGCCCAGTGGCTGGAGATGCGCGATGACCCGGAGACCAAGATCGCCCGGCCGCGGCAGATCTACACCGGGGACCGCGAACTGGACTACGTGCCGCTCGCCGACCGCTGAACGTCCACCTGGACACCTCGCAGGACTGGGCCGTCACGTGGACGGTCGACGAGCCGATGGCGCGCGCATGTCATGCGCTGGCCCACGAGGGGCGCGTGTGGCTGGTGGACCCGCTGACCGACGACCAGGCGCTGGAGGCCGCCGAGGCGCTGGGCGAGCTGGAGGGCGTGATCCAGCTTCTGGACCGCCATGACCGCGACTGCGAAACGCTGGCCCGCCGCTACGGCGTGCCCCACCTGCGGCTACCCGAGCAGCTCCCCGACACGCCGTTCGAGGTCAGCCGGATGGTGTGGCTGCCGGGGTGGCGCGAGCTGTCGCTGTGGCTGCCCGCCCAGTCGGCGCTCGTGGTTGCCGAGTCGGTGGGCACCGGCGCCTACTTCGCGCTGGCGGGCAAGCCGGCGGGCATCCATCCGATGCTGCGCCTGCGCCCGCCGGGTGAGCTGCGCAGGCACCGCCCCCGGCACCTGATGGTTGGCCACGGGCCGACGCTGCACGACGGCGCTGCCGCGGCACTGGACGAGGCGCTCCAGCGCAGCCTCAAGGACATCCCGCGCGTACCTGCCGCAATGGTGAGTGCCTACAGGTAGCTTCCCTCTCGCGTGGAGGGGTCGGTGATCACCGAAGTACTGCTGCCCGTGTGCATCGCGGGCATCATGATCGTGCTGGGCATGTCGCTGACGCCGGACGACTTCCGGCGCGTGGTGGCCATACCGCGCGGCGTTGGCATCGGCCTGGGCAACCTGCTGGTGATCTCGCCTCTGCTGGCCTTCGGCGTGGCCGAGCTGACCGGACTGGCGCCCGAGCTGGCGGTGGGCCTGGTGTTGCTGGGCGCCTCGCCCGGCGGCGCGATGGCCAACCTGTTGACCCACCTCGCCCGCGGCGAAGTTGCCCTCTCGGTGACCATGACGGCGATCAGCAGCCTCATGGCGCTGATCACCGTGCCGCTCTACCTGGGCCTCGCGATCGACTACTTCGGCGCCGACGTCAGCGACGACTTCGGCATGGCGGCCATCGTGGTGCGCGTGTTCCTGATCACCGTGGTCCCCCTGAGCGTCGGCATGACGGTGCGCCACCTGCGGACAGCCTGGGTCGAGGCCAACTACGAGACCGCCCGCAAACTGTCGCTGGCGTTGTTCGTGGTGGTGGTGATCGCGGCCGTGGCCAGCGAGGCGGACCTGATCTTCGAGAACATCGGCGCTGTGGCGGTGGCCGCGCTGCTGCTGAACGTGGCGGCCATGTCCATCGGCTTCGGCATCTCGCGCGTGGCCCGGCTGAACACGCGACAGGCCACGGCGATCGCCATGGAGCTCGGCGTTCACAACTCCACGGTGGCGATCGCGGTGGCTGCGCTGATCGACACCGAGCTGGCCATCCCGGCGGCCGTCTACAGCATGTTCATGTTCGTTACCGCGGGCACGTTCGCCCGCTTCATCGCACAACGGAACACGGCCGTGGCGGCGACGGTTGTCCATTGACACCACCCCGCCGGGTGAGCAGACTCGCGCCCTGATGGGAAGGCAGTGAGGGGAGGTACCTCGACCCTGGTGAGGGCGGTTGTGCTGGCCGCCGTCGTACTGGCGGTGGCCGCGACGGCCATTGTCCTGTTCGGCACGGGCGGAGGCGGCTACAAGGTCACCGGCACGTTCACCAACGCGGCCCAGATCGTGAAGGGCAACCCCGTGCAGAGCGGGGGCGTGACCATCGGGTCGGTGCAGGACGTGGCCTTGGCCGACGACGGCCGCGCCGTGGTGGAGATGTCTGTCGACGAGGACCACGCGCCGCTGCCCTCGGGCACGCGCGCGGCCATCCGCCAGTCGTCGTTGTCCGGGATCGCCAACCGCTACGTGGGCCTCACGTTCCCGGCCGGCCGCGGCAGTGGCGACACGATCGATGACGGCGGCAAGATCGTCGCCGACCGCACGCTGACGCAGGTCGACCTCGACGAGGTGTTCAACACCCTGGACGCGCCCACGCGGCGGAGCCTGGAGAACCTGCTGACCCGGGGCTCGGCGTCGATCCGCGGCCGTGGCGATGACGTTGGGCGCGCGCTGGAGTACCTGGACCCGGCGCTGTCCACCACCAGCCGGCTGTTCAACGAGGCCTCGCGCGACACCCCCACGCTGCGGGCCAGCCTGAAGAACAGCGCGCGGCTGGTGACGGCGCTGAGCGAGCGCGACACCGAGCTGGCGGCCCTGGTCGGCGACCTGAGCACCACCACCCGCGCGCTGGGCAGCCAGAAGGGCGCGCTGGCAGAGTCGGTGGGCCTGCTGCCGCCGGCACTGCGCCAGGCGAACACGTCGTTCGTGAACCTGCGCCTGGCGCTGGACGATGTGGACCCGCTGGTCAATGCGACGAAGCCGCTGCTGCCCAAGCTGCGCCCGGTGTTCGCCGCCACACGCCAGTTCGCGGCCGACTCGCGGCCCGCACTACGCGACCTGCGCACCGCGTTGAGCCGACCCGGCCGCGGCAACGACCTGCTGGAGCTGCTGGCCGACGTGCCCCCGCTGGCCGATGTTGCGGTGACCACCAAGGAGCGGTCGATCGCGCCCGGCGGCCGCCGCGTGAACGTGGGCCGCACGCCCGGCGCGTTCCCGCAGACCAGCTCCGCGCTGAAGGCCGCCACGCCGGTGATCGGCTTCGCCCGCCCGTACACCACCGACTTCCTGGGCTGGCTGGACGACTTCTCCACCACCGGCGGCTTCTTCGACGCGCTGGGCGCCAGCACGCGCGTGTTCATCTCGCTGGCCGAGAACACCACCGGCGGCCCGCCCAAGCGCGAGCAGTTCCGTCGCTGCCCGGGCGGGGCCGAGGTGCCCGCCCGCGACGGGTCCAATGTGCTGAGCGCCGAGGAGCAGCAGGCGCTGAACTGCACCGAGTCCCACCGGGCCATCAGATGAGGCGGCTGATCGCAGCCGCCGCGGCTGTGGCGGCGCTGGTGCTGGGCGCGCTGGTGTTCGCCGGGGCCGACGACGGTGGCGCGGCAGACCAGCGCGAGGTGCGGATGGTGTTCGACAACGCCTTCGGCCTGGTTGAGGGCGGCGACTTCCGGATCGGCGGCGTGCGCGCAGGCCAGACCTCGAGCTTTGACGTGCTGGAGTCGGAGTCGGGCCCGCCGAAGGCAATCGTCAAGGCCACGATCGAGCGCACCGGGGGCACGTCCGAGTTGCGCCGGGACGCCACCTGCACGATCCGGCCGCAGTCGCTGGTCGGCGAGTACTACGTGGACTGCCAGCCCGGCTCGTCGCGCGAGCGGCTACGCGAGGACCAGGTGGTCCCGCTGCGGCGCACAGAGGGCACGATCCCGCAGGATCTGGTCAACGACGTGCTGCGCCGGCCCACGCGTGAGCGGCTCCGGCTGTTCGTTGCGTCGCTCGGCACCGGGCTCGCCGGGCGGCCGGCGGACATCCAGGCGGTGCTGCGGCGCTCGTTCCCGGGGCTGCGCGAGACGCGCAAGACGCTGCGCATCCTCGGCGACCAGAACCGCACGATCAAGCAGTTCATCGCCGACGCGGACACCGTGGTCACGCGCCTGGAGTCGCGCCGTGCGGACGTGACCGACTTCATCCGCGAGTCCCGCGGCGCCGCCGAGACCGGCGCCTCGCGCCGGGCCGAGTTGCGCGAGGGCGTGCGGCTGCTGCCCGGGTTCCTGACAGAGCTGCGGCCCACCATGGCGGAGCTGTCGAACCTGGCTCGCGAGGGCACCCCGCTGGCCGGCGAGCTGCAGCGTTCGGCTCCGGACGCCACCACGCTGCTGCAACGGTTGGGGCCGTTCTCCGAGGCCGCCCTCCCGGCCCTGCGTGGCCTGGGCGACGCCGCGGTGCCTGCCACCCAGGCGCTGCGCGAGAGCGGCAAGGAGGTGGCCACGCTGCGCGCGCTGGCGCGTGACGCGCCGGCCACCGTAAAGCCGCTGCGCCAGACCCTGCAGACCCTGGACGATCGCCGTCGCGCGGTGGACAACGACTCGCGCGCGGCACTGACCGCGCCGCCAGCGCCCGACCCGACCTCAGCAGTTGGCGGCCGCGGCTTCACCGGCTTCGAATCGCTCGTGAACTACTTCTTCTGGCAGACCATGACCACCAACGGCTTCGACGCCATCGGCCACCAGCTGCGGGTGGGCGCCACGGTCTCGAAGTGCAGCCCGTATCGCAACGCGCCACCCACCGACGCCGACAGCGAGCAGCTGTTCAAGGACTGCAACTCGTGGCTGGGCCCGAGGCAGCCGGGCATCAACGCCCCCGACCCGTCGGTGCCCGGGTCGGCCGCGTCCAAGGCGCGCGCGGCGAAGGGCAGCGCACCGTCCACGCCCAAGGTGGAGCTGCCGCCGGGCGTCAAGAAGCTGATCGAGCGCAGCGGCGGCGACACCAAGCCAGTCGACCCGACCGCACCGGCGCCGGGTGCCGGCTTGCCTCAGCCCCCGACCAGCCAAGGACCGACGGGGGGCGCGGGGGGCGGGAGCCCCCCGCAGGACATCGATTTCCTCGACTACCTGCTCAAGCCATGAACCGCAACCGCACATCCCCGGCCCTGGTGGCCAGCCCCGTGCTGGTGGGAGCGGTCACGCTGCTGGTGGTGATCGTGGGCGTGTTCCTGGCCTACAACGCCAACTCCGGGCTGCCGTTCGTGCCCACGTACACGCTCAAGGCAGAGCTGCCCACGGGGGCCAAGCTGGTGAAGGGCAACGAGGTGCGCCTAGGCGGCTTCCGCGTTGGCGCGGTGTCGCGCATCGACGGCGCCGTCCGCCGCCGGGGCGGACGCCGGCTGGGGATCGCCGTCATTGAGATGCAGCTGGACAAGACCGTCGAGCCGCTGAGCGCCGACACCCGGCTGCGGGTGCGCCCGCGCTCGGCCCTGGGCGTGAAGTACGTCGAGCTCACGCCCGGCACGTCCAAGCGCGAGCTGGCCGCGGGCGCCACGGTGCCGCTGGCCCAGGGCTCGCAGTCCAACGACTTCGAGGACGCGTTCGCCACGTTCGACCGCGAGGCCCGTCCCAACCTGCGCAAGGCCACAGAGGGGTTCGGCACCGCGTTCACCGGCCGCGGGCCATCGGTGAACCAGGCGCTGGCCGCGCTGCCGCCGCTGCTGGACGACCTGCGCCCGGTCATGGCCACCCTGAACGACCCCAGCACCGACCTCGCAGGCCTCGTCCGCAACCTGGGCGCGGTGACCGCACAGGTGGCCCCGGTGGCACCTCAGGCCGCGGAGCTCGCGCGCACCGGGGCCGACACGTTCGCGGCGCTGAATCGGTCGCCCCAGGCGCTGGCGGACACGATCGCCGCCACCCCGCCGACGCTGGCCGTGGGCGCGGTCGCACTGCGGCGCTCGCGTCCCGTGGTCGCCCAGACGGCGATCCTGTTCCGCAAGCTGCGACCGGTGACACGCGAGTTGCCGGCCACGCTGCCGCCGATCAGCGACGCCCTGCGCGTGGGCACGCCGGTGCTCAAGCGGTCGCTGGACCTGTCGGACCGGCTGCGGACGACGTCGGTGGCACTCCGCGACCTGGTCCGCGACCCCAACACCCAGCGATCGCTGGGCAACCTGCGCACCGCCGTGGCGCTGCTGAAGCCCACGATCAATTTCGTGGCGCCGTACCAGACGGTCTGCAACTACGCCAACTACTTCTTCCACCCGCTGGGCGAGCACCAGTCCCAGCCCGGGCCGGGCGGCAACATCCAGCAGCAGCTGGTCCGCACGGTGAACCTGGCCCAGCCCAACACGCTGGGGATGACCTTCAGCTCCCGCCCGTGGGACCTGCAGCCGGGCCAGTCGGCTCACGGCGCAACGTTCGACGGCCAGCCGGCTGGACGGCCGATGGCGCCGCCCTACCAGCCGGCGATCGACGCGGCCGGCAACGCGGACTGCCAGAACGGCCAGGTCGGCTTCCCCGCGTTCCGCCTGATCGAGGACTTCGTGCGCAAGAACGGCGCGGAGGGCAAGGGCGACCCCAACGACATCGTGACCGGCAGGCTGTCGGATGGGACGGCCGCCGGTGCGAACTCCGTGGTGGGCAAGAGCAACTACCCGGGCCTCGCCGGTGGCACGTACAAGACGCGCGAGCTGGGCATCGACAACCTCAAGGACATCCCGTGAGGCGCGGGCAGAAGCAGCGGCTCACGAACTTCGGCGCCGGCCTGCTGGCCATCGTCCTGGTCACGGTGGCCTGCACCGTGGGTTGGTTCCGGATCAACCCGTTCGAGCAGAAGCACACGGTACGGGCCGAGTTCGCCCAGGTGTCCAACCTGGCCGTCCGCTCCCCTGTCCGGATCGCCGGCGTGGAGGTGGGCAAGGTGAGCAAGGTCGAACCGCGCAAGGCCGGTGGCGCTCGCGTGACCATGGAGCTCAAGCCCTCGGCGCTGCCGCTGCACCAGGACGCGCGGCTGAAGGTGCGCTCGCGCATCTTCCTGGAGGGCAACTTCTTCGTGGACCTCCAGCCCGGCACGCCGGCGTCCCCCGAGCTGGGCGCTGACGACGTGATCCCCGCCCGCCAGACGTCGGCGCCGGTGCTGCTCGGCGACGTGCTGACCACCCTCCAGCGCGACACGCGGACTGACCTGCAGACGCTGCTGCGCGAGGTGTCCACAGGCCTGGGCGGCGGCGCCGCGCAGTCGCTGAACCGCAACGCGCCCGACGCCGCCCCGGCGCTGCGCGACCTGGCGGTGGCCTCGGACGCCACGCTGGGCCAGCAACCCACCGAGGACATCCAGCGCGTCCTGCGCGGCACCGCCCGCTTCACCGGCGCGCTGTCCGAGGACGAAGAGGCGCTCAAGGGCGTGGTCACGAACCTGGGCGCCACGGCCGGCGCGCTGGCCTCGCAGGACCGCGCGCTGTCGGCGGCGATCCCCGCGCTACGGGACACGCTGCGCGCCACGCGCCCGGCGCTGATCGCCCTGGACGGCGCCCTGCCGCCGCTGCGGGCACTGGCCTCCGAAGCCACCCCGAGTGTGCGCCGGCTGGACCCGGTGCTGGACGCCGCGCTGCCCTTCACCCGCCAGCTGAGCGGACTGGCGGGCCGCGATGAGCTGCGCGCCACCGCGCGCGCACTGCGCGTGAACACCCCCGCGCTGGACCGGCTGCTGCGAGCGTCGGTACCGCTGTTCGGCGAGGGTCGTGCCGCCTCGGCCTGCACCCAGAAGGTGCTGGTGCCGTTCGTGAACACCGACTTCCCCGACCCCGACTTCCCCGGCAACAGCGGCACCGTGAACCAGAAGCTGATGCGGTCGTTCGTGGGCCTCAGCGGCGAGAGCCGGTCGGTGGACGCCAACCAGAGCTACTTCCACGCCTCGGCGGTGCCGCCTGGCCTGCAGGTGCGCCCAGCGCCGCCGGACTCGCCGACCAACCCGCCGCCGCACCGTCCCGACGTGCCGTGCGAGACCCAGGATGTGCCCAACCTGGAGGCGCCGGACGCGAACCTGGTCCAGAGCGGCGGCCTGAACCCGCGCAGCGCGGCCGACCCCAAGCGCGCGGGTGGGCCCTCGGCCGCCACCCGCGCCCGCCTGATCAAGCGCGCATCCGGCAAGGTGGACGACTGGTACGAGCGCATCCTGGAGCGCCGCGCCAAGGCGCTGAAGAAGGAGCGCACGAAGTGAAGCGCGCCATCAGGGCCTACCTGCCGTCGTTCCTGGCCGTGACCGCGGTGATGCTGCTGGGCCTGGCCGTGGGCGCCTACATCCTGTCCAACCAGCGGCTGCGGTTCCCGTTGATCGAGGAGTCGCCGAAGAGGATCGACGCGGTGCTGTCGAATGCGCAAGCCGTCCAGCCCGGCCAGGGTCAGTCGGTGCGGGTGGCCGGCGTGACGATCGGTGCGATCGGCCCAGTCGAGCTCAAGGACGGCCGCGCGGTGGTCACGCTCGAGATCGAGCCGAAGTACAAGGAGCTGGTCAAGGACGACGCGACGGCACTGCTGCGCTCGAAGACCGGCCTGAAGGACATGTTCGTGGAGGTCGATCCCGGTCACGGCAAGACCCTGGAGGAGGGTGGCCGGATCGGGCTAAGCGACACCCTGCCCGACGTGAACCTCGACGAGGTCCTGGCGGTGCTGGACTCCGACACCCGGCCCTACCTCCAGTTGCTGGTCAACGGCGGCGGCAAGGGTCTCGAGGGCCGTGGCGGCGACCTGTCCAAGACACTGCGCCAGCTAGGGCCGCTGCAGCGCGACACGCGCCGGGTGTCCGGCGCCCTGGCTCAGCGCAAGGCCAACCTGCGGCGGCTGGTCAACCGCTACGGCCGCCTGACAGAGGAGGTGGGCGCCAGCGACCGCGACCTGGTGCGGTTGGTGCGGGCCAGCAACGTTGTGTTCTCGGCCTTCGCCGAGCAGCGCGACAGCCTGTCGAGCGCGGTTGCCCAGCTGCCCGGCACGTTGCGCCAGACACAGACCACGCTCAACGACGTACGCGGCTTCAGCACCCGGCTGGGGCCGGCACTGCAGGCGCTGCGGCCCACCGTTCGCCAGCTGGACCCTGCAACGCGGGCGCTTCTGCCGCTGGCGCGCGAGGGCACACCGATCGTGCGTGACCGGCTGCGCCCACTGGCGCGCGCCACGCCGGCGCAACTGAACACGCTGGGCGCCGCGGCCGCCGACCTCTCGCGCGCGGGCCCCGACCTGACCACCTCGCTGGGCAAGGTCAACCGGCTGCTCAACATGGCGGCCTTCAACCCCGGCGGCGCCGAGTCGCTGGCCGGCAAGACATTCGACCAACAGCGCAACCGCCAGGAGGGCTATCTGTACTGGGCGGGCTGGGTCGCCCAGACCGGCGGCTCGCTGTTCGGCACCGCCGACGGCCAGGGCGTGTTCCGACGCTTCACGCTCGGCAACACCAACTGCGGCACCTTCACCGGCTTCGGCCTGCCCCCGGCCGTGACAACCATCCTCGGCAGCGCGGGGCTCTGTTCGCTGTGATCAAGGAGACGCCAAGCCCGGGCCGGATCGTGGCGATGGTGGCGTTCGCCTTCTCGTGCGTGGGCATCCTGCTCTTCCTCTGGTTGTCGTTCGGCGGACCGGTGCCGCTGCGCTCGGAGAGCTACCGGTTCAAGGTCGCCGTCCCCGAGGCCACGTCGCTGGCGGTGGAGAGCGATGTCCGCATCTCGGGCGTGAACGTGGGCAAGGTCAAGTCCAAGGAGCTGTACGCCGCGGGCAACAGGACCCTGCTGGAGGTGGAGATCAAGTCGCGCTACGCGCCGCTGCCCCGCGACGTGCGCGCCATCCTGCGTCAGAAAACGCTGCTCGGCGAGACCTACCTGGAGATCAGCCCCGGCCACCGCAGCGGCCCGACGCTTGCCGATGGTGGCCGCGTACCGGACGCCCAGGTGCAGCCGACGGTGGAGTTGGACGAGATCTTCGGCGTGTTCACGCCGCGCACGCGCAAGGCCTTCCAGCAGTCCGGCGCCGAGCTCGCCAAGGCCTTCTCGGGCTCGCGCGGGCAGGCGCTGAACGACGCGCTGGGCAACCTCGAGGGCACCGCCACCGCCGGTGAACGGCTGCTGTCGGTGCTGAACGACCAGCGCACCGACCTGCGCCGGTTCGTGCGCAACGGCAGCGTGGTGCTTGGCGCCCTGAACGACCGCCGCGGTGCCCTGCGCGGCGTGATCGTGAACTCGAACGACACGTTCGGAGCGCTGGCCTCGCGCGATCGGGAGCTGAGCGAGACGATCACCATCCTGCCCACCTTCCTGCGCGAGTCGCGCGCGACACTGCAGCGGCTGGAGCGCTTCACCAGCAACTCCGAGCCGGTGGTCCGCGGCCTGCAACCGGTGGCCGACGACCTGGCCCCGACCGTGCGCGACCTGCGCGCGCTGGCGCCCGACCTGAAGGCCACGTTCAGGTCGCTGGACCCGCTGATCAGGAGCTCGCGAACGGCGCTGCCGGCGCTGACCCGCACGGTCAAGGGCGCGCGGCCGCTGGTGACGGCGCTGAACCCCTTCCTGGGCGAACTGAACCCGATCTTGGCGATGCTCCAGTACAACCAGGTCCGGCTGGCCGGCTTCATCACAAACGGCACGCCCGGAATCGACGGCGACTTCGGCGGCCAGCGCTACAACAACGTGGTCGGCATCGTGGACCCGCGCTCATTCACCACCCCCACCGAGCGCCCGGCGGACGACCGCGGGCAGGCCTATCTGCCGCCCAACTTCGCGAACCGGCTGATCGCGCTGGGCGGGTTCGAGACCACCGACTGCAGCAAGGCCGTGGGACCGCGCAACAGCTTCGGCGACGTGCCGCGCAACGACGCGCTGACCGCGCCGCCGGTGCTGAAGAACACCCAGCGCTCGCCGTCGTGCCTGGTGGCGGGGCCGTCGCTGTACGACGGCAAGATCGTGCCCGAGGCGACCAAGGGCCGCACCAGGCTGAAGCCGCCGGACTCGGGCACGGAGGGCTCCACGCCGCTGACCGGCCGGCCATAGCCGCTGGCGCGTGTCCGCACGTGGCGGTACGATGACGTTCCATGGCTTACGAGCGCGGTCTATTCGGTCCCGACAGCGTCTCCTGGCGTGTGATCGGCCACCCGGCGGCGCTGGTGGGCGGCCTGCGCGCGCTGCTGCTGCAGGCGCTGCACCCGCTGGCGATGGCCGGTGTGGCGCAGCACTCGAACTACCTGGACGACCCGATGCGCCGGCTGCGGCGCACGGCCGGCTACGTGTCGGCGGTCACCTTCGGTACCCATGCCGAGGCCGAGGCCGCCGCCGCGGTCGTCCGCGGGGTTCACAAGCACGTGCACGGCATCGATCCCGTGACCGGCCGGCGCTACTCGGCCTCCGACCCGGCGACGATGGTGTGGGTGCACTGCGTGGAGGTGCACTCGTTCCTGGCCGCCTACCGCGCCTACGCGCGCCCGATCAGCCGTGCCGACCAGGACCGCTACCTGGCCGAGCAGGTGGAGGCAGCCGTCCTCCTGGGCACTCCCCGCCACCGTGTGCCTGACTCGGTCGAGGCCTACCGCGACTACTTCGCCTCCGTGCGTGGCGAGCTGTGCACCTCGCCCGCGGCCGAGGCCGCCATCGGCTTCGTGCGCCGGCCCTCGCTGCCCGACCTGAACCCGGCCGAGCGGCTGCTGCTCCAACCGGCGTTCCGCGCCATGGGCGATGCCGCCACCTCGCTGGTGCCGTCCTCGCTGCGCGAGCTGGCCGGGCTGCCCAAGGCCGGACCGCGCGAGCTGCCCAGCCGCGTGGCGGTGACCACGGCTTCGAACGCGGTGGCCATCGGGCTGCGGATCCCGCTGCTGCGCCACGCGGTCGAGCAGCCCCTTACCCGCACGCTGGGCACCAAGCGCCGCCCGCGCGTGCCCGCCGCGGCCTGACGCGCTACGCCTGCGTCGAGTACCAGACCACGTCGATGCCGCGCGCGTCCCAGTGGCGGGCGCCGGCGTAGCGTAGGCCGACCTTCTCCATCACCCGCCTCGAGGCGAGGTTGCCGGGGTGGGCGATCGAGATGACCTCCTCGGCGCCCACCTCCTCGAGACAGAAGCGCAGCGCGGCCTGCGCGCCCTCGCTGGCGTACCCATGGCCCCACACCTCCGGGTCGTACAGCCAGCCGATCTCGGTGTTGCCGGTGGGATCCGGCTCCCAGTCGTCGTGGCGCTTGGCGCCCGTGCGGCCCACGAACCGGCCGCTGTCCTTCTCGTGCACGGCCCAGTGGCCGAACCGCCAGCGCTGCCAGTGCTCACGCAACAGCTGCACGCCGTAGGCCGATTCGGCCGCCGTGGCCGGCCGCGCCGGCCACATGTAACGCATGACCTCGGGCATCGCGCAGATGCGTGCGTACTCGTCGACGTCGGTGGGGCTCCACTCGCTGAGCACCAGGCGCTCGGTCTCGATCGTGGGGATCACCAGAACTAGATGCGGAACACGGGGAGCAGGCGCTTCTCGTGCTCGGCGTCGATGCGGGCCACCACCTCCACGTGCTCCTCGAGGCCCGATCCGCGCAGCTTGGTGGCCAGCAACTCGTCGACCTGGAAGATCCCGGATGAGTTGTTCATGGCGATCTCGATGGTCACCGCCTTCTCCTCGCCGGCGCGGATCTCCACCGAGTCGATCGCCACCGCCGACAGCGAGTGGATGTTCGGCCGGCCCTGCTCGAACGGCACCCGCGACCGCCCCTGTGCCAGGTCCAGCGCGTCGGCCACCCGTACGATTCCCGCCTCGGGCGTCAGCGGGTCGCCGCGACGGCGATGGCCGATCACCGCGTGCAGCGACTCCGACGCCATCACCGTACGCTCGGGCTCCTCGTAGATCCCTCCCAGCAGGCCGGCCAGCCGCTCGTTGGCCAGGAACAGGCTGAACGCCTCGTGGTCGGTGCGGTGGATGGACATCCCGGTGTCGTGGAGCAGGCAGCCGGCGGCGATGACCACCTCGGCGTCGTGCTCGCGCATCAGGTGGTCGCGCACCATGGCCGGCTCGACGGCTCGCTTGAACAGCAGCCGTGACAGCCGCAGCGCGATGTTCAGCACGATCCGGATGTGCACCCACGAGTGGTCGGACATGCCCAGCCGGGTGGCGAACGTCTGCTGCATCAGCCACTGGGCCTTCAAGCGCTGGTCGGCGTTGGCGGCCGCCAGGAACGACTCCAGCTTGCGGTTGCCGCGCGTGGGCGCATCGACCTTGAAGCCGGCGATCGCGTCGGCGGGCCTGGCGGGGCCGGTCAGGTGGTCGTCGTCGCCAGCGATGGCGCTGACGGTACCGCGCTCACCGGCTCCACCGACACCGCCACGACCTTGTACTCCGGACAGCTGGTGTTCACGTCCGAGGACTGGCCGATCAGCAGGTTGGTGCGCACCTCCGGGAAGTGGAAGGCCGTGAACACGTGGCCCTTCTCGATCCTGTCGGTCACGTCCACGCCGATCCGCACCTCACCGACGCGAGAGCGCAGGCGGACCTCGTCGCCGGCGACCAGGCCGAGCGCGTCCGCGTCCTCGGGATGCATCTCCAGCGTGTCCTCCGACATCAGCGTCAGGTTCTCGGTGCGCCTGGTCATGGTCCCCGCGTTGTAGTGCTCCAGCCGCCTGCCGGTGACCAGGATCAGCGGGAACTCGTCATCGGCGGCGTCACCGGGCGGCTTGTAGGGGATCGCCGCGAAGTGGCCGAGGCCACTCTCGGTCTCGAAGCGCTCCTCGTACAGGATCGGCGTGTCGGTGCCGTCGGGGGCCACCGGCCACTGGAGCCCGTCGCGACCGATCCGCTCGTGCGAGATGCCCGCGTAGCGCGGCGTCATCGCGGCCACCTCGTCCATCACATCGGCCGGCGTCTCGTAGCCCATGTCGTAGCCCATGGCCTTGGAGACCGACGTGATGATGTCGAAGTCCGTCCGGGCGCTGCCGGGGGGTGCGGCGCCGGGCTCGACCATCTGCAGCCGTCGCTCGGCGTTGGTGAACGTGCCCGTCTTCTCCAGAAAGGACGACGCGGGCAGGATCACGTCGGCGAACTTGCTGGTCTCGGTCTCGAAGATGTCCTGGCAGACCAGGAAGTCGAGCGAGCTGAGCGCCTTCTCCACGTGCGCGGTGTCCGGGTCCGTCTGGGCCACGTCCTCACCGAAGATGTACATCGCCTTCAGCGAGCCCTCGATGGCGGCGTCGAACATCTCGGGGATCTTCATGCCGGGCTCGCGCTTCATCGTCACGCCCCAGCGTTGCTCGAACTTCGACGTGACCGCGTCGTCGGTGACCGGCCTGTAGTCGGTGTAGGTGTCCGGCAGCGCACCGTGGTCGGAGGAGCCCTGGACGTTGTTCTGCCCGCGCAGCGGCAGCAGCGCGGCGCCGGGCTGGCCGACGTTGCCGGTCAGCAGCGCCAGGTTGCAGATCAGCTGCACGGCCTCCGAGCCGTACAGGTGCTCGGTCACGCCCAGGCCCCAGGAGATGCACGCGCGGTCGGCCTGCGCGTACATGTGCGCGGCGGCCACCAGGTGGTCCGCCGGGATGCCGGTGATCTCCCCGACCGACTCCGGCGTGTAGGCCTCGACCAGCTCGGCGAAGGCGTCGTAGCCCTCGGTGCGCTCGGTGATGAACGCCTCGTCGGCCAGCCCGTCGCGGATGACCACGTGGCACAGCCCGTTCAACAGCGCGGCGTTGGTGCCGGGGCGCATCGGCAGGTGGATCTGGCCGTAGTCGGAGAGCTCGATCCGCCGCGGGTCGGCGGTGATCAGCTTCAGACCCTTCAGCGTGGCCTGCTTGATCCGCGCGCCTACGACGGGGTGGCCCTGGGTGGGGTTCACGCCCACCAGCAGCGCCACATCGGCGCGCTCGAAGTCGTCGAACGAGCCGGTGGCGCCCGACAACCCGAACGCCTTGCGCAGCGCGAACGACGTGGGCGAGTGGCACACGCGCGAGCAGTTGTCGATGTTGTGCGTGCCGATAGCGGCGCGCATGAAGCGCTGCATCACGTAGCAGTCCTCGTTGGTCCCGCGCGAGGAGGCCAGGCCGGCCAGGGCGTCCGCGCCGTGCTCGGCCTTGATGCGCGTGAACCCGTCCACGATCTTGCCGATCGCCTCGTCCCACGAGGCCAGCCGGAAGCCGTCGTTCTCGCGCACCAGCGGTGCGGTCAGGCGATCTCGCGAGCGCGCGAACTGGTGAGCGAAGCGGCCCTTGACACACGTGTGGCCCTTGTTGGCCGGGCCGTCCAGGGCGGGCGAGATGGAGCGCACGCTGCCATCGACCCGGTGCGCCTCCAGCCGGCAGCCGACGCCGCAGTAGCCGCACGTCGTGGTGGTGGTCTGCTCGAACCGCCCACTCATGCCAGTAGGTCTAGCAGCGAATGCTCGCTAATGGCGTCCGTCGGGCAGGTGTCGGCGCATGCGCCGCAGGACACGCAAGTGGAGTCGGTGAAGCCGGAGTCCAGCCCGGCGGCCACGTTGGTGTCGAAGCCGCGCCCGGTGGCGGTCAGCGCGAACGCGCCCTGGATCTCGTCGCACGCGCGCACGCAGCGCCCGCACGAGATGCACAGCTCGTGGTGAAAGGACAGGTAGGGGTGGCGCTCGTCGTGGCGCGGCTCGTGCACCGCGCCGGTCCAGCGCGGCTCGCCGACCTCGAGCCGCTCGGCGACCTCCATCAGCTCGGTGTGCCCGCCCGGGTGCTGGGGCAGCTCGCTCATCACCAGTTCCACCGTGGCGGTGGCCACTCGCCGCGCGGTGGCGTCGGTGGTGTGCACCTCCATTCCGTCGCTGCACGGGGTGGTGCAGGCGGCGATCGGGCCGTCGCTGCCTGCCAGCCCCACCATGCACACGCGGCAGGCGCCGAACGGGACCATGCGCTCGTCGAAGCACAGCGTGGGCACCCAGCGGTCGGCCATTCGCGCGGCCTCCAACACGGTCGCCCCGTCGGGCACGTCCACGTCGATGCCGTCGACCGTGACCTTCATGCCGGCTCCTCCGGGTGGTCGGTGACCGCCTCCTCCTCGGGGCGGCGGTCGCCCTCCGACTGGCGCTCCTGCTCGGGCTGGTCCGGCCCGTCGCCGGCGGTCAGGCCCAGCTCGCCGGGGAAGAACTCGATCAGCGTGCGGATCGGCGCCGGCATGCCCCCTCCGTGCGCGCACAGCGAGCCCAGCTCCAGCGTCTCCAGTAGCGCCTCGAGCTTTTCGCGGTCGATGTCGCCGGGCGCCTCGGACATCTCGACCGCCCGCTGGAGCCCGATCCGGCACGGGAAGCACTTGCCACAGCTCTCGTCCGCGCCGAACTCCAATAGGTGGGTGCACAGCTCGCGGATGTCGGTGGCCTCGTCGAAGGCCAGGATCGAGCCGTGGCCGACCATGCAGCCGTGCTCGGCCAGGTCGTCGAAGTCCAGCGGCGTGTCCAGCAGCCAGTGCGGCAGCACCCCGCCCAGCGGCCCGCCGATCTGCACCGCCTTGATCTGCTTGCCGTCCTTGAGCCCGCCGCCCAGCTCGTTGCAGATGTGGGAGACCGGCGTGCCGAACGGGACCTCGAAGATGCCGGGGTTGGCGAACCGCTCGTTCAGGCACACCAACTTCACGCCCGGAGTGGCGCCCGGCGCCAGCGCCTTGTAGGCGTCGGCGCCGTTGGCGGCGATATAGGGGGCGTTGCACAGCGTCTCAACGTTGTTGACCACCGTCGGCTTGCCGTGCCAGCCGCGCTGGGCCGGGAACGGCGGCCTTGCGTTCACCGTGCCGCGCAGACCCTGCAGCGATCCCAGCAGCGCCGTCTCCTCGCCAACCACGTAGGAGCCGGCACCTTCCTCCACGTCCACGTGGAAGGAGAAGCCGCTGCCATGGATATCGTCGCCTAGCTCGCCCTCGGCGTATGCGACCTCGATCGCGCGGCGCAGGATCGGCGTCGAGTGCGGGTACTCAGAGCGCACCAGCACCAGCCCGTGCTCAGAGCCGACCGCGTACCCGGCCAGCGCCATGCCCTCCAGCAGCAACCGCGGGCATTGCTCCATCAGGTACTTGTCGATGTAGGAGCCGGGGTCGCCCTCGTCGCCGTTGACGACGATGAGCTTCTCGTCCTCCTCTGCGTCCTTGGCGAACGACCACTTCGTGCCCGCGGGGAAGCCTGCGCCGCCGCGGCCGCGCAGGTTGGCCTGCTTGACCTCCTCGAGCAGCTCCTCGGGCGAGTGCCCGGAGAGCGCCCGGCGCAGGCCGCCGAAGGAGCCCTCCGCGAGCAGTACGGGCTCGTCAAGCATCGTGCCGCCGTCGGGCTCGGGCGCCTGCTCGGCGGCGCCGGAGGCGACCCGCTCCAATGCGCCCGGCCCCGCATCGACCACACCGCCGTCGCGGTAGGCGGGCGAGCTGTGGCAGAAGCCCAGGCACACCGTGGCGCCGTAGGACAGCGAGCCGTCCTCGGACCTCCCGCCGACATCCACGCCCAGGCGCTCGCCGAGCTCCGCCACGTGGTCGCCGGGGTGGGACGCCCAGCATGCGGTGCCGGTGCACACCGCCACGTGGCGCTCGCCTCGCGGCTCCACCAGGTCGTCGTAGAAGGTGGAGATGCCGTACACGGCGGCCTCGGGCAGGCCCGACAGCTCGGCGGCGTGGCGGCGCGCGTCGTCGGTGATCTCCCCGTCGCGCTTCATGGCCTCCTTCAGCACGGCCAGCGCCGTGGGGTGGCCACCGCCCTCGCGGGCGCGAAGCATCTCGATCAGGTTCTGCGACATCGGCTCCTCGCGCGCACCGCTAGCGTTGACGCTACATGAGTCGTGAGCCACTGAGGGACGGACACGGACGGCTGATCGAAGACCTCCGGGTCTCGGTCACCGACCGCTGCAACTTCCGCTGCCAGTACTGCATGCCCGCCGACGGCCTGCCGTGGCTGGATCGCGACGCAGTCCTGAGCTTCGAGGAGATCGAGCGGCTGGTCTCGCTGCTGGCCCAGATGGGCATCAGCGATCTGCGCCTGACCGGTGGCGAGCCGCTGGTGCGGCGCGACTTCCCGCTGCTGGCAGGCATGCTCGCGCGCGTGCCCGGGATCGAGGACCTGTCGATCACCACCAACGGCTACCTGCTGGCACGTGACGCCGAGGCGCTGGCCAAGGCGGGCGTCAAGCGGCTGAACATCTCGATCGACTCACTCCAGCGCGACCGCTTCTTCGAGATGACCCGGCGCGACGCGCTGCCCCAGGTGCTGGAGGGCCTGGAGGCCGCCGCCGCCCAGCCCTCGCTGCGCCCGATCAAGGTCAACGCCGTCGCGCTGCGCGGCTTCACCGAGCAGGAAGCGCTGCCGTTCGCCCGGTTCGCCCGCGAGCGCGACTTCCAGGTGCGCTTCATCGAGTTCATGCCGCTCGACGGCGACCAGGCGTGGACCGCCGACCAGGTGCTAACCGGCGACGAGCTACGCCAGATCATCCACGCGGTCCACCCCCTCGAGGAGGTCGAGCGCGAACCGTCGGCCACCGCACGCGTCTACCGCTTCACGGATAGCGAAGGCGAGATTGGCTTCATCAACCCGGTGTCCGAGCCGTTCTGCTCGGACTGCAACCGCATCCGCCTGACCGCCGAGGGCAAGCTGCGCACCTGCCTGTTCTCGCTGCACGAGACCGACCTGCGCGAGCCGCTGCGCTCCGGTGCTTCCGACGACGCGCTGGAGCAGATCGTGCGCGACGCCGTGTGGCGCAAGGAGCTCAAGCACCACGTCGGGGAGAAGGGCTTTCGCCAGCCCGCGCGCAGCATGAGCGCCATCGGTGGCTGATCGAGGGGCGACCCAGATGACCCCGGACGAGATCCGGGAGTTCCTCGGACACGGCACCCGTACCGGCAAGCTGGCCGTGCTCACGCCGTCGGGCCATCCGCACGTGATGCCGATCTGGTTCGTGCTGGATGGTGACGACATCGTCTTCAACACCGGCGCGAACACCGTGAAGGGCAAGCACATCCTCCGCGACGGCCGCGTCTCGCTGAGCGTGGACGACCAGACGCCGCCGTTCTCGTTCGTGCACATCCGCGGCACGGCGGTGGCGCAGGAGGATGCGCCGGATCTGGTCGAGTGGGCCACGCGGATCGGCGCCCGCTACATGGGCCGGGACCGCGCCGAGGAATTCGGCCGCCGCAACGGCGTGCCGGGCGAGCTGCTGGTGCGCCTCACCCCCGAGCGGGTGATCTCCGAGAAGAACCTGGCGGACTGACGTGGGTGCCATGTCCAGCGTCGAGGCCGCCTTCTGCCGCTCGGCGCCGTGGCGCGGCTTCGCCCGTCACGTGGTGCTGCCATGGGTGCTGGGCGAAAACGACGAGCTGGGTCGCGACGTGCTGGAGATCGGCGGCGGCAGCGGCGCGATGGCCTGCGAGCTGCTGGACCGGCATGCGGGCATCCGCCTGACGCTTGCCGACATCGACCCGGCAATGGCGGCGGCGGCGCGGCGGCGGCTCGCGCGCTTCGGAGACCGCGCGCGCGTGACCGTGGGAGACGGCACCCGGCTGAACTTCCCCGACGACTCGTTCGACGCCGTGTGCTCGTGGCTCATGCTGCACCACACGATCCGCTGGGAAGGTGTTCTGGCCGAGGCGGTGCGCGTGACGCGGCCCGGCGGGCTGATCGTGGGTTACGACCTGACCGACACCGCCCTCGCGCGGACGGTGCACCGCCTAGACGGCTCCGACTACCGCCTCCTTGGCGCCGCCGAGCTGGAACGCGAGCTGGGGCGCCTGGGCACCACGGTGCGGGTCGAGCGCGCGCTGGCAGGCACCACGATGCGGTTCCAGGCCCGGGCCGCGTGAGCGGGTACCGCCTGACGGTGCGCACCGGCGCCAAGGTCGCCAAGCACCGGCACGAGCGTATGGACGAAGCGTTGGCCGAGCTGCGGCGAATCGGCCAGGAGCTGGCGGACACCGCCGACTCGCGCGTCGTGGGCGGTCGGCTGATGCGCCGGTTCGAGCCGGTCCAGCAGGTGATCGGCCGGGTCGAGCTGCGCGGGCCCGGGGTGCGTTGCGGCGTCGACGTCCGCGGCGACGGCACGGCCGAGGCTTTCACCGGCCGGATTCAGCGCGCACTGGTACACCAGCAGCCGGGCGAGTCCCCGTACGACGCGCTGGCGAGGGAGCTGGGGGTATAACGCCGCCATGACCCCGGACGCAGACGACGGCGGCTACCGCGGCAACCGCGTCCCGCTGCCCCGGGGCGCTCAGCCGCCCCTGCGCGTGTTCGTGAACGGCGTCCGCCAGCAGGACGGCACCGACTACACCGTCGAGGGCGGGGAGCTGGTGTTCACGCGCGAGCTGGCGAAGGAGCGCGTGGGCTTCTGGCGCTGGACGGCCATGTTCTTCGCCCTGTTCGGCAGCTACGGCCGCAACGACACGGTGGACGTGCACTACAAGATCGACGGCCGCGACCAGGTGGCCGCGGGGTTGCAGATCGTGCCGCCCGAGGAGCGCGATGGACACCAGTGACGCCGGCTGGGAGCACTTCGCCCGCGCCGAATGGTCCTCCGCACGAGACGCCTTCGAGGAAGCCCTGGCGGCCGAGCCCGGCGATCCCGAGGCGCTAGACGGGCTGGGCCAGGCACTGTGGTGGATGGGCGACCGCAGCGCCGGCATCGAGCGCCGGCGCGAGGCGTACGCCGCCTACCAGGAGCGCGGCGACCGCCGGCACGCCGGTGGGCTGGCCACCTACCTGGCCGGCGAGTCGCGGATAGACGGCCAGCACGCCACGGCCGCCGGATGGCTGGCGCGGGCGCGGCGCCTGCTTGCCGAGATCGGGCCGGTGCCCGAACACGGCTGGCTGGCGGTCGAAGAAGCCAAGCGCGCCGACGACCCGGCGACGGCCGAGCTCCACGCCCGCGAGGCGTTGCGGGTGGCGCACGAGCTCACTGACCCCGACGTGGAATGCATGGCGCTGGCGCAGCTGGGCCGCGTGGTGGTGCGACAGGGGCGCGTCGACGAGGGTGTGGCGTTGCTGGACGAGGCGATGACCGTCGCGCTCGGGGGCGAGTCCCGCGACCCGCTGGCGTGCGGCGACGCCTGCTGCACCACGCTGGTGGTCTGCGATGGCCTGGCCGACCTGCACCGGGCGACGCAGTGGTGTGAGGCGGTGGTCGACTTCACCGAACGCCGCCACTTCGTTCCGCTGCAGTCGTGGTGCCGCGCGATCTACGCCGGCGTGCTGGTCCGGGCGGGGGACTGGGAACGGGCCGAGGCGGTGCTGTCCGAAGCGCTTCAGGCCCGCCCGGCCCCGAGCAGAGGCGGGGGCCACGTCGTGCCGCTGGCGGTGCTGGCCGAGCTGCGCCTGCGTCAGGGACGGCTCGAGGAGGCCGAGGAGCTGCTGGACGGCCTGGAGGACGAGCCCGCCGCCCTGGGGCCGTTGGTCACGTTGCACGTCGAGCGGGGCAACCTGGCGCTGGCCCGCGCGCTACTGGAACGGAGCGACGACGCGGGGGCCGGCGGCGAGCGGCTCGTGCTCTGGGGCACCCTGTCGCTCACGGAGGGCGATCTGGCCTCGGCGGCGGCGGTGGCCGAGCGGCTACGGCGGAACGCCGAAGGCCTCGCGCGCGAAGATCTGGTCGCCGAGGCCGCATCGCTGGAGGGACGGCTGGCCCGAGAGAGGGGTGACCACGCGACCGCTGCGGCCAGCCTCGAGGAGGCCGTCGGCCGGTTCGCCGCCCTGCGATACCCGCTGGAGGAAGGGCGTGCCCGGCTTGCCCTCGCGGGCATCGTCGCCGGCGACGGCTCGCCGCTTGCGGTCGCCGGCGCCCGTGGAGCGCGCGACACGTTCGAACGCCTCGGAGCGCGCCGGGACGCCGACCGCGCCGCCGCCCTCCTGCGCGAGCTCGGCGCCTCCGGGCGCACCGCGGTCCGCGGCGACCGCGACACGCTGACCGCGCGCGAACGCGAGGTGCTGAACCTGATCGCCGAGGGCTTGTCCAACGGCCAGATCGCCGAGCGTCTGGTGATCGCCCCGAAGACCGCCGAGCACCACGTAGGCCGCGTGCTGGCCAAGCTCGGGATGCCCAGCCGCACGGCGGCGGCCGCGTACGCCCTGCGCGAGGGCCGCTAGCGGATGCCGTTCCCGGCGAACACGCCGTCGGGGTCGTAGCGGCGCTTGACCGCCACCAGCCGCCGCCACACGTCGTCGGCGTATGCGTCGCGCACCGACCGCCCGGCGTCGAGCGCGTTCACGTAGACGCCCCCGGTCGCGAACGGGCGCGTGTCGTCCCACAGCCGCCGCACCCACCCGGCCGCCGGCTCCACGGGTTGGTCGCCCGAGCAGCCGATGATCCACGTGAGGGCGTGCGCGCCGCGGTGGCCGAACGCGGTGGCGCCCGGCGCGACCCGGTCCACGGCCCCGCCCATCCAGGCGGTCATGACGTGCGAGTGCGGCCCCTCGGCGCGTTCGAAGCCCGCCAGCAGCGTGTCGACGAACTGGTCGGTGACCGCCGGGAGGTAGTGCATGCGGTCGTAGTACTCCCGGCCGTGTGGCGCGGTCTGGTCGAGCATCGACTGCAGCGCCACGTACGGCATCGGGCCGACCAGGTCGAGGGCCGGGGGCCGCCGCTCGCGCAACGGCGCCAGCACGCGCTCGCCCTCGGTCAGGTCCCCGCACCAGGCCACGGCGACCACCGCAACCGGGCCACCCTGCAGCTCCGGCGGGAACGGCTCCTCGGGGGGCGCCGTGATCAGCGCCACGAACACGGTCAGCTCGTCGGGCGCGTCGGCCATCAGCTCGCGGGCGGACCGCAGGGCGTCGCCGGCCTGCTCCCACGGGTAGACGAGCATCCCGCCGAGGATCTCGGGGCCCACGCGGTGGGCGCAAAACTCGAAATCGGTGACCACGCCGAAGTCGCCGCCGCCGCCGCTGAGCGCCCAGAGCAGGTCGGAGTGCTCGTGGGCGCTGGCCCGCACCCTGCGCCCGTCGGCAAGCACCACTCCGGCCGACTGCAGCGAGTCCACCGTCAGACCGTGCCGGCGCATCAGCCAGCCGACACCGCCTCCGAGCGTGAGCCCGCCCACGCCCGTGTGGGAGATCTGCCCCGCGGGCACGGCGAGGCCGTGCTCCTGGGTGGCCGCGTCCAGCTCGCCGAGCAGCGCGCCGCCGCCCACGCGCACGAGGGCACGATCGGGATCGACCGACACGTGGTTCAGTGCGCGCAGGTCGATGCACAGCGCGTCATCGCGCACCGACCGGCCGGACACCGAGTGCGCCCCGGCGCGGATGGTGAACGGCAGCCCGCAAGCGCGCGCTGCCACGACGGCCGCCTGCACGTCGTCGGCGTCCGTGGCATATGCGACGGCCGTCGGGCGGCGGTCGATCGCGCCGTTCCAACCGGCGCGGGCGCCGTCGTAGTCGGGATCGTCCGGCTCGACGACGCGGCCGACGAAACCACGCGCGTGCAGGCCGGCGGCGATGACAGTGGTGGGGGTGGCGGTGGTGTCCATGACGACCACCGTCCCGCGCCCGCGCCGATGGCGCGTCGGGGGTCTCCCCTATTCGCACCCCCATCCTGTGGGCGATGAAAGTACCCTTCCGCGGATGCGCATCGACCAGATCCTGGAGCGGCTGGACCGGCCCGTGTTCTCGTTCGAGTTCTTTCCGCCCAAGACCGACAAGGGCTTCGCCAACCTGCGCACCACGATCGACGCCCTGCGCAATGACGCGCCAGATTTCGTCTCGGTGACCTACGGGGCGCTGGGCAGCACGCGCGACCGCACCCTGGACATCGTCAAGTGGATCAATCAGGACCTGGACATCGAGGCGATGGCGCACTTCACCTGCGTCGGCGCCACGCGCGAGGAGCTGTCGGAGACGCTGCGCGAGATGGAGTCCGCCGGCGTGGACAACGTGCTGGCCCTGCGCGGCGATCCGCCCCAGGGCGAGAGCGAGTGGAAGCCCACCCCTGGCGGGCTGCTGTACTCGACCGAGCTGATCGAGCTGCTGCACCAGGACTTCGAGTTCTCCGTCGGCGCGGCCGCCTTCCCGGAGGTCCACCCCGAGGCCGAGAGCGCCAGGTCCGACCTGGAGTTCCTCAAGGCCAAGCAGGACGCCGGCGCCAGCTTCTTCATCACCCAGCTGTTCTTCGACAACGAGTTCTACTTCGACTTCGTGGCAAAGGCGCGCGACATGGGCATCACGGTGCCGATCATCCCGGGCATCATGCCCGTGACATCGGTCCAGAACATCAAGCGCATCACCGAGCTGTGCAAGTCCGAGATCCCGCCCGCGTTCGAGCGTGAGCTGGACCGGCGCGAGGACGACACCGAGGCGGTCGAGGACCTGGGCGTGGCCTACTCAACCCTCCAGTGCGTGGACCTGCTCTCACGCGGCGCCCCGGGGATCCACTTCTACACGCTGAACCGCTCGCCCGCCACGCGCGCCATCCTGGCCGCGCTGCGCGCCGCCCAGCCCTGGACCAGGGCCTGGCAGCCCGTCTGACCCCTAGGTCGCCCGCCAGCGCTCGGGGTCTGAGCCGTCCACCTTGGCGGCCTTGCCCTCGGCCTCCAGGTGGCGCAGGTAGGCCAGCGTCTCGGCCAAGCCCCAGTTGACCAGCATCGGGTTCAGGTCCTCTGTCTGCAGCAGCTTGGGCACGATCTCGAACGGCGTCAGCTCGGCGGCATCGATGGCGTCGCGCACCCGGCCCATGCGCTCGTACACCGCCTCGCGATTGGCTCTGACGAGTCCCCGGAGATCGCGCACCGGCTTGCCGTGCCCCGGCAGGATCAGGTCGGTCGGGAGGCGCTCGACCGTGTCCAGGCTGGCCAGGAACTCGCCCGCCGGATCGGGCGTCCAGCCGAAGTCGTAGTACAGCGACACGCGGCCGATGAGGTGGTCGCCCGAGACCATCAGCTTGCGGTCGGGCTGGTGCAGGACCACGTGCGACGGTGCGTGGCCGGGCGTCTCGTGCACCTGCCAGCGACCCAGGTCGGTCTGCACCTCGACCCCGGGCAGCAGGTGCCGGTCGGGCTCCACCAGCCGCGCCACGCCGCTTCCGGTGCCGGTGCGCGCCTCGCGCGCGGCCTCCACCGACTCCACCGGCACGCCGCTCTGCAGCGCCACCTCCAGCCGCCGGTTCATCTGCGCGTCGGGGTCCTCGACCAGCTTGCGCATGTGCTCGTCGTTGTGGTGCATCCACAGCTCGCATCCCGACGCGTCGATGATCGGCCCGGCCAGCCCGTAGTGGTCGGAGTGCGCGTGCGTGCACACCAGCAGCCGCACGTGCTCGAGCCGCAGGCCGGCCTGGCCCAGCGCCAGCTCCAGCTGGCCCAGCGCCCCCGGCTGGTCCATCCCGGTGTCGAACATCACCACGCCGTCGCCCGCCGCGACCACCCAGGCGTTGCCGTGCGGAACGCCCGGCCACGGCAGCGGCAGACGCAGCCGCCACACGCCCGGCAACACCCGATCGGCGCGGGCCAGCTCCTTGCGCTTGCGGGGTCTGGCGCGGTAGCGATCGTCGGTCATTGCGCAATCACTCTTTCACGCCCGCGAGCACGGTGTTCGCCCAGAACTCCGCATATGTAGAGTGGTTCAAGCAGTAAATGGCCACCCAGGGAACCACTGTTCAGATCAAAATGCCGACCGTCGGGGAGTCGGTGAACGAAGGCATCGTCCTGGAATGGCTCGTGCAGGTTGGCGACACCGTCGCCGAGGGCCAGGACCTGGTGGAGATGTCCACCGACAAGGTCGACGCGCCCGTGCCGTCCACGGTGACCGGCGTGGTCACCAAGCTCCTGGTCGAAGTCGATCAGACCGTGACCGTGGGTGATCCGCTGTGCGAGATCGAGGCGGGCGACGCCCCGGCGGCCCCGGAGCCCTCCGGCAACGGCTCGGCGGCCGACGACGACGCCGCGCCCGAGGGCGGCGGCGAGATCGTGGACGTGACGCTCCCCGAGATGGGCGACTCGGTGGTCGAGGGCACGCTGCTGGAGTGGGTAGTGAAGGTGGGCGACCAGGTCTCAGAAGGCGACGACCTGGCCGAGATGTCGACCGACAAGATCGACGCCGCGCTGCCCGCACCGGTGTCCGGAACCGTCATCGAGCTGCTGGCCGAGCCGGACGAAACCGTGGCTGTGGGTGCGGTGCTGTGCCGGATCGAGGCTACCCCATCCGGGGCACGCAGCGGCGCCGGGGCCGCCCCGAGCGACCCCGCCCCTGCAGCAAAGGACAAGCCCGCCGCGGCTTCCGCCGCGACCCCCACCCCGTCCGGCAACGGCGACGCCACCCCGGTGGCCGCGCGGTTCGCCGCCGACCAGGGCGTGGACACCTCGAAGCTGACCGGCACCGGCCCGCGCGGTCGGGTGACCAAGGCCGACGTCCAGAATGCCGCCACCGGCAACGGCGCCGGCGGCAAGGCCGCCTCTGCGCCGCCCGCCCCCGTGCCCGAGGGCGCCGAGACCACGGTGATCCGCGGCCCCGCCGCCACCCTGGCGCGGTTCATGGACCTGAGCCGCTCGATCCCCACCGCCACCAGCTTCCGCACCCTGTCCGTTGGCGAGCTGGCCGACCGCCGCGCACAACTCAAGGGCGCCGGCAAGAAGCTCTCGTTCACCCACCTGATCGCGTGGGCCATCGTGCGCGCCGCTGGCGACGACATGCCGGTCATGGCCAACTCGTTCACCGAGGTGGACGGCAAGCCCCACCGCGTCACGCCGTCGGCCGTGAGCCTGGGCCTGGCCGTGGACGCCGAGCGCAAGGACGGCAGCCGCACGTTGATCGTGCCCGTGATCAAGAACGCGTCCGCCATGAGCTTCGACGAGTTCGTCGCCGCCTACGACGAAGCCGTGTTCGGCGCCCGCGACAACAAGCTGGGGCCGGACGCCTACACGGGCGCCAACATCACGCTCACCAACCCCGGCGGCATCGGCACCGTGGCGTCGGTGCCGCGGCTGATGCCGGGCCAGGGCACGATCGTGGCCACCGGCTCGATCGCCTTCCCGCCCGGCATGGGCGCGGTAGAACCCGAGACGCTGACCGAGCTGGGCGTGCAGAAGGTCATGACGATGACCTCTACCTACGACCACCGCGTGATCCAGGGTGCCGAGTCCGGCGCGTTCCTCAAGCGCGTGGACGAGTTGCTGTCCGGCCAGGACGACTTCTACGGCAAGGTGTTCGCCGCGCTGGGCGTAGACGGCGCCCACGTCCAGAGCTCGGCCGACAGTGACGCCGCCGTGACCCCAACCGATCCGGTGCCCGCCGTGGCACCGGCCCCGGGCGGCGCCGTGGACGAGGCGCTGCTGCAGGCCGTGCAGGCCGCCACCTCGGTGGTCAAGGCCCACCGCATGCAGGGGCACCTGGCCGCGCGGCTGGACCCGCTGGGCTCTGTGCCCCGTGGCGACCCCGCACTGCTGCCCGAGTCGGTGGACCTCACCCCCGAGCTGATGGAGCGCATCCCCGCCTCGGTGCTGCGCATGGCCGTCCCGGGCAAGACCTTCGCCGACGCGCTGCCGCACCTGAACGACACCTACTGCGGCACGATCGCCTACGAGATCGAGCACATCGCCGGCCCCAACCGGCGCGTGTGGCTGCGCAAGGCGATCGAGTCGGGCGAGTTTCGCGTAGAGCTCGATGCCGACGAGCGCAAGCGGCTGCTGCGCCGGCTGTCGCAGGTCGAGTCGCTGGAGAAGTACCTGCACAAGGCGTTCCTCGGCAAGAAGCAGTTCTCGATCGAGGGCCTGGACGCGATGGTGCCGATGCTGGACGAGGCGATCGAGCTGACCAGCCGCAGCGGCGCCCGCGAGGTGATCCTGGGCATGGCCCACCGCGGCCGCCTGAACGTGCTGGCCCACACCGTCGGCCGCCCGTACGAGTCGATCCTGGTGGAGTTCGAGGGCGAGCAGACGCTGTCGGCCGACACCGCGGCGCCCGAGGGCGGAACCGGCGACGTGAAGTACCACTACGGCGCCAAGGGCACCTACAAGACCCAAGAGGGCAAGGATGTGACGGTCACGCTGGCGCCCAACCCCAGCCACCTGGAGTACGTGAACCCGGTGATCGAGGGCAGCGCGCGCGCGGACCAGACGTCGCGCAACGGCCGCGAGCTCTCGCACGACCCCAGCGTGGTGGTGCCGCTCCTGATCCACGGTGACGCCTCGTTCCCGGGCCAGGGCATCGTGGCCGAGACGCTCAACCTCCAGGCGCTGTCCGGCTACAGCACCGGCGGCACGATCCACATCATCGCCAACAACCAGTTGGGCTTCACAACCGACCCGAACGACTCGCGCTCCACCCGCCACGCGTCGGACCTGGCGAAGGGCTTCGACCTGCCGATCATCCACGTGAACGCCGACGACGTGGAGGCCTGCATCGCCGCCATGCGGCTGGCCGTGGCCTTCCGCAACGAGTTCGGGCGCGACGTGCTGATCGACCTGGTCGGCTACCGCCGCTTCGGGCACAACGAGACAGACGAGCCGGCCTACACCCAGCCGCAGATGTACGAGGCAATCAAGGCCCACCCGCCGGTGCGCGAGGTGTACGCCAAGCAGCTGGAGGAGCAGAACGTGGTCTCGGCCGCCGACGCCGAGAGCCTGGCCGCCGAGTGCTACGAGAAGGTGGCGTCCGCCCACACCGAGCTCAAGGACACCATGGCCGGGCCGCCCGACACCGGCCGCCACGAGATCGACACCACGATGAGCCGGGAGCCCAAGACCACGCTCCCGGAGGACACGCTGCGCTCGCTCAACGAGCAGCTGCTGCGTGTGCCCGACGGCTTCAACGTGCACCGCAAGCTCAAGCCTTTCCTGGACCGCCGCCGCGCCGCCGCGGCCGAAGATGGGCGCGTGGACTGGGCGCACGCCGAGTCGCTGGCCTTCGCCTCCCTGCTCGCCCTTGGCGTGCCGGTGCGCATGACCGGCCAGGACACCGAGCGCGGCACGTTCAGCCAGCGCCACCTGGTCTTCCACGACTCCGAGAACGGCGACCGCTTCATCCCGCTGCAGAACATCAGCAGCGCCGTGGCCCCGTTCGAGCTTCACAACAGCCCGCTCTCCGAGCAGGCCTGCGTGGGGTTCGAGTACGGCTACTCGGCAGCCGACCCCGAGGCGCTGGTGCTGTGGGAGGCCCAGTTCGGCGACTTCGTGAACTCCGCCCAGGTGATCCTGGACCAATTCCTGGTGTCCGGCCTGGCCAAGTGGGGCGCCACCTCACGCCTGACGCTGTTGCTGCCCCACGGCTACGAGGGCTCGGGCCCCGAGCACTCCTCCGGCCGCATCGAGCGCTTCCTCCAGGCCTGCGCCGAGGGCAACATGCGCGTGGCCAACACCACCACGCCGGCGCAGTACTTCCACCTGCTGCGCCGCCAGGCGCTGGTCTCCAAGGCCCGGCCGCTAGTGCTGATGACGCCCAAGAGCCTGCTGCGGCTGCCGGCCGCGACCTCGTCGCTCGAGGACCTCTACGGGGGCGGCTTCCAGCGCGTGCTCGACGACCCCGCGGCGCCGGAGGACCGCACCAAGGTCACAAAGCTGGTGCTGTGCTCGGGCAAGGTCTACTACGACATCGCCGCCAACGACGATCGCGAGCAGCAGGACCACATAGCCGTGGCCCGCGTCGAGATGCTCTACCCGTTCCCCGAAGAGGAGTTGAGGGAGCTCATGAAGAGCTATCCCAACCTCGAGCGCGTGGTGTGGGTCCAGGAGGAGCCGCGCAACATGGGCCCGCGTGCCTACATGCGCCGGCGGATGGCGGCCATCCTCCCCGAGCACCTGCACTACTTCTACGTGGGGCGCCAGCTGCGCGCCGCGCAGAGCGAGGGCTACGCGGCCGCGCACCGCAAGGAGCAGGCGCGGATCGTGCGCGTGGCGCTGGACCTGGAGGACGACGTGCTCGAGCGCGACGCCTCCGCCGAGCGGCCGCGGCTCTAGCCGGGCCAGCCCTCGACGCCGCGCAGGGGCTCCAGCAGGGCGTCGTCGTCCGCCTTCGCGCGCAGTCCGGGCGATAGCTCGAGCGCCCTGTGCAGTTCCTCCAGCGCAAGCTCGTACTCGCCCGTCTGGGCGTGGCAGCACGCCAGCCGGAACTGCACGATGCCGGTATCGATGTGCTCCCCGGCCTCGCGGTCCAGAGTCTCGGCCGCTTCCGCCCAGTCGCCTCGGCGCATCGCATCCTGGGCCAGGAAGATCGGCTCCCACGGCAGCGAGTGGTAGGCCTGGTCAGGCCAGCCGCCGACCGCGAGCACGACCGTGTCGTCCTCCAGCGCGACGCCGGCGCGGCGAACCGCCGGATCGGGGAGGAACACCACGTCGCCTTCCCGGGCCTCGGTGTACTCCCCACCGATCTCCATCCGGACCGAGCCACGGATGACGACGTACATCTCCTCCTGGCCGGGGGACTCCACGTGATCCTCAATCACGGCATCGCCGGCGTGGTCCGCTCGATAGGCGTTCGTGCCGAATGCGCCGGCACCCAGCCTTCGCCGCACTGGGATCCATCCCAGGGAACCGCCGAGAACCAGGACGGCCTCGTCGTCGAAGAGCGAGAGCGTTCGAAACGAGCCCACCCGGCAAGCGTAACCGCGCGGCTAGATCAGAAGTTCTTGGGGTGGCGCGCCACGAAAGCGGCCGAGCGGCGCAGCGTCTTGCTCCAGCGCGGGCCGGTGTTCGGTCCCGGAGCGTTGCTGTCACGCATCGAGGTGTCGAAGCGCAGGCCGGCCACCACCACGTAGGCGTGGCCGCCGTGCGCATAGACGGTGATCCAGCGCCCGGTGCCGCGCCGGCCCCAGTTCATCAGCGAGCCCGACGCCATCGGCGTCTTCAGGAAGCGCCCGCCACGCAACGCGTGGCTGACGGCGCCACTGCAGTCGTAGCCGGCGGCCAGGCCGGAGGAGGTGGCGCCGTGGCCGCCGCCCCAGCGATAGGGCTTTTTCACGATCTGGTTCGCGGCGGCGATCACGCGCTTGACCTTGGCGGGGGCGCCGGCAGGGGCCAGCACGCGGCCGCTCTTGAGCAGCTTCGCCTTCTTCGGCGGGGGCGGCGGCGGCACGAACTGGGCGCCACCGGTGTTGGCAGCGGAGGCGCTGCCCGCACCCAGGAGGGCCAAAACGGCGAACGCCGCAAGGGCGCACGCAAGCAAGTGTGGGCGGAAACGTTGAGTCATCTCTCTCGGACGCCTGCGGGGTTAGCTGTCGGGCTCGCGCTGAAAGAGCTGCGCGCCGGAAACGATCTTCCGGTTGGCCCCGGGGACTGATGTGGGTCCCCCGCTCCGCGTGGGTAACGCGGATTCGGCGTTGTTAGGGGCCAAGAACACCAGCGCCCGCTAAAGGTTGCGCGCCGCTATGTGAGGTGCATCACAGAGCGCTCAGCGCTTGTGGGCCTGGCCCTTGGCCAGATTGGCCGCCAAATCGCGGCTGCCCAGCTTGCGCTGCGCAGCGCCCACCATGCCCGGCGCGATGCCGGCGGCGATCGATCCCAGCCGCAGGCTGAGCGGCGCCACGTCGACCTCGGGCTTGTTGCGCTCGATGCCGCGGATCACGCCCTCAGCCACCTGCTCGGGTGTCCGCGTGCCCACGCCCTTCGGTAGCTCGGTGTTGCTCTCGTGGAACATGCCCGCGTCGCGGATGAAGCCGGGGAACACGGTGGTGACGCCGACCCCGGTTCCCACCAGATCCTCGCGCAGGCCGAGCGCGTAGCCGCGCATGCCGAACTTGGTTGCCGAGTACAGCGAGCTGCCGGGGCTGGCCGTCTTGCCCGACAGCGACGAGATGAACACCAGGTGGCCCGAGCCGCGCTGGACCATCGGCCCGGCCAGCTCGCGAGCCAGATGCAGCGGCGCGCGCAGGTTCACGTCCAGCGCGCGGTCGACCTCGTCGCCGCTGAACGAGTCGTAGCGACCGGAGGCGGGCAGGGCCGCGTTGGCCACCAGCACGTCGATCTGGCCCGCGCGCCCGGGCAGTGCCTGCACCTCGGCCGCGTCGGCCAGGTCCGCGGGCAACGCCTCCACCCGGTCGCCGAGGTCGGCGACGAGGCGGTCCAGCACCTCCTTGCGACGGGCGGTTGCCACGACGGTGGCGCCGCGGGCGTGCAGGGCGCGCACGATGGCTTCGCCGATGCCTCCGGATGCACCGGTTACAAGGGCACGACTTCCAGCCAGATTCACGCTCATCGGCTGATTATTACTCCCGGGCGCCGGTTGATGCCGGCGCAGCGACCCCATAGCCTCAACGCGAGGAGCGGCCTCGCCGTCCGGCCAGGCCGGATCGACCGAGGGAGAAGAGCCATGCCGATTCCGACAGAGACCGTCGGGTCGCTTCCACGTCCGCGGAAGCTCCAGGACGCCTACGAGGATCTGGACCAGGGCAAGATCACATTCGAGGATCTCCAGAAGCTGCAGGACGAGGCCGCCAAGGACTCGATCCAGCGCCTGGAACAGACCGGCGAGAAGTACGTGAACGACGGGGAACAGCGCGAGTCCAGCTTCGCCACCTACCCGATCACGGACACCCTGGCCGGCACCGGCCTGGCGGACAACCTGGCGGGCGATGGCCAGTTCTTCGCCATCTTCGACGACGGCCACCACCGCCAGCTGCCGCGCCTGACCGGCGGCCCATTCCGGTACAAGACGTTCGCCAGCGAGTTCGTGGAGAAGAACAAGGCCGACGCCACCCACCCGGTCAAGCAGGCCGTGATCTCGCCGTCGATGATGATGCTGCTGTACCCGCTCGAGGACGAGCTCGAGGGCTATCCCCGCGAGCAGTTCCTCAACGACGTGATCGACGAGTGCGAGAAGGACATCCGCCAGTGCTTCGCCGCCGGAGCCGAGCGCGTGTCGGTCGACTTCACCGAAGGCCGCCTGGCCAACAAGAACGACTCGCGCAACCCCTGGACCGGCAAGGACATGCTCCAGGACTTCATCGACCTGAACAACCGGCTGTTCGAGCGCTTCTCGGCCGAGGAGCGCAAGAACATCGGCATCCACACCTGTCCCGGCGGCGACAACGACTCGGTGCACTCCAAGGAGGTGCCCTACGAGAAGCTGCTGAGCAAGATGTTCAACATGAATGCCGGCTACTTCCTGATCCAGTGCGCGTCCGAGGACGACAGGGAGACGGTCTACAAGCTCGTGGGCGAGTACTCCCGCGACGACGCCGACGGCGTCCCGCAGGTCTGCTTCATGGGCGTGATCAATCCGCTCAGCCCCGAGGTCGAGACCCCCGAGCACGTGCGCGACGAGCTGCTCGCCGCGGCCAAGCACATCCCGGTCGAGCGGCTCGGGGCCACCGACGACTGCGGCTTCTCGCCGTTCTCGCGCGACCTCAAGCCCGGCCACGGCAGCGACCCGGACTACGCCCGGGACGTGGCCATGCAGAAGATCACCAACCGGATCAAGGGCGCCAGGATGGCCAGCGAGGAGTTGGGCGTCTGAGGAGAGGGGCGCCAGCGACCTGCGACGATTCTCCCGGTGTCGGAATACCACGCTCAGGCCCACCTCGATGCGCCGCTGGATGAGGTCTGGGGGCTCGTCGGGAACCCCGCCACCTACCCTCAGTGGTGGCCGGTCGCGGTCGAGGCCCTGGCCATTAGGGGCTGCGTCGGACACTGGCCTCGGCGTGACCGCCTGAGGTCCCGGCTCTGGGTGGGCGTCTAGGGCGCCCGCCTCGATCCGCAAAACCGTTCACCTGTTTTCGGGGTCCTGACCCCGAAAATGAGTGAACCGCGGTTCGTTCCTCCCCGTCCCGCTCCGCTATCCTCGCCGGACGCCAGCGGGCGTAGCTCAGTTGGTTAGAGCGCCGGCCTGTCACGCCGGAGGTCGCCGGTTCGAGTCCGGTCGCTCGCGTCCCGAGGAATCCCTGCACCTGCTGGGATTTCTGCATCTTGTGGGCCGTTTGAAAGTGCGTTGCGCCCGCGGAGTAGCGCCTTGGAGCGCTCGGGCCCACCGCCGCGCGGGCAGCTCGCCGCGCAACTCGCCGGCGGCGTCGTCAAGGCTTTTCGCCCGCCTGCATCAGTGGCAACGCGGGAGGCGTCGCTGACCACTACGAACTGGCGGTCATCGGCAGAGTCGCGCCGCAGTGCCACGTAGCGCCGCGGCGCGATGATCACGGAACGCCTGGCTATTGGGCGACGGTTCCGGTGAAGGTCTCCCGACCTTCCGCTTCGCTGCTGAACTTCACCTTCATCCGACCGCGCCCGCGTAGCCCCTCAAAGCGGCCGCTGCCATCCAGGATCCTCCAAGAACCGCTTTGGCGCGTGCAGCTCTGTCCACCGACCGGACTGAAGGTGATCGTCAGGCGGCCGTCGTGGCAGCGGAACGTCTTGACCATCGACCCCTCGCCGGTGCCCCCCTTCCGGTCGCGGAAGCGTCCACCGGGGCAGAATGCCGAGTCGCCGATGGAGGACCCGCGGACGACCTCGCCCACGGGGATGTCAAGGCGCGTCTTGATGAGGATCGCCTCGCCGCCCTCTCCGCTGGCTGCGAAGCGATCGCGATCGGTCGTCCCGCCTCCGTCTCCGTCGTCGTCGCCGCAGGCCCCGAGGCCAATTGCCGTGACCGCCAGGGCCACCGCGAACCAGCGAACCCGGTGCATCTCGATATATGGAACTCGTAGATCGCTCATGTCCGAAGCATCCGCTCGGCGCAACGCGGGCGCCATGGGCGAGCAAGGGCCAAACCCGCCGACCGAGAGACAGGCGAACCTTGCCCGGGGGCAAGGGACCTTGCCGCGAGGTAAGCGCCGGCTTGCCAACAGCCCGGGACGGCAACCACCGGACTCCCGTTGCGTGAAGTGTCGCCCCGGCGGATGATGCCCTCATGGGCCAGCGGCGGACCGTCGCGACATCAGCGCGACCGGTCATCAAGGAGCGCTATGAGGTGCTGAGTACGCTCGGCGCCGGCGGCGAGGGGCATGTCTTCAAGGCCCTGGACCTCCAGCACGACCGAGTCGTCGCGTTGAAGATCCGCGAGGTGCGCGACGACCGCTTGCGCGATGAGCTCCTGAACGAGGCTCGGATCCTGCTTGCCGTTTCCCCGCATCCGGCGCTGCCACTGGTTCGGGAGGACTTCTTCGACGGTGACAGGTACGTCGTGGCCATGGACTGGGTGGAGGGCACCGACCTTGCGAGGCTGCTGAGCGAGCGGGGCCGGCCGGGTCTGGCGCCGTCGAGCGTGCTCGCCTACCTCGCCCAGGCGGCCGAGGCGCTGACCCACCTTCATTCTCAGGACTCGCCCGTCATCCACGGCGACGTCAAGCCGGCGAACTTGATCCTGACCAAGGGCGGGCGCGTGAAGCTTGTGGACTTCGGCATGTCCTCGGCCCCGGCGGCGCCGCACCGGCGCGCGGGTACACCCGGCTTTCGCGCGCCCGAGCTCGCCGGCGACGGGGTGCCGGCGCGCGCCAGCGACGTCTATTCGCTTGCTGCCACCGCGTTCGCGCTGCTGAGCGGATCGCCCCCTTCGGGCGTGCTGCCGTCCTGGGAAGGCATCGGGGCCGCTCAGGCCGATCAGCTGGAGGCCGCGCTCCGCTTGGGACTGGCGACCGATCCCGCGCGCCGCCCGGGGACGCCGGGCGAGCTTGTGGAGAGCCTCCGCAGCGGCTGGGCCGCGGCATTGCCGACCGGCGTGATGACGTTCTGCCTATCTGACATCTCGGGCTCGACGATGCTGTGGGAACGCGATCCTGCGGCGATGGCCGAGGCGCTCGTCCGCCACGACGCGATCATCGCTGCGCAGGTCGAGGCCCGCGGCGGCCGAGTTCTCAAGTCGATGGGCGAAGGCGACTCGACGGTCTCGGTGTTCGAGTCGGCGCCTCGGGCGCTCGACGCTGCGCTCGCTGCCACCCGCGCCCTGCAGGAAGAGGCGTGGCCCGGTGGGCTGGGGATTGCTGTCCGATTCGGGTTGCACACGGGCGAGGCTGAACGCCGCGGAGCCGACTACTTCGGGCCGACACTCAACCTGGCCGCCCGGCTACGCGGACAAGCGGACGGCGGCCAGGTCTTCGTCTCGGCGGCGACGGTAGCGCTCGTCGCCCAACACCTCCCGGCCGGCTGCGAGCTCGTCGACCTCGGCCCGCACCGGCTGCGCGGAATCAGCGAACCGGAGAAGATCCACGCCCTCAAGGGCCCCGGGATCGGTGCGCCGCTGCCTGTAGGAGAGTCCCCCTACCGGGGTCTGCCGGCGTTCGAGCCGGACGACCGGCGGTTCTTCTTCGGACGCGAGCACGTCGTCGAGGAGATCCTCGCGCGGCTCGCGCCCGGTCGCTTGCTGGCTGTAATAGGCGCCTCAGGGAGCGGCAAGTCCTCGGTATTGCGCGCAGGCGTGGCCGGCGCCGCACTGGACGGGGAGGCCGAAGGGCTCGAGCACACGCGGATCCTGGTCCCCGGCACCGAACCCCGGCTCGAGGCGATGGGCGCGCCGAGCGAGCTGGTCGTCGTCGATCAGTTCGAGGAGCTCTACACGTTGTGTGAGGACCAGGCGCTCCGCGACGCCTTCATCGACGGACTGCTCGCGCTGCCCTCTCCGGTCGTGATCGGCGTGCGCGCCGACCTATACGGGAAGTTGAGCGACCACCCACAGTTGGCGCGGGCGGTCGCAGACAACCAAATCCTGCTCGGCGCCATGGGCGACGACGAGCTCGAGCGGGCCATCACCGAGCCGGCGCGCATCGCCGGCTTGAAACTCGAGCCGGGCCTCGTGGAGCTCATTCTGCGCGACGTGGCGCGCGAGCCCGGCGCCCTGCCGCTCCTATCGCATGCACTGCGCGTGACCTGGGAACAGCGCGACGGGCGAACGCTCACGGTCGAGGGATACCGCGCCAGCGGCGGCGTCGGGGAGGCGATCGCACAGACGGCCGACTCCGTCTTGGAGGCAGTGCCGCCCGATCGCCAGGGCTTGATGCGCAACGTCTTCCTGCGCATGACGGAGCTTGGCGAGGGGATCGAGGACACGCGCCGCCGGGTCGCGGTCGATGAGCTGGTGCCGGAGGGGGCCTCCCCGGAGGAGGTCCAGACGCTGCTCGACCGGCTGGCGGATGCGAGGCTCGTGACGCTCGGCGAGGGGACGGCGGAGGTCGCCCACGAGGTGCTGATCCGCGAGTGGCCCACGCTGCGCGCCTGGCTCGAGGAGGACCGCGCGGGTATCCGTCTGCACCGCCAGCTGGGCGACGCGGCCCGTCTCTGGGACGCGGGGGGCCGGGAGCCCGGCGATCTCTACCGCGGCACGAGGCTCGTCGCGGCGATGGAATGGGCGCGATCGCACCCCGACGCACTGAATGCGGGCGAGCGAGCGTTTCTCGATACGAGCGTCGCGGAATCAGAGCGCGAACGCCGTGCGCAGCTCCGCGCCAACCGGCGCTTGCGCGGGCTGCTCGCGGGTGCCTCGCTCCTACTCGTCGCCGCCGCGATCGCGGGCGTTCTCGCGCTGCGCCAGGGCGGCCGCGCGAGCGACTCCGCTCGGACCGCGGATGCGCAGCGCCTCGGCGCCCAGGCCCTGGTCGACGACCAGCTGGACCGCAGCCTCCAGCTCGCACAGGCGGGGCGCGAACTCGATGACTCCGTCGCCACACGCGGCTACCTGCTGTCGGCGTTGGTGCGCCGGCCGGCTGCTATCGGCGTGATGCAGGGAGACGGGGATCCGTTCTTCGTGCTGGCGCTGAGCCCGGACGGTCGGATGCTCGCCGCCGGGGACGACAACGGGACGGTCGTCCTGCTCGACAGGCGCACGCGCGAGCGCATCGGCGGACCGCTGCAGGTCAACCTCCTGGAGGTCGGGGGCCTCGACTTCTCGCCGAACGGCAGGTTGCTTGCAGTCGCGGGTCGGGTGGGCGAGGCGCGCGACGCCCAGAGCGTGAAGCTCGTCGACCTCGCCACCAGGAAGGTGGTCCGCACGATCGATATCAAAGGCTTTCCGTTCGACCCCGAGGGGTTCGGGGTGGTCGCCGATGTCCGTTTCGCCGACGGCGGTCGGACCGTCCTTGTGAGCGTCACGCCGGACGCGCCGGAGGGTCCTCCGCCGTACCTGCGACGGTATGAGACGCGCACCGGCAGGTCCTTGGGACCCGGTGTCCGGATCGGCCGGGGGGCCGCCGGTGTCGCCGCGACGGTTCCCTCCCGGCGCGACCGCCTGCTCGTCACCAGGCCTGACGGAACGTTCGTGGTCGACGCAGCAACGCTGCGCGTGCGGCGCCGGATCCCGGTGGGCTCCTCCGCCCCGGCCCTGTCTCCGGACGGGCGGAGGGCCGCGCTCGGCGGATTCGACGGCAGCGTCGCCATCCTCGATCTCCGTACGGGCAAGCGGCGGACGCTCAGCGGTCGGCACGAGGATCGGGTGCGCGCACTGGCGTTCAGCGCCGATGGACGCACGCTTGTGACGACGGCCGGCGACGGCCGGGTGCTGGTCTGGGACCTGCGCTCGGGCGAGGTGCGCGAGACCCTGACCGGACACACCGGCGCCGTCAACACCCTCAAGGTCAGCGACGACGGCCACACGCTCTACACCGCCGGGCTCGACGGCCGGATCATCGTCTGGGACCTCGCCGGTGACCGCCGCCTCGCGCGCCCATTCCCGGCGGGAGGCCAGAACGGGGGATATCCGCCGCCACTCGCGATCAGTCCCTCCGGCCGGACGATTGCCGCCGGGCTCCCCGGCGGCGGCGTGCGCCTGCACGACGCGCGCACCCTTCGCCGCCTCCGCGACCTGCCGGGAATCGAGAACAGACCCGTGGCGGCTGTCGAGTTCAGCCCCGGCGGTCGATCGATCGCCGTGACGGGCCTGGCCGGCACGGTGGAGCTACGCGATGCAGCCACCGGCCGCCGCATGCGCCGGCCTCTGCGCCTCGGCGCACCGGCACAGGCGATGGCATTCTCGCCCGATGGCGGCCGCCTGGCAGTAGCGGACATCGAAGGCAACCTGCGGCTGCTGGACTTGGGTAGCGGCAAGGTGCGCCGGGGTCCGCGGCTGGCCGGGTTTGTGGCTCACCTGTCGTACAGCCCCGATGGCGGAATGCTGATCGGGCTCGCCGAAAAAGGCACCGAGCTGCGCGACGGTCGGTCTCTCCGGCTCGTGGCCCGCCTTCCCCAGCGCGCCGGAGAACCCGGTGGGTGGGGTCGCTTCTCGCCGGATGGCCGGCTGCTGGCCGTCACCTCCACGCATTACACGCAGCTATGGGACGTGGCCAGGCGCCGACGAATCGGTCCGCCGCTGAGGGGCCACGAAGGCTTGGCGCTCACTTCGGAGTTTTCGCCCGACGGCCGGACGCTCGCGACGAGCGGATCCGATGGAAGCGTGATCCTCTGGGACCTCGAGTCACGCCGCTCGCTTGGAAAGCTCCCCGGGCTTCTCGGCCAGATAGCGACCCGCTTTGCCCCTGACGGCCGGCGGCTGTTCGTGCTGCACGAGTTGGGTGCGGCGCAGCGCTGGGAGGTGAGTCCGGACGCCTGGTCGAAGCACGCGTGTCGCGTCGCGGGGAGGGAGCTGACGCGAGCGGAGTGGGATGAGCTGGTCCCGGACCAGGACTACCGGGCAGTCTGCTCCTAATTCTCTGTCGATTCGCTCGCGCGCAGCTGCGTGAGCGACACGGCGCCGCGCCGCAGCGCGTCGTTGGCCAGCCGGGCACGGCGATGCGAGTCGCCGGCCGGAATGCCGAACTTGTCGAAGAGGTTGGCCAGATGCTGCTTGACTGCGGCCTGGGTGATCACGAGCTCGTCGGCGATCGTTCGCGTCGAGGCGGGCTCGGTGAACATGTCGCGGTCGAGCAGCGGGCGACAGAGGGCGACGAGGACGTCGCGTTCCCGCGTAGTGAGGTCAGGAGGGGCGTCCTCGGCCTCGGTCTGGGCACCGCCGACGCTGAGGGGATCCCTGAAGATGAGGCGGGTCTGGCCCACCCGGATCTCGTCACCCTGGCGCAGCCGATGCGAGGACCAGATTCGCTCGCCGTTGACCCACGTGCCGTTGGAGGAGCCGAGGTCGGTTACGCACCAGCCCGCCGGAAACCGCTCGAGAACCGCGTGGAGGTGGCTAGCCATGGGATCGTCCTCGAGCGCGACGTCGTTCTCGGCCGCCTTGCCGACGGTCGTTCGGTCGGTCTCGAGCGAGAACCGCCAGCTGCTGGCGCCGGACATCACCTCGATCTGTGGCTGCACGGACCAAGCCTACGGAGCGGCGCGGCAAGCTGTGGCTATCGCTTCGGGCGCCGCCCGCCGTGATCGCATTCGGCGCCCAGCAATCACGCCGGTGCCGCGGGGGGTCCGTCATCGGTCTCGGCCGGAGCGATAGCCGTCGGCCGGGGTGGCGGCTCGAGCGAGGGAGCCACGGGCGCCAGCGGACGTTTCCAACGGGGGAGTTTGCCCGCTCAACCTCCGCTCTAGCAAGCGAACTGGAGGACTATCTCCGGCCTGTCACGCCGGAGGTCGCCGGTTCGAGTCCGGTCGCTCGCGTCTGTCGTGCCCCTCGCGCCGTTCCTTCCAGGTCACCCAGGCGAGCCAGCCGAGGAAGCCCACCACCGGTGCCAGGTAGGCGGCGTTCACCAGCCAGTGGCCGGCGTGTGCGAACTCAACCATTGGACTGGGCCAGCAGCCAGAGGGCCAGGCTGGTGAAGCCGACCATGATCACCAGCATCCAGTATTGAGAGCGCACGGCCAGGCGCGGGTCGTCGTAGGTGGCCAGAGCGCGGTCGTGGGCCAGGATCAGGGCGGCCACGTGGCCGACCACCACGAAGCCCACCTGGTAGTACCAGGCCGTGGTGGCGCCGATCACCCCGTAGTCCACCGCCCGGTCGGCGGTGCCGAAGATGTCGGTGCCGTCCTCGCCCAGCGGGTTGGACACCAGGAAGATGATCGACTGGCCCTGGTACAGAAGCTGGGTGATGTAGTGGGCGGCCACGTAGGCGAACGCGATCGGCACCAGCGAGTGCACGAACACGTCGCCCAGCTGGCGCGCGGACAGGTCGCCGCCCACGCTGTGGGCACCCGCTATGCCCAGCCGGTAGAAGCCGTAGACCAACCCCACCGCCAGGCACTCGCCGATGAAGAACGCGGCCTCGAGTCCCTTCTCCGGCGACAGGCCCAAGGACACGAACACGTCCTGGATGTCGGGCGCGATGCCGGTCCAGATGGGCGCCTCGGCCGCCCCGTCGAACGTGACCGTGCCGATCATCACTGCCAGCAGGAGCACCGCGCCCGGCAAGGGCTCCCAGGCGGCCAAGCCGGACAGCGGCCGCCGGAGGCCGACCCATCCGTCACGGGTGGTCCAGGGCCCGATGCGCGAGAACAGGTTGAAGTAGACGCTGAAGGCCTCGCCCTTGCGAATCCAGGTGTCCACGCCGTACAGGGCCATGCCCACGAACGTGGCCGCCGAGTAGACCAGCGCCGCGATGGCCACGTTCTTGGGCGTGCTGCCCTCGGCGGCCACGAGCTCCAGCGTGGTGAAGGCGAACAGGCCGGCCGCGGCTGGGAAGTAGCCCAGCCGCTCGGGGTACTTCAGCGGCGCCGGCATCTCGCCGCCCGCCGCGGTCTGAGCGATCCAAGCCACGAACCGGCCAAGGGCCCGCCAGGGATTGAACGCACGGAAGATGTCGCCGAACACCACGCTGACGCCCACCAGGCCGGTCCAGAACAGGACGAATACGAACTCCGAGGCGAAGCTGGCCATGGCCACCTGAACGCCGGAGAAGCCGGCGTAGACCACCAGCCCCAGCAGGGCGACGCCGATCAGCCCGCAAAACACGTCGGTGACACGGCTGGTGAGCGCGCGCGAGAGCCCACCGGGCAGGGCGGCGAAGCCGCCGTCCTGGAGCCGCGGCTGTGGCCACAGCACCGCCAGCGCCACGAACGACACCACCAGCACCACCGCAGCGGCCCAGCCGAACAGCCACTCGGGGATCGGGAGGTCGGTACGACCGACGATCCCGTGGGCCAGTACGAAGATGCCGTGCGTGGGGCTCACGCCCCCCACGCCCCCCTCGACCCTTGGCTGGTGGTCATGACGGCTCGACCACCAGCCGCGCGATGAGCGGCTCACGGCCCGCGTCCTCGGCGGTGTGACTCTCGATCTCGAAGACACCCTCGATATCCGCCTTGAAGCGGAAGTTGGCGGGGGCGCCTGCAGCGGCCTTCTTCTCGATGTCGTAGCCGTGCAGGTGGATGTCGTCGCTGGCCTCGTTGGTGCGCACCTGCAAGCGAACCTCGTCGCCCTTGGTGATTACGATCCGCTTGACCCCGCCCTGGGGAACACCGTCGCGTAGCGTGATCTCCTGCGGCGGCGGTGGCGCCGACTCCGCGGTGGCGGTGGGATCGGGCCCGTCGTCGGCGGGCTCGGTGGCCGTGGTGTTCGTGGCCCTGTCGGCCGGATCGTCGGCCTTGTCACTGCTGTCGGTGGGCCTCAGCGCGATGAAGGCGACGGCCACGACGACCACCGCCAGCACGATTAGGCCCGCTCGTCCTCGGTTGGACATGTCTGCCTCCTGGCTTGGGCGCCGCGGGACGCGGCGCGGGGGTAACGGGTCAGGCCAGGGACGGCGGCGCGCGGCCGGCAAGGTTCAGTGCCAGCGGGCAGTAACTGGTCAGAGTGGCGTCCCGGGGCAGACGCCGACGGTGGATGCGGCCGCGCTCGCGACCGGCACGCGCCCGCTGTGCAGCGGCCCGCACCGCCGCCCGCACGCCCGTGAGGGCGAGCGCCAGCCCGGCAGCCAGGACCACAGCCAGCGGCACGGCAATCCAACCGCCGGCTGCGACGGGAGCCAGTGGCGCGGCCAGCGCGGCGCCGAGCAGCAGCGCCTCGACGGTCTCCTGCGCCCAGAACAGCGCCAGTACCCCGCCGGCCACCAGGCACCACGCGGGCACGAAGCCCAGCTCGACCAGGTCATCATCACGGCCGGTGCGGCGGGCGCGCTCGAGCACCGCCGCGAGCTGGCCTGCCCCTACGGCCAGGGCCACGACGGAGGCGAGTGCAAGCAGGGGGAGATAGCCGTGGGCCTCCTGGCTGGAGGGCACGAGCAGGTATCGGAGCTGGTGCACGATCAGCTCGCCGGTGAGCACGACCCCGGCGGCGCGCACGATCAGGTCACGGCGGCGCATCCGCTCGCAGTATGGCGGGTGACTCCTATTCGGGCAGGCCTGCGGTGATCTGATCGAGCGCCTTGTCGAGCTCGCCCGGCTGGGGCTCGGGCACGGGCGGCGCGTCGTCGCGGCGCTCGGGGTCGAAGCGGTAGCCGACCCCGAAATGTGTGTGGATGTAGCGCCATGACGGCGACACCAGCTCGAGCTTCTGGCGCACCTTGCGGATGAACACGTCGACCGAACGGTCGCCGTGGGCCATCGTGTAGCCCCAGACGCGCTGGTAGATCTCCTCGCGCTGCAGCACCTTGCCCTCGGCGTGGGCCAGCAGCGTCAGCACCTCGAACTCGCGCCGGGTCAGGTCCGCGCTGCGGCGGTCGGCGAAGGCCTGGAACTGATCGGCCCGGATCTCCATGTCACCGGCACTGACCGGTTCCTCGTCCGCGGGGCCGCCGGCCAGCGTGCGCCGGCGTACGACGGCCTCGACCCGGGCGATGACCTCCTCCGGGTGGCAGGGCTTGGAGATCCAGTCATCCGCGCCCAGGCGCAGTCCGCGGACGCGCTGGGCCACCGTGCTGCGACCGGCGCAGACCACGATGCCCAGGCTGGGCGCCGCGGTCGCAAGCTCTTCGACGTAATCCCAGGCCTCACGGCCCAGCAGGGCCAGGTCGAGCACCAGCGCATCGACGCGCATGGCCGCCATCTCTTCCACGCGCGGAGCGGCTTCGAGATGCAGGTGGGGCCAGTTGAGCCCGTCGAGCCGGTTTTCCAGGACACGCACGAACCCCGAGTCGGAATCCAGCACGGCCAGGCGGATCGGTCCATGATCGCTCAGGTTCACGTGTGGCCAGCATACGCCACCCATCCGGAGGGTTACGGCCGTTTACAGGTTTTTCACAGCCCAGTTACGCGCACATAACGGCGTTTGCCCCGCTTCATGCCAGCTTGCATGTCAATGGAAGCAGCGGCAAATGGGCACCTCGAAGCGGGCGAGGTCGTGGTGCGGCCCGCGGAGTACATGGCGGCGGCCGACGGCCGGCCGCTGAACCTGACCGCCCGGGAGCTGGAGCTCCTGACCGCGCTCGTGGAGCGCCAGGGCCGGATAGTCAGCCGCGAGGAACTGCACAAGACCGTGTGGGGAGACCCCTACCGCAAGTCGGACCGCTCGGTCGACGTCTACGTGGCCAAGCTGCGCCAGAAGCTCGACGACGCGGCCCCCGACCGCCGCTTCATCCACACGCACTTCGGCTTCGGCTACCGCTTCCAGCCCGAGCAAGCGCGCAGCCACATGACGCGCCTGAGCTGAAAGGGCCCGCTGATTGCGGGCTTTCACATTCCTTTCACATGGTGGGCACAACCCGGCAACAGACTGCCGTACACGCCATGCGACGTTCGTCCATATATGACTGAACCAAGGAGAAATCGCATGAACAAGTGGCTCGCGCTGGCCGCGACCGGCACGCTGGCACTTGGAGTCGCCGCCTGTGGCGATGACGACTCCGACAGCAGCGGCGGAGGCGGAGGCGGCGGGGACCTCTCCGGCTCGATCAAGATCGACGGCTCCAGCACCGTGGGCCCGTTCGCGCAGGCCGCAGCCGAGGGCTTCCAGGGTGAGAACCCGAACGTGAAGGTGTCCGTGGGCACCTCCGGCACCGGCGGCGGCTTCGAGAAGTTCTGCGCCGGCGAGACCGACATCTCCGATGCCTCACGCCCGATCAAGGACGACGAGGAGGTCCCGTTGTGCAAGAAGGACGGCGTGACCTACAAGGAGATCCAGGTGGCCAACGACGGCATCGCCGTGGTCACCAACAAGGATCTGAAGATCGACTGCATGACAACCGACGAGCTGAAGAAGCTCTGGAACCAGGGGTCGAAGATCACGACCTTCAACCAGATCAACCCCAAGTTCCCGGACACCAAGATCAGCCTGTTCGGCCCGGGCACCGACTCCGGCACGTTCGACTTCTTCACCGACGAGATCAACGGTGAGGAGGGCGTGTCACGCAAGGAGTACCAGCCGTCCGAGGACGACAACGTGCTCGTTCAGGGCGTCGAGGGCGACGAAGGCGGCCTCGGCTACTTCGGCTTCTCCTACTACGAGCAGAACCAGGACAAGCTGAACCTGGTCGCAGTGGACGCCGGCGACGGCTGCGTCAAGCCCTCCGCCAAGACGATCCAGGACGGCAGCTACAAGCCGCTGTCCCGGCCGCTGCTCATGTACCCCAGCGAGAAGTCGCTGGCCAAGGCCCAGGTCAAGGGCTTCATGGACTACACGATCCAGAACCAGGACCAGATCGCCAAGACGGCCCAGATCGTCCCGCTGACGTCCGCCCAGGCGGAGACGGCAGCCAAGGACCTGAAGGCCGCCGAGGCCGCGGCGAAGTAACGGATGGAAGCGGCGACTCAGAGCACGCGCGCCACCCCCAAGCTGGGGGTGGCGCGCCGCCGCGTCGGCGAGGACGTGATCAAGGGCCTGCTGCTGCTGGCGGCGCTCCTGTCCGTGCTGACCACCACCGGCATCGTGCTCTCGCTGGTGCGAGAGACGATCGTGTTCTTCGAGGACGTCGGCGTCAGCGAGTTCCTGTTCGGCACCGACTGGTCGCCCGTGATCAAGCCCCAGAGCTTTGGCGTGGTGCCGCTGGTCTGGGGCACGCTGTTCGTGACCTTCATCGCGCTGATCGTGGCCATCCCGCTGGGCCTGGGCTCGGCGATCTACCTGAGTGAGTACGCCACCCCACGGGTGCGACGGATCTTCAAGCCCATCCTGGAGATGCTGGCCGGCGTGCCCACGATCGTGTTCGGCTACTTCGCCCTGACCTTCTTCACGCCGAACCTCCTCAACGACATCGGCAATCTCGACGTGAGCGTCTTCAACGTGCTGTCGGCCTCGATCGTGATGGGCTTCATGGTCATCCCGACAATCGCCTCGGTGTCCGAGGACGCCATGTCGGCGGTGCCGCAGTCGCTGCGCGAGGGCTCGTTCGGCCTGGGCGCCAGCCGGCTTCAGACATCGCTCCGGGTCGTGTTCCCGGCGGCGCTGTCGGGCATCGTCGCCGCGATCGTGCTGGGCGCCTCGCGCGCCGTCGGCGAGACGATAATCGTGCTTGTCGCCGCGGGCCAGGTGGCCCAGATCAGCGCTGATCCCCGCGACCCGGAGTTCACGATGGCCTCCTACATCGCCTCGATCGCCAAAGGCGACCTGGCCACCGGGAGCGTCCAGTACAAGACCGTGTTCGCGGTCGGCATGCTGCTGTTCGTGATCACGCTGATCCTGAACGCCTTCTCGATCCGCTTCGTGCGCAAGTACCGGCAGGTGTACGAGTGAGCGCCGTGGGCCACACGATCGCCGGCAAGCGCGACGGCCGCAGCCGCTTCCGCGAGGGCGGGTTCCGGGTACTGCTGCTGACCTGCCTGGCACTGTCGGCGCTCATGCTGGCCGTCCTGCTGGTGGACGTGGCCGTGGACGGCACCAGTTCGCTGAGCACCGACTTCCTGACCAAGTACGCCTCATCGTTCCCGGCCAACGCCGGCATCCGCTCGGCCATCCTGGGCACCGTGTGGCTGATGGTGGTGGTGGTCGTGTTCATCGTCCCTGTCGGAGTGGCCACCGCCGTCTACCTCGAGGAGTACGCCGATCGCACCCGCTGGCACAACCGCGCGATCGAGGTGAACATCCAGAACCTGGCCGCCGTGCCCTCGATCGTGTACGGCATCCTGGGCCTGGCGTTCCTCGTGCGCGGTCCGCTGGACCTGGGCAACGTGGTGCTGGCCGGCGGGCTGGCACTCGGCCTGCTGGTGCTGCCCGTGGTGATCATCGCCGGCCGCGAGGCCATCCGCGCGGTGCCGCCGTCGATCCGCGAGGGCTCTCAGGCGCTTGGTGCCACCCAGTGGCAGACGATCTGGCGCCAGGTGCTGCCCGCCGCCGTTCCGGGCATCGCCACCGGCGTGATTCTGGCGCTGTCGCGTGCCATCGGCGAGACGGCCCCGCTGATAGTCGTCGGCGCCGCCACCTTCGTGGCGTTCGACCCCGACCTGATGTCGCAGTTCACCGCGCTCCCGATCCAGATCTTCGACTGGGTCACCCGCCCACAGGAGGAGTTCAAGAAGCTGGCCGCCGGCGCCATCCTGGTGCTGATGGTGATGCTGCTGGGCATGAACGCCGTGGCCATCTACCTCCGCAACCGCTACGAGCAGAAGTGGTAGCGGACGAACCCGAACGGTCCGAGGACCAGACCGAGAGACAAGACATGGAGACCGATACCACCAATACGCCCGTAGACCCGGCGGCGACGACCCCGCCCACGCCGGGGCGCTTCTCGCGCGAGGAGGCAGCGGCGGCCGGCGCCGGTGCAGCACCCACGGTCAAGCCGGTGCGGGAGGCGGTCTTCGAGCTCGAGAACGTGGACGTGCACTACGGCTCCAAGCCGGCGGTGCGCGACATCAGCTTCCCGATCGGCAAGCACGAGGTGACCGCGCTGATCGGTCCCTCGGGCTGCGGCAAGTCCACCCTGATCCGGTGCCTGAACCGGATGAACGACCTGATCCCCAGCGCCCGCGTGCAGGGCAAGATCACCTACCACGGCGAGGATCTCTACGCCGCCCAGATCGATCCCGTGGAAGTGCGCAAGCGGATCGGGATGGTCTTCCAGAAGCCCAACCCGTTTCCGAAGTCGATCTACGACAACATCGCCTTCGGCCCGCGGGTGCTGGGCATGAAGGGCGACATGGACGAGATCGTGGAACGCGCGCTGCGCCGCGGCGCCCTGTGGGACGAGGTCAAGGACCGGCTCAAGGACAACGCATTCGGCATGTCGGGTGGCCAGCAGCAGCGGCTGTGCATCGCCCGGGCGCTGGCCGTGAAGCCGGACGTGATCCTGATGGACGAGCCCTGCTCGGCGCTGGACCCGATCTCGACCGGCGCGATCGAGGACCTGATCGACGAGCTCAAGCAGGAGTACTCGATCGTCATCGTGACCCACAACATGCAGCAGGCCGCACGCATCTCGGACCGGACGGCCTTCTTCACCGTCAAGGTCGAGGCGGGCGACGTGCGGGTGGGCAACATGGTCGAGTTCGACCACACCGAAAAGGTGTTCACCAACCCGTCGGACCCGCGCACCGAGGCCTACGTGACCGGCAAGGTGGGCTAGTGGCCCGGCGCGGCACCAACCGCCAGCAGTTCCAGGACGAGCTGGCCAAGCTCGAGAGCCAGGCGCTGGGCGGTCTTGACCTGGTGGGCGAGGCGCTGGACCGCGCGCTGGAGACGGTTGCGCACCGCGACATCGAGCTGGCGGCGATGGTGATCGCCGACGACGACCGCATTGACGGCCGCTACCTGGAGGTGCACCAGGGCATCCTGTCGCTGCTTGCGCTGCAGGCACCGGTGGCAGGCGACCTGCGGCTGGTGGCCGCGCTGCTGCACGTGATCAAGCACGTGGAACGGATGGGCGATCAATGCGTGAACATCGCCAAGATGGTGCCGCTGGCCGGGCACGAGCCGCCAGAAGACGACGAGCTGCTGGCCAACATCGCGCGGATGGGCGAGCTGGCCGCCTCGCTGGTGGTGCAGTGCAAGCAGGCGTTCGAGCGCCGCGACGCCGCGATGGCCATGGACCTGGTGCGCCAGGACGAAGAGATCGACCGGCTGAACAAGTGCTCCTTCAACCGCGCGCTGGACATCGGCGACGACCCGGACACGCGCGAGTGGGCGATGCACATGATGCTGGTGGCGCGGGCGCTCGAGCGCGTGGGCGACAACGCGGTGGACATCGGCGAGCAGACCGCCTTCGTGGCCACCGGGCTGTTCCGTGAGTTCGAGGACGCCTCCCACCCCGAGGTGGCGTCGGGAACGCCACCGAGCTGACCGTGGCCGCCATCCCACACCCAAACCAGCAGGGGTTCTTCCCGCTGTTCGCCCAGGCCGGGCACAACGCCAAGGCCGCAACGCTGCTGTTGGACCGGCTGATGCGCGAATGGCCGGACGCCAGCGTCGGCCGCGGTCAGATCAAGCAGCTGGAGGAGGAGGGCGACCAGATCACCCACGACATCCTGCACCAGCTGCACTCGACCACCGTCACGCCGATCGACCGCGAGGACATCCACGCGCTGGCGACCGCGCTGGACGACGTGGTCGACCTGACCGAGGAGACCGCCGACGTGATCGGCCTGTACAGCATCGAGGCGCCGATGGAGCAGGCGCTGGAGCTGACGGCCGTGCTGCGCGACGCCGGCGCCGGGGTTTCCGCGGCGCTGGACTGCCTGGACGACCTGCCCGCCATGGCCCCCCACCTGGCCGAGGTCGACCGGCTGGAGGACGAGGGCGATCGGATCAGCCGGCAGGCCCTGGTGGACCTGTTCGCCGGCGGGATCGACCCGATGGTGGTGATCCGCTGGAAGGACGTGTTCGAGCGCCTCGAGCAGGCGATCGATGCCTGCGAGCACGTGGCGCACCTGCTCGAAGGCATCGCGGTCAAACAGGCAGGTTGAACCCCACGCGCGGCGTGAGAGAGTTCAGCCCCTGTACGGCTGCATCGACATCGGCAGCAACACCACTCGCCTGCTGGTGGCGGAGGTGATCGACGGACGGGTACGGGCCGTGGCGGCGCGGCGCATCTTCACCCGTATCGGGAGCGGCGGCCGGCTAGCGCCGGAGAAGGTCACGGAGACCGCCCAGGTGGCGGCCGCGCTGGCCTCGGAGGCAGCGGCGATGGGGGTCGAGCGGATTGCGCTGCTGGGAACCGCGGCCGTGCGAGACGCCGTGAACGGCCACGAGCTGCGCACCGCGGTGGAGGAGGCCGCCGGGCTGCCCATGCGCGTCCTGAGCGGCGATGAGGAGGCCCAGCTGTCGTTCGCCGGTGCGCGACAAGGGCTCGAGGACCGGGTGGTCGATCGCCTGGGCGTAGTCGACGTGGGGGGCGGCTCCACCGAGCTGGCCGCCGGCAGCGCAACCGGTCCCGCCGCGTGGACGACCTCGGTCCCGATCGGCTCCAGCACGCTCTGCGCCAGCCACCCCGCGGCGGACCCGCCCGAGGACGAAGACGTGGACGCCTGGCACACCGCAGCCGCCGAGGCCATGGCGCAGGTGCATCCGCCGCCGGTGGACCTGGCGCTGGCGGTGGGCGGCACGGCAACCTCGCTGCACCGGCTGACCGGGCCGCGGCTGACCGCGGCCACCCTGCGGGGGGCGCTGGCGCAGCTGTGCGCCCACCCCGCCGCAGAGGCGGCGCGAAGGCTGGATCTGGACCCCGAGCGCGCGCTGCTGCTGCCTGCCGGGATCGCGGTGCTCACCGCGGCGGCGGGCCGGCTGGGCTGCGAGCTGCTGCCTGCCCGCGGCGGCCTGCGTGAGGGCGCCGTGCTGGAGCTGGCCGCCTGATGGCCAAGGCAAGGCCGATCCGCGGCCTGGGGCCCGACACCCGCTTTCGCGATGCGGCGGCGGCCGCGGTGTCCATCCGCGCCGGCGAGGTGTTCGGCTTCGCCGACGTCGCGCTGGACCTCTCCGACATCGAGGGCGTGCACGACATGCGCGTGGCCACCCGCCGGCTGCGGGCGGCGCTGGAGGTGTTCGCGCCCTGCTTTCCGCGCAAGCAGCACGCCGCGGCGCTGAAGGAGGTCAAGGACCTGGCCGACCGCCTTGGCGAGCGCCGCGACCCCGACGTGGCGATCGAGGAGCTGGAGGCGATGGCGAAGGCGTTCGCCCCAGCCGACCGCCCCGGCGTGGCCGGGCTGGTGGACGAGCTGCGGGCCGAGCAGGCGGCGGCGAACGAGACCGTGGCGCGAGCGCTGGCCCAGGTGTCCCAGCACGGGCTGCCCGAGCGGCTGCAGGAGCTGGCGCAGGCGGCGCGGTCGTGAAGGCCGAGGCGGTCAAGGGCCTGGAGCCCGACGGGGCGTTCGCCGACAACGCACGGCGGCTCGTGAAGGTTCGGCTGGACGAGCTGTACGCGCTGGCGCCGAAGGCGCTGGACGTGGACAAACCGAAGAAGCTGCACGACCTGCGCATCGCGGCCAAGCGGCTGCGCTACGTGCTGGAACTCACCCGGCCGGCGCTGGGCAAGGGCGCCACGGACGGCGTTCGCACCGCCAAGGGCCTGCAACAGCTCCTCGGCGACATCCACGACTGCGACGAGATGCTGCCGCGGGTGCACGCGCACGCCGCGCGGCTGCGCGCCCAGCAGGTGGAAGATCTGCGCCGGCGCGCCGGCCGCAACGCGCGTGACCTGAGGCCGGCGCTGGCGGCCACCGCGGTGGGGGCCGACCGCAACCGCGGCCTGGAGACGCTGGCGGCACACCTGGCCGCGCGGCGCCAGGTTCTGTTCGCTCGCTTCGAGCGCGAGTGGATCCGGCTCGAGGCGCGCGACTTCCGCGGCACGCTGCTGGCCGCGATCAGCCCTCCCGAGCCAACAGCGCCAGCTCCAGCGGACGGAGCAGCAGCTTGAGCTCGCCGCGATCGACGGCGGCCAGCCCGCCCTTCTTCATGCGCACCTGGGCGCCGGTCAGGCGGTTCACTGCCAGCGAGAAATCGGGGTCGTGGCCCACCAGCAGCACGTGTTCGCCGCGGCCCTCGGTCACCTCGCGCGGATCGAACGGGCCGCCCTCGAGCCGCGGGTCCTGCTCGGGCTCGATGCCGAGCGCGTTGCAGGCCAGCGCCGCCGTGTCGCGGGCGCGTACCTTGGGAGAGGTGATGCAGGCGTCCAGCTCCACCTCCATCTGCGCGAGCGCCCGGCCGGCGGCCTCCGCCTGTCCACGGCCCTTGGGCGTCAGCGTGCGCTCGGAGTCCGGCGAGCCGTCCTCGGCATCGGCGTGGCGCAACATCCAGATCACTACAAGCGAACATAGAGGAGGGATCCTTCACACGTGAGCGTGACCGACTCCGAGGCACTTCCCGACCTGGACTCGACCGAGCTGTACACCAACCGCGAGCTGTCGTGGCTGGAGTTCAACGAGCGCGTGCTCGAGTTGGCCGAGGGCGAGCGCACGCCGCTGATGGAGCGGGTGAAGTTCCTGGCCATCTACACCTCGAACCTGGACGAGTTCGAGATGGTGCGGGTGGCCGGCCTGCACGACCAGGTGGACGCCGGGATCGATGTGCGCAAGGCCGACGGGCTGTCACCGTCGGAGACCATCGAGCGGATAGCGGTCTGCCGCCGCGAGCTGGGTGAGCGCCACTCGCGCCAGTGGTCCGAGCACGTGCGCCCGAGGCTGGCCGAGGAGGGCATCCGGATCGTGAGCGGCGAGGAGCTCTCGGCCGCCGAGTCCGAAGCGCTGGACCGGATCTTCAGCGAGCAGATCTTTCCCGTGCTTACGCCGCTGGCCGTGGGGCCGGGGCGCCCGTTCCCGTACATCTCGAACCTGTCGCTGAGCATCGGCGTGTGGGTTTACGACCCGGTGCACGCCACACGGCTGTTCGCCCGGGTCAAGGTTCCGCGTGAGGTGCTGCCCCGGTTCGTGGACCTGGGCGGCGGCGTCTTCGTGCCCCAGGAGGTGGCCATCGCCCGGAACCTGGACGCGCTGTTCCCGGGCATGGAGGTCCAGGGGCACGCGGCCTTCCGGGTCACCCGCGACGCCGACTTCGAGGTCTCCGACGAGGCCGACGACCTGCTGCGCGCGGTCGAGGACGAACTGCGCGCCCGCCGCTTCGGGGAGGTGGTGCGGCTCGAGGTGGAGTCCGGCACCGACCCGGCGCTGCGCGACTTCCTGGTGGAGCAGCTGGGCATCGAGGAGAGCGAGGTGGTGGACGTCGAGGGCCTCCTGGACCTGGGTGACCTGTGGCAGCTGCACGGCCTGGACGGCTACTCGCACCTGCACGAGGAGGCATGGACGCCGGTGAACGCCGGCGCCTTTGCCTCCCCCGACGGCAAGGCCGACGTGATGGCCGCCATGCGCGTGGGCGACCTGCTGGTGCACCACCCCTACGACTCGTTCGCGGGCAGCGTGGAACGGCTGGTCGAACAGGCCGTGCGCGACCCGCAGGTGCTGGCGATCAAGATGACCGTGTACCGCACCTCCGACGACTCGAAGCTGGTGCCGCTGCTGATCGAAGCGGCCGAGCGGGGCAAGCAGGCGGTCTGCCTCGTGGAGCTGAAGGCCCGCTTCGACGAGCGCCGCAACATCGGCTGGGCGCGCTCGCTGGAGGAGGCGGGCGCCCACGTCGTGCACGGGCTGCCGGGCCTGAAGACCCACGCCAAGGCGCTGCTGATCGTGCGCCGCGAGGGCAACGGCGTGCGCCACTACGTGCACGTGGGCACCGGCAACTACCACGCCAAGACCGCCCGGCTTTACGAGGACTTCGGCCTGTTCACCACCAACCGCCAGGTGGCCGGTGACGTGGCGGCGCTGTTCAACGTGCTGACCGGCGCCGCGCGGCCATCGGGCTACGTGAAGGCGCTGGTGGCCCCGGAGGGCATGCGCAGCGGCCTGCTGGACCAGATCGAGCAGACCGTGGCCGCCCACCGCGAGGGCCGCGAGGCGCGGATCGTGCTGAAGATGAACTCGCTGGTGGACCGGCGCTGCATCAGGGCGCTGTACGAGGCCTCCCAGGCCGGCGTGCCGGTGGACATCAACGTGCGCGGCATCTGCTGCCTGCGACCTGGGGTGGCCGGCGTCAGCGACAACATCCGCGTGGTCTCGGTGGTGGGCCGCTTCCTGGAGCACTCGCGTGTGTACCTGTTCCAGCGCGGCGAGGAGCACCACGTGTTCATGGGCTCGGCCGACCTGATGCCGCGCAACCTGGACACGCGCGTGGAGCTGCTGATGCCCGTGGAGTCGCCGCAGCTGCTGGCCCGGGTGGAGGCCACGCTGGAGCGCTGCCTGGCCGACGACACGTTCGCGTGGGACCTGGGACCGGACGGCGAGTGGACCCGGCGCGAGGGCCGCTCCCGCTCGGTGCACGCCGAGCTGATGGAACGCGCGCTGGAACGCGCGGGCGACGACAGCTCGGACTAGGGCGGCGCCCGCAGGCCCAACCGCCGCTTGAGTGCCAGCACCCGGCCCGCGGCCTCGGTGACCCGTGCGCGGAAGCGCGGATCGCGGCGCGCGCGGGCCAGCAGCCGCGGCTGTACCTGGTTGAACGAGCCGGAGCCCGTCATCAGGACCAGGTCGTTGCCGGCCTCGACCGAGCGTTCGGCTGCCACGCCCACATCGGAGCGGTCCAGCACCGCCTGGGCCTCGATGCTGTCGGTGACCACGGCGCCCTTGAAGTCGAGCCGGCCGCGGAGCAGGTCGCGCAGGATCGCGGGCGACTGCGACGCGATCCGGCGCCGGTCGAGCGCCGGGTAGAGCGCGTGCGAGCTCATGACCAGCGGGGTGTTGGCGCGGATCGCGGCGGTGAACGGCAGCAGGTCGGTGCCCTCGATCTCGGCGCGCGGGGCGGGGACGGTCACGGACGTGTCGTCGGTGTTGGCGGTGGCACGCCCCAGCCCGGGAAAGTGCTTGGCCGTGGCCCCCACCCGCTCCCGGCCGTGAGCGCGCGTGGAGGCGGCGGTCAGCTCGGCCACCTGGCGCCCCCCGCCCGGGAACGCCCGCCCGGCCACCACCGAGCGCAGTGAGTCCGCCACGTCGCCAACCGGCGCCAGGTTCACGTTCACGCCGCCGGCGCGCAGCCCGCGGGCGGCATCTCGGCCGGCCGCGGTCGCGGCCTCGATAGTTCCCAGCCGAGCCTGGGAGGGCTCGGGCGGAGAGAACGGCAGCGTCCTGATGTCGCCGCCCTCCTGGTCGGTGGCCACCAGCGCCGCGCCGCGCGCTGCGCGCTGGAGGCGCGCGGTCAGGGATCGCAGCGAGGTCGCGTCGGGGGCGTTCTTGGCGAACAGGATCACGCCTGTGCCCTGGCCGCTGCGCAGGCGGCGCAGGACATAGCCGGGCGCGGTAGCGCCGTCGAAGCTCATGACGAGCAGCTCCCCGACGCGGCGCTCGAGCGCCAGCCGCGCAGCCTCTGCGGGAGGCTGCCCGGCCGACGGCGTCGCGCCGCCCGCGGGGGTGGCGACGCTGGACGGCGCGTCGTCGTCACCGCCGGACCCTGCCACCAGTCCGACGGCCAGTGCCACGACCGCGACGACGCCCAGCGCCGTCAGGCGGCGGCGCGCTACTGGCTGCGAGACCGGACGGTCTCCCGGATCTTCTCGGCAGCCGACGGGATGGCCTTCTCAAGGCGGCGCATGTCCCACTGGTCCAGCGTCAGCAACCGCATCGGCGAGCGCGCGATCACGGTCGCGTTGCGGCGGTCCGCCTCCAGCAGGCCGATCTCGCCGAAGTAGTCGCCCGGGCCCAGCTTGGCCAGCGTCTCGTCGCCGCGTATCACTTCGGCCTCGCCCTCCTCGATGGCCATGAACTCGTATGCGTAGTCGCCCTCGTCAACCAGGTGCTTGCCCTCGGACACGGACACCTCGCTCACGAACGGCGAGATCTTGTTCAGATCCTCGTCCGATACCCCTTCGAACAGCGGCAGCGCCTTCATTCGGCTGGTGTCCAACCTTCAGTCCTCCTCGCGGTTTACCGGCGACCTCGGCGGGAATCTAACCCACTTGAGCCGGTGGCACGACTGATCGGGACCGCGGCCCGTTCCGTAGGAATGAGCCATGGCCTCCAAGATCGCCATCGTGGGTAGCGGTATCTCCGGTCTGGTATCGGCGCACCGGCTGCATCGCGAGCACGACATCACGGTCTACGAGGCCAACGATCGCGTCGGCGGGCACACGAACACCGTGCGGGTGGACGCGGCCGACGGGACTCACTGGGTCGACACCGGCTTCATCGTCTACAACGACCGCAACTACCCCAACTTCGAGCCCCTGCTGGCCGAGCTGGGGGTGGCCACCCAGAAGTCGCGCATGAGCTTCTCGGTCAGCGACGGGACGGGTGGCTTCGAGTACAGCGGCAGCCCGCGCGGGCTTTTCGCACAGCCCGCCAATGCCGCAAATCCCCATTTCCTGCGCATGGTGCGCGACCTGATGCGCTTCAACCGCGAGGTGCGCTCGCTGCTGGAGCTGGCCCCGGACGAGGGCCCGTCGCTGCGCGAGTTCCTGGATCAGGGCGGCTACGGCGAGTGGTTCACCGAGCGGCTGATCGTGGCCCAGGCCTCGGCGGTGTGGTCGGCCGACCCGGAGCAGATGTGGTCCTTCCCGGCCGCGTTCCTGGCCCGCTTCTTCCACAACCACGGCATGCTGGGGTTCACGGGCCGGCCACAGTGGCGCACCGTGACCGGCGGCTCGCGCAGGTACGTGGAGGAGATCACGCGCCCCTTCGGCGACCGCATCCGAACCGGCGCCCCCGTCCGCTCGATCGAGCGTACGCCCGAGGGCGTGCGCGTCAGCGCCGACGGCTGTGAAACCGAGCTGTTCGACGAGGTGGTCGTGGCGGCGCACGCCGACCAGGCGCTGGCGATGCTGAACCGCCCCACCGCCGCCGAGCGCGAGGTGCTGGGCGCGGTGGCCTACCAGCCCAACCAGGCCGTGCTGCACACCGACACCTCGCTGATGCCCCGTCGAAAGGCCGCCTGGGCCTCCTGGAACGCCCACCTCGTCCCCGGCGCCCGCGAGCCACGCCTGACCTACTGGATGAACCTGCTCCAGTCACTGGACACCGAGACGGACTACCTGGTGTCCTTGAACATGGCTGACCGGATCGATCCGGCCAAGGTGATCGAGACGATCGACTACTCCCACCCGGTCTTCACGCCCGACGGCGTGGCGGCGCAGGCGCGCCAGCTGGAGATCTCGGGCGCCGACCGGATCCACTACTGCGGCGCCTACTGGCGCTGGGGCTTCCACGAGGACGGCGTGGTCAGCGCCCTGCGCGCGCTGGACCGCGTGGGCGGCGCGCCCGACCAGGCGCTCAAGGCGGTGGCCGCGTGACCGCCTCCGCCATCTACGACGGCTGGGTGCGCCACCGCCGCCACGAGCCGGTGGACCACGATTTCAGCTACCGCCACGCCATGCTGCTGCTGGACCTGGATGAGCTTCCGCGCGTGCTGGAACTGCGGCCCTGGTACTCGGCCAGCGGCCGCGCGCTGGCGCGCTTTCGCCGTCAGGACTACCTGGGCGACCCCGAGCAGCCGCTGGCCGAGTCCGTGCGCGACCTGGTCGAGCAGCGGACCGGCCGCCGCCCGCCCGGCCCGGTGCGCCTGCTGACCACGCTGCGCACCTTCGGCCACTCGTTCAACCCGGTGAGCTTCTACTACTGCTTCGCCCGCGGCGGCGAGCGCGTGGAGGCCGTGGTGGCCGACGTGACCAACACCCCCTGGGGCGAGAGCCACGCCTACGTACTGGCGCGCGGCGACGAGGCCTCCGTCATGCGCGACACCATGGACAAGGTCTTCCACGTGTCGCCGTTCATCGGCATGGACGGCCGCTACGACTGGCGCGTAACCGAGCCGGGACGACAGCTGCTGGTGCACATCGACGAATCCGGCGACGGCGGCACCCACGTGTTCGACGCCACCCTTTCGCTGCAGCGGCGCGAACTCACGCCCCGGCGCCTGATCGGGCTGCTGGCGCGCTTCCCACTCACGTCGCTGCGCGTGGTCGCGCTGATCTACTGGAACGCGCTCAAGCTCAAGCTCAAGGGCGCGCCGTACTTCCGCCATCCGGAGCGCGCGTCATGAGGGACCAGCTGGCCCGCAGGGCGGTCTTCAAGCTTTTCTCGCTGATCAAGCGCGAGCGGATCGACCTGATCGACCGCGGCCGCACCTTCAGCTTCGGTGATCCCGAGGCGGAGCTGCGGGCCACGATCGTGGTGCACCACGCCGACTTCTACCGCAACATGCTGCGCGGCTCGATCGGCCTGTCCGAGACCTACATGGACGGGCACTGGGACACCGACGACCTGGTGGCGCTGACCCGGATCGGCGCACGCAACATGGCCGCGATCGACCGGGTGCGGCGCACGTGGCACCCGGTGCTGCACCGTGCGCAGAAGCTGGCCGACATGGTCCCGCAGAACGACATCGCCGGATCCAAGCGCAACATCGCCGCCCACTACGACCTGGGCAACCAGCTGTTCTCGCTGTTCCTGGACCCCACGATGATGTACTCGTGCGCCTACTTCGAGTCGTTCGAGCAGTCGCTCGAGGACGCGCAGGTGGCCAAGCTCGACCGCGCATGCCTGGCGCTGCAGCTGAAGCCGGAGGACCACCTGGTCGAGATCGGCACCGGCTGGGGTGCCATGGCCATCCACGCCGCCGAGCGCTACGGCTGCCGCGTGACCACGACCACGATTTCCCGGGAGCAGTACGACTACACCGCCGAGCAGGTGCGCCACCGCGGGCTCGAGGACCAGATCACGGTCCTGCTCGAGGACTACCGCGACCTGACCGGCAGCTACGACAAGCTCGTGTCGCTGGAGATGATCGAGGCCGTCGGCTGGCAGTTCTTCCCCACGTACTTCGGGCACTGCTCGCGCCTGCTGGCAGACGACGGGCTGATGTTCCTGCAGGCCATCACCATCGACGAGCGCTCGTACGAGGTCGAGAAGCAGTCCAAGAGCTTCATCAACACGCACATCTTTCCCGGCGGCTGCCTGCCCTCGCTGGAGGTCATCCACCGCTGCGTGGCGCAGGAGACCGACATGACCACGGTGTGGCTTGACGACATCACCCACCACTACGCGGAGACCTGCCGGCGCTGGCGCGAGGCATTCCTGGGCAGCGCCGAGCTGGCGGCGGGGTTGGGCTACGACAAGACGTTCAGACGCATGTGGGAGCTATACCTCGCGTATGTCGAAGCCGGATTCCGAGAGCGCCGCATCATGGACGTGCACGTGCTGCTGAGCAAGCCCGAGTGGCGCCGCGAGCCGGCTCCGGCGATCGCGGCTGAAGTGCCCGCCACCTCCTGATGACCGAGCTTGCATACGACCGCAGCGGCTCCGGGCCCGCGCTTGTCCTGATCCATCCGCTGGGCGCCCACCGCGGCGTCTGGCGGCCGGTCATGCCGCTCCTATCGGAGGAGTTCGACGTGATCGCCGTGGACATGCCCGGCTTCGGCGACTCGCCCGACCTGCCCGAGGACGTGCGCGCCAGCCCCACAAACATCGCGGTCGCGGTCCGCGACACGCTGGCCGGCGCGGGCATCCAGCGCTCCCACGTGGCAGGCATTTCGCTGGGCGGCTGGACCGCGCTGGAGTTCGCCAAGACCGACGCCGCCCTGAGCGTGACCACGCTCTGCGCCGCCGGGTTCTGGCGGCGCGTGCTGGGGCCACGCCCCGAGACCGCGCGCAGCACCGCCCGGGCGCTGCTGCCCGTGCTGCGGCCGCTGATGTTCACCGCCGCCGGCCGGCGCCTGGTGCTCGGCGGGCCCGTCGCGCACCCCGAGCGGGTACCGGCCGGCGATGCCTACGCGCTGGTGCGCGCGTATGCGAAGGCCACCGGCTTCACGCGCGCCAACCACGAGATGCGCAGCGACCTCTTCCGCGGCTTCGAGGACATCGGCGTGCCGATCACGATGGCCTGGGCCGATCGCGACCGGTCGGTCCATCCGCCCGCCACCGTGCCCGCGGGAATCGAGGTGCGCCGCCTGCGCGACTGCGGGCACATACCCACCTGGGACTCGCCCGAGCAGGTCGCGGACGTGATCCGCGGCGGCGCCGCGCGGGCACTCAGCGCCGCCGCGTAAGGTCAGCGGATGGCCGACACCGCGACCGCCGCCTCCGATCAAGCCCTCGATGACGCGCGCTGGGATCTCGAACCGCTGGTCGAGGGACGCGGGCGCGAAGGAGCCACCGAGCTGATGGAGGAGGCCACTCGCCTGGGTGAGGAGTTCTCCGAGCGCTACCGGGGCAAGGTGGCCGACCTGGACGCGCCCGCCCTGGCCGGTGCGATGAGCGAGCTGGAGGACATCTTCGACCGCGTGGGGCGTGCCGGCTCGTACGCGTCGCTGGCCTTCTCGGTGGACACCCAGGACGCCCCCACCGGGGCGCTGATGCAGCAGGTGTCAGAGAGCAGCGCGGCCATCGAGACCTCGCTTCTGTTCTTCGACCTCGAGTGGAACGAGCTGGACGACGAGCACGCCGAGCGGCTGCTGGAGGCCGACGAGCTGGCCCGCGTGCGCCACCACCTGCGCACGCTGCGCCGCTACCGCGACCACCAGCTGTCCGAGCCCGAGGAGCGGATCCTCACCGAGACCCAGGTCACCGGCGGCTCGGCCTTCGCGCGCCTGTTCACCGAGCTGACCTCGGCGATGGAGGTGGACCTGCCGGGCCGCGATGAGCCCGCGCCGCTGATGGAGGCTCTGAGCCTGCTGCAGAGCCCCGACCGCGACCAGCGCCGCGAGGCCGCGGCAGGCGTGACCGCGGCGCTGCAGCCCGGGCTACGGACGCGCGCGTACATCTTCAACACCCTGCTCCAGGACAAGTCGACCAAGGACCGGTTGCGTTCCTACCCGCACTGGCTGGCGTCGCGGAACCTGGCCAACGAGGCCAGCGACGAGTCGGTGGCAGCCTTGGTCGAGGCGGTAGTGGGGCGTTACGAGCTGGCCCGGCGCTGGTACCGGCTCAAGGCGAGGCTGCTGGGGCTCGACAAGCTGGCCCACTACGACCGCATGGCGCCGGTGGCCGAGGCCGAGCAGCACGTGCCCTACGAGCAGGCGAAGACCACGGTGCTGGACTGTTACCGCACGTTCTCCGACGAGCTGGGCGACGTGGCCGCCGGCTTCTTCGAGGGCGCCTACATCGACGCCCCGCCGCTGCCGGGCAAGCAGGGCGGAGCGTTCTGCGCCTACACCGTGCCCTCGGCCCACCCGTACGTGCTGCTGAACTACACCTCGCGCCCCGGCGACGTACTGACCATGGCCCACGAACTGGGCCACGGCGTGCATGCGGCGCTCGCCCGGCCCAAGGGCATGTTCGAGTTCACCACCCCGCTGACGGTGGCGGAAACCGCATCGATCTTCGGCGAGACCATCGTGCTCGAGCGGCTGCTGTCCGAAGCACCGGACGCCGCGGCACGGCTGTCGCTGCTGGCAGAATCACTGGACGGGGCAGTTGCCGCCGTGTTCCGCCAGATCGCCATGAACCGTTTCGAGCACCGCATCCACACCGAGCGGCGCGAGTCGGGCGAGCTTTCCACCGACGCCTATGCCGCCGCCTGGTCCGACACCCAGGCCGACCTGCTCGGCGACTCGGTCGAGCCGTCCGAGGACTACGCCTCGTGGTGGTCCTACGTGCCCCACTTCGTGAGCACGCCCGGCTACGTCTACGCCTACGCGTACGGACACCTGCTGGCGCTGTCGGTCTATCGCCGCTTCGAGGAGGAGGGCCCCGGCTTCACGCCCACCTACCTGGACCTGCTGCGCGCCGGTGGCTCGATGCCGCCCGAGGAGCTGGGCCAGATCGTGGGCGTGGACCTGACCGACCCGGGCTTCTGGGGCGCCGGCCTGGACCTGATCGAACGCCAGCTCGACCTGGCCGAGCAGGCCGCCTCCGAGGCCGGGCGCGGCTGACCTGCGTCAGCGGGCAGTCACGCGCCGGGGACGCGACCGCGGACACGCTCGAACGCGGAGGCGATGAGGGACTTCAGCGGCCTCGGCTGCGCCAGAAGCGCTGCCTCTATGCGATGGAGCCGAACGCTTGTCTGCAGCGCGGCGAGCTCACGCGGCTCCGCTGGATCCACCCGCTCCAGTGCCTCCGCGTCGTAGGTGCCGGGGAGCTTTGCCATCGCGATGAAGCTGTGGGCGAGGTGCGGAGGGGAGCACGCTCTCGATGCGCGTGCGGACCGAGGCACCCTCGGAGAGGTAGGACTGCAGCGTGTCGCGCCCCGCGCGCTCGAGAATTCCCGGCGGGGGCAGCGGCGCTTCCTCGGGCAGCACGCCGGCGATTTTAGGCCGCGCGCTACCGCTAGGGCCGGACAAAGGTGTCCGGGTCCGGGCCCTGGCGCTCGCCCGCGTCCAGCGCCTCGATCTGAGCCATCTCGTCCTCGGAGAGGTGGAAGCCGAAGATGTCGAAGTTCTCCTCGACACGGTCGGGCGTGACCGACTTGGGGAACACCACGTTGCCGAGTTGGACATGCCAGCGCAGCACCACCTGGCCGGTGGTCCGGTCGTGCGCCTCGGCGATCTCGGTCAGCGTGGGATCGTCGAGGACAGCACCCTGGGCCAGCGGGCTCCAGGCCTCGGTAACGATGCCGCGGTCCTCGTGCTCGCGCCTCAGACCCGCCTGCTGGAAGCGCGGGTGCAGTTCCACCTGGTTCACCGACGGCCCAACGCCCGTCTCGTCCACGATCCGCTGCAGGTGGTCGGGCTGGAAGTTGGACACCCCGATGGAGCGGATCAGGCCCTGCTCCTGGAGCTCGATGAACGCCTTCCAGGTCTCGACGTACTTGTCCTGCGAGGGCACGGGCCAATGGATCAGGTACAGGTCCACGAACTCCAGCTCCAGCCGGTCGAGGCTTGCCTGGAACGCCTGCTTGGCCTGCTCGTAGCCGTGCGAGTCGTTGAAGCACTTGGTGGTGATGAACACGTCGTCGCGATCCAGCCCAGAGGCCCGGAACGCCTGGCCGACCTCGGCCTCGTTGCGGTAGGCCGCGGCGGTGTCGATGTGGCGGTAACCGGTCTCGAACGCGCGCAGCGTGGCCTCGGTCGTCTGGTCTGGCGGGATCTGGAAGACGCCGTACCCGAGCTGGGGGATCGTCACGTCGCCGGTCAGCTGGATCGCGGGGACTGTGGTGTCGGAAGGACTCATCGCCTCTTGGATACTCGCAGCGGCCGGATCCAAACCCGGCTGTAGATTCCTGGCGCATGGGCGATGCTCCGCTGGGCGACCTGCTGGTGCTGGACTTCTCGCGCGTGCTGGCCGCCCCGCTGGCCACGATGCTGCTGGCCGACCACGGAGCCACGGTGCTCAAGGTCGAGCGCCCGGGCCGTGGCGACGACACCCGCGGCTGGGGCCCACCCCACGCGCCGGACGGCACCGCCACCTACTTCCTGTCGGTCAACCGGGGCAAGCACAGCGTGGCGCTGGACCTGTCCGACCCCGCCGACCTGGCAGTGGCGCGCGAGCTGGCCGCGGCAGCCGATGTGGTCGTCGAGAACTTCCGCCCCGGCGTCATGGCCCGGCTGGGCCTGGACTACGCCGCGCTTGCGGCCGCCAACCCCGGGCTGGTGTATTGCACGGTCACCGGCTTCGGCTCCGGCCGGGGCGCGGAGATGCCGGGCTACGACCTGCTGGTGCAGGCCGTGGGCGGGCTGATGAGCATCACCGGCTCCCCGGATGGCGAACCGCAGAAGGTGGGTGTGGCGCTGGTGGACGTGATCTCCGGCCTGTTCGCCACTGCCGGGATCCTGACGGCGCTGCGTCATCGCGACCGCACCGGCCAGGGCCAGGCCATCGAGCTGAACCTGCTGAGCTGCCTGCTGGCGGCGCTGGTGAACCAGTCCACGGCCCAGACCGCCGCCGGCGTCACGGCAGGCCGGATGGGCAACGCCCACCCCAGCATCGCCCCCTACGAGACGTTCGCCACCGCGGATGGCACCCTGGTGGTGGCGGTGGGCACAGACCACCAGTTCGCGCTGCTGTGCGAGCAGATCGGCCTCGGCGGCCTGGCGGACGACCCGCGCTTCGCCACCAACACCGCCCGCGTTGACAATCGGGTGGAGCTGAGGGCGGCCATCGCCGACCGACTCCTGGCAGCCCCGGCGCGAGAATGGGGACCGAAGCTGGTGGCGGCCGGCGTGCCCGCGGGCCAGGTCAACGACATCGCCGGCGCGCTTCAGCTGGCCGAGCAACTGGGCCTTCGCCCCACCGTCACGCTCCCCGGCCCCGGCGGCGCCGACGTGACCCTGCCGGCCAACCCGATCGGGTTGTCGGCCACGCCGCCGCGCTACGAGGCCGGGCCGCCCGCTCTGGGCGCAATGAGCGCCGACGAGGCGCTGGCCCTGGTACGCCGGCGCGGCGAGAGCTGAAGGAGCGCTCGAGCGCCCTTGCCGAGCGTGGGAGCGTGGCTGGCAAGGAAGAGGCCCGGCGAAGTGTGCGCGAGCACACGAGCCGCCCGATGACACCGCCAGGCGCGCTCCCACGCCGGCAAGTGGGCGGTACAGGGATCGAACCTGTGACCCCGTGCTTGTAAGGCACGTGCTCTACCAGCTGAGCTAACCGCCCGAACGGGCATCTTCGCACTCTGCCCATGATGCCTAGACTCCGGTCGCGTGGATCGCGGCATCTTCTTCCGTTCCCTGGCGGTCCAGACATTGCTGGTCGGAACGCTGTTCGCGGTACTGGCGCTGGCGCTGCCCAAGAGCTTTTTCGAGGACTACGGCTCGGTCACGGGACCCGTCGCGTGGATCGCCTGCTCGGTCCTGGCGGCGCGGATCCTGGCGCTGCCCACCGGGCTCGTGCTGTTCGCGGCGCTCGCGGGCGGCGTGGCCGGCTTCCTGGTTAGCCTGGCCGCCAGTCACCTGGCAGGCCTGGTCGTCAGCCTGCTGGTGTTCGCCGCCTCGTGCGGGGGCTACGAGCCGGAGGACGAAGCCGAAACCACGCGGACCCGCTCACAACCCAGCCCCTAGAATCAACGCTCGCCCGGCCCCGTGGTGTAACGGTTAGCACGGTTGGTTTTCAACCAATTAGCGCGAGTTCGACTCTCGCCGGGGCTACTGCTCGTAGCGGGTTACGCTGTCTATCCCATGCCCTCCTGGCGCCAGCAGGCCCTGATCGAAGCCCCGGTCGAGGAGGTATGGCGCGAGGTAGGCGATCCGCGTCGGTACCCGGCCTGGGCCGGCGACGTAGTGGAGGTCACCGGACTCCCCGAGGTGGCGCCCAACGCCGAGTTCCAGCAGGTCACCAAGTCGCCGTTCGGCGACACTGAGACCACCTACCGGATAGAGGCGCTGGAGGACATGCGGGAGATAAAGCTCCGGTGTGAGCGCAGCGGCCTCTACTCCCGCTGGGTGCTCACCGAGGCGCAGGACTCGACGTTCATGGATGTGGAAGTGGGGATCGATCCGACGGCGCTGCAGTACCGGGTGATGTTCGCTGCGCTTGGCAAGCGGCATCTGCGTCGGATCACTCAGGACTCGCTCGACGGGCTGCGCAAGCTGCTGGCGCGGTGAGGTGAAAGTGCCCCCGGTGGGATTCGAACCCACGATCTGAACGCTTAAAAGGCGCCCGCTTTAGGCCACTAAGCTACGGAGGCACCTCGGATGATCGCAGTGGCCGCCCAGCTGCGTCATTGCCGGGACACCCTGAGCCACGACGACGCCGCGGCGATCATCGACGCGCTCCAGCGCGCCCAGGCCGCGCTCTACGAGCACGGCGACCCGAACCCTGTGCGCGAGATGCTGACCGGCGACGTCGAATGGGTCGTGCCCGGCGCCAGCCCGATCGCCGGCAGCTACCGCGGAGTCGACGAGACGGTCGCCTACATGCTCGCGCGGCGCGAGCTGGCAGCCGGTGGCACGGCGAGGAGACGGCCGGTGCCAGGCGCGTCCAGACGCCCGAGGGCTGCCGCCGAACTAACGAATCACGACACTAATGCCGGAAGTGGCGCCTGGACGTGAACACCATCGCCACCCCCGCTGCCTCGCAGGCTTCGATGACCTCCATGTCGCGCTTTGACCCGCCGGGCTGGATGACGGCCCGCACGCCCGCGTCGATGGCCAGCTGGGGCCCGTCGGCGAAGGGGAAGAAGGCGTCGGAGGCCATGACGGCGCCGTCCAGCGCCAGCTCGGCGGCCGCGGCTTTGCCGATTGCGAGCCGGACCGAGTCCACACGGCTCATCTGACCCGCGCCGATGCCGCTGGTGCCCAGGTCGCGGGCCAGCACGATGGCGTTGGAGCGCACGTGCTTGCACACGCGCCAGGCGAACTGCAGCTCGCCCCACTCCGGTTCGCTGGGCTTGCGCTCGGTGACCACCTGCATCTCGTCACGAGACTGCACGTCGGTGTCGCGATCCTGTACCAGCAGACCTCCGCGCACGCGCTTGGTGTCCTGCTCGGTCACGCCGGGGCGGCGGCGCTCGCCATCCTCGAGGATGCGCACGTTGGGCTTGCTCTGCAGCACGTCCAGGGCGTCGTCCGCGAAACCGGGCGCGAAGACCAGCTCGACGAACATCGCGTTCAGGGCCTCGGCCAGCTTCAGGTCGATAGGGCGGTTGAAGCACATGACCCCGCCGAACGCGCTCTGGCTGTCGGTGGCCAGGGCGCGCTGGAACGCGTCGAGGAGAGTGCTGCCCACGGCCACCCCGCACGGGTTGTTGTGCTTGATGATCACCGCCGCCGGCAGCTCGAACTCGTCGGCAAGCCTGCGCCCCGCGTCCAGGTCAAGCAGGTTGTTGAACGACAGCTCCTTGCCGTGGATCTTGGAGACCATCGACAGCAGGTGCGTGCGAGCTCCCGACTCCGTGTAGTAGGCGGCCCGCTGGTGGGGATTCTCGCCGTAGGACAGGTCCAGCACCTTGGTGTAGGAGCGACTGTCCTGAACCGGGAAGTCGTCCTCGCGTTCGGCGAACCAGCGCGCGATGGCGGCGTCGTAGCGGGCGGTGTAGGAGAACGCCTCGAGCGCGAGCGACTCGCGCGTACGTGCCTCGAGCCGGCCGCCGGATCGCCGCAGCTCCTCGAGCACGGCGTCGTAGCTCTCGGGTGAGGTGACCGCGGCGGCGTACTGGTGGTTCTTGGCGGCTGCCCGGATGAGCGTGGGCCCGCCGATGTCGATGTTCTCGATCACCTCCTCGTCCGCGACTCCGCGGCCGCCGGCCACGCGTTCGAACGGGTACAGGTTCACGGCCACGAGGTCGATCGGCTCGATGGCCTGCTCGCGCAGCACCTCCACGTGCTCGGGGTTCGAGCGCACGGCCAGCAGCCCGGCATGGATCTTGGGGTTCAGCGTCTTCACGCGGCCGTCCATGACCTCCGGGAAGCCTGTGTAGTCCTCGACCGCACGTGTGTCCACACCGGCCTCGGCCAGCGCCCGGGCCGTGCCGCCGGTGGACACGATCTCGACCCCCATGTCGGCCAGGCCCTTGGCGAAGTCGACCAGGCCGCGCTTGTCCGACACCGACAGGAGCGCTCGCCGTACCTGCACCTCGGCGGGCGGGACGGTGTGCTGGATCTCGCCGGGATCAGACGTCGCGCTCATCGATGTTCACCAACCTCGGGTTGTGCTGGTCCAGGGACACCGCGCCCGCCGCGATCAGCGCGACTGCCCGGGGCAGTAACCGGTGCTCGACCGCGTGTACCTGAGCCTCGATCGCCGCGATGTCGCGAGCATACGGAAGCTCGAACGCCTCCTGCAGGAGGACCGGCCCGCTGTCCACGCCCTCGTCCACGAAGTGCACCGTCACGCCGATGACGCGCACGCCGTACTCCAGCGCCTGCTCGATGGCGCCGACGCCGGCGAAGGCGGGCAACAGCGACGGGTGCACGTTCACGATCCGGCCCTCGAAGCGGCGGATGAACGGGCCGCCGAGGATCTCCATGAACCCCGCCAGCACCAGCAGGTCGATCGCGTGATCGTCGAGCCAATTGCCCATCGCGGCATCGCGCGCGTCGCGGTCGGCGTGATCGGCCTTGTCGAACACAGCAGCGTCGATCCCCACCGCCTCGGCGCGCTCGAGCCCGCGCGCGCCGGCGCGGTTGGACCCCACGCACACGACCTCGATGCCGTCGCGGCCGTGGACGGTGTCCAGCAGCGCTTGGAGGTTGGTTCCCTCACCGGAGACCAGCACGCCCACACGGAACAAGGCTCAGGCCGCCTGCAGCACCGGGTACGGCCCGGAGGTGGTGGAGATCTGGCCCGCCTCGATCAGTTCGTCCACCCGCGTGAGGATGTCCGCCCGGCGCATGTGCGACGAGGTGCCATAGGCCGGCAGGCCGTCGTAGGAGTTGCGCTTGATCTTCTTGCTCTGCGAGCCGTGCAGGATCTCGGCGCAGGTGGTGCGGCCGACCGCGGGCTGGGCGCCGCGCGCGATCGACAGGATCGCGTCGTCGAGGTCGGCCACCGCCTCCAGCGACGGCGGAGGCAGCTCGGGCACCATGCCGGCGTCGCAGATGTCGCAGCAGGGCGCGCCGGCCGGCCGCGCCACGGCCCCGACGCTGTCACCGAAGTGGCGCAGGATCAGGTCCCGACGGCAGCTTTCGGCCTCGGTATAGGCCCAGATCTCGCGGTACTGGCGCCAGCGCGCCTTGGCACCCTCCTCGACCGAGACGCGGCAGGCGCCCGCAGCCCGGGAATCGAATCCTGTCGGGCTGAGCCGGCCTGCCACCTGGTCAGGCGAGGAAGGCGTGGGCGAGATCACGCCCGCGCGGGTTAGGTGGCCCAGCAGCGAGCGCAGGCGGTCGAACCCGCCGCCGGCGACCCCGGCCAGCTCGCGGGCGTCCAACCTGTAGCGCCCGTCGCCGTCGGCGACTGCGACCAGCCGCTCGGCCAGCGCGGCCGGCAGCTTGGGGTCCACCTCCTCGCGCTTGATGAAGTGCACGTGCAGCGCCTTGTCGCGGTTCTCGGCCAGCAGCAGCGCCCTGGCGGGCAGCCCATCGCGGCCTGCGCGACCGGCCTCCTGGTAGTAGGCCTCCAGCGACGAGGGCACGCTGGCGTGCAAGACGGTGCGCACGTTCGGCTTGTCCACACCCATTCCGAACGCGTTGGTGGCCACGATCACGCGTAGCTCGTCGGCCAGAAAGCGCCGCTGTACCGCCGCCCGCTTGTCGCGCGGGAGGCCCGCGTGGTAGGCCTCGGCCGGCTCGCCGAGCTGATCGCTGAGCAGCGCCGCGATCTCCTCCGCCCCGGCGCGGGTGCCCGCGTAGACGATTGCCGGCAGCGCATCGGGTGCGCTGAGCGCCTGGGCCACCAGCGGGCGCTTCTGGTGCGGCGCCGGCCGGGCCACGGCGAAGGAGAGGTTGGGCCGGTCAAACCCGGTGGCCACCTTGAGTGGATCGCGCAACCCGAGCCGGCGGACGATGTCCACCGCCACCTGGGGCGTGGCCGTGGCCGTGGAGGCCACGATGGCCTTGGCCTCCAGGTGCCGCGCCGCGTCGGCCAGGCGGAAGTAGTCGGGCCGGAAATCGTGGCCCCACTGCGACACGCAATGCGCCTCATCGACCACGAAAAGCCCGATGTCGACGGCCCTCATCCGGTCCAGGAAGCCGGGCGAGGCGAATCGCTCCGGCGATACGTACAGCAACCGCAGCGACCCGTCGGCAGCCCGCTGCATGACGTCGGTGTTGGTGGACTGGTCCTGCTGCGCGTTGACCAGCGCCACCTGCTGGCCGAGCCCGCGCGCGTGCAGCGCCTCGACCTGGTCCTGCATGAGCGCCACCAGCGGCGAGACCACGACCGTGAGATCTGCGCGCATCAGGCCCGGAAGCTGGTAGCAGAGCGACTTGCCCGAACCGGTGGGCATGACCACCAGCACGTCGCGGTCGGCGAGCGCCGCCCGGCACGCTTCCTCCTGTCCGGCGCGGAAGCCGGAGAAGCCGAAATTGCGGTGCAGCGCTGCGTCGAGGTCGGTCACGGGAACGGCCACAGTAGCGCCGGGCCCGGCCAGTCCGGGCCACGTGTCGCGGCCCTTTTCGCGGAACGTGCGCGGGTTGTTACGTTGGCAGAACCGTCAGCTCCTCGAGCGCGAACTTGCCGTTCGCCGAGTCGCTGCGCTCCAGCGGGTAGTTGCCCGAGAAGCAGGCGTCGCAGTGGGTGGCCGCCTCGCCGCGGATGGCCTCGTAGACGCCCTCCAGCGACAGGTAGGCGATCGAGTCGCACTCCAGCTCCTCGGCGATCTCGTCGACCGTGCGGCCGTGGGCCACCATCTCCTGCTTGGTGGACATGTCCACGCCGTAGTGGCAGGGGTAGCGGATCGGCGGCGCCGAGATGCGCATGTGCACCTCCAGCGCACCCGCGCCGCGCAGCATCTTGACGATCTGGCGGGTGGTGTTGCCGCGCACGATCGAGTCATCGACCACGACGATCCGCTTGCCTTCGACCACTTCGCGCAGCGGGTTGAACTTCATCCGCAGGCCGTGCTTGCGCAGCTGATCGCCAGGCTGGATGAAGGTGCGCGCCACGTAGCGGTTCTTGACCAGGCCCTCGTCGCGTGGCAGGCCGGAGGCCTTGGCGTAGCCGGAGGCGGCCGGGGTGCCGGAGTCGGGCACGGCGATGACCACGTCGGCGTCGACCGGGGCCTCGCGCCAAAGGATCTCGCCCATCTTGCGCCGCGAGACCTGGGTGCGGTTGCCTTCCAGAATCGAGTCGGGGCGGGCGAAGTAGATGTGTTCGAACACGCAGAAGGCCTTGCGCGGCGAATCCACCACCTGCTTGGTGGCGATGCCCCGCTCGCCGATCGAGATCATCTCGCCGGGGAGGACCTCGCGCACCAGCTCGGCGCCGATGATGTCGAACGCGCAGGATTCGGAGGCGACGGTATAGCGGTCACCGATCCGCCCCAGCGACAGCGGGCGCAGCCCGGCGCCATCGCGGAAGGCGACGAGCGAGTCCTGGGTCATGACGACCGTCGAGAACGCACCCTCGAGGCGCGGTAGCACGTCCACCACGGCCTCCTCGATCGTGTCCGCCTCGTGGGTGGACAGCAGGGCGGCGATGATCTCCGAGTCCGACGTCGAGCGGAAGCGCACGCCCCGGTCGGTCAGCTCCGAGTGCAGCTCGACGGCGTTGATCAGGTTGCCGTTGTGGGCCAGCGCCACCTGGCGGCGATCCGAGCGGTAGACCGGCTGCGCGTTCTCCCACGCCGACGACCCCGTGGTGGAGTAGCGCACGTGGCCGAGAGCCATGTCGCCGGTCAGGGCCTGCAGCTTGCTCTCGTCGAACACCTGTGAGACCAGGCCGACGTCGCGCACGGTCATGATGCGGCCGCCCTCGCAGGCGGCGATGCCCGCCGACTCCTGACCGCGGTGCTGGAGCGCGTAGAGCGCAAAGTAGGCCAGCCGCGAAACCTCGGCCTCGGGTGCGTATACGCCGAACACGCCGCATTCGTCGCGCGGTCCGTCGCGAAGGTCCAGGGGCGCCGAGGGCACTTCGGTCCACAGTAACAGCGGGGGCAGCGGGCGCCCGCGTGTAGCGCGCCTTACACAAGGGAGCGCTCACAGGCTACGGAACGGCCGGCCCGTCCCGCCGAGCATTGGTGACAGCAAGCAACTCCCCCCAACCACCAAGGAGCCACACCAATGCGAGCACTCATCAACAAGCGCCCCTCAGTCGCCTCGGTCCTGTCGATCATCGCCCTGTTCGCGGCGCTCGGCGGCACCAGCTACGCCGCCGCCACCATCAGCGGCAAGCAGGTCAAGAACGGCAGCCTCACCGGTGCCGACATCAAGAACAACTCGGTCGGCGGCGCCGACGTGAAGGAGTCCAAGCTGGGCAAGGTGCCCAGCGCGGCCAAGGCCACGCAGGCCACCAACGCCGACCAGGCCACGCTGGCCCAGAAGGCGACCACCGCCGACTCGGCCACCACCGTGCCCGACAACTCGATCACCGGCGCCAAGGTCGCCGACCGGTCGCTGGGCGCGGCCGACGTGGCCCTGGCCAACGGCAGCCCGACGGTGGACCTGCCCTCGATCCCGGCCAACGACTGTGCCTACGCGGTGGTGCCCGCGGGCCAGAACCTGGGTGGTACGACCGTCTCGGTCAGCGCCCGTGACGGCGCCGCGTTCTCCAACGGCGGGCTCAGCCTGCATGCGGCCAAGTCCAACATCCAGACGTCGTTCCGTCTGGTGGCGTGCAACATGACCGGCGTTGCGATCAACCCGGCCGCCGCCGAGTTCGACTACACGGCGATCAAGTAGCACTCCTCGCCACGATGTCTCACGCAAAGGCGGGCGCCAGGGTCTCCCTGGCGCCCGTCAGTGCGTTCAGGTCCCAGCTCAGGTCCCCGATGCGCAGCTCGTCCCCGCCGACCGTGCCGATGAGCTCGTAGTCCGCGTCCAGGGCCTCCACCGCGGCGGGCGCTCCCGACACCAGGAAGCGGCCCACGCCCTCGCCGAAGAGGTCCTCGATGGCCCCCACGGCGGCCCCGATGCCCCCGGCCGCGCAGCACTCGGCCAGCGCCACAGCCAGGCCGCCCTCGGCGACGTCGTGAATGCACGTGAGCTTGCCGGCCCGTGCCGCGGCGCGGACGGCGTCCAACACCACCTTCACCGCCTCGACGTCGATGTCCGGCAGCCCCAGCGGCAGCTCCTCCCCGCGCAGCTTGGCCAGCTCCGAGCCGGCCTCCGAGGCGGCGAACCCGGCGGGCTGGACCAGCGCGATCAGGTCGCCGTCGGCGCCGAACCCGGATCCCGGCGCGGTGGCCACGTCGGGCACGGCGCCCACCATTCCCACCACCGGCGTGGGGTAGATCGGCCCGCCGCCGGACTCGTTGTACAGCGACACGTTGCCACCCACCACCGGCACGCCGATCGCGCGTAAAGCATCCGACATCCCCGTCACCGACTGCTGCAGCTGCCACGCCACGAGCGGCTTCTCGGGGTTGCCGAAGTTGAGGCAGTTGGTCAGGCCCAGCGGCTCGCCGCCCACGCAGGCCAGGTTGGCGGTGCACTCGAGGACGGCCTCGACCGTGCCGGTGTACGGGTCACAGGCCACCCGGCGGCCGTTGCCGTCGATGGACACGGCGATGCCCTGCTGCGAGTCGGTCTCGGGGTACAGGCGCAGCACCGCGGCGTCGGCCTCCTCGGGCCGGCGGACGGTGCGCGACTGCACGATCGGGTCGTACTGCTCGAACAGCGGCCGGCGCGAGGACAGGTTGGCCGAGCCCAGCAGCGCGGGCAGCACGGCCTCGGGGTCGTCGTCCTCCAGCGTGCGCGAGGGCGCCGGGTAGATCTGGGTCTCCGGCGCGGCGGGCTCGAGGTCGTACAGCGGGCAGTCGTCCACCAGCGCGTCCACCGGCATGTCGCCGACCAGCTCATCGCCGTTCAGGATCCGCAGGTGGCGGCTGTCGGTGACCTTCCCGATGACCGACGAGCGCACCTCCCAGCGGTCGCAGACCTCCGTCAGCTCCTCCAGCTTGTGCGGCTCGATCACGCACAGCATCCGCTCCTGGGATTCGGAGATCATGATCTCGAACGCCTCCATGTCGTCCTCGCGCAGCGGCACCTTCGACACGTCGATGTCCAGCCCCACCTGCCCGCCGGAGGCCATCTCCGAGGACGACGACGACAGCCCCGCCGCGCCCAGGTCCTGCAGCGAGGTCAGCGTGCCCCGGTCCAGCAGCTCCAGGCACGCCTCCATCACGCGCTTCTCCTCGAACGGGTCGCCGATCTGCACCGTTGGCCGCTTGGAGTCGTCCTCGGTGTCCAGCTCGGCCGAGGCCAGCACCGACGCCCCGCCGATGCCGTCGCGGCCGGTGCGCGCGCCCATGAGCACCAGCAGGTTGCCCACCCCGGCCGCGGCCGAGCGGGTCAGCCGGTCGTGGTCGGCGATGCCCAGGCACATGGCGTTGACCAGGCAGTTGGACTCGTAGGCGCCCTCGAAGTAGACCTCGCCGCCGATGGTGGGCACCCCGATGGAGTTGCCGTAGTGGCCGATGCCGGACACTGCGCCGTCCAGCAGGTAGAGCGAGCGCGGCGACTCCAGCTCGCCGAAGCGCAGCGAGTCCAGGATCGCGATCGGCCGCGCGCCGACCGCGAACACGTCGCGCAGGATGCCGCCGACGCCCGTGGCCGCGCCCTGGAACGGCTCGACCGCGGACGGATGGTTGTGCGACTCGACCTTGAACGCGATCGCCACGCCGTCGCCCACGTCCACCGCTCCCGCGTTCTCGCCCGGGCCCATCAACAGGTGCGGGCCCTCCACCGGCAGGCCGCGCAGCAGCTTCTTGGAGTGCTTGTAGGCGCAGTGCTCGGACCACATCAGGCTGAACACGGCCAACTCGAGCCCGTTGGGGTCGCGCCCCATCTTCTGGCGGATGAGCTCGTACTCGGCGTCGGTGAGGCCGAGTTCGCGGTGCGGCGAGGCGCTCACGCGGCGACGGTCTGGCGGGCCAGCGACTCGAACAACAGGCCACCGTCGGCGGATCCGGTGAGGTCGTCCACCGCGTCTCCGGCACGAGCTGCATGGCGTTGGTCTTCGCCTTTTCATCCACCACCGGAAGCGCGCTCGCCTCGGTCACCGCCTTGCGCAGCCGCTCGACGATCGGCGCCGGCAATCCCTTCGGGCCGACCATCCCCCACCACGACGCGAAGGTGAACGGCGTGCCGGCTTCGGCCGTCGTCGGCACCTGCGGCAATTGCGAGTTGCGCGCCGCCGACGTGACCGCAAGCAGGCGGACCTTGTCGTTGTTGGCATGCGGCGCCGAGGCCGAAGGCGTCGCCAGGCACATGTCGAGATGGCCGCCGAGAAGATCGGTGAAAGCCGGCGCCATGCCGCGATAGGGAATGTGCGTCATCTTGGCGCCGACCTGCTTCTCGAACACCAGCGTAGCGAGATGCGCCGCGCTGCCGATGCCGGTCGAGCCGTATTTGATCTTGCCGGGATTGGCCTTCGCATAGGCTATGAACTCGTCGAGCGTCTTCACCGGCAGGTTCGCCGAGACGACGAACACGAAGCCGGTCTCGAAGAACTTTGCCGATATAGGTGAAATCGCCGGGGACACCGTACGGCATGGTCTTGCGGATGCGCCGGCACCATCACCATCGGATCGGCGGAGGGCCAGCCGAGCGTGTAACCGTCGGGGGCCGCCTTCGCGACATAATCCATGCCGGCGAGCCCGCTCGCTCCCGCCCGGTTCTCGACCACGACCGGCTGGCCGATCTTGGATTGCAGCGACTCGGCGAAGAAGCGCGCCGAAATATCGGTGCCCGCGCCGGGCGGATAAGGCACGATCAGGCGGATCGGCTTGTTGGGATAATCCTGCGCCTGCGCCGACAGCGGCGCCAATGCGGCCAAGAAGCTGCGAGCGCAATGACCGCGACAAGAATTTTCTTCATGAGATCCCCCAGGGAACAACGGCGCAACGTGATCGGCGGCAATGTCGGAGAACGGAAGCGACGGAGGCGGCGAGCCGCCTCCGTCGCTCTTGATCATTCCTCGATGACGATCTTCTCGGCGTCGGCCAGCGCCTTGAAGCCGGCGATCTCCTTGAGGATGATCTGCTCGAAATCCTTGCCGTAGGCCGGATTCACCTGGAGCGCGGTCTTCTCCATCTTCTCCTTCACGGCCGGCATGGCCAGGATGCTCGGCCATCTCCTTGCGCAGCCGCTCCTGGATCGGCGGCCGGCAGCGCGGCCGGTCCGACGATCCCGTACCACGACGCGAAACCGACGCCCGGCAGGCCGACTTCGTTCATGGTCGGCACGTTCGGCAGCATGCGGATGGCGCGTCGGCGACGTGACCGCGAGGATGCGGATCTTGTCGTTGCCGGCCTGCGGCGCGATCGTCGCGGGCGTCACGAAGCACCATGTCGACATGCCCGCCGAGCAGGTCGGTCATCGCCGGCGCCACGCCCTTGTAGGGAATGTGCTTCATCTTCACGCCGGCATGCCGCTCGAACAGCAGCGTCGCGAGATGCGAGGCGCCGCCGACGCCGGAGGTGCCGTATTGCAGCTTGCCCGGATTGGCTTTCGCGTAGGCGATGAATTCCGCCATCGTCTTCGCCGGCACGTTCGAGGAGATCGCGAACGACGAAGCCGGTCTCGACGAATTTGGCGATATAGGAGAAATCCTCCGGCACCTTGTAGGCAAGCGTCGGCTTGACGGCCGGCAGCATCGTCATCGGGTCGGCCGAAGGCCAGCCGAGCGTGTAGCCGTCGGCCGGCGACTTCGCGACATAGTCCATGCCGATGCACGCCGCCGGCGCCCGCGCGGTTCTCGACCACGACCGGCTGCCCGAGCCGCGGCCCGAGCGCTTCGGCCAGCGATGCGGGCCGAGATGTCGGCGCCGGCGCCGGGCGGGAACGGCACGATCAGGCGGATCGGTTTGTTCGGCCAATCCTGCGCCGGCGGCCGGGAGCGCGGTCGCGAGCGCGGCCAGGGCCGCAATGCCAAGGGTGGCGAGTGCTTTCCTCATGGGCGTCCTCCTGATTTTGATTTTTTGGCGTTGACCGACTTTAGCACGGCCCGGGCAAATTTAATCGTTTCACAATTGGCAAAGCCGCTATGCCGGCCCAGCACGGAATGGCCTGTGTGATCTGCCCGCAGCCGGTGATCGCTCTTTTTTCCTCAACCATTCCTCCCTATATTGGGGGTGCCGGCGCAAGCCGGATATGGCGATAAACGGGCGTCGTAATAAACCTTTCGGACCCGGGGGCAGTACCCGGCGCCTCCACCCAAGCCCAGCCTGCAGGCAGTCAGGACTGGGTTTCGGCGGGGGCGAAATAGGATCGACGAGGGCGTAAAGGGCGTGCTTTTGCTCGGCATGGTTCCGCCGTTATCGGGCCAATTCCATAGTTGCCAATGACAACTATGCTCCGGTTGCTCAGGCTGCGTAAGCGGTTTGACTAACCAAGCCTACAAGCCCTAGGCGTCTTAGCAGCGTCTAGGCGGGGTTCGGAGGCACCTGGCAACAGAAGCCTCCACTTCTCTTCTTTCCCTTTCGGCATCCCCGGACACCCTTCCGACGCCGAATGCGGCTTAGCGCCGCGCATTCGGCGTTTGCGTCTGCCCTGAAATACTTAATACTGCGCCTCCTCGCGCCACCCCAGAGACCGCCAAAAAGGCCGGCTCGGCGCCCCGATAGGGAGGAATGACGATGATTCATCACATGAAGCGACTGGCCTTGGTTGCGGCGGCCGCAACCTCGCTCGGCGCCGGCGCCGCGCAGGCCCAGCAGTGTGCAGGTCGCGCTCGGCGACACGGTTTCGGTCGAGACGCTCGGCGTGGCGATCGCGCTCGAGCGCGCCAAGGAAAAAGGCGTCGACTAAAAGCTCACGTCCTTCTCCAAGGAAGAGCTCGCGATCCAGGCGGTGATCAGCGGCCAGGCCCAGATCGGCATCGCGACGCCCTACGCGGTGATGCAGAAGTCCAAGGCGCCGATCAAGAACCTGTCTCCGCTGACGCGGCTCGTGTTCTTCCCGATCGTCGAGAAGACCACCTACAAGAGCTGGAAGGACCTCAACGGCCAGCCCTTCACCTTCCACGCACGCGGCAGCGGCACCGAGGCGATCGGCAACATCATGGCGAAGCGCAACAACATCACTTTCGGCCAGCGCAATTACATCTCCGGCTCGGATAACCGCATCGTCGCGCTGATGAACGGGCAGATCAAAGCCACCATCCTCGACCTCGCCAACACCAACAAGCTGACGCGAGAAGCGGCGGCGACAGATTCGCCATGCTGCCCGGCATCGACAACCCGGCAAGCGACGAAGTCCTGTTCGCCGCGACGGACTGGATCGAGAAGAACGGCGACAAGGTCGACATCATGGTCGAGGAATTCGTCAAGCTCTGGGCCGAGATGCGGAAGGACCCCGGCATCATCGAGACGGAGCGCGCCAAGCGCGGCATGCTCAAGGACCTGCCGAAGGAAATGCGTCGCCGAAGATCACCAAGTTCTACACCACCGGCGTCAAGGCCGGCATGTTCAACAAGGTCGGCGGCGCCGAAGCGGCGAAGGCCGACTTCGAGTTCTATATCGAAGCCGGCCAGCTCACGGCCCGGCCGACAAGCTGAAGGTCGAGGACTTCTGGTACCTCGCGCCCTACGAAAAGGCGCCAAGAAGTAACGGATCGTCACTCATCCTGAACGACTCTGCGAGCGGGCGATCGCGACGTTCGCGCTCGTATTGTTTCCAGCGTCACAGCGAGAACCGACGAGTCTTGCAGCGACTACCTGTCCACCGCTCTGACGCTTCGCTTCTGTCGTTCGGAGCGGTGCTGTCGGCCTGGGAATATGCCGGCCGCCTGCCGGAATCAGCGCCGCCTTCCCGTCATTCTCCGCAACAGCTCTGCGGCCTGGATGAGATGATCCGCCGACGGCCGCTGCCTGAAGGCGCTCGGCATCACCATCGTGCCGATGCTCATCGGCGTCACCATCTCCGCCGTCGCCGGCGTGCGCTCGGCCTCGCCATCGGCTTGAACCGCCGGCCGAATGGCTCGGCATCCCGCTGTTCCTCGTGCTGCAGGCCGCGCCGCTCGCCGCCATCATCCCGATGCTGGTGCTGGCCTATGGCGTCGGCCTCGCCGCCAAGGTTTCGGTCGTCTGCATCATGGCGGTCCCGGTGATCGTGCTGAATTCCTACAAGGCGGTGCGGCACACCTCGAACTCGCTGCTCGAGATGGGCCGCGCCTTTCTCGGCACCCGGGCGCAGACCATCTTCAAGATGATGCTGCCGCGGCCAGCCCGGTGATCTTCGCCGGACTGCGGCTCGGCACCGCGGCGGGCTTCGTCGGCGCCATCCTTGCCGAACTGCTGATCAGCCCGACCGGCATCGGCGACCTCATCACCTATCACCAGTCGATCGCGGAATATCCGCGAAATGTATGCGGCGATCGTCTCCGTGATCATCCTGTCCGCCCTGTTCCTCGAATTTCTCGACAGGCTCGAATCCCCTGTTCCGTCCTGAAAGGCGCGACCGCCTGATGACCGTCGAAGGCACCACGCAATCCCCGGCATCCGCAGAAGCACTCGCCGTCGCGTGCGCAGCGTGTCGAAGGTCTATCCCGGCGGCGGTGGAGGCGCTGCGCGACATCACCTCGATTTCCCGGCCGGCAAGCTGACCTCGCTGCTCGGCCCGTCGCGGTTGCGGCAAGACCACCTTGCTCAAGATCATCGCGGGCCTGCTGACGCCCGGCACCGGCAGGTGATGGAACGGCAAGAGTGTCGAGGCCCCGGCCCCGAGCGCGCTTTCGTGTTCCAGGATTTCGCGCTGCTGCCCTGGGCGAACGTGATGCGCAACGTCGGCTTTCGGCCTCGAGCTGCGCGGCGTGCCGCAGTCCGAGCGCGAGGCCATCGCGGAGCACTACATCGGCGAAGTCGGCCTGAAGGGCTTCGAGCGACGATATCCGCATGAGCTGTCCGGCGGCATGCGCCAGCGCGTCGGCCTCGCCCGCGCGCTCGCGGTCAAGGCCGACGTGCTGCTGATGGACGAGCCGTTCTCGGCGGTCGACGAGCAGACCCGGCGCAAATTCCAGGAAGACCTGCTGCAGCTCGTCGGCGGAGAAGAAGACCTTCATCTTCGTGACGCACTAGATCGAGGAGGCGGTCTATCTCTCCGACCGCATCGTGCTGCTCTCGCCGCGCCCGGGCCGGATCTGGAAGATCATCGATCCCGATCTGCCAGCGATACGTCCCGAAGCCCGAG
>CAVRSX010000003.1:0-789371 GCA_963724115.1 uncultured Solirubrobacterales bacterium
CGGCGGTGACCGGAGCCCCGCCGACCAGGCGATCCTCGAACCGGGTGCGCGCCTACACGATGACGCGCCCGAGCGGCTCCTGGCGCTGGTCGACGCCGTTCGCTACTGCCAGCGGCGCGACCTGCGGGGGCAGCTTCGCGGAGTGCGGTGTGTGGCGGGGCGGATCGATGTTCGCCATGATCCTGGCGCTGCAGCACGCGGGTCGCGGACCGCGACATCTACCTCTTCGACACGTTCGAGGGCATGACCGAGCCCACCGAGCACGACGTGTCGGCGCTGGACCCGCCGGCCTGGAGACCTGGAACGCGCCCGCGCCGGCGAAGCGGCCATGGAGCGAGCTGTTCGACCCGAGGACGTTCAACCAGGACGGGTCCGCGTCGGTGGTGCTCTCCACCGGGTACCGGCCGAGCGCGTACACCTCGTCCGCGGGCCGGTGGAGGGAACGCTGCCCCAGCGGCCCCCGGTCCGCTGGCACTGCTGCGCCTCGACACCGATTGGTACGAGTCGACGCGCGCACGAGCTGGAGCACCTGTACCCGCGGCTCGCGAACGGCGGCGTGCTGATCATCGACGACTACGGCCACTGGGAGGGTGCCCGCAGGCAGTGGACGAGTACTTCGAGCAGCCGGGCGGCGCGCTGCTGTTAAGCCGCATCGACTACACGGGCCGGATGGCGGTCAAGGATTGAGCCGCGGCGGCCGCCGGCGCGCGCCCGTGAGGCGCCGCACCACGTTCAGCGGCGTCACGCCCTGGCGCCGCACGGCGGCCACGGCGTGTTCAGGCGGTGCTGGTCGTAGACCTGGCGGTGGGGCTGGGCGCAGAGGTAGTGCCAGGGCTTGTTCACGCCCGGGCCCTCGAAGTGACGGATGCCCGGCCGGCTGCGAGCGGCCTGTGCCTGGTCCGGCGCGAACTCGTCGGGAGGGCAGGCCCATCAGGCTGTTCATGACGTTCCAGCGCGGATGCAGAGGCACACGCGGCGGCCGCCGAGGACGACGTTGAGGGAGTCCTGGTCGGGCCACATCGAGCCGGGCCCTGGTCGCGTGGCGACGCACGCACGCGGGGCGCGCGGTCGTCGGCTCGCATCGCCCGAGGTTCAGCAACAGCACGCCGCTGTTGAAGTAGGCCTCGGGCCCGTCGAGCGCCAGCTCGGCGGCGGTGGCGAAGCGGTCCTCGAGCACGTTGGTCACCGCCGCCAGGTAGTGGCCCGACACGTCGGTGGTCCAGAGCGGCTCCAGGGCGTCCATGACCACCGTATCCACGTCCAGGTACAGCACCCTTTCCACATCCGGAAGCAGCTCGGGCAGGAAGGCGCGGTGCCACATCGCGGCGGTGAACTGCGGGTCGGAAGGCAGGTTCGCCACCCGCTCGTCGCCGACCGCCAGGAACGAGATGCGCGCGTCGCGGCCCTCGACCATCTGCCGCAGCAGCGCGCCGGACCGGGCCGGCAGTCGCGGGCCGTGCAGGTAGTGCACGTGCACGTCCAGGCCGCCGCGGTGGGCCAGCACCGAGTCCAGCAGCGCCGCGCTGTGGATCACGTAGCCGCCCTCCGCGGCGCACGAAACGTGCAGGGTGCCCACGCTAGGCCTGGCGCCCGAACAGGTGGAAGTGATCCTCCAGCCCCACCAGCTCGCGGACCGCCGGGTCGTCGATCACTGGCTCGCAGTGCTCGAGCCGGAAGCCCGCGGCTTCAAGCGCGGGCAGGAAGTCTCGGCGCGATCCGTCCGCTTCCAGGGTCAGCAGCTCGGTGGGCTCGTTGGGCACCACCAGCAGGTGCGCGACCTCCAGACGACCCAGCAGGGCGGCCCACCACTGGACAGCCGCGTAGGGGCATTCCGAGAACGAATGGATGTTCACCGCCAGGTCGAATGCACCGGGCGCGAGCTGATCGTCGACGGCGTCCAGGCCCACCACGCGCGCGGGCGGGGTCACGCCGCGATGGCGCAGGTAGTACTCGCTCAGGAACGTCGACTCGGCCACCGCGTCCACGCAGCAGTAGTCGGCCAGGTTCGGCAGTGCGGATGCCATCCGGTGAGCCAGCCGGCCGTAGCCGGCGCCCACGTCCAGGACCGAGGGCGACGGGTGGTCCGACAGGCCCAGGCGGCGCTCCAGGAATCCGATCTCGTTCACCGACTCCAGCAGGTCGCGGCTGAAGCGGCCATAGCCGGGGTAGTCGAACGTCCAGCAGCCGAACGCACCGTCCTCCTCAAGCCGGTCCAGCAGCCCCAGCGCATCGCGGTCGGCGACGTAGCGGGCCAGCACGAAGTACTTCAGCGCGGTCACGCGCGGAAGCTCGCGGTAGTGCCAGGTGATTAGCGTCTCGCCACGGAAGTAGCGCAGGTCCAGGAACGAGTTCACTGCGTCCTCGCTCCAGCGCGAAGTGCCCAGCGCGGGCAGGTCCAGGGCCGCGTACGCGGCGCGCAGCTCGCGCAGGCGCGGGTTTTCGGGCGAGAGCGCCTCGGCGGCGCCGGCGGGCAGCGGCACCGAGTCGTCGTAGAGTGCCAGGTCGGGCTCGCTCTCGGCCGGGCCGCGGCCCACGATCTGTCCGAGACGCTGCCTGAGCGAGCTCACGTACCGCGCTCCCCGGCGTACACGCCTGCCACTGCCGGGCTCAGCTCCCGCCACGCGTGGGTCAGGTCGTCCTCCTCCTCCGTGCGCAGCGCGAAGGTGTCGAAGCCCTCCTCCTTGGCCTCGTAGCCGGCGGCCCGCAGGTGGGCGTGGCAGGCGGCCCGCTCGTCCCGGTCCAGATGGAAGTGCTCGTAGATGAGCAGCCGCGGGCTGTGGGCGGGCAGGTCGATCGACCGGATGATCTGGCCATCGTGGCCCTCCGCGTCCACCAGCACCAGGTCCACGTCCGTGAGGCCGTGCTTGGCGCACAGCGAATCGAAGGTCAGCACCGGCACGTCGATACGCACGATCCGGTCGGCGATGTCCGGGATCTGCCCGGCGTGGCCGAGCAGAAAGCCGTGTGAGAACGATCCGATTCCGTCGTACCAGTCGGGCAGCCGGGCGCGCTCGGCCGCGTCCGCGTCGCGCACGTGGAAGAACGGCGCGGTGCCCGCGCTGGCGGCCACGGCCGAGTTCTCCAGCGCCACACGCTCGAGCGACCCGTAGTTGCGCTGCAGGCGGGTGAAGACGAACGGCACGGGCTCGACCATCACCCCCGACCAGGCACACGCGCGGATGAACGGGCGCAGCTGGTCGTGCTGCTCGCCGTCGTTGGCCCCGATCTGGACGAAACAGGCGGCCGGGTAGCGGTCGGCGAAGGCGACAAGCAACCGCGGGCCCAGAAGCCGCCGCTGCAGCCGCCGGCGACGCCAGCGCGCCAGCAGCCCGGTCACGGCTTGCGCGCGACCAGCGCGAACACCAGCGCGTTCAGGCGCCGGCCGTCGGTGGACTCGAGCCGGTCGGCCACTCGGATCAGGGTCTGCACGGTCAGCGCCAGCAGCACCCGCGGTACGCGCGGGAGCCGGTAGTAGAACGCGTCCTGCACGAACTGCAAACCGGTGGCGGCCAGGCCCATGATGCCCTCGAAGCGGACAAGTTCGAATCCGGCCGACGCGACCACCCGCTTCAGCCCGGCGCCCGTCCAGCGCCAGTAGTCCTCCGGATCGGGGTGGTAGACCATCATCCCGTGGGTCGACAGCAGCAGGCGGCCGCCGGGGCGCAGCACCCGGAAGCACTCGACCAGGTGGACTCCCGGCTGCTCGACGTGTTCGAGCACCTGCGTCGACAGCACGGCGTCGAAGCTGTCGGACTCCACCGGCACGGTGCCGTCCGGGCGGATCTCCAGGTCCGCGTCCGGGTTCCCCGGCAGGTCGGCGGTCACGAACTCGACGCCTTCGGCGAAGAAGCGGCGATAGGGGCCATCGGCGCTGCCGTAGTCCAGGACGCGGCCGCCGGCGGGCACCTCGAGCGCCGGCACCAGCTCCTCGAGCCCTGCGGGCAGCGCGGCGATCACGTAGGCCAGCCGGTTCCAGGGCCGCGCTCGGCGGACCTGGTGGCCGCGGTCAGACTGAAACCGGGGCGCGGGCATGCAGCACGAGGTGGGGGATGGGGGTGGTCGACCCGTCGGGAGAGCGCAGCCGCTGGGTGAAGCGGCCGTGCTCGCGCACGTCCTCGAAGCCGGCGGTCCAGACCATCCGCCGCCACGTCTTGCGCGACGGCAGCCAGAACACGACGGCGGCTTCGCGGTCGGCGTGGTAGCGGCTGACCGGCATCGGCAGCAGGCTGGTCAGGCGGTCGTACTCCTCGGCCAGGATCAGCCTGCCGCGGCAGAGACCGGCCATGCGCTCGAGTGCCAGCAGCTGGTCGCGTAGGTGCACGAGCACCACGCCGCAGAACACCAGGTCGAAGGTGCCCAGGCGCTCGGGGGTGGCGTCGTAGATGTTGCACTCCACCCGCTCGGCGCTGGATCCCAGGATCTCCCGGGCCAGCCGGAAGCCGTCGCCACGGCGGATGTCGCGGAACTGCTCGGGCCGGCGCCGGGGCGGCCAGTCGTAGTCGCGCTCGTGCTCCACGTCCAGCGCCACGACCTCGGCGCCGCGGCGCTCCATCTCGAAGGCCCAGAAGCCGTCCCAGGTGCCCACATCCAGCACCCGCATCCCGTCCATGCGGTCGGGCAGCCCGTACGCGGCCACGTGCGGGCGGTTGTCGAACCAGCCGTCCGTGGTCAGGTCGGGGGCCAGCTCGAGCGTGTGGTACCAGCTCATCGCGCGCGCCCGATCGAGCAGCGCGGCCGGCGGCGAGTCGGCGTGTGTCACGCGCGCCAGGCTAATAGGCTGCGCGCGTGCTCGTCTCCGCCGCCGAGCAGATCCTGGGCGAGCTGGCTCCCGGCGACCAGGTGCTGGACGTGGGGGGTGGGCGTCGCCGTTCCGGCGCGCCGACTGGGTGCTGGACCTGATGCCGTACGAGACGCGCGGCCTGTACGGCCCGGAGTTGGGTGGACGCGACGAGCGATTCACCGCGGACACCTGGGTGCAGCTGGACATCTGCGACCGGCGCCCGTGGCCGTTCGCCGACGACCAGTTCGACTTCGTGGTGTGCGCCCACACGCTCGAGGACGTGCGCGACCCGGTCTGGGTGTGCTCGGAGCTGGCACGGGTGGGCAAGGCCGGCTACGTTGAGGTGCCCTCGCGGCTGGAGGAGCAGAGCTTCGGCTTCCAGGGTCCGTGGGTGGGTTGGGGACACCATCACTGGCTGGCCGACCTGACCGGCGACGGCATCGAATTCGTGTTCAAGCACCACGTGCTCCACGGCCAGCCGCAGGCCCAGTTCTCGACCGACTTCCACGCGAGCCTGTCGGAGGAGGAGCGGGTTCTCAGTCTGTGGTGGACGGGCACGCTTCGACGCGCGCGAGCGGATCTTCCTGGACGCCGAGGGGCTTGACGGCTACCTGGCCCGGTTCGTGGCCGAGCACGAGCCGCCCGGGCGCCGGCGCAGATGGCGGCGCTAGGCGTGGTGCCCGCTACAGCCAGCCGCGCTTGCGGAAGTAGGCGAGCATGCCGCTCAGCATGCCCACCATCAGCAACACCACCAGCCAGAACGCGGTCAGGTCGCCCTCGCCGGGCACCTGGACGTTCATGCCGAACACGCTGGCCACCAGCGTCAGCGGCAGTACGACCACGCTGATCGAGGTCAGCACGCGCAGGATGTCGTTCACGCGGTGGGCGAGCACCGACTCGTTGGTGTCCTCGAGCGCCTCCACGACCTCCTTGTAGTTCTCGAGCATGTCCCAGATCCGCTCGGAGGCGTCGTTGATGTCGTCGAAGTACAGCTCGAGGTCCTCGGCCAGATAGCGCTGCTTGGTGCGCTCGAGGTCGCGCAGCACGGCGCGCTGGGGCCTGATGATCTTGCGGAAGTTGATGATCTCCTGCTTGGCGTTGGAGATGTCGCGCACCACCTCCTCGGAGCGGCCCTCGAAGATCTCCTCCTCGATCCGCTCCAGCTTGTTGCCCATCTTGCGCAGCATCGGGAAGCAGTAGTCGAAGGAGTCGTCGACGATCTTGTAGAGCAGGTAGCCCGGCCCCTTGCTCATCAGGTTCTGGCGCACCTCCTCGGAGGTCTCGCAGCGTTCGAACACGTAGTCCACGGGCGGAATCGCGCGGCTGGGGAGGGTGATCAGGAAGTCCGGGCCCACGAACATGTCCAGCTCGGCGGCGTTCAGGCGACCGACCTGCTTGTCGAACACCGGGAAGTGCAGGACGATGAACAGGTAGTCGTCGTACTCGTCGATCTTGGGCCGCTGGTTGCGCGAGGCCACGTCCTCGTAGTCGAGCGGGTGGAACTCGAAGTGCTCCTCGAGCCAGGCTCGGTCGATCGGGCCCGGTCGCTCGATGTTGTGCCAGCGCAGGCCGGGGTAGTCGACGGTCTCGACGCTGGGCTCCGGCGGCGAGTGAGCGGGACGGGCGTCAGCGCCGACGCGCGCCCCGCGGCGCAGACGAGGCCGGGGAAGGCTCGGCATCGTCGGCCTCCGGTCTGTCGCGCACGATGGGCATATCCCGAGGATACGCGCTCGGGCCGCTGTTCAGCCCGGTTGGGCGAACAGGATCGTCTCGGCCGGCCCCGGCCAGCGGTGGTCCAGATAGAGGCGGTAGCCCAGGTCCAGCTCCTCGATCCAGGCCGGGATGGCCACGAAGTCGGCAATCGAGTGGTAGACCGACAGCGCGAGCTTTGGGCGGTGGGTTCGGATCGTCTGCTCGGCGCCGCGCAGGGCCGCCATCTCGGCGCCCTCCACGTCGAGCTTGATGAAGTCGACCCGGCGGCCGGCGGCCACGTTGTCGATGGTTTCCGTCAGCGCCTGCTGTGCTCCCTCTGCGCCGCCCACGGAGGTCTGACCGCCCGCCCCGTCGAAGCGCAGCGGTTGGCCCACGGTGTCCCAGACCGGGTGGGGACAGACGTCCACGCGGTCGCTCAGCCGCGGGTTCAGGGCCAGGTTGGCGTGCAGCAGACGCAGGTTGTCGGGCTCGAACTCGAACGTGAGCACCCGTCCCGACTCGCCCACCGCGTCGGCGAAGTAGAGCGCGGTCTCGCCCCAGCCGCCCCCGCCGTCGACCACGGTGTCACCCGGCTCGGCGCGCACCCGGGCCGAGCCGCGGTCCAGCGCATACTGCTCCTCGCCGAAGAACTCGTGGACCATGTAGGCCACCCCGATCACCCGCACATCGCCCACGCGGTAGCGGTGCAGAGGGGTGCCCGCGTGGTCGTGCTCCACGCTCTGGGCCTCGGCGTGGATGCGCTCGACCGAGGCCCGGACGTCGGATTGGGTCACCGGCAGGCGCGCGTGATGCTCGCCGAGCACGCGCGCGACCATGACCTCCAGCAGCAACTCCCGTGATGAATCGTCTGCGAACAGGTCGGCGGCGGCCGCGAGCCCGTCGGCGTGGGCCACGATCTCCGCCAGCGCCGGCCCCGCGAGCTCCGGCTCATAGTGACGCCGCGCAAAGCGCCCGTGGGCGCCCAGCCGCTCGAGCGCGTCCAGTGCTCGCCGGCGACGGGTCAGCGGCCGCGCCAGGCCCCATTCGCCTTCCACGCCCGGTGCGTTGCGATACGCGGCGTCCAGCACCCGGGTGAGCAGGGCGGTTGTGAACGCCTCGGGCGCGGCCGGCACCGTTACAGCGTATGGCTCTCAGGGCGGCGCCGCCCGAGCTCCTGGTCCACCCGGGCGATGGCGACCTCGATGTCGGCATCGATCTCCTCATCGGTCACTCGAATCGTCGGGAAGCCCCGATCGGCCAACTCGCGGTCGCGCACGGCGTCAGCGGCGCGGCGCCGCTTCGTGCGGTGGGCAGGGCCGTCGACCTCCACGATCATTTGCTGGGTGGGAAAGAAGAGGTCGGCGCGGTAGGGCGGAAAGCGCTCCTGGCAGCGGAAGCCGAAGCCACCGTGCTCGCGGTAGGCCCGTACGAACGTCTCTTCGAGTTCAGATTCGGTGCGGGTGGACCCGAGCTCGTGGCCCGCCAGTGCGCGTCGCAGTGCGGGAACTCCGGAGCGCCCGGCGTTCCGCGCGAGGGTCTCTCCCAGCCTGGCGCGCGACACCAGCCCGCGGTAATGGGCCTCATCGAGTGCGCGCTCGAGACCACGTTCGTCGAGGTACGGCGCCAGATCCAGCAGTGTGCGAGCAGGGCTCGTGATTCGCAGGCCGTCGCGCAGCATCCAGTCCCCGTGCTCCAGCGGGGCTCTGTGCAGGATGATTCCCGGGCGCCGGTCGCGGCCCCCGCGGCCGGGAAGCGTCACGTGCACCGGACCGGTAGGTGCGGGACGCAGCTCCCACCCACCGGCGGCGTCCCAGTAGCTCACGGCGCTCAGGTTTCCGATCGCCAGCGTGGCCGCGTGGTGGAGGCCGAAGCGCTCGAGGCGCCGATGGGCGAGTGCGTACACACCGCGGTGGACGAGCCGCAGGACGCCGGCGGCGAGCAGGCGGTCGATCGTGGTGGACGAGAGCCCGGCGTCCAGGAGCTGGCGGCGCGAGACCACGCCTCCCTGCGGTTCGGCGATTCGGGCGATTACCGCGTACACGGAGATCGTCGCGGGTTTGCCCCTCATACCAAGGCAAAGCCGCGAAAATCATGATGTTCGCCCCCTTGCAGCCGCGGGCTCCCAACCGCTATGGTGCCCAGGACATAGCCGTACGCATCCAGAGGGGTGGAGGGAAATGGCCCTACGAAACCCCGGCAACCATCTGATCGACCCCGGTCGCTCAGAAAGGTGCCAAGTCCATCAGGTCGCAGTGACCTGAGAGATGTGGCGAAGCTCTTCGAATGAGCCTCCGTCACGAGACACGCGGCGGAGGCTTCGATTTTGAAAGGGCACGCAATGGCTGCAGTTGAATCGCTTCAGTGCAAGGAATGCAAGGCGGAGTACCCGCTCGAGTCACAGTTCGTGTGCGAGCACTGCTTCGGGCCGCTGGAGGTCAAGTACGACTTCTCGGGCATCGATGCCGACGGCGCTCGCCGCCGGATTCAGGCTGGACCGAACTCGATCTGGCGCTACGCCGACTTCCTGCCGTTCGAGCGCGCCCCCAAGAGCGCGCTCATCACCGGCATGACCCCGCTGATCAGGGCCGAGCGCCTGGCCGAGGCGCTGGGGCTGGGGGAGGTGTGGGTCAAGAACGACGCCGCCAACCCCACGCACTCGTTCAAGGACCGCGTGGTCAGCGTGGCGCTGGCCAAGGCCCAGGAGCTGGGCTACCAGGTGGTGGCCTGCCCCTCGACCGGCAACCTGGCCAACGCCGTGGCCGCGCACTCGGCTGCCGCCGGGCTGGAGTCCTACGTGTTCATCCCCTCCAACCTGGAGGAGCAGAAGATCCTGGGCACGGGCATCTACGGCACCAACGTGGTGGCCGTGAAGGGCAACTACGACGACGTCAACCGCCTCTGCCTGGAGCTGGCCGGTGAGCGCGACTGGGCGTTCGTGAACGTGAACATGAGGCCCTACTACGCCGAGGGCAGCAAGACGATCGCGTTCGAGATCGCCGAGCAGCTGGGCTTCAAGCTGCCCGACCGCGTGGTTGTGCCGATCGCCTCCGGCTCGCTTTTCACCAAGATCGCGCGCGGCTTCGACGAGTGGCGCGAGGTCGGGCTGCTGGACGGCGACCTGCCGGCCTTCAACGGCGCCCAGGCCGAGGGCTGCTCGCCCGTGGCCGAGGCGTGGAGCGAGGGGCGCGACTTCTGCAAACCCCAGCGCCCGGACACGATTGCCAAGTCGCTGGCCATCGGCAACCCGGCGGACGGCCCGTATGCGCTGGACCTGGCCAAGCGGTCGGGCGGCGGCGTGGACGCGGTCACCGACGACGAGATCCGCGAGGGCATCAAGCTGCTGGCTCAGACCACGGGCGTGTTCACCGAGACCGCCGGCGGGGTGACCACGGCCACGCTGAAGAAGCTGGCCGACCGCGGCGACATCGGCCGCGACGAGCGCGTGGTGCTGGTGATCACCGGCGAAGGCCTGAAGACCCTGGACGCCGTCCGGGGCAGCTTCGAGACCACCGAGATCGGTCCCTCCACCAGCGAGTTCGACGCGGCCTTCGAGCTGGCGACCGCCGCGCCATAGGCACGCGGTAGGTTTACCCGCGCTATGAGCGTCACGGTGAAGATCCCCACGCAGCTGCGCAGCGTCACGGGTGGCGATGCGGAGACCCAGGTCGACGAGGCGGGCACGGTCGGCGAGGTGCTGGACGGTCTGTACGACCGCTACGACGGCCTGCGTGACCGGATCGCCGAGGACGGCGACCTGCGCCGGTTCGTGAACGTCTACGTGGGCGGCGAGGACATCAGGTTCCTCGATGGCCTGGAGACGTCCGTGGACGACGGCGACGAGGTCACGATCCTGCCGGCGGTTGCCGGCGGCTGACCCGCAGCGCCGCCTCGATCGCCTGGTTGTACGCCGCCTCGGTGAAGCGGGCAGCGGTGCGCAGGCCGCCCTCTCGGAGGTGCTCGCGCAGGCGCGGGTCGCCGGCCAGCCGGCGCAGCGCGGCGGCCATGGCCTCGGGCTCGGGGGCGGCGATCAGGCAGTTCTCGCCGTCGCGCAGGTACTCGGCCGAGCCGCCGCGTCCGCTGGCCACCACGGGGCGCCCGCAGGCCATCGCCTCCAGCGGTATCAGCCCCCACGGCTCCTCCCAGAGCACGGGGAACAGGACGGCGTCGGCGGCCGCGAACGCGCCCGGGACCTGGGCACGGGCGACCTCGCCGAACTCGACCCGGGCGTCGGCGCCCGCTGTGCGCACGCGGGCGCGCAGCTCGGCTTCGTGCGCGTCATCGCCGGCCCCCGCCACACGCAGGCTGGCCTGGGGTAGCTCCGCCAACACGTCGATGGCGGCGCCGATGCCCTTGCGGGGGTCGATCCGGCCCACGTAGGCCAGGCTCCAGTCCCACTCGCGAGCCGGCGTGGGCACCATCAGCTGCGGGTCCACTCCCGGGTGCACGACCTCGGCCGCCGCGGGCGCCAGCCCCAGGGCGATGGCGTGGTCGCGCGTGCGGCGGCTGTTGAACAGCCACGTGGCGGCCCGGCCCAGGTCGGGCCGGTCGGGCAGCCGCAGCCGGCGCCGGATCCGCGTGCGCGCGTCCACCCGCGGCCCGTAGTCCATCCAGTCGTCGCCCACCACGCCGACCGCCGGCAGGCCGCGGCGCCGGCCCCGTTCGATCAGCGACAGCGACATGCCGCCCATGGCCCACCAGCACAGGACGTCGGGGCGGAACTCGGTCAGATGGCGATCGAACACGGCCGCGTTGTGGCGCTCCAGGGCGATCACCTGGCGCGGGCTCATGCGCGGGAAGGCGTGGTCGTGCCAGTACCAGCGCAGCTCGCGGTGGGTGTCGCCGTCGTCGGCTGCATCGCGCTCGGCGCGGCGGAAGTCCGTGGTGAGCACGCGAACCGAGTGGCCCGCCCGGCGCAGCTGGTCCACCGAGCCCTGCCACGTGATCTCGTATCCCCCCAGGTGGTGGGGCGGGTACATGTTGCCCACGGTGAGCACGGTGAGGCGGTCACCGGCGCGCGGCATCCATGTAGCTTAGGGCGCCGGATGAGCGCCGCGTCAACGATGGGTCCGGGTCTGCGCGAGGCGGTGGCCGCCAACCCGGTCTGGTACCACACGCTGGAGCTGGCGCCTGGGATCGTGACCCCCGGCTGGTTCGACCTCCGCTCGGTCGTGGACCGGCTGCCTTGGCCCGACGTGCGCGGCAAGCGCTGCCTGGACGTGGGCACCTACGACGGCTTCCTGGCCTTCGAGCTGGAGCGACGCGGGGCCGCGGAGGTCGTGGCGGTCGACGTTCCCGACCACGAGGACTGGGACTGGCCGCCCGACGTGCGCGCCGAGGGACCGGCGCGGCTGGCCGAGCTGGCCGGTCCTGAGAAGGGGGCCGGGTTCGAGATCGCGCGCGAGGCCCTGGGCTCGGCGGCCGAGAAGGTGGCGATGACCGTGTACGAGCTCAGCCCCGAGCGGCTGGGTACGTTCGACGTGGTGGTGTGCGGCTCACTGCTGCTGCACCTGCGTGACCCGCTGCGGGCGCTCGAGGCCATCCGCGGAGTCTGTAGCGGGACGTTCCTGTCCTCCGAGCAGATCGACCTGGGCCTGTCGCTGTCCTACCCGCGCAGGCCGGTGGTGCGTCTGAACGGCAGCGGGGAGCTGTCGCAGTGGTGGATCCCCAACGTGGCCGCCCACCGGCGGATGGTCTACGCGGCGGGGTTCCGCGTGGTGGCCGCGCGGCGCCCGTACTCCGACCCGTTCGGCCCCGCACACCCGCGCGGCCGCGACCTGCGCTCACGGGCAGTGGACGGGGCGCGCACCGTGTTCACGGGAAACCCCGGGGTGCCGCACGCCGCGCTGTTGGCGGAGCCGCGCGTATGACGGGGCTTGCGGCAGAGGTGGCCGCGGTTCCCGCGTGGTACCACACGATCGATCTGGCACCGGGGGTCACCTCGCCCGGCTACTACGACCTGCGGGCGGTGGTCGACCTGCTGCCGTGGCCGGAAGTACAAGGCAGGCGCTGCCTGGATGTGGGCAGCCAGGACGGCTTCTACGCGTTCGAGCTGGAGCGCCGGGGCGCGGCCGAGGTCGTGGCGTTGGACGTCCCGGACGCCCGCCTCTGGGACTGGCCGCCCGACGCGCGCGAGTCCGGCCTGGCCAACGTGCGGCGCTTCGCGGGCGACGAGCACGCGCCCGGGTTCGAGGTGGCCAAGCGGGCGCTGGGTGCTGCGGTGGAGCGTCAGGCGATGACGGTCTACGAGCTCAGCGCGGAGCGGCTGGGCACGTTCGACGTGGTGGTGTGCGGCTCGCTGCTGCTGCATCTGCGTGATCCGCTGCGGGCGCTGGAGGCCATCCGCGGGGTGTGCACCGGGCAGCTGCTGTCCGTGGACGAGGTGCGCCTGCGGCTGAGCCCGCCGTTCGAGCGGCGGCCGCTGGCGCAGGTGAACGGCAGCGGGGAGGACCTCCAGTGGCTGGTTCCCGGCGTCGACGGACACCGGCGGATGCTGTTCAGCGCCGGCTTCGCGATCGAGCGCACGGCCGGGCCGTTCGCCATACCGCTGGGTCCCGGCCACCCGGCGGCCGGCAGCCCGCGACGGGGCCTGCGCGGCCTCTTGCGCCGCACGCTCATGGGCGGCATGGACGGCGTGCCCCACGCGGCGGCCCTGGGGAGCCCGCGCCTGTGAGCGACTGGGGCGGCCAGAGCGTGCTGGTCACGGGCGCGCAGGGCTTCATCGGCAGCTGGCTGGCCTCCCGGCTGTTGGATGCCGGCGCCACCGTGGTTGTGCCCCGGCGCGACGTGGAGCCCGAGTCGCGCTTCGTGGCCGACGGGATCCAGGAGCGCTGCGTGGTGGTGCAGGCCGACATCCTGGACTACGAAGCCATGGTTCGGGTGATCAACGAGCACGACGTGGACACCGTGTTCCACCTGGCCGCCCAGACCATCGTCGGTACGGCCAACCGGTCGCCGCTGTCCACCTTTGAGACCAACATCCGCGGTACCTACAACGTGCTCGAGGCCTGCCGCGCCGTGGGGGTGATCGGCGACCCCGTGGAGCGCGTGGTGGTGGCCTCATCGGACAAGGCCTACGGCAACCACGAGGTGCTGCCCTATCGCGAGGACTTCGCGCTCCAGCCGCGTTACCCGTACGACGTGTCCAAGGCCGCCACCGACATGATCGCCCGGTCGTACGCCACTACCTACGAGCTGCCCGTGGCCGTGACCCGCTTCGCCAACATCTACGGCGGCGGCGACCTCAACTACTCGCGCGTGGTCCCCGACACCGTGCGTTCGCTTGTGCAGGGCAAGGCCCCTGTGATCCGCTCGGACGGTAGCCCCGAGCGCGACTACCTGTACGTGGAGGACGCGGTCGAGGCCTACCTGGCCGTGGCGCGTTCGCTGGATGAGCCCGGGATGCGCGGACGGGCGTGGAACGCCGGCTGGGGCGCCGCGCTGTCGGTACGCGAGGTGGTGGATCGGCTGATCGCCGTCGCCGGCGCCGACGTGGAGCCCGACGTTCAGGGCGAGGGCACGCCGCACGGCGAGATCGATCGCCAGTTCCTGGACTCCACCGCCATCAAGGAGCAACTGGGCTGGCAGCCGCGGCGCACTCTGGACGAAGGGCTGAGCGCCACCTACGACTGGTACGCCGAGCGGCTGGGCTGACGTGGGCTTTCTCCAGCCCAGCCCGCCGCCGGTCGACATCGAGCAGTGGCAGCGGCTGCCGCACCTGGAGCGGATCAAGCCGCTGGCGCAGGACTGGGCGCTGAACGGCTTCGGCACGCCCTCTGCCGTGTACCTGCTGTACATCGTCAAGCTCGTGGTCTACGTGCTGGGGGCGATCGTCGTCATCGGCGCCACCACCCCCGGGCTCGGCGGGATCGGCGACTTCGGCGACTGGTGGACCGATCCGATCGTCTTCCAGAAGCTGGTGGTGTGGACCATGCTGTGGGAGGTCATCGGCCTGGGCGCCGGCTCGATGCCCCTGACCTTCCGCTTCTCGCCCATGATCGGCGGGATCCTCTACTGGCTGCGGCCCGGCACCGTGCGCCAGCCGCCGTGGCCCGAGCGCGTGCCGCTGACGCGCGGCAGCACCCGCACCGTGGCCGACGTGCTGCTGTACGCGGGGCTGCTGGCATCCGGTGTGTACCTGCTGGTGGGCGGTGACGGCGGCACGCCGGTACGGCTGGAGCCGGCGGCGGTGGGGGTGACGCTGGCGCTACTGGCGCTGCTGGGGCTGCGCGACAAGCTGCCGTTCCTGGCGGCCCGCAGCGAGATCTACGGCACGCTGCTCGTGATCTGCCTGTTCCCGCTCGACAACCTGATCGTGGCGGCTCAGCTCACGTTCGTGGCCATCTGGTGGGGCGCCGCCTCGTCCAAGCTCAACCGCCACTTCCCGTTCGTGGTGTCGGTGATGATCAGCAACACGCCCTGGAACCGGGTCAAGGCCGCCAAGCGGCGGCTCTACACCGACCACCCCGAGGATCTGCGGCCCTCCAGGGAGGGCGCGCTGACCGCGCACATGGGCACGGTGATCGAGTACACGCTGCCGCTGCTGCTGCTGGTCACCAAGGGAGGCACCGTGGGGACCATCGCCGTGATCGGCATGGTCATCTTCCACGTGCACATCCTGTCCACGTTCCCGCTGGCTGTCCCGCTGGAGTGGAACCTGTTCATGATCTTCGGGCTCCTGGTCCTGTTCGGCCACTACGGCGACGTGCCGCTGTCGACGCTGGACAACCCGCTGCTGATGGTCATCCTGGCGGTGCTGCTGGTGGGCCTACCGGTGCTGGGCAACTTGCGCCCCGACCTGATCTCGTTCCTGCCCGCCATGCGCTACTACGCCGGCAACTGGGCCACCAGCCAGTGGCTGTTTCGCAAGGACACCGGTGCCGAGGAGACGCTGGACCGCCAGATGATCAAGCCCGCGCCGGTGGTGGTCGAGCAGGTGACCAAGTTCTACGGGCGCGACATGGCCGAGTTGCTGCTGGCGAAGGGGCTCGCGTTTCGCTCGATGCACTCGCACGGGCGCGCCATCAACGGGCTGCTGACGCACGCGGTGGACGATGTCGAGCAGTACCACGTGCGCGAGGGCGAGCTGATCGCAGGCGTGGTCTGCGGCTACAACTTCGGCGACGGGCACTTCCACAACCACCAGCTGCTGGCCGCGGTGCAGGAGCGCTGCGGCTTTCAGCCCGGTGACGTGCGCGTGATCTGCCTGGAGTCCCAGCCCGCGAACCGCAAGACCCAGCGGTACCGCATCCTGGACGCCGCCGACGGCGTGCTCGAGGAGGGGGAGGTCTACGTGGCGGACATGGTCTCGCGCCAGCCCTGGCTGGGCGGCGAGCCGTTCCCGGTGCGCGTGGGCCGCCGCGCCGCGCCGACGTCGTGAGCAGCGCCACCGTCGTCGGCGCCGGCCCCAACGGCCTGGCCTGTGCCGCCGCGTTGGCCACGCGTGGCGTTGCGGTCACGGTGATCGAGGCCGCCGACACCATCGGCGGCGGCACCCGCAGCAGCGAGCTGACGCTGCCAGGGCTGCTGCACGACGACTGCTCGGCGGCCCACCCGATGGCGGTCGGCGCCCCGTCGCTGGCGGCCCTCGGCCTGGAGCGGTACGGGCTGGAATGGGCCTGGCCGGAACTCGACCTGGCCCATCCGCTCGACGGTGGGGCGGTGGCGGTCATGCAGCGCTCGATCGATGCCACCGCCGACGGCCTCGGCCGCGACGGCAGCAGGTGGCGCGCGGTGTTCGGCTCGCCGGCCGCCGGCTTCGACGCGCTCGCCGAGGACATCATGCGGCCGATCCAGCACGTGCCGCGCCACCCGCTCCGGCTGACGCGGTTCGGCGTGCCCGCCGCGGCGCCGGCCACGCTGCTGGCGCGCGCGTTTCGCACGCCGGAGGCCAAGGCCCTGTTCGGCGGTGTGGCGGCGCACGCGTTCAGCCCGCTGAACCTGCCCATGAGCTCGTCGGTGGGCATGGCGCTGATCTGCGCCTGCCACCGCTTCGGCTGGCCGGTGGCGCGCGGCGGCTCGCAGGCCATCGCCGATGCGCTGGCCGCAGTGGTGCGCGAACACGGCGGCCGGATCGAGACCGGGCGGCGCGTGCGGTCGCTGGACGAGCTGGGCGGCGCCGACGTGACTGTGCTGGACCTGGCGCCGAACGGGGTGGTCGACGTGGCCGGGCAGCGGCTGCCGCGCCGCGTTGCCAGTGCGTACCGCCGCTACCGCCACGGCCCGGGCGCCTTCAAGGTGGACCTGGCCGTCCAGGGCGGGATCCCGTGGACCGCGGAGCCGGCGCGGCGGGCGGGAACCGTGCACGCCATCGGCTCGTTCGCCGAGACGGTGGCGGCGGAGCGCGACGTGGCCCGCGGGCGGATGCCCGAGCGCCCGTACGTGCTGGTCGGCCAGCAGTACCTGGCCGACCCCGGCCGGTCCAGCGGCGACACCCACCCGGTGTGGGCCTACGCGCACGTGCCCACCGGCTACGACGGCGACGCCACCGAGGCCGTCATCGGCCAGCTCGAGCGCTTCGCGCCCGGGCTGCGCGAGCGCATCGTCGCCCGCCACACCCGCTCGCCTGCCGAGCTGGAGGCCTACAACGCCAACTACGTGGGCGGCGACATCATCACCGGCGCCAACACCCCGCTGCAGACGCTGGTTAGGCCTCGCCTGGCCCGCGATCCCTACGCGACCGGTATCCCCGGCGTTTACATCTGCTCGGCGGCGACCCCGCCCGGTGCGGGAGCGCACGGGATGAACGGCTACAACGCCGCATTGTCGGCACTGCGGCGGCTCGAGCGCGGCTGACGCCTCAAGTGCCGCCGACGCCCGCCGATAGCACAGGCATGGTCAACGAGTCACGCGAGGAGTGCCCGGGCTGCGCGGCACCGGGCCCCTGCTGCTGTGGCTGGCACGACGACGGCGGCACGGTGTCGCTGCCCGAGCTGGCCGAGGCGCCACCGCTCTGAGTACGCGCCCGGGAGGATTCGAACCTCCGACCTCTCGCTCCGGAGGCGAGCGCTCTATCCACTGAGCTACGGGCGCCGGTCGCCCGCCAGTCTAGTCTCGGGGCATGCGGCCCGGCCGACCGCTCGTGCTGCTGGTCGCCGTTATGGCGGCGCTGGCCTTTCCGGCTTCGGGCGCCCGGGCAACGCTCATCGGCAGCCCCACCGTGGTGGCCGCCGGCCTGCAGTACCCGTGGGACGTGGTGCGACTGCCCGACGGGCGGACGCTGGTAACTGAGCGGCCGGGCCGCGTGCGGGTAATCGCCGCGAACGGTTCGCTGCGCGCCGCTCCGGCGTACGCCGACGCGACGGCGGCGAAATTCCTGGGCATGGTCGCCGACCCGGCCTTCGCCGCCAACCGGTACGTGTACCTGTACGTGAGCTACGGGCCGGGCGCGAACCCCAACGCCAACCGAGTGATCCGCCTGACCGACGACGGCACCAACCTCGTGAACGCCACCACCATCTTCCAGGGTGGGATTCGCAGCGACGGCAACCACGATGGCGGCCGGATCGCGTTCGGGCCCGACGGCATGCTGTACGTGACCACCGGCGACGTTCACGATCCCTCCCTGCCGCAGAACCTGGATTCGCTGAACGGCAAGATCCTGCGCATTACCTCGGGCGGCGCTCCGGCTGCGGGCAACCCGTTCCCCGGCGCAGGCGCACGGAGGTACGTCTGGAGCTACGGCCACCGCCATCCGCAGGGCATCGGCTGGGACTCCGAGGGCCGCATGTGGGAGTCCGAGCACGGGCCGTCCGGCGAGGCCTACGCCGGCCAGGGTGGCTCGGCGACGGGCAACGACGAGATCAACCGGATCGACGGCGGCGCCAACTACGGCTGGCCGACGATCGTCGGGGATCAGACCTCGCCCGGCATGCGCAACCCGGAGGCCCACGCCGCCAGCTCACCGGCGTGGGCGCCCGGCGGGTTGGCGTTCGGGCCCGACCGGATCATGTACGTGCCCTTCCTGGCCGGCAGGGAACTGCGCGCGTTCACCACGTCCGGCGACAGGATCGGCGGCCAGGCCACGCTCTTTCCCGGCGCGTTCGGCCGCTTGCGCGCCGCGACTGCGGATGGGACGCACCTGTGGCTCACCACGTCGAACGACACCAGCGACGAGAAGGTGCTGCGCATTCCATTCGACCCGGCCAGCGTTCCGAAGCCCGCGACATCGGCACAGCTCACGCGTGCCCAGCTGCGCAAGCTCGTGCGCGACGTCCTGACCCGGCAGGCGCGGGCGCTGCGCTCCAAGAGCGCCCGCAGGCTCGCGAAGGTCTCTCGGCTGCGCATGCGCGACGGGGCGCTGCCCACCGGCCGCCTGTCGATCACGGTCGAGCGCCCCGGCCTCGCGCGCAGGCACGCTCGGGTCCAGGTGCTCAGCGGCAAGGCCACCACCCGCGCAGGGCGGCGTGTTGCGGTCACCACCAAGCTCAGCCGCAAGAGCCGCAGGCTGCTGCGCAAGGCGGCCCGCCGCAAGGGCCGGCTGAAGCTGGCGCTGCGCGTGGGCCTGCGCGCGGCGGACGGCCGCCTCACCACGGGACGGCGCACGGTGATTATCCGGCGCCGCTGAGTCCGGGGGCATATCGTCAGGCGGCGATGCTGATCGCCCTGATCTCCGACACCCACCTCCCGCGCGGCGGCCGGCAGCTGCCAGGCGACTGCCGCACCCGCCTGGAGGCCGCCGACATGATCCTGCACGCGGGCGATGTGATCAGCGCGTCCTCGCTGGCCGAGATCGAGCTGATCGGCCCGCCGGTCGCCGCCGTCCGCGGCAACCAGGACGACGCCGACCTCGGGGGGCTGCCGCTGGAGCGGACCGTCGAGGTGGCCGGAAGCCGGATCGGGATGGTGCACGACGCCGGCCCCGCCGCGGGGCGGTTGCGGCGGATGCGCGGGCGCTTCCCGAACGCGGACGCCGTGGTCTTCGGTCACTCGCACCTGCCACTGCACGAGCAGGATGACGGCTTTCAGATCTTCAACCCCGGTAGCCCCACCGACAAGCGCCGCGCTCCGGCCTACACCATGGGCCTGGCGCAAGTGCGCGACGGCGCCATCTCCTTCGAACTGGTCGAAGTCGGATAGCCGTGGACTTGGACGTGCTCTTCCTCGGCACCGCGGCGTCGGCGCCCACGGCCCGACGCGGCCTGCCCGCGACGCTGATCCGGCGCGGCGGCGAGAAGCTCCTGTTCGACTGCGGCGAGGGCACCCAGCGCCAGCTAGTGCGCTCGGTGGGGCTGGTGGACATCGACGACCTGTTCGTCACCCACTTCCATGCCGACCACGTCCTGGGGATCCCGGGCCTGCTGAAGACGTACGGCCTCCAGGCACGCGAGCGGCGCCTGCGCATATACGGGCCGGCTGGCCTGGAACGGCTGTTCAGGACGATGGCGCCGCTGATCGGACGGCTGCCGTTCGAGCTCCAGCTGACCGAGCTGGACGCAGGGGAGGAGCTGCCCGGCGACGGCTACCGGCTCAGAAGCTTCAACGTGGACCACGGGGTGCCCGCGCTGGGCTACGCGCTGGTCGAGGACGAGCGCCCGGGGCGCTTCGATGAGGCGCGGGCGCGTGAGCTGGGCGTCAAGCCGGGCCCGGACTTCGGCCGCCTGCAGGCGGGTGAGACGGTGGGCGAGGTGACGCCGGCGCAGGTGCTGGGGGCGCCTCGGGCCGGCCGCTCGGTCGTGCTCAGCGGCGACAGCACCCCGTGTGACATGACGGTGGCCGAGGCCCAGGGGGCCGACCTACTCATCCACGAGGCCACGTTCATGAACGGGGACGCCGCGCGCGCCAGCGACACCCGCCACTCCACGGCCGCCGGCGCCTCGCGCCTGGCCGCCGAGGCCGGCGTGAAGCTGCTGGCCCTGACCCACATCTCCTCGCGCTACCACGTCCGCGACCTGTTGAAGGAGGCGGCCGCGGAGTTCGAGCCCGTGATCGTCCCGCGCGATTTCGACCGGGTCGAGCTGCCGTTCCCCGAGAGCGGAGAACCGGCACACGTGCGCGCAGACGACTGAGGGGGGCGAACTCTGGCCTGTCCGTCACTTGACCCGGTGATGACCGGGCAAAAAGACGGCCAGAGCGTATGGAGCCTCGTGCGGCGGCAGCATGGCGTGATCAGTCGGGCGCAGCTGCTGGCGCTGGGGTACACGCGCCATGCGATCGACCACCGGATCCGCTGTGGCCGGCTGCATCGCGTGTTCCGCGGCGTGTACGCCGTCGGCCGACCGGACCTCAGTCGTCACGGGCTGATGATGGGAGCCGTCCTGGCGTGCGGGCCCGACGCGGTGATCAGTCACGAGACCGCCGCCGAGCTCTGGCGCCTGCGCCGGCCGGAGCCAGGGCCTATCGAGGTCTCGGTCCGGGGCGGCCACCGACGTCGCCGCAGGCCGGGCCTGCGTGTCCACGCGCGTGCCGTGCTCGGCCCGGGCGCGGTAGGCGAGCACGAGGGCATCCCGGTGGCGTCGGTGACGCTCGTACTGGTCGACCTGGCCGCCCGGGTCTCCCGCGGGCACCTCGAGGCCGCAGTCAACATGGCCGACAGCCTGGAACTACTCGATGCCGAGCACCTGCGGGACACGCTGGAGAACTATCCGAACGTGAACGGGGTGGCCTCACTGCGACGCCTGCTCGATCGCGAGGCCTTCCGCTTGACCGATTCCGAGCTCGAGCGGATGTTCCGCCGGGTGGTCGCCGACGTGGGGTTGCCGTCGCCGGAGACCCAGCGCCACGTGGAGGGCTACCGCGTCGACTTCGTCTGGCCCCGCGTCGGTTTGGTGGTGGAGACCGACAGCCTGCGCTACCACCGGACCGCCATCTCCCAGCGCCGTGACGCGGCACGCGACCACGCGCACCTGTTCGCCGACCGCGAGTCCGTGCGCTTCACCCACCACCAGGTGGCGTACGAGAAGGCGCACGTGCGGCGTGCGCTCCGAAAGGCCTGGCGGAAGGCGCTCGCACTCCGTCCGTCGTCAGACCCGGCTCCCACCGGGTGAATCGACGGATGGAGCGCGAACATCGTGCAGGGCGGCCAAACCCGCCCGCGCGCGGTGCTACATTCGCCGTGCAGTTCCTTTAACCCGGTCCCGCGAGGCCAGGAAGGATCAAGAAAGCTTGTCCCACAAGGTGGTCCTCGACCGCGACGATGTGCGCCGCACCCTGGTGCGCATCGCTCATGAGATCGTCGAGAAGAACCCGGGCGACGCGATCGCCATCGTGGGCATCCATCGCCGCGGCGCGCTGCTGGCCGGCAGGCTGCACGGGCTGGTCGCCGACCTGGTCGGCGAGCCGATCCCGCTCGGCGACGTGGACATCTCGTTCTACCGCGACGACGTGGGCATGCGCGAGCCCGGCGCCCAGCCCGTGGTGCACGCCTCGCACATCGACTTCTCCGTGGAGCGCCACACCGTCGTGCTGGTGGACGATGTGCTGTTCACCGGCCGCACCGTGCGCGCCGCGATCGACGCCCTGTTCGACTACGGCCGGCCCGGCCGGGTGCAGCTGGCCGTGCTGGCCGACCGCGGCCACCGCGAGCTGCCGATCCGCCCCGACTACGTAGGCAAGAACCTGCCGACCGCCCGTGACGAGCGGGTGTACGTGAATCTCGAGGAGCTGGATGGGGAGGACCGGGTGCTCATCACGCCCGAGGACGCCGAGATCAAGATCCGGAGGGGCCCATGAAGAAGCACCTGCTTTCCGTCGACGACCTCACGCGCGAGGACATCGAACGGATCCTCGGCCGCGCCGAGAGCTTCGCCGAGGTGTCCGGGCGCGAGATCAAGAAGGTCCCCACGCTGCGCGGGCGGACGGTGATCAACCTGTTCTACGAGGCCTCCACGCGGACCAGCTCCAGCTTCGAGATCGCCGCCAAGCGGTTGTCCGCCGACCTCGTGCACGTGAAGTCGGCCGGTTCGTCGGTGGACAAGGGGGAGTCGCTCAAGGACACCGTGCAGACGCTGTCGGCGTACGACCCGGCGGCGATCGTCTTCCGCTCGCCCGCGGCCGGTGCCGCCGGCCTGGTGGCGCGCTGGACCCAGGCGTCGGTGGTCAACGCGGGCGACGGCAAGCGCGAGCACCCGACCCAGGCGCTGCTGGACCTGTACACCCTGCGCCGTCATCGGCGCGACCTCGAGGGCCTGAACGTGTGGATAGTCGGCGACGTGCTGCACAGCCGCGTTGCCCGGTCGAACATCCTGGCCTTCACGCGGATGGGGTGCAGGGTCACCGTCTGCGGCCCGCCCACGCTGATTCCCCGCGGCGTCGAGGCACTGGGCTGCGACGTCAGCCCGACGCTGGACGGCGTCGGCGATGCCGACGTGATCTACGCCCTGCGCATGCAGCACGAGCGCATGACCGGCACGTTCGTGCCCTCGCTGCGCGAGTACGCCACCCAGTACCAGATCAACGCCCGCCGGCTCGGCGCCGGACAGCTGCTGATGCACCCGGGCCCTGTTAACCGCGGGGTGGAGCTGTCGGCCGAGGTGATCGACTCGCCCCAGGCGCTGATCACCGAGCAGGTGCAGTCGGGAGTGGTGGTGCGAATGGCGGTGCTGTACGAGCTGCTGGCCGGGGCACACGCCCACGCCGAGGCCCCGACCCAGCCCGAGCCCCAGCCGGCATGAACGCGACCCTGGACCGCGCGCCGGTGGACCCGGCCACCGTGCTGGTGCGCCAGGCGCACCTGCTGGACCCGCGGGCGGGCCTCAACAGGCCCGGCGACCTGCTGATCCGCGACGGTCAGATCGCGGCGCTGGGCGAGCCCGGCACGCTGGACGCGCCGGAAGGGTGCGAGGTGATCGAGGCCCAGGGCCTGCACGCGTTCCCCGGCTTCGTGGACCCACACGTACACCTGCGCACGCCCGGCCAGGAGTACAAGGAGGACATCGACACCGGCACCCGCGCCGCGGCCGCCGGCGGCTTCTGCGCCATCCTGGCCATGCCGAACACGCGGCCGGTCGTGGACAACGCGTCGGTCCTGCGGTCGCTGCGCGAGATAGCCGAGAGCCAGGCCCGCATCCCCACCGGCTTCACGGCCGCGGTCACCGTGGGCCAGAACGGTGAACAGCTGACCGAGGCGGCTGACCTGGCCGCCGCGGGCGCCGCCGGGCTGACCGACGACGGGCTGCCGATCCGCTCGGCCAACATCATGCGCCAGGCGCTGCAGTACCAGCGGCTGGCCGGCCTGACGATCGCGCTTCACGAGGAGGACCCGACGCTGTCGGCCGGCGGGGTCATGCACGAGGGTGAGGTGTCGGCGCTGCTGGGCGTGGCCGGCATCCCGTCTGTCAGCGAGTCGGTGATGGTGGCGCGCGACTGCGACCTGGCCGCCTATGAGGATGCGCGTATCCACGTTCAGCACGTGTCCGCCCGGGCCACGGTGGACATCATCGAGCGGGCCAAGGCCGCCGGGGTCAAGGTCACGGCCGAGGCCACGCCGCACCACCTGCTGCTCACGGACGAGGCCGTGCGCACGCTCGACAGCAACAGGAAGATGAACCCGCCGCTGCGCAGCGAGGACGACCGCCAGGCGATCATCGCCGGCGTCCGGTCGGGGGCGCTGGACACCATTGCCACCGACCACGCCCCGCATGCGCGCGACGAGAAGGAACAGCCGTTCGAGCACGCGCCGCTGGGCGTCACCGGCCTGGAGACCGCGTTCGCCTCGATCCACACCGACCTGGTCGTGCCCGGTGTTCTGGACCTGGGCCTGGTCGTGGAGCGCATGACCGCCGGCGGCGAGCCGTTCGGCCTGCACGTGCCCACGCTGGCCGAGGGCCGCGCGGCGGACGTCTGCCTGGTGGACCTGGCGGCGGAGTGGCAGGTCGGCGAGGCCGGCTACGAGAGCCGCTCGGCCAACTGCGCCTTCCACGGGCGCACGCTGACCGGGCGGGTGCGGATGACCATCGCCGCCGGCGCGGTGTCGTTCCGCGAGCGCAGCTTCGCCATCGGGGCGGTCAGCTGATGCTGGAGCGCGAGCGGACCACGGTGGTGGTGATCGACGTGCAGGAGGCCTTCCGCCAGGGCGTCGAGCGCTTCGACGACGTCGCCCACGGCGCCGCTGTGCTGCTGCAGGCCGCCCGGATCATGGGCCTGCCGGCGGTGGTCACCGAGCAGTACCCGCAGGGGCTGGGCGCCACGGTCGATGAGGTTGCCGGCCATCTGGGCGGCGTCGAGCCGATCCCCAAGACCGTCTTCTCCGGCGCCTCGGCCGACGGGTTCGACCTGAATGGCCGCGACCAGGTGCTGATCTGCGGCATCGAGACCCACGTGTGCGTCTACCAGACGGCGGCCGAGCTGCTGGCCGCCGGTGTCGAGGTGCACGTGGCCGAGGACGCGGTCGGCTCGCGCTCTGCCCTGAACCGCGACGTGGGCCTGCGCAAGATGGCCGAGCTCGGCGCTAAGGCCACCAGCGTCGAGACCGGCCTGTTCGAGATGCTGGGCCGCGCCGGCACCGACGAGTTCAAGCAGGTCCAGGGGCTGGTCAAGTGAGCGCGGGCTACCTCCTGCTCGAGGACGGCGAGCGCTTCGACGGGGAGCTCGCCGGCGCCCTTGAGCGCGGCAGGGGCGAGGTTGTGTTCAACACCGCCATGTCCGGCTACCAGGAGTCGGTCACCGACCCGTCTTACCGCGGCCAGATCGTCGTCTTCACCTACCCGATGGTGGGCAACTACGGCGTCCAGGCGGCGCACATGGAGTCCGAGGACGTGCACGCGCGCGCCGTGATCATGCGCGAGGGGGTGGACCGCTCCCACGCTCCCGGGGCCACCGGTGGCTGGCTGAGCTGGCTGGCCGAGCGCGGCATCCCTGCCCTGACCGGGGTGGACACACGCGCCCTGGTGCGCCACATCCGCGACAAGGGCGCCATGCGCGGTGGCGTGTTCGACGCCGAGACCGCCCCGAGCCAGGCCATGGAGTGGCTGATGGCCGAGCCGCCGATGCAGGGCCAGGACCTGGCGCGCGAGGTCACGCCATCGGAGCCGGTCCTGCTGGATGCCCTGGACGGCTCAGGCGACGGTCCGCGCGTGGTGGCCATCGACACAGGCATCAAGTGGTCGATCGTGCGCAACCTGCGCGAGCGCGGCGCGCGCGTGGAACTGCACCCCTGCACCATCACCGCCGACGAGGTACTGGCCCGCGACCCCGACGCCGTGTTCCTGGCCAACGGCCCAGGCGACCCCGCCGCGCTGGGTTACGTGGTGGAAACGGTGCGCCAGCTGGTCGGCAAGCGGCCGATCTGGGGCATCTGCCTGGGCCACCAGCTCCTATGCCGGGCGGTGGGCCTGGACACCTTCAAGTTGCGCTTCGGCCACCGCGGTGCCAACCATCCGGTCAAGGACCTGGAGACCGGCAAGGTGGAGATCACCAGCCAGAACCACGGCTTCGCGGTGCTCGGGCCAGGCGGCGAGCAGACCATCGATGCCACCCAGGCCATGCGCTGGGAGACCGACTTCGGCACCGCCGAGCTCAGCCAGCTGAACCTCTACGACCGCACCGTCGAGGGCCTGGTGCTGCGCGACGTGCCCGCCTCCACCGTGCAGTACCACCCCGAGGCCGGGCCCGGACCGCACGACGCCAGGCACCTGTTCGACCGCTTCCTGGAGAGGATGGCCGCGTGACCGCGTCAGGCACGGCGCCGCAGGTAACCGTGGCAGTTGGTCGTGATGGCGTACGACTCGGCGTCGCGCTCGAGGGTGAACTCGCCGCCGGCGGGCGTGTCCAGCCATTCCATGACCGCCTGCTGAACCCCGCGGGGCCAGTCGGCGCTCACGCGAAGCTCGTCCTCGTCGACCACGCCGTCCTCGGCCACGAACCAGCTGCCCGGGGACACGAACGGGGCGAAGCCCCTGAGCGCCGCGCTGGTCCCCGCGTGGGTATGCGGCCCGTCGTCCACCACCAGGCATCGGGCACCGGCGGGGATCAGCCGGCCGACCTCGGCGGCCAGCGACAGATCGGTCACGTCTCCCTCCAGCAGCAGGATCTCGCGATCGTAGGCGGCGTCGAGCTCGCCGAGCGCTTGCCGGGCGCGGGACAGGTCGATGTCGATGGAGATCACCAGCGGCGCGCCGTCGCCGGGCGCGGCGGGCAGCCGATAGGCGCGCATCGCCCGCAGGCGATCGCGAAACCAGAGCGCGCTGCCGCCGACGAAGGTGCCGATCTCGATCACAACGTCCACGCGCGCGGACCACAGCAGCCGCTCGTAGACGCGCAGATCCTCCGCGAACTTGACCAGCGGGAGCCCCGCGTACGTCTCGCGCAGGACCTGGCCGAGACGGGCGCGCCAGAGGTCGGCGACCGACGCCTCGCGATCCACCCCAACGGGGGGCAGCAGCCCGTCGTTCGCCGCTTCCACCGGCCCATCGTGTCACGCGGCGCCGCCGAGGAGGGTCGTCTTGCCGCGGCGTGACGACCTGCACAAGATCCTGGTGATCGGCTCCGGGCCGATCATCATCGGCCAGGCCGCCGAGTTCGACTACTCGGGCGCGCAGGCGTGCAAGGTGCTGCTGGAGGAGGGCTACGAGGTGGTCCTGATCAACTCCAACCCGGCCACGATCATGACCGACCCGGAGTTCGCCACGGCCACTTACATCGAGCCGCTGCTGGCCGACTCGGTCACGCGCGTGATCGAGAAGGAGCGCCCCGACGCGCTGCTGCCGACGCTGGGCGGGGGCACGGCGCTGGACCTGGCGCGCCAGCTGACCGAGGACGGCACGCTCGAGCGCTACGGGGTCGAGCTGATCGGCGCCGACTACGACGCCATCCGCCGCGCCGAGGACCGCGAGCTGTTCAACCAGACGATGGCTGCCGCCGGCCTGCGCGTGGCCCGTTCGTCGATCGCCCACTCGCTGGCCGAGGCGGAGGCGGTGCGCGAGGACATCGGCCTGCCGGCCATCGTGAGGCCCGGGTTCACGATGGGCGGCCAGGGGGGAGGCATCGCCCGGTCTGAGGCCGAGTACCACGAGCGCGTTGCCGAGGGGCTGGCCGCCAGCCCGATCAACCAGGTGCTGATCGACGAGTCGGTGATCGGCTGGGGTGAGTTCGAGCTCGAGCTGATGCGCGACAGGGCGGACAACGTGGTGGTCATCTGCTCGATCGAGAACGTGGACCCGATGGGGGTGCACACCGGCGACAGCGTCACTGTGGCGCCGCAGCAGACCCTCAGCGACATCCAGTACCAGAAGCTGCGCGACCAGGCCATAACCGTGATCCGCGCCGTCGGGGTCGAGACCGGCGGCTCGAACGTGCAGTTCGCCGTGAACCCCGAGACCGACGAGATCATCGTCATCGAGATGAACCCGCGCGTGTCGCGGTCGAGCGCGCTGGCGTCGAAGGCCACGGGCTTCCCGATCGCCAAGATCGCGGCGCGGCTGGCGGTCGGCTACACGCTCGAGGAGATCGACAACGACATCACCCGCGTCACGCCCGCCAGCTTCGAGCCCACCATCGACTACGTCGTGGTCAAGTGGCCCCGGTTCGCGTTCGAGAAGTTCCCCGGCTCTGACGGGACGCTGTCCACCTACATGCAGTCGGTCGGCGAGGCGATGGCCATCGGCCGCACGTTCAAGCAGGCGTGGATGAAGGCCTGGCGCTCGCGCGAGCTGGACGTGCGCGCCACGCCGCCCGCTGACGACGAGGCGCTGCTCACGGCGCTGGAGATCCCGACCTGGGACCGCTACGAGCTCGTGTTCGAGGCCTTCCGCCGCGGCTACGACGTGGCCACGGTCAACGCCCGCACCGCGGTCGACCCGTGGTTCCTGGACGAGCTGCGCGCGCTGGCGCTGGGCGAGGACCCGGAGGCCGGGCTGGTGCGCACGTTCAAGGCGGTGGACACCTGCGCAGCCGAGTTCGAGGCCGCCACGCCCTACTTCTACTCCGGCTGGGAGCGCCCGGGTCCGGACGGCCCGCGCCACGAGGTCGAGCGGGGCGACAACGCCTCGGTGGTCATCCTGGGCTCGGGCCCCAACCGGATCGGTCAGGGGATCGAGTTCGACTACTGCTGCGTGCACGCCGCCATGACCGTGCGCGCCTCGGGCCGCGACGCGGTGATGGTCAACTGCAACCCGGAGACCGTCTCCACCGACTACGACACCTCCGACCGGCTCTACTTCGAGCCGCTGACGCTGGACGACGTGCTCGGCGTGATCGAGCTCGAGCAGCCCGAAGGCGTGATCGTCCAGTTCGGCGGCCAGACGCCGCTGAAGCTGGCCCAGGGCCTGGTCGACGCGGGCGTGCCGCTGCTGGGCACGCCGGTGGAGTCGATCCACCTGGCCGAGGACAGGCCCAGCTTCGGCGCCATCCTGGACGAGCTGGGGTTGAAGAGCCCGCCGTACGCCACGGCGACCTCGCCCGAGCAGGCCCTGGTTGCCGCTGAGGAGGTCGGCTATCCGCTCCTGGTGCGCCCGTCCTACGTGCTCGGCGGCCGCGCGATGGAGATCTGTTACTCCCGCGAAGGCCTGGACGGCTACCTGCAGCGCACCGCCGAGGGCGGCCGTCCCGAGGGCGACATCTTCCTGGACCGGTTCCTGGAGAACGCGATCGAGGTCGACGTGGACGCGCTCTGCGACGGCGAGAGCGTGCGAATCGGCGCCGTGATGCAGCACGTGGAGGAGGCCGGCGTCCACTCCGGCGACTCGGCCTGCGTGATCCCCGCCATGTCGCTCGGCCCCGACATGCTCAAGCAGGTCGAGGAGGCCAGCGCCAGGATCGCCATGCGGCTGGGCGTGGTGGGGCTGATCAACATCCAGTTCGCCGTCTACGGCGATGACGAGCTGTTCGTGATCGAGGCCAACCCGCGCGCCTCGCGCACCGTTCCCTTCGTCTCTAAGGCCGTCGGTGTGCCGCTGGCCAAGGTGGCGTGCCGGCTGATGCTTGGAGAGAAGCTGGCCGACATGGAGCTGGCGCTGCCGTTCAAGGGCAGCCACGTGTCGGTCAAGGAGGCGGTGCTGCCGTTCGGTCGCTTCCCGCGCGCGGACTCACTGCTGGGGCCGGAGATGAAGTCCACCGGCGAGGTCATGGGCGTCGCCCAGGACTACCCGACGGCGTTCGGCAAGGCCCAAGCGGCCGCGGGGTCCATGCTCCCGTCCAGCGGAACGGTCTTCATCAGCGTGACCGACGGCGACAAGGCCACGGCCACCCAGCTGGCCGCCTCGCTGCGCGACCTGGGCTTCACGGTCATGGCCACCGGCGGAACGGCCCAGGCCATCCGTCGCATGGGTGTGCCGGTGGAGCACATCAAGAGGTTCAGCGAGGGATCGCCGAACGTGGTCGAGGCGATCGAGGCCGGCGATGTGGATCTGGTGGTCAACACGCCGACCGGCTCAGGCGCGCGCGCCGACGGCTACGAGATCCGCCGCGCCGCAACCACCCGCGGCATCCCCTGCATCACCACGATGAGCGGTGCCAGCGCCGCCCAGCGGGCCATCCGCGCAGCGCTGGGGGAGGCGCCGCCGGTGACCTCGCTGCAGGAGCTGCACCCCGCGAGCGGGCCGGTTCACACGTGAGCGAGCGAACGCAGTGCCCGCCCGAGCGCCGGGTGGCCGAGGTCAAGGGCGTACGCCGGCTGGGCGCCTACGACCTGATCACCGCCCGCGATCCCGTCGGCCCGGAGAACCCCCAGCCGGGCCAGTTCTACATGCTGGCCGCCGGCGACCGGTGGGGAGGCGGCGCCGGCGAGCGCCCGTTCCTGCCGCGGGCCTTCTCGCACGCCGGCGCCCGCCGGCACGCGGGCGGTGGGGTGGAGCTGGACTTCCTACTGGAGGACGTGGGGCCCGGCACGCGCCGTCTCGGGCAGATGACAGAGGGTGAGCCGCTGATGCTGCTGGGCCCACTTGGCGCCGGTTTCCAGCCCGCGGACGCGGGCACGCGGCCGCTGCTGGTGGGCGGCGGAATCGGCGTGGCGCCGCTGCTGTGCCTGTACGCAGAGCTGCCGGCGGCGCCCGTCCCCGCAGGGGTGATCCTGGGCTTCCGCGGGGCGCAGCACGCCGCCGCGGCCGAGCTGTTCGGCAGCGCCGCGCGGGTCGTGACCGAGGACGGGTCGGCCGGCGAGCAGGGCCTGGTCACCGAGCCGCTGGCCGCCGAGCTGGAGCGCGAGCCCGCCGCAACGGTCTTTTCCTGCGGTCCGCCCGCGATGCTGGAGGCGGTCCGGGCGCTGTGCGCAGAACGCGGGGTGCCGTGCCAACTGGCGCTGGAGTCCGGCATGGCCTGCGGCTACGGGGCCTGCTTCGGCTGCGTGGTGCCCACCGCCGCCGGCTACCAGCGGGTGTGCGTCGACGGCCCGGTGTTCACGGGGGCCGAGCTGGCGGTCGCATGAGCGCGATGGGCGTGGACTTCTGCGGCGTAACCCTGAGCGGTCCGGTGCTGAACGCTTCGGGCACTTTTGACGCCATCGCCGCCCGGCGTGCCTTTGGCGACACCCTGCTGGAGCGCTTCCCGTTCGATGCGTTCGTCACCAAGACGGTCACCCTGGCGCCGCGCCAGGGCAACCCGCCGCCGCGCCTGTGGGAGACCCCGGGTGGCATGGTCAACTCGATCGGGCTGCCCAATAAGGGCCTAGAGCAGTTCATCGCCCAGGATCTGGCCCAACTGGCCGAGCTGCCGGTGCCGCTGATCGTGTCCGTGATGGGGTTCGACCATGCCGAGCTGGCCCGGCTGGTGCAGACGGTGGGCCCCCGCGACGAGGTGGCCATGCTGGAACTGAACGTGTCCTGCCCCAATGTGGAGACCGGCGTCCTGGTCGGCGCCGACCCGGGCGAGACCGATGCCGCGGTGCGCGCGGTCCGCGAGCACACCCCGAAGCCGCTGATCGTCAAGCTCAGCCCGAACTCCGTCGATCCCGCCGCCGTGGCGCGCGCGGCCGCCGCGGCCGGCGCCGACGCGGTCTCGCTGATCAACACCCTGAAAGGCATGCCGCTGCATCCGCGCACGCGCGAGCCCTGGCTCGGCGGGGGCACGGGCGGGCTGTCAGGACCGGCAGTGCGGGTCGTGGCCCTGGAGCAGGTCGCCGCCGTGGCCGAAGCCGTCGATGTACCCATTGTGGGGATGGGCGGCATCACTTCGGGTAGCGATGCGCTGGACTTCCTCAGCGCCGGCGCGACGCTTGTGGCAGTAGGCACAGAGAGCTTCCGCGACCCCTCCGCGGGGCGCCGAATCGGGGCGCACCTATCCCAACTCGGCGGGTTCGAAACCGTCATGAAACATCAACCAGTCTGAACCTCTAGTCGACGTCCAGATGAATTGGCAGGAAAAGCCCCGCCACGTGTCGACGTTGCGAAATCCGTGTGTATGATCGCCGCCTGCATGCCGGTCGCCAACGAAACCTCTTCCAAGAGCCCTTCCGCCGCCGGCCTCACCCCCGAGCGCTCGCTGACCCAGCGCATGGACGCGCTCCAGCGCGCCAACGAGATCCGGACCCGCCGCGCGAGGCTCAAGCGGGACCTCAAAGCGGGACGGGTAAAGATCCACGGCCTGCTTCTGGATCCGCCGAAATACCTGGAAACGGCCAAGGTTTTCGACCTGCTCCTGGCCGTCCCGAAGTACGGCCGCGTGAAGGTCAACCGAATTCTCACCCACTGCCGGATCTCACCGAGCAAGACCATCGGCGGGCTGTCCGAGCGCCAGCGCAACGAGCTCGTCGGGTACCTCCGGCGATAGACGCACGGCCTCCACAGACCCCGGTCCTGGTGATCACGGGTCCGTCTGGCGTCGGCAAGGGGACCCTCATCAGACTGCTGCTGGAGCGCTGCCCCGGCCTCCAGCTCTCGGTCTCCGCCACCACCCGCGAGCCGCGTGAAGGCGAGGTGAACGGGCGCGAATACCACTTTCTCAGCCGCCCGGACTTCGATGATCGGGTCGCCAACGGCGAGTTCATCGAGCACGCCGAGTACGCCGGCAACCGCTACGGCACCCTGCGCTCCGAGCTCGACCGCCCAGCCGACGCGATCGTGCTGGAGATCGAGATCCAAGGCGCGCGCCAGGTGCGCCAGACCCTGCCCGAGGCCACGCAGGTGTTCATCGCGCCGCCGTCGCTGGAGGACCTCAAGGAGCGGCTGGAGGGCCGGGCCTCGGATACGGACGAGCAGATCGCCCGCCGGCTGGAGGTCGCCCCGGTCGAGATGGCTGCCCAGAAGGAGTTCGGCAAGGTCGTGGTGAACGCCGATCTGGACGAGGCGCTGGGGGAGCTGGTCGCCCTCGCCGCTACCATGGCAGGCCCCGACGAACCGGAATCTCCTTGATCAAGCCCCGCCTGGACACACTTCTCGAGCAGGTCGACTCGCATTACGCCTGCGTGCTCGTGGCCGCCAAGCGCGCCCGGCAGATCAACTCGTACTACCACAACCTCGGTGAGGGCACGTTCGACGAGTACCCGCCGCCGATGGTCGAGACCGGTTCCAAGAACTACCTCAAGATCGCCCTGGACGAAGTTGCCGAGGGCAAGATCAAGTACCGGTACCGGGACTAAGTTTTCACGGCACCTGAGCCCTCCGGGGCTGGGGTACCGTTGAGGGCCTTATGGCCCGCATCCTCCTAGGCGTATCCGGCGGCATCGCTGCCTACAAGGCCGTCGAGCTCACCCGCTTGGCCATGGCGGCGGGTCACTCGGTGCGGGTGGTGCAGACCGAGGCCAGCCTGCGCTTCGTCGGCCGGGCCACGTTCGAGGGCATCACCGGTGCACCCGTACTGGTCGAGGAGTTCGAACCCGATCCCGCCCGCGGCGCCTTTCCCGGCGATCCCGCGCCCGACCACGCGGGCATCTCGCATCTGGAGCTGGTGCGGCGCGCCGACGCGTTCGTGATCGCGCCCGCATCGGCCAACACGCTGGCCAAGCTGGCCGGCGGCCACGCCGACAACCTTCTCAGCAGCGCCGCGCTGGCCTGCACCGCGCCGCTTGTGCTGGCGCCGGCGATGAACAACCACATGTGGGAGCACCCGGCCACGCGCGCCAACGTCGAGACGCTGCGCCTGCGCGGCGCCGCGGTCGTAGAGCCGGAGACCGGCCCGCTGGCCTCCAGGGGCGAGTGGGGGGCAGGCCGGCTGGCGGAGCCTGCCACCGTCCTGGCCCGCGTGGAATCGGTGCTTGCGGGTGACTCGGCGTCGCTTGCCGGCCTACGCGTGCTGGTCACCGCCGGCGGCACGCGCGAACCGATCGACTCGGTGCGCTACGTGGGTAACCGCTCGTCCGGGCGCATGGGCGTGGCGCTGGCCGCCGAGGCGGCCGCGCGCGGGGCGGAGGTCACGCTGGTAGGTGCCAACCTGGCGGTTTCCGTGCCGGCCGGTGTGCGCGCGCTGGCGGTCGAGACAGCCGCCCAGCTGCAGGACGCGGTCGAGGCGGAGTTCGACAGCGCGGATGTGTTGCTGATGGCAGCCGCCGTGGCCGACTTCCGGCCCGCCGGGCGCGCCGACGACAAGATCACCAAGACGGGGCGCGACGGTCTCACGGTCGAGCTCGAGCCCACCGACGACGTGCTGGCCGGCGTGTCTGCCCGTCGTGCCGGCCATCAAACGCTGGTGGGCTTCGCCGCCGAGCACGGCCAGGGCGGCGCCGAGCGCGCCCGCGAGAAGCTCGAGCGCAAGGGCCTGGATGCCGTGGTGCTCAACGACATCGCCCGCGCCGACATCGGCTTCGACACCGAAGACAACGAGGTCACGCTGATCACCGCAAACGGCGAGGAGCCTGTGCCGATGGGCTCGAAACGGGCCGTGGCGGCTGTCATCCTTGATGAGGTGGAAAGGCTCAGGACCGCGCAAGGAACTCGTTCGTGAGCGACCCCGATCGCGAGGCGCTCGAGCGCGGCGAGCTGGTGTATGACCTGTACACCCGCGGCTACGGGCTGCTGGAGTCCGGCGATTTCGCCGCAGCCACCGTGCCCCTCGAGCACGCCCGCAAGCTCGAGCCCGACAAGACCTCGATCCGCGAGGCGCTGGGCCGGGCCTACTTCCGCTCAGGCCGCTTCGAGGAGGCGCGCCGCGAGTTCGCAGCGGTGGTCGAGCAGGCGCCCGTGAACGACTACGCCCACTTCTGCCTGGGCAAGGCGCTGGCCAACACCGGCCGCCGCTCCGCCGCCCGCCGGCACGCGGTGCTGGCGGCGTCGATGCGCCCGGACCGCGCGGACTACCGGGCGCTACGCGACCGGCTGCGCGCCGCCTGAATCGCCTGTCCGTCACTTGACCCGGCCCAGACCGGGCAAATCGACGGCTGGACGTCCTACGCGCCGTCGAGCCAGCCGCCGCCGGCCGCCTCCGGCGCCGGCTCGAGCCGTGAGCGCTGGTACTCGCGCACCGCCACCGCACCCTCGACCACCAGGCCCAGCACGCGGTCGATCTCGCGCGCGTCCACGGCCGCGACGGGCACGTCGGCGTGCACCCACACCTCGCGCTCGCGGGTGCAGCCGAAACGTGTCATGCGCGTCTGGCGGTTCCACCACATCAGCATCCAGGGGTCGATGCCGTCCGGGGAATCGAGCGCGTGGGCCTGCGCGCGGACCAGGCCGTCGCGCAGGACCAGGCCCACATGCAGCGGCCAGCCGCCGGCCTGTTCCGCGGCAACGGTGACGCCCCACTCGCCGTGCGCCAGCCGGCGCGAATCGCCGGGCAGGCTGCCCACGTACTCGTCTATGACATCGACCGCGGCCATGTGCTGACAGTACGGTGCGCGGCGTGCGGGCGATCGTCCAGCGGGTCACGCAGGCGTCGGTCAGCGTGGACGGCGAGCGCGTCTCGGGGATCGGCCCGGGACTGCTGGTGCTGCTGGGCGTGCACCGCGACGACGGCCCCGAGCAGGCCGACCGCCTGGCGCGAAAGCTGCTGGCACTGAGGATCTTCGAGGATGCCGAGGGGCGGATGAGCCGGTCGGTTGCCGAGGTGGGGGGCGAGGTGCTTTGCGTTTCCCAGTTCACGCTCTACGGCGATACGCGCAAGGGAAACCGCCCGAGCTTCACCGAGGCGGCGCCTACCGAGCACGCCGAGCCGCTCTACGAGCAGGTGCGTGGGGCACTCGGCGCGCAGGGCGGGCGCTTCGGCGCGCGGATGGCGGTGGAACTCGTGAACGACGGGCCGGTGACGTTCATGGTGGAGACCTGAGCGGAATCCAGGTATCCCCCGGGTCGGTTACTGGCGCATACCCGAATTCGGGGTTAGGGTCGGATGAATCCCCGCCTTCGAAGGACTCGCATCCCCGGGCGGGGTCACTGACCCATTCACGATCCGGAGGGAGTAAGCGTGAAAGCACGCTTTAGTAGCACGCGCGGCAAGGTGGCCGCGGCTGTAGGCTTGGTCGCAGTCGCCGCCTCGGTATCTGTCGGTTTCTCGGCCATGGCCGGGGAGGGCAGCACGAAGTCCGAGCACTGGGGTGTGATCGACCGCAACACCATCGGCTCTGCGGTCGGCGACCTGAGGGACGGCCCGTATGGCACGATCGGCCTCAGCGGGCCGGCGGCCGCGCCGCCCTATGGCAAGGGCAGCGTGGGGCTCCAGGTCTCCGACGAAGCGATGAACCCGGCGACCAACCAGGGTAACCCGCAGGAGAAGGTGAGCTTCGGCAACGAGGTCGACTTCAACGGTGATCCGGTGCACGGGATCAACCAAGTCGGGTTCCACGTCTTCCAGACCGAGAACGGGAGAACGGCGGTCTGGGAACCTGCCGAACATCACGTTCGAGATCGATCCGAGCGGGATCAGCAGCAACGCCGCGCCGAACTACACCTCGATGGTGTGCGTGCCCGGATCACCGGCGCCAGTGACCGACGAGTGGAGCGGCTACATCGACGCCACTACCACCACGGTACTGGTACTTCACCAACGACCCACGGCGACCAGCGACCGGCTGTAGACAGGCCAACACTGCAACTTCACGCAGATGAAGACGCGCTCTCAACGACGTCGCCGACATGCCCGTCATGTACACAGCCGCGGTCGCCAAGGGCCGCGACAACGCATGGGTCGGCGCAGTCGACGGCTTCCGCATCAACAAGAAGCTGTACGACTTCGAGGCCGACGGAGTCAAGGACAAGGACGCCAAGTAGTCACCTGACGTCAGCACGTAGTCGGTTGCGAGGGGCGGGGCTTTGGCTCCGCCCCTCGTCGTGTTCGGGCAGGCTCCCGACCGCCGGAGCCGTGCCAATTCCAGCGCCAGCGCGATTGGCGCGATCGCACTACCCGTGTTACGTTCGCGATCGGTGGCGAAGTCGCCTTCGCCGCGCACGACAGGGGATGCAGAGCCGCTCGGGATGAGCGGCATGCGGCGTCTCGCCGTCTTATTCAAGGGAGAATGTATGAAGGCAGGCAGGCTTACACTCGCGCTGGCAACAGGCGTGACCGCGATGGCGCTGAGCGCCGCCCCGGCAATGGCCAAGGACGTTGAGCGTCGACGACGACGGGGTCGCAGTGTCAAGAACGCCGGACATTCGGGACTTCGGTCCAGGCGGCGGTGACGAGCGGCTGCGAACCGGGCAAGGACAAGATCAAGGTTTGTCCCGGGCTACTATGCAGGAAGCAGGTCCGGAGTCGAGGGAGCCGGCACAGAACAAGTCTCAAGCTTGAGGCAGAGAAGAAGACGAAGCTCGAGCAGAGCCAAGTGGCCGATCCGACCGACGGAAGCGATCATCAAGTGACCCGGCGTTAGCGCCGGCCCTGCCTGGCGGATCCCGAGAAGTTCAGTCGTTCGGGTTCGGACGTGCTAGATGAAGTGAAGTATCAGCGGGTTTCAGAATCACGGGACCCGGGTTCCGAGCGGCTGCGCCTCGATCTGAGGTACGGAGTGAAGGTCGAGGGCGACGGTGAGGCCGAGATCGATCAGAACCGCATCACCGAGATCCGTGACGACCCATTCAGCGGGCTGTCAGAACGGCGTCGCCGTGCAGGTCGGTCGGCATGCCGAGGGTCGAGGTCGGGGACGGCCACGGTTGACCACAACCTGATCGATCGGTACCAAAAGAACGGCGTGACCGTAGACGGCATCGGCTCGTTTGCGCGAGATCGAGCCACAACGTCATCATGGGTGCGGGTTCGACTCCGATCATCGCCCAGAATGGCGTGCAGGTGAGTCGTGGGGCGGTCGGGGATGTCGAACCACAACGAGATCACCGACAACCTGTACGCGCGGCAGAGGGACTTCCTCCAGCGAGGGGATGCTGTTGTTCGACGCCTCGGAGGCGATCGGAGGTCACCGAGAACGACATGCCTTCGGAATGACGAGGGTGATGGTACATCTCGACTGACGGGGCTTTGATCGCCCACAACCGTTCGAGCAACAACGCGTTCGACGGCAACGGGCTGGTCGATGCCAACGACAACACGGGTGTCGCACAACATGAGCGAGCGACAACGTTAGTACGACGGGGTCTACGCCGGATTCGGACACGGCGGACAACCTGATCGAGGACAACCGGCTCGAGCAACAACGCCGAGCACGACTGTCATGACGACTCGACCGGCGCCGAATGGACCTGCGATGGTGCCGCCAACCTCTGGGTGGAAGGGCAACAAGGGCGAGACGGAGAACAAGGTACTGGCCTCTGCAAGGACGTAGTTGTTCGGTAGTAGCTAGGGACACAGCGGGGATCACATTAGGTCGCGTGAATTCGGAGGGCCGGGGCATTTGCCTCGGCCCTCCGTGCGTTCAGGGACCGTTTCGAGGTCTGCTGTCGGCTGCGGTTACCGGCTGGGCAGATGTTCGGGCTCCGTCGTTTCGACTCGTTCGAGGAGCATCTCGCTACGGTGCCCAGCGTGATGGGACGGAGGCGGCACGACAGGATGCGTTAGAGGAACGATGCCGGCACTGTCGCTGCTATTTCGCCGTGGCAGGTTGCGGCGCCGACGACGAGAAGTCGACTAGCCGCCAGCCGACCGCGACCCAGGCGCCCGCGTCCACTCCCCGAGAGCGGCCGAGCCAGACTGGCCGGTCCTATTCGCCGCCCCAAACGCAACCTCCAACTACTGCGACTGAGCCCCGGAGCACGGCTCCGACCGGGGGCACGCCGGCGGCCCCAGGATCGAAGTTGCCGGGCCGCGATGACCCCACCGGTGGCCGCGTCAGTCCCGCCCGCTGAGACCCGAGCCCCGGTGGCTTGGAGCTCGACGTTGTCTCTATACTCGCGTCGTTAGGACTTTCAGACGTGGCGGCCCGTGGGCCGCACCTGGAGGTGGGCTTCGCAGCCCGCCTTTCTTTTTGACCAAAACAGCTCCATATGACCGATACCGACCGCCTACACACCGACATTGAACAGCGCCTCGCGGGCTCGCTGCCCGCTGTCGAGCTGCTCTCCTGCGAGCAGATTGCCGCCGAGCGGCTGCGGTTGACGATCGACCACCCGGACGGGGTTTCGCTGAAGGTGTGCGAGGACGTCACGCGCGAGCTCACCGACCTGCTGTCCGAGTACGCGCTGGAGGTCTCGTCGCCCGGACCGCAGCGGCCGCTGACCAAGCCCGACCACTTCCGCCGCTTCCTCGGACGACGCGCGCGCGTGCGCACGCGTGAGGAACGCGATGGGCACAAGAGCTTCACCGGCGAGCTGATCGGAGCCACCGATGACGAGGTCACGGTGGCGGTGGACCCCGAGGCGGCGCTGGTGTCCATCCCCTACAAAGAGATCAGTCGCAGCAACCTTCTGGAGCGCATAGGAGAGGAACAGGCATGAGCAAGGAGATCGTCGACGCCATCCACGTGCTGGAGCAGGAGAAGGGCATCTCCGCCGACATGCTCATGGACGCGCTGGCCGACGCCCTGCTGTCGGCGTACAAGAAGAGCCCCGGCTCGGCGCGCTACGCCCGCGTGGACATCGACCACGACAGCGGCGACTTCAAGGTGTTCCAGCTGATCCTTCCCGAGGAGCTCGAGGAGCAGTTGCTGGACGAGGCCGAGGAGGCGCTCGAGGAGCCGACGGTGGACCCCGAGACGGGCGAGATGCGCGTGCCCGAAGAGCCCGAGATCCCGCAGGAGGTGCTGGCGGCGCACTCGGACCAGATCGAGGAGCGCGACGTCACCCCCGACGACTTCGGCCGCATCGCCGCCCAGACCGCCAAGCAGGTGATCCTGCAGCGCATCCGCGAGGCCGAGCGCGACATGATGTTCGACGAGTACCAGGACCGCGTCGGCGAGCTGATCACCGGCATCGTCCAGCAGTCGGACTCGCGCTACACGCTGGTCCAGCTGCGCGAGCGCGTCGAGGCGCTGCTGCCGCGCTCCGAGCAGGTGGGTGGCGAGCGCTACGACCACGGCGCACGCGTGAAGGCCATCATCACCGACGTCTCGGCCCAGTCCAAGGGCCCGTCGATCATCGTCTCGCGCCGCTCGCCCGAGCTGATCCGGGCGCTGTTCGAGCTCGAGGTGCCCGAGATCGCCGACGGGCTGGTCGAGATCCAGAACGTGGCCCGTGAGCCGGGCTACCGCAGCAAGATCGCCGTCATCAGCCACACCAATGGCGTCGATCCCGTGGGCGCCTGCGTCGGCCCGCGCGGATCACGTGTGCGCATGGTCGTGTCCGAGCTGCGTGGCGAGAAGATCGACATCATCCCCTTCAACGACGAGCCCGCCCGGTTCGTCGCCAAGGCGCTGTCGCCCGCCCGTGTGCGCGAGGTGCTGGTGGACGACGAGGCCATGCAGGCCACGGTGATCGTCCCCGACGACCAGCTGTCGCTGGCCATCGGCAAGGACGGGCTGAACGCGCGCCTGGCCGCGCGCCTGACCGGCTGGCGCGTGGACATCCGCTCGGAAACCGAGTTCGCCGAGGAAGAGCAGACCATGGGCCTGGAGGAGGAAGAGGTCGCCGGACGCTGCGCGGCGGTGCTCTCCAACGGCAAGCGCTGCCCCAACGCGGCGATCGCGGGCTCGCGCTACTGCGGCCTGCCGGCGCACCAGGCACTGGTAGACCAAGAGGGCGACGAACTCGGCGGCGGCGAGCCGGGCGGGGGCGAGCCCGCGCCGGCCGAAGAGGCCTCCTGAGGCGCATAGACTTAATCTGAGATGGCGAAGAAGCGAGTCCATGAGATAGCGAAAGAGCGCGGGATCCCCAGCAAGGAGGTCCTGGCGACTCTCCAGGCCGCCGGCCTGGACGTGAAGGCGGCTGCCTCGAGCGTCGATGAGCGCGACATCGCTCGCGCGTTCAACCCCTCGGCGCAGGAAGCCGCCACCGAGGAGCCCAGCGGCAACGGCGACGGTGCCGCCGCCACCGCGAAGGACGGCGCCCCTGCCCAGCAGCGCCCCACCCGCACCGAAGCGGGTGGCGGTGGAGGAGCCGGCGGCCGCCGCCGCCGCGTCGTCATCGACTCGCAGGCATCGCGCCGCGCACCGGGCCCGCCGCCGCAGCAGAATCAGCCGCCGCGCCGCCGTGGCCGGCGCCGGCGCACGCCGTGGGTCGAGCCCGACCTGACGGCCAAGCCCGACGCCCCCGAGGAGGAGCGCGTTTCGCCGGTGCAGTCCGGCGCCACCGTCAAGGAGGTGGCGGAATCGATGGGCATCCCGGCGCCCGAGGTGATCAAGAAGCTGATGGAGCTGGGCGAGATGGCCACGCTCACCCAGACGCTCTCGGACGAGGCCATCGAGGTGCTGGCCGAGGGCCTGGACAAGAAGGTCGAGATCCAGCACGCCGCCGACGACGTGGTGGCCGATCCGGAGTACCAGGACGACGACTCCGCCTTGGAGCCCCGCCCGCCGGTGATCACGATCCTGGGCCACGTCGACCACGGCAAGACCTCGCTCCTGGACGCCATCCGCCAGACAGAGGTGGCCGCGGGAGAGGCCGGCGGCATCACCCAGCACATCGGCGCCTACCAGGTCCACCACGGCGACCACACGCTGACGTTCCTGGACACCCCGGGCCACGAGGCGTTCACCGCCATGCGTGCACGCGGCGGCAAGGTGGCCGACATCGCGGTGGTGGTGGTGGCCGCCGACGACGGCGTCATGCCCCAGACCACCGAGGCCGTGGACCACGCGAAGGCCGCCGACGTGCCGATCATGGTCGCGGTCAACAAGATCGACAAGGAGGGCGCGGACCCCAACCGCGTCCGCGGCGAGCTGGCCCAGCAGGGCCTGAACCCCGCCGACTGGGGTGGCGATACCGAGTTCGCCGACGTGTCCGCCAAGACCCACCAGAACCTGGACGCGCTGCTGGACACGCTGATCACGCTGGCCGACATCGAGGAGCTCAAGGCCAACCCAGACGCCGAGGCATCGGGCACCGTGATCGAGTCGCGGCTGGATCCCGGCCGCGGCGCCGTGGTCAGCCTGCTGGTGCAGCGCGGCACGCTCAAGGTGGGCGACGCCGTGGTGGCCGGCGCCCACGCGGGCCGCGCCCGCGCCATGCACGACTTCCGCGGCGACAAGCTCAAGGAGGCCACGCCGGGCATGCCGGCCGAGATCCTGGGCTTCGACGGCGTGCCCGAGGCCGGTGAACACTTCCGCGTGGTGTCCAACGAGCGCGAGGCCCGCCGTGTGGCGGGCGAGCGCGCCAACCGCCTGAAGACCGAGGCGATCGCCCGCCGGGCGGGCGTGCGTGTGTCGCTGGAGGACGTGATGGCCCGCGCCCGCGGCGGCGAGCTGGCCGAGCTGAACCTGATCGTCAAGGCCGACGTGGCCGGCTCCCTGGAGGCGTTGGCCGACGAGGTCGCCAAGCTGCCGCAGGAGCAGGTCACCGTCAACCTGATCCGCGACGCCGTCGGCGGCATCAACGAGTCCGACGTCATGCTGGCCTCGGCCTCCGAGGCGATCGTGATCGGCTTCAACGTGCGCCCCGTTGGCGACGCCGGCGCGGTGGCGCAGCGCGAGGGCGTCGAGATCCGCACCTACTCGGTGATCTACCGGGTGATCGAGGAGCTGCGCCAGGCCATGGAGGGGCTGCTGGCCCCCGAGGAGGTCGAGAACACGCTGGCCACCGTCGAGGTGCGCGAGATCTTCAAGGCCTCCCGCACGGGCACCATCGCCGGGTCGATGGTCACCGAGGGCACGGTTACGCGCGGCGCCAAGGTGCGCCTGGTGCGCGATGGCACGATCGTCTACGACGGACGAATCGGCTCGCTGCGCAGGTTCAAGGACGACGTCCGCGAGGTGACCCAGGGCATGGAGTGCGGCATCGTCCTCGAGAACTTCGCCGACGTGAAGCAGGGCGACATACTCGAGGTCTACGAAACCCAGCAGGTCGAGCAGACCCTCGCCTAGCAATCGCGTTCCTGGTCTACCTCGAGCTGGGGCTTTTCTTCCCAGAGGGATCCGACCTCAAAGGCAAGCGCAAGGAGGTGCAGTCCGTGAAGGCACATCTGAGCCGGCGCTTCGGCGCCTCCGTGGCGGAGACCGACCACCACGACCTGTGGCAACGGGCAACGCTGTCCTGCGCGCTGGTGGCGCGCGACGCTTACGGCGCCCAGGCACAGGCGGATGCGCTGGAGCGGTGGATGTCGGGCCGCTTCCCCGAGGGCTACTCGGTCAGGCGTGCGCTGGCCTCCGGCGACGAGCTGATGGGGGATGACTCGTGAGCGGGGATCGCATGCGACGCGTGAATGAGGCGGTGCGTGAAGTGCTCTCTTCCAGGCTGGCGGCAGGCCTCAAGGACCCGCGCATAGGATTCGTGACAGTGACTTCCGTGGAGACCGCCCCCGACCTCCGCCACGCTCGCGTCTACGTGAGCGTGCTCGGCAGCGATGACGAGCGCCAGGAGACGATGGAAGGGCTCGAGTCCTCACACGGATATCTGCAGCATGCGATTGGCAGCGAACTGCGCATGAAGCGCACGCCGACGCTGGAGTTCGTGCACGACGACTCCGTCGACAGGGGGTTCCGCATAGGGGAGATCATCGAGGAACACGACCGGTGAGCGTAGGCACAGAGCTCGATCAGCTGCTCGAGGAGCTCCGCTCCGCCGACAAGCTGTTGCTGACCACGCACGAGAACCCCGACGGGGACGCGCTGGGGTCGCTGGTGGCCATGCACGGTGTGCTCACCCAGCTGGGCAAGGACGCGCTGATGTACATGTCGCCGGACGAGTTCCCGCTGCCCATCGAGTACCGCGAGATGAAGTTCGAGGGCCTGCTGGGCGCGCCGCCCGCGGACATCAGCGAGCGCGTGGTCGTCTTCCTCGACTGCGGCAACATCGACCGGATGCCGGTCGACTTCCTCAAGCACGAGGGCACCCACATCCTCAACATCGACCACCACCACGACAACACGCGCTTCGGCACCGTCAACCTGGTGGTCTCCGACGCGTCCTGCACCGCCGAGATCGTCTACGACGTGGCCCGTGAGCTTGGCGCGCGGATCACTCCGGAGATCGCCGACGCCATGTACGTGGGGCTGGTCACCGACACCGGCCGCTTCATGTACCAGAACACCACGCCCGCAGCCCACCGGATGGCCGCCGAGCTGATCGAGGCCGGGGTGGACACCCACGACGTTTACCGGCGCCTATACGAGGATCTGCCGCTGCGCCGGCTGGAGCTGCTCCAGCGGGCGCTGGCCAGCGTGGAGCGGTTCGACGACGGCGCCATCACGATGGGCTCGCTGACCCGTGCCGACTTCGAGGCGACCGGGGCGTTCGAAACCGACTCCGAGGGCATCGTGGACCACATGCGCTCGGTCGAGGACACCAAGGTCGCGGTGCTGGCGCGCGAGCTGCTGGCCGACGATCGCCACGGCCAGAGCAAGGTCAGCCTGCGCGCCACCGACGGCAGCGTGGACGTGTCGGTGATCGCCCGCGCGCTGGGCGGCGGCGGACACCGCCAGGCGGCCGGCGCCTCCACGGCGCTCTCACACGCCGAGCTCGTGTCGGAGATCCGCAGCCTCGTCCACAAGCAACTGGAACGCTGATGGAGGCCCCCGTTGGCGGGGTGATCCTGGTCGACAAGCCCGCCGGCAAGACCTCGCACGACATCGTGGCCGCCGTGCGGCGCGAGCTGCCGCGCAAGACCAAGGTCGGCCACGCCGGCACGCTCGACCCGTTCGCCACCGGGCTGCTGCTGGTGCTGGTGGGGCGCGCGGCGCGGCTGCAGAGCTTCCTGATGGGCCTGCCCAAGACCTACCGCGCCGTGGCGCGGCTGGGGTGGACCTCCGACACCGGTGACCCCGAGGGCACGCTCGAGCACACCGGGCGGGTGCCCGCCGCCCCCCAGATCCCCGAGGGGGAGCAGATGCAGCGGCCACCCGCCTATTCGGCCGTGAAGGTCGATGGCGAGCGCCTGTACGCCAAGGCGCGCCGGGGCGAGGCGCAGGAGGGCGAACCGCGGCCCGTCACGGTCCACCGCGCGCAGCGGCTGGCGCTCGACGGCGAGACCGCGACGTTCGAGATCGAATGCTCCGCGGGGACCTACGTGCGCCAGCTGGTGGCCGCCCTGGACGACGCCTACTGCACCCAGCTGCGCCGCACCGCGATCGGCCCGTTCTCCGTGGACGACGCCGACCCGGCCGTGGTGCTGGAGCCTGCCCACGCCCTGGCGTTCATGCCTGCCCGCGAGCTGGATGACGAGCAGGCACGGCTGGTCTCGCACGGGGTCAAGCTGAATCTCGAGGAGGGTGATGAGCCGCCGTCGCCGTTGCGGCTGATGCACGGTGATCGCCTGATCGCCGTGGCCGAGCCACGGGACCGGCGGCTGGCGCCCGTCGTAGTGTTCGCCCCGTGAAGGTCACCAGCCTGCGCGACATGCCCGAGCTCCCTCCGGGCGAGGCACCGCCGCGCAAGGTCGCGATCGGCACGTTCGACGGGGTGCACATGGGTCACCGCGAGGTCATCCGCGGCAACGACACCGTGCTCACCTTCAACCCCCACCCGCTGTCGGTGCTGGCGCCCGAGAAGGCGCCCCCGCTGGTCATGCCGCATTCGATCCAGCGCGACGTGATCGGCGGGCTGGGCGTTGAGGAACTTGTGGTGATCCCGTTCGACCGCGACTTCTCGCTGCGCACAGCCGAGGAGTTCGTGGAGCATGTTCTGGTGGGCCAGCTGGGCGCCACCAGCGTGTCCGTGGGGGAGAACTTCCATTTCGGCCACAAGGCCAAGGGCAGCCCTGACTTCCTGCGCTCGCGTGAGGAGTTCGAAACGCGCGTGGTGTCGCTGGTCGAGGTGGACGGCGAGCCGGTGTCCTCGACCCGCATCCGCGAGCTGGTCACCACCGGGGACGTGGCCGCCGCGGCCAAGCTCCTGGGCGGCCCGTTCATCCTGCAGGGGCCGGTCGTGCATGGCGAGAAGCGGGGCCGCGAGCTGGGCTACCCGACAGCCAACATCGTGCCCCGCGAGGGATTCGTGCTGCCCGCGACCGGCGTCTATGCCGGCTGGGCCAACCAGCACCCGGCCGCGATCAACGTGGGCGTGCGGCCCACCTTCCAGAGCTCGCTCGGGCTGCTCGTGGAGCCGTACCTTCTGGACTTCGACGGCGATCTCTACGGCCAGGAGCTCAAGGTGGCCTTCGCCGAGCGCCTTCGCGGCGAGGAGAAGTTCGACTCGGTGGACGCGCTCAAGGAGCAGATGGCGGCGGACGTGCAGCGCACGCGCGAGCTGCTGGCGGGCTGAGTCCGGGCACGCCGTCCTGCTAGCTTTCTGCGCCGCAATGTCGCTGACCGTCGAACAGAAGCAGGAGATCGTCACCAAGCACGGCCGCGGTGAGAACGACACCGGTTCGGCCGAGGTCCAGGTGGCACTGCTGTCGGCTCGGATCGAGGAGCTCACCGAGCATCTGCGCGAGCACCGCAAGGACCATCACTCGCGCCGCGGACTGCTGATGCTGGTGGGCAAGCGCCGCCGGCTGCTGAACTACCTCCAGCGCGTCGACCTCGACCGCTACCGCGCGCTGATCAAGGAACTCGGGCTGCGTCGATGATCGAGCCGGGCTCTGACGCGCCCGACTTCACGCTGCCGGACCAGGACGGAAACGACGTCTCCCTCTCGGACCTCGAGGGGCAGACCAGCGTCCTGGTGTTCTACCCGATGGACTTCAGCCCGACATGCACCGACCAGCTGAACGTCTACCAGGAGGTCCTACCCGAGCTCGAGGCCAAGGGCGTCAAGCTCTACGGCGTCTCGGTGGACTCCTCGTTCGCCCACAAGGCGTTCCAGGACGAGCTCGGCGTGTCGATCCCGCTGCTTGCCGACTTCAACCCCAAGGGCCAGGTCGCCAAGGCCTATGGCGTGTACATCGACGAGCGCGGGCACAACCAGCGCGCGCTGGTCATGGTCGGGCCCGACCTGCAGGTGACCTGGTCGCACCAGGCGCCAACCCCGCTCGAGATCCCGGGCGCGAACCTCATCTTCGACGCGCTCGAGCGGGTCTGACCGACCTCGGCTCATCGCCGGTCCCGGACGTCGGGCCCGACGACCACGTGCGGGGGGAGGGGCCGCTGGTGGTGGAGTACGCGGACCTCGAGTGCCCCTACTGCGCGCAGACGCACTTCCTGATCCGCGATCTGCCGATCCGGCGGGTCTTCCGGCACTTCCCGGTGGTGTCCAAGCACCCGCGTGCGCGCGTGCTTGCCCTGGCCGCCGAGGCCGCCGCCCGGCAGGGCCGGTTCTGGGACTTCCACGACTCGCTGATGGCCGACCAGGGTCGGCTGGAGGACCCGCACCTGTGGGAGCGCTGCCGGCGGCTGGACATCGACCTGGCGCGGTTCGATGCCGACCGCCGTGGCGATCCGGCCCTCGAACGGGTCGACCGCGACTTCCGCGCGGGCATCCGGGCGGGCGTGGTGGCTACGCCGACGTTGTTCGTCGCCGGGACGGCCTTCCCGGGCATCCCGGGACCGGAGCTCCTGGACCGCCTGTCGGGGTGAGTTCGGACCGCCGGGTGACGCGGCCGCCGGCCCGGTGCTGTAGAAACCCAGGCCGGTACGGGAGACGCACTCTTGAGAGGCAGGGTATGAATCGTCGATGGATGGTCGGCACCGCCGTTGCGGTGGCCGCAGTTTTCGCAGGCACGGGTCAGGCACAGGCCGGCTCGCTTCTGGCCACCACGGCCACGGCCGGCAAGGCCCAGCCCCAGAACTGCATCGAGCGGCCGCTGCCCACCGGACCGGGCGTGGTGCGCAAGAGCGCGAGCGTCGGCGGTACCGGCTCCGTCACCGCCACGCTCAAGGCGGCCAAGGGCGATTGGGACCTGGCTGTGTTCGACGCGCGGACGCGCGAGCTGGTGGCAGGATCCGCCAACTTCGGCGCCGACGAGCGCGCCCAGGGCTTCAGCATCGGCTCTCGGAACCTGATCGTGCAGGCGTGCCGGCGCTCGGGCTCGGCCCGTACCGCGCGGATCGCGGTCTCCTCCACGGCCATCGCGCCCGTCACGAAGCCCGTGACGCTGTCCCTCGTTCGCGTGCTGCTCCCCAACCGGGAGCGCAAGGACGAGCTGACGAAGATGGGCCTGGACCTGACTGAGCACGGCGGCAGCAACTACGTCGAGGTGGTCCTGCACGGTGCCGAGGACGCCAAGCGCCTGCGTGAGGCCAAGTTCCAGTACGTCGTGCAGACCGCCGACCTGTACGCGCAGGCCATGCGCGACCGGCGGGCCGAGCGGCGCCAGTCGACCCGTGCGGTGGCGTCGGCCCTGCCCAGTGGGCGGACCGGCACCTACCGGCGGCTGGCTGACTACAACCAGGAGATGAAGACGCTGGCGGACCAGAACCCGAACCTGGTCAAGCCGCTGACCCTGCCGTTCAAGACCCTCACCGGGATGAGCGTCCAGGGCATCGAGATCAGCGACGACGTGACCGAGCGCGACGGCAAGCCGGTGTTCCTCCAGATGGGCGCCCACCACGCCCGCGAGTGGCCCTCGGCCGAGAACGCGTTCGAGTTCGCCTATGAGCTGATCAAGGGCTACAAGGCCGACAACGCGCGCGTCCGGCGCCTGCTGAAGAGCACGCGCGTGATCGTGGTGCCGGTCGTGAACCCCGAGGGCTTCAACACCTCGCGCGAGGCCGGGCAGGCGCTGGGCGTGGCCGGCGGGCGACCGGGCAACGACACCGTCGAGACAGGCAACCTCGCCGTGTTCCAGTACGAGTACCACCGCAAGAACTGCCGCGTCAACAGCACGGACCCGGCGGTCCCGGACCCCGAGCGCGGCAACTGCACCCAGCAGCCCTCGACCGGCCTGGCGCAGTTCGGCGCCGACCCCAACCGCAACTACGGCGGTTTCTGGGGCGGCCCAGGCGCGTCCGCCAGCGGCGAGCCGCCCCCCGGCGGCGACTTCGCGCAGGACTATCGCGGCGATGGGCCGTTCTCCGAGCGCGAGACCCAGAACATCCGCGCGCTGGTCTCCCGCCGCCAGGTCACCACGCTGATCACCAACCACACGTTCTCGAACCTGGTCCTGCGCCCACCGGGCATCCAGTCCCAGGGTCCGTCTGTGGACGAGGGCATATACAAGGCGCTCGGTGACTCGATGGCGGCCAACAACGCGTACACCAGCCAGCCGAGCTACCTGCTGTACGACACCACCGGCGGCACCGAGGACTGGACCTACTACGCCACGGGCGGACTGGGCTTCACGTTCGAGATCGGCCTGAACGGCTTCCACCCGCCATATGCCGAGACGATCGCCGAGTACGAGGGCACGGCCCCGGCGGCCGGAGCGGGCAAGGGCGGCAACCGCGAGGCCTACTTCAAGGCGCTCGAGAACACGGCCTCGTCATCCAAGCACTCGACGCTGACGGGCAAGGCGCCCGCCGGCACGGTGCTGCGGCTGAAGAAGTCGTTCACGACGGAGACGTCCCCGGTGATCGACGCAAGCGGCACCCCGGGACCCATCCGCACGTTCCCGGACACGCTGAACACGACGATGGTCACGCCCTTCAGCGAGAACTACCGCTGGGGCATCAACCCGTCAACGCGCCCGGTTGCGGCCCAGGCCAAGGGCCGCCAGGCCACCGGCAGCCCGAGCGCGCCGGTCACGTTCAGCAACGCCCCGCCGGCCACCAGCTGTCCGGACGCCAGCCTGGTCAACGAGACGTGTTACAACGACCAGCCGTTCACGGTTCCGGCCGGGGCCGGGATCGACAACGCCAAGGCCACTGTCGAGGTGGAGTGGAACAACCCCGTCACCGACTACGACATCACCGTGTTCGAGGACAGCAACGGCGACGGCAAGTCCGCAGGCGAGACGAAGGTCGTCGGCACCTCGGCACAGGGGACCACGACCAACGAGTCGACCTCGTTCGGTGAGCCCGGGGAGGTCATCGCGGGCAAGAAGTACGTGGTGCGGGTTGTGAACTTCGCCGGCGGTGTCAACTACACCGGCAAGGTCACCTTCTCGGGCCCGCCGCCGTTCAGGGCTGCGACCAAGGAGAGCTGGACCCTGACCTGCGAGTCACCGTCGGGCAAGGTCGGCGCCACGCGCACCGTCATGATCGATCGCGGCCAGAGCCAGGAAATTGACTTCTCCAAGGCCTGCGCCAGCGTCGCACCGCGCCTGTGCATCTCCACCAAGGGTGGGGCCAAGGGCACTGGCATCGGCGCCGCACGGCTCGGGCGCAAGCGCACCAAGCAGCGCAGGACGCTCGAAGGCACGCTGCTGTCCGACCGCAAGGGCATCGACCGCTACTGCCTGAAGAAGGGCGGCGGCTCGCTGCGCGTCGGCTACCCGACCAGCAGGCTGTCGTCCAAGCTCTCGAAGAAGACGCGCAAGCGGATCAAGAGCAAGGCGGTCTACATGGGCAGCACGTCCAAGGCGTTCTCGCTGTCCAAGGTCAAGGTGGGCTCGAGCACCAAGACCCTGCGCAAGCGGCTGAAGGGCGAGCGCCGCTACCGGGTGGGCAAGAACACCTGGTACGTCGCCAAGGGCACGAAGGCCCGGATGCTCTTCCGGACACGCAAGAACAGGGTGCTGGAGTTGGCGCTGGGCGACAAGCGGCTGACCGCGACCAAGACGTCCACGGTGCGCCTGTTGCGCGCCTGGGACAAGCGCGGCAAGACGAAGGCCAAGAAGAAGGCCAAGAAGAAGGGCTGACGCAACAGGGTGTCCGACCCCCTGTTGCTAGCCTGCCGGGTTGACCTCTAACGAGAAGTCACCAGAGAAAGCCGCCAACCGGAGGCGGCACCGAAAGGAACATATGAGTATTGACGTAACCCGTGTCTCAGTTGAGATCGGCGGTACCGAGATCAGCTTCGAGACCGGCAAGCTCGCCAAGCAGGCGAGCGGCTCCGTGGTCGTACAAGCGGGGGACACCATGGTCCTCGGTACCGCGACCGCAGGAAACCTCCGCGACGTGGACTTCCTCCCCCTGACGGTGGACGTCGAGGAGCGTATGTACGCCGCGGGCAAGATCCCCGGCAGCTTCTTCAAGCGCGAGGGTCGCGCCGGCGAGAAGGGCACCCTGACCGCCCGCATGATCGACCGGCCCATCCGCCCGCTGTTCCCCAAGGGGTGGCGCCGCGAGACCCAGCTGGTGTCGATCCCCATGTCGATCGACCACGTGCATCCCTACGACATCCTCGCGATGAACGGCGCCAGCGCCGCGCTGATGGTGTCCGACATCCCGTTCCCGCAGCCCGTGGGCGCGGTGCGCGTGGGTCAGGACGACGAGGGCAACTTCGTGGTCAACCCCGACGAGGAGGACAACCTCGACGCGTCCCTGGACCTGGTGGTCTCGGGCACCGAGGAAGCCATCCTGATGGTCGAGGCAGGCGCCAAGGAGATCTCCGAGGCGGCCATCCTGGACGCCCTGGACATCGCCCACGGCGAGATCAAGAAGCTCTGCGCTGCCCAGCGGGAGTTGGCCGAGAAGGCCGGCAAGGCCAAGGTCGAGGTCGAGGTCCCGCAGGTCGACGAGTCGGTCTTCGCGCAGGTCAAGGCCGAGTTCGAGACCGCGCTGACCACCGCGACCCAGGTCGAGGACAAGCTGAAGCGCCAGGACGAGACGAAGGCCGTCGAGGAGCACGCGCTGCAGTCACTCTCCGGCGATGAGGGCGCCGAGGACTACAAGGCCAAGCGCGCCGCGGTCCAGATGGCGTTCGACAAGCTCGAGAAGGACCTGATCCGCAAGCGGATCGCCATCGACAAGGTGCGGCCCGACGGTCGTGCCGCCGACCAGGTGCGCGACATCTGGATCGAGGTCGGCGTGGCCCCGAAGACGCACGGCTCGGCCGTGTTCACCCGCGGCCAGACGCAGGCCTTCTCGGTGGCAACCCTGGGCACCACGCGCGACGAGATGCGCCTGGACACCCTGGGCCTGGAGACCACCCGGCGCTACTGGCACCACTACAACTTCCCGCCCTTCTCGGTCGGAGAGGCGGGCTTCATGCGCGGTCCCAAGCGGCGTGACATCGGTCACGGCGCCCTGGCCGAGCGTGCCCTGGTGCCGGTCATCCCATCAGCGGAGGAGTTCCCGTACTCCATCCGCGTCGTGTCGGACATCTTCGAGTCCAACGGGTCGTCGTCGATGGCCTCGGTCTGCGGCAGCTCGCTGTCGCTGATGGATGCCGGCGTGCAGATCAAGGCTCCGGTGGCGGGCATCGCCATGGGCCTGATCAAGGAGGGCGACGACTACATCGTGCTCTCCGACATCGCGGGCGTCGAGGACCACCTGGGCGACATGGACTTCAAGGTCGCCGGTACCTCCGAGGGCATCACCGCCCTGCAGATGGACATCAAGATCACGGGCGTGACGTTCGAGATCCTGACCGACGCGCTCACGCAGGCGAAGGCCGGCCGGACCGAGATCCTGGGCAAGATGGCCGAGGCCATCGAGGGCCCGCGCCCGGAGCTGTCCAAGAACGCCCCGAGCATCGGCCAGATCCAGATCGACACCGACAAGATCGGCATGATCATCGGCAAGGGCGGGGAGACCATCCGCGCCCTGTCCGAGGAGTTCGAGGCTCAGATCGACATCGACGACGACGGCACCATCCGCGTGTTCGCCATCAACGGCGAGCAGGGCGATGCGCTGGTCGAGCGGATCCAGTCGATGACCAAGGAGATCGAGGTCGGCGACGAGTTCGACGGCAAGGTGGTCAAGACCACCACGTTCGGCGCGTTCGTGGAGCTGTCCAAGGGCAACGACGGCCTGCTGCACATCAGCAACGTCAAGCCCGGCGAGCGCGTGGACGCGGTCGAGGACGTGCTCAACCGCGGCGACGAGATCGCGGTCCGGGTGGTCGAGGTCGACAAGGAGCGTGGCCGCGTTGGCCTGCGCCTGGCCGAGGATCCGGACATCGCCGGCAAGACATCCGAGGAGCTGGCGTCGGTGGGCACCGGCGACAAGCGCGGCGGCGGCGGAGGCGGCGGAGGCCGTGACCGCGGCGGACGTGGCGGGCGTGACCGTGGCGGTCGCGAGGGCAACGGCGGCGGCCACAGCCGCGACCGGCGCTGAACGACGCAGCCGAGATCACGACGCTCGATTCGGGCGTCCGGGTGGTCAGCGAACGGATCGACTCCGTTCGCTCGACCGCCCTCGGCATCTGGATGCGCACAGGAAGTCGCGACGAGGCCCCCGAACAGGCGGGCCTCTCGCACTTCCTCGAGCATCTGCTGTTCAAGGGCACCGACCGCTTCAGCTCGCTGGAGATCGACGAGACCTTCGACGCTATGGGCGCCGAGGTCAACGCCGGGACGAGCAAGGAGACCACCACGGTCTACTCGCGCTTCCTGGACCGCCACCTGGACCGCGCGTTCGACGTGATGTCCGACATGGTCCTGCGCCCCACCTACCCGGACATCGACTCCGAGCGCCAGGTGGTCCTCGAGGAGATCGCGATGTACGAGGACGAGCCCTCGGACAAGGTGCACGACGTGCTGGCCGACGCGGTGTTCGGCGACCACCCGCTCGGACGCCCGGTGATCGGCAGGGCCGAGGTCATCGCGGGCGTCCCGGTGCCCGACATAGCGGCCTACCGTGACCAGCACTACGTGTCATCGAACCTGGTGGTCGCCGGTGCCGGAAGCATCGAGCACGACCGCCTCGTGGAGCTGGTGCAGAGCACCCTCGACGACCGCGTGGCCGCGGTCGCGCCGGCGATGGCCAATGGCGCCGCCCTCCCAGCCGAGCCGCGGCTGTGCTTTCACGCCAAGGAGACCGAGCAGTACCACCTGGCGCTGGGCGCCCCCGGCCTGGCCCGCGGTGACGAGCGCCGGTTCGCGCTGCGGGTGCTGGACACGATCCTGGGCGGCTCCAGCTCCTCGCGGGTCTTCCAGGAGGTGCGCGAGAAGCGCGGCCTGGCCTACGCCGTCTACTCGTTCGCCAGCCAGTTCATCGACTCCGGCCAGGTGGGCCTGTACGTGGGCACGCGTCCCGACAACGTGGACGAGGCCATGCAGGTGATCGGCAACGAGCTGCGTCGGGTGGCGGCCGAAGGGGTGACCGAAGCCGAGCTCGAGCGCGCGCGTGAGAACGTGAAGGGCCGCACCACGCTGGCCATGGAGTCCACGCTGGCGCGCATGAACCGCCTGGGCAGCTCGCTGCTCACCGGCGTGCCGCTGCTCAGCCTCGACGAGGTGCTGGCCCGCGTGGACGACGTGACGCTGGAGGACCTGCGTGAGCTGGCCGCCGAGCTGTTCGACCCGACCCGCATGTCGGCGGCCGGAGTGGGGGCCAGCGAGGACGACTTCCGGCGCGCCGTGGGCCAGGTGAACCCGGCGCTGGCGGCAGCATGATCGCCGTCGCCGTCTCGGGCGCCGCCGGGCGCATGGGCGCCACCGTCTGCGCTGCCGTGCAGGGCGCCGAGGACATGGAGCTGACCGGCCGCGCCGACCCGCAGCTGGGGGTTTCGCTCGCCGACGTGCTGGACGACGCCGACGTGGTCGTCGACTTCAGCCGGCCCGACACCGCGCTGGCCAACGCGCGCCAGTGCCTGGAGGCGGGCGTGCATTGCGTGGTCGGCACCAGCGGCGCCGACTTCTCGGAGCTCGAGGGCGTGGGCTCGGCCACTCCGCAAGGACAGGCGGCCAACCTGTTCTTCGGCCCCAACTTCGCCATCGGCGCGGTGCTGATGATCGAGGCTGCCAAGCTGGCGGCGGCGCACATGCCCGAGTGCGAGATCATCGAACTGCACCACGACCAGAAGCTGGACGCGCCTTCCGGCACCGCGGCGCACACCGCCGAAGTGCTGGCCGAGGCCGGCGCGAACGTGCACCAGCCGATCCACTCGGTGCGACTCCCGGGCCTGGTGGCCCACGAAGAGATCATCTTCGGCGGGGTGGGGCAGACGCTGACGATCCGCCATGACTCGATCGACCGGCAGTCGTTCATGCCGGGCGTGCTCCTGGCCGTGCGCAAGGTGGGCGACCTCGAGCGCTCGCCGACCGTGGGGCTCGAGAACCTTCTGTAGGAACCGGCTGTCTAGCCGGAGTCGCCGTTGCTGCGCAGCGCGCGCGGCACCACGAAGCGGATGCCCGACCGCTCGTCGTCGATCGACGAGGTCTTGTTGTCGATCAGGCCGACGCGCTTCGCGTATGGGACAAGCGACATCTGGTTCAGGTAGCGCTCGTGGCCGCGCTTGTAGGTGAACACCCAGAGGTAGCCGGAATCGTGCAGGCGCGCCCGGTAGCGGACGAGGGCCTCCTGGCCCTCCTCGAGCGAGTCCACCATGACGATCGCCCCGTCCAGGTCGCCGGAGCGCACGAGGCCGCGCCCCAGCGCCTCCTTGAGGTCCGCGCGCAGGCCGGAGCCAACGTCCCCGGTCACCTCGAGGCGCTCATCCGGCTTTACGCCCAGCTTCTGAACACTGGTGCGGTGGCTGTAGTCCTTTTCGGGCATGCGGGTCCGCGCGCATTTTGACATCTGCCGGTGCCGTGGTGGCCCGTTGCACCTGTTCCACCGCCGGGGGCGCGCGGTAAGGTGCCACCAAGCGGACCCGTAACGAGGAGTTGACCCCCATGGGCTTCATGGACAAGGCCAAGCAGATGGCAGATCAGGCGCAGCAGAAGATCGAGGAGGCCCAGAAGCAGTTCAACGAGAGCCAGTCGCAGAAGAGCGACCAGGGCGGCGGCGTGCGCTACGACAGCCATGGCCGGCCGATCGAAGAGCCGCCTGCCGCACAGACTCCGCCGGCGCCGGTCACGCAGGCCCCAACCGAGCAGGAGCCGGTGGCTGAAGCTCCGAAGGTCGAGACGCCTCAGCCCGCACCCGAGGTCAAGGACGGCGTGAACTCCGCTCCTGACCCGTTCAAGCCGATCCAATGACCGTCAGCGGTGTACTCACCGCGATGGTCACCCCGTTCGGCGCCGACGGACGCCTGGACGAGGAGGCCGCGGCGCAACTGATTCGCCACCTGCTGCGCAATGGCTCCGACGGCGTGGTGCTGGCCGGCACCACGGGCGAGGGCCCTACGCTCACCGACGACGAGGATGTGACGCTGTGGACGCTCGGGGTGGAGGCCGCAGAGGGTGCCACGGTGATCGCGGGCACCGGCAGCAACGACACCCGGCACACCGTCGAGCTGACCGAGCGAGCGGCCGGATGCGGGGTCGACGCGGTCCTGGTGGTCACGCCCTACTACAACCGGCCAAGCCGCAAGGGAGTGCTGGCCCACTACCGGGCGGTGGCGGCGGCCACCGACCTGCCGATCGTGCTCTACAACATTCCGCAGCGCACTGGGCTCGACATGCCCAACGACCTGCTCGCCGAGCTGGCGCAGATCCCTACGATCGTGGCCGTGAAGCAGGCCCGCTACGAGGATCTGCAGCCGATCGACGGCCTTGACCTGCTGGCCGGCAACGACGACCTGCTCGCCCGGGTCATGGAGCTGGGTGGCGTCGGCGGCATCCTGGTGGCCTCACACCTCGTTGGCGAGCAGATGCGCCGGGTGGTTGACGGCCCGGACCACGTGGGTGAGGAGAAGGCGCTGCTCCCGCTCTACCGAGCCCTGTCGGTCGCGCCCGCTGCGTCGTCGATGAAGGCCGCGCTGAAGCTCCTGGGCCACGACACGGGCCGACCGCGGCTGCCCCTCGTCGAGCCCGACGCCGACGAGGTCGAAGTCATCCGCGCGGCGCTGGAATCCCAGGGTCTGCTCGAGAGGGTCTGACCGCCCCGTGAGCAAGAAACTGCGCGTCCTGCCGCTTGGCGGCCTGGGCGAGATCGGCAAGAACATGACCGTGGTCGAGTACGGCGGCAAGATCGTCGTGGTCGACACCGGGCTGCGCTTCCCGGCCCCCGACCAGCTCGGCATCGACCTGGTCCTGCCCGACTTCACCTACCTGCGCGAGCGCCAGGGCGACATCGAGGCGATCGTGCTCACGCACGGGCACGAGGACCACGTGGGCGCGCTGCCGTTCGTGCTGCGCGAGTTCGACGACTGGCCACCCATCTACGGCGGGCCGCTGACCATCGCAATGGTGCGCTCCAAGCTGGACGAGCACAAGCTCAAGGAGGTGCCGCTGGAGGAGGTGCGCCCGGGGGAGGAGATCGACGCGGGCCCGTTCGTTGTCGAGCCGGTCAAGCTGGCGCACTCGATCCCGGACATGTTCGCCTACGCGATCTCGTGTGAGCTGGGCACCGTGCTCGCGACCGGCGACTACAAGTTCGACCAGACCCCGGTCGACGGGATTCCGGCCGACGTAGCCCGGTTGGCCGAGCTCGGACGCGAGGGCATCCTGCTGCTGTTCGGCGACTCCACCAACGCCGACCGGCCCGGCTGGTCGCTGTCGGAGTCCTCGGTAGGTCCCCACCTCGAGGAGACCTTCGCACGCTGCAGGGGCCGGATCGTGGTCACATCCTTCGCCTCCAACATCCACCGTGTGCAGCAGGTGGTGGACGCCGCCGCCGCGCTCGGGCGCAAGGTCGCGCTGGTGGGACGGTCGATGAAGAAGAACGTGAACATCGGGCGCCAGCTGGGCCACATCGAGGTGCCCGAGGGAATGCTGGTCGAGCCCAAGCAGATCTCCGACTACCCGGACGACAAGCTGGTGATCATCTCCACGGGCAGCCAGGGCGAGCCGCTGTCGGCCCTGCGCCGCATGGCCGCGGCCGACCATCCGCACGTGGACCTGCGCGAGGGCGACACGGTCATCTTCTCGGCCACGCCGATCCCGGGTAACGAGCGCGCTGTGAACGAGACGGTGGACCGGCTGTACAAGCTGGGCGCCAACGTGATCACCGCCCGCGACGCGCCGATCCACGCGTCCGGCCACGGGTACGCCGAGGAGCTGAAGCTGATGCTCAACCTGACCAACCCGCGCTATGTGATGCCCGCCCACGGCGACCACAAGCGGATCACGCTGCACTCCCGGCTTGCCGAGGCGGTGGGCGTCCCGGCTGAGAACATCTTCCGCGGCGACAACGGGCTGCCGCTGGACATCGACGAGTCGGGGGCGGCGTTCGGCTCCCGCGAGCAGTCGGGGCTGGTGTTCGTGGACGGCATGGACGTCGGCGACATCGAGAACGTTGCCCTACGCGACCGGCGCATGCTGTCCGCGGACGGCATCTTCATCGTGGTGGCCACTGTCTCCGAACAGGACGGCCACTCGGTGGCCGATCCCGAGGTCATCTTCCGCGGCGTGCCGTCACAGCAGGATGCCGAGGCGCTCCTGGACGATCTGCGCGACGCGGTCGTGGACTCGCTGGAGCGATCGGCGAAGGAGGGGATCCGCGAGATCAGCGCCCTCCAGGCCGACCTGCACGACGACCTGGCCGAGTTCGTCTACCGGCGCATGAAGCGCCGGCCGATGGTGCTGCCCGTGGTGGTGGAGGTCTAAGAGCCTACGGCGCCGCGGCGAAGCTGACGCCGTCGAGCGAGACGTCGTCGTTCGCGGCTGCACCGCTGATGCTGGCCGCGCCGGATGCGGTGACCGTGAGCACGCGCGGTGTGCCGTTGGCAGGCACCACGAAACGGCTGACGGCCCCCGGGCGCGCGCCGGAGGGAAGCGTGAACTCGGTGCCGGCGCCCGCCGCGTCGAAGGTGCCCCGTAGATGCACGTAGCGGTTGCCGTCGACGTCGAACGCCGGCGTGGCCTCCCCGAACACGGCGGTTGCGCCGTTCAGCGGCAGCGCCGAGAAGGCAGGCGCCTCGGCGCGCACGAAGCCGCTGGCGGGGACGCCGCCGAGGGCGATGGCGCTATCGGCCTGGGCTGCATTGGGCACCTGGCCCAGCGTGGACTCCTTGATGTCGTTGCCGCCGAGGGTGTTGAACGCCACGTCGCGCCCGCCGATCGTGGAGTTGCGGATGTCGGCGCCGCGGACCTCGTTGTTGCGCACGTCCTTGTGGGTGATCGTGCCGTTGCGGATCTCACGACCGTCGATGGCGCCGGTGGCGAAGCCGTAGGAGACACCGCCCATCGAGACGAACAGGGCGATGCATGCGATGACGAGTGCGGGGGACGGGCGGCGCAGTGCGATGTTCACGAGGTCTCGGCTCCCTTGGGTGGATTCGCGGTCTGGTCTGGAACACCGGCGGGTCCCGGGCGATGCGCCTGCCGTGCGGGCAGCGTCACGGCAAACAGCGCGCCTCCGCCCTCGGCCTCGAGCAACTCCACAGAACCCCCGTGCGCCTCAGCGACCGATCGCACGATAGCCAGTCCAAGACCGCTGCCCCCGGCCGCGGTGCGCCCCTCGTCCGAGCGGGCGAAGCGCTCGAACACGCGCTGGCGCCGGTCGGGTGGGACGCCTGGGCCGCGGTCGGCCACCTCCAGGACCACGGAATCGCCCACCCGCCGCACCGACGCGATCACCGGGGTGCCGGTGGCGGTGTGCAGGAACGCGTTCTCGATCAGGTTCAGCGCCAGGCGGTGGACGTCGTCGCCGACGCCGTCGACCACTGCCACGCCGGCGTCCTCGGGCAGGTCCAGCGACAGTGGATGCCCCTCGGCCAGCGGCTCGGCTTCCAGCGCGGCGTCGCGTACGGCCTGGGCCAAGTCGACCGGCGCGCGCGGCGCCTGGCGGCCCGCGTCGGCCCGCGCCAGCAGCAGCAGGTCGCCCACAAGCCGCCGCATCCGCCGCGACGAGCGCAGCGCCGAGCTCGCGATGTCGGCCGCGGCGGCGGGATCGCGCGGGCCGTCGGCGCGGGTCAGCTCGGCTTCCAGCAACTCCAGGTTGGCCAGGATGCTGGTCAGGGGCGTGCGCAGCTCGTGGGAGGCGTCGGCCACGAACTCGCGCTGGCGCTCGAGCGACGCCTCGGTCTCGCCCCGCGCCGCGTCGAGCTCGCGCAGCATCTCCTCGAGCGTGGACGCCAGATCGCTGACCTCGTCGTTGGCCTGCGGGTGGGGGAGGCGGTGGCTCGGGTCGCGCGTGCGCGCCACCAGCCGTGCGGCCTTGGTCAGGCCGGCGATCGGCGCCATCGCCCGCCGGGCTACGGCGAAGCCGGCCAGGAAGGCCAGGCCGGTGCCGCCCAGGATGCCCAGCGCGAAGAACAGGTGCAGGCGGTTGGTGGTGGCGTCCAGGGAGGCACGCGGCTTGGCGTACTGCACGAACGCCACAGCTCCGTCGATCGGGCGGGGCGACAGGTCGAAGCCGGTGCCGCCGCGGTCCAGGGAGCCCGCGAACAGCGGCCGGGCCACCACGCGCAGGTCGCCGACGTCGCTGGTGCCCTCAACGGGCGGGCCGAGGTTGGCCGCGTTCGGCGACTGGGCCACCACCTTGCCGTTGCGGTCGACCACGCGGATGCTGGCCCCGCCGGCCGCCGCGGCCCGCAGGGTGGTCTCGGGCACCCGAAGCACGGGGTCGCCCGACAGCTGGCGCTGGACACGGAAGCGCTCCTGCAGGTCGGCCGCCGTGGCGCGCACGTCGTTGTCGAAGTTGGCTCGCAGGCGCTGTTCGGTAAAGGCACCGACGACGACGGCGAATAGCAGCAGGATCACGAACGTGAGCGCAGCTGAGACCAGTGCCAGCTTGACCTGGATCGGTAGCCGCAGGCGCGTGCGCCTGAGCGCCCCGCGCGCGCCTCCTGTCATGACTCCGCCCTCATCACGTACCCGGATCCGCGGATTGTGTGCAGCAGGCGCGGCTCGCCGCCGGCCTCGAGCTTCCGGCGCAGGTTGGAGATGAACACGTCCACGGTGTTGGTCTCCGAGAAGGGGGCGTACTCCCACACCTCCTCCAGCAGCTTGTCGCGCGAGACCACCAACCGCTCGTTGCGCATCAGGTGCTCGAGCAGCTCGAATTCGCGGGTGGTCAGTTCGATCTCGCGGTCGCCGCGGGCCACCTCCCGGCTGTCCGGGTTGAGCTTCAGGTCGCCGACCACCAGCGAGGCGCTCCCGCGCGGCGGGCGGCGCCGCAGCAGTGCGCGCAGGCGCGCCAGCAGCTCGGTGCGCTCGAACGGCTTGACCAGGTAGTCGTCGGCGCCCGAATCCAGCCCTTCTACGCGTGAGTCCACGGCGTCGCGGGCGGTCAGCATCAGGATCGGCACGTCGCCGCCCTCGCGCAGGCGCTTCGACACGTCGATGCCGTCCAGCTTGGGCAGGCCCAGATCCAGGATCACCGCATCGGGCGCGAAGACCTCGGCTTCGGTCAGCGCGGCCTCCCCGTCGCCCGCCAGCCGCACCTCGTAGCCCTCCATGCCCAGCGCGCGCCGGAGCACCGCGGCGATGTCGCCATCGTCCTCTACCACCAGCACCCGTGGCGCGCCCGTCATAGCCCCGGATGGTAGGGAGGGGGAGAGCACGTGGCGGCGAATGACAGAAGTCAGCAATGGCACGCCGCAAGCCCGCTCGCTCCCCACAACGAAAGCGCCGCCCGCCGCCCAAGGCCAAGGGCGGCTTCGGCCTGCCCGTGCTGGAGCAGCACCACCGTGACCTGATCGGGCTCGGGATGGTGGCGTTCGCCGCCTTCCTGGCCTTCGTGCTGTACCTGGGGGCTGCCGGGGGCCAGGTGGGCGAGATGGTCGAGGACGGCCTGCGGTTCCTGATGGGCGGCGCTGCGATTCTGGCCCCTCCGGCGCTGTGCGCGGCCGGGGTGGTGCTGGTGCTGCACGACTCGCTGCCGTCGGTGAAGCCTTTCCGCGCGGGGGCGCTGTGCCTGCTTCTGGGCGTCACCCTCGGCCTGGCGGCCGGCACGCTGGGCCTGGGGCCGGGTGCCCAGGATCATGCGCCACTGCTGGACCCCGGCTACGTGAGCGACCGCGGCGGCGCACTCGGCGAGCTGCTGTACGCGGCTACCAGCCAGCTCTTCTCCGACCTGGGCTCACACATCATCTTCCTGTTCCTGATGACCGGTGGCGTGCTGCTCCTGACGGGCGCGTCGGTCGCCGGCGTGATCGCGCGCACCCGCGACAGCGTCAGCGCCACCAGTGAGCGGGTCAAGCGGTCCACCAGCGAGCTGACGGCCGTGCTGCCTGTGCTTGCGGAGCGAGTGCGGGAGCCGGCACCCGCGCCGGCGCGGTCGATGGGGCCGCCCGAGCCACCGGGCGTGGATCCCGTGGTGCACGCGACCCACGTCGAGGCGCCTGCCCTGGACGCCGAGACCCGCTACCCGGACCTGTTCGAAGACGAGCCGGAGGAGCCCGACGAGATCGTCAGCGACGAGCCCGTGGTCCCGGACGCGGTCGAGGCCGAGCCCGGCGTAATCGCCGAGGACGGCGAGCCCGTGCAAGAGCGTCTGACTCCGATGGGCAACCGCCGTACCGCGGTCACCGAGGCCGAGGACGTGGACTACAACCTGCCCAAGCCGACGTTCCTGAGCCGCTCCTCGAACAAGCCCAAGGCCAAGTCCGGCGCCGACGAGCGCATCGGGCTCCAGCTGGTGGAGGCGTTGAGCCACTTCGGCGTGGAGTCGAAGATCGTAGGCAGCGTCAGCGGCCCGCACGTGACCCGCTACGAGCTGCGCCTGGCGCCCGGGATCAAGATGTCGAAGGTCTCGAACATGCGCGACGATCTGGCCTACGCCCTGGCCGCCGACGACGTGCGCATCCTGGCCCCGATCCCGGGCAAGCGCGCGGTCGGCGTCGAGGTTCCCAACCGGGTGCGCAACATGGTCCACCTGGGCGACGTGGCGCAGGAGTCGCCCGAGGGCTGGTCGCCGCTGACGGTGTGGCTGGGCAAGGACATCGACGGCCGTGCCATCGGCATCGACCTGGCCAGCCAGCCGCACGTGCTGGTGGCCGGCACCACGGGCTCGGGCAAGTCGGGCTGCGTGAACGCGATGCTGGCGTCGATCCTGATGAAGGCCACCCCGAACGAGGTGCGCCTGGTGCTGGTGGACCCCAAGCAGGTGGAGCTGAACCTGTACGAGCACATCCCGCACCTGCTGACGCCGGTGATCACGAGCCCGCGCTTGGCCGCCAACGCGCTCCAGAACCTGATCAAGGAGATGGAAGAGCGTTATTCGCTGATGAGCGGCGCGCGCACGCGCAAGCTCGAAGAGCTGAACCGGATCCGCGTGCGCAACGGCGAGCGGCCGCTGCCCTACATCCTGTGCGTGATCGACGAGCTTGCCGACCTGATGATGGTCGCCCCGGGCGAGGTCGAGGACTCGATCATCAGGCTGGCCCAGAAGTCGCGCGCCGTGGGCATCCACCTGGTCCTGGCCACCCAGCGCCCGAGCGTGGACATCATCACCGGCATGATCAAGACGAACGTGCCGGCGCGGATCGCGTTCGCCGTCTCGTCGCAGACCGACTCGCGCGTGATCCTGGACCAGAACGGCGCCGAGTCGTTGCTTGGCAAGGGCGACATGCTCTTCCGGCCGGGCAGCGGCACCAAGCTCAGCCGGATCCAGGGCGCCTTCACGACCGAGGAGGAGATCGAGAAGATCACCGGCCACTGGCGCAAGCAGGGCGAGCCCGAGCTGCACGAGGAGCTGCTGGAGGCGGTCGAGCCGGAAGAGACGGACGAGGAGCCGTCGGACTTCGACCCCGACGCCGACGACCTGCTGGCCGATGCCATCCGCACCGTGGTGCAGATGGACACCGCTTCCACCTCGATGCTCCAGCGCCGCCTGCGTGTGGGCTACACCCGCGCGGGCCGGCTGATCGACATGCTGGAGCGGCGCGGCGTGATCTCGGGCTATGAGGGCTCGAAGGCCCGCAAGGTGTTGATCTCCGAGGCCGATCTGCCGCGGGTGATCGCAGCGCTGGAGGAGCCCGCCGCGGGCGCACCAGCCGAGAAGATCAGTTCCTGATCTCGATTACGACAGAATAGGTACGGCAACGATGCCGCCTATCGGGGACACCCTGCGGGAAGCGCGGATGAGGCAGCGGCTTGACATCGTCGATGTCGAAGCGCGCACCAAGATCCGTGCGAAGTACCTGCGTGCGCTGGAGAACGAGGAATGGGGGCTGCTGCCGGGGCCGACCTTCGTGCGAACCTTCCTACGCACCTACGCCGAGGCGGTCGGACTGGATCCCCACGTCCTGGTGGAGGCATACCGCACCCAGCACGACGACAGCGAGGAGGCCGAGGCGGCTCCGCAGCCCATGGCCGCGGCGCCCCGGCGACGCTCCGTTCGCCCGTCCCGGTCGCCGGAGCGGCGCCGGCCACCCACCCCATCCGGGCCGCCCGGGCCCGCCGCGGTGGCGGGCGGCGCGGTGGTGCTGGTCATCGTGGGCCTGCTGGTGCTGGGCCTGCTGGGCGGCGACGATGACGCCAACCCTGACGAGAGCAACGCGCAGAAGACCTCGACCACCCGCACTTCCACGGCTCCCCAGCGCGCGGCCCGCCGCCCCGCCAGGCCCAAGCCCAGCGGGGTGACCGTCAAGGTCGAGCCTTCAGCGCCCACCTACGTCTGCATGGACTCCGGAGACGGCAGCGACACCGTCTACGAGGGCATCCTCGAGCAGACACGCACGTTCAAGAACGCGCGCGAGCTGCGCCTGAACCTGGGCAAGCGGGCGGTGAAGGTGACCGCCAACGGCAAGCCCGTGACCGTGGCCCCCAGCGCCGAGCCGCTCGGCCTCAGGATCACGCGCACAGGGGCCAGCGAGATCACCGACGGCCCGCGTCCCTGCGCGTGAGCGAGGGCGTCGTCCGGGCGGGTGTCGTGGTCACCGGCACCGAGGTCCTGACCGGCCGCGTGAGGGACGCCAACGGTCCCTGGCTGGCCGACCGGCTGCTGGAGCTCGGCGTGGAGCTTGGCCACACCACCATCTGCGGCGACCGCCCGGAGGACATGGAGGCCCAGCTGCGTTTCCTCTCCGATCAAGGCGTGGACCTGATCGTGACCAGCGGCGGGCTCGGCCCGACCGCGGACGACCTGACGCTGGAGGTGGTGGCCGGCTTCACGGGCCGCGAGCTGGCCCTTGACGAGGCGCTGGAGCAGCGAATCACGGCCATCGTCGAACCGCTGATGAGCCGCTGGCCCAACGTGGACCCCGAAGCGGTCCGGACCGCCACGCGCAAGCAGGCGCTGGTGCCGCGAGGGGCCACCGTGATCGAACCCGCCGGCACGGCCCCGGGGATGGTGGTGCCGGGCAGCCCGGCCATCGTCGTCATGCCCGGCCCGCCACGGGAACTGCAGTCGATGTGGCCCCAGGCTGTGGCCAGCGAGCCCTTCCGGACGGTGGTGGCCGACGCGCCGGCCTACCGCGAGTCGATGCTGCGGCTGTTCGGCATCCCCGAGTCCGAGATCGCTGAGACGCTGCGGGTGGCGGAGGGCCAGGTCGAAGGGCTCGACCAGCTCGAGGTGACCACCTGCCTGCGCCGCGGCGAGGTCGAGGTGGTGGTGCGCCACGAGCCCGCCGGCCAGGCGGCGTGGGAGGCGCTCGCGGCGCTGGTCGCCGACCGTCACGGCGACACGCTGTTCTCGACAGACGGGTCCAGCATCGACGACCAGGTGGCCGAACTGCTGGAGGGCCACACCATCGCCACCGCCGAGTCCTGCACCGGCGGCCTGCTGGCCGCCCGGCTGACCGAGCGGCCGGGATCGTCGGCCTACGTGAACGGTGGCAGCGTGACATACGCGAACGAGGCCAAGACGGGGCTACTGGGCGTGGAGCCGGTGCTGATCGAGGAACACGGGGCGGTCTCGCCCGAGGTGGCGGCCGCGATGGCTGACGGAGCGCTGGAGCGCCACGGGGTGGACCTGGCGGTGGCCATCACGGGCATCGCGGGCCCCGACGGCGGGAGCGCCGAGAAGCCGGTAGGAACGGTCTGCTGGTGCGTGCGCCACGCCGACGGCCGCGCGCTGGCACGCAACCTCCGCGTACCGGGTGGCCGCGTCGAGGTGCGCGACCGCTCGACCACGGTCGCCATGCACATGCTGCGCGAGTTCCTCGGCGCGAGGATCGCGGCCTGAGCCAGGACCAGACCTGGCGGCTGTTCCTGGCGCTGGAGCTGCCGGCGCCCATCCGAAGCGTGCTGGCCGCTTGGACCGCCGACGCGGTTGGCAGCCGGGAGGGGCTGCGGGCGGTCCCGGAGCCGTCGCTGCACGTGACCGTCGTGTTCCTGGGTTCCACCCCGGCCTCGGAGGTGGCCGGGATCTGGCGGGCCGCTGCCGCGGCCTTGCCCGCGGCGCCGGCGCCGGAGCTGGCGGGCGCCGGACTGGTCGCGCTTCCCCGCCGCCGCCCGCGTGTGTTCGCGCTGGGGCTGGAGGACCGCGGTGGCCGCGCGGCGGCACTCCAGCGCGCGCTGGCCGGTGTACTGGACACCGATGCAGGGCGCCCCTGGCTGGCGCACGTGACGCTTGCCCGGGTTGGGAAGGGTCATCGGGTCGCGCACCTCGCAACCGACCCGCCGGCGGTGGAGCCGTTCGTGGCGCCCGCTCTGACCCTGCTGCGAAGCCATCCCGGTTCGCGCTACGAGCTGCTCGAGCGACTCGAGCTGCGCGCTTCCGGGCGCGACGGGTCATGATCCTTCGCACCAGCGGCGCGCTCGACCGCTTCTGCCTGGCGGGCGGCGGAGCGGTTCGGGTCGGCTACCCGTCCGCGCGGCTGCGCCGGAAGCTCTCACTCCGCGAGCGTGCCCGTGTGAAGGGGCGCGCGGTGCTGCTGCTCAGCTCGGGGAGGGGGACGCGGCTGCGCGGGCTCGCCCCGGGGGTGTCCACACGCACGCTGACGCGGCGGATCGGCAAGGTCAGGCCGATCACGGTGGGCTCGGTGCGCTGGTACGTCAAGCGCGGCTCCGGGGCCCGGCACGTCTTCCGGGCCACCGGCGGGAAGGTGCGCGAGGTGGGCCTCGCCGACCTGCGGCTGACCGCCTCACGGGCGCGTGCAACGCGCCTGTTCGCCAGCTTTCGCTGAGTCGTCACGCACGTCACCCACGCCGTCCGATCCGGTTGCCAATCTGCTCTGCACCAGGACTTCCGAGGAGACAGGCATGGAACAGCAGGAGAAGGCCGCCAAGGCCCGCGACGCCGCGCTGAATACGGCGATCAAGCAGATCCAGAAGGACTTCGGCGAGGGCTCCATCATGAAGATGGGCGACGAGGCCTTCAAGGTGAAGGTCGAGGCCATCCCCACCGGCGCCATGTCGCTGGACCTCGCGCTGGGCGTGGGCGGCCTGCCCAGGGGCCGGATCGTCGAGATCTTCGGCCCGGAGTCCTCGGGTAAGACCACGCTCGTCTACCACGTGCTCGCCGAGGCCCAGAAGAAGGGCGGCATCTGCGCGTTCATCGACGCCGAGCACGCCATGGACCCGGTGTACGCGCGCCAGATCGGCGTCGACGTGGACGAGCTGCTCGTCTCCCAGCCCGACCACGGCGAGCAGGCGCTGGAGATCGCCGACCTGCTCATCCGCTCGGGCACCGTCGACGTGATCGCCATCGACTCGGTCGCGGCGCTCACGCCGAAGGCCGAGCTCGAGGGCCAGATGGGCGACCAGACGGTCGGCCTCCAGGCCCGCATGATGAGCCAGGCCATGCGCAAGCTGGCCGGCAACCTCAACCGGGCCAACACGCTCTGCGTGCTGACGAACCAGATCCGCGAGAAGATCGGCGTCATGTTCGGGTCGCCGGAGACCCAGCCGGGCGGTCGGGCGCTCAAGTTCTACAGCTCGCAGCGCCTGGACATCCGCCGCATCGAGACCCTCAAGGAGGGCACCGAGGCGGTCGGCAACCGGGTGCGGGTCAAGGTCGTCAAGAACAAGGTCGCGGCGCCGTTCCGCCAGGCCGAGTTCGACATCGAGTACGGCCAGGGCATCTCCACCGAGGGCTGCATCATCGACCTCGGGATCGAGCACGACATCGTCACCAAGTCCGGCTCGTTCTTCTCCTACGGCGAGGAGCGGCTGGGCCAGGGGCGCAACAACGCCAAGGCCTACCTGCGCGAGAAGCCGGAGCTGCTCGCGGAGATCGAGGCCAAGATCTACGCGGCCCTCGAGCCCGCACAGGCCGAGGTCGAGCCCATCGGCGGCCCGCCGCCGGGCGTCGATCCCGAGACTGGCGAGGTCATAGAAGAGGAGCAGGCCGCCTGAGCGACCGCGCGCACGACAGGGCCGTGACGCTCGCCTACCGGGCGATCTCCCGGCGCGAGCGCACCGAGGCCGAGGTGCGGGCGTTCCTCGAGCGCAAGGAGCTCGAGGAGGCCGCGATCGAGTACGCGCTCGGCGAGCTGAGGGATGCGGGCGCGCTGGACGACGCACGCTTCGCGCGCCTGTTGGCCGAGGACAAGCGCTCGATCGACGGCTGGGGCGCGGCGCGGATCGACCGCGAGCTGCGCCGCCGCGGTGTCCCCGACCATCTGGCCGAGGTAGAGCGCGGGCGGCACGACCGCGACGACGAGCTGCGTGCCGCTGTGCAGCTGCTTGGGCAGAAGTACCCGCCCGCGGCCGACGACCGCGCGCGTGACAAGGCGTGGCGGATGCTGGTGCGCAAGGGCTACGAGCCCGAGCTGGCGTACGACGCCGTGCGTGAGCACGCTGCGTAGCTAATCGCCGCGCCGGCCGATCGCCGCGAGTAGGCGGTGATAGGCCGGCCGGGGGCGCCCGGCCGCGTCCAGCAGGCCCGAGTCGAACAGGTTGTCTCCGGGCGCTGCGCGCCAGTGGTAGACGTAGATCCGCGTCAGCCGTGGCGACACCCGGGCGTAGTCGTCCAAGAGGTAGGCCATCACCCTGTCCTGGCGGCGGATGTCGGGCCGCACGCCGCGACCGAAGAAGTTCAGGGCGCCCACCTCGTTCGCCCACACAGGACCGCTGGTGCGGGCCAGGAAGTCCCGGGTCAGCGCGGTCGAGCGCCGGTTCACGTCCACGTAGGGCGCAAGCCCCCAGATGTGGCGGCCGGGCCCGATGCCGCGCTTGAAGGCCTCGAGCCAGCGCTTGGCGGCCGCGGTGCCGTCGGGGCGGAAGTCGCACGTGACGACCGTGCAGCGTCCGCCGGAGCACTCGTCGCGCAGGATGCGGTAGAAGGCCGCCGTGCGCGCCGGGTCACGGCTGGTGGGCTGGGCGCGGAAGTTGGCCTCGTTCCACGTCGAGAAGTAGCGCACCCACGGATAGCGCTTGCGAAACAGGCGCACGTGACGGCGGAACTCGGCCTCGCTGGGCAGGATCTGCGTACCGAGGCTGGAGCGGTAGAAGCTCACAAGCGGCTGGACGCCGCTCCGGCGGGCGTTGGCGAACCACGTGTCCTGGACCGCGCGCCGCTCGCCGCCCAGCGCCACGTCGTCATAGGGCACGGTCACCCTCACGTTCTTGATCCCGGTGGCGGCGAAGCGGGGGTCGGTCAGCGTCTCGGGCCGGTTGTCGGCCAGCCCCACCAGCGGCCCGCCGCCGCCCAAGCCGATCAGACGTGTCCCGGTCGGCGTCTGCGCCTGGCTGCCACTGCGCTTCGAACCGCCGTCGTCGTCCCCGCGCAGGAGGGCGAACGCGCCGCCTGCGGCCAGCAACGCCGCCACGGCGGCGGCCAGGATGATGGTGCGGCGGGACATGGACCGAGCGCGAGCGTAGAGAACGCACGGGCGCCGGTACTCTCTCGGCGATGCCGAGCTACCACCTGACCACCTTCGGGTGCCAGATGAACGAGCACGACTCCGAGCGCATGAAGGGCATGCTCGAGTCGCTGGGCTACGCCGAGGCTCCCGCCCGCGACGGCGCCGACCTGATCCTGTTCAACACCTGCTCGATCCGCGAGAAGGCCGACACCCGGCTGGTCGGCCACCTGGGCGAGGCCAAGCGGCTCAAGTCCGAGGATCCCGAGCGGGTGATCGGTGTGGGTGGTTGCTGGTCGCAGTCGATGAAGGAGCAGGTATTCGAGCTGTTCCCGTTCGTGGACGTGGCGTTCGGGCCGGGCCAGGTGCACAAGCTGGCCGAGTTCCTGACCTCGGACAGCCTGACCGCGCAGGGCTACTTCGAGTTCGAGGGCTTCACCGGCCACCTGCCCATGCGCCGGGCACGCGACTTCCAGGGCTGGATGCAGATCTCCGTGGGCTGCAACTGCAAGTGCGCCTACTGCATCGTGCCGTCCACCCGCGGACGTGAGGTTTCTCGCCCCGCCCACGAGCTGGTGGCCGAGGCCGAGCGGCTGGCAGCCGACGGCGTGCGCGAGGTCACCCTGCTGGGCCAGAACGTGAACTCGTACGGACGCGACCTGCCCAAGGAATCCAAGACGACGTTCGCCGAGCTGCTGGCGATGGTCGACGCCGTCGAGGGCATCGACCGCATCCGCTACACCAGCCCGCACCCCAAGGACATGCGCGAGGACGTGGTCCGCGCCCATGTGGAGCTCGAGTCGCTGTGCGAGCACATCCACCTGCCGCTGCAGGCCGGCTCCTCACGCGTGCTCAAGGCCATGCGGCGCACCTACAACCGCGAGCGCTACATGGACCGCGTGGCCATGATCCGGGCGGCCGTGCCGGACGTCGCGCTGACCACCGACATCATCGTCGGCTTCCCGGGCGAGACCGAGGCCGAGTTCGCCGAGACGCTGGAGGTGGCCGAGGAGGTTGGCTACGACTCCGCGTTCACCTTCATCTACTCGCCCCGGCGCGACACCACCGCCGCCGAGCTGCCAGACCAGGTGCCGCATGAGGTCAAGCGCCAGCGGATGGAGCGGCTGCTCGAGGTCGTCCAGCGGCGTGCGTACGAGCGCTCACAGCGGTTCGTGGGCCGCACCATGGAGGTGCTGGTGGAGGGCACGTCGCGCACGGACGAGGAGCGGCTGCGCGGGCGGACGCGGCACAACAAGGCGGTGCACTTCGCGGGCCTGGCCGGGCCCGGGGACATGGTCGACATCGAGATCGAGTCGGCCACCAGCCAGACGCTGGCCGGGACCGAGCGCCTGCTCTCACGCATCGCCTAGCCATCGTGGCCGTGCCGGTGATCGCCATCTTCGGCCCCACCGGGGTCGGCAAGACCGCCCTGGCTCTGGCCGTGGCCGACCGTTTGCGCGAACGGGGCGCGGACCCGGTGGCCATCTCAGCCGACGCGCTCCAGGTCTACCGCGGCCTGGAGATCCTGACGGGGGCGCCCACGCCCGCCGACCGCGAGCGCCTGGAGCACCGCCTGGTGGGCTTCGTGCCGGTGGACCAGGAGTACTCGGCCGGCCGCTACATGGAGGCCGCGCACGCCGAGATCGATGCGGCGCTGGCGGCACGCCGCACGCCGATCGTGGTGGGCGGCACCGGCCTCTACCTGCGGGCCGCGTTGGCCGAGCTGGACCTGGCGCCGGCACCGCCGCCGGAGCTGCGCGCACGGCTGGAGGCCGAGGACCCGGCCACGCTGCACGCCACGCTGGCGACGCAGGATCCCGAGCTGGCCGCGCTGGTCGACCCTGGCGACGCCAAGCGCCTTGTCCGCACCCTGGAGCTGCTGGAAATGGGGCACGATCCGCCACGGCCCGACGACGATTCCCAGCTATGGACGGCGGACACGCGGCACCCGACACTGCTGGTGGGGCTGACCATGGAACGCGAGGCGCTGTACGCGGCCATCGACGCCCGGGTGGATGCCATGCTGGCGGCGGGGGTGACCGACGAGGTGCGCCGGGCCGAGGCCGGTGGGATCTCCCGCACCGCCCGTTACGCGCTGGGCTTCGACGAGCTGCTGACCGGTGACGTCGAGGCCATGAAGCGCCGCACCCGCAATTACGCGCGCCGCCAGCTGGCGTGGATGCGCAAGCTCGAGGGGGTGCGGCTGACCGACGTGACCGGGCGCGCGCCCGAGTCCGTGGCCACCTCCGTGGCAGCAGCCGCCTTCGCCGATCTCTAGGTTCCTGGCCGTGCGCTTCGAGAAGTGGCAAGCCCTGGGCAACGACTACGCGGTCATCGAAGCCGACGCGCTGGCGTTCGAGCTGACCCCGGCCCGGATCGCGGCGTTCTGCGCCTTCCACACCGGCGTCGGTGCCGATGGCATCCTGCTGCTGTCCAAGACCGACGAACGCGGCATGGTGGCCTCGCTGCGGATATTCAACCCGGACGGCTCGGAGGCCGAGCTGTCGGGCAACGGGGTCCGCGAGGCGGTCATGTACCTGCGCCGCTCCGGCTGGGTCGATTCCGACACGTTCTCCCTCCAGACGGCGGCAGGCGAAGTCCGCCCGCAGATCACCGGCCCGACCACTTGCACGGTGGACATGGGGCGGGCAGCGCTGACCTCGGACTCATACCCCTCGGGCGGCGCCGACGGCGCCGGCACGCTGCACGTGGACGGCCGTGAGCTGAGCTTCCAGTTCGTCTCGGTCGGCAACCCCCAGTGCGCGATCGAATGGGGCGACGACCTGGAGGAGCTGGAGCTGGCGCCGCTGGGGGCGCCGATCGAGCGTCACGACCTGTTTCCCAACCGCACCAACGTCTCCTTCTGGCGCCAGACCGGCCCCGCCGAGATCCGCGCCCGGATCTTCGAGCGCGGGGTGGGGGAGACGATGTCCTCCGGCACCGGTGCCACCGGCGCGGCCGTGGCCGCAGTGCTGCGCGGCGCCGACAGCCCCGTGACCGTCAAGCTGGACGGCGGCGAGCTGGAGGTCGCCGTCGGCGAAGACCTGCACGTAGACCTGACCGGCTGGGCTGTTCCCGTGTACGCGGGCGAGCTCAGCCCCGAGTTCCTGGAGACAATCGAGAGGCTGGATGCATGAAGACCAGTGAGCGCCTGGACCGCCTGCCGCCGTATCTGTTCGCCGAGCTGGCGCGCAAGATCGACGCCAAGAAGGCCGAGGGCGTGGACGTGATCAGCCTGGGCATCGGCGACCCGGACATGCCCACGCCCAAGCTCGTCCCCGACGCGCTGGCCGCGGCAGCCCACGACCCGACCACCCACCAGTACCCGTCGAATCGGGGCCGCGCCGAGTTGCGCGATGCGTTCGCCCGCTTCTACGACCGGCGCTTCGGCGTGATGCTGGACCCGGCCACGGAGATCATCCCCGCGCTGGGCGCCAAGGAGTGCGTGTTCAACGTGAACCTGGCCTTCCTGGACCCGGGCACGTGCGCGCTGGCCGCCGATCCCGGTTACCCCGTGTACACCGGCGGGCCGCTGCTGACCGGCGCCGACGCGGTGCTCATGCCGCTGGTGCCCGAGCTGGGCTTCGTGCCCGACCTGGAGGCGATCCCGGCCGAGGATGCCGAGCGGGCCCGGCTGATGTTCCTGAACTACCCGAACAACCCCACCGGCGCGGTGGTTCCCGACGGCTTCTTCGAGACGGTCGTGGAGTACGCGCGCGCCAACGACATCCTCGTGGTGCACGACGCGTCCTACACCGAGACCACCTTCGACGGTTACGTGGCTCCCAGCTTCCTGCAGACCCCCGGCGCCAAGGACGTCGGGGTCGAGATCTTCTCGCTGTCCAAGGGCTACAACATGACCGGCTGGCGGGTCGGGGCGTTCGTGGGCAACGCCGATGCGTGCGAGGCCTACTGGAAGCTCAAGACCAACATCGACTCCGGCATGTTCGACGCCGTCCAGCTGGCGGGCGCCGCCGCGCTGGATGACGGCGACCACATCCCGCGCGAGATGAGCGCCGTCTACCAGCGCCGCCGCGACCTGGTGGTGGGCGCGCTGCGTGAGATCGGCGTCGACGTGCCGACCCCCAAGGCCACCATCTATGTCTGGGCGCCCGTGCCCGAGGGCCACACCTCCGCGTCGTACTGCGAGCTGGTGCTGGAGGAGTCGGGCGTCGTGGTGTCCCCGGGTGGCGCCTACGGAGAGAGCGGCGAGGGCTTCTTCCGCATCTCGCTGACCGTGGAGGACGAGCGCCTTGCCGAGGCCGTGGAGCGTATGCGGAGCAGCCTGTCGGGCTAGCCCGAAAGGGGGCCCGGCAGCCTGGCGCGCAGGTTGGTCATCTTGATCAGCGCCCGCTCCTGCCCGCCACCGGGGAGAGGCAGCACACCCAGCTGACGCATGATGTCGGCCATGTCGAACACGATCCGCAGCCGGCACACCTTGCCGTCCCGGTACTCGTGGAAGTCGGCTCCGTCGAACACAAGCGGCCGGCCCGTGGGCGCGAGCCCGGGTGGATCGATCGGCCCGCTGTGCGTTGCGCGGCCGTCCCACCAGAACGCGGCCTTGGGTGCGTCGGCGTCCAGGTAGGGCCCGCTGCGGACGGTGAACCGCAGGTCGGGCAGCCCGCGCCAGGTGTGCTCCAGGAACTCGCGCACGTCGCCGTGGCCGCACATGGTCGTGGGCCAGGCCGAGTCGTCGTACACGATGTCCTCGGTCATCAGGCCCAGCAGCTGATCGGGACTGTGCGAGTTCCAGCCGTCCGCCCAGCGTCCGATGAAGTCCTCGACCCACTCGGGGTCGACCGCCGCCTGTGTGGCCGTCTGCTCGGGCATGATCCCCTCCTGCTTTCGCGGTGGCCCCCGCCCGCTGGCGAGTCTAGTACGAGTCGATCGTCTCGCGAAGGCCGTCGTCGAGGGTGCGCGAGGTGTAGCCCAGCCGCGCGCGCGCCTTGTCGTCGTGGGCGTAGTAGGTCACGCCGTCGGACGAGCGGATCAGCTCGCGCAGGTTCGGCGGGAAGCCCATCATCGGCCCCACGAAGCGCCCGAAAGGGGCGGAGGCCTTGATCAGGGGCGTGGGCATGGTCGCGCGCGGGGCCTTACGTCCCGCGACGGCGGCCGTCCGGTCCACCAGCTCGCCCATCGTCACGCACTCCCCGCCCAGCACGTAGGACTCTCCGGGCTCGCCCTTGTCCAGCGCCAGCACGATGCCGGCGGCCACGTCGTCCACGTACGCCATCAGGTAGCCCGCGTCGGGCAGCATCTTCAGCTTCAGCTTCCCGGTGGCCGCCTGGTGGACCATCGTGCCCAGCTGGGAGTGGTCGCCGGGGCCGTAGACGCCACCGGGCTGGACCATCACGATCGGCGCCCCGCGCGCGATCCGCTCGTCGGCGATCTCGTGCGCCAGCACCTTGGTCTCCTCGTAGAACGACGAGAAGCGGCGGTGGGGGCGCACGTGTTCTTCGGTCACGACCGCGCCCTCGGTATCGCCGAAGGCGACCACCGATGACACGTACACGATGCGCGGTACGTTGGCCTCGATGGCCGCGTCCAGTACCCGCGCGGTGCCGCGCACGTTGGCGTCGAACATGCCCTCGCGCTCGGAGGCGGTGATCCCGACCTTGTAGATCGCGGCGCCGTGGATCACCGCGTCGGCGCCCTGCACGCCACGCGCGATCACATCCAGCGAGCCCAGGTCGCCCTGGATCAGCTCGACGCCGGCGGCAGACAGGTCCGCGGCCTTGGCCGGGTCGCGCACGAGCGCAACCACATCGTCGCCGCGCTCGACCAGCAGGCGCGTCATCCGGCCGCCGATGAAGCCCGTGGCTCCCGTCACAAAGACCTTCACGACCCGCATCCTACGTACACTCGGTGCAATGGCGCAGACGTACGGGATCCGCAACCGCCGGGCACGGCAGCGCGCGCTGCTCATCTCGGCCGGGCCCGAGGAGCACGACCTGTCCGAACTGGCCGAGCTGCTGCGCACCGCCGGAGTAGCCGTGGCCGGCGAGATGACCCAGCGGCGCCAGTCGCCCGACCCCGACCGCTACTTCGGCAAGGGCAAGCTGGCGGAGCTCAAACAGGCGATCAAGGCCAGCGACGCCAACCTGGTGGCAGTGGACGACGAGCTGGCACCGCGCCAGGAGCGCAACCTCGAGGCGGCCATCGACACACCGGTGATCGACCGCACCGCGGTGATCCTGGACATCTTCGCCGACCACGCCGGCTCGGCCGAGGGCAAGCTGCAGGTCGAGCTTGCCCAGCTCGAGTACAACATGGCCCGCATGCGGGGGCTGTGGACCCACCTCGAGCGCCTCGGCGGCTCCACCGGCGGCGGCATCGCCACCAGGGGCCCGGGCGAGACGCAGATCGAGACCGACCGCCGGCTGGCGCGCTCGCGCATCGCGGCGCTGCGCCGGCGCCTCGAGCGCACCCGCGGCGTGCGCCAGACCATGCGCCACGAGCGCGAGCGTGCGGGGCTGCCCACCGTGGCGCTGGCGGGCTACACGAACGCGGGCAAGTCGACGCTGCTGAACTCCCTGACCGGCGCTTCGGTCGCCGTCCGGGACCGCCTGTTCCACACGCTCGACCCCACGACCCGGCAGATGGAGATATCGGGCCGCACCTACCTGCTCACGGACACCGTCGGCTTCATCCGCAAGCTGCCCCACCAGCTGGTCGAGGCCTTCGGCGCCACGCTGGAGGAGGCCATGGGCGCGGACCTGATCCTGCACGTGGCGGACGCCTCGGCGCCCGAGGAGGAGCTGGGGGAGATGCTGGCTGCGGTTGAGGAGGTGCTGGAGGAGATCGGAGCCGGGGAAGTGCCCACGGTGCTGGCGCTCAACAAGGCCGACCTGCTGGATGCCGAGCGCCGGCGCGAGCTGTCGTTTCGCTTCCCCAAGGCGGCCCAGGTGTCGGCGGTGACCGGCGAGGGCCTGGATTCGCTGCGTGAGGCGGTCGAGGGCCGCTTCCTGGCCACGCTGCGCTCGATGGAGCTGCTGGTGCCCTACGGGGAGGGCGGATCGCTGTCCGAGCTGCACGACCTGGCCGGCGACGTGGAGCGCGAGGACACGCCCGAGGGCGTGGTGGTGCGCGCTCGGGTGCCGGCGGTGGCCGCGGCGCGGTTCGAGCGCTTCGTGCTCAACGGCCACCACTGATGGAGCTGCGTTTCCGGCGCCTAGACGAGTCGGCCACGCCGCCCGCGCGGGCGCACGACGATGACGCCGGCTTCGACCTTTTCGCCGCCGAGGCGGCCGAGCTGGGCCCGGGCGAGCGGGCGGCCGTGGGCACCGGGATCGCCGTGGCCATACCCGCCGGTCACGCCGGGCTGGTGCTGCCGCGGTCGGGGCTGGCGCGCAAGCACGGCATAACGCTTGTCAACACGCCCGGCCTGATCGATGCCGGCTACCGCGGCGAGGTGCGCGTGCTGCTCCTGAACACGGACCGTTCCGAGCCGTTCACGGTACGGCCGGGGGAGCGAATCGCCCAGCTGGTGATCGTGCGCCACGAGGCGCCCGCGCTGGTGGAGAGCGACGACCTTGGGGAGACGGCGCGCGGCCAGGCGGGCTTCGGATCGACGGGGCGGCGCTAGCCGGCGGGCTGCCGTTGGCGCCCGCGGCGGGTCAGACGAAACGGCCGGCAGGGTGGGGCAAGGGGCTCGTAACCGTCCCGTCACGCCCGTAACGCTCCTGTCACTCGGCCGGCGGCGATCGCAACGTTTGGACGGTTGTGGTCGTCAGAGCCACGACGATCGTCCAGACGTCCTCGCCTGCGGTCCATCCAGGCGCCTGTGCACGGAACCCGTAACCGCCCTGCGCACTCCCGTAACAAAACGAACGAAGCCGTAACGCAGCTGTCCCTACCCAGCCGCAGCTTCGTCTGACCCACCGCGAGCGCTGACGGTAGGCAACACAGCACAGGCTCAGACCCCGGCGGCCCGGCGCGCGCTGGCGTGTGCGGCGTCCTCCAGAGCGTCGTCCAGCGGCTCGAGCGCGATGCCCAGCGCCAGCTCGATCAGGCGATCGGCCAGCCACACGTTCTTGGGCAGCAGCGGGCCGTGCAGGTAGGTGCCGATCACATTGCCCACGCGCACGCCCTCGAGGCCGTCGGAGCCGTTGTTCCCATGGCCGGCCAGGACACGGCCCAGCGCCTGCGAGCGGTCGCCCAGGTAGGTGCGCCCGCCGTGGTTCTCGAAGCCGGCGATGGTCCGTGGACCGGTGCCCAGGTCGGCCTCGATGGCGCAGTTGCCGATCAGACGCGGGCCGTCCTCGCGCACCGTGTGCAGGTCCACCAGGCCGACCCCCGGTAGTTCCTCGGCACCCAACTGGTAGCTGTGGCCCAGCAGCTGGTAGCCGCCACACACGGCCAGCACCGCTGCGCCGCGGTCGGCGGCGGCGTGCAGCGGATCGCGCTTGGTGGCGGCCATGTCCTGCGCCACGGCGATCTGGTCCCGGTCCTGGCCGCCGCCGATGTAGAACAGGTCGTGGGCGCCCTGGTCCAGCGGCTCGCCCACGCTGGCCGAGCCCAGCTCGAAGCCGAGCCCGCGCCACTGGCAGCGTGCACGCAGGACGGCGATGTTGCCGCGGTCGGCGTAGATGTTCATCAGCTCCGGGTAGAGCGCGCAGAGCCGCAGCGTCGTCACCGCGGCGCCTCCAGCATCACGACCGTGGAACCCACGTAGTCGCGCGTCTCGGGCACGGAGCGGTAGGGCAGGACGGTGAAGCCGGCGGCCGCTCCCTGGGCGGCGAATGCATCCGGATCCACGGTGTCCAGCACGATCGTGGCGGCCTCGTCGGAGAGCTCGCCGCCGGGCGAGACGGCCTGACGGCGGCGGTCGATCGCCACCGAGCCCTCGAGCGGGCGAACGGCGACCGGGGTGGAGGAGAGCACCCAGCCGTCCACCTCAAGCACATCGGGCAGCGGCGGCAGCATCTCGTCTGCGGGGATGCCCGCGAACGGGTCGGCCAATGCGACGGCCACCAGACCGCCAGGCGCGAGCATGTCCAGCAGGGCTCCCAGCAGCTGCCCACGGGCGGCGTCGCTGCCCATCAGCTGCGCCACCTGCATCGGAAAGATGGCCAGCGGGTGACGCGAGTCAAGCGCCAGGCTGCGGGCGTCGCCAACCACCGCCGTGACCGCCAGGGAGCGCTCGCGGGCGCGCTCGGCGCAGGCCGCGACCAGATCGGGCTCCACGTCCACGGCCACGACCTCGTGGCCGTGTGCGGCCAGGTCGAGTGCCACGCGCCCGGTGCCGGCGCCGACGTCCAGCACCGGCCCGCCGCGCTCCTCCGCCAGCTCGCGCCACAGCGGCAGGTCCGCGGCGTAGGCCGCGCACTCCACGTCGTGCCAGCCGACCACGCTCACGCCAGCCGCCGCTTCGGCACTTCGCGCCGGTCCAGGTCCATCGCTTGGATGCCGTTCGTTCGGGTGGTGGCCAGGAAGTCGGCATAGGCCTCCGGGCCGCGTGCCCGGAACGCGTCGTGCACCTTGTCGAGGTAGTCGCGCGACACCACCGCCGTGCCCTCCGCGAGCCCGCGCGCCAGCCGCGCCCGGCCGGCGGGGAGTCCCATGTAGGTCCACACGCGGCCCGGCACGCCGCTCACCAGGCCTGTGACGTCCACCCGCTCGTAGTTGGCCTCGCGCGCGTCCAGCGCCTCCAGACGGCCGGCGTCCACGGGCAACGCCAGCCCATCGATCGTCACGCCGGCGGCGGCCTCGAGGTCGAAGAAGGCCACGTACACGTCGGGGCGCGAGCCGTCGTCGCGGCGGTGGTAGCTCTTGTAGCCGGGGATCAGGCGGCGGTTGTCGTGAGCCACGCCCAGCACCCGCTGGTGACCCGCAAGGCGTGCCTCCACGGAGCCGCCGCCGGCGGCGTCGGGCACCAGCGACGCATAGCCGAACACCCACTCCGGCCCGCTCAATCCGCCCACCGCCCCGCCAGCCCACGGTCGGCAAGCAGCTCACGCAGCTCGATCAGCGCCGTGTACGTGGGAAGCGCGTACAGCGGCAGGCCCGCCTCGCCGCCACCTGCCACCCGCGATGGGTGGTCGGCCACGGCTGCGTCCAGGGATGCGCCCAGGTCGCGGTCCACCGCGGGCACGGCGTCGATGCCGGCGTACTTCAGCCGCAGCGCCATCTCCTCGGCGCGCGTGCCCGTGCAGGTCACACGGCGCACGCGCCCGGCCAGCAACTCGAAGTCGGCGTCCCAGATCCAGGACACGTCACGGCCGTCGGCGATCCGGTCGTTCAGGGCCAGCCACAGATCCACCTGGCCGTCCTCGATCGTCAGCGTGCGGAGCACCTCGTTGGCGCCGGCGGGGTTCTTGATCAGAAGGATCGAGACCGGCCTCCCGTCCACGGCGATCGTCTCCACGCGCCCGAACGCGCCACCGAAGCCCTCCAGCGCCGGCCCGACCTTGTCGAGCGGCACGCCCAACTCCAGTGCCAGCGCCACGGCGCCGACCGCGTTGTAGACGTTGTAGAGCCCCGGCAGGCGCAGCGTGAGCTCGAGCTCGCCCGCGGGGGTGGACAGCACCAGGCGGGCGCCGCTCATGCCCTGCAGCTCGACGGTGGTGGCCTCGACCGCCGGCGCGGGCCGTTCGCGGCCGCAGTTGGGGCAGCGGTAGTGGCCGATGTGGCCCATGAACACCGCGTCGTAGGTGTAGGGCGTGCCGCAGTTCCGGCAGTGCTTGGAGTCGGCCGCGTGCTGGAGCTCGGGGAGCGCCTGGGCGCGGTCGCCAACCCCGAAATAGACGGCGCCCTCGTGGCCGCGGCCCAGATCGGCCACCAGCGGGTCGTCGGCGTTCAGCACGAAGCGCACAGCGCGACCGGGGGCCGCAGCTTCGGCGGCCACCAGCTCGGCCCAGCGGTCGGCCAGCGTCTCCAGCTCGCCGTAGCGGTCCAGCTGGTCGCGGAACAGGTTGGACAGCAGGTACGCGCGCGGCTGGACCGCCTCGGCCACCGCGGGCAGCCAGGCCTCGTCGACCTCGAACAGGCCCATCTGGTCACGCCCGGGGCGCGCGTCCAGCAGCGAGGTGGTCACGCCCCAGCCCATGTTCGACCCCGCCCGGTTGTGCACCAGCGAGCGCCCATCAGCCTCGAGGATGGCCGCGACCATCGCGGCGGTGGTGGTCTTGCCATTGGTGGCCGAGATCAGCACCGACCCCTGGTCCAACCGGCCGGCCATCTCACGCATGGCGTCCGGATCGGCGCGCAGCAGCAGCCGGCCCGGCAGGGTGGTGCCGCCGCCCCGGCCGAGGCGCCGCGAAAGCGATCGCACCGTACGGGCCGCCCCGCGAGTCAGGCTCGGGCTCACGCGGGCCCGACCACGCGCAGGCAGCGCTGGGCCACGGTGATGGTCACCGGCACGTCGGCGATCGGGTCGCCGTCGGCATACACCCGGAAACGGCGGTCAGCGGCGATCTCGATCCGCCGGCCGCGCAGGACGGTCACGTAGTCCTCGCCGATGTGGGTTCCCTTGAACACCTTGGGCAGAACGCGGCCGAGGAACGTCAGCTTGGACACGTTGCCGAGCGCGACGATGTCCAGCTGACCGTCGTCAAGCTCCGCCTGGGGAGCCACGTACATGCCGCCGCCGTAGGCCTTGGAGTTGGCCGCGCCGACCGAGTAGCCGGTCAGCTGATGGGCCTCGCCGTCCACCGTGACCGTGAAGTTCCCCGGCTCCCATGACCACAGCGCGCGGAGAGCCGCGTACAGGTACACGAGGTTCCCGCGGATCACGCGCGACTCGTTCGCGATCCGGTTGGCGTCGGAGTCGAAGCCCAGGCTGGCGATCCCCAGGAAGACCTCGCCGTCGACCTCGGCCACGTCGATCATGCGCTCTCGGCCGTCCACGGCCATGCGGGCCGCAGCCACGGGATCCTCCGGGATCCCGACCACACGGGCGAAATCGTTGCCGCGCCCGGCCGGGATCACGGCCAGCGAGCCGTCGGTGTGCCGCAAAGCAGCGGCCAGCGGGCGCAGCATGCCGTCACCACCGACGGCGACGACTCTCGTCCCCTCGCCTCCGGCCTCGGCCGCCAGGTCATGCGCGTGGCCCGCGTCCAGCGTCTGCACGGTCGTGAAGTCCGCGCCAAGCCGGCGCAGCTCGGTCTCGACCTCGGGCAGGCGGCGCACGGCACGCCCGCCGGCGGCCGTCGGGTTGCAGAGGACCAGCAGCCGTCGGATGTGGGCCAGTTTAGGCCCGGGCGGGGGCGAGAACCGGCGCGCCGCGGCCTTGACCACACAAGAACGCGACCGAGGAGGGACGGACATGATCGAGCCGCGCAGGACCTGGTGGGCGCGCCCGCGCAAGCTGGTGGCCCTGGAGCGACCCGGGGGAGGGGGCCGCAGCCATCGGCCCGAGCGCCGCGAGGGCGAGATCGCGTGGCTGGTCCAGCGGCGGGTGCGCACGGTCATCAGCACCATGACCACCCGCCACAACCTGGCCGCGTACGAGGCGGCCGGGCTGCGCTGGCACCACGTGCCCGTGCCCGTGACGGCGGACGGCGGCGATGCGCTGGAGGAGATCCTGGGCCTGCTGCGGGCCGAGCTGCGGCCGGCGGGTGCGGTCGCGGTGCACGGTAACCGCCACACCGACTTCGTGGCCGCGGTCTGCGCCGCACACCTGCACGAGCAGCGTGGCGTGGCGCCCGGCGACGGGCTGCGCGCGGCCGCCGAAGCCGGGCTCGCGCTCACCGCCGAGTCCTCCGCGCTGCTGGGCGTGGACTACGAGGCGGTCACGCCCACCAGGTCGGCCAGCGTGTCAGCCGTGGCCACCGGCTGAGGCCCGTCCTCGGCCACCACGCCGGTCCCGTCGCCGCTGAGCACCAGCGCGGCGTCCAGCCCGGCGGCTCCGGCGGCGGCCACGTCCGAGTCCAGCCGGTCGCCCACCACCAGCGTGCGGCCGTCCCCGAGGCGGTCCAGGGCTGCCAGCATCAGCTGCGCCTCGGGCTTGCCCACGATCGTCGCCGTCTGACCCGAGGCCACCTCCACCGCTGCCAGAAGCGCCCCGGTGCCCGGCCACGGGCCCTCTGGCATCGGCAGCGTGGGGTCGCGCGCGGTGGCCAGCACGTCGCCACAGCGACGCGCCGACTGGGCGGCGTCACGCAGCACTTGGTAGTCGAACTCGTCGGTGCCGCCCACGATCACCACGTCGGCCTCGGCCGCCCGCGCCGTGCCGTTGACCACGGTCAGGCCCGCGTCGGTCACGTGGCGCCGGAGCACGTCGCTCCCGATCACGAACGCGCCGCGGTCGGTGCGCGTTTCGGCCAGCAGGTGCTGCAGGGCGCCGCCCACCGTGACCACGTCGGCAAGCGATGCCTGTACGCCGATGGCCCACAGCCGCTGGACCTGCTCCTCGCCCGAATGCCATGAGTTGTTGGTGGCGAAAGCCACGCGCTTTCCGGCGGCGCGCAGCGCGGCGATGGCCTCGGGTGAGCCCGGCACCGCCTTGTCGCCTACGCGCACACAGCCGTCCAGATCCAGAATCAGCTGGTCGTAGCCGTCGATCAGTGGGGACAGGGCGGTCACTCGCGTCCGCAACAACCTACGGCCGACGGGAGAGCCTGGCTACCCTGCGCTGCGTGTCACGCGCGCTTCTCTTCGTACTGGTCGGCGTCCTGCTGGTTACCGGCTGCGGCGGGGATGACGGCGGTGGCGGCGGCGCGAACAGCGCCGGCTCGACCGCCGGGACCGACGCCGCGGCGGTGCCGCAGCGCACTTCGGCGGCCTGCCGCAAGGTTCAGCCTCCTCAACCCAAGCCCGACGGCACCCAGGAGCGCCCGCCCACGGCCAACCTGGCGCCCGGCCGGCGTTACGAGGTCACGTTCTCGACCAACTGCGGGAAGTTCACCATCGAGGTCGACCAGGAGGCCGCACCGGCCACAGCGGCTTCGTTCGTCGCGCTGGCCCGCGAGGGCTTCTTCGACGGCACCGTCTTCCACCGGATCGTGCCCGGCTTCGTGATCCAGGGCGGTGATCCCACCGGCTCGGGGCAGGGCGGCCCCGGCTACACCACCACCGACAAGCCGCCCGCGGACACCGTCTACAAGCGCGGCTTGGTGGCCATGGCCAAGACCGGTTCGGAGCCGCCTGGCTCGGCCGGCAGCCAGTTCTTCGTGGTCACGGGCCAGGCGTCCGACCTGGCGCCGGAGTACGCCACGCTGGGACGGGTCTCCGAGGGAATGCCGGTGGTCGAGCGGATCGGCCAGCTGGGTGATCCCGCAAGCGGTGGCGCGGGCACCCCGCTGGAGCCCGTGGTCATCCGCAAGGCGAAGGTCTCGGGCTAGGTACTAACCCGAGCGCGCGGCGGCGGCTTTGGCCTGCCGCCTACGCCCGAACAGCGCCAGGACGCCCAGCGCGGCGACCACGATGAGCAGGCCGATCAGGATGGTGGGCAGCGTGCCCACGCCGCCGAAGGGCAGCGTCACGAGCGTGGCCAGGCCGAAGCCCAGGGCCAACAGCACCACGACGGCGGCCACCAGGATGGCGATGCCGCGAACGCGCGTCAGCACGCCGGCGCCCGGGGGCGGCGCGATCAAGCCCATGATCCGGAGCAGGAACAGCTGGCGGCTGGAGGGAGCTTCCTGGCCCAGCTTCTCGACGGCCGCCTTGAGGTCGTCGGGCCGCCGCTCGGCCAGCGCCATCGAGGCCTGCATCATCTGACGCAGCGCCGGGCGCTCCTGCGGGTGACAGCCCGCCAGAGCCTCGTTGAAGTACGCCCGCGCCGCCTTGGCGTCATATTTCTCCGCCGCCCGCGCGCCCAGCAGCGCCTTGGCCGCCACCTTGTGCTTGGACTCGCTGCGCAGTTGCTCGTCCGTACGGCTCTCCAGCAGGGGGATCGCCTGGAGGGCGCCCGCCTGCATCTGCATCTTCATCTGCCTCTGCTTGGCCACGGTCCGCCAGTCTGGCAGACGGTCCATAGGATCGACCGCGTGCCGAGCCATCCCAACGCGTTCTACGTTCCCGAAGGGGACGGCTACCGCGCAACCGAGCTGACCCGGGGCCCGTGGGACCCCCAGAGCCAGCACGCGGGGCCGCCGTGCGCGCTGCTGGGCCGTGAGCTGGACCGGGCCGGAGCGCTCGATCCCGGCCGTCTGAGCCGCGCCACGTTCGAGATCCTCGGACCCGTGCCCATCGCGCCCCTGACGGTCACGGCCGAGGTGGTCCGCCCGGGGCGCAGCGTGGAGCTGGTCGAGGGCACGATGGCCAATGAGGGCAAGCCGATCATGCGCGCCCGCGCCTGGCGCATCCGCACCACCGACCCGATGGATCTGGACCCGGCCACGCCCGAGCCCGGTCCGGTACCAGGCCCAGGGGAGGGGGAGGAGGTCGACTTCTTCCCGACCGGCCAAGACGTCGGCTACCACACCGCCATGGAGACCCGCTTCGTGCGCGGCGCGTTCACCACGCCGGGGCCCGCGCTGGCTTGGATGCGGATGCGCGTGGCACTGGTGGAGGGGGAGGAGCCGGACCCGTTGCACAGGGTGCTGGTGGCGGCCGATTCGGGCAACGGCGTCAGTTCGCCGCTGGATTACCGGCGCTGGATGTTCATCAACGCCGACGTGTCGGTGACTCTGCGCCGCCACCCGGGCGGCGAGTGGGTGGGCCTGGACGCCGCCACCTACCCGGAGCCGGACGGGGTCGGCATGTCGGACACCCGGCTGCACGACGAGGCCGGGATGATCGGCCGCTCCACGCAGACCCTGTTCGTCGGACCCCAGCCCCCGGCGGGCTAGGACGGGTCCAGCCAGGCCTGCTCCAGATCCAGGTCACGCTCGATCGTGCGCCGCACCTCGTCGGTGATCTCGCCCGCGTCGCGCAGCGCGCGCAGCCGGGCACGCTCAGCCTGGATCACCTCGCCCATGAAGCGGCGATAGCCCTCGGCCCGGCCCTCGTAGTCCTCGTCGTCGTCGCCCGTCTCATGCGTGGCGACCTGGGACCGGAAGCGGCGCCGGCGGTATTCGAACTGGCGCCGGACGCGGTCCGCGGTGCCCTCGTAGACCCAGTCCTCGTGGGCGATCTCCTCGATCCGGTCGATCGCCGCGAAGGCGATCTCCAGGCGCGCGTTGAGCTCCTCGTCCAGGTCGCGGGTGTCGTCCTCGACCCCCACGGCGTGGATCACCGCCGGGAACAGCAGCCCCTGGCCGACCAGCGTCGCCAGGATCACGCAAAAGGCCAGGAACACGATCAGGTCGCGCTCGGGGAACGGGCCGCCGCCGTCCACGGTCAGCGGGATGGCCAGCGCGGCGGCCAGCGACACCGAGCCACGCATGCTCGACCACGCCACCAGCGCGGTCTCGCTTGCCGGCTGGTGCACGTCCTCGCCCGCCAGCCGCCCGCGTACACGGCGGGGGAGGTACATGAAGCCGAACACCCACACGATCCGGACCACGATCACCGTGAGCGAGATCAGCGCTCCGTAGGCCAGCAGCTCTTCGGCCGGGCGGCCGCTCAGACCGTCGAGCACACTCGGCAGCTGCAGCCCGATCAGCACGAACAGAAAGGCGTTCAGCAGGAACTGCAGCACGCCCCAGATGGCGTTCAGCTGCAGCCGTGTCTCGTGATCGGTCAGCTCCGACGACCGCCAGCCCAGCCACACGCCCACCGTGACCGCGGCGATCACGCCGGAAGCGCCCAGCTCCTCTGCGGGCAGGTAGGCCGCGTAGGCGGTCAGCAGCGAGATCGTGATGTCGGTCAGGGGGTCGTCGATGCGCCGCCGCACCGCTGCGATCACGATCCCCACGGCCACGCCGATTGCGATCCCGGCGACGCCTGTGAACACGAACTCGGGGCCGGCCTCGAGTAGCGAGAAGCCGCCCGTGACAACCGCGGTCACGGCGAACTTGTACGCCACCAGCGCGGTCCAGTCGTTGGTCAGGTTCTCGCCCTGGACGATCGTGATCACGCGCCGCGGCACGTTCAGGCGGCGCAGGATCTCCGTCGGCGCCACGGCGTCCGCCGGCGAAACCACGGCACCCAGGACGAACGCGGCCGCCCACGGCAGGCCGATCACCTCGTGGCCGATCACCGCGACGATCGCCATCGTGCCGGCCACAAGGCCGACCGCCAGCCCGGTGATGGGGCGCACGTTGTTCCGAAGTTCGCGCAGGTTGGCGAAGAAGGCCGCGCTGTAGAGCAGCGGCGGCAGGAAAAGCAGCAGCACCAGATCGGGGTCCAGGGACACGTCGGGGACCCCTGGCGCGAAGCCCAGCGCCAGGCCGCCGACGGTCAGCGGGATCGGGTACGGGACGCGGACCAGCCGGGCCACCACGGCCAGGCCCGCGACCGCGACCAGCAGGCCCAGGATCAGCAACTCGCTATGTGCCACAGCTAGACGCTATTGGGCGTCAAGAACTGCGGCGGTCCCGGCGGTGGCCCGGGTCAGCTTGTCCAGCGAGCGGCGCAGCAGCCGCGACACGTGCATCTGCGAGATCCCGACCTGGTCGGCGATCTCGGTCTGGGTCAGGTCCTCGACGAAGCGCAGGCGCAGGATCTCGCGCTCGCGCCGGGGCAGCGCGCGTACGGCGGGCGCCACCGTCGGGCGCAGCTCGGCCATGCCGTAACCGGGGTCCTCATCGCCCAGGTGGTTCACCAACGCGTGGTCGTCGTCGCCGTCGCTGCCAGGCTGGGGCGAATCCAGGCTCATGGGCGTGTACGCGCTGGCCGCGTCCATGGCTTCCAGCACGTCCTCCAGCGACAAGCGGGTGAAGTCGGCCACGTCGCGCGGTGTCGGCGAGCGGCCCAGCTCGGTTGCCAGGTGGTCCACGGCATCGCCGACGCTCATCGCACGCTCCTGCAGGTCGCGTGGCACGCGCATGGACCAGCCCTTGTCGCGGAAGTGGCGCTTGAGCTCGCCGGTGATGGTGGGAACCGCGAAGCGGGGAAACGGGCCCGCGTCGGGGTCGTAGCGGTCGATCGCCTTGATCAGGCCCAGGCAGGCGACCTGCACGAGATCGTCCAGCGACTCACCTGAATTGCGGTACCGGGCCGCCAGCCGGCGCGCCAGCGGCATGTGGTGCTCGATCAACCGCTCCCGCCGGGTTCGCTGTCGAACAGGTCCGGCGTGCGATCCGACTGCCACTGCGCCCTCCAGGTGCATATGTCTGAGCCTCCCCAGGGCGGGCGCGCCCTAACCGCCAAGACCCGACATCTGGGGGGTGCGGTGCGTCAGTCAAATCCTCGTGGTTCACATAACGCACATTATGAGGCGTTGGAGATTGGCGCTCCCTCCGCTCCCTCAGGGCGCCCTGCAGACGTCGGGGCTGTCGGTCACGCCCACGTTCCGGGCCCACACGTTGTCCGTGCCCGCAGTGCGGCCGCCGACGGTGTCGTCGCGACAGTCGAGCCCGCCGCTGCCCAGCGCGCTGTTGTCGAACAGCTGGTTGGCCGAGCCGACGCCGATGTGAATGCCGTCGCCGGTCTGACCGCGCACCCGGTTGTTGCGCACGAGGTAGCGGAACGCCCCGTCGAGGGCGCTACTGCTCCCGCCCAGGGACATCCCGGTGCCGCCACCCTCGATGGAGTTGCCGCGAAGTTCACCGTCGGCGTTGTCCCTGACCTGGATCCCGGTCTGGTTGTTGCGCAGGCGGTTGCCACTCACCAGCGGACGCCCGCCGGTGAACACGGCGACGCCGACCCCATAGCCGGCGATGTCGTTGTCACGCACGATGGCGGTGAAGTTCGGCTCCCCGTCGAAGCCGTCGGACTCCCCGAGGAGGAAACCGGCCCGCTCACCGCTCATGTCGTTGCGCTGGAGGGTGATCCGCGGGTTGGCTTCTGCGATAACCCCTGCCAACCCGTCGATCTTGTTGCGGTCGATCTTGACGGCAGCGAATGCGTTGCTGTTGCTGAACGAGAGGTCCACGTCGCCGACGTGCACTGCGGATCCCTGCTCGAAGGACCCGCCGGAGAAGGGGCACGTGATCCGTGCGCTGGTCAGATGGTTCGCATCGATAGTGGCTGAGTTATCCGGCACGGCCACGGCAGAAGCATGGATGTGGCGGCTGCACCCGTGGTCCGGGTCGGCGAGGGTCGTCGGTCCCACGATCCGGAATCCGCGCAGCAGCGTGTTTCTGCCCCGCAACACCACGACCGCTACCGGATCCCGGGTTCTGGACGGAAAGCCCGAGCTGTGGCGGCTGTCGATGCCGGCGGGCGGCTCGCGCAGCGTGGCCTGCAGGACCGACACGGCGCGCAGCCTCAGGTTGGGCTTGTCCGATGGCAGCACGATCTGCTCGCGGTAGGTGCCGGCGCAGACGCGCACCTCGTCGCCCGCGGCTGCTGCGTCCACGGCGGCCTGGACCGCGGTGTAGGGCGCCGAGCTGCACTGGAGCCGGTCGTCGTCCACCTGCAACGTCTTCGCTGAGGTGACCCCGGGCGCGCACACTGCCACTGTCAGCACGGCGCTTACAGCGACTGCGTAACGCATGACGTACCCCTTACATTTGAGTCCCTTGCGCCCACGCTACACCCGCCCCGGCCGGCGCGCGACCGGCCACAGGGCCGGGGTCTCCGCCGCGGCGCGCGCAGCCGAGAAGGTGGAGGCGACCCGCGACGATCCGGCCGGCCGCCTGGCGCTGATGGCGGAGGCCTATTACGGGCCGGCTGGCGCGCCCCGGTCGCGCCACCTGCCATTTCGCAGGGCGGCGCTGTCGTTCATGCGCTGGCAGCTCGACCGCGGAGTGCTGAACCCGCTTACCGCCCCGGTCCCGGGCAGCCCCTGGTGGCGAGCGGTGAACGAGCGGCTCCTGCGCGACACCTGTGAGGCGGTAGGGCGCAGCGGCGGCCTCGGCGGCGACCCCTCCTCGGCGACGATCGCGCTGGGCACGGCCTTCATCGCCCAGCCGACGGTACGCAACTGGTACCGGGCGCACAACGCCAGCGTGGTCGCTGCGTTCCTGGCGCACCGCGACCTGGCCGGCGAGGAGAACGAGGTCGAGTGCTTCTTCCTGAACGTCGTGCTCCTGCGGGTCCTGTACGCACACGCCCTGGCCGCTGCGCCACGGCTTGCACTGGGAACGCTGGCGCCGCTGTGCCGGGTGCTCGGCGACCCCCGGCTGGGCATGGCCGGGGTGTTCCTGTCGCTTGGCCGGGTACTCCCAGACCGCTACCCGGCCGACGGGCGGATCGAGACGTACATCCAGAGCGAGCGGGGCCTGGGCCGCCTGCTCGACTACGGAGTGATCGGCCCGCGCCTCCAGCTCCTCTACGAATGGGCGGCCCGCGAGCTCGGTCAGCCCGGCCTGCTGGGCATGATCCACGACGGCGCCCCGGTGTACGCGTGGCCGTCCGAGAAGCGCTGGGTCTGGCGCCCCCCGCGGTTGTCGGCGACCGCCCGGATGCTGCGACGGCTCACCAGGCCGCGCTGACCGGTCCTAGCCGTCAGCGGCGCGCTGCCATTACCGTTGGCGCCGTGCCCGACGTCCTGCGCCCCCTCTTCGACCAAGTGGTCATCAAGGAGCTCGAGCCAGAGCGCATGCGCAAGTCCGGTCTCGTGGTTCCCGAGGGCACCAACCACATGCCGCCGAACGAGGGCATCGTGCTGGCCGCCGGCGACGGCCCGCCCGACCTGCCGGACTTCAAGATGCCGGTGGCGCCCGGCGACCACGTGGTGTTCCCGCGCTCGGCCGGTGTCTGGGTCGAGGTCGAGGACGAACGCCTCCTGGTCTGCCGCGTGCGCGAGATCCTGGGCGTGATCGAGTCGGCGCCCGCGGCCGACACGGCCGAGAGGCCCTAGACCTCGGTAGTCACGCGCTCTCGCGCCGGCGTCCGGCGCGCCATCGCCGCCCCCGCCATGCACAGCACCCCGCCAAGCAGCGCCAGCAGCGGCGGCGTCTCGCCCAGGATCGCCCAGGCCATCAGGATCGCCAGCGGCGGCACCAGGTAGGTGGTCGAGCCCATCCGGCCGGCCGTGCTGCGCGTCAGCGCGTAGGCCCAGGTGGTGAAGGCGATCGCGGTCGGGAAGATGCCCAGGTACACCGTCCAGGCGATCGAGCCCGCGCCGGCCTCCCCCACCTCGTCCAGCAGCGTCGGCGTGAACGGCAGGCACACCGCCGCGCCCACGGTGCACGCCGCCCACGTCACGGCCAGCGCCGAGGAGCGCGAGAGCAGCGGCTTCTGGGCCACCACACCGCCCGCGTAGGTAACAGCCGCCACCAGGCACAGCAGCGTGCCCGTGCTGGCTGTCAGACCGTCCTGTGAGGTCGCCAGGCCGATGATGACCACGCCGGTGAAGGCCACCGCCATGCCGCGCAACAGCGTGCGCGGAAAGCCCTCCTTGAGCAGCCAGCCCGCCAACAGGGCGATCAGGATCGGCCCGACGTTGACCAGCATCGCCGCGGTGCCCGCGTCCACCCGCCGCTCGGCCTCGTTCAGAGCCACGTTGTAGATCCCGAACCAGAGCACGCCACAGGTCAGCACCAGGCCGAGGTCGCGGCGCGCGGGCAGCGTTTCGCTGCGCGCGAGCACGATCACGCCGAGCACCACGCTGGCCACCACCAGCCGGCCCAGCGACAGCGCCCCGCCGGTCAGGTCCTCGCCGGCGGCGCGGATGCCCACGAACGCGCTGGCCCACAGCACCACCGTCACCAGCGCGGCGCCCAACGCCAGCAGCTCCTGGCGCCGGTCGGGCTGTTCTGCCTGGCTCAAGCCCGCCACGCTAGTAGCCTCGGCCGCGAGTGAGCGGATACGACTACGTCATCGTCGGCGCCGGCTCCGCCGGCTGCACGCTGGCGGCCAGGCTGACCGAGGACCCCGGTGTCCGGGTGCTGCTGCTGGAGGCCGGTGGCAAGGACCGCAGCCCCAACATCAAGATCCCGGCGGCGTTCGGCAAGCAGTTCCACACCAAGCTCGACTGGGACTACTCGACCGTTCCTCAGCCGGGCTGCGCGAACCGGGAGCTCTACACGCCGCGCGGCCGCTCGCTGGGCGGGTCGTCGTCCATGAACGCGATGCTCTACGTCCGCGGACGGCCGATCGACTACGACCTGTGGGAACGCGAGGGCGCCGCCGGCTGGGGCTGGCAGGACGTCGAGCCCTACTTCCGCCGCGCCGAGGACTACGCCGCGGGCGCCGACGAGATCCACGGCGCCGGGGGACCGCTGCGCACGTCCAAGGTTCGCTCGCCACATGATCTGACCAATCAGTTCTACGCCGCGGCAGAGGCGGCCGGGATTCCGTACAACCGCGACTACAACGGTCCGGAGCAGGACGGTGTGAGCCCCGCGCAGGTGACCCAGCACGGCGGCAAGCGCTGGAGCGCGGCGGACGCCTACCTGAAGCCGAACATCAAGCGCCCGAACCTGACGGTGCGCACCAACGTGTCGGTGCGCGGCCTGCAGCTCGAAGGCGACCAGGTCACCGGCGTCGAGCTGGCCGGCCGCCGCGGGAAGTCCGAGACCGTGCGCGCGGACCGCGAAGTGATCCTGTGCGCCGGCGCCTACGGCTCGCCCCAGCTGATGATGGTCTCGGGGATCGGTCCCGCCGGCCACCTGGATGACGTCGGCGTGAGCGTGCGCCACGACCTCCCCGGTGTGGGCCAGAACCTGCATGACCACCCCTTCTGCGTGTGCATCTGGGACGCCCACGACGGCCCCAGCCTGCTGGACGCCGAGAAGCCGCGGGCGATGCTGGAGTGGCTGCTTCGCCGCTCCGGCCCGCTCACCTCGCCGGTGGCCGAGGCCTTCGGCTTCGTCAAGACCCGCCCCGGCCTGCCTGCCGCCGACGTGCAGTTCCACATGGCACCCGCCTACTACGTCGACCACGGCGCCAGCGTGTACGAGGGGCACGCGGTGACCATCGGCCCGGTGTTGGTCACGCCGAAGTCCCGCGGCCAGCTGACGCTGCTCTCCTCCGACCCCTCCGACCACCCGCTGATCGACCCCAACGCGCTCGCCGAGCCGGAGGACGTGGAATCGATGGTGGCCGGCATGGAGCTGGCGCGCGAGATCGCCCACTCGGGCCCCTACGCGCAGAGCCTGGGCAAGGAGCTGTTTCCCGGCGCCGAGGCCCGCGACCGCCAGGCGCTCGAGGATGATCTGCGCCAGCGCGTCGAACTCATCTACCACCCCGTGGGCACGTGCCGGATGGGCACCGGTGAGAACGCCGTCGTGGACCCCGACCTGCGCGTACGCGGGCTCGAGGGGCTGCGCGTGGTGGACGCGTCGGTCATGCCGGTGATCCCCGGCGGCAACACCAACGCCCCCACGATCATGGTGGCCGAGAAGGCCGCCGAACACATCCTGGGCAAGGTGCCCGCCGCGGCCTGAGCCATGGCGCGCGAGCCCGGGGACCGCTATGAGCCGTTTCCCGGCCTGACCAAGATCCCCGGCTGGCTGTGGGTGCGCATGGGCCGCGGCGCCCGCATCGCCGCAGGCGTCCTGACGGCAGCTGCCGTCGTGGGCGTGATCCTGCTGGTCCCCCTGCTCTCCGACGTTCGGCGTGACAACCGCGACGACGAACGCCGCGAGCGCGCGGCCGCGAGCGCCGCGGACATCAAGCGCGCGAACGCGATCCAGCGCCCGCGCGCCGCCACCACCGATCGCGACGACCCGGGCGCCACCGCACAGCAGCGCCGCCGCATCCGCGCCGCGTCGATCGAGGAGTTGCGGGCGCGGATCCTGACCGACTCACGCGGGCGCCGCGGCCTGAACCGGGCCCTTGCGGTCGAGTGCGGCGGGCCGCCCGGCGACCGGCGCCCCGAACTGGACCTGGACCGCAACAGCGGGCGGTACTCGTGCACCGCGATCACGGCGCGGGTGATCAACGCCGACGGTGAGCGCGCCCGCGGCGTCACCGGATACCCCTACCGCGCCGTGGTGCAGTTCCGCACCGGTGGCCTGACCTGGTGCAAGGTGGTCGGCCGTGCCGGAGAGGGTGGCCTGCAGACGCGCAACCCCACCCCCATCCCCCGCGCCTGCACCGGCTGAGGTCAGTCCGCGGGCCGTGTGGCCCGCACCACCCACGCGATGAAGACCAGCTGCAGCGGCAGCCGCGCCCAGAGCGCCCACTGCGGGACGTCGGGCAGGCCCTTGATGTCGTCGGGGTTGACCGCCATGTGCACGTTGGCCGGGAACACGGCGATCAGCGTCGCGATCAGCCACCAGCGTGCAAACGGGTGCAGGCGCGGAAAGAACGCCGCGATCCCGCCGGCCGCCTCGGCGGCGCCGCTCAGCAGCACCATCTCCTTGTGCGCCGGCACGGCCGGCGGCATGATCGCCTCGTACATCGCCGGTCGGATGAAGTGCAGCGAGCCGGCGATCGTGAACACAACCCCCAGCGCCCGGGCAGAGGGGCGCTCGGTCAGCGTGGGTATGTCGGAGACGGAGGCGATGGCCGCGTCATGCTAGACCAGAGGCATGCCTTCATCCGACACCCCCGTACTCCTGATCACCGGCGCCAGCAGCGGCATTGGCGCCGCCACGGCCCGCGCCGCCGCCGCCGACGGCTGGCGCGTGGTGCTGGCCGCCCGCTCGCAGGACAAGATCGACGCGATCGCCTCCGAGCTGGGCGAAGACACCGCGTTGGCCATCCGCTGCGACGTGACCGAGTGGGCCGACCAGGAGGCCGCCGTGGCCGCCGCGCTCGACCGCTTCAGCCGCCTGGACGCGTTCTTCGCAAACGCCGGCTTCGGCGCCTCGCGCGGTTTCCTCGAGGAGAGCCCCGAGCACTGGCGCGCGATGGTGGACACCAACGTCTACGGCGCCGCGCTGTCGATCCGCGCCTGCCTGGCCCACTTCAAGGAGCAGGATGCGGGTCACTTCCTGGTCACCGGCTCGGTCGCCGGCCGCGTGCACCTGGCGGGGTCGCTGTACTCGGCGACCAAGTGGGCCGTGCACGCCATGGCCGACGGACTGCGCCAGGAGGTCTCGGACACCAAGATCAAGAGCACGGTGATCGCGCCCGGGATGGTCGACACCCCGTTCTTCGACAACCCGGTCAGCGGCGTGCTGGAGGCCGACGACGTGGCGCGCGCGGTCCTCTACGCCCTGTCCCAGCCCGATCACGTGGAAGTGAACGAGGTGCTGGTTCGGCCGAACTGAGGCGCGGCGGCCACACGGTGAATCAGAGGCGTGTTGTCGGTTTGTCGCCGGGGCGCATGGTCGCTGGCGGCGGGGTCGGCGAAACGGCGCTGGGTGAGGTGGCCGTTTCGTTACCTGTCCGGCGCAATCGTTGCCTTGCCGTAACACGGCCTGGGAGGCGTCGCGAGTTCCGCGCGCATGCGGCACGGAAGTTGCGACGCACCCCGCGAGCTCCGATCCCGCGAACGCGTGGGCGATTTCTCCCGCGTGGCGAGCACGATCGACCACGCACCACCGCGAACCGCACCCCTCCTAACCAGCCCATCGTTTCGCCGACCCCGCCGCGAACGCCCACAGCAACCCCGACGCGCGTCCCCTAACCCGCACCAAGCCCTTAGCTAGGCACGCCGTGCGGTCTGGGCCGGGTCCTACCCTCCACGCGTGGACCACGCCGCCTGGCCCCGCATCTACGCCCACCTCGACATGGACGCCTTCTACGTGTCCGTGGAGCTGCAGCGCCGGCCCGAGCTGAAGGGAAAGGCGGTCGTGGTGGCGGGGTCGGGCCCGCGCGCCGTGGTCACCACCGCCAGCTACGAGGCACGCAAGTTCGGGGTATTCAGCGCGACCCCCGCGGCGCGGGCGCGGCGGCTGTGCCCGCATGCGGTGTTCGTGACGCCGGACCTCGACTTCTACCGGGCACGTTCGGCGGCGGTCATGGAGACGCTCCGGGCCCAGGTCGAGACCGTGGAGGCGGTGAGCCTGGACGAGGCCTACCTCGACCTGACCGGAATCGAGCGCCCCAACGCGGCCGGGCGGCGGATCAAGGCCGCCGTTACGCGCGCCACGGGCCTGGCGTGCTCGATCGGCATCGGGCCGAACAAGCTGGTGGCCAAGGTGGCGTCGGACGCCGACAAGCCGAACGGCTTCCTGATGCTCACGGCCGCCGAGGCCCGGGAGCGGTTCGGCCCCTCCCCTCCCCTGCTGATCCCCGGCATCGGCCCCAAGACGGCAGCCAAGCTGGAGCAGCGCGGTATCAAGCGCCTGGACCAGCTGGCGGCGATGCCCGACGAGCGGCTGTCGGAGTGGTTCGGCGGCCGCCTGGGCCCGCACCTGGCCGCGCTGGCCCGATTCGAGGACGACCGCATGCTGGAGACCGACCGCGTGCGCAAGTCGGAGTCGCGCGAGACCACTTTCGACACGGACCTGCGCGGCCTGGCCGAGCTGGAGCCCGTGCTGGCGGACTTGGCCCGCCAGCTGTGTGACGACCTGGAGCGCCACGGGCGCAGCGGGCGGACGGTGGGCATCAAGGTGCGCACCGACGACTTCCAGATCCACACCCGCGCGCGCACCCTGCCGGCGCCGGTCAACACGTTGGAGGGCCTCTGGCCTGTCGCGCTGGAGCTGCTGCGCGGCCTGGACCCGGCGCGCCCGGTGCGCCTACTGGGGGTGCGCGTGGCGGGTATGGAGACGCCCGGGCCGGCCCGCCCCGAACGTGGGGCGGGCCAGCTCGAGCTCAGCGTCTAGCGCGTCGTCAGGACCGTGCCCGTCGAGGGGAAGCCGAGCTTCTGCTTCAGCGCGGCGGTCAGGTCCCACTCGCGCCCGGCGACGTAGGGGCCGCGGTCCACGACACGCGCCGCAACCGACCGGCGGCCGTAGCGGAACGTGACCTTGGTGCCGCACGGCAGCGACTTGTGGGCCACGCCCACGGTGCTGGCCGACAGCGTGCCGCCGCAGCCCAGCTTGTTGCCGTACAGGCCGGGGCCGTACCACGAGGCGTGGCTGCCGCGGTAGGCGTTTACGCGCCAGGACTTGGCGGCGGCCGCCGTGGCCGTGTTGTCACCGCGGAACTTCACCCGCAGCCGGTAACGGCCCGCGCGCGGGGCCTTCCACTTCATGCGGAACTTGCCGCCCGCACGGGTGATGCCGCGCTTGGCGGTCCTCCAGCCCTTGCCGGTTCGCACCTGCAGGACGATCTTGCGCCCGGCCTTCGCGGGGGCGACCTTGCCCCGCACCCGCGCGGCGCGCCCGGCCCGCACGTGGCGGGTGGAGACGGCCTTCACGGAGGCTGCACGCGCTACCGGCGGCTTGGCCTGGGTGGCGGGGGTCGCGGCGTCAGCCGCTTGGATCTCCGACGCGGTGAGCGCGCCTGCTGTGGTGGCGCACACTGCGAGACCGGCCACAGCCAGTCCCCGTGCACGCACGGTAAGTCGATTGAACAACGGAATGCCTTTCCCGGCTGCGTCGGGGGTATTGCGGGCATGTCGTGCCGGCGTCTACGCGCCAGGCGCGCAGAGACCGGCTCGCCCAGGGGCGCAGCCGAATGAACAGCGACCAGCCACCGTAGGGACGGCCCCGCCACGCTCGTGTGAGGCTGGTCACAGCTGCACCGAACGGTGCAAGCACCCTCCTGCGGGGGTAAGTTGAACCTATGCCTGGAGATCGCCTGACTGGACTGGACGCGTCGTTTCTGCACCTGGAGGACGCGTCGGCTCACATGCACGTGGCCTCGGTCATGGTCTTCGAGGGCGATCCACCGCCGTACGAAGAGCTGCTGGAGTCGATCGAGGGGCGCTTGCACCTGGTGCCGCGCTACCGCCAGCGGCTGGGTTTCGTACCCCTCGGCCAGGGGCGCCCGCGGTGGGTGGACGACCCACACCTGAACCTGCGCTACCACGTGCGCGCCACCGCGCTGCCCGCACCGGGCACCGAGGACCAGCTGCGCGCACTCGCCAGCCGCGTGTTCGCGCAGCAGCTGGACCGCGACAAGCCGCTGTGGGAGATCTACCTCGTCGAGGGCCTCGACCGGGGCCGCTTCGCCCTCCTGGCCAAGACCCACCACGCGCTTGTGGACGGCGTTTCGGGCGTGGACATCTTCAGCGTGCTGTTCGACACGTCGGCGGACCCGGCCGCCCCACCCGACCCGGGCCGGCGCTGGCTGCCCGCGCCCGCCCCCTCCAGCGCACAGCTGCTCGGTGAGGCGCTGCTGGAGCGGGCCACCGTGCCCGGCGAGCTGGTGCGCTCGGTACGCGCCCTGTTCCGCGGCCCGCGGAAGGTGGCCGACAGCGTCGGACGCGCGGCCGTTGGGGTCGGGGCGATGGCCTGGGCCGGGCTCAACCCGGCGCCGCCCAGCCCCTACAACCGCGCGATCGGCCCCCACCGGCGCTTCACCTGGGTACGCACCGAGCTGGCCGACATCAAGGCGATCAAGAACGAGCTCGGCGGCACGGTCAACGACGTGGTGCTGGCCACCGTGGCCGGCGCGCTGGGTCGCCACCTGCGCCGCCGCGGGCAGCCAACCGATGGCCTCGAGCTCAAGGCGATGGTGCCGGTCAGCGTGCGCGCCGACAGCGAGCACGGCGAGCTGGGCAACAAGGTGGCGGCCATGATGGCGCCGCTGCCGGTGTGGTGCCAGGAGCCCGAGGCGCGGCTGGAGATCGTCCGCGAACAGATGTCGGACCTCAAGGACAGTGGCCAGGCGCTGGGCGCCCAGGTGCTCACCGACCTGACCGGCTACGCGCCGCCGACCGTGATGGCACAGGCCTCACGGCTGATGGGTCGCCAGCGCATGTTCAACCTGGTGGTCACGAACGTGCCCGGGCCCCAGATCCCGCTCTACCTGATGGGCCGCAAGGCGGTTGACCCGTTCCCGATGGTGCCGCTGGCCAAGGGTCAGGGCCTGGGCGTGGCGATCATGAGCTACGACGGGAAGATGAACTTCGGCCTGGTCGGCGACTACGACGTGATGCACGACCTGGACGACCTGGCGGGCGACCTGTACGCCTCGCTCGAGGAACTGGCCGCGGTCGCCGGTGTGACCCTGGCCACAGATGCGCCCAAACCGGTGGGAGTAACCTAGAGCGGTGCGCGAGAAAGTCGTCGAAAGCGGGCGAAACCTGGGCCTTGAGGTCGACGTTCGCTACCTGGAACAGTCCACCGCCACCGCCCAGGAAGCGGCCACGGTGCTGGGCTGCACGCAGGATCAGATCGCCAAGTCGCTGGTGTTCGTAGCCGACGGTGACCCGGTGGTGTGCGTGGCCTCAGGCGCCCACCGCGTGGACGTGGACCTGCTGGCCGACGCCCTGGACGTGGCCGAGATCCGGCAGGCCTCGGCCGACGAGGTGCGGGCCGCGACTGGTTACTGCGTGGGCGGCGTGCCGCCCTTCGGACACGATCTGCCGGTGGTGCTCGACGAGGACCTGCTGGAGCACGATCGGGTCTGGGCTGCCGGCGGCGACGGTCACAGCCTGTTCGACGTGGATCCCAGGCGCCTGGCCGAGTGCACCCACGCTCGCGTAGCACGCGTGGCCTGACCCTAGAATCGGGACATGGGCCAACGCCTCGAGCCGCTGCGTGCAGCGCTCGCGCAGATCAACAGCACGGTCGGAGACCTGACCGGCAACGCCGACCGGATCGCGGCCGCGATCGACCACGCGCGCGCCGAGCAGGCGCAGCTCGTGGTGTTGCCCGAGCTGGCGCTCACGGGCTACCCGCCCGAAGACCTGCTGCTGAAGACACACTTCCTCGAGGCCACCGGCCACGCGCTGCAGGAGCTGGCCGCTCACGCCAGGGACATCGTGGCGGTGGTGGGCTTTCCCTTGTCCGCCGGGGATACCTACAACGCCGCAGCGGTCCTGGCCGAGGGCCGCGTGGCCGGCGTTTACCGCAAGATGCACCTACCCAACTACGGCGTCTTCGACGAGCAGCGCTACTTCCAGGCCGGGGCCGCGCCCGCCACCATCGAGATCAACGGAATCTCGATCGGCCTGTCCATCTGCGAGGACATCTGGATGCCCGGACCGCCGGCCAGCACCGAGGCCCTTGCCGGAGCGCGCGTGATCGTGAACCTGTCCGCCTCGCCCTACCACGCCCGCAAGGGCATGGAGCGCGAACAGATGCTCGTCCAGCGGGCACGTGACTACCAGTCCGCGATCCTGTTCTGCAACCTGGTCGGCGGCCAGGACGAGTTGATCTTCGACGGCCACAGCCTGGCGCTGGACCACGAGGGTCGGGTGGTGGCCCGGGCGCCTCAGTTCGAGGAGTCGCTGACGGTGTGCACGATCGATCCGGCGGCGGTCGGCGGCGCGCGGCTGAAGGATTCCCGCCGACGGGCCGACGTACGCGCCGCCCGCCGCGGCGGTGAGCTTGACGCGGTGGCCCGCCTGGCCACGCTCGAGGTACCGCGTGAGCCGACGAACGTCGGCGGCCCAGTGGTCGAGCCGCTGGGCGCGGAGGCGGAGGTCTACGCCGCGCTGCGCACCGGGCTGCGCGACTATGCCGACAAGAACGGCTTCGAGCGGGTGGTGTTCGGGCTGTCGGGTGGGATCGACTCCGCGCTGGTGGCCATGCTGGCCGTGGACGCCCTGGGCGCCGAGCGTGTGACGTGCGTGGTCATGCCCTCCACCTACTCCTCCGCGGCGACCCAGTCGGACGCCCGCACGATCGCCGCCAACCTGGGCGCCGACGTCGTCGAGATCGCCATCGAGCCCGCGATGGACGTCTACGACGCCATGCTGGCCGACACGTTCGCCGGCGCCGAGCCCGACATCACCGAGGAGAACCTGCAGGCGCGCATCCGCGGCAACCTGGTCATGGCGCTGTCGAACAAATACGGCTGGCTGGTACTGACCACCGGCAACAAGTCCGAGCTGTCGGTCGGCTACGCCACCCTCTACGGCGACATGGCGGGCGGCTTCGCCGTGCTCAAGGACGTGTTCAAGGGCTGGGTCTACCGGCTGGTGGAGTGGCGCAACCTCCAGGAAGGGCGCGAACTGGTGCCTGGCGACGTGATCACCCGGCCCCCGTCCGCGGAGCTGCGCCACGAACAGCGCGACGACCAGTCGCTGCCCCCCTACGACGTCCTGGACGCGATCCTGGCGGGCTATGTCGAGGAGGACCTGGACGCCGCCCAGCTGGTGGCCCGCGGCTTCTCCGGAGACGACGTGGAGCGCACCATCGCCATGGTCGACCGGGCCGAGCACAAGCGCCGCCAGGCCCCGCCGGGCATACGCATCTCCACCCGTGCCTTCGGCCGTGACCGGCGGCTGCCGATCACCAGCCGCTACCGCACGCGGGTCACTCGGGCGCCGGCCTGACCGCCATCGTCACCCGGGATGACGCGCAGCGCCGGCCCTGATCGTCGCTGAAGTCGACCTCCCAGACCCAGCTCGTGCGCCCGCGATGGGTGCAGTGGGCGTCGGCCGTGACCGTTCCCTCGGACACCGGTCGCATGAAGCTGGTGAAGTTGGACTGGCCCATGGCCGCGTTGCCGTCGCCGCGAACGGCCTCGTAGGTACACCAGGAGGCCAGCGTTTCGGCCATCGCGGCGTAGGCGCCGCCGTGCACGATGCCGAACGGCTGACGGACGCGATCCTCCACCGCAAATCGGCCGCGACCGCGTTCCGGGCCGTGCTCCAGGAGCTCGAAGCCCAGCGCTTCCGCCATGTTGTCGATGGCCGAGAGCGGGGTGTCGGGCGTATCGGTCACCCGGGCAAGATACATTTCCGCGTTCATGGCCACCTTCGACCAGCTCTCTGCCGAGCAGAGGGCGATAATTGAGCTCGTCCTCAAGCAGCACCAGGAGTACGAACAGCTCGGGACGATGCTCGGGCTGCCCACCAGCCGGGTCCGCGAGCTGGCCCGCGAGTCGCTGGTGCGCCTCTCCCCGGTCTCCGCCGCGGCCGTCGACGACGAGTGGCGCGGGCAGCTGGCCGACTACCTGCTGAACCAGCAGAGTGGCCCCGAGGCCACGGCCACGAAGGGCCACCTGCGCCGGTCCGAGTCCGCCCGCGGCTGGGCCCGCTCGGTCCTGGACTCGCTGGATCAGTTCTACGACCAGGCCAACCTGCCCACCATCCCCGAGGGCGAGCCGGCGGCAGCCCCGCGGCGGCAGCGCAAGCCCAAGGCCGAGCGCGAGCCGAAGGAGAAGAAGGACCGTCAGCCCGTTGGGGGCCGCCTCGCGGCCATGGACACATTCGCCCGCCGGCGGCTGCTGGGGGGCATCGGCCTGGCCGCGGTGGCGCTGTTCGTGGTGCTGGTGTGGCCGGTGGGCGCCCTCACCGGCGACGACGAATCCAAGCCCAAGCCGAAGAAGGCCAGCAACGCCGACGCCCGCATCATCGGCCAGCTGGTCCTGCGCCCTGTCGGCCAGACCGACTCCAAGGACGCCGGCGTGGCCGTGGTGGCCGAGCGCGGCGGCCAGCGCCAGCTGATCGTGCAGGCCCAGCTGACCCCGAGCAAGAACCGCCAGGCCTACGAGGTCTGGCTGTACAACTCGCAGAACGATGCGAAGTCGCTCGGCGCCCAGGTCACCGACCAGAGCGGCACCTTCCAGGGTGCGGGCCCGCTGCCGAAGGACTTCCAGCGGTACAAGTTCATCGACGTGTCCGTGGAGAGCGTGGACCAGAACCGCAAGCACTCGGGCAACTCGGTGCTGCGCGGCCAGCTCAACCAGCTCCAGCCGCCGCCGCAGAGCACCCAGAACGGCCAAACGGCGCCCCAGGGCACGGCGCCGCAGCAAGCCCCGCAGACCACGACGCCCGGCCAGTAACCCTCAGGCGTCGGGCAGCAGCTTCCCCGGGTTCATGATCCCGGTGGGGTCGAGCCGGGCCTTCACGGCGCGCAGTACCTCGATGCCCAGCGCGCCCACCTCGGCCTCCATCCACGGGCTGTGGTCGCGCCCGACCGCGTGGTGGTGGGTGATCGCGGCGCCGGCGGCGGCGATGGCGTCGCCGGCCGCGGTCTTTGCCGCGCGCCACTGCTCCAGTTCCGCGCCGCGCTCCTGCGGTGCGATGAACGTGAAGTAGAGCGACGCACCCGTGGGGTACAGATGCGAGACGTGGCACATGACCATGGCCGCGGTGCCGCGCTCGGCCAGGGCGGCCTGGATGGCGGCGCCCACCGCATCGTGGGTGGCTTCGAGCGCCGACCAGGCGCAAGCCGTCTCCAGCGTTTCGACCATGACGCCGCGGTCCATCAGCTCGTCGCGCAGGTAGGGCGCGGCGAAGCGGCCGTCCAGCCAGGCCCGGCCAAAGCGCTCGCCCAGGAACACGCCGCCGGACGCGCGCAGCATCTCGGCGAAGCGGCCGCGACGGCGGATCACGTCGTCGTCGCTGCCCTCGAACCCGGCGATCAGCAGGCAGCCGTTCTCCTGGCCGCGCAGGCGCAGGTAGCTCCGGCCCAGCCGCTCGGCGCGGCCGCCGCTCGAGCTCATCGCCGTCGTCAGCTGGGTCTCGGCCTCGTCCGACAGCCGGCACACGTCGGGCTGTGCACCGGCCTGCTCGAGTCGCCGCATGGCGTCGGCACCCTGGGCAAACGTGCCCACCGACCAGGCCTCGTAGCGGCGGGCGCGGGGCGCCTCGCGCACCCGCAGCGTGGCCGCGGTGATCACTCCGAGCACCCCCTCGGAGCCGACCACAAGCTCGCGCAGCGAAGGTCCCGCCCCGGAGGCGGGCACATCCCGCGTGTCCAGCGCCCCGGCCGGCGTCTCGCAGCGCACGGCCTGGACCAGCTCGTCGATCCGCCCGAAGCCGGTCGAGGCCTGCCCGGCCGAGCGCGTGGCAACCCACCCGCCCACGGTCGAGTACTCGAACGACTGCGGGTAGTGGCCCAGCGTCAGGCCCTCTGCGCCCAGCCGCCGTTCCAGCTCGGGACCCAGCAGGCCTGGCTCCACGCGGGCGGTCAGCGACACGGGATCCAGGTGCAGAATGCGGTCCATCCGGCCCAGGTCGAGCGCTATGGCCGCTGCGTGGCCGTCGCGCACGCTGTCCACCCCGCCGACCACGCTGGTCCCGCCACCGAACGGCACCACCGCCACGCCGGCCTGGGCGCACGCGGCCAGCACGGCGGCCACCTGGGCACCGTCCGCGGGCCGCACGACTGCGTCCGGTGCGTGCTCGATCCGGCTCGAGCGCAGCCGCACCAGGTCCGGGTAGCTGCGCCCCACCGCGCGGCTCAGGCGCGTCGCGTGATCGTCCTGGACGTGCTCGGCGCCCACCGCCTTCGCCAGCGCGGCGCGTGCTGCGGCGGGCAGCGCCGGAGCGGGCAGCGTCACCGATTCGGGGCCCCCGCGCTCGGCCGGCGGCGCGCTGGGCTCGACGCCCAGCAGCGAGCCGACCATCGCCTGCGCGCGCTCGGACAGCGGCGAGGCGTGCTCGTCCTCGCCCCATCCCCACCAGCGCATCAGCCGCTCCGCCACCCGCGCGAGACCTCTTCGAGCCCGTCCAGCGCCCCCGACAGCTGTCGGGCGGTGGCGCGACGGATCTGCAGGCCGCCGAAACGCGAGAACCCACGCGCCTTCAGGCGGGCGGTCAGGGTCACGCGGGTGCCCTCCTCCACCGGCTCGAGCTCCAGCTCGGTGACCGACTCCGACAGGATGCGCTCGAACGGCGACTCCTCCACCTCGTGCCGCCAGCGGCGCCGGCGCGGGTGCTCTGACTCCAGCAGCGTGTAGTCCGCCCGCAGCCATTTGCCCTTGCCCGACGTGAGCACCGCTGTCCAGGCATCGCGCGATGCGTCCTCGATGCGGTCCACGCCTGGCCACCAGCGCGGCAGGTGCTCGGGATCGGCCACCTCGGTCCATATCCGCTCCGGTGCAGCGGGAATCGTCCTGGAGCGGCTTACGACGGGCACGCCGAGACTCTATTCCGAGTCGAAGGAAACCAGGCTCGCGACCTTGCGCCCGGCCAGCCGCTCGCGGCCACCCAGGAACGCCAGCTCGATCAGAAACGAGCAGCCCGCCACCTGCGCCCCCGCGCGCTCGACCAGTTCGCAGAGCGCGCTGGCGGTGCCGCCCGTGGCCAGCAGGTCATCGTGCACCAGCACCCGGGCCCCGGCGGGGAAGGCGTCGGCGTGCACCTCCAGCACATCGGTGCCGTACTCCAGCTCGTACTCCACGGCGGCCGTCTGGCGAGGCAGCTTGCCCGGCTTGCGACCCAGGACGAAGCCAAGCCCGGCTTCCGAGGCGGCCGCGCCGCCCAACACGAACCCGCGTGCCTCGGCCGAGACGATGTACTGCGCGTCCACCCCCAGGGCGTGCTCCACGACCGCGTCCACGGCAGCCCGGAGGCCGGCCGGGTCGGCAAACACGGGCGTGACATCCTTGAACACGATCCCCGGTTTGGGGAAGTCCGGGATGTCGCGGATCAGGTCGGCGACGCGGTCAGCCCGCGTCACTTGGCGAGCTTGCGCAGATCTCGGATGAGCAGCAGGTGCTTGAGGTACGACGCGGTGGCGGCCAGGTTCTCCAGCGCCTGCATGGCCTCCTTGCGCCGCTCCACGTTGCGCGAGCGCAGCGCCGGGGCCAGGATCTGCTCCAGCAGCGCGGCCTCGCGGTCGGCCGAGGTGCGGAACACCCGCAGGTTGCGCCCGCCGACCCCGAACCGCTTGAGCTCGGTGACGGCGCGCACGATCTCGCGCTCGGTGTCGTCGTATAGCGTCTCGCCGTCACGCTTCTCGGCCTTGATCACGCCGTAGTCCTCAAGCTCCTTGACCAGCGCGGCGTCGGCGCCCGTCTCCTCCAGCACCTGGTCCAGCGGGTACAGCGAGCCGCCCGACTTCATCGCCACCGTGGCCCGGCGCATGCCACGCGGGTCCGGCGGGGCGGCGCCGTTCTGAGGGTTGTCCTCCTCCAAGCGCCCGGCTGCCAGCTCCTGGCGGATCACCCGCAGCGGAAGGAACTCGTCGCGCTGGAGGCGCAGGATGGTGCGCAGCCGCGCCAGGTCGGTGGGCGTGAACAGGCGGTAGCCGCCCTGCGTACGCCGGGGCGAGATCAGCTTCTGGTCCTCCAGGTAGCGGATCTTGGAGATCGAGATGTCCGGGAACTCGCGTTCCAGCGCCTTGCACACCGCACCGATCGTCAGCGCCTTGCCTGCCGGCGCCTGGTCGGCTTCCGGGGGGCTGCTCATCGCTCCAGGAACGTCAGCTTGTACTTGCCCACCTGCAGCTCGTCGCCGTCGGAGAGCCGGTGCGACTCGATCCGGTGGCGATTCACGTATGTGCCGTTCAGCGAGCCCAGGTCGTCCACGTACAGCCCGTCGCGGCGGCGCACGACCAACGCGTGATTGCGGGACACGGTGACGTCGTCCAGGAACACCTCGGCGTCCGGGCTGCGGCCGATCGTCATCCGCTCGCCGTCCAGCGCGAACACCTCGCCTGCCCTGCCGCCACCGGAGCGGATGGCCAGCGTGGCGCCATCGCCTTCGATCTCCTCCACATCGACCGGCTTGAGCTCACCGCTCTCCTCCAGCTGGTAGGCGGCGGTGGTGTCCCCCTCCGCCTCGACGGCCTCGGCCAGGAACGCGCCGCACTTCTGGCAGTAGTTCGCCCCCTCGGCGTTGACGAACCCGCATTCCGGGCAGTGCATGTAAGCCCTAGGCCCCGCCACCCTCCGGGCTGCTCTTGCCCGACAGGATGTCGGTCAGCTGCTGCACGTCGGCACCGGACAGCGACGACTCGCCGTCCTCGTGCTTCTTGCGCAACCGATTCACGAGCTCGGCTCGGAGGATGTCGATCTTCCCGTGCAGGATCCGTCGCTGGTAGGAGACCTCCTGCTCTTCCTCGGTGTACTGCTGGATCAGCTGCTTGAGCTCGTCATCGGAGAGAGCCCCGAGGTCAGGAAATGTGTCCATCGGTCGAGTATACGCCGAGGTCAAGTGGAGCTTGAGGCTTTTGCGAAGCGCAACCCGTCTTGCACGTAGAGCACCGTGGCCCACAGCGTCAGCGCCAGCCCCAGGTACAGCGACGCCTCCGCCAGCGGTGTGGCCACCAACAGCGTCAGGCAGATGGCGAACATGATCGGCCAGACCGCCCACCGGCCCACCATGTTCACGTCCAGGTCCATGCCCTTGCGCAGGCCGTACTGGGTCAGCACCAGCATGAACGCCTCGCGCGCCGCGAGCAGCGCCAGCGCCCACCGCGGCAGCAGCTCGAAGTGCCAGCACACGATCGCCCCGGCCAGCACCAGCGCGCGGTCGGTCAGCGGGTCCAGCAGGGCGCCGAGGCGGCTGTACTGGCCCGTCAGGCGGGCAGTCAGCCCATCCAGCTGGTCGCCCCAGGCGATGCCGAAGTACAGCGCGGCGGTCGCCAAGCTGCGGCCGTCGTCGGTGTTCAGCGCGGCCACCACGAACACCGGCAGCAGGACCAGGCGCACGAACGAGACGGCGTTGGGGATCGTCCACGGCCGCAGAGGCTGGCCCTTGCGCGTCTCGGGCGGCGGACCGCCCGAGCGGTCGATGCCGGAGAGCTTGCGAAACCCCTTTAGGGAAGAGTCCGCCACAACTCAACGGCGGCCTGGGCCGCCCCCTCCAGTGGAAGCAACTGCTTCTCCTGCCCGCGCCTGACCTGCGCCTCGATCTCGCCCGCCTCCAGGCTCTTGCGGCCCACGGTCAGCCGCAGCGGGCAGCCCAGCAGCTCGGCGTCGGCGAACTTCTCGCCCGGGCTGGCGTCGCGGTCGTCGTAGATCACGTCCATTCCTTCGCGCGTCAGCTCCTCGTAGATCTCTTCGGCCACACGCCGGGCGTCCTCGCCCTCCTTGCCCAGGGTCACCACGTGGATGTCGAACGGCGCCAGCGCGCGCGGCCACGAGATGCCGCGGTCGTCGGCGAACTGCTCCACGGCGGCGGCCACGATCCGCGCCGGCCCGATTCCGTAGGAGCCCATCCAGATCAGCTGCTCCTTGCCGTCCTCGTCCAGGTATGTGGCGTCCAGCGGCTCGGAGTAGCGCGTCCCGAGCTTGAAGATGTTGCCCACCTCGATCGCGGGCTCGATGCGGATCTCGGCGCCGCCGGGGCAGGTATCACCGGCCTCGACGGTGCGGACGTCGGCGAACTCGCACTCGAAGTCGCGGCCGACCTCGACCCCGCGCAGGTGCGCGTCGGGCTCGTTGGCGCCGCACACCATTCCGGCCAAGCCGCGCAGCGCCTCGTCGGCCAGCACGGGCGCCCTGGCGCCCACGGGGCCGATGTAGCCCGGCGGGGCGCCGAAGACGTCGCCCACCTCCTCCGGGGTCGCCGGGCGGGCCGATCGGCCCAGCGCGTTGGCCAGCTTGATCTCGTTCAGGCGGTGGTCGCCGCGGACCACCACCAGCAACGGCTCGGACTGATCACCGACCAGGACGGGAAGCGCCTTGAACAGCGCGCCCGCCGGCACCTCCAGGTGGGCGCACACCTGGTCGACGGTCTTGGCCCCGGGGGTGTCCACCCGCTCGGGCGCGTCGAGCGGTTCGGGCAGGCCCTCGACCGGCTTCGGGGTGGCGGTGGCGATCTCGACGTTGGCGGCGTACCCGGCGTCCGACAGCGCCACGTCGTTCTCGCCCGCCGCACAGGGCGCCATGTACTCGTGCGCGCCGATACCGCCCATCGCCCCCACGTCGGACTCCACCCGGTACCACTCGAGGCCGGCGCGGTCGAAGATCCTGTCGTAGGCGCCGGCCTGGAGGTCGTAGGCGGCTCCGAGGCCCTCCTGGTCGCGGTCGAACGAGTAGGCGTCCTTCATGATGAACTCACGCGTGCGCAGGACCCCGGCGCGGGGCCGCGGCTCGTCCCGTTCCTTGGTCTGGATGTGGTACGCCATCAGCGGCAGGTCGCGGTACGAGCGGATTGCCCGGGCCATGTGGAACGTGATGGCCTCCTCGTGGGTCATGGCCAGCACCAACTCCGCGCCGCGGCGGTCCTGGAGCTTGAACAGCTCGTCGATCCCGTACCGGCCGCTCTTCTGCCACAGCTCCGCCGGCGCGATCACCGGCATCAGCATCTCGAGGCAGCCGATGGCGTCCATCTCCTCGCGGATGATCTGCTCGGCCTTTCGGTGCGACCGCAGACCGGCGGGCATCCACGTCCACATGCCAGCCCCGAGCTGGCGGATCAGGCCCGCACGCACCATCAGCTTGTGCGAGACCGCCTCGGCGTCGGCCGGTGCCTCCTTCTCGGTGGGCAGCAGGTAACGGGTCAGTCGCGTCATGGGGCGCGGGAGTCTATGCGCGGGTGAAGCGGCGCCCCGCGGTGGGCGAGACGTCCTCGTCCAGCCGCTCGCGCGGCTTGACCTGCTTGCGCTGAGCGCCCGCCGACGGCGCCATCGGCAGTTCCGTGCCGGTGTTCATGGCCTCGGCACTGGCCGCCTTGGCCTCCAGCGCCGCCAGCCGCTCCGGTGTCAGCTCGCCGGCGTTCTCCTCCTCGATGCGCTCCAGCCACTCGGCGCCCTCGGCGGCCTTCTGCTCCTCGAACACGATCGTGCCGGCGTCGATCGACTTGTCGATCTCGGCGAACAGCTCGTCGACCAAGTCGTCCTGCTTGACCTTCCGCAGGGGCTTGCCGTGGGCGAAGATCAGCCCCTCGTTCTTGGCGCCGGTGATGCCGAAGTCGGCGTGCGCGGCCTCCCCCAGGCCGTTCACGGCACAGCCGAGCACGGCGACCTCGATGGCGTCCTCGTAGCTCTCCAGGCGCTTTTCGATGTCCTGAACCACACTGTCCATGTCGAACTGAAGCCGGCCGCACGTGGGACATGCGATCAGCACCGGGCCCCTCTCGCGCAGCTTCAGCGCCTTCAGGATCTCCCAGCCGACCTTGACCTCCTCCTCGGCGTGGAAGGTGGACAGCGAGATCCGGATGGTGTCGCCGATGCCGTCGGCCAGCAGCGTGCCGAGCCCCACGGACGATTTCAGCGAGCCGGTCCACTTGGTGCCCGCCTCGGTGATGCCCAGGTGCAGCGGGTAGTCGATCTTCTGGCTCAGCAGCCGGTTCGACGCGATCGTGTTCGGAACCGATGTCGACTTGATCGACACCTTGAAGTCCTCGAACTTCAGCCGCTCCATCAGCTCGACGAACTCGACCGCGGCCTCGACGAGCGCCTCGACGGAGTTCTGGCGCTCCAGCTCGTGCAGGTGCTTGGGCAGCGAGCCGGAGTTCACGCCGATGCGCATCGGCACCCCGGCGGCCTTGGCACGTTCGGCCACCTCGGCCACCTTCTCGGGGCCGCCGATGTTGCCCGGGTTCAGGCGTACGCAGTGGGCGCCGGCGTCGATGGCCTTCAGCGCCAGCGTGTGGTTGAAGTGGATGTCGGCAATTATCGGGATCGGGCTGACCTTGACCAGCCGTCCCAGGGCCTCCACGTCCTTCTCGCGCGGCACGGCACAGCGCACCACGTCCGCGCCGGCGTCTGCGATCGCGTGGATCTGCTTCAGCGTGGCGTCGTAATCCGCGGTCTCGGTCTTGGTCATCGACTGCACCGCCACCGGCGCGCCGCCGCCGATCTTCACGCCACCGACGTCTATCTGTCGTTTGGAGGCCATTGCCCCGGAAGGTTAGCCCGGCGCGACGTCCCGCCCGCCCCTGATCACGCGGTCGGGGTCCACCTGCGCCTTGATCCGGCGAAGCGCGGCCTGGGTCTCCGCGCCGAATGCCGTCGACCCGTCGCTGGGCACCTCGGCGAAGTTGAGGTACGTGCCGCCGGTGCTCGAACGCCTCCAGCCCGTCGTAGAGCTTGTCCAGATGGGCCGTGATCGCCTCGGGTGGACGCGCACCATCGGGACGCCGACTGCGGCGATCGCGAACTCCCCCTCCAGCGACCCCAGCACGCCGGCACCCTCCGGAGCCTCGGCCAGCGCCCCGCCCAGATGGCGCAGGTCCACCGTCAGCAGCGGACTGCCCGAACCGGCCCCGCACAGCTCGACCAGAGCATCGATCGCCTCGTCGGACAGGTCGGCGATCACGATGCTGCGGCCGCCGATGCCCGGAACGGGCGCCTCGGGGTCGCCGTTGATCCGGCACAGGGCGGCCGGCGGCACCGTCCCGAACATGTCCATCACGGGCTCGGCCAGCTCCCGCATCGGCGCGAACAGCTTCTCCCCCTCGGCGGGATCGCCCGCGTGGGCGCCCGTGACCACGACCAGCGGCCGGCCGCGGATCGGCTCGGGCACGAACGGCATCGGCGGCGGGGTCAGGAAGCGCACGCTCGACGTGAGCTCCGCCGGAGCCTGCCGGGCCCAGTCGCGGTAGGCGCGGAACACCGCCGGAGCGTGCTCGACGTCGTACATCACCGCGCCGGCGAACAGCTCGCCCAGCGGGACCAGGCTCACTTCCAGGGCGGTGACGATGCCGAACGAGCCGCCCCCGCCGCGCACGGCCCAGAACAGGTCCAGCTGCTCGTCGGCGCCGGCACGCACGAGCCGTCCGTCGGCCGTGACCACCTCGACCGACCGGACGGTGTTGGAGGCGAACCCGTGGGCCCGCCCCAGCCATCCGAGTCCGCCGCCGAGCGTGTAGCCCACCACGCCCACGTCGGGCGAGGAGCCGCCAAGCGGGGCCAGGCCGTGCTCGCCCGCCTGGGCCGCCAGGTCGCCGGCCAGGACGCCCGCCTCGACCCGCGCGGTGCGGTTCTCGACGTTGATCTCCAGGCCGTTCATCTCGCTCGTCTTGATCAGCACGGTGTCGGCCAGCGTGTCGTGGCTCGACGCGGCGTGGCCGCGTGCCCTGCGCGGTCACGCGGACCCCGGCCTCGGCCGCGAACCGCACCGTGGCGGCCACGTCGTCGGCGCCCGTGGCGAACACCACGGCCACCGGGCGCTGGTCCACCGCGAGGTTCCAGGCCTGGCGGGCCTGGTCCCAGTCCTGGTCGCCGGGACCGACGACCCTGCCGCTGATTTCCGCGCGCAGCGGGTCGAGATCGGTCACTCCGCGTACAAAGCCTCGATCTCGGACTCGTACTTGGCATGGATGGGCTTGCGCTTGAGCTTCATGGTCGGCGTGAGCTCATCCCCGCCGGGCTGCCAGTCGCTGGGCAGCACGCGGAACTTCTTGATTCCCTCGACCCGAGCCAGCTTCTCGTTCGCCTGGTCGATGCCCCGCTGCACCTCGTCGACGACCTCCTTGGAGTTGACCAGGGCGTCGGGGTCGTCGGGGTCCAGGCCGTGCTGTGAGGCGAAGCCCGGCACCACGTCGGGGTCGAGCGTGATCAGCGCCACGTTGTAGGGCCGGCGGTCGCCGACGGCGATCGCCTGCCCGATCAGCGAGGACGAGGACTTCACGTGCGACTCGATGTTGGCCGGGCTCATGTTCTTGCCGGCCGCGCTGATGATGATCTCCTTCTTGCGGTCCACGATCTTGAGGTAGCCGTCCTCGTCGAACTCGCCGATGTCGCCGGTGGAAAGCCAGCCGTCGTCGGCGATCGTCTCTGCGGTCTTGTCGGGCAGGTTGCGGTAGCCCTTCATGACCACCCGTGACTTGACCTGAACCTCGCCATCGTCGGCCAGGCGCACCTCGACCCCCGGGGTCGGCGGCCCGACCGTGCCGATCTTGATCTTGTCCGGCGGGTTGATGCAGCCCGCGCCGCAGGTCTCTGACATGCCCCACAGCTCGGCGACCGGGATGCCGAGGGCGTGGAAGAACTCCAGCACCTCGGGCGGCGTGGGGGCAGCGCCCACGTTCAGCGCCTCGGCCTTGTCGAAGCCCAGGCGCACCCGGATGGGCGCGAACACCTTCTCGTCGGCCGCTGCGTACTGCTGGGCCAGCTCCTCGGGGACCTCCTCCCCGGCCTGCTCGAGGCGCACCTTCTTCAGGCCGATCTCGATCGCGCCTTGGACGGCCTGCTTCTTCTCCGCGTCCTGCTCGTATTCGATCCCTGCTTCGATGGCCGCCTTCAGCTTCTCCCAGATGCGCGGCACGGCGAAGAACCAGGTCGGCCGCACGTCGGGCAGGTAGGCCACCACCTGGCGCGGGTCCGGGCAGTCGGTGGCGGTGAAGCCCAGGACGATCGGCAGGTACTGCGAGCACGCCCGCTCGGCGATGTGGGCCATGGGCAGCCACGACACCACACGCCCCTCCTCAGGGAACTCGATGATGTCCTCGATGGCGCCAACGGCGGCCATCAGGTTGTCGTGGGTAAGCTGCACGCCCTTCGGGGGACCGGTGGTGCCGGAGGTGTAGATCAGCGTCAGCAGCGTGTCCGGGGTGACCGCCTTCCAGGCGCCCTCGAAGTCGAAGCCCGGGTCGCCGCCCTGCTCGAGCTGGTCGACGGTGGTCGTCCCGTCGGACCCGTCGCCATCCACCACGATCACGTGCTCGACCGAGTCCACGGCGTCGCGCACGCTCGTGATCGTGTCCAAGAAGGCGTTCTCGGTCACGAACACCGCGTTGCCGGAGTCCTGGGCCAGGTACTCGACCTGCTCGGCCGTGTAGGTGGCGTACACCGAGTAGGGACACGCGCCCAGGTGGATCACGGCGGTGTCGAAGAGGTGGAACTCGGGCCGGTTGGTCAGCATCAGCCCCACGGTGTCGCCGGGCTTCACGCCCAGCGCGGACAGACCGCGCGCCAGGCTCTCGACCTTCTGGGCGTATTCGGCCCACGTGCACGAGAACTCGTCGTCCTTGGTCCGTATGGCCTGACGGTCCGCGTTGTCGGCGGCCGTGATCTGGAACGCCTCGCACATCGTCTTGGCGTCCAGGCCCCGCGGCCGGTGGCTTCTTTTGGCGGTGGCGCTCTCCATCTCTCCTCCTTGGGTCTCCCAGGAAGAGCGACCCTATCTGACCTGAAAGCCCTCTCCAGTCAGTCGCCCGATGTCGTTCGAGAGCCCGAGGATGAACAGCCCCAGCACGAGCATCATGCCGACCACCCCCGCCCGCTCCATCACGGCCAGCGACACCGGCTTGCCCCTGACCTTCTCGACCACCGCCCAGAAGATGTGGCCCCCGTCAAGCGGGAGGAAGGGGAACAGGTTGATGATGGCCAGCGAGAGCGAGATCAGGGCCAGGATGGCCACCACGCGGCCTAGGTCGACGATGATGGTCTGGCGCGTGGTCTCGTACGAGCCGACGATGCCCGAGATCTCCTTGCGCTGCTCGGCGTCGAACAACCGCGCGGGCAGCTTGACCGTCTCCTGGGTCACGAACCAGAACCGGTCCACCGACAGCGACAGCGCCTCGCCGGCCGGCAGCGTCTTGTCGGGCCCGAAGGCGAATCCGAACCCCAGCCGGGTGCGCTTCACGGCCGGGTCGTAGATCGGCCTGACGGCCACCGTCCGCCGGCGACCGTCGCGCTCGACCACCAGCTTGGCCGGTGTGGCCGCACGACAACGATCGGTCGGCGTGCCGGCGCACTTGTGGCTCGATATCGCGCGTGGAAAGCGTTCCGGATTGCGCTTACCGTCAACGGCCACGATCCGGTCGCCCGGCTTGAGCGCGGTGGCGGCGGGGTAGCCCTTCTCGACCGTCTCCACGCCGCCGTCGGTCTGTGAGGGCGCTCCGATGAGCGCGAAGTAGATGAACATCAGCACCAGAGCAAGCACCAGGTTCACCGCCGGGCCGGCCAGGATCACGGCGATCCGCTTCCAGACCGGCTGGGCGTGGTAGGCGCGGTCGCGGACCTCCTCGGGGAGGTCCTCGTCCGGGTTCATGCCGCTGATCTTCACGTAGCCCCCCGCCGGGATCGCGCCGATCGCATACTCGGTCTCGCCCACCTTCTTCGACACCAGCGTCGGCGGGAAGAACAGCGAGAACTTCTCCACCCGCATGCCCACCAGCTTGGCCACGCTGAAGTGCCCGAGCTCGTGCGCGATCACCAGGAACGCGAACCCGGCGAAGGCCAGGATCCAGCTGAACCCGCTCATACCGCGAGCCCTGCCAGCGCCTCGCGGGCGCGCTCGCGGGCCTCGGCGTCCACGGCGAACAGGTCCGAGAAGTGGCCCACCGGGGCCACAGGCATGGCCTCGAGCGTGGTCTGGATCACCGCTGCGATGCCGGCGAACGAGAGCCGCTCGTCCAGGAACGCCTGCACGGCGATCTCATTGGCGGCATTCAGCACGCACGGCGCGGTGCCGCCCGCCTCCCCGGCCTCGCGCGCCAGCCGCAGGCAGGCGAAGGTGCCGGGGTCGGGCGGCTCGAACGTGAGCTCGCCGAGCTCGGCCAGGTCCAGGCGCCGGACCGGTACGTCGGCGCGGTCGGGATGGTGCAGCGCGTAGGAGATGGGCACGCGCATGTCCGGGTAGCCCAGGTGAGCCAGCGAGGCGCCGTCGGCCAGGTGGATCAGGGAATGCACGATCGACTGCGGGTGCACGACCACGTCGATGCGGTCGTAGGAGAGCCCGAACAGGTGATGGGCCTCGATCACCTCGAGTCCCTTGTTCATCAGCGTCGCCGAATCGATGGTGATCTTGCCGCCCATGTCCCACGTTGGATGGGCGAGTGCGTCGGCCACTGTGATCCCATCCAGGTCGGTGCGGCCGCGAAACGGCCCGCCAGAGGCGGTCAGCTGCAGCGAGTCGACCGCGCCCGGAGGCTCTCCCGCCAGTAGCTGGAACAGTGCCGAGTGCTCAGAGTCGACAGGCAGGATGCGGGTGTCGGTGGCCTCGGCCAGGGCCATGACCAGGTCGCCCCCTACCACCAGGCTTTCCTTGTTGGCCAGTGCCAGGTCGATGCCCTCCCCCAGCGCGGCCACGGTGGGCCCGAGACCGGCGGATCCCACCAGGGCGTTCAGCACCAGATCGGCATCCGAGTCGGTGATCAACTCGACCAGGCCCTCCGCGCCGCCCAGCACCCGGCCACCTGTCCACTCCGCCGCCCGGGCGGCGGCGTCCGGATCGGCCAAGGCGACGGTGTCCACATCGAACTGGCGGGCCTGCTCCAGGAGCAGGTCGGCGTTCGATCCGGCCGCGAGCCCGACCACCTCCAGCGCATCGCTGCGGGAGACCACGTCCAGGGCTTGCGTGCCGATCGAGCCGGTGGAGCCGACGATCAGGAGCCTGCGCATCCGAGGGAGTGTAGGAGAGCTAGATCGCCGACCTCAGGCGCGAACCGTCGCGCACCTGCTCCGCCAGCTCCAGCGCCCACAGGGTGGAGCCGAGCTGATCGGCCACCGCGGTCAGGAGTCGCACGTCGTCCTCGCCGAAGGCGTCGGGACGCTCGTCCTGGATGTCCACCGCTCCCCACATCCGGTTCCCGGCCCGCAGCGGGATGCACAGCTCCGAGCGGATCGATCGGGTAATGGCCGTGGGGCGGTAGTCGGGTTCGGCGAGCACGTCGCCGACCATGACCGGCCCGCGTTCGCGCAGCGCGCGGCCGATCAGCCCGATGCCGGCGGCCTGGCGCCAGCTCTGCTTCAGCTGCGCCGACATCGCGCCCTTGGCGGCCACGCTCATCACCTCGTCAGCGGGCGTCAGCTTGGCCACGTTGCACAGCGGCCAGCCGAAGGCCGCGTGCAACTCCTCGACCACTGCCTCGGCGGCCTCCACCTCGGAGTCGGCGCGGGACAGGCGGGCGCCGGTGGCGGTGGTCACCGCGATGTGCCGGCTGCGCTGTTGCAAGCGCTGCGACAGCGCCTGGGCGGTGGCCGAGTTCGCGACGGCGGCCCGCACCAGCAGCGACAGCGAAACGGCCAGGCCGGCCAGCTCGCGCGTGTCGCCATCCGCGTACAGCTCCACCAGGTAAGCCCCCTCGAAGTCGCTGGCCGCCGCGGCCAGGACGCCGGAGTAGCCGATCGCATCGAGCAGCTGCCGTTCGGCAGGGTCGGCCGAGCGGTCGTAGCGGTCCACGTGGAAGGTGCCGCTGCCCTGCCCCACAAGTCGCTCGGTGGCCGGGTAGTCGGACAGGCTGTACACCTCGTCGTCGAGCCCGACACGCATCTCCCTCAGCAGCGAGTCGCGGCCGTCGGCCGCGGCCAGCGAGCGGATCGAATCGTCGCCCTTGAGCGCGAACGACACCGTCCAACCGGCGGCGTTGACCACCTGCGCCAGCGTGCTGCTGACCGCCTCCAGCCGGTCCACGGGCGAGCGCTGGCTGAGGGTCGTATCCAGCAGCTTCAGCACCCGCGCGCAGGCCTCCTCGGTGCGCTCGATCTGGCTCCGGCGCCGGCCACGCCGACGTGGCGGCGAGCGCTCGTCGCTGGCCAGCAGCTCGTGAAAGTCGTCCACCCCCGCGGAGCACACCTGGGCCCCTCCGCGGCGCTTGGCGGCGTACTGGGCGGCGTCCGCCGCCCGCATCAGCAACTCCGGGCGCTCGGTGCCCGGCCCGGCCGCTGCCAGGCCACACGACACGGTGAGGGCCGTATCGCGCTCCTCACGCAGGATCTTCAGGGCCATGGCGGCCACGCTGCCGGCCACGTCCAACCCGACACCGGACAGCACCACCGCGAACTCGTCACCCGAGATACGGGCCACGCACGCGCCCGGGACCGACGCAGCCGCCTTGACCAGCGCCTGCCCCACGCGCCGCAGCGCCCGGTCGCCGGCGTGGTGGCCGCGCTCGTCGTTGATGATCTTGAGCTCGTCAACGTCGCAGACCACCAGCGACAGTGGCTGGCCGCGCTCGCGCCACACCGCGAGCGCAGCGTCCAACTGTTCGTCCAGCGCGCGTCGATTCGCCAGCCCGGTCAGCTCGTCCTCATAGGCCATGCGCGACACGCGCGAGAACATCTCGGTGCGCGCCACCACGCTGCCCAGCTGGCCGGCGATCGCCTCCAGGAAGCGCACGTCGCGGCTCGTGAAACGCGGCGACCCGTTGGCGGTGGTGGCCCACACCTCGCCCCACACCTCGCCCTCCACCACTATCGGCACGCCGATGTCCGACTCCTTCTCGAGGCTCTGCAGCAGGGCCACGGCACGCGGGTCGGCGCCAGGGTCGTCCACGGAGTTGAAGTAGGGCTGTGCGGTGCGTAGCAGCCGGTCGACGCCAGGGTGGCTGTCGAGCCCGTACAACTCTTCCTCGGGCCAGCGCTGTTCGCCCGGTCCCAGGTCCCCCACGTTGATCAGGGTGCGCATCATCGACCGCTCCCGCTCCCAGCGGCCGATGGACAGCGATGCGGCGCCCATCGCCCCGCGCGCGGCCTCCGAAGCGCGCTCGAGCAGCTCGTCGAGCCCACCGGCCGTGGCAGCGGCCGACGCGACCTGCATGAGGACCTCGCGTTCGTCGGGGACCAGCCGTTCGGCGGACACCAGAGATGTATCGGGTCCGGTGCTTGGGGGCTTGAGCCGAGTGGTACTAGCCGTAGCCGAATGCCAGCGCGGCGTAGAAGCCGACCACCACCGTGAAGAACACCGCATCCAGGCGGTCGAGCACGCCTCCGTGGGGACCGAACAGCGTGCTGGTGTCCTTGACGTCCAGATCGCGTTTGAGCGCAGACTCGAACAGATCGCCCAGCGGCGCGGTCACCGCCACCAGGAAGCCGATGGCCAGGGCGTCGGGGCCCGAGAGCCAGTCGGAGTAGGTACCGGCGGCCCAGAACGCCATCGTGCCGCCGACCACTCCCGCCGCCAGTCCCTCCAGCGTCTTGTTCGGCGAAATGTCGGGGGCCAGCGGCGTACGCCCCCACATGCGCCCGCCCAGGTAAGCGGCCGTGTCGCCGATGAAGGTGGCGATCAGCACGTCGACCAGCAGGGTCTGGCCGTGGGGCAGCTCGCGCAGAAATACCGCGTGGGCCAGCGGCAGGCCCACCCAGGCGATGCCGAAGATTGTGGCGGACACCCCCCAGGCCAGATTGTCCAGGCGCTCGCGCACCAGAGCCAGCAGGAACACCAGCGGAAACGCCCCCACAAGCGCGATCAGCACGCTGGCGCGCTGCTCGTAGGTGGCCAGGAGGATCATCGCAGCCACGGCCAGGAACCCGGCCAGGTCGATCGGGCGAGCGCGGCGCATCAACCCGTACAGCTCGCTGAGGGCCAGCACGCCGAGCACAACGAGCCCGCCGGCGAACACCTCCTTGCCGCCGGTGACGATGAAGATGGCGGCGGCTATCAGCGGGATCGCGAACAGGACCCGCCGGGTCAGGTCCGACATCGGCTCACCTATCTCCCCCCGAAGCGGCGCTTGCGGCGGGCGTATTCGGCCAGCGAGTCCTCGAACGCCTCGGTGGTGAAGTCGGGCCACAGCTCGTCGCGGAACACGAACTCCGAGTACGCGCACTGCCACAGCAGGTAGTTGGAGATGCGCTGCTCCCCGCTGGTCCGGATGAGCAGGTCGGGGTCGTGCATCTCGGGCGCATAGAGCAGTCGTGCGAAGTCGGACTCGTCACCGTCCGTGAACCTTCGGGCCGCGTCCACGATCTCCGCCCGGCCGCCGTAGTTGAACGCCACGAACAGCGTGATGCGGGTGTTGCCGGCGGTCGTGCGCTCGGCCCAGTCCATCTTCTCCTGCAGCTCAGGCGACACACCCGCGCGGCGGCCGATGAAGCGCATGCGCACTTCCTCGGCGTGCAGTTCGGGCGTCTCCGCGTCGATCCGCTCCCCGAACATGGCCATGAGTCCCTCTACCTCGCTCTCGGACCGGTTCCAGTTCTCGGTCGAGAACGAGTACACGGTGAGCTCCTCGATGCCCAGTCGCGCAGCGTCGCGCAAGCGCGCCTTGACCGTGTCCGCGCCGGCCTCGTGGCCGGCCAGCGGGGACTCCCCGCGGTTCTGGGCCCACCGTCCGTTGCCGTCGGTGATGATCGCTACGTAGCGGGGCGCAGAGTCCGCTACGAGGTCTCCCCCATGATCTCTTCTTCCTTGCCGGCCAGCAATCCGTCGATGTCGCTGACGCTGGCGTCGGTCAGCTTCTGCAGATCTGCCTCGGCGCGGTGCTCGTCGTCGGAGCCGATCTCGCCGTCCTTCTTGAGCTCGCGCAGGTCGTTCTGCACGTCGCGGCGGGTGCTGCGGATGGCCACGCGGCCCTGCTCGGCTATCCCGTGTACCACCTTGACCATCTCGCGCCGGCGCTCCTCGGTCAGCTCGGGCACGGTCAGCCGGATAAGGTTGCCGTCGTTGGATGGCGTCAGGCCCACGTCGGACTCCAGGATGCCCTTTTCGATCGCCTTGATCGACGACTTGTCGTACGGGGTGATGGTGAGCATGCGCGCCTCGCTGGCCGCCACGTTGGCCAGCTGCTTCAGCGGGGTGACCGCGCCGTAGTAGTCCACCTCGACGCGATCGAGCAGTTGCGGCGACGCGCGGCCGGTGCGCACGGTGGCGAACTCGTTTCGGGTGGCCTCGACCGACTTGGCCATGCGCTCCTTGGCCTCGGCCATGAACTCGCGGGCCAGCTCGCTATCCACCTGTCGCCACCACCGTTCCCACCCTTTCGCCGCACACTATCCGGTCGATGTTGCCCTCGTCATCCATGTTGAAGACGTGGATCGGGAGGTTGTTGTCCATGCACAGCGACAGCGCCGTGACGTCCATGACGGTCAGCTGCTGCTCGATCGCCTCGCGGTGCGTGATGGTCTCGATGAAGCGGGCATCGGGGACCTGACGCGGATCGGCGGTGTATACGCCCTCGACCCCGTTCTTGGCCATCAGGATGACCTCGGCGTGGATCTCCAGGGCGCGCAGGGCGGCGGCGGTGTCGGTGGTGAAGAACGGGTTGCCGGTGCCGGCGGCGAAGATGACCACGCGCCCCTTCTCCAAGTGCCGCATCGCCTTGCGCCGGATGTAGGGCTCGGCCACCTCTGAGATCTGCATCGCGGACATCACCCGGGTGACCGCGCCCTGCTTCTCCAGCGCATCCTGGAACGCCAGCGCGTTCAGCACGGTTGCCAGCATGCCCATGTAGTCGCCGGTGGCACGGTCCATGCCGGCGGCCGCGCCGGACATGCCGCGATAGATGTTGCCGCCGCCCACCACCACGGCCACCTCGACGCCGCGGTCCGAGACCTTCTTGACCTCGGTGGCGATCGAGGCCACCCGATCGGGATCGGCACCGTACTCCTGGCGGCCCATCAGGGCCTCGCCGGAGAGCTTGAGCAGAACCCGGCCGAACGCGGCGCCCAACGCCGGCTACTCCCCGATCCGGAAGCGGGCAAAGCGCCGGATCACGACGTTCTCACCCGTGTTCGCGGACAACTCGGCGCGCAGCTCCTCGATCGTCTTGCTGTCGTGCTTGTCCTCGTTGATGTGCTTCTGGTTCAGCAGCACGGTCTCCTCGAGCCACTTGCGCATCCGGCCCTCGGCGATCTTCTGCTGGACGTCTTCGGGCTTGCCCTCACCGGCGGCCTGGTCCTTGAGCACCTGCAGCTCGGCCTCGCGGTCCTCCTCGGGCACCTCGTCCTCGGTCACGTAGCTCACGGCCGAGGCGGCAACGTGCGAGGCCACGTCGCGAGCGAACTCGACGAACTCGTCGTTGCGCGCCACGAAGTCGGTCTCGCAGTTGACCTCCACCAGCGCGCCCACCTTGCCGTTGTGGTGGACGTAGCTGACCACGATCCCTTCGCTGGCGGCTCGGTCGCCGCGCTTGGCGGCCTTGGCCTGGCCCTTCACGCGCAGCAGGTCGATCGCCTTGTCCACGTCCCCGCCGGCCTCGACGAGCGCGTTCTTGCTGTCCATCATGCCCGCGCCGGTGCGGTCGCGGAGCTCCTTGACCTGTGTGGCCGAGATCGCCGCCATCTCAGGACTCCTCGCTGGGGTCGAACACACGCTGCTCGGGTGCGGGCTCGGCGGGCGGGGCCTCGCCCGCGGGCGCCGGCTGGGCGTCGGGGGCCGGTTCGGCCTCCTTGCGGGCCTGCTCCTCGGCTTCGCGGCGGGCGGCCTCCTCGGCCTCCTTGCGCTGCTGCTCCTCGGCCTGCTTGCGCGCTGCCTCCTCCGCTTCCTTGCGGGCTGCCTCCTCCTCGGCGCGGAAGCGGCCACTCTCCTCGGACACCACGCCGGAGATGGCCTCCACGATCACCTTGCACGAGCGAATCGCGTCGTCGTTGCCGGGGATCACGAAATCCACCGGGTCCGGGTCGCAGTTGGTGTCCACCAGGCCGATAACGGGGATCTTCAGGCGCTTGGCCTCGCGCATCCCGATCGCCTCGGTCTTGAGGTCCACCACGAAGATCGCGTCGGGCGGGCGCTGCATGTTGCGTACGCCGCCCAGGTTGTACTCCAGCTTCGCGTGCTCCTTTTGGGCCGCGATGCGCTCGCGCGTGGGCAGCAGGTCCATCTGACCCGACTCGGTCCACTCCGTGAGCTCGTGAAGCCGCTTGATGCGCTTGTTCACGGTCTGGAAGTTGGTCAGCAGCCCGCCCAGCCAGCGCTGGTGGATGTAGGGCATCCCGCACGCCTCGGCGGCTTCCTTGACGGTGTCGCGGGCCTGTTTCTTGGTGCCTACGAACATCACGGTGCCGCCCCGGCCCGCCACGTTGCCGGCGAACTCCTGGGCGCGCTGGAGCAGGACCTCGGTCCGCTGCAGATCGATGATGTGGATGCCGCTGCGCTCCCCGAATATGAAGCGGCGCATCTTGGGGTTCCAGCGGCGCGTCTGGTGGCCGAAATGGACCCCGGCCTCCAGCAGCTCCCTGAGTGTTACCTGAGCCAACTGAATCGTTTCCTTTGGTTGTGGTGCTGAATCCTTGCGGCGGTGACGCGAACCCCGGCCGTATGCCGGGGCAGGACCGCGTTCGGCCCGCAGGGGTAGGTGACTTGGATGAACGGCAGAGGATAGAGCGCACAACGAAAACGAGGCGGCCCCTCTAGAGGAACCGCCCCGCCTCGATATCAGTGCCCGTCTGGCCCTCCGGGCACTGGCTCCCGCCGGGCTACGTCGAGTGCTCGGCGCAGATCAGCGGGTGGTTTGGACTCGCACTTCAATTGTTCCCGCGTGTTTGGGTGGCGAAACATGAGCAAGTTCGCGTGCAGGAACTGGCGCGTCAGGCCCAGCCGCCGGCCCGAGGCGGTGCCCCCGTAGCGGGGGTCGCCGCACACGGGATGGCCGATCGCCTGCATGTGCGCCCGGATCTGGTGGGTGCGCCCGGTCTCGAGCACCACGTCCAGGAGAGTCGTCTGCGGCAGCGCCTCTGACAGCTCGAAGTGCGTGACCGCTTCGCGCGGTTTGTCGGTGTCCGAGGACATCACGGTGCGGCGGCGGCGGTCGCGCCCCAGCGGCGCGTCGATGGTGCCCGCGGCTGCCGGCGGCCGGCCGTCCACGAGCGCCAGGTAGCGGCGCGTGACCTCGCGCTCGCGGATCATCCGCGCCAGCTCGGCGTACGCGGTCTCGGACTTGGCCACCACCAGCAGGCCTGACGTGTCGCGGTCCAGGCGGTGGACGATGCCGGGCCGCTCGGGGTCCTCTCCGCCTGCCGCGCGGCCGGCCAGCGCCTGCACGAGCGTGCCGCTGTCGTTGCCCGCTCCTGGGTGCACCACCACGCCGGCGGGCTTGTCCACCACCACCAGGTCGTCGTCCTCGTGGACCACGGTGAATCCTGCTGCGACGGCCGGCTGGTCGTCGCGCTCGGGCTCGGGCGCCAGCTGCACGTCCTGGCCCGCGCTCACGTTGTGCGATTTGGGACGCCTGCTGCCGTCGACCGTCACGCGTCCCTGCTCGATGGCGCGCTGGGCCGCCGCCCGTGTGGGCATCAGGCCGCGGTCGACCAGGAACGCGTCAAGCCGCACGGCGGTCGGGCCCCTCCACTACGTAGAGCATGGCCAGCACCCCGACCACGATGCACGCATCCGCGATGTTGAACGCGGGCCACGCGATGGGGTCGATGAAGTCGATCACCGCACCTTCGCGGGCACGGTCGATCAGGTTCCCGATGGCGCCGCCCAGCAGCAGCCCGACGGGCAGCCACAGCCACGCGCGCGTGGCGTTCAGCGCGAACCACACCACCAGCGCCACCAGCGCCAGCGCGATCAGCACGCCGACCAGCCAACCCTTGCCGTCCAGGAAGCCGAACGCCACGCCGCTGTTGCGGGTGTTGGTCAGGTCCAGCCCGAGGAAGACGTTGATGCTGTCTCCGCGGGCGATGCCATCGTCGGCGGCGAGCTTGGTCAGCTGGTCCACCGCCACGACCGCCACCAGCGTCGCGGCGACGCGGGCCCAGCCCTGGGCGCGGGTCACTCGGTCAGCCTCGGATGAGCGAGACCACTATCCCGCCCACGATGTACAGCACCAGGAAGGCGACGATCGGGCTCAGGTCCAGGGCGCCGGGCCCCATCTTCAGCGGCGGGATGAAGCGGCGGAACAGGCCCACGTAGGGCTGCACCACGTCGTTTACGAAGCCCACCATGGCCGACAGGACGGGGTGGTAGGGCATCCGCGGGATCCAACTCAGGATGACCCACACGATCATCAGGATCGTGTAGACCAGGATCAGCGTGCCCACGTAGTCGGCGATGTCGCCGCGGGTCAGGGCGAGCAGGGTCATCGCGCAGCCTCCACGATCAGGTCTACGGCCGCGCCAAACGCCCCGGGCAGGCCACGATCCTCCAGCACCGCCAGGCCGCGTTCGGTCACGCCGCCGGGGGTGGCCACACGGTGGCGCAGCTCGGCCGCGTCCAGGTCGTTGGCGTCCAGGTAGGCCGCGCTGCCGGCCATGGTCTCGACCACCAGGCGGGCCGCTGTGTTCGCGTCCAGTCCGTGGCGCTCGCCGGCGTCGGCCAGCGATTGCACCACCAGGGCCATGAACGCAGGGCCGCAGCTCATCACGGCCATGGCGGGTTCCAGCAGCGGTTCGTCCAGCTCCATGACCGTCCCGCAGCGGCCGAGCATCCGCAGCAGCTCGTCCTCGGGGCCATCTGCGGCGTGGCTGCCGCGGGCGTAGCCGAACACGCCGCGGCCGACCTCCACCGGGATGTTGGGCACCAGCCGGTACACGGGCACGCCCGGGTAGGCGGCCTCCAGTTGCTCGAGCCGCGTGGCGGCGACGATCGACGCGAGCGCGTCGGCGGCGCCGTCGACCTGGTCTGCCACCTCATCCAGCTTGTCGGGCTTGTGGCTCAGCACGACCACGTCGGCCTGCTCGGCCAGGTCCGCGTTCGACTTGGCCACCTGCCCGCCGATCTCGGTGGCCAGCCGTCCGGCGCGCTCCGCGTCAGGGTCGAACACCAGGGCCGGCTCGGCCAAGCCACGAGCGAGGCCAGTGGCCATGCTTCCCGCCCCGATGAAACCCAGCTTCACCCGGCGGAAGTTATCTAGCTCTGGTTGAAGAAGCCCTTCTCGATGAGCCGAGCCCGCTCTTCCGCCGACACTTCGACGTTGCGCGGCGTCAGTAGGAACACCTTGTCGGCGATCCGCTGCATGCCTCCGTCCAGCGCGTACGTCAGGCCGGATGAGAAGTCGATCAGGCGTTTGGACAGGTCGGAGTCGATGCCCTGCAGGTTCAGGATCACCGGAATGCCGTCCTTGAACTGGTTGGCGATCTCCTGGGCGTCGTTGAACGCCTTGGGCACCACCAGGTGCACCTGGTCCATCGCCGCCGAGGAACCGCCGTTGCCGCCCCCCACGGAGCGCAGCACGCGGGTCTCGCGCCCGGACTCGCGTGGGCTTTCGTCGGCGAAGATGTCGTCGAACTCGTCGCGCCGGCGCCGCTGCAACCGGCGCACGTTGGGACGTTCGCGGTAGCGGTCCTCCAGCTCGGCTTCGGGCTCGTAGGGATCGGGGGCGCGCTCACGGCCACGCTCACGGTCGCGTTCGCGCTCCCGGTCGGGCACGCTCTCGTAGCGCGGGTCCTCCTCTTCGGCCAACCCGAAGTAGACGAGCGCTCTATGCCATGTATCGCTGATGGCCATCGGGATGAGGTTTCGCGCAGGGTGCGTGAATCCCTGCGTGTTGACAGATTATCCAGATCTTGGAGCCTCACCCGTTCATCTGCACGCCAGCGCCCGGCCTGACCCTGGCCGGATCCGAGGAGGGCGACGGCCCGTCGCTCGTTTGTCTGCACGGGCTGACCGCCACGCGCCGCTACGTGCTGCAGGGCTCGCGCACGCTCGCGCGCTCGGGTGGCCGGCTCGTGGTGGGCTATGACGCCCGCGGCCACGGCGAGTCCTCCCCCGCACCCGACGGCCTATACGGCTACCCCGAGCTGGTGGCCGACCTCGAGGGCGTGCTGGACGAGCGCGGCATCGACCGCTGCGTGCTGGCCGGCAGCTCGATGGGCGCCGCCACCGCAATGGCCTTTGCCCTTGGGCACCCCGGCCGCGTCGAGGCGATGGTCCAGATCACCCCGGCCTACGACGGCGAGGCCCGCACCGGCTCGTCCTCGCTCGCTAGCTGGGATGCGCGTGCCGACGCCCTCGCTGCCGGCGACATCGATGCTTTCGTGGAGCTGACCGGCGTCGCCTCGCTCCCCCAGCGCTTCCGCGACAACGCCCGCACCGCGATCCGCCAGCGTGTCGAGCGCCACGAGCATCCCGATGCCGTGGCCGAGGCGCTGCGACAGGTGCCCCGCTCGCGGGCCTTCGACGGCATGGAGCAGCTGGAGACGCTGGACCTGCCGGTCCTGGTGGTGGGCAGCCGCGACGATGCCGACCCCGAGCACCCGCTGGCAACGGCGCGCGAGTACGCCGACCGGCTGCCGAACGCGGAGCTCGTGGTGGAGGACGAGGGCGAGCCGCCGCTCGCGTGGCAGGGCGCGCGGCTGTCGCGGGCGATCTCGGCGTTCCTGGATCAGGCGTAGAGGTTTGATGTGGCTTGGCGTTCGCTGCGCTCGTTGGCGGCGAACCGGGCGAAACTGCTGGCTGGGTAGGGGCGGGTGTGTAACCGAACCGCTCGCCCGTAACGCTGCCGTGACGCCCTGCTCGGCCCCGTGGGAGCTGTGCTGCCTAAGTGTCGTCCTGCGACGCTTAGTTGACAAAGCTCCCGCCTCGGGACCTGAACCGAGCTACGGGATGGCCGCGAACGTAACGGATCTGTCCCCTACCCAGCCAAGCCACCCTGCCGCGGTCGAGCGTGAGTTCGGACGCTTGAACACGAGTGAGCACTCGCTTCGCTCCGAGGAACCGACTTCCCTGGCGGCGTCAAACATCCCGATCTGAGCTAGCGAGTTTCCTCGTTCTTTCGCTCAACCCTCCCTACGCGTAGAGCGCGGTCCCGATCCGCACGATCGTCGCCCCCTCCTCGGCCGCCACCCAGTAGTCCTGGGTGGTGCCCATCGACAGCCGCGACAGCCCGTGCTCTCCCGCCAGCTCCGCCAGGCGCGCGAAGTGGCGGCGGTTGTCCTCGGCGTCCTGCGCGAACGGGGGCATCGTGGACAGCCCTGTGACCGGCACGGGGCAGCGGGCGATGAAGTCGGCCAGATCGGCCGGGGCGATGCCCTCCTTGTCCTCCTCGCCCGCCACGTTCACCTGGACAAGCACCTCGGGGGCCGGGGTGGCGTCGAGCTTGCGCAGCACCGAGTCCGAGGCCACCGAGTGGATCAGCCGCACCTCGGGGGCCACGTCCTTGACCTTGCGGCTCTGCAGCTGGCCGATGAAGTCCCACGTGAACAGGCCCGCGTGCTCTGCGCGCTTGTCCACGAGTTCCTGGGCGCGGTTCTCGCCCACCAGCTCGACTCCTGCCTCCGCCAGCACCGGCAGCTCGTCGGCCGGCACGTACTTGATCGCGGCCAGCACCTCCACGTCGTCGCCGATGCGCTCGCGCACCCGGTCCAGGTTGGCGCGCACCGCCGCGGGCTCGAGGCCCCTGAAGGTTTGCCTCACGTCAGCCATATGAGCCCGGCCTGACGGCCGGTCACTCCGCCGTCGCGGCGGTAGGAGAAGAACAGGTCGTCGCGTTCGTAGGTGCACAGGTCGACGTGGCGCACTTCCTGCACGCCGGCGGCCCGCAGGCGTGCCTCGGCCACGGCGCGCAGGTCGAGCAGCCGGCCGTCGGCTGCGGCGGGAACGTCGGCGAATGCCTCCAGCACCTCGGCGCCGACCTCGAAGTGGCGCTGCCCGATGCCGGGCCCGATCACGGCGGTCGGCGGCTCGTCGAAGGCGCCGACGCCGTTGGCGATGATCCCGCCCGCGATGCCGCGCCAGCCACAGTGGAGCATGGCCACCCGCCCGGGCGCCGCCAGCGCCACCGGCAGGCAGTCGGCGGTCAGCACAAGCAGCGCCAGACGGGGCATGTCGGTCACGTGCCCGTCCACGTCGATCAGCTCGCCGGACGGGCTATCCCAGGTGGCCATCTCGGTGCCGTGGACCTGATGGCCCATCGCCACCCGTGTGATCCCCAGCGACCGGGTCAGGCGCTCGCGGTTCGCGTGCACGTGATCCGGCTCGTCGCCGGTGAGGATGCCCAGGTTCAGCGACTCGTACGGTCCCTGGCTGACGCCCCCGGCGCGGGTCGAGAAGGCCACCCGGGCACCGGGCAGCTCGACCTCGATCGCTTCCGGGCTCACGAGGTCACACCGGCGATCTCGAGCGCTGCGGCCAGCTCCTGTTCCCGGCCGCTGACCTCTCCATCCAGCTTGCGGGCCAGTGTGCCCTCGAGCGCGCGCCCGATGGCGGCCGACTCGGGCACGCCGGCGCGCACCAGGTCGTCGCCGGTGATCTCGAGCCTGACGTGGCGCAGGTTGCGGGTCCACTCCAGGATCGACGCCGGCGGCGCACCCAGCGCCAGCGCCAGGGCCAGCGTCTCGGGCGGTTCGCCCGCCAGGAGCCGTGCCAGCTGCGATGGCGGGCGCTGGTTGCGTAGGCGCAGCGCGTCCACCACCCGCGGGGCCGCGCCCGCGGCGCGGGCGATCCGATCGCGTTCAGGCGCGGGCAGCTGCAGCCGCTCGAGCCAGGTGCCCAGCGACAGCGGGTCCGCGCTGATCAGTGCGGCCAGCCCCGCCAGCACCCGGTCGGCGTCGGTCTCCAAGGCGCCCAGCTCGGCTCCGGCCACCAGCTCGGGGTCGGGGTTCAGCTCGGGGTGCAGCGCCTGCGGAACGCCCAGGGCCACCAGCCTCGCCACGGCCTTGCCGGCGTCGGTCTCGGCCAGCAGCTGCAGCAGCTCCTGGCGCACGCGTGAGCCCGAGACGGTCAGCAGCGCCCCGTCCTCCACCGCCGCCAAGGCCAGGCGTTCGGTCTCGAGCTCCAGCGAGAGGTCCAGCCGAGCGCCATAACGGGCCGCCCGCAGAAGGCGGGTGGGGTCGTCCACGAAGCTCTGCTCGTGGAGCACCCGCAGCTCGCCCTCACGCAGGTCGGCCAGCCCGTTCAACGGGTCGTGCAGCCGCCCCAGCTCGTCGCCCTTCAGGCCGATGGCCATCGCGTTGACGGTGAAGTCGCGCCGTTTCAGGTCGTCGGCCAGGGGCGCCCACTTCACCCGCGGCAACGCACCTGGCTCGTCGTAGGTCTCGGTCCGCGTCGAAGCCAGGTCGAGCCGGAGGCGCTCCGTGGCCACGGTGGCCGTACCGAACCGCTCGTGCCTGGTGGTGGTGCCGCCAAGCCGACGGGCGATCTCCTGGGCGGCCAGCACCCCGTTCCCTTCCACGGCCACGTCGAGATCGAGCGCGCGCTCGCCGCGAACCAGGTCCCGAGCCGCGCCGCCGACCAGATACACCGGCGGCAGGCCCTCGAGCGCGGACAGCAGCGACTCCACGCCGGGAACGGCGCGCAGGCGCTCACGCAGGTCGGTGGTCTCGGTCACGCACCCATCTTCGCAACGGTGGCCGCCGCCTAGGGGGTGCGAACGGGGATGCCCGCCTCGGCCATCGCCCGCTTGGCCTCGCCGACGGTGTATTGGCCGTAGTGGAAGATCGACGCGCACAGCACGGCGTCGGCGTGGCCCTCGTCCACCGCTCCCACCAGGTGCTCCAGCCGACCGGCCCCGCCGGAGGCGATCACAGGCACCTCGACCGAGTCAGCCACACGCCGCGTCAGCTCGAGCTCGTAACCGTCCTCGGTTCCGTCGCGGTCCATGCTGGTCAGCAGGATCTCCCCCGCCCCACGCTCGACGCCGTCGCGTACCCATTCGACCGCCTCGCGGCCGGTCTCGGTGCGCCCACCGTGCACCACCACCTCGTAGCCGCTGCCGTCCGAGCGCAGGCGGGCATCCACCGCCAGCACCACGCACTGCGACCCGAACACGTCGGCAAGCTCGGTCAGAAGCTCGGGCCGCTCCACGGCGGCAGAGTTCACCGACACCTTGTCGCAGCCGGCGTCCAGCACGGTCTGGGCGTCCCGCGGCGAGCGGATGCCGCCGCCGATGGTGAACGGGATGAACACGTCGTCGGCCACCCGCCGTGCCAGCTCGGCTACGTTCTCGCGCCGCTCGTGAGAGGCCGTGATGTCCAGGAAGACGATCTCGTCGGCGCCCTCGTCCTGGTAGCGGGCGGCCAGCTCCACCGGATCGCCGGCGTCGCGGATGTCCACGAAGTTGGTGCCCTTGACCACCCGGCCCTTGTCCACGTCCAGGCAGGGGATCACGCGCTTGAGCAGTCCCATCAGCTCGGCCGGGCGTCCAGCTCGGCCTGCGCCTCGGCCACGGTGAAACGCCGCTCGTACAGCGCCTTGCCCGAGATCACCCCGGTCAGGTTCACCAGCCGCAGGTCGCGCAGCGTGCGCATGTCGTCCAGGCTGCCCACGCCGCCGGACCAGATCAGCTGCCCGCGGACTGCCGCGGAGATGCGCTTGACCTCGTCGGCATCCACGCCCTCGAGCATGCCGTCGCGGTCGGCGTTGGTGTACACGAACCGCTGCGCCCCCTGTGCCTGCAGGCGCTGGATCAGCTGCTCGGGCAGCATCTGGGTCTCACGCGTCCAGCCCGCCACCGACACGCGGCCGCCGCGCACGTCGACTCCCACCAGCACGCGCACGCCCCAGGTGGCCAGCGCCTCCTCCAGGAATTGGGCGTCGGTGTAGGCGGCCGTGCCCACCACCACGCGCTCGGCGCCGGCGGCCAGCGCCTTGCGCAGCGAGCCCAGCGAGCGCAGCCCGCCGCCGTACTCCACCGGCACGCCGAGCTCCGAGGTGATGCGTTGCAGATGGTGCAGGTTCGCCGGCTCGCCCTCGCGCGCGCCGTCCAGGTCCACCACGTGCAGATAGCGCGCGCCGGCCTCCACGAACGAGCGGGCCGCCTCCAGCGGGTCGTCGGCATACACGGTCTCGTCCTCGAACCGGCCCTGGCGCAGGCGGACCGCCTTGCCGTCGCGGATGTCCACCGCGGGCAGCAGGATCATGCCGGCACCGCAGCGCCAAGCCCGGCAAAGTTGCGCAGCAGCGCCAGACCGTCCGGCCCGGACTTCTCGGGATGGAACTGCACGCCGAACACGTTCTCGCGCTCCACCACAGAGGCGAACTCGGCGCCGTAGGTGGCGCTGCCCAGCAGGTCCTCGCCGCGGGCGGGGCGAGCCGCGAAGGAGTGCACGTGGTAGAAGGCGCAGGGGTCGGACAAGCCCGCCGTCAGCGCCGACCCGCGGCGCCACGACACCGGGCTCCAACCGATGTGCGGGACGGTCAGCCCGGGGGCGTCCAGCGCCTCCACGCCTCCCTCGAGCAGGCCAATGCCCTCCGCACCACCATGCTCGCTGGTGCTCTCGAACAGCAGCTGCATGCCCATGCAGATGCCGATCACGGGCACCCCGGCGGCGGCGCGTTCGCGCACCAGCTCGTCGAACCCCAGCGACCGAACCAGCACCATCGCCCGCGGCATCGCCCCGACCCCGGGCAGCGCCACGCCCGAGGCGCGGCGCACCACGTCGTGGTCGCGCGTGCGCACCGCCTCCACCCCAACGTGCGCGAAGGCCTTCTCGACCGAGCGCAGGTTGCCCATGCCGTAGTCCAGGATCGCGATCACAGCAGGCCCTTGGTCGACGGGATCCCGGTCTGCTCCGGATCCTCCGACACCGCCTCGCGCAGCGCCCGCGCGAACGCCTTGAACGCGGCCTCGACCATGTGGTGCGTGTTGCTGCCACGTTCGACGGTCACGTGCACGGTCAGCTTGGCCGCTCCCGCGACCGCGCGCAGGAACTCCTCCAGCAGGTCGGAGTCGAAGTCGGCCACCGCCTCGGCGGGCAGTTCAGCTTCGAACACCAGGAACGAACGGCCCGAGACGTCCAGGGCACACGAGGCGCGCGCCTCGTCCATCGGGACGACCGCCGAGCCGTAGCGCCGGATGCCGGCCCGGTCTCCCAGCGCCTCGTCCAGTGCGCGTCCCAGCACGATGCCGGTGTCTTCGATCGTGTGGTGCGGGCCGGTCTGCAGGTCGCCGACCACCTTCACGTCCAGGTCCAGGGCGCCATGGCGCGCGACCGCGTCCAACATGTGGTCGAAGAAGCCGACGCCGGTGTCGCGGCTGCCGGCGCCGTCGCCGTCCAGGTCCAGCGTCAGGTCGATGTCGGTCTCACCCGTGGTGCGGGTGATCTGCGCGCTGCGGCTCATGCCCTTCGCTCCATCGATTCGGCGTGTACGGGAAAGCCCTCGGCGCGCGCGATCGCGGCGCCCGCGGGCGCGAGCTTCGCGGCGGAATCACCCGGGAACGTGACACGCGCCATGCGGCGCCGGAAGGTCGATGCCGACAGGGCCGACTGGAACCGCGCCGCGCCGCCGGTGGGCAGCACGTGGTTGCTGCCGGCCACGTAGTCGCCGAAAGCGGTGGCGGCCTGATTGCCCACGTACAGCGCGCCGGCGCGGCGTACGGCGCCGGCCAGCGCCTCCGCCTCGGCTCCCACCAGCTCGAGGTGCTCGGGCGCCAGCTGCTCGGACAGCGCGAGACCCTCGGCGGCGCTCAGCTCGACGGCGTACAGCGTCGCGTCGGCGCCGCCGCGCTCGAATGGGCCGGTGACGGCGTCCAGGAACCCCGCACTGGGCGCGGTCACCGCCAGCAGCCCGTCCGGGCCGTGCTCGGCCTGCGCCAGCAGGTCCAGCGCCACCAGCTCCGGGTCGGCGCCGTCGGATGCCACCACCACCAGCTCACTGGGGCCCGCCAGGCCGTCGATGCCCACGTCGCCGGCCACCTGGCGCTTGGCCTCGGTCACATAGGCGTTGCCGGGGCCGGCGATCACGTCGACCGGCTGCAGCGGACCGAGGCCGTAGGCCATGGCCGCCACTGCCTGGGCGCCGCCCAGGCGGTACACCTCGTCGACGCCGCACAGTGCGCATGCGGCAAGCACCACGGCGTGGGCATGCCCATCCGCCCCGGGAGGAGTGCACACCACGATCCGCTCGACGCCCGCGGCACGTGCGGTCACGGCGCACATGACCACCGTCGACGGGTAGGCGGCGCGCCCGCCGGGGGCGTACACCCCCGCGCGCGCCACCGGCAACTCATCCACGCGAATCTGCTGGCCCTGGCCCAGGGTGACGTCCACGGGATCGCTCAGCTGGGCCTCCACCAGCGCGCCCACGTTGGCCGCCGCCAGGTCCAGGCTCGAGCGCACGTCCGGGTCGAGAGCGTCGAGCGCGGCGTCCAGCTCGGCGGCGGGAACGCGCAGCTCGTCGGCCGAGTCCACCGTCAGGCCGTCCAGGCGCCGGATCACCTGCAGGCCGTCGCCGCGGCGCACCGCTTCCACGATGTCGCGCACGTCGGTGGCCACCTCCAGGTCGCGCTCGGCCGGGCGGACGGGCGTTTCGCGCAGGACCGTCACGACCGTCCATCCCGGATCTGCGCCACGAGGGCGTCCATGGCATCGGCCTTGAGCTTGTGCGCCACCGGGTTGGCGATCAGCCGCGCCGTGCACACCGTGATCTCCTCGAGCACCTCGAGGTCGTTCTCGCGCAGCGTCGTGCCGGTGGCCGTCAGGTCCACGATGCCGTCGACCATGCCTGTCAGTGGTGCCAGCTCAACCGAGCCCTTGACCTCCACGATCTCCACCTGGCGACCGGTCTCGGCGAAGTGCGCGGCGGCCACACGCGGGTACTTGGTGGCCACGCGCACGCGGCCCAGACGGCGCAGCGCCTCGTCCATGGCGTCGTCGCCGCGGCGGGCAGCGACCACCATGTCGCAGCGCCCGAAACCCAGATCCAGGAGCTCGTAGACCACACGGTCGGGCTGCTCGAGCAGCACGTCCTTGCCGGTGATGCCGATGTCCGCCGCCCCCTGCGCAACATAGGTGGGCACGTCGGAGGGGCGCATCGTCACGATGCCGGCGTCCTCGAACAGCAGCTTGCGGTCGTTCGAGCGCACCTCGGCGGTATCGATGCCGAGCGTGTCCAGCAGGTCGAGCGTGCCGCCCATCAGGGCGCCACGCGGCACGGCGATGGTGAGCGAGTCCTGGACGCTCATCGCAAGCGCTCCTCCGCCGCGCGAGCCACGTGCACGCGCTGCACGTCCAGGGCGAAGCCGCACGCGGAGCGGGGATCGCCAAAGCGCCCGACCAGGTCGTCATAGCGCCCACCGCCGCCGAGCGTGAAGCCCACGGCCGGGTCGTACACCTCGTAAACCGCGCCCGTGTAGTAGGTCATGTGCCGCACCAGGCCCAGGTCCAGGATCACCCGGTCGGCCAGCCCACGCTGCTCGAGCGTCGCGTACAGCCGGGCGAGGCCGTCCAGCGCCGGGCCCGCCACCTCGTGCGCGCGCTCCAGCATCTCGGGCCCGCCGCGCATCTCGGGCAGGCGCGCGAGCAGGCTGCGCGCGGCGTCAGACAGGCCGAGCTGGTCCACACGCATCTCCAGGCCCACCAGGTCCTTGCCGGCCAGCCGCTCGAGCAGGTCAGCGTGGTGCTCGCCCGGCACCTCCAGGTTGCCCAGCAGCTCGCGGTACAGCGCGCTGTCGCCCAGGCCCACGCGGTGGCGGGCCAGGCCGGCGGCCTCTAGCCCGTCGAGCAGCACCGAGATCACCTCGGCCTCGCCCTCGGGCCCCTGCACTCCCAGCAGCTCGATGCCTGCCTGCAGAAACTCGGTGGCCTGGCCGCTGCCGCGGCGCGTCGAGCGGTAGGCGTGGCCGAAGTAGCACAGGCGCAGCGGCGGCTCGGCGTCGGGGTAACGCGTGGCGACCAGCCGGGCGATCGGCAGCGTCATGTCCGAACGCAGCGCCAGCACATCGCCCTGGTCGTCGAACAGCCGGTAGCCCGAAGCGCCCGCGCCGGTGCCCAGCACGTCCTCGTACTCGAGCGTCGGCGTCCACACCTCGCCGTACCCGGCGGCGGTGAACGCGCCGTGCAGTCCGTCGGTGATCGCGCGCTGCTCGCGCATCTCGTCCGGCAGCACGTCGCGCGTGCCCGGGGGAATCGGGTGGATCATGCTGTTGGCTCCCTACGCCGGCAGCTGCTCGGGCGCGCGGGCACCCTCGGCCGGCACGCGCTCGATGTGGGCACCCAGCCCGCGGAGCCGCTCGTCGATGCGCTCGTAGCCGCGATCGATCTGGCGGACGTTGCCGATCTCCGACCGTCCCTCGGCGCACAGCGCCGCGATGAGCATGGCCATGCCTGCCCGGATGTCCGGGCTCTCCATGCGCTCACCGTGAAGCCGGCTCGGGCCGCTCACGACCGCGCGGTGCGGATCGCAGAGCAGTACCCGAGCGCCCATGGATACGAGCTTGTCGACGAAGAACAACCTGTTCTCGAACATCTTCTCGTGGATCAGCACCATCCCGTCCGACTGGGTGGCCAGCGCCAGCGCGATGCTGGTCAGATCCGCCGGGAAGGCGGGCCAGGGCCCGTCTTCGATCTTGGATATGGCGTCGCCCTCGTCGTCCTTGACGTGCAGGGCCTGGTTGCCGGGCACGACCACGTCCGTGCCGTCGTACTCGATCCGGCAGCCCAGCCGCTCGAACGCGAGCTTGGTCATGCGCAGGTCGTCAGCCACGGCGCCCTTGATGCGCATCTCGCCGCCGGTGCAGGCGGCCAGGGCCACGAAGCTGGCGATCTCGATGTAGTCGGGCCCGATGGCGTAGTCGGCGCCGCCCAGCGTGCCTTCGCCGTGCACGATCAGCACGTTGGAGCCGATTCCCTCGATCCGCGCCCCCATCTGCAGCAACAGCCGCGCCAGGTCCTGCACGTGGGGCTCGGAGGCCGCGTTGTGGATCACGGTCGAGCCGGGCGTCAGCGCCGCGGCCATGAGGGCGTTCTCGGTGGCCATTACCGACGGCTCGTCCATGAAGAAGTCGCACGCGCGTAGGCCGTCGGCCGGAGCGGTGATCTCGTACGACTTTCGCCCCGCGACCTCGGCGCCGAGCGCGCGGAAGGCATCCAGGTGCGGGTCCAGGCGGCGGCGGCCGATCACGTCGCCACCGGGCGGCGGCATCTGGGCCGAGCCGAACCTGGCCAGCAGCGGCCCCGCGAGCAGGAAGGACGCCCGGATGCGCTCGGTCAGCTCGGTGTCCAGTTCGGTGGACGTCGCGTCCGCCGCGCATACGGCGACGACGTTGTCCTCGCGCCACTCGGCGCTGGCGCCGACGCTGCGCAGCAAGGCCAGCATGGCCTCCACGTCCCGGATCCGGGGCACATTGCGCAGCACAACCTCCTCCTCGGTGAGGAGCGTGGCTGCCAGCGCGGGCAGGGCGGCGTTCTTGTTGCCCGCGGGCACCACGGTGCCCGACAGCGGCTGGCCGCCTTCGATGATGAATTTCTCCATGCGTGGGTCCGCCGGTCCAGGGGACAGAAGCTCAGGCGGCTGCGCAAGGGTAGCGAAGGCCATCACGCTCGCGAAGTTCGTTTCGGGCCGCCGATACCCTGCCCGCAGTGCCCTCCCCAACCCGCGACGAGGCCTGGACGCTGTTCTGCGAGTGGACCGAGTCCGAGTCGCTGCGCAAGCACGTCCTTGGCGTGGAGGCGGCCATGGTCGCCTACGCGCGCCAGTACGGCCAGGACGAGGAGCTGTGGGCCGCCACCGGGATCCTCCACGACCTGGACTACGAGCAGCACCCGGACCTGGAGACCGGCCACCCGCGCGTGGCGCTGGAGCTGTTCGAGCAGCTGGACTACCCGCCTGAGCTGATCGACGCCGTGGCCGGCCACGCCCCCTACCTCGGGGTGCCGCGCGAGACCCAGCTGGCCAAGACCCTCTATGCCGTCGACGAGCTCAGCGGCTTCGTGGCGGCCTGCGCCCTGGTGCGTCCTACCGGTATCGAGGGCATGACGCCGAAGTCGGTCAAGAAGAAGCTCAAGACGCCGGCGTTCGCGGCGGCCATCAACCGCGAGGAGATACACGCCGCCGCCGCCGAGCTCGGGGTCGACTTCGACGAGCACCTGCGCACGGTGATCGCCGCGATGGACGAGCGCCGCGACGAGCTAGGTCTGGCTGCCCCAGCGGCCTCCGGCTGACGCCCAAGCGCGCAGCTCCTCCGCCGATTCGAACTCGTCCACCACCTCGTGCCCCATACGGTGGCGCGTGACGGTCAGCGGCCCGTCAGGGGCGCCGCCGCGCAGCACCCACGCGACGATGTGCTCCAGGCGGCAGAGGCCGGCGCCGCTGACCACGAAGCAATCGGCCGGGTCCAGCGTCGCGCCGCAGCGGGCACAGCGGTCAGGGATATCGTCCGCCACGTGGCAGACCTTCGCATCATCGTCCTGGAGGGCGACGAGACCGGCCAGGAGCTGCTGGAGCAGTGCCTGAGGCTGCTGGACCGTGACGTGATCGGGCTCGAGGCCGAGCTGGAGCGCTTCGACCTGTCGCTGGAGAACCGCCGCGCCACCGACAACGCGGTGGTCGAGCAAGCGGCCGAGGCCATGCGGGAGGCCAAGCTGTCGATCAAGGCGGCCACGGTGACCCCGGAGGGCAAGGACGACGTGGGCTCGCCCAACCGGATCCTGCGCGAGGCGCTGGACGGCCAGGTGATCATCCGCACCGGCCGCCGCATCCCGGGCGTCACGCCGGTGGCCGGCGTGCACCACCCGATCGCCGTCGTGCGCATGGCGGTGGGCGACGCCTACGGCGCCGAGCAGGGCCGCGAGGAGGTGGACGGCGAGGAGTTCGCCTGGCGCACCGAGCGGATCTCGCGCAGCGTCTGCCGCGCCGTGGCCGAGGTCAGCTTCCGAACCGCCGAGCGGATCGGCGGGCAGGTGTACGGCGGGCCGAAGTGGACGGTCAGCCCCGTGTACGAGGGCATGCTCAAGGAGGAGATGGACCAGGCCGCCGAGCGACACCCGGACGTGGACTACTCGCCGGTGCTGATCGACGCCACGTACGCCGGCCTGGTGGGCCCGCGCCCGGACGCGCCGCTGGTGATCCCCGCGCTGAACCGGGATGGCGATTGCCTGTCGGACCTGGTGCTGCCGCTCTTCGGCTCGATCGCAGGCGCCGAGTCGGTGCTGCTGGCGCTGGACGCCGACTACGAGCCCAGCGCGATCATGGCCGAGGCGCCGCACGGCACCGCGCCCGGGCTGCTGGGCAAGGACGTGGCCAACCCGATGGCCATGATCCTGGCGGTAGCCGCGCTGCTGGAGTACGCCGACGAACTCGGCCATCCCGGCACCCGGCCCGCGTCGGAGGCCGTCTACGCCGCGGTGCAGGGCGCGGTGGAGGCGGGCGTGAGCACCCCGGACCTGGGCGGCCACGCCTCGACCACGGAGTTCACCGACGAGGTCATCCGCCGCGTGCGGCTGTCGCTCTGAACGGCTCCAGCGCGGCCTTGATGTGGTCTGGGATCGGGGTCTTGACCCCCTCGCCGGCGGTTACGAAGACGTGTCGTAGCGTGACCTCGGTCAGCGTCTCGCCCGCGCGGGCGATGCGCACGTCCGTGGTCAGCCCGGTGGTGCCCAGGCGGGTCACGGTCAGCTCCAGGTCCAGTTGGTCGTCAAAGCGCGCGGGCGCCAGGTAGCGCAGTACGGCTCCTCCCACGACCAGGTCGATCCCGGCCTCGACCATGCCCGCGTAACCGCCTGGCAGCACCGCCCGCCACAGCTCGGTGACCGCGTCGTCCACGTAGGTCAGATAGTTGGCGTTGAAGACGATGCCCTGCAGGTCGCACTCGGAATAGCGGACCCGCAGTGAGTGACGGAAGGGCTCGGGCACGCGTGCCATCATGACCCGCCGGCGGCGCTGCGCGACTTTCGCCCGACCCGTCGGTTTCCACCTCCAGCCATGCCCTCGCGCTCGTCCATCTCCCTGCTGCTCGCCCTGGCCGCCGTGCTGGCCGTGCCGACCCAGGCGTCCGCCGGCGCCCGGATGGAGACCTCGATCATGGACGACCAGCTGCTGCTGAACGCCTCACAGGCCGAGATCGAGAGCGACATGGCGCTGTTCAAGCGCCTCGGCGTCGACCGCCTGCGCGTGTCGGCGTTCTGGAACCAGATCGCGCCGGACCCCGGCGCGCGCTCCAAGCCCGCCGGCTTCGACGGCAAGGACCAGGCCAGCGCGCGCTACAACTTCGCGCCGCTGGACCGCGTGATCGACGCGGCGGTCCGCCACGAACTGCGGGTCATGGTGTCGATCTCCACCCCCGCCCCTGTCTGGGCCAGCGCCGACCCCGGGCGCGACAATCAGCTGTGGAAGCCGCGCGCCGACGAGTTCGCCGATTTCGCCGAGGCCGTCGCCCGCCGCTACGCGGCCAGCGTGGACCACTACGGCATCTCCAACGAGCCCAACCAGGGCGTATGGCTCCAGCCCCAGAGCGACCGCTCCGGCCTGGTTGCACCCCACCTTTATCGCGACATGGTGCTGGCCGCCTACCCGCGCATCAAGGCGATCGACCCCACCGCCACGGCGCTGGTGGGCGAGCTGGCAGCCAGCGGCCGCTCCGGCCGCGGCGCCACCCGGCCGATCCGCCCGCTGCTGTTCCTGCGCGAGATGGCCTGCCGCGACTCCCGCTGGCGCCCGGTCCGGCGCGGGCGGTGCAGGAACTTCAAGCCGATCCCGATCGATGCGCTGGGCCACCACCCGTACAACCTGCTTCAGCGGCCGACCAACCGCTCGATCAACAAATACGACGCGGCCATCGGGGACGGCCGGCGCCTGACCCGAACCTTGGACCGCCTGGTGCGCCTGCGTGCGCTAAAGCCGGGTCGCGGGGGGCGCCTGAGCGTGTTCTACACCGAGTTCGGGTATCAGACCACGCCGCCCGATCCGTTCGCCGGCGTCAGCCTCAATCTGCAGCGGCTCTACCTGCAGCAGGCAGCATTCGTCGCCCAGCGCACACCGCGGGTGCGCGGCCTGAACCAGTTCCGCCTGACGGACGGCGCCATCGCAGGCAAGGGCCTGCGCCGGTTCGAGGAATTCCAATCGGGGCTGATGTTCCGCAACCGCACGCCCAAGCCGGCGTTCTCGGTCTTCGCCCACCCTTTCGTGATCAGAGGCGACCGCTTCTGGGGGCAGATCCGGCCCGGCGGCGCGCACACCGTGCGGGTCCAGCGCAGGGCCGGCGCCGGCGGCCCGTGGCGGCTGGTCGCCCAGGTCCCCACCGACCGGCTGGGCTACTTCAGCTTCCGCCTGAGGGGCCGCAAGCCCGGCACCTACCGCTACCTCTACGACGGCTCCAAGCGCTCAGGCACGGTCCGCGTACGGCGCTAGCCGGCACCGGGCCGCCATTTGCACGAAAGCTTGCATCCTGGCGGGCCTTCCGTCCGCGCCCGGGCCTAGCTTGTGCGAACACATGTTCCCGCGAATGCGACAGCGAATCAGCACCGTGCTGATCGACCGGATCGACCTGCTGGTGGAGTTCTCGACCCTCGGCGAATACGCCCTGGCCGACGACCTGCGCCCGGTGGCCATGCACGCCGATACCCCGGCGCCCAGCGGGCGCCGCTCACGCGACGACTGCCCCCGGCGGGACGCGCCGGTCAGCCGTTCGTGCGACGGCTCAGCTCGCTCCTGAACCACTCCAGCGGCTCGGGGTGCTTGCCGTCGGTCGAGGAGTCCAGCTCCACGAACCGCTCGAACAGCTCCAGGTCTGGGATCCGCTCCAGCATGTCGTCGAACCGGGCCTGGTCGAACCGGCCGGTGCGGCGCAGCTTGCGCCAGATCCCGTACGGCCGGTCGTGCAACTCCAGTGCCGCCAGCAGCCGCTCGTCATCGAGGTAGAGCTCGCCGAAGCGGCGGGCGCGCATGGCGTGGTGGTTCTCGCCCGTGCGCCGGCGGGCGTGGTTGACCTGGAACTTCAGGGCGTCGTGCAGCAGCGCCAACAACCGCAGCTCATCGCGCCTGGTCCCCGTCTCGCCCCACTGCTCGATCGTGTTCAGCAGGTCGGCCACATGCGCACCGACGCTGCCCTCGGGATGCCCGCTTCGGGGACGACCCCAGGCCCACCCCTCGAGCAGGACGGGATCCTCGGCCAGGCGTCGCTCCAGCGGCGTTTCGGGGTCGAACCCCGGTATGGGAGTGGCCTCGGAACTCAGGTGGAGGTCCGGCCACGCCAGCCCTGCTCGTCGCGGGTGAGCACCACGCGCACCCGTTGGTCACCGGCGTTGGCCTCGTAGTGGGCGCGGTCCTCGTGCACGCCCGGCCGGTCGTCCACCAACACCAGGATCAGCTCTTCGAACTCGGTGCCGGGATGAGACTCGCCCAGCGCGTCGCGCACAGCCGCCTCCAGCAGCATCGGCTCCCAGCCGCGGTCTGCCGCGCGAGCCAGCTCCAGCGCCTGGTCGGCGTTGCGTAGGTGCTCGTCGTACTGCGGCGCCTGCTCGCGCTCGCGCGCCCGCGCGGCCAGCAGGCCGCCCACGAACACGGCGATCACGATGACCGCCACGACTATGAGCACGATCGTCAATGTGGACATGTGATTGGGGTGAGAAAACGACCAACGGGCCGCCCACAGGGTTCTGCGAAGCGGCCCGTCAATTGAAAGAAACGGCGGCGACCTACTCTCCCAGGCCCTTGCAGGCCAAGTACCATCGGCGCGGAGAGGCTTAACTGCTCTGTTCGGAATGGGAAGAGGTGTTTCCCCCTCGCTAGTGCCACCGAAAGGTTGCGAGACCCGTTCTCCGCCGGGCCTTCAAAACCGCACAGTTGACCTTGGGTACCACGCCCCACCCGAAAGTGGGGTCAAATATAATCCGTCAAGCCCTCGAAGCATTAGTACCGGTCTGCTGAGCACATCACTGTGCTTGTACATCCGGCCTATCACCTGGTGGTCTTCCAGGGCTCTTACTCGCTTGAAGCGATGGGAGAACTCATCTCGAGGTCGGCTTCCCGCTTAGATGCTTTCAGCGGTTATCCGATCCAGACGTAGCTAACCAGCCATGCCCTTGGCAGGACAACTGGTACACCAGAGGTCTGTTCATCCCGGTCCTCTCGTACTAGGGACGACTCCTCTCAATTCTCCAACGCCCACGGTAGATAGGGACCGAACTGTCTCACGACGTTCTGAACCCAGCTCGCGTGCCGCTTTAATGGGCGAACAGCCCAACCCTTGGGACCTACTGCGGCCCCAGGATGCGACGAGCCGACATCGAGGTGCCAAACCGGGCCGTCGATGTGGACTCTTGGGCCCGATAAGCCTGTTATCCCCGGAGTACCTTTTATCCGTTGAGCGACGGCGCTTCCACTTGCTACCGCCGGATCACTAAAGCCTGCTTTCGCACCTGCTCGACGTGTTTGTCTCGCAGTCAAGCTCCCTTAATGCTTTTGCACTCTACGCACGATTTCCAACCGTGCTGAGGGAACCTTTGCGCGCCTCCGTTACATTTTGGGAGGCGACCGCCCCAGTCAAACTACCCGCCTGACACTGTTCACGACCCGGATATACGGCGTCGTGTTAGAAGCCCAAAACATCAAGGGTGGTATCTCAAAGATGGCTCCATGCCAGCCGCAGCCGGCACTTCAAAGCCTCCCACCTATTCTGAACGAGGTGCCTCGAACTCCAATATCAGGTTGTAGTAAAGGTTCACGGGGTCTTTCCGTCTTACCGCGGGTACTCGGCATCTTCACCGAGACTGCAATTTCACCGAGCCCATCGTTGAGACAGCGTCCAACTCGTTACGCCATTCGTGCAGGTCGGAACTTACCCGACAAGGAATTTCGCTACCTTAGGACGGTTATAGTTACCGCCGCCGTTTACCGGGGCTTAGTTTCAGTGCTTTGCGCCGAAGCGCTAACACGTCCACGTAACCTTCCGGCACCGGGCAGGCGTCAGCCCCTATACGTCGTCTTGCGACTTAGCAGAGACCTGTGTTTTTGGTAAACAGTCGGTTGGACCAATTCACTGCGGCCCCCTCAGGCTTCCTCCGTACGGAGTTCACCTTACCGGGGCGCCCCTTCTCCCGAAGTTACGGGGCCATTTTGCCGAGTTCCTTAACGATGGTTATCTCGATCACCTTAGTATTTTCTACTTGTCCACCTGTGTCGGTTTGGGGTACGGGCACGTGCATCCTGCCTAGAGGTTTTTCTCGGAGGCATGGCGTCGGGGACTCGCCGGCCGTCAGGCCAGCTGGCATCGCACCTCGCATCAACGAACCCTCGGATTTACCTGGGGGTCCTAGCTACATGCTTACCCCTGGACAACCTTCGCCAGGGATCCCTTAGCCTTCCTCGTCCCCCCATCGGTCATAACGGACGCGACGTGGTACGGGAATATCAACCCGTTGGCCATCGGCTACGCCTTTCGGCCTCGCCTTAGGTCCCGACTGACCCTGAGCAGACGAACTTTACTCAGGAAACCTTGGACAATCGGTGGAGGAGATTCTCACTCCTCTTTCGTTACTCATGCCGGCATTCTCACTCCTCGCAAGTCCACGACGGCTTCCGCCGACGCTTCACGCCTACGAGGACGCTCTCCTACCGCGTGCGACGCGAACGTCACACACCCGCAGCTTCGGTGACTAGCTTGAGCCCCGTTGAATTTTCCGCGCTCGAACACTTGACCAGTGAGCTGTTACGCATTCTTTTAAGGATGGCTGCCTCTAAGCCAACCTCCTGGTTGTCTATGCACTCGAACATCGTTTCCCACTTAGCTAGTACTTGGGGACCTTAGCTGGCGGTCTGGGCTGTTTCCCTTTTGCCTACGAAGTTTATCCCCCGCAGACTGACTGCCGAGATACACATGATGGTCTTCGGAGTTTGCCTGAAGTCGGTAACCTGGTAGGGCCCCTAGTCCAAACAGTGCTCTACGGCCAACATGCAATTCCTCGACGCTATACCTAAATATATTTCGGAGAGAACCAGATATTTCCGAGCTTGATTAGCCTTTCACTCCGACCCACAGGTCATCCGCCCAGTTTTCAACCTAGGTCGGTTCGGTCCTCCACGAGGTCTTACCCTCGTTTCAACCTGCCCATGGGTAGCTCGCTCGGTTTCGGGTCTACCGCCACTGACTGAATCGCCCTATTCGGACTCGCTTTCGCTGCGGCTCCGCTCATCGCTTAACCTTGCCAGTGACGAGTAACTCGCCGGCTCGTTATGCAAAAAGCACGCCGTCACATTCCGAAGAATGCTCCGACCGCTTGTAGGCACGCGGTTTCAGATACTATTTCACTCCCCTTCCGGGGTACTTTTCACCTTTCCCTCACGGTACTAGTCCGCTATCGGTCATCAGGTAGTACTTAGCCTTGGAGGGTGGTCCCCCCAGATTCAGACCGTGTTTCACGAGAACGGTCCTACTCAGGAACATCGCACAGGAGGCCGGCTGCTTTCGTCTACGGGACTGTTACCCTCTTTGGTATCTGAGTTCCACTGTTCTTCGACTAGCAGTCGGCTTTGTAACTCCTGCCAAGCCATGCGCGACCTGGAAGTGATGTCCTACGACCCCCATCAGGCAACGCGCGCACGCTTACACCTGACGGGTTTAGGCTGAACCCCGTTCGCTCGCCGCTACTTGGGGTGTCTCGGTTGATTTCCTTTCCTCGGGGTACTGAGATGTTTCAGTTCCCCCGCTTACCTCCTCCGGCGCTATGTGTTCACACCGGGGTACGGCCGTATTACCGGCCGTGGGTTTCCCCATTCGGGAATCAACGGATCAAAGGCTGTTCAACACCTCACCGTTGCTTATCGCAGTCGTCCACGCCCTTCTTCGGCTCCTGATGCCAAGGCATCCACCGTGTGCCCTTACTATCTTGACGGTGATCAACAACGCTTCCGTGCCGCTACGGAAAGACAAACACGCGGCACGCAAATCGTTGGGTGATACCCAGTGAGCACCGGGGACTTATCGAATCCCGGTGCTCGTAGAACGTGAAGCCTCGACTTCACGTTCTGGCCAACTGTGCAGTTTTCAAGGTCCGGCAGAGAGCACCGTGGGTCATGATGCCTTCCCGCTCGGGGCCCACAAAAGGGCTTCCAGCAGGGAGGCCGGCCTCACGGTCGGTCTCTCAAAACTCAACAGCATGCGGCACCCGTGGGCACCGGTTCAGGCCCGGTCGACATGCTAGGACGCCTGGCCGTCGCGCTCGGCGGAATGCCGAGCGGCAGACAAGCGCGCTCATTGAAGAGCTCCCTAGAAAGGAGGTGATCCAGCCGCACCTTCCGGTACGGCTACCTTGTTACGACTTCACCCCAATCACGAGTCCCACCTTCGACGGCTCCCTCCCCGAGGGGTTGGGTCACCGGCTTCGGGTGTTACCCGCTTTCGTGGTGTGACGGGCGGTGTGTACAAGGCCCGGGAACGTATTCACCCCAGCGTTGCTGATCTGGGATTACTAGCAACTCCACCTTCATGGAGGCGAGTTTCAGCCTCCAATCCGAACCGAGACCGGCTTTGTGGGATTCGCTCCACCTCGCGGTATCGCAACCCTTTGTACCGGCCAATGTAGCACGTGTGTAGCCCTGGACATAAGGGGCATGATGACTTGACGTCATCCCCACCTTCCTCCGGTTTGTCACCGGCAGTCTTGTATGAGTCCCCAACTAAATGATGGCAACATACAACGGGGGTTGCGCTCGTTGCGGGACTTAACCCAACATCTCACGACACGAGCTGACGACAGCCATGCACCACCTGTGACTCTGCCCCGAAGGGAAGATGTGTTTCCACACCGGTCAGAGACATGTCAAGCCCAGGTAAGGTTCTTCGCGTTTCGTCGAATTAAACCACATGCTCCGCTGCTTGTGCGGGCCCCCGTCAATTCCTTTGAGTTTTAGCCTTGCGGCCGTACTCCCCAGGCGGGGCACTTAATGCGTTAGCTTCGGCACGGAAGGAGTCGACACCTCCCACACCTAGTGCCCATCGTTTACGGCGTGGACTACCAGGGTATCTAATCCTGTTCGCTCCCCACGCTTTCGCGTCTCAGCGTCAGTACCGTCCCAGCGAGCTGCCTTCGCCATTGGTGTTCCTCCTGATATCTGCGCATTTCACCGCTACACCAGGAATTCCACTCGCCTCTTCCGGACTCTAGCCTGACAGTATCGGTCGGCATTCAAGGGTTGAGCCCTTGACTTTCACAACCGACTTATCAGGCCGCCTACACGCTCTTTACGCCCAATGATTCCGGACAACGCTTGCCCCCTACGTATTACCGCGGCTGCTGGCACGTAGTTAGCCGGGGCTTCTTGTGAAGGTACCGTCAGTCGGAATAGCTATTAACCACCCGACCTTCGTCCCAACTGAAAGCGGTTTACAACCCGAAGGCCGTCTTCCCGCACGCGGCGTTGCTGCATCACGCTTTCGCGCATTGTGCAAGATTCCCCACTGCTGCCTCCCGTAGGAGTCTGGGCCGTGTCTCAGTCCCAGTGTGGCTGATCGTCCTCTCAGACCAGCTACGCATCGCTGCCTTGGTAGGCCATTACCCCACCAACAAGCTAATGCGCCGCGGGCCGATCCCGATGCGGAGGCCGAAGCTTCCTTTACACACCTGACAGATGTCAGGGGGCATATCCGGTATTAGCCCGGGTTTCCCCGGGTTGTCCCAGTCATCGGGGCACGTAACCCACGTGTTACTCACCCGTTCGCGGCTCTGCCCCAGGGCAAGCCCTGGTTCGTCGCTCCACTTGCATGTGTTAAGCACGCCGCCAGCGTTCGTCCTGAGCCAGGATCAAACTCTCCGTGAAGATCGGGTGCTGGCCTAAGCCGGCACCCGGGTGTTTCAGGAAAGCTGTCGATTTCCGAACATACGGGCCCCGCGTACACATGGCGGAGACCCTCGGACTCGACGGGTTACTACTACTCAGTTAAGCCCCTCGCGACGCTCCACCGAAGTGTGGCGACCGAGAGGTCGAACCTGGACGCGACTGAAAGCTCAAAGAGCCTTCGGTCGCACATGCTGTTGAGTTTTCAAAGACCGCCGTGCTCTCTGGGCGGGGTTTCCGCCTCGGGAACGACGTTCCGGCATGAAAAAGGCCTCTCTCGGAGGCCCGCCGCGCTGCCCCGTCTTGCGACGAGAACTACGGCCGAGCCATCTCCAAGGTGGACTGGTTCATCCGGGGCCGGTCAGTATAGCGCTGCGGGGATAGAACGGAAGGCCGGGGTCTCAGGCCACCGTGATCCGGCGGAAGCGGCGCTTGCCGAGCTGCAGCACCGCCCCTTCGAGCCGGTCGGCGGGCAGGTCGATCTGGTCGGAGCCGAGCGGGTCCCCGTCCAACCGAACGCCGCCCTGGGCCAGCAGCCGGCGGGCCTCGGAGCCTGAGACCCCGAACGCATCGCGCAGCAGCGCGGGCAGGTGCACGTCGCCACCGTTGGCGGCAAAGGCGTACTCCTCGATCTGGTCGGGCGCCTCGCGGGCCACGTGGAGGCGGTCGAAGTGGGCTTCGGCCTCCCGCGCGGCGTCCTGGCCGTGAAAGCGAGCGGCGAGTTCCCGAGCCATGGCCCGCTTGGACTCCACGGCCGGACTCGCAGGATCGAACGGGTCGTCCAGCAGCAGCTCGTAGTAGACCGGCATCGCCGCGTCCGGGACGCGCATGAGCTTGCCGAAGATCTCGTCCGCCGGCTCGGTGACTCCGACGTAGTTACCCAGCGACTTGGACATCTTCTGCACGCCGTCGGTGCCGGGCAGGATGGGCATTGTGAGGATCGACTGAGGCTGCTGGCCGTAGTCCTGCTGGATGTCGCGCGCGAGCAGGAGGTTGAATTTCTGGTCGGTCCCCCCCAGCTCCACGTCGGCGCGGACGGCGACCGAGTCGTAGCCCTGGAGCAGCGGGTAGAGCAACTCGAGCACCGAGATCGGCTCGCGGGCGGCGTACCGCTTGGCGAAGTCATCGCGCTCGAGCAGCTGGGCGACGGTGGATGTGCGCGCCAGCCGGAACAGATCCTCGGTCGGCATGTCCAGCCACTCACCGTTGGAACGGACCTCGGTGCGGTCGCGGTCGAGAATGGCGAAGGCCTGCTCCTTGAACGTCTCGGCGTTCGAGTCGATCTGGGCGCCGTCGAGCTGCGGGCGGGTGGCGGAGCGGCCGCTGGGATCGCCCACGCGCGCGGTGTAGTCACCGACGATCAGGACCACCGTGTGGCCCAGGTCCTGGAACTCGCGCAGCTTGCGCAGGACGACGGTGTGGCCGAGGTGGAGGTCCGGAGCGGTGGGATCGACCCCGAGCTTCGCGCGCAGGGGCTCGCCCTTGGCGAGCTGCTGGGCAAGCCGCCCGTCGGGCAGCGCGTCCACGACATTGCGGGTGAGAAAGCGGGCCGCTTCTCCCGCGCTTTCCGGCATGGGGCCAATGCTAGACTGCCGCCCCGTCGCCGAGGAACGGCGGACGTGAGCGTCCGCCGCCTCCACAAGCCCCACAACGCCACCCGCCCCAGGGCCCGCGTTGAGGCACTTCACCCTCCTCACGGGCCTCACCGATGCCGGAGCCGCCGACCACAATCACGCCCTCACACGTCCCTTCGCCGGACGCATCGCACGCATCCGGCGACGGTGGCGGCCCGCCCGGCCCCAAGCCCAAGCTGAAGAAGCTGCGCCTGGTGCTCGTGCTGTTCGTGCTTGGCGCCCTGGCTTTGGTCTCAACCGTGTTCGGGATGATGATGGCGGTCGCCAGCGACCTGCCGCAGCTGGAGACCCGCGCGGAGTACCGCCGGGCCGAGAACTCGACTCTCCTCGGCGAACCGACCGGCAAGGGCCAGAAGCCCGAGGACCTGGCCAAGCTGACCGGCAACCAGAACCGGATCCTGGTCAAGGATGCCGATATCTCCACGAACCTTGAGAACGCGGTGATCGCCATCGAGGACCGCCGCTTCTACGAGCACGAGGGCGTGGACTACAAGGGCATCGCCCGTGCCTTGTCCCAGGACCTGCTTCGCCGTAGCGCTGTGCAGGGCGGCTCCACGATCACCCAGCAGTTCGTGAAGAACGCGCTGGCGGCCCAGTCCAAGCGAACCGTCTTCCAGAAGCTGCGCGAGGCCGCGCTGGCCTACCACCTGGAGCGTAAGTGGACGAAGCAGAAGGTGCTCACCCAGTACCTGAACAGCGTCTACTTCGGCAACGGGGCCTATGGCGTGGAGGCCGCCGCGCGCACCTACTTCGGCGGCACCACCTCGGCGCCCACGACCCCCACAGGCCTCCCGGCCGACCCGGCCACCGGCGGGACCCAGGGCCCCGGCCTGCGTGGCCGTGCGGCCCGCGACCTGACCCCGTCGCAGTCGGCGCTGCTGGCCGGCATCATCGCCTCGCCGAGCCTGTATGACCCGGTGGAGAACCCGCGCACGGCGAAGCGCCGGCGCGACCACGTGCTGGGCAACATGCGCGACCAGGAGATGATCACCCAGTCCCAGTACCGGGACGCGATCGACGATGCGCTGCCAAGCCAACGCGAGGTCACCCCGCCGCGACCGGAGTCGCGCCAGCCCTACTTCACGACCTGGCTGACCCAGCAGCTGGTGGACCGGTACAAGGCACCTGCCGTCTTCAGCGGCGGCCTGAAGGTCCAGACCACGCTCGACCCGGAGCTCCAGGCCGCCGCCGAGGCGGCCATCAACGGCCGCCTGAACGGCGTCGGGCCGAGCGCCTCGCTGGTGGCGATCGAGAACAAGACGGGCAAGATCCGGGCGATGGTGGGCGGCACCGACTTTCAGAATCGCCCCTTCAACCTGGCCACGAACGGCCGCCGCCAGCCCGGATCGTCGTTCAAGCCGTTCACGCTTATTGAGGCCCTGGACAACGGAGTGGACCCGAACGCCACCTTCGCCTCGCAGAAGAAGGAGTTTCCGGTGCCGGGCTCCCCGGGCGAGAAGTTCGTGGTGAACAACTACGAGGACTCGTATTCCGGTGTGGCCTCGCTGTCGTCGGCCACCGCCACTTCGGACAACTCCGTGTACGCGGAGCTGGGCCTGAAGGTTGGCACGAAGAAGATCGCGAACCTGGCGCAGCGGATGGGCGTGCGGACGAAGGTCTCGCACAACCCGGCCATGACGCTTGGAGGCCTGAAGGAGGGGCTGACCCCACTCGAGCTGGCTTACGCCTACACCACGATCGCCAACCATGGCGTCCGTGTGTCCGGCTCCCTGGCCTCCTCGCCGATGGGGCCCGTGGCCATCGACAGCGTGAAGAGCGACGGTCGCGACGACCGCAACGAGCGCCGGACCGAGCGGGTGTTCCCGCAGAAGGTCGGCGAGGTGGCCGAGGGCATGCTGGCCGGCGTGGTGCAGGGCGGCACCGCCAAGGCCGCCCAGATCGGCGAGTTCGCGGCCGGCAAGACCGGCACCACGGAGAACTACGGCGATGCCTGGTTCGTGGGCTACAACCGCCAGCTGACCGTGGCGGTGTGGGTGGGCTACCCAGACGGCCTGAAGCAGATGAAGACCGAGTACCGGGGCGGGCCGGTGGCGGGCGGCACCTACCCGACCGAGATCTGGCACGACTTCATGACGTCGTTCATGACCGTGCGCGACCGTCGCGATGCCGAGCAGGGCAGGGACCGTGAGACCGAAGAGGCCCCGGAGACACCGAACACGGTCGTGCCTTCGGTACCCCAGCAGGAGCAGTCGGCCGCGCCGACGCAGGAGGACGGGGCTCCCGACGCCGAGACGCCGGATCCCGCACCCCAGAAGGCACCGGCGCCGCGCCGGCCATCGACACCGGCCCAGCCCCAGCAGCCCGCGCCGCAGCCGCCCGCACCGGCCCCAGCGCCGGCCCCGGGGGCCGGCGGCGGCGCCGCGCCTACGCCGTAGCCAGGGTCAGCCGTGGGGCCGACACGCAGTCGCTGTCGGCGTCGCAGAAGCGCCACGGCAGCTCCACCGCCTTGGTGATCCCGATGCGTGGTCCCTCGGCGACGTCCGGCGGCGGGCCCTCGGCCGGGAGGATCGCGATCGGCGCGTCCAACGCGCTGCCGTTCAGGCCCAGTCCGATGCCCAGTGCCTGGGTGAGCTTGCCGGGGCCGTTGCACAGCTCGCGCGGGCGGTCGCGCCCGCGGCGAGCTGCCATCTGATCGAGCCCGTCCAGCGGCTCCAACGCGCGGATCAGCACCGCAGCACCGATGCCGTCGGCCTCACAGACCGCGTTCAGGAGGGAGTGGATCCCGTACGAGAGGTACACGTACGCCCGGCCCGGCGGACCATGCAGGACCTGCGTGCGGGGTGTGAGCCCTGCGTGGGCGTGGCACGCCGGCTCGGCGAAGTGGTAGGCCTCCGTCTCGACGATCCGGCCACCGACGCCCTCGTGAAACAGGTGGCAGCCGACCATGTCGCGGGCGACCTCGACGACCGGCCGGTCATAGAAAGCTGCCGGGAGCGGAGAGGTCACTCGGCCAGCTCGGCGCGCGCCAGCTCCAGCTGCTCGCGCACGCGGGCCAGCGCCGTACCGCCCTCGGAGGCCTTGGACTCCAGCCAGGCACCGTCGCCGAGCAAGGAGTAGAAGGCGTCGGGATCGTCCAGTTCCGGTGCCAGCTCGGCCAGCTCGGCGCGCGTGAGCTCGGACAGCTGCTTGCCCTGGTCCACGGCGGCACGCACCACCGCGCCCACGGTGCCGTGCGCCTTGCGGAACGGCACGCCGCGCTTGACCAGCATGTCGGCCACGTCGGTGGCGGCAGGGAACTCGTCGGCCGCGGCGGCGGCCATGGCCTGGCGGTCGAAGCTCACACCGGCGAGCATCGCGTCGGCAACCTCGATGCACAGCTCCACCGTGTCGATGGCGTCGAAGAGCTGCTCCTTGTCCTCCTGGAGGTCCTTGTTGTAGGTCAGCGGGAGGCCGTGCAGCACCCCGTGGAGTGTGGTCAGCCGGCCCAGCACCCGCGGTGCCTTGGCGCGCAGCAGCTCGGCGGCGTCGGGGTTCTTCTTCTGCGGCATCAGGCTGGAGCCCGACGCGAACCGGTCGGTGACCTCGCAGAAGCCGAACTCCTGGCTGGACCAGACCACGAGCTCGCCTCCGAGCTGCGACAGGTGGGTGGCGCACGTGGCCGCCGCGGAGAGGTAGTCCAGGACGAAGTCGCGGTTGGACACCGCATCGAGCGAATTGGGCGCCACCCCGGTGAAGCCGAGCTCGCGCGCCACGAACCCGCGGTCGGTGTCGAAGTTCACGCCGGCCAGGGCCCCGGCGCCCAAGGGCAGCTCGTCTGTCCCGGCCAGGCAGAAGGTGAAGCGCTGCAGGTCGCGGCGGAACTTCCAGAAGTAGGCCAGCAGGTGGTGCGACAGGTACACCGGCTGGGCGCGCTGGAGGTGGGTGTAACCGGGCATCGGCCAGTCCAGGTGGCTGTCTGCGAGCCCGACGAGCGTGCCCATCAGCCCCCTCAGCAGGTCCTGGGCGCGCAGGCAGTGGGCGCGCACGAGCATCGCCACGTCGGTGGCCACCTGGTCGTTGCGCGAGCGGCCGGTGTGGAGCTTGGCGCCGGGCTCGCCCACGATCTCGGTCAGCCGCCGCTCGATGGCCATGTGCACGTCCTCGTCGCGGGCCTCGACCACGAACCTGTTGCCGTCGACCTCCGCCCGTACCTGGGCCATGCCCCGCTCGATCGCCTCTAGGTCCTGGCCGTCGATGATCCCGGCGCGCGCCAGCATGCGGGCGTGCGCCAGCGACTGCTGGATGTCGTAGGGCGCCAGGCGGAAGTCGAAGCCCACCGAGGTGTTGAGCGCGGCGAACAGCGGATCCTGGGGCTCGGAGAAGCGCGACATGGCCGCGCAGTCTACGAGCGGACGGGTCCGTAGAGTGGCGGGCCGTGTCGGAACGACCCACCGTGCGCCGGTTCGCCGCGGACGACGAGGAGGCCACCGTCCCGCTGCTGTACGACAGCTCGGGCGGGATGTACGACCGCCTGGCGGGAAACCGCGCGCTGGCGGAGCGCGCGCTGCGCCGGGCGCTGGCGCGCGAGGAGACCACTGCAAGCGCCGACGTGGTGTGGGTGGCCGAGCTGGATGGCGCCGTCGTCGGCGCCATGGCCGCGATGCCCTACGCGGAGTGGACTCCGCGCGCACATCGGTTCCTGCGCAGCACGCTGTGGTCGGTCCCGCCCTGGCGCTGGCCACGCGCCCTGTGGCTCTATCGCTCCAGCGGCCGGATCGCCCCGGAGCCCTCGGCCAGCTCGCTGTACATCGACTCCCTGGCCACCGCCGTCGAGCACCGCCGCCGCGGAGTGGCCCGGACGATGTTGGAGGAGGCGGAGCAGATGGCACGCAGGGACGGGCTGCGGGCGCTGGCACTGGACACCTGGCAGGACAACCGGCCGGCGCGCGCGCTGTACGTGGGCGCCGGATTCGAGGAGGTGGCCTACACACCGGCTGTCGGCTCGCTGCCGGGCGGGGTGTCCCTGGTCAAGCAGCTGGACGCCCGATAGCGGCCGCCAGCGCCGCCGCCACGCGCTGGACCTGCGCCTCCGTCAGCTCCGGGAAGAACGGCAGGGCGAGCGAGCGGGTGGCTACCTGCTCGCACACCGGGAATTGGCCCTCGCGGTAGCCGAAGCGCTGGCTGTAGAAGCTCATCAGGTGGATCGCGGGCAGGTAGGGCTTGGAGTCGATGCCCTGCTCGCGCAGCGCGCGGATGGTCAGGTCGCGGTCGGCATCGGCAGGCAGCTGGACCACGTAGACGAACCAGCTGCGCCGGTCGCCGCCGGCGTCGGCGCACGGCAGCTCCAGGCCGTCGATGCCCGCCAGCGCCTGCCCGTACAGGCCGGCGACGCGCGAGCGTGCGGCCAGCATCTGCTCCAGCCGCTCGAGCTGCGCCAGCCCCAGCGCGCAGGCCAGCGCCGACAGGCGGTAGTTGAAGCCCAGCCGGTCGTGGTCCAGCCAGCCCATGTCGGGCGCGCGCCCCTGGTTGCGCTCGCTGTCCACGCGTGCGCGGAACGCGGCGTCCGGGCAGGTAAGCGCGCCCCCCTCCCCTGTGGCGAGCTGTTTGTTGGGGTAGAAGCCGAAGGTCGCCGGATTGCCGCGGGCACCCACCGCCGTGCCGTCGGCGTGCGCGGCGCCGAGCGCCTCGCACGCGTCCTCGACCAGCCACAGGCCCCGCTCGGCGGCCAGGCGCTCGAAGCCGGGCATGTCCGCGGGGTAGCCGAAGATGTGCACGGGCAGCAGCCCGGTGGTGCGCTCGGTCACGGCAGCGGCGGCCGCCTCGGGGGCGATGTTCAGCGTTCGCGGGTCGATGTCGCAGAACACCGGTGTGGCGTTCTCGTACAGCACGCAGTTGGCCGACGCCACGAAGCTGAAGGGGCTGGTGACCACCTCGTCGCCCGGCTCGATGCCGCTCGCGCGAACCGCCAGGTGCAGCGCCGCGGTGCCGCTCGAGATGGCCGAGACGTGCTCGGCACCGAGGAAGGCACCCAGACGCTGCTCGAACTCGGCGACCCGCGGGCCGATCCCGATCTGTCGCGAGCGCAGCGTCTGCAGGACCAGCTCTTCCTCGCGATCGCCGAGCAGCGGCCGCGCCAGCGGGATCGGCCCGTCGCTCACCGGCCGGCCACAGCGCGAGAGTGGTCCACCCGTCCCGGCAGCATGCCCGCTTCCAGCGAGTCCACCAGCGCCTCCCAGCTGGCCTCGATCACGTTCTCGGACACCCCGATCGCGCCCCACGTGTCCCGGCCGTCGCTGGCGTCCAGCAGCACGCGCGTGACCGCGCCGGTGCCCTTGGTCTCGTCCAGGATGCGTACCTTGAAGTTGACCAGCTCGATGTCGCGCAGGTGCGGGTAGGTCTCGCCGATGGCGGCACGAAGGGCGTTGTCGAGCGCGTGCACCGGGCCGTTTCCCTCGGCCGTGCGCACGAAGCGCTCCCCCGCCACCCAGATCTTGATCGTGGCTTCGGTCTGGACCTTTCCATCCTCGCGCTTCTCGACGATGCAGCGCCAGGACTCCAGCCGGAACAGCGACTCGTACTCGCCTGCCTCCTGGCGGATCAGCAGGTCGAACGAGCCGTCCGCGGCTTCCAGCTGGTAGCCCCGGCTCTCCAGATCCTTGACGCGCTGCGCCACCCGCGCGGCGCCCTCGGCATCCAGCCCGGCCCCGGTCTTGTCGGCCCTGGCCTGCACGGTCCCGCGCCCCGACAGCTCGGAGATCAGCAGCCGGCGGCCGGCCCCCACCTGTGCCGGGTCGATGTGCTCGAAGGTGCGCGCGTCCTTGTTCACGCCCGCCACGTGCATGCCGCCCTTGTGGGCGAACGCGTTGGCGCCCACGTACGGCTGGTCGGGGTTGGGCGCCACGTTGCACAGCTCGTCGACCAGGTGGGCGGTCTGGGTCAGGTGCTCCAGACGCTCCGGAGCAACGCAGTCGTAGCGCAGCTTCAGCTGCAGCGCGGCCAGGATGGTGACCAGGTTGGCGTTGCCACAGCGCTCGCCGTAGCCGTTCATGGTGCCCTGGACCATGCGCGCGCCGCGCTCGACGGCCGCGAGGCTGTTGGCTACCCCGACGCCGGAGTCGTCGTGGGTGTGGATGCCCACCTGAGCGTGCTCGCCGACCTCGGCCACGACCCGGGTGACGGCCTCGCCCAAGGGACTCGGCAGCGTCGCCCCGTTGGTGTCGCACAGCGTCACGTTCTCGGCGCCGGCCTCGACTGCGGCGCGCAGGCAGCGCAGCGCATAGTCGCTGTCGTCAGCCCACGCGTCGAAGAAGTGCTCGGCGTCGTAGACCACGCGCTTGCCCTGGCCGCACAGGAACGCGACCGAGTCGGCGATCATGCGCAGGTTCTCTTCCGGGTCCACGCGCGTGACCTTCTCCAGGTGCAGCGACCACGTCTTGCCCACCAGCGTGCATATGGGCGCGAAGCAGTCGGCCAGCACGCGCAGTCCCTCATCGGCGTCGGCGGCCACGTCGCGGCGGCGGGTCATGCCGAACGCTGCGATCTGGGCATGCTCGAAGCGCTCTCCTGCCAGCTTCTGGAACAGCGCCACCTCCTTCGGGTTCGACGACGGGAACCCGCCCTCGATCATGTGCACGCCCAGCGAGTCCAGCGCGTGCGCTACCCGCACCTTCTCGTCAGCGGACAGGGACATGCCCTCGCCCTGCATGCCGTCGCGTAGCGTCGTGTCGTAGAGGAGGACCTGCTCGGCCATGGTGGTGAACGCCTTTCTGCTGCGGACTTCGGTACGGACGTGCGAGCGCCTGCGGCTAGGCCGCGGACGCGCCGGTAATTCGCCCGAAGATGTTCGCCGCGTTCACGCCTTCGATGGTACAGGGACGATGTCCAGCCACTTCTCATACGCAGGCGCGCGCCCGTGCAGGGCATCCTCGTAGGCGGACTGGAGCTGGCGCGTGACCTCGCCGGGTGGGCCGATCTCGATGTCGTCGATCTCGCGCACCGGCACCAGCTCGGCAGCGGTGCCGACCATGAACACCTCGTCAGCCAGCGTCAGCTCGGCGCGGGCGATGTCGCGCTCCGCGACGTCATGACCCAGGTCGCAGGCGATCTCGATCACCGACTTGCGGCTGATGCCGTCGAGGATGCTGGCCGTCTGCGGCGGCGTGGAGATATGGCCGTCCTTGACCACGAAGATGTTCTCCCCCGAGCCCTCGCAGACGCGGCCGTGCTCGTCCAGCAGGATCGCCTCCTCGTAGCCGCCGCGCTTGGACTCGATCTTGGCAAGCACCGAATTCAGGTACTGCCCGCCCGCCTTGGAGTGCGGCACCAGCGACTGCGGGCTGATCCGCCGCCACGACGAGACCTTTGCCCGGATGCCGTTCTGCTTGCCCTCGTCGCCCAGATAGGCCCCCCACTCCCACACGGCCACCATGACCTCGACCGGGTTCTCCTCCGGGTCCAGGCCCATCGGCCCGTGGCCGCGGAACACCAGCGGGCGGATGTAACAGCTCTTGAACCCGTTGCGCCCGACCAGTTCGTGTGTGGCCTCCCGGATCTGCTCCCGCGAGACCGGCAGGTCCATGTAGTAGAGCTTGGCCGACTCCTCCAACCGCCGCAGGTGGTCGTGGTGGCGGAAGATCGCCGGCCCGTGCTGGGTGTCGTAGGCGCGCACCCCCTCGAACACCGAGGTGCCGTAGTGGAGGGCGTGGGTCAGCACGTGTACCTTCGCGTCCTCCCAGGCGACGAACTCTCCGTTCATCCAGATCTGGTCCGCGGTGTTCACGTAACGAGCCTCCCCTCTCAGAGGTGTGAGAGGACGGCCACGGTGGCGTCCTCGGTGGTGTGCGAGCCCCCGAGGTCGGCCGTGCGGATGCCGTCCCCTAGCGCTGCGTCGACGGCCGATTCTACGGCAGCGGCGTCGTCGTTCATAGCCAGCCCGTGGCGCAGCATCAGCGCAACGGAGCCGAACATGGCCAGCGGGTTCGCCGCGCCGGTGCCGGCGATGTCGGGCGCCGAGCCGTGCACCGGCTCGAACAGGCCCGGGCCCTCTGTGCCTCCGATCGAGGCGCTCGGCAACATGCCCAGCGAGCCGGTGAGCATGGCGGCTTCGTCGCTGAGGATGTCGCCGAACAGGTTCTCGGTGAGGATGACGTCGAAGTCCGACGGGTTCGAGACGAGCTGCATGGCCGCGTTGTCCACCAGCAGGTGGTCCAGCGGCACGTCGGAGAACTCCTCGTCGTGTACGCGCGTGACGACCTCGCGCCACAGCCGCGAGGTCTCCAGGACGTTGGCCTTGTCGACGCTTGTGACCTTCGTGCGCGCCGACTCAAAGCCAACCCGGGCGATCCGCTCGATCTCGGCCACGCTGTAGGCACAGTCGTCGTGGGCGGTGTCGCCGTCGCGGCCCGACTCGCCGAAGTAGATGCCGCCGGTGAGCTCTCGGACCACGATCAGGTCCGTGCCCTGGATTCGCTCGGGCTTGAGCGGGCTGGCGTGCAGCAGCGCGGGGCTGGGCCGCACGGGACGCAGGTTGGCGAACAGACCCATGCCCTTGCGCAGTCCCAGCAGACCCTGTTCGGGACGGGGCTTGCTGGGATCGGTGGTGTCCCATTTGGGTCCGCCGACGGCGGCCAGCAGCACGGCGTCAGCGGCCCGGCAGGCCGCAAGGGTGTCGTCGGTGAGGGCGGCCCCGTGAGCGTCGATCGAGACGCCGCCCAGCAGGTGCTCGTCGTACTCGAAGTCGCCTACGGCGTCCAGGACCCGGATTGCGGCCGCCATGATCTCGGGGCCGATGCCGTCTCCCGGCAGGGTTACAACGCGCTGGGCCATGGCCGGGAACCTACCCGCTGGACGGGCAGGCCCCGGTCCAGGGCCAAGCGCAGACTGCGGTGGTGCTAGCCCGCGCCGAGGATGGCGCCGACGATGTCGCCCTCGAACGGCTCGGTGCCGGTGGCCAGCGCCGTACCGCTGAAGCCATGGGCATTTGCGTAGGCCAGCTCCTTGGACAGGTCGCCCACGCCGTTCGAGCCGGCGAGCGGGGCGATGGCCACGGTGCTGAGCGTGCCGAACGCGGCGCCCGAGTCGCTCAGGAAACCGCTGCCCGAGTCACCCGGGATGCCCGGGGTCACGGTGTAGACGGTGTGGCTCCAGCCGCCGGGGCTGGACGAGATCAGCTTGCCCTGCTTGGGGCTCAGCTGGGTGACGCCACCGCGCAGCGAGGAGTTGCCGTACGAGAACACGTCCGCGCCGGTCCCACCCGGGCTACCGACGCCGGTCGGGCCGCCGTAGCCAGGCACCGACGGGTTGACCTTCGACACGTCAGCCGGATCGATCTTGACCAGCGCGATGTCGTTGTAGTCGCAGGTCTCCTGATCGGTCTCGCCGCCGGCCTGCATGGTCAGCCAGGAGCTGTACGCCAGGGTGCCGGTGGCGTTCGCGCCGACCAGGTTGACCCTGGTGCCCAGCGGCAGTGACGCGGCGTCACAACCGTTGGTGTCCGTGGCGGCACCGGTGCCGGCGCAGTGAGCGGCCTGGCCGATGTAGGTGTCGGTCCCACGCGTGAAGATGAAGTTGGCCGTGCACTGACCGGAACCCTCGGTCTCGGTCTGGATGCCGGGGTGGATCGTGGCGCTGTCGGCCGGTGCCCACGCGGACGCCGCCGCCGGGGTCAGTGCTGCTACGCCGATGGCCAGTGCCGTGGCCATGATGGCCCGAGTGCTGCTTCGCATATGGACGCTCCCGCTGAGTAGTTCGAGGCCCGGGCTCCCTGCCCGAGCGTCGGGCTTATTCCCACCGTGTGCAGGAACTACACATCAGGCGCGCGCCAGGATGTTCAGCCGGACGTAATCCAGCTCCAGCGGCTGGCCGCAGCGCTCGAGCACGGCGTGCGTGTACGGCTCGCGCAGATCCGGCGGCAGCGCCTCCAGGTGGTGTCCCAGACAGACGACGCGGGCATAGGTCCGAGGCTCGGGCGGCGTCACGGGCGCCTCTTCGAGCCACGTCTGCACCTCGCGAAAGCCGGCGGCCTTGAGGCGCGCAGCGGTCTGCTCCGCGGTGGCGAAGTTCCACGGTCCCTCCCAGCCGCCCAGGTACTCGGCGTAGGGCTGCTGCGCCCCGACCTGGCGCGCGCGCTCGTGGAAGCGCTCGATGTTGCCGTGACCGCCGCACTGCGCCACCAGCTGACCGGCGGGCTTCAGCGCCGCGTACAGGCGGGCGAACAGCGCGTCGTGGTCGGGCACCCAGTGGAACACCGCGTTGGAGAACGCTGCGTCCACCCGCTCCTGGAGCTCGAGCTCGAGCAGGTCCGACTGCCAGACGGTGGCGCGATCGTCCAGGTTGTGGCGTGCCTGCTCGACCATTGAGGGGGCGGCGTCCACCGCCAGGACCCGGCCGCGGGGTAGTCGGTCCAGCAGCAGCCTGGTCACGCGGCCGCTGCCACAGCCGGCGTCCAGCACCATCTCATTGCCCTCCAGTTCGAGGCGGTCGAGGGTGACGGTTGCCCACTGCTCCTGGGGCGCCGAGATGCGGTCGTACGCCGCCCCGTCCCAGTCGCGCGTGGTCACGCGAACTGCAGGGTGTCCGGTCCGGACCGCTCGCGCTCGGCCTCGTAGGCCGCGATCCTGCCCTCGGAGCCCAGCGTCACGCCGATGTCGTCCAGGCCGTTCAGCAGCCGGCGCTTGATCTCGGCGTCGAACTCGAACGAGAACGTCTTCCCGCCGGCGCGTACCTCCTGGCTCTGCAGGTCCACCACGGCGTCGTCCTGGCCTGCGACGAAGTCGACCTCGTCCTCGGTCAGCACCACGGGCAGCAGGCCGGTCTTGGGCGCGTTGCCGCGGAATATGTCGGCGAAGGACTTGGCGATGATGACCCTGAAGCCATAGTCCTCGAGCGCCCACGGGGCGTGCTCGCGGCTGGAGCCGCAGCCGAAGTTCACGCCCGTGACCAGGATCGGGTTGACCGGGACGTCGAAGCCGGGTGCGTCGCGGATGTCGGCGAACAGGTGCTCGCCGAAGCCGGTGCGCTCGACCTTCTTCATGTAGCGGGCGGGGATAATCTGGTCGGTGTCGATGTCGTCGCGCATCAGGACGCTGACACCGCCCTCGATCTGCTTGATCGGCTCCATATTCAGCTCCAGTCGCGAATGTCGACGAGGTGGCCCTCGATGGCGGCCGCGGCGGCCATCCGGGGGCTCATCAGGTGCGAGCGCGCGCCCTTGCCCTGGCGGCCCTCGAAGTTGCGGTTCGAGGTCGAGGCCACCCGCTCGCCGGGCGCGGCCACGTCGGGGTTCATGCCCAGGCACATCGAGCAGCCCGCGCCGCGCCAGTCGAAGCCGGCGCTGCGAAACACCTCGTCCAGGCCCTCGGCCTCTGCCTGCTCCTTCACCTGGGCGCTGCCGGGCACGACCATCGCGATGACGCCGTCGGCCACCTGTCGGCCCTTGATCACGCCGGCGGCCTCACGCAGGTCGCCGATGCGCGAGTTGGTGCACGAGCCGATGAACACGCGGTCGGGCCTGATCGCGTGCATCGGTGTGCCGGGCTCCAGCGCCATGTACTCCAGCGCGCGCCGCTCCTGGTCGCTACGTGGCTCGGGCACGCTGCCCGAGACACCCACGACCTGCCCGGGCGTGGTGCCCCAGGTGACCATCGGGGAGATGGACGCCACGTCCACGGTGACCTCCTTGTCGTAGGTCGCGCCGTCGTCGCTGGGCAGCGACCGCCAATGCTCCACGGCCGCATCCCAGTCGGCGCCTTGCGGCGCTCCGGGGCGGCCCTTCAGGTACTCGAACGTGACCTCGTCCGGGGCGATCATGCCGGCACGGCCGCCGCCCTCGATGGTCATGTTGCAGATGGTCATCCGGCCCTCCATCGACATCTGCTCGATCACCGGGCCGGCGAACTCGATCACGTGGCCGGTGCCGCCGGACACGCCGATCTGGCCGATCGTGGAAAGAATCAGGTCCTTGGCCGTCACGCCCGCGGGCATCCGATCACCCTCGAACGTGATGAGCATGGACTTCGGCTTGTTCTGGGCCAGCGTCTGGGTGGCCAGCACGTGCTCGACCTCGCTGGTGCCGATGCCGAACGCCAGCGCCCCGAACGCGCCGTGGGTGGCCGTGTGCGAGTCGCCGCAGACGATGGTCATGCCCGGCTGGGTGACCCCCAGCTCGGGGCCGATCACGTGGACGATGCCCTGGAGCCGGGAGCCGATCGAATGCACGGGCACGCCGAACTCGGCGCAGTTGCTCTCCAGCGCCTCGACCTGCTTGCGCGAGAGCACGTCCTTGATCTGCTCGGCCGTGGTGGCGCCGTCGGTGGGCACGTTGTGGTCGGCCGTGGCCAGAGTGCGGTCCGGGCGGCGGACCTTGCGGCCCTCCAGGCGCAGCGACTCGAACGCCTGCGGGCTGGTGACCTCGTGCACGAGGTGCAGGTCGATGTAGAGCAGGCCATCGGCGACCTCGTGGGCGCTCCAGATCTTGTCAAACAGCGTGTCCGGCATTCAGCTCCTCCTGAGTCCTGCAGCGACGACCGCCAGAAAGCGGGCGTCATCGTCGTTGGGGTTCTCGAAGTGGTGGGCCAGGTCGGCGTCAAAGGTCACGGCGTCGCCGGCCTCCAGCTCGTGAGCCTGCCCGTCGCAGATCAGGCGCAACGCCCCCTCCAGCAGCACGGCGGTCTCGCGGCTGCCCGGCTCGTGCAGCGGGGGGTCTCCCGGCCCGCCGGTGGCGGCTCCCGGCCGCAGAGTGTGGAAGGCCACCTCTGCTCGCTGGCCGGGAACGGGCGGCGTGACCACCTCGTAGGCATGGCCCTGGCGGCCGGCGCCGCCCTTGAGCCGCTCCGAGGCACGGACGACGCTGACCGAGCCGCTCTCGTCCAGTCGCAGCAGCTGCGACAGCGTCAGCTCCAGCCCGGAGGCTATGCGGGTGGCGACCGCCAGCGTGGGGCTGGTCTCACCGCGCTCGACCTGCGACAGCATCGGCGCCGAGACGCCCGTGCGCTCGGCCAGGTCCCGCAACGACAGGCCCATGGCGTCGCGCAGGGCGCGGACGCGGGGGCCGACCGAGAGATTCGAGGGGGACTCCACGGCGACTGCCATACAAGCGTACGTTATCGCATACACCCGAGCATCGCCACCCGTTGTGGTGTGGCTCGACGGTCACATGGACCGTCTATCCACACCACCGCCGAGGAGGGCGAGCGAGAGCTCCCGGCGAGCGGCGGGGTCATCGAGGGCATCGCCAAACAGGTCGCGCAGGCGGGCGAGGCGATAGCGGACGGTCTGTGGGTGCACGTCCAGCGCGACGGCCACCCGCTCGGTGCGGCCCTGGTGGTCAAGCCATGCGGCCTGGCTGGCACTGCCGTCGCTGGGCGAGGCGTGGCACCACAACCACCACGCCTTCCCGCGGGCTGCCGTACAGGGCCTGAAGTGGTGGGAGGTGGACCTGTCCGGGCTGGTGATCCGCGCGCTGAAGTCCGTGCACCTGGCTTGGAACGTGGTCCGGATCACGCCTGAGCGCCAGCAGCAGCGGCTGGCCGGCCGCGAGAAGGTCGCCGCCTAGCGGCGCTCGAGCACCACGACGGGAATCGGCCGGTCGGTCTTGGTCTGGTAGTCGTCGTAATGAGGCCAGGTAGCGGTCATCTTCGACCACATCTCCGGCTTCTCGTCGTCGGTTGCCACGCGCACGTCGGCGTCGAACTTGTCGCCCCAGACCTGCACGTGGGCCTTGGGGTGCTCCTGCAGGTTCAGGAACCACGCGGGCGGCTGGTCGTCGCCACCGTGGGAGGCCACGATCAGATAGTCGCCGTCGTGCTCCTGGTAGATGAGCGGGGTCGTGCGCTCCTTACCCGACTTGCGCCCGGTCGTGGTCAGCAGCAGGGTCGTCGTGCCCTGCCAATCGTGCCCGACCTGGCCGTCGGTGCGCTGGTACTCCTTGACATGTTCCTGTCCAAACAGCATGGCTCGACGTTACCCAAGTCCGGCCGACTCCAGCAGCGCCCGGACCTCGTCCCGACCGGGGCGGCCGGGTGTGTTGGCGATGCCGGGATGCTCCATGACGGCGTCCAGGACCGAGTCCAGATCGGCTACCCGCACGCCCAGATCGGCCAGCGTGCCCGGACCCGCCCCGGCGGCTACGGCCCCGATCCGTACCGCCACGGCCTGCGCGGAGGGCTCCCCGAGCGCGCCGGCCAACCGCCCCAGCGGGCCAGGCGCACGGTCGGCCATGAACGCGACCGAGCGCGGCAGCATCACGGCGTTGGTCTGCGCATGCGGTGTGCGCAGCACCGACACCAGCGTCTGGCAGCAGGCGTGGTGCACCATCATCCCGGCCGCTACGCCAACGGAGTAGCCACCTAGCAGGGCGCCCAGCGCCAGGTCCTCGCCGTCCAGTCGGTCCACCTCCAGCGCCCCGAGGATCAGCGGCGCAGCCCGCAGTGACGCGCCTTCGGTGATGGGGTTGGCCAGCGGGCCGTACAGCGCCTCGATTCCGTGCGCCAGCGCGTTCATGGCCGTGGCGGTGAGCGTGTCGCGTGGAGCCGAAGCCATCAGCGCCGGGTCGCACACGGCCAGCGCGGGGCGGGCCGAGCCGTAGCTCTCGTAGCCGGTCGGCATGCGATGGAACGGCGTGAACGTGGACCCCGCGAGCGTGGTCGGGATTGCCGCCACCTTGCCCCCGCCCGCGGCCACGACGGCCTTGGCGGCGTCCACGACCCGGCCACCGCCGAACGCCACGACGTCCCGTCCGGCCACGTCGTCCAGGAGCGCGGCTGCCGCCTGGGGCACCGGGCCGGGCGCTACGTGCAGCTCCGCCGCCGCCGCATCCAGCGCGCCGTCGGGAATCTGGTCGTGGGCGCGCTCGGTGGTCAGCAGCACCCACTCGCCGCCGAAGCCGAACTCGTCCAGCAGCTGCGCCGCCTGCGCGGCCACGCCCGGGCCGAACCGGATCACCCGCTCGCCGTCGCGGAAGAAGAACGGCGGCTGGCTCACTCGTCTAGCCGGCGGGAGCCGGCTCGGTGGTCTCGGCCGGCTCGCGGTGGTCGGTCTTCGCGCCCGCCTTAATCAGCGCGACGGCGTTGGTGAGCGCGCGCAGGTAGGCACGCCCGGAGGCCTCCATGGTGTCCGGCGACACGCCCTGGCCGGTGGCTTTGACGCCCTCGAGCTCCAGCACCACAGTGACCTCGGCCAGCGCGTCGCGGCCCTCGGTGACCGCGTGCACGTGGTACTCCTTGAGCCGCCCCTCGTGGCCGCAGGCCACGTTCAGAGCGCTGAAGAATGCCTCCACGGGACCGTCGCCGGTGAAGCTGCCCTCGCCCGTGCCGTCGCCGGGGAGCGAGACGACCACCTTGGCGAACGGCGTGCGGCCCGAGCCCGCGTCGATCTCGAAGCTCTCGAGCGCATATGCGTCCGAGGTCTCGCGCATCTCGTCGGACACCAGCGCCTCCAGGTCCAGCGCGGTGACCGTCTTCTTGCGGTCGGCGACCTCCTTGAAGCGCTTGAAGGCGGTGTTCAGCGCGGCGCCGTCGATCTCGAAGCCCAGCTGCTCCAGCGCGTTGCGCAGGGCGTGGCGGCCCGAGTGCTTGCCCAGCACCAGTTGGTTGCTGTCCAGGCCGATTGTGGCCGCATCCATGATCTCGAACGTGGTGCGCTCCTTGAGCACGCCGTCCTGATGGATGCCCGACTCGTGGGCGAAGGCGTTGCGCCCCACGATCGCCTTGTTGGGCTGTACCTGGTAGCCGGTCATGCGCGTGATCAGGCGGCTGGTCTTGGCGATCTCGGTGGTCTGGACCTGTGTCCAGAAGCCGTGCGAGGCCTCGCGGACGGCGAACAGCATCACGATCTCCTCCAGCGATGCGTTGCCGGCCCGCTCGCCGATGCCGTTGATGGCGCACTCCACCTGACGGCAGCCCGCCTCGACTCCTGCCAGCGAGTTGGCCACCGCCACGCCCAGGTCGTCGTGACAGTGGGTCGAGGTCACGACGTCCGCCAGACCCGGGACCAGCCGGTACAGCTCCGCCCACATGGCGGCGTACTCGGTGGGCAGCGAGTAGCCGACCGTGTCGGGCACGTTGATGGTGGTGGCACCCTCGTCCAGCGCGATCTGCAGCACCTCGGCGGTGAACTCCAGGTCGCTGCGTGAGGCGTCCATGGGTGAGAACTCGACGTCCTCGCAGTAGCCCTTGGCCTGGGCCACGGCGGCGCGCGCCTGTCCCTTGACGTCCTCGCGCGTGTTCTGCATCTGGTGCTCGATGTGGATGTCGGACGTGGAGATGAACGTGTGGATCCGCGGCCGGTCGGAGTCCTTGACGGCGTTCCAGGCGGCGTCGATGTCGCCCGCCCCGGCGCGCGCCAGCCCGGCAATGACCGGGCCCTGCACCTCGCGCGCGATCGCCTGCACGGCCTCGAAGTCGCCGGGCGAGGCGATCGGGAAGCCGGCTTCGATCACATCCACCCCGAGCCGGGCCAGCTGGTGGGCGATCTCCAGCTTCTCTGCCTTGTTGAGCGAGATGCCCGGCGACTGCTCGCCGTCGCGCAGGGTCGTGTCGAAGATCAGTACGCGGGCTTCGTCGCTGCGGGTGGTCTGCTCCATGTCGTTCTTTCCCTTCTACCTCGGTCCTGCGTTCTCCTGGGCTTTGCGGCTTAGGCGGCCGCCACGCGCTATTCCCCCCGAAGGGGGAGGAGAAGGAGAAGTCGCAGGTCGAGCGAGAACGACATCTGGGTTCAGAGTACAGGACCCCCTCACGCCGGCTCGGCGTCCGGAGCCTGATCGGGCTCTGGCACGTCGAGGTCCTCGAGCGAGTCGATCAGCAGCGCGATCAGCGCCACGCCCAGGATCACCGCCACCACGTGCAGCACCAGGCTGACTATCCCGAGCACGAACGCCGCCTGGGCCAGGCTGCGGCCGCCGGCCTCGCCGCGGTCTGCCTTCTGGCGGCCGATCACGCCGCAGACCAGCCCGGCGATGGCCAGCGGCCCCGACAGCAGCATCGAGAGCCCGAACGTGAACGGGGTGCCCACGAACAGCACGGCCAGGCTCGAGAGCGACAGGCACAGGGCGGCCACGGCCAGGTCGTTGTTGGCCTGGGGCGGCGGCTGGTACCAGCCCGGCGGGGGGCCCGGCGGCGGTTGCGGGGGCTGCCAGGCCACGACGGGAGGCTAGATGGTCCAATCGGTTAAAGCGTGATGGTCCGCCCCGCGACAAAGCCGTCCTCGGACACGATCTGGTCGACGATGTCCTGCGGCACCGGCGCGTCGGTGGTCACGATCATGACCGCCTCCGCCGGCTCCTCATCCTGGCCGTGGTGGCCCACGGCGGCCGAGCTGATGTTCACGCCGGCGTCGCCCAGCAGGGTGCCGACGCGGCCGATGCGGCCCGGCTGGTCGCGGTAGCGGAAGATGGCCAGCCCGTCCTCCAGCTGCACGTTGAAGCGCGCGCCCCATGCCTCCAGCAGGTGCGGGCGGGCGCGGCGGCCGAACACCGTGCCCACGACCCGGGTCTCCCCCGCCCCGCTGCGCACGGTCACGCGCATGAGGTCGCTGAAGTCACGCGCCGAGGTGCTGCGCGTCTCGCGCACGTCGATGCCGCGCTCCTGGGCCAGCGAGGGCGCGTTCACGTCGTTCACCGACTCCTCGGTGCGCCCGGTCAGCGCACCCTTGATGACCTGGACGGTCAGCAGCCGCGTGTCGCGTTCTGCGATCCGGCCCAGGTACTCGACGTCGATGCCGTCGACCGAGGTGCCCTCGGCCAGCGCGGTGCCGATCCGGCCAAGGTGGATCGCCAAGGGTAGGTACGGGCCCAGCGCCTCCATGTCCTCGCCCGCCACGGCCGGAACGTTGACGGCGGTGGTCACCACGCCGCCGGTCAGCGCGGCTACGACCTGCTCGGCGGCCTGGTAGCCGGCGCGGTCGGTGGCCTCGGTGGTCGACGCGCCCAGGTGGGGCGTGACGATGACGTTGGGGTAGGCGAACAGGGGGTGGTCGGTGATGGGCTCGGAGCGGAACACGTCCAGCGCCGCGCCGCCGACCTTGCCGGAGTCCAGCGCGGCCTGGAGGTCCTCGTCGACCACCAGCGGGCCGCGGGCCACGTTCAGGATCCGCACGCCGTCCTTCATCTTGGCGAACGCCTCGGCGTCCAACCAGTTCTCGGTCTCCGGCGTCTTGGGCAGGTGCACGGTGATGAAGTCGGCCTCGGCGTACACCTGGTCGGAACTGTCGGCGCGCTCGGCGCCCAGCTCGGCGAAGCGGTCCTCGGCCACGAACGTGTCGAAGGCCAGCACGCGCATGCCGAAGGCACGGGCGCGCTCGGCCACGAGCTGGCCGATGCGGCCGAAGCCCATGATGCCCAGCGTCTTCTCGTACAGCTCGGTGCCGGAGTACTTGGAGCGGTCCCAGCGCCCGGCCACCAGCGACGCGTGCGCCTGGGGCACGTTGCGCGCCAGCGCGGTCAGCAGCGCCATGGTGTGCTCGGCGGCGGTGACCACGTTCGACTGCGGCGCGTTGGCCACGATGATCCCGCGCTTGGTGGCGGCGTCCACGTCGACGTTGTCCACGCCCACGCCGGCCCGGCCGATGGCCTTGAGGCTGTCGGCCTTCCCGATCACGTCCGCGGTGACCTTGGTGGCGGAGCGTATGAGCAGGCCATCGAACTCGCCGATGCGGCGGTCGAACTCACCGTCTTCCCAATCGGCGCCCAGCTCGACCTCGAAGCCCGCGTCGCGCAGCAGCTGCACGCCGCTGTCGCCGATCTTCTCGTTGACCAGGACCTTCGTCATGACTGGGCCTCCACCACGTAGTCGATGCATGCCGTGAGCGCGCGGACATCGTCCGGCTCGACGGCGGGGAACATGCCGATGCGCAGCTGGTTGCGGCCCAGCTTGCGGTAGGGCTCGGTGTCCACGATGCCGTTCGCGCGCAGCGTGGCCGCCACGGCGGCGGCGTCCACCGAGTCGTCGAAGTCGATCGTGCCCACGACCAGGGAACGGTTGGCCTGCTCGGCCACGAACGGCGAGGCGAACTCCGAGCTCCCCGCCCAGCTGTACAGGTGAGAGGACGACTCGCTGGTGCGGGCCACGCAGAACTCCTGGAGGCCGCCGCCGGCGTTCATCCAGTCCACCTGCTCGGCCAGCAGCCACAGGGTGGCCACCGCCGGGGTGTTGTAGGTCTGGTCCTTGCGCGAGTTCTCCAGCGCCGTGGTCAGCGACAGGAAGTCGGGGATCCAGCGGTCGCCGGCACCGATCTGCTCGATCCGCTCGATCGCCGCGGGGCTGGCGGCGGCGAACCAGATGCCGCCGTCGGCGGCGAAGCTCTTCTGCGGGGCGAAGTAGTAGAGGTCGGCGTCGGCCGCATTCAGCGGCAGGCCGCCGGCGCCGGAGGTGGCGTCGATGAGCACCAGCGCATCGCCCGCGGGGCGCTCGACGCCCAGCATCACGCCGGTGGAGGTCTCGTTGTGTGCCCAGGCGACCACGTCGCAGGAAGCGTCCGAGCTGGGGGCCGGCGCGGTGCCCGGTTCGGACTCGACCACGACCGGGTCGGCCAGGAACGGCGCGCCGGAGGTGACCTTGGCGAACTTGGACGAGAACTCGCCGTAGGTCAGGTGCAGTGCGCGCTCGCGCACCATGCCGAAGGCCAGCGCGTCCCACAGGGCGGTGGTGCCGCCGTTGCCCAGCAACACCTCGTAGCCGTCGGGCAGCCCCAGGAGCTGGGCCAGGCCCTGGCGCACGCGCCCGACCAGGCTCTTCACGGGCTGCTGGCGGTGGGAGGTGCCCATGAGCGCGGCGCCGTCGGCGGCCAGGCTGGCCAGCTGTTCGGGCCGGACCTTGGACGGGCCACAGCCAAAGCGGCCGTCGGTGGGCTTGAGGTCCTGCGGGATCTCCAGGGTTGCGGTCGTCATGGGCTGACGGCTCCTCGTCGGGGTCGTACGAACGGGCTGCCCAGGCGCGCGGCGGAAGATCCTGATCCCCTCGCTCCCCGGTGGTCGTTTCCACCCGTTACGCCAGTTGCGAGAGGGCGAAGACCTTAGCGCACCGCCGGCCGTCAGCGTTCGCGGGAGGCGCCAGCGAAACGGCGGCGGGGTAAGGCGGCGATCTGCAACCCTCGCAACCCTCCCGTAACCCTCTCTGGGCGCCCGCGGGATTAGGTCGTCACTTTGCCCGGCTGTAGGCGGGCAAAGTGACGACCTACGGAGCAACCGAACCGGAGGTAACGGGACGGTCACAGCCCTGCCGAAGCCGTAACCACAGTCCCCTACCCAGCCGCGGTTCTCGTCCGGGCTTCCGCGGGCGCCCGGGGAAGCCCCTAGCGCAGGCGGCGGAGCAGGTAGCGCCCGTCCGAGCGCCCCACGGCGTAGATGCCGATGGCATTGCGGTCGCGACCCACCTCGAGCGTGTTCGGGTTGAGCAGGGCGGAGTAGTGCTCCGCCCGGCTGCCGCGGATCCGGACGCTGCGGGTGACCGCCCAGATGCGCCCGTTCACGGTGACCGCGATATCGCGCCGGGCGCCCCGGCGGCCGCCGGTGATGCGCCCGGTCACGTGGGACGGGATGAAGCTGGAGTTCGCATAGATGCGCCGGTAGTCACGCGCGCCGTTCAGCGTGGCGCGGACCCGGGCGCGGCGCAGCGGGGCCTGGTTGGCCACGAGGCGGCCCAGCAGGTTGGCGTTGGGACCGATCGCGTACAGGCTCCGTGCGCCGAAGCCGAACAGCCCCAGCTTGCGCCGTACCGCGGCCCGCCGGCCCTGGGCGAGACGGCCACGGCTGAACGCGATCCGGGCCAGCGGGGCGCGCGAGAGCACCCTGACCCGTCCGCGCCGGCGCACCCGGCCGCTGGCCGCCGAGCGGCCCGACAGCCCGCGCGGAAGGCGCAGGCCGATCTGGCGCGCGAGCGTGGGCAGCACGTCGTAGGTGCGCACCAGCGAGCGGTCGATCCGGCCCCGGCGCTGGCCGGGAGCCTTCATGAACAGCGGGATCGGGGCGACGTCGAACGCGTTGTAGGGAAGGATCGTGCGGCGGTCCGTGGCGCCCACGTGGAACGACACGCCGTGGTCGGCCATGATCACCAGGGCGGCCCGGTCGTATACGCCGGTGGCCTTCATCCGGTCGATGATCTGGCCCAGCAGGGTGTCGACCGCCCCCACCTGCAGCAGGTGGCGCTGCCACGACTGGCGCACCAGCGTGCGGTCGAACACGCTCCGCTCGCTGCTGTTCAGGCCCTTGATCGGCCCCAGCACCGAGCGGTCGTAGCGGCGCAGCTGGGGCGTGAACACCCACGGCACGTGCGGCAGCAGGGCGTGCTTGTAGTGCAGCGTCGGGCGCTGTGAGCCGTCGATGCCGCGGATCCAGCGCTCGAACCGCCCCAGCCGGTCGCGCGACAGGAAGTAGTGGGCGCCGTGGCGGCGGCGACAGCCGCGGTACGGGCACAGGCTGGTGGCCTCCTCCTGGACCTTCAGCCTGTAGCCACGGCCATGAAGCAGCGTGAAGACGTTGCGCGGGTGGCCGCGGTGGGTGGCGGGCACGCCCACCTTCGGCAGCCGGCCGTCCAGGATCGAGGGGATCGCCAGCTTGGTGGAGTCGGCGACCGTGGTGGCGTTGGCGTACCAGGTCGAGTCCCGTGCCAGCGCGGCAAAGTTTGGGTAGCGCACGGGATCGACGCGCCCGCGCCCGTCCAGCAGCGAGGTCAGCGGCAGCTCGTCGAACACGACCATGACCACGGACCGTGCCGGCCGCTTGGCCGCCTGGGCGGGCACCGCGGCGCCCACGAGCGCAAACGCCAGTGCGGCCGCGAGGGCCGCCACAACCCCCTTCACAGCAGGGCGGCTCCGGCAACGCGGGCGGCCAGCAACAGGACCGACAGCGACGACTGGTCGAATTCGCGGTCCAGCTCGCGCTCGAACTCGTCGCGAACCTCGTCGTTGGTGGCCACCAGGATCGCGATCACGACCCAAAAGATGGTGGCCAGCACGGACAGCACCAGGCCGACGATGCCCATCACCCACCCCGCGGTGGCAAGGCCCGCATTGCGGGTGGTCAGCCCCTCACGCACCCGCCGGGTGCCCTTGCGCGACTGCAACATGCCCGGAATGGACAGTCCGAGCGACACCAGCGTGGACAGGCCGCCGGAGATGAGCAGCAGACCGAGGCTGGACAGCGACAGGCAGAAGCCCAGGACGGCCGGCCCGTTGTCCTGCCCGGCCGGGGCGGGCGCCGGCGCCCATTGCGGCGGCGCTCCCTGGGCCTGCGCGGGCGGCGCATAGTCCTGCGGCGCCGGTGCGGGCGTGGGCGGCGCGGGCGCCGGCGCCGGCCGCCGGCCCAGGTCCGGCTCGGGCCCGGACGGCTGGGGCGGTAGGAACCGGCCGGGCACGGGCGCGTCGTCGGCCACTAGAACTCCGAGTCGATCCAGTCCATCTTGCTGCGCAGCTCCTTGCCCTCGCGCTCGATCTGCGTGTCCGCCTGCTCTGAGCGCATGCGCAGGAAGTTCTCCTGGCCAGCGTTGTTCTCGGCGATCCACTCGCGGGCGAACTCGCCCGACTGGATCTCGCCAAGGATCTTCTTCATCGACTCGCGGGTCTCGATCGGTGATCACGCGCTTGCCGCGCGTGTAGTCGCCGTACTCGGCCGTGTTGGAGATCGAGTAGCGCATGCCGGCCAGGCCCTTCTCGTACATCAGGTCAACGATCAGCTTGACCTCGTGCAGGCACTCGAAGTACGCCATCTGGGGGTCGTAGCCGGCGTCCACCAGCGTCTCGAAGCCGGCCTGGACCAGCTCGGAGACGCCGCCGCAGAGCACGGCCTGCTCGCCGAACAGGTCGGTCTCCGTCTCGTCCTTGAAGGTGGTCTCGATCACGCCCGCACGGGTGCAGCCGATGCCCTTGGCGTAGGCCAGGATCACGTCGCGGGCGTTGCCGCTCTCGTCGGCGTGGATGGCCACGAGGCCGGGGATGCCCTCCTGCTTCTCGTACTGGCGCCGGACAAGGTGGCCGGGGCCCTTCGGCGCGGCCATGCCCACGTCCACGCCGGGGCCGGGCTCGACCTCGCCGTAGAGGATCGCGAAGCCGTGGGCGAACATCAGCGTGTTGCCGGGAGCGATGCCGTCGCTGATCTCCTCGCGCCAAAGCTGGCCCTGCTTCTCGTCGGGCAGCAGGATCATGACCACGTCGCCACGGCTGGCGGCGTCGGCGATGGACAGCACCTCGAGGCCGTCCGCCTCGGCCTTCTGGACCGAGGAGGAGTCCTCGCGCAGGCCTACGACCACGTCGACACCGGAGTCCTTGAGGTTCAGGGCGTGGGCGTGGCCCTGCGAGCCGTAGCCGAGGATGGCCACGGTCTTGCCGTCGAGTGCGCTGAGGTCTGCGTCGTCGTCGTAGATCACCGCCGGGACGCTACTACGAGCGTGTCCAGCGGGCGCACGATGCTGCGCCGCACCTCGAACCCCTCCAGCAGCGCCATCATGGCGATCAGTGCGGCCGGTGTCAGTCCCCAGAACCAGTTGGCATAGCCGGCCCCCGCGTCGAACGGGCTGTCGACTCCTGTGGCGCCCGGGAACAGGCGCGCGTACGGGGCGCGTTCGCGCTCGGTCATGCCGGGGAAGAACACGGCCCGGGCGCCGCGCGCGGGGATGGTGCGGCTCTGCACGATCAGCGTCCCGGTGCTCATGGCGGCCAGGCGCTCGAGCGTCAGCGCCGGGCTGGGCACGTGGTAGAGCACGCCCGAGGACCAGACGACGTCGTGGGGGCCGACCTCGATCGCCAGGTCGGGGTCGTTCACGTCGCCGCGAACGGACCTGACCTGCGAATCGCGCCGCTTGCGCTCGGCCTCGAACTCCGGCGTGGGCTCCATGGCGTCGACGGCGGTGACCTCCTTGGCGCCCTCCTCCTCGGCCTCGAACGAGTAGCGCCCGTGCACGCTCCACATGGCTCCGACGTCGGCGAACGAGCGGTCGCGCACGAGCGGTCCGAACACCTGGCGGTAGGGCGGGAGCCCCGCGGCACCGGGGCGAAGCCGCATGCGCGCGCGGGTGGCGAGCGAGGTTGCGTGGGCAGTCAGCGTCACGTGGCGATCATGCCAGCCGGTCGCGCTGCAGCTTGCCCGCGGGGTTGCGCGGGAGCCGGGCGACGCGCACCACCGCCTTGGGCACCTGGTAGCCCGCCAGGCGCTCACGGCAGAACGCCAGCAGCTCGTAATCGGACACCGGCCGGCGCTCGACCACGTAGGCGGTCACGGCCTCGCCCCACTCCGGGTCGGGCACCCCCACCACGGCGGCGTCGGCGATCCCGGGGTGGGCGGCCAGCGCCGCCTCGACCGTGGCCGGCGCCACGTTCTCGCCCCCGGTCACGATCAGCTCCTTGATCCGCCCCTCCACCGAGAGCGCGCCGGCGCGGTCGATCCGGCCCACGTCCCCGGTGTGCAGCCAGCCGTCGGCATCGACCGCTGCCGGGGCCACCATCGGGCCGCGCACCAGGATCTCGCCCTGCTCGCCAATGGCCACCTCGGCACCGGGGACCGGTTCCGCTTCGCGCTCCCAGGGCGCGGTCACCGCCACCTGCGAGCAGCTCTCCGTCATGCCGTAGGTCGAACGGACCGGCAACTCGTGGCTGCGCGCCCACTCCAGCAGCTCAGGCGGGACCGGGCCGCCGCCCAGTACGAAGGCGCGCAGCGCGGGCGCTTCGGTCAGGCCCCCGTCGCGCAGGCGGCGCAACTGGGTGGCCACAACCGAGGCCAGCGTTATGCCCTCCAGCGTTTCCGGGTCCACGCGTTCGGCCAGGACGGCGGTGGCGCCGGCCCGTGCGCAGCGCACCAGGATGGCCAGCCCACCGATGTGGAACAGCGGCAGCGGACACAGCCAGCGGTCCTCGGGGCCGTACCCGAACACGGCTTGGGAGGCCGCAGCCGAGGCGCCCTGGTTGGCCACGGTCAGCTCCACGGGCTTGGGCTGGCCGGAGGTGCCCGACGTGAACAGCACCGTGTGCACGGCGTCCGGATCGAGCAGCAGGCGCGGCTCCAGATCGGTCTCGAAGCCGTCCTCGAGCGGCCGGTCGAGCACGAGCTTCGCGCCCGACAGCTCGACCTGGCGGCGCCGGCCCTCGGCCGGCAGCCGGGTGTTCAGGGGCACCAGCGCGGCGCCAAGCCTCGGCAGGGCGTGCATCAGGGCGGCGAAATCCGGGCCAGGGGCCAGCGTGGTGGCCACGCGGTCACGCTCCCCCACGCCCTGCGCCGCCAGCCGCCGGGCGGCCAGGGTGGCGGCGGCGTCCAGCTCCGCATAGGTCACGCTGCCGGCAGCCGACTCCACGGCGGGATGGTCGGGCCGGGCGCGCGCCGCGAGGTCTAGCCAATCGTCCAGGCGAACTATCGTACGGCGGTCGATGGCCGACACCTGGACAGAGCAGCAGGCAGCGCGCACGATCGCCCCCGGCGCCGAGTGGCAGGCCGAGGGCGAGTGGACCGACATCCGCTACGAGACGGCGGACGGGATCGCCAAGATCACGATCGACCGTCCCGAGGTGCGCAACGCGTTCAGGCCGCAGACACTCGTCGAGGTCGACCGCGCGCTGCAGCTGGCGCGGAACGACGGCTCGGTTGGCGTGATCTTGCTGACGGGCGAGGGCCCGCTGGCGTTCTGCTCGGGTGGCGACCAGAGCGTGCGCGGCGACACCGGCTACATGGCCGAAGGCGAGCAGGTGGGCCGCTTCCACGTGACCGACCTGCAGGTGGCCATCCGCCGCTGCCCCAAGCCGGTGGTGGCCATGGTGGCGGGTTATGCGATCGGCGGCGGGCACGTGCTGCACGTGGTGTGCGACCTGACGATCGCCGCCGACAACGCCCGCTTCGGCCAGACCGGGCCGCGCGTGGGCTCGTTCGACGGCGGCTTCGGGGCCAGCATTCTGTCCGACCTGGTGGGGCCGAAGAAGGCCAAGGAGATCTGGTTCCTGTGCCGCCAGTACGGCGCCGAGGAGGCCGAGCGGATGGGCCTGGTGAACACGGTCGTGCCGCTGGAGGAGCTGGAGACGGAGACCGTGGCGTGGGCACACCGGATGCTGGACCTGTCGCCGTTCGCGCTGCGCCTGCTCAAGGCCAGCTTCCACGCCTCCGAGGACGGCTACTCGGGCATCCAGCAGCTGGCCCACGACGCCAACCTGCTGTTCTACGGCAGCGACGAGGCCAAGGAGGGCCGCGAGGCCTACAAGGCCAAGCGCGCACCCGACTTCGGCCAGTTCCCCAAGCGGCCCTGATGAGCCCGGCAGCGGGAGCGCGCCGTGCGCGCGAGCGAGGCCCTGTGCTGTTGTGGATCGTCGCGGTGCGGCCGCGGACGCTGCCCGCCGCGGTGGCCCCGGTGCTGGTGGGCACGGCGCTGGCGATCACGGTCGACGAGTTCGGCGCCGTGGCGTTCCTCGCCGCGCTGGTGGGCAGCGTGTTCCTGCAGATCGGCACCAACCTGGCCAACGACTACTCCGACGCCCGCCGTGGCGCGGACACCGACGACCGGCTGGGCCCTGTGCGTGTGACCGCGGGCGGCCTGATGCCACCCCGGCGGGTGCTGGCGGGCACCTACATCGCGTTCGGCGTGGCCTGCGTGGCCGGTGTGGTGCTGACCGTGATCGCCGGGCCGGTGATGCTGGCCGTGGGCGCCGCCTCGATCGTTGCCGGCGTGCTGTACACGGGTGGCCCGCGCCCGTACGGCTACTCGGGCCTCGGCGAGCTGTTCGTGTTCGTGTTCTTCGGCGTGGTGGCGGTGGTGTTCACCTTCTACGCCCAGGCCGAGTCTTATCCGTGGGAGGCGTTCGCGTTGTCGGTGCCGGTTGGGCTACTGGCCGCCGCGATCCTGGTGGTCAACAACGTGCGTGACGTGGACACCGATCGCCGCGCCGGCAAGCGCACGCTGGCGGTGAAGCTGGGGCGCGAGCGCGCCCGGCGGTTGTTCGACGCGATGCTCGTGGTCTCGTACCTGATGTGCATCGTGATCCCGGCGGCGGGTGCCCTGAGCTGGTGGACGCTGCTGGCGCTGCTGTCGTTCCCGCTGGCCCTGCCGCTGCGCAAGACGGTGGCCACCCGCACCGACGGGCCCGCGCTGAACGGGGCGCTGGCGGCGGCCGGACGACTGCTGGGCGTGTTCAGCGTGTTGCTGTCCGTGGGCGTGCTGGCCTCGTGAAGCTCCGGACGCTTCTGCGGCTGGCGATCCCGCTGCGCGAGCCGTTCGCCACCGCCAACGGCGTACTGGCCGAGCGCGAGCTGGTGGTGATCCGCCTGGAGGATGACGACGGCACGGTCGGCTTCGGCGAGGCCGCGCCGCTGGAGCCCTACGACGGCGTGAGCATCGATCAGGTGATCGACGCGCTGCGCGAGGGGCCGCCTCCCCGTGACGCCCCGCGCCAGGCCCGCGCGGCGTGGGAGCTGGCCGAGCTGGACCTGCAGCGCCGTCGCCTGGGCCGTCCGCTCGGCGAGCCGCTGCACGACCAGATCCCGGTCAACCTGACCCTGCCCGCCGGGCCCGCTGACGAGGTGGCCGCCGCGGCGCTCGCCGGCCTGCGCAGGGGCTACTCGTGCTTCAAGGTCAAGGTCGGCCTGCCCGAGGACACGGAACGCGTGCGGGCGGTGCGCGAGGCGGTGGGCCCCTGGCCCGCCATCCGGGTGGACGCCAACGGGGCGTGGACGGCCGACCAGGCGGTGGAGGCGCTTGCCGAGCTCAGTCCGCTGGACCTGGAGCTGGTCGAGCAGCCCTGCGCCACGCTGGAGGAGCTGGCCGAGGTGCGCGCGCGGGTCGAGGTCACCGTAGCCGCGGACGAGTCGATCGCCGGCGCCGAGGACGTGCACCGGGCCGCCCAGCTCGGCGCCTGCGACGCCGTGAACGTCAAGCTGGCCGCCGCGGGCGGCTATGGCCCCGCCCGCGACGCGCTGCGGGCCGCCCGTGAGCACCACCTGGCGGCCTGGCTGTCCAGCACCCTCGACGGCCCCTGGGGCATCGCCGCCGCCCTCCAGCTGGCGTCGTCGGCCAACCTGGGCATGGCCTGCGGCCTGGCCACACTGGAGCTGTTCGACGCGAAGCTGGCCCGCTGCCTGCCGGGCCCGTCCAACGGGCTGATGGGCGTCCCCCAGGGCCCGGGCCTGGGGCTGGACGTATCAGCCGACGCTCTGGCCGAAGTGCTGGTCGAGGAACTCGGCTAGCACCCGCGCCAGCGCGTCCGGCTGCTGGAGCTGGGGGGCGTGGCCCGCGTGCTCGACGATCTCCGCCTGGCCACGGGGCAGCTCACGCGCCATCCGCCGGGCGGCGTCGGAGTAGCGCCGGTCGCGGTCGCCGGCCATGGCCAGCACTGGCAGGTCCAGCTCGCGCAGCTTGGGCCACACCGGCTCCAGCACGCCCTGGCTCGCCGTGCGCAGGATCAGCGCCAGGTCGCGCGGCTGCTGCGCCAGCCGCCCCGGGCGCTGGGCCTCCACCAGCACGTCGGACTGGTCGGCGAACAGGGGCTGTCGCTCCCAGATGTCCACGATCGCGTCGATCGGCTGGGTCTCCATCCAGGCCGCCAGCTTCTCGTCCGTGCGCGCCCGCTCGGCGCGCGCCACCGGTTCCTCGATCCCCGCCGAGGCGCCCACGGTGACGAGCCCGGCGTAGTTGCCGGGATCGCGCACCACGGCGTGCAACGCCAGCCGCCCGCCCAGCGAGTAGCCGCACAGCACCGCCCCTCGGCCGGCCTCGGCCAGCTCGGCCAGGCGTCCCTCGTAGGTGTGCCGGCCATGGTCGACCAGCACGCTGGAGTAGCGTTCGGCCAGCTGGTCGCTGACCGCCGCCCACGCGCTCGCGGGCTGCATGAATCCTGGGGTGAACACGATTCGCATGGGCCGATGATTCCTATCAACCGCACCTACGCGCCCGTCCAGGCCCTGGTCGACGAGCTCGTGCGCTGCGGCATGACGCACGCGGTCACGTGCCCTGGGTCGCGCAACGCGCCGCTTGTGCTGACCCTGGCGAGCGAGACGCGGCTGACCGCGGTGTCGGTGATCGACGAGCGCGCGGCCGGCTTCATGGCGCTGGGCATGGCCAAGGCCAGCGGAAGGCCGGTGGCGGTGACCTGCACCTCGGGGACCGCGGCCGCCAACCTGGCGCCGGCCGTGCACGAGGCGTGGCAGGGTCGGGTTCCGCTGATCGTGCTCACGGCCGACCGCCCGCCCGAGTTGCGCGACGTGGGCGCCGGCCAGGCGATCGACCAGATCGGCCTGTACGGCTCGGCGGCCAAGTGGTTCGTGGAGCTCGGCAACGGCGAGGGCGGCCCCGGCTGGAACGCCCACGTGCGCGGGATCGCATGCCGGGCATGGTCCACCGCCGCCGGTGGTCGACCGGGGCCGGTGCACGTGAACCTGCCGCTCCGCGAACCGCTGGCGCCGGTGGCGGAGGAGCTGACAGAGGGCGACTGGCAGGGCCGGGAGGACGGAGCGCCGTGGACGGTGGTCCGCGAGCATCCGCAGGCCCCCGACGGTGACGACGTGCAGGCACTGGCCGAGCGGATCGCCGCGGCCCCGCGTGGGGCGGTCGTCTGCGGCTCGGGCGCCGGCGACGTGTCCGAGGCCGTGGCCCGGCTGGCCGCCCATGCCGGGTGGCCGGTGCTGGCCGACGTGCTCTCAGGCGTTCGCTGCGGCCAGCACGACCTGAGCCACGTGGTGGCCCACTACGACGTGCTGCTGCGCGACGAGGGCTTCGCGGGGGCGCACGCGCCGGACCTGGTTCTGCGCGTAGGCGACACCCCTACCTCGAAGCCGCTGAGGGAGTGGCTGGCGGGCGTGCAACACGCGGTAGCTGACCCCTTCGGTGCCTGGCACGACCCGGCCCGGAGCACCGACACCGTGATGGCCGCCGATCCCGCCGCCGTGTGCGACGCGCTGGCCACTGCGCTGGAGATGCGTGGCGCCACCGTCGACCACGGCTGGCTGACCTCCTGGCGCGAGGCCGACGCCCTGGTCCCCCCCGCCCTGGCCGCGGCGCCGGACCCGTTCGAGCCCAAGGTCTACGCGGCGCTGGCTGACGAGCTGCCCGAGGGGGCGCAGGTGTGGGTCAGCTCGTCGATGCCGATCCGCGAGGTCGAGTCCTTCTTCCCCGTGACCGACACGCCGATCCGTTTCCTGGCCAACCGGGGCGCCAACGGGATCGACGGCGTGGTGGCCTCCGCCGCCGGCGCCGCGCTGGGCACCGGCGCGCCCACCTGGGTGCTGATCGGCGAGGTGGCGCTGGTACACGACGCCGGCGGCCTGCTGGCCGCCGCGCGCGCCGGGGCGGACATCAGGCTGGTGTGCGTGGACAACGGAGGCGGCGGCATCTTCGACTTCCTGCCGCTGCCCGCGCACGCCGACCCGGCGGTCTACGAGGAGCACGTGGCCACGCCGACGGGGATCGATCCGGCCGCGCTGGCCGCAGTGGCGGGCATGCAGGACCGGCTGGACCTGGTCCGCACCGACCGGGCGGACAGCGTGCGCTGGCACCGTGAGCTGTACGCCGCGGTGGCGCGGAACCTCGGCTAGATCGTCGATTTCGAGCAGTCTCGGACGAGCCCGCCACCCGGAGCGGGCACGGTTGTACCGGCACGAACGTCACAGACCCGTCCTTACCCAGCCCGCCGTTCGCCCCGCCCCGCGCCGCGCCGCACCATGAAATCAACCACCTAGGTCAGCAGGGGCAGCAGCGCCTGCAGCTTGAACTCCGTCTCGGCCAACTCGTCAGCCGGGACGGAGTCGGCCACTATCCCGCAGCCGGCGTACAGGTGCGCCACGTCGCCGCGCAGCAGCGCGCAGCGCAGCGCCACGCAGAACTCGCCGTCCTCGGCCAGGTCGGTCCATCCCACCGCCCCGGCGTACCAGCCGCGGTCCAGGCCCTCCAGGGCCGGGATCATCGGCTCGGCCACTTCGCGTGGCTCGCCGCCGACGGCGGGCGTCGGGTGTAGGCGGCCGGCCAGCTCCACCGCGGGCAACGGGTCCGACAGCTGGGCGCGGATGGGCGTGGCCAGGTGCTGCACGTTCAGCACCTTGATCAGGCTCGGCTCCTCGGCCGCGGCCACCCAAACGCTGACCGGGGCCAGCGTGCGCTGGATGCGACGCTGCACGATGGCCTGCTCGTCACGGTTCTTGGGGCTTTGGCGCAGCTGCTCGCCGAGGTGGTCGTCCACCGCGGGATCGGCGCTGCGCCGGGTGGTGCCGGCCAGGGCGACCGTCTGGGCGCGGGCGCCGTCGCGACGCACCAGCAGCTCGGGGCTGGCGCCCACGAACGTGGCGCCGGGCCCACCGACGCAGTAGCAGTAGCAGTCGGGAAAGCCGCCGCGGAGCGCGTCGTAGACCGGTGCGGGATCGATCGTGCCACCGGTCTGCACCCGCACCTCGCGCGCAAGGACGACCTTGTCCATCTGGCCCGCGCGGATGCGCTCCACCGCGCGCCGGACGGCGTCCTCGTAGTGCGACGGGGCGGCAGCGCCCGCCACACGCGGGCGAGCGGTGGGGCTCGGGTCCAGCAACGGCATGGCCGCGGGGCGCAGGTCGCGCAGGCGCCGGCGCACCCGCTCGAGCGCCTCGGCGCCGCTGCCCTCGGAGCCGTCGATCGCAACGGTCACGGTCAGGCGCGCCTGGTCGCCCATGCGCGCGATCGACAGCTCGGGCAACACCAGCTGTGCCGGGTCGAAGCCGCCCCACTCCGGCGTGGCTCCCCCGGCGCCGTCGAACGCGAAGCCGCCGACGAACACCGGACCGGCACCGGGCGGGCGGGCCGCGTCCGTGGCGGGGTCGTCCTCCAGCATCCGTGCGCCGATCCGGCGGCAATCCGCGGCGGCACCCTCGAACCGGTCGCTCCCGGAGCGCGTGACCGCGATCGCCTGTCCCACGCTGCACACCGCGTACCCGTCGCGACCGGGCTGCTCGAGACAGAAGAAGCGCTCACCCTGCTCGCGGACGGCCAGAACCGTGGCCGCCGGGTCCATCTCGGTGCCGATCGGCACGGTGACCGAGGCGAAGGTGCGCAGGGCCAGGCGCCGCGCCAGGCGCTCGGCCTCTTCTACACGCCGGGCGAGCCGGTCCAGAGCGCTCTGATCGAGCGCGAGCGTCTGCTGGGCGCTACGTGGCGCCGCGGCCACGTGACACCGCGATCTCGCCCGTCCTGACCATCTCAATCAGGCCGAATGGGCGGCACATGCGCTCGAACGCCTCGATCTTGTCGTCGGCGCCGGAGACCTCCACCGTGAGCGAGCGCTTGGACACGTCAACGATCCGTCCGCGGAAGATCTCGGCGTACTCCATGATCTGGCCGCGGCTGTCGCCGTCGACCGAGATCTTGAACAGCGCCAGCTCGCGCGCCACGGCCTCCGAGGGCTCCAGGTCGCGGATCTTGATCACGTGCACGAGCTTGTGTAGCTGCTTGGTGACCTGGTCGATCGAGTGGTTCGCGCCGTCGACGGTGAGCGTGATGCGCGACAGCGCGCTGTCGTCGGTCGGTCCCACCGCGAGCGAGTCGATGTTGTAGCCGCGGCGGGCGAACAGGCCCGAGATGCGCGCCAACACACCCGGCTTGTTCTCCACCAGCAGCGACAGCACGTGCCGGCGCCCCGTGCGGCCCTGGCCGGCGGCCTGCAGCTCCTCGAGGTTCAGCACTTCCTTGGTCCCCGGCTCACCCATCGCTCAGCCCACCATGTCCCGAGCAGCTTGTCCGGCCGGGATCATCGGATAGCAGTTCTCCTCCTGGGTCACGCGAACGTCGCAGACCACGGGGCCGTCGTGGGCCAGGCACTCCTTGATGCCCGACAGCAGATCGGGCTCCTTGTCGATGAGCATGCCCTTGGCGCCGAACGCCTCGGCCAGCTTGACCCAGTCCGGGCTGGCGCCCATCGCGACCGCGCTGTAGCGGCGGTCCCAGAACAGCTCCTGCCACTGACGGACCATGCCCAGATAGCCGTTGTTCATGATGAACACCTTCACGTTGATCTCTTCCGTGACGCAGGTGGCCATCTCCTGGATGTTCATGATGATCGAGCCGTCGCCGGCGATGCAGATGACCTGGTCGTCCGGGCGCGCCACCTTGGCGCCCATCGCGCTGGGCAGGCCGAAGCCCATCGTGCCCGCCCCCCCGGAGTTGATCCAGTTGCGCGGCGCATTGAAGTGGAAGTACTGCGCGGTCCACATCTGGTGCTGGCCAACGTCGGAGGTCACGATGGCGTCGCCGCCGGTGGCCTCGTACAGGGCCTCGACCATGCGCTGGGGCTTGATCTCGTCGTCCTCACCGGGCTGGTAGCCCAGCGGGTGCTTCTCCTGCCAGCCCTTGATCCGTTGCCACCAGCCGTCCAGCCGCGACGAATCGGTGTCAAGCGCCCGGTACTCGGCGTTGAGCTTGGGGATGATGTTCTTGGCGTCGCCGACGATCGGGATGTGGGCCGGCACGTTCTTCGAGATCTCGGCCGGGTCCACGTCGATGTGGATGAACTTGGCCCGCGGCGCGAACTCGGACAGCTTCCCCGTGATCCGGTCGTCGAAGCGCGCGCCGATGCAGCAGATCAGGTCCGCCTCGTCCATCGTGTAGTTGGCGGCGCGGGTGCCGTGCATGCCCAGCATGCCCAGCCATTGCTCGTGCGGTGCCGGGAAGGCGCCCAGCCCCATCAGCGTGCACGTGACCGGGAACCGGTCCGACGTGCACAGCTCCACAAGCTCGGCTGATGCATCCGCGTTGACCACGCCGCCGCCGGCATAGATGACCGGCCGGTTGGCGTTGGCCAGCGCCTTCGCGGCCAGCCGGATCTGCTTGGTGTTGCCCTCGACCGTGGGCTGGTAGCCCGGCAGGTCGACTGCCGTGACCGGCTCGTAGGGGATGTCCGCGCGGGACAGATCCTGGGGCACGTCCACCAGCACGGGCCCCGGGCGTCCGGTGCGCGCGATGTGGAACGCCTCGTGGATGGCTTCCGGGATCTGCTGGGGATCCTGGATCATGATCGAGTGCTTGACGATGGGCATCGTTATGCCCGAGATGTCGGCCTCCTGGAAGCCGTCGGTGCCCAGCAGGTCGGTCCGCACCTGGCCGGTGATGAAAACCGTGGGCACGCTGTCCATCATCGCGTCGGCGATCGGCGTGACCAGGTTGGTCGCACCCGGCCCGGAGGTGGCCAGCGCCACGCCCACCCGGCCGGTTGCCTTGGCGTAGCCCTCGGCGGCATGGCCGGCGCCCGCCTCGTGGCGGCACTGGATATGGCGTAGGCCGGCATCCACCAGCGCGTCGTAGGTGGGCAGGTTTGCCCCGCCGGGAAGGCCGAATACGTGCTCGACGCCCTCGCGCTTGAGGCACTCCATGATGGCGTCAACTGCTCGCATCCTGCTCCTTCCGGGATCTTCCGGGCTGAACTGTGTCCCGCGACGTGGTGTGCGCCGGGGCCGAGCGGCTGATGCTACCAGCAGCCGTCATGCCTCAAAGAGCCGCTGCTGGGGCTCTGGCTCGGGGTAGTAGAGGTCGCGGCCGCAGCGGCCGCAGACCTGCTCGTGGATGGCCACGACGTTGCCGCACTCCATGCATTCGCGCTGGGGCTCGGCCCGCTCGTTGCGGTAGGCCAGCGCCACGAGGGTGCCGATGATCGGCAGGCAGAAGCCGATCAGGAACCAGACGAAGAACGACGAGCCCTTGATCTTGCCGATGGTCCCGGTCGAGAGACCGAAGAAGAAGACCAGCACCAGAGCTTCCACGGCTCCTCCCCGGTCAGAGAACCCGCATGGCCCAGATCACGGCGATCACGGCCACCACCGCGATCAGGACCCAGACGATGCCCATCACGAAGCCGATCACGATCTTGAACAGCAGGTACGCGGCCGCGATCAGGACGAGGACTGCGAGTGCCTTGCGACCCACGTTGGATGCGGCGGCACCGATCGCTTGGCCCATAGCTCCAGTGTAGGGGGCCTAGAGCACGTGAGCGGGGCGTGTGGGCAGGTAGCGGTCCAGGCCCGGCAGCGGCACCGAGCTCATGACCCAGATCGGCCACACGATCTCGAAGCCCAGGCTGCGCAGCCGGCGCAGCAGCCACCAGCTGTGGGTGGCGCAGTACACGCTCATCGTCTCGGGCTCCATGTTCTTGGCCACCCGGTCCAGCGCCTGGAGCACCACCGGCACCAGATCCTGCGACGTGACTCCGACCGCGGGCCCCACCGAGTCGTCCATCCCGGCCCAGCAGAGGGCCGACGGCCGGCCGGCGTCGTCCACCGATGCCAGGCAGGTGCGCGTGCGCGCGAAGAACTCGTGCAGCTGGGGCCGCGCGTGACCGATGGCGGCGGGCTCCAGGGCCTGCCACTCGTCGCGGGCGCGGTCGGGCTCGAGCACAACCACGGCCGGCTCGGCGGCGTCCGTCACGAGCGAACGTGCCTCCAGGTAGTCGGATGTGCGCGCGCGCATGTGCCAGTGACCGGCGGCGGGCATCATGCCGTGCGCCGTGACCGTGTTCAGAACGCGGGAGACACCGGGCGCCACGGCCACCCGCCCCAGTTCGGGCGTGGGAGCCCCGGGCCAGACCCGGCTCAGCAGTGCCGAGCCGATGCCCTGGGACGCGTGCTCGGGGGCCACGTGCAGCTCGGTCAGCTCCTCCATGTCGCCGAAGATGCAGCTGCGTGCGAACCCGATCAGCCGGCCGTCGCGCTCGGCCAGCTCGAAGTGGCCCTCCTGCGCGGAGACGAACTCCACGAGTGGCCGCCGCCGCTCCCACTGGCGGGCCAAGCTGTCGGCATCGGTCGCCGGGCCGGCCTCGACGCCCAGCGACCGGGCCAAGCTGTCGAGGGCCCTCCGCGACAGCTCGAACGCCGGGAACAAGTCGGCCGCCCGGCCGGTGCGGAACTCCACCCCCTCGGTTGCGGGCGCGGGGTTCACTCCACGCCCTGTGGCTCGCCAGGCCGCTCGCCCCCGCGCGGGTTCTCCTCGCTGTACTCGGCAAGCGAGGTGGGATGTCCAAGAATGCCCAGCTGCGCCGACGCGCGGCCGAACAGCAGCCCGACGGTCCAGTCGAGGATGATCCGCAGCCGCCGGGAGTTCCCAGGCATGGCCATCACGTGGTAGGTGCGGGCGGCGAACCAGGCCGGAAACCCCCGCAGGGGCACGCCGAGCATGGTGGCCACCGCCTTGTGCTGGCCCATGTCCACGAACACGCCCAGCGTGCGGTAGCGGAACTTTCGCAGCTTGCCCCCCGACAGAGTGGCGGCCACGTTGTCGGCCACCACCTTGCCCTGGCGGATCACGTGCTGGGCGGTGGGTGGCGAGGGCTTGCCCTTGTTGGCCGGGTCGGGCACCGCTGCGGCGTCGCCGATGGCCCACACGTTGGCGTGGCCGGGCACGCGCGTCGTGTCCTCGGCCCGAACGCGACCGTGGTCGTCGAGCGGCAGGCCAAGGTCGCGCATCATCGCCGGCGGCTTGACGCCGGCGGTCCAGCAGACGAACCGGGTGGGGATGACCTCGCCGGTGGAAAGCGTCGCCGTGCGCCGCTCGATCCGCTCAAGCCGGGTGTTGGTGAGGATCTCAAGCCCGCGCCCTCGCAACTCGCGGGTCGCGAACGCGGCCAAGCGGGCGGGGATCTCGGGCATCACCCGATCCGTCGCCTCGACCAGGATCCAGCGCGTCCCGTCGATGCGGCAGCGCGGATAGTGGTCGAGCATGTCGGCCACGTAGTCCTGCAACTCGGCGATGCCCTCCAGACCCGCGTAGCCGGCGCCCACGAAGATGAACGTCAGGAACTGCTTGCGCTCCTCGGGATCGGCCATCGCCTCGGCTGTCTCCAGGTGCAGGATCACCCTGTTGCGCAGGTCGATCGCGTCGGCCAGGCTCTTGAAGCCCAGCCCGTAATCGGCCAGCCCGGGGATCGGCAGCACGCGCGAGACCGAACCCAGCGACACGATCAGCTGGTCGTAGGGCAGCGTCTCGCGCTCCCCATCGAGGGCGGTCACGTGGAGCTCGTTCGCGGACGGATCGGCCCCCGTGACCCGTGCCAGGCGCAGATCCGCCCAGTCCAGCTCCTCACGCAAAGCCACCACCACGTGGCGGGGCTCCAGCGATCCCGCCGCGGCCCCGGGCAGGAGCGGCGTGTACAGCAGGAAGTTCTGGTCTGTGACCAGCGTGATCCGGGCGCTGTGCCGGGGCAGCTTGCGCTCCAGGCGGCGGGCGGCATACAGACCGCCGAAGCCGCCGCCGGCGATGACGACGTTCCAGGCCATGGCGGGCGAGGCTAGCGCGGCTGCTGCGACAGGGCCCGTGCGGCGTCCAGCGCTGGGCGCATGGGCTTCGGCAGCCGCCGCCGCACCCGCCAGGGCGCGCCTGCGAAAGCGTGGTTGGCCACGGTGGCGAAGCCGGTCTCGTCGGTGCGCAGGGCCAGCAGCAGGTGGGCGATCCGGTCCGACGGCGGCAGCTCCGGGTCGGTCACCCGCACGCAGAAGCAGTGTGCCCGTGTGCCCGCCCAGGGCAGCAGGATCGCTCCCGCCTCCGCCACCATCCAAACCCCGAGGTGGCCGCGCTGGAGCGCCACACCGGTGTCACGCTGCAACTCGCGCTCCTCGTGGTCCAGCAGGTCGCCGAGCAGCCCTTGGGCCATCGGCTCGCTGTGCTCGTGCCGGGAGCCCTTGGGCCGCAGCACGCTGGCGCCGCGGAAGGCGTACAGCTCGGGGTTGATCCATGCCTGTGCGAACGCGATCGCAGCCACGGGCAGCGTCAGCCAGGTCACGGCCAGCAGGCCGATGCCCGTGAGCACGAACGGGACCGTCAGCGCCACTGTCCAGATGGTCCAGACGCGCGCGTAGCGGTCCAGGTAGGCCTGGTCCGCCGGCTTGCGCCAGGGGACCTGGCTGACTTCGGCGAGGGCGACCTCCGCCAACGGGCTAACCGCCGGCGATCGGCCGGCGCAGGATCACCAGTCCGGCATCGCGGGGCAGTTCGCGGATCTGTTCGGCGTGCCCCTGGCCCTTGTCCAACACGCCGATGAAGCCTTCGTCCAGCTGCTCGCGGAACTGCTCCACCGCGGTCTCGAAGGCGGCATCGTCAGCGGCGGTCCACTCCGCCAGGGTCGAGTGGCCGGAGGCGTCCATCCTGATCAGTCGCGACATGGCTGTCCCTTGGTCGAGGCGCGGGCTCAATCAATGGTACGCCCCGCCAGCTCGGCTACCACGTCGGCGGCAGGGATGGCTCGAGCCAACTCGTGGGCCTGGCCCGCCCACAGATTCAGCACCTCGGCATCGCCGCGCTCGCGGCCGGCGGCACGGACCGGCGCGGTCAGGTGGTGGAGCTCCGGGTAGGCGGCCGGTGCGTCGGGGTGCTCGCGCAGGAAGCGATTCTCGATGCCGCGCGCGGGCTTGCCGGTGAACGCCCGGGTCACGCGCGTCAGGCCGGGCTGCGCCAGCGCCTCGCGATGAGCTTCCGCAGTGCCCGCCTCCGGGCAGCGCATGAACGCTGTTCCAACCTGGGCAGCGCGCGCCCCCGCGGCCAGCACCGCAGCCACCGTGGGCGCCGTGGCGATCCCGCCGGTGGCCACCAGCGTCAGCGGGCTGGCTGGCCCGCCCAGCAGCGCCAGCAGCGCCAGCAGGCCCAGATCACCCTGGTCGGCAAACGAACCACGGTGGCCGCCGGCCTCCATGCCCTGCGCCACCAGGCCGGTCGCGCCCGCCCACTGGGCCAGGCGCGCCTCCTCGGGTCCGGTGACCGTGATCCACACCTCGCTGCCGGCCTCGCGCAGAGCCGCGATCGTGCCTTCGGCGGGGCAGCCGAACGTGAACGAGACCACGGCAGGCGGGCGCTCGCGCAGCAGGTCGAGCTTGGATTCCCACGCGTCGTCCTCGTAGCGGGCCGGCCCGGGCTCGTGGCCCTCGACGCGCAGCCGCTGGGCGTAGCAGTGCACGACTTCGGTATCCGCGGGCCCGTCGCCGGGCACGAACACGTTCACGCCGTAGGTGGTGTCACCCATCGCGTCCATCTCGGCGGCCACCGCCTCGGCCGTCTTGTAGCCGGCGGCCAGGAAGCCGAGCCCGCCCGCGCCGCTGACGGCGGTGGCCAGCTCGGGTGTCGAAGCGCCGCCCGCCAGCGGGGCCTGCACGATCGGCGCGGTCAACCGATCGAGCACCGTCACCTCAAACCCCCAACCGCTCCTGGACCAGCCGCTGGACCTCGCCGCCGTCGGCGGTGCCCTTGGTGGCCTTCATCACGGCGCCGACGATGGCGCCGACCGCCTTCGGGTTGCCGCCCTTGATGCGCTCCACCACGTCGGGGTTGTCCACAAGCGCCTGGTCGACGATTGCGCCCAGCTCGTCGCCGCCCGCCTTGCCCAGACCGCGCTGGTCGACGATGGCGGCAGGGTCGCCGCCGTCGTCCAGCAGCACGCCCAGCACCTCCTTGGCGGCAGAGGCCGACACGGCGCCCTCGTCCACCAGGTCCACCAGCGCGCCCAGCGCCTGGGGCGTCAACTCCGTGTCGGCCGGCTCGCGGTCGCCGAGCTGGGCCTGCAACTCGCCCGTGACCCAGTTGGCCACCGGGCGCGGATCCGCCTTGGCCGACTTCGCCGCGGCCTCGAACAGGTCGCCGAGCTCCGGGCGGAACGCGAGCAGCCGGGCAGCGTCCTGCGCCAGCCCCAGCTCGGACTCCAGCCGGGCGGCGCGCTCGGCCGGCAGCTCGGGCAGCGCCTCCCTGGCGCGCGCCAACATCGCCTCGGTGGGTGAGATCGCCACCAGGTCGGGCTCGGGGAAGTAGCGGTAGTCGTGCGCCTCCTCCTTCGAGCGCAGCGAGCTCAGCGCGCCGCTGCGCGGGTCGAAGTGCAGCGTCTCCTGGGTGATGGTGCCGCCGTCCTCGGCAATGGCGATCTGGCGGGCGATCTCGGCGTCCACCCCGCGCTCCAGGAAGCGGAAGCTGTTCATGTTCTTCAGCTCGGTCTTGGTGCCAAGCTCGTCGCTGCCTTTCGGCCGGATCGACACGTTGGCGTCACAGCGCAGCGAGCCCTCCTCCATGTTCACGTCCGACACACCCAGCTGGCGCAGCGTCACGCGCAGCAGGCGCAGCCACTCGGAGGCCTGCTGGGCGGAGCGTACGTCGGGCTCGGTCACGATCTCCACCAGCGGCGTGCCGCAGCGGTTGAAGTCCACCACGCTCGACTCTGCCGAGTGGATCCGCCCGGAGGCGCCCGCGTGCACGAGCTTGGCCGCGTCCTCCTCCAGGTGGGCGCGGTGGATGCGGATGTCGCCCAGCCGCCCGGCGCCGCAGATCGGGATGTCGTACTGGCTGATCTGGTACGCCTTCGGCGAGTCGGGATAGAAGTAGTTCTTGCGGTGGAAGATCGACCTCGGGGCAACCTCGCAGCCCAGCGCCATGCCGATCATCAGCGCGTAGTGCACGGCCTCGGCGTTGGCCACCGGCAGCGCCCCGGGCAGGCCCAGGCAGACCGGGCAGGTGCGTGTGTTGGGCTCCTCGCCGAACGACAGCTGGCAGCCGCAGAACATCTTGGTCTTCGTCTGCAGCTGGACGTGGATCTCCAGCCCGATCACGGGCTCCCATTCAGCCACGGGCGCCTCCGGAGTCGAACCCGATCGCCCGTTCCAGCGCGTGGGCCGCGTCCAGGATGCGGTTCTCGCTGAAGGCGGGGCCGGCCAGCTGGAAGCCCACCGGCAGCCCATCGGCCAAGCCCGCTGGGATCGAGATTCCCGGCAGGCCGGCCAGCGAGAAGGGCACGGTGCAGAAGTCCTGCTGGTACATGGCCAGCGGGTCGTCGGCCAGCTCGCCGATGCCGAACGCCGTGGTGGGGGCCGCCGGCGTCACGATCAGGTCCACCTGCTCGTAGGCGGCGCTGAAGTCGTCCAGGATCTTGGTGCGCACCTTCTGCGCGTTGCCGTAGTAGGCGTCGTAGTAGCCCGAGGACAGCGCGTAGGTGCCGATCATGATCCGGCGCTTGACCTCGTCGCCGAACCCCTGCTCGCGCGTCTGCTCGTACAGCGACAGCAGGTCGGTCACGTCGTCGGCGCGGCGGCCGTAGCGGACGCCGTCGAAGCGAGCCAGGTTGGCGCTGGCCTCAGCCGGGGCGATCACGTAATACGCGGCGATGGCGTGCTCTGCGTGCGGCAGGTCGATCTCCGTGAGCGAGCCGCCCAGCTCCTCGATCCGCTTCAGCGTGGCTTCGTATACCTCGCGCACGCCGGGTGCGATGCCGCCGCCGGTCAACTGCGGCGGGACGCCGAAGCGCAGACCTTCCAGGTTCTCCGCGGTGGGCAGCTCGACCGGGCCGGGCAGGCCGGTGGAAGTGGAGTCGCATTCGTCGGCGCCCACCATGTGCCGCAGCAGCAGCGCGGCGTCGGTCACGTCGCGCGTCAGCGGCCCCGCCTGGTCCAGCGACGATGCGAACGCGATCATGCCGTAGCGCGAAACGGCGCCGTAGGTGGGCTTGAGGCCCACTATGCCGCACAGCGCCGCGGGCTGGCGGATCGAGCCGCCGGTGTCGGTGCCGATTGCCCACGGCGCCAGCCCCGCGGCCACCGCCGCGGCGCTCCCGCCCGACGAGCCGCCCGGCACCTTGGCCGTGTCCCACGGGTTCTGGACCGGGCCGAAGCCGGAGTTCTCGTTCGACGACCCCATCGCGAACTCGTCCATGTTCGTCTTGCCCAGCAGCGTGACGCCGGCCTCGGTCAGCCGGCGCACGGCGGTCGCGGTGTACGGCGGGCGATAGCCCTCCAGAATCCGAGATGCGGCCTGGCTCGGCACGCCCTCGGTGCAGAACAGGTCCTTCACGGCCAGCGGCACGCCGGCCAGCGGGCCGTCGGCGGCCTCCGGCGCCTGCTCGGCCACCCAGGTGAAGGCGTTCAGCTCGTCGGCGGCCGCCCGGTCGCGGTAGGCGGTGAACAGCTCGGGGGCGGACAGCTCGCCGGCGGCGATCCGCTCGGCGGCCTGAGCGCCGGTCAGGTCCAGGAGACCGCTCATGCGCCGGGGCTGGGCACGCGAAAGCCCTCGCCGTCGGTGTCCGGCGCCTGCTCGAGCACCACTTCGCGCGGCAGGCTGGGGCGGGGCACGTCGGCGCGGAGCACGTTCTCCACGTCCACCACCCGCGCCGTTGGCTCCACCCCGTCCAGGTCGAGGGCGGAGATGGTGTCGATGTGGTCCAGGATCGAGGACAACTCGCCGGTCATCCGCTCGATCTCCTCATCGGACAGGCGCAGGCGCGCAAGCCGGGCTACGTGCAAGACCTGTCCGCGGTCGATCATCGGCGGGCGATTCTAGGCGCCATCAGCCGCCGAAGCCCGCGGCGTCCACTACCCGACGCTCGTGGGTACCCACACCGATCGTGCGGCCGTCGCACGTGACCTCGACGTCGAAGCGCAGCTTGCGCCCGTCGGCCACCTCGCGCAGGCGTGCGTGGGAGGTGCAGGTGGAACCGCCGATCGCGGCGCCTACGTGCTTGATGCACACCTCGAAGCCCACGGTGGCCTTGCCCTCGGGCAGGTTCTCGAACGCCAGGATCGAGGCGTTGCGCTCGATCATCCCGATCATCCCCGGGGTCGAGAGCACCGTGGCCTCGATGGTGCCGCCGACGTTCGTGGTCAGGGGCCCCTCCACGGTGAACTCCTCGGTGCGCTCGGCTCCAGGTTCGATGGGCATTTCAGAGGGACGATGGTCTGGTGGGCTCGGGCGCGCCGGCATGCTCGTCCAGCCATGCCGTTCCGGCGGCCTCGCGGCGCATCGACTCGCGCGAGGCCAGGGTGATCACAGCGAGCACGACCAGTGCCAGCGGCGGGCCGGCCTGGACGGTGGTGGTCGCGTCCAGGCCCGGCTCCTGGATGATCCGGTAGGCCACCAAGAGGCCGGTCACGGCGGCAAGGACGGCGGTGGCAGTGGCCGGCGTGGCGGGTGGCTCGAATCGGCGTCCCGCGGCGCGCAGCCACGCCCCCGCGACGGCCAGCACGATGGTGCCCAACAGCCCCAACAGAATCAGCTTGTCGATCAGGCCCGGGGCCTGCCAGGCGTTCTTCTCCTCGCCCTGGGCCTGCTCGCGCGCTCTCTGCTGGTTCTCGCGCTGGGTGTCGTCGGCAACGGTGCCGCCGGTGGGCTCGGACAGCTTCTCAACCTCGCGCGCCCGCTCGCCGACGGTGGACGAGTACCAATCCACGGCCATGACCAGCAGCAACGCCAGGGCGGCAATCATGGCCACCGCGTCCGAGCGCAGTAAGCGGCTGAAGGTCACGCGCGCGGTGCCGGCAGCTGCTCGGGGGCCGGCGCTGCCTGAACCGGCACGCCGGTGGCGTCGGTTAGGCGGTCGGGGGTGCTCCGGCGCTCGTCGCGCATGGCCACCAGACAGCTGGCACAGAGGCCGATGACCACGGCCAGGCCGATCCAGGCTCCAGCCTCCAAGCTCAGACCATCGCGGGGCACGTCGACCAGCCGCACGACGCAAAGGACCACCGCGACGATCCCGCCCAGCAGGACCAGCGCCTCGTAGGCGACGCCCGGCGCCGCAGTGCGCGCCACCGCCACCAGTGGCACCGTTGCGACCGCGGCGACGGCCAACAGCGCCAGCAGCAGGTCGAACACCGTCAGCGCCTCCCATGCGGACAGACCCGGGGCGCCTCCGGCGGGTCCGTACCAGTCCAGGAACAGGACGGCGAACAGGGCGACGCCGGTCGCCGCCATCAGCCACTCGCCGATCCTGAGCCTGCGCAGATCCATCCCCTCTGGAGCCTATCCCTCCCTTGACCGGTTCCGGTCGTGAGGCGTAGGTTGGTTTGTTACACGCGAACACCCCAGAGGGGGGATAGTCATGTCTGACCGGAACCTCGAAGCGAACCATCGGTTCTTCGATGTCTGGAACTCGGGCGACCTGGATTCACTCGACGAGATCATCGCCGAGGACTATGTCGACCACGACGCCTACAACCCGCACGCGGCCGAAGGGTTGGCCGGAACGAAGAAGACCATGGCCATGTACAGGGCCGGCTTCTCGGACCTGAAGATGACCATCGACGACGAGCTGGCCGCGGGCGACGTCGTGGTGGTTCGATGGCACGCCGAGGGCACGCATGACGGCGAGGTCATGGGCCAGGCGCCGACCGGGAACGCCGGGCGACCCACCAACGGCATCACCTGGACCCGGTTCGAGGACGGCAAGGCCGTGGAGGGCTGGACCCAGTGGGATGTCCTTGGCCTGATGCAGGACATCGGCCTGGCGCCCAGCGGCCAGGAGGCCGCCGCGCACTGAGCGACGCGATCAGCGCTGGGCGCGGCGCGCCGCGTCCAGCGTGTTCTCGAGCAGCATCGCCCGGGTCATCGGGCCCACGCCGCCGGGCACCGGCGTGATGGCGCCCGCAACCTCGCGCACCGCCTCGTAGTCCACGTCGCCCGTCAGCTTGCCCTCGTCGGTCCGGTTGGTGCCCACGTCGATGACCGCGGCACCCTCCCCCACCATGTCGGCGGTGATCAGGCCCCGCTGGCCGGCGGCCGCCACGATCACGTCGGCGCGTCGGCACTCGCCGGCCAGGTCGCGTGTCCGCGAGTGACAATGGGTGACGGTCGCGTTGGCGGCCAGGAGCAGCTGGGCCAGCGGCTTGCCCACCAGCTGGGAGCGGCCCACCACCACCGCGTTGGCGCCCGATAGCTCGACTCCGGCATGCGCCAGCAGCTCCATGACGCCCGTCGGCGTGCAGGGAACGAGCGCGTCGCGCCCGTGCATCAGCAACCCCGCGTTCACGGGCGTCAGCCCGTCGACGTCCTTGGCCGGATCGATCAGCGCCGTCAGCTCGGCGTCGTCCAGATGGTCGGGCAGCGGCAGCTGCAACAGGATGCCGTGCACGCGCGGGTTCGCGTTCAGCTCGTCGATCAGCGCCGCTAGGTCTTCGCGCGACACGTCGCCCCCGGGCTCGTGGTGGAAGGACTCGATGCCCACCTGCGCGCAGTCCTCGCGCTTCATGCGCACGTACACGGCCGAGGCGGGATCGTCGCCCACCAGAATCGTGGCCAGGCCGGGCGTCAGGCCCTCGGACTCGATCGCGGCCTTCACGCGCTCGCGCACGGCCGCCGCAACGGCCTTGCCGTCGATGACCGTGGCGCTCACTTTTTCTTCAGTGGTGCGAAATCGGCCATGAGCTTGCGCTCGGAATGATCGGCGGCGAAGCGGACGACCACCAGTCCGCCCCGCTCCAGGCCCGTGACCACGCCGTCGCCGAAGCGCACGTGCTCCACATCGTCGCCCACGGCGAAGGCGGCCTTCGAGCCCGGCTCGGGCGCCGGCGCGGCGCCGGGGCGGGGCGCGTTCCAGGAGCCGGCAAGGGTGCGCGCCGGGGTCTGCTCCTCGGCGTCGGTCAGCTCGACCGGCACCTCGCCCAGGAAACGGGAGGGCACGTTCCAGTCGCGGCCGCCGTACAGCGCCCGCGTGCGCGCGTGGGTCAGGTAGAGCTCCAGCCGCGCACGGGTCACGCCCACGTAGAACAGCCGCCGCTCCTCCTCGATGTCGCCCGACTCGATCGAGCGCGAGTGCGGAAACACGCCGTCCTCCATGCCGATCAGGAACACGACGTCGTACTCCAGGCCCTTGGCGTTGTGAAGCGTCATCAGCGTGACAACGCCCTCGTCGTCATCGATCGAGTCCTGGGCGCTGAACAGCGCGACCTGCTGCAGGAACTCTTCCACCCCCGGGTCCTCCGCGGACGCGTCGTACTCCCGCGCCACGCTGACCAGCTCCTCCAGGTTCTCCAACCGGCCCTGGGCCTCGATGGTGCGCTCGGCCTCGAGCGCCGAGAAGTAGCCCACGTCCGACAGCGTCTCCTGGAGCAGGTCGCCCACGGACGAGTGCTCGGCGCCGTCGCGCAGCTTCTCCATGGTCTCCATGAAGCGGCCCACGGCCTTGACGGCGGCGGTGCCCAGGCCGGGCACGGCCTGGGGGTCGAGCGCGATGTCGAACACCGGCTCGCCGATGGTGTTGGCGTGGCCCACGATCCGGGCCTGCGAGGTGTCGCCGATCCCGCGCTTGGGCGAGTTGACCACGCGCTGGAAGGCGACCACGTCCTGCGGGTTGGTCAGCAGCGTCAGGTAGGACAGCGCGTCCTTGACCTCGGCGCGCTCGTAGAAGCGGGTGCCGCCGATGACCTGGTAGCTGACGCCGTAGCGCACCAGGGTGTCCTCGAGCACGCGGCTCTGTGCGTTGGCGCGGTAGAAGACCGCGATGTCGTTGCGCGAGCCGCCACCCTCCACGTGGCGCTCGATCTGCCCGGCCACGTAGCGCGCCTCGGAGTGCTCGTCCTCCATCTCGCGCATGTGGATCGGCTCGCCCTTGCCGTTCTGGGTCCACAGGTGCTTCTCGATCTGGGCGCGGTTGTTGTTGATGACCGCGTTGGCGGCGTCCAGGATCGTCTGGGTGGAGCGGTAGTTCTGCTCGAGCTTGACCACCTCGGCGTCGGGATAGTCGTGCTCGAACTCCAGGATGTTCCTGATGTCGGCATGGCGGAAGGCGTAGATCGACTGCGAGTCGTCGCCGACCACCGCAAGGTTGCGGTGCTCCTCCGCCAGCAGACGCAGCCACTGGTACTGGGCGTGGTTGGTGTCCTGGTACTCGTCAACCAGCACGTGCTTGAAGCTGCGCCGGTAACGCTCGAGCACTTCGGGGAAGAGCTGGAAGAGGTTGACCGACTGGAACAGCAGGTCGTCGAAGTCCATGGCGTTCATGCCGTGGATGCGCTGCTCGTAGAGCTCGTAGACCTCGGCGGCGGTCTGCTCGAAATAGCCGCTGATCTTCAGCCGGTAGGCGTCGGCGTCCAGCAGCTGGTTCTTGGCGTCGGAGATCTGGCGCTTGATCGCCCGCGGCGGGAAGCGCTTGGGGTCGGTGCCCAGCTCGTCCATGCACTGCTTGATCAGCCGCACGGAGTCGGACTCGTCGTAGATGGTGAAGCCGCGCGTGTATCCCAGCCGCTCGGCGTCCGAGCGCAGGATGCGCGCGCAGGCGGCGTGGAAGGTCATGACCCACATAGCGCGCGTTCGCCGGCCGACCTGCACCTCGACGCGCTCGCGCATCTCGGACGCGGCCTTGTTGGTGAACGTGATCGCCAGGATCTCGGACGGGTGCGCCTGGCCGGTAGCCACCAGGTACGCGATCCGGCGCGTCAGCGCGCGCGTCTTGCCCGACCCGGCACCGGCAAGGATCAGCAGCGGGCCGTCACCGTGTGTGACCGCCTGGCGCTGGGGCTCGTTCAGACCCTCCAAGAGGGCCTCTTGCTCGGCGGTGATGCTCACCGCCTCAAGGTTAGGGCCGTCGCCGGTCAGCCCGGGGCCACGATCCGCCACGCGCCGTCGACCTCCCGCAGCACGACGACCTCGCCGCTCTCGAGCCGCGCCCTCGCGCGGCCGCCCTGTGCCCGGACCGAACGCACATTCACTTCGCCAAGCGCCTGGCCGGCCTCCAGCCGCCCGCCTGCCACGCGGTTCTTACAGCGCTCGGGCGGTCGCTGCCCGCCGGCCCGGACCAGCAGCTCGCACACACGCTCGGGGTCGTCGCCGTCCACCGCCTTGGCGTAGTCGCTGATTGCGGTGCGTATCTGGTCTTCGTCACTGGACCCTCCACAGGCGCTAAGGGCGAGCACCGCGAGGGCCAGGGCGGCAGGGCATCGCATCACCGGTCAGGCTAGGAGGTGGTGGGCCTGTGTGACGAGATCCGTGCGCACTGCGCCGAGCTGGCGGCGGGCGCGCGGTGGGTGCGGATCGACGCCGATGCCCTTGGCGCGATCGAACCCGGCCCGCCACCGGCGCTCGATCCCCGGAGCCACCACCTGACCGGCTCCGCGGAGGAGATTGCGCTGTTCACGCTCGAGCTGGACGCGATCAACTTCGGCTCCGGGTGGTTTCCCACTATCCGCAAGCAGCCCGGCTGCTCGGGCTCGATCACGATCGCTCGCGCGCTCACCGACCACGGGCCATGGCCCGCCGCCGACCTCGCCGGCCTCGACGCCGAGGAGGTCGCGCCAGCGCTGGGACAGAACGCGGGACACGAGCTGATGGCGCTGTACGCTCGCGCCCTGCGTGAGTTGGGGGCGTTCCTGGCCGGCCGGCCCGCGCTCGAGGCGGTGGCCGCGGCGGACGGCTCGGCCCAGCGGCTGGCCGCCCAACTGGCGGAGGGGATGCCCATGTTCCGCGACCCGGGCTTCTACAAGCGCGCCCAGATCACGCCGGCCGACCTGGCCCTGGCGGGCGTGGCCGAGTTCGCCGACCTTGACGACCTGACGATCTTCGCCGACAACCTCGTACCCCACGTGCTGCGCGTGGACGGCGTGCTGGCCTACGAGGACGAGCTGGCGGCGCAGATCGACGCGGGCGACCTGCTGCCCCCGGGTCCGGCCGAGCGCGAGATCCGCGCCTGCGCCCTGCACGCGTGCGAGCTGATCGCGCCGCGCCTCGGCGTGCCGCCGCGGACGCTGGACAACTGGCTCTGGAACCGCGGCCAGCAGCCGCGCTACAAGGCGCTCCCGCGCCACCGCACGCGAACGACGGCCTACTAGCCGCCGGCGGGATCGCTTCCACGGCGACGCTGGAGCGGGGTCACGTCGGCCGATTCGGGCGGCTTGCCGGTCAGATCGGCGACCAGTCCCTCGAGTTCGCTGACCCGTGCGGCCAGCCCCTTCAGGGCGTCGGCAACCGGATCGGGCAGGTGGGCCCAGTCGGCATCGGGGCCCTCGGGCTTGCGCCCGTTCACCCGCACCGGGTGGCCGGGATTGCCGACGACGGTGGAATCGGCCGGTACGTCGTGGATGACGACCGAGTTGGCACCGATCTTGGCGCAGTGCCCGACCTCGATCGGGCCCAGCAGCTTGGCGCCCGAGCCCACCACCACATCGTCACCGACGGTGGGATGGCGCTTGCCGCGCTGGAAGCCCGTGCCCCCCAGCGTCACGCCCTGGTAGAGCGTCACGTTGTCGCCGATCTTGGCCGTCTCGCCGATGACCACCCCGGCACCGTGGTCGATGAACAGCGCGTCGCCGATGTCGGCCGCCGGGTGGATCTCCACGCCCGTGACCATGCGGCTGGCGTTGGCCACGGCGCGCGGTGCCAGCGGTATGCCGGTGTGGTGCAGTGCATGGGCAACGCGGTGTGCCAGCAGCGCCTGCACGCCGCCGTAGGTCAGCAGGATCTCGGCGCGGCCGACGCTGCGGGCGGCGGGGTCGCGATCCTGGGCGGCCGTCAGGTCCGCGCGCACCTCGCGCGCGACCCTGGTCAGGGTTCCTAGGCCGAGCATGTCTAAGAGGATGGCGCACCGGCGCAGGCGGGACAATCGTCGCGGCGGGAGGTGGCCACCAGCGTCTGCTCGCCGGTCAGCCCGTCGATCCGCAGCAGTCGGTCGGTCAGCGGCGTGCCCACGCCGCTGAGCAGCTTCAGCGCCTCCAGCGCCTGCAGCGATCCGACAACCCCGGCCATCGCCCCCAGCACCCCCGCCTCGCGGCACCCGCGACGGTTCTCGGGCGCCGGGGCGGTGGGGAACATGCAGCGATAGCACGCGGTCTCGCCGGGCCGGATGCTCAGCACCTGGCCCTCGAAGGCCACCACCGCCGCCTCGACCAGCGCCACGCCCTGGGCGCAGCAGGCGTCGTTGACCAGGTAGCGGGCCTCGAAGCTGTCGGTGCAGTCCACCACCACATCGGCTCCCGTCACGATCGCCTCCGCGTTGGCCTCCGTCAGCTCGACCGGATAGGGCTCCAGCGCCACCTCGGGGTTGAGCAGGCCGAGCCTGGCAGCCGCCAGCTCGGCTTTGGGCGCACCCACGTCGGGACTGAAGTACAGCGGCTGGCGGTGCAGGTTCGACAGCTCGACCTGGTCCTGATCCACCAGGCCGATCGTGCCCACGCCCGCGGACGCCAGGTACGTGGCCACCGGACTGCCCAGCGCCCCGAGGCCCACGACCAGTGCGCGGGCGCCCCGGACCCGCTCCTGGGTCTGGCCACCCCAGTCGTCCATCAGGAGCTGGCGCGAGTAGCGCTCGAGCTCCTGCGGCGAGAGCGTCACGCCGGGTTGAAGAACGGAGCGCTCACGTAGCGCTCGCCCGAGTCGGGCATGACCACCACCACGCGCTTGCCGGCCATCTCCAGGCGCGAGCCCAGCTCGATCGCGCCCGCCAGCGCGGCGCCGCACGAGATGCCGGCCAGCACGCCCTCCGTGCGCGCACAGCGCTGGGCAGTGGCCACCGCGTCGTCGTCGGACACGGCGATCACCTCGTCCAGGATGTCGCGGTTGAGCACCGGGGGGATGAACCCGGCGCCGATCCCCTGGATCCGGTGCGGTCCGGGCCTGCCGCCGGCGATCACCGGCGATGCCGCCGGCTCCACGGCCACCACGCGCAGGTCGGGGTTCAGCTCCTTGAGCCGTTCACCGGCTCCGGTCACGGTGCCACCGGTGCCCACGCCGCACACCAGCGCGTCCACCTTGCCGTCCATGTCGCGCCAGATCTCCTCGGCCGTCGTGCGCCGGTGGATGTCCGGGTTGGCGGGGTTCGAGAACTGATCGCAGATGAACGCGTCGCCCTTCTCGGCCGCGATCTCCTGGGCGGCCTGGACCGCCTCGTCCATCCCGCCCATCGACTCGGTGATGCGCACCTCCGCGCCATACAGGCGCAGCAGCCCCTCGCGTTCGCGGCTCATGCCCTGGGGCATGGCCAGCACCAGGTCATAGCCGCGGGCGGCGCAGACGAACGCCAGCGCGATGCCGGTGTTGCCGCTGGTGGCCTCCACGATCGTGGTCCGGCCCGGCTTGATCTTGCCCTCGGCCTCGGCGGCGTCGATCATGGCCACCCCGATCCGGTCCTTGACGCTCCCGGCGGGGTTGTAGGCCTCGAGCTTGGCCACCAGCTCGGCGCCGCAGCCCGGCGCCACGCGGGTCAGGGTGACCATCGGGGTGTCGCCGACGATGTCGGCCAGGTTGGCGGTAGGCGACGGCATCGCCGCAGCGTACAGAGGAACCAGGACCGCCCTGGACCGCTGCCGCCCCGCGATCGGGGCCGACTGCGTGGTGCTGCACTGCGGCGCGCCAGCGCTTGACCAGGTTGTGGACCTCGAAGATCTCGGGCGCGCCGCCGAACTCGATCCCGGCGTCCGCCAGTATCGGCATGAGCTTCTCTTCCCGTGCCTCGAGCTGCTCGCGGTCGTACAAGTCGGCGGGCAGGTTCGAGGGCTTGAAACGGACAACGATGCTCATGGAGTGTCCTCACCTCGGGGTCAGTCCGACCCCAACCGCTGCTCCGCGCTAGGTGCGGCCGATGAAAGCGACCGCCAGGTCCTCGCTGCCATCCGGGCGCACCCGATGGACGTAGGAGGCTTCTGCCAGCAGTTCGGTGCGCCGGTGCAGCTCGTCGATGAACTCCGGAAATCCGGACGCCTGGCCGACGGGATCGTCCGTTCCGGGCAGCAGTCTCGGGTGAAGCGCGAACCCATAGATACTCCCCGAAGCCAAGACGCTGAGTGCGCGAGCAAGGACACGCGGCGGGACGTGGCCGACCCCGATCGCGGACAAGGCCATCAGGGCGTTGGGGCGGTGCCGGGTCAGTCGCTCCATCTCGTGGTCGCTCCAGAGGCCGAGGTCGCCGACCAGGTAGTCGTCGTACACGCTCGGCCGATCGCGGTGAGCCGCGGTAAGCGCCATCGGCTCGAGATCGACGCCGTAGAGCTCGCCTACTCCCAAGCTCGCGCAACGCTTCGCCCCCCAGGCCGTTTCCGGCGCCGAAATCGACCACACGTTGTTCGCCGGGCTCCAGGTGCTCCGCGGTCATCACGTCGCCGTACAGGCGCACCACTTCCGCGCTGGATCGCATCCCCAGCGTCTCGTAGAAGACGTGTTCGTAGAGGCCGGGCACCGAATAGATCGCGGCGTAATCGTGAAAGCCGATGCGGCGACGGGCGTCCGGAGGCCCGAACTCCAGCCATTCCTCGCCCTCGGGCGAGAACGCCACCTCGCCAATCTGCGGCGCGGCCCGGGCGGCGGTGTCCATCAGCGGGAGCGCCCGTCCTCGCGCGGGCTCGGGGCCTTGAAGCGGATCAGGTTGTGCGTGCCATCGCAGAACGGCCGGGTGCGCGACTTGCCGCAACGACACAACGCGACCGTTTGGCGGTCCGTCTCGATGTCGTTGCCATCCTGATCGAGTAGGCGGAAGCCTCCGCGAACGATCAGAGGACCGTCGCGGTAGGCCGTGATGGTTGGTTCGGTCACGCCGTGGTCCTCGCACGGGTATCGCTTGGCAGCAGAGCCGTGTCCTGGCGATCCCATGCCTGCATCAGTGTGCTCGCCCAGCGGCCTTCGAGCGCAGTGAGGGCACGGGCACCGAAGAGGATGTCTTGGGCCAGATCCGGTTCATCGCGGGCCAGGCCTCCGGCAAGGTCGACAGCCGCGACGCTCTCGTGTACCGCGTCGGCCTCGACGTGCTCATCGAAGAACTCGGTGGCCCGTGGATCTGTGGGGCCGAGCCGGCGCGCGGCGTCGCCATACCGGCGGTTTGGCACCGACGAGGTCATCTCGAACAGCGCGAGGTGGCCGATGATCGCTCCCCGCCAGCGTCGGTGCAGACCGAAGAGCGACATGAGATTGACGGTCGCCAGCGTGATGGCAGGGAGCCGCTCGACGTAGGCGCCATAGCGCGAGTCCAGCCCAAAGGCGTCCATTGCATCGGCGAACAGTCGCGCGTGGATGCGCTCCTGTCGCCCTCCCCCGTACTCGTCGGCCTGGATCTCCACAAGCGCCGCCTTCGGCCCGCCGCTGAGCCTCGGCAGTGCCCAGGAATGGGGGTCGGCCTCCTTGAGCTGATAGGCCGATCGATGAACTAGGAACTCGGATAGCTGCTCCCGAGTTCCATCGCGCTGCAAGTGCTGAGACAGCGAGGGGGCATCGTCGGCCTCGGCGATGGCGCGCAGAGCCAGGTCCATCTGCGTCCAATCGACGCCGTGATCGGGCTCGGGCACGCCTGCAAGATCGGTCAGGCCATCCCAGAACTGGTCTTCGAGCCGACCACGCAGCTCGAGCAGCGAGGGCGACCACTCCCAGTCCTCGTCGACACCCGGGAGCCCGCGGTAGTGCAACTCGTAACAGCAGTAGAGCGAGAGCTGCAGGTCCTCGTCCACCAGCGGGTCGGGGCTCTTTGGAGCATCGTTGACGTCAACTCGGCCCGGCGGGGCCGACAAGACCTCAAACAGGCGCTCGGAGATTGCCCCTCGCGCTGGTGGAAGCTCGATCATCAGTTCCTTCTCTTCATTGGTCGCTTCCTGTGGGAGAGGTGAGAAGTGGATGAGGCGGGCAGTCCGTCCGGGGGGCCTCGGTCTATACCCGGAGCAAGCACCCGGAACCCGGGCGGGGCTGGTGGCACCCGGTCCTCCCACTCGAGACAGACCTCTGCGGGATACTCGTCAGGGGCTGTCGCAGGAGAACGTCGAGACCACGCGCGAGCTGCTCGACGCCTTCGATCGACACGACAAGCGAGCCTGGTTGACCATGGCTGACCCGGACGCCGAAATGGTTCCCGCGCAGAAGTGGCCCGAAAGTGCACCAATCCGTGGAGGAGAGGCCATTTGGGACTTCTACGTGGAAGTCACCAGCTTCTGGGGCGAGGGCTCGACTCAGCTCGGCGAGGTCATCGACGCTGGGCGCGACAAGATTGTGGCGAACAACCGTCGGGACGCACGCGGCAGGACGTGACGGAGTAGCCCAAGAACCGCCCGACTCGCACCCGTCGGCTGGCGCACATGGTGGGCTGATGCGCTCACCCCCTTGACTCCGACCGGCAGACCGCGGAAGCTCGCGCCGACCGCCAACACGACCCGAGGGGGCGACCATGCTCTGCCGCATATATGACGTCGACGGCGCGACGCTGGAGCAGTACGACGAAGTCGACAAGAAGTTCCCGGACATGCCAGACGGAGGCCGGTGCCATATCGCCGGGATGCTCGACGGCCGCCTTCAGGTGATCGAAGTGTGGGACTCCCGCGAGCAACTCGAGGCCTTCGAGGAAAAGCTTGGTCCCGCCATGCAGGAGGCCAACGTGCCCAACCCCAAGGTCACCGAGTTCGAGGTCCACAACTACGAGTCGGCCTAGATGCCAACCCGCCGCCTTCTCCCCTCCACTTCTAGATGCCCCCTGCCAGGGACAGGCACGACCTTGCGTGGCGTTCTCGGATGCCCTTGGCCGTCAGGAGGCCTCCGGGGTCGTTAGAGGTTGCCGCCCCGGTGCCACGCCCCGGGCGTTCGCGCGGTCGCGGGGGGGCACTACGGGGGCCAGCCTACGCCTGCCTTCGGCGGCGGCGCAAGCGACCGCGGCAGCGGGACCTCGGCCGTGTCGACCACCCAACGCGATTGCCAGGCGTCGACTCGGCTGACGCTCGACCAGGAGGACGAGGCTTCAACCTTTCGTGTCCAGTATGTACTCGAGCCGTCCGCGACCGGGACAACGTTCACGCAGATCAGCGAATTTGAGTGGAAGACGCTGCCGCGCGTGCTCCACGGCACGTTCGCCCACGGTGTCCGCCGTGACGTGCAGCGCCAGCTCCGGGATCTGAAGGAACTGCTCGAACGCTGAATCGGCTGGATCATGCGGAGTGACCTGCGACGGCAAGGTGCTGGCACAGATGTTTGGGTGGCCGGTTGGCAGACATACTGCACGGGCGATGTCGCAGGAAAACGTGGAACTTGTTCACAAAGCGATCGACGCGTTTAACCGCCGGGACATAGTCGCGCTGGCTGACTTCTGCGCCGACGACTTCGAGTTCGTGTCGGTTCTTTCGGCGGTTGAAGCAGAGGGATCCACGCATCGGGGCGAGGATGCCTGGAGCGGGTACTTCGCGCGCATGGACGACACCTGGGAGGAGTGGTGGGTCGACGATTTCCAGGTATTCGATGCCGGGGGCGACAGCGCCGTTGCGGTGGTCCGCGTTGCGGGCAAAGGTCGGCAAAGCGGTGCCACCGTCGACCGCAGTCTCGGCATGACCTATCGGCTTCGCCAAGGCAAGCTGTGGCGTATGCGGGCCTACCTCGACCCCGCCGACGCCCTCGAAGCCGTGGGGCTGTCGGAGTAGGCGATGTCGCGGGAGAACGTGGAGACGCTGGCAAGGGGCCAGGTCTACAGTCGGCAGCGCGACGCTCTCGACGCCGTCGGCCTGTCGAAGCAAGACGCTCACTCCGACGGCGGATCCCGCCCCGGGAGGAAGCCCTCGAAACCGCGGGGCTGACGGAGTAGCCGGCGGCTCACGGTCAGACACCACGGGACGCCATATGGCTCTGGGATGCTTTAGCCCGGGAGCGCTTCTAGATGTAGTACATCGGTGCCGTGGCCTCGCGCTCCTCGCGCTCGGCCACGTCGGCGATCGTCGTGGCGCCCAGCACGCCGCGCACGGCGCCCACGGCCTCCACCCAGATCTGGCCGGCCTGGCCGGCGTCCTGGCCCAGGTCGCCCTCCAGCAGCTCCACAACCTCCAGCACGGTGATCTCGGCCGGGGGGCGTGCGAACAGGTAGCCACCCTTGACCCCACGCTGGCTGTGCAGCACGCCGGAGCGGCGCAGGGTGGCGAACAGTCCCTCCAGGAACTGCACGGGAATTTCGCGGGCCTTGGCGATCTCGCCGATGGGCACCGGGTCGCTGCTGCCGCGCCGGGCCAGCTCGGTCAGCGCGCGTACCGCGTACGGAGCCTTGGAGGTGATCGACAGCACCTCTGCCAGTCTACGGGGCGTTCATGTCGAAACCCGTCCGCCTATTGACCCTTTGGGGCCCGCCGGTGGCGCTGATGGCCCTGATCTTCGCCTTCTCGGCCATGCCCAGCGACACCGACAAGCACGTGTGGTGGATCTTCCTGCTGCGCAAGATCGCCCACTTCAGCGAGTACGCGCTGCTGTGCGCGCTGTGGTTCCGGGCGCTGCGGCGCGCGCTGCCCCTGGACCGGGCGCTAGCCGCCGGCGTGGGGATCTGCGTGGCCTACGCGGTCACCGACGAGCTGCACCAGACGCTGGTGGACGGACGCATCGGGACCTGGCACGACGTGCTCATCGACACCGCCGGCGCGCTGGCGGCGGCGTGGCTCATCAGGAGGCGCTACAGCCAGCCGCGGTCGGTGGCCAGCAGCACGGCCTGAGCGCGATCGCCGGTGCCGAGCTTGGCGTAGGTGTTGTGCAGATGGGTTCGCACCGTGCTCGTGGACAGCGCCAGCTCGACCGCGATCTGCTTGTACACCTTGCCCTCGGCCAGCTTCTTGAGCACGTCCAGTTCGCGGCCCGACAGGGGGCATGGGTCGACGTGGCGCTTCTTGGACGAGTAGGGAATCTCGTACATCAGGTTGCGCAGCTGCTCGGGACCGAGCTCCAGGGCGCGGGCCGCGTTCAGGAGCTGCTTTGGGTCCACGGGGGAGCCGTGGCCGTAGTGGGCCAGCATGTCGGCCAGCCGCACGATGGCGGCCTCACCGGTGGCGTCGTCGGAATGGTGGCGCTCGATGGCGGTGGCCAGTGACGAGGGCAGGCCCCAGCGGCGGGCAAGCACACCGCCCACCAGGCCGTGGTCCACGCCCAGCTCGCGGCGCTCGGCGTGAACGCGCTCCTCGGGCGTACGGGCGGTCCCGTGCACCTGGGCCGGGTAGGCCGGGTAGGCGTGCACCAGCACGAGCTTGCCGATGTCGTGCAGCAGCGCGGAGGTCAGCAGAGAGTCGCGGTCGCTGAAGTCCATCTCGCGGGCGACGCGGTCGGCCGCGGCCTGGGTGGCCACGGCGTGAAGACGGAAGCGCTCGGGCTGTGCGTCCCAGCCGGGGATGCGCTCGAAGAAGTCGAATACGTTCGCGGCCGAGGCCAGCCGCTCGACGCCCTCCGGCGTCAGGACCTCCACCGCGGCGGGCACGCTGGCGATCTTGCCCCGGCCCTTGGCGGCAACCCGGTTGGCTACGCGGAGCACGGTGGTCACCAGCGCCACGTCGGACTCCACGGCCTGGACCACGTCGCCGACGGCGTCGGGCCGCTCACGCACCAGCCGCAGCACGCGGTTGCGCGACTCCGACAGGACCGGGAAGTTCTCCAGCGCATCGAACGCCGCCGTCAATCGGCGACCGTGACCCTCACTGGGTCGGTCGCCGTTTGCGGCGACGATGGCAGGTGTCGATTCGATCACAGCTTCCAAGGTGGGGTTGCGGCAGCCCGAGGGCAGGGGTCACCACACCTATCGGCAAGCCACCGGAACTATTGAGCAGTTGGGTCAGTCGTGTCCTGGATCCGCTGCAGGGCCACATCGACCCGGGCCAGCGTCTCGTCGCGCCCCAGCGCCACCACCGACTCGAAGATGCCTGGCGAGACCGTGCTTCCACTGATGGCCACGCGTACCGGCTGGAACACCTGCTTGGGCTTGACCCCGAGCCGGTCTACCACGGCGCGCAGCGCGGTCTCGGTGGTTTCGACGTCGAATGGCTCGGCCTCCGACAGCGCCGTGCGGGCGGCCGCCAGCGCCTCTCCGGAGCCATCCTTCATCACCTTGTCCCACGCTTTGGGGTCGGTTTTCTGGGGCTCCACGAGGAACGCGGCCAGGGGCCAGAAGTCGGCCAGCGTCTGCATCTTCTCCTGGGCCACCGCCACGGCCGGCTCCAGATCGTCGTTGCGGCCCAGCAGCGGCCCGAGGCGACCCGCCAGGTCCGCCGGGCTCAGGTCGCGTAGGTAGCGCCCGTTCATCCAGCGCAGCTTGTGTTCGTCGAAGACGGCCGGCGACCGCGAAACCCGTTCCAGCGAGAAGCCCTGGACCAGCTCGTCGGTGCTCATGAACGTGGTCTCGGCATCCAGGCCCCAGCCCAGCAGGGCGATGTAGTTGCGCACGGCTTCGGGCAGGTAACCGGAGGCGCGCAGCTCCTGCACCGACGCGGCGCCGTGACGCTTGGACAGCTTCTTGCCGTCGGGCCCGTGCAACAGCGGCAGGTGGGCGTACACGGGCGGCGCGGCGTCCAGGGCCTTCAGGATCATCACCTGACGCGGGGTGTTGGACAGGTGGTCCTCGCCGCGGATTACGTGGTCGATGCCCATGTCCAGGTCGTCCACGGCCACGGCCAGGTTGTAGAGCGCGCTGCCGTCCGAGCGGGCGATCACGAAGTCGTCGATGGCGGAGTGCGGGAACGTGACTTCGCCACGGATCACGTCCGAGACCACGGTCTCGCCCTGGTCGGGCACGCGCAGCCGGACCGCGCCATCGTCCTCGTAGGCGGCGCCGGAGGCCAGCAGCCTGTCGATCTGCTCGCGGTGGCGTGGGGCCCGCTCGACCTGTGAGACAGGCCCCTCGTCCCAGTCCAGCTCCAGCCACCGCAGCGCGTCCAGGATCTGCTCCACGTTCTCCGGCGTGGAGCGCTCGCGGTCGGTGTCCTCGATGCGCAGCACCAGTGTGCCGCCGTGCTTCCGCGCCAGCAGCCAGTTGTAGAGTGCGGTGCGCGCGCCGCCGATGTGCAGCTGCCCCGTCGGGGATGGCGCGAAGCGGACTCTCATGCGTTTCGACCTTATTCGTCAGCCGTGCTGATCGGGGCCCACGTGTCCACGGCGGGCGGGCTGGTGAACGCGTGGGAACGCGGACACGACATCGGCTGCGACGCGATCCAGGTGTTCAACCAGTCGCCACGCATGTGGAGGCCCACGCGCTGGAAGAACGACGACATCGCGGAGTTCCGCGAGCGGATGGCCGATGGGCCGATCCGATCGGTCGTGATCCACGCCGTCTACCTGATCAACTGCGCATCCAAGGACAAGGAGATCAGGTCGAAGTCGATCGCCTCCCTGGTGCACTCACTACAGATGGGCGACGCCATCGGGGCCGATGGCGTGGTGCTGCACCCCGGCTCCACGGTCGGCGAGCCGCACGGGGCGTCGATGAAGCGGATCGGCGAGGCGCTGACCCGGGCGCTGGGCGACTCGGACTCGTGCCCGCTGCTGCTGGAGGACACCGCGGGCGCCGGGAACACCATCGGCCGCACGTTCGAGGAGTTGGGCGAGCTGGTCGCGCTTGCCGGCGGCGGCAAGCGGCTGGGGCTGTGCTTGGACTCCTGCCACCTGCTGGCCAGCGGCTACGACGTGCGCACGGCCGCCGCGGTGGCGGCCACCATGGACGAGTGCGACAGGCACGTCGGCGAGAAGCGGTTGAAATGTCTGCACGTGAACGACTCCAAGATGCCGCTCGCCTCGAACCGCGACCGCCACGCGCCGCTGGGCACTGGCGAGATCGGACCCCGCGGCTGCGGCGCCTTCCTGTCCGAGCCCCGCTTCGAGGGCCTTCCGGCGCTGTTCGAGGGCCCGGGCTTCGACGATCGGATCGGCCCGCGGGACATCAAGCGGATGCGCGAGCTTCGCCGCAACGGCTTGCGGGCGCGAAAGCGCCGCGGCTAACGCAACCCGTCGCGGATGTCGAATGCCGGGTCGGGCGTGACCGGCGTGTCGAAGAACTGCGGGTTGGTGCACTCGAAGGCGTCGCCGTGACCGCCATAGGCCTTCTCGACCGTGGTGCGGCACTGGGGCAGCGGCACGCCCGACATGGTCACGCCGCCGAAGCCGTGGCGCTCGCGCTGGGCGGCATCGAACGCCGCCACTTCGATCTCGGCCCGGAAGACCTTGTTCATGCAACCCATGAACCGCTTTCCGGTCTCGTCGTCGTCGAACAGGTACAGGTAGGCGCAGCCCGACTCGATGCACCCGGCGGGGTGCACGACCCGGTCACAGAAGGAGCAGCACTGGCGGCACTCGTGCAGCTCCTCGCGGTGGGCGGACGATGCTTCCACGCGGAGATTGTATGCCCGTCGGCGCTTAAGCGGCCGGTTCAGGCGGCCTGCTTGCGGGCGGCACCCGGAAGCTGGTCCAGCTCGGCCAGACACGAGCCGCTGGGCGACACGCGGTAGCCGTTACCCAGGATCAGCCGGCGCCGGCCCACCACCAGCTCCAGCTCGTGCTCGCCGGGGTTGTTGCGGCACAGGTCCTTGAGCTCGTCCAGGAAAGTCTCGGGCACGTGGCCCGCGACCTCGATGGTCAGCCGCTTGACCTCGGGGCCCGGCTCGGGCATCGCGGCGGCGCGGGCCAGCTCCTTCGCGCTGGGCTCGAACAGCTTGATGTCGTCGGGCACCAGCTTGATGTCGCCGCCGTCCTTGTGCTCCACGCGGGCGCGCACCAACAGCACGCCGTCACCTTCGATGACGGCGCCGTACTCCTCCACGCCCTTGGCGAACACGATCATCTCGACCGCCCCTTCCAAGTCGTCGAGGGTGGCGAACATCATGTTGTCGCCCTTGCGCGTGCGGATGCGCTTGCTCTCGGTGATCATGCCGCCGACCACGACCTTCTGGCCATCCCACTTGCGGTCGGCCAGGTCGGCCAGCGAGCAGTCCACCCGCTGGCGCAGCGCGGGCCGCACCTCCTTCAGCGGGTGCGAGGACAGGAACAGCCCAAGCGTCTCCTTCTCCCACGCGTTGACCTGCTCGCGCTCGTCGGGCAGGCCGGGCACCGGCAGATCGGGCTCCCCGGCGGCGGCACCCGGCTCGGGCTCACCGAGGTCGAAGATCGACCCCTGCCCCACCTGGGCGTCCTGCTGGGCTTTCTGGCCGGCGGCCTGTGCCTGCTCCATGACCGAGTACATGCCCGCGCGGGTGGCGCCGGTGGAGTCCAGCGCACCGCACTTGATCAGCGCCTCGATGGCGCGCCGGTTCACCGCCTGGCAGTCGACCCGGCGACAGAAGTCCCACACGCTTTTGAACGGCCCGTCGGCTTGGCGCGCCTCCACGATCCGGTCCACGGCAGCCGAGCCCACGTTCTTGACGGCGTCGAGTCCGAAGCGGATGGTGTCGCGCTTGCCGCTCTCCCCCGTGTGCACGGTGAAGTCGTGCGCCGACTCGTTCACGTCCGGCGGCAGCACCGTGATGCCCATGTCCTCGCAGTGGGCGACGAAGAACGGAACCTTGTCCTTGGTCGACATGACCGATGAGATCAGCGCCGCCATGTACTCGGCCGGGTAGTTGGCCCGCAGCCACGCGGTCCGGTAGCCGATCAGCCCGTAGCAGGCCGCGTGGGAGCGGTTGAACGAATAGTCGGCCGCTGCCTCGTTGGTGGCCCACAGGCTCTCGATAACGCCGTCGGCCGTGCCCGTGGCCCGAGCGCCTTCGTAGAACCGCTCCTTCAGCGCCGCCATCGCCTCGCGCTTCTTCTTGCCGATCGCCTTGCGCAGGTCGTCGGCCTCGGCGCCGGAGAACCCCGCGATCGCCTTGGCGATCTGCATCGACTGCTCCTGGTACAGGATCACCCCGTACGTGGCCTCGGTGATCGCCCGCAAGCGCTCGTCGATGTAGTTGATCTCGGCCGGGTTGCGCTTGTTGCGCGCGTAGGTGCCGATGTGGGCCATCGCCCCTGGCCGGTACAGCGCGTTGAGCGCGACCAGGTCCTCGAACTCCGTGGGCTTGACCTGGCGCAGCGCCTCGCGCATGCCGTCGGATTCGAACTGGAACACGCCGATGGACTCGCCGCGGGCCATCATCTCGTAGGTCTTGAGGTCGTCCAGCGGCAGCGTGGCCATGTCCGGCCGCGCCCCGCCCGCGCCCTCGATGATGTCCAGGCAGTTCTCGATCACGTCCAGGTTGCGCAGGCCCAGGAAGTCCATCTTCAGCAGGCCGAGCTCCTCGATCGGGCCCATCGAGTACTGGGTGATGACCTTGTAGACGCGCTCGCCGGTCTCGGACACGGCGCCGCGGTCCTCCATCAGCTGCAGCGGCACGATGTCGGTCAGCGGCCGGTCGGCGATCACGACCGCGGCGGCGTGCACCCCGGCGTTGCGGACGATGCCCTCGAGCCCGCGGGCGGTGTCGATGACCTCGCGCGCCTCGCCGTCGGTGTCGTAGACCTTCTTCAGCTCGGGTTCCTGGGCCAGGTAGTTGTCCAGGCTGAGCGAGCGGCCCATGATCGGCTCGGGGATGAGCTTGGCCAGCCGGTCGCCGACCGCGTAGTCCTTGCCGAGCACGCGCGCGGCGTCGCGGGTGGCGTTGCGCGGCAGCATCTTGCCGAAGGTCACGATCTGGGCCACCGACTCGCGGCCGTACTTGTTCTCGACATAGCGCATGACGCGCGCGCGGCCCTTGACCGAGAAGTCGATGTCGATGTCCGGCATCGACACCCGCTCGGGGTTCAGGAAGCGCTCGAACAGCAGGCCGTACTTGAGCGGATCGACCTCGGTGATGTCCAGCGCGTAGGACACGATCGACCCCGCCGCCGAGCCGCGTCCGGGGCCCACCGCGATGCCGTTGTCCTTCGCGTACTTGACGAAATCCCAGACGATCAGGAAATAGGCGTCGAACCCCATCCGGCCGATCACCTCGAGCTCCATGTCCAGCCGCTCGACCGCGTCGGCCGGGATCGGGTCGCCGTAGCGCTCGCGCAGCCCGTCCAGGGCCAACTCGCGCAGGTAGACGCCCTCGGGCCCCCCGTCCGGGGTCGGATAGCTGGGGATGAGCATGTTGCCGAGCTCGATGTCGACGTGGCAGCGCTCGGCGATCTCCAGCGTGGTGGGCACGGCCTCGGGCCAGGCCTCGAAGGCGGCCGTCATCTCGCCCGTGTCCTTGAGATAGAACTCGTTGGTGTCGAAGGACATCTTCGGCTCGGCCAGCGTGCTCTTGGTCTGAACGCACAGCAGTGCCGAGTGGTTGTGGTAGTCCTCGCGGCCCAGGTAGTGCACGTCGGCCGTGCCCACGACCGGCCGGCCGACCTCGCGGGCGATGTCGACGATGCCCTCGTTGACCTTGTCCTGCAGGGCGATGCCGTTCTTCTGCACCTCGAAGTAGACGTTGTCGGTGCCGAACACCTGCAGCAGTTCGTCGGCGTGTGCGCGCGCCTCGTGCCGGTTGTCCTCGGCCAGCCGCTGGCAGAAGCGCGACGCCAGGCAGCCGGTGAGCGCGATCACGCCATCGGAGTACTGCGACAGCAGCTCCATGTCCACGTTTGCCTTGCCGCGCTTGTAGCCCTCCAGGAAGCCGGCGCTGGTGAGCTTGACCAGGTTGCGAAAGCCCTGGTCGTCGCGGGCGATCAGCGTCAGGTGGTTGCGCTCGTACTTGACCGCGTCCGTCTTGCGGTCATCCACGTAGTAGGCCTCGAGGCCCATGATCGGCTTGATCCCGTGCTTCTTGCAGGCCTTGTAGTGCTCGACCGCGCCGTTCATGACGCCGTGGTCGGTCAGCCCCAGCGCGGGCTGGCCGTGGGCGGCCGCGCGCTCGGCCAGGGAGTCGATCCGGCAGGCGCCGTCGAGCAGCGAGTACTCGGAGTGGACGTGGAGGTGGGCGACGGACACGGGCAGTCGAGAATACGGCCGCGACCCGACAGCACCGGGGGCGCCGAGGGGGGCTCTTCGCTAGTTACGGGTAAATGGTCCGGAGCCGTGACGCCTCGGCGACCCGCTCGATGGCGACGGACTGAGCGGCGGTGCGCCAGTCTGTAGCCAGCTCCGTGCGCGCGTTGACCACCCGGGCCAGCGCCTCGGACAGCTGCAGGCGCAGCCGGGTGACCACCTCCTCGCCGTGCCAGGAGTACTTCTGCTGGTCCTGGACCCACTCGAAGTAGCTCACGGTCACGCCGCCGGCGTTGGCCAGCACGTCGGGAATCACGTCGATGCCGCGGGCCGCCAGGATCGCGTCGGCCTCGGGGGTGGTGGGGCCGTTGGCCGCCTCCACGATCAGCTGGCAGTCCAGCCGGTCGGCGTTCTCGGCCGTGATCTGGTGCTCCAGCGCTGCCGGCACCAGGACGTCGCATGGCGTCTCGACCACGTCGGTCCGGCCCACGTGATCCACGCCTGGCATGTCGCGCAGGAAGCCGCTGCGCGCGACATGGGCGAAGACTTCGTCCAGGTCCAGGCCGTCGGCCGCGGCAATGCCGCCACTAATGTCGGAGACCCCGACGATGCAGGCGCCACGAGCGGCGCACTCGCGCGCGACCGAGGCGCCCACGTTGCCCAGGCCCTGAACCACCACGCGCGTGCCCTCCAGGCTCTGCTCGCGGCCGCGCAGCACGTCCTCGAGCACGAACACCACGCCGAGCCCGGTGGCCACGTCGCGGCCCTCGGTGCCGCCCAGCACCAGCGGCTTGCCGGTCACGATCTCGGGCACTGGATGACCAACCTGCTGGGAGTAGGTGTCCATGAACCAGGCCATCTCGCGCTCGCCGGTGGCCATGTCCGGCGCCGGGATGTCGCGATCGGGCCCGATCACGGGAAAGATCTCGGACGCGTAGCGGCGCGTCACGCGCTCCAACTCGCCCTCGGAGAGCCGGTTGGGGTCGCAGCGGACCCCGCCCTTGGCGCCGCCGAACGGCAGGCCCAGAAGCGCGCATTTGAAGGTCATCCACATGGCCAGCGCGGCGCACTCGCCCAGCGACACGCCCGGGGAGTAGCGCATGCCGCCCTTCATCGGCCCCATGGTCAGCGTGTGCTGCACGCGGTAGCCGGTGAAGCTCTCGACCGAGCCGTCGTCGCGACGGACCGGAAAGTTGACCACCAGAGCCCGGCGCGGTTCCAGGAGCCGGACGCGAACCTCGTCCTCGACGTCCAACAGGTCAGCCGCACGGGTGAACTGGTCGACCGCCACGCGGTATAGCTCGGAGCGCCACTCCGCCCCGGGTGCGACCAGGTACGGCGCCTCCGCCGCCAGCCCCTCCCAGCCACCGCCGCCCCTGCGATCCACCACGCACCCAGCCTAGTACGGTCGCTGGCGGTCGGCCTCGCGAGTAAGCTGCGCGCGCATGATGCGTGACGGACCCATTCCCCTGTTCGCGCACGGCGTGATCGAATACCTGGGCGGAGCCCTGTTCATCGCACTGCCGTTCCTGCTGGGCTACGACAGCGGGACAGCCGTCGCCCTCTCGATCATCGTCGGCGTGCTCCTGATCGCCATCGCGGCCAGCACCGACGGCCCGACCAGCCTGGTGAACCAGATCCCGCGCTCCGCGCACGTGGCTCTGGACTACCTACTGGCTGTGATGCTGATCGCGCTGCCGTTCCTGGCGGGCTTCTCGAGCGAGACCGCGCCGACGGTGGTGTTCATCGCGGTCGGCGTCGCCCACCTGCTGATCACGATCGGGACGCGGTTCCGATCGGCCCCCTTGAGCGGCCCTGCAGCCTGAGCTTGCGCTCGGTGTCGGCGCCCGATTAGGGTCGGCCCGAGAGGGTCAACCAGCGAGGGGGAAGAGATGGCCGGACGCATAGATCAGATGCGTGCTCGCTACAGCGAGTTCGCCGAGGGCGACGTCCAGGCAGCGACCCAGGAATGGGCGGACGACATGGTGTGGCAGGGCTCGGATTCGGACGACCTGCCTGGCGGAGGTGAGCACAGCGGCAAGGACCAGGTGATGGCTGTCCTGGGCGAGGCCGTCGGCGCGTGGGACGAGTTCAACCTGACCGCGGACGAGTTCTTCGAGGACGGCGACACGGTGGTGGTCCTTGCCCACAACGACGTCAAGAAGGGCGACGCCTCCGCACGGCTGCCCGTCGTGCACATATGGCGCTGGGAAGGCGACGAGGTCAAGCGCCTGCAGATCGTGACCGACACGCACCAGGCGGCGCAGCTGCTCGGCAAGGCCTGAGCGGCCCGCCCGGGCGGCTCGGACTAGTCGTCCGAGTCGCCCGCGGCGACCAGAATGCCGCCGATCACGATCAGCGCGACTGCGGCGCCGGCGCCCAGCTTGCCCTTGTTCCGCATGACCTTGTACTTGGCCAGGCGCGAGCCGAGTTGCCAGGTGACCCAGCCCAGCACGGTGTAGGTGCTCTTGTTGCTCATTGGTTGGAGCGTACCGACCGGGCGAGACTCAGGAATGCAGCTCGGAGATGGCCTTGCGGCCCTTGGTGCAGGAGTTCTTGATCAGCGTGTCCGATCGGCGCTGCACGCACGAGAAGCCGCGGAAGGTGAAGCGGCTGAAGCTGCAATCGCGCGTGGTGCTGCAGTCGCGGCTGAGCATCAGCTTGACGAACCGGCGGGCGTCGGCACAGAGCACCCTTCCCGCGCGGACGATCGACTTCCCGAGCGGCAGCTTCACCGTCCCGCACGCCTTGGCGGCGGTGGCCTCTGGGGCGCCGCCCGTGGCGGGGGCCGCCGGGATCAGGGCCACGGCGGCGAGCGCGATCAGGCACAGGCTGAAGCGGATCGGTTTCACCGGTCTCCATCTTGTCGGTTACGCACGGCATACGCCATTCGGGATTGCAGGCTCCACAGCTCGATGAAGCCGGGGCTGGCCTCCTGGCTGAACAGTCCACCGGACTCGCCGAAGCCGGCCAGCTCCTGGTCGTAGAGGGCGTTGGGCGAGCTGCGCGCCACCACCGAGGCCTTGCCCTTGTACAGCCGCACCGTGATCTGGCCCGTGACCTGCTCGTTCACCGAGTCCATGTAGGCGTCCAGGTCACCGCGCAGCGGCTCGTGCCACAGGCCGGCGTACGCCAGGTAGGCCCACTTGCGATCGAGCATGAACTTGAACTCGTTCTGGTGGATGGTGCACACCAGCTTCTCCAGCTCGGCGTGCGCGGTCAACAGGATCTCGGCGGCCGGCACCTCGTACAGGTCGCGCACCTTGAGGCCCACGATCCGATCCTCGATGTGGTCGAGGATGCCCACGCCGTGCTCGCGGCCGGCCATGGCCACGCGGTCGATCAGGTCCACCAGGCCGACGGCCTCGCCGTCCAGCGACACCGGCCGCCCGGCCTCGAAGCCGATCACGATGTCCAGCGCCTGGTCGGGCGCGTCGCGTGCGTCGGCCACCAGCTCGAACACGTCGTCGCGCGGCGGCTGGGACAGATCCTCGATCGGGCCGCCCTCGGACGAGCGGCCCCAGATGTTGTCGTCGATCGAGTACGGCGGAGCCTCGGTGCCGCCCTTGACCTGGATGCCGTGCTCGCGCGCGTAGGCGATCTCCTCCTCGCGCCCCATCGCCCAGTTGCGCACCGGCGCGACGATCTTCATCTCGGGCGCCAGCGTGAGCACGGTGCCGTCGATGCGCACCTGGTCGTTGCCCTTGCCGGTACAGCCGTGGGCCACTGCGTCGCAGCCGTGCTCGCGTGCCTTCTCCACGGCGATCTTGGCGATCAGCGGCCGGCCCAGCGCAGTGAACAGCGGGTAGCCGCCGCCGTAGCGGGCGTTGGCCTTGATCGCGGGCAACACGTACTCCTCGGCGAACTCCTCACGTGCGTCCACGACCTGGCACGACAGCGCGCCCAGATCCAGCGCCTTGCCCCTGACGATGTCGAAGTCCTCGCCGGGCTGGCCCAGGTTCACGGTCAGGGCCACGACCTCGGCCTCGTAGTGGTCCTGGATCCATTTGAGCATGACGCTGGTGTCCAGCCCACCGGAGTAGAGGAGCAGGACGCGGCCGACGTCCCCGGGGGCGGCTTCGTAGCTGCCCAGCTTCTGCTTGTCGCGCTCGTCGGCCATCGGCGGCGGAAGCTACAGAGCCGCGCCGATCCGCGCCGCCGCCTCGTCTATCTCGTCCTCGGACACCGTCAGCGGCGGCAGCAGCCGGATGGTGTCCGGGCCGGTGGCGTTGACCACCAGCCGCTGATCCAGCAGCAGCCGGCGCGCCAGCGCGGGCGCGTCCTCGGCGGCGAAGGCCAGCATCAGGCCACGTCCGCGCACGCGCAGCCCCAAGTCGCCCAGCGCCCCGGCCAGGCGGGCACCCTTTGCGGCCACCGCGTCCAGGAACCCGTCCGCCTCGATCACGTCCAGCACGGCATTGGCGCCGGCCGCGATCACGGGGCCGCCGGCGAAGGTGGAGCCGTGGTCACCGGGCTGGAGCACATCGGCGAAGGCGGGCGAGGTCAGGCAGGCGCCGATCGGCAGGCCGCCGCCGAGGCCCTTGGCCACGGTCATCGCGTCGGGGCGCACGCCCGCGCGCTGCCAGCCCCACCAGTCGCCGGTGCGGCCCATACCGCACTGGATCTCGTCGAAGATGAGCATCGCGCCGTGCGCGTCGCACGCCTCGCGCGCCGCTGCCAACGTGGCGTCGGAGAGCGGGTGGATGCCGCCCTCGCCCTGGACCGGCTCGAGCAGGACCGCCGCTGTGCTGCCGTCCACGGCCACCGCCACGGCCTCGGCGTCGTCGTGGGGCACGACCCTGAAACCGGGGACCAGGGGCGCGAACGGCGCCTGCTTGGCCTCCTGGGGTGTTGCCGACAGCGCGCCCATCGTGCGGCCGTGGAAGCCGCCCTCCATGACCACGAACTCGCCCTGGGGGCGGTGGCGGCGGGCCAGCTTGATGGCGCACTCGATCGCCTCGGTGCCCGAGTTGCAGAAGAACGCCTTGCCGCCCAGCGCCAGCTCCGACAAGCGGCCGGCCAGCCGCATCGACGGCTCGGTGTAATAGAGGTTGCCCACGTGCATCAGCCGCGCGGCCTGCTCCGTCACGGCCTCCACCAGCGCCGGGTGGCAGTGGCCGATCTGCACCACCGAGATGCCGGCCAGGAAATCCAGGTACTCGTGGTCGTCGGTGTCCCAGAGCACGCTGCCCTGGCCGCGGACGAACTCGACCGGGTTGCGGGCGTACGTGCCCACCACCGCCCGCGCCTCCAGTTCCTGCAGGGCGGTCAGGGCCACAGCTTGGTGCCGATGCCCTCGTTGGTGAACAGCTCCAGCAGCAAGGCGTGGGGCCGCCGCCCGTCGATGATGTACGCGTTGCGCACGCCGCCTTCCAGCGCTTCGACGCACGCCTGGAGCTTGGGCCGCATTCCGCCCGACACACCGGGCAGCGCGGCCCTGACCTCGTCGGCGGTGCTCTGCGAGATGCGTGACTCGGGGTCGCCGGGGTCGGACAGCCAGCCGATCACGTCGGTCAGGAAGATGGCCTTGTAGGCGCCCAGCGCGGCTGCCACGGCGGCCGCGGCGGCGTCGGCGTTCACGTTGTAGGACTGACCCTGAGCATCGGCGCCCACGGAGGCGATCACCGGGATGTAGTCCTCCGCGATGTGGTTCAGGACGCCCACGTTCACGCGCTCGATCTCGCCGACGAAACCGATGTCGCGCTCATCAGGGCGGTCCTGCTTGCGCACCTGGAACAGCATCCCGTCGTCGCCGCACAGGCCGACCGCGGGCTGTCCGTGGCGGCCCAGCAGCAGCACGATGTCCTTGTTCTGCTTGCCGACCAGGACCATCTTGGCCACCTCGACGGTGGCCGCGTCGGACACGCGCAGCCCGTCCACGAACTCGACCTCCATGCCCAGTCGCTCCATGTAGCCGGTGATGGCGGGGCCGCCGCCATGCACCACGATCGGGTTCAGGCCCACGTACTTGAGCAGCACCACGTCGCGCGCGAACTCCTCGCGCAGCACCGGGTCGGTCATGGCGGCGCCGCCGTACTTGATCACCACGGTGCGCCCGTGGAAGTCGCGGATGTATGGCAGCGCTTCGAGGAGTGTCTCTACGTCTCTCATAGGCCCCTCAGGTCGTGTAGTCCGCGTTGATGCTCACGTACTCGTGGGTCAGGTCGCTGAAGAACACCTCGGCTTCGCCGCCCCAGCCGGGCACGCGGATCTCGAAATCCAGCTCGTCGGCGGCGAACGAGCCCTCGATCCGCACCCATTCGTCGGGGTAATCCAGCTCCACCATGGCGCCGCCGGCGACCACGCACAGGCCGTCGACGGCCATGTGGATGTCGAACGGCGCGCGGCCCGCGAGTCCCTGGCCGACGGCCTGCAGGATGCGGCCGAAGTTGGGGTCGGCGCCCGCCAGCGCCGTCTTGACCAGCGGCGAGTTGGCCACCGCGCGGGCCACCGGGCCCACGGTGTCCACGTCACCGTGCACGACCACGCGACCCACGCGCGAGGCGCCCTCGCCATCGGACACGATCTCCAGCGCCAGCTGGCGCAGCAGCGCGTCCATGGCCTCGCCGAGGGCCAGCTCGTCCGGCGATTCGGGCGCCACCGCCACCCCGGACGCGCCGTTTGCCATGACGAACACGGCGTCGTTGGTTGACAGCTGACCGTCCACAGAGATGCGGTCGAAGCTGCGCTTGACGCACACGCCCGTCAGCAGTTCCACCGTCTCGGGCTGAAGCCCCGCGTCGGTCTGGACAAAGCACAGCATGGTGGCGAAGTGCGGCGAGATCATCCCCCCGCCCTTTGCCTGCCCGGCCAGCCGCACGCTCTCGCCCGAGGGCAGCTTCAACTCCAGGCAGGCGCGCTTGGGGCCCTGGTCGGTGGTCAGGATGCTCTCCGAGAACGCCTGGGCGTTCGGGGCCAGCGCCTCCGCGGCCTTGCGGATGCCGGCCACCGCCTTGCCGCGCGGCAGCTCGCGCGCGATCACACCCGTCGACGCCACCGCCACCGCCGCCGGGTCCAGGTCCAGGGCCTCGGCCGCGGCACGCTGCTGGGCGCGGGCGGTGTCCAGCCCACGCTGGCCGTCGGACACGTTGGCGTTGCCCGAGTTCACCGTCACGGCGCGCAGCGCGTGCAGGTCGGCCTCGCGCGCCACGATCACCGGCGCGGCCAGCAGGGCGTTGGTGGTGAAGCGGGCGGCCGATGTGGTGGCCTCGCGCTCGGAGAACAGCAGGCCCACGTCCTCGCCCTCGGGCTTGATGCCGGCCGCCACGCCACCGGCCACGAACCCCTCCGGCAGGGCGGTCGGAGCCAGCTCGGTCACGTGCTCGGGGCGGTCCACCCACTTCGAGGCGAAGAAGCTCACAGCAGCCCCTCGGTCTCTTCCAGGCCCAGCATCAGGTTCAGGTCCTGGACCGCCTGGCCGGCGGCGCCCTTCCACAGATTGTCGATGGCCGACTCCACCAGCACCCGGTTGCCGGTCACGGTGCCGTACACGTGTGCGCGGTTCGTGCCGCGCACGTGCGCGGTGTGCGGCGGGCTGTCGACCACGTCCACGAACGGCTCGCCGTCGTAGGCGGCGTGCAGCAGCTCGCGCACGTCCTCGCGCGACAGGTCGCCGTCGGTCTGGGCGTAGTTGGTGGCCAGCAGGCCCTGATCGACCGGGATCAGGTGGGGCACGAAGGTGATGCCCACGCCGTCCGGGAGCTCCTGCTCCAGCTCGGCCTGGTGGCGGTGGCCCTCGGTCTTGTAGGCGTTCACGTTGTCGGCGGCCGACACGTAGTGGGTCTCCTGGGTGGCCGCGCGGCCGGCGCCGGACACGCCCGTCTTGATGTCCACGATCGCGTCGCGCAGGTGCTCGCGCAGCGGCCACAGACCCAGCAACGCGGCGGTCGAGTTGCACCCGGGTCCGGCCACGAGCTCGGCGCCGCGGATCTGGTCGCGGTGGCCGTTGATCTCGGGTAGGCCGTACACGGCCCCGTCCAGCAGTTCGGGCGCTTCGTGCGGCTGGTACCAGTGCTCGTAGGCGTCCTGCGCCAGCCGGAAGTCGGCCGAGAGGTCCACCACCTTCAGGCCGCGCGCGCGCAGCTCGCGCACCGCCCCGGCGGCTGCCTTGTGCGGGTAGGCCACCAGCGCGGCATCGGCCGCCTCGGCCACGCGATCGGGGTCGAACTCGTCCATGGTCAGGCCGATCCGGTGGATCGGGTAGAGCTCGTCGTGGCGCCTGCCTGCGTCGCTGCGCGCGGTGACGGCGGTCAGCTCCAGGCCCGGATGGCGCTGCACGATCCCGGCGCCCAGCGCGCCGCCGTAGCCGGCGGCCCCGATGACGGCGACCCTATGCACGGAGGGAGCCTCCCACCGCGGTCAGCGCCGACTCGATCGCGCTCCGCGGCTCGGCCACTTCGTCGTCGGTGAGCGTGCGGTCGGGGGCGCGGAACTCCAGCCGCAGGGCGAGCGAGCGGTTGCCCTCCCCCACCTGCTCACCCTCGTAGACGTCGAACACCTCGGCGCCGGCCAGCAACTCGCCCCCGGCTTCCAGCACCACGGCGCGGATGGCCTGTGCCTCCACCTCCGCCGGGGCCACCACCGCGATGTCCTGGCGCACAGCGGGGAAGCTGGTCACGTCGGCGAACTGCTCGATCTGCGGTGTCGCCGCGGCCAGGGCGTCGAAGTCCAGCTCGAACGCCGCGCCGCCCTCGAGGTCCCAGGCGCGCGCGATCAGCGGGTGCAGCTCGCCGATCCAGCCCAGCTCCACCACACCGGCGTGCACAATGGCGCTCCGGCCGGGGTGCAGGAACGGGGGCGCGTCCTTGGTCGCGGCGAAGGCCGGCTCCAGCCGCGCGGCGGCGCCCACGGCCTCCACGAGCCCCTTGGCCGCGTAGAAATCGCCGGCCACGGCGTCCCGGCGCCAGGAGCCGGGCGCAGCCTGGGTGACCAGGGCAGCCAGGTGGTGGCTCTCGTCGGCGGACAGGGCTCCGTTCGGGCTGCCCTCGGGCGCCGTCAGGTCGCCACCGGGCCGGTATACGTGCTGGGACTCGAACAGCGCCAGCGCGGAGGTCCCGCGCGCCGTGTTGTCGCGTGCCGCGTCCAGCAGCCCCGGCAGCAGCAGCGGGCGCATCACGCTCTGGTCCTCGCTCAGGGGGTTGGCCAGCGCCAAGACGGGCTCGTCGCCCAGGCGAAGTGCCTGCAGCGTCGTGGGCGAGGTGAAGCTCCAGGTCACGACCTCGTGCAGCCCGCGATCGCGCAGTGCGTCCTCCAGGCGGCGCCGCAGCCGTTGGCGCGGGGTCAGCCGGCCGACGGCGTTCTTGCGGGCGGGCAACGTGATCGGCAGCTGATCCAGCCCGTGGGTGCGCGCCACCTCTTCGATCAGGTCGGCCTCCCGCTGCACGTCGGCGTCGCGCCAGTAGGGCACGGTCACGTCCAGGACGCCTTCGCCGCGCTGGACGGCGAAGCCCAGCGACTCCAGCCGGCCGACCACCTCGTCCTCACAGATGGCCTTGCCCAGCAGCTTTAGCACCCGCTCCATGCGCAGCCGCACGACCCGCGGCTCCATCGGCTCGGGGTACACGTCGACCTGGCCCGGCACCAGCCGCGCCCCGCACAGGTCCACCATCAGCTGCGCGGTCAGCCGCTGGGCGGCCAGCGTGTTCTCGGGGTGCAGCTGCTTCTCGAACCGGGTCGAGGCCTCCGAACGCAGGTTCAGCGCCTTGGAGGTCTTCAGGATGTTCGTGCCCACGAACGTGGCCGCCTCGACCAGCACACGGGTGGTCGTGTTCGAGACCTCCGACACCTGGCCGCCCATCACGCCGCCGATGCCGGTGGGCCCCGCGGGGTCGGTGATCAGGCACATCTCGTCCGTGAACGTGCGCTCCACGTCGTCGAGGGTGGTCATGGTCTCCCCCGCGCGGGCCTTGCGCACGATGATCTTGCCGCCGCGGACCTTGTCCAGGTCGAAGGTGTGGATGGGCTGCCCGCAGGTGAGCATCACGTAGTTGGAGATGTCCACGATGTTGGAGATCGGGCGCTGGCCGGCCGCCATCAGCCGCTGGCGCAGCCAGACCGGCGACGGGCCGACCTTCACGTCCTCGTACACGCGGGCGGTGAAGCGCAGGCACACGTCCGGGTCGGCGATCTCGACGCCGATCACGTCTTCGATCGCGTCGTCGCCCGAGGCGATGGCGTCGGCCTCCGTGGGGTCGGCGGACAGCGGCGCGCCCGTGGCGGCGTGCACCTCGCGTGCCATTCCGTACACGGAAAGACAGTCCGGGCGGTTGGGCGTGATCTCCAGCTCCAGCACCTGGTCGGCGATCGGCAGTGAGTCGGCCAGGGGCGCACCGGCGGCCAGGGCGTCGTCCAGGACCATGATCCCGGCGTGGTCGTCGCCGATGCCCAGCTCGTCCTCGGCCAGGATCATCCCGCTGGACTTCACACCGCGCAGCTTGGCCTCGCCCAGCTCCTGCCCGTCGGGCATGACTGCGCCGGGTAGCGCGACCGCGACCGTCTGGCCCGCGGCCACGTTGGGCGCCCCGCACACGATCGCGCGCTCGGAGCCGGAGCCGTCGTCCACCTGGCACACCTTCAGGCGGTCGGCGTCGGGGTGCTGCTCGGCGCTGAGCACCTTGCCGACCACGAAGTTCCGGCTGTCTCCCACCCCCAGGTGCTCGATCCGCTCGAGCTCGGTGCCGGTCAGGTCCAGCCGGTCGGCGATTCCCGCCGCATCCAGGCCCGGGTCGCAGTACTCGCGCAGCCATGTAAGCGGGACCCTCATGCGCCGAACTGCTCCAGGAAGCGCATGTCGTTGTCGTAGAACATCCGCAGGTCCGGCACGCCGTGGCGCAGCATCGCGATCCGTTCGATGCCCATGCCGAAGGCGAACCCCTGCACCTTGTCCGGGTCGTAGCCCACGAAGTCCAGGACGTTGGGGTCGACCATGCCCGAGCCCAGGATCTCGATCCAGCCCGAGCCCTTGCACAGCGAGCAGCGCTCGCCGTCCACCTGGCCGGTGCCGTCGCAGACGAAGCAGCTCACGTCGACCTCCACCGACGGCTCGGTGAACGGGAAGTAGTGCGGGCGCAGGCGGATCTCGCGCTCGGGCCCGAAGATGGCCCGTACGAACTCCAGCAGCACGCCCTGCAGGTCGCCCAGAGTGATGTCCGTATCGATGGCCAGCCCCTCGACCTGGTGGAACATGGGCGTGTGGGTGGCGTCGTTGTCGCGCCGGTAGGCCTTGCCCGGCACCACCAGGTACACCGGCGGCTCCTGAAGCTCCATCGAGCGCACCTGCATCGGCGAGGTGTGGGTCCTCAGCAGCACGTCGTCGCTGAAGTAGAAGGTGTCCGCCAGCATCCGCGCCGGGTGGTCGGGCGGGTGGTTCAGCGCCGTGAAGTTGTAGTAGTCGAACTCCACTTCAGGGCCCTCGGCCACCGAGAACCCGAGGCCCAGGAACACGTCCTCGATCTCGCGCCGCGTCTGGGTGATCAGGTGCAGGCTGCCGGCGTGGGCGGGCGGATCGCCGGGCAGCGTCACGTCGATGGAGTCGCCGCGCAGGCGCTCGTCCAGCTCGGAGGCCTCCAGCGCGGCGGTGCGCTCGGCCAGCTGGGTCTCCAGCGCCACCTTGACCTGGTTGCCGCCCTTGCCGACCGGACCGCGCTGCTCTGGCGGCAGGTCCTTGATCGATCGCAGCATCGTGGTCAGCTCGGCCTTGCGGCCCAGCAGGCCCACCCTCAGCTCCTCCAGCTCGGCCGCGCTGCCCGCTGCGGCGATGGCAGCCTCCCCCTCGGCGCGGATCTCCTCCAGGCGTGCCGGGGCGTCAGCCATCCTGGGATCCCATCACGTACAGCGCCAGCGTGGCGGCCATGGCCGCGTTCAGCGATTCGGGTCCACCGGGTCGCAGGGGGATTCGCGCGCGCACGTCGGCTGATTCAACGACATCGGCGGGCAGACCTTCGCGCTCGGCGCCCACGAGCAGCGTGACCGGGCCGTCGATCGGCGCCAGCACGTCACCCGCGGCGGCGTCCAGGGCCACCGTGGTCCCCGTCGCCTCGCCACGCGCGGGCGGCCGCGCGAACACCGAGCCCATGGCAGCACGCACGGCCTTCGGCCCATACGGGTCCGCGGTGCCCGGTCCGACGATCACCGGGCCGTCGGCGAGCGCGTGCGCCGACCGGATCACGGTTCCGACGTTGCCGGGGTCGCCCACCGCGTGCAGCGCGATCGACAGCTCTCCGCCGGGCTCGGCCCAGCGCTGGCGGTATACGCCGATCACGCGCGTGCCCGAGCCCAGCTGCGACACCCGGTCCAGCAGCTCGGGCTCCACGTCCTGGCCGGACCACAGCAGCACCTCGGGTTCCCACCCGGCCGCCGTGGCGGCGGCCACCAGGTCGTCGCCCTCGGCCACGAACAGCCCCTCCTCGTCCCGCGCCTTCTTGCGCGCGAGCTTGCGGATGAGCTTGAGCTGGTTGTTATCAGGGGACGTGATCACGCTAGGTCCTCAGAGCACAAAAAAGGCGCCTCACTGGGCGCCCGGGGAGTGCTTCGGTGGCCGTCTGCCGGTCTAGGCAGCGGCCGCCTCCCGGGCGGTTTCGGCAAAACGTCGGAAGGTCTCCTTGTCGTTCACGGCGATGTCGGCCAGGACCTTGCGATCCAGTTCCACGCCCGCCTGCTTGAGGCCGTGCATGAATGTGCCGTAGGTCAGGCCCTCCTGGCGGGCAGCCGCGTTGATGCGCTGGATCCACAGGCGGCGAAAGTCGCGCTTCTTGTTGCGCCGATCGCGGTAGGCGTAGGTGTCCGCCTTGAGCAGCGTCTCCTTGGCCTGCTTGTAGCTGGACTTGCGCTGACCGCGGAAACCCTTGGCCCGCTCCAGCGTGGCGCGCCGCTTCTTGCGTGCGTGAACTGAACGCTTGACGCGGGCCACTAGCGGAGCAGCTCCTTCACCCGCGGCACGTCCGCCTTGTCAACCGCCATCGGCCGGCCCAGCTTGCGCTTACGCCGCGCGCTCTTCTTCTCCAGGATGTGGCTGGTCATGCCGTGGCGAGCCCGGATCTTCCCGGTGCCCGTCTTGCGAAAGCGCTTCTTGGCGCCCGAATGAGACTTCATCTTCGGCATGGCGACGGTCTATTGAAGCAGACACCCTGCTTGACAAGGGGTCAGACGTCAGTCGGCGGCGGGGGCCGGCTCGGCGCCGGCCTCGGCCTCGGCGTCGGCCTCGGCCTTGTGCGGCACGGGCGACAGCAGCATCGTCATGTTGCGTCCGTCCTGGATCGGGCGCTGCTCGACGGTGCCCAGCTCGGCGACGTCCTCGGCCAGCCGCATCAGCAGTGCCTCACCGCGCTCGGGGTGGGTCTGCTCGCGGCCGCGGAACATGATCGTGACCTTGACGCGGTCATCGCCCTTGAGGAAGCGGACCACGTGGTTCTTCTTGGTCTCGTAGTCGTTGTTCGCGATCTTCGGCCGCAGCTTGATCTCGCGGACGTTGACCTGCTTCTGGTGCTTCTTTGCGGCCTTGGCCTTCTGCTCCTGCTCGTACTTGTACTTCGAGTAGTCGAGCACCCGGCACACCGGCGGGCGCGCGTCGGGCGCCACCTCGACCAGGTCCAGGTCGCGCTCGCGCGCGTAGGCCAATGCCTTGTCGGTGGGCCAGACACCGATCTGATTGCCGTCGTCGCCGATCAGCCGCACCTCACGGATGCGAATGCGCTCGTTGATGCGGGTCTCGTCCCGGTCGGGCGGTCGCCGATCGAACCTACGCGGAACGGCCACTAGTGAGAGCGAATCTGACTAGACGGCAAGAAGAGAAGGTGAGTCGGGAGAGGGCAAGGACGCTCAGCTGTGGCGGCGCGTGATGTGGTTGCCCTTCATTCGGCTGTGACTATAGCGGCGCTGCCGAGGTCCGGTCGCGAACCTGCGCGGTCATCGAGGCGATCAGGTCGGGCAGGCTGGAGGCGCCCAGGTCGCCCTGGCCGTGGCGACGGACCGCCACCGCACCGGACTCGGCCTCGGTGTCCCCCACCACCAGCAGGTAGGGCACCTTGCGCAGCTCGCCGTCACGGATCTTGCGACCCACGGACTCGCCGCGGTCGTCCACGGCCGCGCGCAGGCCGGCCTGGCTCAGTTCGCCCGCGACCTTCTCGGCGTACTCGGCGTGGCGGTCGGCGATCGGCAGCACCAGCGCCTGCACCGGGGCCAGCCAGAGCGGGAACTCGCCCGCGTAGTGCTCGATCAGGATGCCGATGAAGCGCTCGAAGCTGCCCATCAGCGCCCGGTGGATCATCACCGGCCGGTGGTCTTCGTTGTCGGCGCCGGTGTAGGACAGCTCGAACCGCTCGGGCATCGAGTAGTCCAGCTGCACCGTGCCCAGCTGCCACGAGCGGCCGATCGAGTCGGTCATGTGCAGGTCGATCTTCGGGCCGTAGAAGGCGCCGTCGCCCTCGTTGACCTCGAACTCGAGGCCCTCCTCCGTCAGCGCAGCGTGCAGCGAAGCCTCGGCGCGGTCCCACATCTCGTCGCTGCCCACCCGCTTCTCGGGGCGGGTGGACAGCTCCAGCCGCGGCTGGAAGCCGAACACGTCGTAGATGAAGAAGCCGAACGCCAGGCACGCCTTGACCTCGTCCTTGACCTGTTCCTCGGTGCAGAAGATGTGGCCGTCGTCCTGGGTGATGTGGCGCACGCGCAGGAGCCCGTGGAGCGTTCCGCTGGGCTCGTGGCGGTGCACCAACCCCGCCTCGGCGTAGCGGATCGGCAGGTCGCGGTAGGAGCGGCGGTCGGACTTGTAGATCTGGATGTGGGCCGGGCAGTTCATGGGCTTCAGGCCCATCTGCCGATTCTCGACCTCGGTGAAGTACATGTTGTCGCGGTAGGTGTCCCAGTGACCCGACTGCTTCCACAGGTCCACGTCGTAGAGGATCGGCGTGCGCACCTCGTCGTAGCCACGGCCCAGGTTCTCGCGCCGCCAGAAATCGGTCAGCTGAGTCCAGATCTGCGCCCCGTTGGGTTTCCAGAACGGTGAGCCGGGCGATACCTCGGACAGGAAGAACAGGTCCAGCTCGCGGCCGAGCTTGCGGTGATCGCGCTTGCGCGCCTCCTCCAGGCGCTCGATGTGGGCGGCCAGGTCGTCCTTGGACAGGAACGCCGTGCCATACACGCGCGTGAGCATCGTGTTGTCCGAGTCGCCGCGCCAGTAGGCCCCGGCGACGCTGGTCAGCTTGAACGCCTTGATCCGCTTGGTCGACGGGGCGTGCGGCCCGCGGCACAGGTCGGTGAACGGGCCGTTGGTGTACAGCGAGACGGTCTCGACGCCCTCGTCGCGGACCAGGTCCTCGATCAGCTCGACCTTGTAGTCCTGGCCTTCGGCCTTGAAGCGCTCGAGCGCCTCGGCCACCGGCACGTCTTCGCGCGTGAACTCCTCGTCTGCCTTCACGTGCTTGCGCATCGCGGTCTCGATGCGCTCGAAGTCCGCGTCGCTGAGCTTGACGTCCTCGGGGAACTCGAAGTCGTAGTAGAAGCCGTCGTCGATCGGGGGGCCGATCGAGATCTTCACGCCGGGGTACAGCTCCATCACGGCGGACGCGAGTACGTGCGCGGTGTCGTGGCGCACCAGCCACAGCGCGTCCTCGCCCAGGCTGCCCTCGCTCTTCGGCGTAACGATCTCGACCTTGGCGCCCTCGGGCAACGGTGCCGACAGGTCATGCAGCGCCCCGTCGACGCGTACCCCGAGCGCAACCCGCGCGAGGCCCTCGCTGATGGCGCCGGCCACGTCGGCGCCCGTGGCCCCGTCCGGGACTTCGAGCGCCGCGCCGTCTGGGAGCGTGACCGTCATGGCTGCAACCTACCGAGGGGTACACCATCCGAGCCATCCGGCATCCATGCCAAGTGGCTCCCTCGAAGTTAGGTAGACGGGGCCGCGGCTGCAGGGGGCCACGGCCGGGCCCCGTCTGCTCCAAAAGGTAACTGAGACACGCGCGTACCGCCGAGAAACTTGCAGCACCTCGTGCACTGTGACGAAGCTCACATTCTGGGCGCCTGACACCCCTAAGGTCGCCCGCTGAGTCGAACATCTGGGCCCGCACGCCCGCCTCGGCTCCCTCCCCTGCGCGCACCGATGCGCGCTCTATGCCGGTTCCGCCGGCCTTTGCCCCCGATGTCTGGAGGACAGAACCCGTGCGCAAGCTTCTCGCAGTACCCACCATGCTGGGCCTGATCGCCGCCCCGAGCGCGATGGCCCTGCCTTCCGATCAGACCTTCTCCGACGCCGGCACCAAGGGCGCGGTTTCCGCGCCCCCGGCTGGAGCAGCCGTGCCGGTGCACTCCCGCGACGGCGAGGCCAAGGCCCCGAAGGCCGGCCGCACCCCGGCCAAGCCGAAGCCGGCCGCGCCGCGCGTGGCCGTGCCGCCTCAGCTGCAGGCCATCGCGTCCTGCGAGTCCGGGGGCAACCCCACGGCCGTCGATGCCTCGGGCACCTACTACGGCAAGTACCAGTTCTCGATGGAGACGTGGGCGGGCGTTGGCGGCTCAGGCAGTCCCGCCGCCGCCTCCGAGGCCGAGCAGGACCAGCGTGCCGCCATGCTGTACGCACGCAGCGGCCCGGGCCAGTGGCCCGTCTGCGGCCAATAGAAGAGCAGGAGGCCGGCGAAGCCGGCCGTTCACGGGGACATGGATGTCCCCGTGAACTTCAGAAGCGAGGGCCGGAGGCCCTCAAGAAGTAACCACCTGCGACCCCGGGACGATGTCGTCCTCGCCGCTGTCCTTCCAGCGGATCCAGGCCTTCGTGCCGCCGTCGTAATCGGGCCCGTTGAGTACCAGCGTCGCGTCGCGCTCCCAGACCACGCAGTCCTCGCTGCCCTCTTCGTCCAGACCGCGCCAGACGCGGATAAACGGGTTGGCGTCCCACTCGTTTCCGACCGTGGTGGGGTCCGTGTGACCAGGATGGACGAGGGTCTCGTGGGGCAGTCCCATCAGCGTGTCCATGATCGATGACTTCAGGTCTGCGTAGCTGGTGGACCCCGGCGCATTGACGCCGCCGACCGAGTGCTTGAACAGCGTGTCGCCGGTGAACACCTCGCTGCCGTTGACCACGAAGTTGAGCATCCCCGCCGTGTGGCCGGGGGTATGCAGCGCGCCGATCTTCAGCCCGCCGACCTCCAGCACGAGGTCGCCCGGCTCGATCGTGCGGTCTACGTCGGCCAGCTCCTGAGCCTCGAGCGGGTGCGCCAGGATCTCGACGCCCAAGCGCTCCTTGTAGACGTGGTTCTCGGCCACGTGGTCGGCGTGGTGATGGGTCAGCAGTAGATGCTCGACCGTCAGGTCGTGCTTATGGATGGCCGCCAGCAGCGGCTCCGAGGGCCCCCCCGAGTCGATGATCACGCCGTGCCCGCCGGGCTCGTCTGCCACCAGGTAGGCGTTGGAGAGCCACTCGGGCTCCTTCATGGATCGTTCGACGATGGGGACCATGGACCCGAGCCTATAGTCCGCCGCCGTGGACCTCCGCTCGCATTTCCCGGTGCTCGAGCACATGGCCTACCTGAACGCCGGGTCGGTGGGGCCGGTGCCCCGCCAGGCCACGGAGGCGGCACAGGCCGAGCTCGCGAACCAGCTCGAGAACGGTCGCGGCGGCAAGCCTTCGTTTGAACACGCGCTCGAGCTGGGCGACCGTCTGCGCGGGCGGATCGCGGCCGTGATGGGCTGCGACTACGCCGAGCTGGCCCTGACCGGCGCCACCACCGACGGGGTGAACACCGTGCTCGGCGGCCTGGATCTGCAGCCGGGCGACGAGATCCTGACCACTGACGAGGAACACCCGGGCCTGCTGGCCCCATTGGGCCTCGCCCGCGAACGCCGAGGAGTCCAGGTCCGCGTGGTGCCGTTCGACCGCGTGGCCGAGGAGGTGCGCCCCGCCACCCGTCTCGTGGCGTGCTCACACGTGTCGTGGCTGAACGGCCAGGTCGTGGACACCCCCGGCCTGAGCGATTCCGGCGTGCCGGTCCTGCTGGACGGCGCGCAGGGCACCGGTGCGGTACCCGTCGACGTGAAGGCGATCGGCTGCGACTACTACGCCTGCTCGGGCCAGAAGTGGCTGTGCGGCCCTCAGGGCAGCGGCTACCTGTACGTGCGCGCCGACCGCATCGACGACCTCGCGCCCCCCGCGCCCGGCTACGGGTCGCTGGCCGACCCCCTCAAGGCGCTCGAGCTGGATCTGCGCGAAGGCGCCGCCCGCTACGAGGGCGGTCTCCAGGCGACCCACCACACTGCGTGGGCGCTGGCATCGCTGGACGTGCTCGAGGCGCCCGGTCTGGACGCAGTCCACGCGCGCGCGGCCGACCTGTCCGACCGTCTGGCCGACGCCCTCACCGACGCGGGGCACACGGTCGCTCCGCGGGGGCGCTCGACGCTGGTCTCGTGGGAGGCCGAGGATCCCGAGGCAGTGGTTGCGCGGCTGGCCGAGCAGGGATTCGGCATCCGCAACCTCCCGGGCACGCCATATGTGCGCGCCTCGGTGGGCGCCTGGTGCAGCGAGGAGGAGCTGGACCGGCTGGCGTCAGTCGCCTAGGGGTCGTGAGTCGTAAGTTCGGCGGCAGTCCTCGGGCGCCTGGACGCGAACTTCCGACTCGCGACCCTAGTCCTTCTGGGTCATAACGGTCACGCCGAAAATGATGCTGGCCAGCACCACCGCCATCGCCAGCGCCATCAGGATCCAGTAGCCGGCGGCCAGGGCGACGGTTCCGTTACGGCGGGCATCGGTAGCCCGCACCGCTCCGTAGAGCGCCACCGCGAACGCGGCTGTCACGCCGATGCCACCCAGCAGCGCGGCCCAGACCACGTCGAGCAGTTCGCCCCAGTCCACGATCGGGTCGGCCAGCAGGTGCTGCATCTCAGGTCTCCGCCGCCGTGATTGCCGAGCCCTGCGCCACGCGGCGCGCGTAGACCACGGCGACCACGATCACAAGCGCCACGAACACGACCAGCGGACCGGCGAGCCCCGTGCCGAAGAGGCTGGTCACGCCGTAGGTGGCGCCGCCGATCAGGGCAGCGGCGGGCAGGGTGAGCACCCAGGCGGTCACGATCGAGCCGGCCACCCCCCAGCGCACTGCCGAGACGCGCTTGGCGGCCCCGGCGCCCATGACCCCGCCGGCAATCGTTTGGGTGGTGGACAGCGGGAATCCGACGTGGGTGGCGGCCAGGATGACGGCCGCGCCGCTGCCCTGGGCGGCGAACCCCTGGGCGGTGTCCATCTTGATGATCCGGCTGCCCATCGTCTTGATGATGCGCCAGCCGCCCATGTAGGTGCCCAGCGCGATCGCGGTGGCGGCCGAGGCGATGACCCAGAAGGGCGGATCGGCGCCGGTGTTCAGCTCGCCGCCTGCGATCAGCGCGAGGGTGATGATGCCCATGGTCTTCTGTGCGTCGTTGGTGCCGTGGGCCAGGGCGAGCAACCCCCCGGAGATGATCTGGCCGCCCTTGAAGCCGGCGTTGGTGGGGCCGGGCCTGAGGTTGCCCACGATCCGGTAGACCAGGGTGATGGCCACACCGGCCGCGGCAAAGGCCAGGATCGGGGCGACCACGCCGGGGACGGCAACCTTGCCCAGCAGGCCCGAGGTGATGATGGCGTCCGGGCCCTTGGCCACGAGCATGGAGCCCACGACGCCGCCGATCAGCGCGTGCGAGGAGCTGGAGGGCAGGCCGTAGTACCAGGTGATCAGGTTCCAGGCGATGGCGCCGATCAGCCCGCCGAACACAATCTGCTCGGTGACCAGATTGGCGTCGACGATGCCGCTGGCGATCGTGGCCGCGACCTGGATCGACAGGAACGCGCCGACGAAGTTCAGCACCGCCGCGTAGCCCACCGCGATCTTCGGCGCCATGGCTCGGGTCGAGATCGACGTGGCCACGACGTTGGCGGTGTCGTGGAACCCGTTGGTGAAGTCGAAGGCCAGCGCGGTGACCACGACTATGACCAGCAGAACGAGCTCGGCGTCCACGGTCAGGAGTTCTTGATGGTGATGCCCTCGAGGATGTTGGCGGCGGTCTCGGTGGAGTCGATCGCGTTCTCGAGCCGCTCGTAGATGTCCTTCCAGCGGATCACGACCATCGGGTCGATGCCGTTGTCGAACAGCCCGGCGATCGCCTCGCGGACCACGCGGTCGCCGTCGTTCTCCAGCCGATTGACCTCGACCGTGTAGTGCGAGATGTCGCCGAAGTCGCGCAGGCGCGGGATGGCCTCGGAGATCTGGCGCGCTGCCTCCAGGAGGATGTGGGCCAGGCGCTGGGACTGCTCCATCGGCGCCTCGATCTTGTACAACCCGAGGTAGTCCGCGACCTCCTCGGTGTAGTCGACGATGTCGTCCAGCGCCGAGGCCAGCGAGTAGATGTCCTCGCGGTCGATCGGGGTGACGAAGGTCTCGTTCAGGCGCCGGATGATGTCGTGCGTGATCCGGTCCCCGTCCTGCTCGCAGATGAGGATGTCGCGCGCAAGGTCGGCCCCGCGGTCGGGGTAGGAGCGCAGCATCTGATCGAGCAGATCGGCGGCGCGGAGGATGTTGCCGCCAGCTTCCTCGAACAGGTCGAAGAACTCGCGGTCGCGGGGGGCAAACGACAGGCGCACGGGGGCGGCCACGTTAACAGTTGTAAAGGCCGGAACCGGGTCAGCCGACCTGGACACTGGCGCGCTCGATGCGGCCCGCATGCACCTCCCCGGCGGGTCCCAGCGCGCCGCGGACCGCGGCGGCGCTTGCGGCGTGGTCGTAGGCCACCCGGCGGTGCTCCAGACTGCCGTCCGCGTGAAGGACGGCGTAGGCGGCGCGCGGGTCGCCGTCGAAGGGCATGCCCACGCTGCCGGGGTTGGCCAGCGCGATCTTGCCGGCGGACTCGCGCGCGAACGCCAGGTGGGTGTGGCCGAACGCCACCAGCTCGGCCTCCACCCCGTCCAGCAGCTCCTGCTCGTCCTCCGCCGGCTCGGGCAGGAAGCTGCGCACGTCCGAGGCGGGCGAGCCGTGGCAGAACAGCGTGGAGCCGTCGCGGTGGGTCTGGGGCAGCGCGGCCATCTCGGCCACTGCGTCACGACCAAGCATGCCCGCGCACCAGGAGATGGCGGCGCGCACGGCCTCGGGCGCCTCCTCGGGCGCAGCGGTCCAGCGTTCGCCGTTGCCGCGGATCCAGGTGGCATCGAGCGCGCGGAGGCGGTCGAGGGTGTCGGCCGGCCACGCGCCGAACAGGGTGTAGTCACCGCCGAGCAGCCAGGTGTCCACATCGCCGGCGTCCTCGAGCACGGCCTCCAGGGCCGGCAGGTTGCCGTGCACGTCGTAGAGCAGGCCCAGCACGAAGCCGAGCCTAGCTCCCCGTCAGCGGCGGACGCGGAAGATCAGGGTGGTCCTGCGCGAGCGGTTGCCCGCGGCGTCGCTGACCGCCGCGGTCAAGCGGTACGCGCCCGGCGCCAGCCTCAGCTTGCCGCGGAACCCGCCCGGGATCCGGGTCAGCTTCAGGGCGCGCATGCGCTGCTGGTAGTGGCACAGGCGCCTGCCCGAGCGGCGGGTGACGCAGACGCGAACGCGGCGGGACGTGTTCGCGCTGGCCGATCGGACGGCGCCGCTGTTGTCGCTGGCCGTGATCCGCACAGCGCACACGCGCTTGCGGCAACGCAATCCGGCGAGCCTTGCACGGGGCGGTGTGCGGTCGAGCCTGGCGACGGGCGCCGGTGCGGGAGCCCATGCAGGCGGAGGGGCAGGTGCGGGGGCAGGCGCCGGCGCCGGCGCGGCGGGCAAGGGTGCGGAGCCCGGCCGGCCGGTCAGGAAGGCGTTGATGGCAGGATCCGACACCTCCGTGTAGGCGGCGGGAATCCCGCCGTGACCACAGCCGGCGTCGGGCCCGAAGCTGACCAGGCCCACGAGCGTGTAGCCCGAGGCTGTGGGGATCACCAGCGGCCCGCCGCTGTCGCCGTTGCAGCTGTCGGGGTTGTTGGTGCTGCCCTGGGCGCCCGAGCCACCGGCGCACACGAAGCGCGCGCTCGAGTAGGTAGAGCCTCCGTAGACACTGCGGCACACCTGGTCGGGCCGTAGCGGCACCGACGTAGCCCGCAGGTTCTGGCTGGTGGTGCCCTGCTCGGTCAGGCCCCAGCCCGACACCACCGCCGCGCTGCCGGCGCCGACCGCTCCGGCCAGCTCGGCTGCGCCGGCCAGCCTGGCGGGGCGCACGGTGGTGCCGCCGTAACCGGCCAGTGGGGCGTTCAGCGTCAGCAGCGCGGCGTCGTAGGTGCCGTCGCCCGCCAAGTACTCGGGCGTCGCCAGGACCGAGCGGACCGCGGCCGCCGACTGCTGGAAGCGGTTCGCGTTGCCGTAGTGGACCGTTATGCCCGCCGGCGCGGCCACGGTGCCCGAGTCCACGACGCAGTGCGCCGCCGTCATCACGTGCGTGGCGTCACGGATGACCCCGCCGCACTGGTAGGACGAGCTGCCGGACTGGATGGACAACCGCACTTGATACGGATGAGCTGTGCTGCCCACGTCGGAGCCGGCGATGATCCGCGGCTGGGCGCTCTGGGCATGTGCAGCCCCGGTCAGCGCGAGGGCGCACAGCACGGCAGCGAGCAAGGTGGCAGGGCCGGCAAGTCGCATCCGGGTTCAGCCCTTCACGCGGAACGTTCTGGTCAGCGTCCTGGAACGGTTCCCGGCCGTGTCGGTGGCCACAGCGGTCAGCCTGTAGGTGGCCCTGGCCAGGACCGCGCTGAAGGCAAAGCCACCGCTGATGCGCTTGGGCCTCAGCGTCTTCCTCCGCGTGGTCGTCCGGCACACGCGGCGCCCGTCGCGGCGCTTGCACGTGCGGAGCCTTCGGCTGACGGTGGCGGACAGCTTGCTGACCTGGCCGGCGTTGTCCGAGGTAGCGATGCGGATGTTGCAGCGACGTCGCCTCGTGCACGCGAGCCTGGAAACCCGGGCCGTGGGGCGCGTGGTGTCCCGGGTGGCGATCCCCGGTGGTGGTGCCTGTGGCACGGGCGCCGGCGGCGGGACCGGTGTGGTCCCGCGCGCCCCGGGCGTGCCGGTCTCGCCGTTCCCGCCGGTGACGGTCGCGGTCTGATAGGTCGAGGCCTCGACAAACGTGGCGATGCCGGCCCCCTGGGTATCGGTGTAGGCGGCCGGGACGTTCTGGCGCCCGCAGCCGTCGCCGAAGCTGGTGATCCCGAGCAGGGCGAAGTTGGTGCCCGCCGTGTCGTCCAGATCCACAACCAGCGGGCCACCGCTGTCGCCCTGACAGGTGTCCGGGTTGCTGCCGTCCGGGAGCCCTCCCCCGCCGGCGCAGACCGCGCGCGAGGACTCGTAATCGGATCCGTAGTAGCTCGCGCACGGCGCGTCACCCCGCAGCGCCACGCGCGTGCCCTTGAGCGTCTGCGAGATGTTCCCGCCCTCGGACGTGTCGCCCCAGCCGGTCACGATGCCGCTGCCGGCATCCTCGGGTTGGGCGGGGTTCACGAGCGGGATCGACTTGGCGTTCGGGCCGCTCAGGTCGATCGGGTTGCTCAGCGTCAGCAGTGCGACGTCGTAGGAGCTGTCAAGCGCGAGGGGCTGGTACTCGGCCGGCACGCTCAGGCTTGCGACCGCCTCGACAGTCTGCGCGTCGAGCGCATCCGAGCCATAGCCGACGGTGAACAACGCGGCGGGCTGCGGGAAGTGCGCGGCACTGGTGACGCAGTGGGCCGCGGTGATGATGTGGCTGGCATCGCGGATCGACCCGCCGCAGATGAAGCTCCCGTTCATGCGCAGGCTGATCTGGAACGGATAGGTCGAGATCGGCACGTCGCTGCCCGCGATGATCCGCGGCTGCGCGCGCTGCGCCTCCGCGGGCCCGGGCGCACTAGCCAGCGCCACCAGTGCCAGCGCAGGGATAACCCACCGGGGAAGAATCCTCATGCCTTCACCTTCGACACCCTGGCGGCCTTCGTCAACCTCACCCGGAACAGATGGCCAGGGTCGCCGGCGGGCGTTGGGTATCCTGCTGCCCTCCCGGGCCGTTAGCTCAGCTGGGAGAGCGCCGCCTCGACAAGGCGGAGGTCGCTGGTTCGAGCCCAGCACGGCCCATACTGCGAGCCCGCTCCAGCAGCGGGCTCGCGGCGCTTTAGCGGCGGACTCGTTCGAGCCGCGAGGGCGCGTTGTCGGGGCGGCGCTTCGTGGTGCCGTTGTAACGGCTCTTGACCCGGACCAGGAGGCGTCGCTGGCGGGGACGCAGGCGCTTGGGCAGGGACTTGACCCGGAACGAGAGTGTGGTGGCGTACTTGCACGACGACCTGATCCGAGCGCGCTTGCTTGCCCGCCGCTTCCCGCCGGAGGTCACGCGGACGGTGACGGTGCCATTGCAGGCGGGCGCAGTCTGCGAGGCGGACGCGCCGGCCTTGACGATCCGGCCGGTTACACGGATTCGGATCCGCCCGCCGACCTGACGGGCGCTCACACCCGGCCGAACCAGCGTCGTCGCCAGCTTGCCGCCTCCGCTGCCGCCGCGCCATCGCACACGTCGCTACTGCTGCTCGAAGCCTCAAGATGATCGCCGCCGTTCTGCCGAGTGGAAGGGAAATACCCCGCATCGGCGGCCGAGGTGAACGCCTCCGTAGCCGCACTGCCGGACGCCGCTAGTGCGGCGTCGTCAGCGCGTCTTGACCCGGAAGGTCTTGAGCACCCGCTTGGAGCGGTTGCGAGACGGGTCGGTGGCCACCGCCTCGAACCGGTAGCGCCTGACCTGCAGTTTCTTGCTGGCGGCGAACCCGCCGCGGATGCGCTTGGTCTTGAGCTTGCGCCGCTTGGTCACGGTCCGGCAGCGGCGCCGGCCGTCGACGCGGCGGCAGGACCGCACGCGGCGGGTGACCTGCATCGATATGCGGGTGCTGCCCGAGTTGTCGTTGGTAGCGACGTGGAAGGTGCACTTGCGGCGCTTGCAGCGCAGCTTGGTCAGGCGCGCCGTCGGCCTGGTGGTGTCGCGCACCGCCGGGGCGGCCGCGCCCTGAGTCGACAGACACTCCGACTGGCCCTGGAGCAGGGCGCAGATGACCGCGTTGGAGACCTCGGTATAGGCGCCGGGTGTGTTCTGGCGGCCACACCCCTCGCCGTAGCTCGTGATGCCCGCGAGCTTGGTCTGGCCCGCCGCCACGATCGTGAGCGGACCGCCGCTGTCGCCCTGACACGTGTCGGGATTGTCCTGGGAGGCGGAGCCGCCCCCGGCGCACACACCGCGGTCCGCCGCGTACGCGCCGGGGTAGCTGGCATCACACACGGAGTCGGGCCGCAGCGGCAGGGACACGCCCTGCAAGAAGCGGTTTGGTGCGCTGCTTCCCTCGTTCTGGACGCCCCAGCCGGTCGCGAACGCCGGCTGGCCGCCGGCCACCGCGCCGGCCAGCTCGGCGGCCGAGGCGAACGCGATCCGGTTGACGGTGGCGCCGCCGTAGCCCGGCAACGGCGCGCTCAGCGTGAGCAGCGCGGCATCGTAGGTGTTGTCGCCCGCCAGGTACTCCTGGGCGGGTTGCACGGCCACCGTCGCGGGGGCTTGCTGCTGCTGGGTCTGATCGGCGCTGCCGGCGAACACGCGAACGTTGCCGGCAGCGGTGGGCGAACGCCCGAGCACGCCTTCGTCGGTCACGCAGTGTGCGGCCGTGACGATGTGCGTGGCGTCGTGGACGGAGCCACCGCACTGCCCGGTAAGCACCTCCGTAGGGACCGGCCCCGAGAGGTTGACCTCCAGTCGCACCTGGTGCGGGTGGTCCTCAATCCGGACGCTCTGGCCCTGGACGATCCGCTGCTGGGCCTCCGCAGGGACAGCTCCGAGCAAGCCGACGACGGCGGCCGCGAGAAGTCCGAAAGTACGCCTCACCGGCTAGACGATAGGCAGACCGGCCGCCGCCCACGCCGGTTGGCGCTCATGCGTCGTCCTCGTCCTGGCGCTCCTTGATCTTGCCCTCGAGCTGCTGCATCACGTCGGGGTCGCGCAACGTGGTCACGTCACCCAGTTCGCGGCCCTCGGCGATGTCGCGCAGCAGGCGGCGCATGATCTTGCCCGAGCGTGTCTTGGGCAGGTCGTCGGACCAGATGATGCGCTTGGGCCGGGCCAGCTTGCCGATCTTGGTGGCCACGTGCTCGCGCAGCTCAGCCACCATGTCGTCGTCGCCCTCGCGGTCGCCCTCCAGGGTCACGAACGCGGCGATCGACTGGCCCGTGTCCTCGTCGTACTGGCCGATCACGGCGGCCTCGGCGACCTTGCCGTGCGAGACGATGGCCGACTCCACCTCGGCCGTCGAGAGCCGGTGGCCCGACACGTTGATCACGTCGTCGATGCGGCCGATGACCCAGAAGTAGCCGTCCTCGTCCTTGCGGGCGGCATCGCCGACGAGGTACGTCTCGGAGCCGAACTTCTCGAAGTAGGTCTGCTCGAAGCGGTCGTCGTCGCCGTAGAGGGTGCGCAGCATCCCCGGCCACGGCTTGCGCAGGATCAGCAGGCCCTGGCCGGTACCGACCTCCTCGCCGTCGGACTCCCCCACCACCGCGGCGTCCACGCCGGGTAGCGCCTGGGTGGCCGAGCCCGGCTTAGCCGAGGTGATGCCCGGCAGCGGCGAGATCAGGATGTGGCCCGTCTCGGTCTGCCACCACGTGTCCACGACGGGGCAGCGCCCGCCGCCGATCACGCGCCAGTACCACAGCCACGCCTTGGGGTTGATCGGCTCGCCGACCGTGCCCAACAGGCGCAGCGAGGTCAGGTCGTGTGCGTTGGGGTGCTCGGCTCCCCACTTCATGAACGAGCGGATGGCCGTGGGCGCGAAGTAGTAGATGGTCACGCCGAGCTGCTCGACCAGGGCCCAGTGGGCCTCCTTGTCCGGGTAGTCGGGCGGGCCCTCGTACATGACCGACGTGGCGCCGTTCAGCAGCGGCCCGTAGACGATGTAGGAGTGGCCGGTGACCCAGCCGACGTCGGCCGCGCACCAGTACACGTCCTCGTCGGGCTTGAGGTCGAACACGTGCTTGTGCGTCCAGGCCGTGCCCGTCAGGTAGCCACCGGTGGTGTGCAGGATCCCCTTTGGCGCGGCGGTCGAGCCGGACGAGTAGAGGATGAACAGCGGGTGCTCGGCGTCCAGGGGCTCGGCCTCGTGCTCGTCGTCGGCCGCCTCCAGGACGTCGTGCCACCACAGGTCGCGGCCGTCCTGCATCGGCGCGTCGTTGTCGACGGACTTCACGACGATCACCGTCTTCACCGACGGCATCTCACCCAGCACATTGTCCACCTCGGACTTGACCGCGGCGGTCTTGCCCTTGCGCCGGGCGCCGTCGGCGGTCAACAGCAGCTTCGCGTCCGAGACCTGCATCCGCTCGGCCACCGAGTTGGGTGAGAAGCCGCCGAAGACCAGGTTGTGGATGGCGCCGATGCGCGCGCAGGCCATCATCGCCACCACGACCTCGGGGATCATGGGCAGGAAGATCCCGACCACGTCCCCCTTCTGGACGCCCTGGTCGGTCAGCGCGTTTGCCAGCCGCTTGGTGTCTGCCAACAGCTCGGCGTAGGTCACATCACGTTGGCCGCCCTGCTCGCCGCGCCAGTGGAACGCGACCTTCTCGCCCTTGCCGTCTTCCACGTGGCGGTCCAGGCAGTTGTACGAGGCGTTGATCTTGCCGCCCGTGAACCACTTGTAGAACGGCGGGTTCGACTCGTCGAGCGCCGTGTCCCACTTCTGGAACCAGTGCAGGTCTTCGGCCTGCTTCTCCCACCAGCCGACGGGGTCCTTGGCCGCCTCCTCATAGATGGCCGGGTCGCTGAGCAGGGCCTTCTCCACGAACTCGGCAGGAGGGTCGAACGTCTCCTGGTCAAGGAGTCCCGCGAGCTCGTCCTCGAGCGCCTGACCTGTGGGGGCGGTTCCAGCTTCCATTTCTCCTCCTTGTGGCTTGCTGCGGGTTCTACCCGATCAGGCGACCCGGTCGGGCTCGCGTCGCGGCTTGGCGTGACGGCCGGTCAGGGTGGTCCCGGTGCCCACCTCGGCACCCAGACCGGTCTCCGCGCGCACGTGCATCTCGTCGAACCCGCGCTTGGCCCTCGTCTCTTCCTTGCTCAGCACCGTGCCCAGCCAGCAGCCGATGAACCCGAGCGGCACGGAAACGATGCCGGGGTTGGCCAGGTCGTAGAAGCCGAAGGCGCCTCCCTCGGCGTCGGGACCGGGCCACACCGTCGGGCTGATGATGACCAGCAGGATCGAGCTGAAGGTGCCGACCAGCACGCCTGTGACGGCGCCGGTGGTGTTGAAGCGGCGCCAGGTCAGCGCCAGCAGCAGCGCCGGGAAGATCGCGCTGGCCGCCACCGCGAACGCCAATCCGACCATGAACGACACGTTCAGTCCAGACCCGCCGATCACCGCGATCGTGATGGAGATCACCCCGATCGAGACGGCGGCGATCTTGGCCACCACCACCTCCTCCTGCTCGGAGTCCTTGCCCTCGCGCACGATGTTCGACCACACGTCGTGGGCGACCGCACCGGATGCCGAGATCACCAAGCCGGCGACCACGGCGAGGATGGTCGCGAACGCAACCGCCGCGATTATGGCCAAGAACAGGTCGCCGCCGAACGTCCCGGCGCCGCCTCCAACCTCCTCCGCCAGCAGCGGCGCGGCCAGGTTGCCGCCGGCGCCGACCGCCTCCGTTGCGCCGTTGCCCAGGATGGCGCGGGCGCCGAAGCCGAGCGCCGTGGTCATCACGTAGAACGCTCCGATCAGGACCACCGCCCACATCACCGACGAACGCGCCGCTTTGGCGTCTGGCACGGTGAAGAACCGCATCAGGATGTGCGGCAGCCCGGCGGTGCCGAGCACCAACCCGATACCCAGCGAGATGGTGTCGATCGGGCTGGAGAGGAACAGGCCGGGCTCGAGGTACGCCGCGCCCTCGGGCGACTCCGCGCGCGCCTCCTTGAACAGGTCGATCGGGTTTCCACCGATCTTGACCACCACGAGGATCGTCAGCGTAACCGTCGCGGTCATCAGCAATACGGCCTTGATGATCTGCACCCAGGTCGTCGCGAGCATGCCGCCGGCGATGACGTAGATGAGCATGAAGGCGCCCGTGAAGACGACCGCGACCTCGAAGCCGACACCGACGAGCGCGTTGATCAGCACGCCGGCGCCCACCATCTGGGCGATCAGGTAGAAGCCCGCGACGGCCAGCGTCCCGAGGGCCGCGGCGGCGCGGGCGGGACGCTCGTTCATCCGGAACGACAGCACGTCGGCGATCGTGAACTTGCCGCTGTTGCGCATCCGCTCCCCGAGCAGGAACAACACGGTCAGGAAGGCCACCAGGAAGCCGACCGAGTACAGGAAGCCGTCGAAGCCGAAGAGGAAGATCAGGCCGGCGATGCCCAGGAACGAGGCCGCCGACATGTAGTCGCCGGCGATCGCGAAGCCATTCTGGACGCCCGTCAGGCCGCGGCCCGCCGCCCAGAAGTCCGTGGCGCTGGTCACCCGCTTCGACGCCAGGTACGTGGCGGCCAGCGTGATCGCAACGACGACCGCGAAGATTCCGAGCGCGAGCTCGTTGACGTCTGCAGCGAACAGGGTCATCGGGATACGTCCTCGGAGCGCGCTTCGAGCGCCCGCTCAGCAGCCTTGGCGGCCAGCGGATCGAACTCGCGGTCGGACTTGCGCAGATACCAGTAAGCCAGGCCCCAGACCATGATGAACTGGCTAAGCGCGAACATGTAGCCGACGGTCAAGCCGTCGGTCAGGAACTCCTTGCCCATGAAGCTCGGCGCGTACCCGGCCAGGATGATGAAGCCGAAGTACCACGTGAAGAAGAACACGGTGCACGGAAGCACGAACCTCCTGCGCTTGGCCACCAGCTCCTTGAACTCCGGCGAACGCTCGGCGGCGAGCCAGTCGATCTGGCCCTGGGCACGCCCCTCGTCGCCCACACTGTCGTGCGGCTGCGTCATTCGCATCCCCTCCCCGGGAGAAAGAACGGTTTCGTCGAGGCCCGTACCCGACGGGCCTCGAGCGCAACCGTCCGTTTCTCAGCCGCCCAGGAAGAAGGCGATCAGACCGAAGATGAACGCGTAGAACACGATCGCCTCGGTCAGCGCGAAACCCAGCCACTGGATGCTGGTGATCTCCTCACGCATCTCCGGCTGGCGGGTGACCGACTCGATCACCTTGCCGAAGATGTAGCCCACGCCGATGCCCGGCCCGATCGTGCCCAGCCCGGCGCCGACACCCAACGCAATGGACTGCAGCCCCTTCGAGTCCCCGCCCTGAGCAATCACGAATGTCGCGAACTCTTCCATCGGGTGCTCCTTTCGGTGGAGTGCCCACATGATCCCGCGACAGGGACCGCGAATCCATGCCCAGGGGTCAACCGTGAGCGATCTCACGGAGCGGATCAGCCGGGCCGGCGGGGGCGCCGCGGCAGGCGCAGGCGCCGCGGCGGATGGCGGGGAGCGGGCGCCTCCCGCTCGGCGCGCCTGGCCTCCTCGCGTGCGCGGTCGTGCTCCTCGCTGAGCCCGACCTCCAGGAACACCAGCATCACGATGCCGAGGAACCCCAGCGACATCAGCACGATGCCCACGGCCTCGGCGTTCACGTCACGGGCCAAGAGCTCGCAGACCACGCCCGACAGGGCCAGGAGAGCCGCGGACCCGAACCACCCGATGCGCTGGCGCGTGGTCATGCCGGCGACGGTACCGCCGTCGTGGCCGCTCAGCGCGCCGTGAGCGCCCGCGCGACCACCTTCACGTGGCGCCCGAGCGCAACGCGGTCCAGCGCCCGGTCGCATGGCTGGTGGTAACACGAGGCGCTCTCGCCGAGCTTCATCGCGCGCAGGCCCAGCAGGTGGAACTCGCGGTGGTCGGACAGGCCGCCGGATGCATCGCGTTGCCACCTCAAAGGCACGCGCTCGCCGCGGGCGGCCGTCGCCATCGCGCGCTCCACCCCACGCCGCTGTGCCGCTGCCGGCGAGCGCAGCACCAGCGAGCGCCGGCGCCCGACCTCGTCCAGCGACAGCGCCCAGCGCAGCCGCGTGGCGCCGCGGTTGCGGCGCACCAGGCGGGCCAGCGCCAGGGCGCCCAGGTGGTCGCGGGCCCCGGTGAAGATGCGCTCCTCGGCGCCCGTACCCACCAACCACAGCTCGCACGGCAGGCCGCCGCGCCGGGTGCGGTCGGCGAGCTCAGCCAGCGCTCCCAGGCCCGAGGCGTTGTCGTTGGCCCCCGGTGAGCGGGCCACCGTGTCGGCGTGCGCCATGACCACCCGCAGGCAGCGGCCACGGCCGCGCCGGACACCGATCACGTTGCGGGAGCGGCCCTTGCCGGGCACGCCGAACGCCTGGGTGGACACGCGCATTCCAGCGCCCCGAAAGCGCAAGGCCAGCGAGCGCTGCGCGCGAGCCTCGGCGGCCCCGGTCGCGGTCCGCGGCCCGGCCTCGGCAACCGACCGGGCGAAGCGAAGCGCGGTGTCGCCGCTGGCGGCGGACGCCGCCCCCGGCCAGGCCAGCACCAGGATCAGCGCCACCAACAAAGAAGAGCGCCCCCGCGCAAGCTGGTGCGCGGGGGCGTCCAGGGATCGCATCTCTCCAAACAATCCCCAGCCGGCGGAGGGGACGCTCGGTCCCCAACGTCGTCGGCCTATGTGCGGAATGTAATCAATTCGCGCGTGCCGTGTCGCGAATTTCTCAGGCGGCAACCCTGTCCGCCCGCTCGCCCTCGTCGCGCACCTTGTCGCCCTTGTAGGGCCCTGGCTTCGGGCGCGCGTGACCGCCGGGGAACGCCAGCCGCAGGATCGTGCGCTGCACCATCCCCCACTGCTGCAGGAACGGCCCGGTGTTGTACGGCAGCTCGTAGCGCTCGCAGATCTCGCGCACCTTGGGCGCGATCTCGCCGTAGCGCGTGCTCGGCATGTCCGGGTACAGATGGTGCTCGACCTGGTAGCTCAGGTTTCCCGAGGCCACGTGGAACATGGGACCGCCGTCGATGTTCACGGCTCCGAGCAGCTGGCGCACGTAGCGCGCTCCGCGGCTCTCGTTCTCGTAGTCCTCCTTCTTGAACACATACGCCTGGTCGGGGAAGTGCCCGCAGAAGATGATCGCGTTGGACCACACGTTGCGGATGATGTTGGCCGTGAAGTCGGCCCAGAACGTGCGCCGGAAGGTCTCCAGCGCCAGCTGGGCGGCCGTCGGCGGGGCGGGCTTGCGCCGCAACCGGCCGGGCAGCTTGTCGGCCAGCTTCTGCGACCGCGGGCGGCGCGACTCCACGAGCTTGCGCACCCCCACCTGGGCCGCGGTGGACACCCCGGCGCTAAGCAGCGGGAAGGCGATGTAGTCCTTGGTGACCTGGGCGCGGGCCTTGACGCCCATCCCCTTGAGATCGTCCTTGACGTCGCCCCACTTCTTCTCGCCCGCGCGGATGGCGTCGATGTCCAGGTCGTGCACCGCCACGCCCCACTCGAAGAAGGCCATCAGGAACAGGTTCAGGATCGGCTGCCCCAGGTACCTGGGGTGCCACTTCTGCTCGGGGTCGATGCGCATGACCTCGTAGCCCAGGTCCTTGTCCAGCCCGAGGACGTTGGTGTACGTGTGGTGGATGTAGTTGTGGGAGTGCTTCCACGCCTCCTTGGTGGACGCGGTGTCCCAGTCCCAGTTCGTGGAGTTGATGACCGGGTCGTTCATCCAGTCCCACTGGCCGTGCATCACGTTGTGGCCGATCTCCATGTTCTCCAGGATCTTGGCCGCGCCCAGCGTGGCCGTGCCCAGGATCCACATCGGCTTGTACTTCGCGCCCAGCAGCTCGAGCCGCGCGATCAGGACCAGCCTGCGGTGCAGGGCGATCATGCCGCGGATGTACTTCGCGTCGCGCTCCCCGAGCGAGTCGAACACCTCGTCGTGCAGTTCGTCGAACTCCTTGCCGATGGCCTCGATCTGTTCGGGCGTCAGCTTGTGCAGCGGGTTTTCCATTTCGGTGGGCATGTGCTCTCCCTTCGCTCAGAGTTCAATCTCGATCGCGCCCTCGGGCGCGTTGATGCAGGTTCGGATGGTCTCGCCGTCTGTACCGGACACCTTCCCGGTTCTCAGGTCTCGTATCTGACCTGACTTCAAGGTCCCCACGCAGGTGTGGCAGATGCCCTCGCGGCAGCCGTACGCCAGCTCGAGGCCGGCCTCCTCGCCGGCCACCAGAATCGGCTGCGAGCCGTCGCTCTCGGCCTCGGCGTCGCTCTTGAGGAACTTGATCGTGCCGCCCTCGCCCTCCTCGACATCCTCGCCGCCCAGGACCGGCTGGAACCGCTCCATGTGCAGGAGCTCGCGGTCGCCGTGCTCCTTCCAGTGCTCCTCGAGCGCCTCGAGCAGGTCCGGTGGGCCGGAGATATAGGCCGTGCGCTCCTTCCAGTCCGGGCACAGGTGATCGAGGTCCGCGGGCTTGAACCGCCCGACGTCGGTGGCCGTGTGCTGCTCGTGCAGCTCGAACTTGTCGTGCTTCTCGGCCAGCGCGCGCATCTCGTCGCCGAAGATGACCTCCTCGGGCGTGCCCGCGGAGTGGATGTGCATCGTGTCGGGCAGGTCGCCCTCGTGATCCATCGAGCGCAGCATGCTCATGATCGGCGTGATGCCGCTGCCGGCGCTGATGAACAGGATCTTCTCCGGCACGGGATCGGGCAGCAGGAAGTCGCCCTCCACCCCGCCCAGGCCGACGATCGCGCCATGCGGGCCCTTGCGGACCAGGTACGGGGATACCACGCCCTCGTCCACGTTCTTGACGGTGATCGAGATGCAGCCGTCCTCCCGCTTGGGGTCGGACGTCAGCGAGTAGGCGCGCCAGTGGCGGCGGCCGTTCAGGTCGACGCCGATGCGTAGGTACTGGCCCGGCTCGTGGCCCTCCCACTCGTACCCGGGCTGGATGACGACGGTGGCCGCGTCAGGGGTCTCCTCCTGGACATCCACGACCTTGCCGCGCAGCTCCCGCGTGGACCACAGCGGGTTGATCAGCTCGAGGTAGTCGTCCGGCAGCAGCGGCGACGTGAACGCGCTGATCAACCGCAGCAAGCGGCGCTGGACGCGCGGGACGTTCGGCGGGGCACCTCTCTCGGCCATGGCGGGACCATAGCGACCTTGACATCGATCGGTGTAAGTGTCCTCACGTAGGGTCGGCTCGTGGAACTGCTCTCCGCGGCCCAGGAGGCGGTGCCCGGCTGGGTGATCGCCGCGGCGTTCGCGGTGCCCGGCGTGATCATGCTGCTGGTGCTTCGCTGGGCGCTCCGCGGCCGCGCCCGCCTCGGCCGCCACAAGCGCGCCGAGGGCCGGCGCCGTGGTGGCGACGCGCTGGCGCGCGGCTCGGCGGCCGGCATCGCCGACGGCGGCGAGTACAAGAACGACGCGCTGCTGCGGGCGCTGTCGATCAAGCCGGAGGACCACGGACCCGACGAGTACGGCAACCCTCACGACGAAGGCTGGGCGGGCACGATGCTCGGGTTGCGGTCGAAGATCAGCAGCGCCACCGATCTGCTGGAGCCGCACCTGTACTGGGGCCCGCGGGCCGCCGGCCAGGTCTTCGTCCGAATGGGTCCCGACGAGAAGATCGAGGGCGGCTCGGAGCTGTACTCCGAGCGCCACCTGCGTTCGATCACCGTTCTGCGTGTAAACGCTCCCGAGTTCGAGCTGGACGGTTCGTCAGGGCGACCACTGCCCGAGGGCGACGCCCCTTCATCACTCACGCGGGCCCTGGACCAGATCGGGGCGAACCCGGATCTGTGGGACCGCCTGCTCGTGGTCGGCGGGCCGAAGGGGATCGTGGCCACACGCCCGGCGGGGGGTTCGGAGTTCGGCGGCTGGGTCTACGACCTGTGGCTGCTGGAGCGGCTGGCCGGCGTGCTGGAGCTCGAGCCGCTCGCCAACGCCCGCATCGGGCCGGCGTGGAAGGTTCCGTATGGCCTGGGCCGGTCGGCCAAGGTGGCGCGCTAGAGAACTGGCAGCGGCAGCACGGGCAGCCCCGGCACCAGGGGCTGGGGTTGGGGCTTCTGTGTCTCCCCCGGCGCCGGCGCAGTGTTGGTAGGCATCATGCCTGGACCGGCGCGCATAGACGAGGGCGTCACTCTGGGTCATGCTGCTCCCTCTCTGCACCACTAGCCCGGGGGAAACGATGCCGCTCTATCTATCGAGGTTCAGCTACACGCCGGAGACGTGGGCCAGGCTGATCGGCAACCCGGAGGACCGTCGAAAGGCCGCGCAGACGTACATCGAGTCTGTCGGTGGGAAGCTCCACGGGTTCTGGTACGCGTTCGGCACGCACGACGGCTACACCCTGTGGGAGGCGCCCGACAACGTGTCCATGGCCGCGGTTGCGCTGGCCATCGGTGGCGGCGGTGCGCTCAGCTCACTCGAGACCACGGTCCTCCTGACCGTCGAGGACACGATGGACGCCCTGCGCAAGGCCGGGCAGGTCCAGTATCAGGCGCCCGGCGCGTAGGTCGAGAGGCGCCGACCGGAATCGAACCGGTGTACGCGGCTTTGCAGGCCCAGCCTTCAAAGGCCATTCCGCTCTACAAAGCGCCCTCAGTTGCGGGCGCGGTTTGCTTCACCACCGAGAGGCAGGGTTCCCAAATGACGGCGACGATGGTGGTCGTGCTGTCAGGCACGAAACGATCATGGCGCTAGGACCGGACCGCTCTGGTGATCAGGAGCAGCGCGCAAGACCTCTGCGGGATACTGGCCCGGCGATGTCGCAGGAGAACGTGGAGCTGGTCCGCTCGATCTACGCGGCCTGGGAGGCCGGCAACTTCACCTTGGCCGAATGGGCGGACCCCGAGATCGAGTACGTGGGCATGGACGGACCCGATCCCGGGAGCTCGAAGGGCCGGGCCGAGATGGCGAGGAGCTTCCGCACCTGGCTGAGCACATGGGAAGAGTTCCGGCTGGAAGCGGACGAATACCGCGAGCTGGACTCCGAGCGGGTCCTCGTGCTCGACCGCTCCAGCGGGCGCGGGAAAACGAGCGGGCTTGACCTGGGGCAAATCCAGTCTCGGGGGGCTTGGCTCTTCCACGTCCGTGACGGCAAGGTCACGAGAATGGAGCGCTACATGGACCGCGACCGCGCTCTCGAAGCCGTGGGACTGTCGGAGTAGGCGATGTCGCACGAGAACGTAGCTCTGGCTCGTCGGGTCCTCGATGCACTGGGACGCAGGGATGCCGAAGAGTTGGTCGCGCTCTCGGATCCCAGGGTGGAGTGGCACTCGTTCTTCGCCCTGAACCAGGGAGGCGCCTACCAGGGCCACGATGGGACGCGCCAGTACATGCGAGACCTGGCCGACGCCTTTGAGGTCGGACGCGCCGAGGTTGATGACGCACTCGGGATCGACGACGTGACCCTGCTCGTAGGCCATCTCGTTTACAGAGGCAGGGGCAGCGGGGCGGAAGGCGCCACCCCGGCGGGCTGGATGCTGAAGTTTCGGGAGGGGAAGCTGGTGCACTTCCAAGCCTTCCGAGACCCAGCTCAGGCTGTCGAAGCCGTGGGGCTGTCGGAGTAGCCGCCGGGGCTCGGCGGCAGCGCAAGGGACCTGCGGGATACTGCGCGGACGATGTCGCAGGAGAACGTGGAGATCGTGCAGGGCGGTTTCAGTGCTCTCGCACGGGGCGACTTCAAGTCCTTCTTCTCGGTCCTCGATGATGGTGTTGAGTGGGTCAACCCGCCGTACGCGGTAGAACCGGGAACGAGACGCGGAACCGCCGAGTTCCGCGAGGCACTCGATCGGATGCGGGCAAGCTTCGGGAGTATCCGACTCAAAATCGACGAAGTCGTCGAAACGGGCGAGACCGTCGTGGTCGTGACCGGGAGCTGGACAGGCGAGGGGACGGGCAGCGGTGTCCGGCTGAAAACCCCCTTCTCCTCCGTGCTGACCCTCCGAAACGGCAAGGTCGTCCGCTACGAGTGGTTCCGCGATAAAGCAGAAGCCCTCGAAGCCGTGGGGCTGCGGGAGTAGGCGATGTCGCAGGACAACGTGGAGCTTGTTCGGGAGACGATCGATGCCTTCAACGAGGTCGGGATGGTGGAGGCGGCGCTGAGGTTCTTCGCCATCGACGCTGTCTTCGAGGAACCTCCGGAGCAGCCCAGCCCGACCGTGGCCGAGGGGCGAGACGCAGCTATCCGGACGTTCGCGCAGTTCGAGGAGGCGTGGGAGGAGCATCGGTCCGAGCCGGAGGAGATCCGCGTGGTCGACGACGAGCGCGTGCTGGTGCTCAGCATCGAGCGCTTCCGAGGTCGAGACGGGATCGAGATCTCCCAGCCGTGCGGAAACCTCTTCACGCTCCGCGGTGGGAAGATCGTGCGGCTGCAGGCGTTCTGGGAGCGTGCGAGGGCCTTCGAAGCCGTGAAGCTGTCGGAGTAGCCGCCCGGGCGCTGTGGCAGCGCAACCTTGGTCGGTCCTGGTCAGTCCAGCGGCGTCAGATCGATCGTCGAATAGATGAGCGGGCACCTCCACTAGATCAGCTCGATCCGCCAGGCGCTGGGGTCGGGCGGCGGCGGTTGCGCCACCAGCACCGAGTGAGCCATCGCCGCCGCAACCGTTGCGTCAATCGGGGCGTTCGAGCCGCGCTGCTTGGCAAACCGCCATTGCTCACCGACTGATCGGGCGGCGGCTGCCAGCACGTGGGCGTTCAGGCCGGGATCGTCGGGGTGGACGAGCCGCCCGGTCGCGATCGCCTCCGAAAGCCTCGACGCCGCGAGACACATCGGCCGGTGCGCCTGAGAATGGGTTACCCGCAGCACGTTCATCAGCTCGGCTTCGAGCCGTTGGGCCAGGTGCTCCCCATCTGCCGCGGGGTCGAGCACGAACGTCACGCCGGGCCAGCGGTCGGCCATCGCCTCGAGCGGCGCGAACACATCCTCGACCGACAGCGTACTGGTGGTCCCGGCGGGAACCGGCGGGCCAGCCGATTCGGGGCCTTCTCGAAATACGCTCGGGATACGCTTTTCGGCCAAGCCTCCGAATTTGGCTCTACGACTAAGGCGCCGACCGGAATCGAACCGGTGTACGCGGCTTTGCAGGCCGCTGCGTAGCCACTCCGCCACGGCGCCGGGGTGAGGCGGCGCCTAGCGTAGCTGGGGCGTCAGCGGAGCAGCTCGCGCAGGGTGTCGGTGGCGGCACCACCCAGCTCGTCGAACGTGCGCCGGTCGATGCCGGTGAGGCGGTCGCAGCGGCGGTGGTAGCAGCGGTCGAACGCGGCGCCGGCTCGACCGCCCCAGCGTCGCTGCTGGGCCTCGCTCTTCGGTGCAGTGGCCCCGGAGAACAAGCCCACGATCGGGATCCCGGCGCGTTCGAAGGGCACATGGTCCGAGCCGCCGCCCAGCCCGCGCTCCTCGGCCTCCACCCCCTGTCGGTCAAGGGCACGGCGGGCGACGTCCGCGAGCCCGGAGCCGTCGTCGCTGGAGTAGATGAAGCGACCGCCGTTGGGCGAACCGACCATGTCCAGGTTCAGGTACGCGCGAATGCGCCGGCGGTCGTCGGCCGGCAGCCGCCGGACGTAGTGGCGGGAGCCGAGCAGGCCAGCCTCCTCGGCGCCCCAGAAGGCGATGCGCAACCGGCGCTCCCCGCCGGTGCGGGCCAGCGACTCGGCGGAGTCCAGCAGTGCTGCCACGCCGCTGGCGTTGTCGTTGATCCCCGGCCCTTCGGGGACCGAGTCCAGGTGGGCACCGGCCATGACCACGTCGCCACCGCGGGCGCCGGGCGCGTCGGCGATCACGTTGTGGGTGGTGCGCCGCTCCGACACGGCGCGCACACGCACGCTGACGCGGCGGCCTGCGGCGCGCGCGAGCAGGCGGCCTGCGGCGAAGCTGGCCGACACCGCCGGGATGCGCGCGCCTGGCCCGCCGAGGCTGCCCGGGATGGTGCCGCGCCGGCCCGGACGGCCGTCGTTGAAGATCACGGTGGCTGACGCTCCGGCGCGGGCGGCGTCGTCCACCTTGCTGCGCAGGCGGCAGCCGCCCCGCTCGACCAGCACGACGTCACCGCGGCGCACGCGCGCGAAGTCGGCTGCGCGGCAGCCGTCGTCGCCCGCGTCGCGGCCCGGATCGACCACGCGCAGCGGGCCACGGCCGGCGCCACCGGGCGAGTAGGCAAGCGTGGCGATGCCCGTCACAGAGCGCCCGGACAGTAGGACCCGCGGAGGCCCCCGCTCGTCGAAGAACGGGAACCGCACCGCCTGGCGGCGGACCCGGAACCCGGCCGCGCGCAGGCGCCCCTCGACGTAGCGCACCGAGGCCCGGTCGCCGCGGGTCCCGGCCGCCCGGTTGCCGCCACTGCGATAGGCGATCCGCTGCAGTGCGCGCAGGTGCTGCACCGCGCCCGCGGGCGGCGTCTGGGCCGGCCGCGCCGGGGCCGCCTGCCGCGGCTGCTGGGCCCGTCCCTCCGACCGCTCCCCGCGATCGGTCAGCGATGTGATGGCCACGCCGGCGCCCACCAAGAGGACGAGCGTCACCAGCGCGAGACGCCGCGCTCTGGACGAGTGCAGGGACATCGCAACCGCACGGTAGGCGGCGACCCGTCAAGCAGGGATAACGGGTGGCTGGGCGGGCGCCGTCGCTTTACTCGGAGGCATGTCCCTCACGCTCGGCTCCGGCCCGCTGGCCTCCAACACTCCCGGCCGGTTCAACTTCAGCCTCGACAACGCGCCCAAGCACCGGATCCTGTTCGAGGACTACCCGCGCCGGATGCGGGCCATGGTGGACCGCCACACCGTGCTGGACTCCACTCGCGGCAAGCTGCTGCACGAGTCCAACATGCGCGCGGTCTACTACGCCCCCGTCGACGACCTCGATCACAACGTGCTGGTGGCCAGCGACCATCACACGCATTGCCCGTTCAAGGGCGATGCGTCGTACTGGTCGCTGAAGGTGGGCGAGCGCGAGCTCGAGAACGCCGTCTGGCACTACCCCGAGCCGCTGCCGCAGGCGGCATGGCTCGAGGGTCATGCGGCGATGTACTGGGCCCAGGCGGACCTGTGGCTACAGGAGGACGAGCCCGTGCGCGGGCACCTGCGCGACCCCTACCACCGCGTCGATGTGATGGAGAGCTCGCGCCACGTGACCGTGAAGGTCAAGGGCACGACCGTGGCCGCGAGCGACCGGCCCAAGATGCTGTTCGAGACGAGCGTGCCGCCTCGCGCCTACCTGCTGCGTGCCGACGTGCTGCCGGGTGTGCTGGAGCCCAGCGCCACCACGTCGACCTGCCCGTACAAGGGCGACGCCAGCTACTGGCACGTGCGAACGCCCGCCGGGCTGGTCGAGGATGCGGCGTGGAGCTACGAGACGCCGCTCCCCGACGCCGGCAAGGCCATCGGGCACGTGAGCTTCGCCGGCGACGACGTTGAGGTCGAGCTCGGCTAGCCGAGCTTCTGCTTCAGCACGTCGAGCTGGGCCCGGACGGCTTCGGGCAGGTGATCGCCGTAGGCAGTCAGGCTGGCCTCGATCTGCGGCAGCTCCGCCTTCACGGCCTCACTGTTCACCGACAGCAACAGCTCCAGGTCCTCGGCCGACAGGTCCAGGCCGTCGGTGTTCAGATCGTCGGCGGTGGGCACCAGCCCGATCGGCGTTTCGACCGCCTCGCCCTGGCCGTCGCAGCGGCGGAAGATCCACTCCAGCACGCGGCTGTTCTCGCCGAAGCCGGGCCAGATGAAGCCGCCGTCCTCGTCCTTGCGGAACCAGTTCACGTAGAAGATCTTCGGCAGCTGGGCACCGTCCTTGCGGCCCAGCTTGAGCCAATGGGCCATGTAGTCGCCCATGTTGTAGCCCGCGAACGGCAGCTGGGCGAACGGGTCGAAGCGCAGCTGGCCGACCTGGCCGAATGCGGCCGCGGTCTGTTCGGAGGACATGGTGGCGCCCAGGAAGACGCCGTGCTCCCAGTCGAACGCCTCGCGTACCAGCGGCACCACGGTGGCGCGGCGGCCGCCGAGCAGGAACGCGTCGATGGGTACCCCCGCCGGGTCCTCCCAGTTGGGAGCGATCGACGGCGCCTGGTCGGCCGGTACCGTGAAGCGCGAGTTGGGGTGCGCAGCGGGCGTCTCGGTCTCCGGCGTCCAGTCGTTGCCGTGCCAGTCGATCAGGTGCGCCGGCGGCTCCTTGGTCAGGCCCTCCCACCAGACATCGTCGTCGTCGGTGAGCGCGACGTTGGTGAAGATCGTGTTCTCGCGGATGGCCGCGATGGCGTTCGGGTTGGTCTTCTCCCCCGTGCCCGGTGCCACGCCGAAGAAGCCCGCTTCGGGATTGATGGCGTACAGCCGGCCGTCATCGCCGAACTTCATCCACGCGATGTCGTCGCCCACCGTCTCGACCTTCCAGTCGGGCAGCGTCGGGATGAGCATCGCCAGGTTGGTCTTGCCGCACGCCGACGGGAAGGCGCCCGTCACGTACTTGACCGCGCCCTCGGGCGACGTGAGCTTGAGGATCAGCATGTGCTCGGCCAGCCAGCCCTCGTCGCGGGCCAGCACCGAGGCGATCCGCAGCGCCAGGCACTTCTTGCCCAGCAGCGCGTTGCCACCGTAGCCCGAGCCGTAGGACCAGATCTCGCGCGTCTCGGGGTAGTGCACGATGTACTTGGTCTCGGCATTGGTGGGCCACGGCACGTCTTCCTCACCCTCGGCCAGCGGGGCGCCGATGGAGTGCACGCAGGGCACGAACTCGCCCTCGCCGAGCGCGTCCAGGGCGCCCTGGCCCATGCGGGTCATGATCCGCATCGACACCACCACGTAGGGCGAGTCGGTGACCTGCACGCCGATCTTGGCGGTCTCCGAGCCCAGCGGGCCCATCGAGAACGGGACCACGTACATGGTGCGGCCTGCCATCGCACCGTCGAACAGCGGCTCCAGCTCGGCGCGCAGCTCGTCCGGCGCGCGCCAGTTGTTGTTGGGGCCGGCGTCCTCCTCACGCTCGGACGCGATGTAGGTGCGGTCCTCCACGCGCGCGACGTCCGACGGGTCGGACCAGGCCAGGTAGCTGTTGGGCCGCTTGGCGTCGGAGAGGCGCTTGAAGGTGCCGGCATCCACCAGCTCCTGGGCCATCCGGTCGTACTCCTCGGCCGAGCCGTCGCACCAGTAGACGTCATCGGGCTTGGTCAGGGCGGCGATCTCGTCCACCCAGGACATGAGCTTCTGGTTCTGGGTCGCGGCGGCGGTCTGGCTCACAGCAGGGACTGCTCCTAGGTGGCTTGCATCGGTCGGCGGGGCCGGGACGGTACCGGACGAACGAGGGCCGGCGCAGCCGGCGGCCCCGGTTCAGCCCGCCATCTGGATCTGAAACAGGCTCGTGGTACCGGGCTGTCCACTGGGCAGTCCGGCGGTAATGCCGATCCGCTCGTCCGGCTTCACCCAGCCCAGTTCGACCACCCGCCGCGACGCGTCGGCGATCAGCTCCTCCGTGATCCCGTGCGGCTTCATGCTGGCGGCCTCCACGCCCCACAGGAGCGAGGCGCGGCGCACAACCTCGGGATCCGGGGACAGCACGTAGATGGGCACGCGCGGCCGGTGCGCCGAGAGGATCCGAGCTGAGCGCCCCGACAGCGTGGGCACCACCAGCGCCGCCAGATCCAGCTGCATCGCGGCGTCGCAGGCGTTGTAGGCCACCGTGTACGCCGGATCGTGCGCGGCACGCTCCTGCCTCAGCACGCGGTGGTGATTCCAGTGCTCCAGGGGCAGCTCGCCCTCGGTGGTGCGGGCGATGGAGTCCATCATCTTCACCGCCTCCACAGGGTGGGCTCCCACCGCCGTCTCCTGCGAGAGCATCACGGCGTCGGTGCCGTCCATGATCGCGTTGGCCACGTCGGCCACCTCGGCACGCGTGGGGCGGGACGACACCACCATCGAGTCGAGCATCTGGGTGGCGGTGATCACGGGCCGTGCCAGCTCGCCGGCCTTGCGAATGATGTTCTTCTGCACCAGCGGCACTCGCTCGATGTCCATCTCGATGCCCAGGTCGCCGCGGGCCACCATCAGGCAGTCGGCGGCGTGCGCGATGGCATCCAGGTTCTCCACCGCCTGCGGCTTCTCGATCTTGGCGATCAGGGGAATGCCGGTGTGCTCGCGCAGATCGGTGATCTCCTCAGGCCGGCGGACGAAGCTCAGCGCCACCAGGTCCACGCCGATCGACTCGCCGAAGCGCAGCTTCTCCATGTCGGCCTCGGCCACCGCCGGTAGCGATGCCAGCTCGCCCGGGATGTTCAGGCCCTGGCGCGACGAGACGGCGCCGCCGACCTCGACCTTGGTATCCACCTCGCGGTCGCGGACGGCGGTCACGCACAGCCGCACCGAACCGTCGGCCAGGTAGATCACGTCACCCGTCTCGACGCTCGCGGCAAGGCCGTCCCAGGAAACGCTCAGGCGGCGCTGGTCGCCCTGCTCCTCAGAGCCGCAGACCAGCGTCAGACGTTCGCCGACGCCCAGCTCGGCGTGGTCGCCCCTGACGGGGCCGATTCGCAGCTTTGGGCCGGGCAGATCCTGGAGGATGGCCACGCCGCGGCCGGCGCGATCGGCGGCGGCGCGCACGCGCTCGGCGGTGCCGGCCATCTGCTCGAACGTACCGTGGGCGAAGTTCAGGCGGGCCACGTCCAGGCCCGCCTCGACCAGCCGCGCCAGCGTCTCCGGGTTGTCGGAGGCCGGGCCGATCGTGGCGACGATCTTCGTGCGGCGCATGGGCGCGAGATTACTCTGGGGTCCGGGTGTCAACGGGCCAGCGCCAGCTGGCGCGACTGCGCCAGCAGCCGGCCGTCGGAGCCGAACAGCTCGGCGTCCTCCTCCAGCAGGCCGTCGCCCACCGTGCGGGTGGTCACTCGGGCCAACACCCAGTCGCCGGGGCGCGGCAGCGCATCGCGCAGGTGCACGGTCAGGTCCAGCGTCGGGACCGCCATCGGCTCCGGCACGACGGAGAAGATGGCGGGGAACCACGAGTCGCACAGGGCCACCACCAGCGCGGCATCGAGCGGCTCGTCGTCGCGCAGGCGCAGCCAGCCGCCGGTGACCGCCTCGCCGGCCACGGGCGGCTCTGCCGCCGGGCGGTAGTCGAAGTTGCGTGCGAACGGGGGCGCCTGGTCGGAGTCGGGCAGCGCCCGGATCTCGTCGGGCGACGGGATGTCGGGCGCCTTGGCGGTGTCCAGCGTCATCGACTCGCGCCCGCGGGCCAGCACGGCCACGGCCGTCGCGAACGGCTCCTCGTCCTGGATCATGCGCAGCCGGGCGAACGTGACCGAGCCGCCCTCGCGCTCGGGCACCACCTGCAGGGTGGCCGGGCCGGCCTGTGGCGCCCGCATGTAGTGCACGGTCAGCGAGCGCAGCGGGCGGTCGCCCGGGTCCAGGGCGGCTTGGAGCGCCCGCACCGCGATCGCGGCCAGGTAGCCGCCGTTCGGTCCCAGCATCACCCACCAGTCGGCACCGATCTGGCACGTGTAGGTGCCGTCGCCGGCAGGCTGGACAGCGGTTTCTGTGGCGAACTTGCCCATGACCGGCGCGGCATCATCGCACGCCGCTGTCACGCTTATGTGGTGAACGGCGACGACCGCCCTCTGGACCGTCGCGGCTTGACTCTGCTGGGGCTGACGCACACCTGCGCCGACATGTGCCAGGGCGCCGTGCCCGCGCTGCTGCCCTTCCTGGCGGCCGAGCACGGGTACTCCTTCGCCGCCCTCGGCTCGCTGGTGCTGGCGGCCACGATCGGCTCGTCGCTGATCCAGCCGCTGTTCGGGCTGCTGTCCGACCGCGTGCGCCAGTCGTGGCTGATGCCCGCGGGTGTGCTCACGGCGGGCGCCGGGCTGGCCGTGGTCGGACTGTTGGACAGCTACGAGGCCACGGTCGCGGCCATCGCGGTCAGCGGCATCGGCGTGGCCGCGTTCCACCCCGAGGGTGCGCGCTATGCGGGCATCGCCGCGGGCGCCCGGCGCGGGCGCGGCATGAGCATGTTCTCGGTGGGCGGCAACGTGGGCTTCGCGCTCGGGCCCTTGCTGACCACCCCCCTGGTGCTGGTCTTCGGGCTGCCCGGGACGCTGGGCCTGGTGGTGCTGCCGGCGATCATGGCCGTCGTGCTCGTGCGCGGGCTGCCGCACCTGCACGGCCTCGAGGCAGCGCGCAAGGCGGCCGTGGCCGCCAGCGGCGTCCACCACCGCGACCAGTGGGGGCCGTTCGGCGTCCTGGGCAGCATCGTGGCCATCCGCTCCGGGGTCTACTTCGGCCTCCAGGCATTCGTGCCGCTGTGGTTCGTGACCCAGCTCGGCACCGGCGAGGGCACGGCCAACGCCGCGCTGACCGCCATGCTGGTCGCCGGCGCGCTCGGCACGCTGATCGGCGGCCAACTGGTGGACACCGTGGGGCCGCGCAAGGTGCTCGTGGGCAGCATCCTGGCCTCGATGCCGCTCCTGATCGTGTTCCCGCTCGTGGGGCTCGCAGCCGGCTTCCTGGTGCTCGGCGCCATCGGGCTGGTCATCATCGCCAGCTTCAGCGTGACCGTGGTGCTGGGCCAGCAGTACCTGCCCAACCGGCCCGGGCTGGCGTCGGGGGTCACGCTGGGCCTGGCCATCGGCATGGGCGGCCTGGTGGCCACGATCCTGGGCGTGGTGGCCGACGCCCACGGGCTCGAGACGGTGCTGTGGATCATCGCCTGCCTGCCCGTTCCCGCCGCGCTGCTGTCGTTCCTGTTGCCGCGCGAGGCGGACGAGCGTTCTGGCGCGCAGGCTCGTTTCGCGCCGGCTCGGTCCGGATAGCGGAACCGCATGCCCTCAGAAGAACTCACAGGCCGCAAGATCGCCATCCTGGCCGCCGACGGCGTGGAGCAGGTGGAGCTCACCGAGCCGCGCAAGGCCGTCGAGGACGCAGGCGCCACCACCGAGTTGCTGTCCATCGCCGAAGGCGACATCCAGGGCATGGAAGGCGACATCAACAAGGCCGATACGTTCGAGGTGGAAAAGCTCGTGGGCGACGCGTCCGTGGACGACTACGCCGGGCTGATCGTGCCCGGCGGCGTGGCCAACCCCGACAACCTCCGGGCCGACGCCGACGCCGTGAAGTTCGTGCAGGACTTCTTCGCCACCGGCAAGCCGGTGGGCGCGATCTGCCACGGGCCCTGGATCCTGGTCGAGGCCGACGTGGCCCGCGGGCGCACGCTGACCTCCTACCCCTCGATCCGCACCGACCTGCGCAACGCCGGCGCCACCGTGGTCGACGAGGAGGTCGTGGTCGACCAGGGTCTGGTCACCAGCCGCGACCCGGACGACCTGCCGGCCTTCTGCGCCAAGATCGTGGAGGAATTCGCCGAGGGCGCCCACCAGATCGCCGACGCCGGTGCGACGGCCGGCTAGCTCAGTTCAGGGCTTGGCCGAGACCCTCTTGAACGTGCAGCGCGCCGCTTGCCCGCCCTCGGTGCAGCGGCCGGCCGCGCGCAGGCGCGCCACCCGCCTGCCGCTCTGGAAGACCTCGACGTCCACCCCCCACGGAGTCGGAATCAAGCGCCTGCCGCTCTTGCCGGGGTAGGCGGTCGGCACGACGACGGAGATCTTCAGACCGCCGCGCACGTCGTCCACCCGGACCTCGAGCGCCTTCGCGGATCCGTTCCGCGCCTTCGGCGGGCAGACCAGGCTCTGGCACCCACGCTTGAACGGCGGCTCTTCGACGTCGAATGAGCGCAGCCCGTACGCCTGTGAGACGGCGCGGGTGCGCGCTGACGGGTATCTGGCGCGGCGAATGGTGCGGACGCGCACCGTCAGGGGTGAGCGGTCGGCCGCCGCGCCCTCCGGGCGCACGCTGAACGAGTAGTACACCCGGCGATACCAGAGCCTGCGGCGGCGGTCGACCAGGAACGGGCGCTTCAACTTGCCCGCCTTCGTGACCGTGGCGGCGCTGATGCTGAACGTCTGGGACACGGTGTGGGTGCACTCGTTGTCCGCGCCCGTGCTGGCGGGATCCAGGGCGGGATCGCGGTCCGCGGCCCTGACCGTCACGGTCAGCGGTCCGGGGCGGTCGATCCAGAGCAGCGCGGCGAGGCCGCCTCCCGCCCCCTCCGTGTCCACGCGCGCTCCCGGGGCGGCGATCGAACGGGCCGCAACGCCTTCCTCACCGGCCTGGGTGAGCTTGACCCCCAGCTCCTGTGTTGCGTACACCGCCGACCCGGCGCCCCGATCCACCAGGGATATCTGGGGCTTGGCGCGCGAACTGGTGCAGGGCGTGTTCTCGTCGGCCGCCGCAGCCGACGGAGTGGCCAGCACACCGATGCTCAGCAGCAGAGCAATCGGCGATCCGGCCATGGGCCGACCCTACTCCTATACTCCGCGTTCGCGCGGCTGTAGCTCAGTTGGCTAGAGCGTCTGCTTGCCATGCAGAAGGTCGTGGGTTCGAATCCCATCAGCCGCTTCGCGCGAAGGATTGTGGGACACTCGCAGCCCGATGGCCGCGACCGCTGAGGCGCCGCTGACGGTCGGCTCGCTCCCGCGGGCGAGTCTGCAGGGCGTCGTCCTCAGCTCGCGCGCGTTCTTCCGGCCAGGCGCCGCCAGGTCGCGGCTGGCGCGGCTGGGCGAGCGGTTCGTGGTGGACCTGCCGGGGCTGCCGCCCGTGGTGATGACATGGTCGCCCGACGACGCAAAGGCGATCCTGGCCGACCGCGAGGGTGCGCTGTCATTCGGGCAGATGCTGCACCGGTGGACGCCGCATCCCGTGCTGTTCGGCGGCGACTCGCTGATCTTCCTGGAGGGCGAGGAGCATGTGAGCGAGCGGCGGCGGATGGCGCCGCCATTCCACGGGCGGATGATGACCGCCTACGAGGAGTCGATCGCCGACCTTGCGCGTGGGCGGATCGAGCAGTGGCCACTGGGCGAGCGCGTCGAGTTCCTGACCCTGGCCAAGGAGTACGTGCTCGACGTGATGCGGACGATCATCTTTGGGGTCTCAGACCCGGGCAGGATGCGGCGCCTCGATGCGGCGATGCTCGCGTACTGCGCCGCAGTGGAGAGCAATGCGTTCCTGGGCTACGGCATCGCAGGCGTCGCTCTGCGCGGGCGGTGGCCGAGCTACGGGCCGGTCGACCGGGCGGCCGCGGCGGTCGACGCGATCGTGCTCGAGGAGATCGCCGAGCGGCGAGTGACCGGAAAAGAGGGCGACTTCCTGGCGATGCTCGTCGGCACCACGACCGACACGACGCTCGCTCGCGACCTGCGCGGACTGCTGCTTGCAGGCTACGAAACGACGGCGGTGACGCTCGCGTCGGTCGTCGAGCAATTGGCGCACCACCCAAAGGCCTTGGAGCGCCTGCATGACGAGGTCGACGCGGATGGACACGATTACGCGGACGCCGTCGTCCATGAAGCGATGCGGCTGCGCCCGTCGTTCCCGTTTACGGGTCGCCGTGCGGTCCGCGACACGGAGCTCGCCGGATTGAGTGTGCGGCGCGGGACGATGCTGGTCATCTCGGTGATGGCCGTGCACGAGCGCGAGGACGTCTACCCCGAGCCGCGCGCATTCCGCCCCGAGCGCTTCCTCGACCGGCGACCGGGGACCTACACCTGGCTCGCCTTCGGCGGCGGTCCGCATCGCTGCATCGGCGCGTCGCTCGCGCTCTTCGAGTCGCGGATCCTCTTGCGCGAGCTGCTCGTTGGCCGGACGATTGAGCCGCTGCCGGGCCGGCCGAAGCCTCCGCGCCAGACGCACCCGATGCTCGTGCCGTCAGACGGCGCGCGCGTCGTCCTGCGCCGGCGCAGATGACTCCTCGACCAGCCCGACGATGACGCCGGCGGGACCGCGGACGTAGCAGTACCGGTAGATCTCCTCGTACTGCGCGACCTCGCCCACGAGTTCGGCGCCGTGGGCGCCCAGGCGGCCGAAGACATCGTCGACGGAGTCGACGACGAACGTTAGGCGAGGGATGCCCGGGACATTCACCGGCGCCCTCGGTGCGCTGCTGGTGGCCACCGGCGTTCGGAACGTGGACAGCTCGACCCGGCCGTGGCCGTCCGGGGTCCGCAGGAAGGCGATGTCCGCTCGGACGCCGTCCAGCCCGACGAGCTGGTCCACCCATTCACCCTCGACCGTTGTCTCGCCCTCCAGTTCCAGGCCCAGTTCGACGAAGAACGCGATCGCAGCCGCGAGATCCTCGACCACGACGCCGACGTGATCCATCCGCTGGATCGTCATGCCCGCGACGCTAGCTCGTCGGCCCGAGCGCGCGCGGCCTCACGGACCAGGTGGTCGCGCTCGGCGACGTTCGTCGCGCGCCGGGCGGACTCGGCATACGCCGTGGCGGCGGCAGGCAGGTCGCCGTCGAGCCCGTGCAGGTGGCCGCGGACGGCATGCCACCGGTGGCGGTCGCCGAGGACCTCGCGCAGCCGATCGGTCTCGCGCAACCCGGCGGCGCCGCCGAGGACGTGGCCGACCGCGACCGCGCGTCCGAGCACGGCGGCGGGGTCCTGGCGAACGGGGTCGTCGGTGAGGGTCACGAGCTCGTCGTACCAGCCGAGGATCTGCAACCAGTCGGTCTCCTCGGCGCTGGCGGCGTCGTCGTGCAGGGCGGCGATGGCGGCCTCGACCTGGTAGCGGCCGGGCCGCTCGACGGCCAGCGCCGACTGCAGGACGCGCACGCCCTCTGCGATCTGGCGGGTGTCCCACAGGCTCCGGTCCTGCCGGTCGAGCGTGACGATGCGATCCTCCGAGTCGAGTCGCGCAGGTAGGCGGGCGTGGTTGAGGAGCATCAGCGCCAGCAGCCCGCGCGCCTCAGGTTCCGCGGTGGCGAGGGTGAGCTGGCGGGCGAGCCGGATCGCCTCCGCAGCCAGGTCCACGCGGCCCGCGTGGCCGGCGGTGTAGACGAGGTAGAGCACGCGCAGGACGACGGCGAGGTCGCCCGGTTGGTCCAGGGGTCGCCCCCGCAGGGCGCGCTTGGCCCGGCTGATCCGCTGTGCCATCGTCGCCTCCGGCACGTAGAAGGCGTCGGCGATCTCGCCGGTGGTCAGGCCGCCGACGGCGCGCAGCGTCAGCGCCACCTGGGACGCGGGCGAGAGCTCCTCGTGGCAGCAGCAGAAGAGCACGAACAGGGTGTCGTCCCCCTCCTCGGTCGGTCCAGGCCGCGGCTCGGCGTACACGACCTCCTCGCGGCGCCGGCGGGCGGCCTCGCTGCGGTGGGCGTCCACGAGCCGCCGCCTCGCGACAGTTGCCAGCCACGCGCGCGGGTCGTGCGGCGGTTGCTCGGGCCACACCCGCAGCGCCTCGATCAGCGCCTCCTGCAGCGCGTCCTCGGCGGCATCGAAGTCATCGCCGCGCCGGACCAGGCCCGCGAGCACGCCGGGGACGAGGGCGCGCAGCGCGCCCTCGTCCAGCGGTGGCGTCGGCGCGTCGCTCATTTCCGGTCAGTTGTCGGAGAGCGCCGAGGACATGACCTCCCGGACGTCGAGCCACTCGTACAGGGGCTCCCCGCCCGGGCCGGGCTCCGACGAGACGTAGGCCGCGAGCTCGAGCGCCCGCTCGTGCGACTCGACGTCGATCATGAACCAGCCCGCCACCAGGTCGCTGGTCTCGGGCAGCGGGCCGTCGGTGGTCACCGGCGCGGCGTCGGGGCCTCCGTAGCGCACCCAGGTGCGCGCCGGCGTGAGCGCCTGGGCGTCCACGTACTCGCCGTTCTCCTTCAGCATCTCGTTGACGTGCCGTTGGAACGCGATGTGCGCCTCCACGTCCTTCGGATCCCACTGGTCCATCGGGGGGAAGGGATGGTGCGGCTCCGGGCCGCCGCGGTAGTGCTTGAGGATCAGGTACTTCGGCATGGTCGCCTCCTGGGGTCGTGGGCCGCGCCTGTCGTGGCCCTTCACCTTGTGAGCGGAGCCGGTCGGAGCTGCTCGACATCGAATCACTCATCTTGTTCCAAGAGCATCGCGCAGGCTGGCGCCGCTCCGTTGAGCCGGGGCAGGGCGCGTGGGAAGATGGCGGCATGGGGACCTCGCCGGACCCAGGCGCGGACGGTTCTTCGATCCTGCACGTGCGCCTGCTGGGCGGCTTCGGCCTCGAGTTCGAGGGCCGTCCCGTCACGACCGTGGACGCGCCGCGGCTCCAGTCGTTGCTGGCGCACCTAATTCTCCACCGCGACGAGCGGGTGCCCCGTGAGCGGCTCGCGTACCTGTTCTGGCCCGACTCGGAGGAGTCGCAGGCGCGGACCAACCTGCGCCAGGCGTTGCACCTCCTGCGCCGGGCGCTGCCGGACTCGGAGCGCTTCCTGGAGACGGAGTCGCGGGCCGTGCGCTGGCGCGACGATGCGCCTGTCGAGTTCGACGTGGCCGAGTTCGAACGGCTCGCCGCGGGCACGGGCCGGGAGTCGCTCGAGGGCGCCGTCGGCCTCTATTCGGGTGCCCTGCTGCCTGACTGCTACGACGACTGGATAATCCCCGAGCGCGATCGGATGCACGAGGCCTTCCTGGCGGCGGCCGAGCGGCTGGCCGAGCTGCTCGAGCACGATCGCGACTATCGGACGGCCATTCCCTGGGCCCGGCGGCTTCTGGACGAGGACCCCCTCGACGAGGGCTCCTGCCAGCGGCTCATGCGGCTTCACGCCCTGGCCGGTGACCGGGCCGGGGCTCTCCGCGTGTACCACGGCTTCGCCACCGCGCTCGCGCGCGAGACGGGGGTCGAGCCCGGCCCCGCCACCCGTGAGGCCTACGAGCGCCTGCTCGAGCCAACCGAGGAACAGGCCTCCAAGCCGTCGGCCCCTGGCACCGGCGCGTGGCCGCTCGTGGGCCGGAGCGAGGAGTGGGAGGCGCTCCGCGGGGCATTTCGGCGGGCGGCGGCGGGAGAAGCGCTGCTCGCCGTGGTGGCGGGCGAGGCGGGTATCGGCAAGTCGCGGCTGTGTGAGGAGCTGCTCGACTGGGTCGGGCGGCAGGGCGTGGCGGCGGCCGGCAGCCGCTGCTACGCCGCCGCCGGCGAGCTGGCTTACGCGCCCCTGGTCGAGCTGCTGCGCTCTGACGCCCTCGGCCCGGGGCTGCGGCGGCTGGGGGATCCGTGGCTCGCCGAGCTCGCGCGGCTCCTCCCCGAGCTGGTCGCCGAGCGCCCGGAGCTGCCGTCCCCCGCGCCGCTGACCGACGACCTTGAGCGCGCGCGCCTGCTCGACGCTCTCTCCCGCGCGGTCCTCGCCGTGGGCGCGCCGCTCCTCCTGGCGATCGACGACCTCCAGTGGTGCGACGGCGAGACGCTGGGCTGGCTGCACTACATGCTGCGTTCGAGCCCGCGCGCGCCGCTGCTCGTCGTGGCCACAGCGCGCTCGGAGGAGCTGGGCGCCGACAACCCCGCCCAGCCGCTCCTGATGGCGGCGCGCGGGAGCGGGCAGGCGGTTGAGCTCGAGCTGGGGCCGCTCGACCCCGCCGACACGGCTGCCCTGGCCCGCAACGTGGCCGGCCACGACCTGGACGAAGAGCGCAGGCAGGTCGTCCACCGCGAGACCGAGGGCAATCCGCTGTTCGTGGTCGAGTGGACGCGGGCGGGACTCTCCGACGGCGAGCCAGGCGAGCTCCCGCCCAGGGCGCACTCGGTGATCGAGGCGCGGCTGGCCCAGCTCTCGCAGCCGGCGCAGGAGCTGGCCAGCCTCGCCGCCACCGTCGGGCGGGCATTCACGTTCGCGGTCCTGGCCAATGCCAGTTCCCGCGGGGAGGAGCAGGTGGTGGAGGCGCTCGACGAGCTGTGGGAGCGGCGGATCGTGCGCGAACGCGGGCTCGACGCCTACGACTTCAGCCACGACAAGCTCCGCGAGGCGGCCTACCTACGGGCGGGCTCGGCGCGCAGGCGCATGTTGCACGGACGGGTCGCGCAGGCCCTCGAGCGCCTCCATGGCTCCGACCTCGACGGTGTCAGCGGCCAGCTCGCCGCCCACTACGAGCGCGCCGGGTGGAGCGAGCGGGCCATCGGCTACTACGCACGCGCGGCCGAGGTGGCCCAGCGTGTGTTCGCCTACGAGACGGCGATCGACCTGTTCTCGAAGGCGCTCGTCTTGCTGGAGGGCGAGCCCGCGTCGCGGCAGCGCGACGAGCGTGAGCTGGCGCTCCGCGCGGCGCTCGGTGCGCCACTCGCGGCGGTCAAGGGCTATGGCGCCGACGAGGTATACACCCAGTGTCAGCGCGCCTTGGAGCTGTGCGAGCGTCTCGGGAGCCGGCCCGACCCCCCGGTGCTGCGCGCGCTCGCGATCGGGAACGTTGCCAGGGGCAACCTCGTGCGCACCTACGAGCTCGGAGAGCAGCTGCTCGAGATCGGCGAGCACGAGGATGACCAGATGGTGCGGGTCGAGGGCAACTACGTCCTCGGAGTGGCGTCCTTCTGGTTCGGCCACTTCGCCGCCGCCCGCGACCAGTTCGAGCGGGCGATCGCCGAGTACGTCCCCGAGCGCGCGCGAGCCCACCTGGCCCTTTACTCCCAGGATCCCCGGATCGTCTGCATGAGCCGGCTCGCGTTCGCGCTCCGCTACCTCGGGGAGGTCGCCGAGGCTGAGGAGATGGCGCGGGAGACGCTCCGCCTTGCGGACGAGCTCGCGCATCCCCTCAGCCTCGGCTACGCCCTCAACTTCGCCACCTGGCTTGCGATCGAACTCGGCGACGACGAAACCGCGCGCGAGCGAGCCGAGCGGATGCTGGCTCTGACCGGGGAGCACCAGCTCGGGTATTTCCAGCCCATGGAAGCGATTCTCCGGGGCTGGATGCTCGCCGCGGAAGGGCGGGTGGACCAGGGTGTGGCGCTGATCCGCGAGGGCCTGGACGAATACACCCGGAGCGGCTGGAACCTGCCCCAGCCCTACTGCCTCGTCCTTCTCGCCCGCGTGTGCCTCGACCACGGGCGGACCAACGATGCCCGGGCCGCAGTGGATGAGGCCTTCTCGCTCGTGGAGCGCACGGGGCAGAGGTGCTTCGAGGCCCAGCTCCACCTTCTCATGGGGGAACTGGAACCCGTGAAGGCCGAGTCCCACTTCTCCGCCGCACTCGAGGTCGCCCGCCGACAGGGAGCGGCGCCGCTGGCGCAGCGCGCCGCCGAGAGCCTCGGGCGGCTCCGCGCCGCCGCGGGCTGACCGAACGCCGGCCGAACGGTTCCAGAACGCCCGGCGGGATACACCTCCAGCACCACGACCGAGGGGAACCGACTGATGGCCACGACCGACGCGACCACGGCGACCGCCGAGCAGCTGCGCCAGAGCCTGAGGGGAGAGCTGATCGCCCCCGGCGACGGCGCCTACGACGAGGCGCGCGCGGTCTACAACGGGATGATCGATCGCCGGCCTGCCGCGATCGCACGCTGTGCCGACGCAGCAGACGTGATCGCGGCCGTCGGTCTGGCCCGCGATGAGGGTCTCGATCTCTCGGTGCGTGGGGGCGCGCACTGCGTGCCAGGCTTCGGCACCAACGACGGGGGGATCGTCTGCGACCTGTCGGGGATGCGCGGCGTCCGCGTGGATCCCGAGCGCCGCACCGCACGCGCCGAGGGCGGGTGCACCTGGGGCGACTTCGATCACGCCACCCACGCGTTCGGCCTGGCCACTACCGGCGGCATCATCTCGACCACCGGCGTCGGCGGCCTCACCCTTGGCGGTGGCATCGGCCACCTGGCGCGGGGGCAGGGCCTCTCCTGCGACAACCTCATCTCGGCCGACGTGGTAACCGCCGACGGGCGGCTCGTGACCGCAAGCGAGGACGAGAACGCCGACCTGTTCTGGGCCCTCCGCGGCGGCGGTGGCAACTTCGGCGTGGTGACCTCGCTCGAGTACCGCCTGAGCCCGGTGGGCGAGATCTACGGCGGGCCGATCTTCTATCCCGTCGACCGCGCGGGCGAGGTGATGAGCTTCTACCGGGAGTTCATCGCCAAGGCTCCGGAGGAGCTGGGCGCCTTCTTCGCGTTCCAGATCGCCCCGCCCCTGCCGTTCATCCCCGAGGAGCGTCACGGCGAGACGATGTGCCTGATCGTCACGTGCTGGACTGGCCCGGTCGAGGAGGGGGAGCGGGCACTGGCGCCCCTGTTCGAGGTCGCGCCCGTGGCCGCCTCGCATGTCGGCCCGATGCCCTATCCCGCGCTCAACAGCGCCTTCGACGCCCTGCTGCCCGCGGGACTCCAGCACTACTGGAAGGCGGACTTCGTCCGCGAGCTCACCGACGATGCGATCGCTGCCCACGTGGAGCACGGTCCGCGGGTGCCGTGCGTGGAGTCGACCATGCACCTGTATCCGATCGACGGGGCGTGCCACCGGGTTGCGAGCGACGAGACCGCCTTCGCCTATCGCGACGCCCGGTTCGCCTGCGTGATCGCCGGCATGTGGCCGGACCCCGGGGACAACGAGCGCAACACCGCGTGGGTGCGCGACTACTGGGAGGCGATCCATCCTCACTCCGAGCTCGGCGGCTACGTGAACTTCATGGCCGGCGACGACCAGGACCGGATCCGCGACAACTACCGCGGGAACTACGACCGCCTGGCGGAGATCAAGGGCCGCTACGACCCGGACAACCTCTTCCGAATGAACCAGAACATCGAGCCTGCTGCGAGGTAGTTGGCCCCGAGCCGGTCACCCACTCCAGGAAGCCCGCTTCGATCTCGCTGTGGCTAACACCACGCGGCAGCGGCCCTCGTCAGCGACGTTAACCGGGTTCGCTCTCCTGGACCACCGACTCGATCGGTCGTGGCGTGGTGATCGGGTCGGCGTGACGATGCAGGATCTTCCAACCGTCAACCTCGCGTCTGAAGATGGTCGTCACGCGGAGGGAAGAGAGTCCCGGTTCATCGGCACCGCCCACCTTCACCCTGAATCGCTCTACCTCGAGGATGTAGGCGAGGTCGTCGCTTGAATACCCGGAGATTCGCTCCGATGCGAGCACCTCGCCGTCGCTGAGCTGAGCGACCGCACGCCGTAGGGCGTTGGACACTTCGGTCCACCCGCGCGCCGGCGGACCGAGCGGGTTGGCGAGCGTCACATCTTCAGCCCGGGACCAGAGGAGCTCTTGGGGCGCTGGATCCCCTTTGACGACCGCATCCACCGCGCGGTGATACTGCTCCAGAACTTCCTCGAGATCTGGATCCATTCATTCCTCTAACGCAACACGAGTAGAAAGTGCGGAACCGGGACGACACTGACCCTAAGCCCATCCCCGATCAACCCTGACCCGGCTCCCCCTTCATCTCCCGAACGGCTCTTCCCAGTCCCCGCGCACCAGCTCCGCGTCGAGCCTGCGAGGTAGGGGGGCATTGCGGCGCCGCCTACCGCGATGGCCGTACCCATTGCTCGCTCAGAGCCTGGAAGTGGGCGGCCCGAACCAGGTGGCCAGCGCGTCGGGGAGCCCACCGTTGGTGCCCTCTCCAACCCAGGCGACGTAGCCGTCCGGGCGGATCAACACGGCGGTGGCGGCGCTGACCGCGCCGAGCACGGGGAGCTCCCACTCCCCTTCGTAGCTCGCGTCGATCAGCTGGACACGATCCGCCCATCGGGTGCTGTCGCCGCCTGACTCACCGAGGTTGAGCAGCACCGGCCGTGCGTCGTGCAGCAGCTCGAACACACGCAGCGGGCCGCCGGCGGTGACCAGGTCGAGATCGGGCATGCGCCGCCCGAGCAGCGGGTGTCCCTCGCCGAGGTCGTAGTGGATGTCCAGACCGAACATCAGCGCGGCGAAGCGCTTCCGAGACTCCTCCCCCATGAGGAACTCGGCAATGGTGCCGCGCAGGGCCTCCGTGCGTTCGTCCGTGCGGCGGAGCGCGACGTGGGCCATCGTCGTACGCAGGACGCGGGCGGCGACCGGGTGACGCTCGGCGTGGTAGGTGTCCAGGAGGCTCTCCGGGGATGTCCGCTTGACGACCTGGGCCAGCTTCCAGCCGAGGTTCATCGCGTCTTGGACGCCGACCTGGAGTCCCTGCGCGCCGTCAGGCGAATGGACGTGGGCGGCGTCCCCGGCCAGGAGCACCCGTCCCTGACGATAGGACGCCGCCTGCCGGGTCATGTCGGTGAACCTGGAGATCCACGCGGCGCTGCGGAGCCCGTAATCGGTGCCGTAGACGCCGATGAGCGCCTCGCGGAGCTCGTTCAGGGTGGACTCGGAGGACCCGACCTGCTCCTCGGTGATCATGACCCGTACCGGCCCGCTATCCGCGTAGACGACCTCGCCGTCGCGGATCTCGTATTCCACCCTGCCGAGGGCATGCATGCCCCTTTCGTCGTGGCGAACGCCCAGGTCGGGCGGCTCGTCGGACAGCTCGACCTCGGCGATCAGGGCGCTGGTGGTCGGATCCCAGCCGGGGAAGTCGATGCCGGCTGCCTTGCGCACCACGCTGCGCCCTCCGTCGCATCCGACGAGGTACTGCCCCCGCAGCGTCTCGCCGCCGGAGAGCTCCACGTCGACGCCGGTGTCGTCCTGCGCGAGACCCGTGACCTCGCGGTTGCGCATGATCGTGACCGGCAGCTCTTCGACCCAGCCGGCCAGGATGCGCTCGATGTGGTTCTGCCACAGCCCGAGCGAATAGGGATGCCGCGAGGGGAAGTCGCTCATGTCCAAGGGGACCCCGGCGAACTGCCCGACCTGGACCACCTGTCCCTCCGAGAGGAACCGATCGGCGATTCCGCGCTGATCGAGGATCTCGATCGTGCGCGAGTGCAGACCACCCGCGCGCGAACCCGGAAGATCCTGGCTGGCGCGCCGCTCGACGATGGCCACGTCTACCCCCGCCAACGCCAACTCGCCGGCCAGCATCAGCCCTGTCGGACCGCCGCCGGCGACCACCACCGCATGCTCCGTCGTCGCCATCTCGCCTAACCCCCATCCGTTGGTTCCGGGCCTGCGGCGGGCGAGTATGGGGCATGCCTCAGTGGCTCATGAGAAATTTTTTCGCGGTATAAATTGGAGGTGGGACGACGGTGCGTCCTACCTCCTCAGTCTCACCTTGTACGGCTCCGTGCACCTCGCGCCACCACCGGGTTGGATGACACACGCTCGGAGCTGCACGCCGTTCCTGGTGGATTTGGGCAGCTTGGCCTTGAACCTGAGCGTCCCCTTGACCGACCGGGCGCTGGCGAGCTTGACGAACCCCTTGGGCCCGGGGTTGCGGCCCGAACGACTCCACTGCAGGATGCCGACGGTACCGTTCGGTGCCCGCGTACCGTCGCCGTAGCGCACAAAGGCCTTGTGAGTGAACTTACGCTTGACCCCTCTCACGGAGCCCACTCCGATCCTCAACCGAACGGCGACTCTTTCGATCGTGGCCGTGTAGCCGCCGCTTCGGAAGCCTCCGTAGAACACCAGGAGAGGCTGCCCGCTCTTGCCGATGAGCGGGAGGACCAGTCGGTCCAGCCGGCCTTTGGGAACCCTCCGCTCTCGCTTCTCGCAGGCACCCAAGGCGCTGTCCGCTCCGTATTCGTCAACGGGCGGGAGGAGACAGAGGGCTAGATCGGTTTCGCCCCGGCTGTTGTCCACGGCAATCTGTACCTGGTCACCCGTACGCACGTACGGCGCGATACGCCACCAATGCGTCGGGTACTCCGAGCCGGCTCGGCTCAGCCGATGGGTGTTGGGCGTGCCCGCCCACTCTCCGGAGAACGGAGCCCCGAACTGCACGAGCGGGGCGGTTCCGGGGCCACCATTCGGGGACGCCGAGGCGGGTCCCGCGAGGAGAGCAAGTCCGACGACGACGATGGCGCCCACTCGGCTAAAGACCACTGGATTGCCACAGTAGACACGAACCCGTGGATGCGCAAACGGCTGCCAGGGCTTAGGGCGCGAGGCTCTCGACGACGGCCTCGCCGCCACGGCTGGGTAACAGCGTGACTCCGCGGAAGCGCGTCCGCTCGCTCTTGGCGCGCGGTGCAGCCAGCCGCGCCCGGGAGAGAATCGCGGCGATCACCACCTTCATCTCGAGCGTCGCGAAGGCGGCGCCCAAGCACCGGCGGACACCGCCGCCGAAGGGCACCCAGGTGTAGGGCTCCGGCGCGCCGTCCAGGAACCGCTCGGGGCGGAACACCTGCGGGTCCGGTGGGTAGAGCTCCGGGTCCCACTGCACCAGCATGATCGAGGCCGCCAGCTGCGTGCCCGGCGAGAACTCGTACCCGCCGAGCTCGGTGGTCTCGGTCGGGGCGCGGAACACCTCCGACACCACCGGCCGCACCCGCAGTGTCTCCTTGATCACGGCATCGAGGTACTCCTCCGAGACCCCGGCCGCCACCTCCTCGGTCAGGCGTCGCAGGGCCGCCGGGGTGCGCAGCAGGCGCTCGAATGCCCAGCCGATCGACGTGGCCGTGGTCTCGTGCCCGGCCAGCAGAAGGGTGATCAGCTCGTCGCGCAGCTCGCGGTCGGTGAGTGGCTCGCCGTTCTCGTCACGGGCGCGGACCAGAAGCGTGAGGATGTCCCCGCGTTCGTCGAGGTCCGGGTCACGCCGGCGCTGCTCGATCTCCGCGAACAGCAGCCGGTCCACCTGATCACGCAGACGGAGGAACCTCCCCCAGGGGCTGCGCGGGCCCAGATCTCGTTGCACCAGGAGCAGCAGCGGGTTGGGCGCCGACAGGCGCGGCAACAGCTCCCGCAGCGCCTCGATCCGAGCGGGATCGGTGATCCCGAACACCGCGCGGATGATCACCTCCATCGTGATCGCCTGCGCCACCGTGCGCGTGCGGATCCTCTCCCCCTCGCTCCACGTGTCGATCTCGCGATTTGCGATCTGCTCGATCACCTCCGCGTAGCCTGCGATCGCCTCGCCGTGGAACGGCGGCAGCATCAGCTTGCGCATGCGCATGTGGTGCCTGCCGTCGAGCAGGAGGATCGAGGACGGCCCCGTCACCGGCTCCATCACCTGGCGCGGCTCGCCCACGTTGTACTGGGCCGGCTTCCACTTGAACACCTGCTCGATCAAGTCGCGCTCGGCGATGTGGAACGTCTCGCCCGCGATCACGTCGTTGGACCGGAAGACGCCCCCGTATCGCCGCTGCATCGCGAGCCTGGACTCGACCGGACGAAGCACCCCGAGCAGGGTCTGCGCCAGCCGCGGGAGGCGCGGGCCCGGGACGGCGGACGAAGGTGCCACGTTCAACGTCCTACGCGGCGCCGAAAGAGATCGGCAGCTCACGCAGGCCGTGCACCCCGAGCGGGGTGTCGTAGACCGGCTCGCCGGCCAGGGCGAGGTCGGGCATGCGGGGTGCCAGGAAGGCAAACGCCTCCTCGAGCTCGGCGCGGGCCAGGTTCGCGCCGAGGCAGAAGTGCGGACCTGCGCCGAACGTCAGTGGCTTCGCCCGTCCACGATCGGCACTGATGTCGAAGTCCTCCGCGTCGCCGTATGCCTGCGGGTCGTGATTCGCGGTGAGCGAGCAGGCGAGGATCACGGTGTCCTTCGGGAAATGGACGTCGCGGTACTCCACGTCCTCGAGCGTGATCCGCGCGGTCAGCGGCGTGATCGGCTCGTAGCGAAGGACCTCGTCGGCCGCGGCCCGCGCCAACCCCTCCGGGTCCTGAGCCAGCAGCGCCCACTGCTCGGGGTTCGCGGCGAACAGGCGGATGCCGTGGGCGAGCTGGGCCTGGGTGGTGTCCACGCCACCCACGAGCACGGCGCTGACCAGGTGGCCCATCTCCTCCTCGGTCAGCCGGTCGCCGTCCTCCTCGGCCTCGATCAGCTTGGTGATCAGGTCGTCTCGCGGGTGGCCCTTGCGCTTCTGGATCAGATCGTCGACGTAGCCCACGAACTCGGTCGACGCACGCTCCAGCTCGGGCAGCATCGTCGCGATCTTGACCGGGTCGAACTGCCCCTGGATCAGGTTGGCCCACTCACCGAGCTGGGGGGCGTCCTCGAGCGGCGACCCCATCACGCCGGCGATCATCCGCGCCGGGTAGGGCTTCGCGAACGCCGCGACGAACTCGCAGCCGCCGCCGGTCTCCACCGCGTGCCAGAGCTTCTCCAGCTCCTGACGCATCAGCGGCCGCTGCTTGTCCGCCTCCTTGGGCGAGAACGCGGGCTGGACGAGCTTTCGCTGGCGCCGGTGATCGTCGCCGCGCAGGTCGAGCAGGTTCCCCTTCATCCGATCCCACATGGGACCCTCCGTGATCCCCTGCAGCTCGAGCATCAGGATGCCCGGGAAGTTGGCCTGCGAGGTGCGCATGAAGAAGGCCACCGACTCGTGGTCCAGCACGATCCAGCCGACCGGGTCGGCTCGGGCGATCCAGGATCGCTCCCGCAGCTCCCCCATCACCTCGTGGAAGCGCTCCCCGGTGATCGTTTCGTCGGCGAAGTCCCACTGCGGGACCTCGAGCTCGCTAACGGCGCCCATCAGGCCAAAGCCTAAGCGACCACGACGGAGACGCGGTGTACCTCGTTGTTGGCGTAACCCCCGAGGTTCCACGGCGCCTCGTCCGGTTGCACTTTGCCGGCGCTGTCCGTGGCCCGGCAGCACAGCTCGTGGACGCCAGGCTCGGCTGCGTCCCAATCCCACTCCCATGCGCACCAGGCCCACTGCGAGGCTCGTTCCCCAAGCCGGGCGTCGCTCCAGGTCGCGCCGCCGTCGGAGCTCACCTCGACGCGCTCCACCGCGCCGAACCCCGACCACGCGCGGCCCCGGACGGTGTGATTGCCGGGCTCGGCCGAGCGCCCCCGCGTCGCGAAGTCGGGGATCCCGGGCGGGACCATCAGCGAGCGTGGCAGGACGCACTCGACCGGCTCACCCTGCTCGTCGGGCGACTGCCGTAGTCGATACCCGCGCGCCTGCTGGTAGCCCGTGAACGGCTCGTCGAGCACCGTGATCCGCTCGAGCCACTTGACGCTGGCCATCCCGTACCAGCCGGGTACGACCAGCCGCAGCGGAAAGCCGTGCTGGGGCGGAAGCGGGTGACCGTTCATGGCGTAGGCGAGCAGTACCTCGTCGCGGAACGCGTGGGCCAGCGGGAGGCTGCGTTCGAACTGCTGCTCGTCGCCGCCCTCGATGCCCCGGTCCATAGCCCGGAACACGACCTCGCTGGCACCGTCCGTCACGCCCGCCTCCTCCAGCAGCCCGCGCAAAGATATGCCGGTCCATTCGGCGGTGCCCACCGCCTCGAGCAGCCAAGGCTGGCTCAGCGGACGCGGTGATAGCTGCGCACGGCCGTTGCCGGCGCACTCCAGCGTGACGGCGTGGGTCACAGCGGGCCGGGCGCGCAGATCGTCGAGCGACACCGACATCTCCTGTCCCACACAACCATCCACGCTCAGCCGCCAGCCGGCGGGATCGACCACCGGGATGTCGTAGTGGATCAGCAGGTAGTGCAGGCCGGCCGGCGTGAGGTCGTAAGCGAGCGCCTCCAGCGGCATCCCGTGGTTGCGGGTGGCAAGCCGGAGCTCGGCGGGAGTGATCTCCTCGGATGTTGCTACGCCGGGCGGGGCGGTTGGCGCCTGCTCAGGCCGCATATGCCGAGTAGAGCAGAACGATTGAGGCGGCGCCAAGTAGGGACACCCCCGTGACCGGCACGGAGCGCGCACCGGCCGGCTGGGTCTTCTCGTAGACCATCAGGGCCGTGAGGACAGCCATCCAGCCCAGGCTTGCCACCCCCACGGAGAACATCACCAGCATCAGGGCCCAGCAGCAACCCACGCAGAACACGCCATGGCGGGCGCCGAGCCGGAAGCCGCCGGCGGTGCCGCGCTCGTAGAATCGAATCAGGAAGTGTCCGGGATGGCGGCACTTGTCGAGGCAGGCGTCCTTCAGGGTCGTGAACTGAAACGCCCCCGCGAGCGCCAGCACCGAGCCGCCGAGCAGCCAGTCGTGATCGCTGAGCCACGGGCTCGAGTCGACCGCAGCGTGCACGCCCACGTCGAACAGGAAGGCCAGCGCGCCGAAGACCGACCAGACCACCGCATACCCGCCGAGGAAGCCGGCCATCGCCCTGCCGGACCGAGGCTGCGGAGCCGAAGCCGCCGCGAACAACCTGATGAGCGGCAGGCTGGACGGCAGCATCATCGCCGCGATCATCACCTGCCACGCGACCAGGGACAGGGGCAACGCGATCCAGAGGGCGGGCCCGGCCTCGATCAGCGCGTCGTGGTGCAGCAGCGACGCCGCGCCCGCGACCTGTGCCGCCAGTGCGATGAACCACGCCGCCCCTATCGCGGCCACCACCACGAGCGGGAAGCGCCCGACCCGGGCCGAAGCCGCCGCGACCAGTCGCGGCGGCTTGGCCCGAAGCGACGCGCTCGCCGCCATGTCCTCAATCCCCTCGGTAGTCCAGCTTCCAGTCGGACTGGATCGCGTTCTTCTTCTCGTACGACCACTGATAGCCGTGCTCGGGGATGTCGACCTTCTGGGTGTCGGCCACCCCGACGTACGCCGGCGAGCCCGGCACCGTCGAGAAGATCGAGTTGTTCAGCGTCGTCGTGCTGCCGTCCGGACCGCGGTAGGGGTGCATCTCACAGTGGATCTTGTCCCCCACCGTGAGGGTGCCCGCTCCGTCCACGATCTCGTGCGACACCGGCGCACGCTCGACCGCGACCACTTCGCCGATCAGCTGGGCCAGGTCCGCGAGCGGACCGCCGAGCTTGCCGGAGAACGCGTCGAGCATCGCGTCCGCCTGCTCGTCGGTGGCCTTGTCGTCGATCAGAACCAGCTGCCGCCAGTTCCCCTCGAGCACATTGCCCGGGATGTTCACTGCGCTGACGAGCGACAGCCCGCTGACGTCCACGCCTCTGATCACACCCTTGTCCAAGTGGTATGCGACGACCGAGTCGCATGTCCCCTGGTCGGGATCCTCGCCTATCCAGCAGGGACAGAGCACGTCGCACGAGCAGACCTCGAGCAGCGAGCCCTCGAGCTGGTAGCCAACGTCGGTGGCGGTTGCCATGAGTCTCTCCTTCCCTCGAGGGAGGGTTGGCTGGAGTTGAGACCACCATCTCGCTCCGCCCCCGCCGAGTCAAGGGGCCCGGATCAGGTCGGTCCGAAGCGCTCCGTGCGGACCTGCTCCGGCCCGTACCCGGCGCCCAGGAGCAGCTGCGCCGCCGACTCGACGAGGCCGTTCGATCCGCACACGAACGCCACGCCCGAGCCGAATGAGGCCTCGCGGATCAGCTCGTCGTCGATCCGACCTGTGCGCCCCGACCAACCCTCGGGCGACTCGCGCGTGAAGGTCAGCGTGGTGTCATCCCCGAGCTCGTGCCCGTAGATCACGTCGTCGGCGGTCCGGACCGAGTAGACGAGCCGCATCGGCAGCTCGGGCATCGTGCGCCGGCGGTGACGGAGCATCGACATCAGCGGCACCACACCGGAGCCGCCGCCGATCAGCAGCGCCGGGGATTCACCGCGCCAGACGAAGTAGGAGGCGAACGGGCCGCGGAGCTCGACTTGATCGCCCTCGCCGACGACATCGTGGAAGTAGGGCGAGACCTCCCCGTCGGCGAGGCGGTCGATCGTGAGTTCGATGGCTCTCGCGTCGAGCGGAGAGGAAGCGATCGAATAGGAGCGCTGGGCCCTGTAGCCGTCAGGCGCGGTCAGCCGGACGTCGTAGTGCTGGCCCGGCAGGTGCTCCATCCACATGGGCAGCTCGATGCGGAACGACTTCACGCTCGGCGTCTCGCGCTTGACCGAGGTCACGCGGCCGATCTGCCAGCCGCCGGGGGCGCGCTGGGTGACCGGCGTCAGTCGTTCCAATAGCGCTCTTCCTTCCAGGGGTCGCCGCGTATGTGGTAGCCGTTCTGCTCCCAGAAGCCGGGTTCCTCGTGGTCCATGATCGCCAGCCCCTCGAGCCACTTGGCGCTCTTCCAGAAGTACAGATGCGGCACGAGCAGGCGCGCAGGGCCGCCGTGCTCTGGCGGCAGCGGCCGGCCCTCGTGCTCGGTGACCACCCAGGCCTTGCCCCCGGTGAGGTCTGCCAGCGCCACGTTGGTGGTGTAGCCGCCGTAGCAGTAGGCCATCGCGTAGGCGCCCTGCGGCTCGGCCGCCGCCAGCAGCGTGTCCACGGAGACCCCGCGAAAGCTGGTGCCGAGCTTGGACCACTTGGTCACGCAGTGGATGTCGCAGGGCACGTCCTCGAACGGCAGGCGGCCGAACTCGGACCAGCTCCATCGACGCGGCTCGCCGACCATGCCGTCGACCCCGAACCGCCAATGATCGAGTTCGACCCCAGGCGTGGGGCCCGCCGTGAGCACCGGAAAGCCCGTCTCGTTGTACTGGCCGGGCGGGAGTCGCTCGGCCAGATCGTCCGGCACGCGGCGACGGCCACCGAACCCGCGAGACACGAAGTCGCTCATGTTGCCCAGGGTCTCATACCCGGCACGTCCGTAAGCTGAGCACGTGCGACGACTGCTCGGGGCGCTGGTGTTGGTGGTCCTGGCGTGCGCAGCCCCCTCGGCACATGCAACATCGCTGGTGGATGTGGAAGTGCGTGACCGGGCCTCGGCGCGGCTGATCGAGACGGTGCCCGGAGTGGAAAGCACGGGTCACGGCGAGTCGGTGGTGGCCACCCGAGCGGGTCTGGCGATGCTGCGCGCCGCCGGGCTGGAGCCACGGGTGCGAATCGCCGACCTGGAGGCACGCGACCGCGCCGACCGCCGCGCCGACCGGGCATATGCCGCCCAGGGCTCCTCTCCCCTGCCGTCGGGCCGCACCTCGTACCGGCGCCTGGGCGACTACACCGCCGATCTGTCGCGGCTGGCCCGCAGCCACCCGAAGCTGGTGAAGCCGCTGAGCCTGACACCGGCCTCACTCGAGGGGCGCACGCTGCGCGGCATCGAGATCAGCGACCGGGTGGCGCGGCCCGACGGCAAGCCGGTGTTCCTGCTGCTGGGAGTCCACCACGCGCGCGAGTGGCCGTCGGGCGAACTGAGCATGGAGTTCGCCTTCGACCTGGTCCGCCAGTACGGCAAGGACGCGCGGATCACGTCCCTGCTCAAGCGGGCCCGTGTGGTCGTGGTCCCGGTCGTGAACCCCGACGGCTTCAATGCCTCGCGCGAGTCCCCGAACGACCCGCAGGATAAGAACACCAGCTCGGCACTGGGCGTACCCGGCATCGGCGCCTACCGGCGCAAGAACTGCCGCGCCACGGGCGGCACGGGGCCAACCCAGCCGGCAGGCGCCTGCGAGGGCAACCCGGGCGTGGACCTGAACCGCAACTACGGGATCAACTGGGGCTCGGCCGGAGCGTCCAGCTCGGACCAGGCGCCGGACTACCGCGGCGCCGGCCCGTTCTCCGAGCCCGAGTCGGAGGCGGTCCGGCAGCTGGTGGCCTCCCGCAACGTGACGATGCTGATCACCAACCACACGTTCGGCCACCTGGTGCTGCGCCCGCCCGGAGTGCGCGCGGCGAACGTGGTGCCCGACGAATCACGGCTGAAGGCCATCGGCGACCGCATGGCCGCCGCCATGGACTACACGTCCGAGCGCTCCTGGGAGCTGTACGACAACTCGGGCACCACCGAGGACTGGAGCTACGGCGTGACCGGGGCCTACGGCTTCACGATCGAGTCCAGCGGCGAGAACTTCCACGAGGCGTACGTCAAGGCCGTGGTCCACGAGTACATCAACGGCAACCGCGAGGCGTTCCTGCGGGCCCTGGAGGCCGCAACCACCCCCGCCAACCACGCGGTGATCGAGGGCTTCGCCCCGCCCGGGCGCGTGCTGCGCCTGACACGGACGGTGGCGTCCCAGACCGGGCCGGTGTGCGTGACCCAGCCGACCGGCTTCTTCTCGACCAGGTGCGGGGCCACGACCAGCCCGCTGAGCTTCTCCGACCAGCTCAGCGTGGCGCGCCGTGTGGGTGGCGATGGCGTGGTGGGCTGGCACGTGAACCCATCCGCCTCTCCCCTGGCACGGCAGAGCGGCCCGTGGCAACTGACCTGCGGGGACTCGTCTGGGCGAGTGCTGGAGCGGCGCAGCGTGGCGGTCGGACGGGGCCGATCCGCGCGCGTGGTCCTGCGCTGCGGACCGCCGACGTGCATGACCGCCCGGGCGCTGAGATCGCTGTCGGTACGTACCGGGCGCGTGGCCCGGATCGGGCTCCGGCTGCGCCGGGGCGCGCGGGCGCCGCGGGTGAGGGTGTTGCGCGCCGCCGGCGGGCGCCTGCGCGTGGGCGCGCGGCCGAAGGTGCGCCGCGGCCGGGCGCTGTGGCGCCCGGGGCGCCCGGGCACATACGTGCTCGAGGTCAGCGCCCGGGCCGGCCGCCGCACCGAGGTCCGGCGCCGGTCGCTGATCGTGCGCGGTGCCGAGGTCACACGCGGCCCCGGTTTCGCCCGCACCGACGGCTGCGGCGAGCTGCGCGTCGCACGCCTGTCCTCACCGGCGCTGGCGCGCACCGGTCCGCGCGCGCGGCTGCTGCTGCGTTCGATGGCGGACGTGAAAGCGAAGGTGCGCGTCTCGCGCGGCAAGCGCACCTTGGCGCGGCGCACGCTGGCGCTGCGCGGCGGGCGGCTCAAGCGGTATGCCCTCCCACGCGCCCGCGGACGACGTATCACGGTGAAGGTGAGCACCGTGCGCGGCACCAGCGCGCTGGCGCGCCGCAGCGTTGTCAGGCTGAGCGCGCGCGGTCGCTAGCGCTTGGGCAGGTACGCCGGATCGTCCTCGTGCGCCTTGAAGAACGCGACCATGTTCGCGGCGTAGTCGCCGAACACGGGCGGGTGCAGATCGTGCGGCGCCAGCAGCTCGACAGCGCGGCGGGTGTCGAAGCTGACCGGGTGGTTGAGGTAGGCAATGGACTCCCGCGGGGTGTCGGAGAACAGCTTGCGCACCGTAGCCAGGCGCAGGGAGTTCGAGACCATCCAGGCGGGCAGCGACCCGCGCGTGGTCCGGCCCCCGTACTCCTGGCTCAGCGTGTCCAGAAGGTCGTGGGCGCTCAACGGGTCGGGGTCCACCAGGTGCAGCGTCTCCCCCGCCATGGCCTCGTCGGTGGCAGCGGCGGCCATGCCGGCCACCACGTAGTCCACCGGGACCACGTTGAAGGGCGCGTCCGCGCGGCCGAACTGCATCGGCGCACGGTCGTGGGCGGCGGCCTGGGAGATCGCCCGCAGCAGGTAGTACGGCCCGTCGAACTTCTCGGTCTCCCCGCTCTGCGAGTCGCCGACCACGATGGCCGGGCGCAGGATCGTGGTGGGCACCGCGGCCATGCTCTCGCGCACCCACACCTCAGCCTGGAACTTGGTGGATTCATAGTGGTTCTTGAAGTCCTGGCCCAGCACCAACTCGTGTTCGTACACCGTGCCGCGCCGGCGGCCCGCCACGTAGGCGGTGCTCACGTACACGTGCCGGCGGAGTCCCGTGGCCGCGCGGCAGAAGTCGATCACGTTGCCGGTGCCATCCACGTTCACGCGCTGGGCCAGCGCCAGCGGCACCGCCAGGTCGTAGATGGCGGCCAGGTGGAACACCGTGTCCACCGAGCCCGTCAGGCGCTCCCAGTCGGCGTCAATCAGGCCGAGCCGGCGCTCGCCGATGTCACCGACCACCACCTCCAGCCGCTCGCCCCAGGGGGAGGCCAGCTCGGCGGCGGCCGCGCGCATGCGCTCCTCGACCAGGACGGTCAGGCGCGTGGCGTCGGACTGCTCGAGCAGCCTGCGCGCCAGGCGCCGGCCGATGAAGCCCGGGAAGCCCGTCATCAGACCGTGCTCGACCGCCGCGGTCATCGGCCCCGCTCCCTGTCGTCCAGCGCCTCGTTGACCAACTGGTCGGCGCGCTCGTTGCTCTCGCGCCGCACCGTTGTGACCGACCACTCCTCGAACCCGCGTAGGGTTCCCAGCGCCTCCGCGTGCAGCGGCTTCAGGCCGGCGTTCTTGACCTTGTAGCGGCCCTCGATCTGACGCGAGACCAGCTCCGAGTCGTTGACCACGTCGACCTTCGTGGCACCCAGTTCACGCGCCAGCTCCAGACCCAGCAGGACTGCCTTGTACTCGGCGACGTTGTTGGTGGTCTGGCCGATGTAGGCACTGCGCTCGGCCAACTCCTGTCCGGCGCCGTCGGACGCCACGGCTGCCACGGCGGACGGGCCCGGGTTGCCGCGCGCACCTCCATCCACGTGGACGGTCACGCGTTCCAAGCAGCCTTCAGCTGGACGGGGGATCGATGGGCGGGAACGTGCCCTTGACCCGTTGGCGGCGGCGGTCGGAGAACGACTCGTGGTCACCCGGCTCGCCACCCTGGGCACGCCGGTCGACGATGACCTCCACGTTGGGGTCGTCCTTGTAGTAGTCGGACAGCTTGGGCAGCAGCTCTTCCTCGAGCGCCTGGGGAACCACGCAGTAGATCATTGCTGTGCAACTCCTATCACCAGACGGCCTTCGGCGTCGAGCCCCGCGTTCCAGTTGCGCAGCTCCTCGTCGATGTCATCGAGCTCGTCGCCCTTCGCGGCCAGGCCGACGGGATCGTTGGCGTCGCCAAGGTCGATCTTGAAGCGGTACCACGACAGCTCCCACGCTACGACCAGGTTCACGGTGCTGGGCGTGTCGTGGTCGGGCTGCGCGGCCGCGTACGGCGCGCCGAGGCTGCGCGACAGACCGGCGACGGTGCGCTGGTGCTCGGACGCGTTGAACAGCTCCAGCGCGCGCTCGATCTTGACCTCGGCGTTGGTGGGCACGGCGCGCACGTGGCGCGGGTCCTGGCGGCGGGCACGGGGCGGCGCCTCCTGCTGGCGCGCCGGCTCGGGCTCGGGCGCCGGCTCGGCCGGGTCGGGCGGCTCCTCGAACTGCTCCGCCTGCGGCTCGGGCCGCTCCTCGGGCTCCGCCGCGCGCCGGCGCAGCCGCCCCAGGAACGGCCGCCGTTCCTGGGGGCGCGGGCCCCGGGCCGGAACGTCGCCGTGGGCCGTCTCGCGGATCCAGCCGGCCTGCTCGGCGCGACCGAAGCAGAGCTCGCAGACCATCTGGGTCTCGCCGCCCTGCACCAGGTACGGCTCCGTGCGCTCGCCCTTCAGGATCGTGCGCCCGCAGACATCACAGGTCACGTGGTCGTGGAAGGGGCGAAGTTCCTTCTTCACCCCGGCGATGCTAGTCGGTCGGCGTCAGACCGCGATGGCCGTCTCGAGCGAATCGTGCACAGCCGCCACGCTGCCCAGGTCGATCAGCGTGAACAGCCGCCGTAGCGGCGACCGCCGGGGTACCACCAGCCGCAACTGCTGGCCGCGGCGCACCAACCGCCGCGACAGCTCGAACAGCACCTCGATGCCGGCCGAGTCCAGGTAGCGCGCGTCGGTCAGGTCCAGCACCAGCCCGTGAGCCTCGCCCGTCACCGCGGTGCTGAGCTGCTCACGCACGTAGGCGGCGTTGGTCATGTCGATCTCGCCTTCCAGCGACGCCACCAGCATCTGCCCCCTATCGCTGACCGAGATTTCTGCGCCGGAGCTCACGCTGGCGCTCGGCCGACGGGCCGGCGCATTCGCACGGTGGTGCCTGTGGGCTGGCGGCTCACCTGCACATCATCCATCAGGGCTTCGATAATCGCCAATCCCCGTCCGCGATCGTCGTCGCGGCGCTCGCGCCAGCGACCGCTGTCGCGCACATCGGCGTGGAACTCGCCCGAGCGGATGGTGGCGCTGACGTCGAACTCGGCCGCGCCGGGGCCGGCGTGTTCGATCGCGTTCATCGCGGCCTCGGACACCGCCAGCGTGATCTCGAACCGCTCCTGCTCGTCGGCGCCGGCCGCGTCCAGGAAGCGTCCTATCCGCTGGCGCAGCTGGGCCAGCGCCTCGGCCTCGGCAGGTAGGCGCAGCTCCAGCGACCCGGCCGTGGGCGGCTCTGGACGCAGCGCCAGCAGCGCCACGTCGTCGCTGGGGCGCTTGCCGCCAAGCAGCCCCCCAAGGATCTGGTCGCACACGTCGCCAAGCTCGCCGCCGGCGATACCCGCCACGGTGGCCAGCTGGGCCAGGCGGTCGTCCAGCGAGGTGTCACGGCGTTCGACCAGCCCGTCGGTGTACAGCAGCACCGTGCTGCCCCGCTCGATCCAGGCCTCGTCCTGCTGGTAGGCGACATCGGCCGTGCCCAGCGGCAGCGACCGCCCGCCCTCAAGGAAACGGGGCTCGCTGTCGCGTGAGACGACCAGGGCGGGCGGATGCCCGGCGCTGGCGAACCACACCTGGCCGGTATCCCGGTCCAGCAGCAGGTAGAGCGCGGTGGCCATGAGCTCCGCGCTCTCCTTCATCAGCAGCCGGTTGAGGCGCGCGAGCGTGTCGGCGGGCGATGTTCCCAGTAGGGCGTAGGCCCGGAACGCGGTACGTAGCTGGCCCATGACCACGGCGGCGCGCAGGCCGTGGCCGACCACGTCGCCCACCACCACCGCCACGCGGCCGTCCTCCAGCTCGACCGCGTCGTACCAGTCGCCGCCGATGGCAGCGCTGGCGCTGGCGGGCAGGTAACGCGCATCCAGCTGCAGGCCTTCGATCTTGGGCAGACTCTCGGGCAGCAGCGAGCGCTGCAACGTCTCGGCCACCTCGTGGTCACGCTGGTAGGCCTCGCTCAGCTTGCGCTCGATCTCCTTGCGCTGGTGGATGTCGGTCGCCGTGCCGACGTAGCCGACCAGCCGCTCCCCCTCGAAGCGGGGCACACCCCGGTCCACGATCCAGCGGTATTCGCCGTCCTGCCCCAGCAGCCGGTACTCACGATCCCACGGCACCCGGCGCCGGAACGCACGCCACCAGCTGTCGGTCACGCCCTCCTGGTCGTCGGGGTGCACGCCCAGAGCCCAACTGTCGCCCAGCTCGTCCTCCAGCGCCCGGCCCGTGTAATCCAGCCAGCCCTTGTTGATGAAATCGACAAGGCCGTCGGCGTCGGCCGTCCAGATGAACACCGGCGCGGTGTCAGCCAGCTCGCGGAAGCGCGCCTCGTTGGCCGATGCCCGCTGCAGGGCCTGCTCCAGCTCCAGGCGCTCGTGCTCGCGGCGGGCACCCACGCGCTCGCGCTCGACGGCCGTGGCCAGCGTGTTGGCCATGCCCTGGAGGAAGTTCACGTCGTCTTCGGAGAAGTCGTCCTGGCGGCGGCTGGCGGCAGCCAGCACGCCGAAGGGCCCGCCCTTCACGCCCACCGGAACGCTGGCAGCACTGCGCATGCCCTGGGCCTCGAACACCGGCGAAGGTATGAAGCGCGTCTCGGTCGCCAGGTCGGGCGCTACCACCGGCGCCTGCTCGCGCAGCGTGTAGAACAGCTGCCCGGGGTCGTCGGGAGTCAGTGTGTTCAGCACGGCGGGGGCGCCGGGCAGGCCCACCTGGGCGCGCAGGTGTAGCGCGTGGCTGTCGGGGTCCGGCGACACCAGCAGGGCCGCGGGCACACCCAGCTCGACCGCGATCATCTCCGCCGCGCTGGCGGCCAGATCGTCGACGCCGGCGCCTCCGAGGGCCTCGCGCCCCAGCTCCGCCACCGCGGCCTGCTGGCGCAGCCGGCGCCGCAGCTCGTCGCCTGAGCGGCGGTCCGCCGGGTCGGCGGCGAGGCCGCTAGAGGGCTTCGCTGAGTGAGTCACCCTGAAGCCTGCTCTTCAGACGCAGTACGGCTTTGGTGTGCAGCTGTGACACGCGCGACTCAGTCACCCCCAGCACCTCACCGATCTCTCGCAGGGTCAGGTTCTCGTAGTAGTAAAGCGCGACTACCAGCTTCTCGCGCTCGGGCAGGCGCGCGATCGAGTCGGCAAGCCGGTCCTTCATGTCGGTCAGGTCCATCTCCTGCGCCGGATCGGCGGCCGTCTCGTCCTGGATCGTGTCCAGCAGCGAGACCTGGTCGCCCGAGGAGTCGGACACCGTCCACAGCTCGTCCAGTGCCACCACGGACGAGTTGGAGATCCGCATCAGCGACTCCTGGAAGTCCTCCACCTCCACCTCCAGCTCGGCAGCCATCTCCTTGTCGGTCGGCGCGCGTTGCAGCTTGTGCTCGAGCTTGGCGTTGGCCCGCTCGATCTCGCGCGCCTTGGCCCGCACCGACCGCGGGACCCAGTCCAGTGAGCGCAGCTCGTCGATGATCGAGCCCTTGATGCGGGTGATGGCGAACGTCTCGAAGCGGATCTCGCGCGCTGGCTCGAAGCGCTCGATGGCCGAGATCAGCCCAAGCAGCCCGTACGAGATGAGGTCGGACTCCTCCACGTGCGCGGGCAGCCCGCTGGACATGCGGCCGGCCACGTACTTGACCAGCGGCGAGTAGGCCAGGACCAGGCGCTCGCGCGCACCAGGGTCGCCGTTTTCCTTGTAACGGCGCCACAGATCTCGTAGCTCGATCGCCTTGACGTTGGTTTCCACTGGTCCTGCCCTTCAGGCTCGGGGATGAGCCTGCGCATAAGCCTTCTTGAGGCGCAGCGACTCTACCCGAGTGTATGTCTGGGTCGTACTGATCGACGCGTGGCCGAGCAGCTCCTGGATGCTGCGCAGATCGGCTCCACCCTCGAGCAGGTGGGTGGCGAACGAGTGGCGCAACGTGTGCGGCGACACCCCGCCCTGGATGGCGGCGCGCCGGACAGCCGCGGTCAGCCGCCGGCGCACGTCGGAGGTGGACAGCCGGCGGCCGGTCTTGGAGAGAAAAAGCGCGGGGTCGGCCTGGCGCTCCAGTTGCGGGCGGCCGCGGTCCAGCCAGGCCCGTAGCGCTCGCCACGCCGCCTCCCCCGCGGGCACCACCCGGGTCTTGCCGCCCTTGCCCTCCACGCGCAGCTCCTCGGCATCCGGGTCCAGGCTGTCCAGGTCCAGGTCCACCACCTCCTCGGCCCGCAGGCCCGCGGCGTAGGTCAGCTCGAACATGGCGCGGTCGCGCAGCTCCAGCGCCGTGGAGCCCGGCATCGAGTCCAGCAGCGCCGTCAGCTCTGCCGGCTTGAGCACGGTAGGTAGGTGCGAGTCGCGCTTGGGCGAGGACACCAGGTCCGCTGGGCTGGCCTCCAGCCGCCCCGCCCGCACCTGCTGGGCGTAGAACGAGCGGATCGACGCCAGCTTGCGTGCCACGGTCGAGCGCGACATGCCGCGTTCGGAGAGCACACCGGCGAACCGGCGCAGGGCGCGGAAGTCCAGTTGCTCGGGCGCGAGCGAGTGGGCGCCTGCCCACTCGGCCAGCTGGCCCAGGTCGACCCCGTACGCGCGGCGCGTCTTTTCCGCCAGCTGCTGACGCCGCAAGCCCTCGTCGAAGTCGCGCAGGGCCGCGCTCCAACTAGGGTTCGTAACCGGCTTGTCGGGGTTCTTCGTCAACACTCAGGACGGACGGGTTGCCGTGCAGCGCCAGTTGGCGGCGGCGGGACTGGTGGACGACGAAGACAAGCCTGTGCAGCCGTGGCATCCGATCCAGGGACCGCGCGATGCATCGACCATGTGGTACGCGGTGGTGGTGAAGCAGATGCGTGGTGTGTTCATCGGCATGCTCTGCATTCGGCATCTGGACCGCCAGGCCTCCATGGAGGCCGACGGGTGGGTCGAGGTTCCCGTCGACTCGATCGGTGTCTGACGCTCAGCCGATGTAGACAGGCGTCTGCACCTTGACCTGGTCGTAGAGCTCGATCACGTCAGGTATGGCCATGCGCACACAGCCGTGCGAAGCCGCTGTCCCCAGCGACCCCACCTGGTCGGTGCCGTGGATGCCGGCGCCGTCGAAGATGCCCATCCAGCGAGCCTTGAGCGGGTTGTCCGGCGCGCCGCCCGGGACCACCGTGCCGGCCAGCGAGCCGGCCCAGGCACTGTTGGGCACCGACCAGGCCGCGTTGATCGCCTTGTTCTGGATGGCGTAGAGGCCCTCCGGGGTCTCGAGTCCCACCTGCCCGACCGCGATCCGGTAGGTCTTCGTCAGCTTCAGGTCCTTGTACAGCTTGAGCTGGAAGGCGCCCCGCTCCACCACCACAAGCGTCGGGTACTTGCGGGCCAGCTGGTCGCGCGTGACCTTGGGCTTGGTCGTCTGCACCGGCGCCGCCACAATGCGCCGGTCGGGGTTGGTCATGGCCGCGGCGACGGTGGTGCGCAGCTTGTCCGCGTTCACCTTCAGGCCGTCCTTGGAGTCGACCTTCGCCAGCGAGGGGAACTCGAGCTTGGCGTCCTGGGCGGGCCGGTCCACGTTCTCGGCCACGCGCGCCACGAGCTTGTTGGCGGCCGCCTTCGAGTAGGTCACCCGCGGCGGGATCTCCGTGTCCTCCTTGCCGCCGGTCACCTCGCGCCAGACGCGCGTGAAGACCGAGCCCTCGCGGCTGGCGGCCACGGCCTCGTCGGCCATGGCCTGTGCGTCCGCGTTCAGCCCGGCGTCCTTGGCGGAAAGCGTGAAGCGCCTGTCGCCGTGGGTGACCACCACCGGCTTCTCCAGCGGCGCGGCCACCTGTTCGGCGATCGCGGCCCGGGCCTCGTCGGCGCTGAGCCCACCCAGGTCGACCCCGGCGACCGTGATCCCCTCCGCAATCTGGTCCTCCTTGGAGGAGTCGTACGCACTCACGCCAACGGCGCCCACCAGGAGCAGGACGACCAGCACGGCAATGGCGATGAAGGATTTCTGTCGCATCTGTGACCGGGTACGGCAGAACGGGCGCGAACGCCCATCGTAGAGGCGTCTTCACCGGGTTTTCGAGTTTTACTTCACGCGTGCAACCGCGATTGCGGATTCTACGCGGGCCGAGCCGGATCGGATGCGTTGCTCAGGGGGCTGCGGCGGGCGGGCTCAGATGGTTCTCGATGGCCCCCATGACGCTGTCGCGCGCCCGGTGCTCGCGCTCGTACTCGCGCAGCGCCTCGAGGTCGGCGCGCTCGAGCGACCCCAGCAGCGGCAGCACCTCCTCGGCCTCCAGGTCGTCGTAGTGGTCCACTGGCGGAGGGGGCGAGGACGGGATGGCCATCGCCGCCACCACCTCCTTCGGCCGGGAGTTGCGCACGTTGGGGCTCCAGCGCAGGAACTCCTCGACCTCGCGCTCGTAGCGGTAGGGCTCGCCGGCGTCACGCAGGAGCGGGTGCAGACGCAGGTGCTCGGCCAGGGCGACCACCGCCTCGCGGCTGGTATGGCTGTACTCGAAGCCCACTGCCTTGAAGCGGCGGTTGTCCACGCCGCGGCCGAAGCGCAACTGGGCCAGCATCTCGGGCGGGATCCGGACGCCGAGCCGCCGCGCGATGGTGGCGGCCACGCCGGTCCCCCACGGCGACAGCACCGGCGCGTAGGGCTTGCCCAGCAGACCGGCCACCTCGGTCAGCGCCAGGACGCCGTCGGCGGCCACGTTGTACACGCCGGGCAGATCGTCCTTGACCACGTGCTCCAGCGCGTGCACCACGTCGTCCTCGTGCACGAACTGGTAGCGCGGATCGAAGCCCAGGATCATCGGCAGCGCGGGCAGGCGCATCAGGTCGATGTGCGAGGTGTTCACGTCCGGCCCCAGCACGTTGGCCATCCGCAGCACGCTCACGGACACGCCCGGGTTGCGGTCGGCGAACTCGGCCACCGACGCCTCGGCCTCCAGCACGTCGCGCTCAATTGGCGTCTTGGGCGGGTGCGGGCGGCCCATCGTCTCGTCGAAGAACGCCGGGTCGTCCTGGTTGGCGCCGTAGTAGTGCGTCGAGGACTTGAATACGAACTTGCGCACGCTGCTCTGCGGGCCGCCGCAGGCCGCCAGCAGGTTCATGGTGCCGATCACGTTGTTCTCGTGCGCCAGCCGCGGGCTGGTGGACACCGAGTCCACCACCAGCCGCGTGTCCACCACGGTGTCGATCTCGGCCGCCTCCACCACGCGCCGAAGCAGCGCGTGCTGGGCGCCCACCTTCACGTACTCGGTGCGGTCCAGCTCCACGCTGGGCTCCTCGTTGTCCACCCCCACGATCGCCTCGACCGCAGGGTCGGCCTCCAGCGCCCGCGCCAGCAGGCCGCCCCAGTAGGTGGACAGGCCGGTGATCAGGATGCGCTTCGAACCGGTCATCCGAACCACACCGACTCGCGCTTGGAGACCATGTCGAACAGGTTCTCCTGAATCCGCGCGCGCACCTCTTGGGCCACTGTCTGCACCACCGAGCTGTCGTCCTCCTGATCGGACTCGTCGAAGTAGATCGGTTCCAGGAAGCGCAGCTTGAACTTGGCCGGCAGGTAGCCCAGCATGCCCAGCGGCCCCAGGTGCGGGAACGTGGGCGTGAGCGGCACGTACAGCAGGCCGGTGAGCTTCTGGAGCAGGCCCGAGTGGGCGAACACCGGCGCCGCCTCCTCGGCCCCGACCACGCACACCGGCACGATCGGCGCGCGCGCCTTCATGGCGGCCTGCACGAAGCCGCCGCGGCCGAAGCGGCGCAGGCGATAGCGGTCCTTGTAGAGCTTCTCCGTGCCCTTGCGGCCCTCGGGAAACACCAGCACCAGCTGCTCCTCGTCGTACAGCAGGCGGTGCACGTTGGCAGGGTGGGCCGCCACCGCGCCGACCTTGGGCAGCAGCATCGAGAAGCCCGGGTAGCCCTTGAAGAAGTGCTCGACGGTGATGTTCAGCGGCCGCGGGTGCGGATGCTCCTCGCGGATCGCCTTGCCGATCATCGTGGCGTCGGGCGGCAGTGCACCGGAGTGGTTGGACACCAGCAGCGCCCCGCCGGAAGCGGGCACGTTCTCGATCCCCTCCACGTCCGCGCGGAACCAGTAGCGGTAGAGGAAGTCCACCAGCGTCTCGTCCAGCAGGCGCTCCACCCGCTCGGACCGGCCCCAGTCGGTCAGGGTGCGGTCGGGCTCGACACCGGGCAGGTGCCGGCGGAGGTCGCCCCCGCGGACGGAAGGCAGGCCGGATCGGTCCCCCTCGTCGTCCGCCAGGCGCTCCCGCAGGCTCAGCGGCGTGCGTGCGTGGTCGGCCATCAGGGCGATGATGTCAGGAACGGGGCCAGGCGTTGCTCCAGCACGGCCCAGTCGGGCGCGCCGATCACGCCCTCGTCGTCCCCGTTCATCAACCGCTCGTTCCAGGGGTGCACCAGGGTGGCCGCCAGCATCCCGCGCTCGCGGGCGCCGGCGATGTTCACCGGGCTGTCGTCAACCAGGACGTCGATGTCCAGCTCTACGCAGCGGCTCAGCTTGTCGAAGCTGCAGTGCAGGTCGTCGTAGGGGAAGCCGGTGGCCTCGAGCCAGCGGCGGGTGGCCGGCGCGCACGCTTCGCGCCTGTGGCTGGTCACGTGGATGAAGTGCCCGGCCTGATGCCAGCGGTTCACAGTCTCGACCGCGCCGTCGTAGGGCTCGGCTGCCTCGATGTTCTCGTCCGAGTGGGTCTCGGTCACGCACTCGATCAGCTGCCGGCGCTCCAGCTGGGTGATCCCCCAGTCGGCCTGCTCGGCGTAGGGCAGCGCCACCCCGAAGCGGTCCCGGGCGATCCGGTCCAGCAGGTCCCAGTAGTGGTGCAGCGTGGAGTCGATGTCGATGGCGATTCGGGCCACGCCCGGTACCGTAGGGGACAGCCATGGCCGCACCGCTTCCCAAGGTCGTGCCGGCTCGCCCATCGCAGGCGCGCCGGGCCGGCGACGATTACGGCGTCAGTGACCGGCCGGACTGGCGCGGCGTCGACTGGATCGCCCATCAGCACCGCACGCGCGCCGCGGGCGCCCAGCTCAACTACGTGGACATCGGCTCCGGCGACCAGCACCCGATCGTGTTCATCCACGGCCTCGGCGGCCAGTGGCAGAACTGGCTCGAGAACATCCCCCGCTTCGCCCAGGAGCGGCGCGTGATCGCGGTCGACCTCCCCGGCTTCGGCCTGTCGCCGATGCCCTCCGAGCAGATCAGCATCGAGTTCTATGGCCGCGTGGTCGCCGACCTCTGCGACCAGCTCGGGCTGGGCCCGTGCGTGTTGGTCGGCAACTCGATGGGTGGCTACATCGCCTCCGAGCTGGCCATCAAGCGCCCGGAGCTGGTTGAACGCCTGATGCTGATCTCGGCCGCCGGCGTGTCCCAGATGGACATGGCGAAGCGGCCGGTCATGGCCGTGACCAAGGCGGTCGGCCTGGCCACCGCCATGACGGTGGCCCAGTTGCGCACCGTCGCCCGCCGCCCGCGCATGCGCCACTGGGCGCTGCTGCTGGTGGCCCGCTATCCCGGCAGGCTGGAGGCCGACTTCGCATTCGAGGGGCTGATGAAGGGCACCGGCAAGCCCGGCTTCGTGAACGCCATGCGCGGCTGTCTGGAGTACGACCTGCGCGACAGTCTGCCCATCATCGGCTGCCCCACGCTGGTCGTCTGGGGCGACAAGGACATGACCATCCCGGTCGAGGACGCCGACAAGTTCACGGACCTGATCAAGGGCTCGCGCAAACTGATCATGGCCGACACCGGCCATGTCTCGATGGCCGAGCGGCCGGTCACGTTCAACGACCACCTGGCCGAGTTCCTGGTGTACCAGGTATCCGAGGGCGAGCTGGAGGGCGAGCTCAGCCGGTAAGCGCGCCCTGGGACGCCGAGCCGACCAGCTTGGCGTACTTGGCCAGCACCCCGTGCGTGTACAGCGGCTCGGGCGACTCGTAAGCCTCGATCCGCGTCGCGATCTCCGCGTCGGACAGGTCGACGTCCAGACGCCGGTTCTCAACGTCGAAGGTGATGGTGTCGCCCTCGGCGACAGCGGCAATGGCGCCGCCCTTGACGGCCTCCGGGGCAACGTGCCCGGCCATGAAGCCGTGGGTGGCGCCGGAGAAGCGCCCGTCGGTGAGCAACGCGACCGAATCGCCGAGCCCCTCGCCCTGGATTGCGGCGGTCACGGCCAGCATCTCGCGCATGCCGGGGCCGCCGGAGGGGCCCTCGTTGCGGATGACCACCACGTCGCCCTCCTTCAAGCTGCCGGCCTTGACCGCTTCGAAGGCGTCCGACTCGCCCTCGAACACCCGTGCGGGCCCGCTGTGTGTGCGGCGGCCGTGGCCGGCCAGCTTGACCACGCAGCCATCGGGCGCCAGGTTGCCGCGCAGGATGGCGAAGCCCCCGTTGGGGGCGAGCGGATCCTCCAGCGGCCGCACGACGGGCTGGTCCTCGGCCTCCTCGGCCTCCTCGGCGGCCTCGCCGATGCTCTGGCCGGTCACGTTGATCGGCTCCGGCTGCAGCGAGCCGTGCTCGGCCAGTCGTGATGCCACGAGCGGCACGCCGCCGGCGCGCCACAGGTCGGGCGCCACGTAGTTGCCGAAGGGCTTGAGGTCGGCCAGCAGCGGCGTCGCCCACGCGATCCGGTCGAAGTCGTCGATGTTCAGGTCCACCCCGGCCTCGTTGGCAACCGCCAGCAGGTGGAGCACCGCGTTGGTGGAGCCGCCGGTCATCGCCACGCCGGCGATCGCGTTCTCCAGTGACGCCCTGGTGATGATCTTGCTCGGGCGCAGGTCCTGCTTCACCACGTCCATCACCAGCCGGCCTGCGTCCTCAGCCACCTGGCCCTTCTTCCCCTCCTCGGCCGGCACCATCGACGACCCGACCGGCGAGATCCCCAGGATCTCGAAGGCCAGCGCCATCGTGTTTGCGGTGAACTGGCCGCCGCACGCGCCGGGCCCCGGTGAGGCGGCGCTCTCCAGCTCGTTGAGTTCCTTGTCGTCGATCTTGCCCGCGGCGTGGGCGCCGACAGCCTCGAAGACCTCCTGGATCGTCACGTCCTTGCCCTTGAAACGCCCGGGGCGGATCGAGCCGCCGTAGAGCATCACGCTGGGGATGTCGAGACGGGCCAGCGCCATCACGCAGCCGGGGATCGTCTTGTCGCACCCCGAAAGGGCCACGACACCGTCGAACATGTGACCCCGGGCAACCAGCTCGATCGAGTCCGCGATGACCTCACGACTGACCAGTGAGGTGCGCATGCCCTCGGTGCCCATCGTGATGCCGTCCGACACCGCCACGGTGTTGAACTCCATCGGCGTGCCACCGGCCGCGAGGACGCCTTCCTTGACCCGCTCCGCCAGGCGGCGCAGGTGGAAGTTGCACGGCATGACCTCGGTCCACGTGTTGGCGATGCCGATGATCGGCCGCGACAGCGACTCGTCGTCGTGGCCGATCCCCTTCAGATATGAGCGCGCGGCTGCCCGGTCCGGGCCCTCGAGCTGGATCCGGCTACGCGCGCGTGGATCGACGGCCACTAAAGCTGTGCCTCGACCGAGCCGTCCGCGCGGCGGCGCTCCCACTCGGACAGGCGCCAGAGGTCGCGTCGTACCCGGGCGGGGTCAAGCTGGCGGCCGACCAGGTGCATGTTCGCCTGACCGATCACGCGGCTCTCGTCCGAGGTCAGCGCCATCCACTTGGCCAGCACGTCGTCCGACGCGGGCAGCCTGGTGCCGCCGTCGCCGTGGATATCGGGGAACTGGACGCAGTACTCGCTCAGCAACCGGCCGTCAGCGGGCACGTAGGCCACGATCGGCTTGTGCGGGTACACCAGGTAGGCGTACCCGGGCCCGGGCCGGCGCGGCCCGGACGCGCCACCACGGGGCGATCGGCCGGACACACGTAGGAAGCCCAGGTCGCGGTACATCGCCCACTCCGCCTCGTTCACGCACGAGCGCAGCAGCTGGCGGGCGCGTTGCTCGGCGCGCCGCTCCCGGCCAGGGTCGTAGCCGATCTGCGGCGGCGCGGCGGCGTCCGCGTAGGCGCGTCGCTGCCTGCGGTCCGCGAGCCGGAGCTTCACCCACCGCAACACCAGCGGCGCGGCCAGGGCCGCGGTCACGACGGCCATGACGAGCAGGGCGAGCAGCATCGGGCGCTCAGCCGCCCGCAGCGCGCGGGAAGAAAATCACCCGCTCGGACGCCGGCGGGATCTCCGAGTAGTCACGGACCATCAGCGCCTCGCGCCGGCCGCTGCCCGGATCCTCGGTGGGCACAGCGGCCCACATCCCGGCGTCCAGCTGGCGGCGGAACTCCTCCACCAGCCGGTCCTCGTCCTCGGCCAGCTCGGGATCGCCCTCCGTGAGGAGGACTTCACCATGGCCGGGTTTCATGCGCAGAAACTTGATCTGGGTCTCCTTCGAACTCCGCAAGGCGTGATCCCGCGGACAAGCGATTATGGCAGAGGTGCCCTCGCAGGCCCGCTAGTCGGCCGTGATCCCGAGTGCATCCACCGGCCCAACCCCGCGGCCGATCGACCGCAGCCCATCCCTCACCGCGTCCGCGGCAACGCCGCGCGCCCGCCGCGCCGCCTCCAACGGCGAGTGTCCCTGAGCGAGGAACGCCGCCAGCGCCGACGAGTGCGTGCAGCCCGACCCGTGGGCCGCGCCGTCAGGGTGGCGCTCGCCCGCGATCTCGTGGAAGTCCTGACCGTCGTAGTACAGATCCGACCCTTGCTTCCGGTGGCCCCCGGTGACGACCACCGCCGCCGGCCCGAGCTCCCGGATCCTCCTGGCCAACTCGCGGGCGTCCTGCTCGTCGAGTAGTCCCGCCAGCACGCGCGCCTCGGGCAGATTGGGTGTGACCACGGTGGCGAGCGGGAGGATCTGTTCCCGCAGGGCGTCCCTGGCGTCCTCCCGCAGCAGCACCGAGCCGCTCTCGGACACCATCACGGGGTCGACCACCACCGGCACCGCCCCGACCAGCCCGAGTGCCTCGCGCACCGCCTCGATCGTGGCCACATCGCCGAGCATCCCGACCTTGACCGCGTCCACCCCGATGTCGTCGACCACCGCCCGCACCTGGTCGAGCACAACCGCAGCCGGCAGCGGGTGCACCGCCGTGACCTCGACTGTGTTCTGGGCCGTGATCGCCGTGACTGCGGTCATTCCGTGCGCTCCACAGCGCGCGAATGCCTTGAGGTCGGCCTGGATCCCTGCCCCACCGCCCGAGTCCGAGCCGGCGATGGAGAGCAGTCGTGGAGGTGAGGTGGCGTCCAAAGCGAGCGCGGCGAAAGCGGCGGCGAAGCAAGAATATGCGCCGTATCCACGTTACGACGAGCGCCTGACGTAGGCGCCCAGGACATCGCGCCGCAGGCGACCCGATTCCTCCATTCGGGCGAGCATCGCCCGGACCTCCGCGACCGGCAGACCACTGGCCTCGCAGGCCCCGTCGACCCCGGCGCCGGCCTCGATGGCAGCCAGTACGGCGGCGGTCGGGGGATCGTCCGCCGGATCGCTGTCCGCGCCGTCCGCCGGCGGCCCTTGGCCACCCGCCAGCGCGGAGACCGTCGGCCGCACGCCGATGCCGTACAGCTCGTCGAGGATGTCCTCGGTGCGTGTGATCACCGCGGCCCCTGACCGGAGTAGCGCGTTGCTCCCCCGCGCCCGGGCCCAGAGACCGGGACCGGGCACCGCGGCGACTACGCGACCCAGATCTTCGGCGAACTCGCTCGTGATCAGCGATCCAGATCCCTCAGCGGCCTCGACGACGACCGTCGCCTGACATAGCCCGGCCATGATCCGGTTCCGGGCCGGGAAACTCCAGCGAAACGGGCGCTGCCCCGGTGGCAGCTCGGACATCAGCAGGCCCTTGGCGGCAATACGCTCGTGCAGGCCGGCGTTCGTGCGCGGGTAGACGACGTCGGGCCCGCCGCCGAGGACCGCGACCGGGAACCCGCCCCCGTCGAGGGCACCCACGTGAGCACTGGCATCCACGCCGAGCGCGAGGCCACTGACCACGGTGATCCCAGCTGCAGCCAGGCCGCGCCCCAGCTCGCGGGCCATCTCGATGGCATGCGGCGAGGCCCGGCGGCTGCCGACGAGCGCGACCGCGTCGCCGCGGGACAGCGCAGCGAAGCCCCGCGTCGCGTTCCCTCGTGCGAAGAGCACCGCCGGCGGGTCGTCGAGCTGCAACAGCGCGTCGGGGAACCCAATTGAATGGCGGCATACCGCACCGACATCGACCCGGGCGATCTCGGCACGGGCCCGGTCGGGATCGAAGTCCGCCAGAAAACGTCGAGCCTCGTCGCGCTTGCCGGCGCCCGCCAGCACCTCGACGAGTTTCTCGTCATCAAGGGCCAGCACCGCCGACGGGTTGCGCCGGTCGCCGGCGAGCCTGTCGGCGAGCCGCGCTGCCAGGAGCCCCACCAGCATGCCGCGCCTGAGGCACGCCGCGCAGGCCGAGCCCGTGACCTCGGCAACACCATCCTGGAGGTCAGGGCGGCTCATGCGGCCACCAGCTGCGGTGGCACCAGCCGGTATCCGAGCGCCTCATCGAGGTCTGCGGCAACGACGCGATCCCGGCCGCCGAGGTCGGCGATCGTCCGCGCCAGGCGCAGCACCCGGTCGTGGCCCCGCCCACTCAGGGCGCCCGACTCCAGCGAGCGGATGAGGCGCCGTCGAGACCCCTTGCCGACGTGGACGTGTCGGCGGGCAGTGGCCGCGTCCATCTCCCCGTTGCAGGTTGCCTCATGGTGCGCGAGCCGCGCTACCTGGACAGCGCGGGCGGCAACGACCCGCGCACGCACGTCCTCGGTGCCCTCGCCGGTGCCCGGGCGCGCCTCCACCAGGTCTCGAGCCGGCGGCGGCGTGACCTGGCAGACGATGTCGATCCGGTCCAGGAGCGGACCGCTCAGGCGCCGCTGGTAACGGACCCGCTCGAGCTCTCCGCAACGGCACGCTGCCGGGCTCTTCCCGCACGGGCACGGGTTGCAGGCGGCCACCAACACCGCGCAGGCCGGGAACGAGACGGAGTGCTGCCCTCGCACGATGTCGACCCTCCCCTCCTCCAGCGGCTGGCGGAGCGCCTCGAGCGCCGCCCGCGAGAACTCCGCGAGCTCGTCGAGGAACAACACGCCACGATGGGCGAGCGTGACCTCGCCGGGACGCGGGCGGGCCCCGCCGCCGACCAGGCCTTGCGGCGAGATGGTGTGGTGGGGCGAGCGGAACGGCCGTTCGCGGGCCAGTTCGCCCGCGCCAAGCCCGGCCACGCTGTGCACACGCGTGATGTCGAGGGCCTCGGCGAAGTCCGGCGGCGGCAGGATGCCCGGCACGCGCCGGGCGAGCATCGTCTTCCCCGCCCCGGGTGGGCCGACCATGAGCAGGTTGTGCCCACCGGCGGCGGCGATCTCCAACGCCCGCTTCGCGTCCTGCTGGCCCCGGACCTCGGCCAGATCCGGTGCGACCGGCGCCGGCCTCGGGTCACGCCGGGGCGCGGTCACCGGATCCGGGGTCCAGCGGCCATGCAGCAGATCGACGAGCGCACCGAGGTCGCCTACGGGGAGTACTTCGAGGCCATCTGCAAGCGCCGCCTCTGCCGCGTTGGGGTCGGGCACGATAATCCGCGCGTAGCCGGCTGCCCGCGCCGCGAGGGCGCTGGCGAGCATTCCCCGGACGGGTCGCAGGGTCCCGCTCAGCGACAGCTCACCGCAGACGGCGACGTCCGCGAGGGGCTCGGCAGGCACCTGACCCCCGGCCACGAGAACCGCCACCGCCAGCGCCAGGTCGAAGCCGGGTCCGGCCTTTCGCACGGACGCGGGTGCGAGGTTCGCCGTGATCCGCTGGAGCGGGAAGTCGAGGCCGGAGTTCAACATCGCGGCGCGGACCCGCTCTCGCGCCTCGCGCACCGACGGGTCGGGCAGTCCGACCACGGTGAAGGCGGGTAGCCCGCGGCGTACGTCCACCTCGACGGTGACCTCCCGGCTGTCGACCCCCTCGAGGGCGAATGTGGCGATGCTCGCGAGCACACGGCCAAGCTAGGTGGCCGTGCGTTCCCCGTGGGTCACGAACGTGACGATGCCGCACCAGTTCCCGGAGCCGACCGGAACCGAATCGTCACCTACGTCACCCACGTGTCACGCACCGCTTCCTAGCGTGCAGGTCATGTCCACGCCCACCGCCAGCGACCCCCGCCGCCGCCTAGGAGATCTGGGCGAGCGCCTCGCTTGTGACCACCTTCGACGCGCGGGCTACGAGGTGGTCGACACGAACGTCCGCAGCCGCCAGGGCGAGCTGGACATCGTGGCCGCCGACGCCGCCACGCTGGTGTTCTGTGAGGTCAAGACCCGGGTGACCGGGGGACGCTCCGGTCCCTCATCCCCACTCGAGGCGATCGGCCCCGCCAAGCAGCGCCGCCTGCGCCGGCTCGCTGCCGAGTGGCTGTCGCGTTCCGGCCGGGTACGCGGAGCCCCGGACCTCCGCTTCGACGCAATCGGCGTGCTGGTCAACGCGAGAGGAGAACTGCTGAGCCTGGACCACATCGAGAACGCATTCTGAGCCGGAGCGCTGTCTGGACGAGCGCCGCCAAGTGCGCCTGAGCGCTCAGGCGAGCTTGAGTTGGTTGTACGCAATCGATGCGAACGACATCCGGTGCAGCGGGGACACCCCGTGCTTGGCGATAGCTGCCCGGTGCTCGGGCGTGGAGTAGCCGACGTTGGTGGCGAAGTCCCATTCGGGGTGCTGCTCGTGGATGCGGCGCATGTAGCGGTCGCGGCTGACCTTGGCGAGGACCGACGCGGCCGCGATGGCGGCGCTACGACAGTCGCCGTCGATGACCGCGCGCTGCTCATGCTCCATCGCGGGCACGTTGAACCCGTCGACCAGGCAGACGGTCCCTGGGCAGGACACCGCCAGCAAGGCGGAGCGGAGCGCGTCGAGGTTGCTGACGTGCAGGCCACGGCCGTCGATGGCACGGACGGAGCGCTCGACGATCGCTGTCTTGGCGGCGGCGCGGAGGACGAGCGGGAAGAGCGCTTCGCGGGACTCCTCAGTGTGCTGCTTGGAATCGTTCAGGCGTGAAAGGGCGCGGCGATCGCCAAGCGTGAGCCGCTCGAGATCGAACAGGACCGCCGCTCCGACGATCGGCCCGGCGAGCGAGCCCCGCCCGGCCTCGTCGGCGCCGGCTACCCAGCGGCTGCCGATCTCACGGTCGAACGCAAAGAGGCGGCGGCCGCTGTGCTTGCGCGCACGGGCCTTTCGCGCCTGGCGCGAGAGCTTCTTCTGGGAGGGGCCGCGGGGCGGGGTGATGTCTGCGGCGGCGTTGCTCGGCTCGGCCACGGTGCGGCGATGATAGGTGGCACCGCGGGCGGAACGGCGGCCGGGCGGGAGGAGGCGGCGTAGCCGCCGGTCTCGGCGCCCGGATGGCGCCTTCTTCTAAAGGCGCGGCCATGGAAGGCCGCAAGAGCTTTACAGCGTGCCGATCCGGTCCGGCTTCCAGTAGGTGAAGAAGGCCTTGCCGATGATCCAGTCCTTGGGCACCGGGCCCCATTCACGGCTGTCGGCGCTCTCACCGCGGTTGTCGCCCATCATGTAGTACTGGCCCTTGGGGATCGTGATCGGCCGCGGCAGGTTGCAGATCGAGCAGCCGGAATCGGGCCGGATGAACGGTTCGTTCTGGCGCTTGCCGTTGATGTACACGCGGCCGCGCTTGACCGAGAGCCGGTCCCCGGGAAGCCCGACGACGCGCTTGATGAAGTTGGTGTCCGACTTGGCCTTGGTGTGCTGAGGACAGGGCTGGTCCTCGGGGTGGTTGGCCCCGCACTCGCTGGTGTCGGCGCCTGCCGGAGGCTTGAAGACCAGGATGTCGCCGCGCTCGGGGTCACTGAAGCGCTGGCTCACGCGGTCGACGAGCACGCGCTGGCTGATCTCCAGGGTGGGCACCATCGACTCGCTCGGGATGCGGAACGGCTTGACCAGGAAGGCTTGGATCCCGAGCGCGAGCCCCAGTGCGACGACCACGATCGTCACCAGCTCAACGAAGGAGTTGCCGGACTTTTTCGACTTGCCCCGGCGCACCGTCTGGGTCATGGCTGGGCGCGGAGCCCGTTAGGCGCCGCGGTCTGCTTCGGACTCGGGTGCAGCTTCCGAGTCGGCTTCGGCGACCGGCTCCTCCTGCTGTTCTGCAGGCTCGGCGGCACCGTCGGCGGCCTCGGTCTGGGCCTCGGCTTCCGCTTCGATCACCTCGGACACGCCCTCGTCGCGCGGGTCCTGCGCCTCCTCGGCCTCCGCGTCGGCGCCGGCGTCAGGTGCCGTCTCCACCACGTCGGTCTCGGGAGGGGGCATGACGCCCTCGCCATCAGCGGGGGCTGTCTCGGGTACGACCGGCTCGTCTGCGGTGTGGCCGCCGAAGCGGCGCTCGCGGACGCGCGCCGCGCGCCCGACACGGTCACGCAGGTAGTAGAGCTTGGCGCGGCGGACGTCGCCGCGAGCGGCTACCTCGATCTGCTCGATCTTGGGCGAGTGCACGGGGAACGTGCGCTCGACGCCGACGCCGAAGGACTGCTTGCGGACGGTGAACGTCTCGCGCACACCGGTGCCCTGCCGCTTGATCACGATGCCCTCGAAGACCTGGGTGCGGCGGCGGTTGCCCTCGACGACCTGGAAATGCACCCGCACACGGTCGCCCGCTTCGAAGGCGGGGACGCGGCGCAGCTGGGCGCGCTCGATGTTGTCGATGACACTGCTCATGCGTGTTGAGAGGGCGCTCGGCGGGCGGCCTGGGCGCGGCGGCGAATGGTAGCGAAGGGCCGGGAGTGTGACCCGGCCGCCCGTTCAGGTATCGCCCCGGGCCCGCTCGCGGCTGCGCTCCAGCCGCCATTCGCGCACCCGCGCATGGTCGCCCGAGGTGAGCACGTCTGGCACGCCGGAGCCGCGCCACTCGGCCGGGCGGGTGTAGTGGGGGTATTCGGGGCCCCCCTCCAGGGCGGGGCTGAAGGACTCCTCCTGGGCGCTGTCGCCGTGCCCCAGCGCGCCAGGCAGCTTGCGCAGGACCGCGTCGCAGACAACCATCGCCGCCAGCTCGCCGCCGGCCAGGACGTAGGGGCCGATGGAGACCACGTCGGTGGCCAGGTGCTCGTTGACTCGCTCGTCGAAGCCCTCATAGCGGCCGCAGAGGATGGCCAGCTCGTCCTCGGCGGCCAGCTCGGAGGCGAGGGCGTCGTCGAACTGGCGACCCGCGGGGGCCAGCGCGACCACCCGCCGCATGCCCCGGCCGTCGACCGCGTCCGCGCCCCAGCGAGCTGCCAGGGCGGCTTCGACCACGTCGACCCGGATGACCATGCCCGCCCCGCCCCCGTATGGCGTGTCGTCGACCTGCCCGGACTTCAGCGGCGTCGTTGCGCGTAGGTCGATTCCCTCCAGCGAATGGCCGAGCGCGAGCGCATTCGCCACGTGCCGCTGGCCGCGGAACCAGTCGAGCCAGCCGGGGAACAGCGTGAACACGTCGATGTTCACGTCGGCGGCTCCTCGAGGCCGAGGAATGCGCGGTTGACCTCGAGCGTGCCGGCCACGGTGTCCACGTCCGTGACGGCGTCGGCGATCAGCGGGATCAGCGATCCGTCCGAGAGCTCGAGGACGTCGCATGACGGGGAGGCGATCACGCGCTCCACGGTGCCCAAGCCCTCGACCCGGCAGCCGATCAGGTCGGAAGCCAGCCACTCGCCTGGGCCGAGCGGCGAAGCGCTCTCGGCCACCAGCAGCAGCTCCCCGCCGAGCGCGACCGCGGCCTCGCGGTTCGTTATGGCCGCGAGCGTGATGATCGGCTGCTCGTGACTGCCGCGGCGGCGGCGAACGGTGTGGGCCACGCCGGCGACGATCACGGAGGTGCCGGGAGCAAGCGGGTGCTCGGGCGCGTTGACACGGAAGCTGCCGTCGAGCCCGTGGGCGCGTCCGACGCGGCCCGCGGTGACCAGGCGCTCGGAGTTCCGATCCGCCACGGTCGGGGGCGTCAGTCGGCGTCCAGGACGTCGACCAGTACGCGCTTGTTCTCCTTGACCGAGGCGGCCTTGATCACCGTGCGCAGCGCGGAGATGGTGCGCCCGCCACGGCCGATGACCTTGCCGGTGTCGTCCGCGGCCACCTGGAGTTCGAGCACGATCGTGCCGTCGTCCTCGGTGAACGATTCGACGCTGACGGCGTCGGGGTCGTCGACCAGGGCCTGCGCCAGGTACTCCAGCAGGTCCTCCACCGGAGTCGGGTCTAGGCGCTCTCGGGGGTGGGCGCCTCGGGATCGGGCTGGGAGCCCGTCTCGGCGTCGCCCTCCGGCTCTGCCGGCGCATCCTCGGCGGGAGCCTCGGCATCCGGCTCGGACACCGCAGCCTCCTGCGGAGCGGCTTCGGTGGCCTCGGCCTGCGGGGCGGCCTCCGGCTCCGGTGCCGCTTCGGGCTCGGCCACCTGGACGGCGGCAGGTGCCGGGGCCTCGGTGTTGGGCGCGCGCAGCAGCTTCTTGACCGTGCCAGTCGGCTGGGCGCCGCGCTCGAGCCAGTGCTCGAGCCGTTCGCGGTCGATCACGATCGTCGAAGGCTCGGTCTGGGGGTTGTAGTGGCCCAGGGTCTCGATCGACCGGCCATCACGGGGCGAGCGCTGGTCGGCGACGACCACGCGCCAGATCGGATTCTTCTTGTTGCCCACGCGGGTGAGCCGTACTCGTACGGACATAAGGAGCGCAGGTTAGACGGTCACGCCTCCGCTTGATCGGAGGGTGTCCTCTGACTAAGGTCAGAGAATGGCCGTCAACCCGATCGCGGACGTGCGTCGCTTCAACCGCACCGTCACGACGCGAGTGGGGGCGCTGGACGACCGCTTCATGGGCCTGGACCGCCCGATGGGAGAGGCGCGCGTGCTCTGGGAGATCGGCCCCGACGGCCGCGAGCTGCGCGAACTGCGCTCGCGGCTGGGCCTGGACTCGGGCTACCTGACCCGGCTGGTGCAGTCCCTGGAGGCGGCTGACCTGGTGACGGTGGCGCCCAGCGAGGCCGATCGCAGGACCCGCGTGGCAAGACTGACCCCGGCCGGGCTCGCGGAGCGGCGGATCCTGGACGAGCGCAGCGACGCCGTGGCCCAGGCGCTGCTCGACCCGCTCACCGGCCCCCAGCAGGAGGAGTTGGTGGCGGCCATGCGCTGCGTCCAGCGACTGCTCAGCGCGGGCGCGGTGCAGATCGGGCCCGTCGACCCCGAGCACCCCGACGCCCGCCGCTGCGTGGCGGCGTACTACGGCGAGCTCGAGCAGCGGGCCGGCCTGGAACGCGAGGCCGCCCTGCCCGTGGTTCCCGACCTCGTGCTCGTGGCCTACCTGCACGGGCGGGCGATCGGGACCGGCTCGCTGAAGCACGCCTCGGGCGAGATCAAGCGGCTGTGGGTCGACCCCGAGGTCCGCGGGCTCGGTGTGGGCCGCCGCCTACTCGGTGAACTGGAGGAGGCCGCCCGGAAGGCGGGCGCGTCGACCGTGCGTCTGGACACCAACCGCGAGCTGACCGAGGCGATCGCCACGTACCGAGCGAACGACTACGTGGAGATTGCCCCGTACAACGCCGAGCCGTTCGCGCACCACTGGTTCGAAAAGCGGCTCTAACCTCTCCCGCCGGCCAGCTGCTGCAGGTCGGGCATCTTGCCCTTGGAGAGCTGGCGCATCATCTTCTGCATCTGGCCGAACTGCTTGACCAGGTGCGAGACGGCCTGGACGTTGGTGCCCGAGCCTTCGGCGATTCGCTTGCGGCGCGAGCCGTTGATGATCTTGGGGTTGGCCCGCTCGTCCGGGGTCATCGAGGTGATGATGGCCTCGAGGCGGTCGAGCTCCTTGTCGTCCACGTTGAGGTTGCCCATCTGGGCGCCCATGCCGGGGATCATCTTCAGCAGGCCCGAGAGCGGGCCCATGTTGCGCACCTGCTTCATCTGGTCGAGGAAGTCGTCCAGGGTGAACTGGTTCTTGCGGATCTTCTTCTCGAGCGCCTGGGCCTTGCGCTCGTCCATCTGACCCTCGGCCTTCTCGATCAGGGTCATCACGTCGCCCATGCCGAGGATGCGCTGGGCCATCCGGTCGGGGTGGAAGCGCTCGAAGGCGTCCAGCTTCTCGCCGGTCGAGGCGTACAGGATCGGCTTGCCGGTCAGCGCCTTGACCGACAGCGCGGCGCCGCCGCGGGCGTCGCCGTCGAGCTTGGAAAGGATCACGCCGTCGAAGTCGGTGGCCTCGGCGAACGACTCGGCCACGTTCACGGCATCCTGGCCGGTCATGGCGTCCACGACCAGCACGACGTCGTGCGGCTTGACGGCCTTCTTGACGGCGACCAGCTCGTTCATCAGCTCGGCGTCCACGTGCAGGCGGCCGGCGGTGTCCACGATCAGCACGTCGCGGCGGTCGGCCTTGGCCTGGCCGAGCGCCCACTCGGCCACGTCGACCGGGTTGCGGGAGGTGCCCTGCTCGTAGACGGTCGCGCCCGCACGACCACCCACGGTCTTGAGCTGCTCGACCGCGGCGGGGCGCTGCAGGTCGCAGGCGGCCAGCGCCACGTCCAGCTTCTTCTCCTCCTTGAGGTGCTGGGCGAGCTTGCCGCAGGCGGTGGTCTTGCCCGAGCCCTGCAGGCCGGCCATCAGGATCACCGTGGGCCCGCCGGAGGAGGCGAACACCAGATCGCGCCCGGCCCCGCCCATGAGCTCGGTGAGCTCTTCCGAGACGATCTTGACCACCTGCTGGCCCGGGTTCAGGGCGTCCAGCACATCGGAGCCGGTGGCGCGCTCCTTGACCGCGGAGGTGAACTGCTTGACGACCTTGAAGTTGACGTCCGCCTCGAGCAGGGCGAGGCGCACCTGGCGCATCGCCTTGTTCACGTCGTCTTCGGTGAGCGTGCCGCGGGAGCGGACGTCGCCGAGCGCGTCGTTCAGGCGCTCTGACAGGGAGTCGAACACGGTTGTCTGAGGCTAGCTGGGGCGCGCGGGCGGTGGCGGCGGCTTGGGCGCATCGTCCGCTCCCTCGCCCGGCAGCACCGACTTCAGCTGCCCCAGTGCCTGACTGAACTCCGACGGCACGATCCAGACGGTGTTCGAATCGCCCTGGGCCAGCTTGGGCAGCGCCTGCACGTACTGGTAGGCCAGCAGCTTGGGGTCGGCGTCACCCTTGTGGATGGCGTCGAAAACGGTCTCGATCGCCTTCGACTCGCCCTCGGCGGTCAGGATCTGGGCCTCGCGCTGGCCCTCGGCGCGCAGGATCGAGCTCTGCTTCTCGCCCTCCGCGGTCAGGATCTGGGACTGCTTGACGCCCTCCGCCGTCAGGATCGCGGCACGGCGGTCGCGCTCGGCGCGCATCTGCTTCTCCATCGCCTCCTGGATCGAAGGCGGCGGATCGACCGACTTGAGCTCGACCCGGTTGACGCGGATGCCCCAGCGGCCGGTGGCCTCATCCAGCACGATCCGCAACGCGGCGCTGACCGTGTCGCGCGACGTCAGCGTGACCTCGAGCGTCATGCCGCCGCAGACGTTGCGCAAAGTGGTGAGCACCAGCTGCTCGATCGCCGATATGAAGTCGGCGATCTCGTAGCTGGCCGACTTGGGGTCGGTGACCTGGTAGTAGATGACCGTGTCGATCTGGATCGTCAGGTTGTCCTCGGTGATCACCGGCTGGGGCGGGAACGACAGCACCTGCTCGCGCATGTCGAGCAGCGGGCGCACGCGGTCCACGTATGGGATCACCAGGGCCAGGCCGGGATCGAGCGTGCGCTGGTAGCGGCCCAGGCGCTCGACGATGCCGGCGCGGGCCTGGGGCACGATGCGCACGCCGCGGGCGATCGTGAACAGCACCACGACTGCAACGACGATCAGAGCGATGAGTCCGGCCATTGGGAAGCCTCCGTTTCGGTGGTCAGGCCTCGACGACCAGCGCCGTGGCTCCGTCAATCTTCATTACGTGCGCCTGTGTGCCCACCTCGAGGACGTCGTCCTCGTCGTAGGCGCGGGCGCTCCAGATCTCGCCCGCCAGCTTGATCTGCCCGCCGCGCCGGTCGACCCGCTCCAGGACCTCGGCCTGGGCGCCGACCAGCGCCTGGGTGCCTGTGCGCAGCTGCGCGGGGGTCTTCAGGTGGCGTCGCGCGACTGGGCGCAGCACGCCGATCGAGGCGATCGAGGCCACGATGAACACGGTCAGCTGCAGCGCCAGGCCGGCGCCCACAGCGGCGGCGACGGAGGCGGCCACTGCCGCCACCGCGATCGGGCCCATGAAAAACGACAGCGAGACGATCTCGCCAACTGCGAGCACCCCCGCCGCGATCAGCCATAGGACCCAGTCCTCCATCAGGGCTGACTCTACGGCTCAAGGATCGCCTTGGCGAAGTCCTGCGGATCGAACGGGCGCAGGTCCTCGATGCCCTCGCCTATGCCGATCAGCTTCACCGGCACCCCCAGCTCCTGGGCGATGGCGAGTGCGATTCCGCCCTTGGCGGTGCCGTCGAGCTTGGTCAGCGCGATGCCGCTGACGTCCGTGGCCTCGCGGAACAGCAGCGCCTGGCGCAAGCCGTTCTGACCGGTGGTGGCGTCGATGGACAGCAGCGTCTCGTGGGGAGCGCCGGGCAGCTTGCGCTCGATGATCTTGCGTACCTTGGCCAGCTCGTCCATCAGGTGCTGCTGGGTGTGCAGACGGCCGGCGGTGTCCACGATGACCACGTCGATGCCGCGCGCCGTGGCCGCCTCCAGCGCGTCGAAGACCACCGAGGCCGGGTCCGAGCCCTCGGCGCCGCGCACCAGCTCCACGTCGGCGCGCTCGGCCCACACCTCCAGCTGCTCGGCGGCGGCCGCGCGGTAGGTGTCGGCTGCGGCCAGCAGCACCGACCGGCCCAACTCGTTGCGCAGGTGCCAGGCGATCTTGCCGATCGTGGTGGTCTTGCCGGTGCCGTTGACCCCCACCACGAGGATCACGGTGGGGCTGGCATCGAGCGCGATCGTGTCGCCCGGCAGCGTGGCTGTCTCGGCCAGCAACTCGCGCAGGCGGTTGGTCAGGTCCTCCCCGCTCTGCAAGTCGCCGGCGGTGGCCTCGCCCTCCAGGCGCTCCACGATCCTGGCCGTGGTGGGCGCGCCGACGTCGGCGTAGATCAGCGTCTCCTCCAGGTGCTCGAACGCCTCCTCGTCCAGCGACTCGAACATCGTGGCCTGGAGTTCCGCGCCCAGCGCCTCGCGGGTCTTGGACATGTTCTCGCGGAGGCGCTTGAAGAAGCCGCCGCGCTGTTGCTCGCCGGCGGCGTCGTCCGCGGGCGCCGGGACGGCGTCGACCGCGAACAGCTCCTGCCAGGTACGTGCCACGCGCCGAGCTTAGGCGGCGGACTCTTCGGCGGCGCGGAGGACCACCTCAGCCGCCGGCACGCCCGTGAGCTTGCGCGAGATGACCTTGGACACGCCGTCACCGCCCATGCTCACCCCGTACAGGCGATCGGCCGCGTCCATGGTGCGCTTCTGGTGGGTCACCACGATGAACTGGGCCCGATCGGAGTAGCGCCGCACGAGCTGCAGGAAGCGGTCCACGTTCAGGTCGTCCAGTGCGGCCTCGACCTCGTCCAGGATGTAAAACGGGCACGGCCGGGCCAGGAACACGGCGAACATGAACGCAAGCGCCACCAGCGACTTCTCGCCACCGGACAACAGCGACAGGCGCTTCGACGACTTGCCCGCCGGTGTGACCTCGACCTCCACGCCCTGTTCGGCCGCGGGCGGTTGCTCGGGGTCGTCGGCCTCCGGGGCGGGCTCGGCGTCCTCGCCGCCCAGGACCGGCCGCGGCGTCTGATCGGGGCTGACCAGGCGCAGCTTGCCGCTGCCGCCGGGGAACAGGTGGCCAACGACCTCCTCGAAGTTCTTGGCAGCCGCCTCGAAGGTCTCCTCGAAGCTCTCGCGGATGCGCCGGTCGGTGTCCTTGATCAGGCAGTTCAGCTCTGCGAGCGCGCCCTCCAGGTCCTTGCGCTGAACCTCCAGCTCCTCGACGTGCTGGACGGCCTCGTCGTACTCCTGGGCAGCCAGCGGGTTCACCGGTCCCAGCTGCTCGCGCCGCCGCGCCAGCCGCTCGATCCGGCCCTCCAGGTCCACGCGCTTCTCCGGCTCGAGCCCCGTTGTGGCCGGCTCTGCCTCCAGGCCGAGGCGCCCGGCCACCTCGGTCAGCGTGTGATCGGCATCGGCGGCGCCGTCGCGCGACCGCTGGGCGGCTACCTCGGCGGTGGTGACCCGCTCCCCCGCCTCGCGCAACCTGGCCTGCAGCGTGGCCTCCTCGTGGGCGCACTCGCGCAGCTGCGCTGCGGTGCGCTCGCCCGCGTCGGCTCCCTGGGCCTGCTCGGCCTCTAGCGCCTGCAACGAGCCAGCGACGGCCTCGCGCGCCAGGTCCAGGGCCTGCGCCGAGCGCTCGGCCGCTTCGGCCACCTGGCCGTCGCGCTCGATCCGGTCCTTCAGGCGGGCAACGCGCGCCACCCGCTCCTCGTGCTCGCGCACGGCGCCCTCGGCGACGCGCCGCTCGGCGCGGACCTCGGCGGCCAGCTCGGCGCGGCGGACCGCGTCCGGGCCCTCGTCGGGCGATTCGCGGCGGCGCTCCATCAGCCAGCCCGCGTGTCTGGCGGTTTCGGCGGCGGACTGCACATCGCGGGTGGCCTCACGCAGAGCACGGTCGGCCTGCTCGCGGGCGGCGTCGGCCGAGGCCACGCGCTCGTCAACCGCCTGCACGGCAGCGCGCGCCTCGGCCTCGGCGCGTACCGCCGAATCGGATGCGCTGACAAGCTCGGAGCGGCGGTTGCGCTGCTCCAAGACACGCTCGGGCCCACCAACCGGGGCCTGGCGCAGCTCGCCCAGAGCCGGCCGCCAGACGCGGCCGTCTGCGGTCACGGCCGAGCCGGCGAAGTCGTCGGGGACCCGGTCGAGCGAGTCGACGACCCACACGTCCGCCAGCAGCCGCTCGGCGACGGCGGCCGCGTCGCCGGAAGGCGTAGCGTGGTCCAGGAGCCGGCGCGCGCCCTCGCAGGGCGACGCAACGGACGGGGTCCGGCCCCCCGCCGCGTTGACCATCACCACTCCGCCGTCCGTACCGGCGGCGTCCAGCGCCTTGCCGCCGCGGCCCAGGCTCTCCACGACTCCGGCCTGCAGCCGCGGGCCGAGCGCGGCGGCCAGCGCGGTCTCGTAGCCGGGTTCGACGTCCAGGGAGTCCGACAGCGGCGGCGCCTCCTGGCCCGCCGGGCCGGCGGCGCGCAGGAACTGGTTCACGGCAGCCAGCTCGGCACCGGAGCGCGCCGCCAGGCTGCGTGCGGCCTCGGCCGCGCGCTCCGCGTCGCGGCGCTCGGCACGAACCTCCTCGGCGGTCCGTTCGGCAGCCTCGAGTTGCCCCTGGCAGAGCTCCGCCGCCTGCGCCAGCTCGGCGCGCGCAGCTTCGGCTCGCCGGCGGTCGTCGTCCAGCTGGGCGAGCTCGGCCTGCACACGCTCCTCGCGGGCGCCCTCGAGCGCGGCCAGCTCCTGCTCCAGCACGGCGACCCGTGAAGCGGCGCCGGCGCCGGGGGTATCGGCGCCCGCGAGCTCGGTCTCCAACAGCTGCAGCTGCGACCTGCGTCGCTGAGCGCCGTCGCGCGCGGCCGCGGCCTGGTCGCGTGCACGTTCCATGCGGATCCCGATCCGGTCCTGAGCCGACCGCGCCGCGTACAGGCGGCCCTGGAGCTCCTCGCGCTCACGCGAGATGGCTGTCAGCGCCTCCTCCGCAGCCTCCCGCCGCTTCGCTACTTCGGCCAGCTCGGCATCCGCCTGTGCCCGCACCTGCTTGGCCGCAACCGCGTCCGCCTCGGCGGTGGCCAGCAGCGCGCGCACCTCGCGGACCTGGTCGCGCGAGAGCTCGTAGCGCGCCTCGTCGCTCTGGCGCTGGAGGCGCTCGTGCAGCTGCGCGGCCTCGGCCTGTCGCTTGAGCGGACGCAGCCGCGAGCGTGCCTCGCGCTCCACGTCCAGGGCGCGCGAGAGGTTCTCATCGGTGCGCTCGAGCTTCAGTTGCGCGCGGCGACGGCGCTTGCGGTGCTTGCCCAGCCCCGCGGCCTCCTCGATGAGCATCCGCCGGTCGCGCGGCTTGGACAGCACGATCGCCTCGACCCGGCCCTGGGAGACGACCGAGTGCATCTCCTTGCCCAGACCGGTGTCGGACAGCACCTCGACCACGTCGGCCAGCCGGCAGCGGGCGCCGTTGAGGCGGTACTCGCCGTCGCCGTCGCGGCCAAGTCTGCGCAGGATCGAGATCTCGGAGAAGTCGGTGTTCTCGAGGCCGCCGTCGCCGTTGTCGATGACCACCTCGACCTCTGCCGAGCTGGAGCCCTTGATGCCGTGTCCGCCGGCGAAGATCACGTCCTTCATCGACTGCCCGCGGACGGCCAGCGGGCTCTGCTCGCCGAGCGCCCACAGCACCGCGTCCGTGATGTTCGACTTGCCCGAGCCGTTAGGCCCCACCACGACGCCGACCCCGGGCGAGAAGTCGAGCTTGGTGCGGTGCGGGAAGGACTTGAAGCCCCTCATCGAGATCGACTTCAGGTGCATCAGCCGGCCACCTCGTCGTCCTCGGCCACCAGCGCGGCCAGGGCAGCCTCCTGCTCGGCGCCTTTCTTGGTCCGGCCCGTCCCCCGCCCCAGCTCGCGGCCGGCGGACTCCGCCACGGCCACGAAGCTGCGCGCGTGCGCCGGCCCGTCCTGTTCCACGATTTCGTAGGTCACGACCTCAGCCCGCTGCGCCAGCCGCTCCTGGAGCACCGACTTGTGGTCCACCGGATTCTCCAGCGCGCCCTCGATGGCCTCGTCGAAAGCCGCGACCACGGCGGGCGCGACCCGGTCGATGCCGAAGGCCAGATACGCCGCGCCGATGACCGCCTCGCAGATGGAGGCCAGCACGCGTTCGCTGCCGGCAAGCATGTCGAAGCTGGGGCCGGCCGCGCCGTCGGGGGCGCGCTCGCCCAGCCGCCGCGGCACCTCCAGGTCCAGCGCCACCGCCGCGCAGGACGCGCCGCTCACGGTCTGCGCGCGCACCTTGGTCAGCCGGCCCGCGCCGTAGCGCTCGAAGCGCGGGTACAGGTGGGTGGAGACGGCCAGGCTCAGCACAACGTCCCCCAGGAACGCCAGCCGCTCGTAGGACTCGGCGCGGTGCTCGACCCATGACGCGTGCGTGAAGGCCTGGCGAGCCAGGTCGTCCGGGAGCCTGTCCAGGAGGTCGCCAAGGCTCTCCCCGGTCTCAGCTTTCGGCGTCGTCGGCATGGGCGGCCACGTAGTCGGCGGCCTGCCCAACCGTGAGGATGCGGGCCGCCTCCTCGTCCGGGATTCGGATGCCGTAGGAGTCCTCGAGCTCCACGGTCAGCTCGACCAGGTCCAGCGAGTCGGCCTCGAGGTCTTCCTTGAACCGGGTGGCATCGGTGATCACCGCGGGGTCGGCCTCCAGCTCGGCCGCCAGGTGCTCACGGATGCGTTGCATGACCTCGTCGCGATCCATCGCAGGCAGGGGTCAGCCCGTGGTTCCGGGGGTCTCGGGCTTCACGCTGGCGAAGCTACCAGCGGGCGCGGACCGCAACGCGCCCGCCGCCTCGAGCGCCGCGTGGGTACGCCCGACCATGTCCTCGTCCACCGCACGGCGGGCCAGCGCCACCGCGCTGGCGATGCCCTGCGGGCCGAAGCTCCCGTGCCCCACGACCACCGGCTTGCGCAGACCGAGCAGGATCGCCCCGCCCACCTTCTCGGGGTCGAGGCGCTCGCGCAGCCGCCCCACGGCACCGCGGATGAGCAGCCCGCCCGCGCTGGATACCGGGCCCGAGGTGATGGCGTCGCGGATGGCGTCCCTGACAACCCGCGATGTTCCCTCGAGCACCTTCAGGGCGATGTTGCCGGTGAAGCCATCGGCCACCACCACGTCGGCGCCGGCGCCCGGCAGGTCGAAGCCCTCGAGGTTGCCGGCGAAGTTCAGCGGCCCGCCCTCCAGCCGCTCGCGGGCCTCCAGGACGTCCGGCGTGCCCTTGCCGCTCTCCTCGCCGACGGCGAGTAGCCCGACGCTGGGCCGGTCGACCCCCATGACCGCCTCCATGAAGGCCGAGCCCATGTAGGCGAACTGGACCAGGTGCTCGGGCCGTACCTCCAAGTTGGCGCCGCAGTCCAGCAGCAGCACGGGCTTGGCCGGGATCGGCACCAGGACCGCCAGCGCCGGCCGATGGACGCCCTTGAGGCGCTTGATGGCCAGCGTCGCCGCGGCCAGGGTGGGGCCGGTGCTGCCCGCCGACACCAGCGCTTCGGCGCGGCCGTCGGCCACCGCGGCGGCGGCCTGGACGATCGACGCGTCCGGGTTCGCGCGCACCGCGCGCGCCGGGTTGTCGGACGCAGGAACCGCCGGCGCCTCAACCATCCCGTCGCCCGCGGGCAACCCGTGGCCGAACACCAGCGTGGACTCGCCGGACAGGCGCGCGCCCTCTGCGACCACCGACGGCCCCCCGTCCGCTCCGTTCGCGTCGACCGCGATCACGGGAGCCCTCGGGAAATGGCGCTACTCGTCGTCGGTCTCGTCGACCGAGGGGCGGAAGATCTCGCGCCCCGCGTAGGTGCCGCACTCGCCACACACGCGGTGCGGGATGCGGGGAGCGCCACAGCGCGGGCAGACCGAGATGCTCGGCGCCGAGATCTTGTGCTGGGAGCGCCGCTTGTTGGTGCGCGCGGAAGACTGTCGTTGCTTGGGAACGGCCATAGCGACGGCCGAGGATAGCGCCCAGGGGGCTCATGTCACCGGGACCCCCCGCCCGCACCTTGGCTGCGGCCAGAGGCTTGGTGTGGGTTGGGGTTGGCTGTTGTGGTTTGCGTGGCGCTGACGAACCGCGGCTGGGAGTGGGTAGCTCCGACGATTGTCGCTTTGATGGGGTCAGGGCCCCGTCAGCGCGACAATCGTTCCCGGGGGCGTCGGGGCGGGTTACCGGACGGCTGCGAGCGTTGCAGGCGTCGCCGGGAGGCGGCCGGGGCGCCGATTTGGGTCCAGAGGTAAGGGGGTCCGTCGTCGATGGGCCCACCCCCTCACCCAGCCAGCCGTTCACCGACCCCGCCGTGGCGCACAGCAGCCCCGACCCGCCCCCCTAACCCACATCAAGCCGCTAGTCCAGTTTCAGCTCTGAGAGCCTGGCCCAGCGCGGGTCGGGCTCCGGCTCGTGCTCGTGGTCGGGGTTGTGGTTCAGGTTCTCGCCGCACTTGGCGCACAGGCCGGCACAGTCCTCGCGGCAGAGGATCTGGGTGGGCAACGCCAACGCCAGCGCGTCATGGGTCCAGGCGCGCAGGTCCAGCTCCTGGTCGTCCAGGTAGGGCGACTCCAGATCGTCGCCACCGCCGGGTTGGTCCACCTCGCGCGCGTCCACCTCGACCACGGCGTCCGCGTCCTCCAGGCAGCGCATGCACACGCCGCGGAGGTGGGCCGCGTAGCGCAGCCGTAACGCGAAGCCGGCGCCCGTGGTGCGCGACACGTCCAGGCGGACCATGACGCGATCGCCGGGCAGGGCGTAGGTCTGGCCACCGAAGGTCAGCGGATCGGAGGCCACCTCCAAGTCGGCGTGCGCGGCCTCACCGGAGGCCAGGCGCAGCGTTCCCAGATCGAAGGTGTCCGTGAGGGGCGCCATCCGATCCAGGCTAGCGCCGCTCGGGTTACGGGATTCGCGACCGCCGTTCGCAGCCCAGCCCGCGGTCCGTACCTCCACCTCCACCGCAGCGGTCGCGTCCCGTGCCGCCGCTCAGCCTGTCGCGCCCGGTGCCCCCGCTCAACCTGTCGCGCCCGGGGCCGCCACCCAGCTTGTCGCGGCCCGCACCGCCCGACAGCTTGTCGTTGCCCGAGTTACCGCTGACGCTGTCGTTGCCGCTCTCGCCCTTGACGCTGTCGTTGCCCGTGTTCCCGCCGACCCGGTCGTTGCCCGACCCGCCGACGATGCGGTCGTTGCCGCTGCCGCCGCCGATCCGGTCGCGGCCCGCGCCTCCACAGATCCTGTCGCGGCCGCCAAGGCCCGTGATCCGGTCGTTGCCTCCGAGGCCGACGATCACATCCGCGCCGCTCGTCCCCCTGAGCGTGTCGTTGCCACTGGTGCCCACGATCGTTGCCCTCCTGCTGCCGCACCTCGTGTTGGCTCCGTTGGCCCCACCGCCGTTACCGCCGCGGTCCGCCGGGGGCGGCCTGAACGATGATCGTGATCGTGCCCTGGTCGGTGCCGAAGCCGAGAGTCGTCGAAGCTGGTGAAGATGAAGGTGTCCGTGTCCGCGCAAGTTCGCGTTAGGGGTGTACTTGAGGGTGGAAGGGTTCGCCAGGGGAGCACCGTCGCGTCAGGGTCCCGTTCGCCGGGCTGCCGTTGTTCGCGACGGACCCGTTCGGGTCGGTGCGCTCGTACGCGGGGCCGGTGTCGGTGCAGTCGAGGTTCAGCGTCATCGCGGTGTTCCGAGGCGTGGTGACGGTGCTGTCGGGGCAGTCGGGCGAGCCGTCGATGCCCCAGTCGGCGTTGCCGTCGAAGTCGTTGCTGCCGGGTCGTGGCCAGTTCGACCTCGATCGGGCTGTTGTCGTTGTCCTGGCGCACCATCACCAGCCTGCCGCTGGTGAAGATCCCGTGCACGTAGGCGACCACTGAAGCCGTCGGGCGACCAGGTGCAGTTGATAGTCGCCCCCGCCGCCGTTGTCGGAGACGTTGATTGTTGCCCCCGGCGGGGTGGTCGCGTGCGACGAAGACTCCGCGGTGCTGTTGAAACCGGCGTTGGTCAGCGTGTAACAGATCTTGGTGCCGTCGGGCGAGATCGACGGCTGGTACTCGCTCTGAGGCGGTGGCCAGACATTGTCGTGCGTCCGGTACCGCCGGCGCCGCGCGGCTTGCGGTACGATGTCGAAGTTTCGTGGCCGTGTTCGGACGGGTCTCTGGTGCGAAGTAGACGGTCTGCGAATCCGGGGTCCAGGCGGGCTTGAGCTGGAACGGAGCGGCGTTGCCGGGGTGCGTGAGGTCACAGCGGGGACGCGCGAGACGAAGGTCGTCTGATCTTGATGTCGCGATCGCGGTGCCGCTGTCCACCGGCTGGTGCTCGTAGGCGATCCGCGTGCCGTCGGGCGACCACGCCGGGCGGTCGGAGCTGAGGGTGGTCGGCGGCCTCCGTGCCGTCGAGCGCTGAACGGGCGGTGCCCGCGAAGTCCTGGACGAACAGGTCGTATTCCTCGGTCGCCAGGCTGCCTTGGGTCGCCGTTCGCGAAGACGAGCTTCGTCCGGTCCGGCGACCAGCTGGCGTGCCGGCACTGGCCGCCGAGCTGGCGGAGTGAAGGCCGCGCTGAGCGTACCGCCACCGCGGGTTGACTGGTTGAACGGGCAGAGATCCGAGCGGCTGGCGTCTCCGGCCGTCGCGGCCGCTGATGAAAACGATCCGGCCGTTCCCGCCGCGGGCCACGCCGCATGCGCCGGCGCGGCCAGCGAAAGGAGGGCTCCAACGGTAAGCGCAGCGACGAGAGCTCTCATGGAGCGACGCTAACAGCGGCACCCGTTCCGGGGCAACCCCAAATCCCCGACGAGGGGCAATGGGGCTACTAGGCCACGTCGGCGGGCTCTTCGCGGCCCTGGAGCCGGTCGCGCCCGCGCTGCACCGCAGCGGTGAACTTCTCGAGGTTGATCTCGAGGGTGTTGAGGATGTCGTCGGCGTAGTCCTCGGCGCCCAGGCGGATCTCGCGCTCGCGGGCGCGGGCGTCCTCGACGATCTCGTCGGCCTGGCGCTCGGCCTGCTTGACGACCTCTTCGTCGCCGATCAGGCGTGCCTGCTCCTCACGCGCCTCGCGGATGATCCGCTCGGACTCGCGCTTGGCCTCGGCCAGCATCTCCTGGCGCTCCTTGACGATCCAACGCGCCTGCTTGATCTCCTCGGGGATCGTGGCCCGCATCTGATCGAGGATGTCGTAGATCTCCTCCTTGTCGACGCGCACCTGGTCCGTCAGCGGGACGGGCTTGGCGTTGTGGACGGTGTCGTCCAGCTTGTCGATGAGTACTAGGACATCCATGGGATTCGGACCCTCAGTTCGCTACCGCTTCAAAGCTTCCTGCAAACGGGAGGCTACCTGGGCTGGGACCAGTCCGGTCAGGTCGCCACCAAACGTTGCAATCTCCTTGACGCCGCTGGAGGAAAGGAAACTGTACTCGGGTGCCGCCATCAGGTACATCGACTCGATGTCGGGGGCCATCTTGCGGTTGAGTTGATTCATCTCGAACTCGTACTCGAAGTCCGAGATGGCGCGCAGTCCCTTGACCACGGCCTTGGCGCCGTTCTCGCGCGCGAACTCCACCAGCAGGTTCGAGAAGTCCTTGACCTCCACGTTGCCCAAGTCCGCGATCTCGGCCTCGACGAACGCCACCCGGTCCTCGACGCTGAACACGCTCTTGGTCTTGCGCACCGACGCGTTGACCACGCCCACGATCACGTGGTCGAACACCTCCGCGGTGCGGGTGATGATGTCCACGTGGCCCAGCGTCACCGGGTCGTACGAGCCGGGGACGACAGCGGTCCCGTTGCGCCTAGCTTCCACGGTGGATCACGATCCTGGTGGTGCCGTACGTGCGCTCGCGCACGATCGGAAAGGGCAGCTCGAGCGGCCGGCGGATGTCTGACTCGGTGACGGTCACGGCTGTGTCGTAGAGCACGGCGGGCAGCAGCTCGGCCAGCGAGGGTGCCACGGCGAGAGCGGAATCATAGGGCGGGTCGCAAAGAACGAGGTCGAAGCGCCGCTCTCCCCCCACCGCGCGCAGGTAGTCGAGGGCATCGCGGCGCACGACCTCGCCGCGCTCGCCCAGCGTCGTCAGGTTGGCCCGCGCGGCCTCGGTGGCCTCTTGTGCGCTGTCCACGAACACTGCGCTGGCCGCGCCTCGGGACAGCGCCTCGATGCCCAGGGCGCCCGATCCTGCGAACAGGTCCAGCACGTCGGCATCGGTCACGTCGCCGAGCATCGAGAACAGCGCCTCGCGCACCCGGTCGGCGGTCGGGCGCGCTCCCTCGGGACGGGTCAGCCGGCGCCCGCGGTGCGTGCCGGCCACGACCCTCACGCGGGGATCGGGTCCAGGTCCGAGCCGAAGCGCTCGATCACGGCGCCGCGCAGCAGCGCGTGCTCGGGCTGCTCGAGAGCGGGGTCGGCGGCGATCGTGGCGTCGGCGTGAGCGCGCGCCCGCTCCAGCAGCTCCTGGTCGTCGGGCAGACGCGCCACACGGAACTCGGGCATGCCGCTCTGGCGTGTGCCCAGCACCTCCCCCGCCCCACGCAGGTCCAGGTCGACCTCGGCCAGCGCGAAGCCGTCCTTGTCGGAGGCGATCGCCTCCAGCCGCGGCAGCTTGGGGTCACCGAACAGGATGCAGACGGACTCGTGCCGGCCCCGGCCCACGCGGCCGCGCAGCTGGTGCAGCTGTGACAGCCCGTAACGCTCCGCGGCCTCGATCAGCATCACGGTGGCGTTGGGCACGTCGATACCCACCTCGATCACGCTGGTGGCCACCAGCACGTCGGTCTCGCCACCGGCGAAGCCGCGCATGGCCTCCTGCTTGTCCGCGCTGGACAACTGCCCGTGGATCAGCCCCACCGTGTGCTCGGCGAACTCGGTCCGGCGCAGGCGCTCGGCCTCGTCGGTGGCGGCGGCGGCCTGTAGCGCCTCGGATTCCGAGACCAGCGGGCAGACCACGAAGCACTGGTGGCCCTTGGCGATCTCCTCGCGAACCCGTTCGTAGGCCCGCGCGCGGGCGCGGGCACCGTCGACCACGTAGGTCTGCACGGGACGGCGGCCCGCGGGCAGGTGGCGCAGCACGGTCGTCTCGAGGTCGCCGTAGGCCGTCAGCGCCAGCGTGCGCGGGATCGGCGTCGCGGTCATGTGCAGCGCGTGCGGGGCCAGGCCGTCCGGCGCCTTGGCGTCCAGCGCGGCGCGCTGGCGCACGCCGAAGCGGTGCTGCTCGTCCACCACGCACAGCGACAGCGAGGCGAACCGGACCGGGTCCTCCAGCAGTGCGTGGGTGCCCACCACCAGCCCCAGCTGGCCGGACTCGAGGCGACCGAGCAGATCGCGGCGGCGGGCCGCGGATGTGGAGCCCGTCAACAGCTCCACGGGCACCGCGCCATCCAGCAGCCGGTCGATGGTCAGCAGGTGCTGTTCGGCCAGCGTCTCGGTCGGCGCCATCAGCGCGGCCTGGCCGCCGGTTTCGAGGACCCGCAACATGGCCTGCAGCGCCACCGCGGTCTTGCCCGAGCCCACCTCCCCCATCAGCAGGCGCTGCATCGGCGCCGTCGCGGCCATGTCGGCCTCGATCTCGGCACCGGCGGCCTGCTGATCGGGCGTCAGCTCGAACGGGAGTGCCGCCACCCACGCGTCCACCAGGGCCCCGTCGCCCCGCACGGGCGCCGCGCGCCGGCCTTCGCCGCGGGCCCGGCGGCGACCGGCAACCGCCAGCTGGGACAGGTAGAGCTCCTCGAACGCCAGCCGTCGGCGCGCACCCGCCTCCTCGACCTCGGTGTCGGGAAAGTGTGCTCCGGCCACCGCGGCGGGCCGGTCGGGCAGGCGCTCGGCGGTACGCAACGCCGCCGGCAGCGGCTCGACCACGTGGCGGATCCGCCCGTACTCGTCCCAGATCAGCTTGCGCAGCGTCTGGGCCGAGACCAGCGCTGTGGCGGGGTGCACGGGGACCAGGCCCACGGTGTGCACGGGCGCCGCCTGACCGCCGCCGAACGGCTCGAACTCCTTGACGTGGAACTGGTTGCGCTGCTTGAGCGTGCCGTGCAGCAGCACCTGGCTGCCCTCCCCCAGCTGGCGCGCGATCCACGGCTGGTTCCACCAGACGGCCACCATCGGCCCGGTCTGGTCGAACACCTTGGCCTCCACCCGCTTGCGGCGGCGGTCGCGCATCGGCTTCACGGCCACCGAGCGCACGGCCACGGCGACGGTGGCCTCCTCGCCCACGCCCAGCGACGCGATCGTGCGTGCATCGCGGCGGTCGCGGTGGCTGTGGGGCAGGTGCTCGATCAGGTCGCCATGGGTGGCGATGCCCAGCGTCTGCAGCCCCTTGGCGGTCTTGCCACGCGCCTCGAGTTCACCCTCGAGGATGCTGGGGCGCGGGATCGACCGGATGTCGGCCCCAAGCGCCTCGGCGGCCGAGAACTCGACGCTGCTGGCGAAATGCGAGGGCATCTACTCAGCGCACAGCAGCCACCACCAGGCGTGCTGGCCACCCTGCTGGAGCTCCAGCTCCACGCCGTCCGGCACCGCCCGCTGGACCGCGTCGTCGTCCAGCGGCGCGTGGTCACCCACGATGCAGGTGACCAGCTCGGCGCCCTCGGCCACGGCGGCCAGGGTGTCCTTCAACGTCTGCGCGGCGTCGCCCCACGACACCAGCTCGTCGCCTCGGTAACCAACCGCGTCGCCCACGCCGAACCGTCCCTCGGGGTCCTGGCGGGCCGATTCGGCCACGCCGCCGAGCACGACCCCGGCGGCGGCCGTAGCCACGGCCCGGGCGTTGTATTCGGCGTCCCGGCTCGGGTCGAATGCCAACAGTGCGGCCAGCCCCTCCTGGGGCGCCGTGGTGGGCACCACGCGCGCGGTCAGCTCGGACAGCTCGGCCGCGCGCTCGGCAGCCAGGATCACGTTCGGGCTATTGGGCAGCACGATGGCCTCCGCCCCGCCCGCCGCGTGCACGCCCGCCAGAAGCTCGTAGGTCGACGGGTTCATGGTCGGCCCGCCGTCCACGACCAGGGCGCCGAGCTCCTCGTACAGGCGGCGCATGCCCTCACCGCTGGCCACGGCCACGACCGCACACGCTGCCTGCGCATCGGCCGGACCGTCCCAGCCCAGCCGCGCGGAGCGCTCGGCCACCTGCTCGTGCATGTCGGCCACGTCCAGGCGCGACACGTCCCCCTGGCCGTGGAAGATGGCCACGGCCGCGTCCGGCTCGTCGGTGTGCACGTGCACGCGAATGGTGCTCTCGTCGCCAACCACCAGCACGCTGTCGCCGATGAGCTCCAGCGCCGGCACGAACGCGTTGCCGTCGAAGCCCGCCCCGGTCACGGCGAAGTTGGTGCAGTAGCGGAAGGTCGATGAGCTGTGCTCGGGGAGGTTGTGGCTCTGGATGCCCGCGCTGCGGTGGGCAAGCTCAGGCGCCTCACGGCCGCGCAGGGCGGCAACCACGCCAGCCACGATGATGGTCAGCCCATAGGCGCCGGCGTCCACGACACCGGCCTGCTTGAGCACGTCCAGCTGCTCGGGCCCGCGCTCAACCGCCTCGTTGGCCGCGTCCAGCGCCCGCTCCAGCACCTCGGCGATCAGCTCATCCTGCTCCTCGGGCGATGCCTCGGCGCCCAACCGCGGGGTGGGGATATGGGCCAGGTCCTGGGCCACCCGATGTGCCATCGCCCGGACCGCGCTGAGCATCGTGCCCTCGGCCGGATCGCGGACCGAGGCGTAGGCCGCATCGGCGGCGCGGGCAAAGGCCGCCGCCACGAGCACGGGGTCCACCAGCTCGCCCGGGCGCGAAGCCAGCTCCTCGGCGGCTCCGCGCACGATCTGCGACAGGATCACGCCGCTGTTCCCGCGGGCGCCCAGCAGCGCGGCGCGGGCGACGGCGCTGACCAGCTGCTCGCGACCGATCTCGTCGATCATCTGGCCGTTCAGCGTGTCCAGCTCGGTGAGCACGGCACGCATGGTCATGGCCATGTTGTCGCCGGTGTCGCCGTCGGCCACCGGGAACACGTTCAGGTCGTTGACCTCCGCCCGGCGGCTCTCCAGCTCGTCCAGCGAGGCCGCGACCACGCGGCGAAAGCGGATCAGGCTCTGGTCGGACACCAGTGGGGTTCTACACCCCGGAGCCATCGGGTTTCAGTGCGGGTAGCTGCTAGGCGTACTTGGCGACCTTGCCGGCCTTCAAGCACCTGGTGCACACGTACTCGCGCGAAGGGGTGCCCTTCACGTCGATGCGGACCTTCTGCAGGTTCGGGTTGAAGCGACGCTTCGTGGCCACCATCGAGTGGGACCGGCTCTGCCCGAACGCAGGGCCCTTCCCGCAGCTGTAACAGACCTTCGGCACGCCGGACAACCTAGCAGGGCGGCCCCCTCAGGCCACGTCCGCGAGTACCTCGAGAGCCCGCTCAACGTCGGCGTCGCCGACGTCCAGGTGCAGGACCGCGCGCACCCGGGACGGGCCCGTCGCGCCGACAAGCACGCCCTGCTCCGCCGCTCGCGCGCAGAACTCCTCGGCACCAGCGACCTCGAAGATCACGATGTTGGTCTCCACCGTGCCGGGATCCAGAACCACGCCGGGCACTTTGGCCAGCCCTTCCGCCAGCCGCCGGGCCCTGGCGTGATCGTCGGCCAGGCGCTCCACGTTGTTGTCGAGCGCGTACAGGCACGCGGCCGTCAGTACCCCGGACTGGCGCAGTGCGCCGCCCAGCATCTGCTTGTAGCGCCATGCCTCGTCGATGAGCTCTTCCGACCCCACCAGTACGGCGCCAACCGGCGCCCCGAGACCCTTGCTGAAGTCCACCCAGGCGGTGTCGAAATCGCCGGCGAACGCCGACGCGTGCACGCCGCTGGCAACCGCCGCGTTCAGCAGGCGAGCACCGTCCATGTGGGTGCGCAGGCCGGCGCCGCGGGCCACTTCGATCACGGCCTGCACCGCGCCAAGGGGCCATACCCGCCCGCCGCCCATGTTCGTGCTCTGCTCGACCGACAGCATCCGCGACCGCGGCGCGTAGCGGTCGCCCGGCGTGCGCAGCGCGCCCTCCACGTCGCCGGGGCCGAAGATGCCGGTGGGGGTGTCCAGCAGGCGCAGCATCGCGCCGTTGACCGCCGCCGGCGCGCCCGCCTCGAACCCCGCAGGGTGTGAGTTGGCCGCCAGGATCGCCTCATCGCCACCGGGGCGGATGTGCAGCCGGAAGGCGATCAGGTTGCACATCGAACCGCTGGGCAGGAACAGCCCGGCCTCGTGACCCAGAAGCTCGGCCACCCGCTCCTGCAGCTCGATGGTCGTGGGGTCGAGCTTCTTCTGCTCATCCCCCACGTCCGCGCCGGCGATCGCCTCACGCATGCCCCGCGAAGGACGCGTCTGTGTATCGCTGAGAAGGTTGATCACGACAGCTGCCGGCGCAGCTCGGCCATCCGCAGCACCGCGTTAGCCGCGTCCTCGCCCTGGTGGCGCTTGCCGCCGCCGCTGCGCGCCAGCGCCTGGTCCATGTCGTCCACGGTCAGGACGCCGAAGGCGCAGGGCACGCCGGTGTCCAAAGACACCCGCGCGATGCCCGCGGCCGCCTCGGCACAAACGAAGTCGTAGTGGTCGGTCTCTCCGCGGATGACCGCCCCCAGGCAGGCCACGCCGGCCACGCGGCCGGTGGCAGCCAGGTACTGGGCCGCCAGCGGCAGCTCGAACGCTCCCGGCACATCGTGCACCTCGAGCTCCGCCCCGGCCGCCTCAAAGGTGCGTGTGGCGCCATCGACCAGGCGCTCGGCCAGATCCGCGTAGAAGCGGCCGACCGCGATGGCGAAAATGTCAGCCACCGGTGGGCGGCTCGCCTGTGCCCGTACGGGTATCCGCAGCCGCGCGCTCGCGGTCGATCACCTGTTCCTCGAGGATCATCTCCTCGTCCAGCGCCAGGCCCTGGTGGTGCAGCAGGTGGCCCATCCGCTGGGCTTTGGCGCGCAGGTAGTCGGTGTTGTGGACGCCCGGCTGGGCCTCGATCGGGACCTGGTCGGACACGGTCAGCCCGTAGCCCTCGAGGCCGACGATCTTGCGCGGGTTGTTGGTCAGCAGCCGCAGCGAGCTCAGCCCCAGGTCGACCAGGATCTGGGCGCCGATCCCGTAGTCGCGCAGGTCGGCCGGCAGCCCCAGCTTGAGGTTGGCGTCCACGGTGTCCAGGCCTTCCTCCTGCAGCTTGTAGGCCTTGAGCTTGTTCAACAGGCCGATCCCGCGGCCCTCCTGGGCCAGGTAGAGCAAGACGCCCTGGCCCTCCTGCTCGATCCGCAGCAGCGCATCCTCGAGCTGCTGTCCGCAGTCGCAGCGCAGGGAGTGGAAGACGTCGCCGGTCAGGCACTCGGAGTGCACGCGGACCAGCACGTCCGGCTGTCCCGCCACCTCGCCCTTGACCATCGCGACGTGGTGCTTGCTGTCGACCAGGGAGCGGAAGCCGACCACGTTGAACTCACCGAACGCGGTGGGCATGGCGGCTTCGACCACGCGCTCGATGAGCTTGTCGTGGCGGCGCCGGTAGGCGATCAGGTCCGCGACGGTGACCATCTTCAGCTCGTGCCGGGCGCAGTACTCCTCGAGGTCCGGCACCCGGGCCATCGAGCCGTCGTCGTTCATGATCTCGCAGATCACGCCGGACGGGTTCAGGCCGGCCAGCCGCGCCAGGTCGACCGAGGCCTCGGTCTGGCCGGTGCGCTCGAGAACGCCGCCGGGCTTGGCCTTCAGTGGAAAGATGTGGCCGGGCTGGACCAGGTCGCGCGCACGTGACGCCGGGTCGACCGCCACCTGGATCGTGCGCGCGCGGTCGTGCGCAGAGATGCCCGTGGACACGCCTTCGCGAGCCTCGATGGACACCGTGAACGCAGTCTCGAACGGCGACTCGTTCTTGGCCGCCATCAGGTCCAGGCCGAGCTCGTCGCAGCGGTCGCCGGTCAGCGTCAGGCAGATCAGCCCGCGGCCGTGGGTGGCCATGAAGTTGATCGCCTCGGGGGTCGAGAACTGGGCGGCCATGGTCAGATCGCCCTCGTTCTCGCGATCCTCCGCGTCCACGACCACGACCATCTTTCCGTCGCGGATGTCCTCGATGGCCTCCTCGATGGTGCTGAAGGCGGTCTTCTGAGCGCTCATGGGGCCTCCACGGTATGTGACACCAGCTTCTCCACGTACTTGGCCAGCACGTCGACCTCCAGGTTCACGGGATCGCCGGGCCCGGCCGAGCCCAGCGTGGTGCGTTCCAGCGTCTCGGGGATAAGCGACACGCTGAACTCCGCCGGCTCCACGCCGGCCACGGTCAGCGAGACACCGTTGACCGCGATCGACCCCTTCTCCACCACGTAGCGCAGCAGCGCGGGATCGGCGGACACGGTGACGATGCGGGCGAAGCCGTCCTCGGCGACGCCGGCCACCGTGCCCACGCCGTCCACGTGACCCTGGACCATGTGGCCGCCCAGGCGATCCGCGGCGCGCAGCGCCAGCTCGAGGTTCACTCGATCGCCCACCTGCAGGGGGCCGAGCGACGAGCGATCGAGAGTCTCGGCCATGACGTCGGCGCTGAACGCACCGCCGGCGACGGCGGTGGCGGTCAGGCAGACGCCGTTCACGGCCACCGAGTCGCCCTCGGCCAGCTCTGCCGCCAGGGCTCCGGCTTCGATCGAGAGACGCGTGCCGTCGTCACCGCGCGCGGTCTCGCGCACCGTGCCGATGGCTGCCACCAGGCCGGTGAACACGGCTACCAGTCCTTCAGGCGTGCCGTGATCAGCACGTCCTGGTCGATGGTCTCCACCGAGGTGGCCAGCGCCCGCGGAGCGTCCGCGACCAGCCCGACGCCGTCCGCCTCGACCGCTGACCGCGCGTCCTTGCCCCCCATGAGGATCGGGGCCACGAACATCCGCGCCTCGTCGACCTCGCCGGCCTGGAGGAACACGCCGGCCAGGTGCGGCCCGCCCTCCAGCAGCACCGACTGGATCCCGCGCGATCCCAGCTGGTCGAGCGCGTCACCCACGCGGGCGGCCTCGTTGGCGCCCGCGGTGATCAGGACCTCGACGCCCGCGTGGCGCAGCGGGTCCAGGCGCGCGCGCTTGGCGGCACGCGAGCAGATCAGGATCACGGGCGCCTGGTCGGCGCTGCGCACGAGCTGGGAGTCGGGGTGCAGGGCGGCCTCGCTGTCGAAGACCACGCGTGCAGGCTGGCGCCCGGCGCCCTCGACCCGCGAGGTCAGCAGCGGGTCGTCCGCCCGCGCGGTGCCGATGCCGACCGCCACCGCATCGCACTCGGTGCGCCAGCGGTGGACCCTCGCCCGGCTGGCCTCGCCCGAGATCCACTGCGAGTCGCCGTTGGCTGTGGCCACCTTGCCGTCCAGCGACATCGCCGACTTGAACACCACGAGCGGCCGGCCCGTGCGCGCGTGCTTGCGGAACGGCTGGTTGATCAGACGGGCTGCCCGCTCGATCTCACCGTCCACCAGGTCGACCGCGATGCCCTCGTCGCGCAGGATCCCCGGCCCGCGGCCGGCTGCCTTGCCGGACGGGTCGTCGGAGGCCACTACCACCCGCGTGATGCCCGACTCCACGATCGCCTCCGTGCACGGCGGCGTTAGCCCGGTGTGGGCACAGGGCTCCAGCGAGACGTACATCGTGGCCCCGGCGGGGTCCTCGCGACAGGCGGCCAGAGCCATCCGCTCGGCGTGCGGCTCACCCGCGCGGGCGTGGAAGCCCTCGCCGAGCACGACGTCTCCGCGGACCACCAGTGCGCCCACCAGCGGGTTGGGTGACGTGTGCCCGCGCGCCCGCTCAGCCAGCTCGATGGCTCGCCGCAGGTGCCGGAGATCGCGCTCGGTGGCGGTGGTGGAGGCCATTCGGGGTCCGCGTTGACTCGCGAGTCAACTTTACCCGAGGGCGATTCGCTGCGAGCCTAGGGCGGCCTGGCCTACAGCGGAAGCGGCGGCCAGCTGGCCTTCGTGAAGTTGGCCTGCCGGCCTTCGTAAAGCAACTTGTTGAGCCACATCGTGTTGCCCAGCGGGCCCTGCTTGGGGCCGCAGTTGTAGTTGCCGCTCTTGCCGTTGGAGGACAGTCCCGGACGCGAAATCCACAGGAACGCGTCCGCCCACGCCGACCCGGTCCGGGTCGTCGGCTGGTTGCCGAGACCGGCGTTGGGCGGGTTGCAGGTCGTGGCTCTGGAGCCGTACTTGCCCCAGCGCGACTTCGGTAGCGGCCCGTTCGCGTTCTCGGCCGTGTTGATGACGTAGTGCTTGCCACCGAGCGCGCGGGCGACGTTGTCGCCGAACTGGATCTCGCGGCTGGTGCGGTTGAAGTGTGTCGCCCCGAGCGCGAACCCGCGGGTGTAGGCCACGCCGCCCCTGCGCAGGTAGTCGATGACCTTGGACTGCTTCAGCCACGACGACGACGCGCCGTCGATGTACACGTTCATGCCCGGGGTCTCGCCGAGCCGTTTGGCCGCGTAGGCCAGCAGCGCGAGGCGGCCGGGTACCTGCGAGCGTTTCAGACAGGAGCGGCGGGCTCCCATCAGGCCGATGGCGTCGGGTTCGAGGATGACGGTCATCTCGCGCTTGATCGGAGCCCAGGTGCCGCGTGAAAAGCGCTTGCCCATCCAGTACTGGTAGCGCTGGCCCTGGTCGGGGATGAAGGTCAACCGGGTCTGGGCGATAAACGCCTCGATCCAGGCCTTGTAGCCGGCAGCGGACTGGCGCTTCATGCCTTCGCAAGAGCCGTTGACGAGCCGGCGGATGGCGACGATGGGGTAACTGCCGACGTAGGCGTCGCGGCGACCGAGCGCCAACCTGGTGTTGCACCGTTCGCCGCCCCACCGCGGGTCGTCGACCGCGGCCAGGTACTTCTCGACGTGGCGGGTGGGCTTCTCCTGGATGCCGGCGAACCACTTGGCCTGCGGCACCTCCGCGGTCTTGCGGATAAGCGATTCGTACTTGCTGTGCTTGCGGGCGAAGTACCACGGGTTGTACTTCGGCGCGGGGCTGTCGTGCGAGGCGCCGCAATCCATGAACTGGCGCTTGCCGACCAGAGGGTTGGTGGGGTCGGTCTGGTCCGCACTTGCCGACGAGGTCAGGCATGCGAGCGCGGTCAGGACCGCGAGCACGGCTACGAGAATCCGAGAAACACCAAAGCTCATCGACTGCAAGACCTCCATGGTTGCCAGTTCCTTGCGGAATCGGCGGAACCTTCGACCGGCTAAAGCGAGTTGGCGCAAAGCCGCGGCCGAAACTCGGACGTACGTCCGCCAGGAAGGGCGGGATAGGTCAGGGACGACCTATCGCGCGCACCTCCTACCGGTGCAGCGGCTGCTTCTGCGCTTCGGTCTCGGGTGGCGTGATGTACGGCTGCTGGTCCTGCTGGGACTCCTCCTCGTGGTACGCCGACTCGGCGTTGACCGCGAACAGGTCGTGCTCGGTGCCCTTGACGAGGTTGTCCACCGCGCGCATCGACGTGAGCATGGAATGGTCCGAGTTGTTGTAGCGGTGAAGGCCGTTGCGACCCACCTGCTGGAGATTGGTGAACCCGTCGAGCCAGCCCTTGAGCTTCTCGATCCGCTCGGGGTAGTCCATGTCGTAGATCGGATACGCCTTGGGGACGCGGGTGGCGAAGCCGAACTCGAGCATCTCGGGCTTGGCCAGCCCGAGCGTCTCCAGCTCCTTCATGCCCAGCTTGACCAGGTCCTCGTCGCTGGTCTCCCACAGCTCGTCCCCGGCGAAGCAGAAGTACTCAAGGCCGACACACGCCTTGCTGGGGTCCGGGACCATCCACGGGCTCCAGGAGCGGAAGTTCTGGATCCGGCCGACCTCGACCGCGGGCTCGTGGATGTAGATCCAGTTGTCCGGGAACAGGTCCTCGCCGTCCAGCACGAGCGACACCGTCAGGAAGTCGCGGTAGCGCAGGCCCTTGGCGGCGGAACGCACCTCGGGCGTGGGTGCGGGATCGATCATGCCGGCGATGTTGCGCAGCGGCAGCGAGCTGATGACCTGGTTGGCCGCGTACTCCTTGCCGCCGGCCGTAACCCTTGTGACCGTGCCGTTCTCGACGTGCAGCTTCTCGACCGGCGTGTTCATGTGGATCTCGCCGCCGAGACGCTTGATGTCGTCGGTCATGGTCTCCCACATCTGGCCGGGGCCGTAACGCGGGTAGTTGAACTCGGAGATCAGCGACTTGATCTCGTTGTCCTTGTTGCCGAAGAACGCGGCCTTGGCAGCGCTGAAGAACGACAGGCCCTTGATGCGCTGGGCGGCCCAGTCGGCCCGGATCTCCGATACCGGGGTTCCCCACACCTTCTCGGTGTAGGAGCGGAAGAAGTTGTCGAAGAGGCGCTTGCCGAAGCGGTTGGTGACCCACTGCTCGAAGGTCTTCTCCTCGCCCTTGGGCTTGACCTTGGCGACCAGGTAGGACAGCAGGCAGCGTGTGAGCTCGACCGGGCCGAGCTTCTTGATCACGTCGGGGCCGCGCAGCGGGTAGTCCAGGAAGCGCTGGCGCCAGTAGATGCGCGACATGCGCGGGCGCTTGAGGAACTCCTCGCGCATGATCTCGTGCCAGAGGTCATCCACCTCCTGCACCTTCGTGAAGAAGCGGTGGCCACCCAGGTCGAAGCGGTACTCGCCGCCCGGGCCGTCGCGGACCTCGGTCTTGGCGATGCCGCCGACCTGGTCCTCGGCCTCGAACACGATCACGGGCAGGCCCTGCTTGGCCAACAGGTAGCCCGCCGTGAGGCCGGCGGGGCCGGCACCCAGGATCAGCGTGGGCTGCTCCTTCATGCCCGCGGTGGCGGGCTCGACGGCAGCTGCCGGCTGGGCCGGGGGCTCGGGCGTGGCGGGGATGTTGGGCTCGTTATCGCTCATCTTGGGGGGCCGTTCGGGAGATCTTCGTGTACAGGACTCCGCGCACACCGATCCGGCGGGCACGGCGGTAGAAGGAAGGCACTGCCTCATCTCGTCGGAACCGCTTGTCCATCTCCATCGCCTGGCCCCACTGGGCTGATCGGCGCCGGACAAGCTGGGTCCAAGGAGCGTCCCATTCGCCGATGGTGCTCGTGACGGGATGCACGAGGAGGACGTGACTGCCGACGGGCAGCCTATCAGTGAGCGGCTTGAGGTTCTTGGCAGGCGTGGCGTCCTGGAGCTTGTCGTATGCGTTGCGCCAGTCCATGACGCCGAAGGTCGCAGGTCTGCCGAGTTGGGTGGCGTGGATCAGACCCGGCTTCGTGTTGTAGTTCACCAGCGGCTGCTGCTCGGGCTGGAGCGTGACCACGAGGTCGCCCTTCTTGAGCTTGGGGTTGGCTTGGGCGGCCAGATCCGAGACGTTGGACTTGTTCTCCAGGTTGGACGTCTTGGGGATGGCCCAGATGCCCAGGATGATCACCAGCGCCACCAGCCCCAGGTTCCCCGCTCGTGAGAGGCCGAACGAGGCCAGCAGGAAGATCGGCCCGAGCGCGACGCCCAGGTAGCGCGTGGTCCACGCGGGAGTGACCTGGGAGAACAGCCAGGCGATGGCGAGCGTGGCCACGCCGATGCACAGCGCGGTGTAGATGGCCGTGCGGTCTCGCTTGTCCGGCATCTCGCCCGTGCCGGTCCCACGCGCCGCCAGGACGGCCGCGAGGCCGGACCCGGCGGCCAGGATCACGGCCACGGTCACGGTGCCGCCGCCCAGCAGCGACTTGGAGATCTGCACGGGCGCGCCGAAGCGCGGCGAGTTCAGCCACGGCGCCCCGGTGTGGGCGGTCTGGTAGAGCAGCGTGGGCACCCACGGCAGGAACAGGATCAGCGCGCCGGTGAAGCCGATCAGCACGTCCTTGACAAACGCCCGTCGGTCGTCGGTGGCCAGGAACGGCGGCAGCAGCGACACCAGGATGCCCGCGGTCACGAAGATGCCCCAGCTGTGCGTGTACAGAATGGCCGCGAGCAGTACCGCGAACAGCGGGAGGTACTTGCGGTTGCGGTACACGTAGACGTGGATGAAGGCGGCGCAGGTGAGCAGGCTGAGCACCACCATCAGCGAGTACATCCGCGTCTCCTGCGCGTAGACCGTCAGGAACGGGTTGAACGCGGCCAGCGCGGCGCAGATGAGGCCCGCACGGCGGTTGAACAGGGTCCAACCGGCCCACAGGCCACCGGGTACAGCGATCAGGGAGATGGCCACCGACAGGCCCTGGGTCTCGGACGGGCCGTTGCCGAACACCTGCATCCAGACGTGGAGCATCAGGTAGTAGAGCGGCGGCGCCCCGTCCTGCCGGAGCACGGTCGGGATGTCGAAGAAGGGCTGCGAGGCGATGCCGATGGACAGCCCCTCGTCCATCCACAGCGACGCGCCCAGCGCGCGGGTGCGGATGTACAGGGACACCAGGAGCAACCCCACGATCAGCGCCACGATCGCCGGGGTCGACGTGAGCAGCGATTGGTTTGGGCGGGGAAGCGAGCGCGCTCGCGAGACGACCGTGGCCATCAAGGAAAGATAGTCAGCGCGAGGACGACAGCTCGGTCGTACGCGCGGTCGGAGGGACACGGGGTGCGCCGGGGCCGGCGGTGGGGCAATTGCGTCCGCGTGCGTCGGCGCGCGGTGCGGTCCAGACCTGCCAGCGCCCGGAGCGGGCCGCACGCCTGAAGCGGTCGTCGGTCACGGCGGCCACCAGCGGTCCTCCTGGCACGGTGTTGGTGCGGAAGATCACACCCGGCGCCGGCGACTCCTTGAGCGGCCGCACGTCGCCGACGTTGATGCCGTGGACACCCAGCTGGTAGGCCACCATCTGGGTCTGGAACGGCCCGCTGAAGACGTTGCCGCAGGCCAGCAGCTTGGTCGGGCCGCCCGCCTCGTCGATCACGCCCGGCAGCGTGTGCCACAGGCTGGCCTCGTAGCGCAGCTTGTCCAGCGTCTGGTCCACGTTGTCGACCTTCGCCTTGATCACCGGTGAGAGCGCGATCACGCCGACGCCGAACACGGCGAGGGCTACACGCAGCCCTGTGCGGGCACTGGTGCGCCGGCTCACGACATCCCTGATGCCGTCGAAGACGCGGCCGATGCCGATGCCACCCAGCACGCAGAGCACCGCGGTGGTCACGATCAGATAGCGCTGGTTGCCGGCGTAGCCGCGCTCGGTCATGACGGCCACGAGCAGTATCCAGGCCACGCCGATCCCGGCCAGGGCCAGGATCGCGCCCTGGGCACGGCGACGAGCCCACGCCAGCCCCGCGACGATGACGGCCACGAAGCCGGCCGCCTGGAGAGGCAGCACGGCGCGCTCGGCGAATCGCGTGGCCACCTCGAGCCCCGGGTGCTCGGCGAACGCCGCGCTGCCGGGGTTGGGCTTGCCCGCACGGGTGGACGCCCGGAAGGGCTCACCCGATCCCCACAGCTCCGGGCCGAACCACAGGAGCGGGATGGCCAGACCGACCAGCGCCACCTTGAGCCGCAACTCGGGCTCGCGGACGAACAGCCACAGGCCGTAGAGGCCCAGGAACGGCCACACCTCGGGCCGCAGCAGCGCACAGCCGAGCCCCAGGTAGAGCGCATGGTCGCGGCGGCCGTCCAGGTGGCGCTCGAAAGCCCACAGGAACAGCGCGGCCAGCATGGCCTCGGAGTTGCCCAGCGCGGAGTCGCGCACGTACTGGTAGGTGGTCAGCAGGAACGCCGCGGCGAACACGCCGGCCACCACGCCCGCGGCACCGCGGCCCACCAGGCGCCGCGCCAGGCGGAAGGACATCGCCAGCGCCAGGAGCGCGCCGGCGCGGGCGATCCACAGCCACAGGTAGGGCGCGGCCTCGACGCCGAAGAGCGAGAACGGCACGTTGAACATGACCGGCAGCGGCTTCCACGACGGGCCGCCGTCCGTGACCAGGTCCAGGTGCAGGATCTCGCGGCCCCACAACAGCCAAGCCCACGGGTCGTACGTGGGGGTCGACGGAAACAGCAGCGTCAGCGCCGACAGCGCCAGGCAAATCCCCAGCACCCAGTGGATGGCCATCGTCGCCGGACGGCCGGCGGGGGCCTCGGGATCGCGCGACTGCACGGAGCCTTCGGCGCTCGTGGTGGTGCCAGGGCGCCGGAGCGCCAGTGCTTGTACGGCCAGGATGCGCATGCCTCAGATCAGGCGCTGCTCGTCTGCTGGAGCCGCGTGATGTCGCGCAGGCGGGCCCAGCCGCCGTATCGCGTCACGAGCACGACCAGGCCCACCACCGTGATGGGGATGTAGAGGATGAACCGGAGCAGGAGCACGTAGGACACAACGAGCCCGCCCGAGCCACCCAGGACACGGGCGCCAAAGGCCACGGCGGCATCGAAGGTGCCGATCGATCCCGGGGCGGCGGGCAGCGCGGCAACGAAGTTGGTGAGGCCCACCAGGTAGAGCGCACCGGTGGCGCTGATGTCCAGTCCGACGGCGTTGGCCACGGCCAGGTAGACACTGCCCTCGACGCACCAGAGCAGCACGGTCACCGCCAGCAGAGGAATGCCCGCCTTGCCCAACAGCGCGCGCGGCGCGCCTGCGAGCGGCCGCGCCAGATCGCGCAACTTGGTCAGCAGTCCGCGGTCGCTCATCACCTTCAGCACCACCAGGCCCACGACGAGCAGGAAGGCACCCGCAGCCGCCACGTACAGCGGCCTGCCGGACGGGAGCGCGTTCTTCTCGTGCAGCACGCCGAAGCCCACCACCAGGGTCATGGCGGCGAGCACGATCAGGTCCATGATCCGCTCCGCGACGATGGTTCCCAGCAGCATTCGCTTGCCGGCCTTGCCGCCGTCGTCGGTGGTGGCGCGCTGGTCCATCAACACCACGCGCAGCACCTCACCCGCGCGCGCGGGAAGCACGTTGTTGCCCATGTAGCCCACGCACGTCAGCCCGTAGCAGTCGGCGCGAGAGGCGTGGATGTGGGTGATCTCCAGGATCCGGTGCCAGCGCTCGGCACGAACCAGCGTGGCCAGCGCGTACAGCAGGGCCGCGCCGCCCATCCAGGCGATCGCCCCCGTGGTGTCCGGGAACTGGGGTGCCTCTTGGCGGGAAGCCCACCACACGACCGCCGCGAGGGCGATCACGGAGAACACGACCTGGAGTAGGGCGAAGCGTCTTTTCATCGTTACGGGGGTGCTCGTCGCGCCGGGGATCCTCCGGCCTCCTTGGAACGTGTGTCGGGCTCCGGGAGGCGGACGGCTCGAGGCGCGGTGAAGACGGACGAGGGCCCAGCCCTCATCAGGCCGGGAAGGTAGCAGGCCTCTGCGCGCCTTTCACCTCTTTCGCCTACCCTGCCCGCGATGATCGCTCGACGCTCCGCGGCGGCTGCCGCCTGTGCCGCCGCCCTTGCCCTCGCCGCGTGCGGGGGCAGCGACGAGCCGGCGCGGCCGGGCGGCGCGGGACAGGCGCCCGACCCCAACGACAAGCGGGCCGTGGCGCTGGACTGCATCGTGAACAAGGAGCAGCTGCAGGCCAGGCTGGTCGGCGAGCAGTCGATCCAGGTCGGCGCCCGCGGCGGTCCCCGGATCGAGTTCCTGATCTCCAGCGGCGAGGCCGAGGGGCGTCAGTTCCAGGGCAACGCCCAGGGCGCCGAGCAGATCGGCTCGACGCTGCTGTTCCTGAACGACGGCTCCGAGGACCAGCTGGAGAAGCTGGAGCGCTGCCTGGACGACCAGTAGCGCGCCCCGGGGGCAACCGGCTCAGCTGCCGCCCATTTTCAGCAGGCGCCCGCCCTGCACCTCGAACACCTCGACGGTGTTGCGACCCTTCCTGAAGCTCGACTCGGGCACCAGCACTCCCACCAGCTGGCCGCCGCCGGTGGCCAGCTTGAACGTGTTGCCAACCGCCCGGATGGTCCCGTTCACGGCCACCGCGATGTCCTGCGGCTGGGCGCTGCCGCCGGAGACACGGCCCGTGACCCAGCTCGGGATGGTCGGGCCGTCCGGGTTCACGTTGGCGTAGGCGCCGCGCCCGGTCAGCGCGACCTTGGACTGTGATGGACCGGCCGACTGTGCCTTCTGACCGATCAGCTGCTGGTTGGGCCCGATGCGGTAGACCCGCTGCGGGCCGTCATCGCCCTCGCCGAACTTGGCGATCCGCTCGCGCACCTTCTGCGCCTTGCGCTGCTCGAACTCGGACTCGGGCATCCGGATCCAGCCCGACAGGTCGCGCTTGAGCATCTTGAACTCGTCGCGATTGCGAACGGCCGGCGAGAACGCCGACTTCCCATCGGTCTCGTCCGGTGACTCGATGTTGAGGATGTCGAGGATGGTGGGCAGCACGTCCGTGGTCTCCACGTTCGCGCGGTCGACCTTGCCCTTGTCCTGGCCGGGGGCCTTGATGAACAGCGGGACGGGCGCAAGCTCGTCCACGTTGGTCTCGTTGGCCTTGCGGCGATCGAACTGGTCCTTGCGGAACGAGACGCCGTGGTCGGCAGTCAGCACGACCATCGACTTGTCCCACAGGCCCTCCTTCTTCAGGTGGGCTATGAGCCGTTGGATCTCGCGGTCCACGAAGCCCACCTGGAGCAGATGGCGCTGCTGGAGTACGTCCACCTGGCCCTGGTCCTCGTACGACTGGCGCGAGATCTGGGGGATCGGATCCGTGCCGGCCGGGCTGTAGGTCCGCCCGTCGGGCAGGTACTGCCATGGCACGTGCGGCAGCAGCAGGTGCTTGAAGTTCAGTGTCGGCCGGCGGGTGTCCTTGATCGAGCCGATCCACTCGTCCAGCCGCTCGGTGCGCCCCCCACGCAGGTTCGCGAGCGTCTTCTTGCCGCCGTCGCCCTGGTCGGAGCCAGAGGCGGACGCGGCGCCGGAACCCGCGCCGCTGCCACCTCCCCCGCCACCGAAGTCACCCCAGGTCTCCGAGACGGTGTCCAGGTCCTCCTCGATCGCCGGCGGGGCGACCATGTGCTTGTAGACCAGGCTGAGGTCGTCGGTGATCGACCGGATTCGATCGGCGAACGGCTCGTCCTGGCGCTCGTCCTTACACAGGTCGCGCGGGCAGACCGTGGTGGCCTCCTCGCTGACGTTCATCGCGTGGCTCTTGCCGAGGATCGCGAAGATGCTGTTGGGGTGGTCGGCCGCAGTCGGGAGGCGCTTTTCCTTGACCGGGTAGTTCCCGTCCATGATCGCCGGCCAGGCACGGCTGGTGGAGTCGTAGATCGAGTGCGCGTTGGGAAACCAGGTGCTGCTCTTGGCCAGTTCGGCGAGCCCCGGGTAGCGCTGCGCGTCGATCTGCCCTTTGGAGTCCAGGATCGAGGTCCCGGGGAACTCGTCCAGGCCCAGGAACACGATCGGCGCGTTCGAGCCGCCCTTGACGTCCTTGGCCTCCGCGTCCCCCGCCGTGACGAGGTCCGACACCGGCGACACGAACAGGAACACGATCAGCAGGATCAGCGGAGCGGGCGAGAGCACGCTCAGGAACGAGCGCACCGGTTCGGCGCGCGCGTAGCCGAAGGCCAGAAGTGCGCCGAGGGCGAGCGAAGCGGCGATCAGCACGAACGTGCCGCTGAACGAGTCCTTCAGGAACTGGATCACGCCCAGCGCCGTGAGCAGGGCGATGAACGTCAGATGCACGATCTGGCGTGCGGGCTTGGACACCAGGGCGACCAGGAACTCGATCAGCACGCCGACCAGCGGCGGGCCGATCACGACCAGCAGGGCGAAGGTGACGATGTCGCCGGCCGTGGACCCGCGGGCGGCGAAGAACTCGGGGTTCTTGCCCAGCAGGTCGAACAGCGGCTGGCCCAGCGCGAACGCGGTGAGCACTGCGAGGTGGGCGAACGCCCACGGCAGCGACGTGGCCTCGAGCCCGGCCCCGGACTGCTTGGGAGCCTCGGATCCTTCCGAGGCAGCGGCCTCGCGGCCGCTCATCAGCCCTCGGTCGCCGTCAGGTCGATCGGCGAGCCGCCGCCCTTGGGGCGGGCGAAGTACAGAAGGCGGGTGCCGGACGCGAGCCGCTCGCGGCGCTCGACGTCGAAGGCGGCAGCCAGCACGCGCTCGAAGTTCTGGCGCTCGTAGTCGGGGTGCAGGCCCTCGCGCTTGCCGCTGAGCAGCTTCTTGACCATCGGGTCTTCACGCGTGGGGAACTCGATTACCAGCGACGTGCCCAGCGATGCGAGCCAGTCCACGAACTCGGCCACCGGCACGTTGGCCGTGACCGTCGTGTGGTGGATCAGCGCAAGCGCAAGCACCAGGTCGGGCTTGCCGCGCGCGGCCAGGTCCTTGCGCTCCGCGCCGCGCCAACCCAGGTTGGGCGACTGGTCGGCCAGGTTCATGGCCAGCGTCAGGATGTCCTTGTTGCCCTCGTCGCGCAGACCGCGGTAGAGCAACTCCATGGGACCCTGGTCGGCGTCGAGCGCGACCACGTAGTCCGAGCCCTCGGCGGCGATCCGCGAGTAGCGGCCGTTGTTGGCCCCGATGTCCCAGGTCAGTGGCCAGCGCTGGCTGGTGGACACCTCGCGCACGAACTCGTCCTTGCGCTCGGCGTCGGAGTCGGTGTAGCTGTTGCGCTCGCCGTAGGCCACCCACACACCCTGCGGCGGGTTCCACTCGAGGCGCTGGACCACCTTGCGCAGGTTGCTGACCTGGGCCAGCAGGATCTCCTTCTTGATGTTGGCCCGCTTCATCTCGCCCTTGACCTCGGCGGCGCGGTCGGCGTACTTGGCCTCCAGGCGCGCGTGGATGAACACGTTGGACGGATAGCCCTTGCGGAACCGGTCGCGGAACGTCGACAGGTTGCGCATCTGCTGCGGGCTGATGCCGTCGATCTGGCCGCGCAGCACGCCGTGGTAGCTGACGTCCTTGTGCGCCTGCAGCAGCAGCGGGTAGAGGAACAGCATGCAGAACTGGCGGTAGCCGACCCAGCCCTCGCCCTCGCGCCGGCGCTCGAAGCTGCCTACGTCCACGAACGTGGGCTGGGCGCCACGGAACTGGACGTTGTACGACGAAGCGTCCTTGAGCGTCAGGCCCTCGTTGAGCGACGCCTCGAGCAGGTCCAGCTGGAGCAGCGCCGCGTCCTTGAGCATCGAGAACGGCCACTCGTACGGGTAGGACACGAACGGGATCCGCTCGTGCCTGAGCACCCCGGCGCGATCGTGCACCAGTAGGTCGGGCAGCGAGCCGGTGTCTCGGACGCGCTCGGTGCCCACCAGGCGGCCGTCGGCCACGGCGGCGTCGAACAACTTGGTCTCGGCCAGGGCCTCGAAGTCGGCCAGGCCGTCGGGCGAGAGTGCCCGGTAGACGGCCCCGTCCGCGTAGAAGATGCGGCTCTCGGGGTCGCGGAAGGACCCCGATTCGGCATTGACGAGGGCGTCCTGAGAAGTGTGACTAGGCGAGTTCATTCAGAGGTCGCGGGCTGCTGGGCCCGACGCGTCCAGCAGGCCGCCCTTGCGAGCGCGGCGCGAACGACAGGGTAGCTGGCGGGGAGCGCGCCGGTAGCGCGCCCTCCCCGCCCGCCGGCTACTTGGTGTCCGGGCCCTCGGCCGCGGTTGGCTCCTGCTCCGGCTTGCGGAGATGCAGGAAGACCAGGATGCGGTTCCAGTACATCTTGGCGGTGACGGCGAACGCGGCGAAACCGCCGGCCACAAGGGCCGCGATCTGGCTGCCGGTTCCGGCGTCGAGATAGGCGATGACAGTGCTCATAAAAGATTGACTCCGTGACCGGGAAGGGTTCAGGACAGCGGCACAAGGTAGCAAAGGATGTTGTCGACCTGTTGCCGTTTACATGGATGTAAAGCGTAACCGGGGCGCTGGGCTACCCTCCCCCGCGACGTGAAGCTCATCATCCAGATCCCCTGCAAGGACGAGGAGGCCCAGCTCCCTGGCACCCTCGCCGACCTCCCGCGGGAGGTGCCCGGGTTCGACGTCGTCGAGTGGCTGGTGATCGACGACGGATCGACCGACCGCACCATCGAGGTGGCACGCGAGAACGGCGTGGACCACATCGTGAAGCTGACCAACAACAAGGGCCTGGCGGCCGGCTTCCAGGCCGGCCTGGACGCCTGCCTGAAGCTGGGCGCCGACGTGGTCGTGAACACCGACGCCGACAACCAGTACTACGGCGGCGACATCCCCAAGCTGGTGGAGCCGATCGTGGACCGCCGCGCCGACATGGTGATCGGCGACCGCGAGACCGACCAGATCGACCACTTCTCACCGCTGAAGAAGCGCCTGCAACGACTCGGCAGCGCCGTGGTCCGCCGGGCATCGAACACCTCCGTGCCCGACACGACGTCGGGCTTCCGCGCCTACAACCGCGAGGCCGCGCTGCAGCTGGTGGTCGTCTCGCGCTTCACCTACACGCTGGAGACCATCATCCAGGCCGGCAAGACGCTGGTGGCCGTGGACCACGTGCCCATCCGGACGAACGAGCAGACGCGCGAGTCGCGCCTGTTCCCGTCCATGTGGTCGTACGTGCGGCGCAACTCGGTGTCCATCTTCCGCGTCTACGCGCTCTACGAGCCACTGCGGGTGTTCATGATCGCCGCCGGGCTCGTGGCGCTGCCGGCCACGGTCATCTGGGCCCGCTTCCTCTACTTCTTCTTCATCGGCGAGGGCCAGGGCCACGTCCAGTCCCTGATCCTGGGCTCGACACTGCTGATCATCGCCGTGATCTTCGTGGCCCTCGGCGTGATCGGCGACCTGATGGCCGCAAGCCGCGTCCTCCAGCAGCGCACCCTGGAACGCGTCCGCCGCGTGGAGCTGACGCTGGGCGTGGAGCCGTCGCACTACGAGCCCGCCCGCGATCCCGGCACGGGCACCACCGGCGCCGACTCGGGGGCAGCCACAGGCAAGCGCGAGCACTCGGACTTCGTAGAGCAGAGCGAGGTGCGCCTGTGAGCTCCGGCGTCGCCACCCCCGGGTCGACCGATCCGGGCACCGCGCCCACCGGCAACACGTTCGACAAGTACGGCTCGACGAACCCGGTCGTGCGGCGGCTGATGGGACGCTTCCACGGCACGCTCGACGAGCTTTGGACCCAGGCCGGCCCCGCCAGCGTGCTGGACGTGGGCTGTGGCGAGGGCGTGCTCACGCACGAGTGGGCCGCACGGCTGGGCGACAAGCGGATCGTGGGAATCGACCTGGACGACCCCGAGCTGCAGGCCGAGTGGGCCACGCGCAAGCGCCCGAACCTGGAGTACCGAATCGAGGAGGCCACCAAGCTGCCGTTCGCAGACGGCGAGTTCGAGCTGGCCACGGCGATCGAGGTCCTGGAGCACGTGCCCGAGCCCGAGGCCACGGTGGCCGAGATGGCCCGCGTGGCCAGCGGTCACCTGCTGGTCTCCGTGCCACGCGAGCCGATGTGGCGCGGGCTCAACATGGCCCGCGGCGCGTACATCAAGAACCTGGGCAACACGCCCGGCCACGTGAACCACTGGTCCAAGCGCTCGTTCGTGAAGCTGCTGTCGCGGCACGGTGAAGTGGTGGAAGCACGCTCGCCGTTTCCGTGGACCATGCTGCTCGTCCGCCTCTAGTGGCCGAGTCCGACGAAGGGGGCTACCAGCGCGGCGCGGCGCTGCTGTCGCTGGGCATCGGGACGACAGGGCTGGTCACCTACGGCTACTTCGCGCTGGCCTCGCACAACCTGACCGAGGCCGAGTACGGCGGCATCACGCTGCTGTGGTCGGCGGTCTTCATCACGGTGTCGGTGCTGTACCGGCCGGTGGAGCAGCTGCTGTCGCGCACGATCGCCGAGCGCGACGCGAACGGCATCGCGGGCAACGAGCACCTGCGCGTGGCGGCCACGATCCAGCTGGTCCTGGGCATCGCGTTCGTGATCGCCGCGCTCGCCCTCAAGGGGCCGATCCAGGATGACCTGTTCAACGGCTCAACCACGCTCTACCGCGTCCTGATCGTGTCGGTGCTGGCCTACGCGGTCAGCTACTTCGCGCGCGGCTTCCTTGCCGGCCGGCGCCGCTTCGGCCTGTACGGCGCGCTGGTGCTGATGGAGGCCTGCTCGCGCGTGCTGTTCGCCGTCGCGGTGGCGGTCGGCATCGCCGAAGGCCAGTCGGTGGTGGCGCTGGGCATGGCCGCCGCGCCGATCGTGTCGCTGGCAGTCGTGCCGCTTGCGCTCGCGCGCACGCGGGCGCCCGCGCCCGCGATGACCGACGAGGAGGCGGGCGCCGAGGCGCGCCACCTGGACGAGGTCTCGGCCATCGAGCCCGGCGGCGAGCCCGAGTTCTCGCTGGCCAACGGCACCGGCTTCGCGGTGGCGGTGCTGGTGATCATGCTGGCCGAGCAGACCTTCCTGAACGCAGGGCCGCTGCTGGTCAAGGCCACCGAGGGCGGCGCCGAGGGCGCAGCGCTGGCCGGCTTCACCTTCAACGTGCTGCTGATCGCGCGCGCGCCGCTGCAGCTCTTCCAGGCGGTGCAGACCTCGATCCTGCCCCACCTGACCCGCCTGGGCGCGCGGGGCGAGACCGACCCGTTCAAGCGCAGCGTGAACGTGACGCTGACCGCCATCGCCGCCTTCGCCGCGGTTGTGGCGGTGGGCATGGCCATCGCCGGCCCGTTCGCGATGGACCTGGTGTTCGGCGACCAGTTCGACTACGACCGCCTTGGCCTGGTGCTGATCTCCGTGGGCATGGGCCTCTACCTGGCTGCCGCCACGCTGAACCAGGCGCTGCTGGCCCGCAATCAGGCCGCGAAGGCGTCGGCGGCCTGGGTGGTGGCGGCCGCGGCGTTCGTGGGGTTCCTGCTGGTGCCCGCCTTCGACGATCGCGTGCTGCAGGTGGAGGTCGGCTACGTATCCGGCGCGCTGGCGCTGTGCGGACTGCTCTACGCGCTCTACCGCGCCGAGTAGTGTCGAAGCATGGTTAAGCATCCCGCAGTTGGAGAAGAGGCGCCCGACTTCGAGCTCGAGGGGACCGACGGCACCTTCCGGCTCTCCGGGTATCGCGGCGAGAAGGTGCTGTTGCTGTTCTACCCCGGTGACGAGACCACCGTCTGCACCAAGCAGTTCTGCTCCTACCGCGACAACTCCGAGGCGTTCGGCGCGCTGGGCGTGACCGCGGTGGGCATCTCGGGCAAGGACGTCGGCTCGAAGAAGTCCTTCCAGGACAACCACAAGCTCAACGTGCCGCTGCTGGCCGACCCCGACGGCGCGGTGGCCGAGCAGTACGACGCCTACGCCAAGCGGCTGAAGACAACCAAGCGCGCCGTGATCATCATCGACGAGGACGGCAAGGTGGCCCACCGCCACGACCACACGCTCGGGCTGGACTTCCAGACCGTCGCCGACCTCAAGCAGACGCTGGATTCCCTGCCCGCGCGAGCGTAGTGTCAGCTCGCGCGTGAGCGCGACCACAACACATACCCGCACCTGTCCCTTCTGCGAGGCCACCTGCGGCCTGACCGTCGAACTGGACGGCCGCGAGGTGGTGAAGGTCAGCGGCGACGCCGACGACGTGTTCAGCAAGGGCTTTCTGTGCCCCAAGGCGACCGGTCTGCAACACCTGACCGCCGACCCCGACCGGCTGCGCACGCCGCTGGTGCGCGGGGCCGACGGCGAGCTGGCGCCGGCCACCTGGGACGAGGCGTTCCGGGTGATCGACGAGCGCCTCTCCCCCATCCTGGCCGAGCACGGCCGCAACGCGGTGGCCGCCTACGTGGGCAACCCCAACGCGCACAACCTGTCCGCGCTGACCTATGGGCCGGTGTTCCTGAGGGCGCTGGCCAGCCGCAACGTGTTCACCGCGTCCAGCGTGGACCAGATGCCCAAGCACGTGTCCGCCGGTCTGATGTTCGGCGCCGCGCTGAGCATCCCGGTGCCGGACGTGGACCGCACCGACCACCTGCTGATCCTGGGCGCCAACCCGCTGGTGTCGAACGGCAGCCTTCTGACCGCGCCCGACATGCGCGGCCGGCTGCGGGGCATCCGCGAGCGCGGCGGCCGCGTGGTGGTGGTCGACCCGCGCCGCACGCGCACCGCCGAGGTGGCCGACGAGCACCACTTCATCCGCCCCGGGCACGACGCCCACCTGCTGATGGCGATGGCCTGGACGCTGTTCGACGAGAGCCTCGTGGACCTCGGCCCGATGGGCGACCACCTGGAGGGGCTCGAGGCGGTACGTGAGCTCGTCGACGACTTCACGCCCGAAGCAGTGGCTCCTGCGTGCGGCATCGGCGCCGAGCAGATCCGGCGGCTGGCGCGCGAGCTGGCCGGGGCAGAGCGGGCGGCGGTGTACGGGCGGATCGGCACCACCACACAGTCGTTCGGAACCCTGGCCAGCTGGCTGGTGGACGTGCTCAATGTGCTGACCGGCAACCTCGACCGCGAAGGCGGCGCCATGTTCACGCGCGCGGCCGCGGGCCAGCGCAACTCGGTCGGCAAGGCCGGTAGCGGCCGCGGCTTCGCCATCGGCCGCTGGCACACGCGCGTGCGCGGGCTGCCCGAGGCGATCGGGGAGCTGCCGGTGTCGGCGCTCGCTGAGGAGATCGACACGCCGGGCGAGGGTCAGATCCGGGCGCTGATCACGCAGGCCGGCAACCCGCTCGTGTCCACGCCCAACTCGGACCGGCTGGAGCGTGCGGTCGAGGGGCTGGACTTCATGCTCTCGATCGACATCTACGTGAACGAGACCACCCGCCACGCGGACGTGATCCTGCCGGCGCCCGGCCCGCTGGAGAAGTCGCAGTACGACCTGGCGCTCTACCAACTGGCCGCGCGCAACGTGGCCAACTACTCGCCCGCGATCCTGGAGTCCGAGCTGCCGGCCGAGTGGCGGACGCTCGCTCGGCTGACCGGCATCGTCTCCGGCCAGGGGCCGAATGCCGATGTGGACGCGGTGGACGCCATGGTCATCGGCGCCATGGTGGCGCGCGAGGTGGGCGACGAGCACTCACGGATCGCGGGCCGGGATCCGGATGAGGTCCTGGCTGACCTGGAGCCCCGCCGCGGGCCCGAGCGGATCCTGGACCTGCTGCTGCGGGTGGGCGCCTACGGGGACGGCTTCGGGCACGATCCCGGCGGTCTGACGCTGGCACGGCTCGAGGAGAACCCGCACGGGATCGACCTGGGCCCGCTCGAGCCACGGGTGCCCGAGGTGCTGCGCACCGCGTCGGGGAAGATCGAGCTGGCACCCGAGCCAATCGTGGCCGACGTGCCGCGGCTGCGCGAGTCGCTGGGACACGCCGTCCCCGAGATGGTGCTGGTGGGCCGGCGCCAGCTGCGCTCGAACAACTCCTGGATGCACAACCTCGAGCCGCTGGTGAAAGGCAAGGAGAGCTGCACCGCGCACCTGCACCCCGACGACGCCGAGCGGCTGGGCCTGGCCGACGGCGCTGCCGCCGTTCTGCGCTCCGCCGCGGGACGCGTCGAGGCGCCGGTCGAGATCACGGACGCCGTCATGCCCGGGGTGGTCAGCCTGCCGCACGGCTGGGGGCACGATCAGCCCGGCATGCGGATGGCGGTGGCCAGCGCGCACCACGGCGTGAACAGCAACGTGCTCAGCGACGAGTCGGTGGTCGAGCCCGTGTCGGGCAACGCGGTGCTCAGCGGGATCCCGGTCGAGGTCAGTCGCCGAAGGTGACCACGAGCTCCGGGCGGTTCGAGGAGGCCTCGTCGCTGTCGAACACCTGCGCGATGTTGGCCCCGTTCTCGGTCTGGTCGCGCACCAGGAAGCCGTTGTTTGTGCCCGCGTACATCGCCTGGACCTGGGTCAGCACGTTCCACTGCATGTAGGCGGCCGCACCCGGAGTGGTCGCCGTGGCCGCTGTGGCGGCCGTGGCGGGCTGGTTGTTCCAGTTGACGCCGGCCTCGGTCCAGGAGGCGGTGTTGCGGAGAGCCTGGAGCGTCCGCCCTGCCACTGGCGTCCTGTTGTTCAGACGCAGCGTCGCAGCGGTTACGTCGCACCCGGCCGGAATGGTGGGCAAGGCGAACTGAAGGAGCGCGCGGGTGTCGTTAGCCGGACTTCGCGAGGTCACTCGGAGGGTGGTGGCGGTGCCGTTGTTCGTCGTCGGCGAGCCCTCGTCCACCCAGCTGTCGGCGGCGCCGGACAGCGTCTGGGCGCCAGGCAGCGAGCAGCCGTCGGCGGTGTTCTTGAAGGCGATGTAGTGATAGGTGACGCCGTTGGCGTTCACATTGACATTCGTGCCGAGCTGGAAGCCGTCGGACTGGAGCGCCTTGATCCCGACGACGTCGTTCGCGGTGTTCGAGAAGAACTGGGAGCTCGTCCCCGTGAGCGCGGCCGGGCGGTGCCGACCCTCGCGGGCCGTCGCAGTGTCGTTCGCCCGGATCATCACGTACTCGGGCTGGAGGCCAACCCCGCTGATGTTCGTGTTGTCGGTGTTGTTGCCGGTGTAGCTGGCCCGTTTGATCGCTCCGGCGACCTCGTTGAAGGCGATGTAGTGGTAGACGGTGCCGTTCGTGTTCGCATCGGCCGCATTGCCGACCGTGAAGCCGCCGGCGTCGAGCGAGTTGACCGCGTTGGCGACAGCGGTCCCTGAGCCGAAGCGAAAGGTCGTCGTCATGCCCGCGAAGCGCTCGACCGCGCGTGAGGTGCCCGCCCCCAGTAGCGCCACATACTCTGGCGAGAAGCCGGCGCCGGTGATCGCCCGACTTGCTGCGCCGTTGCCGGTGTAGCTGCCGACGTTGAGCGTCCCGGAGCTCGCCTTGAAGGCCGTCCAGCGGTAGGTCACTCCGCTGGAGTTCACCTGCGCGTTGGTGCCGAGCGTGAAGCCGGTCGCGGTCAGCGACTTGATCCGCAGGGTGGAGAGTGCGGTGGCCCCGTCCAGCGGCTTGGAGGAATCGCCGGTCATCGTCGAGCTACGCGCCACCCCGAACTGGTTGGTGTCCGCCTTGACGATCACGAGATCGGGCTGGAAGCCCGGATCGGTGATAGCGCGGTTGTCGGTTGCGTTGCCCGTGTAGGAGCCGGAGGCGACGCGCAGCGACGGGTTGAAGGTGGCGGCGGCGCTGAACGAGTTGCCCGAGTTGCCCGTCGTGGCCGTGAAGGCGGCGAACGTGGCCGCGCCACCCGTGGCAGCGAGCACGAGCAGCGCCGCGCCGAGCACGCTCAGCTTTCTACGACGGCGGTACAGGCTCACTGATTTCGCGCCTCCCAGGTGAACGACTGGGTGGCGTTCTTGCCCTGCGCGGCGGTGTTGTTCTGAAGCGTGACCTGGAACTTGTACACGTGAACCTCGTTGGTGGACCACGACTCGGGCGAACCCGAGGTCGGATCGACCAGGCCGCCGGCGTAGTCGTCCGGGAACCCTTGGAGGGTCCCGTCGTAGACGACCCCGTCAGCCTTGCCGGCGATGTACTCAGTGCTGTCGGCCTGGAAGTTCGTGCAGGAGTCGAACGCCGGCTCGGAGGGGGTGTAGGTCCCGCGCGTGACTTTGAGCTTGAGGTACTGGTCCAGGCCGGTGCCCGTGGTGGTTCCGTACAGCCGCACGGTCGAGGGAAAAGAGCCGGTATAGGTGACCTTGATGCAGCCGGTGTCGGTCGTCCCGGGCTGCGCGCTGACCAGGGACAGCATCGCCGAGCCGCCGTCGTTGTCCGAGATCGCCACGCTGCCGGACTCGATCTTGTTGCCGGCGTTGGGCGTCGTGCCCGTGACCGCCGCCCAGGTGCCCGAGCCCGCCGAGACCCCTACCAGGGCGACGATTGCCATGCTCGCCAACAGCCGAGAGCGGGTGCTCGTCGACCGCCGCGCATCGTGGGATCTGCCGCGAAGCCTCATCATGCGTGATCCGGATCGGTCATACATCTGTCGGCTCCGTCGCCTTCCGGCTTTAGCCGTCGCGGGCGCCAGATATCGACGAGCAGGTAGAGGCCCAGGGCCAGAACGATCCCGAGCACGCCCAGGCGAGCGCCACGAGTGCTGATGAACGCTCGCGCGTAACCGACCTTCGGCACGTGGTAGGCGACCCGTCCGATCTCGTCACCGATCGGGACACTCCAGCGCTCGGGAGCGTCGTTCGCGTCGCCCTTGGTCACCATGAAGGCGCGCCCGTTCTCGACCCGGAACTTCTGCAAGCGGTGGGTGAGGGAGCGGTCGCGCCGGTTGGGGTCGGGGAAGCTCACGATGTCGCCCGTCCTGGCCTCGACCGGGGAGATCTTCTCGTCGATCACCACAGATCCCACCTCCAGCGTCGGCTGCATGCTTCCCGACAGGACCGTCAGCACCGGGTAGCCGAAGAGACTGGGAACGGTCAGGCAGGCAGTGAGCCCCACCGCGAAGCCGAGCACAATCCAGAGGCTGAGCATGACCGCGACGCGCACGGCCCGCCGGACCAGCCCGCGGCCGGCAACGCTTCGCTCGCGGGCGGTCAGGGAGGGTGTGACCGGGGCGGTCGGCACCTCAGCCCCCGGCCTTCCACTCGAGCTCGACCTCGGCCGAGCGCCCCTGGTAGCCACTACGAACGGAGGCTGGGATCCACGCCCGGACCTCGACCCGTCGCTTCTGCCTCGGCGCGAGCCTCAGCGGGCGCGCGCTCCAGGACCGCAGCTCGCCGAGCCTGCCTCGAAACACGCGCTCCCCGGCCGTACCGAGCTCGATCACCAGGATTCGGTCGAGTTCGCGCCTGCTCGAAGCGAGGCGGAGCCGAACCGAGAACGGGCGGGCGGTGAAGTTGGCGAGCCCGGTAGTCGCGCGCGCCTCGCGCCCCCCCGGCTTCAGGTTGCGCTTCGAGAGCAGCTCGCCGGCCGGCGAAACGCCGAGCTCCGTCGTCGGCTTGGTGCTGATCGTCAGGCGTGCTCCGGAGCCGGCCTGGCCCTCCGGCGTGCGGCCGGCGAGCACGAGCCCCACGGCCAGAGCACATCCGAGGAGGAAGCCGGTGAAGCGGATAGAGCCACTGTTCTTCGCTGTCATCCGAACCTCCTCCCAGAACGCGCACGGGGGCCGCCTTGCGGCGGCCCCCGTGCGATCAGGCGGTGGGGTCTGGGGTTAGTTGCTCTGCGCCTCCCACGTGAAGCTGTGGGCGCCGCTGTCGTGGTTGGACGTGTGAGCGTTGGGCGTCGAGTCGTCCAGCGTGTAGATCGTGAACCGGTAGTCGACGGTGTCGTTGGTGGCCCAGGCCGCGCCCGAGGCCTTGCCGTCGACGCCGCCGGCGTAGGTCGTGGGGAACGTGTCGAGGCCGGCGTCAAACGCGGTCGAACTAGCGGTGAAGCCGGTGCAGTTCATGTTTGAGCCCGGCGTCGTGATGCCCGACCCGCGCTCAACCTTGAGCCGGAAGTCGGCACCGTTGGCGACCGCGCTGCGGTAGAGCTTGACCGCCGAGCCGAGCGAGCCCGAGTAATTGACCCGGATGCACTTCGCCGCCGGCCCGTTGCCCGAGCCCGGGGCCTGGTTGAGCGCGTTGTAGAGAACGCCCGTCCCGCCGTCGGAGTCGCCGATCGAGACGGAGCCCGACTCGATCTGGTTGCCACCGTTGGCGGTCGTCGCGGTGAACGCCGCGAAGGTCCCGAACACGCCTAGCCCCGCCATGAGCGACACGACGCCCGCGGTAAGAAAGAGCTTGCGCTTCTTGCTGTCCTGATGACTGGTCTGGGGTTCCATCTCCGTCGTCCTTCCGTGCCCCTCGTGGGCGGTCTGGGGTGTGCGGGCCAATCGGCCTCAATGCCGGCCCCGGGACGGGCCTGGATGACAGCCATATCGGCAGCACGGCGCCGACCATTAGGCCGACCTACATCGGACAACCGTCCAATCTGAGGCGAATTCCTGCAGCCGCGTCAGATCGGGCGCAGCATGCTGTGGCCGCAGTTACGGCAGATCACGTTCGCCGTGTCCGACATCCGGGCGATCGTGCTGTGGGCGCCGCAGTGGTCGCACTCGGAGCGCAGCTCGAAGCGGTGCAGGCAATTCACGCAGCGATAGCGGCCGGCCAGGTTCGTGGCCCGCAGCCAGGGCTCGCTGCAGGAAGGGCACTTGGGGCCCAGGTCGACCGGACTGTTAGCCACGGCCGCGGAGGAAGTCGGGGGCTGGCATCGGGCGCTTGCCGGGTGGCTGGACCTCGAGCAGCTCCAGCGCACCGTCGGCGGTGCCCAGCAGCAGGCGTCCGTCGGTGGCGGCCAGTTCACCCTGGGCGACCAGGTCGGTGGCGAGCGTCGCGCGGCGGACACCCAGGCGATCATCGCCGTCGGCCACCCAGGTGCCCACGTGGGGGTTCAGCGCACGCACGGTGCGCTCCAGATCGGTCGCGGTGCGGCTGGTGTCCAAGCGGCGCTCATCCCGCTCGATCTTCTCCGCATAGGTCACGCCTTCCTCCCCCTGGGGCTCGGGCACGGGGCGCTGGTCGAGAGCCTGCACCAGCAACCGCCCGCCCAGGTCGGCCAGCCGCGGCGCCAGGGTGCCGTAGTCGTCACCGGGCTCGATCGGCTCGGTGGCGCGCAGGTGGACGGGCCCGGCATCCAGCTCGGCGGTCGGCCGCATGATGCATACGCCGGTCTGGGCGTCGCCGGTCTGGATCGCCCGTTCCACGGGTGCGGCGCCGCGCCAGCGCGGCAACAGCGAAGGGTGCACGTTGTAGGCGTCGTGGGCCGACAGCAGCGGCTCGCGGATGATCGCTCCGTAGGCGCAAACCAGCAGCGCCTCGGGCGCAGCCCGGGCGATGGCCTCCACCGTTGCCTCGGCGTTCAGGTCCTCTGGCTGCTCAAGCGCGATGTCGAGCTCCCGCGCCCGGCTGGCCACGGGCGGCGGCTGCGTGCGGCGCCCGCGTCCGCGCGGGCGGTCCGGGCGCGATACCACCAATGCCGGCCGGTGAGCCGATCCGGCCAACCGGTCCAGCACGGTGGCGGCGAATTCGGAGGTTCCCAGGTACACGGTGCGCACAGAAGCACCCTAGGGGGTGGGCCGAAGCTGCCCTCCGCGCGGGTTTCTCGGCCTGACTTTCCGGGCACCCGCGGCCCCAGGAGAGGTCTGAGGAGGGAGAGAGATGTACGAGCAGGTCTTCAACCCCGTGGGCGATTCCCTGGGGCTCAGCGCCATCTTTGCCGGGTTGCCGCTGCTCACGCTGTTCGTGATGCTTGGAGCGTTCAAGGTCACCGCCTGGAAGGCGGGGATCGCCGCGCTGGTGGTCTCGCTGGTGGTGGCGATAGCCGTCTACAGCGTGCCCGTTGGCCAAGCGCTGAACATGGGTCTCGAGGGCGCCGCGTTCGGCCTGTTCCCGATCATGTGGATCGTGATCAATGCGGTCTGGATCTACAACATGACCGAGCGCACCGGTCACTTCGCAGTGTTGCGCCGCTCGTTCGCGGCCATCTCCGACGACAAGCGCATCCAGGCGGTGATCATCGCCTTTTCGTTCGGTGCGCTGATCGAAGGCCTGGCCGGCTTCGGCACGCCGGTCGCCATCACCTCGGTGATGCTGCTGGCGCTGGGCTTCCAGCCGCTCAAGGCGGTGGCGCTGTCGCTGATCGGCAATACGGCGCCGGTGGCGTTCGGCTCGATCGCCACGCCGATCGTGACCCTGTCCGCGCAGACCGAGATCCCCGTGAACGACCTGGGGGCCCAGGTGGGCCTCCAGACACCGTTTCTGGCGCTGATCGTGCCGCTGATCCTGGTCGGTGTGGTCGACGGCGGGCGTGGCGTGCGCCAGACCTGGCCCGCCGCCGTGGTGGCCGGCTTCTCCTTCGCCGTGGCCCAGTTCGTGTGCGCGACCTACATCTCGGTGGAGCTGACCGACATCATCGCCGCGCTGTTCTCCACCGCCGTACTGGTGGGCTTCCTGCGCGTCTGGTCGCCAAACGAGCCGCTGCTGGCCGATGCCGAGTCCGGCCCGATGCCGGCCGTCGCCGGTGCCGAGGCGCACAACCCGGCGCTGGAGCGCAGCGTGCGCCTGCGCGACCAGGAAACCGACACCCCGCGTGAGCGGCTGGAGGCGTTCGCGCCCTACATCATCATCGTGGCGGTCTTCGCGATCGCGAAGCTGGTCGATCCCGTGGAGCAGTTCCTGTTCGAGTTCTCCGGCGGCACCGGGTTCGGCACCGACGACAAGACCGTGAACGGCTTCGACTGGCCGGGGCTGGACGTGGTGGACCCGGACGGTGAGGCGGCCAGCGCCGTGACGTTCGCGTTCTCGTTCTGGGACACACCCGGCACCGTGGTGCTGGTGTGCGGGCTGTTGACCGTGCTGGCGATCAAGGTGCCCATCCGCGACGCCGTGCGCACTTACGGTGCCACGCTGAAGCAGCTGACGCTGGCGATCGTGACCGTGATGGCGGTGCTGGGGCTGGCCTACGTGATGAACCTGAGCGGCATGACGTCCACGCTGGGCCTCTGGATCGCCGGCGCGGGCGGCATCCTGGCGCTGCTGTCCCCGGTGATCGGGTGGCTGGGCGTGGCCATCACCGGGTCGGACACCTCATCCAACGCGCTCTTCGGCGCCCTGCAGGTGCAGGCAGCCAAGGAGGCCGGCATCGACCAGACGCTGCTCGCCGCCGCCAACAGCTCGGGTGGCGTGCTCGGCAAGATGATCTCGCCACAGAACCTGGCCATCGGGGCCGCCGCCGTGGGGATGGCCGGCAAGGAAGGCGACATCTTCCGGCGGGTACTGTTCTGGTCGGTCGTCATGACCGTCCTGATGGGCATTCTCGTGTACCTGCAATCGACCTCGATACTGGGCTGGATGGTGGTTTGAGCGCCGACCCGGCACTCGTCGCCAAGCTGCGCTCCGCGTGCGGTGACGAGCACGTCCTGACCCACCACCACCAGCTGCGCACGTACGAGTCGGACGGGCTGCTGCAGTACGCCGCGCTGCCCAGCGCCGTGGCGCTGCCCGAGACCGCCGAGCAGGTGCAGGCGTGCGTGAAGGCGTGCCACGACCACCAGGCGCCGTGGGTGGCGCGCGGGTCGGGCTCGGGCCTGTCCGGCGGGGCGATGCCGGTCGAGGACGGTGTGGTGATCGCGGTGTCGCGCATGCGCCGCATCCTGGAGGTGGACCTGGAGAACCAGCGCGTGGTCGTCGAACCGGGCGTGACCAACATCGCGGTGTCCGAGGCGGTCGGCCCGGGTCACTTCTACCCACCCGATCCGTCGTCGCAGATCGTGTGCTCGATCGGCGGCAACGTGGCCGAGAACTCGGGCGGCGCGCACTGCTTCAAGTACGGCTTCACCACCAACTACGTGACGGGGCTCGAGGTGGTCCTCGCCGACGGACAGATGGTCACGCTGGGCGGCAAGGGCGTGGACATGCCCGGTCTGGACCTGGTGGGCGCGTTCGTGGGCTCGGAGGGCACCCTGGGCGTGGCCACCAAGATCACGCTGCGGGTGGTGCCCGTGCCCCAGGCCGTCCGGACCTTGGTGGCGTTCTTCGACTCCACCTCCGAGGCCGGTGAGGTCGTGTCGGCCATGGTGTCCGAGGGCATCGTCCCGGGCGCAATCGAGATGATGGACAACCTGTCCATCCGCGCCGCCGAAGGCGCCACGAACGCCGGCTACCCGCAGGACGCGGGCGCCGCGCTGGTGGTGGAGCTGGACGGCTCCGAGCACGAGTGCGAGGCGCGCTTCGACGCCGTGGTGGCCATGTGCGAGGACGGCGGCTCGTGGCAGGTGCGCGTGGCCCAGGACGAGGACGAGCGCGCGCTGATCTGGAAGACGCGCAAGGCCGCGTTCGCCGCCATGGGCCGGATCGCGCCCAACTACTACGTGCAGGACTCCGTGATCCCGCGCACCCGGATGGCCGCGGTGCTGCGCCGGATCGATGAGCTTGGCGAGGAGTACGGGCTGCAGGTGGCCAACGTGTTCCACGCCGGCGACGGCAACCTGCACCCGCTGGTGTGTTACGACGGTTCGGTGGCGGGTGAGCCCGAGCGGGCCGAGGAGCTGGCCGGGATGATCGTCAAGGCGTGCGTGGACGAGGGCGGCTCGATCACCGGCGAGCACGGCGTCGGCGTGGACAAGAAGCGCTACATGCCGTCCATGTTCGGCGAGGACGACCTGGCCACGTTCCAGCGGCTGCGCTGCGCGTTCGACCCGGACGGACTGGCCAATCCGGGCAAGGTGATGCCCACACCGCGGCTGTGCGGTGAGGTGCCCGGGCCGTACCGCAAGCACCCGCTCGAGGAAGCCGGGATCGCGGAGCGGATGTGAGCGCCTCCGTTGCCGAGCAGCTGCGCGAAGCCACCGAATCCGGCTCCACCGTGCGCTTCAGCGGCGGGCGGACGAAGTTCGACTGGGGCGCGCCCGTCCGCGCCGACGTCGAGATCTCGACGCTCGGCCTGAAGGAGATCCGCGAGCACAACGTCGGCGACCTGACCGCGGTGCTTGAAGCGGGCGTCAAGCTGGCCGACGCCCAGGCCGCGTTCGCCGCCGAGGGGCAGATGCTGGCGCTGGACCCGCCCGACGGCGGCGCCACGATCGGCGGCGTGATCAGCACCGCCGACTCGGGGCCGCTGCGCCACCGCTACGGATCGGTGCGCGATCTGGTGGTTGGCATGACCGTGGCGCTGTCCGACGGCACCGTTGCCAAGTCGGGCGGCAAGGTGATCAAGAACGTGGCGGGCTACGACCTGGCCAAGCTGTTCGCGGGCGCGTACGGGACGCTCGGGGCGATCCTGCAGGTGGCGGTGCGGCTGCACCCGCTGGCGCCGGCGACGGTGACGGCGGTCGGGCGCAGCGACGACCCGCGCGCGGTGGCCTCCGCCGCCTCGGCGCTCAGCCACGCGCGGCTGGAGCTGGAGTGCCTGGACTTTCACTGGGAGGATGGCTCCGGCACGGTCCTGGCCCGGTCGGGTGGGGCGGCGTCGGCCGAGGCCGCCGAGCACGTGTCAGGCCTGCTGCACGCCGAGGGTCTCGAGGCGTCGGTCGAGGAAGACGACGGCGCGCTCTGGGACGCGCAGCGCGACGCGCAACGCACGGGGTCGGGCCCCTTGGTGCGGGTCTCGGGCCTCCAGGACCAGACCGCTCTGCTACTGGAGCTCGCCCGGGAACTGGATACGCGTGTGGTCGGTCGCGCCGCGTTCGGCCTGTCGTGGGTGGCGGTGTCCGATCCCGGGCACGCCGAGCGAGTGCGCGAGGCCGTCTCCCCCTCCCCCTGCGCCGTGCTCGACGGCCGCGGCGACCTGGACGCCTGGGGCCCGCGTGACCCCGGCGCACTGATGCTGGCCGCGCGCGTCCGCGAGCGCTTCGACCCCGCCGGGGCATGCGCGCCGGGGCTGCTCTGATGGAGGCCGGACCCATCCGGATCGGGATGTGGGACGCGGACAAGCCGCCCGAGCCGTCGCTGATCGACGACTGCGTGCACTGCGGCTTCTGCCTGCCGACCTGCCCCACCTACCAGCTCTGGGGCGAGGAGGCCGACTCGCCGCGCGGGCGGATCGTGCTGATGCGCGCAGGCCATGAGGAGGACGGCGAGCTGTCCGGCGAGATGGTGGACCACTTCGACAACTGCCTGGGCTGCATGGCCTGCGTGACCGCCTGCCCGTCGGGCGTGCAGTACGACAAGCTGATCGAGGACACGCGCGCCCAGGTGGAGCGCAAGTGGGAGCGCAGCGGTCAGGACAAGTGGACGCGCAAGGCGGTGTTCGCGCTCTTCCCCCACCCCGACCGGATGCGCTGGCTGGTTCCGCTGATGCGCTTCGGCGCAGCGACCAAGCTCGATCGCCTGACGGCCTCGCTGCCGCTGGGCCGGATCGCGGAGGTGGCCAAGCTGGCTCCTCCCGCCCCGGTGCGCCACGCGCTGCCCGAGCACGTGGCTGCGCAGGGGGAGTCGCGCGGGACGGTGGCGGTGCTGCGCGGCTGCGTCCAGCGCGTGATGTTCAGCGGCGTGAACGCCGACACCGCCGCGGTGCTGGCCGCCGAGGGCTGGGACGTGGAGGCGCCGCAGGACCCGTCCTGCTGTGGGGCGCTGCAGCTGCACGCGGGCATGGGCACCGACGCCACCGCCAACGTGAAGAAGACGATCGAGGCACTGGAGGGCTACGACCGTATCGTTGCCAACGCCGCCGGCTGCGGCTCGGCGATGAAGGACTACGGCCACGTGATGCGCCAGGACACCGGCTGGGCCGAGCGCGCGAACGCCTTCGCCGAGAAGGTCGTGGACGTGTCCGAGATCCTGACCGAGGGCGAGCCGCGCGCCGAGCGGCGGCCGGTGCACCTGAAGGTGGCCTACCACGACGCCTGCCACCTGGCCCATGCCCAGGCCGTGCGCAGCCAGCCGCGCGACCTGCTGCGCGGCATCCCCGGCATCGAGCTGGTGGAGCCCGCCGAATGGGAGCTGTGCTGCGGCTCGGCCGGCATCTACAACGTGGTCAAGCCCGAGGCCGCCGCCGAGCTCGGCCGGCGCAAGGCGCAGAACCTGCTGGACACCGGGGCCGAGGCCGTGGTGGCCGCCAACCCCGGCTGCACGCTGCAGATAACCGCACACACACGCGAGCTGGGTAAGGAGCTCCCGGTGATCCACCCGGTCGAGCTGCTGGCCCGTTCGCTGAGAGGAGACGGCTAGATGTCGATCGAGGTCAACGGGCCCGAGGTCCCGCGCGGCGACGAGGTGCTGACCGAAGCGGCGCTGGAACTGGTGGCGCTGCTGCACCGGCAGATCGACGGGCGGCGCAAGGAGCTGCTGGCCAGGCGCGAGGAGCTCCAGGCCAAGCTCGACGCCGGCGGCACACTGGACTTCCTGGACCAGACCAAGGACGTTCGCGACGGCGACTGGCAGGTCTCCCCTCCCCCGCCCGCGCTGCGCAAGCGCTGGGTCGAGATCACCGGCCCGACGTCGGCCAAGATGGTCATCAACGCGCTCAACTCGGGCTCCACCGGCTTCATGGCGGACTTCGAGGACGCCAACTCGCCGTCGTGGTCGAACATGGTCGGCGGCCAGGTGAACCTGATGGACGCGGTCCGCGGCGACCTGAAGTTCGACGACGATGCCAAGGGCAAGCAGTACCGCTTGAACGACGAGACGGCCACGCTGCTGGTGCGCCCGCGCGGCTGGCACCTGGAGGAGCGCCACCTGACCGTGGACGGCGAGCCGGTGGCCGGCGGGCTGATGGACTTCGGCCTGTACATCCACCACAACGCGCGCGACCTGATCAAGCAGGGCAGCGGCCCGTTCTTCTATCTGCCGAAGATGGAGTCACACCTGGAGGCGCGGATGTGGAACGACGCCATGACCCTGGCCGAGGACCACATGGGCCTGGACCGCGGCACCGTTCGCGGCACGGTGCTGATCGAGACACTGCCCGCGGCGTTCGAGATGGAAGAGATCCTGTACGAGCTGCGCGAGCACTCGGCGGGCCTGAACGCCGGCCGCTGGGACTACATCTTCAGCGCCATCAAGCGCTTCAAGGAGCGGCCCGAGTTCGTTACCCCGGACCGCGCAGCGGTGACCATGACCGTGCCGTTCATGCACGCCTACTCCGAACTGCTGGTCAAGACCTGTCACAAGCGCGGCGCGCACGCGATGGGCGGCATGAGCGCGGTGATCCCCTCGCGCACGGACGCGGAGGCGGCGCAGAAGGCGCTGGACGCCGTTGCCTCCGACAAGAAGCGGGAGGCGGCCGCCGGGTTCGATGGCTCGTGGGTGGCGCACCCCGACTCGGTCGAGCCCGCCATGGGCGAGTTCCAGAAGGTGCTGGGCAAGCGCGACAACCAGGTCGACAAGCAGCGCGACGACGTCTCCGTGGCGGCCGCCGACCTGCTGGCGATCGACAGGACCGACGGGCAGATCACCGAGACGGGCCTGCGGCTGAACGTGAACGTGGGCATCCAGTACATCTCCAGCTGGCTGCGCGGCAACGGCGCGGCGGCCATCTACGGGCTGATGGAGGACGCCGCCACGGCCGAGATCTCACGCGGCCAGATCTGGCAGTGGATCCGCCACGGCGCCACGCTGGACGACGGCCGCACGGTCACCCCGGACCTGGTGCGCGAGCTGGCCGGCGAGGAGCTGGAGACCATCCGCGGGGAGATCGGCGACGACGAGTGGTTCGAGCGCGAGGGCCGGCCGCAGGAGTCGCGCGCCATCTTCGAGGCCGTGGCGCTGAGCGGCAACGACACCTTCGTGGAGTTCCTGACGCTGCCGGCGTACGAGAAGCTCGAGGAGATCGAGAACACCGCGAGGGCCTAGCCCACCCGGTAGCGAACATGGGTGACGGCCGGCGAGGCCACGACCTCGACCGGCTCCAGCTTCAGGTCGCCGACGTCGTCGAGCAGCCGCTCGCCCGCGCCCAGGGTCACCGGTGCGATGTGCAGGTACAGGTCGTCGATCAGCCCGGCGCGCAGGTACTGCTGCACCGTGGCCGCCCCGCCCGCGATGTCCACTCGCTTGTCGCCCGCAGCGTCCCGCGCCTGCTCCAGCGCGTCCTCGATCCCGCCGGACACGAAGTGAAACGTGGTGCCGCCCTCCATCGGCAGCGGCTCACGCTCGTGGTGGGTGAGCACGTACACCGGCGCGTGGTAGGGCGGGGTGTCTCCCCACCAGCCCTTCCACTCCGGATCCAACGGCCCCTCGCCGCCGGCGAACATCTTGCGGCCCATGATGAACGCGCCGACACCCTCGGTGATCGAGGCCGCGATCTCCTTGTCCGCCTCGGTCCCCTTTCCGAACATCCACTCGTGCAGGCGCTCGCCGCCCGTGCCGAGCGGCTCGTCCGGGCGCTGGTCGGGACCCGCGGCAAAGCCGTCCAGCGACACTCCGATCGTGCAGGTCACGAGGGTCATCAGCCCAACTTGTACGTGACCAGCGCTTTCGCGACAAGGGCCCCGTCGGGGGTGCGGGCCTCGGCCTCGACCGAGCACAGCGAGCGTCCGCGGCGCAGCAGGGTGGCGGATACGTCCAGGTCCACGCCATCGGCGGCCGACACGTACTCGACCGACAGCGACGCCGTGGCCCCCGCCAGCCGCTCGGGAAGCTCGGCGCCGGACCATGCGGCGGCCATCGCCGCCGTGTCCAGAGCGGTGGCGATCGCGCCGCCGTGCACCGTCCGGCCCATGGTGGCCAACTCGTCGCGGAAGGGGAGCGTGAGCCGGGCGCTGCCGTCGCCCAACTCGGCCACCTCCAGGCCCAGTAGGGCGGCGAACGGGGAGGCGGGCACGAACTGCTCCATCAGCTCCGTGCCATTGCGGGGGGCTTGGCTCACTGGAACTGGCCGCGCATGGCCGGGGCCACCAGCTCGGCCCACTCGGGGTGGCGCTTGATCCAGGCCGACGCAAACGGGCAGGTGGGGATCACCGTCTTGCCCATGTCGCGGATGCCTTCGAGCGAGGCCTTGACCAGGACGCCGCCGAGGCCCTCATTTTCGTGGCCGGGATCGACCTCGGTGTGGGCCAGGATCACGCTGTCGCCCGCGGGCCGGTAGTCCACCTGGCCGGCGTGCTCGCCGCCGACCAGCAGCTCAAAGCGGTTCCCATCGGGATCGTGGCGGACGGTCGCCTCGGAGGGCACCGTTCAGGCGGCGCGCTCGCGGCGCTCTTCGGCCTCGCGCATGGCCCGCATGGCCGCCTTGCGCTGCTCGCGGCTGCCGCGGTCCAGGATCAGCACGCCGTCCAGGTGGTCCATCTCGTGCTGGACCACGCGCGCCTCCAGACCCGAGGCCTCGACCACGCGGTCGTCGCCGTGCTCGTCGCGGGCCCGCACGCGGACGTACAACGGGCGCTCGATGTCCATCTGCACACCAGGCAGCGAGAGGCAGCCCTCCTCGAGCACATCCTGGTCTTCGCTCTGCCACTCGATCTCCGGGTTGACCAGCGCGATCAGCGGCGCGTCGGGGCCGACCCGGTAGACCAGCAGACGCTGGGAGACGCCCAGCTGGGGCGCTGCCAGGCCGATACCCAGCGCGTCGTCCATCAGACCGGCCATGCGCGCCACCTGGCCGCGGAGGGCGTCGTCGAAGTGGTCGACGGCGGTCGCCTTGCTCTTGAGCACCGGGTCGCCGAGTCGCTTGATGAACGACATGGCGGCGGCGCGCCTGGCCTCGACCTCGGGGTCCAGCCGCGGCGCCTCCGCCTCCTCCTCGTGGGGCTGCTCGGCGACTTCGACGGGCTCGTCGGCCATGACCGGATTGTACGGTGCCGGACGTGAGCGCCGCCGGCACCGTGACCGAGCTGCACCGCTGGCCGGTGAAGTCCATGGCCGGTCAGCCCGTGGACGCACTGGCGGTGGACAGGCGCGGCGGCGACGGTGACCGCGCCCATGCCGTGTTCGACGTGCACAAGGGCGCGCCGCGGCGGCTGACCGCGCGCCAGGCGCCGCGCCTGCTGGCGTGGCGGGCCACGTACGACGGCCGATCCGGCGAGCCGCTCCTACGCGCTCCCGACGGCGCCGCATGGGGGTGGTCGGACCCGGGGCTGCCCGCCGCCCTGTCCGCGGACCTTGGCCGCGAGGTCACGCTGCACTCGGACCCGGCGCTGCAGCAAGACCTGCCGGACTCGCTGCTGGTCACGGTGCAGGCCACGCTTGACGCCCTGTCGGCTGAGCTGGACACCGCGCTGGACCTGCGCCGCTTCCGCACCAACGTGCACGTGGAGCTGGACGCCAGCCCTTTCGCCGAGGAAACCTGGGAGGGCCGCCGGCTGCGGGTGGGCGAGGCCGAGCTGGATCTGCTGCACCCGTGCGAGCGCTGCGCCATCCCTACCCGCGACCCGGACACCCAGGCGAAGTGGCCGCTGCTGCTGCGCCACCTGTCCGATCGTCACAACTGTTGGTTCGGCATCAACGCGCGCTCCGCCGGCCAGAACACGATCCGGCTCGGGGACCGCGTGGAGCTGGTCGGGTGATCCGTACCGCCACGGCGGAGGACGCCAAGGCCGTCGCGTCGATCCAGGTGCGCGCCTGGCAGGCCGCGTACCGTGGCATCCTGCCCGCGCAGCTACTGGCCGAGCTTTCGGTGGACCTCCGCGAGACCAGCTGGAGGCAGATGATCGCCGACCCGGCGTGCCTGACTCTGGTGGACGCCGGCGAGCCGGCGGCCGGCTTCTGTGCGCTCGCGCTGCCCAGCCGCGACGAGGACGCGGACGAGCGCACGGCGGAGGTGGCCGCCACGTACGTCGAGCCGGCGCGCTGGCAGGGGGGTGTGGGGAAGGCGCTGCTGGGGCACGCGCTCGGCTCGCTCGAGCACGGTCGCTGGGACGCCGTGACCCTGTGGGTGTTCCAGCGCAACGCCCAGGCACGTGCGTTCTACGCCCGCTCGGGCTTTCGCCTGGACGGGGCCAAGTCGACACACGAGGCCAGCGGAGTGGCCACCGCCCGGATGCGCCTGAAGCTCTAGGCGGCTCAGGCGTGGCTGGGGACCTGGACCAACGCCAGCCCGTCCGCGCCCGCCGCCGGGCGGCTGGTGTTCTCGAGCGCCGCGGTCAGCGCGGCGGCCTGTTCGCGGAAGCGCTCGACGCCCGCGAGCTTGACGTCCTCGTAGCCGCGGACCACGTCGGGCAGGGCGGCAATGGCCGCCACCTGGCCGGCCGTGGCAGGGGTCAGGTGCTCGAGGGCGCCGTCCACGAGCCGGCGGTACTCGCCCACCAGCGCTCGCTCGACCTTGCGCACGTGTGCGTGCCCGAACGGGTCCAGGGCGGTGCCGCGCAGGCGGCGGGCGCGGCGCAGCGCGCCCAGTGCCGGGAACGCCCAGCGGCCGAGCTTGATCTTGCGGTCAAGGCCAATCGCCTTCAGCAGCGGCGGCTGCAGCATGATCTGCACCTTGGCCCCGGGCCCGAACTCGGCGTCGCGGCGCGCCTCCTCTGCGGCCAGCAGGTGCAGCCGGGCCACCTCGTACTCGTCCTTGTAGGCCATCAACTTGTGCAGCCCGTGGGCGTAGGCCTGGGCAACCGTGCTGCCGCCCCCGGTCTGCTCGTGCTCGATGCGCGCCACGCGCACGACCTCGTCCAGGTAGCGGCGCGCGTAGCGCCGGCTCTGGTAGGCCATCAGCTCGCCCACGCGCAGCTGCACCACCCGCCGCAGCTCACCGGTCAGCGGCGCGCCATCGAGCATGTCCATGGCGGCCGGATCGGGCTGGCGGTCGGGCTGTGTGCCGGCCGCGGGGGCCATCGCCCTGCCCAACGCGTCCGGGTCGGCCACCGCCGCCCGGCCCCAGCGGAAGGCCGCGAGGTTGGACTGCACGGCGGCGCCGTTCATCTCGATGGCCTGCTCGATGGCCTCGTGCCCAATCGGCAGGCAGCCCTGCTGGTAGGCGGCGCCGACCAGCAGCATGTTCGCGGGCATGTGATCACCGAACAGGTGCTGGGAGATGCCCGAGGCGTCCACGTGCACATTGTCGGCCGAGCGGGTGGCGCGGCCGACGCGCTTGAGTGCCAGATCGGTGTCCGCCAGGGGCTCGGACGGGTCGGTGATCATGCGAGCGGTGGGCGTCTGCGCGGTGTTCAGCACCGCCACGGTGCGCTTGTGATCGGCCACGGCCAGCGTCTCCGACGCCGCGGCGCCAAGCAGGTCGAAGCCCAGGATCAGGTCTGCCGACGCGGCCCCGGCACGTAGCTGGCCCTCGATTGGCCGCGCCGAGATGCGCACGTCCGAGACCACCGGCCCGCCCTTCTGGGCCAGGCCGGTCTGCTCCAGGCCGGAGGCGTGGCGACCGTCCAGGTGGGCTGCCATCTGCAGGATCGCGGAAACGGTGACCACGCCGGTGCCGCCGACGCCGGGCATGCGCACCAGCGCCTCGGCGGAGACGAGCGGCTGGGGGTCGGGCAGGTCGGCCGGCGGCTCGGGCGCGCCGCGCAACGAGGTTTCCGACCCCTTCTTGCCGGGGGTGACCATCACGAACGAGGGGCAGTCGCCCTTGAGGCAGGTCAGGTCGCTGTTGCAGGAAGCCTGGTGGATCTCGGTCTTGCGGCCGAACTCGGTCTGGACCGGCTGCACCGACAGGCACGAGGACTTCTCGCCGCAGTCGCCGCAGCCTTCGCACACGCGCTGGTTGATCCACACCTTCTCGGCCGGCTGGGCCAGCTTTCCGCGCTTGCGCAGGCGGCGCTTCTCGGTGGCGCACTGGTCGTCGTGGATCAGGACGGTCACGCCCGGCACGGCGGCCAGGTCGCCCTGCACGTCCTGGATGTCGTCGCGGTGGCGGACCGTGGCGATCGACGCCAGCGGCACGCCGCGGTAGCGCTCGGGCTCGGGGGTGGTGACCACCACACGAGCCACCCCTTCGACCTCCAGCAGCCGGGTGATGGCCGGCACGTCGAGCTTGCCCTCGGGCTCCTGGCCGCCGGTCATGGCAACGGCGGAGTTGTAGAGCAGCCGGTAGGTCACGTTCACCCCTGCGGCCACGGATGCGCGGATGGCCAGCGAGCCGGAGTGGTGGAAGGTGCCGTCGCCCAGGTTCTGGATGAAGTGCGGGTCGTCGGTGAATGGCGCCAGGCCGATCCACTGGGCGCCCTCGCCACCCATCTGGGGCATGCCGACCAGTTGACCGCGGCGTCCGCCCTGGTCCAGCGCGACCATGGTGTGGCAGCCGATGCCCACGCCCACCAGCTCGTCCGGCTGGGCTCGGGTGGAGCTGTTGTGCGGGCAGCCCGAGCAGAAGTACGGCGTGCGCATGGGCAGGGCGGCGCCGCTGGTGGCAGCGCGATCGCCCTTCTTCTCCAGGCGCGCCAGGCGGTCGGTGGCGCTTTCCGGCAGGGCGCCGCGATCCAGCACCCGGCCCAGCGCCCGGGCCACGTCGTCGGCGCCGATGGTGGCGCGGGTGGGCACCAGCGGCCGGCCCTCGCTGTCGTGCTCGCCCACTACCAGCGGCGCGCCGGGGGTGCGGTAGAGCGCCTCCTTGATCAGGCCCTCCACGAACGCCAGCTTGTCCTCGACCACGAGCACGGACTCCACGCCGGCGGTGAGCTCACGGATCTGCCCGGTGTCCAGCGGCCAGGGCATACCCAGCTGCACGACGCGCAGACCCAGCGCGTTCAGCTCGGCCTCGCGCAGGCCCAGGTCGTCCAGCGCGCGCAGCACGGCGTGGTGTGCCACCCCGCCGGCCACGACGGCGGTGCGCGGGTGCTCGGGCTCGAACACCACGCGGTTCAGGCCGGCCACGCGCGCGTACTGGCGGGCCAACTCGAGCCGCTGTGTCATCAGGTCGTGTTCGGCCGCCAGGTTGGACGGCGGCAGCAGCACCGGCGGCTCGAAGTGCGCGCGCGGCGGCAGCTCGGGCAGGCCGGCGCGCGCGGCAGCAGCGTCGATCGTGGCGCTGGCGTCGGCGATGTCGGCCACGATCTTCAGCCCTGCCCACAGCCCTGTGTGACGCGACAGAGCGACGGCGTGCAGGCCGAAGGACACCAGCTCGGCGATCGAGCCGGGTGCCAGCACCGGCACCATCAGGCTGCGGCACATGGGCTCGCACGAGCTGGGCACGGTCGAGGACTTGGCGGCGGGGTCGTCGCCGATCAGCGCGACCGCGCCGCCCAGCGGCGCGGTGCCGGACAGGTTGCCGTGGCGGATGGCGTCGGCGGCGCGGTCCAAGCCCGGGCTCTTGCCGTACCAGAAGCCGGTGACCCCGTCGTGGCGGCGGCCGTCGAGGGCACCAAGCAGCTGGGTGCCGGCCACCGCGGTGGCGGCCAGCTCCTCGTTCAGGCCCGGCTGGAAGACGATGCCGGCGGGTCCGGTGTGCTCAGCCGCGCGTGCCAGCTCCTTGTCCAGTCCGCCCAGCGGCGAGCCCTGGTAGCCGCTCACGTACATGCCGGTGTTCAGCCCGCGTGCACGGTCCAGCCGCCGCTGCTCGAGCATCATTCGAACCAGCGCCTGGATGCCGGACAGCACGACGATGCCCTCCTCCGCCGTGTAGCGGTCGGAGAGACCAGCCGGTGCCTGCGGTGGCGCGGCCAGCCTCATCACGCCACCCGTGCGTCCAGGCCGGCACGGGCCGCGGCCAAGCGGTCGGCGGCCAGCTGCTCGGCGTGCACGAGCGGTGTCTGACCCCTTTCGTGCGCTGTGGCCAGGATGTGCGCCGTGCGGTCGCCGATCTTCAGCACCTCGCTGCGCATGCGGTGCTCGTCCCAGCCCATGCGCAGCCCGTGGATGTCCACCACACCGCCGGCGTTGGCCACGAAGTCGGGCACGTAGGTGATATCGCGCGCCGCCAGCAGCTCGGCGTCGGCGGGATGACTGAGGGTGTCGTTGGCGGCCCCGGCCACGATCGAGCAGCTCAGGCGACCGACGGCGTCGGGGTCGATCACCCGCGCCACCGCGCACGGCGCGAACACGTCACAGCGGGTACCGATCACCGTTCGCGGGTCGATCACCTGGCCGTCCAGCTGGCCGGCGAGATTCCGGGCGCGGTCGCCATCCACGTCGGCAATCAGCACCTCGGCGCCGTCGGCGGCCATGATCCGGGCCAGCTCCTCGCCAACGTGGCCGGCCCCCTGGATCAGCACACGGCAGCCGGCCAGATCCAGGCCGCGGTGCTGCACCGCCGCCCGGATGGCGGCGGCCACCCCGGTCGCGGTCCAGCGCGACGGGTCCTCGGTGGCACACGACACCGTGGCGCCCGATTCGCTCATCAGAGCGAGGTCGGTGATGGCGGTGCCCATGTCCACGCCGGGCAGGTAGTCGCCGCCGGCTCCGGCCACGAAGTCTCCGAAGCGGCGCATCAGCGCGGCGCGGTCCGCCGCCGGGCGGTCGGCCAGGATCACGGACTTGGCACCTCCGAAGGGCAGTTCGGCCAGCGCGTTCTTGAGGGTCATGGCCGCGGCCAGCCGCCGGCATTCGGTGACCGCGTGGGCCATGCTGGCGTACGACTTGAAGCGCACACCGCCCAGGCCCGGGCCGAGCGTGGTGTCGTCGATCACGATCACGCCCTGCAGGCCCACGGTCAGGTCCTGGCAGACGATCTCCCGTCGTCCCTGCCGCGCTTCCGTGCCCGCGGGCCGCGTCGCCGTCGCCACCGTGCATCTCCTCCGAAATCGGGTTCCCTGCACGTGGTGTAGCGCCATCGGTTACAAGCGCAAGTCCAACGCACGATTTCCGCGCTGGGCAGCACGAATAGTTCGCTGGAGCCGACTTTGACGTATGGTTGCCGTATGTCTGTGCGCGAAACAGTCGATGAAACCGATCGCCGCATCCTCGAGCTACTGCGCCAGGACGCACGCCGGACGGTCAGCGACATCGCCAAGCACGTGAACCTCTCGCCCGCACCGGTCAAACGGCGGATCGACCGGCTCGAGCAGAATGGGGTGATCGCGGGCTACACGGTGGTGCTGGACCACAAGAAGGTGGGCCCCTCGATCGAGGCCTACACCGAGTTGCGCTTCGTGGGCGACACCGACGTGGACGACATCCTGAACTCCGCCACCGAGCTGCCCGAGGTGCAGGAAGTGCTGGCCATCGCCGGCGATCCCGATGCGCTCGTGCACGTGCGCGTGGACGACGTCGAGCACCTGCAGCGGGTGGTCAACAAGCTGCGCCGCACCGGCACCGTGACCGGGACCAAGACGCTGATCGTGATGGGGCGTTGGGCGCGGCCGGAGTAGACCCACCCGTCCTGGTGGTCGGCGCCGGGCCCGTGGGGCTGGTGCTGGCGTGCGAGCTCGCCCGGCGCGATGTGCCGGTGCGGCTGATCGACCGGCTGCCGAGGCCCACCGACGAGTCGCGCGCGATCGTGGTGCACGCCCGCAGCCTGGAGATGCTCCAGCGCGTCGGGGTGATCGACCCACTGATCGATGCGGGGATCCAGACCACCGCGATGACCATCCACTCCGACGGCCACGAGCTGGGACGGCTGCCGCTGGACCTGGTGGACAGCCCGTTCCCCTACTCGCTGACGCTGCCCCAGACCGTCACGGAGGCCATCCTGACCGCCCGGCTCGAGGAGCTCGGCGGCCGGGTCGAGCGCGGCACCGAGCTGGCGTCGTTCGAGCAGGACGGGGACGGCGTACACGCGATACTCGGTTCCGGTGAAGTGGTCGACGCCTCGTACGTCGTGGGGGCCGACGGCAGCCACAGCACCGTGCGCGCGCAGATGGGCATGAAGCTCAAGGGCTCATTCGAGGGGCCGACTTTCGTGCTCGCCGACGTGGACGCCGAGTACGACCTGGAGCGCAGCTCGATGCACACGTTCTTCTCGGGCGACGGCGTGTTCCTGCTGTTCCCGCTGCCTGGCGACCGCGTGCGGGTGATCGCCCAGACCACGGACGGCGGTCCCGAGCCCAGCCTCGCCAGCGTCCAGGCGCTGGCGGACGCCCGCGCGGACGGCATCCGGCTGACCGCCGCGCACTGGCTGGCCACGTTCGAGGTGCACTACGGACAGGTGCCCTCCTACCGCCGCGGCCGCGCGTTCCTGGCCGGAGACGCGGCCCACGTGCACAGCCCGGCGGGCGCCCAGGGCATGAACACCGGGATGCAGGACGCGTTCAACCTGGGCTGGAAGCTGGCGCTGTCGCTGGAGCGCCACGCGGCCCCGTCGCTGCTGGACAGCTACGACGACGAGCGCCGCGCCGTTGCGGCCGCGGTGATCGGCCACACCACCGCCCTGACCCGTGTCGGCACGATGCGGCGCCGCGGCACGCGCGAGCTGCGCAACCACGCGCTCCAGGTGGCCACCGGCCTGGCCTCGGTGCGCAGGCGGCTGGCCGACCAGGTCGAGGAAACCACGATCAACTACCACCTCAGCGCGATCGTGGCCGACGACGGCCACCACCACCGCGGCACGATCCGTGCCGGGGACGCCGCGCCCGAGGTGACGATGGAGGACGGACGCTCGCTGCACGCCGTGCTGGCCGAGCGGACGGGTCACACCATGCTGCACGTGGGCGACGAGCAACCCCAGTTCGAGGCGCTGCTGGTGCCGCCCGGCGGCGCGGTGGCCGAGCGCTACGGCCTGGTGCCAGGCGCCACCGTGGCCATCCGCCCAGACGGCTACCTGGGACTGGTGGCGTCGAAGGACGGGGAGAAGGCGTGGGAGCGCTACAAGGCGGGCGTGCTGCGCGATTGAACTCGGCTACTGCGGGTCCACGTCCACGCTGACCGCCACGCCCTGGCGGCTGAAGGCGGGCGCGACCTCCTCGACCGCTGTGCGCACGGCGGCGATCTGGCCCTCGCGGTCCGGACCGCGCACAACCAGCTGGGCGCGCTCCTTGCCCTGGCGGCGGAACAGGGGCACGGGACCCAGCACGGACGCGCCAGGTGGGTCCAGCCGCTCGTGCAGCGCCGTGGCCGCCTCGTGCTCGGGGCCGCTCTCGGCGCTGGAGCACACCACGCGCACCAGGTGGCCGTAGGGCGGGTACGACAGCGCCCTGCGCCGCGCCAGCTCGCCGCGCAGGAAGCCCGTGGAGTCGTGCCGCCCGGCGTACTGGAGCGCGCGGGCGTCCGGGTCCAGGGCCTGCACGACCACCCTCCCCCGGTCCGAGCCGCGGCCACTGCGTCCCGCCAGCTGGGCCACCAGCGCGAACGTGCGCTCCTCGGCGCGGAAGTCGGGGAAGCGCAGCGTGTTGTCGGCGTCCAGCACCACACCGAGGGTCACACCTGCGAAGTCGTGCCCCTTGGCCACCATCTGCGTGCCCACGAGCACGCCCGCCGGCGCGGCCTCGAACCGCTCGAGCGTGGCCGCCACCCCCTCGGCGGCCACCGAGTCGGCATCCAGGCGCAGGACCGCCAGCGGCGCCACCAGCCGCTCCAGCTCTGCACCAAGCTGCTCGGTGCCGAGCCCGTGGCGGCGCAACGACACCGAGTCGCAGTCCGGGCAGCGCTCCGGCAACCGCTCGCTGTGCCCGCAGTGGTGGCACGACACCCGCCCCTTCCCGCGGTGCAGCACCAGCGACACATCGCACTCCGGGCACTGCCACACCCGGCCGCACTCGGCACAGGTCAGGAAGTTCGACCAGCCGCGCCGGTTCAGCAGCACCATCGCCTTCTCGCCGCGCTGTGCCACCTCGGCCAGCAGCTCGCGGGTGCGCGGATGCAGCGCATCGCCCACACCGGTCATGCCCACCAGCTCCACGGGCGGCAGCGGCTGCCCGTCCACGCGCTCGGCCAGCTCCAGCCGCCGGTGGCGCTGGAAGCTCTCGGGCCGCGGGGTTGCGGTGCCGGCCAGCAGGACGCAATCGGCGCCGGCCGCCCGGCGCTCGGCCACGGTGCGGGCGTCGTAGCGCGGGTCGCCCTCCTGCTTGTACGAGCCATCGTGCTCCTCGTCCACCACGATCAGCCCGACGTCGGTCAGCGGCGCGAACACCGCCGAACGGGGGCCAACACACACCGTGGCCGCGCCCGAGCGCAGCCGGGTCCACTCGTCGTAGCGCTCACGCGCAGTCAGCTTTGAGTGCAGCACCGCGACGGTGTCGCCGAAGCGCTGCACGAAGCGGCCGGCGGTCTGTGGGGTCAACGCGATCTCCGGCACCAGCACGATGGCCGTGCGCCCGCGCTCGATGGCAGCGGCCACCGCGCGCAGGTAGACCTCCGTCTTGCCGCTGCCGGTGACCCCGTGCAGCAAGAGCCGGCGATCAGTGCCGGCCGGCGCGTCCATGGCCGCCACCACCTCCGCCAGCGCAGCTTCCTGCGCGGCGGTCAGCGCCCGCACGTCGGGCCGCGCGCCCACCATCGACGTACGCGGGCGCGCCGGTGCCTTCTCGGCCCACTCCAGCTCGACCAGCCCTCGCTGCTCCAGCCGCCGCACACCGGCGTGGTCGCAGCCCGTGGCGGTGGCCAGGTCGCTGACCCGTGCCGGGTCCGAGGCCAGCGCCTCAAGCGCGGCCCGCTGGCGGCTGCCCAGCCGGGCCTCGCCCGCCAGGGCGGCCCGCCCGGCCGCGGTGATCGACGCCCGCAGCGACCGCCGCGGCCCGATCCGGCGCCCGCTGCCGGTGCCTGTGCCGGGCGGAAGCACCAACGCCAGCCCGCGGGCGGGCGTAGACACGTACTCGCGCGCCACCCAGAGCCCCAGGTTCACCAGCTCGGGCGGCACATCGGCCTCCAGCGCCGACAGCGGTTCGGCCAGCTTCTCGGGCGGCACGTCGCTGTGCTCGGCCACGTCCACCACCACGCCCAGGATCCGGCGGCGGGCGAACGGCACCACCAGCATCGACCCCACGCCTACGCCGTCCATGGACTCGCCGAGGCGGTAATCGAACGGGCCGCGCAGCGATCGCGCGGTGGTCAGCGGCTCGACTTTGGCTATCACTGAGAAACGGCCAGGCAGGCGTAGTGCACCGTGAACAACCGCTCCGCGGTCGGCGCCGACACCAGGTACACGCCCCTGCGCACCGCGGCCTTGGCCATCGCCTTGGCCCGGGCGCGCGCCGACTCGGCAAAGAACGTGTGCACCTTCAGCGGAAGCGGGTCCGACATCTCGGCCACCACCCGCAGGCCGGCCGCCGCGCACAAGACGTGGATGTCGCCGCGACCCCAGCGGTGCAGGTGGCCGATGGCCTGGCGCCCGCGCTCGGCCTCGGGCCGCGACGCGCTGCGGTTGTCCTCCAGCGGCACCTCCACCACCACCGCACGGCTGACCCTGGCCGTTTCGCGCAGCAGCGGCAACGGGTCGGGCACGTGCTCCAGCACGTGCGAAAGGACGCCCAGGTCGTAGGCGTGATCGGCCACCGGCAGGTGCTCGCCGTCGAACCGCTCCACCACCCCGGGCCCGAGCCGGTCGCCGGCGAGCTTGACCGCCCGCTCGGAGATCTCGTAGCCGTTATGGCTCTCCCCCAGCCCGCGCGTGCGCATCAGCTCCAGCAGTACGCCGTCGCCGCAGCCCACCTCGGCCACCACCCGCGGAGCGCGGTCCAGTTGAGCGGCCAGCCTGGCCACGTGGTCGGCCTTGCCGTCCGCGCACAGCGCGCGCCAGCGGCCATAGCGGTCGGCGTCCTCGCCCTCGGCGCTGTACTGCTCCTCGTAGACGTCGCGTAGCTCGGCCGAGCCGGAGGCCTCCATGGGCCGTAGGCTACGCGCGCTCGCCGATGGCCACCGACTTCGAAGCAGAGGGGCTCCTCGAGGGCCTCGAAGAGCCCGCCCGGGCGGCGCGGCTGGAGTTGCTCGAGCGCCTAGAGGGCGAGGGCGTGGACCCCGAGGAGCTGGCACAGGCGTCCCGCGAGGGCCGGCTGGCCCTGATCCCGGTGGAGCGCATCCTGACCGGCGACTCGTCCCGTTACACCCTGGCCGAATTGTCCGAGCGGTCCGATGTCGAGGAGGCGTTCCTGGACCGCTATTGGCGGGCCATCGGCATGACCTCGGCCGCTGCCGACGAGGCCGTGTACGTGGAGGACGACCTGGATGCAGCCAAGCGCCTCGGGGCGCTGCGTGCGGCCGGCCTGAGTGACGACTCCATCCTGGAGATCGCCCGCGTGATCAGCAATGGGCTGAACCCGCTCGCGGTCACGATCGCCAGCGTGTTCGCCGCCACCTACCTCGAGGAGGGCGACGACGAGGCGCGCCTGGCGCTTCGTTTCGCGGAGGCGACGGAAGACCTCCTGCCGCTGATCGGCCCCGCGCTGGAGCACGGGCTGATGGTGCAGCAGCGCGCGCTTGTGCGCCAGGCGTCGGCGATCGGGTCGTCGCTGGCGGAGGGCCGGCTGCCCGACGCCCAGGAGACCACGATCGCCTTTGCGGACCTGGTGGACTTCACGAAGCTGGGCGAGTCGGTGGACCCCGGCTCCCTTGGCGCCGTGGCCGCCCGGCTGGAGGAGCTGACGCGTGAGGTGGCCCAGCCGCCGGTACGGCTGGTCAAGACCATCGGCGACGAGGTCATGCTCCAGTCCTCCGACACCGGGGCGATGCTGGACGCCGCGCTGGCGCTCCTGGACGCCACCGAGGCCGAGGAGGATGGCTTCCCCCGCATCACCGTCGGCATCGCCCGCGGCGCCGCCATCTCACGCGGCGGCGACTGGTTCGGCCACCCGGTGAACCTGGCCAGCCGCGTGACCTCGACTGCCCGGCCGGGCAGCATCCTGGTGACCGAGGACGTCAAGGACGCCGCCGGCGAGAACGGCTATTCCTACTCCTTCGCCGGCGACCGCAAACTCAAGGGCGTGCACGAGCCGCAGAAGCTCTTCCGGGCGCGCCGGATCGAAGAGGAGGCTGACTGATGGACCAGCCCACGGCGAAGGACGCGCTGAAGGAACTGGAGCCGCTGATCGGCGAGTGGACCCTGGAGGCGATCCCGCCCGGGGGCGAGCCCTGGCCGGGCGAGGCGCGGGCCACGATCGAGTGGCACGATTCCGGCGCCCACATCGTCGAGCGCTCGACGGTTGAGATGCCGGAGGCGCCCGACGGGATCAAGATCATGGGCTGCGACGCGGCCAACGGCACCTACTACCAGCTCTATTCGGACGACCGGGGCGTCTGTCGCGTCTACGAGATGAGCATCGGCCACGGCGAGTGGAAGCTCTGGCGCCAGGGCGAACCGTTCGCCCAGCGCTTCAGTGCCACGTTCGAGGACGACGGGAACACCATCCGGGGCCGGTGGGAGACCGGCCTGGACAACGGCGAATACGAGACCGACTTCGACCTGGTCTACAGGCGCGCCGCCGCGCGGGACGACGCGCCCGAGACCGGAACTGGCTAGACCGCGGCGCCCTCGGAGATCCCGGCGGCCTCGCGCAGGGCGTCGGCCTTGTCGGTGTTCTCCCAGGTGAAGTCCGCATCCTCGCGGCCGAAGTGGCCGTAGGCGGCGGTCTTCTGGTAGATCGGCCGGTGCAGGTCCAGCTCCTTGCGGAAGCTGCCCGGGCGCAGGTCGAAGTGCTCCTTGACCAGCTCGGCGATGCGCGCCTTGCCGATCTTCTCGGTGCCGAATGTCTCGACCGACACGGAGACCGGGTGCGACACGCCGATGGCATAGGCCACCTGCACCTCGGCGCGGTCGGCCAGGCCGGCGGCCACCACGTTCTTGGCCACCCAGCGGGCGGCGTACGCGGCGGAGCGGTCTACCTTCGACGGGTCCTTGCCCGAGAAGGCGCCGCCACCGTGGCGGGCGGAGCCGCCGTAGGTGTCGACGATGATCTTGCGGCCGGTCAGGCCGCAGTCGCCCACCGGGCCGCCGATCACGAACTTGCCGGTCGGGTTGACCAGGAAATTCGTCTTGGTGAACAACTCGGCCTCGTCGTACAGCTCAGCCGGGATGATCGGCTTGACCACGTGCTCCCAGAGGTCGTTGCGGATCGTGGTTGCTGAATCGACGCCCTCGGCGTGCTGGGTGGAGATCAGCACCTTCTCGACGGCGACGGGGATGTTGTCGCGGTAGCGGACGGTGACCTGGGTCTTGCCGTCCGGGCGCAGGTAGTCGACGGTTTGGTTGCGGCGGATCTCGGCAAGCTGGAAGGCCAGCCTGTGCGCGAGGGAGATCGGCAGCGGCATCAGCTCGGGGGTCTCGCGCGTGGCGTAACCGAACATCATGCCCTGGTCGCCGGCGCCGGCGATGTCCAGCTCGTCGTCGTCGCTGGGGTCGGTTCGGTGCTCGAAGGCCTCGTTCACACCCTGGGCGATGTCGGGCGACTGCTCGTCGATGGCGGTGATCACCGCGCAGGCGTCACAGTCGAAGCCGAAAGCGTGGTTGTCGTAGCCGATCTTGCGAATCGTCTCGCGCGCGATCTTCTGGACGTCCACGTACGCTTCGGTCGTCAGCTCGCCGGACACGACCACGAGGCCGGTGTTCACCAGGGTCTCGCAGGCCACGCGGCTGAGGGGATCCTCGGCCAGCACGGCGTCGAGCACGCCGTCGGAGATCTGATCGGCGATCTTGTCGGGGTGGCCTTCGGTGACCGATTCGGAGGTGAACAGGAACTCGTTGTCTTGGAGGGCGTCGGTAGGCATGAGCGGGTGAGGGTAGAGGATTCGCCCAAAGTGTCGAATCCCGGGCGACTTTCGCGCGTTGCGCTTACCAGACGTCGCCGTCGCGCCAGTCGCAGGCCAGTTCGGCCGAGCGGTCCAGGATCCCCGCCGGATCGAGCACGTAGACGCTGCCGGCATCGCCGGGCGTCGGCCTTGGGCCGTCGGGCGCCAGCACCGACAGCGGCCCCTCCCAGGCGGCCCACCCACGCCGCTTGTACAGCGGCACGCCCGGCTCCGTGGCGGACAGCGCCCCGACCTGGAAGCCACCGCGTACCACTCCCTCGGCGGCCTCCATGAGCGCGTTGCCGTGCCCTCGGCGACGGTGCCGGGCGCCACCGCCATGCCCTCGACGTACCCCGTGCGCAAAGCGCGACCGCCGTTCAGCAGGCGGCGCGCCAGCGTCCTCCAGCAAGCTCGTGTGCACGAAGGTCAGGTCAGTCACGGCTCCGGTCGCCCCCGCTGGTCTTGAAGTCGATCACCAGCGGCACCCCTTCGAGGCCGAAGCGCTCGCGCAGCTGGTTCTCAAGGAAGTAGCCGTAGCTGCGCGTGATCAGCGAGCGGTCGTTGACCTGCACGGCGAAGCGCGGCGGGGTCACCTGGAACTGGGCCATGTAGTACATCCGCAGCCGCTTGCCGCGGGTGGCCGGGGGCTGGCGCGCGCCCTGGAGGTCGGACAGGAAACGGTTCAGCTGCGGGGTGGGCACGCGCTCGGCCGCGCGGTCGGCGATGGTCAGGGCCTCGGCGATCAGCCGCTGCAGGCCGCGCCCGCTCTTGGCGGAGACCGCCAGCAGCCGTGGGCGCTGGCGCAGCTTCTGTGCCAGGCGGGCGCGGGCATCCTCGAGGTCGGTGTCGGTCACATCCCACTTGTTCAGGGCGATCACCGTGCAGCAGTTCTTGTTCATGGCCATCTCGGCGATGCGGAAGTCCTCGGAGGTCACGCCCTCGACGGCGTCGCACATGACGATGGCCACCTGCGCGCGCTCGGCGGCCCGCTCGGAGCGCAGCTGGGCGTAGTAGTCGATGCTGCCCGCGACCTTGGTGCGGCGGCGCAGGCCGGCGGTGTCCACCAGCGTGACCGGCCGCCCCTCGACCTCGATCCGGGTGTCCACGGGGTCGCGCGTGGTGCCGGCCTCGTCGGCCACGATCACCCGTTCCTCGCCAAGCATCTTGTTGACCAGCGAGGACTTGCCCACGTTGGGGCGGCCGATCACGGCCAGCCGGACGGGCTCGTCCTCCTCGGGCTGCTCGGGAGTCTCGGCCAGCGCCGCAACGACGCGGTCCAGCAGGTCGCCGGTGCCCAGGCCGTGCACGGCCGAGACGGCGATCGGCTCGCCCAGCCCCAGCGAGTAGAAGTCGGCCGCCCCGGGCGCCAGGCGCGCGTCGTCGACCTTGTTGGCGGCCACCACCACCGGCACCTTGGAGGCGCGCAGCTCGGCGGCCAGCTCGGCGTCGCCGGGGCGCAGGCCGGCGGTGGAGTCCACCACGAACACGGCCACGGCGGCCTCGGCCAGGGCGGCGCGAGCCTGGGACTGGATCGAGCGGGCCAGCAAGTCCTCGTCTTGCATGTCCACGCCGCCGGTGTCGATCAGCAGGAAGTCGCGGCCGTTCCAGTCGGCGGCGATCTCCTTGCGGTCGCGGGTCACGCCGGCCTGCTCGTGCACCACCGTCTCGCGGGTACCGGTCAGGCGGTTGATCAGCGTCGACTTGCCGACGTTGGGGTAGCCGACCACGGCCACCTTCGGCAGCGCCATGCTCAGGCCGGGCCGGTCAGGTTGGTGCTGAGGTCCCACAGGCGCCTGCGGGCCTCGGGGTCCAGCGCCTGGGCGTGCGGATCGGCTTCGCTGAGGCGGTCGTAGAAGCGGCCGCTGACGCCTTCCATGTCGGGCGCCGTGACCAGCCGCACTGTGGCCTCGACCCCGGATTCGAGCGTGTCGATCGAGCGGCCGGCCTGCTCCAGCACGATTTTCGTGGGCATGTAGGTGGCCGGGTGCAGGCTGTTCACCGTCACGCCGCCTGTGCCCCCTGGTGGGGTATCGCCGTCCAGGCGCTTGGACAGCTCCATCCCCCAGGCGATCTGAGCCAGCTTCGACTGCCCGTACGCGCGCGAGCCGTCGTAGCCCCGCTCGATCTGCGGGTCGTCGAAGTCGATCGGCGCCTGGCCGATCGAGGCCACGTTGACCACCCGCGCCGGGGCGGAGTCCCTGAGCAGCGCCAGCAGTTCCCGGGTCAGGAGGAAGCCGGACAGGTAGTTCACCGCGAAGCGCAGCTCGTGGCCGTCGTGGCTCTCCTCGCGCTGCTCGGAATCCGGCTTGCCCGACCCGATCCCGGCGTTGTTCACCAGGGCATGCAGCTCCGGCTCGTCGCGAAGCACCTGGTCGGCCATCCGCTGCACCTCGGTCAGCGAGGCGAAGTCGGCCTGGTAGGTGCGCACCCGGTCGGCACCGGCCAGCATCTCGATGTCGGCTTCGGCGCGGGCCAGCCGCTCCTTGTCGCGGCCGTGGATCAGCACCGTGGCTCCCTGAACCGCCAGCCGCTCGGCCACGGCCCGCCCCAGCCCGTCGGTGGCGCCGGTGACCAGCACCGTGCTCTCCTCGGGTGGCCGCATCAGACGCGTGCCGCCTCGACCATGGCCACTATCCGCTCGACGACCTGGTCCACGTCCAGCCCGCTGGTGTCCAGCTCGGTGGCGTCGGCGGCCGCCTGCAGGGGCGAATGCTCGCGCTCGGTGTCCTGGGCGTCGCGCAGGGCCTGGTCGCGCATCACCGTCTCCACGTCGGTGCCCAGCTCGGCCGCGCGCCGGCGGGCGCGCTCGCCGGCGTCGGCGGTCAGGAACACCTTGACTTCCGCGTCGGGCACCACGACGGTGCCGATGTCGCGGCCTTCGGCAACCCAGTCGCCGTCGGCCAGGAGCGTGCGCTGCTTGGCCACCAGCGCCGCGCGCACCGCGGGGTTGGTGGCCACCCGCGAGGCGGCCTCCGACACCTCCGGCGCGCGGATGGCCTCGGTCACGTCGCGCCCGTCGGCCAGCACGCGGTCGCTCAGGTCGATGTCGATGGCAGCCGCGGCCTCCGACGCCGCGCCGCCCTCGTCCAGCAGCTTCAGCCCCACGGCGCGGTACATCGCGCCCGAGTCCAGGTAGGTGAAGCCGAGCGCCTGCGCCGTCGCGCGCGCCACAGTGCTCTTGCCCGCGCCTGCCGGACCGTCGATCGCCACCACCATGGCCGGTGAGGCTACTGGCGCGGGTCTGGCTGCCGTGGCCGGACGCGGTGGGTCAGGCGAGACTGCGGCTGGGTAGGGAGCCGGTCCGTTACGTTCGCGACCCTCCCGTAACCCGGTTCGGGTCCTGACGAAGGAGCTTTGTCAGGTAAGTGTCGTAGGACGACACTTAAGTAGCAAAGCTCCCGCGGGGCCGGGCTCGGCGTAACGACAGCGTTACAGGCGGGCGGTTCCGTTACACACCCGCCCGTACCCAGCCAGCCGTTTCGCCTGACCTACCGCGGACGCCGACGGAAGCCCCGGCTACCGCCGCCCCCACGAAGGGCTCGACCCGTCAAACGACTCGCCCCCGCCGGAGAAGTCCTGCACAAGCGTCGCGAGCTTGCGGCCGGTGGACAGCCGCGCCACCGTCACGCCCGGGGCGTCGTAGGCGAACAGCTGGCCGTTGGGCGAGAACACCGGCCCCGTGCAGCGCGAACAGCGGACCACGCGCTTGAGGCCCTTGCCACCGGCCCCCACGGTGTGGATGCCGCCGCGACGGGCGAGGATGAGCGACTTGCCCGAGGGCGACCAGCCCGGGTCCTTGCCGGCGCCGACCCGCCGTGCCCTGCCGCCCGTGGCGGTGGCGGTGTAAACGCTGCCGCCGCGCTCGTAGGCGATCCGGTTGCCCGACGACCAGTCGGGGTCGGCGCCCCGGCGGATGATGCGCCGGGCCCGGCGGGTACGCAGGTCGTAGACGTAGATGCCGCCGCCGCCCGTGAACGCCAGCTGACGACCCGAGGGCGAAAACGCGGGCTGGGAGTCGTTCGTCGTGACGGCGGGGAGCAGGCTGAAGCCGGTGCCGGTGGATGAGATCAGCGCCAGTTGCCTGCCGGCGTCGAAAACCAGCTGCCTGGCGTCCGGGCGCCAGGCAGGCGTGCGGTACTCGATCGCGCAGTCACCGTCGACCGTCTTGCCGGCTGCCTGCTGGCACTCACGGAGGAAGCGGTCGGCGCGGCCGTCGGGCTGCACGGTGGCCACGGCGCGGTAGGCGGTGGCCGCGCCGTCGTCGCCGATGCCCGTGCTGGCCACGTCGAACGCCACGCGGCCGTTGCCGCCCTTGAACGTGGCTTCGGCGCTCGGCGCGAACGTGAGCAGCCCGGCCAGCAGCGCGAGTGGGAGCTTGCGGGTCACGAGGGCAGAAACCCTACGAGCCGGCGATCAGAGCGGTCAGGTCGTCCATGAACCCTGGGTACGACACGGTGGCAGCCTCCATGTTCACGACCTCGACACCCTCCCGGGAGGCCAGGCCGGCCACCGCGCCGAGCATGGCCAGCCTGTGGTCGCCCAGGGAGTCGATCGTGCCGCCACGCAGGGGCTCGCCGGTGCCGTGCACCACGAAGCCGTCGTCGAACTCCTCGATGTCGGCCCCCAGGCCCGCCAGCACACCCACCACGGCGGCGATCCGGTCCGACTCCTTGTAGCGCAGCTCCCGTGCGCCGCGGACGACGGTGTCGCCCTCCGCGGACGTGCCCAGGAGCGCCACGAGCGTGAGCTCGTCGATGGCCAGCGGCACTTCCTCGGGCGCGACCTCGGTCCCCTCGAGCGGGGCGTACGCCACGTCCACGTCCCCGACCGGCTCATCGTCGGAGAACGTGCCGGGCTCCTCCAGCTCGCCCAGGATGACCGCCCCCATGCGCTGGGCGATCCGGTAGAAGCCGGTGCGGGTCCAGTTCAGGCCGACGTCGCCGATCACGAGCTTGGACTGCGGCACCAGGCACGCCGCGGCCGCCATGAAAGCCGCCGACGACGGGTCGCCGGGGACGGTGATCTCCTCCAGCTCCAGTTCGTCGACCTGGGTCACGGTGGCCGTCAGGCCGTCGCGCTCGAACGGCACCCGCGCATGGCGCAGCATGCGCTCGGTGTGGTCGCGGCTCATGCTGCCCTCGGTGATGGAGGTCGAGCCGGAGGCCAACATCCCGGCGATCAGCACGCAAGACTTGACCTGGGCGCTTGACACCGGCAGCTTGTAGTCGATGCCCTGCAGCTCGGTGCCGCGGACGGTGAGTGGGGTGAAGCGGCCATCCCGCGCTTCGACCAGGGCTCCCATCTGGCGCAGTGGCTCGACGACGCGATCGACCGGACGGCGGCGGATCGACGCGTCGCCGTCCAGGCTCCACTGGCTTCCGGCCTGTCCGGCCAGCCAGCCCGGCAGCAGCCGCAGCAGCGTGCCGGAGTTACCCACGTCGATGGAGCCGCCCGTGGCCTCGAGCGCACCCCGCAGGCCCACGCCGCGCATGGTCAGCTGGTCGCCGCTCTCGTCCACGCCTGCGCCCAGCGACAGCAGTGCCGTCAGCGTGGCGTTGGTGTCGGCCGACTTCAGGTAGTTGCGGATCGAGACGGGCTGATCGGTCATGGCGCCGAACAGCGCTGCGCGGTGCGAGATCGACTTGTCCGCCGGCGGCACATACCGGCCCCGGATCGGGCCCGATGGCTCGAACCGCGTGCTGCTCACCGCTCGGCCACCGCGAAGCCCAGGCCTTCGATGAGCTCGCGCGCGCGATCGGCCTGCTCGCGGCCGCCGATCCAGAGCGTCATGGCGCCGGTGCGCATGTCGGAGGCGGGCGCCAGGGCCATGTCCACGATGTTCACCCCGGCCTTGCCTAGCTCAAGCGCCACCTGCGCGACGATACCCGGGCGGTTGGGCACGGTCAGGCCCAGCTCGTAAACCTGGTCGCCGCTCTGGCCGGCGCTCAGGAGCTCTTGGCGATCGGCCCGCGCCGCCTCGTTCCACGAAGCCAGAGCGTCGCCATCCGCGGCGCGCAGGTCGGCGGCCACGGCCCGCAGCCGCTCCGCAGCGGCGTCGATCTCCTCGGCGATGGCTCCCCGGTTGGCCAGGTAGATGTCGGTCCAGATGCCGGTGTTGGCACCGGCCACGCGCGTGGCGTCGCGAAAGCTCGGCCCGATCCGCGGAAGCTCGGGGTGCGAGCGGGCCTGGGCCACCAGGACGTTGGCCAGCACGTGCGGCAGGTGGCTGACCACCGCCAGGAGGCTGTCGTGGGTGGTCGCGTCGATGGCCGATGGCGTGGCGCCCAGCGCTGCGATCAGGCGGTGCAGGCGCTCGTAGAGCAGACCGGACGACGTTGCCGTGGGCGTCAGGTACCAGAGCGCGCCCTCGAACAGGTCCGGGCGGGCGTGTTCGACACCGGACGTCTCGGCGCCCGCGATCGGGTGGCCGCCCACGAAGCGCTCGTCCTCGATCGTCTCCACCAGTGTTCGCTTGACCGAACCCACGTCCGTGACCACGCAGTCCGCCGGCGCCGCCGCCAGGGCATCGCGCACCTGCCCGGTCAGCGCACCGACGGGCGCGCAGCAAAAGCACACGTCGGCACCGTCCAGGGCTTCGGCCAGCGACCCGGCGGCGGTGTCGATCGCGCCGACCGAGAGCGCCCGCTGCAGCCGCTCGTCCGAGCGGCCGTAGCCCGCCACCTCGACGTCGTCCAGCTTCTGACGCGCCGCCTGACCAATGGAGCCGCCGATCAGGCCGGCGCCCAGGATCGCGATCCGCATCAGGCCGGGGGCGCGGCCTCGCGCCGCGAGCGCACCGATGCCGCCAGGCCGTCCAGCACCTCGACCGTGGTGTCCCAGGCCATGCAGCCGTCGGTGATCGACTGGCCGTAGGTCAACTGCTTGCCGGGCACCAGTTCCTGGCGTCCGGCCACGAGAAACGACTCGAGCATCACGCCTACGATCGCGCGCTGCCCGCCGGCCAGCTGGCTGCCGATCTGGGCCGCGACCTCGGGCTGGCGCTCGGGGTCCTTGCCCGAGTTGTCGTGCGAGGAATCGATCAACAGGCGCTCGGGCAGGCCGGCCGCGCGCAGGCCCGAGAGCGCATCGGCCACGGGGCCCGGGCCATAGTTGTGCGCTCCGCGGCCACCACGAAGGATGATGTGGCCGTCCGGATTGCCCTTGGTGCGCAGGATCGCCGGAGTGCCGTGCACATCGACGCCTGTGAAGGCGTGCGCGGCGGCGGCGGCGCGAACAGCGTCCACGGCAACCTGCACGTTGCCGTCCGTGCCGTTCTTGAAGCCGATCGGCATCGACAGTCCCGACGCCAGCTGGCGATGGATCTGGCTCTCGGTGGTCCGGGCGCCGATGGCGCCCCAGGACACCGTGTCGGAGATGTACTGCGGCGTGATCGGATCGAGGAACTCGCACCCCACCGGCAGGCCGAGCCCCAGCACCTGCAGCAGCAGGCCGCGGGCCAGGCGCAGGCCCGTGTTCACGTCTCCAGAGTCATCGAGGTGGGGGTCGTTGATCATCCCCTTCCAACCCGTGGTCGTGCGCGGCTTCTCGAAGTAGACGCGCATCGCCACCAACAGGTCCTTCTCCAGCTCCCGGGCCTTGGTCGCCAGCTGCGTGGCGTAATCCCTCGCGGCCCTGATGTCGTGAACGCTGCACGGGCCGACCACGACGATCAGGCGATCGTCCTCGAGGTTGAGGATTCGCGTGACCTCTTCGCGGCTGCGCAGCACCACATCGGCTTGCTCGGGCAGCAGCGGTAGATCGGTCAGTAGGTCCGACGGCCACGCGAGCGGCTTGATCTTCTCGATCCGCTGGTCGCGGATCCGATCCAGATCGTCTCGGTCAGCGGGATCCGTCACCGATCGCACTCTCTCAGACGGCCGCGCTCGGCACCTTGCCCGCCACCTCCGCCACCCGCTCCACGCGAGCGAGGTAGTCGGCAAACTCGTCGGCGCGCAGCTGCTGAGGGCCATCGCACACGGCCTGGTCGGGGTCGGGATGGACCTCCACGATCAACCCGTCGGCGCCGGCCGCGGCGGCGGCCATTGACATCGGCTCGACCAGGTCCCGCCGCCCGGCGGCGTGAGAAGGATCGACGATCACGGGCAGATGCGTCAGCTCCTTGAGCACCGGCACGGCCATCAGGTCGAGGGTGAAGCGGTAGGCGGTCTCGAAGGTCCGGATCCCGCGCTCGCACAGCACCACGTCGCCGTTGCCCTCCTTGAGCACGTACTCGGCAGCCATCAGCAGCTCCTCGAGCGTGGCGCTCAGGCCACGCTTGATCAGCACCGGCACACCCGACCGGCCGATCTCGGTGAGCAGCGTGTAGTTCTGCATGCTGCGCGTGCCCAGCTGGATCATGTCGGCCACCTCGCACACCGCCTCGAGGTCGCGCACGTCCATCACCTCGGTCACGACCGGCATGCCGGTGGCCTGCTTGGCCTCGGCCAGCAGCTTCAGCCCCTCCTCGCCCAGCCCCTGGAAGCTGTACGGCGAGGTGCGCGGCTTGTAGGCGCCGCCGCGCAGCAGCTGGGCGCCGGCGTCCTTGACCGCATGCGCCGAGTCCAGCATCACGTCGCGCGACTCGACCGTGCACGGCCCGGCGATGGTGGCGAAGTGATCGCCCCCGATCTTGCGGCCGGCGATGTCGATCACCGTCCGCCTGCCGTGGGTGACCTGGCTCGAGGCCAGCTTGAACGGGCGGCTGATGGGCATCGTGTGGTCCACGCCGGGCGCGACCTCCAGAGCCAGATCGCGCACCAGCTCCACGTCGCCGACCACGCCGATCACCTGCTGGGCCTCGCCCGCGATCACGTGCGCCCGTGCGCCGGTCGACTCCACTCGTGACACCACGGCGGACACGTCGCCCGGCGTGGCGTCCTCTCTCATCACGATCATCATTTCCTGCAACCTCTCAGAATTCGGTGCTGCTCCGGCAAGATGCGTACGGCGTCCGGGGGACCCTGGGACTTCGGTCTGCGGGCGGAATGCTCAGCCGCGGGCCGGACGCCTAGGTAAATCGCCAATAGGCCGCGAAGGCACGCCACGAAGCGCTGCGAGAGGTGGCGTACGTGCGGCTCACGTAGCTATATCTAGCAGCCCAGGCGGTCCGGGGCCAATCACGGCGTCACGAGTTCGTCCCGCTCAGCGGGAAGAAGTCCGACCGCTCCCCGGTCGGGACACTCCCGGACGCGTCACAAGTTCCGTGCCGTATGCGCACGTTTCTCAGGACACGTCCGGAGCCGGGTGACCTAGGGGACCGCTACAGCAGCCGGTCAAGCGCTGCCAGGAAGCGGTCATTCTCTGAGCGCGTGCCGTAGGTGACCCGCAGGTGGCCCTCCTCGCCAAGGGCGCTGCCCGCGCGCACGATCACGCCCTGCTCGGCCAGGCCGTCGACGATGGCGCTCTCGTCCCGGTCGCCGACCGAGATCCAGGAGAAGTTGGCCTGGCTCTCTGAGTGCGCCAGGCCGCGCGTGTCCAGCTCGGACTCCATGTGCACCCGTTCGATCACGGTGGCCTCGATGCGGCGGGCGATCTCGTCCTGGTGGCGCAGCGCTTCGACCGCCGCTGCCTGGGCCAGGGCGTTCACCGAGAACGGCTGGCGCACGTGGTCGATGGCGCGGCGGAAGCGCTCGGGCCCCAGCGCGTAGCCCACCCGCAACCCGCACAGACCGTAGATCTTCGAGAACGTGCGCAGCAGGATCAGGTTGGAGTGCTTGGACAGCAGCTCGACCGAGTCGTCCGGGTCCTGGAGCAGGTTGAACTCCACGTAGGCCTCGTCCAGGATCACGGCCACGTGGTCGGGCACGCCCGCCACGAACTCGGCGATCTGCTCCGGCGCCAGCGCCGTGGCCGTGGGGTTGTTGGGGTTGCAGACCACCACCAGCCGGGTGGCGGCGGTGATCTCCTGGGCCATGGCGTCCAGGTCGTGGTTGCCGTGCTCGTCCAGCGGCACCTTGATCTCGGTGGCCCCGGACATCGAGGCCAGCATCGGGTAGACCGAGAACGAGGGCCAGGCGTAGACCACCTCGGCACCGGGCTCCAGCAGCGCGTCGGCAGCCGACAGCAGGATCTCGCAGGAGCCGTTGCCCACCGTGACGCGGTCGGCGCCCACGCCCGTGCGCGCCGCCAGCGCCTCGCGCAGCGCGACCTTGTCCGGGTCGGGGTAGCGGTTGAGCGTCTCGAGGCGCCCCTGGATCGCACCCACCACGGCGGCGGGAGGACCGAACGGGCTCTCGTTCGAGGCCAGCTTGACCAGGTCGCCGCCGAAGTCGTAGCTGCCGGCCTGCGGGTAGGACGGGATGTCGCCCAGGTGGCGGTTGAACTCGATCCCCGGGCTCACTGCGCGCCCTCCAGGTCACGCCGCAGGGACACGGCCTCGCGCAGGTACACGTGCTTGGCCGGGGTGTCTTCGTCGGCGTAGGTGTGCAGCAGCAGCCGGATCACACGTGGCAGCGAGTTCGGCACCGGGATCTCGCGCGTGCACAGCAGCGGCACGCCGCTCATGCCCATCTGGCGCGCGGCCACCGCGGGGAACTCGGCGTCCAGGTCCTCGGTACAGGTGAAGATGCAGCTGACCATGTCGTCGATCCGCAGGCCGTTGCGGTCGATGACCGCCCGGACCAGCTCGTCGGTGGCCTCGAGGATGGCCTCGGCCTCGTTCGCAGCCACGGTAGTGGCGCCTCTGAGCGCTCGCAGTCTCACGGCGCGGGATCTTCCCAGCCCGCGCTGGCGTACAGCTCGGCGACCTCCCCGGCGGTCAACGGACGCGACTCGCCCTCGGGCAGTCCGCCGAGCGTCAGCGGGCCGAACCGCACCCGCTCGAGTGAGCTGACCTGGTAGCCCACGGCCTCGCACATGCGCCGCACCTGGCGCTTGCGTCCCTCGGCGATGGTGATCTCCATGAGCCCGGCGCCACGCACCGATACGCCGGCCGGGTTGGTGCGGCCGTCGTCCAGCGTCACCCCCGCGCGAAGGCGGCTCACGGCGTCGTCGGTGATCACCGCCGGCCGCACGCTGGCCCGGTAGACCTTCTCGACCCCGTAGCGCGGATGGGTCAGCCGCTCGGCCAGCGCGCCGTCGTTGGTCAGCAGGATCAGGCCGGTGGTGTCTGCATCGAGGCGGCCCACCGGATACAGCCGCCGCCGCGAAGCCACGTATTCGACCACCGTGCGCCGGCCGTGCGTGTCGGCCGCCGTGGACACCACCCCCGCGGGCTTGTGGAGCAGGTGGACCTCGCGGCCCTCGGGCGCCACGGCGCGGCCGTCCACCCGCACGCCACTGGACTCGTCCACGTCGCGGGCGGGGTCGGTGACCACGGCGCCGCCCACGCTTACTTGCCCGGCGGCGATCAGCCGCTCGGCCGCGCGCCGGGAGGCCACGCCCGAGTGGGCCAGGAACTTGGCCAGGCGCATGGGCGTGACGCTAGCGGCTGCCAGACTCGTGGCAGTGGACCTGAAGCTGCTCGACCAGGTGCTCGCGGAGGCGGGCCAGCCCGCCTTCCGGGCCTCCCAGGTGTGGGAGTGGACCGCCCGCGGCGCGACCACGTACGAGGAGATGACCAACCTGCCGGCCGGCCTGCGCGACACGCTGGCGGAGCAGGTGCCGCTGTCGTCGCTGACCGTGGAGCACGAGGCGCTGGCCGCGGACGGCACCGAGAAGGTGCTGCTGCGCACCGGCGACGGCCGGCCGCTCGAGGCGGTGCTGATGCGATTCCGCGACGGGCGCCGGTCGCTGTGCGTGTCGTCGCAGTCGGGCTGCCCGCTGACCTGCACGTTCTGCGCCACCGGGACGATGAAGTTCGGCCGCAACCTGACCACGTCGGAGATCCTGGACCAAGCACTCCACTTCCGGCGTAAGGAGGAGGTGGACCACCTGGTCTTCATGGGCATGGGCGAGCCGCTGATGAACCTGGACAACGTGCTGGGCGCCTGCGAACGCCTGCCGGACATCGGGATCCACCCGTCCAGCACCACGATCTCGACCGTCGGCTGGATCCCCGGCATCGAGCGGCTGACCCAGCGCGACGGGCCCACGATCCGTCTGGCGCTGTCTCTGCACGCCCCCGAGGAGGCGCTGCGCAGCGAGCTGATGCCCGTGAACGACCGCTACCCGCTGGCCGACGTGCTGGCCGCGTGCCTGCGCTGGCACGAGGAGCGCCGCCGGCGCGTGTACATCGAGTACCTGATGCTGGACGGGGTCAACGACAGCCCCGAGCAGGCCGTGCAGTTGGCCCAGGTGCTCACCCCGCACGAGGCGTTCAAGGTCAACCTGATCCCCTACAACCCCACGGATTCGGGACTGACCGGTTCGAGCCGCGAGGCCATCGACACCTTCCTGAGCACCCTGCACGACAACGGCGTGCCCGCCACGGTGCGGCTCACGCGGGGGCGCGATATTGCTGCGGCGTGTGGTCAGCTGGCGGTCCAGGCCTGACGAACGGCAGCCGCTCGTAGGCCGCCAGGTACGAGCCCAGCAGAATCAGCATGAGCCCGGCGAAGGTGGCCAGGCCGACCGCCTCGTCCAGCAGCACGACGCCGTAGAGCACGGCGAACGCCGGCGCGATGTAGGCCACCAGCGACGCCTTCGGCGGCCCGAGGGTGTCGATCAGGTCGTAGAAGAAGACGAACGCGACTCCGGTGCCGAGCACGCCCAGCGCGATCAGGGACGCGACCGCCTCCAACGACGGCGCCGAAGCGGGCAGCGCCGTTGCCGCCAGCGGTAGCGACAGCACCGCGCTGACCGCCATCGTCGCGGTGACCAGCACGATCGGCGTCTGGTCGGCAAGGCGGCGCTTGATCAGGAAAGCGCCGGCCGCGTAGCCGAGGCTGGCCAGCGCCACCATCGAGCCTCCGAGCAGCGCGGCGCTTCCGCCGCCGGCGTCGACGCCGAGCAGCAGCACCACGCCGGCGATGCCCACACCCACGCCGATCCCGCCAATTCGCTTGGCGCGCTCCTCGGGCGTGATCACCACCGCCAGCAGGAAGGCGTAGATGGGCGCGGTCGAGACCAGGATGCCCGCCAGCGACGACGAGATGTGGTCCTCGCCGTAGGAGATCAGCATGAACGGGACCACGACCTGCATCACGGCCAGCAGGGCCACGACCGGCAGCGCGCCATGCAGGGCCCCTACGCGCCCGGTGCGCCAGGCCAGCGGCGCGAGCACCAGGGCCGCCAGGGCCGTGCGCACGAACACGATCATCGGCGGCGAGAACACGTCCTCGAGGGCGACCTTGATGAACAGGTACGAGGCGCCCCAGAACGCGGCCACGAAGGCGAACTGGAGTGCCGATCGGCGGCTCATGCCGCCGAGCATGTCAGTCGAGCGTCATCACTTCCAATTCCGATTTCTTGGGTTACCATCAGTGGAGCTAATGCTCGACGTCAAGCGCATCAAGGTCTTCCGTGAGGTGGCAAACCGGGGGTCGTTCTCCGCCGCGGCCGAGTCGCTGTCCTTCACCCAGTCCGCGGTCAGCCAGCAGGTGGCGGCGCTGGAGCGCGAGACCGGGACCAAGCTGCTGGACCGCACGCCGCGCGGCGTGCGCCCCACCGACTCGGGCCGGGCGCTGCTGGCCCACGCCGACGCCATCCTGGCTCGCCTGGAGTGCGCCGAGGACGAGCTGGCCGAACTGGCCGGCCTGCGCGGCGGGCGACTGCGGCTGGCCTCGTTCCAGAGCGCCGGCGCCACGCTGATGCCCCAGGCCGTGGCCGCCTTCCACGAGCGCCACCCCAAGGTCGAGCTGGGCATGGTCGAGGCCGAGCCCGCCGACGCCGTCGAGCGCCTCCGCTCCGGCGACATCGACATCGCGCTCGTCTACGACTTCGAGCCCTTGCCGGGATCCCTGGGTCCCGACCTGGACCTGACCCACCTGCTGGACGACACTTACGACGCTGTGCTCGCCTGCGACCACCCGCTGGCCGGCCGCCGGCGGCTGAAGCTGACGCAGATGGCGGACGAGCCATGGATCGCCTCGACCGAGCGCTGCGGCTGCCGTCAGATCACCGACCGCGCCTGCCTGGACGCAGGCTTCGAGGCCAAGGTGGCGTTCGAGGCCGACGAGACGATGTCGGCCATGGCGCTCGTGGCCGCCGGCGTGGGTGTGACGATCTTCCCCCGGCTGGCACTGAACCCGATGCACCCGGGCGTGGTGGCCCGGCCGCTGGGCACCGGCGCTCCGGTCCGGCGGATCTGGGTCGCCCGGATGGAGAGCGGGCACCGCTCCGCCGCCAGCGAGGCGATGCACCAGCTGCTGGTGGACGTGGCGGCGGACTTCCGCGAGCTGGCGCCGCCGGAGCTGGCGGCGGTGTGAACCTCGGTGCGGTGCTCGCGCGACCAACGGTCGCGCTGCGCTCCTCCCGCTAGCCCTCAGCCGCCTGGGCGGGCTCGGACCGCGCCTCGCCCGCCTTGAGCAGCCGGTCGCGCAGCTCGCGCTCGTCCTCGGGAGAGGGGTCGAAACGCGACACGTCGGGCAGCGCGTCCAGCGCCTCGAGCCCGAACAGCTTCTGGAACAGGTCCGTGGTGCGGTAGAGCACCGCGCCGAAGCGCGAGCGGCCGGACTCCTCCACCAGGCCGCGCTCCAGCAGCGTGCCGGTGGCCGACTCGGAGGCCACACCACGGATGCGGGCGAGCTCGGGCCGCGACACCGGCTGCAGGTAGGCCACGATAGCCAGGCACTCGGCCTGGGCCTGGCTCAGCGGCGGCGTCCGTGGGCGGCTGAGCAGCCGCCGCGCGGCGCGTTCGGCCACCGGGTCGGTGGCCAGGCTGAAGCCGCCCGCCACCTCGCGCAGAACCACGCCGCGGTAGCCCTCGGCGTAGTGCTCGCGCAGTCGCGCCAGCGCCTCGATCACCTCGCCCTCGGACGACTCCGTGGCATCCGCCAGCGACTCCAGCGACACCGGCTCCGACGACAGGAACAGCAGCGCTTCCACCACGCGCGCCAGCTCGTTCACCCTTGGCCCCCGTTCGTGATCGTGATCGGTCCGAACGGCTCGCTCTGGTCCCAGCTGGCCTCGCCGGACTTGAACAGCTCCAGCAGTGCGAACAGGGTCACGGCCTCGGTCATGCGGTCTGCGCCCTGGACGGCGTCGTCGAAGGAGAAGGCGGCGCGGCTGCGCAGCAGGCCGCGCACATGCGCCAGCCGCTGCTCCAGCGACACCCGCGGTCGCGCAAGGTGGCGCAGGTCGATCTTCGGCGGGATGCGCAGCAGGCCGCCCAGGGCCTCGGCAAGCTGATCGGGCTCGTAGGCGCGCTCGGCCACCTCCAGCGACACCCGCCGCAGGTGCGCCGGCAGCCGGGCAGAGCGATAGCGAAAGCCGCTCTCGGCCTCCAGCCGCTCGCGCAGGAAGCCGGCGATGTCGCGGTAGCGGCGGTACTCGAGCATCCGCGCCAGCAGCTCGTCGGCCGCCTCGGAGGGCTCCAGCTCCAGGCCATCGGTCTCCTCGACCGGCAGCATCATGCGTGACTTGAGCTCCAGCAGCGCGGCGATCAGCACCAGGAACTCGGTCGCGGCCTCCAGATCGATCTCGCCCTTGCTCTGCAGATGGTCGATGTAGGCCACCACCACGTCGGCCAACTCAACCTCGAGCAGGTCGACCTCCTCGCGCAGCACGAGCGTGAGCAACAGGTCGAATGGACCCTGGAAGACCTCCAGGTCCAGGTCGAGCGAGGCGACGGCCATCGCGCTACAGCCTACGGACAGCTCCGGCGGTGCGAGGCTGTCGGCGTGGGCGCTGCGTTCGCACCGGGCCGGGTGAACCTGATCGGCGAACACACCGACTACAACGGCGGGCTGGCGCTGCCGTTCGCCATCGAGCAGGGAATCACGGTGACCGCGCGGCCCGGGCCGGCGGAGTCACAGCCCTTCCGCGACGCGGTGGCCGCGGAGCTGGGCGTTCCCGCGCTCGCGGTGGATATCGACAGCGACCTGCCCGCGGGAGCGGGGCTGGCCTCGTCGGCCGCGCTGTGCGTGGCGCTGGCCCTGGCGCTCGGCGGCGAGCGCGACCGCTGGGAGCTGGCACGGCTGTGCCAGCGAGTGGAGAACCATCACCTGGGCGCCCGCACCGGGCTGCTGGACCAGATCGCGGTGCTGATGGCGCCGGCGGGCGGGGCCGTGCTGATCGACTTCGCCGAACTGTCCACCACGCCCGTCCCGCTCGAACTGGGCGGCTGGCAGCTGGCGCTGCTGGATTCGGGCGAGCGGCACGCCCACGCACAGTCGGGCTACAACGAGCGGCGAGCCGAGTGCGAACGCGGCGACCGGCGGCGGCTCCGCCACGTGCAGAGCGAGAACGAGCGCGTCCGGGAGGCCGTGGACGCCCTGGCCGGCAGAGACATGACCCGGCTGGGCGAGCTGCTGGACACCTCCCACACCAGCCTGCGCGATGACTTCGAGGTGTCCACCGCGGCCGTGGAGGCCGCGCGCGAACGCATGCTGGCCGCGGGCGCCGCCGGGGCGCGGATCATGGGCGGCGGCTTCGGCGGGTCGGTTCTGGGCCTGTTCGCACCCGGTGTGCCCCCTCCCCCCGAGGCTTTGGCTGTCCGGCCAGGCGATCCGGCGCGCGTGCTCGCCACCTGAAAGACTCGCGCCCATGGCGAGCTATCCAGTCTCAGGCAAGATTGCGATGGTTACCGGGGCCGCGCGCGGCATCGGGTTCGGGACCGCCCAGGAGCTGACCAAACGGGGCGCGACCGTCGTGGTCGTGGACCTGGATCAGACCGCTGCCGACGAGGCCGCCGAGCGGCTGGGCCCGGACGCGATGGGGCTCGCCTGCGACGTGACCGACGCGGGCGCGCTGCGCACAGCGGTGGCGACCACGGTCGAGCGCTACGGCCGCCTGGACGTGATGGTGGCCAACGCGGGAATCGCCTCGCGGGCGTCCACCGTGCGCGCGATGTCGGGCGAGTCGGCCGAGCGCGTGCTGGACGTGAACCTGATGGGGGTCTGGCACACCGTGAACGCCGCGCTGCCCGAGATCGTGCGCAACAAGGGTCATGTGGTGGTGATCGCCTCGGTCTACGCGTTTGCCAACGGCGTGGGCGCGGCGCCGTACGCCATGGCCAAGGCCGGCGTGGAGCAGCTGGGCCGCGCGCTGCGGGTGGAGCTGGCCCAGCACGGGGCGGGCGCCAGCGTGGCCTACTTCGGCTTCATCGACACCGAGATGGTGCACCAAGGCCTCGACCAGGACCCGCTGGCGGCCAAGGTCTGGGAGAGCACCCCCAAGCTGCTTCAGAAGCGCCTCCAGCCCTCCCAGGCGGGCAAGGGCATCGTGGACGGCATCGAGAAGCGGGCGCCGCGGATCATCCGCCCGCACCGGTGGGTGGCGTTCTCCCTGCTGCGTGGGCTGATCAGCCCGCTGCTGGACACCGCCATGGTGCGCGACAGTGGGACGCAGGAGCTGGCCATCGAGATGGACAAGCGCGGCGACCAGGAGCAACCGACCACCGCGTGAGGGTCAATCGCCGCGAGCTCATCGCGTCGGCAGCGGCGGGGGTGGTGCTCTCCGGCTGGAGGGGCGCTATCGCCGTCGCGGACGCGCCACCGGGCTGGCGAGCCGATCTGGCCGCGGCGCCCGACGGCCCCGGCTGGCCGGGGTTCGCGTGCGTCGACGTCGCGAACCTGAGCACGCAGGGCGGGCAGGCCGTACTCGAGGCCGGCTCCGACGTGTTCCCCAACGACCCGCGGCCGGTGGCATTCGCGGTCGACCGCCGCTTCCGGGACGGCTCAGTGACCGCGACGGCCACGCGCACGGGGTCCGAAGCGGGGGTGGTCGTGCGGCGCACCTCGCACCGCCACTACTACGCGGCGATCTACCGGCAGGAGGAGGCCGCGCTGGTGCTGGTCCGGCGGTCGGGCGCCGTGGTCAAGGAGCTTGCGCGCACCCCGGCGCTGGCCGTCCGGCTGCCCGTGACGCTGACGCTCGAGTCCAGCGGCTCGGCACCCACACGCCTGCGCGCCACGCTGGCCGACGCAGGCGGCGCCAGCTTCGCCGTGGCCGCGACCGACGGGCACCCGTCCCTCCAGGCGGCCGGCGATCCGGGCGTCGTGACGCGCGCGACCACGCTGTTCCCGAGCGAGCGCAACGACGTGCTGCCCGCGCTGGGGAACGTCCATCTGCTGCCCTACGGGGTGCAGGAAGGCAACGCCTTCATCGAGAGCCCGGCCGGCCAGTCCGTGGTCGATGTGATCCGGGACCGGTCCACCGCCAGCTTTCGCGACATCCACGTCCAGACCGGCGAGAGCTTCGCGCTGACGCCGCCGTCGGTCGTGGCCGCGACCACCGGGGTGCCGGGTGAGCGCGGCGCGACCGTCCACGTGGCGACGGACCTCCCGGCGCGGGTCGCGATCGAGGTGGCTGACGGACCGGGCTTTCGCAAACCGCGCCGTGTCGACGCCGGCCGGACTGGCGACTTCGAGGCCGCCAGCGCGAAGCTCGCCTGGGAGACGGCCGGCAAGCCGCTGTACTGGCGCGCCGTGGTCAGCCGCCGCGGCCGGCGGGCGACAGGGCCGGCGCGCAGCTTCCGCGGCCTGCCGGAGGCGAACAGCAGCGGGCCCGTCAAGATCGCCGTGGCCGCCTGCGCAGCGCAGTTCGGACCGATCTTCGACCACCTGGCGCGGCGCAACCCGGACGTGTTCGTCTGGCAGGGCGACCTGAACTATCCGGACACCCACGGTCCGCTGGCCCAGTCGATGGCCGGTTACGCCGGGATCTGGCGCGATTTCCTGGCCAACCCGCGGATCGCGCCGGTGCTGGAGCGGACGAGCTTCGTCGCCGGGCGCGACGACCACGACTACGGCGTCCAGGACGCGCACTCACGCAATCAGAAGCCGTTCGGGCTGAAGCCGTGGGACGCGCTGATGGCCCGCGCCCCGTACCACCGCTTCTCGGCCGGCGTGATCGACCTATGGGTGCTGGACCAGCGCCTGTTCAAGACCCCTCCGGACGCTCCGGACACGGAGGCGAAGACGCTGCTCGGGGCGCGCCAGCGCGCGTGGCTGCTGCGCACGCTGGCGGCCTCGCGCGCGCCGTTCAAGGTCATCTGCTCGCCGTGCACCCTCTCGGCCGCCAAGCCCGAGAATCCCCGCGACGGCAACTGGAGCGGGGGCTACACGACCGAACGCGACCTGCTCCTGCGCCACATAGCGACCAAGGTCACGGGCAGGACGCTGTTCGTGACCGGCGACACCCACTACACGATGGTCTACGACCGCGGCGGCGTCTTCGAGGCCCGCCCGTGCCCGCTGGACATCCCCGTGCCCAACGACATCACGCTCAGCGACCCGCGCGCCGCCGCGACGCTCTCCGGCCGGCCCGGCGTCGTGTACGCCGATGACACCCGTGGGCATTTCGCGCTGCTCGAGGCGGGCGCCGAGGGCAGGCGCGCGCAGCTCGAGTTGACGCTCGTGCGCCAGGACGGCGTCGCGGCCTACAGCAAACGCTTCGAGGAGCCCCTACCCGCGGACCCGGCGGGCGGCGAACCGCGGCGCCACGGTCGCACCGTCCGGACCCCCGGCGGCCGCCGGGCGCCCGCCTCCGGGCGCACCGGAGCAGGACGCGGCGGGAGCGATGGGCTGCCGTTCACCGGCGGGCGTCCGGTCGCGCTCGCGCTCGCCGGGACGGCCGTAGCCGCGGCCGGGCTGTTGGCGCGGGCAGTAGCGCGTGATCGAGCTGGATAACCCGGGGTCAGCCGGGCGCGCCCACGCCCATCGCCGCCCGCACGTCCACCATCGTCGCCGCGGCCATCTCCCGCGCGCGCTCGGCGCCGCGCCCCAATGCCGCCTCCAGCGCGGCCTCGTCGGGCCGTAGCTCGGCGTAGCGCTCGCGCACCGGGCGCAGGTAGTCCACCAGCGCCTCGGCCACGGCGCCCTTGAAGACGCCGTACTGCTGGCCGTCGAATTCGGCCTCGATGGCCGCGGGCTGCACGCCGCGCACCACCGCCAGGATGTCGATCAGGTTGGTGATGCCCTCCTTGCCGGGGCCGCGGCGGACCTCGCCACCGGAGTCGGTCACGGCGCTCTTGACCTTCTTGAGGATGCGGCCCTCCTCGTCGTCGATGTAGATCAGCCCCTTCTCTTCCGACCCGGTGGTGCTCATCTTCGATGTCGGGTACTGGAGGTCCATGATGCGCGCGCCCACCTCCGGGATCCGGTGCTCGGGCACCACGAGCGTGTCCCCGTAGCTGGTGTTGAACCGGATCGCGATGTCGCGCATCAGCTCGATGTGCTGGCGCTGGTCTTCCCCCACCGGCACCTCGTGGGCCCGGTAGACCAGCACGTCGGCTGCCTGGAGCACCGGGTACAGGAACAGGCCCGCCGAGGCCAGCTCGCGCTGGCGCGAGGACTTGTCCTTGAACTGGGTCATCCGGTTCAGGTCGCCGTGGGCCGTTACCGAGGACAGCAGCCAGCACAGCTCGGTGTGTTCGCGCACGTCGGACTGGCGGAACAGCACGCAGCGCTCGGGGTCCAGCCCGGCGGCCATCATCATCGCCGTGGTGTCGTACAGGTAGCGGCGCAGCTCGGCCGGTTCGTACGGCACGGTCGTGGCGTGCAGGTCGACCATGCAGTAGATGGCCGGATCGCCGCGCTCCTGGCCCTCCAGGTAGCCGCGCACGGCACCGATGTAGTTGCCCAGGTGCTTGCGCCCGGTGGGCTGGATGCCGCTGAAAATGCGCACGGCGGCGCAGTCTAGATGGGCGGGGCGAGGTTCCCGGCTCGGTGCAGAAGCCCTGGCAATGCCCGGCCCATGACGCCCTCGAGCCAGTCGGCCACGGCGATCAAGGCGTCCAGGTCGACACCCGTGTCGATCCCCTGGCCGTGCAACAGGTAGATCAGGTCCTCGCTGGCGATGTTGCCCGTTGCGTTGGGTGCGAACGGGCAGCCGCCCATCCCGGCGACCGAAGCATCCAGCACCTCCGCCCCCGCCTCCAGCGCCGCGAGCGCGTTGGCATAGCCGGTGTTGCGGGTGTTGTGGAAGTGGGCCCCCACGCGCGCACCGAGCTCGCAGCCGCCGGCCACCAGCCGGCGCACCTGGCGCGGCACCCCGACGCCGATGGTGTCGGCGAAGACGATCTCGTCGGCGCCCGCCGCATGCGCACGGCCGGCCAGGTCCAGCACCCAGCCGGGGTCGACGGTGCCCTCGAACGGGCAGCCGAAGGCGGTGCTGATCGTGACCGTGGCGCGCAGGCCGTCGGCGTGGGCGCGCTCGACGATCCGGGCCGCGGCCGCCAGCGACTCCTCGGGGGTCGCGTTCTGGTTCCTGCGGTTGAAGGTCGCGCTGGCCGCCAGCGCCATGTGCACCTCCTCGAGGCCCGTGGCCAGGAGCCGGTCGTAGCCCTTCTCGTTGAGCACGAGGCCCGCATAGGTCACGCCATCGGCGCGCGCCACACCCTCCAGCACGGCTTCGGGCTCGGCCATCGCCGGCACGGCCTTGGCGCTCACGAACGACACCGCCTCGATCCGCGGCAGCCCGGTGGCCGCCAGCCGGCCGATCAGCTCGGAGCGCACCGCGGGCGCGAGCACGCGGTCCTCGTTCTGAAGCCCGTCGCGCGGCCCGACATCGCAGACGGTCACGCTGGTCACGTGGCCACCAGCCGCGCGCACATGTCGTCGATGGCGGCGGCGTTCTGGCGCACCACACGCTCTCCCTCCGCACGCAGATCGCGCAGGTTCTGCGGCGAAGCGTCGTCCAGATCGTCCGAAGCCGTCTCCAGGCGCTCCTGGAGGCGCACGTAGCGATCGCCGAGCAGCTGGGCGAGCTGGAAGTCCACCGTCTCAGCAGCGCCGGAGAACAGCACGTCGATCAGCGGGCGGGCCCAGCCGAGCAGGCCCCAGCCGCGAGCCTGCTCGTAGGGGATCGGGCGGATGGCGGTGCCGGTGCCCAGCGAGGCCAGGAGGTTCACCTCCGGCGCGCGCCGATCGCGCACCAGATCGGTCCACGCGCACATGGCAGGGTTGGCCGCGAACACACCGCCGTCGACCAGTGGATACGTGTGCGCCCCGGTCACGTCCGTGACCCTGACCGGCTCGAAATACGTGGGCGCGGCCGAGGTGGCGTGGGCCGCATCGGCCAGCGCGAAGTCGTATTCCGGGTCGAGTCGTGCACGCTCGGTGCGGAAAAAGAAGGCGTGCCGGTCCTCGATGTCGTAGGCCGTGAGCAGAACAGGCACCAGCGCCTCCGACAGGCGCGTGTCGCCGATGTACTGGCGCAGCGCGCTCACGAGGCCGTCGGAGTCATAGCGCTCGTCGGCCAGCCCCGCGGCCGAGGTCACCTGCTTGAGCAACGAGGGATCGAAGATCTTCGGGCCCTCGGTCAGGTACAGCTCGATCAGCTCCTCGGCGCTGTAGCGAGGGCGGCCATCTGGGCCGGGGCACCCCACGGCCGCCGCCAGGATGCCGCCGGTCGAGGTGCCGGCCACCATGTCGAACAGGTCGGCCACCCTGCGGTCGGTGCGGCGTTCGACGTCCGCCAGCACCACCGCCGGGATCAGCCCGCGGATGCCGCCACCGTCGATCGAGAGCACGCGCATGGCCCGACGCTACTAGTCGATCAGCCCGCCGCCATCGCCCGGGCCGATGCCGGACACGGCCAGCACCAGACACAGTGCCGCCATGCCAAGCCCGGCGGCACGCGCCGCAGGCAGCGGCGTGCGGTAGGTCAGTGCCACCGCGGCCAAGCCAAAGAGGATCCCGACGAGCGGCAGCGTCAGCGCGGCGCCGAGGGCGGCGACCACGAAGCCCCAGATTTGGATGCGGTTCAGGCGCTGCTGGTCCAGCTCACCCATCAACTACAGCGCGCCGCCGGACTCGCCTTCTGCCGAGCCGGCCTTGGCCGGATCGCCCGGGTTGGGGTCCTCCGGGGTCCAGCGCACCACGGGATTCTTCGCGGCGCCGGCCTCGTCCAGGCGCCGCACCGATGTGGTGTAGGGCGCGTTGCGGGCGATCTCCGGGTCCTCGGCGGCCTCCTCGAGGATCGAACGCACCACGTCGGCGAAGTGGTCCAGGCGCTCCTTGGGCTCGGTCTCGGTGGGCTCGACCATGAGCGCCTCGTCCACGAGCAGCGGGAAATACACCGTCGGCGGGTGCACCTGGTGGTCGAGCATCCGCTTGGCGATGTCCAGCGTCTTGATGCCCAGCTTGTCCTTAGCGCCCGAGCCCGAGAGCACGAACTCGTGCATGCAGTGGCGGTCGAAGGCGATTGGCAGGTACTCGCCGATGCCCTTCTCGGCCAGCCGCGCCTTGAGGTAGTTGGCGTTCAGCACCGCAAGCTCGGAGGCCTCCTTCAGGCCCTCCGCGCCCAGCGAGCAGATGTACGCGTAGGAGCGCACGAAAACCCCGAAGTTGCCCTGGAAGCCACGCATCTTGCCGATCGACTTGGGCCGGTCGTGATCCAGGGTGAAGTGCGGGCCGGCTCCGTTGTCGGACTCGTCGCGCACCACCTGCGGGCGCGGCAGGAACGGCTCGATCCGGTCCGAGCAGGCGATCGGGCCGGCGCCCGGGCCGCCGCCGCCGTGCGGCTGCGTGAAGGTCTTGTGCAGGTTGTAGTGCACGATGTCGAAGCCCATGTCGCCGGGCCGCGAGATGCCCATCACGGCGTTCAGGTTGGCCCCGTCGTAGTAGAGGGTGCCGCCGACTTCGTGCACGATCGAGGCGATCTCCTCGATGTTGCGGTCGAACAGCCCCAGCGTGTTGGGGTTGGTGAGCATCAGGCACGCCACCTGGTCGTCGGCCTTGGCGCGCAGGTCGTCGATGTCCACGCCGCCGTGCTCGTCGGTCCCCACCTTGACCACCTCGTAGCCGGCCATGGTGACCGTGGCCGGGTTGGTGCCATGGGCGGTGTCCGGCGTCAGCACCTTGGTGCGCTGCTCGCCGCGGTCCTCGTGGTAGGCGCGGGTGAGCAGCAGGCCCGCCAGCTCGCCGTGCGACCCCGCCGACGGCTGCAGCGACACGTGCGGCAGCCCGGCCACCTCGGCCAGCGCTCCCTGGAGGTTGTACATCAGCTCCAGCGCGCCCTGGGCCTGCTCGGGGTCCTGCAGCGGGTGCAGGCGGGCGTGGCCAGGCAGCGCGGCGACGCGCTCGTGCAGCTTGGGGTTGTGCTTCATCGTGCACGAGCCGAGCGGGTAGAAACCGGTGTCCAGGTCGAAGTTCTTCTTCGACAGCCCATTGAAGTGGCGCACGATCTCGGGCTCGGAGACCTCGGGCAGGCCGGCCGGCTCGCTGCGGCGGGCCCAGTCGGGCAGCAGGTCCGAGACCTCGACGTCGGGGCAGTCGTCCGCGGGCGACACGAAGGCGCGCCGGCCCTCGACGGAGCGCTCGTAGATCGTGATCGTCTGCTCCTCTGCGCGTGGGTCGAGCGCGGCCATCAGGCAACCGCCTCCTCGCGCGCGGTCGCGACCACGGCGGCCAGGCGGTCGATGTCGGCGCGGCTGCGGCGCTCGGTCAGCGCGATCAACAGGCCATCGCCGTACTCGGGATAGGTGTCCGCCAGGCGGTAGCCGGGGTTGATGCCGGCCTCGCGGGCGCGCTCGAACAGGCCGTCGAGATCCGGCACCCTGACCGCGAACTCGCGCACCACGGGGCCCGGGTTGATGGCCTCCAGCCCCAGCGTCTCGCGGGCGTAGTGCGTCCGCTTCAGCATCAGCTCACCCAGCTCGACCAGGCCCTTGCGGCCCAGCCAGGACAGGTACACGACCCCGGCCAGTGCGTTCAGCGCCTGCGCGGTGCAGATGTTGTGCGTGGCCTTCTCGCGGCGGATGTGCTGTTCGCGCGTCTGGAGCGTGAGCACGAAGCCGCGCTTTCCGTCCATGTCGCGCGTCTCGCCCGCGATCCGGCCCGGCATCTTGCGGATGAAGCGGTCCGAGGCGGCGAAGAAGCCGAACGACGGCCCGCCGTAGTCGAGCCGGTTGCCCAGGCTCTGCCCCTCGCCGACCACGATGTCGGCGCCCTGCCGGCCGGGGGCCTCCAGGATGCCCAGCGGCAGCGGATCGGCGGCCACGACAAAGATCGCACCCTTGGCCTTGGCGGCCTCGGCGAGCTTGGCCACATCCTCGACGGTGCCCAGGAAGTTGGGCTGCTGGATGAAGACCGCGGCCACGTCGTCGTCGATCAGTGCGGCCAGCGCGTCCACGTCGGTGGCGCCCTCGGGGGTCAGGCCCGCCTCTTCGATGGTCATGGCGTAGCCCGCGGCGTGGGTGGCCAGCGCATCGCGCGAGTGGGGGTGCAGCCCGCGCGAGGTCACGAACTTCGACCGCTTGGTCTCCAGCTTGGCCAGGTAGCCCGCGGCGGCGACGGCGCTGGGGCCCTCGTACACCGAGGCGTTGGACACCGGCAGGCCCGTCAGCTCCGAGATGGCGGTCTGGAACTCGAACATCACCTGCAAGCCGCCCTGGCTGATCTCGGGCTGGTAGGGCGTGTACGGCGTCAGGAACTCCGACCGCGACAGCAGCGAGTCGATGATCGACGGCACGTAGTGGTCGTACATACCGGCGCCGAGGAAGGTGGTCTGGGCATCGGCGTGCACGTTGCGCGCTGCCAGCGAGCTCAGGTGGTCGAAAACCTCGGTCTCGGACATGCCCGCGGGGATGTCCAGCGGCCTGTCCAGGCGGACGGCCTCCGGGATCTCGGAGAACAGCTCGTCCAGCGAGCCGACGCCGATTGCGTCCAGCATCGCCTTGCGATCGGCGTCGGTTGCGGAGGTGTAGGTGCTCATATTCGACTTACGACTGAAGCAGATCCTTGTACGCGCCCACGTCCAAGAGGGATTCCACCTCGCCCGTGTTCGAGAGCTTGACCTTGACCAGCCAGCCGTCTCCGTAGGGGTCGTGGTTGATCAGCTCGGGCGAATCCCCCAGGGCGCCATTGACCTCGGTGACCTCTCCGGAGAGCGGCGCGAACACGTCCGAGACCGCCTTCACGGACTCGACCTCGGTGTAGGGCTGGTCCTTGGTGACCGTGGCGCCGACCTCGGGCGGGTCATAGAACACGACCTCGCCCAGAGCGTCCTGGGCGTACCAGGTGATGCCGAACGTGGCCTCATCACCGTCGATCCGGGCCCAGTCGTGCTCGGCGTGGTACTTCAGGTCCTCGGGATAGCTCTCGGCCACGTTGCTCCTTGATCTTGAGGACATCCTGTCCTCGCCTTGATTTTCATGGCGCCATCACGGCGCCGATGTTGAGTACAGGGGTTTCTTGCGCACTTCCGCGGCTCGCGCGCGGCCACGGACGTCGACCTCGATCTTCGTACCCGGCTCGGCGGAATCCTCCGGCACGTAGGCCATGCCGATGCCATACCCCAGGCTTGGCGACATCGTGCCGCTGGTGACCACGCCCTCGCCCATCTCGGCGAACACCTTGTTGCCCTGCCGCGGGATGCCCGGGCCGGTGAAGGCGAACGCCACCAGCTTGCGGCCGGTGTCGGCGGCCTTCAGCGCCTCGGCGCCGATGAAGCCGGTGTCGGGCTTGACCGCCCACCCCAGCCCCGCCTCGAGCGGGTTGTGCTCGAGATCCAGGTCGTTGCCGTACAGGTGGAAGCACACCTCGGTGCGCAGCGTGTCGCGCGCGGCCAGGCCGGCGGGAACCACGCCCTCCTCGACCAGCGCGTCCCAGATACCCGCGGCGGAGTCCGGGGGCACCAGCAGCTCGACGCCGTCCTCGCCGGTGTATCCGGTGCCGCACGCCAGCACCTGGGTGCCGGTGAAGCCCACCCTGGCGGTGCGCATCCGCGCGGGCAACTCGCCTTGGACCAGCGCGCCCACGATCCCGCGCGCCTCGGGGCCCTGGACGGCCAGCATCGCGTAGCGGTCCGCGGCGTCCTCGACGGTCACGTCGAAGCCCTCGGTGTGGTCCGATAGCCAAGCGAAGTCACGTGCGTGGTTGGCGGCGTTGGTGACCGTCAGGAACTCGTCACCAAGGCGGTAGGTGAACAGGTCGTCGAGCACACCCCCGTCTTCGCGGCACAGCACCGAGTACTGGGCGCCGCCGTCGGCGAGCTTGGTGATGTCGTTGGACAACAGGTGCTGGAGGAAGGCCTCGGCGTCCGGGCCCCAGGTGCGCACCTCGCCCATGTGCGAGACGTCGAACACACCTGCGCCCTGGCGCACGGCCAGGTGCTCCTGGCGCACGCCCTCGTACTGCACCGGCATCTCCCAGCCCGCAAAGGGGACGATCTTCGCCCCCGCCGCCTGGTGGCGGTCGAAGAGCGGGGTGCGGCGCAGCGTGTCCAGGGCCTCGGACAGGGCTGAGAGGCTAGATGATGCGGCGTCAGCGGGCCTGATAGCCCAGCCGCGAGCGCGGTGATGCGTTCCCGGCCACGTCACGCGCCCGGACCTGGATCCGGTACTTCCCGCGGGCCAGCCGCCGCAGCGCGACCCGCCTGGTGCCCTTCGCCAGGCGTGGACGCAGCACCCGGACCCGCCGGGTCCGCTTGCCGCGCACCCTGCGGACGTCGATGGTCACCCGCGCCGCCTCCGACAGGCGCAGGCGCAGCGTGCGGCCGCTCCGGCTGCGCAACACCTTCAGCCGCGAGACCTCGGGCGCCACGCGGTCGCCGGGCAGGAACTCGGACCGGATCGGGCCCAGCCGCATGCGTTGGGGGTGGTCGCCAACCGGGATGCTTGCGATCTCGCGCGCCCCGGCGTAGGAGATCACCGCCACCCGGTCCTCGCCGCTGACCGAGACGAAGCAGTTCTTCCCGTCGCCGCTGTTGGTGGACCAGTAGGGCTTGTCGCCGACGTGGATCACCCGGTAGGCGAAGTCGCTGCGGTCGACGATCGCGGCGTAGTCGGACATGGTCCCCGCGGCGCACAGCTTGGTGGCCTCCGGGTTCATCGACAGGCCGTGGTGCGCGGAGTCCAGCACGTACTCCTCACGGCTCAGCCCCTTGGCCTTCTCGCTCAGCGGCAGCCGGGCCACGCGCGTGATCTTGTCGCGCTGGAGGTCGTATTCCACGAAGCCGTGCAGGAAGGAGATCTGCAGGTAGGCGAACTTCTCGTCGGCGGAGATGGCCATCGGCCGCACCGCCGAGCTCATGTTCGGATAGCCCGCCTCAGCCAGCTTTTTCCCCATCTCCACCCGCTTCAGGACCTTGTAGGTACGGGCGTCGACCACCTGGAAGTAGCGCTTGCCCTTGCCCGCATCCTCGCTGGGGTCGTCGGCGGGCGTGTAGACGGTGCCGATGCTGGCATGGAAGATCGTCGATCCGTCCTTGGAGTAGTTGCTCTCATGGGGCTGGTCGCCGGACTCGAAGTTGTTCACGATCGCCCCGGTCGCGGTGTCGATCACTTGCACCTTGGCCGCCGTGGAGGCGGACACCAGCAGCCGCTTGCCGTCGGGTGAGATCGCCATGTGGTCCGAGCGGTAGCCCTCGACGGGCGCGCGCCAGTGGATCTGCTTGGTGCGCAGGTTGAAGGCCACCACGTCCCTGAGGCTGGGCCGCGAGACGTACAGGTAGCGCCCATCGGGCGAGGTGAACATGTCGTCGACCAACTGGTCGTTGCCCTCGCCGATGAGCTGGCGGACGCCCAGGTAGAAGCCGGTGGCCACGGGGTCGCCGATGATCTCCGCCCGGCGGATGGCCAGGTCGGGAACGATGTTGATCCGCGTGATCCGTTTGAAGCGGACCGGGTCGACCACATCGGCCGTGCCGTCCCAGTTGTTGCCAACCAGCAGGGTCTGCTCGGTGCCCTTCTGACCCTTGACGCCCTCCGCGCTCGCCGGCGAGCCGGACGCAAGCACGGCGATCCCGATCCCGACTGCGTACGCCGGCCAGCGGCGCCTGCTCATGCCCACTGCTCGATCTTTACACAGCGGGTGTAGAGGGCGCTACAGACCGCGGGCCCCGGTGGCCGGAGGCTGTCCCTACCGCATCTCCCCACCACAACTTCCGGTTCAAAGCGGTAGCCAACACCAACGCCGCGGGCATCATCCCGGCGGCGACAACCACCACTGCGCTCGGGCGTCCCATTCGGGGCGCCCGTCGCGCGTTGCGGGGTCAGTCCTTGAGGAACGAGGGGATGTCGATGTCGTCGTCGGAGATCTCCAGCGAGCTGCGCTGGCGATCGTCCATCGACACGTCGCGGCGACGCGGCTCGCGGCGGCGGCCGGTGCTGTCCTCGGTGAACAGCGAGCCTCCGCCGCGGCCGTCGAAACCGGTGGCGATCACGGTGACGCGGACGCCGTCACCAAGACCGTCGTCGACCACGGCGCCGAAGATGATGTTGGAGTCGTCGTCTGCGGCCTGCTGGATGATCTCGGCGGCCTCGTTGACCTCGAACAGACCCAGGTCCTGGCCACCGGTGATGTTCAGCAGGATGCCCGTGGCACCCTCCACGGACTGCTCCAGCAGCGGTGACGAGATCGCGGCCTTGGCCGCCTCACCGGCGCGGTTCTCGCCGTTGGCCTCGCCGATGCCCATCAGCGCGGACCCGGCGTCGTGCATGATCGTGCGCACGTCGGCGAAGTCCAGGTTGATCAGGCCCGGGATGGTGATCAGGTCGGTGATGCCCTGGACGCCCTGGCGCAGGACGTTGTCGGCCTCGCGGAACGCCTCGAGGATGCTGGTGCGGCGCTCGACCACGGCCAGCAGCTTCTCGTTGGGGATCACGATCAGCGTGTCCACCTGCTCGCGCAGGCGGTCGATGCCCTCGTCGGACTGGCGCCGGCGCTGGCTGCCCTCGAAGTCGAACGGCCGGGTGACCACGCCCACGGTCAGGGCGCCGATCTCCTGCTTGGCGACCTCGGCGATCACGGGCGCGGCGCCGGTGCCGGTACCGCCACCCTCGCCGGCGGTCACGAAGACCATGTCGGCGCCCTTGAGCGCCTCCTTCAGCTCGTCGCGGCTCTCGTTGGCCGCGCCGTAGCCGGTCTCAGGATCAGCGCCCGCGCCGAGCCCGCGAGTGAGCTGGTCACCGATCTGGAGCTTGATGTCGGCGTCGCACATCTGCAACGCCTGGGCGTCGGTGTTGACGGCGATGAACTCGACGCCCTTCAAGCCGGCGTCGACCATGCGGTTGACCGCGTTGGTTCCGCCTCCACCGACTCCGACGACCTTGATGACCGCCAGGTAGCTGCCCGTGTCCATTGCCTAGTTCCTTGCCTCTGGTGCTCGGGAAAATTTCCGTCCGCACGTCAAGCGATCGTTGAGGGTTTCCGCACGTACCGGAGATCGCCTTGGATCCGGGACTTTAAGCGGCATTTCACGATCATGTCAACAGACCGCGCAACGGATCATGCATTCTGAGGCTCTACCGGACGTCGAGGGTTGGCCGAAGTCTCGACTACTGATTGATGGTTGAAGGCTCAGGGCTCGACCCCCTGGGGTGCCGCTCCTGGCGTGGCCGGAGCGGGTGTCGCGGGTGTCGCGGCCGGCGGGGGCGCCTGCTCCTGGGGCGGCGCGGGCGCCGGGGCCTGCTCGGCGCCGGTCGGCAGGCTCTGATCCTGGCTTTCGGCGGGGGCGACCGGCGCCACGGTCTGGACGGGCAGGCCCCCCGCCGCCGGCCGGCCAGGGATTCGCAGGTCGATGTAGTCCGCCCCGGCCGCACCGCGATCGGCCAGCACGCGCATCACCGCGGTCCACTTCGAGGTCAGGGAAGTAGCGGCGCCGAAGATCAGCTCGGGGCCGTCCTCGACCTGGACCACCCAGCCCTTGGCGCCCTCCTTGGTCACCGACTCCAGCCGCGGGGTCAGGGCTGCGGGCGCGCCGCCGGCGACGCGTACCGCGTCCAGCGTGCTGCTGGGCGTCAGCCGCTTGTCGGGCACGTTGCCGGGCTCGACCTTGATGGTGGGCAGCGACTGGTGGATGGTCAGCGCGGTGAGCACCGAGCCGTCGCCGGCGACGGGGATCCGGCGCGAGCCGGCCACGAGCATCGCGGCGGGACGCTGCTCGGTCACGGCAACCGTCATGCCCTTCGGGAAGTCGGTCTCGATCCGGACCGAGTGGATGATGGGGAACCGATCGGCGACTGCGTCGATGGCGGCGCGATCCACGTGCAGAGTTGTCGAGTCGCGCGCGGCCGCCTCGAGCGCGGCGGTGGCTTTGGCGGCGTCCTTGCCCGTCAGGCCGGTGACCTGCACCTTCTCCACGGCCACGAGGCCGATGTCGCGCAGCCACACCATGTAGACCCCGATCAGGAGCCCAGACACCGCCAGGAGCACGACCGCCCGCCGCCTGATGTGCGGCGGGATGGCGCCCAGCAGGCGCACGGGCAATGTCAGCGCCCGTCGCGGCGAGAAGCCGCGCAGGCGCCGGGCGGCCGCGGCGGCGCCGCTCATGCCTCGTCCCAGCGGCCAACCTCGCCGAGCGTCTGCACCTCGGCCTCCAGCTCCACCCCGAACTCGTCCCGGACCCGCTTGCGGGCCTCGGCCATCAGCGCCACCACGTCGGCGGTGCTGGCCTCGTCGTGGTTCTCGACGAAGTTGGCGTGCACGGGCGACAGCCGCGCGCCGCCCACGGTCAGCCCGCGGCAGCCGGCCTGGTCCAGCAACACGCCGGCGCTACGCCCCTCGGCGCGGTCGTCGTCGGGGTTCTTGAAGGTGCTGCCGAAGGTCTTGATGCCCGACGGCTGCGCCGCCCGGCGGCGTGAGCGCATTTCGGCGAGGGTGGACTTGACCTCGGCCGGATCGGCGGCCTCCAGCAGGAACGAGGCTCCGGCCACCACCTCATGCGGGCCGAGGTTGGAGTGGCGGTAGCGAAACTCGAAATCCTCTGGGCCGCGCCGGTCTACGCCGGCGGGTGTGGCCACGTCGGCCCACTCGAGCACGCGGCCCAGGTCACCGCCATAGGCGTTGGCGTTCATCTTCACCGCGCCACCCACGGTGCCGGGGATGTTCACGCCGAACTCCAGCCCAGTCAGTCCCTCACGCGCGGCACGCGCCGCCACAGAGGGCAACCGGGCGCCGCCGCCGCAGTTCAGGCGCAGGTCGTCGCGCTCGGTCTGGGCGAGCGGGCCATCGAGCTTCATTGCGAGTCCTCGGAATCCGGCATCGGCTACCAGGAGGTTCGATCCGGAGCCGATCACTCCTACCTGGTGGCCCTCGGAGTCGGCCCATGCCAGCAGCTCCACAAGCCGCTCCGCGCTCTCCGGCCGGGCGTAGAAGTCGGCCGGGCCACCAGTGCGGATGGTGGTCAACCGCGCCAGCGGGAAGTCGGCCTGGACGCCGTCGGGCACGCTCACGTGAGCTCCTTCGCCAACTCGTCCACGTTTCCGGCTCCCAGGGTCAGCAGCACGTCTCCCTCCCCCAGCTCGGTGTCGAGGCGGCGGGCGGCCTCCTCGAGCGTCGGCGTCCACAGGACGCGCCGGCCCGGGGCGGCGTCGGCGGCCGCCTGGGCCACCATGAGCCCGGACACGCCGGGGAAGTCCTCCGCCCGCTCGCGAGCCGGGTAGACGTCCACAACCGACACCACGTCGGCCACGGCCAGCGCGGAGCCGAACTGACGCGCCAGCTCGCGCGTGCGGGAGAACAGGTGCGGCTGGAAGCAGGCCACCAGGCGGTGGGCGCCCAGCGTGCGCGCGGCCTCCAGCGTGGCGCGGACCTCGGTCGGGTGGTGGGCGTAGTCGTCGAACACGCGCGCCCCGGCGGCCGTGTGGCCGTGCTCCTCGAACCGGCGGCCTGCGCCCGTGTAGCCGGCCAGCGCGGGGGCGGCCTCCTCCAGTGTCAGGCCGGCCTCGCGACATGCTGCCAGCGCCGCCAGCGCGTTCTCCACGTTGTGACGGCCGGGCACCGACAGCTCCACGTCCACGCCCGCAACCGTGAAGCTGGCTCCAAGCGGCTTCAGGCGGACCGACTCGGCGCGCAGGTCGCCGGCGTCGATGCCGTAGGTCAGCGCACCCTCCACCACCGCGCCGGGCCCGGCGATACGGGCCTGCGCGGGCGCCGCGAACTCGTCGAAGGCGGACTGGAGCTCGGCAAGCGACGCGTACGTGTGATGGTGGTCCAGCTCGACGTTGGTGACCACCGCCACGTCGCGCGGCAGCTGCAGGAACGAGCGGTCGGACTCGTCGGCCTCGACGACGATCCACTCGCCCTCGCCCCACGCGGCGTTGGTGCCCTCCGAGCGCAGTTCGCCACCGATCAGGAAGGCCGGCTCGCGCCCGCAGGCCAGCAGCACGTGGGCCACCATGCCGCAGGTGGTGGTCTTGCCGTGCGTGCCCGCCACGGCTATCGCCCGCTTCAGCGCCGCCACCTGGCCCAGCAGGGTGCCCCGGTGGATCACATCCGCACCGGCCGCGCGCGCGGCCACCAGCTCGGGATTGTCCTCCGGAATGGCGGTGGACACCACCAGCTCGGCGCCCTCGGGCACGTTCTGCGCCGCGTGGCCGATCGCGGGCTCGATCCCGGCGGCGCGCAGCCGCGCGGTGTAGGACGACTCCGACCGGTCGGAGCCCGTGACCTGCGCGCCCAGCCGGGCGCACACCAGCGCCAGCCCGCTCATGCCCGCCCCGCCGACTCCGACGAAATGCAGGCGGCGCTCGGACACGGGCGGCGGGGACATCGCTGCAACTGTACGTTCGCCGGCGGCGCAACTGCGCCCACTGGCGCGGGTTTCGGCATCATCTGTTCCGTGTCGTCCAGATCGATCCGCCGCGCCGTCGTGCTCGGGCTGCTGACCGCGGCCGTGGTACCGGCGCAGGCGATGGCGGATCCGGCCGACTACGACACGCCGCCCCCGGGCGGACCGTTCCCGTCCGCGGCACCGAGCGAACCTAACCCGCCGCCGTCGGTCTCCGGAACGGCCCAGATCGGCGCGACCCTGACTGGCGACAGGGGAACCTGGGCCGAGGACCCGAGTCCCACAAGCGAGTGGCTGCGCTGCAACGATTCGGCCCGGACATGCGAGACCACCGGCAACAACACCCCCACATACCAGGTCACCGACGCCGACGTGGGGCTGAGCATCGTGTTCCGCGTGGTGGGACAAAACGCATTCGCGAACCGGACCGTAGACGTACGTAGCCCGGGCGTACCGGCTCCGCCTGGCCCAGCCGGCCCCAGCGCGCCCACCAACGTCACGGCCCCCACGATCAGCGGTGACGCGCGGGAAGGCCAGTTCGTGCGCGTCAGCCAGGGCGAGTGGACCGGCAGCGAGCCGATCACCTTCAGCTACGGCTGGGTGAGCTGTTCCAGCACCTGCCGCGCGGTCTCCGGCACCAACGCGTATCGCGTCAGGCGGGCGGACGTGGGACGCAGGCTGGTGGTCGCCGTGTACGGGCACAACGCCGTCGGGTCGACAAAGGTCGACGTGTCCACGGGCGTGGTCGCCCGGCCCGTTGCCAGTTCGAGTCTCGCGCGCCTCTCGCCCTTCCCGACGCTGCTCGTGGACGGCCGCGTGGCCGGTGCACTGACCAGCATCTCCACGCTGCGTCTGCGACGGGTGCCCGGGGGCTCCACGATCGCCATCCGTTGCGCCGGGCGGGGCTGCCCGTTCCGCAGGAGCCGCGTGAAGGTGCGCTCGGGCGGGCGCCGCACGATTGCGCTCCGCCGGCTACAGCGCCGCATGCGAGCGGGCACGGTCGTGGTGATCACCGTGCGCAAGGGCAACACGCTCGGCAAGTACATCCGGCTGCGCTTCCGGCGCGGGCTGGCCCCGGCCCGCATCGATCGCTGCGTGGCCCCGAGTTCGTCCAAGCCGCTGGCGTGCCCCTGAAGCCGGCGGCCGCCCTGGCCGCCATCGGGGCCGTGGCCGCGCTGGCCGGCGCAGCCGGCGCCCAGACGCCGCCCGTCGGCCAGCCGGTCAACCGCGAGCCGCCACAGGTCACCCGCTCGGGCTCCACGCTGACCACCACCTCCGGCACATGGGTGGGCGCCACCGAGCCGTTCGCCTATGAGTGGCTGCGCTGTGCCGATGCCGATCCCAGCAGCTGCATCGTGGTGCCCGGCCAGACGGCGTCCACCTACGTGCTGTCCGGCCTGGACGCCGGGGCTCGCCTGCGCTCGCGCGTGACCGCCTCGAATCGCGCGGGCTCGCGTGCCGCCCTGTCGGACCCCACCGCAGCCGTGCCCGCGCCGTCTCCCACCGCCACCGGCCCGCGGGCGGCGCCACGCCTGGCGCCGTTCCCCGTGCTGGTGGTCACCGGCCGCATCCGCGGGGCCCGTACCCGCATCACCGGCCTCCTGGTGCGCGGCCCGGCCGGCGCCCGGGTGGCGGTGAGCTGCCGGGAGCGCTGCCGCGCTCCGGCGTTCTCGCGCCGGATCTCGCGCACCCGCCGGGTACGGCTGACCAAGGGCGAGCTGCTGTACCGCTCTGGCGCGGTGATCGAGATCCGCGTGACCGGCCGCGCCAAGGTGGGCAAGTTCGTCCGCCTGCGCATCCGCTCGGGCCGGGCTCCGTTGCGGCTGGACCGCTGCCTGGCACCGGGCGCGACCGCGCCGAGCGCCTGCTGACGCACCGGGGCGTCAGGCCCCTTGTCGCGCGAGGGCCAGCAGCTCGTCGGCCACCACGCGGGCGGCATCCGGCCGGGCCATCTCGCCCGCCGCGCGGCCCATGGCCGCCATCCTGGCTGGCGCCCCCAGTAGCGCGGCCACCTCACGGGCCAACCGGGGGCCGTCCAGCTCGGCGTCGGGCACCACGACCGCTGCCCCGGCGCGCTCCATGTGGCGGGCGTTCAGGGTCTGGTGGTCGGCGCTGGCGTGCGGGTAGGGCACGAGCACCGACGGCAGGCCGGCGGCCGCCACCTCCAGCACTGATCCCCCGGAGCGGGCAACCACCAGGTCCGCGGCGGCCAGGGCGTCGGCGAACGGCTCGATGTAGGCGCGCAGGTGGTAGTGCGGCGGCGAGCCCAGCTCGGCCAGCCGCGCCGCCAGCTCGTCGTGGTCACGCCGGCCGCAGGCGTGCAGCACCGCCCCGGGCCCGCCGGAGCCGAACGCGCTGATCGTGGCCTCGTTGATCCTGCGAGCGCCAAGCGAGCCGCCGAAGACCAGCAGGCACGTCTGGTCCGGCCCGATGCCGAAACGTGCGCGGGCGGCGGCGCGGTCCGCCGTGCCGGTGCCTTCCGGCAGCGGTCGCCCGACCACCCGGTAGCGGTCCCCGTCACGGCCGGCGATCGGGAATGCCAGGAACACGCGCTTGGCGAAGCGGGCGAGCAGGCGGTTGGTGATCCCCAGGTGGCTGTCGGCCTCGGTGGCCACCACCGGCAGCCCCAGCGAGCGAGCGGCCAGCCCGACCGGCGCCGCAACGTAGCCGCCGCCGCCCATCACGGCGTCGGCGCCAAGGCGTCTGAGCAGGCGGCGTGCAGCCAGCGTCGCCCCGGCGGCGCGCACCACGGCCCGTGCCGCCTTCAGCGGATTGTGGCGGTCGATGCCCTCCACCCGCAACGGGTGGAACGGGAACCCGGCGGCCGGGACCAGCTCGGCCTCCGCCCGCTCGCCACCGGCGAACTCGACGCGCGCGCCGCTATCCCGCAGCGCGGCGGCCACGGCCAGCGCCGGGACCACGTGCCCCGCCGTCCCGCCGGCGGCGATCACGACCGTCGGCATCGCGCCCTCCCTCGATCGGCTGCAGGCGCGGCTTGGCGCTCCTCGCGGGCAGGCCGCCGGTGGCCGCCACGTTCAGCACCAGCCCCATGCCGGACAGCAGCACGACCAGGTTCGTGGACCCGTAGGAGATGAAGGGCAGCGGCACGCCGGTCAGCGGCGCCATGCCCAGCACGGCGAAGAAGTTCAGGGTGGCCTGGGACAGGATCAGGCAGGTGAACCCCGTGGCCACGAGCTTGGAATAGGGGTCGGCGGCGGCCTTGGCGGCACGCAGGCCGGCGTAGCCGATCATGCCGTAGAGCACTGCCACGCCGGCCATGCCCACCACCCCCAGCTCTTCGCCGATGATGGCCAGGATCATGTCGGTGTGCGCCTCGGGCAGGTAGAAGATCTTCTGGACCGACTCGCCCAGGCCGACTCCGAACAGCCCGCCAGAGCCGATCGCGGTCAGCGCCTGAACCGCCTGAAAGCCCGTGTCGCCGGCGTCCCCGAACGGGTCCAGAAAGGCCGTCACGCGCTCCATCCGGTACGGCTCGACCACGGCGAGCATGCCCGCCGCGACGAACAGCCCGCCCACGAGTGAGCCCAGCAGCCGCATCGGCGTGCCCGCCGCCACCAGCAGGCAGCCGATGGCGAAGCAGATGACCATCGCCGTGCCCATGTCGGGCTGCTTGAGCAGCAGCAAGCACGCTGCGCCCACCACCAGCAGCAATGGCTTGAACAGCGTGCCCAGCCGCTTGACCGACCCTGGTCGGTCGGCCAGCAGCCGGGCGGTGTACAGCACCAGCGCCACCTTCAACAGCTCCGAGGGCTGGAACTGCAGCGGCCCGGCGCCCAGCCAGCGGGTGGCACCGTTGATGGTCACGCCGATGCCGGGCACCATCACGGCCACCGTCAGCGCGAACGCCACCCCCAGCAGCGCGGGCGTCAGCCGTTTGACCGCGGCGAGGCCGTTGCGCGAGAACCAGTACATCGCGAACAGGCCGATCAGGCCCAGGAAGACGTAGCGCTTCAGGTACATGGCGGGGTCGCCGCCGTTTTCCTGGAGCAGGGACTCGGCCGAGCTGGCGGAGTAGACCATCACGGCGCCCACGGCCAGGGTGCAGAGGGTGGCCGTGGTGAGGATCGAATACTCGACGGGGCGCTTCACGCGCGGGGTCCTGCTCGGCGCCATCAGGGCCTGTTTCGACGCCCGCGCTCGGATTCATCCCAGGCCGGCCACGAGTTCCCGGAAGCGCTGCCCGCGGGCCTCGTAGTCCGCGAACGCGTCGAAGCTGGCGCAGGCGGGCGAGAGCAGAACGACCTCGCCGGGCCGCGCCGCTGCGGCAGCCCGCCGCACCGCCTGCTCCAGCGTGCCGCTCTCATCCAGCGCCACTGTCCCCTGGAGGTCGGACGCCAGCCGGGGCGCGGCCTCGCCGATCAGGTACGCGGCGGCGCAGCGCTTGGCGACCGGTCCGCGCAGCGCCTCGAACCCGCCCCCCTTGAGGCTGCCGCCGAGAATCAAGTGCACGCCGCCGTCGAAGGACTCGATGCCCTTGACCGCGGACGCCGGGTTGGTGGCCTTGGAATCGTTCACGTAGGACACCCCGGCCACGGTGGCCACCTCCTCCAGCCGGTTGGGCACCCCGGCGAAGGCCTCCAGAGCGCTCACGATGGCGGTGCGCGGCACTCCCATCGCGTCGGCGGCCAGCGCCGCCGCGCGCGCGTTCTGGCGGTTGTGCTCGCCACGCAGCCGGATGTCTCCAAGCTCGAACGGGTCCTCGTCCAGGTCGTCCGGCATCACCCGGTGCGGCGGGTCGTGGGCGAAGATCCGCATCTTCGCGGCCGTGTAGTCCTCCAGCGTGCCGTGGCGGTCCAGGTGGTCGGGCTCCACGTTCAGCAGCACCGCGCATTCGGGCGCGAACGCCGACGCATCCTCGAGCTGGAAGCTCGACGCCTCGCAGATCACCGTGGCCCCGGGCTCCGCCGTGTCCACGAGATCGGCGAGCGGCCTGCCCACGTTGCCCGCCACCTCGACCGGCAGGCCGGCCTCCCGCCAGACGGCGCCCAGCAGCTCTACGGTCGTGGTCTTGCCGTTGGTGCCGGTGACGGCCACGAACGGGTGGCCGCCCAGCAGCCGCCACGCCAGCTCCAGCTCGCCCGTGACCTTGATCCCGCGCTCCAGCGCGGCCGCCACCACCGGCGCGCTGCGTGGGACGCCCGGGCTCTTGACCACAGTGCCGGCGCGGTCCAGCAGGTCGACTCCGTCCACGCCCACGTGAGCTTCGAAGCCCTCCGGCTGCTCGACGTCGCCCGAGTCCACCCCGATCACCTCGCCGTGCGGCGCCAGTATCCGCGCCGCCGCCAGGCCCGAGCGCCGTAGGCCGACCACCAGGTATGGCCCCTGCGGCAGCGCGGGGCGCGCGCTCATGCGATCGACTGCTGGTACAGCGTGAATCCGATCGCCGAGCAGATGGCCGCGACGATCCAGAAGCGCAGGATGATCTTGGTCTCGGACCAGGCCATCATCTCGAAGTGGTGGTGTATCGGGGCCATCAGGAACACGCGCCGCCGGAAGCGCTGGAAGGCGAACACCTGGACCAGCACCGACAGCGCCTCGATCACGAAGATGCCGCCGATCAGCAGCAGCAGCACCTCGGTCTTGGTGACCACGGCCAGCGCGGCGATCGCACCGCCTAGGCCCAGTGAGCCGGTGTCACCCATGAACACCGACGCCGGGAACGAGTTGAACCACAGGAAGCCCACGCACGCGCCCACCAGGCAGGCGGACACGAGCGCCAGGTCCATCTGGGCGGGCCCGCGGGTGATGAACGTCATGGCAGTGAAGGCCAGCAGCACGATCGCGCAGCAGCCCGCGGCCAGGCCGTCGAGGCCATCGGTCAGGTTGACCCCGTTGGTGGCGCCCATCAGCACGAGCAGGATCAGCACCGGGTAGAAGTAGCCCAGCGACACCGAGTAGTCGATCACGCGCAGGTCGAGCGTGTCGTTCAGGCCCACGTATTCGGTGACCACCAGCCACAGGCCGATGGCGATGACCGCTTGGGCGGCCAGCTTCGTCTTGCCGGACACTCCCAGCGACCGCTTCTTGCGCACCTTGGCCAGGTCGTCCGCCAGCCCGAGCCCGGCGGTGGCCAGCGCGGTGGCGAACACGGCCATGCTGATGGCGCGGTAGTCGGTCAGGATCAGGAATGGCACCGCCACCGCGGCGAAGATCACGATGCCGCCCATCGTCGGCGTGCCCGCCTTGCCGTGATGGCCCTCGGGCCCTTCCTCGCGGATGTGCTGGCCGAACTCCTGCGCGCTCAGCCATGCGATGAACCGCGGCCCCAGGAACATGCAGATCAGCAGCGAGGCCATCCCCCCGATCAGGATCTCCCCCATGGCTAGGCCAACACCCTTTCCAGGCCGGCGCTGCGCGAGCCCTTGATCAGCACGCGGTCGCCGGGCTGGGCGATCTCGGCCAGCAGCGCGCCGGCCTCCTCGGGAGCGCCCGTGGAGTACGCCTCGCCGTCGAACTCGTCGGAGTAGGGCACTGCCTCCGCGCCCACGGTGATGAGCACGTCCAGGCCCAGCTCGGCCGCCTCGCGGCCGATCTCGTGGTGGAAGGACTCGGAGTCGCGTCCCAGCTCCGCCATGGTGCCCAGCACCGCAACGCGCCGCTCGGCGGGCGTCTCGGCAAGGTGCTTGAGGGCCGCCCGCATGGACATCGGGTTGGCGTTGTAGCAGTCGTTGACCACGGTAACCCCGCCCGCCAGCTCCACGACCTCACCGCGCATGGACGAGAAGGTGGGGTCGATGCGGCCTGAAGGGCGCACCCCGACGGCCAGCGCGGCGGCCACACCGGCCAGCGTGTTCAGCAGGTTGTAGGGCTCGGAGAAGGGCAGCTCGAGCTGCAGCGTGCTGTCGCCCACGTCGATCTCGGCACGGCCGGCGTCGAAGGCCAGCAGGTTCACGTTGCCGCCCGGGCCGAAGGTCGTGGTGTGCAGGTCATCGCGCAGGTGCGCGTCCAGCAGTGGCTCGGACGCGGGCACGACGCAGGCGGCGCCCGGGGCCAGGTCACGGATCAGCTCGGCCTTGGCCGCGGCCACCCGCTCCACCGTGCCCAGCAGCTCCAGGTGCACGGGTCCCACGTTCACGATCACGCCCACATCGGGCTCGGCGATGGCCACCAGCTCGGCGATCTGGCCCTGGCCGCGCATGGCCATCTCCAGTACCAGCACCTCGGTGCCGGGCGGCGCCTCGAGGATGGTCAGCGGCAGGCCGATCTCGGTGTTCAGGTTCTGGCGGTTGGCGTGCGTGCGCCGGTGGTGGGCCAGCAGCGCGGTCAGGATGTCCTTGGTCGAGGTCTTCCCGGTGGAGCCGGTGACGCCGATCACCTTGGCGCCGAGCTCGCGCCGCCACTCGCGCGCCAGCGCCTGCAGGGCGGCCAGGGGATCCTCGGCGGTGATCACCGTGCCCCCCTCGAGCCCATCCGCGTGCTCGGGCGCCACCAGCACCCCGGCCGCGCCCGCAGCCAGGGCGTCTGCCGCGAACCGGCCCCCGTCGGTGCGCTCGCCGCGCAGGCCCACGAAGAGGTCGCCGGGCCGTACCTCGCGCGTATCGATCACGGCGCGCTCGAACCTCTTCACGAGCGGTCCCTCAGCGCCTCGCGCGCCACCTGCACGTCGTCGAACGGCTCCTTGCGCCCGTCCTCGAACTCCTGGCCCTGCTCGTGACCCTTGCCGGCGATGACCACAACGTCGCCGTCCGCCGCCGCGCCGATGGCCTTTGCGATCGCCTCGCGCCGGTCGACCTCGCGCTCGGCGCCGGGGCCGGCGCCCGCCAAGACCTGGTCCACGATGGCGTCCGGGTCCTCCGAGCGCGGGTTGTCGGACGTGACCACAAGCCGGTCGGCGTGGTCGGCCGCGGCCTTGCCCATCAGCGGCCGCTTGGCCTTGTCGCGGTCTCCGCCGGCGCCGAAGACCACGTGCAGGGTGCCCTGGCACACCTCCCGCGCCGCGCGCAGCACGTTCTCCAGTGAGTCGGGCGTGTGCGCGTAGTCCACCAGCACGCCGAAGCCCTGCCCCTCCTCGACGGGCTCGAAGCGGCCGGGCACCCGACCGGCCTCGGCCAGCGCCTTGGCGGCCACCTCGGCCTCGATGCCCATCACCCGCGCCGCCGTGAAGGCCGCCAGCGCATTGGAAACGTTGAACAGGCCGGGCAGTCGCGTGGTCATGCCCACCGCCCCGTCCGGCGAGTCCACGGTGAACACCGCGCCGGTCACGTCGAAGCGGATGTCACGAGCGCGGTAGTCGGCCTCGGAGTCGATCCCGAACGTGACCGCATCGCCAAGCTCCGCCGCCAGGCGCACGCCGTACTCGTCATCCGCGTTCACAACGGCCGGGCCCGGCTGGTCGAACAGGCGTCGCTTTGCCAGGTAGTAGGCCTCCATGTCGGGGTGGAAGTCCAGGTGGTCCTGGGTCAGGTTGGTGAACACCTTGACCGCGAACGTGATGCCGTCGGCGCGGCCCAGTTCCAGCGCGTGCGAGGACACCTCCATCGCGCACGCCTGGTCGCCCAGGTTGCGCATGCGCACGAAGGTCTCCTGCAGGTCGATCGCCTCGCCGGTGGTGCGTACCGCCTCCTCCTCCACGCCGCCGACCACCTGCTTGACCGTGCCCAGCAGGCCGGTCTGCAGGCCGGCCGCCTCGAGCACGTCACGCATCAGGAACGCCGTGGTGGTCTTGCCGTTGGTGCCCGTGATGCCGGCCACCCGCAGCTTTGCTGTCGGGTCGGCGAAGAACCGCGCCGCCACCGGCCCCATCGTCGCGCGGACGTCCTCGACCACCACCTCGGGCACGCCGAGGCCCAGCGGCCGCTCGCACACCAGCGCGGCGGCGCCTCGCTCCACGGCGTCAGGGGCGAAGTCGTGGCCGTCGACCTTGAAGCCGGGTACACAGAAGAAGAGCGTCCCCTCGGAGACGCTCTTGCTCGCGTACGCCAGCCCCGTGATCTCAACCTCGGGGGCCCCATCACCCATCAGATCTCGCAGGGTCATGGACCAGAGATTCTATGCCCGCCGCGGCCGGACCATCCGACAGCAGCCAAGGAGCAAGCCGTCTACGGGATAGCCACGGATGGCTATCCCGTCGGAGGGATCCTCATGTACGGCAGCGCGAACGAGACGATCTTCTCGAACGCCGGGGCTGCCACCTCGCCGCCGTAGTAGCCGTTCGTGGGCTCATCGACCATGACCGCCACCATCAGCCGCGGGTTGCGGGCCGGGGCGAAGCCGATGAAGGACGAGAAGAACTTGAACTTCGAGTAGCCCCCGAGCTCGGGGTCGGGCTTCTGCGCGGTGCCGGTCTTGCCGGCCAGCTTGTAGCCGGGAATCGAGGCCTCCTGCGCGGTGCCGCCGGCGGCCAGGACGCCCTCCAGCATCTGCGCCACCTGGCCGGCGGTCTTGGCCGACACGATCCGCTTGCCCGGGTCGCGCTGGCCGGCCACCACGTGCGGGCGGTGCAGCACGCCGCCGTTGGCGAGCGCCGAGAAACCCGCCGCCATCTGCAACGGGGTCACCGCCAGGCCCTGGCCGATCGGCAGGTTGCCCATCGACGAGCCCGAGTAGTCCTTGGGCGTGGGCACGATCCCGCCCCCCTCCCCGGGCAGGCTGACGCCGGTGGGCTTGCCGAAGCCGAACCGGCGCACCCAGTGGTCGAATCGCTTCGGGCCCAGCTTCTGGCCGATCATCACCGACCCGACGTTGGAGGACTGGGCCAGGATCTGCGACGTGGTCAGGGTCACGGCGCCGCGGTCGTGCGCCTCGCCGATGGTGCGGTCGGCCACCTGTATCTGCGACGGCAGGTTCAGCTCGGTCTCGGGGGTGACCTTGCGGTCCTGCAGCGCCCCGGCCACGGTGAAAGCCTTGAAGGTGGATCCGGGCTCGAACGCCGACCCCACGGCCCGGTTCTGGAGGCCGTCCTTCGGCGATGCGGCCAGGTCGTTGGGGTTCACGCGCGGGTAGTTGGCCATGGCCAGCAGCTCGCCGCTCCGCGGATCCATGACCAGCGCGGTGGCGCCCTTGGGGCGGTGGTCGCGGGCCACCTGGCCGAGCACGGCCTCGACCCGCTCCTGGAGCGAGGAGTCGATGGTCAGACGCATGTCCTCACCCGCCTCCTGGCGGTCGATGTCCGCCAGGCTCACCACCTTGCCGGTGGCGTCCTTGACCAGCCGGCGCTGGCCGTCCTCGCCGTGCAGCGACTGCTCGAACTCTTGCTCGATGCCGGACAGGCCGTTGCCATCGAGCCCCACCGAACCCAGCAGCTGGCCGGCCAGCGCGCCCTGGGGGTAGGTGCGGTTGGGCTCCGACACCGTGTCGATGCCCTCGATCCGCTGCTTGACGATCTTGTCGCCGAGCGTCGGGTCCAGCTTGCGCCGCAGGTACACGAAGCCCTTGTCCTTGTCGGACAGCAGCGGCAGCAGCTCGCTCTGGTCGCGGCCCAGCAGCGGCGCCAGTTTGGCCGCCACGTCAGTGGGGTCCTTGATCAGCATCGGGTTGGCGAACACCGTCGTGGCCTCCTCGGACACCGCCAGTTCCACGCCGTTGCGATCGGTGATGGTGCCGCGGTTGGCGGGCACCTTCAGATCCTCGACCTGCTGGCTGGCGGCGCGCTCTGACAGCGAGTCCGCCTTCACCGTGCCGAGCCAGGTGGCACGCAACGTGGCCAGCCCGAGGAGCAGGAGGAAGACGGCGAAAAGGAGTCCGATCCGGCGGTCGAGCAGGGTCGACCGCACCCCTACTGGCCCGTCTGCGGGGTCGCCTGCGGGGCCACGGCGACCGGCGCCTGCGGGCTCGTCGGCTGCTGGGGCGCGGATTCCTGGGGCGTGGTCGTGGCCTGGGGCGTGGCGCCCTGGGGCGCTGTCGCCGGCGGCGTGGTCGTGGCCACCTGCTCCTGAGAGGGCTCGCCGGGCTCGGCCTGCGCGGGCGGCACGGGGTCGGTGATGGCGCTGCCACCGCCGGCCCTCAGCCGCGCCAGGGCGTTCTTGGTGTCGGCGCCGGTGGCCTTGAGGTAGCGCACCTCGCCGGCGGCGGGGAGCACCAGGCCGCGCTGGGCAGCGGTGGTCTGGATCCGCTCGCTGGAGCCCAGGCGGGCCAGGTCGCCGCGCAGGCGCGCGTTCTCGCGCTTGATCGTCTCGGCCTTCTGGGCGGTGGCCGCGATGTCGCGGTTCATCCGCAGGAGGTCGACGTTGAAGAAGACGATGCCCACCAGCAGCAGGAACACCAGGCCGATCCACAGCCGGCCCGACAGCAGCCGGTCGAGCACGGCGGCGCCGGCGGGGCGCACCACGCGCGCACCGGGAACCGGCCGGCGGGGTGCGGCGTGTGGGCGACGCGCGGGAGGCGCGGGGCGCGCGGGAGCACGGCGGCGAAGCGGTGCGGCGGACATCAGGCGACCTCTCCGACGTCGATCCGGCGAGCGGCGCGCAGGCGTGCGGACGCCGAGCGCGGGTTGTCGGCGACCTCACCGGGTGTCGGCACGACCGAACGGCGCGTGATCAGCTCGGCCTCGGGCGTGCGCCCACATCGGCACACGGGCAGGTCGGGCGGGCAGATGCAGCCACGGGCGCGGTCGGCCAGGAAGTGCTTGACGCGCCGGTCCTCGAGCGAGTGGAACGAGATCGCCGCCAGCCTGCCGCCCTGGCCCAGGATCGACCAGGCCTCAGGCAGCCCCCGGTCCAGGTCGTCCAGCTCGTCGTTGACCACGATGCGGATGGCTTGAAATACGCGCTTTGCAGGGGAACTCCCCCCAAACCGGCGCCGGACGGCGGCCGGCAGAGCGGCTTCGACGGCGGCCACGAGCTCGCCCGTGGTCTCGATCGGAGCCTTGCGCCGGCGCCTGACGATCTCGCGGGCGATCACCCGGGCGTTGCGGTCCTCGCCGTAGGTGGCAAACACCTTTGCCAGCTGGCGCTCCTCCATCGTGTTCACCACGGTGCGCGCATCCAGCTCCTGGCCGGGATCCATGCGCATGTCCAGCGGCGCGTCGTAGGAGTAGGAGAAGCCGCGCTCGCGCGTGTCGATCTGCATCGACGACACGCCAAGGTCGAAGTACACGATGTCGGCGGCGAACCCCTCCGCGGCAAGCAGGCCCAGCGCGTCGGTGTAGTCCATGCGCAGGAAGCGGGTGTGGCAGGCCACCTCGGCAGCCAGCTCCTCGAACCGCTCCTCGGCATCGGGGTCGCGATCGACGCATACCAGCGTCCCGGACGAGCCGATTCGCTCGGCCACCAGCCGCGCGTGGCCGCCGGCGCCGAACGTGCAGTCCACCACACGGTCGCCCTCACCGGGCCCTGTGAGGTCGATCAGTTCGCCGGCCAGGACCGGTATGTGCGTGCGCGTCATGTCAAGAAGGATCGCCAAGGGAGTCCGTCACCTCCCCCATCACCTGGTCAAGCATGGCCTGCTGCTGGGTCCAGCCCTCGCTGGACCACAGCTCGAGGTGGTCGTCCACGCCGGCGACCACGACCTCCTTCTCGATCTTCGCGTGCAAGAGGAGAGGTGCCGGAAGGATCACCCGGCCCGCCGAGTCCAGCTCGGTCTCGAACGAGTTGCCCTGGTAGAAGCGCTGGACCTGCTTGTACTCGCGGCCCAGCGGGTTCTTGCCCTCCAGCGCCACCTTCACGCGCGACTCGTGCGCGTCGGGGGAGGACACCGTGATGCAGGCGTCGGTGTCCTTCGACAGCACCAGGCCGTCGGAGAAGGCTTCGCGGAACTTTGAGGGAATGCTCAAGCGGTGCTTCGCGTCAAGCGAGTGGTCGTAGTGGCCTCTGAATGCCATGTGGAGCAGGTCTTCCGCGGGGGGCTGACTCGGACCGAAGTGGCGGAGTGGGAGGAGCCCCGCCACTCCGGTCCTCGTGAGCTGGCGCCACAGTAACCCACCTTCTCCCACTCTGCAACACGTTGCCCCACAGTTCTTCCGTCAGTGGCCGGATATTCGACGGCGCGCGGGCGCTGCTCCGCTCCACTACTGACGATCGAGCGGGTGGGAGTACGTGGGCTGCGCCGCCCACCGGGCCGGGCGATGCGTTGCGGCACGCCGCGCTGGGCGCCGGATTGCAACGGGAAGGCCCGGAACGCAACGAATCCTGCGCCGCGGTGGGGCGCTGTGGGACGCCTAGATCCCGCGGACGCCGCCCGAGTCCACCAGCGCCGCCACCAGCGCGGCGGCTACCAGCAACAGCACCGACGGGACCAGCAGCAGCGCCACCACCAGCTGGATCTTGGGACCGGCCTTGGCCGCGTCTTCGCCCACCCGCCGGCGCAGGGCCAGGCGGGCGTCGCGGGACTGGCCGGCCAGCGTGGCGCCCAGCGGCGCTCCGTGACGCCGGGCCCGGTCCAGGGCAGCGCACAGGGCGGTGACCTCGGGCTGGGGCAACCGCCCCACCATGCCGGCCAGCGCGTGCTCGAGCGGCACCCCCAGCGCCACCTGGTCGCCGACGGCGCGCCATTCGGCGGCCAGCGGGCCCGACGCCCGCTCCCCCACCTCGGCGAGCGCGGCCGCGAGCGACGACCCCGCCCCCACCGACACTCGCAGCAGATCCAGCAGCGCAGGGAGCTCGCGCCGCACCCGCCGTGCCCGCTCGGCGGCGCGGCCCCGGAGCCACAGGTCCGGCCCGAGAAACCCGGCCACGGGCGCCGCGACCACCACCAGCATGCCGAGCCGGCCGGGCGCGAGCACACCGAACGGAACACCCAGGCCCGCCGCCAGTACGGCGCCCGCCGCCTTCGCGGCCATGATCTCGCGCGGTCCCAGCCCGCCGGGCCGGCCCGCGGCCGCGATCTGCTGCTCCATGCCCGCCGGTGCACCGCGCCGGCCGATCGCTCCACGGCCCAGCCTCGCCAGCGCCCGGGCTGAGCGGTGTCCCGGCGGGGCCGCCCGAACGGGCCACAGCTCGCCCAAGCTCCAGACGACCAGCAGCGCGGAGGCGAAGGCCAGCGCCGGAGCGATCACCAGCGCACCCGCCCCAGCCGCCGGATGACCACCGCCGCCACCGCCTGCAGGACCAACGCCAAGCCCACAAGCCAGGCCGTGAGGAACGAAGAAGCCATGCCGACCACGAATCCCGGGCTGGCCAGCTCGGCCAGCAGCGCGCCGCCCACGGGCAGCAGGACCACGGTCATGCCGGTGAAGCGGGCCTGAGCCGTGGCGGCGCGCACCTCGTCCTCCAGCCGCGACTGGTCGCCGAAAGCCTCGGCGCACTCGCGCAGCAGCAGCGCCAGGTCGCCACCCGCGCGGCGCTGGACGAGGCAGGCCGCCACCAGCGCATCGGTGCGCGAGGAGGCCACCCGCGCGCGCATGGCCTCCAGCGCATGCTCGGTCCGCGCGCCCGCCGCCAGCTCGGCCGCCACCCGTCCCAGCTCGTGGGCGGCCGGCCCCGTCAGGCCCGCCGCCACCTCGGCCAGTCCCGCCCGCAGCGAGTGCCCCGCGCCGAGCGCGTCGGCCAGCGCCAGCGCCACTGCCGCCGCCTCGGCGTCCACGGTCCGGCGGTAGCGCGCCCGCCTGGCGGCCAGCAGCCGCCCAACCAGCCATGGCCCACCCGCGCCCAGCACCGCCGCCGCCAGCGGCCCCGCGGCCAGTAACCCGAAGGCGAACGCCAGCGCCCCGCCCGCCCACAGCAGCCGCCGCCGCTCGCGCGCGCCCGGGTCACGGCCCTCGCGCCCCGCGGCCACGACGGCGCCGACCAGCGTGGCCACCGACCCCACCGCGCGCGGCAGCCGCCGCCCGGCGGCGGGAGCGGCCATAACCACCGCATCGCACACCACCAGCGCGCCGGCGAAGCCCGCGCAGAACGCCAGCCAGCCGGCCCCGCTCACCCACCCACCGCTTCCAGCCGCCGTGCCAACGGGCCGTCCACCGGTCGGGTCACGCGATCGCCGTGCAGGAGCTCGCGCGTGGCGGCGCCGCCCGCGACCCGCACGACCTGGCACACCGCGACGACCGCCCGCGAGCCGTCCGCCTGCCGCGCCTGGTGCACAACCAGGTCCACAGCGCCCGCCACCTGTTCGCGCACCGCCTGGTGAGGCAGCCCGACGCCCGCCATCAGCGCCAGCGTCTCCAGCCGCCGCAGGGCGTCCTCGGGAGAGTTGGCGTGCACCGTGCTCAGCGACCCGTCGTGACCCGTGTTCAACGCCTGCAGCAGGTCCAGCGCCTCGGGCCCGCGCACCTCGCCGACCACGATCCGGTCGGGTCGCATCCGCAGGGCGTTGACCACCAGCCGCCGGATGGTCACCTCTCCCCTGCCCTCCAGGTTCGGCGGCCGCGACTCCAGCCGCACCACGTGTTGCTGGCGCAGCGACAGCTCGGCGGCGTCCTCGATCGTCACGATCCGCTGCCCCGCGGGGATGGCCCCCGACAGCGCGTTGAGCGTGGTCGTCTTGCCCGAGCCGGTGCCGCCGCTGACAAGGATCGACGCCCGCGCCGCGACCGCCAGCGCCAGCAGCTCGGCGGCGGCCGCCGGCAGCGTGCCGCCGGCGACCAGGTCGCGCAGGGAGAACCCCTCGCGGCGAAACCGGCGGATGGTCAGGCACGGGCCCACCAGCGACAGCGGGCGCACCACCACGTTCACGCGCGACCCGTCCGCCAGCCGCGCATCGCACAGCGGCGACGCCTCGTCGACCCGCCGCCCCAGCGGGGCCAGGATGCGCTCGATGGCGTGCAGCAGGTCGGCTTCGGAGTCGAACCGGACGGCGGTGGCCTCGAGCTTGCCGCGCCGCTCCACGTAGACGCGGCCGGGCCCGTTGACCATGACCTCGTCGACCAGCGGGTCGGCCAGCAGCGGTTCCAGCGGACCGAGCCCTCCGGCCAGCACGAGGACGCGCCGGCACAGCGACTCGCGCTCGGCCCGGGCCAGCGCGGGCGCCTCGGACTCCACCAGCTCGCGCACCCGCGCGGCTACATCGGAGCCTGGAGCCTGCCCGGCCCGCGCCCCCTCGATCAGGCGCCCGCGCAGCACCTCCGCCAGCTCGTCCATGGAGCCCATGCCCGGTGCAGTCCCCGACGCGACCGTCTTCGCCCCCCATGCAACGATCCAGATGTGCGCCGCGTCTTCCCGTTCGTCTGCGCCGCCGTGCTGGTCGACACGATGTTCTTCGCGGCCATCACGCCGCTCCTGCCCAGCTACCAGGACGACCTGGGCCTGTCGAAGACCTCGGCCGGCCTCCTCAGCGCCGCCTACCCGGCCGGGACGCTGCTGGCATCGCTGCCCGCCGGCTGGCTGGCCGGGCGCGTGGGGGCGAAGGCCACCGCCATCACCGGGCTGGCGCTGATCGCTGCCACCAGCGTGGCGTTCGGCCAGGGCGAGTCGATCGGTGTGCTGGACACCGCCCGCTTCGTACAGGGCGTAGGCGGCGCGTGCACATGGGCAGGCGCGCTGGCGTGGCTGATGGGGGTGACCGCGCCCGAGCGCCGCGGCCAGGCCATCGGGGCCGCCCTCGGCGCGGCGCTGTTCGGTGTGCTGCTGGGCCCGGTGATCGGCGGCGCCGCCAGCGAGACCAGCCCCGAGCTGGTGTTCTCCGGCGTGGCCGTCGTGGCCACGGCGATGGTGCTGTGGGCACTGGCCATCCCGGGCGCGGACGCCCACCGGCGCAGCAGCTGGCGCGAGTTGGGCACGGCGCTGGGATCGCGCGCGCTGCAGACGCCCATGTGGCTGTTCCTGCTGCCAGCGCTTTGCATCGGGGCGATCGACGTCCTGGTGCCGCTGCGCCTGGACGACCTGGGCGCGAGCGGGCTGACGATCGGAGCCCTGTTCGTGGCCGCGGCCGCGGTCGAAGGGCTGCTGAACCCGGTCATCGGCCGCCAGTCCGACGTTCGCGGCCGCCTACCGCTGATCCGGATCGGGCTGGTGGGCGCCGGCGTGACGTCGCTGACGCTGCCGCTTCCCGGCGCCGTGTGGCTGCTGGGGGCGCTGTTACTGATGGCCGTGACGTGGCTGGCGTTCTTCTGGGCGCCGGCCGCCGCGATGCTGTCCGAGGCGTCCGACTCGCTGGGCCTGGACCAGGGGTTTGCCTTCGGCATCATGAACCTGGCCTGGGCCGCCGGGCAGGTGGGCGGCGGGGCCGCGGGCGGCGCCCTGGCCGACCTGACCTCCGACGCGGTGCCGTACGCGATCCTGTCGCTGCTGTGCCTGGCCACGCTTGTGTTGGTGCGTGAACGCCGGCAGGTTCCGGCGACGTGATTGGGCTTAGCCCGCCGCCTCCCAGGCCCGCAGCTGGGGTAGTGGATCGAACGGCGTGCCGCCGTCGTACCAGCCGGGTGCGCTCCAGATCTCGAAGTGCAGGTGACAGCCCTGGGCGTTGCCGCTCCGGCCGACCGCGCCGATGGGCTGCCCGGCGGCCACGACCGCGCCCTTGCCGACGGCGGGCGCCCCCTGCAGGTGCATGTACACGTAGTCCTGCACCGGGGCGCTGCCGCGGATGACCATGTAGGTGCCGGCGGCGGACTGGTAGCCGGTGTAGCGGACCGTGCCCGCGCTGGCCGACACCAGCGGCACACCGCACCTGGCCATGACGTCCTGGCCCTGATGGGTGTGGCCGCTGCGGCCGGCGCCGAAGCGCGCGCCGGCGCTTCCGAAGTCGTGCGGGCCGCGAATGGGGAACACGCCGGCGGCTGCGCCCGGCGCCACCGGCACCGCCGGCGCTGCGCCCGGCGGCCGGACCGTGAGCCGGCGGCCGGGTGAGCGGCGCCCGCGCTCACGCGCCGAGAAGTTGCCCGTGACCGCCCTGTCCGGCACCCGCATCCGGAAGCTCTCGAAACTCTGGTTGCTGGTGCGTGCGCGAAGGTCGTCGGCCCGCCCACGGCCGCCGTGCAGGACGGCGTCGCGCACTGCAGCGAGCCGCAGCCCGCGCACCAGCACCAGGCTGCCGCCCTGGACCTCACGGCCCGGGCCGCACCGGCGGATGCAGCGCCAGCGCGAAACGACGGGCAGCGGCACTATCCGCAGCTGCTGGGCGCTGGAGACCATGCCGCCGCGGGTGCCTAGTACGAAGCTGCCGGAGCTGGCCTCCCACGGCACGCGCACGCGCACGGTCGTGGTCGATGCCTGGCGTGCGGAACCACGGAGGTCGCGGATGCCGTCGCGACCACCGGGGAAGACGGCGGTGTACACGTCGCCGAGCCCAGTGCCCGACACCAGCAGCAGGCTGCCCCCACGCGGCTGGCCGTGGCTACAGCCGCCGATGCACTCGACCGACCGGATCCGCGGCCCATCGGCCTGCGCGCCCGCCGCCGTGCCCAGCACGGCCAGCAGAACTGCCAGGGTTGTTGCGAACGCGCGGGGCAATGGCTCGGCTCACCGACTGCCGGGGGCTTCGCCCGTATGGCGGCTTACCCTGCCCCGGCGCGCGCCGGCGGGACGAAGGTTGCGGCGGCGCCGGTGCTAGACGGTTGATTCCGAATTGATGTGCCCGCGGGGGCGGCGCAGACCAAGTTGGGCGCCGCACGGGTCCGAAGCCGATGCTGGTGGCATCGGCGAGGGCGCGGGTGGTGACCCAGCGCCGGTCTGCACCGTCATCCGTGGGTGCAGCAATTCGGAATCAACCGTTTAGGCGGCGGCCTGCTGGCCGCAGCTCGGCCAAGGATCCAAGCCCTCGGCCTTGTACAGCTTGAGCGCGACGCGATTCTGCTCGGCCTCAGTGGCCTCGGCGGGGTTGCTGCCCCGGCCGCCGTTGGCCTTCCAGGTGGCCTTGGAGAACTGATACTTGCCGAAGTAGCGCCCGTTGCGGGACACGGCGGTGATGTCGCCGCCGGACTCGCACTTGGCGATCCGCTTCAGCACCGCCGGCAGCTTGGTGGAACGGCTGCTGCCGCGGCGGGTGACCGAGCTGCTCTTGAAGGCAGGCAGATCCAGCGCACGGCGCGTGGCCGGGCCGACGATGCCGTCGGCGTCCAGGCCGTTGCGCTTCTGGAAGCGCTTGACCGCGCGGGCGGTGGCCGCGCCGAAGTTGCCATCGGCCGTCAGGCGCAGCTTGCGCTGAACGGCTGCCACGGCCTTGCCGCGGTCGCCCTTCTTGAGCACGATCTCGGTGGTCATGGCCCCGGTCGAGCCGGCCGTGTCGGCCTGGGCGCCGCTGGCGATCAGCAGCCCGGTCGCGCACAGGAGCGCGGTCAGGGCGAGCGCGAGGGCAGGAATGCGTGAACTTCGGGTACCGCGGGCCAGAATCGACGCCAAACCGTCTTCAACTCCTCTTTCCTATGCGCCTACGGGGTGAGCTGACGGGCTCGCGCTGGAAAGTGCGCTACGCCGCGCGATGGCGGCGATTCGCCCCGGGGAGCGGAAAACGACCCGGACCCAAGTGGTTCCCCCGTTCGCCGCCAAACGGGTTGGCGGCGACTCGGCTGAATTACGAACAGCGCGGTATGGAAGCAGATCAGGGGGTCAACTGTCCACCCGCCTGCCACTCAAGGCCGGGAGTCTCCGGCCGATAGCTATCCCAACAGGCAGGGCGCGGGTTCGCGCTCCGCGACGCGACGGCGACTGGGCTCTGGTGACGGCAGGACGATCAAGGACGATTGCCACAGAGACCGCGGGCTTCTCGCTCGTGGAGCTGGTGGTGGCGATGTCGATGTTCGCCGTCGTGCTGGGCTCCGTCCTCGCCCTGCTCGACGTGACCAGCAAGGGAGCTGCGAACGATCAGGAGCGCAGCACCGCCATCAACGAGGACACGGGGGCCCTGCAGCTGATGATCCGCGAGCTGCGTCAGGCCCGCTCAGTGGTCGGCCCGACCAGTGGGAGCACCTCGAACTACATGGATGTGCTGGTGCGCACTGCGGGCGTCAACCGGCGCGTGCTCTACCGATGCGACGTCGCCGGCGCGGCGACCGGCCTCCAGCGGTGCATGCGCTACGAGTTCCCGGCCGGCTCGAGCGCGGCTCCCGGCACCTTCCCGGTCGGCGCGCAATCGAGGGTGGCCATCGACCGCCTGATCAACGGCACGGCAGCCGACCCGGTGTTCAGCGACCTCTCCAGCCCCGCCGGCGCGGCGTCGCGGCCCAGCTACGGCCAAGCGACTATCAAGACGCCGGGCCGCGGGGAGCGGACCACCGGCTACCGCCATCAGGTCGTGCTCACCGACGCCTTCCACGTCCGCAACCTGGACCTGGCTCGGTGAGCCCCTTCGAGCCGACGGCCGAAGGGCAGGACGGCTTCGCCGTCGCGGAGATGCTCACGGCGATCCTGGTCATCTCGCTCGCGGTGATGGGCCTCATCTCGGTCTTCGACGGCTCCCGCCGTCTCACGACCAACGCGGAGAAGCATGACGTCGCGTCGGCGATGGCCAACAAGGAGATCGAGCGCGTGACCGCGCAACCGTGGAAGAAGGTGGCGTTGGGCGCGGCACCGACCGCGACCACCACGGACCCCGACGCTCCGACCTACTACGTCTCGAGCGGACCGTGTGGCGGAGCGGGGCTCCCGTCGTCGTCGCCCTGTTACCGCTACGACTGGGATGACGCGTCCAAGATCGAGCCCCTGGTGGTCGACTCCGTGGACGGGGACTCCGCGCCGAACCCGCAGACGTGGACTGCTCCCTCGCCCGCAGGCGGAGCGCGCCTGAGCGGCGAGGTCTACCGCTACGTGACCTGGGTGAACGACCCGAACTGCCTCAGCGCCACGTGCGGGGGCCCAGGCGACTACAAGCGAGTGCTCGTGGCCGTGACCGTCAACGGCGTCGCCAAACCCACCGTGGTGACCACGCTGGTCCAGAACGGGGCCGGAGGAACGATCAGGAACCCGCTCGCCAACGGCGCCACCTGCCTCGAGGGGGGGAGCCCGGTCCCATGCACCAACTGATCCGATGCGAGGACGGGGCGGCACTGCCCGTCGCGATGCTGACGCTGGTCGTGCTCGGCGGCCTCTCCGCCGTGATCGCAGCCAGCGCGATGAACTCCAGCACCACCTCGAATCGTGACCGCAACGCGAAGGCCGCGCTGGCCGCCGCCAACGCGGGCGTTCAATCTGCCCGCTACCGCATGGGCCGCACTCCGACCCAAACGCAGTCTGCTTCCGACGCCAAGTGCTTCACCACGACCTGGGTCTCGCCCACCGGGGGAATATGTCCCCCCCAGACGGAGTCGCTCGGCAACAAGGCCAGCTACACCTATCGGGTCAGCCCCGCCCTCGCGTCGACTGACGGTTGCACGGGCCTCTGGGTACAGGCAGCCGCCGGGAACAACGTCGACCAGCGCTGCATCACCGCAACGGGCACGGTCAACGGCGTGACGCGTCGGGTGCAGGAGCGAGTCGTCGGCTACGAGTTCGTGTGGCCCAACGGGATCCTCGCGCTCGGCACGATGACCACCTCGGGGACCCTGAACATGACCGGGGAGGTATTCGCGAACGGCAACCCCAACCTGAACGGCACGAGCGTGACCGGCACGCTCCACTACAACCAGGGTTCAACGGTCAGCAACTTCACCTGTGGCACCGGCTGCCAGCAGATCGCCGAGCCATCCCCCATCGCCCCGTTCACCGCCCCGGCGGTCAACGGTCAGGAGTACGCGGACGCTCGCGCCAGCAACAACAACGCGGCCATCACCGCTGCGTTCGGGAGCAACTGGAACGCCACAAACCGCGAGGTCACGGGTGGGGGTGCCGGAACCTCCGCCAGCCCCGTCATCATCTCGAGCGGCACGTACTACTTCTGCGACATCAGGCTGACCAACCCCGCCTACTTCAGGCTCGCCCCGGGCGCTCAGGTCCGTTTCTTCATCGACTCGCCCTATCGCACGGGGAGCGGTTGCCGCTCGAACAAGGGGAACTTCGTCGCCAGCAACACGATGTCGTTCCACAACCCGTCCGGAGATCCGCTCGCCCTGCGCTTCGACTTCTACGGCCAGCCGGGCTCCGCCAACCCCAATAGCGACATCACCTTCAGCAACAACGTGAACACCGCTACCAACCCCTTCGCCGGGCTGATCTTCGCCCCCAACTCCAACTTCACGACCACCAACAACACGGTCATGACGGGGAGCGTCGTGGCGCGCCGCGTGACGTCCTCGAACACCCTCACGTTCACCGGCAACGCCGGCGACGTCGGCGCGATGCGCCACTACTACCCGAGCGACTGGCACGAATGCCCGCCGGTCCCAAGCGGTCCGGACCCGGCGTCCGGCTGCTACTGACCGCGCTTGGCAACCGGGAAGTCGAAGTATCGGTTCGGGTAGGGCTCGCGCTTGAGCGTGAAATGCCACCACTCGGTGGACAGCGGCTCGAAGCCCTCGGCCTGCATCGCCCGGCGCAGCCGTAGGCGGTTGGCTCGGCGCCTGCCCGTGATCTTCGAGCTCAGTGGGTGCGAGCGCACGTCGAAGCAGTCGTAACCCGTGCCCATGTCGACCGAGCTGTCCCTGAACCGCTTCGCAAACGGACCGGCGCAGTCGAGCAGCCGCTGACCGGAGCGATAGGTGCCCTCCTCGCGCCGCTGGGGCAGTTTGACCAGCGTCAGGTCCACCGTGCTGCCGCGGCTGTGGCCGGACTTGGTGGCGATGTAGCCGTCCCTGAACACCCGCGACTTGCGTACACGCGGGTAGAACTCGGCCTTCATCGTCTGGTCGGACAGGCGCCTGCCCCAGCGCACGAACTGGTCCACGGCCCGCTGCGGGCGGTAGCAGTCGTACATCTTCAGCGTGTAGCCCCGCCGGATGACGCGCGCCTGGACCCTCGCCAGGGCGGCCCCGGCCCTGCGGGTCACCAGACAGCGGGCCTCGCGATAGCCGGCGATCCGCCGGCCGATGAAGTTGTGCGCGGTGCGGTAACGGATGTCCAGCTTGACGCCGGGCACGACGTCTTCGACCGAGACGAACGCCCCCTTCGGCGCCGTCTGCGCCTGCGCCCCCGAAGGAACGGCCAGCGCGGCGGCCAGGCAGGCGAGCAGGCAACGGGAACGCATCTGTCCCGTTGCCTACCCGCTGACCTGCCTCGTTACGCGAGCCCGGCGGTGGTCTGGGCCGGCTCGAGGGCCAGCTCCAGCACCTCGCCGATGGTCATGACCGGGTGGAAGGTCATGGCGTCGCGGACCTCCTCCGGGACCTCGTCGAGGTCGGCCCGGTTGCGCTCGGGGATGATCACGTCGGTCAGCCCCGCGGCGTGGGCGGCCAGCACCTTCTGCTTGAGCCCGCCGATGGGCAGCACGCGGCCCTGGAGCGTGACCTCGCCGGTCATGCCAACCGTGTGCTTGACGGGGCGGCCGCTGAGCAGCGACGCCAGGGCGGTGGTCATGGTCACGCCCGCGCTGGGGCCGTCCTTGGGGATGGCGCCCGCCGGCACGTGCACGTGGAACTCGCGGTTCTCGAAGGAGTCCTCCTCCGCACCCACGTCGTCCGCGTGCCCGCGCACGTAGGAGAGGGCGATCCGCGCCGACTCCTTCATCACGTCGCCGAGCTGGCCGGTCAGGACCAGGTTGTCCTTGCCCCTCATCGAGGTGGCCTCGATGAACAGCACGTCGCCGCCGACAGGCGTGTACGCCAGCCCCGTGGCCACGCCCGGCACCGCCGTGCGCTCCGCGGCCTCCTGGAAGAACTTCTGCCTTCCCAGGGCGTCGCGGATGGCGTCGGTGTCGATGCCCACGGGCGCTGTGGCGGTGCCGCCGGCGATCTTGGTCGCCGTCTTTCGCAGCACCGTGCCCAGCTCACGCTCGAGGTTGCGCACGCCCGCCTCGCGGGTGTACTCGGACACCACGGTGCGCAGCACCGCGTCCCCGATGGTCACCTCGTCCTCGCGCAGCCCGTTGCGCCCGCGCTGGCGGGGCCACAGGTAGTCGCGGGCGATCGCGACCTTCTCCTCGGTGGTGTAGCCGTCGAAGCGCACCACCTCCATCCGGTCCAGCAGCGGCGCCGGGATGGTGTCGGACACGTTGCCCGTGGCGATGAACAGGACCTTGCTCAGGTCCAGCTCCACGTCCAGGTAGTGGTCGCGGAAGCTGTGGTTCTGGGCCGGGTCCAGCACCTCCAGCAGGGCTGCCGACGGGTCGCCACGCCAGTCGGCGCCGACCTTGTCGACCTCGTCGAGCATGATCACCGGGTTCATCGTCTTGGCGTCGCGCAGGGCCCGCACCAGGCGGCCCGGCAGGGCGCCGATGTAGGTCCGGCGGTGGCCGCGGATCTCGGCCTCGTCGCGCACGCCGCCCAGGGAGATGCGCACGAACTCGCGGCCGGTGGCCCGGGCGATCGACTCGCCGATCGACGTCTTGCCGGTGCCGGGGGGCCCGATCAGGGTCAGGATCGCGCCCGACTTGCGGTCGGTGGCGTCGTCGATGCCGCGGTCGCGGCGCAGCTTCATCACGCCGATGTGCTCCACGATCCGGTCCTTGACGTCCTCCAGACCTGCGTGGTCGGCGTCCAGCACCTCGCGTGCGGCGACCGGGTCCAGGACCTCGTCGGACTCCTCCGACCACGGGACGGAGATCAGCCAGTCCAGGTAGGTGCGGATCATCGAGCTCTCACCCGACTGCTCGCCCATGCGCTCCAGCCGGCCCAGCTCCTTCTCGGCCTGCTCGCGCACGGCGTCCGGCATGCCGGCTTCCTCGATCTTGGTGCGGTACTCCTCCGCCACCGAGGCGTCGTCCTCGTCCAGCTCCTTGCGGATCGAGTCCATCTGCTTGCGTAGGAAGTACTCGCGCTGCTGCTTGTCGGCGCCCGACTGCACGTCGTCGCGGATCTGCTGGCGCACCTGTAGCTCGGTCAGCCGCTGCTTCTGGAGATCGAGCGCCTTCTCCAGGCGCTCGGTCACGTCCAGGGTCTCCAGCAGGTCGACCTTGTCCTCGTAGGAGATGTCGGGCGAGTAGCCGGAGGTGTCGGCCAGCGTGCCCGGCTCGGAGATCGAGCGCAGGAAGGCCGCGATCCGCCCGTCGTCGCCACGCAGCTCCAGCAGCTCCTCGACCACGGCGCGGTACTCGCGCTCGAGGTTGCGGGTCTTGCCGTCCACGGGCTCGTCGTCGGGGTGCGGCGTGACCTCCACGCGCAGCTCGCCGCTGGGGCTGCTGTGCGCGGCGCCCGCGACGGCGCGGTGCAGGCCGCTGAGCGCGACCGCGTGCCCGCCCCCGGGCAGGCGCACGTGCTCGGCCACCTCGGCGACGGTGCCGACGCTGGCGAACTCGTCGTCCTTGCGCGGGACGATCAGTACCCGCTCCTCGTCGCCGACGTCAACCGTCAGCGTGACCGTCATGTTGGGGAAGACGACGGAGTCGTCAACAGGGATCAGCAGCAGGGTTTCCATCAGGTCAGCTCGCTCTCTCCGGATGCGTACTTACGAAAGATAAGTCAAGTGTAGCGCCCTCAGCGTTCGTATGAGCAAACCTGATGCGGATAGGCTTAGATCGTAGCGGGCCGGATCGGGCACGATGCCCGATCCGGCGCATCTTCTCCCGTGCATCCGGCCGAGAGGCGTGGCAGGCTTCGCGCCGTGACGGCCGAGCCCTCCCCCGCCCGCGAGGCCGCCTCGGCCGCGGCGGTCGAGTTGGTGGAGGCGGGCATGACACTGGGTCTGGGCTCGGGCCGAGCGGTTTGGCGCGTGGTCGAGCGGCTGGGCGAGCGGTTCGGCGGTGACCCCGCCCTGCGCGTGACCGTGGCATCGGAGCGCACGCGCGAGCGCGCGCGCGAGGCCGGGCTGGAGGTCATCGAGCTGGACGGCTCGCTCGAGCTGGACCTGGCGCTGGACGGCGCCGACGAGATCGACCCGCAGCTGCGGCTGATCAAGGGCGGCGGCGGCGCGCTGCTGCGCGAGAAGATCGTGGTGGCGGCCGCGCGCCGGTTCGTGGTCGTGGCCGAGACGCCCAAGCGGGTCGACCGGCTGGGCCAGGGCTTTCGCCTGCCGGTGGAGGTGGCCCGCTTCGCCTGGCGCGACACCCAGCGCAGGCTGGCGCGGGTGCTGCCCGATCCCCGCCTGCGCGTGCGCGAGGACGACGAGCCCTATGTGACCGACGAGGGCCACCTGATCCTGGACTGCCCGCTGCCCGCGGACCTCGATCTGGACGCCCTCGGCGACGAGCTGCACCGCGTGCCCGGCGTGCTGGAGCACGGCCTGTTCGCCGGAATGGCGGAGCAGGCCGTGCTCGGCACGCCGGAGGGAACCGTCGAGGTGCTGCGAGCGCCCTAGAGCTGCTGGGCGTCGTAGCCGCTCGGCGCGGCGCTGCCCTCCTGGCTGCTGCCCGAGTCGGAGCCCGAGCCGCCCTGGTTGCCGTTCTTCTTCGGGCAGTCGCGGCCGTCCGGACGCTGCGAGTCGCCGTTGCCGCCCTGGCCGTAGCCCTGCGACTGTACGTCGTCGAACCCGGGCGCCTGCTGGCTGCTCGAGCCCTGTTGTGACGGGGACGTGGACGAGGACTCCGCGAACGCCCCCGACACGGGCACGGCGATCGCAACCGCCGCCACGCCCGCGGCCGCCGCCATGGCGATCCGCCCGCGCTTCTTGTGGGGTGCTTCCTCCATCGTGCTTCCTTCCTTCGGGGTACTGGGAGCACGCTAGGAACGAGGCTGTCACGTGTACGTCATCGCTCCGTAGGAATATCGTGAGGGTTCGTGCCCGAGGCTTCGACACTCCTGGTGTTCGCGGGTGCCAGCCTGGCGCTGCTGGCAGTTCCTGGTCCCGCAGTGCTGTACGTGGTCACGCGCAGCATCGACCAGGGGCACCGAGCCGGGCTGGTGTCCGTGCTCGGTGTCGAGACGGGTACGTTCGCCTACGCGCTGGCGGCGGCCGTCGGACTGACGGGGCTGATCGCGGCGTCCGAGATCGGCTTCGCCGCCGTCAAGTACGCCGGGGCGGCCTATCTGGTCTACCTGGGTGTGAGGAAGCTGCTCGAGCGTGAGGAACCCGAGGAGGCCCCGCCGAGCGCTCGCTCGGGGCTGTTTCTAAGGGGCTTGCTCGTCCAACTCCTGAACCCCAAGATCGCGATCTTCTTCCTGGCCTTCCTGCCCCAGTTCGTGGACCCGTCGCGCGGCTCGATCGCCGTCCAGACGCTGATCCTGGGCACGATCTTCACGGCGCTGGCCATGCTCTCCGATGGTGCTTACGTGCTACTGGCGGGCGCGCTGGGCGGCTGGCTACGCAGCGGCGACCGCGCACGGCGAGCGCTGGCGAAGCTCAGCGGCGGCGTGTACATCGGTCTCGGCGTGAGCGCGGCGCTGGCCGGCGACCGCTAGGAGGTGGCTCGGTCGATCCGCATTTGAGGTACGGCATGCCGTACCTCGAGCTCCCATCGCCCCGAGCCCGCCAAGCGCACGCCCGTGCGCGGAGAGCGTTGTAGTGGCTATCACCCCTACAACCCTCCGACCTCCGCGCGGCCACGCCGGACGCAGTTCGCGTGCGGGCGGCTACAACCCCGCCGCCGAGACCGCCGACCGCCCGCCGCGGCCGCCGTCGCCGGCCGGCCTGGGCAGCAGTCGCAGCTCGCGCGCGAAGTTCTGCGCCGCGGTCAGGTAAACCGCCTGGCGCTGGGTCACCCGCAGCGTGGCCGTGGTGGACGCGGTGGCGGCGGCGCCCGTGCCCTCCCCCGGCCCATCATCCGCGGGACGGGCGGCGGTGGCTCCCGAACCGCCCAGTGCCAGCAGCTCCACGTCCTCGAGCGCCAGAAAGGTGCGTCCGGCGCCGTCGCGCGGCTCGGTGGACACCAGCACGTCCACCCGCGAGCCCGGCCCGCCCGCCTCATTCAACGGATCGCCGCCCGCCACGGCCACCTGAACAGCCCGCTCGCCCCGGCGCAACGCGGCTCCGCCGGTGCCCGCCCGACCGCCGGCGCCCAATGCCCCCGCCGTCACGTAAGCCCCGCGCGTGAGGCCGCCCTCCACGCGGGCTCCCTTGACCTCTGTCGCCGATCGGACCGCGTCAGGCGGCAGGAAGCGCGATGGAACGTCGCGCAGGGCCAGGTCGCGGGCTTCGAGCCGCGCCCCGGGCTCGACGTGCCGCGCCGCCACGAGCACGGACACCGGCCGGCCCGTACGGCTTTCGACCTCGGCAACCCGGCCACCGACTTCCGACGCCGCCAGTCCGCCACAGGCCAGCGCCATGGCCAGTAGGAACACCGCCCGGCGCCGGCGCGCCCCGGCGGTCACGGCTCTACGACCGGCAGCTCGACGGCCGCCAGGGTGCCCTCGGGAGTGCGCTGCACCGTGAGCCGTCCGCCGGCCTCTTCGGCCGCGCGCGCGGCGATGCCCAACCCGCGCCCGCGGTCGGGGTGCGAGACCACCGGGACCGCGCGTGGGCCGTCATCGACGACCTCGATGACCACCTTCGAGCCCTGGCGCCTGCCGCGCAGCCGAACGGCGCCGCTGCCGTGCTCGACCGCGTTGGCCAGCAGGTTGCCCAGCACCTGGGCCAGGCGCCGGCGGTCGGCCCGCACCGCGGCCGGACCGGCCTCCCAGTGCAGGCTGAGCCGCCGGCCCTGCCCACCCGCCACCGGCCGCCAGCCGGCGGCGGCGGTGCGCAGCGCCCGCTCCAGGGGCAGGAGCGAGGTGCTGACGGGCGCGCGCGAGCCCGTGCGGGCCGCGTCCAGGTCGTCCAGGCCGGCGCGCAGGCGATCGAGCTCTGACTCGAGCGCCCGCGACCGCCGCAGACCACCAGGTTCACGCCGCATCGATGCCAAGGCCAGCGCCAGCGTGGCCCCGGCCCCGCGCAGCTCGTGTGCTGCGTCGCCCACCAAGCGCAGTCGCAGCGCCAGCCGCAGGGCCCACACGGCCACGCACGCCGCCACCGCCCAGCCCGAGAGCACGAGCACGGCGCTCACGCCATCTCGCACAGCTTGTAGCCCACCCCGCGCACGTTCACGACCCACGCTCGCGGCGAGCCCGCCGCCAGCTTCTTGCGCAGCCGGCAGGCGTGGGCGTCGACGGTGCGGGTGCGGCCGATGGCCACGTAGCCCCACACATCGCGCAGCAGCTCGTTCTTGGGCACCACCCGGTCGGGCTGCTGGGCCAGGGCCTGCAGCAGCGCGAACTCCTTGGCCGACAGGTGCACGGGCCGGTCGGCCAGTCGCACCGCGCGCGTGCGCGGGTCCACCACCAGGTCGCCGACGCGCAGCGTGCCATGGGCCGCGCGGCCGGCGCTGCGCCGCAGCAGCGCCCGCACCCGGGCCAACAGCTCGCCGTAGAGGAACGGCTTGACGAGGTAGTCGTCGGCGCCGCGCTCGAAGCCGCGCATGCGATCCGCGTCGCCGCCCCGGCCGGTGAGGACCATGACCGGCACCTCGGGGTCGATCCGGCTGGCCAGGCCGTCGGCCGCGCGCACCCGGTCCAGCAGCTCCAGCCCGCTGCCGTCGGCCAACCCGAGATCGAGCAGGACGAGCGCCGGATGGCGCACCTCCAGCTGGCGGATGCCTTCCGCAGCGCCCGTTGCACCCGCCACCCGGAACCCGTCAGCCGATAGGTTCTCGGCCAGGAACGAGAGCGTGGCCTCGTCGTCCTCCACGATCAGCAATGACGGCTTCATGCCCCTTCGAGTGAACGAAGGCTTGGGATTCGCCCCCCGTGTGCAAATCCTGTTGCAGTCCGTCCGGCAGGGAAGGGATCGCGGCTAGGATCGCGACGCGCTCGCGGTCAGGGTCTTCCCGCCCTCGAGCCGATTACCTCATGGACGGCACAAAACGTGGAAATTACGAGTCGGGCGCGGACTACGTTCTCGAATACGGGGAACTTCGGTTCACCTTCAACGAGCGCGACTTCACCGAGCGGGTGGAGCAGGCCGGCGCCAAACTCGGCTTCGTCTGCGGCGAACTGGACGACGACGAGCGCGAGGATCTGGTGAACCTGGCCGTGAACGGCGAGGTGACCGATCCCCACTCATCGCTGGGCGAGCACGTGGTGGACCGGTGGGGCGACCTGCACGGCCACTCGGACCGCTCGCTGGTGCACTGGCTGCGGCGGCTGGTCTTCCGCGGCGCCTGGCTCGACCAGCGGGTCATGGAGGCCGAGCTGGAGCTGGTGTTCGACGAGGACACGGCCTCCTTCGGCTACGCCCAGCCCGAGCGTGGCGGCGAGCTCATCGAGCTCTCCCCCGAGCCGTCCTGGCACAGCGTCGCCTACCGGCCCTGACTGCTCCGCATGATCTCCACGACCCGCTCGGGGTCGTCGGTGACCTCGATCATCCCCCAGTCCTCGTCCGAGATCTTTCCCTCTGAGCGGACGGGGTCGTCCAGCCAGCGCACAAGCCCGCCCCAGTAGTCGCTGCCGAACAGGACGATCGGGAACCAGCGCACCTTCCCGGTCTGGCGCAACGTTGCGGCCTCGAACAGCTCGTCAAGGGTGCCGAACCCCCCGGGGAACACGACGAACGCGCTGGCGTAGCGGACGAACATGACCTTGCGGGTGAAGAAGTAGTGGAGCTGCAGCGGCGTATCTACCCAGTCGTTCAGCCCCGGCTCGAGCGGCAGGTCGATGCCCAGGCCCACGGACTGCACGCCGGCGTCGGCCGCGCCGTGGTTGGCGGCCTCCATTATCCCCGGGCCGCCGCCCGTGATGATGGCGTACCCCTCCTCCCCCAGCCGCCGCGCGACATCGCGCGCGGCTTGGTACTGAGGGTGGTCGCGGGCTGTGCGCGCCGAGCCGAACACCGACACGGCGTGCGGGAGGCCGGACAGGGCGGCGAACCCGGCCGCCAGCTCGCCCGCCATCCGCTCCACCCGGTCGGCGTCGGTGTAGAGATGGGCGATCGCAGCCGTCTCGGCCTCGAGCAGCTCCTCGTCCGGGGTCTCGGGATCGCGCGCCGGGTCCTGCATGCGACCGGCGTTAACCGATCAGATCGGCCCGCAGCGTGCCCGAGCGCGCGGCCGAGACCTGCACGGCGCCGTCCTCGGCGGGCCCGTCCAGGGCGATCCGGGTGGACGCCTGGCGCTGGGGCTCCCAGGCCATGCCGGTGGCAGCGATCACGGTGAGCGAGCCGCCCTCCTCCAGCTTGCGCGCCGCTCCGAACAGGCGCCGGGCGGCGCCGGCGGGCAGGGCCTCGAGCGAGTCGATGACCACGACGGCGTCACCGCCGCGCTCGGCGGTGCGCTTGGCACGCTCGATCGCCAGCTCGGCGGCCTGCGTCTGGGCCTCGACGGACTCGTCGAAGCTGCCTCCGGTCACCGGCGCGCCGCCGTCGGCCCGCTTCCAGTCGGTGACCTCCTCCGGGCGCACCCCGACCAGCGAGACGCTGATGGTCGCGTCGCCGCCGGCCTGGCTGAGCGTGCCCACCAGCTCGCGCAGCAGCCGCGTGGCCCCCGCGCCCGGCCCGCCGGCCACAGCCACGCGCGAGCCCTTGCCGATGGCCACCGAGGCCAGCCCGTCGGGCAGCGGCAGCTTCTCGGTGGGGTGCACCGCGGTCAGATCGCCGAACAAGGGCCGCTCCTCGGGCGGCTCGGCATCGCGGCCGTTGACCTGTTCGACCCGCACCAGGGACGCGTGGCGCTCGTTGCGGCGCGCGGGCCGCATGCGCCCGGTCACGTCGTCGCCTGCGCGCAGCTCGCACCGGCGAATCTGCGCGGCCGACACGTACACCTCGGCTTCGTCTACGCGCAGGAAGCCACTGCCGTTCGGCAGCACGTCGAGGACGCCGCTGACCTGCTCGCGATCGGAGTCGTCGCGATCGTCGTCGTCGGAGTCGCCGGCATCGGACTTCTCATCGCGGGCGTCGGCGTCACCGGCGTCCGCGGCTGCCTCGGAGTCCTTCGCACCGCCGCGGGAGCGGCCGCCGCGGCGCGACCGGCGCCGGGCCGGGCGCTTGGGCTGGTCGTCGCCGTTGTCGCCGTTGTCGGCGGTGTCGCCGCCGTCGTCGCCGTCGTCGGCCTTGTCGTCGCTGCCACCGGCGGCGGGCTCGCCGCCCTGGGCGCGAACGATGGCCGCTACAAGGTCGTCACGACGCAGGCCGCGAAAACCCTCGACACCGAGCTCGGAGGCGATCGCGTGGAGATCGGCCAACGGGCTCTTCTCGAGTTCGCTCTGCTGCAGGACTGTCAACGGGGTGCGGCTCCTCTGGGGTCGAAGTGGAACCGGCAAGGCTACCCGTATGCGCGGAAGCACCCCGGCGGCCAGAGCATCTAGACCCGCTCGCGGCGCAGCGCCTCGGCCAGCGGCCCCGCATCCGGTGGGTCGAGCCCCAGCAGCGCGCGCCGCACGGCGATGAAGTCCACCGCGCCGGCCACGTCGTGCACGCGCACGATTGCGGCCGGTGCCGCCAGCGCCGGCTCCAGCGCCGCCAGCGTGCCGGGGCCGCGCTCGGCCGGAGCGCGGCCGGTGACGGCACCGACGAAGTCCTTGCGCGACACGGCCAGCAGCAGCGGCCGCTCCAGGCCGTAGAGCTCGGACAGACGCGCCAGCACCTCGATCGACTCGGCCGGGGTCTTGGACAGGTCGATGCCCGGGTCCAGGACCAGCGCCTCCCTGGCCACGCCGGCTTCGATGGCGATGCCCATACGCTCTCCCAGCAAGCCCGCCACATCGGCCACCACGTCGTCGTAGCCGGGAAACGCCTTGGTCTTGGGCCGGGCGCGGGTGTGGGTGATCACCAGCGCCGCGCCCGACCGCGCGCACAGGTCCGCCAGCGCAGAATCGGCCAGTCCCGAGACGTCGTTGAGCATGGCGGCGCCGGCCTCCAGTGCCGCCTCCGCCGGCCCGGCGCGCCAGGTGTCCACCGACACCGCAATCCCTGCGGCGGCGAGCCGCCGGACCAGCGGCACGATCCGCTCCGCCTCCTCGGCCTCCGAGACGGCGGAGGTGTCCGTGCGACCGGACTCGCCGCCCACGTCGATGATGTGCGCCCCCTGATCGGCCAGCGCCAACGCGCGCTCGGCCAGCTCGCCGGTGTCCTTGGGGCCCTGGCGATCCGAGAACGAATCGGGCGTGGCGTTGACGATGCCCATGACCAGCGGCGCCCCCTGCGCCAGGTCCATATCCCGCTGCCCGAGCGCCAGCCTCATGCCGGCTCGGACACGGACTCGCTGGGCACCAGGCCCTCCAGCGCCGAAACTCGCGCCCACAGCTCCAGCTCGGCGTCCACGCGCCCCGGCTCCCAGCCCAGCTCGACGGCCATGGCCTCCGCCACCCGCCGGGCGGCGGACGATCCGGGAGCACAGAGCGTGCGCGCGGCCAGCAGCCCCAGCCTCGTGCGGCGCAGCAGCGCGTCCTCCAGCGACCGCGCCTGCTCGCGGCGGGCGGCGAACGGCGCCTCCACCAGCAGGTCGGGAAGGTCGGGCACGATCCGCTCGGCCAGATCGGGGCTGCCGTCGGTCATGCTCATCACGTCCACGGCGGCGTGCCCGTAGCGGGCGGCCAGGTGCGCGCGCTGCGCGTCGTCCAGCTCTGGGTGGCCGTCCAGCTCGCCGGGCGCCAGCGGCATGCCCAGCGGGATCTCGTCAGTGCGGCAGGGCGCCTCGCGGCCCTCGCGCTCCACGATCCGGTCCACCGCGCTCTGGGCCATCCGGCGCCAGGTGGTCAGCTTCCCGCCCGTGATCGTGATCATGCCCGAGCTGGTCTCGTACAACTCGGCCTTGCGCGAGATGTCCACCGACTTCTTCGGGTCGCCGGTGGAGATCAGCGGGCGCACGCCCGCGTACGCGCCGCTCAGGTCGGCCGCGGTGAGCTCGGTTGCGAAGAACTCGTTCACGGCATCCAGGAGGTAGGTCACGTCGTCAGCGGGAGCCGGTATGTGGTCCAGCTGCTCGCTCTCGTAGGTCACGTCGGTGGTGCCGATCAGCGTCCGGCCGAGCCAGGGCAGCACGAAGATGAAGCGCCCGCTGCCCGCGGGCACGATCGCCCCCGAGACCACCGGGAGCTTGTCCAGCGCCACCGTAACGTGGGTGCCGCGGCTGGGCTTGATGCGCGGGACCTCGGCCTCGTCGCGCAGCTCGTCGGGGCGAATCCGGTCTGCCCAGACGCCTGTGGCGTTCACCACGTGTTCGGCAATCAGCTCGAACTCGCCGCCACCAAGGGTGTCCTGACAGAGGACGCCGGTTGCGCGCCCGCCACGCTCGACGAGGCCCTCGACCTGGACCCCGTTGGCGCACACGGCGCCGTAGCGCTCGGCCTCTCCCAGCACCGTGAACACGAGCCTGGTGTCGTCGGTCTGGCAGTCGTAGAACAGGTAGGCCGAGGTGGGCTCGCGCGGCGCCAGGGCGGGCAGCAGCTCCAGCGTCTCGGCCGCGTCCACGGTGCGGTGGCGCTCCGGGCTCCAGTACTCGGGGTCGCGGTCCTGGCCGCGCCGGCGCGAGCCGCGCCGCTCGCGGCTCATCACGTCGTACAGGTTCAGGCCCACGCCCGACTTGCGATCGGGGCGGCGGCCGTCGAAGGCGGGGATCAGCAGCGGCAGCGGCCACACCAGGTGCGGCGCCAGGTTCACCATCAGCTGGCGCTCCACCAGCGCCTCGCGCACCAGCCCGAGGTCGAAGTTCTGCAGGTAGCGCAGCCCCCCGTGCACCAGCTTGGACGACCGGCTGGAGGTTCCCGACGAGTAGTCGGCCTTCTCGACCAGCGCCACGCTGTAGCCGCGCGAGGCCGCATCCAGCGCGACGCCGGCACCGGTGATGCCGCCGCCGATGACCGCCACGTCGAACTCGTCGGCCTGCATCGCGGCCAGGGCGTCGGCGCGGGCGATCACGGCAGAAAGCTCACGTATTCGCTCACCGGTGAGCGTTCGGGCGGACGCGGGTCCTGGCGCTGCTCGCCCAGGTGGATCAGAGCCAGGAAATGCTCGTTGGGCCGCAGGCCGAGCGCGGCCGCTCCCTCCGCTGTGCGCAGAAAGCCCGGCGTGCGCCAGTAGCCCACCAAGCCGCGCGCGTGGGCGCCCAGGAGCACCGCATACACGGCACAGCCGGTGGCCAGCAGGTCCTCCTCGTCCTGTACGGGATCGCCGTTCTGGACCACGGACACGCCCACCAGCGTGGGCGCACGGTCCAGCTTGGCGGCGTTCTCGGGCCCGGCAGCCTGCTTCATCGCGGCCAGGGTGTCGGGTCCGATCACGCGGAACTCCCACGGCTCGGTCAGGTGGTGGTTGGGGGCCCATCGGGCCAGCTCCAGCAGCTCTTCCAGCGTGACGCGGTCCACCGGCGCGGAGCCGTAGACCTTGTGCGTGCGGCGTCCGCGGATCGCCTCTTCCAGCTCCACGTCGAGCGACGCTAGCGGACGGTGGCCGTGGGCCCGGGGTCCGGCGGCGGCTCCCACCGGACCTCGAACCGGCGCCGGTAGCGCTGGATGGCGCGGACGAAGGTGGGGCCGATCAGCAGCGCGAACGTGGCGCTGGCAAGCACGTGGGCCACGTTGTAACCCAGCGAGGTACCCGCCACTGCGCCGTAGGTGCCTGCGGTCTGCTCGGCGGCGAAGGTCCACTGGTAGACGTCCATGAACCCGCCGAAGGCCAGCGCGGCCAGCGCGCAGGCCGCGGCCAGGAGCCAGCGCGAGGGCTCGCGGCCGCGCTGGATCCGGGCCAGGGCGGCCCCGCCGGCGCCGACGGCGCCCCAGGCCACCATCTGCCAGATCGTCCACGGTCCCTGGCCGAAGAACACGTTCGAGGCCACGGCGGTCACAGCTCCCACCATGAAGCCGGGCACGCCGCCGAGCGCATAGCCGGCGAACAGCACGATGTCGGTCGTGGGCTTCACGCCCGGCACGGCGGCGAAGGCCAGCCGGCCCACTACGGCCAGGGCCGCCATCGCGGCCACGAGCGCCAGAGTGCGCGCGGGCGGCCGGCGCCACTCGTACCAGCCGAAGGCCAGCGCCAGCACGGCCCCGAGCGCGACGTAGGCGGTGACCTGCGCGGTCATCGCGCCACCAGCTGCTCGGCCAGCACGCGGGCGCCCTGCTCCGGCGTCAGCGCCCCCGCGGCGCCATCCAGCACGCGCGCGGTCTCGGTCGAGTAGTGCCAGCCACCGGCCAGCACCGCAGCCGCAGTCCCGTCGGCGATCACGTCGCCCTGGCCCATCAGCACCACACGCTCGGCGAAGTGGGCGGCGAACTCGGCGTCGTGGGTGGCCACCAGCACCGCGGCGCCATGGGCGGCGAGCACGGCCAAGCGGTCGGCGAGCGCGTCCTTGCGCACGCGGTCCATACCGCGTGTGGGCTCGTCCAGGCAGACCAGCGCGCAGCGGCCGCCGCGCAGGACCACCTCGAGCGCCAGCCGCTGGCGCTCGCCGCCGGACAGGTCACGCGGGTTGGCCTCGCCGCGATCGGGGATCCCGGCCGGGGCCAGCGCCGCCTCGCCGGCTTCGTCGCGCGCGTGGTCGTGGATCAGGTAGTCGCCAGGGTTCTGCAGCAACAGCGCCACCTCCCCCGCGCACTCGATGCGGCCACGGGTCGGATCGGCCAGGCCCTTGAGCAGACGCAGCAAGGTCGACTTGCCGGCCCCGTTGCGCCCCATCAGCGCGACCAGCTCACCCGGCCCGATCTCCAGATCGATACCGCGCAGCACCTGCGGCCCGTCCTCGAGCTCGAGCCAGACGTCGCGCACCCGCACCAGGGGGTTGGGCACCGGGCGGTGCGCGGACGCCTCGGTGACGGACCCCCTCTGGGGCAGGGCGCGCAGTGCTTCGCGGGCCCGCTTGACCGACGTCGGCGGCGGAGCCAGCCCGGCCAGGTCGAACAGGCGCGCCACGGGCGTGGACAGCGGGCCGCCGCGGTCCAGGTCCCAGCGCAGGAAGGCGTCGCGGTCGCCGTCTTGCGCCAGCACACCGTCCTCGACAACCAGCACGCGGTCGGCGGCGGCAAGGCAGCGCTCCAGCCGGTGTTCGGCGAGCACCACGGCGGTGCCCCACTCCTCGTTCACGCGACGCAGCAGCCAGACCAGTTCGTCACCGGCCACCGGGTCCAGCTGCGAGGTCGGCTCGTCCAACAGCAGCAGGCGCGGCCGGCCCACCAGCGCGGCGGCGATGGCCACCCGCTGCAGCTCGCCACCGGAAAGCGAGTCGGTGCGCCGGTCCAGCAGGTGGCCGATGCCCATGGTCAGCGCCACCTCCTCCACCGCCCGCGCGATGGCGATGCCCTCCTGGCCACGGTGCTCCAGCGCCAGCGCGATCTCGGCCCGCACGCCGCCCATTACCACCTGCGACTCGGGGTCCTGGAAGACCGTGCCGCACACGGCGGCCAGGTCGGCCGGGCCGTGCTCGCGCACGTCCATGCCGCCCACCACCAGCCGCCCGCGGGCGTGCCCGCCGTGGAAGTGCGGGACCAGCCCGCACAGCGCCCGCAGCAACGTCGACTTGCCCGAGCCCGACAGACCGGCCAGCAGCGTGAAGCTGCCCTCCTCCAGCTCCAGGTCCACCCCCGCCAGGGCATCGACGCCGCGGCCCGCGTAGCGGTAGCCGAAGCCCTCGGCATAGGCCAGCACATCAGGCACGCGCGCCCACCCCCAGCCGCGCGCCGCGGCCCGCGAACGGCAGTGCCGCGCCTGCGAAGACCAGCGCGCACGCCGCCAGCTCCAACGGGCCCAGCGGCATGTCCAGCGTCGGATACTCCTGCACCCAGCCCGCGCCCGCGATGCGCAGCGCCACAGCACCGGCGACGATCAGGGCCGCCGCGGCGAACACCCGCGCGTCGTGGCGGGAGCGCCGCCGACGCACCCGCGCGGGCCGCGCGGCGCGCGAGTAGCCGCGCACCTCCAGCGCCGCGGCCACGTCCACAGCGCGCTCGAGCGATCCGGACAGCGCGGCGCGCGCAACCTCCAGCCGCCCGGCCGGCACGGGGCGACAGCGCGAGGCGTCGCTCATGCGTGCCGCGTCGCGGGCCAGCACCGGCACCAGCCGCGTGGCCAGCACCGCGGTCAGCGCCGACCGGTACGAGAAACGGCGCAGGACGCGCAGCACCTCGTCCTGGTCCACACACGCCGAGAAGAGCGCGAACGCCATGCCGAACACCACCACGCGGTAGCCCTGGATCATCCCCGACATCGTGGCCTCGAGCGTGATGTCGAAGCGGTGGCCGAAGAGCGTCCCGGCACGGATCAGCACGGTGGCGCCCTCGTTGTACACGAGCGGGTTGATCAGCCCTACCAGCAGTCCCAGCGGCAGCGTGATCCGCAAGGCCCGCAGCAGCTGCTCGCCGACCCCCGCCGCGGCAGCGCTGGCTACGACTGCCGCCAGCGTGGCCGTCAGCACCAGCGGGTGGGGGTACAGCACGCACACCAGCGCGAACGCTCCGCAGAGCGCCGACGTGGCTCCCGCCCCGGCGGTGTGCAGCGGACTCGGCCGCGGCTGGTAGACGGGCACGAACCCGGGCTTCACTTGGCCGCCTCGGTAGGGAGCGCCAGCGGGAGCCCGGAGGCAGGCGCGGCCACGGCGAACGCGTCGCGCAGGTGGTCGCGACGGAAGGTCGCGGCGGCCCGAGCCATCCCCTTCTGCGATCCCCCCGTGACCACCCACACGAGCTGATCGTCGCGCGGCCGCAGCGCCGCAACCAGGCCAGCGTCACGACCCGCGTCGCGAACGGGCCGGCCGCGCTCGTCCAGCAGCGTCAGTTCACCGTCGCCGCTGAAGCGGGCGAACACGGCACTGCGCTTGGGGCCCTGCTCGAGAGCGCGGAGCGTGGGCTGGTCGCGCGCCCGCTCCCATGTGGCCACCACCACACGGGCCACGTTCTGGGTGCCCTGGGTACCCAATGCCGACCCGGTCGCCGGCACACCCGCATCACGCAGCGTCTTCTTCACGCTCTTGCAGGAGTCGCCCGCGGCGTTCTCGCACTCCACCCGCACGGGGAACTTGCGCCCCTCGATGCCGGTGGTGAAGGGCTGCGGGAACGCGCCGACGATGGCCGGGATGTTCTGGCGCACCTTCACCGAGTGGTAGTCCCACTGCACCACGTCGCCGCCGCGCAGCTCGTAGTCGTCGGCCGCCTCGCCGGCCGCGATGCCGTTCACGAAGTAGATCCACGAACGCCCGTCGCGCTCGGCCAGTCCGTCGACCGAGGACACGTAGCCGCCGCCGAAGCGCGTCTTGACCTTGTTTCCGCCCTGGAGCAGGCGCAGGACGGTGTCGCTCTCGCGCACCGCCGGCAGCGCGCGCTGGTCCACGCGCTGCTGGCCGAAGTCGCGCGTGACGACCAGGTCCACCCCGCCGCCCTCCTGCTCGGCGCCCGCGCCGATGCCGCAGCCGGCCAGGCTCGCAGCGGCAGCTGCCAGCACCGCCAGGGTGCGCGTCGCGCGTGTGGTGAACGTGGGGTTGATCGCCCCTCCTCGAGGGTCTCGCCGATCGCGGCCGGAGGAAGGTCTCCTGGCTCCGGGCTCTGCGCCGCGCCTTCCCGGCCGGCCGGTGGCCCGCCAGTGGCGTCGTGCGGCGCTTCGGCGCCCGGTAACAGTGGCGGGACCGCGCCGGACTCTCACCGGACTTCCCGACCACCGACCGTGTGTGGACGGGTCCAGAATACAGCGGGTATCAGCCGCGGCGGGCCGAGGCTTCGGCCACCAGCCGCAGGAGTACGACCGCGCTGACGGTCAGCAGCCCCGCCACCACGACGAACCCGGTGTGCTCGCTGGCGTAGTCGACCAGGTCGTGCAGCCGGAACAGCACGATCCCGGCACCTACCATCGCCACCGCGATCACCCCGGCGACGATCGCCACGACCAAGCCGGCGCCCGACACGGCATCGACCACCATCCGGCTACGGCGGGCAAGCGCGCCGCGGCCCGCGCGCTCGGGATAGCGCGAGTCCAGCGCGCGCAGGCCGGCGAGCAATACCAGCGTCCATCCGGTGGCCAGCAGGAAGCCACCGATCACGTCGCTGGGGAAGTGATGGCCCTGGCTGACCACCGAGAACGAAACGCTCAGCGCCAGCGCCGAGCCCACCAGAGCGGCCAGCGGCCGCAGCCGCGGCGAGACCACCAGCACCAGGGCGATGGCCAGGCTCATCGATGCCGTGGCGTGCCCGCTAGGGAACGCTGCCGCCTCCACGTGCCCACCGTTGATCAGTTCACTCGAACGCGGGTAGGCCAGGAGTGCCTTGAGCAGCTGGCTGGACACGCTGGTCAGGCCGATCAATGCCGCAACCAGCAACGCCATTCGCGGGCGCCCGCGCGCGAGAGCGACCGCGATCAGGGCGAGCGCGATCACGGCCACCTGCCTCGGGTCGCCCAGCTCCCCGAGCCGCGAGGTCAGGTCGGTCACCCGCGGCCGCTGCAGACCCATGAAGCCCTGGAACGCGGACGCATCCAGCCAGCGCGCGTCGGACGACCCGTACGCCAGCGCCAGCATGAGCGCGAACGCGCCCGCGCACAGCGCCGCGCCGGTGAGAAGGTTGCGAGGACGGAAAACCATCGGGGTCACGCTAGCTGCCACCAGCGGCGGCGCTACACTGTCTCGCCTTGCCGCCATCGTCCAGGGGACTAGGACGCCGCCCTCTCACGGCGGAAACGGGGGTTCGAATCCCCCTGGCGGTACTACGAAAGCCCCGCACAGCGGGGCTTTCGGCGTTCTAGGGCTGCCAAGGGGCACTCCTCGATGTATCTACTCGTGGCTATCGCCGTACCGCTCGCCCCTGCAGCGGGCCTCGTCACCTGCACACTTATCGCCGTTGCTCGCGCGATCAGACGACGAAAGCGGCGTGCGTGATCCAGCGGTGCTTCCACCCCTTGCCTCACAGACGGGCCGCTGCCGCTGACAGACCGTTCCCGACAGCGCCAGCGATCCCTTGCGGACGCCCCGGTCAGCAGCGTTCTACCCCGCGGCCAGCTCCTCCACCGCGTCCCACAGCCGCGCCCCGTCACCGGCGGACCCCTTGGTCAGCGGCAGGTAGTGCTCGGGCCGCGGGCGGCGGTCGTGCCAGAACACGCCCGTGGGCTGCTGGGCGTCGGGTGATGCGGCCAGCCAGACGATGGTGTCGGCGCCCTGGTCGGCGTTGCGGATGATGCCGCGGGTGATCGTGCTGAAGCCCGGCAGCGAGTCGCGCACGCCCTGGGTGTCGGCCCAGCCCGGATGCATCGACTGGACGGCCACGCCGTGGGGTTCCAGCCGCCGTGCCCACTCGTGGGTGAGGATCACCTGGGCCCGCTTGGTCTTGGCGTACACGGCGTTCTTGCGGTAGGCGCCGTGCTTGCTCTGCAAGTCGTCGATATCAAGCTTCTTGGAGTACATGCCGCCGGAGGACACGTTGATAACGCGCGACGGCGCCGCCACCTTGAGCAGCGGCGACAGGCGCTCGATCAGCACGTGCGGGCCAAGCACGTGGGTGGCGAACGTGAGCTCCACCCCATCGGCGGTCTCGGTGCGCTCGGGCGGCATCACACCGGCGTTGTTGATCAGCACGTCGAGTCGCGCCTCTGCGGCGGCGAAACGGCCGGTGAAGCGGCGCACCGACGCCAGGTCGCTGACGTCGCAGGTCACGCCCTTCACCTGGCCGCCGGTCTCGGCGGCCAGGTCGCGCGCCAGCTGGGCGCTGCGGTCGCGGTCGCGGGTGAGCACGCGGACGTCGGCGCCCAGCCGGGCCAGACCGGCGGCGGCCGCGCGCCCCAGGCCGGCGGAGGCGCCAGTGACGAGCACCAGCTTGCCGTCCATGCGCGGCGGGTCGGCGGGCCATGTGCCCAGCCGGCGGCGAGCCTCGAGCCCGAAACGGCTGTAGCCGGGCACCACGGCGCGGTCCAGTGCGCTGTCGATCAGACGCTCGATCACGTAACGGATACGTGCCGCGGTCGCGGGCCGACCAGATAGCTCAGAGCCCGATGCGCTCACGCGACCGCGATCTGGACCCCAGCCCGCGCATCTCCCCCGCCGTGGCTAGGCCGGTGCGCGGCATGTTCGCGTAGATGGCCTCGTACTCACCGGCGCGCACGCTGTAGGTCTCGTGCCAGATGCCTACGTTGCCGTTCAAGCCGATGTCGCGGAAGAAGCGCTGCCAGGCAGGCTTGTGCCGTTGGTCCGGATCGTTGGCGTAGGCCTCCAGGTCGTCGTAGCTGCGCCAGTACTGGAGCACCGTCGGCGACAGCGGCGATGCCAGCAGCAACCGCCAGCCCAGCAGCGGCGGGTTGGGCTGGGAGTCCAGCTCGCGCAGCATGAGCGGCATCGCCACGAACACCCGCCACCACTCCCACACGCGCCACGGCTTGTTGATGCGCATGCCGATCAGGAACACGACGAAGTCGCCGTCGAGATCGGCGGTGAAGCGGCCGGCGTGCACGCGCGGGAGCACGAGCCGACCCTACGCCCGCCGCAGGCGCTGACGCAACCGGAGCCAAGCCCCAACGCCGCTCCGCGGGTGGCGACGGTGTCGGCTTATCGGATCGAAGCGCGCAGCGAGCAAGCTCGGCCCGCAGGCGGTAGCCGTAGGGCCAGCGCGTCGAGCGAGCAGGTTCGAGACGAAAGCCGCACAACGCGGTGCCCGGCGGTGGGGTGGATCGACGGTCACTGTGACCGTTGATCCACCCCACCTCGCCCCCAGCGCTCCTCCGCGGGTGGCGACGGTGTCGGCTTATCGGATCGAAGCGCGCAGCGAGCAAGCTCGGCCCGCAGGCGGTAGCCGTGGAGCCAGCGCGTCGAGCGAGCAGGTTCGAGACGAAAGCCGCACCGGAGACAGGACCCGCGGCGGGTGCCGAAGCGGGCTCGCCCGCAGGCTAGCGACCGCAGCGCCGCCACCGCCGCCGACTGCTCGGCGGTCATGCCCTCGATCGGCTCGCCGTCCCAAGACACGTCCTCGTACATGCACACCTGTAGCTTCTGGTGCTCGGCCAGGCTCAACCGCTCGTGGTGGCAGAATGCCAGGAACGAGTAGAGGTTGGGCAGCTGGTCGTGCCAGCCGCGGTCCGAGCCGCGGACCTTGACCAGGTCGTGGATGGTGCCGGGGGCGCCCTTGAGGCCCTCGTCGAACATCCCGGCCAGGACGGCGAAGTCGAGTTGGGTGATCCGCCCGGGCGGGACCATCTCGAGCTCGCGCGAGGGGTCCGTGATGCCCCCGGCCAGCTCCTCGTCCTCCATCAGCAGCGTACCGTCGGTGGGGCGCGGGTTGCACTCGATGATCACGAGGCCGTCCTCGGCGTCCACGAAGTCCAGCGACATCTGGCCTGTGTAGTTCAGCTCCGCGCCGAGCTTGCGCGCCGCCGCGAGCGACTCGCTGCCGTCGATCGACTCGAACTGGATGCCGGTGGAGTGGTGGAACTGGCGCGGCGCGCGGTACATGCAGTGCGCGGTCACCCGCCCCTCGTGCAGCGTGGAGTAGGTGCACACCATCGGCCCGTCCACGAACTCCTGCACCAGCCACGGCTGGTCCGGCGTGGGATGGACGTCGTCGACCTTGACCCGCCCGGCCAGCGGCCCGGTGTTGGTCAGCAGCGTCACGCCGCCGCGGGAGAACACGCCGCGGCCGAAGTAGTGCGGCCAGCGCGCAACGGCCTCGCGCAGCTCGTCGTCGCTGTTCACGGTCACGCCCACAGGCGCGCGGATGCCCAGCTGCTCGACCATCGCCTGGAACGAGTGCTTGTCGTGCAGCCGCGCGAGCGCCTCGAAGCTGCCCGCGTACAGCGATGCGCCGCCGGACTCGGCCACGTCCCGGTGGCAGGCCAGGTAGAAGACGTCCTCCCACGCGGGCACGATTAGCTCGATGCCATGCTCGCGCGTGTAGTCGGAAACCTCTTGCACGAACTGCTCGGTGGCGAACTTGGGCGCGGCCGTGACCAGGTGGCCTTTGACGTAGCGCGAGTGGCTGCCGGGAGCCGTGGAGTAGGTGTCCGCCGCGTGCACCTCGTGGCCGGATCGCCCCAGCCGCCGGATGATCGCGAGGGCGAACGGCATCCGGGCGCTTGTCACGAGGATCTTCATGACCGCAGGCTACGACGCGGTCGCAAGAAGGCAGCCAAATTGCGCCAGGCGGAGGAAGGTCGGGTCGACTCGCGAACCGAGAAGCTGGCCCCACCGGTCAGCACCCACGTTCCGATGCCCTCCCCTGTTTCCTCCAGAGAGCCGATCGGCTCGGAGCCGGACCCCCTCCCCGGTGGCTTCGACGCGCCGCTGGCCGTGCGTGCGCTTGAGGCCGCCGGCACCGGCGTGTGCATCGCCGACGCACGCCGCCCGATGCTGCCGATGGTGTGGGCCAACGAGGCGTTCAGCGAGCGCACCGGGCTGCCCCGCGAAGAGATCGCGGCTGGCAGCTGCCGGATGCTGCAATGGACCGACATCGACCCGGCGCGGCTTGGCGAGCTGCTGGCCAGCCTGCGCGACGGCGAGTCGCCGGTGGTCGAGCTCAAGCACCGGCGGCGCCGAGAGGGCGGCAGCAGCCACATCTCCTTCTCGCCCGTGTTCGACTGCGACGGCGTCCTGACCCACCTGATCGGCGTCCACGAGGGCGCCGGCACCGAGGACGACCCGCTCACGGCGGCGGCGATGAACCACGACGCGCTGACGGGACTGCCGAACCGGGTGGTGCTGGAGGATCGCCTCGGTCAGGCGCTGGGGCGCCTGCGCCGCCGCTGCGGCAGCGTCGGCGTGCTGTTCGTGGACGTGGACGGCTTCAAACAGGTGAACGACCGCTACGGCCACCAGGCCGGCGATGATTTCCTGCGCGAGCTGCCCACGCGGTTGAACTCCGCGCTGCGCGCCGACGACACGATCGCGCGCCTGGGCGGCGACGAGTTCGTGATCATGCTTGAGGACTGCGGCGGCGAGACCGGCGCGGTGCAGGTGGCCGAGCGGGTTCTGCAGGCATTCGAAGCACCGTTCACCCTGGGCGACGAGACGCTGGCGCTACGGGTGTCGGTGGGCATCGCCGTGGCGGATTCGTCCGACGAGACCGCTGAGGAGGTGCTGACGAACGCCGACGTGGCGATGTACCGCGCCAAGAACGCCGGCGGGGACGGCCACGCCGTGTTCGACTCCACCCTGCGCGCGCGGGCCAACGAACGCGTCGGGCTGGCGCGTGACCTGCGCGCCGCCATCGGCACCGACCAGCTTTCGCTGCACTACCAGCCGATCGTGGACCTGGGCAGCCAGCGCGTGACCTCCGTGGAGGCGCTGCTGCGCTGGGAACACCCGGTCCGCGGCCACATCCCGCCGGACGAGTTCGTGCGACTGGCCGAGCAGACGGGGATCATCGTGGAGCTGGGCCGCTGGGTGCTCGACCGCGCCTGCACCGAGTTCGCCGCCGCCCTGAACCAGGCCGGCGACAAGCAGATCGAGCTGGCCGTAAACCTGTCGCCGCGCCAGCTGGCGGACCTGGGCCTGCCTGAACTGCTGCGCGACATCATGGCCCGCACCGGCCTGGGCCGCGGCCGGGTGGCGCTGGAGATCACCGAGACGGCGCTGACGCACGAGTCCGACTCCCCCGCCGAGCGGCTTTGGGCGCTCAAGCAGGAGGGCGTGCGCATCGTGCTCGACGACTTCGGCTCCGGCTACTCGTCGCTGGGCCACCTGCGCCGCTTTCCGATCGACGCGATCAAGATCGACCGCTCCTTCGTGGACGGCCTGGGCACCCAGTCCCGTGACGCCGCCATCGTGGGCGCCATCCTCCCGATGGCGCGCGCGCTGGACCTTGCGGTCATCGCCGAGGGCGTGGAGACCGAGAGCACGCTGGCGCACCTGTACGCACTGGGCTGCCGCCACGCCCAGGGCTACCTGTTCGCTCGTCCCGCCCCCATGGCCGAGATCGCGCCGCTCGTCCGTAGCGCCGGCAGCGCCGCCGCCAATCGCCCCACCCACCCCGAGCTCGGACGGCACCAATCGCACTTCAAGGCCGCGCTGGCCGCAGGCGACGCGGAGGAGGCCGCCACGGTCATCCGCTCTGCGCTGAGCGCCGGGCACGACGGATTGGCGGTGCAGGCACAGGTGATCGGACCGGCGCTGCACTACATCGGCGACGAATGGCAGCTGGGCCGCATCGGCGTGGCCGACGAGCACCTGGCCACCGCGATCGCCGAGCGTTCGCTGGCCATGGTCTTCGAAGCCATGAGCGGCAAGACGACCGACAGGCGCGGCCGGGTGCTCCTTGCGGCGGTCGAGGGCGAACACCACGTGCTGGGCCTGCGGATGACCTGCGACGCGCTCAGCGCGGCCGGCTTCGACGTGGTCTACCTGGGCGCGGACGTGCCCGAGGACTCGCTCTTCAAGGCGGTGGAGCGCCACCACCCCCAGGCCGTGTGCCTGACGGCCACCCTGCCGGCCGGGGCGCGCGCCATCGTGGCCGCGAGCCGGCGACTGCTCTCGCGCCATCCAGCCCTTCTGGTGGTGGCTGGGGGCCCGGCGGCCCCCTCCTCCCCGCTCCGGCGCTCCGGCGTGCACGTGGCCGAGAACGTCGAGGAGGCCGTGAGCATGGTCGAACGGGGCACGAGCACCGCCCTCGGCGCAAGCGGCATGGCCGCAACCGCCTCGTAATCCGTTCACGCCCCCTTCACACGCCGATCACCGCGCCTTCACCACCCATCCGGGATCCCGCGGGACCCTGGGTCCAAATGAATGCGACAACGATCAAGAAGAGCTGGCACTACGGCCAGCTGGTGTTCGTGGCAATGGTGACCGCGTGTCTGTTGACCTTTGTGTTCGACCAAGCCGCCAGCGGGATCGGCGGGCTGGCCGGCATGGTCGTGTGGTCATTCGCGGCGGGGTTCGGCCTGGAGTTCGTCTGCGCCTTCTGGAGCGGGCGGGCGAGCGGCACGGGCCGGCGCCGGTCCGTTCACCACTGAGTAGGGTTATCCGTACTGGCGGGGCGGCGCCAGGGGCGCTACTTTGGCCTCAGGATGCAGGCGCGTCGTTCGGACATCCTGAAGGCTTCACCGCCCATGTTCGAGTCGCGCGCGCTCGACCGCCTCACACGCGTTCACCCGATCATCCCGCCGCTGATCTTCATCCCCGCCATCGCGGTCACGTTCGCGCTCGGCCAGGAGGGGATCGCCCCGCTGCCCGTCGTCGGCTGGCTGGTCGCCGGCTACCTGATCTGGTCGCTCACCGAGTACTGGATGCACCGCGTGATCTTCCACTTCGAGCCGAAGCAGGGAATCGGCGCGCGCCTGCACTGGATGATCCACGGCGTTCACCACGACCACCCCAATGACCCGATGCGGCTGGTCATGCCGCCGTCGGTCAGCGTGCCGCTGGCGCTGGGGTTCTACGCACTGTTCCACGCGATCTTTGGCGGCCAGCACGCCGACCTGATCGCCTGCGGCTTCCTGGCGGGGTATCTGGCCTACGACATGACGCACTACTACCTGCACCACCGCCAGGCGCGCACGCGGCTGGGCAGATTCTTCTACGAGCTGCACATGCGCCACCACTTCCAGGACGACACGCGCGGCTTCGGCGTAAGCGTGCCGTACTGGGACTACGTGTTCCGCACCGCCGGCAGGCGCGCCCGCCGCAACTGACGTCACACCGCCGGGATAGCCTGAGCTATCGCCGAGGCCCTCTCCCCCTCCGACCTGTCTGCCATCCAGGCCGAGCGCGGGCCGGTGCTCATGCACGTGGGCGGCATCTGCGTGCTAGACGGCCACGTGCCGCGCGAGGTGGTGGTCCAGCGTGTGCGCGAGCGCGTGCACCTGATCCCCCGCTACGCGATGCGCCTGGACGAGGCGCCGCTGGGCCTGGCCAACCCCGCATGGATCGACGACGACGCCTTCGACCCCGATCGCCACATCCGGCGCGTGGCCATCCCGGCGCCCGGGGGCGACGCCGAGCTGTGCGAGCTGGTCGGCCAGCTGCTGTCCGAGCCGCTGGACCGTAGCCGGCCGCTGTGGCAGATGACGCTGGTCGAAGGCCTGGCCGGCGGGCGCACCGCGCTGGTGGCCAAGATGCACCACGCGTTGGTGGACGGGATGGCCGCTGTGGACGTGAGCAACGTGATCCTGGACCCTGGCCCCGAACCGCTGGACATCCAGCCGCCGCCGCGCAGCGCTCCATCGAAGCCCGGTCGCGCCGACCGGCTGGAGGGGCTGACCCGGCTGGCCTCGGCGCAGCTGGCGCTGCCGCGCAGCATGGCGCGGGAGGCGGTCACGCGCACCATGGACCCTCGCACGTACGCCAGCCAGCTGCGCAGCGCGGCGTCGCTGGCCGGCGAGCTGGCGCGGGTCCGCCCCCAGGCACCCGAGACGCGCCTCAACGCCGCCATCGGCCGCGACCGCGTGTTCGCGCTGGCGCGCTGCACGCTCGAGGAGATCAAGTCCGTGCGGCGCGCCACCGGAGCCACCGTGAACGATGTGCTGCTCACCGTCGTAGCGCTGATGCTGTCGCGCTTCCTCGGCGCCGGCGCGCCTGAGCACGCCGTGGCGCTCGTGCCGGTGTCGGTGCGCACGGAGGCGGACCAGGGCGAGCTGGGCAACCGCATCTCCACCGTATTCGTGGACCTGCCGTTGACCGGACCACCGCTGGAACGTCTGGAGCGGGTCAGCGCCGCGATGGACGACGTCAAGGGCTCGGCGCAGGTGCGCGCCGGGGCGCTCATAGTGGGGGCCACCGGGCTGGCGCCGCCGGTGGTCTCGTCGCTCGCCGTCCGCGCCATGAGCGGCCCACGCATGTTCAACCTGGTGGTCTCGAACGTGCCCGGACCGCAGCAGACGCTGTACCTGGACGGGACTCCCCTGCGCGAGGTCTATCCCGCGGTACCGCTGAACCCGCGCAACCAGGCGCTGTCGATCGGCATCGTCAGCTACGACGGCGGCGTGGGCTTCGGGCTGCTGGGCGACCGCGATGCGCTGGCCGACATCAGTGACGCGGCGGCGGATGTGGAAGCCGCGGTGGCGGAGCTGGTCGCGGCGGTCTAAGGAGAATTCCCAGGAGCTCTGAAACGCTAGACTGCGCGCTCCCCGCGGATGTGGTGGAACTGGCAGACACGCGGCGTTCAGGTCGCCGTGAGCTCACGCTCGTGGAGGTTCGAATCCTCTCATCCGCACTCGCCGCGAGCGAGCAACGCGGCACCCGTTACGCCGCGGTGGGCACCCCGCCGGGCCAGGCGGATCGTGGTGTGGCCTCCCAGACCCGGCAGTAGGTACTCGAGCGCAACTCGCCGGGTGGGCTCGAGCAGCAGCGCGCCACCCAGCGCGGCGTCTCCCCCGATGACGGCCTCGTCCGGATCGAAGGTGTGGATGGCGTTTGCCACAGCGATCCCGATCCGCTGACCCCAGATCTCGACCATGCGCGCGGCGGATTCATCACCCTCGAGGGCGGCAGCGACGACGTTCGTGCTCAACACCGGCTTGCCTTCGGCGCGCAGGCGAGCCAGCGCCGAGTCCGGGTGCACCCGGCCGGCCACACCCGCGATCCGGTCGAGGGCATGCCCGGCGGCGACGAACTCGAGCGACCCCGGTTGGGGAAACCCCATCGGCGCCGGCACCGCGCCTGCCAGGTCGAGGCCGAGCATCGTGTGTGCGAGCTCGCCGGCGGCACCGGTCGCGCCCCGGTAGATGCGGCCATCGAGCACAAGTCCGCTGCCCACGGTCGTACCGACGGTGAACAGCACCAGATGCCGGGTCGCCAGCTCCAGCGCGTCGTCGTGGGCCTCGGTGAGCGCCGCGACGTTGGTCTCGTTGTCCACGAACACCGGGACTCCCAGCCGTTCCTCCAGCAGCAGGCGCAGGGGAACATCGGCCAGCGGCAGCTCGACCGCACCGTTCGAGGACGGCACCGCGGCACGCGACGTCGAGACCACCCGTCCGGTGTCGAACTCCACGATCCGTGGCACGCTGACCCCGACCGCCGCCAGGTCGTCCGGTCGTTTGCTCTCGGCCAATGCCACCAGCTGGTCGACCAGCATCGCCGCGTCCGAGCGCTCGGTCGGCTCGACCAGCGACTCATCCAGCGTTGCATCCTCTAGCAGCGCGACCGCGACCCGCGCGGGCTGCAGGTGGATACCGATGACCGGCCTGCTCATGAGGGACCTTGGAGCATCATCCAGGCGGGCCGATGCTACCCGCACCAACGCGCCCGGATAGCGTTGGCCGCATGGACGCGGCTGTACTCACCGAGCTCGGCGCTCCGTCTTTCGGCAGCTTCGACGAGCCCACGGCCGGCGACGGGCAGGTGGTCGTGGATGTGGCGGTCGCGGGGCTCAACCCGGTGGACCTGACCATGTGCGCGGGGCGTTTTCCGCGGTTCACGCCCGAGCTGCCCAGCGTTCCCGGGCGCGAGGGCATCGGCAGCGTGGATGGGCGCCGGGTCTACTTCAACTCGACGCCGCCGTTCGGCTCCATGGCAGAGAAGGCGCTGGCCCAGGAGGACAACCTGTTGGACGTGCCCGACGGCGTGGACGACGGCACCGCGGTGGCGCTGGGCATCGCCGGCCTGGCGGCTTGGCTGCCGCTGTCCTGGCGGGCGAAGGTGCAACCGGGAGAGACGGTGCTGGTCATGGGCGCCACGGGCGTGCTTGGATCGATCGCCGTGCAGGCCGCGAAGCTGCTGGGCGCGGGACGGGTGGTGGCGGCCGGGCGTGACCGGGACGGTCTGGAGCGCGCCGCTCGCCTGGGCGCCGACGCGACCGTGGACCTGACCGCCACGGAGGATCCGACCGCCGCGTACCTGGAGGCCGCGGGCGGCGAAGGGCCCGACGTGATCCTGGACCCGGTCTGGGGCGAGCCCGGCGCGGCCGCGATGCGGTCGCTGGCACCGTTCGGGCGCCACGTGCAGATCGGCAACTCCGCCGATCCTGAGCTGACGCTGGTGGCCCCGCCGTTCCGGAACAACATGAGCCAGGTCATGGGCTACACCAACTTCCGCGTCCCCCGGTCCGCACAGGTCGAGGCGTACGCCACCATCACCGCCCACGCGGCCGCCGGGAGGATCGAGGTCGATTCCGAGCGGATTCCGCTGGCCGACGTGGGGCTGGCGTGGGAGCGCCAGGCGGCATTCGCCCACCGCAAGCTCGTGCTGGTGCCTTGACTTCGACCACGGTTGAAGGTGCATCCTCCCGTGCGTGCCGGGTACCTCCCTGAGATGCGATTCGAAACGCCAGCTCCGCCGATGCCGAGCCCCGGCCCCGACCCGATGCCTCCGGGGCCCGGCCCCGATACCGAGCCCCCATCCCCCGCCCCGGACCCGATCCCGGCGCCGGACCCGGGCGAGCCCGGGCCCCCCGCGATATAACCGAGCAAACGAAAGGAAGACAAGACATGGCATACGAAGTCCCTGATCTGCCCTACGCGTACGACGCGCTCGAGCCCCACATCGACGAAGCGACCATGAAGGTGCACCACGACAAGCACCACCAGGCCTACGTGGACAAGGCCAACGGCGCCCTGGAGGGCACCGAATGGGCCGACAAGCCCATCGAGGAGGTCGTGGCGAACCTTTCCCAGCTGCCCGACGACAAGCGCGGCCCCGTGCGCAACAACGGCGGCGGCCATTACAACCACTCCCTGTTCTGGGAGTCCCTGTCGCCCGACGGCGGCGGAGAGCCCGACGGCGATCTGGCCTCGGCCATCGACTCGGCTTTCGGCTCCTTCGACGACTTCAAGGGCAAGGTCAAGGAGACCGGTGTGGGCCAGTTCGGCTCCGGCTGGGCCTGGCTCGTGCACGACGGCAGCGGCCTGGCCGTGGTCGGCACCCCCAACCAGGACAACCCGATCACCGATGGCAAGACGCCGTTGCTGGGGATCGACGTGTGGGAGCACGCCTACTACCTGAAGTACCAGAACAAGCGCCCCGACTACATCGACGCGATCTGGAACGTCGTCGACTGGGGAAAGGTCGCCGAGCGCTTCTCGGCTGCCGGCTAGCTAGCGCTCCGCTTCCCATTGCAGGAGGATCTCGGCGATCCGTTCGCCGCGGTCCTCCTGCAGGAAGTGTGAGGCGCCCTCGATCTTCACCTGCTCCCCCGCCCCCGGGATGGCCGACGTGAACGCCTCCCCCGCCCGCGGGTACGGGAACACCGGGTCCGAGTCCGAGAACGCCACCAGCGCAGGCTTGTCCCACGCGCGCAGCGCCTCGGCCACCGCGCCCATCTCCCGAGCCCCTGGAGCGCCCTCCTCGGTGGGCACCAGCAGCGGGAACTCGGCCGCGCCCGCCTTCGACTCCGGATTGGGAAACGGCGCCTCATAGGCGGCCACGACCTCGTCGGTGAGCTCGGTGCTGGTGGCACCCTGGACCACGAAGCCCACCGGCAGGTCGGGGTTGCGCTCGGCGAAGTCGCGCCAGGCCAGGAAGCCCTTGCTGACCGAGCCCGTGAACAGACCGGTATTCAGTATCACGAGCGCGCCCACGCGGTCGGCGTTCTCGACCGCCCAGCGCAGCCCGATCGGGCCGCCCCAGTCCTGCACGACCACGGTGGCCTCGCTCAGATCAAGGGTGGCCAGGACCGCGCTGACGATCTCCACGTGGCGGTCGTAGCTGTACCAGCCGCGATCGGTGGGCTTGTCCGAGCGCCCGAAGCCGGCCATGTCCGGCACCACCACGCGGTGCCCTCCGGCCACCAGCGGCCCGACCATCTTGCGGTACAGGTAGGCCCAGCTGGGCTCGCCGTGGAAGCACACCACCGGCGGGCCCTGGCCCTCGTCCACGTAGTGCATGCGCAGGCCGTCGACCTCGGTGTAATGCGGCTCGAAGTCGTAGCCGGGTAGGTCGGCGAAGCGCTCATCGGGGGTTCGGAAGACGTCCATGGGCGGAACCTATCCCCTACGCCGGGGCCCGACCTGACTTTGACTGGCCATGCCAGTCAAACCCTAGGCGGTGCAGGAGGTCCTCACGGCGGACAGGCCGGCTCTATCGTCTATCCCCGTGAGCGCGACCACGACCGACTGGACCGAGCACACGCGCCAGACCCTTGCGGCAGCCGGTCACCGCGCCAGCGCCCCGCGGGCCGAGGTGATCGGCGCGATCGCCGACCTGGGCTGCTCGGTCAGCGCCCGCGAGATCGCGGACCTGCTGAGCGAGCGCGACAGCTCGGTCGGGCTGGCCAGCATCTACCGGGCGCTGGAGCTGCTGGAACGCCTCGGCCTGGTGAAGCGGATCGACCTGGGTGACGCCGCCGCCCGCTACGAGGCCGCCGCCCCGGACGGCGAGCACCACCACCACATCGTCTGCGACAGCTGCGGCACCGTCGAGCGGTTCGAGGACGACGCGCTCGAGCAGGCCATCCACACGCTGTCGAACCGGACCAGCTTCAACGTGGCCACGCACGATGTGACCCTGCACGGCGAGTGCCCGGCGTGCAGCGCGGGGTAAGCGGAAGCCGAAGCGGTTAGTTAGTCGCGCCCGCGGCTGCCGCCGCGACCGCCGCTGCGCTCGACTGCCTTCGTGGCGTCCACATAGGGCAGCAGGCCGACCTCGCGCGAGCGCTTGACGGCCTTGGCCATCAGCGACTGGTCACGCCGGGAGAGGCCTGTGACGCGGCGCGACCGGATCTTGCCGCGCTCGGTGATGAAGCGCTGGAGCAGAGCGACGTTCTTGTAGTCGATCTTGTCGATCTCCTCGCGCGGGAGCTTGGAGTAGCGGCGCGCCTCCTTGAATCCAGGCTTGCGCGCTCGTGACTTTTCCTTGGTGCCTCGGCCCATGCGACGGACAAGGGTGACAGATGCGAACGAGTTGTGGCTTGCGCGGCTGCCCGGTACCGGTCAGTGTGGCGGGCGATGCGGCGGCTGGTTGCGACGATGGTGCTGGCGATGGCCCTTCTGGCGGTGCCGGCCGACGCCGCGGTGACCGACCGGCCGTGGCCCCCTGCGACCGGTCAGGGCACGCTGTTCGTGCACTACGGCGAGGAGCACTGGAACGATGCCGACGGGCTGACGCTGCTGCCCAAGGTCGTGGAGGAGTCCGGGCGTTACAAGCCCGCCTTCGTGACCACCTCGGGTGACAAGGACAACGACGGCACCGTCGAACAGCTGAGCCGCTGGAAGCAGATCCTGTCGCCGTACGACCGACTCGGCGTCCCCTTCTTCCCCTCGGTAGGCAACCACGACCGCAAGGCCCCGCCCGGCGCGGCGCCTGGCACGGCCGGCCTGCTCACCCCCGGCGTGCAGGGCGACCTGGCCAACTACAAGCAGGTGTTCGCCGACCGGCCGTATCCCTTCGGCGACGCCGCGCCGTACAAGGACGCCGGCTTCACGCAGCGGACGCGACCGGCCGACGATCCCGCCGGCGCCTCCTCGCACTACTTCGTGGAATGGAACGCCATCCGGGTGATCTTCCTGGACAACTCATGCTGGGGCCTCGCCGACTGCGACGCCAGCCAGAATCCGGCGTTCCCCGACTCGCAGGGCAACCGCAGCCAGCTGGATTACCTGCGCAAGACCGCGGGTGACGCCAGCCGCGCCGGGAAGCAGGTGTTCGTGGTCATGCACATGCCCACGCGTGACCCGCGCGACCAGAGCTACATCGACCCCACCACCTTCAATCACGTGATGGGCAAGGGGCTCTCACCCAGCGGCGCCCCGGACAACATGCGCTTCGAGGAGACCGCGGAGCAGGCCGGCGTAGACGGCGTGCTGGTGGGCCACATCAAGGGCCAGTTCCTGTACAAGGGCCGCGGCGGGGTGCCGTACTACATCGACGGCGGCGCCGGCGGCGAGCTGTACACCGACGGCCCGGTGGGCACCGATCACGGCTACTGGCACGGCTTCCGGCTGCTGCGGGTGGCGGACGGCAAGGTCACCACCGACACCGTGCCGATCTTCGTGAAGGACGGCATCCGGATAGACGGCCCCGGCTTCCTGCAGATCGGCGCCGACGCCAAGTACGAGGCGTTTGGCCGCCAGCCGGTTTTCAACGACGCGGCGAAGGTCACCGGCCTGGAGCTGCGCGACCCCGACCCCGTCCGTCCCACCAGCAGCGCCGGGCTGGGGTCGGTCGGCGTGTTCGTACGCGGCGGCGGCTGGATCTTCGTACCGGTGCTCCTGTTGGTGCTGGGCGGCCTGGCCATGAACGGCGCCCTCCCCCGGCCCCGGCGGCGGGTCGCCGTGGCCGCAGCCGGAATGGCCGGTGCCGGCGTGATCGCGGTGGCCGGAGTCTCGATGGCCCAGCAGAGCTCACCGACCACCACGCCGCTGGAGAGCCTGCCGGTGCCGGCGCGGATGTTCGCCACCAGCAACCCGCAGGTGGTGGCCCCGATGGCCTCCCGCACCGACGACCCCCGCCGCGATCGCGCGCGCCAGACTGAGGACGGCGGCTTCCGCGCCAGCTGTCCCGGGGCCGCGCGCATCAGCATCACCTCCGGCTTCGAGACCACGTCCAAGCCGGTGCGGGTGGCAAGTACGCGCGCCAGGATCGTCCGCGCGGCGCGCGCCTACCGCTCGCGGCTGCGTCCAGGCCGGCGGGTGCGTGTGGCGAAGGTGCGCCTGGGCCAGCCCGCGCGGGTGCTGGTCCGGATCCGGCGCAACGGCAGAACGGTGCGGGTGCTGCGCGACGCCTGCATAGCACCCGGAAGCAAGCTGCTGACGTCGCGCTGGGACGGCCGGGTGACGCGCCGCGGCAAGCTGCGCCGTGCCGCTGCCGGCCGCTACCGCGCCCAGGTGCTGGTGCGTTCGGACCGCAAGACGGTGAGCCGTTCCGCCGTCGTCATCGTGCGCAAGCGGCGCTAGCTGTCCGGCGCCGAGCCCACGTCGCGTGGCTGGGTGGTGGCCCGGAACAGCGGCGTCAAGGCGTCACGCACGCCCCTACCCCCCTTGTCCTCCGTGGGCGGCTGCACCGCCTGGGGCCGCGGCCGTCGCTGCTCGAGCTCGGCGAGCTTGGCGCGCGCCTCGTCCAGCTCCTCCATCGAGTCCTCCAGGCTGTGCTGCAGCGACGACACCTGTTCACGCAGGCGCAGGCGGAGCTCGTCGCGCTCGACACGCAGGTCGGCGATCTGCGACTGCGCCTCCTCGAGCCGGGCCAGCAAGGTGCCCACGTCCTCGGGGGCGTCGGCTCCCGTCGGGTGTGGGGCGTCAACCTCGCCCGCGACATCGACCACGGGCGCGGGGGCAGCAGCGGCCAGGTGCCGCTTGTCGATCAGCCACCGCCCGGCGGGCCGCGTGGCCGGCAATTTGCCGCGCTCGATCAGCAGGCGGATTTCGCGTGCACTCAGGCCGCTGGCGCGGGAGGCTTGCTCGATGTCGAGGCTCGCCATGACTGGTCGCCAGCTTCGCCATTCTGCGGCGTTTCCCTGCCCTCGATGGAGCTCCCGAACATCTCCTGGTAGGCCTTCAGCCAGCGCGTGAACTGTTCGCCGGGCAGCGGCTTGCTCAGGTAGTAGCCCTGGGCCAGGTCGGCCCCCATCTCCTTCAGGGCGCTCCATGCGCCCGGGGTCTCCACGCCCTCCGCTACCACCGACAGGCCGAGGTTGCGGCCGAGCCCGACCGTGGAACGCACGATGGCCGCATCGTCGGGATCGGCCTCCATGTTCATCACAAAGGACTTGTCGATCTTGATCGTGCTGACCGGGAGCTGCTTGAGCGACACCAGCGACGAGTAGCCGGTGCCGAAGTCGTCGATGGCCACGCGCACGCCCATCTCGCGCATCTGGTCCAGCACGCGACGGGCGCGGCGGGGGTCGGACATGATGGCGCTCTCGGTGATCTCGACCTCGAGCTTGGAGGCCGGCGTGCCCACGCGGGAGAGCATCCGGCCGATCTCGCGCGGCAACTCGAGGTCCAACAGCAGCTGAGCCGACAGGTTGACCGCCACGTTCAGCTCCAGGCCGTCCCGGCTCCAGGCATCAGACTGAGCGAGGGCCGTCTCAAGGAAGTGGATCGTCAGCGGGCGGATCATCGACGTGTGCTCGGTCACGGGGATGAACTCGTCGGGAAAAAGCAGCCCGCGCTGGGGGTGGTTCCAGCGTGCCAGCGCCTCGACGCCCTCCACCGTGCCCGTCGCTATGCGCGCCTTCGGCTGGTAGTGCAGCACCAGCTCCCGCGCCGCCATCGCGCGGTTCAGCTGCGCGACCAGGCCCAGGCGCGCGGGCGTGTACTGGTGCTGGCCGGGAGAGTAGAACTCGTGCCCGCTGCCGGCCTTCTTGGCCGCGTACATAGCCACGTCGGCCGCCTGCATCAGCTTGCCGGCCTTGTCCACGTCCAGCGGGTAGAGCGCCGAGCCGATGCTGGCCTCCACGTTCAGCGCCAGGCCGCCGACGCTGAACGGCTCGCTCAGCGCATCGTGGACCCGCTGCGCCGCACCCGTCACGGAGTCCTTGGCATGGACGTTGGGCAGCAGCATGGCGAATTCGTCGCCCCCCAGGCGAGCCACCTGGTCGCCCTCACGTAGGACGGTGCGCAGGCGCTTGCCCACCCGCTCGATCACCAGGTCGCCGTTGAAGTGGCCCAGCGAGTCGTTGATCTCCTTGAAGCGGTCCAGGTCCATCAGCAGAACGGCCACCTTCGCGCCCGGCGGACATTCGGACAGCGCCCGCTCGACCATCGAGTTGAAGAGCTCGCGGTTGGGCAGGCCGGTCAGCGAGTCGACCATCCCGGCCTCGTGGTCACCGCTGCGCCGCCGGTGTCCCCGTGAGCGGGCCAGGACCACGCCCTCGGCCAGCGCGACCAGGATCAGAAGAGCGATGACCAGCAGCATGCCCATGCGGCGCTGCGCGCCCGGGGCCGCCCCTTGCAGTACCGCCACCGGGGTATCGGTGTTCAGCACGCCGACCGGTGCGGAGCGCTCGGAGCGGCGTAGCGGCACGTAGGCCCCCACCGACGTCTTCCCCGCAGCTCGCTGGCGCGCGGCCGCCGAGGTGCCCTTCAAGGCAGCCTTGAACTCCGGTGTGGGGGCCAGCCGGCCGCCACGCTCGCCCTCCACGCTGGAGTAGACGACCCGTCCGCGGGTATCGATCAGGCGCACTGCCTGTGCATCACTCTCCGTGGCCACGCGCTGCAGCTGGCGGGTCATCCTGCCGCGCTGGGCCCGCGAGGGCCGGCGCATATCCACCTCGCCCGCCAGCCTGGACTGACCGAGTGCGCCGCGCAGGACTTCGGCGCGGCCCTCAGCGGCGCGCGGAATGTCGGCGTCGTCACCGCCCGCGCGCTGGACGGCCAAAATTCCCGCCACCACCGCCACTGCCAAGACAGCGAGCGCCAGCACGAGTTTCAGCACGACCGGGAGCGCTCGTGAGCCCGTCGAAGACATTCCCCTTCAGAATCGGCTTGCCGGCGCCAAACTTGAGTGAAATCTTGTGGCCGCTGCCGGCTAGCCGTCCTGCTCCCAGCCCAGCGAGCGCTCGACCGCCGCGCGCCAGCGAGCCAGGCCTCGGTTGCGCTCGTCGGCATCCATCTGCGGCTCCCAGCGCTTGTCCTCGGCCCACCGGTCCTTGAGCTCGGCACGATCGCTCCAGAAGCCCACGCCCAGCCCGGCCGCGTAGGCCGCCCCCAGGGCCGTGGTCTCGGTGACCACGGGCCGGATCACCGGCACGCCCAGCACATCGGCCTGGAACTGCATCAGCAGCTCGTTGGCGGTCATGCCGCCGTCCACGCGCAGCTCGTGGAAGGGCACTTCAACCACGTCGTTCGCGGCGTCCACCACCTCCTTCGACTGCCACCCCGTGGCCTCCAGCGCCGCGCGGGCGATGTGGCCCTGGTTCGAGTACGCCGTCAGCCCGCAGATCACGCCGCGGGCATCGTCGCGCCAGTGCGGCGCGAAGAGGCCGGAGAACGCCGGCACGAAGTACACCCCGCCGTTGTCGTCCACGCTCCGGGCCAACTCCTCCACCGCGGGGGCATCGGGGATGATCTTGAGCCGGTCGCGCAGCCACTGGATCAGCGCCCCGGTCACGGCGATCGAGCCCTCGAGCGCGTACCGGGCAGGCTCGTCGCCGAGCTTGTACGCGGGCGTGGTCAGCAGCTTCTCGGTGTGGGCGATCTCCTCACCGGTGTTCACAAGCAGGAAGGAGCCGGTGCCGTAGGTGTTCTTGGCCTCGCCCTGCTCGAAGCACGTCTGGCCGAACAGCGCGGCCTGCTGGTCGCCCAGGATGCCGGCCACCGGACGGCCACCCAGAGCGGTGCCCCTGGCCTCGCCATAGGCCTCGGAGGAGGACCGGATCTCCGGCAGCATCGAGGCCGGGATGCCCATCAACTCCAGCGCCGGCGGATGCCAGTCCAGCGTCGCCAGGTCCATCAGCAGCGTGCGCGAGGCGTTGGTCACGTCGGTGGCGTGCACGCCGCCGTCGGTGCCCCCGGTCAGGTTCCAGAGCACCCAGGTGTCCATGTTGCCGAACGCCAGCTGCCCGGCGTCGGCCTTCTCGCGCGCGCCCTCGACGTTGTCCAGGATCCACTTGACCTTGGGGCCCGAGAAGTAGGTGGACAGCGGCAGGCCGACCACGCCACGCAGGCGGTCCACGCCCTCGTCCCCGGCCAGCTCGCGCACCAGGGGCGCGGTGCGCGTGTCCTGCCAGACGATCGCGTTGTAGACAGGCTCGCCGGTCTCGCGGTCCCACACGACCGTGGTCTCGCGCTGGTTGGTGATGCCGATCGCCTCCACGTCGCCCGCCTCGGCCGGCGAGCTGGCCAGCGCTCCGCCGATGACCTCGCGGACGCGCGTCCAGATCTCGCTCGCGTCGTGCTCGACCCAGCCGGCCTTGGGGGTGATCTGCTCGTGCTCGCGCTGGTCGATGTGGACGATCGAGCCGTCCTGATCGAACAGGATGCAGCGTGAGCTGGTCGTCCCCTGGTCGATCGCGGCGATGTACTTGGCCATGGTCCCTTTCTAGTTCTGGGTGACCCGGATGCGGCCGGGCTCGTCGATATCGGTACTGGCCTCCTCGACCACGTCCGGGTCAGGGGGCGTGCTCCGCGCGATCAGGACGTCGCGGATGAGCTTGTCGTAGAGCACCCCGCCGATCACGCCGCCTACCAGCGGCCCGACGATCGGAATCCACATGTACGAGTTGACCTTCCCGTAGTCGCCGGGGATGGCCACCTCCTTCCATCCCTCGATGAAGGCCAGCAGGCGGGGCCCGAGATCGCGCGCCGGGTTGATGGCGTAGCCGGCGTTGGCGCCGTAGGAGATGCCGACGGCCACGACGATGAAGCCCACGATCAGTGGCGCGAGGTTGGACTTGACCGGCGCGTTGAACTCGTCGGTGACGGCGAAGATGAAGGCCACCAGGAACGCGGTGCCGATCACCTGGTCCATGAACGGCCCGAACCAACTGTCGAAGTACGGCGCGGGGGTGGTGCCGAAGATGCCGAAGCTGGCGACCGAGTCCGGCGCACCGCGGGTGATCTTCTCCGACAACTCGAACGCCGAGATGGCGTCGTGGTAGTTGAAGTAGACGAGCGCGGCCCCCGCGAACGCGCCCAGCAGCTGAGCGGCCCAGAAGCTGGGGACCTTCTTCCACGGAAAGCCCCGCGAGACGGCCTGGGCCAGGGTCACGGCCGGGTTTAGGTGGGCGCCGCTGACGCCTCCGGCCAGGTACACCGCGAAGGCCACGGCAAAGCCCCAGCCCCACGCGATCAGGAGCCAGTCGCCGGCGGATGCCAGCCCCACATCGCCGCGGCCGGACTCCGGCAGCGCGGCGACGGTCATGGCCACGACGCCGCAGCCGAAGGCCAGGATCACGAACGTGCCGAAGAACTCCGCGACCAACTCCCCGACGGGCGAACGCTGCCAACGAAAGCGCCCTTGACGCTGCGATCCCGACACACCGGCTCCTCTCCTCGTTCGTCTCGTCCTGCAACTCCACTGGCGCTCATGCCCCGCTGGGCCCTCGCCGAAACGGGGGCTAGTCTCCGGGGCATGCCCAGAACCGCCGATGTCGTCCAGCCGGGAGTGCTCAGCCCCGCTCAGCGGGCGGCGGACCTCGAGCGGATGGGCTCCGAGACCTTCGACATCGTCGTGATCGGTGCGGGCTCGACCGGCACCGGCGCCGCCCTGGACGCCGCCAGCCGCGGCCTGCGCGTGGCCCTGGTCGAGGCGCGCGACTTCGCCGCCGGCACCTCCAGCCGCTCGAGCAAGCTCATCCACGGCGGGCTGCGCTACCTGGAACAGCTCGAGTTTGGCCTCGTCCGCGAGGCGCTGCGCGAGCGCAGCCTGCTCTTGAACACGATCTGTCCCCATCTCGTGCGACCGGTCTCGTTCCTGATGCCGCTGGAGAACCGCTTCTGGGAGCGCCCATACATCGGCGCCGGCCTGATCCTGTACGACGGCCTCGGTGGCGCCCAAGGCCTGCGCCGGCACCGCCACCTGAGCAGGCGCGGAGCGCTGAAGGTGGCGCCCGGGCTGAGGCCGGACGCGCTGATCGGTGCCATCCAGTACCAGGACTGCAAGATCGACGATGCCCGCCACACGCTGACCGTGGCGCGCACCGCTGCCCAGTACGGGGCGGCGGTGGCCAGCAGCGCGCCCGTCGTGGGGTTCCTGCGCGAGGCGGGCCGGGTCACCGGCGTCCGTATCCACGACCGCCAGAGCGGCGACGAGATCGACGTGTCCGCGCGCGAGGTCATCAACGCCACCGGTGTCTGGACCGACGACGTACAGGACCTGGTCGGCGAGCGCGGCAAGTTCAAGGTGCGCGCCTCCAAGGGCATCCACGTGGTGGTGCCGCGCGACCGCGTGCAGCTGGACACCGGTCTGATCCTGCGCACCGAGAAGAGCGTCCTGTTCGTGATCCCGTGGGGCAGGCACTGGATCATCGGCACCACCGACACCGACTGGGACCTGGACAGGGCCCACCCCGCGGCTTCGGCAACCGACATCGACTACGTGCTCGGCCAGGTGAACAAGGTGCTGGCCAGCCCGCTGACCCATGAGGACGTGGAGGGCGTGTACGCGGGCCTGCGTCCGCTCCTGGCCGAGGAGAGCGCGGCCACCAGCCAGCTCAGCCGCGAACACACCGTGGCCTCCCCCGCGCCCGGGCTCGTATCGGTGGCGGGCGGTAAGTACACGACCTACCGCGTCATGGGCCGCGACGCCGTGGATGCTGCGGTCCGCGGGCTGGACGAGAAGGTGCCGCACTCCGCCACCCAGGTCACGCCGCTGGTGGGCGCCGAGGGCTACCGCGTGCTCTGGAACCAGCGCGCCCGGCTGGCGCGCGAGAGCGGCCTGCACGTGGAGCGGATCGAGCACCTGCTGGGTCGCTACGGCTCGGCCATCCACGACCTGCTCGACGAGGTCCGGCGCGATCCGGACCTCGGCCGGCCGCTGGACGGCGCCGACGACTACCTGCGGGTGGAGGTGCGCTACGCGGCCTCACACGAGGGCGCGATGCACCTGGACGACGTGCTCGCCCGCCGCACCCGGATCTCGATTGAGACCTTCGACCGCGGCCTGGCGTCCGCCGAGCCGGCTGCCGCCCTGATGGGTGACGTACTCGGTTGGACCGGCGAGCAGCGGGACGCGCAAGTCGAGCTCTACCGCCAGCGGGTCGCCGCTGAGCGCGAGTCCCAGACCAAGGCCGACGACCAGGCGGCCGACGTGGCGCGCACGTCGGTGCCCGACTTCACCGCCACCAGCTGAGCAGCGGAGAGGACTGGGCGGCTCCGCGCGCGCCCGCTACCTTCCGCCGCCGTGACCGAATGGGCACAGGAAGTTCTTATCGCACACGGCGTGGCCATGCTCGTGCTGCTGACCATGCTGGGCTCAGCGCTGTGGAACGCCGCCCTGATCGGCGCCGGGTGGGCGCTGGGCGGGAGCTGGCACCAGGTCAGCGACGTCGTGGGCCCGCTCACCGTGCCCGTGCTGCTCACGGTGACCGTGCTCACGGCCGGCTACGCGCTGGTGCGGGTGCGCCGCACCCGCACCAGTAAGCGCTCAGCGGCTACTGCGCGGACCTACGTCTCGCCCGCCGCCAGCGCCTTCTCGTCGACCGGCACCAGTTTGTCGCGCGGCACCAGGATCGCGCCCTCGCCGGTGATGTAGGCCTCCTCCCCGTGCTGGGTCACGTCCATGCCCAGCGCCTCGTCGCGCTCGCTCGCGCGCAGGGGGAACAGGGCGCCCATCACGCGCAGCAACAAGTAGGTGGCGCCGAAGGCGTAGAGGGGGGCCGCGACCGCGGCCAGCGCCTGGTGGCCCAGCAGGTCGATGTTGCCGTAGGCGAAGCCGTCGTCGATCCCGTTCCACGACTTGCTCGCGAACACGCCGATGAACAGGATCCCGGTGAACCCCGCGACGCCGTGCGCGGCCAGCACGTCGAGCGTTTCATCCACGCGCGTGCGCGGGCGCCATTGGATCACCGCGTAGCTGGGCAGAGCCCCCAGTGCTCCCAGCGCCATCGCCCAGCCGGGGCTGATGAACCCGCCTGCGGGCGTGATGAGCACGCAGCCCACGATGATCGCCGTGGCCGCCCCGATGGCTGTGACTTGCCGGCCGCGGATCAGGTCGAGCGCGAACCACACCACCAGCGTGCAGGCGGGGGTCAGCAGCGTGTTGGTGAACGCCAGCACGCCCGAGTTCCCCGTCGACACCCCGCTGCCGCCGTTAAAGCCAAACCAGCCGAACCACAGCAGTCCGGCCCCCAGCAGCACGTACACCGCGTTGTGGGGCAGCAGCGCCGCGCGGCCGTAGTCGCGCCGGGCGCCCACCACCAGCGCCGCCGCCAGGGCCGAGAAACCCGAGCCCATCTCCACCGGTACGCCGCCCGCGAAGTCCAGCGCGCCGCGCTCCTGCAGCCACCCGCCGCCGAAGACCCAGTGGGCCAGCACCGCGTACACCAGCACCGACCACAGGCCGGCGAACACCAGGAACGGCCCGAACCGCATGCGCTCGGCGACCGCGCCTGACACCAGCGCCACGGTGATGATGCAGAAGCTGCCCTGGAAGGCCATGAACAGCAGGTGCGGGATCGTCTGCTCGTCCTTGGGCACGAAGTCGACCCCGTTCAGGAACGCGAAGCCGAAGCCACCGATGAAGCCGTTGCCGTCCGAGAAGGCGAACGAGTAGCCGATCGCCGCCCAGGTGACGGTGGCCACGGCCAGCGCCGCCACGCACATCATGAACGTGTTCAGGGTGTTCTTGGAGCGCACGAGCCCGGCGTAGAACAGACCCAGGGCCGGTGTCATCAGGATCACCAGCGCGGTGGCCGTCAGCATCCACGCGGTGTCGCCGGTGTCCACCTTGGAGGCGGCCAGAAGCAGCGTCTCCATCATGCGGTCACCGGGGTCAGCGCGCCCTGGTCGGACTCGCCGGTGCGGATCCGCACGGCGCGCTCCAGCGGCAGCACGAAGATCTTGCCGTCACCGACCTCACCGGTGCGCGCGCCCGCACAGAGCGCCTCGATCGCCGGCTCCACGTACTCCTCGGACACCGCGAGGTCGAACCGAACCTTGTCCGACAGGCCCATCTGGACGGTGGTGCCGCGGTAAGTCTCCACGCGGTCGAACTCGCCCCCGTGGCCCTGGACACGGCTGAGCGTCACGCCGCGCACCTCGGCGGCATACAGCGCTGCGAGCACGTCGTTGGCCTTTTCGGGCCGGACGATCCCGATCACGAGCTTCACTTGGGGGCCTCCTGGATTGGTCGGCGGGGAGCGACCGCGGGAGCCTTTCCGGCGCCCGCCCGGATGCCATTGGCCGCTTGTCTAGAGATCGGCCGCCCGCGTTTGTCCAGGTGGCGAACCGGGCGCGGTCAGACCTCGACCGTGTGCGCCTGGCCGATGTCCAGCCAGGTGGGCGCGGGCACGTCGGGCCCGGCCACGGCGAACGCCTGCTCCACCGCGGCGCGTCCCTCGCGGAAGTGCTTCCAGCCCTCGTAGTGCACGGGGATCACAGTCGCCGGCTTCACCAGCGCGCACAGCTCCACGGCCTCGGCGCCGGTCATCGTGTAGCGCAGCGGGCCGGACACCGGGAACCGCACGCCGCCCAGGTGCATGATCGCGGTGCCCACCTGCAGCCGCTCGGCCACGCCGCGGACGCCGTCGTAGAGCACCGTGTCGCCGGAGATCCAGAGCTGGCCGCTGCGCTGTCCCTCCCACGCCAGCGCGAAGCCGGTCACCTGGCCCACGATCGGCCCGCTCAGCGGCGGACCGTGGCGGCACGGCGTGCCGGTCACGGTGATCGTGGGCCGGCCCTCCTGCTCCAGCGTGGTGGTCGCGTATTCGTCGAGGCCCACCGCCCCGTCGCCCAGCCGCCCCGCTCCGGCCACCGTGGTCACCACCGTGCGGCACCCGTCCATGACCTGGCGGCCGGCGGCGTCCAGGTTGTCCTCGTGCTGGTCGTGGCTCAGCAGCACCGCGTCGATCCGGCCCAGGTCGGCCGGGGCCACCGCCGGACCAGCCAGCTTCTTGGACCCGGTGCCCCAGCCGAAGCGGTAACTCCCGCCCGCCGGGTCGAACGTGGGGTCGGTCAGCAGCCGCCAGCCGCCGATTTCCAGCAGCACGGTGGGGCCGCCGATGTGCGTGATCCGCACGGCGCTCATCGCCCGTGCATCAAAGCATTCCCTTGTCCGGGTCGCCGACGGCTACCGGCTCGCAGAACAGGATCTGCGGCGGCTCGGTGAGCATCTCGAAGGCCTGCGCGATCGGAGCCAGGTGAGCGCCACACCTCGACGATCGAGAACGCGCCGGCCTCGTTGGTGGCGCGATGGAGGGTGTACTTCACGCACCCGTCCTCGCCGTGGGTGGCGGCGATCACCTTTCGAGAATCGCGAGCGCCCGTTCCTGGTGCTCGGGCTTGAGCTTCACGGTCGCTACCACCGTCACCTCGCCTGCCATCTACGCCCCTCAGACCGGCTCGCCAGGAAAGCGCAGCCCGAAGCGCTCGACCAGACCGGGAACCGAATCGGGGTCCATGTCGAGCGCGAATCGAGCGCAGAGCGCGCCCAGCGTTTCCGGGTCTGCCTGAGCGGCCCCCCCGATTTCGACGAGCTCGGCGAAGAATCGCTCGAATCCCGCCGGGGAGATGATCTCCAGGATCCGGCACGGCTCGTCACCGGCGTTCCAGAACGTGTGCCACTGACCCCGCGGCTTGTGCACAAAGTCGCCGGGACCCGCCTCGAGGTGCTCATCGCCAAGCAGGGCGCCCATGCGCCCCTCGACGACGAAGCTGTACTCGTCCTCGTTGTTGTGACGGTGCAGCGGCGCAGCGAGTGCCCGCGGGCCCATCGGGTGCTCGACGAGCGAGAAGCGCTCACCAGCCTCCGGGCCGTCGAGCATGAACCGCACACCGATGCTCCCCAGGAAGCCGGCCTTACCGTCGGTGGGGCCGACGACCTTTGCTCCGGTAGCGCTCACGACTCCCTCTTTCGTCGAACGGTGATGTCGGGTGAAACCTAGACTCCCCGGCTTGCCCTGTCGAGGCCGCGGCTTGCCTCGATACTTCGTGGCATGTCCGAAGCGAACGTCCAGCTCGTGCGGGAGCTCTTCGAAGCAACCCTGCGACAGGATTGGAAGCGGGCGGCGGAGTTGCTCGACCCCGACGTCGAGGGTCACGGCACGGTCGGCGGCCTTGAAGAGGGCCAGGTCTACCGTGGTCTTCCCGAGCTGATCCACACGTTCGAGACAGAGGACCTCGAAGCGTGGGAAGAGCGTCGCCTCGAGCCGGAGGAGTTCCTCCACGCGGGCGACCTGGTGGTCCTGCTGTTACACGAATACCGGCGCGGCAGAGGCAGCGGCATCGAGATGGAGAGCGACACCGCGGTCGTCTTCACGGTTCGAGACGGGCGGGTCGTGCGCATGCAGGGGTACATGGACCAGTCCGCGGCCCTGGCGGCGGCCGGGCTGCCGGTTGACTTGAGCGGTGGCATCGGAGAGGGTCGTCAGTGAGCTTCAACGTCGGAAGTCACTGAACTGGGGGGTCTCATGCGCAGGGTGGTTCTCATCGTGATTGCCGGATCGCTGGCCGGGCTGGGAGGCATCGCCATCGCCGGCGAACCCGGGTCGAACGGCAACGACAACCTGATCCTGCAGGTCAAAGCCTCACCGCCGCGCGCGGGCACCGCCGCGCGACCACAACCGGCCGCGCTCGACTTCTCGTCGCTGCTGTACACGAGCGATGGCTTGCGGTCCTCGCGCTCGTCGCGGACGATCAAGATCCGCTTCACCGGCTTCCGGTTCCACCCGTCGAGGTTCGCGAAGTGCCTCGAGTCCAAGCTCGAGAAGACCGGCCCTTCGGCCTGTCCGGCCGCCTCGAAGCTGGGCACCGGCAGCGCCACTGCCGATGCTCGCCCGATCGTCCCCAAGCCCGTGCAGGCGAAGGTCCAGGCCTTCAATGGGACGCTGGACATCGACGAAGCGGGCAAGCCCATCCCGCCCAAGCCCGCGATTCTCATATACGCCGACGCCGGTGGTGGCATCAAGACCTACCTGCCCACCCTCTTCCGCGGCAGCGACACGGTGGAGACGGCTGAGGGCACGCCCCCCGCACCCGGCACGCAAAGCCCGTTCACGATCTCCAGCCTGCATCTGACCCTGCCGGCCAAGACCAAGCGCGTCGGGCGCCGGAGGGTGGCGTTCGCCGAGACGCCGCGTACGTGCCGGCGCAAGTGGACCTACGTACAGACCAACAGCTACTACTCGGGCGGGAGTGTCGTGACCAAGGACACCCAGCCCTGCGTGCGCTGACCAGCCGCGGCCTCCCACTCGCCGCACTGACAGCCGTGACGGGCGTCGCGGTGGTGCTCTGTGCCTCCCCGGCACAGGCGGAGCCGGTGATCGTGGTAGGCCTGGGCCAGGTCGAGCGCGTGGACGACCCGTTCGTGCCCGCACCGTCGGACATCGACCTCGGGCCTGCTCCGGGCCGCCCACGGGTCCGGGCACACTCTGCCGCGCAGGGCCGCCAGGCGGTGGGCCGCGCCCTGGCCCTGGCCGCTCAGAGGCGGGGCATCAGCCCTTCCGACTACTCGCGCTACCGCCGGACCTACCGCCGCGGGCGCGCCACGCTCGGGCGGCTGTCCGGAGCGCGCAAACGCGAGCTCGGGTACGTGGTCCGGTCGGTCGAGCGGGTGGCGCTCGCCGGGCGGCTGACTGCAACGCGGATGCCCTCGATCTTCCTCCAGCTTCGCCGGAACAGCGCCTACTGGCCGAACAAGGCCTTCCCGGCGACCGGCGACCAGCTCACGTTCCGCGGCAGCGAGCTGCTCTATCAGTACTTCCCCGGCCGCGGCCTGCAACTGCATCCGCTCTCGAACTTCAAGAAGGCCAACAACCTAAACGGCGCCTGCGTCACCCGCAAGCCCGGAAAGCCCGTCAAGCCCGTGTGCGGGGCACGGCCCCCCGGCCCCACGCCGGGCACCCCGTGCCGCCCCGAGCGGCTGCGGCACCTCCTCGACGAGCTGGCCGGCCTAACGGTCCAGCGCCACAGCGGATTCGTGGCCTGGGAGTACCTGTTCGACTTCGGCGGCGGCTCGCCACCGTGGATGAGCGGCATGGCCCAGTCGGTGGCCGTCAGCGCCCTCACGAGGGGAGCGCGGCGCCTCAACCGGCCGGATTACGCCGCGCTCGCCGAGCGGGCGCTGGGGGCGTTCGAGACGCCGTCGCCGGTCGGCGTCCGGACCAGGGGACCGCTCGGCGGGGTGCATTACCTGCAGTACTCCTTCGCGCCCCGCCTCTACATCTTCAATGCGTTCCTCCAGTCGCTGATCGGGCTGCATGACTACGGCAGGCTCGCCCGCAGCCCCCGCGCCACGGCCTTGTTCCAGCAGGGCGAGCCGGAGGCGAAGCGCGAGGTCCCGTACAGCAGCACCGGAAACTGGTCGCGCTACTCGTTCCGCGGCGCCAAGTCGACGGGGCTGTACCACGAGCTGCTGCGCGAATCCCTTCAGAGCATGGGCCTCCGCCTCGGCAAACTGGGCGGCATCTACTGCCGCTACGCGGTCCGCTACCGCCAGTTCCAGGACCGGCGCCGGTAGCTCGCTCTACCTGGGATCCAGGACCGCCTCGATCTCGTCGAGCGCTGCCTGCTCGTCCGGGCTGATCTCCGTGCCGCCCACACCCAGGAACCCGCCCTCCTTGTGGGCCCGGGCCGTGGCCTGGGCCACGTCGCGGACGAAGCCCTTGAAGGCATCGGCTTCCTCGGGGGTGGCCTTCTCCTCGAGCACACGCACGGCCTCGCGCAGTCCCTCGATGGCGTTCTCCCGGGCTGCCTGAGCCCGCGCGGGGTCGATGGCCGGCGGCGTCGCGACCAGCTCGTCGAGCAGCTCGCTGCCGCCCTGCTGCTCGCGGGCGTGGGCATAGACCTTGCTCATGGCGAGGGTCTCCCGGATCGTTCCACCGCGATCCGAGGTGATCACCCGCATGCCGGCAAGCAGCGGTCCCTCGGCCACCGTCGCCCACTCCTCCGCGTTGAAGTCCGCCTTCTTGGTCATGAAAATCCTCTCGGTCGATGTCGGTTTCGGCCCGTCCCGGCTTGGATAATCATTCTGTACGCGCCGCGGCCCCGAAAGAGGGCGGCAGAGCAATGGCTCTACGTCTGGCCGCGCGCCCCGAGCGCGGGGCCCACTCCGAGTGTGTATCCCTCGGTGGGCCCCGAGCGTCCAGCCACGGCGTCAACGGTTAGCGTCTGGCCATGACCGGATCGGGTGAGATGGTGCTGGTGACCGGCGGCACGGGGTTTCTCGGTGGCTGGTGCGTCGCGGCCCTGCTCGAGCGGGGCTACGACGGGCGAACGACCGTGCGGGATCTCGCGCGGGAGCGCGCGGTGCGCGAGACCCTCGACGCGGCCGGTGTCGATTCGGGCTCGCGGCCCGAGGTCGTGGCGGCAGACCTCAAGTCGGACGCCGGATGGCCCGAGGCGACCGCCGGCTGCCGTTACGTCCTCCACGTGGCCTCCCCCTTCCCCCCGGTTCAGCCCGAGGACCCCGACGAGCTCATCGTCCCGGCTCGCGACGGCTCCCTGCGCGTCCTCCGCGCGGCGCTGGATGCCGATGTCGAGCGCGTGGCGATGACCTCGTCCATCGCTGCGATCCGCCCGGCGCGCGTCTCCTCCTCGGCAGCTCGCTACACCGAAGCCGACTGGGCCGACGGCAGCGACGCTGATCGTACGCCCTATTCCCGCTCCAAGAGGATCGCGGGTTTCGCGCTAGCCGGCCTGCCGCTCTCGGCGTGCGGCGACGATGACGAGGAAAGCTCCGACTCGGGCAGCCAGACGACCACCAAGGAACAAGCGACAGCCAAGCAGCAGGAGACAGTCCCCGCGGCCGTGAGCGTGTCGATCGGGGACAACTTCTACAAGCCCGAAGACGTCACGATCAAGGTCGGCCAATCGGTCAAGTGGCGCAACAACGGGGCCGTCCCCCACACCGTCACCTCCGACAGCGACAGCACCGTCAAGTTCGATTCGGGGAATCTGGACCCCAAGGGTGCCTACGCGCTGAAGCCGGCCTCCAGGGGCAAGCTCACCTACTTCTGCAAGATCCACGGCAAGGTGCAAAGCGGCACGATCACGGTCGATCGCTGAGGCCGCTGTCCGGCGCCGGAGCCGGGGTGGTTTTCGGAAACAGAGGCGCGCCGCGCAGCGTCGCGTAGTCGCCGGCGCCGCCGGCCACGGCCATCGTTCCGATCAACGCCAGGAAGACGCCGATGTCGCGGCTGGCGCCCTCGGGGAAGTCGAAGATGACGAGCCAGGCAAGCAGCACCGTCGCGACCACCCCGAGCAGGTCCGCCGCGCCGCTCAGCGAGAGATCCGGGCGAAAGAGGCCGATGCGCCCGCCCGTGAGAGCCATAGCGATCGCCACCAGGCCCACGGTCAGGAAGAAGACATCGGCCATCGTCCACAGTTCCCAGCCGCTCAGGTCTGTGCCAGCGCCTCCGGCCCAGGGCAGAAACAGGGAGACGATCAGCAGGACGCCCCCGGCGCCGCAGATGAACTGTCCGAGACCGTATTTGGCCGAGGTCATTGGGCTCCTCCCAGCTCTCGCGCCAGCGCGAGCAGTTCGTCAGGGTCGGTCGGCAGGTTCTCCAGCAGTTCCGCGGTCGCTCGGTCAGCCGGGAACAGCAGCTCGATGGCGAGCTCGGAGGTGGTCACCTCGAAGGGAGTGTCGAACGTGGCGAACATGCCGAAGAACGACAGCTCGCCACCGCCTGGGGCGTGACACCTGACGGGGCCAAGGATCTCGCTTCCGCCGAGCCCGGAGGCGGGATCGCGCTCCGGCTCCGGCACGGGGTAGCCCGAGATCTCCTCGATCAGCGCAGCGAGCTCATCGTTGCCGGTGACCGCAAGCTGCCGCTCGAGCCGTGCGAGCCAGTGCGCATGCCAGTCGCCGAGGTTGACCATCAGCGGCCCCAGCCCCCGGGGGTGGAGACCGAGGCGCATCACGTTGACGGGGGGCTCAAGAAGCGCCGGATCGATATCGACGACCGCCGCCAGCGCATACATCGGCGAGTTGGCGGCGATCAGGTTCCAGGTTCGGTCGACGGCAACGGCCGGGTAGGGCTCATGGCCATGGAGGATCACGTCGAGCGCGTCGCGCACCGGCTGAAGCTCGGCGTGCTCGAGGGAGCGCTCGGGGAAGGCTGGGGCGTGACCCGCAGAGAGCAGAAGTCGATTCTGCTCGCGGAACGGAACCTCCAGGCGCCGGAGGACCCGGAGCAGCATCTCGCGGCCCGGCTTCGACCGACCGGTTTCGACGAAGCTCAGATGGCGGGCCGAGACACCGGCCTCGAGAGCCAGCTCGAGCTGGGTGACCCGCCGTCGTTCGCGCCACTCACGCAACAAGGCCCCGGTCGCTTGTGACGTCACCGTCGCCATTCGGCGGCGACCCTAGTGGCCCAGTGGCCGCCCGTCGATTACCCGGAGGTAATCGACGGGGCGAGTTGTGGGTAGGAGCCTGGGGGCGATGTTTGATGGCTGAACGGTTTGACGTGATCATCGTGGGCGCCCGGTGTGCGGGCTCGCCGCTGGCCACCCTGCTCGCGCGGGCCGGACTGAGGGTGTGCGTAGTCGACCGCGCGCGCTTTCCCAGCGACACCGCCTCCACCCACGGCGTACAGCCCTCGGGGGTGAAGATCCTCGACCGCCTGGGGGTGCTCGAACCGCTCTTGAAGGTCACCCCCGCGATCGAGCGCGCGACCATCGCCTTCGACGACGACCGCATCGATACCGATTTCACCGCACTGGTCGGCGCCCCGATGGTGACCGCGAGGAGGGTCACCCTCGACGCGATCCTGCTCGAAACCGCTGCCGCGGCGGGCGCTGAGGTGCGGACGCAGACGGCGATCACGGGTTTGGTCAAAGAGTGCGGCCGCGTGGCAGGGGTGAAGACCAAGTCAGGAGAGCTGCGCGCCCCACTCGTGGTCGGCGCCGATGGGGTCCGCTCCGCCGTGGCTCGGTTCGTCGGGGCCGCGGAGTACCACCGGACGCCTGCGGGCAGGATCTTTACCTGGGCCTACTTCGAGGGCGCGGATGCAGATGACGGCCACATGTGGATTGGCGGCATCGGGGACCACGGGTTCCTGGCCTTCCCCACGGACGCCGACCTGTTCATGGCCGCCGTGGTCCCATCGATAGAACGCAGAGACGAGGTGCTGGCCGACCGAGAGGCCGCACACGCCGCAGAGCTGGCCCACTGGCCCGAGCTCGAGGCCATCCTGGCCCGCGCGACGCGGGTCGGGCCGATTCGGATGATGTCGCGGGACGGCTTCTTTCGGGAGTCCGCCGGGCCGGGCTGGGTGCTGGTCGGCGACGCCGGCCACTTCAAGGACCCCACCCCAGGCCAGGGAATCTCAGACGCCCTTCGACAGGCCGTCGAGCTGGCGCCCGTAATCGAGAGGGCTCTCGGCGGCGCAAGCGACGCCGATCGGGCGTTGCACGACTGGTGGTGCTGGCGCGATCGGGACGCCTGGGAGATGTACTGGTTCGCCCACGACATGGGTGCTCCCGGCCCGCCACCCCTGCTCACCCAGGAGATCCAGCGCCGTATAGCGGCCGACCCCGAGCTCGCCTGCGCGCTGATGCGCGTCCTCAGCCACGATCTCCCTCCTTCGACGGTGTTCACTCCCGCCCTCGGGCTGTCCGTCGCCGGCCGGGCGCTCCTCAGGAGGCCCGGACAGCGCAGGATGCTCCTGCGGGAAGTGCAGACCGTGGCCGTCAACAACTGGCGCCGACGTGCGCCATCACCTCCCTCCCCAGCCGCGAAAGGCCGACACAGCGGGCGCTACACGCAGCAGCCGTGCTGACGCCATTGCCCGAGCTGGTTTGGGTCGTCAGCGCCGCAGCTCCGCCACCGTCTCAAGCCGGCCGAGCTTGTTCGGGTTGCGGACCGCGTAGATGCGGGTGATCCGGCAGGGCGACTCGTTCCGAAAGGCTGACCGCTCAGGTTTCACCTGCAATCTCATCCCGGGATGCCGCGTCGTCTTCCTCGATCTCGTGCGCCATGGTCAGGACCTCGTCGACCTGGTCAGCCGGAATTACGGCCGCGCCCGAGGAATCGGCGAAGACCCAGTGGCCGGGAAAGACTCCGACGCCACCCACAACCACCGGGACGTTCGCCTGAAACGGCGTCACCTCGCCACCGCCCCACCGTGTGGTCTCACCGCTGCAGTAGGCCGCGAAGTCATAGTTGGCGAGTTCGTCGAAGTCACGAAGGCGGCCATCCGTCAACACCCCGGCCAGACGATGCTCCTGCACTCGCAACATTTTCGTGCCCCCGCCCATCGAGGTATCGGTGTAGCCGTTACTTGCCAGGACGAGGACCTTCCCGTCGGGCGCATCACCCACGGCCTCATGGAAGAGGTTCGCCAGGTTGTAGCGCTCGGGATCCAGCCCGGCCGCACAGCTCGGGAAGTAGGAAACCGTGACCGCCGGCCCAAACAGGACGCGTCCGGGCGTAGGGCTGACGAGGTCGAGGATGTGGCAGCGGTGACGATGAAGCCGCCCAATCGCATCGACCACGTCAGCGCACTTGATCCCTCCGACGTCCGCTACTCGAGGCGTCACCCGATCGACTCCAGCAGGTCGTAAAGCATGAGGCAAGTCACCCTTGACTTTTGAGTGATGGGGCCAGAGAGTGGACCCAACTGCTTTGGGATTGCCCGCGGTGGGATCTGCTTGCGGGCGAGACCAGAAGGGGGCTCCAATGCCCACCGCCCCATCGAACGGCTCGTCGACCGACCCGACGAGCATGACTGAGCGCGAGACGCAGCAAGTCGAACGCGCGAACCAGAGCGGCAGGACGCCGGTGGTGTTCATCCACGGGCTATGGCTCTTGCCGAGCAGCTGGGACAACTGGGCCCAGCTCTTCGAGGAGGCGGGGTACGCCCCTGTCAGCCCGTCCTGGCCCGACGACCCGGAGACGGTCGAAGCGGCGAGGGCAAACCCGGAGGTGCTCGCCAAGAAGACGCTCAAGCAGGTCGCCGACCACACCGCCCACGTGATCGGAAAGCTGGACAAGAAGCCGGCTGTGATGGGCCACTCCACCGGTGGGCTCTTGACCTTCATGATCGCCGATCGTGGCCTGTCCGCGGCATCCGTCGCAATCGACCCCGGACCCTTCCGAGGGGTGCTGCCGCTACCGCTCTCGGCCCTGAAGTCGGCCGCTCCGGTGCTGAAGAACCCCCTCAACCGAGGTCGCGCAATCACGCTCAGCTTGGACGAGTTCAAGTACGGGTGGGCGAACGCGCTGAGCGACGAGGAGGCGAAGCAGCTCTACGAGACCTACCACGTGGCCGCGCCGGGCGCGGCGCTGATGCAGATGGCCAACGCCAACCTGAACCCCTTCACCGAGGCCAAGGTGGACCCGAAGAACCCCGACCGAGGGCCGCTGCTGATCCTCGACGGCGAGAAGGACAACACGGTGCCCTGGGCGATCGCCCATGCCGCCTACAAGAGGCAGAAGCACAACAAGGCCGCAACCGAGATCGAAAAGATCCCGAACCGCGGCCACTCGCTAACGATCGACCACGGCTGGCGCGAGGTGGCCGAGAAGGCGCTCGCGTTCGTCAATCGTTTCATCGCCCCCGACGGCAGCAAGGCACCGGAACAGGGCAAGGCCGCGGCCACCACGACCCCGACGACATGAGCGGCGTTAGCGCCGCCAGCTTGCGAGGTGCGGCCGCGACGGCTGTGATAACCCACAAATGCCCGTGTACGAAGAATCGGGGCGACTGGATTTGAACCAGCGACCGCTCGGCCCCCAGCCGACGCCGCCCACCTGTAGATACGTCGCCTCGCGTCCCTCCCGTCCCCACCGCCCCCGGTCGTGCACGATCTGGACGCATGAGACACAGCAGTCGGTACTACGGCGGTACCACAGGGCCCAGCGAAGGCCCCGCGGCGCGACTCTGGTTGGACCTCGTCAGCTTGCCGCGACGAGCATCACGAGCGTTTCCCCCCGCACGCCGTCCTCCCCCATGACCTTGGCCGCGTCATCGGTTTGCATCGCGGCCGCGAAGCCATCTATGTCCGGGACCTCCATGAGCACCGCCACCCGCGAGGGGTTCTCCGGGTCGACGAACTCCCGGATGCCGGTCACGCCGAGCGGCCCGAGGAACTCCTCGCGATTGGCGGAAGCGAGCCAGTGCTGCTGATCGTCGACTTCGTGGTACGCGATGACCGTCGGCATGTTGATCTCTCCTGGGTCGGTGTGATGGCGTGGGTCAGATGGAGCCGTGGTGGGCGACCTGGGCGGTGCGCTCCTCGGGCTGACCGGCGAACCCGACTGCGATCGGGAGCGGGAGTCCCAACTCGGGATGCAGCACCTTGATCATGGTCCGGTACTGCTACTCGGTCCCGCTGGGCCAGAAGTGAGTCCGTAGGTATGACATTGACTCTCCGTCCTTTGTCCGCGTGACCACTCAGCCTCCTTGGACGACCGTGCCGTTGTGCAGCGTCACGATCGTGGCCTTGGCGAACCAGGCCGGCGCGGCGGAGGACATCTCCGCCCAGTTGGCTGTCGTCTCCTGCCAATGGTTAGCGATGCCGGCAGGAGATGCGTAGCGCTCATCGACCACGAAAGTCGTGTTGCCGGTTGGCTCTGAGCTCGGGTCCATCGGGTCCGATAGCTCCGGCCCCTTGGAGATGCTGTAGTCCAGCAGCGCCACGTCGCCGTCGCGGGGGTGTCCCTCCATGAACTCCCGATGGCTCGCAAAGAGGCGATCTCCCTCGGCCACGTCATCAGGCCCGACGGTGAACATGATGACGAGGTGGGACGTTCCGTTCGATGCCATGGACGCTCCCTTGTTGAATTCTCCGGAACGCCCAGGCGAGGCGCCCCCGTAGCGCGTTCGAGTAGACCCGACCGGGGGAGCACGTGTCAAGCGCCGGTTCCCGTCTTCACCGTGCCCGCCCGTGCACGATCTGGACGCATGAGACACAGCAGTCGGTACCTCGGCGATACTGCGGTGCTCGGCTTGGCCGCTGCGAGTGTTCCCATCGGAAGAAGTGGGAGACCGATTCAGGGGTTAGGAAGCACCTGCCGATAGCGACCTCGGATGGCGGCGCCGGCGACTGTTACAGAAACACAGTGCGCTGCAGGCCGTCTTGAGCAGGTTGCCACGGGGGCGCACCCTGTCGGACGAGGCTTGGGCGCAGCGTCACCGCTGGATGCTTTGGCTGGTGGGAGCTAACGCGGCGGGCCTGTTCCTCTTCGCAGTCTTTCAAGGCTTTGGAGTCACCCACGCTCTCGTGGAGTCCGGCTCGGTGGCCGCACTTGCCCTCGTGGGGCTCACTCAGCGGCACCGTCGTCGGATGGCCTCGGGAGCCGTTGCCGTTGGACTGCTGACGGCTTCAGCGATGGCGGTACACCTCTCGCAGGGCGCCATCGAAGCTCACTTCCACTTCTTTGTGATGATCGCCGTGCTCTCGCTGTACGAGGATTGGTTTCCCTTCCTCCTGGCGGCCGGCTACGTTCTTGTGCATCACGGACTCGGCGGCGCCCTCGCGCCCGAGGAGGTGTACAACCACGGCGATGCGATAGCCCATCCCTGGAAGTGGGCCTTGATCCACGCAGGATTCGTGACCGCAGCCGGTGCCGCGAACGTCGCGGCTTGGCACCTTCACGAGCAGACGCGTGGCCACCTGCGTCGTTTGGCCACCATCGTTGAGTCCTCGCAGGACGCCATCATGAGCATCTCTGCCCTGGGGGTTCTCACCAGTTGGAACGGCGGCGCGCAGCGAGTCTTCGGGTGGGAGGCCGCCGAGGTGATCGGTCGGCCGCTCGAGGTCCTCTTTCTCGGCGGTCCCTCCGGGGATGGAGCCGGATTCGTTCAGCCCGTGCTCGGCGGCGAGCCGGTCGAGGGCTATGAAGCCGAATGGCGCCACAAGGACGGTCGCCGCATCGACGTTCGGGTGAACGCGTCACCTTTGAGCGAGGGCGACGCGGTCGTCGGTGCCTCCGCCATCGTGCAAGACATCACGGAGCAGCGACGTGCCGCTGAGGAGCTTCGGCGTGAGCGCGAGCGCCTGACGGAGGCCGAGAAGATCGGCCAGATGGGCAGCTGGGAATGGGACTGCGTAGCCGATGAGATCGTGTGGTCCGAGCAGCTCTACAGGCTCTTTGGACTGAGCCCTGAGGAGTTCGATGCAAACTTCGCGGCCTACGCCGCGCTCGTCCACTTCGAAGATCGCCCGGTCTTCGAGCAAACGATCGAGCGAATCGTGGCGGAGCGCCGATTCGAGCCATTCGAGCACCGCTTTATCCGCAGCGATGGCGAGGTGCGCCATGTGCTCGCACGAGGGGAGGTGGTGATCGACGCCAGCGGGGAAGTCGTGCGCATGGTCGGAACCGCGGCCGACATTACCGAGCGGAAGGTGGCCGAAGACGCGATCAAGAACTCGCAGGAGGCGCTCGCCCATCAGGCACTGCACGATGCGTTAACAGGCCTGCCTAACCGCACGCTCCTCCAAGACCGCCTGCAGCATGCCCTTAACCGAGTTCGTCGGGACGGGGCGCAGGTCGGCCTTCTCTTCTTGGACATCGACCGCTTCAAGCTCGTCAACGACAGCTTGGGCCATGCGGCCGGCGACGAGCTCCTGGCTCAGATGGCCTTGCGCCTCGGCGAAGCGATGCGTTCGACCGACACCCTGGCTCGCTTCGGCGGCGACGAGCTCGCGGTCCTGTGCGAGGACATCGAGCGCGAACAAGACGCGATCACGGCGGCTGCCCGGATCATTGAGAGCCTAAGTCGCCCCTTCGTCCTCGCCGGCCGAGAGCTCTTCGTCACGGCCAGCGTGGGCGTCGCTATCTCGGGACGGGGCGCAACCGCTGAAAGCCTCCTCCGCGACGCCGACGTCGCGATGTACCGCGCCAAGGAACGCGGCGGCGGGCGCTTCGAGCTCTTCGACGCGGGCATGCGTCAACGCTCCACCGACCGAATGCAGATCGAGAGCGAGCTGCGTCGAGCGCAGAGCTTGAACGAGCTGCGGCTTCACTACCAGCCGCTCGTATCGCTGGAGGATCGGACGATCATCGGCGCAGAAGCCCTCATCCGGTGGGAGCATCCGGAACGCGGTCTGCTGGCGCCCGGGGCATTCATCCCCGTCGCCGAAGAGAGCTCATTGATCCTCGCGCTGGGTGAGTGGGTCCTGAACGAAGCGTGCCGGCAGTTGACCGAGTGGCAAGACTCACTGCCCGATGGGTTCACCCTGGCGGTCAACGTGTCCGCTCGCCAGTTCTCCGATACCCACTTGGTGGACGTCGTACGTGCAGCGCTCGACGATGCGGGGACTGAACCTGGCCGGCTGTCGCTCGAGCTCACGGAGAGCGTCCTCATGCAGCAGGACGGGGCGCACGACACGCTCCTCGGCCTGAGAGACCTTGGCGTCAAAGTTGTACTGGATGACTTCGGCACCGGCTACTCATCTCTCAGCTACCTCAGCCGGTTCCCACTTGACGGGCTGAAGGTCGACCGCTCGTTCGTGGCCAAGATGGAGGAGGGCAGCCCGGAACACGCGATAGTCGCCGCCGTCGGAACCATCGCAGGGTCGATGCACCTCGGCGTCGTCGCGGAGGGCATCGAAACCGAAGCCCAGCTCGGAGCACTAAGAAGCCTGGGATATGGAGTCGGCCAAGGATTCCTGTTCGCCAAACCGATGCCCGCCGAGGCATTCCTCGGACTATTAGATCCAACAGTCGTACGGACTGCCCTGTCCGCGCCTCCGGGTTGACGGGCGACCCACACTGGGTCCCCAGCGTCCCTGCAGGTGCACGATCCCAGCCTCGCCTAGTCGGGGCGACTGGATTTGAACCAGCGACCGGGCGATGGTGCCGGCGCGACGAGGGGGAAGTTCTCTAAGTAACCCCCTCCGCGAGCGCCCAGACGCTCGTTCGCTGGTGCCAGATTGACTTTCGACGGATACCCGGAGAGACTCTGAGGAGGGCGCAAATCTCTCCGGAGACCGTGGCCCTGCACGACCTAGTCCTGAGGAGTGCAGCATGGGCGTTCCCTACAAGTTGTTCTACCTGCTCGGCGTTCACCCCTGGGAGGACCTCGCAGAGCATCCCCCGTTCGCCGAGAAGCTCTTGGAACTGTTCGAGCGCGAGGAGAGCGGGCGCGAGCCGCCGTACGGGCCGGCGCTCGACCTCGGATGCGGCAGCGGTGTCTGGGGCGTCCCACTGGCGAAGCGCGGCTGGCAGGTCACGAGTGTGGACATCGTCGAAAAGGCCCTGCAGCGCGCACGCGAGCGGGTACGAGAGACCGGGGTCGACGTGCGGGTCGTGCACGGCGACGTGACGGATCTGCGCGAGGCGGGCGTCGGCTCCGACTTCCGGTTGGTGCTCGACACCGGGACATTCCACGGCCTCACCGATGCCCAGCGCGAGGCGATGGGCCGGGAGGTCAGCGCAGTCGCCGCCAGCGATGCCACCGTGCTGCTCGACGTATTTGCCCCTGGGCGCAGAGGACCGCTGCCGCGAGGCGCGAGCCGCAGCGGCGTCGAGGCGGCCTTCCCCGGATGGAACGTGACCGATGTGGAGGTGGCGGACGCGGAGCCGGACGCGCTCGCGAGGCTGCTGAAGTTCGACGAGCACTGGTACCGGCTCCGCCGAGCGAATCAGTCAGGGTAGCTCCGGTCAAGCCGGGTGCGCGGCGCCGCCGATTGCGCATCGCGCCGCGACGAGCAGATACGTGGTCATCGGTCCCTTGCCCTTGACGGCGAGAGGCGCTCCGAGAGCTGCGTGAAGCCGACGATGTCGGCGAAGCGCACGGTCACGGCGCGAGCGGACGAAGTACTGCAGCAGCACATACGCCGTGGTCGTCACGCCGAGGACGTAAGCCCGAAGAACGCCAGCTCCACGCCGCTCGGAACGCGGTACTACGGCGGTACTTCGTCGCCAGGGTAAAACCTAGGTACTACGCCCGCCGCCAGCGCGCGCCGTGTCCGCACCGGACTCCAGCACCGCACGCAGTGGAGCGACCACGTCGGCGGCGATCTCGAGGTCGCGGGCGAGCCGCTGGACGGGGTAGCCTCGCGCGTCGAGGATCCGTGCCAACCATTCGATCTGCTTGCCGAAATCCTCGAACCCGGCCGCGTCAGCGGCGGCCCACGCGAGAATCCATTGGTTGTCGTAGGCGCACCACTCGAGGCCGCGGTCGCCGTAGAGCTTCTCCTCGTCGAGGAACTCGGCCCGGTGACGGCGCGCAATCTCCCGCGCAGGGGCGGCCAGCTCGAGTAACCCGCCGCCGGGTAGCTCGGCCACGCCGGGCGGTGCGCCGCCGCTCGGCGCGCGCGGCGGGAGGCCGGCGCGGCTCATTCGGCCACCACGTCGTAGGTATGCAGGTGCTCGAGTGCCTCGAGCTTGATCAGTGCCTGCAGTTGGGGATCGATGCGCGCGTGGGAGATCCGGTGGTCGTCGCTGCTCATGTACGCCTTGAAGGCTTCGCGGTCTTGCCACCGGCTGACCATCAAGATCTCGCCGGCGTCGCGATCGGAGCGCCAGACCTGCAGGTCGACGAATCCGCAGGCGTCATCGACTAGATGGGCGCGGCGACGGAACGCCGCGATCAGTTCGTCAGAGGCGTGCTCGGGGACCCGCAGGCGCGAAAGGGAGACGTACACCTTGGGGCATCATGACGCGGCGCCGCTCACCGTGCGGGCCGCGGCAACCAGATCGTCGGCGAAGTACTCCGCGCCCAGCGACCGGGCGAGGTTCTTCGACGCACCCGCGCCGCCGATCGCGAGCCGCGCCTCCGCGCCCAGCTCGCGTAGCTCGTCAGCGGCGTCGAGGAACCGCTGCGCCCCCATCGCGGCGAGCACTACTATCTCGGGCGACAGCTGTGCGCTCGCGCTTGCGAGATCGGACGTCGGCGTCTCCGCACCGAGGTAGGCGATTCTCCATCCGCGTTCGCGCAGGAGCAGACCAAAGCAGAGCAGCCCAAGCTCGTGTTGTTCTCCAGGCGGGCAGGCGAGCAGCGCACAGCGACCGTCGCCGGCACCCCAACCGCGGGCGAGGGCGCGCAATCTCCCACCGATCACGTTGCTGGCGAAGTGCTCCTGCCCGATGCTGCCCCCCTTCGCCGCCCAACGTTCGCCCACGTCGCTTAGGAAAGGCAGGACTACCTGCGCGAGCGCCGTCTCGAGGTCGAGCAACTCGAATGTGCGATCCAGCGTTGCTTGGGCAGCGGGCTCGTCGAGCGCAGTGAGAGCGCGGTCAAGATCGCTGAGGAGCTGCTCCACCGACACAGGGCCGGCGGCAGGGCCGAGCGCGACCCGTGCCGCCTCCGCCGCCGACAAGCCCGCGGCGATCTGGTCGCACATCTCCCGCACGCGGCGCTCATCGTCCTTGGAATAGATGCGCAGCCCACCCGCCGTCCGCTCGGGCCTCACCAAGCCGTAACGCGTCTCCCAGGCCCTCAGCAGCTCGGGGCTTACCCCGACCCGCCTGCTGAGCTCGCCTATACGCAGCCTTCCACTCTCCGCCATACGCGAGATCCTACTGATCTAGACGATATCTATACAAACCCTGTACAAATGCTGTACAGTGATGAGCATGATCGCCGCGAGATCGCGCCGCACCAACGAAACCGACGACGAGCTGATGGGGCATGTCGCCGAGGGCGACACCCGCGCTTTCGAGGCCATCTACGACCGCCATCACCGCCATGCATACGGGCTGGCCCGGCGCATCATGGGCCCCGCCGACGGCGCTGAGGAGGCGACCCAGGAGGCCTTCATCTCGCTCTGGCGCGGAGCCGCGAACTTCGACCCGGAGCGCGCGAGCCTCCGCACATGGCTTCTCACGCTCGTGCGGAACCGCAGCATTGATGCGCTGCGGCGGCGGGGGACCCGCCCGGCTCACGACCAAGGCTTAAGCCAGGATGTCGTTGAGAAGATCGAGGCGCCGGAGCGCACCGAAGAGCAGGTCCTAGCGATCCAGGAAAACGACCGAGCACGCCGCTACGTAGCTGAGCTCCCGCCGGAGCAGCGCGAGGTCATCGGCCTCGCGTACTTCGCCGGCTACACGCAACCGGAGATCGCTGCGAAGGTCGGCATCCCCCTCGGAACTGTCAAGGGCCGAGCGCGCCTGGGGCTAAAAAAACTGCGCGACTCGGTCGAACGCGAGTCGGCCCTCCTGCCAACCGCGTAACCCCGAAAGAGCCGTCGCGTCCGGCGCGCCGCCCGCATGCATCGAGGCGTGCGCCCAAGGAGTCTCAGCGCCCCCCCGCGGCCGTGAGCGTCGATCGGGGACAACTTCTACAAGCCGGACGACGTCAAGGTCCGGGTCGGCCAGTCGATCACGGTCAATCGCTGATCAGCTCACTCCGGCCGGCATCGCCGGCTCAATGTTCTGGTTGAAGCGGAAGAAGTTGTCCGGGTCGTAGCGGCCTTTGATCTCCGCCAGCCTGTCGTAGTTGTCGCCGAACGCGGCGCGGACCCGGTCCTGTCCCTCGTCGCCGATGAAGTTCAGGTAGATGCCGCCACTGGCGAACTGCTTCATGTCAGCCGATATCCCGCGGCCCCAGCCGATGTGCCGATCGTCATCGCCCGCGTCCTCCCAGAGCACGAACGGGTGCGCGACCCACGCTGCGTCGCGCTGCACCATCGGCGTGTCGCCCGCCGACACGCGCGCCGCCTGGCCGCCCCATGGGAACAGGATCGACTGGCACGCCGACGGCACCGGCATGCGATCGGAGTGGGAAGCGATCACCTCGATCGCCTCGTCGCTGAGCTCCGCCAGGTAGTCCGCCGTCCAGTAGTTACGCAGGCCCGGAGGGTCATCGATCATCTGCTGGAACTCGGCGTAGGGCATCGCGCCGACCAGGTCCACGGTCGGCTCGAGTTGGCGCAGCTGGGCGGCGTACGGCTCGCCCTCCTCGAGGATGTCGCCTGCCCACAGGAACGCCGCACCGCAGCACAGCTTGCCCTGCAGCTCGGGCGGAACGAAGTCCTCCGGCGGGCCCGTCAGGTACACCACGGCCAGCGCGAGGTCGTCGGGCGCGCCGTCCATCGCCGCGCGCACCGCGCGGAGGAGCTCGCGCCCGCGATCACCAGGCCACAGCATCAGCCCCGCCATGACGATCGGACCGACCGGGTGCAGGCTGAACTCGAACGCGGTGGCCACGCCGAAGTTGCCGCCGCCGCCGTGAAGCGCCCAGAACAGGTCGGGGTTCTCATGCTGGCTGGCCCGGACCTGCTCGCCATCGGCGGTGACCAGCTCGACCGCCAGCAGGTTGTCGCACGCCAGCCCGTGCTTGCGCTCTATCCAGCCCGAGCCCCCGCCGAGCGTAAAGCCCGCGACGCCGGTGGTGGACACGCGCCCGCCGGTCGTGGCCAGGCCGTGCTCCTGCGTGGCCTTGTCGAACTCTCCCCATGTCACTCCGGCGCCACAGCGGGCGGTCCGTCCGTCGGGGTCGACCTCGATCCCCTTGATCCTGCGGACGTCGACCACGAGGCCTTCGTCGACCGTGGACATGCCGGCAACCGAATGCCCGCCGCTGCGGACGGCGGTCGGCATCCCGGCCTGGCGCCCGAAGCGCACCGCTGCCGCCACGTCATCGGCGTTCGCGCACTGAGCGATCACCGCGGGGCGGCGATCGATCATCGAGTTGAACAACACTCGTGCGTCCTCGTAGCCGGCCTCGCCCGGGAGCATGATGCCCCCCACGAAACCGTCCTTGAGCTCATTGAGTGCCGCGTCGGCGGCGGGGCTGGTGCTCATCGTTCACCTCATTCGGTCGAGGCAGGGGGTCCGACGAGCCTAACTCGCCGGGCGGCTCCGAGTCGAGGGCCTGCCGGGACGAGTACCCGCCATTCCGGCTCAGCGCCTGATCGCTGGCGACGGCCGTAACCATGTGACGGCAGTGCTATCGCGGGCGAACCGAGCGCTCGCCCCCTGCAGCCACCATCTTGCGTGCACTCACCGTGCACTTGTGTAATTCCTGGGATGCGGCACCGCCTACTCGCCCTCCCCGAGACACCGCTTCGAGAGCGGGATCCTGTTCAGTCGGGGCGACTGGATTTGAACCAGCGACCGCTCGGCCCCCAGCCGACGTAGACCCGGTGAAGATCCGTCGCGTCTTACGCTCCCACGCGTCCTGGCTACGGCACGTTCTGGACGCATGAGACACAGCAGTCGGTACCACAGTGGTACCACGGGACATGTCGTTCACAGCGCTGGCGCACGTATCACGCCGTCGGATAGCCTCTGCGGGTGCACACCAGCACTGACTATCTCGTCGTCGGGGCGGGCGCGAGCGGGCTCGCGTTCACCGACTCGCTCGTGGCGGAGACCGACGCCGACGTGACGCTGATCGATCGTCGGCGTGCCGTCGGCGGCCACTGGGTCGACGCGTATCCCTTCGTCCGCCTGCACATCCCGTCGGCGTACTACGGGGTCAACTCGCTGCCGTTGGGGGAGGACCGCATCGACGACGCAGGCGAGAACGCCGGCTTCTACGAACGGGCGCCAGGCGAGGAGGTCCGCGAGCACTTCGCCGCCGCGGCAGAGCGCCTGACGGCGACGGGGCGCGTCCGGATCCTCACCGGCCACGACCACCTCGGCCGAGCCGCCGACCGCGAGCAAGTCCGGGACCTGGACTCCGGCGCGGTTCACGAGATCGACGTCCAGCGCAAGGTCGTCGACGCCCGGTATCTGGAGGCGTCGGTTCCCGCCACGCACACGCCATCCTTCGAAGTCTCACCGGGCGCGCGGGTCGTCCCGGTCGGCGAGCTGCCCGCGGCAGCCGACCCCAGCCTTTCCTACACACTGCTCGGCTCCGGCAAGACGGCGGTCGACGCGTGCGTGTGGCTGCTCGACAACGGCGTGACGCCCGACCGTATCCGGTGGATCCGACCGCGAGAGGCCTGGTTCCTCGATCGCGCGCACTTCCAGCCGCTCGACCAGGTGGCCGGCATCATCGAGGGCCTCTCCCTCGACGCCGAAGCCGCCGCCCAGGCAACGGACCTCGACGACATCTTCGCGCGGCTCGAGACGGTGGGGCGCCACAACCGGCTTGACCCGTCGCGGCCGGCCACGATGTACCGCAGCACGATGCTCAGCTCACCCGAACTGGATGGCGTCCGTCAGGTACAGGACGTCGTGCGACTCGGCCACGTCCGGCGCGTTGAGGCCGACCGGATGGTGTTGACGGAGGGCGAGGTCCAGACCGGCGACGACGTCCTGCACGTCGACTGCACGGCCGCCGGCCTGCGCGACGCGCCGGCCACGCCGATGTTCCAACCTGGTCGCATCGTCCTCCAGCAGGTGCGCCAGAACTCCCCGTGCTTCAACGCGGCGCTCGTCGGCTTCGTCGAGGCTCACCGCGAAGACGACGAGGACAAGAACCACCTCTGCCCGCCCAATCCTTACGCGAGCAGCATCAAGGACTGGCCAGGCCTGATGCGCCGCACCTGGGAGGCCGAGTACCAATGGCTGCGCGAGCCCGACCTGGCCGGCTGGATCGCCCAGAGCAGACTCAACCTCGTCCGCGCCCTGCCCGAGCACGCGGCCGAGCCGGCCGTCCAAACGTCGCTTCAGCGCTACCTGACGAACGTCGGACCGGCAATCGCCCGGCTACGGGAGCTCGAAAAGGGTTTCTCCGCCGCGCGATTCGGCGCACCCGCCGGCACCTGAGAGGGGCGGCTGGCCGCTGCCGCGCTCGGTGGCATGGCAGCGGCGCAGAGCCCCGGCGTCAGCGCCGCGTGCGCGTAGATACGTCGCTCTGCGTCCCTCCCGTCCCCAGCGTCCCCGCGGGTGCACGATTTGGACGCAAGAGACAAAGCAGTCGGTACTACGGCGGTACTACAGAGGCCTCCGTCGGCTTCGAGGGGCTGCGAAAATGACGCCGCTCGGGAGCACCAGGCCGACGCTCGTACTGGACCCGACACTCCCGTTCCGCGTTCTTGAAGAAGCAGCCCTACCGGCCGAGGTCCGCGGAGCCTGTGAAGAAGGAGATGGGCACCGTGCGCTCGTCGCGAACCCTCCAGCTAACGACGTCCCCCTTGCGCGTCAGGGAACGTATGTTGAGTAGGTCGCGCATCTCATGGGGCCGGGAGAAGAGCTTCGTATAAGCGTGCTTGCCGGTCCCGGCCTTGTGCCCGACGACAAACACATTTGACCCTCCGGGAGTGTCCTCGCCTGCCGGGATGTCTTCGGTGAGGGTGAACGCAAGCCCGCCGGAGGGAGTGGCGAGAAGCCCGATGGCGTCGCCGTCCTTGTCGAGGATGGAAAAGTCGAACTTCAGTTTCCCGGACTTGGCATCCAGCAGGCGCGCCGTCCAGCGACCCCGCGGGGCGCGGGTGATTTGGACGGGGAAGTTGAGGTACGGGACGAGCCGGCCGACCGGCTTGTAGGTGGCGGTCTGGTCCCTGCCGTTCTCGAATCCGATCCTTGTCTTCCTTCCGTTCTTCCGGTAGCAAGCGAAGTACGTCGAAGAGCCGGCTCCAGTGTTGCTGCCCCGGAAGATGGTGAAGACCCGCAGGGATTTCGTCTGGTAGTGCGTGTGGGAGCCGCGGACCTTGCAGGTCTTCTTCCGTGCCTCGCCGCCGGTGGCGGGAAGCAGGGCGAACGCCGTGGTGACGGCAGCCGCGCACGCAAGCCACCTTTGGGTCGAGGCCTTCGAGAATCCCACTGGGCGGGCTCCTTCGCGACTTTGGGGCAAGTCGACCTGGCAGGCCGACTGCGCTGCACCGACCAGGGTCCGGAGCCGGATGCGATCGGCCCCGCCGGGTGTGGGGCGAGGTCGTAGCCCAACGTAACACCGTTTTCCGGATTGGTCGAGGTACACCTAAGCGCGGTGAATTGAAGCGGCACCAGCGCCTGAGTCGACCGGGACCACATGTATACACAGCACCCGCCCACTCGGCTTGATCCTGCACGAGATGGCTTCGCCCGGCCGGACGCAGCAGTCGGTACTACCGCGGTACTACGAGGATGCGTTGCTCGTCGTACAACCGGTAAGTCAGGTGTGGTCAACCCGTGCCACGTCCTGAGGCCTTTCGGCTGGCGCCGGCAAGGTTGTCAGGGCGAAGGGGCTGCCCTCGGAATCCCGACAGACGGCCCACTGATCACCGGGGTGGATGACCGAGCCGCCGAGCTCTCGGACGCGATCGAGTGTCTCGGCCATTTTGGCGATGGTGAAGTACGGAAGGGAGGCGGTATCCCCAGGGCCGAGCCCACGCTCGTGCAGCCCCAGGCGGAGGTTCTCGCTGCAGGTCTCCCACCCGGATCCCGCCTCGGCCGGCCGAGGCGCCAGCTCGAGGCCAAGCACTCCGTGCCAGAAGCGGCGGGCACGCGCGACGTCGTCAGCTGGAAACTCGATCAGGGGCGTGAGCATCACACGAGTATGGCCAGCGGCCCGCACACCCCCATCCACGGGCCGAGAGATCGCGTTACTCGCTCATCTCTCAGCTCAGGGTTAGCGCAGTCGCGTACACGGTTATCCACGGATCCTTCTCGCTCGGGCGCCAACTACTTTCTGTGTGCGAGTGCGCGGACCTCTTCGTCGGCCCGGCGCTGTGCACCGTCTCGCCCGGCGGTGGCCGCCCAGGCGCGTTGGGAGAGCGGGTAGGCGTAGGCGCGCAACCCGTTGAGGGCGCCCGACAACTCCAGGCCTCCACCCGTGTTGAAAGGGTTGAAGCGCAGCGCCTCCAGGCTCGCCGGAAGCCTGGACCCGACGGTGAGCGTGCCCACGCGCTCAAAGCGTCCCAGTTCCGACGCCACCACCAGCTCGAAGCGGAGCCGGCCCGTCCGTGCAGCCCGTTCCAAGCGGTCGAACTCATGGCTGCCCTGCGGCCGGGGCGAGGCGGCCACAGGCCGTAGGCCAATCACGAACGATCGACTCCCCGCGCGGTAAGGCAACGAGGAGCTGTACGGGCGTTGCTGGACATCGCCCGCCGGAAGGAAGAGGTGACGGACCACCGGAAGGTCGACCGAGGTGACCAGCAGAAGATCCTGATGCAGGCCCTCGCCGTAGGCGTCCAGCACGCGGACCGAAGCTCCCAACAGGTCGGGCAGCGGACGCGGAAGGCCGAGCGACCGCGAGAACCGCACGAGCGCGGGCCGGTCGGCCTTCTGGCTGAGCAACTCGGAGGCCGGCGGGGCGGCGGAGGTGCCCTCGACGACCAGCCTGGCGGCGTAGCTGACGCCGTGGGGATGGACCGCCTTCCCGCCCCGCACTCGGGCCAGTCCCGCGAGGGCGCCGCCCACAACCTTGCCGGCCACGTCCAGCGCGCGTGACGGCCTACCGGACGGAGCGCTCACGTACCGCAGAACGTTCGTCAAGGACCCACATACGTCGGGCCTACCCGGGGACAGCGAGCAGAACCGCCAGCAGCCAAGTCAGCCGAGGACGCTATTGGCGGAGCACGACGCCGGCGCATGGATCCACAATCCACGGCTGCCGAGCGTCGTCGGACAGCCGTAGCGTCGGGAAGCCACCCCGCGGCCACGCTCGATAACGGTCCGTAACGAAGTCTGCATAGATCAGGGTGGTGGTCAGATCGCGGTGGCCCATCCACTCCCGAAGGAGGATCCGCACTTGGCTCGAACCACCAACCTGGAAGCATGCAGGCCCAGCGCTAGCGCGCTCTTGGTGCCCTCAGGCAGGTGACATGGCGGCGATTGCCTGACCCGCAGCTTCCCTGAACGGCATCGGCTGCACGCCGAAAATCTTATGAGCGCTGTTGTGACGGACAACGAGATCGCCGTCCAGCCCGGCCATGAGGGGTTCCAGGAGCTCGCGGTCCTGGTCGGTGACGAGCGCCGCGGCCGCAGCTTCGAAGCGCGAATTGCTAAACGGCATAGGGACCGACCGGTGGGTTTCGCCGAGCAGGTCGGCGATCACCTTCGTCATCTCCTCGAAGGTGAGCGTGTCGGGACCGGCGACCTCGTACGCCCCGGGGGCGACATTGCGGGCTTCGACCAGGCACGCGACGATGTCGTCAATCGCGATTGGCTGTGTTCTGCGAGCGCGCCACGCAGGCATCGCAAGCACCGGCATGCGCCCCACGATCTGAACCAGGGTTTGAAAAGAAGCGCTGCCTGCCCCGACGATCATCGAGGCTCGCAGCGAAACGAACTCGGGGCTGGCTTCTGCGAGTAGGCGTTCGACCTCGCGCCGCGACGCGAGATGCTCGCTGGTGTCGTCGTCGTCGCCGATCCCGCCGAGATAGATCGTGCGCCGGACGCCAGCCTGCTGAGCGATATGCACGTAGTTCTCAGCAGCCACTCGGTCGCGCTCAGCGAACCCCTGACCACCCCCCGGCTCCATCGAATGGACGAGGTAATACACCTCGTCCATCCCCTCGAGGGCCGGAACGAGCGAGTCAGGGTCGCTGAGGTCGGCCTCGACAGCGAGCGAGCGTTGGGCTTCACCGAGCCGACTCGCGTCACGAACCAGGCAGCGAATCGAACCACTCCGGCTCAAGGCGGGCAGCAACGCCCCACCCACAAATCCCGAGGCCCCGGTCAAGAGCACCGAAGCGGTTTCGACTGGTGGCTCTGGCATGAGTCTCAGATCCATCCACGTGCGACCGTTCGTAACCCGGGTTTCTTCTTTCTTTCCCGTGTCGCCGTAGAAGTTGCTACCTCAATGCTACCGCGCCCATCCCCGCAAGGGGGTGAACGCCGCTTGCAGTGCGGCGACCACCGGATCGGGGCGACTGGATTTGAACCAGCGACCGCTCGGCCCCCAGCCGACGTCGCGTGCGCGTAGATACGTCGCTCTGCGTCCCTCCCGTCCCCAGCGTCCCCGCGGATGCGTGATCTGGACACATAAGACGCAGCAGCCGGTACTACGGCGGTACTACGAGGGAGCCGCACCCGAAGAACCTGCCGGCGACCTCAGTCCCGCCGAACCCGGGTACGGTTCGCGCGTGAACCCTCTCGGACTGACCTCGATCCCGGCCGACGTTTTGAGCGCGCTCCGGCTTCTGCCCCTGGTGGCCGATCGCTTGGAGCGGATCGTCGCGAACACCGATGACCTGCCCGCGGTACGCGAGGCGGTCGAGGGGATCAATCGGGACACGTCGGTGCTGGGAGCGGTGGACTCCAACCTCGAGCGCGTGACGGCGGCGACCGCAGGTCTGCCAGAGATAGGCCGCAGGCTCGACGCGCTGGCCACTGACCTGAGCGCGGTCGGCAACCTCAACGACCAGATGGGGGTCGTGGCCGACGCCACGGCGGTGCTGCCCGCGATAGACGCGCGCCTGGGCACGATCGAAGGTGCCATGCCGGCGCTACTCGAGGTACAGCAGCACCTGGCCCGCCTCCCGGAGACCATCGAGGGGATGCAGGCGGGCATCGACCGGCTGACCGAGCTGATGGAGAGGCTGCTGACCTCGATGGACCGTCTGGACGGCGACGTGGACCACCTGCAGCAGTCGATCCAGCCCCTGGGGCGGATCGCCGACCGGTTGCCGGGAGGCCCGAAGGACTAGGCGCAGCTCAGCCCAGGAAGTCGGTGGGAGCCAGTTCGCGCTCGATCGAGCGCCAGATCACGTTTACCGCGTGGCGTGCTGGTCAGGCGTGAACTCCACGCCCAGCTGGCTCCCGTGTCAGTCGGGGCGACTGGATTTGAACCAGCGACCGCTCGGCCCCCAGCCGAGTGCGCTACCAGACTGCGCCACGCCCCGAAGAGGTCGGATGCTAGCGCCGGGCCGTCGCTGCGGGGGTCAGCGTCACGCGCGGCCGGCGGCCGCGCCATCGCAATGGCATCGTCCGGAGCGTCCGGATGCCCCCGCGGGCGTAGTCGGTCACACCCGTCCACGCATGGAAGGCGAGCACGCTGGACCCATCCGGCCGGGTGACCACGGAGCCGCTGCCGGGCGCCGGTAGCGCGGCACTGCCGCGCAGTATCGGGTTGCCGCCGAAGTCGCGGTAGGGGCCGGTCAGCCGGGTCGCCACGGCCCACCCGAGCCGGTAGTCCGAGCACCAGCAACCGGCCGAGTAGAAGATGTAGAAGCGACCGCCGCGGCGTACGGGCCACGGAGCTTCGACCGTCTCGCCCACGCGGCTGCGGTGCCAGCGACGCGAAACCCTGATCAGCGCGCGCCGGCGACCGTCCGCGCGCAGCAGGTCGCGCGACAGGGGCAGGACCGAGATCGAGTGACGCGGGCCGTCGACCGAGAAGAAGAGGTACGCACGCCGGCGGTACACAAGCGGGGCCGCGTCGATGTAGCCGCGGGCAGTGCGGTCGCCGCAAGCGATCACGCGCCGGTGGCGGAAGGGCCCGGCGGGCTGGGCCGCGGTGGCCACGGCCAGGCAGTGGACGCCGTCACGGCGCCGGCGCCCGCTGTAGTAGAGGTAGTAGCCGCCGCGGGCGGCGAGCACGCTCGGTGCCCACAGGTGGCCATCGGCCCATCCGGGCTCCTGGACAAGCGCGTCACCCACCGCCTCCCAGCGCTGGAGGTCGGTGGAGCGCAGCACCGGGAAGGTCTTTCCGCCTCGCTCCCACCCGGTCGCGGTGCCGTACGCGTAGTAGGTGCCGCCCACCCGGAGCACCATGGGATCGGGGAAGTCGCACGGGAATACGGCAAGGCCAGAGGCCACGAACGGCGACCCGGTGGAGTCGCAGCGCGGGACCGGCGGGCGGTCGGGCCGCGGCGGCACCGGCCTGGGGGGCTGCTGTTGCGGGCGCGACGGAGGCGGCTGCGAGCCGGGCAATCGCGGGAGCGGCGCCGGCAGCTGCGGCGGGATGACCTGGGCGGGAGCCGGCCCCGCCACGCTCAGGGCGAGCACAAGAGCCGCCACCAAGCCGAGCGCGGGTTTCATCTGGCCACGCTAGGTGGGATCGGGGAAAGCGCAAGTGTTCATCGAAGCGCCCCTCGGGGCGCGTCCAGATGTCTACTTGATTCCGACGACCATCGAGTCGGGCCCGATGAGGTGCTCGACGTAGCTCTCGCGGAAGCCCGCCTCCTGCATCCAGGTGCGGCAGTCGGCGCCGGTGAAGTCGAAGCCCCCCGGCGTCTCGATCAGCATGTTGAGGCTCATCAGCAGGCCGAACGCGTTGGCGCGGCGCTCGTCGTCGATGATCGCCTCGTAGACGATGAGGGCGCCCCCGTCGGGCAGCGCGTCGTAGGCCTTGCGCAGCAGCTCCCGCTTCTCGTCGAGCCCCCAGTCGTGCAGGATGTGCCCCATCACCAGGACGTCCGCCTGGGGCAACGGGTCGGCGAAGAAGTCGCCGCCTGTGAATTTCAGGCGTTCGCCCAGCCCGACGCCGGCCACGTTGGCGTCGAAGATCGGCTCGAGCGCAGGCAGGTCGAAACCGCCGCCCGTGATGTGGTCGTGCGCCATGGCGATCTGAACCGGCACCGCCCCTTCGGCGCACCCGATGTCGACCACGCTCTTGTGGTCGCTCCAGGGGAACTTCGCCGCGATCACCTGCCCTGCGCCGCCGCTGATGGCGCTCATCGCGCGCGCGAACTGCGCGAGCCGCGCCGGATCGGCGTAGAGCGCCTCGAAGAAGTCCCCGCCGTGCTTGCCCTCGTTCTGCGGAGTGCCGGTGCGCAGGCCCTCCGTCAGTGACCCCCAGAACCCATAGAGACGAGCATTCGCCATCTCCAGCATGCCGCCGACATAGGACGGCTTGGCACGGTCGAGAAACACGTCGGTGGCCGGGGTGTTGGCGTAGCGCCCGTCCTCGCGTTCGAGCATCCCCAGCGCCACGAGCGAGTCCAGGAAATCCGTCGCGCTCCGCGCGTGCAGGCCCAATCGCTCGCGCAGAGTCTCGCCATCTTCAGGTCCCGTCTTCGCGAGCTCCGAGAAGACGCCGAGTTCGACGGCGCTAAGCAGCGCCTTCGAACCCCAGAACGCGAGCCCCAGCTGCAGGATCGCGTCCGGAGTGACCTGCTCTGCCTCGCTCATCGGCGCAACCTATGCGCATGCCCCACCAGGCGTCAACAAGCGGGCGACGGGAATCGAACCCGTACTAAGAGCTTGGAAGGCTCTTGTGCAGCCTTTACACCACGCCCGCGTGCGAGCGATCATAGAGACGCCGTAGGCCGCGACTACGCCGGCGTCAGCCACTCCCGGCAGTTGTCGACCAGCATCGTGTTCAGCTGCTCGTCGGTCATCCCGCCTTCCTTCAGCGTGGGAATGATCTCCTCGTGCAGCAGCCGGGTGTGCCACTCGCGCACCGCACCCTGCTCCATCAGCCCCTCGATCGTCTGCTCGTTGAACCAGTCGATCGAGGCACACGAGTCCATCGACAGGTGCATCTTCGCCACGTGGCCGCGCTCCAGTAGGGCGAGCACAGTGGCGTTGCGCTTGTCGGTGGGCAGGTACATCTCGATGCCGTAGCGGTCCAGGCCGATGTAGGCGCCGGTGTCCAGCACCTGCTCGATGTAATCGAGGTCGTCGGTGTCGCCGGTGTGAGCGATCTGGACCTGCTCGGGGGCAACGCCCTCGTCGAGGAAGACCTTCATCTGTTCAGGGCCGGTGCGCGAGCCGGGATGGGAGTGGGCCATGATCGGCTTGCCGGTGCGCAGGCTCGCGCGGGCGCACGCGCGGTGGACCTTCTCGACGTTCTCGGTCACGCCCGGCTCGTCGGCGGCGCACTTCAGGAACGCGGCCTTGATGTCCGTGCCCTGGATCCCCTGCTCGATGTCGTGCGCGAACGCGTCGGCCATCTCGTCCTCGGAGCGGCTGACCCAGTTGATGGGCAGGTAGTCATAGGTGTAGATGCCGGTGCAGGGCACCACCTGCACCCCGGTCTCGCGGGCGATGCGCTCCATGAAACGCACGTCGCGGCCACCGAACATGGCTGTCGGCTCCACGATCGTCTTCACCCCCACGCCCTTGGCACCGTTCGCGGCCTCGAGTCCTGCCGAGTAGAGAGCGTCCTCGTCGTAGAGGTGCGGGAACTCGTCAGCGGTCGCGTTGTCGCGGAAGCGCAGGTGCTCGTGGATGAGCACGGTGCCCAGGTCGGCCGGGTCCAGCGGCCCGGTCACGCTCTCGATGCTGGCCATCTCTCTCCCTCGATCGTGGGCGGCGATCATATGTCGCCTACAATCGGCGACCGCTTGGGGCAGTGGCCAAATTGGCTAAGGCACCGGTCTCCAAAACCGGGGATTCCAGGTTCGAGTCCTGGCTGCCCCGCTCGATCAACTCTCGCGCTCGTGTCTATGCGGGCGGAGGGAGTCGAACCCCCACGCTCTTACGAGCACCGGGACCTAAACCCGGCCTGTCTACCAGTTCCAGCACGCCCGCGAGGATCTGAGTCTAAGGCGGCTAACCGCCCTCCTCGAGCGCATCGATCACCTCGAGCACCCGGGCGTGCTCGCCCTGGCCGATCAGGTCCAGCGGCGCCGCCCAGCCCAGCGCCGGAATCGACGTGCGCAGCCACAGCGCGATCTGGTCCCGCTCAATCAGGTACTCCAGCCGTTCCGCGACGCCGACCAGCTCCGCCACCCGCGCCGACCATTCGTGCGAGGCATTCGGGTCCGACGGAGGCCAGGCCCTGGCCTGGTCGGCCGAGCCGGCGCCGCGCGCCAGATCCACGTCCCCCAGGCCGAGCCCGCGCAGGTAGGTGACCTCACGAGCGAGCACGAAGTCATCGTGACGATGGCGCGCCCTTCAGGGGCGTAACGTTGCCCCCGTGAACGCGCACGAGCGCCGCATCGAGCAGCTCGAGCACGAGGTGGCCGACGCAAAGCGGCGGGTGGCCAGCCAGCGCCAGCGCGTGTACGGCGGCAAGCGCCCGTTCGACCCGCACCGCGAGGCCGAGCTGCAGCGCAGCCTGGACGGGGCGACCGAGCGACTGGTCCTGGAACGGCGGCGCGGCAGCAGCGGTGGCTGACTCGAGCGTCGCGCGCAGCCGCTCCTGGTGGGGCTGGGGCTGGGCCGAAGAGGCCATCGGCGACGAGGAGTGCGCCCAGCTGGGCGCGGGGCTGCCCGGGCTGCGCGAGCGCCCGCGCCCGATCCCGCGCGAGCAGGATCTCGACCTGCGAGCGCCACGGATCGACCCCCCCGCGTCGCTGGCGCGCCTGTGTTCGGACGACCCGGCCGACCGCGCCGCCCACACCCATGGCAAGGCTTACCGCGACGTGGTGCGCAACCTTCGCCTGGACCTCGAGCACCCGCCCGACTGGGTCGTGCGGCCCGAGGCCGAGCAGGACGTCGTGGACGTGCTGGACTGGGCAACGGACTCGCGCGTGGCCGTCGTGCCCTACGGCGGCGGCTCGTCGGTGGTCGGCGGCGTGGAGTACCGCGGCGACGAGCACCCCGCCGGCATGTCACTGGACCTGACGGCCATGGGCGGCATCCGCGAGGTCGATTTTGTGAGCCAGGCCGCCCGTATCCAGGCCGGCGCCTTGGGCCCCGCCCTCGAGGACCAGCTGCGCGAACACGGCCTGACCCTGCGCCACTTCCCCCAGAGCTTCGAGTTCTCCACGCTCGGCGGCTGGCTGGCCACCCGCGCCGGCGGGCACTTCGCGACGGTCGAAACCCACATCGACGACCTGGTCGAGTCCATCCGCGCCGTCACGCCGTCGGGTGTGACCGAGTCGTTCCGGCTGCCGGGATCGGGCGCCGGTCCGTCGCCGGACCGGATGTTGCTGGGCTCGGAGGGCACCCTGGGGGTGATCACCGAGGCGTGGATGCGGGTGCGCCCGCGCCCGGACCAGCGGGCCTCGGCAAGCGTGCGCTTCGACGACGTGCACCGTGCCCTGGACGCCACCCGGACCATCGCCCAGTCCGGGCTACGGCCGTCGAACTGCCGCCTGCTGGACCCGGGCGAGGCCGCGTACAGCGGCGCCGGCGACGGCAGCCACAGCGTGCTGGTGCTGGCGTTCGAGTCCAGCGGCGTGCCGGTGGACGATCGGCTGGCCCACGCGCTGGAGCTGACCACCGAGCACGGCGGCCAGTGGCAGGAGCCCTCGACCGGGTCCGGCGGTGGCGACGGCGCCGCGGGCGCCTGGCGCGACGCATTCCTGCGCATGCCCTACATGCGCGACGCGGTAGCGCGCATGGGCGGGATTGCCGAGACGTTCGAGACGGCCACGACCTGGGATCGCCTCGGCGGCCTCTACGACACCGTGCGGACCGAGATGGCGCAGGCGATCGAGGACATCTGCGGCTCGCCCGGCATCCTCAACTGCCGGCTGACGCACGTTTACCCCGACGGTGCCGCCCCGTACTTCACGGTCATCGCCGCGCCGCCGGCCGACCAGGAGCTGCGCTGCTGGGACGAGCTCAAGACCGCGGCCGGCGAGCTCCTCTCGAGCAACCGCGCGACGATCACCCACCACCACGCCGTCGGGCGCGACCACCGGCCGTGGTACGACCGCCAGCGCCCGGAGCCGTTCGCCTCGGCACTGCGCGCGGTCAAGGCCGAGCTGGACCCGGCCGGGATCCTGAATCCGGGGGTGCTGATCGACCGCTGACACCGATTTCTGCATGAAGCAGAATCGGTGGCAGTGCGACACGGCCGTCCCAGGCTGGATTACACTCCGGTGCGGTGGCGGAGGAGACGCACATCGAGCACCCCAACCGGGACAAGCCGGGGTCGAAGGCAGCCAAGGCCGTGATCGTGTTGCTGATGCTCGTGACCGCGGGCCTGGTGCTCATCATCACCATCGGCGGCTGGTCGGTTCTCCAGGGGGCTCAGTTGGTGGCCTTCTTCTACGTCCTCCTGTACGTGGTGATGGCCTTCTACGTAGCTCGGTGGAACCGCGGGCTGCTGCCCGTCTGCGCCGCGCTGTCGGTGCTGCTGGCCGTGGTGGCCGGCGTCGCGGCGCCGGGCTGGTTCGCCCGCGACAAGGCCGGCTTCGAGGACCCGAGTCTGGCCCCGGAGTTCCTGGGCATGCTCACGATCATCCTGATCCCCGTCTCCGTGCTGCTGGTGATCTTCGCCATGCGCGGCTTCGCCCAGAAGTGGAACGTCGAGGTCGAGACCCACAACGAGGGGTACGAGTACGACGACCGCGGTCCGGCGCCCGCAGGCGCTTAGTCCAGCGCCGCAGCTACGATCGCACCGCTTGCGGCGGTGTCGAAACTGGTAAACGAGACGGTCTCAAACACCGTTGGCCTCACGGCCTTGTGGGTTCGAGTCCCACCCGCCGCATAGCTGCGATCGAGACCTCTACGATCAAGACGCGTGCCTCGTCGGGCACGCTTCAGCCAAGGAAGGCGGGAAGGCGGATGTTCAAGCGCGGAGAGCGAGCGGACCTGGGAGTGGATCAGGTGCTGTCTGCGCATGCTCGGAGCGAGGCGAAAGAGGAAGAGCTGCGGGCAACCCCCCGCTGGCGCTTCCGCCGTCGGCGGCATCTCGAGCGCTCGCTCCAGCGGCGGCAAGCTTGGGAGCAGACCGTGCGGGATGGGCTCGTCTCCTCCGCCAAGAAGAGCGGCGACACTCGCTAGCACGGCGCCGTCAGGCCAACTCAGCCGGTGCCCGCCGCTCCCGGATCCACGCCCAGATCAGCACCAGCAAAGCCAGGAAGCAGATCGCGCCGAGGGCGTACCTGATCGCGTCCCACCAGAGAGCACCGGGGTCGAAGCCGAACGCGTCGAGTGTGTTGGGAACCAGCGCGACGCCCCAGATGATCAGGAAGGTCTCGCCTACGGCCCGGCGGCGACGCTTCGCTTCCCCCTTGGTCACGCAGCCAGCCTAGCCGCGCTATCCGCCTAGTCCGCGAACTCCCCGCTCGCGCGCTCGTTCATGGCGGTCCACCCGCCGAAAGTGATGCCGGCGGCGGCGATCAGGCCCAGGAAGATGCCGATCTTGCGGCTGAAGTCGACGCCCTCTACGTCGACGTCCCCGTCGGGCACGACGAGGAGGCGGAACAGGATCAGCACGACGGCGAACCCGCCGGCGGCGGCGACGATCAGGCCGGGAGGCTGGGGCAGGTCCGGCATGGAATCGGTAGCGCGGGCGATGACCAGGCCGAGGGCCACGAGGATGACCAGGAAGAGCAGGATGTCGATGAGGCTGAAGGCCTCCCAGGCCGACGCGTTGACGTTGGCGCTGATGCCGCCGAACTCGGCAGAGGCCCCGTACCAGGGCAGGAGCATGATGAGGAAGAGGGCCACTGCCGACACTCCCGCAATCATCTCTCCGAAGCTGATCTTCGACGTATCCACCGTTCCTCCGTCCGTGGTCGGCTCGTGTGCGACCGCGCCACTCTAACCTGCCCGACGAGTGCCAGGTACCAGCACCCCGACCGACGATCTGACCGCCATCCAGGGACGCTGTGCCGGCACAGACGCCGAGCGGCGCGCGGCCGTGACGCTGCGTGAGCGGCTCGAGGCCGCGGGGCGCCCTGCACAGGTCCAGGCCATCCGCGTGCACCCCCGCTTCGGCCTGGCCCACGCCCTGCACGCACTGCTGGCGGTGGTGGGCAGCGTGGTCGCCGTCAGCGCCCCCGCCCCGGGTGCGGCACTGGTGGGTGTTGCGGCGCTGCTGACCCTGCTGGACGGCCTGGGCTACCTGCACCTCCTGCGCCGGCCGCTGGGCACGCGCGCGTCCCAGAACGTGGAGTCGCGCGAGCAGTCCGACAAGCCAGGAGTGCTGGTGATCGCCGCCGGCTACGACTCGCCGCGCGAGAGCGGCGCCCTGGCCCTGGCCACGCGTGGACTACGCGATCCCTACCTGGCGATGGTGCTGTCGATGGTGGCCATCCTGGCCTGCTGCGCGCTGCGCGTGGCCGGATCCGAAGGCACGGCCGTGACCGTGGTGCAGTTCCTGCCCACGGTCTTGCTGATCCTGCTGATCCCCGCGTTCGTGGACGTGGAGTTGTCGGGGGCCGGGCCCGACGAGGCCGGCGCCGCGGCCGCGGCCACCGCGGTCCGGGTAGGCCAGGAGCTGGCGGGCCAGCTGGACCACTTCGCCGTCTGGGTGGTGCTCACCGGCGCCAACCAGCCCTCCGCCCTGGGCATGCGGGCCTGGCTGCGGCGCCACCAAGGCGAGCTCACACGCGAGCGCACGGCGGTGATCGCCATCGGGCCGGTGGGCGACGGCCCGGTGCACTGGAGCCGCCGCGAGGGCGGGATCGCCCCCCAGCGCAGCCACACCGACCTGGTCCGTCTGAGCGCCCAGGTCGGCGAGGACGCCGGCGACACCGAGGACGCGCGCGGCTACGTCGCGCGCGAGACCACCAACGCCAGCCGCGCCATGGCACGCCGCCTGCCGGCCATCACGGTGGCCACGGCCGGCGCGAACGCCGGTGGCGCCGACGCCACCGCGCGGCTGATGGCGTTCACCCGCGAGCTGGCCGGCCGGCTGGATGCCGAAGTCGGCCCCGCGCTGCCCGAGCGCTAGGGCAGCGTCACATCATCCCCAGGCCGCCGCTGACTCCGATCGTCTCGCCGGTCACGAACGACGCGTCCTCGCTGGACAGGTAGGCGATGGCCGCGGCCACCTCCTCGGGGCGGCCGGGGCGGCCCATGGCGGTGGAGTCGACCATGCCCTGGACGAAGCGCTCGCCCAGCTTGCCGAGCGCGGCGGGGGCCACCTTGAGCATGTCGGTGTCGATCGGCCCGGGGGCCACGGCGTTCACGCGCACGTGGTAGCGCGCCGACTCCTTCGCGAGCGCTTTGGTGAAGCCGATCACACCGGCCTTGGTGGCCGAGTAGACCGTGGACAGCTGCGAGCCCACGCGGCCGGCCTCGGAGGCCACGTTCACGATGGCGCCGCCGGCGCGTTCGTGCATGCCCGGCAGCACGGCGTGGGTCACGGCGAGCACCCCGCGCAGGTTGACCGCGATGACGCGGTCCCACTGCGCCTCGTCGGTGCGGGTGAAGAAGTCATCGTCGGCGATCCCGGCGTTGTTCACCAGCACACCGATCGGGCCCAGCTCGGACTCGGCGGCCGCCACCGCCTGGCCCACCGAGCCGGTGTCGCGCACGTCCATCTGCACGCCCATGCCGTCGATCCGGGCGGCCAGCTCGCGGGCGCGCCCCTCGTCCAAATCGGCCACGACCACGCGCGCGCCCTCGGCCGCCAGCCGCTCGCAGGTGGCGGAGCCGATGCCGCCAACGCCGCCGGTGACCAGCGCCACCTTGCCCGCGAGCCTCATGGCGCCACCCTATCCCGCCGTTCCGGCGCGATAGCCTCGCGCCCGTGGACGCCATCCCCATCGTCGGCGGCACCGGCGCGCTGGGCTGGGGCCTGGCGCTGCGCCTGGCCCGGGCGGGCCACCCGGTGGTGATCGGCTCGCGTGACGCCGGCCGGGCCGAGGAGGCCGCCGCCAAGGTGCGGTCCGCCGTCGAAGGCGCGGACGTGCAGGGGGCTCAGAACGCCGACGCCGCCGCGCGCGGGCCGGTCGTGTTCCTGACGGTGCCGTTCCGGGCCCAGTCGGAGAACCTGACCAACCTCAAGGAGGCGCTCAGCGCCGGCCAGATCCTGGTGGACGCCACCGTGCCACTGGCCGCCGCCGTCTCCGGCAAGGCCACCCGGCTGCTCGGGGTGCCACAGGGATCGGCGGCCGAGCAGGCGCAGGAGATGGTGCCCGACGGCGTAACCGTGGTGTCTGCGCTGCACTCGGTATCGGCGGCCACAATCGGCGATCCCGACGTGGAACTGGATGAGGACGTACCGATCTGTGGCGAGAGGAAGGACGACAAGCGCCGCGTGGCGACCATCATCGGCTCGATCCCCGGCCTGCGCCCGGTGAACGCGGGCGCGCTGGAGACCGCCCGGCTTGTCGAGGGGCTGACCCCGCTGCTGATCTCCGTGAACATCCGCAACAAGACGCACGCCGGCATCAAGTTCACCGGGCTGCCCGAAGACCTCTGGAAGTAGCGCTGTCAGCCGAGGGTTCGGTCGTGGCTCGGCGAGCGAGAACCGAGCATGGGCGTGCGCGCGAGCGGAGTCGATGCCGAAGCATCGGCGAGCGAGCGGGTGCGGCCAGGCGACGGTTCGCAGCCGCCGAACGCGATCGAACGCGAGGATGACAGCGCTGACTCTCCTCAGCGGCGGCACCGGAGGCGCCAAACTGGCACGCGGGCTCCTGGACGCCGTGGGCGGGGACTCGCTGACGGTGATCGCCAACACCGGCGACGACGCCGACGTGTACGGCGCGCACGTCTCCCCCGACCCCGACCTGGTGACGTACTGGCTGGCCGACGCCATCGACGAGCGTGGCTACGGCATAGCCGGTGACACCTGGCACGTGATGGACGCGCTGGCCGCCGCGGGCCGCGAGACGTGGTTCCGCCTCGGCGACCGAGATCTGGCCATGTGCCTGATCCGCACCGAGCTGATGGCCGCCGGGCACAGCGCGACCGCCGCCCACGCCGCGGTGGTCGAGGCCATGGGCGTAGCGGCCACCGTCCTGCCCACCAGCGACCAGCCGATACGGACGCGCGTCGGCGCGCGCGGCACCACGTTCGGTTTCCAGGAGTTCATGATCGTCGAGGGCGCGCGTGGGCCGATCGAGAGCGTGGAGTTCGAGGGGGCCGAGCGCGCCCGCCCCACCGAACAGGTGCTGGGCGCGCTGCGCGAGGCCCAGGCGGTGGTGATCGGACCGTCGAACCCGATCGCGTCGATCGCGCCGATCCTGGCCGTGCCGGCCATGCGCGATGCCGTGGCCGCCGCGCCCGCGCCGGTGGTGGCCGTGAGCCCGTTCGTGGGCGGGCACGTGCTCAAGGGCCCGACGCTGGAGTTCTGCCGCTGGGCAGGCATCGAGCCCACGGCTGCCGGCCTGGTGGACGCCTACGCGGGGCTGCTGGACGGCATCGTGGCCGACGAGCCCGTGGCCGGGGTGCCCACGCTCCAGACCGACACGCTCATGGACACCCCCGCGTCACGAGCACGCGTGGCGGCGGAGACCGTGGACTTCGCCCGCTCCCTGGCATCCTGAGCTGACCATGCGCACCGCCGCGATCCTCCCGGTCAAGAGCTTCGGCAGCGCCAAGCAGCGGCTGGGCGAACTGATCGAGCAGGACGCGCGCAGCCGGTTGATGCGGGCGATGCTGGACGATGTGCTCGAGGCGCTGGCCGCGGTGCCCGAGCTGGAGCAGGTGCTGGTGGTGACCGCGAACCCGCTGGCGGCCGAGTTGGAGGGCGACCCGCGCGTGAAGGTGCTGCACGACGACCGCGAAGAGGGTCAGTCGGTGGCGGCCCTGATCGGCGTGACCCACGCGCGCGCGGCGGGCTTCGAGCGGGCCCTGCTGGTGCCAGGCGACGCGCCGTTGCTGGACGCCGCCGAGCTGTCCGCGCTGCTGGCGCGGCCCGAGGCGCTGGTGATCGTGCCCGACCGCCACGGCACCGGCACCAACGGGCTGCTGCTGTGTCCGGTGGACGCCTTCGCCCCCAGCTTCGGCCCCGGCAGCCTTGCCCGCCACGAGGCGGCCGCGGCGGCGACCGGCCTGCCTTACGCGATCGACCCGCTGCCCTCGCTGGTGCTGGACGTGGACACGCCCGATGACCTGGACGCCACCGCTGCCGCGCTGGAGGCGCGCGCCGGCGGCGCGCCGGCGACCCGGGCGGCGCTGCGGCGCCTGTCGCTGCCCGCGTGAGCCTGTCGGCCACGGCCCTGAAAGGCCTGCCCGAGGTCCGCGAGGGAGATGACCTGGCCACGCTGCTGACCGCCGCCGCGCCCGCCGGCGGCCTGGGCGCCGGCGACGTGCTGGTGGTGGCCCACAAGGTGGTGTCCAAGGCCGAGGGGCGCGTCCGTGACCTGAACACCGTGGCGCCTGGCGATCGCGCCCGCGCGCTGGCGGCCGAGCACGGCAAGGACGCGCGCGTGGTCCAGGCGGTGCTGGACGAGTCGGCCGAGCTGCTGCGCGCACATCACGGCGTGCTGATCTGCCTGACCCACCACGGCTTCGTGTGCGCCAACGCCGGCGTGGACCGCTCCAACGCCCCGGACGCGGACCATGTGGTGCTGCTGCCGGCCGACCCCGACGCGTCGGCGCGCGCTCTGCGAGCCGCGCTGCCCGCGCGGCCCGCGGTGGTGGTGGCCGACTCCTTCGGCCGCGCCTGGCGGGTGGGCCAGACCGACGTGGCCATCGGCGCCGCCGGCATCCAGCCGCTGGACGACTGGCGCGGCCGCCCCGATGCCCGCGGCCGGGCGCTGGAGGCCACCGAGATCGCGGTGGCCGACGCGGTGGCCGGGGCCGCCGACCTGGCCCGTGCCAAGGACGGCGGCACGCCCGCAGTCGTCGTCCGCGGCCTGGAGCGGTTCGTCACCGCAGCCGACGGGCCGGGCGCTGCCGCCCTGCGCCGCCCACCCGAACTGGACCTATTCCGCTAGATGGTTGATTCGATGGCCTTTGTCGTAGCGCGCGGCTGAAGCCGCGTCCATCGTCGGCGTTCGCGGAGTGTCGAGCGAGAAACTTGCTGGGTAAGGGAGTCGCATGTAACCCTCGCAACCCTCCCGTAACCCGGCCCGAGCGTTCACGGCGACGCTTTGTCATCTAGGTGGGGCAGGACAACACTTAGATACCCAAGCTCCGACCGGGCTGCGCTGAGAGTGACGGGAGGGTTACAGCGGCCCATTCTCGTTACACACCCACCCCGTACCAGCCAGCCGTTTCGCCTGACCCACCGCGGACGCCACGCGGGAGAGCACCAGCGCCACCTGATCGCCAGCCAGCACCCCCGTTGTGCCACCTCCATGCGGCACGCCGGCGGAGGGCTCCCTAGCCCCTGCGGCGCCCGCGGAACGGGCCGGAGACCTCGTAGATCTCGCCGCTCAGGTCATGCGCGCGCTGCGAGGAGAAGTACAGCCGGTCGCCGGCCGGGTTGAAGGAGATGCCGGTGAGCTCCGAGCCCACATGGTTCTTGCCGCTCACCGCCAGGAAGCGCGACGCCTTCCTCCGCGGCGTGACCACGCCGATGTGGATCTCCTCGGTGGAGATGTCCTCGCACACGAACAGCTCGCCCGCCCGCGAGGCGGTCAGGTTGTCGACACGCGTCAGGGGCGCGTCGCGCGCGGCCAGCCCGTCGTAGATGACCTCGATCCGCTGCCGGCGCGTGTCGTAGGCGTGGATGCGCGAGTCGGCCGTGGTGGTCAGGTACACGGTGCCGCTGTCGGACCAGATGCCCTCGGCACGCGCGAACTCGGTGGTCCCCTGTACCTGCCGCCGGATCGGCGTCGTGCGCGCCACCCGATCGGGCACGTCGATCCACTCCACGGCGCCGCCGCGGTCCACCTTCGCGATCTCCAGCCGGCCCTCGGACAGGGCGGGCCATCGCCGCGGCGTGAAGCGGTAGAACGCGCCGTCGATCAGGTCCTCGGTCAGGTACACGTGCCGCCGGCGCGGGTCCACGGCAGCGGCCTCGTGCTTGAACACGCCCATCGCGTCGTGCACGCGCGCCTTGCGGCGGCCGGTGGGGTCGCACTCCCACACGCGCCCCTCCTCGTACTCCTCGCACGAAAGCCACGTGGCCCACGGCGTGGGCCCGCCCGCGCAGTTCTGTGTGGTGCCGTCCAGGATCCGGTAGGCGTCGCGGATTTGGCCGTCCGGGCCGAAGCGCATGGCCCCCGCGCCGCCGCGCTGCTCCTCGGAGTTGGACACCAGGATCCAGCCGCCGTCGTCGGTGGGGAACGTGGCCGAGCCGTCGGAGGCGCGGTGCCAGTCGTAGGTGCTTCCGGGCACGCGCTCCCCGCCGCGCGCCACCCGCCGGACGGTGAAGCCGTCAGGCACGGCTACGCCGTTGGCGTCCGGGCTGCCGAACGGCCCATAGCCCTCGGCCGCCGGTCGCGATTGCGCACCGTCGTCCGCCACGACTTCCTTCCAGAACACCGCCCCGAGCGCCAGCGTTGCCGCGGCCCCCACTCCCCCGGCCACGAACTCCCGCCTGCGGTACATCGGCTGATCGCTCACGGGAGATGAGCCTATGTCGATGCCGCCGCAGCCGGTGAAACGGATGCGAAAGCGTCGTGAAGGGGGTGTGACCGAGCCGGTCGGGTTGCTAGGTGAGCGCGGATAGCTCCGATAGCTCACCCACCCAGCTCTCGGACCAGCTCCCCGGCCGGCCGCACGTCGCTGATGCGGTCGATGCACGCTCCGGCGTAGAGCGGCCCCGAGTCGACAAGGGTCGGCGGTCCCTCGACAGTCGCGGCGGCCGGGCCGAACATCGGCCTGCTGGACCGCTGGGTCGCCGCCAGGCGCAGCTGCACACCTACCGGAACGCGGGAGAGGATCGGGGCGGTCGCGCGGTGCAGCCCCCGCAGCCAGGCCGGACCGCGCGGATCGCGACCGAGCCAGCGGGCGGTCGCCGCGTTGGTCACGACGCGCTGCGGCGCCGGCCAGCCGGCACCAAACAGCTCGGTGACGATGGTCCCCTGCGCGTCGAGAAGGCGCTCCTTGTAGCCGGGATGGGCGCCGCTCTCCTCGGTCATCAGGAAGCGGGTGCCGCACACCACCGCCTCCGCCCCCGCGTCCAGGCGGGCCCGTACGTCGCCTCGGTCGGCGATCGCTCCGGCAGAGAGCACGGGATAGCCGGCGGGTACCGCCGCCAGGACTCGCGCGAGCAGCTCCCGCGCGGGTAACTTGCCGCGCACGTGGCCTCCCGCCTCCACCCCCTGGGCGATCACCGCATCCGCTCCCGCCCCGGCAGCCGCCAGAGCCTCCTCGACCGAGCCGCACTGGTGGATCCAGAGCTTGGAGGTCCGGCGCTGCGGCCGGCCCCAGAAGGTCACGACCACGTCGCCTGTGGAAGCTGCCTCGAAGTGAGCCCGGCGAGCGAACGGAAGAAGCAGGTTCACCGCCAGCGGCCGGTCGCCCAACTCGCGGGCGGAAGCGATTTCCCGGCGTAGGTCGCCGGGAGCCAGGATGCCGATCGTTCCCAGCCCACCGGCTCCGGACACCGCCGCCGCAAGCTCGTGGCCCGCCAGACCGCCGCCCATTCCGGCTTGCACGACCGGAAGCTCCACGCCCAGCCGCTCGAACAGCGCGCCCACGCGCTAGGCGGCCAGGGGCAGCTCGTGCCGGCGGCGGATGGCGTACAGCGTGGTCCGCTCCGCCGCCGGGCGGCCGGCCCGGTGGGCAGCGCCGATCAGGTCCGCCGGGTCCAGCTTCACGCCGTGCTGGCTGCCCGCCAGGCGTGAGATCGACTCCTCCATGAGCGTGCCGCCAAGGTCGTTGACGCCCCAGCGCAGCGCCTCGGTGGCGGTGTCCAGGCCCATCTTGACCCACGATGCCTGTAGGGAGGGCACGGCCTTGCCCAGCGCAAGCCTGAACGCGGCGGTGTGCTTGAGGTTCTCCTCCACGGAGATCTCCTCGATGCCGTGGGTTCGCCCGAGCATCGTGTGGTACGGGATGAAGCTGAGCGGCACGAACTCGGTAAATCCGCCGGTGCGCGCCTGCAGCGCGCGCACCACGCGCATGTGCTCGGCCAGCTCCCACGGCTCCTCGATATGGCCGAACATCACGGTCACCGTGGATCGCAGGCCGGCGCGGTGGCTGGCCTCGATGATCTCGACCCAGCGTGCTGCCGGGAGCTTGTTGGGCGAGATCCGCTGGCGCACGCCGTCGTCCAGCACCTCGGCGGCGGTGCCGGGCGTGGAGTCCAGGCCCGCCCTCCGCAGGCGCCCGAACACCTCAGCGGGCGCCAGCCCGCTGACCGTGCACATGTGGTCGACCTCCATGGCCGAGTAGGCGTGCAGGTGCAGCTGCGGTGCGGTCTCCTTGGCCAGCCGTAGCCAGGACTCGTAGTCCTCCAGGCCCCAGTCGGGGTGGATCCCGGACTGCATGCACAGCTCGGTGGCCCCGTAGGCCACGGCCTCGTTCACGCGCTTGACGAACTCCTCGCGGTCGTGCTCGTAGGCGTCGGGTGATCGCCGGCCCTGGCCGAAGCCGCAGAACGCGCAGCCCACAGTGCAGATGTTGGACACGTTGATGTTGCGGTTGACCACGAACGTGACCGTGTCGCCGGCCAGTTCGGCGCGCAGCTCGTCGGCGGCCTGGCGCATGTCCTCGATCGCCTCCGGGCGCGTCTCGGCGAACAGGGCGGTCAGCGCCTCGGGCTCCAGCTCCTCGCCCCGGCGGGCGCGCTCGATGGCGCCCGGCGTGAGCTCGGAGCGGATCGGGCGGTCGTCGCGGCGACCGGACCCGCGGCGCGGGATGAAACTCCAGTAGGACGTCTTGACCACGTCCAGCACGCCCTGCTCCATCCACTCGGCGTCCATGTACTGCGGGTACACGCACAGCCGCTCGGTCAGCGCGTAGCCGCGCGGAGCCAGCTCCTTGCGCATGCGGTGCGGCGTCGGGAACGGGTGCTCGGGCGAGATGTGGTCGCCGTTGGCCGACAGCCCGCCCAGGTCGGTGGCGCCCTCCTGCACCAGCGGAAGCCACCACTCGGCCAGGTTGGGCGGGATCTGAACGCCCACGTCGGGCATCAGCTCCAGCGAGGCCCGCACCAGCGCGCGCATCTCGTCCAGCGTCACGTCCTGGCCCCAGGCGGGCATCGGCGCGGCGTCGCCCTCGGTCTGCGAGCGCTGCGCCTGGTCCGCGATCAGCGCCGGCTCGGCGCCGTAGTAGCGCGGGTGGGGAACGAAGTTCTGCAGGATCACCTCCTGGAGGTGGCCGTGCTCGGCGTGCACCGCGGCCAGCGCCTCCAGCGCCTCGATCCGCTGGGCCGGCGTCTCGCCGATGCCCACCAGGATCCCCGACGTGAACGGGATCTTCAGCTCGCCTGCGTCGCGGATGGTCTGCAGCCGCCGCTGCGGGTGCTTGGTCGGCGAGCCCTGGTGCACCACCAGGTCGGGGTTCACGGACTCCAGCATCAGCCCCTGGGAGGCCGTGACCTCGCGCAGCCGGGCCAGATCGTCCTTCGACAGCACGCCAAGGTTGGTGTGCGGCAGCATGCCGCGCTCCAGCGCGCGCTCGCATGCCCAGGCCACGTAGGAGGTGAAGTCATGGTGGCCGTAGTCGGCCAGCCGCCGCGCCACCTCGGCGTTCACCTCGGGCTGCTCGCCGGTGAGCACCAGCAGCTCCTTGGCATTGCGCTTCACGGCCTCGTCCAGCAGGCCCTCGACCTCGTCGGGCGAGTACAGGTGCGCCTGGTGGGTGGCGAACGCGCAGTACTTGCAATAGCAGCGGCAGGTGCGCGAGAGGGAGAGCGTGTAGTTGCGGCTGAACGTGACCCGGCGCACTCCCGGCCAGTCTATGCGTCGCTGCGTGCTCGCCGGACCAACGGTCCGGCTGCGCGCGGCGCGCTGTGCGACGCGGCGATCAGCCTACGGGCTCCATCCCGCCGGCACCCTTCTTGCCCGGCGCTATGTACAGGTTGAAATACCCGACCGCGGCCAGCAGACCACCCAGGATCGGCGCCACCACGTAGGCCAGCAGGAACACGTCGGCACCGCCGAACTCGCCCGAGACCAGCGCAGGGCCGAAGGCGCGCGCCGGGTTGAAGCTGCCGCCGGTCAGCGGGCCGATGCAGAAGACCGCCAGGCCCAGTGCGGCGCCGATGGCCAGCCCCGCCCACGCCTTCGGAGCCTCGGGATTCACGGCCACCGCGACGATCGTGAACACCAGGAAGAACGTGCCCAGACCCTCGCCGAGCATGCCCAGGGCGGTACTGCCGTCCAGCCGGTCGCTGATGGCCGGAGCGCCGAAGTTCACGGCCTCGGCGTTGGGGAAGTCGGTGAGCAGCAGCTTGGTGACCAGCGCACCCAGCACCGCACCGGCCAGCTGGGCCAGGATGTACACCGAGGCCGTGGCGACCTTGATCTGACGCAACGCCAGCATCGACGTGGTCACGGCCGGGTTGAAGTGCGCGCCGGAGGCCAGGGCCAGGCCCTGGATCAGGATGAACAGCGCGAAGGTGTGGACCGTGCCGATAACGCCGAAGTCCACGAACGGCGCCGGGAGCGCCGCGGTCGGCACGATGACGTAGTTGGAGGCCGCCAGGGTGATCGCCACCACCAGCACGAACGTTCCGATGAACTCCGCCGCGTAGGCTGCCGTCCCTCTGTCTTCCATCGCCATCCTCCTCAGGGTGTCAAGAGCACCCACTGCTTTCGGCACCCTCGCCGCCCTTCCTGCCCTGCTGATCGTTCTGCTGTTGGCGGGCTGCGGCGGCGACGATGACGACGCCGCCGCCGACCGCCGCCCCGTCACGCTGGCACTGGACTTCCAGCCAAACGCCGTTCACGCCGGGATCTTCACCGCCGTCGACGACCAGCTCGACGAGCGCGAGAACGTGAAGCTGACGGTGCGCGCCCCGGCGACATCGACCGACTCGCTGAAGCTGCTGGCAAGCGGCAAGACCGACTTCTCGGTGGTGGACATCCACGATCTGGGGCTGGCCCGCGAGCGCGGCCAGGACGTGGTGGGCGTGGGCGCCATCGTCCAGCGCCCGCTGGCGGCGGTGATCGCCCGCCGCCCGGGCGTGCGCCGCCCGCGCGACCTCGAGGGCAGGCGCGTGGGCGTGACCGGCCTGCCGTCGGACCAGGCGGTGCTGGACTCCGTGGTGCGGGCCGACGGTGGCGACCCCGCGAAGGTGCGCAGCACCACGATCGGCTTCGCCGCCGTGCCCAGCCTGGCCGCAGGCAAGGTCGACGCCGTGGTCACGTTCTGGAACGCCGAGGGCGTGGCACTCAGGCGCCGCGGCGTGCGCACGCGAGAGTTCCGCGTGGACCGCTACGGCGCGCCGCGTTACCCCGAGCTGGTGGTGGCGACCAAGCGCGCAAAGGTGGAGTCGGACCCGGAGCTGGTGCGCGCCGTCGTGTCCGCGCTGCGCGCCGGCACCCGCGCCGCCGCCTCCGACCTGCCCGCCGCCTCCGCCGCGGTGGCCCGTCGCTCACAGGGCAACCGCCGGCTCTCCGACGCCCAGCTCCGCGCCGTGGCGCCGGCGTTCGCGCCGGCGTTGCAGCTTCGCCGTCCGCAGCTGGAGGGCTGGGCCTCCTTCGACGCCCGCTTCGGGATCCTCAAGCGCCGGCCCGATGTGGACCGCGCGTTCGCGCTCGACCAGGACTAGCGCGCGACCACGCCGGGCGCACCCGAGTTGCCACCCTCGTCGAGCGCGCGGATGGTCACGCGGCGGGCGCCGGCGGGCAGCGTGACGTCCTGCGTGAACGTGCCCCCGCCCGCGACCGGGTCGCCCAGGTCGATGTCGGCGCCGTCCGCCGCGGCCAGGTAGCGCTCGGCGGACCCGCACAATGCATCGTCACCCGGCGACCGGAACTTCAGCCGGTAGCGGTTACCGCCCAGGCGCGTGAGCGACAGCTTGTCGGGCGCCCCCGGCGGGGTGCCGTCGGCGTCGTAGTTGCCGCTGCCCTGCTGGTCGTGGCGGAACGACGGCCATTCGCTCTGGCACGGCTTGGCCGTGTCGGCCTTCCACTCGAACAGGAAGCCCTCGCGTGTGATGGCGGCCAGGCGACCGTCGTCGCTGACCGCCGCCGGAGCGAACAGCCAGCCGCCGGTGACCTTGGGGAAGCCGCCCACGTCCTGGCCGGTGACGCCGTCGTAGGCGTGCAGGAGGCCTAGCCCCGTGCCCGCCAGCACCTGTGGGGTCGCGCCCCCGGCCACGTTGGCCACGGTCGAGCTTGACAGGAACTGGTAGTCGTCGGTGACCACCGGATAGCCCGGTCTGGGCGCTCCGGTGGCGGCATCGAAGGCGCCGATGCGGTGGCTGTAGGGCACGTTCTGGCCCACCAGCAACAGGTTCGCCGCCTGCCCCAGATCGACCTGGTACTTGACCACCGCCGGGCCGCCCGGCGCTGCGCCGTCCAGGTCCCCCACCGCCGCCGACTCGAAGAGGTTCAGCGAGCCCGCCCCGCCCACGTTCTGCTGCATGTCCTTGTCGAGCGTCCCGTCGGCCTTGTACAGCGACAGCGCGCCGCCGGTGACCGACACCACCACGCGCGGCTGGCCACCCACCTTCAGTAGCGCCGGGTCGTGGCCGGGCCCGATCAGCGGGAGCACGTTCTGGATGATCCCGCCGGGCTTGATCGGCCAGCCGTCAAGCAAGCGTCCGTCACCGCCGACGGCGTACACGCGCGTGGTCGACCCCGCCGCAGACAGCAGCCCGCCGAAGCCCACGTCGCCGCCATCGGCATCCGCGCCGCCGTAGACCTCGTTGGTCGCGGCCACGATCTCGTCCTTGCCGTCGCCGTCCAGGTCGCCGATGGCGGGGTTGTTGATCGATTCGGCGGTCATCGGCTCGGACTCGCCGGAGTCCTGCAGTCGCACCGGGAAGCCCGGCCGCTCCGCACCGTTGGGCTGGTAGCCGCGCAGGCGCCCGTCCAGGCCCGGGACCACCACCGCCGGATCGCGGTCGCGGCCGTCCAGGTGGGCGATCGCCGGCGAGGCCAGGAAGCCGCACTTGGGATGGCTGATCTCCTTGCGCTGCTGGCCCGGCGCGCAGTTCGCCCGGCCCGGGTCGGGCCGCACGGGCCAGCCCGCGAGCGGGTCGCCGTCCGCCTCCCACGCGTAGATGCGCTCGCCGGCGGCGGTGATCACCTCGGGACGCCCGTCCCCGGTCAGGTCCGCGATCGTGGGCGCGCGCGGGGGCTCGAGCGTCTTGGGTAGCGCCTTCAGCGCCGGGGCTGCCTGGTGCGCGCGGGCCGAGAACTGGAGCTGCGTCTTGACCGGCCAGCCGGGCAGCTCGGAGCCATTGTTGCGGTAGGCGTGCACCATGCCGTCCTCGGTGGGCAGCACCAGTTCCTGCACGTTGTCGCCGTTCAGGTCGGCGTAGCGCAGTGGCGCCTCGCCACCCGCCCCCAGCTTCTTCGGGAAGCCGGCGCGCAGCGTGGCGTCGTCCAGCGCGGTGAACACCTTCCGGTCCACGCCCTTCTTGGTGGCGCCATCGGGTCCCGTGACCGTCAGGCGCACCGCGAACTGGCCGTCGTACGGGTCGCTCGTGGCGCACGGCAGGGTTGGTCCGCCGGTGTCCGCACAGTCGCGGCGCGAGGCCAGGGTCCGCGAACGCATCGCCGCTCGGATCTGGGCCATCGGCAGCGCGCCGAAGCGGGTGACGGCGGCGCCACCGGACTTGCCCTCACCCACCGGCTGCCACTCGGCGTCGGTCGGCGCCAGCCCCACACCCCACTCGAGCTTCCACCTGAAGGCGCCGCCACGGGCGTTCGCGCGGCCGGTCACGTCGGCCTGGCCGGCCAGCGGCGCATACCACTGCGGCGAGCCGATCGAAGCCTGCGGCGGGATCCGCTTGGCGTCGGCCTCCCGGACGGCCTCGCCCAGGTTGGCGCGGCCGTAGCCGAAGTGCGTGTCGAAGCCGGCCTGGGCGGGATCGGGAATGCCCAGCCCGAGGGTGTTCGCGGGCAGCACGTCCTCGGCGGTCTGCTCCAGCAGAGTTCTGGTCTCGTCGGGCGTCAGGGTCACGCCCTTGGCCTTGGCCGCGGCGATCACCAGGGCCGCGGCGCCTCCGGCCTTGCCGGTGTTGGCCGAGCCGGTGGGACCGGTCATCGAGATCGAGGACTTGCCGCCGAACTGGGTCGTGTTGGCGTTGCGGAAGTAGGTCTTGACGGGTGCCTGGCTGCCGAAGCCCAGCGGCCGCACCAGATCCAGGACGCCGTCGCGCACGCCGGTGGGGTCGTCCCCGTCGCCGCCGGGCACCTCGGTGCCCAGCCCCTCGACGTCGGCCGCAACACCCTGGATCAGAATCGTGTGGTCGTAGGCGGCGGGGTAGTTGTGGTTGCCCGTGTTCAGGTCATCGCCGGAGTAGACCTGCACCACGCCCTTGTCGTAGGCGTACTTGGAGGCGGCCTCGGTGAACTTGGAGTGGTACAGGCCGCCGTCGGCGCCGACGATCACCTTCACGCCGTTGTCGGCCGCGTAGGTCACGGCCAGGAAGAAGTTGTTCTGGTCGGACACGAACGTGTCCCACACGCGCATCGGCACGAACGTGCACTTCGGGCACACGCCGATCGAGCCGGCACCGTCGTTGCCAGGCTCGACCGCCTCCTCGGCGCGGCCGCTGCCGTGGTTCTCGGCCGCGAAGTAGCTGGAGGCGTCCGCCGGGTCGTTGTCGTCGTCGAAGAAGTCCCAGCCGGCGATGTCGTCCACGTAGCCGTTGCCGTCGGCGTCGGTGCCGTCCGAGAAGGCACGGATCAGGTCCTGACCTGTGGGCTTCGACTTGCCCACCCGCGCGTCGTCCTTGAAGTCGTCCACGTCCAGGTGGCCGTTGGCGTTCACGTCGTCGCGGCCGGCGTCGGTGCCGTCGGCCAGCTTCGGCGTGGGCAGCTCGGCAGCGTTCAGCCGCACCTTGGTGCGCAGATCCCCGTTGTCCCAGTTGATGCCGGTGTCCAACACCGCCACCGTCACGCCGGGATCGCCGCGGCTGAGCTTCCACGCCCCTGCGGCGTTGAAGCCCGACACCATTCCCCTGCCCGCCGCCGGCCCCGCGCTGTACCGAGCGTCATCGCGGGTCGACTGCGGCGCGAACCCGAACAGGTCCGAGCGCTGCTCGAAGACGTTGTCGGACTGGCCCCGCTCGGTCTGGTCGTAGTCGGGGTCGTTGGGCGTGTCGTCGCGCTGGACGTTGGGCCCGTAGGGCACGGGGGGCGGCAGCGTGTCCAGCTGCTGGCCGGGCTCGCGCGACGCCGGGTCCTCGAACCCGGCCGCGAACGACATCGCCGGCAGCACGAGAGCTACCGCCACGGCAAACGCCGCCAACCGCATCATGCCTCCCAGCATCGCTCCAGCGTTGCACAGGTTCCAGCGCGCGTGCGCCGGGTCAGCCAGCTCAGCTCGGCGGCAGCAGCCCGTCCACCAGCGTGGCCATCTCGCGCGCCATGCGCGAGCGCGGCACCACCCGCGAGAAGCCGGCCGCCTCGGCACGGCGGCGGGTGTCCACGTCCACGTGGGAGTAAAAGCCCAGGGTGGGCACGGCGCCCAGCTCGCCCCGCTCGCGCATCGAGGTCACGAGCGCCGGGCCGTCCAGCACGTCAGTGGTCAGATCCACCACGAGCAGGTCGTGGAACGAGGCGGCGGTCCGGATCGCGTCCTCGTCGTCGAAGCGATTGACGGTGTGGCCGGCCACCGACAGGCCGCCCTCGACCTTGGATCCGAACAACAGGTCCGGGCACAGCAGGGCGACGCGGGCCACCGCGACGGCCCGCCTATTGGGCCCAGCGCCGGCGAAGCTCCTGGCGGACCGATTCGGGCCGGCCCCACAGCTGACGCACCTGGACCCGACCGGAGCGTGCCTCGCGGGCCACCAGCGTGCCCTCGATGCCCAGGTCGTCCAGCAGCGCCAGCGTGCCGGCCACGGTCTGGTGTGCGGCGGCGTGGCCGAACCGGTTGGCCGCCCGCAGGCGGAAGTGCCAGTCGTTCTCGGAGTAGGGCATCGCGTTGATCTGCGTGAGCATGGTGGCCGCGTCGATGTAGCGGCTCTCGTCGGCCAGGCGCAGGTCCAACTCGACCTGGGTCCAGTCCGGCGGCAGACTCGCCACCACGCGCTCGAAGTCGTCCGCCAGGGCCACGCCGCAAGATTACCCGCGCGTAGACTCGATCGCATGATCGCCTCCGCCGACTACGAGCTGCTGACCGAGCAGGCCGGCGTGGTGGCCCGCCCCGGCCGCGCCGTACTCGAGCTGACGGGCTCCGAGGCCGCCGAGTTCCTGCAGGGGCAGGTGAGCAACGACGTCGAGGCGCTCGAGCCCGGCCAGGGCTGTTACGCCACGCTGCTGGACCACAAGGGCAAGCTGCGCACGGACCTTCGGGTGCTGCGCCTTGCCGGCGACCGCCTCCTGGTGGACGCCGAGCCCGGCGGCCGCCGCCCGCTGGCCCACAACTTCGAGATGTACAGCCTGGGCCGCGACGTCCGCTCCCAGGACGTCAGCGACGAGCGCGTGGTGCTGTCGCTGGTCGGTCCCGGCGCGCGCGCCCTGCTGGCCGACCCGCCGGCCGACCCCGAGCACGCCTGTGACGAGGCCGACGGGATCGTGCGCGCGGTCACCGACGTGGGCGTGGACCTGATCCTGCCTGCCGGCCGCGAGGCCGAGGTCCGGGCCGCCCTGGGCGCCCCCGACGCGAGCGAGGAGGCGGCCGAGGTACTGCGAATCGAAAGCGGCCGCCCTCGCCTGGGCCTGGACATGGACGCCTCGACGATGCCCCAGGAGGCCGGCATCAACGAGCGCGCCGTCAGCTTCACCAAGGGCTGCTACGTCGGCCAGGAGACCGTGGCCCGGCTGCACTACAAGGGCAAGCCCAACCGCCACCTGCGCGGCCTTCGGCTGGGCGGGCCGGCCCAGCACGGCGACCCGATCGTGCTCGGTGAGAAGCAGGTGGGCACCATCGGCTCGGTTGCCGAGTCTCCCCGCCACGGCGCGATCGCACTGGCGCTTGTGCGGCGCGAGGCCGAGCCCGGAGCCGAGGTGCTGGTGGCCGGGACACCGGCCCAGGTAGTGGCCCTTCCATTCGGGTGACGCCGGGCGACCGCCGACGGGGCTAGCCTGCTGCCCTTGATGGCCGATCAGCGACAGCGACGGCCGGCGCGGGGACAACTGAGCGACGACAGCCCGTTGCTGGGCGGGCCCTTGACGACGGAGGCGGGTGCGGAAGAGCCGCGTGCGCCGCGCCCTGCCTACGACCCGCGCGACGACCCGTTGCAGCTGGCGCGCGAGGTCCCGCAGGCGGTTGCCGGCTCCGACCCGCGCCGCCTGCGCCAGCTGATCCCGGTTCAGGACGAGAGCCGGGCGCTGGACGACTGGGGTCGCTCCGAGCGTGTATTCGACGCGCTGCAACCGGTGCTGGACTTCTACTACCGCTACTGGTTCCGCGTGGAGGTCGAGGGAATCGAGAACGTGCCCTCCGAGGGCGGCGCGCTGCTGACGTCCAACCACTCCGGCGCGCTCCCCCCCGACGCACCGATGATCATGCAGGCCATCCGCCACGAGCACCCCGTGCCGCGGCCCGTGTACATGCTGGCCGAGCACTGGTTCAAGGGCTATCCAGGCGTGGGGATGCTGACCAACAAGATCGGCGTGGTGCCGGCGCACCCTGCCAACGCCCAGCGGCTGCTGGCAGACGAGTCGCGGCTGGCGCTGGTGTTCCCCGAGGGCCAGAAGGGCAGCCGCAAGCTGTACTGGCAGCGCTACCGCCTGCGTCGCTTCGGCCGTGGCGGCTTCGTGCGCACCGCCATGCGCGCCGGGGTGCCGATCGTGCCGATCGCGGTCGTGGGCGCCGAGGACGCCATGCCCATCTTCGCCCACGTGCCGCTACTCCAGCGGCTGACGGGCTTGATCTACTTCCCCGTCAACCACGCCTTCCCCCATTTCGGCCTTGCGGCGGGTGCCATGTACCTCCCGGCCAAGTTCAAGATCAGGTTCCTGGAGCCGGTCGACCTGTCCTCGTTTTCGACCAGCGACGCCGAGGATCTGTCGCTGGTCCAGAACATCGCCGAGGACATCCGATCCCGCATCCAGACAGAGGTGGACGAACTCGTGGCCTCGCGAACGTCCGTGTGGTTCGGTTAGTGTGGCGAACTGAGGGATGAGGCAGTTAGGGAAGACTTCGGTCGCGGGACTTGCGGCGCTTGCATCGTGCGGGCTGCTGCTCGGCGCGTGCGGCGAGGACGATTTCGAGAACAACCCGCGCCCCGCGACGGCCGTGAACCTGACCGGCGTGATCCAGCCCAAGGGCGTGACCATCAGCCCCAACGGCCGCGGCGCCGGGCCGTTCCTGATCACCGTGTCGAACCAGACCGATGACCCGCACACGGTCACGCTGGAGGGCGAGTCCGTCCAGGAAACCGTGGGCCCGATCCAGCCGCAGGACACCGCCACGATCCAGCGCACGCTGAAGCCGGGCCTCTACGAGGTGCGGGCCGGTTCCGAGCGTGCCGTCGCACGCGAGATCCCGCCGTTCGCGTTGACGGTCGGCAAGGCACGCAAGTCCTCCGCCGACGAGCTGCTGCTGCCCTGAGCGCCGGCTTGCCCGGGCGCCGGGCGCGGCGTACGATGAGCACACGCCGCAATCGGAGGAGGTTCCGGATGGCCTGGCATTTCAGGGTTCTCGTCGTCGCGAACGTGACGGCCGACTCACCGGAGCTGATCGACGCCCTGACCGCCCGAGCCGCGCAGGACCTGTGTTCGTTCACGCTTGTCGTGCCCGCCCCAGTGGCCGGGAGCGCAGGCAACGAGGCCGCGGCCGCGCGACTGGACACGGCGATCGCGCGGATGCACGAAGCGGGACTGCAGGCCGACGGCATCGTCGGAGACCACGACGTGATCGCCGCTGTCCACGACGCTTGGGATCCTGGTCGCTACGACGAGATATTGGTCTGCACCCTGCCTACCGGCACGTCGCGGTGGTTGCAGGTGGACCTGCCCCACCGCATCGCCAAGCTGACCGACGCGCAGGTACGGCACGTAATCGCCCAGCCACCCCGCCCACGGTCGCCGGCGCGCCCCCGCCAGCGCGAGGAGCCTGCGCATCTGGGACTGCTGTCGCCGCTCGGCGCCGTGACGGGCAAGCGGCCCCCGAAGGCCTAGGAGCCTAGAGCGGTAGCTCGGCCTGGTCGTTCGCTGCTGCCAGCGCGGCGTCGACCTGATCCAACTCGGCGCGCACCCGCCCCTCGACCACGTCCAGTAGCTCCTTCGCGCCGCCGATCCCGTTCTGTGCCTGGGTGAGCTGGCTCTTGACCTTGCGCACGTCGTCCATGGCGGTGACAGCGCGGGCCACGGTGGCGCGCACGGCGGCGGCGTCGATCTCGTCCGAGCCCTCGCGAGAAGCAGTGATCCGCATGCGCGCGACGCGGTAGGCGAACTCCAGCTCCAGCGTCGAGCCCAGCTCAGGGTCGAAGATGGCGACCATCTTGTCGCCCTGGTACTCGCGCAGCGAGTGCAGCTTGGCCGGCACGTCCTCCGGGCCCGGTACCACCAGCACGGCATAGTCGGCGTCGCGCTGTTTCATCGACTCGTCCAGGTCGGCGTAGAACTCGGGCTTGCTCAGGCGCTTGTCCTTGGCCTCGAACACGATCCGGCCACGGTCCGGGCCCGAGGCACCCTCGATGCCCACGAGCACGTCGCCCTTCTTGCCGCCCGTGCCGGGCTCGTCGCCCACGGGATCGCAGACGTCGCCGAGCAGCTCGGCCGCCCGGTCCACGGCCTCGGCCACCGCCTCCTCGTAGGTGCGCCCCTTCGCGGTGCCGCGCTCGCGCTCGTGCGCCAGCTCTTCGAGCTTCTGCTTCTCGTCGCGCAGCCCCTGGAGCTGCTTCTCCAGCTCCCCCATCCGCTCGAACATCCGCTGCTGCGAGGTCTGCTGTTCGGACGAGCTGCGCCGCAGCTCGCGCACCGTGGCGTCCTTGAAGTCGGCCAGCGGGTTGTCGGCGCCATCGGCGGACGAGAACTGGCGCCGCAGGTCCTCGCGCGACTTCTGCATGGCTTCGGTCACGATCTGCTTGACCTTGTGCTGCACCGCCGTGGAGCTGCCGTCGGAGAACAGCTGATCGAGCGACTTGGACAAGTGACCCGACTCGGGGTCGAACACCTCGTCGACCTTGCGCCCCAGCTCCTCGGCCACGGTCCGCGCGCGGTCACCGAACTCGGCCTCGACGTTCTTGGAGACCTTCTCGAACTCGGTCTTCACGAACTCCGCGTTGGCTGCCGTCTGCTCACGATCGAGCACCCGTGCGCCGATCTCGATGGCGTCCTCGATGACGCTGTCGGGCTCGGATGATTCGGACACCAGCCGCGCCGCGGTCTCGTCGTGGATCTCCAGGCCATCGATGCGAACGAGATCGCCATCGGAGGTCACGTGATCCTGGTGAGGCTGGTGTAGGGGAAATGCCGCTTCCATGCTGGATACGTCGCAAGCTACGCCTCGGGTCTGACAGAACGGCCGCCGACACCCAGCCGGCGCAGCAGCGGAGGGAGCACCGCGGCCAGGATCCAGCAGTACATCGCGTAGTCGGGGTCCACGTAGGCCAGCGGGATCGACAGGCCGAACGCCAACCAGACCCCGAGCGCCCCCGCGTTGTCCACCGGCACGTGCTGGCCCGGCGCCAGCAGGTCGGCTCGCCGGGCGTGGTTGAACAGGGCTCGCAGGAGGCCGGACAGCACAAGGATGAAGACCGCGTAGATGACCACGGGCGCGGGACTGTTGTCGTACCGGCCCAGGATCTCGGTGGGTACCGGCAGCAGCGCGATGAAGGACAGGAAGACCAGGTTGATGGCCGCCAGCCAGGAGTCCGAGGCCTGCAGGCGGCCGAAGAACTCGTGGTGGCGCAACCAGAACAGCCCCACCACCGCGAACGAGATGAAGTAGGCCAGCACCGAGGGCAACAGGTCGTCCAGCGCACCGTTCAGGTCGTCCTCGGGCACGTTGGGAACGTCGATCGACAGCGTCAGCAACGTGGCGGCGATGGCGAACAGGCCGTCGGAGAAGGAGTCCACCCGGCCCAGGCGGCGGCCGGTCGCGTGCGCGGTCGCAGGTGGGTCGGGCACGCGACCAGGCTAGGAAGCGGCCCGGCCGTCACCGCGCCGGGCGGCGCCCGCCAGGGTCGCCGCCACCAGTGCCAGCACCACCACCAGGACCAACGCCTGCCGCAGTCCGGCTGCGTCCGAGAGCAGACCGATCGTCGCCGGCCCGGCGGTCAGGCCCACGTAGCCGGCGCCGGACACCAGCGCGATCGACGCGGCCTCGGCGTCACCCGAGCCGCGCGCCGAGGCGGCCACCACCAGCGGGAAACAGGCCGACAGGCCGATGCCCATCAGCGCGTAGCCGGCGATCCCGGCCGCGGGCTCGGCTACAGCCAGGGCCAGGCCCAGGCCGGCCGCCGCGAGCAGGGTGCCGGCGCGGATGACCATGGGCGCGCTCCACCGCTCGGCCACGCCGTCGCCCGCCAGCCGGCCCAGCGCCATCGCCAGCGAGAACACCGCAAGGCCGGCCGCGGCCAGGCCCTCGGAGGCGCCCGCGCCCTCGTTCAGGTAGACCGCGCTCCAATCGGTCACCGATCCCTCTGCCAGGAGCACGCAGAAGGCCACGGCGCCCAGCAGCGCCAGGCGCCGGTCGGGCCGGACGAAGGGACGGCCACGGGGCCTGTCCGGGTGCGGTGCCGGCAGGCCGGTGGCGGCCACCAGCCCCCCGGCCAGCGCCAGCGCCGCCACCACCGCCAGGTGCACCTCGGCGTCCAGGCCGGCCGCCGCCGCCAGCCCGCCCAGCCCGGCGCCGGTCATGCCCCCGAACGAGAACGCCGCGTGCATCGAGCTCAGCACCCGCCGGCCGCGGCGGCGCTCCACCGCAACGCCCTCCACGTTCATGGCCACGTCCAGGATGCCGTTGGCCAGCCCCATGCCGAACAGCACCACGGCCAGCGCCGGCACCGACGGCGCGGCGGCGGCCACCGGCAGCCCCAGCGCATAGAACGCCAGGCCGCCCAGGCACGGGGCGCGCGCGCCCGCGCGTGCGGCCAGCGCTCCCGCCAGCGGCTGGGCCACCACCAAGCCCAGGGTGGCGAAGAACAGCGCCACGCCCAGCTCGCCGTCGCTGGCGCCCAGGTCCGCCTTGATCGCGGGCAGGCGTGCGAAGAACGAGCTGAAGATGACGCCGTTGAGGAAGAACAACAGCGTCACGGCGGCGCGCTCGGACAACTTCATGCCGGTACCATGCCCGCCCCATGGCCTCCCTTGACCTGACCGACGCCACCCAGATCAGCACCGAGCCCGGCGAGCTGCCGGAGAAGATGACCGCCTGGGTCATCCGCGAGGAGCGCCAAGGCGAGCCACGCGACGCCTTCCAGCTCGAGGAGATCGAGGTGCCCGAGCCGGGCGCCTTCGAGGTGATCGTGCGCGTGATGGCCGCGGGCGTGAACTACAACAACGTATGGGCGGCCCTCGGCCAGCCCGTCGGGGTCTGGAAGTACGGCGACCACCCCGAGTTCGGCCACCACATCGGCGGCTCGGACGCGTCGGGGATCGTCTGGAAGCTCGGCGAAGGCGTCACCCGCTGGAACGTGGGCGACGAGGTGATCATCCACTGCAACCAGGCCTCCTACGAAGACGTCGAGGTCCACGGCCTGGACCCGATGGCCGCGCCCAGCCAGCAGATCTGGGGCTACGAGACCACCTGGGGCAGCTTCGCGCAGTTCACCAAGGTGCAGGCCCAGCAACTGCTGCCCAAGCCCAAGAACCTGACCTGGGAGGAGGCCGCCTCCTACGGCCTCGTCTACTTCACCGCCTACCGGATGCTCATGGACCAGTGCGAGCTCCAGGCGGGCCACAAGGTGCTGGTCTGGGGCGGCGCCGGCGGCCTGGGCGTGTTCGCCGTACAGCTGTGCGCCGCTGCGGGCGCGCAGTGCGTGGCCGTGGTGTCCTCCGCCGAGAAGGGCCGGCTGGTCGAGCAACTGGGGGCCACCGGCTGGATCGACCGCAACGAGTACAAGGGCATGATGCGCAAGGGCGGCGAGTCTCCCGAGGAGGAGAAGGCGCGCTTCAAGGAGTCGCGCCGGTTCGGCAAGGCCGTGACCGAGATCCTGGGCGACGCACCCGACATCGTGTTCGAGCACGTGGGCAAGGCCACCTTCCCCACGTCGGTGCTCACGGTCAAGCCGTTCGGCAAGGTCGTGATCTGCGCCGGCACCACCGGCTTCAACCTCGACTTCGACGTGCGCTACCTGTGGATGAAGCAGAAGCAGATCATCGGCTCGCACTTCGCCAACGCGTACGAGTGCATGAAGGCCAACGAGCTGATCGAGCAGGGCCTGATCCGGCCCGTGCTGTGGCGCACGATGGGCTTCGACGGCGTGGGCGAGGCGCATCAGCTCATGCGCGACAACCAGCACCTCGGCAAGATCGCGATCCTGGTGGGTGCCGAGAAGGAGGGCCTCGGCAGGACCGAGGATGGACCGGGAGCCATCAACGCGGAGGTCGGAGCATGAGCGACAGCAGCGTGATCGTGGCCGAGGTGCCCTGGATCGTCAACCCGTTCCGGGGCGACAAGTTCGAGGCGCACTGGCTGCCCGTGGCCGAAGCCGTTCTGGACTACGGCGCCACCGGCTGGGCGCTCTTCCGCTCGGCGGAAGGCGGGCTCAACTTCACCCAGCTGGCCTTCATGCCCAGCAAGCTCGACTTCGAGCGCTACTGGTACTCGGAGGAGGTCGGCAAGGCCCGGGAGGAGATCCAGGGCTGGTTCCACTGGCCGATCGTGCCGGTATTCCACAACGTCGCCGGCATGGGCTCGCTGGCGCCGGCGGCGAACTCCTAGCGACACCCGGCGCACGCCGGACCGCCCCGGCTTATCCTGGCCGGTGGCATGGGGAGGCTTTCGGGAGTCGTTGCGGTCGTCTGCGCGGTGCTTGCAGTGGGCACCGGCACCGCCCTGGGCGCGTTCGCCGACGACGAGCCGCGCACGTTCTCCAAGACCAACGAGCGCTACCAGTACCTGACCGGAACGCCGGCCTACCAGGCCCAGCTACGTCAGAAGGGCCTCGAGGACCCTGCCACCCAGCTGCCGATCATCGCCGACAGCGAGCGCAGTCCGTTCCGCAGCTTGTGCTTCGGCCACCAGGATGGCTGCGCCGGCGATGTGCGCCTGTACGACTGGGACAAGCAGGCGGGGAACATCCGCAAGCCGGTGCTGTGGACGGCTCGCAGCGGCGCCACGATCTCAGGCCACGTGTGGGCGGTGGCCGCCGGGCCGGCGCGCCGGCCCGGCGTGGTCATCACCAACGGCTCGGTCCAGGCTCCCGAGCAGCTGTACTGGCTCCAGGCTGCGGCGCTGGCCCGCACCGGGTTCGTGGTGCTCACCTGGGACCCGCAGACCCAGGGTCGCTCGGACAGCTCGGGCGCAGCGCCCACCGAGAGCGAGAACGCGACGCCCCAATCGGTGGGCGCGTTCACCGACGGCACCGTGGACGCGCTGGACTTCATGACCTCCACGCCCGGCGGCCCGTTCCGGCCCCGTAACAGCACGACCAACCCGGCGGTCAACCACGGCGCCAAGCAGGTGCGGCGTGTGGCCGAGGGCCGCAACGCCGGCTTCAACCCGCTGCACGGGATGCTCGACACGGCCCGGCTGGGCCTGGCGGGCAACTCGCTCGGGGCGTCGGCCGTTTCCGAGGTGGCGTCCAAGGACCCGCGGGTGGACGCGGTGGTGGCCTGGGACCAGCTGGCGGTGAAGGCGCCGCCGCGCGTGCCGGGCCTGGGCATGTCCGGCGACTACGGGATCGGCTCGCCCAACGGCGCCGTGGGCGTGAACCCCAGGCCGCGCGAGTCCGCGCCCGATCCGCAGGGCGCCAACGGCCCGTCGCGCGCCTTCTCCGCCGCCGGCGTGCCAACCACGCAGGTCAACACCCGCGCCGGGACCCACTTCGAGTCGGCCGTGATCCCCAACCCCGGCTTCCCGGCCACGCTGCGCGGCAGCGATCAGTACGCCTGGTACACGATCGCCTGGTTCGAGAAGTACCTCGAGCGCAGCCCCGACGCCGACCGGCTGCTGCTGACCAACCGCTGGCAGCGCGACGCCGAGACGGGCGGAATCGACCCGGACCGGGACGCCAACCTGTTCTCGAAGGACCTGCGCTCGCGGGTCGACGTCAGGCGCGACGACGGCTCGCGCGCGCGCTGCGAGGACCTGCGCGATGGCTGCGGCCTGCTGGCCGACGACGGCTCCGGCCGCTTCTCCGCGCTGGACTTCGCCTACGGCCGCATCACCCTGCGTCGCGTGCGCCCGGCCCGCTGCGCCTCGACCGTGAAGCTGCCCCGGCGGCTCGACCTGTCGCGCTCGAAGCGCCGCGTCAAGGTCAAGCTGGCGCTGACCACGCGCACACGCGTGACCGTGCGGGCCAAGCGCCGCAAGGCGCGCACGGTGCGCCGCTCGCGCACGCTGGCGGCCGGCCGGCGGAGCGTGGTCGTGCGCCTCAGACGCGGGGCGAAGCCGGGCCGCTACCGGGTGTCGGTGGACATGCGCTGCACCGGCGCGCGGCAGCGCACGGCTGGGCGGGTGCGGGTCAAGCGCTGAGGAGGCCGACTCGACGCACTGTCCTGACTTGTCCCGGCTAGATCATGCCGATTCTCTCGGTCGATCTGCATCTGCGGTACGGCATGCAGTACCTCAAATGCAGATCGACCCTTGGATGGCTATTCCGTGATGACCGTGTCCTCGTTGCTGTACGCGGGGGCACAGCAGCACAGCAGCACCAGATCCTCGTTGGGCGAGGCCCACAGCTTGTGCTCGATCCCCGGCGCGATCACCACGGTGTCGCCGGCGCGCACGTGGCCCTCGTGTTCGCCCAGGCGCATCCGGCCGCTGCCGGCGGTGAAGTGGTAGATCTCCTCGGCCACGCGGTGGTAGTGGGCGTCGGTGGCCGAGCCCGCCGGGACCGTGGCCTCGGCCAGCGACTGGTTGTCCGTACGCATGGACACAGCGCCCGCAACCTCGCGGATCGTCGACCCGTCCTTGGTGGTGAACGGCTCGGCGGCGTCCAGGCGGCTGACCCGCAGGTCGCTCATCAGCCCTGCTCGAGCGGCGCCATGGTCAGGCCGGCGTCGCGGAGCTGCTCCCAGTAGTGCTCGGCTGTCTCCTTCATGCCGGTGAACACGATGGCCTGGCCGCTGTTGTGGATCTGGTCGGCGATGGCATAGCCGCCGTCGAGCGTGACCCCGGGGATCACGCGCGCCAGCGCCGACGCCACGCCATCGAAGGTGTTGTGGTTGTCGTTCAGGACGATCACGCGCCAGTTGCCGCCCATGTCGTCCCCGGGCCCGCTCGTGCGGGGCTTCTCGACGGTCTCCGTGCTCACCGGACACCCACGCGTTTGTCCCAGTAGCGGCGCAGCCCCCTGCCCAGCTGGTCGGGCGGCGCAGCCTGCAGCAGCGACTCGGCGGTGTCGAAGTCCACGGCCGCGCGGGTCTCGGCCTCCGACCACTCGGCGAACTCCTCCGCAGTCAGCTCGCGGGCCTTCCGGGCGCGCGTGGACAGCGCCTCGCGCATGCGCTCGAGGTGCTCGGGCACGTCGTCGAAGCGGCCGAAGTGGGTCAGGTTCAGGGCGGCGGCGCCCATCGCCTCGATCAGCCCGACCGAGTGCAGCCACAGGTCCACGTCGATATCCGGGGGCGGCGTCGGCGGCACCACGTACTCGTGTGGGGGCAGGCGCACCCCCGCGGTGTCGCCAACGTAGGCCTCGCGGGTCGAGGTGTCCAGGTAGCTCACGTGGTGGGAGGCGTGGCCGGGCGTGTAGGTCACCTCGAAGGTGTCCTCGATGGTCTCGCCGCCCTCCAGGATGTGGATGCGCTCGCGATCGACCGGCTCCGCCGAGCCCCACAGACGCTCCATGTCGTCGCCGTACAGGCGCTGGGCGCTGGCCCACAGCCTGGACGGGTCGGCCACATGCGGTGCGCCGCGCTCGTGCACGTACACCTGCAGCGACGGGTAGATCCGCGCCAGATGACCCGCCGCGCCCGCGTGGTCCAGGTGGACGTGGGTCAGCAGCAGCGCCCGCGGATCGCCCTCAAGGCCGTCGAGCAGCGTTTCGAGGCAGGAGGACGGCCCCGGGTCGACCACCAGGCCATTCACCTCGAAGGCGCAGATCACGCGCTCGCGCCCGAGGTGCATCAAGTCGATGGAGCGGCTCATCGAAGTTCTGACCTTACAATCCTCCGTATGGCCCCCGATCGAAACCATCGCCTGGACGAGCGTGACCGCCCCTGGGTGATGCGCACCTATGCGGGCCATTCCACGGCGTCGGCGTCCAACGCGCTGTACCGCAAGAACCTGTCCAGGGGCCAGACGGGGCTGTCGATCGCCTTCGACCTGCCCACCCAGACGGGCTACGACCCCGACCACGAGCTCTCGCGCGGCGAGGTCGGCAAGGTCGGCGTCTCGATCGCGCACAAGCGCGACATGCACGAGCTTCTGGACGGCATCCCGCTGGGCGAGATGAACACCTCGATGACCATCAACGCCACCGCCGCCTGGCTGCTGGCGCTCTACATGACGGTGGCCGAGGAGAACGGCGTCGAGCGCTCGGCGCTGGCGGGCACCACCCAGAACGACATCATCAAGGAGTTCCTGTCGCGCGGCACGTACGCGTTCCCGCCCGAGCCGTCGCTGCGGCTGATCGCCGACATGATCGCCTTCACGGTCGACGAGGTGCCCAAGTGGAACCCGATCAACATCTGCAGCTACCACCTCCAGGAGGCCGGCGCCACGCCGGTCCAGGAGATCGCCTACGCCCTGTCCACCGCCATCGCCGTGCTGGACGGCGCCCGCGAGCGTGTCGACGAGGAGACCTTCCCGCGCGTGTTCGGACGGATCTCGTTCTTCGTGAACGCCGGCATCCGGTTCGTGGAGGAGCACGCCAAGCTGCGCGCGATGGGCCAGCTGTGGGAGCAGCTGGGCCGCGAGCGCTACGGCGTGACCGAGCCCAAGTTCCTGCGCATGCGCTACGGCGTGCAGGTCAATTCGCTGGGGCTGACGGAATCGCAGCCCGAGAACAACGTGATCCGGATCGTGCTGGAGGCGCTGGCCGTGACGCTGGGCCGCGACGCCCGCGCCCGCGCGCTCCAGCTGCCGGCCTGGAACGAGGCGCTGGGCCTGCCCCGCCCCTGGGACCAGCAGTGGTCGCTGCGCATCCAGCAGATCCTGGCCGAGGAGACCGACCTGCTCGAGTACCCCGACATCTTCGAGGGCTCCGAGGTCATGGACGGGCTGGTTGCCGAGCTGGCGGCCGACGCCCAGGCGGAGATGGACGTGGTGGCCGAGCGCGGCGGCGCGGTCGAGGCCGTGCCCTATATGAAGACCCGCCTTGTCGAATCGCACCGCGAACGCGTGGGCCGGATCGAGCGCGGTGAGCAGAAGGTGATCGGCCAGAACGCGTTCACCGAGCACGAGCCCTCGCCGCTCCAGGAGGGCGAGGACGGCGGCATCATGACCGTCGACCCGACCGTCGAGAAGGGCCAGATCGAGGCGGTGCGCGTCTGGCGCTCCGAGCGCGACCAGGCAGCGGTGGACTCGGCTCTGGAGGAACTGCGTGCCGCCGCCTCCTCGGACACGAACGTGATGCCGGCCACGCTGGCCGCCGCGAAGGCCGGTGCCACCACCGGCGAGTGGGCAGGCGCGCTGCGCGAGGTGTTCGGCGAGTACCGCGCCCCCACCGGCGTGGCCGACGCCTCGGCCGCCGCGGGCGGCGACGACGCCCTGGACGACCTGCGCGAACGGGTCGAGGCCCTGTCCGAGACCCTGGGCCGCCGCCTGAAGATCCTGGTGGGCAAGCCGGGCCTGGACGGGCACTCCAACGGCGCCGAGCAGATCGCCATCCGCGCCCGCGACGCGGGCATGGACGTGGTCTACGAGGGCATCCGCCTGACCCCGGAACGGATCGCCGCCGCCGCTGTGCAGGAGGGCGTGCACGTGGTCGGCCTGTCGATCCTGTCCGGCTCACACGCCGAGCTCATCCCCTCCGTGCTGGAAGAGCTGAAGGCCGCGGGCGCCGACGTGCCGGTGGTGGTCGGCGGCATCATCCCGGTGGCCGACGAGAAGGCCCTGCTGGACGCCGGCGTGGCGCGCGTCTACACGCCGAAGGACTTCGAGGTTTCCCGCATCATGGGCGACATCGTGGACCTGGTGGCCGCCCGCAACGCCGCCGAGGCAACGCCGGCTTGAGCAGCGCTAGTTGGCGGTAACGCTCGGCGGTGGCCCTCGGCGAACGAAGGTTGGGTAGAGGAGGGGCTCGGCAGGTAACGAGTGCGATGGCGGCTGGTCGTCACTTAGCCCGGCCCCAGCCGGGTAAATCGACGCGGAGTCGAAACGCAGCCCGGACCGGGTACACATCTGGGCCCACGGCCCGCCCTGTCGGTCCCGGGCCGGTGGGTGCGCCCCCGCGGGCCGGATTGCGACCCACGACCGCCGCTTGTCGCCGCGGGCCCATGTGTGCGCCTGATCCCCGCGTCCTACCTAGCCGCAGTTCGCCCGGACCAGCACTCGGCCATGGAACAAGCATCCAACCCAGCGGCACGGCGCCGTTCTCTGCTTTCGGGTGCTCCTGACCCCAGAACCAGTGAATCGTTGCCAGCGTGACGTGATCACCCAGTTGGTCGCTCACCCTTTAGCGTCCGCGGCCGATGAGCGCCGACGGAAACGATCTCGGCCGCCGCCTGCGTGAGCGCGACCTGAGCGCCGGGCCGGCGGCGCTGAACCTGATCGAGGACCGCTCGCCGCCGGGGCGCGAGCAGACCGCGGCGCTGCTGGAGGAGGTCGCCCCCGCCCGCCTGGGCGGCGAAGCCCCCGCGCACCTTGTGGGCATCACCGGTCCGCCCGGGGCGGGCAAGTCGTCGCTGCTGTCGGCCCTCATCGCCCACTGGCGCGGCCAGGACCGGTCGGTCGCCGTGCTGGCCGTCGACCCCTCGTCCAAGCGCAGCGGCGGCTCGTTGCTGGGCGATCGCGCCCGGATCGAGCACGACCCGCGCGACAACGCGGTGCTGATCCGCTCGACCGCCGCCGGCGGGCGGCTCGGCGGCTTGGCGGTGCCCACGCGCGAGGCCGCCACCGCGCTGGCGCCCGCGTTCGACCTGGTGGTGGTCGAGACGGTTGGCGTGGGCCAGTCCGAGACCGACGTCGAGGAGGTGTGCGACACCGTCGCTGTGGTGGTGCAGCCCGGCTCGGGCGACACGCTCCAGTTCATCAAGGCCGGGATCATGGAGGTGCCCGACGTGCTGGTGGTCACCAAGTCGGACCTGGGCGACGTGGCCGACCGTGCCCGCCGCGACCTGGTCATGGCGCTGTCCTCGCTGGGGGCGCGCGACGTGCCGGTGGTGGCCACATCGTCCGCCGCGCCGCCGAAGAACATCGACAAGCTGGCGGACGTGATCGACGCCCACCGTGAGGGGCTCGACCTGCCCGCCCGGCGCGCCCGCGCGCGGCGGATGAGCGCGCTGGCCGAGCTCGTGGCCGAGCACGGCGAGTCGGCGCTGCGCGCGCTGGGCGGACGGCGCGGCGCGGAGAAGCTGCTGGCCGACACCGACCCCTACACCTCGACGTCCGAGCTGGTCACCCTGCTGTGGGAGCGGGCGGGCTGAGCCGCGCTCGCTCGAGCGCCGCGGGGGTGTCCACGCTCACCGCATCGCGCTCGGGCACTTCGACCACCACAGGGCCCAGGGCCCACACCGTCGCCGTCAGCGGCGCGTTCTCTTCCGCCGCGCGCAGGATCTCCAGCGCCGCGGGCGCATAGGCCGCCAGCAGCGGCTGGAGCCGCCCGGCGGCGCGGCCCACACATGCTGCGGCTGCGCCTCGCGCGGCGGCGACCCGCTGCAGCGTGGCCGCGGTCACGAACGGCATGTCGGCCGCGCACACCAGCACCGGCCCGCCGGCCCGCTCCAGGGCGCACACCAGCCCGGTCAGCGGGTGGCGGGGCTGGTCGGGCTCGTGCCAGCGCTCCACCCCGTCGGGCAGCTGGGGCAGCATCGTGTCCTCCTTGGCCACCACCGCGCAGCGGTCGCACACGGCGGCCAGCGCGGCCAGGGGCCAGGTGATCATCGGCCGGTCGCCGAGCTCCATCCCCGGCTTCGGCTGAGACCCCATCCGGCGCCCCCGTCCGCCCGCCAGCACGATCCCGGTTGGCGCGCTGGTCACCTCTGCCACGATAATGGGCCGATGGAGGGCTCGGCACCCGATTCCGTAGGCACCCGCTCAAGCTGGCTGCGCTGCTACCGGTGCTGGTCGCAGAACCTCGAGGTGCAGCTTCACTACGAGGGCATCCTCAAGGTCAACGCCGAGACGGCCGAGGCCGACGAGGCCGTCGAAGAGGTCCAGGAGGCGGTCGTCCAGTGCATGGACTGCATGCACGACCAGCCCCACCTGAGCCTGGCGTTCTACGAGGAGGACGGACGCCGCATCAGCCGGATCGATCCCGTCGAGGACCGCTGGGAGCGCATGGTGACGGGGACCCCGTGGGTCGCCTCGTGCACGGTCACGGTCGATGAGGGCGACGTGGAGACCTGTTCGGGCCCGGAGGCCGCCGATTCGCTGGCCTTCGCGGCGTTCGGCGATCACGGCACGCGCGAGTTCTTCACCCACGTCCGCTTCCACAAACACAACGAGTTGGGCCAGATCGCCATCCACATGCTGATCGAGCTGTACGCCCGCTCCTCCGACGAGGCGAGCGACGTGCTCGCCGCGGCCGCGCGCGGGAACCTGGAGTTGACGTCGCTGGCGGAGGAGTCACGCCCGCCGGCCGCGGGCGCGGACGACGACGCGCACTAGATGGCCGATACGCCAGCCAGGTCCCGATGAAGGCGGTTCTGCGTTTCGCCGCTTCCGTGCTGATAGTCAGCGGGGTGCTCATGATCGCCGATGCCGGCGCCACGCTGCTGTGGCAGGAGCCGGTCAGCGCGTACATGGCCCAGCGCCAGCAGAACAATCTGGAGGAGGCGTTCGCCGCCACGCCCGAGGACCCGCCCAGGCGCGGCCGGCCGCCGAAGACGAAGCCGCTGCCCGGTTCGGCCGTGGCCCAGTTGCGCTTCCCCACGCTCGACCGCCAGTACTACGTGATCGAGGGCACCAGCACCAATGACCTGCGTAAGGGCCCCGGCCACTACCCGGATACCGCGCTCCCGGGCCAGCGCAAGACGGTGGCGATCGCCGGCCACCGCACCACCTACGGGGCGCCCTTCCGCACCATCAACCGGCTCGAGCGCGGGAACGAGATCGCCCTCCGGATGCGCTACGGCACCTACGTCTACCGCGTGCAGAAGACCCGGATCGTCGACCCCACCGAGACGTCGGTGACGGACAACGTGGGCTACGACCGCCTGGTGCTGACCGCCTGCCACCCGTTGTACAGCGCGGCACAGCGGATCGTGGTCTTCGCCAGGCTGGTCAAGCGCCCTTGAGGAGCTCACTCGGCACGGCCGCACCCTCCAGCGAGGAATCGTCGCGCGACTCGAAGAAGAGGATGAGCGCGATCACGAGCGCCAGCGAGATGGCGATCACCGCGAGCCAGTAGACGAACTTGCCGATCATGTCTCCGACCGCGACCCTAGCGCCACCGCTCGGACGCCTCCTCTTCACCATCAGGCTGCTGGTCCAGGGCAATCCCGCCCTGGGGCCGGGACTGCTGGCGACGATCGGGTTCGTGGCGATGGCGGGCTCGGAAGCCGGCTTCTACCCAAGCTTCTGGTACGCCATCGCGCTGCTGACGCTGGCGCTGCTGGTGGCCACGGTCGTCGCGGTGGGGGTCCCGCGGGAGGTACCGCGCCCGATCCTGGCCGGCGTCCTGCTCATGGGCGCCTTCGCCGCCTGGCAGTACGCGTCGATCTCGTGGGCGGGGGAGAACGGTCAAGCCCTGGACGGCGCTAACCGGACGCTGTTCTACACCTGCGTCCTGATGCTGTTCGCGTTCTGGCCCTGGAACCCGCGCGGGGCGCGGCTCGTGCTCGGCACGTTCGGGCTGGGGATCGCCGGCATCGCGCTTTCGGCGCTGCTCCGCTTCAACGCCGACCCGCTCCCGTACCTGTCCGACGGCCGGCTCGTGGAGCCCGCGGGCTACATCAACGCCAACGTGGCGATGTGGGTGCTGGGCACGTTCCCGTGCCTGTACCTGGCCTCGACGCGCGAGGTGGCACCCCCGACCCGGGGCCTGTTCCTGGGCTGCGCGGGGTTGCTGTCGTGCGTCACGCTGCTGGGCCAGAGCCGCGGCTGGCTGGTGTCGATCCCCGTCGCCGTGCTGGTCTTCGTGCTGTGCAGCCGCCACTGGCGCCGGGCACTCGCCACCGTGCTGGCGGTGGCAGCCGCAACGGCGGTCCTGGCGCCGACCCTGCTGTCGATCCGCGACGACTTCGACGAGGCCACGATCGCCGACCAGGCCTCCGAGGCCACCACGGTCACCCTGATCGTGGTCGCCCTGCTGGTGCTGGCAGGAACGCTCACGGGGATCGTGGAGCGGCGGTTCAAGCTCCCCTCGGACAGCACGCGCAGGCGCAGCGAGCGGGCGCTGGGCGTGGTCCTGGTCACGATCGTGCTGCTGGCGAGCGCGGGCGTCGTCACCGCCACCGGCAACCCGTACACGCGCCTGTCGGACAGCTGGGCACAGTTCAAGCGGCTGGACAACGAGGCGGCCAAGGGCCAGTCGCGCTTCTTGACCGGCGGCACCAACCGGTACGACTTCTGGGTCGTCGCCTGGGACGTGTTCGGCGAACACCCGGTCCGCGGGGTGGGCGCCGACGGCTTCCAGCCGTACTACCTGCGCCGCGGCAAATCGCTCGAGCGCCCCCGCTATGCCCACTCGCTCGAACTCGGCGTGCTGGCGCAGACCGGCCTCGTGGGCGCGCTGCTGGTGTTCGGGGCCATGGCGGCGCTGGCCGCCGTCGCCTTCCGCGCGATCCGAAAGGGCTACGCCCCCGTGGGCGCCGCGGCGGGCGCCGCGGCGGCCGTGTTCACGTACTGGTTCCTGCACGGGTCGGTGGACTGGTTCTGGGAGTTCGCCGGGCTGGGGGCTCCGGCGCTGGCGATGCTCGGCCTGGCCGCCGGACTGGCGCCGCGCGGCAGGTCCCCGCTACCCCCTCCGGCCCGGCCCCTGGCCTCCCTCCCCATCCCTGCCCTGGCCGCCGGAGCCGCCGCCGTCGCCGCCACGACGGTCCTGCTGGCCGGCCCGTGGATCTCCGATCTGGAGGTAGACCGGGCGGCGGATCAGTGGCGCGGCTCCCCCGAGGCGGCGTTCACGCGCCTGGACCGCGCACGCCAGCTCAACCCCCTGTCCGCCCAGCCCGACCTGGCCGCCGGCACGATCGCGCTGCGCCTCGGACGGCTCGACCAGGCCGAGACGGCATTCAGCCGCGCGCGCCGGCGCGAGCCCCAGAACGCGTACGCGCTGCTGGAGCTGGGGCTGATCGCCGCGGAGCGTGACGACCGGGCACGCGCCACCGCCTTGCTGCGACGTGTTACGGTGCTGCATCCGCGAGACGAAGTGCCCGCACAGGTGCTTCGCGACGTCCGTGCGGGCCGCTACGTTACGACCGCCCGCGTAAACGAGCTCCTGCTGCGGCGTGCGCAGGGGGATTAGGATGTCCCCTAGACGGGGAGTTACAGGTTGTGGCAGGGATGTCGAAACCGTGGTACAAAGGCTTCGCGGCATGGGGTGTCGGCCCTCGCCGTTAGGGTTCAGCGGCTCATGGAAGAGCCATGCTGGGTCGACTAAACATGACGACAATCGACCGAACTCGAAACCAAGGGACTACGCAATACATGAGAAAGACACTTGCAATCGCGCTCGCCTCGCTCCTCTTGGTGTTGTCGCTGACCTCGGTCGCGTTCGCGCAGTCCTCGGTCGACGGCTACGCCCCTGACGAAGGAGCGGTGCAGAACCAGATCCAAGGCAACGACGACACGGGCACTCCGCCCAACGCAACGCAGGAGGCTGCCGAGCCGGGAGCTACCCCCGCCGCGGCAACCACGCCTACGCCTAGCGATGACAGCGGCAGCCTACCGTTCACGGGCCTCGACCTGGCCCTCCTGGCCGGTGCTGGTGCGGTGTTGCTGAGCCTGGGCCTCGGGATGCGCAAGCTGACGCGGGCGCCCGAGTCGGTCTGAGCGACGTTCTCGTTACATAGCGCGCTATGAGCGCGCCGCGTGCGGCGTTACCGTGTCTCATGGCATGGAGGAGGCGACCGTAGACGCACAGCAATCGAGGCCGGCGGACGAAAGTCCCGCCGGCCTCGCTCATGATCGGGCGCGGGCCGACCGAAACCAGGCCATGATGGGTTCCCGCCTCGCCCCCCAGCGACTCTTCGAAGGCCCGGGGTGGCGCAACCTGCGCGTGACCAGCGACGTCGTGGCGCTGGTGGCCGCACCACTGGCCGCGCTGGCCGCCGCGCCAGACAGCGTGGGCCCCGACGGACGCACCCTGTTGTGGCTGCTGGGGCCGATGACGATCGCCCTGCTGGCCCTCTGGGGCCTGTATGCCAGCCGTACGCAACCCAGGATGCTGGACGCCGTCGGCAAGATCATCGCGGCCACGTCGCTGGCGACGATCGTGCTGATCGCAAGCGCGGCGTTCATCGAGCCCAACAGCCAGCCGGCACCGCTGCTGGCCCGTGGGTGGCTCTACGGGACCCTGTTCCTGATCGGCACCCGCCTCCTGCTGACCTGGACCCAGGGCCGCAGCCGCGCCGCCGGGCTCGCCTACACCCCCACCCTGATCATCGGGGCCGGGGTGGTCAGCTCGCACGTCGAGATGCGCCTGACCACCCAGCCCCGGCTCGGCCTCAGGCCGGTCGGCTACCTGGACGCGAACCCGCCGCCCGACGAGATGGTGCCCGAGCGCACCGCAGCCGTGCTGGGCACACCGGACGACCTCGAGCGGGTCGTGGCGGAGACGGGCGCCCGGCACGTCGTGTTCGGATTCCTGTCCGGCCCCGACCGTGAGGTCCTCCCGCTGATGCGCCGCTGCGAGGCGCTCGGTCTCCAGGTGTCGTTCGTGCCTCGCTTCTTCGAGAGCGTGAACGTACACCTGGCGCTCGAGCACCTCGGCGGCCTACCGCTGTTCGGCCTGCGTCCGATCGACCCGAAGGGCTGGCAGTTCGCGATCAAGCACATCTTCGACCGTGTCCTGGCCGCGGGTGCGCTGTTGCTGCTGGCGCCCCTGCTGGCCGCCCTGGCGCTGGCCACCCGGCTCAGCTCGCCGGGGCCGGTGCTGTTTCGCCAGCGGCGGATCGGGCGAGACGGGCATGGCTTCGACATGCTCAAGTTCCGCTCGATGCGGCTGGCCCCCGCACCCGACGCTCGTGCAGTCGCCGCGGGCCAGAACGTGGTCACGCTGCCCAGCGACATCGCCCCCGGCGGGGTCGAGGGGAGCGACGACCGGCGAACGTGGATCGGAACGCTGATGCGCGCCACTTCGCTGGACGAGCTGCCACAGCTGATCAACGTGCTCCGCGGTGACATGAGCCTGGTGGGGCCGCGGCCCGAGCGCCCCGAGTTCGTCGAGCTGTTCGGCTCGCGCATCGACCGCTACCAGGACCGCCATCGCGTCAAGTCGGGCGTCACCGGCTGGGCCCAGGTACACGGGCTGCGCGGCAAGACGTCGCTGCGCGACCGGGTCGAATGGGACAACTACTACATCGAGAACTGGTCGCTGGGACTGGACCTGAAGATCCTGTTCATGACCCTGGTAGTCATCGTCCGTCCGGCGGAATAGCGCCCGTCAGCAGGCGGATTAGGGCCCAGCCGCGAGTGTGACGCGGAACACAAGACATCTGTCCGCGACTTGGGCTATCGTGCGCGCCGCACACCCGCCTAATCGTGGCCATCAAGGTCACGAGCGGGGGACCCGGTTGTTTGGGGCTAATCAACGGACGCCGTCCCGTTGGCGCGCAACTCTTTCTGCGCGAGCCCGTCAGCTAACCCCGTAGGCCCCGAAAGAGAGGATCCGCCGTGTTGCGTCGTCTTACGCTGCTGTCGTTGCTCGTGGCCATCTCCGTGACGGGCTTTTTCCAAAGTCCGGCAGAGAGCGCCGCCGCCACCCCCGAGGCCCGCATGGGCTTCGCGATCAATTATGTCCGTGCCACCCACGGCCTACGCCCACTGCACCTCTCGGGCGGCCTGACCGGTTCGTCCCGCCGCCGCGCGAGGCTGATGGTGCGCCGGAACGTGTTCGGACACTTCCCCTCCAGCGCACGCCATTTCAGCCCGATCGGCGAGGTCATCGGCCTGCGCTGGGGTCGTCGGGCCGGCACCGCGAAGGTCCTGCGCCAGTGGCTGCGGTCACCCGGCCACCGCGCCGTGCTGATGCACCGCTCGATGCGCTACATCGGCGTTGCCAAGGCGCGCGGCCGTATGGGCCGGCGGATGGCCGTGACGTGGGTCGTGCGCGTCGGCGGTCGCAGGCGCTGACCGGCCGGCCCGTGACCCTGCGGAGCATCGCGGCCGCGCTCGCGACCGTGATGCTGGCCGCCGGGTGCGGCCAGGACGACAAGCCGGAGCCGCGGGAACCGGACGGGTACGTGCTCTCCCGGAGCGACGCGCCCGCCACCATCTGGGCAGTCGGCGACTCCGGGCACGATGGCGAGCGCGAGCCGGACGTGGCCAAGCTGGTCAAGGACGCCGACCCGGACCTGCTGCTCTACCTCGGCGACGTCTACGAGACCGGGACCCCCGAGGAGTTCAAGGTCTACGACAGGCTGTGGGGGTCGCTGGCGCCGCGAACGGCACCGGTCCTGGGCAACCACGAGCGACCGAACAAGACGAAGGGCTACGACCCCTACTGGCGCTCCAAGAAGGGCACCACACCTCCCGAGCGGTACTCGTTCCGGATGGCGGGCTGGGAGCTGATCGGGCTCAACTCGGAGGCTCCCAGCGCACAGATCGCGAAGACGGCCGGATGGCTGCGCAAGCGCGTCGCGGCGCCCGGCGACTGCCGGCTCGTGTTCTGGCACTCGCCCCGCTACAGCGCGGGGCTGGTGCACGGTAATGACCCAAGCATCGCGCCGTTCTGGAAGGCCGCGGCGGGCCACGCCAAGCTCGTGGTCAACGCGCACGAGCACAACATGCAACGGATGCTTCCGCGCGACGGGATCGTCCAACTGGTCTCCGGCGCCGGCGGACACGGCAACCCGTATCCGCTGCGAAGCACCAACGATCCCCGGGTCGCATTCGCCACCGACGAGAGCGACGGCGCCCTGAAGATCGAGCTGGCGCCGGGGCGGGCCAAACTGGAGTTCGTGGCCACCGACGGCAACGTGCTCGACTCCACGGTCGTACGCTGCTCGCGACGGTGACCGGTCGATGCTGAGCGCCCGCGTGATCGACGCGGAGGGCGAGCTCGCACCGTTCATCGAGTCCTGGGACGCCCTCGCCGTGGCCGCGGGACGGCCATACGCCAGCCCCGCCTGGATGCTGGCCTGGTGGCGCACCGCTGCGCCGAAAGGCGCGCAACTGCGGGTCGCGGTGGCCACCGACGGCGACGGCGCGCTGGTCGGCGTGGCCCCCTTCTGGTGCAGCAGGCGCGGCTTCGGCGGGACATGGCTGCGCCTGCTGGGCGCGCCCGTGTGCGCGCCGACGGAGCCGCTCGCGCACCCGGGCAGCGAGCAAGAGGCCGCAGCAGCGCTCGCCCAAGCGCTCGCGGACACGCGCCCCTCCCCCGCGTTCCTGGCATTCGATGGCTGCCCCCCTGATAGCCCGTGGCCGCGGCTGCTCGGCGAGCAGTGGCCCGGGCGCGGCCAGGCGCGGATGCACCTGGACCAGACCGTGACGGCGCCGTCCGTGGCGCTGGCCGCCGACACGTTCGACGACTGGCTGGCCGGCAAGAGCTCGAACTTCCGCAGCCAGGTACGCCGGATGCGCCGCAAGCTCGAGGCCGACGGCGCCAGCTTCCACCGGATCGGGCCGGACGGCGACCTCGGGGCTGCGCTGACCGAGCTGGCCCGCCTCCATCACGCGCGCTGGGACCAGCGCGGTGGGTCCGCCGCGCTCGACGCCGACGTCGAGCGGATGCTTGCCGCGGCGGCCACCGAGCTCGCTCCCGCCGGGCGCCTGTGGATCTCCACGATCGAGATCGACGGGCGCACGATCAGCGCGCACCTGTTTGTCGGTGCCGGCGCCGAGGTGGCGTACTGGCTGGGTGGGCACGACGACGAGTTCGGCGCCCGCAAACCCGGCTTGCTGGCACTGGTGGCTGCGGTCGAGGCGGGTATCGAAGGCTCTGCCCGGCTGGTGGACCTCGGCCCCGGCACGCAGGAGTACAAGCTGCGCCTGGCCGACGGCGAACGCAGGCTCGAGTTCGTGATCGTCACACCGCCCGGCCCGGCGCGGCTGCGCCGGCAAGCCGCACTCGGCCTGCACCGCGGCCGCCGGTCGCTTACGCGGCGGCTCAGCGATGAGCAGCGCACCCGCCTGCGGCGGCTGCTCAGGCGCGGCGGCTGAGCGCCGCCCGGGGCGCGAACGCCAGCGTGTCCGCCACATCGCGGACCAACCCGCCCCGGCGCTCGGCCCGTGCCCGCCGCAGGTCGGTCCGCAGCCGCTGCCAGCGGACGCCCGGACGCGACAGCACGGGCTCGGCGGGAGTCGCGCCCAGCGCGCTGCGCGCCCACACCACGGGCAGATTGGCGCCTGCCGCGATCGCCAGCTCGATCGAGCCGTAGTAGCGCCCGTTCAGGTCGATCAGGCGCGGCACATCGCCCTCGCGCCGCAGGAACTGGAGGTTTGCCAGCCCGCGCCAGCCCAGCTCATCCATCAGGGCGCTGACGCGCTCGGCCAGGTCCGGGTCCAGGGCCACGGTCTCGGCGCGGGCGCTCGTGCGCCGCAGCGAGGAGCGCAGCGTCTGCTGCTGTGACCATGCGATCACCCGGCCGTCATCCGCGACGACCGTGGAGACCGCCATCAGCTGCCCGTCGATCGGCTCCTGGAGGATCGCCTGGCCGCCGGCGGCGGCGATCCCGTCGACGGCCGCGCGGATGGCGTCGCGATCGGTGGCGAACGAGACCAGCAGGTGACGCTCGTCGGCGGCGCTGCCCGGGGTCCAGTGCAGGCGCGACTTGACGGCCACCGGCAGCTCGACCGCCGACACGGTCTCGGGCGTGGCCGGCCATGTGCGCGGGGATCCGAGGCCCACGCGCTCGGCCGCGGCGGCCAGCGTGAGCTTGTCGACCGCGGCGACGACCGCGGCATGGGGTGCGTACGGGAAGGGGCACGGAAGCCGCTCACGGACCGCCGACAGCGCCAGCATCTCCACATCGTCGGCGCCGAAGACCAGGTCGTAGCCGCCGTCCTCGATCGCCGCCGCGACGGCGCGCGCGAACTCCTCCTCGTCCTCCTCCGGCGGCGGCACGGCGTGGAAGCTGACCTTACGCCCGCCGTCAGGCCCGCCCCCGGGGCGCCCGCGGCCGACGTGCCAGCCCTCCCTGCCGAACGCGGCCACGACCGGGTCCACGTACGGGGTGTCGCCGTCCTCGACGATCAGCACCCGCCCGGGCCCTCCCGCTGGAGCGCTCACGGGAGTCGTAACCACGTCATGCGGGCAATCTCCGCGCAGATCTCCTCCGGCGGGCGGGTGCCGTCGATCCGGATCGTGTCGCCGGCCGGCAACGCCTCCTCGTAGAGGCGCCTGCGGGCCACCAGGCGCTCGACCGGGAACTGCTCGGGCTTGCGTGAGTAGGCAACCTCGCCGGGCACGTCGAGCCAGAAGCCAATCAGCTCGGGCGGTGCGATCCACCTGAGCAGGGCCACCGCCAGACCGACCTCGCCCCGGTGGCCGTAGAGCTGGCGCAGTTGAACCGTGGAGTCGAGCAGGTAGCGGTCACGGATCACCACGTCTCCTGCTCGTAGCCGGAGCCGCAGCGCCCGCCGAAGCCCCCACGCGTGGATACCGGCCACGACCGCCGCCCAGAGGCGATTGATCACCGGGAAGCGCGAGCGCAGCGCCCGCGCCGCGGCGTCGTCGGGCGCGCGTGGCGGCCGCGTCGACGGATCGTCGTCCGGTACCTCCGGCACCCGCTTCGTGACCCGCACAACCGCCCTGAGGGCGAGCTTCAGCGGTCGCGCGACCTTCCGCAGGCTGTTGTCGTAGGTGATCCGGCTCCACTGGACGCCGGACCGGTAGCCCAGCTGATCCAGGATCTCGGCGAGGGCCTCCGCCTGTGTGCTCTTGCCCGCGCCGTCCAGGCCCCCGATCGAGACGACCACACCGGCCGGCCCACGGCGTGGCGGGCGCCGGCGGAGCGCGTACACCAGGGCGCGCGGCGCGGCGCGGCCCGCGGCGCGCGCCGATTCGTAGCGGGCTGCCACCCGTCTGAGCCCGGGCGGCGCGACGCCCCACTCGTACGCGCGCTGCAGCCATCGCAGCCGCCGCCGCGCTCGCCACACGCGAGCCCGCCCGGCCGCGGCGTCCCACGCGCCGGTATCCCGCTCCAGCGCCGCAGCGATCCGCGCCCGGTGCTTCGCGGCGGGCGCAGCCCGGCCGCCGCCGAGCCTGCGGGCCAGCACGAGCAACTCGTCGGCGGGCGCCGGCTGGGCCAGGTGCTCGTAACCCGCCAGCGGGGTGGCGTCGGCGAACAGCCGCGCCGTCTCGTCAGCGGACAGCCGCCAGCTGGACGCGGGCACCACGTCCACGGACTCCACCACGAAGTCGCGAAAGCGCGCCCACTCGTCCCCCTTGGCGACGAAGCCCGCGGCGGCCAAGCCCTCGGCCAGGCGCTCGACGGCGTCGTCGGCCACCAGCAGATCGAGGTCACGGCCGTCCGGCGGCAGGCTGCCGAAGACCAGTGCACGCCCGCCGAGCAGCCCGTCCACGACCTGCGCCTGTGCCCCGCTACTCACACCCGTTCGCCCTGCTCGTTCGGTGTCAAGCTGCCGCCCGCGAGGGCAGGCGACTGCGAGCCAGGTCGACCATGAACCGGAGGTCTACAGGACTGACGATGCGTTCCACAAGCACGAACGCGGCCATGTAGGCCACCACGCCAACCGGCAGCGCCGGCAGCAGCGCATCGCGCATCGGCCACATCGCCCCCGCCATCGCGGCCCCGGCCAGCCCCGGCGCGGCGATGGTGACCAGGACGCTCAGGCGGCCGATCACCCCGGCGGCCAGCCACAGCCCGCCACCGACCAGAAACACCTGGGTGACCAGCATCGCGGCGGCCGCACCGGTGGCGTCGAAGGACGGCACGAGCGCCAGGTTGAGCGCCACGTTCAGGGCCAGCGCGGCACCGAACCACGGGACCAACCGGGAGGCGCCCCCGCGGGACACGACCAGCGAGCTGGCTATCCGAGCCACACCGAGCATCACCACGGCGCCCGCCAGCACCCGCAGCGCGTCGGCGCCGGCCACGAATTCGGCGCCGAAGAAGGCTCGTAACACGGGCTCGGCCAGCACCCCGAGCACCACCCCACACGGGACCAGCAGGGCCAGCGTGGCCTTCAGGGCGCGCTCGAAGACGGGCCGGATCGGCGGATCGCTGTCCTCGTCGAGGTAGGTGAACATGGCCGCGAACGCCCCCGCGAGCGCGCTCGAGATGAACAGCGTCGCCTCCAGGAGCCGGTACGCGGCGCCGTAGAGGCCGACGATCACCTGGGTGGCCAGGGCCGCGATGATGATCGTGTCGGCGCGCGCGATCCCTACGGCGAACAGGTCCTGGGTCGCGTACGGCAGGCTCGCGCGCCTGAGCTCGCGGCGGGTCTCGGCGCTCAGCGCGACGCCGGGCCAGCGGATGCGCGTGCGCAGGAGCCACAAGGCCAGCACGAGCCGAACCGCCGCGCTGACCGCGAAGGTGAGCGCGACGGTGGCCACCCCGCCGCCGGCAGCGAGCACGCTCACGCCGAGCGCCGCGGCCAGCAGCCGCTGGGTGACCAGGGTGCCTGCCACCAGGCCACCGCGCTCGAAGGCGTTGAAGACGGAAGTGAGCGTGTTTGCCAGCGACTCCACCAGTAGCGCGGCGGTGAGCAGGTAGATCGTGGTCCTGGTGGTCGGGTCACCAACCGTGAGGATCGCCAGCGTCCACGAGACCACCACGACCGGAACCGCCCAGATCAGCTTGATCGCGAACGTGTTGGCGAACAGCCGCTCGAGCGAGCTCTTGTCCGCCGCGATCATGCGCAGCAGGTAGCGGTCGAAGCCCATCTCGATCGGCACGATGGCCAGCTCGCACCATGCGAGCGCGAATACGAAGATGCCGAGCCCCGAGGCTCCGACCTCGCGCGCGAGGATCGCCAGCAGCGCCAGCGAGGCGATCTTCCCGACCAGCTCGCCGGCCGCACGGACAGTGGTGTTCCCGGCAGCGCGCTTTGCCGCGCCGGTGGCGCCGCTCTGCTCGATCTCGGGGTCGGTCACCGCCGCGAGGCTAGCTTGCAGTGCGGCTGGGGGTACGGCTTGCGCACACCACCTCCAGCATCCGTGCTGCGGCCCAATCGGTCGTGGGGTACAGCTCCGGCTCGCTGCACCGCTCGATCAGACGGTGGCCGAAGAACACGACCTCGAGCGCGTCCAGCTGCTCGTCGGCCACCCCGGCCGCGCGTGCCGCCTCGCGTCCCGCGACGGCCGCCGCGGGCCAGAAGCGCGACTGGCCCTGGACCGCCGTGAACGTGCGCACCAGCCGCTCCTCGCTGAAGCCGGTTGTGGCGAGACCACGCTCGAGGTAGGCGATCGCCGCGTTCCACGCGTCGAATCCGGGCAGGGCGTGTGACCAGGCGTCCTCCCAGTCGACTATCCCCACCAGCCGGCCGTCGTTGCCCAGCAGGCAGTTCTGGGGCGAGGTGTCGCCATGGCGCAGCACGCAGATGTCGAGGCCGTCGAGCGAGCGCCAGGCGTCCTCGAGCGCGGCGCGCGCACCGCCATCCAGATCGGGGTACTCCAGCGCCAGCTCGAGCGGCAGGTCCAGCTCCTCGGGGCGGCCGGGCTTCGCGGTGGCCCGCGCGAGCCGCGCGAACGCCTCACCCAGCTCGGCCAGCTCGTCCGGCCACGGCACGTCGGCTTCGCGGCCCCTCGGAATCGGCTCACACACCAGCGGGGAGCCGCCGATCGCCTCCTGGACGTAGCTCCCTCCCACCGTGCCGAGGTAGCGCGGGGCGATCGCGGCGCCCTCCGCCTCGCGCAGGGCATCGACCTCGTTCCGGATCAGCTCGTCGCGTCCACCAGGCAGCTTTGCCACCGCGACCGGCGCGGGCCCGCCGTCGAAGGCGAAGATCGTGCGCGCGGCCGAGCGGTCCAGCGCCACCAGCGCCAGGTCGCCGTCCAGGGCCGGCGGTGCGCCGGCGTGGTCCAGGCGCCCCCAGTCGCGGCCGAGCGCCTCGCGTAGATCGTCCAGCTCGACGTCGGCGCGACGCGGAAGCACCCGGATCAGCCGGCCGACCGGGCGCGGGCTGAGCACACGCCGGCCGATTCGCTCGACCATGCGGCGCGGCCCGGACACCAGCGACGGCTGGTGCAGGCGCTCGCGCATGAGGCGCGCGTAGAATCGGGCCGCAGCAGGCCGGCTGGCATCGATGGACGCGCTCCAGGGATGGCGGACATGGACGTAGCGTCGCCGTCCGCGCACCTCCATAGGTTCACCTTCCGCCACGCCCGGACGATATCGAGCCCGTGGACCACCTCAGCCTGCAAATCGACAGCCTCAGTGCACGCGAGCTCGATCGCTGGCGCGCGCTCGCGGGCCGGGCGGCGGAGCCCAACCCGTTCTTCGAGGCCGAGTTCGCCACCTTCGCGGCCCGCCATCTGGAGGGCGGCCCTGAGCTCGTGGTGGTCGCCGACGGCGACGAATGGCTCGCATGCGTGCCCGTCGTCCGCAGGCGCCGCTGGCGCCGCTTCCCGGCCAGATGGGTGATCTCGTGGCGGCATCCGTACAGCTACCTGGGGACGCCGCTGGTGGACCGCGACCACTGCGGGCCGGCGTGCGCCGCGCTGGTGGACGCGCTCGCGGCCGCCCCCGGTGGCCTGGTGGCACTGGAGCTGGTGGACCCCGACGGCCCCGTCGGGCAAGGACTCGCCGCCGCGCTCGACGAGCGCGGCCGGCCGCAGATGCGCTACGGCACCTACAAGCGGGCGACGCTGGCCCGCCGCCCTGAGCCGACCTACCTCGACGACACCCTCAGCCGATCGCGGCGCAAGGAGCTGCGGCGCCAGGGCAGGCGCTTGTCCGAGGCCGTCGGCGGGACCGCGGAGACCCGCGACGTCAGTTCCGACGCCGCCGCGGTCGAGGACTTCCTGGCACTCGAGTCGTCGGGCTGGAAGGGGCGCGAGGCCACCGCGATGGCGTCCCTCCCCGCACACGCGGCGTTCTTCCGCGAGATGTGCGCGGCCTGGCGTGGCCGCGGCCGGCTCGACATGCTCAAGCTCGGCACCGCCGACCGGACCGCCGCGATGCAGTGCAACCTGGCGGCGGGTGACACCCTGTTCTGCTTCAAGGTCGCCTACGACGACGAGCTGTCCCGGTTCTCGCCCGGCGTCCAGCTCGAGCTGGCCGCCGTGGACGTCTTCCATGCCGCCGGTGCACTAGCGCTGGTGGACTCGTGCGCGGAGCCGGACAACGAACTGATCAACGGCCTCTGGCCCGACCGGCGCACGCTGTCCACGCTCATCTTTCCGTCTGCCGGGGTGCGTGGCCGGATGCGGATGGCGATGCTCCAGCTCGCGGCCGCCGTCCGCGGCCGAACGCGCCGCGAGAGGACCGCGGCGTGAGGATCGCCCGCTCGCCGCTGGTCGCCGGGTTGAGCGCGCTGGCGCGACGGCGGTCGGTGCTGATCGCCTACCACGGCGTGGCCCCACACGCGCCCGACCAGGATCCGCACAACCTGAGCGTCACTCCGGCCACCTTCCGCACGCACGTCGAGCTGCTGATCGACGCCGGGTTCGAGATCGTGACCGTGGCCGACCTGGCCGAGCGTGCGGCCGGCGGGCGGCCGCCTGCCGGGCTCGCGGCGCTGTCGTTCGACGACGGGATGGACAACAACCACTCGGTGCTGCTCCCGATTTTGCGCGAGTACGGGATCCCGGCCACGGTGTACGTGACCACCGGGATCATCGGCCAGCCCAACCCCTGGCTCGAGCCCGGGACCGATGCGCGGATGATGACCGAGCCCGAGCTCGCGGACCTGGTGGCGGCCGGCGTCGAACTGGGCGCGCACACCGTGACCCATCCCGACATGTCGCTGCTGGACCGGGCCGGCTGTCTGCGCGAGATGACCGAGAGCCGGCGCGCGCTCCAGCAGCGCTTCGACGTGCCGGCGCTGACGTTCGCCTACCCTTTCTGCCGCTACGGGCCTGACGCCGTAGCCGCAGCGCGCGACGCCGGCTTCGTCGCGGCGGTCACCTGCGAGGGACGCGGCGGTTGGGATCCCTACGAGCTGCGGCGGGCCATGATCACCGGCAAGGACGGGATCCCGAGCTTCCTGCTCAAGCTCACGGACGTCTACCACCCCCTGTGGGGCAGCACTCCCGGCCGGGTGCTGCGCACAGGCACGCGCGCCCTGCGCGGCCGCATACGTGCGGCGACCGAGCGTTAAGGGACCGGGGCCACGCCGCCCGCGGTCCTCAGCTCCTTCGGGCGCCCGCGTGGCTCCAGGCGGTCGGCCGCGAACAATCGGTGCAGGAGCTGGATCGCCACCGAGCCCTCGCCAACGGCCGCGGCCACTCGCTTTGCCGAGCCATGGCGCACGTCGCCGGCCGCCAAGACCCCGGCCAGGCCCGTCTCGTACAGGAACGGGATGCGATCGGATGGCCAGGCGTGGCCCTCGCCGAGGTCCGGTCCGGTGAGCACGAAGCCCTCCGGGTCGCGTTCCACCTCGGGCGGCAGCCACTCGGTGTTGGGTCGCGCGCCGATCATGAGAAACAGCCCGTCGGCCTCGACCGTCTCTTCGGTGCCATCGGCGCGATCACGTAGCACCAGGTGCTCGAGCCATCCATCGCCACCACCGCCGACGATCTCGGTCCCCAGTCGGATGCGGAGCCGCGGCGTGTCCTGTATCTGCCGCACCAGGTAGTCGGACATGCCCGTGTCGAGCGAGTCGCCGCGCGCCACGAGCGTCACGCTGCGGGCATGGCGAGCGAGGTGCAGCGCCGCCTGGCCGGCGGAATTGGCGCCGCCGAGCACGTAGGCGTCGCGGCCGGCCATGCCCGGCGCCTCGGAGGCGGGCCCCCCGTAGAAGACCCCAGCGCCGTTGAGCGCCTCCAGCTCCGGGATGCCGAGCCGGCGATACGTTGCGCCCATCGTCAGGACCACGGCGCGGGCGCGGACTGTGCCGCCCTCCGAGAGGCTGACCGTCAGTGCGCCGCCCTCGCGGGCGAGGCCGGTCACCACGTGCATGAACACGAACTTGGCCCCGAAGAGCCAGGCCTGGTCGTAGGCCTGCTGGGCCAGGCGGCGGCCGCTGAGCCCTCGGGGAAAGCCGAGGTAGTTGCGGATCAGCGAGCTGGACGTGGCCTGGCCTCCGATGCCGCCCTCGTCCACGACGAGCGTGCTGAACCCCTCCGAGGCCCCGTACACGGCCGCCGACAGGCCGGCCGGGCCGGCGCCCACGATCACGACGTCGAAGTCCACCTGCTCCACGTCGACAGGTCCGCCCGCAGCCAGCGCGAGGTCGGTGTTGCTCGGATCCGCCAGGAAGTCGCCGTTGGGAAAAACCACGAGCGGCAGCTCTTCATCCGGGCTTGCTCCAGTACGCGAGAGGATCGCCCGCCCGTCGTCCGAGTCGGCCAGGCAGAACGAGTGCGGGACCGCGCAACGCACGAGGGTGTTCCTGAGCTCGTATGCCCTGCCGGACCAGGACTTGCCGACCACCTGGATCGTGTACGGATGGGAGCGGCGAACCTCCGCCCACTCGAGCAGCAGGCTCGAGATGGCCTGGTGGAACAGCTCGTCAGGCGACGTCGCCGGCCTGACCACGTAGTGGTCGATCAGCCCGCGGGCGATGGCGTCGAATATCTCCTCCCCCGTCGCCCGCTGACCCCACTCGGCCCAGGCGATCATCAGCCCGCGCTTCGAATCCGGATGCAAGCGCCGCGCCCCGTCCATCAGCTCCGCGGCGGTCATGCCCGAGTTCAGCTGTGCGCTCAGGATCAGGGCTACCTCCTTACCCTCGGCAGCAAGCTGCTCGAGGTGTGTGAGTGCCTCCTCGGGGGCCTGCACGCAGACTACGTCGTAGTGCCGCGCATAGCGGTCGCGCAACTCTCGCTCGACGTCACCCAGTAGGTCCGGGTCCTCGTCAACGGCGACAAGCGTGGGACCGGCCACGACGGCATTTTACTGTGGTTAGGCGCTGGCGGTGGGGAGCGTCTTGGAGCGCTTGCCACGGGCGCGGTCCCGCTCGCCCGAGCTGGGCGGCGCGGAGTAGTAGTCGTACGAGCTCGGGCTCGTGGTGCGATCGCGGTTGATGACGATCCCGAGCAGCGGCGCACTGACCGCTTCGAGCTGCTGGATGGCCCGCCGTACGGTGTGTTCGGTCGAGCTGAGCAGGTCGACCACCAGCACCACCCCGTCGACGCGGTCGGCGATGATCGAGGCGTCGGCGCCGACACTCAGCGGCGGGCAGTCGAACACCACCAGGTCGGCGTGCTCGGCCGCGGCCTGCACCACCCCCCGCGCGCGCCGCGACTCCAGCAGCGCAGATGGGCTCGGTGGCAGCGGCCCCGCCGCGATGATGCTGATGCCCGGGCGCCCGGTTGGGTGGATCGAGTCCTCGATTCCGGCCGCCTCGACCAGGTAGTTGGTCAGCCCCGGTCGCAGCGGCTCCTGCACCTCGGGCATGACCTCGTGCTGGAGAGCGGGACGGCGCAGGTCGGCCTCGACGATCAGCGCGGTGGCTCCCACCTCGGCTGTGGCGAGCGCGATGTTGGCGACGGTCGTGGTCTTGCCTTCGCCCTCACGCGCGCTGGTGACCGCGATCGTCTGCACCTGTCGCCCGACGCTGGCGAACTGCAGGTTGGTGCGCAATATCCGGTTGGCCTCGCGGAAGGCCGTGGCCGAGCGGTCGGAGCGGCCGAAGCGGGGGATCCGCGCCAGGATCGGCACGTTGAACTGCTCCTCCACCTCCTCCGGCGTGCGCAGCCGCTTGTCCAGGCGCTCACGCAGGAACGCCAGCGCGAGTCCCAGCGCGCCGCCGAGGATGGCCGCCACCAGCACGTACAGCTTCGGCTTGGGCCGTGACGGCGAGCGCGACACCGGTGCGCGGTCGGCCAGGCTGATGGTGGCCTGGGTGGTATCGCTCAGGTTCTGCCCGGCGTACTCGATGAACACCGCGGCGTAGGTGTCGGCGATCTGCTTCGCACGCAGGCCGTTGGCGGCCTCGGCGTTGATCCGGAGCAGCTGGGTCTCCGGGACCACCTCGAACGTGGTGGCGTTTTCAATCTCGTTCTTGGTGGTGGTGCCACCGAGCCGACGCGCGACCTGGCTGGCGATGTTGGGGCTCTCGATGATGTCCGCGTACGAGCGGGCGATCGCCTGGCTGGCCTGCACCGTGTCGAAGCTCTGGTTGTCCGACCGCTGCGACACGAGCAGGGTGCTGCTGGTCGAGTAGACCTTGTCGACCATCTGCGACGCCAGGGCGGCCACCAGGACCGCGATCACCAGGGTCGAGATGATCAGCCACTTGCGCCGCCCGACAACGGACAGCAGTGGGGTTCCCACGCTCACCGGCGTGATCCTAGCGGCCTCTCTCGGACGGAAGCCGCGGCCCGTCCGGGGCTACCATCGCGGCGGACAGTGGTCGACCTGCATTCCCACATCCTGCCGGGCCTGGACGACGGGGCGCCCGACGTCGAGGCCAGCGTGGCGCTTGCCCGCGCGGCGGTCGCCGCGGGCACGACGACGCTCGTGGCCACCCCGCACGTGAGCCTGACCTACGACACGCGCCCCGAAGCGGTGAGCAGCGGGATCGAGGCCCTGCGCGCGCGGCTCGCCGACGAGCACATTCCGCTGGAGCTGTTGGGGGGCGCGGAGATCGCCCCGCCGCGGCTGTCGGAGCTGGACGGCGACGCGCTCGCCGCGCTGGCCATCGGCGACGGCCCGTACCTGCTGGTCGAGAGCCCGTACTCGGCCTCGCCCTTCCTGGAGGAAACGGTGTTCGGGCTGATGACCCGCGGCTTCAAGCCGATCCTGGCCCATCCAGAGCGCTGCCCGCTGTTCCAGCGCAATCCCGCCCAGCTCGAGCGGCTGGTGGCCCAGGGAGTGCTGTGCTCGATCACCGCCGGCGCGCTGAGCGGCCGCTTCGGGCGCGTCCCGCAGCGCTTCGGCTTCGAGCTGGTGGGCGGCGGCCTCGCGCACGACATCTCCTCTGACGCGCACGACACCGATCGCCGCCCGCCCGGGCTCGGCGAAGGCCTTGCGGCGCTGGTCGAGGAGCTGCCCGAGCTGGCTCCCCAGGTCGACTGGTTCGCGCGCGACGCGCCCGAGGCGATCGTCCGCGGAGCGGCGCTGCCGGCGCGGCCCACCGCCGACCGCGCCCGCGAGCGATCGCGTTGGCGGCGCCAGCTCACCGACTGGCGGCGGCGGTAGGTTTCCGGCGATGAACCCGACCGTGCGCAACAGGGTCGAGCTCGCGATACCTCCGCTCGCGGCGGCGCTCGTCGGCCTGGCGGTCGTGCAGATCGCCTACCGCACCGAGCCGATCGTCCCACTGGTTCTGGTCGGCGGCGCCGCGCTGGCCGCGCTCAGCCTCTGGCGCCCGATCTACACACTGATCGCCGCGATCGCGCTCGCGCCGATGGAGCTGCTGTCCTTCCAGCTCGGCGCGGTTGGCATAACTCCGACCGAGGCGCTGCTCGCGGCGGCCGGCCTCAGCTGGGCGGCGAACCGGCTGGTGGACGGCGAGGCCCCGTGGGTCCCGTCGCCGGTCACCTGGCCGATGGCGGCGCTGGTGCTGGCGGTCGTGCCGGGGATCGCGATCGTCGACGCACCGTTCGATGTGATCAAGGTGCTCGTGTTGTGGGCGGCCTACTTCTTCGTCTGCCAGATGGTCATCGACCAGGGCACGCGCCAACTGGTGCGCCTGCTGCTGTTCGTCTTGGCACTGTCCGCGGCGGTGATCGGCGTCATGGCGGTGGTCAAGTCCGGCGGCACGGCACCCGAGCTCGTGGGGGCCGGCGACACCGCCGTGGGACGCGCCAGCGGCTCGTTCGGCCACCCGAACACCCTTGCCACGTTCGAGGCGCTGGCGCTGCCGGGCGCGCTCGCCCTCGGGCTGGCGGGGCCGGTGAAGCTGCGCCCCGTGGCGCTCGGGGCCTTCGCGCTGATCTTCGCCGGCCTGGCGCTGTCGCTGTCGCGGGGCGGCCTGCTGGCGGTCGGCGGCGCGCTGGTGATGATGCTCGCGTGGGCGCCCTTCCGGCGGACGGTGATCGCGACCGGCCTCATCGTGATCGTGCTGGCGATCGGCGCCGGCAACCCACTCGGCGACACCCAGCAGGGGCAGGTGCTCTCGCAGCGGCTGTCGTCTGTCAGCTACTCCGCGGGCGGCGTCGATCCGCGCTTCAGGGTGTGGGAGGTCACGCCCAGGATCATCGCCGACCATCCGATCATCGGCATCGGCGCGAACTCCTTCCCGGACGTGGCCGCTCGCTACGGACTGCTGCTGGGCAACTCGAAAGCCACGTACCAGCACGCACACAACATCGCGCTGACCATCACCGCCGAGCTCGGCCTGGTCGGGCTGGCTGCGCTGACGTGGCTGGTGGTGGCGCTGGTCCTCGTGCTGATCGCCGCGTACCGGGCCGTGCCAACCGACCGCGGCCCGCCGGTGGCGGTGGCGGCCGCGTTCACCGCCCTGGCGCTTCAGGGCATGGTCGACTACACGCTTCGCTCCGCCGCCATCGTCGGGCTGGTGTTCGCGCTGGCCGGCTGCGCGGTGGTGCTCACGCGGCGCGCGGGCGCGGGCGAGGGCGAGGCCAAGGCCGTCTAGCTGGCTGCGGCTGGAGTGAACGGTTGTAGGGGCTATAGCCCCTACAGCGCTCCACGGGATTCGATCGCCTCCGGCCCAGTGACAGCGTCACGAGAGCGCGCGGTCGATTGCTCCCGCCCGGCGAGAACGATCGACCCGCACCGACGCGGACCGCTCGCCGGCCCCAACCGCTAGCGCAGCGGCAGTCGGCGCCAGGCCGAATCGCTGCGCACGACCAGGTCGCCGGCGTCGGCGTCCAGGTAGACCAGCCCGTCGAAGGGCTCGATCGCGGGTCGCTCGAGCGGCAGCGTCATGAACCCGCGCGCCGGGTCGATGATCGCGGTGCGCCGGTTCGGCGCCTCCAGCCGCCAGCGCTCACGCAGCCCCTCAACCGCACCACCGGTCCAGCCGAAGTCGTCGCTGCCCCGGAGCTCGACGCCGTAGTCCGGGCCGCGGGGACCACCGCCCGCGTCATCGGCCTCGCCGGTTGCGACCACGCAGTTGGCGAAGCGGACGCCGCTCGAGCCTTCCACGCTCACGCCCGCGCGACCGTCGCGGTGGAATCCGCAGCCCGTGAAGTGGATGGCGCGCACGCGCGCGGCGTTCCCGGCGACCTCGACCCCGGGCCCGGTGTTGGCGTCCGTGAAGCAATTGGTGAACGAGAGGAAGCGGGCGTGCTCGAGCCGGATCCCGGGCGAGCCCTGCTTCAGCGGGTCGGAGGGCTTGCCGTAGGCGTTGCCGGCGCGCTCGAAGCGGCAGTTGGCGAACTCCACCGCCGCCGACTGCTCGGAGCCCCCGAAGCGCAGGTTGCCGGCGCGGTTGAAGTAGAAGAAGCAGTTGACCAGGTGCGAGTCGTTCCAGCGGTCGCCGCCGGAGGCCTCGATCCCCCAGCCGGAATTGGCGTGCACGTGGCAGTTCACGAGGCTGAACACGTGCGCACGGCCGGCGATCCCGGTCTCGCAGCCGGCGATCGTCACGTTCTCGAGCGTCCAGCCCTGCTCGCCGGTCACATCGCCGAGCGGCGGCAGTCGCAGTCCGGCGGGAGCGTTGCCGTCGCCCGCGAGCGCGAGGTTGCGCAGCGTCACGCCCTGGGTGGACCCGCCGGGGGCGATCAGCCCGCTGCCGTCGAAGCGGGCCGCCGCACGCAGCTTGCAGGCCGATTCAGGGTTGGCCACGGGCTCGTAGCGCGGCGAGTGGCAGCCGAAGATGAGCGTCTGGCTCTTGGGCTCCAGCTGGCCGCTGATCAGGTAGTCGCCGGGCGGGAAGAAGACCGAGCCGCCGTCGCCGGGTACCGCGGCCAGCGCCTCGCGGATGGCCTCGGTGTCGTCATGGCGGCCGTCGCCCGCGGCCCCGTGGCGCTTGACGTCCTCGGCCTTGATCGCGCTGGCGGCCGACGCCGGGTCGGAATCGCACGCCAGCCCGACCGTGACCGCCGAGCCGAGCGCCCCCGCCTGGGCGGCGCGCCGGATGAGCGTTCGCCTGTCGACGGACATCCGGGCCCTAGCGGGCGGTGTCCGCGTAGATCGCCTTCATCGCGTCGACGGTAGCGGTCAGCCTGTGGCGCTCGCGTACCCGCGCGAGCCCGCAGTCGGCGGCGGCGGTCCTGGCGTCCTCATCGGCCACGAGCGCGGCAATCGCCTCCGCCAGCGCTTCGCGGTCGCCCTCCGCGACCAGCCGCCCGCAGTCGCCGAGCACTTCGGGAATGCCGCCCGCGGCGTAGGCGGTCACCGCGGTCTGCACCGACATCGCCTCGAGCAGCGCGAACGGGCAGGCCTCCTTCCCGGCGCCGCGCTCGTCGGGCACACTCGGGAGCACCATCAGGTCGGCGCCGCTCATCACCAGCAGCGGGTCGTCGCGATGCCCGGGCAGGCTGAACGCGCCGCCCACGCCCAGTTCCTCGATCCGCCGGCGGACGGCGATCGCGTACGCGGGCTGGGTCGGATCCTCGTCACCGAGCAGCAGGAAGCGCGTGTCGGGTCGCTGCTCGAGCACGGCCGGGGCTGCCTCCACCAGCTCGATCTGGCCCTTTGCCGGGTGCAGGCGTCCCACCAGCAGCACCACCGGTGCCGGCCCGGCGCCGGTCAGCTCCTGCACGACCGCTCTGCCCCGTTCGCGCTCGCGGCGGTGCTCCGGGACCCCGTTGGGCACCACCGTCACGCGCCGCGACAGCCGCGGGCCGAACGTGGTGGTGATGGCGCTGCTGACCGCGACGACGCGCCGGCTGCGCAGCGCGACCAGCTGGGCCAGCGGGCCGTCCCACGAGTAGTCGTGCTTGAGCCACAGGATCGGCACGCGGCTGCCGGTAGTGGCCAGCCCTGCCGCAAGCGCGGCCTTGACGCCGTTGGCATGCACCACCTGCGGCCGCTGGCGGCGCAGCGCCCGGCGCAGCTTTGGCGCGCTCAGCGCGATGCCGCCGCGCGCAGAGGTGGGCACCACGTCGACCGCGTAGCCGCTGGCGCGCAGGCGGTCCACCAGCGGCCCGTCCGCCAGCGCCACCACGCCTCCCACCCACTCGGGGTCGAGGCTGTCCAGCAGCAGCTCGAGGTAGCGCTCGGAGCCACCCCCGAGGGCGTGCGAGGACACGAATGAAACGCGGACCGGCTTCACCGCGCCCGCCACGCCTGGGCCGACCCCTCGAGCAGCCCGCGCACGCCGTCCCACTCACGGTTGACCACGCGGTGGGCCAGCAGCAGCGCCACCAGCGCGCAGAAGCCCGCCCGCGCCGTCGGGGTGCGGGCGAAGTTCTTCCGGAACAGGTAGGCGCGGTTGACCACGACGTCGCGGTTGAAGCCGCGCACCGCGGACGAGGTCATGCCGGTGTTCTTGTGCCTGACCACCGCGCCGGGCACGTAACGCACACGACCGGTCCGCGACAGCCGGTATGAGAAGTCCTCGTCCTCGGCCAGCCCATAGCCGGGCAGCAGCTCGTCGAAGCCGACCGCCTCGGCGCTCACGCGCCGCGCGCTCATCAGGCAACCCTGCATGAGCTCGACGTCGCGCTCGCTGTCCACATCCTGGAGCCGTAGCGGATAGCCGAACGACGTGAACGTGCCGTCCGGACCGCGGAACAGCAGCCGCCGCACGCGCGAGCGCTTGTTGCCGAACCGGCGCGGGTCCCCCTCGATCACGCAACCGGTGGCGCCGACCACGCCCGGGTCGGCATAGGCCGCCGCGAGCCTGGCCAGCAGGTCCGCGTCGACGTCGACGTCGTCGTCCAGGAACACGACCACGTCGCCGCCGGCGGCATGCACGCCGCGATTGCGCTGAAGCGTAAGGCCGGGGGGCGTGTGCAGGTACGTCGCTGACGGCGTGTCACGGGCGACCGGCTCTGCGGAGCGGTCGGGGTCGCCGTCGACCACCAGCAGCTCGTGCGGCGGCGGATCCAGGCGCGAGACGCTGGCGAGCGTCTCGCGCAGGTCGTCGGGCCTGCCCTTCGTGGCGATGATCACCGACATCCGCGGCGGGCTCATCCGGCGTCCTCCAGCAGCTCGCGGTAGAGCGCCTCGACCGAGTCCACCATCGTGTCGACCCGGAAGCGCTCGGCGTAGGCCCGCTCCGCGCTCGCGCCCATCTGCCCGCGCAGCTCGCCGTCACGGAGCAGCTCGGCCAGCGCCGCCGCGAGCGCGGCCTCGTCGCCCGGGGCGACCACGCGGCCCGTCACGCCGTCACCGACCGCCTCGCGGACACCGCCGACGTCGGTGGCCACCACCGGGACCGCACACGCCATGGCCTCCAGCAACGAGATCGGAAACGCCTCCCACGCCGACGGCAGGACGAACACGTCGAGCGCGGCCAGATAGCGCCCCATTCCACCCTCGAACGGAAACCAGCGCACGCGCTCCCCCACGTCCAGCCGCTCGATCTCCGATCGCACCGCCTGCGCCAGCTGGCCGTTGCCGACGATGGCCAGCCGTCCCTGCCCGGGCTCCAGACGGGCGGCGGCGCGCACCGCCAGCAGCGGGTCCTTCTGCGGCCGGAGCACGCTGACCAGCCCGGCAAGCGGCTCCCCGGCAGCGAACTCGACAAGCGCAGCCGCCGGCTCACGGGCATCCGGGGGCTCGGCCCCGTTGTGAATCGTGCGGGTCCGTGCCGCGATCCCGCGCAGCTCATTGACCGCCAAGCGCCGCTCCCAGTCGCAGACTGCCACCAGCGCGCCCGTGCGCGGCACCAGGAGCTGCTCGATCCCGCGGTACGCGAGCCGCCGCGCCGGGTCGAAGCTGGCGGCGAACGCCAGGCAGTGGGGCGTGTAGACCAGCCGCCGGTGATGGCGCAGTGAGAGCCGCACCAGCGCGCCGGCCTTGGACGAATGGGCGTGCACGAGCCGTGGGCGCTCGCCCCGGTCGATCGCGCGGAGCGCGCGCGCGGCGCGCACGTCGGCGGGCCCGGGCTGGCTGCCCATGGCCACCTCATGCACGTTCACCCCGGCCGCGCGCAGCGGCTCGGCGATGGTGCTCGACGGCGGGACGGCAGCCGACACACGCCATCCGCGCCGGCCAAGCTCGCGCGAGAGCAGCAGCGCGTGCTCGGCGACACCGCCGTCCTCTGGCTGGATCACCTGAAGGACGGTGGGGCCGGACACGCGCGCGAATGATACGGGCGGATACGGGGCGGCCCTGGCTCGGATGTCCGTCCAGATCGGTGTCCAGACGCTCGCGGGCGGCACCCCCGGGCCCGATCGGAACGTGCGTAGCCCGCCGCCCCGCCGCCCAGGTAGCCCCGAAGGAGACCGCCCTCGATGCACCAAACGCTCAGCCATGCCCGCCTTCTCCTCGCCGCCGCGTTCGCCGCTGCGCTGATGGCGCTGGCAGTGGCCGCCCCGGCACAGGCCGGCCAGACACGCGCGGTGCAGGCGCACCTGCTGTGGAGCCAGTACGACGCGGCGGACCGCGAACGCCAGCTCGACCGTGTGCAGCGCGCCGGGTTCGGGATGGTGCGGGTCGACCTCGGCTGGGCCAGCATCGAGCAGGACGGCAAGGGCCGCTGGAACCGCTGGTACCTGAACAAGATCGACCACGTCCTGGACCAGGCCGAGCAGCGCGGGATCAAGGTGCTGTTCACCTTCTGGGAGACCCCGTGCTGGGCCTCCACCGCACCGAGGGCGCTGAAGCGGGGATGCACCGGTGCATGGTGGAACCGCGGCGTCCAGCGCTACCCGGCAGCCGACGCCGGCGACTACGGCGACGCCCTGGCGTTTCTCGTGCGCCGTTACGGCGACCGCGTGGCCGCCTGGGAGCTCTGGAACGAGCCCAACCACCCCCACTACTTCCGAACCCCCCGGAAGGCCGCCGAGTACGCGGCGCTGGTCAAGGCGGCCTACCCCGCCGCCAAGGCCGCCGACCCCAAGGCCACGATCATCGCCGGCTCACTTGCTGACGCCGACTTCGACTTCACCCAGGAACTGCTCGACCGCGGCGTGGGCGGCAACTTCGACGCCTGGTCGGTGCACCCCTACAGCGAGGACCGCTCCCCGCTGCACCCGGGCATCGCCGGCTGGACCAAGAAGAGCTTCGCGGTCGGCGTGCCAAAGGTCCGCGCGACGCTCGTGCGCAACCGCCAGCGCAAGCCCATCTGGCTGACCGAGTTCGGCTGGAGCACCTGCACCGTCCGCGGCCAGGCCGCCTACGACAACTGCGTCTCGTCCTCGACCCAGGCTGAATACCTGGGTCAGGCGTTCCGGCGCATGCGCTCCTGGAGCTACGTGCCGGTGGGCGTGGCGTTCAACATCGAGGACACCGACGGCGACCGGGACGACCGGCTGTCCAACTACGGCCTCTACCGGGCTAACGGAACCGCCAAGCCCGCCGTCTCGATCGTGACACGCGCGGCACGCGCTGCGGCTCGCCGGCACGTGCGCTGAACACCCCGGCCATCCGTCCACTGGCGGTCGCCTCGGCACCAGCAAACGCAGGCCACGGCCGACAGAGTAGTGATGGCGAGCGCCCCCTCCAGAGCTCTGCGGCGCGTGCTGTGCGCGCTCCTGGCCCTGGTAGCGGTCGGGGCAGCGGGCGCGCCCGCCCAGGCGGCGACCGGACAGACCGCGGCGGTGCAGACGCACCTGCTGTGGACCCGGTACGACGCGGCGGACCGCGAGCGCCAGCTGGACCGGGCCCGTGAGGCCGGCGCCGGCATGGTGCGGGTCGACCTCGGCTGGGCCAGCCTCGAGCAGGAGGGCAAGGGCCACTGGAACAGCTGGTACCTGAACAGGATCGACCACGTGGTCAACGAAGCGCAGGAGCGCGGGATCAAGGTGCTGTTCACCTTCTGGGAGACCCCGTGCTGGGCCTCCACGGCCCCGGAGACGCTGAAGCAGGGATGCTCCGGCGCCTGGTGGGACCGCGGCGTCCAGCGCTACCCGCCGGCCAACGCCCGCGACTACGGCGACGCCCTGGCATTCCTCGTGCGCCGCTACGGCAACCGCGTGGCCGCCTGGGAGCTATGGAACGAGCCCAACCACCCCCACTACTTCAAGGCCGCCGATCCCGTCGCCAGCTACGCCCAGATGGTCAAGGCGGCCTACCCCGCCGCCAAGGCCGCCGATCCCAGGGCCACGATCATCGCCGGCTCGCTGGCCGACGCCGACTTCGAGTTCACGTCAGCGCTGCTGGACCATGGCGTGGGCGGCAACTTCGACGCCTGGTCGGTGCACCCATACAGCGAGGACCGCTCGCCCATGCACCCCGGTATCCCCGGCTGGACCAAGAAGAGCTTCGCGGTCGGCGTGCCCAAGGTCCGCGACACGCTGGTCCGGCGGGGCGAGCGCAAGCCGATCTGGCTGACCGAGTTCGGCTGGAGCACCTGCACCGTGCGCGGTCAGGCCGCCGCCTACGACAACTGCGTGGACGAGCGCACGCAGGCCGATTGGCTCGAGCGGGCGTTCAGCTACATGCGCAACTGGGACTACGTGCCGATGGCCGCCGCGTTCAACCTCGAGGACACCAGCACCGACAGCGGGGAGCGCGTGGACAACTACGGCCTGATGCACCACAACGGCACCCCCAAGCTCGCGTTCGCCGCCTTCCGCAGCGGCGCACGGCTGCTCAACTCCAACCAGCCGGTCCCGCCGGTCGTCACCCCGCCCGCGGCGCCTGGGCCGCGGCCGCAGGCCCCCGGCACGGCAACTTCGCGGCTGGCCACTCCCATCCCGCAGGCGCGCTCGAAGGCCGCGCCGCTGCGCCGCGTCACGCTGCGCGCCGCGCGCCGCGGCGGCAGGGTCAGGATCGTCGGCAACCTCTCCTGGGGCCGCACGCTCCAGGTGCGCGCCTACCGCTGGAAGCCGCGCGAGCGACGCTGGTCGCGTGTGACGTCGTACCGCGCGCTGATCAAGGTTGGCGCGAACGGTGACTTCCGGCACCGGCTCGCGACCAAGGCGCTGCGCCGGGGCCGGTGGCTGATCGTGGTCAAGGGCCGGCGCACGCCACTGCTCCAGGCCCGCAAGGCCATCGGCCGGTGAGGCGGCACGCGTGCGCGGCGGGCGGATCACCCCCGTAGCGCCCGAGGCCGCCGCTAGCCTCGCAAGCTTCCAAGTGGCATCGGTAGCTGAAAAGACAGAGCTGGTTGGCCGCGCGGCGGGGGAACTGACCTGCCGCCACGTCGCGCTGGACTCGTTGACGGACGCGGATCTGGATCGCTGGCGCGACCTCGCCGACCACGCGCTCGAGCCGAACCCGTTCTTCGAGCCCGAGCTCGTGCTGGCCGCGCGCACGCACCTGGGCGAGCGCGAAGCGACGCTGCTGGTGGTCGAGGACGGGGATGAGTGGCGCGCGTGCCTGCCGGTGAGCCGCCGCCGCATCGACGGAGTGGCGGTCACGGCCACCTGGCTCCACCTCTACTGCTTCCTGGGCACGCCGCTCCTCTGCGCCGACGCGCCCGACGACGCCGCGCGGGCGCTGCTGGCAAAGGGATGCGAAGGCAACCCGCTGTCGCTGCGCCGGCTGGCGGCGGACGGCCCGGCGGCCGCCGCGCTGCGGCTTGCGGCCACCGAGCTCGGGTTGGCCACGGTGTTCGAGTCCCGCAGCGAGCGCGCGCTGCTCCGCCGCCGCTCCGACGGCAGCTACCTGGACGGCATGCGCGGTCACCGCCGGCGCGAGCTGAACCGGATGGGGCGGGCACTCGCGCGTGACCTGGGGGCGGAGCTGGAGGTGGTGGACGAGACGGCCACCCCCGGCGCGGTGGGGGCGTTCCTCGAGCTGGAGCGCTCCGGCTGGAAGGGCCAGCGCCAGACGGCACTGGCCTCCGACGCCGCCCACGCCGCCTTCTTCACATCGATCTGCGCGGCGCTGAGCGAACAGGGCCGGCTCGAGCTGCTGTGCCTGCGCGCGGGCGACCGCCGCGTGGCGATGAAGTGCAACATCTACGCCGGCGAGGGTGGCTTCTGCTTCAAGATCGCCTATGACGAGCAGCTGGCGCGTTTCTCGCCCGGCGTGCAGCTCGAGCGCGAGAACGTGCGGGTCTTCGCCGAGAACCGCCACGAACTGTGGCAGGACTCGTGCGCCGACCAGGAGAACACGATGATCAACCGGCTGTGGCCGGACCGCCGCCTGATGTCCACGGTCGTGCTCGCGCGCCCGGGGCTGCGAGCCACGGCCTTCAGGCACCTCGTCCGCGCCGCGCGGACGGTGCGGGCCAGACGAAGGAGGAACGCATGACCACGCTGCTGAACATCGACGACGCCGGGCTGCGCGACCACTTCGACAGCGCCCCGCTGTCGGTTGCGCACGAGCTGACCGACCACCCGCTGCTCACGGTCGAGGCGATCGCCCAGCTGGCCGAGCGCCTGCCCGCGGACCGGATCGAGCACAACTACGGCAACGTCGCCAAGGTCGCGGCGCCTGACCAGGTCGAGCGCAGCTCGCAGCCGGTCGCCCAGATCGCCCGCGAGATCGAGACCAACGGCTGCTGGATGGTGCTCAAGAACATCGAGCGCGACCCCGAGTACAAGCGGCTCCTGGACGAGTGCCTGGAGGAGGTGGACACCCACATCCGCACCGGCCAGGGCGTGATGACCGAGCGCGAGGGCTTCATCTTCCTGTCCGCGCCCGGGTCGATGACGCCCGCGCACACCGACCCCGAGCACAACTTCCTCCTGCAGATCCGCGGCGCCAAGGAGATGAACGTCGGCTCGTTCCCCGACGAGCTGACCGAGCAGGTCACACTCGAGCAGACCTTCAACGGCGGCCACCGCAACGTCAGCTGGGAGCCCAAGGACGCCACCTGCTTCGACCTCACCCCCGGCGACGGCGTCTACGTGTACCCGCACGCGCCGCACTGGGTCGTGAACGGCCAGCAGGTCTCGGTGTCGCTGTCGATCACGTTCGCGACCCGCGAGAGCGAGCGCAGCCGCCACGTCTACCGGCTCAACGGAAGGCTGCGGAAGCTGGGCCTGGACCCCACGCCGCCGGGCAGGCGGGCGGGGGTCGACCGGGCGAAGGCGCTGGCCGCCCGCGCGATCGGCAAGGCCGGGCGGCTGACAGGACGCGGCTAGCCCGGCGCTCAGGCGCCGGGGTTCTTGCGCGGTACCAGCACCGAGCGCTTGAACTCCGCGACCAGGGTGCCGTCCTGGTTCAGGACACGCGTGTGCACCCGAACCACGCCGCGGTCGGGCTTGGAGCGTGATTCCTTGACCTCCAGCACCTCGGACTCGCAGAAAAGCGTGTCGCCGTGGAAGACCGGCGCCGGGTGGCTCAGGTCGTCGGTGGCCAGGTTGGCGATCGCCTTGCCGGACACGTCGCTGACCGACATGCCCAGCGCCAGGGAGTAGACCAGCGGCCCCACCACCACGTTGCGGCCCTGCTGCGACTTCCCGGCGTACACGTCGTTGATGTGCAGCGGGTGGTGGTTCATCGTGATCAGGCAGAACAGGTGGTCGTCTGCCTCGGTGATCGTCTTTGCCGGCCAGTGCTTGTAGACGGCGCCCTCCTCGAACTCCTCGAGGTAACGCCCGTAGGCGTGCGCGCCGGAGGCTTCGCGCTCGGCCTGGTCTGTTGTGAAGTCGGTCATATGGGCGCGGCAGGCTACCGGAGGGTGGGTTCCCATAAGCTGCTCGACCGACATGCGCAGCCCCAGAGACTTCTTCCAGCCCCTCGCCCTCGACGCCCCGGAGCCCCTCCGGGAGATCCCGCAGACCCCGTCGCGGATGATCCACTTCTTCGATCCGTCGAACGAGAAGATCGTGGGCAAGCTGCCCGACCTGGTCACCAAGGCCGACGTGGTGCTGGGCAACCTCGAGGACGCGATCTCCGCCGACAACAAGGAGGCTGCGCGCGAGGGACTGGTCAAGGTCGGCAAGGAGATCGACCTCGGCGATGCCGCGCTCTGGACCCGGATCAACTCGCTCGAGAGCCCCTGGGCGCTCGACGACGTGACCCGGCTGGTCACGGAGATCGGCCACAAGCTCGACGTGATCATGGTGCCCAAGGTCGAGGGCGCCTGGGACATCCACTACATGGACCGGCTGCTGGCGCAGCTCGAGGCGCGTGCAGGCCTGGAGCGGCCGATCCTGATCCACGCGCTGCTGGAGACCGGCATCGGCGTGGTGAACCTCGAGGAGATCGCCACCGCGTCCCCGCGGATGCAGGGCATGAGCTTCGGCCCCGCCGACCTGGCGGCGTCGCGACGGATGAAGACCACCCGCGTCGGCGGCGGCCACCCCGGCTACCTGGTCCTTGGCGACCCCGACCCGGACGATCCCGAGGCCCCCCGCCCGACCGCCCAGCAGGACCTGTGGCACTACTCGATCGCGCGCATGGTGGACGCCTGCACGTCCGCCGGGATCCTGCCCTACTACGGCCCGTTCGGCGACATCAAGGACGTCGCCGGCTGCGAGGCCCAGTTCCGCGCCGCGTTCCTGCTCGGCTGCGTCGGCGCGTGGTCGCTGCACCCCGTCCAAATCGACATCGCCAAGCGGGTCTTCTCGCCCGACCCGGACGAAGTCAAGTTCGCCCAGAAGGTGATCGAGGCGATCCCGGACGGCCGCGGCGTGCACATGATCGACGGCAAGATGCAGGACGACGCCACCTGGAAGCAGTGCAAGGTCATGGTCGAGTTGGCCGAGAAGCTGGCCGAGAAGGACCCCGAGCTCAAGCAGGCATACGGCCTCGCCTGAGGCCGTATAGGGTCTCCCGCCGCTGATGCGCTTCTTCGAGTACGAGAGCCGCCGCCTGGTCGAGGCAGCGGGCATCCCCGTCACCAAGTACGGGTTCGCCACCACCGACCAGGAGGCCAAGCAGATCGCCGAGGACATCGGCGGTCCGACCGTGATCAAGTCACAGGTGCTGTCCGGCGGCCGGATGAAGGCGGGCGGCGTGAAGTTCGCCGACACGGCCGACGAGGCCGCCCAGCACGCGCGGGACATCCTCCAGCTCGAGATCAACGGCCACATGCCGCGGGGCGTGCTGGTTGACCCCAAGGCCGAGGTCAAGCAGGAGTACTACGCCGGCGTGGTGTGGGACGGCACGGCCAAGAAACCGCTGATCCTGTTCAGCGACATGGGCGGGATCGACATCGAGCAGGTGGCCGAGGAGCACCCCGACCACGTCGGCCGCGGCCACGTCTCCAACCTCAAGCCGATCTCCGACTACCAGGCCAAGCAGGTGATCGCGGCCGCCGGCGTGACCGGCAAGGCGCTACAGCGCCTGACGCCGATCGTGGCGCGCCTGGCGCAGATGTTCCGCGACCGCGACATGACGCTGGCGGAGATCAACCCACTGGCCGAGCTGACCGACGGCTCGTTCGTCGCGCTGGACGCGCACATGGAGATGGAGGAGGAGGCCAAGCCGCGCCAGCGCAAGGTCCTGGCCGGCCTCGGGATCGAGGAGGACGACAACCGCGAGGGCTACGAGCCGTCGGACTTCGAGCGCACCGTGGCCGCGGTGGACGCCGCCGACCACCGCGGCGTGATCCAGGGCAAGGACAACGGCTTCCACGGCAACATCGGGCTGGTCATCGGGGCCGGCGGCGGCTCGCTGACGCTGACCGACGCCGTCCGCTCCCAGGGCGGCAAGCCGGCCAACTACGCCGAGATCGGCGGCAACCCGTCGGTCGCCAAGGCGTACGGCCTGGCCAAGGCGGTGCTGGAGAAGGACGGCGTCGAGAAGATCGCCGTGATGATGTCGATCGTGTCCAACACCCGCGTCGACATCGTCGCCCGCGGCGTGATCAAGGCCTGCCTCGACCTCGGCAAGGACCCCGCCCAGACGATCGCGATCTTCCGCATCCCGGGCGCCTGGGAGGAGGAGGGCTTCAAGATCCTCGACAAGTACGGGATCGAGTACGCCGACCGTTCGGTGTCCATGCACGAGGCCGCCGCCAAGGCCGTGGAGAAGATCCAGGGATGAGCATCCTCATCCACGCCGATACCACGTTCATCGTGCAGGGCATCACCGGGCGCGAGGCCGTGAACCTCACCCGCGAGTGCCTGGACTACGGCTCCAAGATCGTCGGCGGCGTCACCCCCGGGCGCAAGGGCCGCGAGGTGCACGGCGTGCCCGTGTTCGACACGGTGGCCCAGGTGGTCGAGCACAACGGTGGCCGCGCGCCGGACGGATCCGTGGTCACCGTCCCCCCCGCGTTCACCAAGGACGCCGTGTTCGAGGCGCTGGAGAACGGGATCAAGACGATCGTGATCGTCACCGAGCGGATCCCGCGCGGTGACGTGGCGCAGATGGTCGAGCTTGCCGACGAGCACGGGGCCCGCATCATCGGCCCCAACTGCCTCGGCCTGATCGTGCCGGGCGTGGCCAAGATGGGCGGCATCGGCGGGCCGGCCAAGAACGCCGAACAGGCCTACCAGTCCGGATCGGTGGGCGTGATGAGCCGCTCGGGCGGCATGACCACCGAGATCTCATCCACCCTGACCGCCGCGGGCCTGGGCGTGTCCACCGCGATCTCGATCGGTGGCGACGCCATCATCGGCTCCAGCTACGCCGAGCTGATGCCCTACTTCGAGGCCGACGAGCAGACCGAGGCGATCGTGATCTACACCGAGCCCGGCGGGCGGATGGAGGCCCAGCTGGCCGAGTGGGTGGCCGAGAACAACTCGAGGCTGCCGATCGTGGCCTTCATGGCCGGCAGGTTCATGGACGACGAGGAGATGCAGGGTATGTCGTTCGGCCACGCAGGGACGATCGTGGAGGGCAAGGAGGACTCGGCCACCGAGAAGATCGCGCGCCTCGAGGCCGCGGGCATCCCCGTGGTGGAGCGCATCGACGAGATCCCGGCTGCGGTCAAGGAGAAGCTGGGCGCATGAGCGGCATCTTCATCGACGTCGAGCTCTCCGCCGAGGCCAAGGGCGACGCCGAGCTGGCCCAGAAGCTCTCCGACGCCTGCCCGGTGGACATCTTCGCCGCCTCCGACGGCGGCACCTCGATCGTCGAGGACAACCTCGACGAGTGCATCCTGTGCGGGCTGTGCGTGGACGCCGCGCCGGCCGGCGCGGTCGAGGTCAAGAAGCTCTACGACGGCACGTCGCTCAAGCGCTGAGGCAGCGACCTAGCGCTTGCGCCGCCGCCGCCAGGGCGGCGTTGCCACACGCGCCTCGGCCTCGGCCAGCGCCACCCTCAGGTGCTTGGTCTGGGCAGTCTGGTGCGTAACGGCCAGCGCGTACTCGCCCATCTGCGCCTCGAGCGCGGCGTTTACGGCCCGCAGCTCGCAGAGCTGGCGGTCGAGCTCCTTGACCGTTGCGAGGAGCACCTGATCCGACGACTGTGCCGGCTCGGGGACCGCCTCGAGATAGGTGACGGAAGGATCGGGTTGGGCATTCATGCCGTGATGGTCGGCGGTGGGGCCGGATTCATTAGCCCGGTGGCGCCGAGAAGGACGGGTGTTTGGGCGTCAGCCGCCGCGAGCGAGCTGCTTGGCGATCACGTTTCCCAGCAACTTGACGATTCCGGCCTCGCCGGAGACCTTCACGTGGCCCTTGTCGTAGGCCTTCGCCCAATCGCGCAGCGTCCCTTCCTCGGCCAGCCGGTTGAAGTGCTGGCGCTGGATCGTGACGTCGATGCGGGCGTCGCCGGCCGGATCGCGGTCCACCTTCGGGCCGGGCAGCTCGACGCGCCAGATCGGCGCGTCGCCACCGCGTGCCTCGAGCTGGACGCGCAGCACGAGCGTGAGCTTTCGCAGTGCCGGCACCTCGGCCGTGATCCGCTCGCACGCAACGGCGATCGCGGCCTTCGTCTCCGTGGCGGACACAGCCCCAAGCTCAGATCTTGTGCCGCTGCAACAGCTTCTTGCCGATCACCATCCGCTGGATCTCGGATGTGCCCTCGCCGATCAGCAGCAGCGGCGCGTCGCGGTACAGCCGCTCGATCTCGTACTCCTTCGAGTAGCCGTAGCCGCCGTGAATGCGAAACGACTCCTCCACGCAGAAGCGGCCCGCCTCGGAGGCGAACAGCTTGGCCATGCCGGCCTCCAGGTCCGAGCGCTCGCCGGCGTCCTTGAGCCGGCCCGCGCGCAACGTCAGCAAGCGCGCGGCCTCGACCTGAGTGGCCATGTCGGCCAGCTTGAACTGGATCGCCTGGTGGTCGGCGATCTGCTTGCCGAACGTCTTGCGCTCCTGCGAATAGCGCAGCGCCAGCTCCAGCGCGCGCTGGGCGATGCCCACACCGCGGGCCGCCACGTTCACACGGCCCACCTCGAGCGCGTCCATCATCTGGGCAAAGCCCTTGTTCAGGCCCGCGTCCTCGCCGCCGAGGATGTTCTCGGCCGGGCACTTGTAGCCGTCGAAGACCAGCTCGGTGGACTCCACGCCCTTGTAGCCCATCTTCTTGAGCTGCGGCGGGACGGTGAAGCCGGCGTACTCACCCTCGTTCTCGTGCACCCCCGCCTCCTTCTCGGCGATGAAGCACGTCATGCCCTGGTGGCGCTTCTCGGCGTCGGGGTCGGTCTTGACCAGCGTGAACACCAGCGTCGAGCGCAGGCCGTTGGTCACCCACATCTTCTGGCCGTTGATCTCCCACTTGCCGTCGTCGCCCTTCTTGGCGGCGGTCTTGATGGCCTGGACGTCGGAGCCCAGCTCGGGCTCGGAGAGCGAGAAGGCGGCGCGGATCTCGCCGGTTGCCATGCGCGGCAGGTACTTCTCCTTCTGCTCGTCGTTGCCGTATTTCATCAGCAGGTACGAGCCGATGAAGTGCGTGTTGATGATGCCCGAGATCGAGATCCACCCGCGCGACAGCTCCTCGACGATCATCACGTAGGTCGTCAGGTCCAGGCCCATCCCGCCGTACTCCTCGGGGATCGTCACCCCGAACAGGCCCAGCTCCTTCATCTGCTCCACGATCGGCTCGGGGAACTCGTCCTCGTGGTCGTAGTGCTCGGCGTTGGGGAGGATCTGCTCGTCGGCGAACTGGCGCACCATGTCGGTGATCGCCTTCTGCTCGTCGGTCATGTCAGTCGCGGGGACGGCTACGGCCATTGAAATCGGCGCTCCGAAGGTTGCTTTGCGGGCAGTACGAGGAGTCCGGAGGATACCGGCGACGCGGATCAGGCCGCTGTGGCGGCGCGCCTAGGGCGGCGACCCTAGAAGCCCTTGGGGTGGCGGGCCGTGAAGCCCGCGGGCTTCCGGCTGTACTTCCGCCAGCGCGGGCCCTTGCCCGTGGCGCGCTCCCGGGGAGCGCTGCGATCGCCCAGCGAGGTATCGAGCCTCAGACCGGCGATGACCACGTAAGCGTGGCCGGGGTTCGTGTAGACGGTGATCCAGCGGCCCTGACCGGACTGGCCCCAGCTCATGAAGCTGCCGGAGTCCAGCGGGTTGCGCAGGAACCTGCCGCCGAAGAGGGCCATGCTGACGGTGCCGGAGCAGTCGTAGCCCCGGTCCAGCAGCGGCGTTTGAGAAGACTTGGCCATCGAGTAGGGCTTGTGCCCGCCACCGTACACGTAGGGCTTGTCCACGATCAGGTTGGCGTGGGCGATGGCTTTCTTCACGCGTGCGGGCGCACGGGCGGGCGGGATGGCCTCGCCACCCACGATCTTCGCCCGCTTGGCGGGCGGGGGCGGCGGCACGTACTGGGCGCCGCCACTGGCGCCATTGCCGGTCTGCGCGGCTGCCGCGCCAGGCAGCGCAACGCATACGCCGACCACCGTTGCGGTCGCGCACAGCAGGGTCCGATGTCGGAGGCGTGAAGGCAAAACTCTTTCGCACGCCTACGGGGTTAGCTGACGGGCTAGCGCTGAAAGAGCTCGCGCTTCCCTCGTAATCCGAGGAGATTCGCCCCAGTGGCTTTCGCCACCTTGGTTCCCCCGTTCCACACCTACGTGGATTCGGCGTGGCGGCAAGCTAGCAGATGTCAACTACGGAATTCGGTACCTCCCCCACAAATCCCCCCTTACGTGGCAATGCGCATAAGCGCGGTCAACCGCCGGACCACCCGGTCCGGGAGAATGCGACCGGTGAACTTCGCGCGCGACGTGGTGGACGCCGCCGACCCGGCCAGGATCGCGCTGGTCACGATCGACGCCGACGGACGCCGGACCGAGCACAGCTTCGGCGCTGTTTCCGACGCCGCAGCACGGCTGGCGGGCACGCTGGTCGCGCGCGGAGTCGGCCCCGGCGACGTGGTCATGACCGTGATCGGCAACCGGCTGGAGTGGGTTCTGGCGCTGGTGGCGTGCTTTCGCATCGGCGCCGTGGCGCTGCCCTGCACCGAACAGCTGCGCGCGGCCGACCTGCGGGCGCGGATGGACGCCGCCGAGCCGGCGATAGTGCTGTGCGACGAGCGCAACGCCGACACCGTGCGCGATGCCGGCTTCGCGGGCACGTTGCTGATCGCGCCCGACGAGCGGCTCTTCGACGCCTCCCCCGCCCCCGCGCCCGACCTGGACGAGCGCGCGCCGGCGCTGGTGGTGTTCACCTCGGGCACCTCCGGCACGCCGAAGCCGATCCGCCACGGCCAGCGCTACCTGGCGGGCCAGCGGGTGCAGGCCGAGCACTGGTTCGGCGCCCGCCCAGGCGAGCTGGCGTGGTGCACCGCCGCGAGCGGCTGGTCCAAGTCGGCGCGCAACTCGTTCATCGCCCCCTGGCTGCGGGGCGCCACCGCACTGCTCCACGACGCCCGCTTCGACCCCGCCGAGCGCCTGGCGCTGCTGGAGCGCGAGCGCGTGGACGTACTCTGCATGGCGCCCACGGAGTACCGCGTGATGGCCAAGCGCACCGAGCTGCACGAGTTGCCCACGCTGCGCCACGCCGTGGCCGCCGGCGAGCCCCTGAACCCGGAGATCGTGCACCTCTGGCAGGACCGCGTCGGAGTGTCGGTGCACGATGGCTACGGCCAGACCGAGACCGGCGCCCTGACCGGGATGCCGCTGAACCGGCCGGTCCGCCCGGGGTCGATGGGCGTGGCGCTGCCCGGCTTCGAGCTGTGGACGGACGACGGCGAGCTGTGCGTGGACCCGGCCACCGTGCCCACCTTCTTCCTCGACGGGCCGGCGGGCCCGTGGCGCACCGGTGATCGCGTCTCCCGGGACGACGACGGCTACCTCTGGTTCGAGGGCCGCACCGACGACGTGATCATCTCGGCCGGCTACCGGATCGGCCCGTTCGAGGTGGAGTCCTTGCTGGTGGCCCACCCCGCGGTGGCCGAGGCGGCGGCGGTGGCCGCCCCCGACGACGAACGGGGCCAGATCGTGCGCGCCATCGTGGTCCTGCGTGACGGGGCCGAGCCCGGCGACCAGATGGCGCGTGCGCTCCAGGAGCACGTCAAGGAGCGCACCGCGCCCTACAAGTATCCGCGCGTGGTGGAGTTCGCCGAGTCGCTGCCCAAGACCGCCAGCGGCAAGATCAAGCGCGCGGAACTGCGCGATACGGACTAGTGTTTTTGCGCCAGGACTTGCGTAGACCCTGACTTTCGCCTCACCCTGGCGTCTATGGGCCATGAACCCACCCGCTCCTATGCGCCGCATTGCCGTCCTGGCCGCGCTCTCGCTGACCCTGCTTCCCGCTGCCGCCGCGGCCCAGACGCCGTCCGACGAGGGATACGAGGCCGATGGTCCGACCGTCCAGAACCAGGTCGAGTCCGGCGAAAAGCCGCTCGAGCCCTTGCCCACGGTTACGCCGTCAAACCCGTCCAACCCGCGCGACACGGGCGACACGCGCGAGTCGCGCGACGACGCCACGGCCAGCCTGCCGTTTACGGGTCTCGACTTGGGGATGCTGGTTGCCGCGGGCGCGCTGCTGGTGGGTGTAGGCGCGGGCGTACGGCTGCTGCTCAAGCTTCCGCCCCCCGTGCGCTGAGCGTCGGCCATCGGGGTGCTGACAGCACGGGGCGCCGACGCGGGATCGGAGGCGCGGAAGGACCATGAGCCACGAACGGCTGAGCGACGATCGGCTCGCCCGCGCGGCTGCGCAAGGCAAGCCGGACGCGTTCGACGAGATCTATGCCCGGTACAACAGCGCCCTGTACGGCTACTGCCTCTCGATCCTGCACGACGCGGAGGAGGCACGCGACGCGCTCCAAGCCACGATGGAGAAGGCGTACCGGGCGATCGGCAGCCAGCGTGTCAGGGGCGGGCTGAAGGCCTGGCTCTTCGGCATCGCCCACAACGAGGCGATCTCGCTGACACGGGCCCGTCCCGCCACTCAGTCGTACGGGAGCGAGCCGGCGTTCGTGCCCGCGGCCGCCGACCCGGCCGACCGCGACCGGCTTGCGCAGCTGGTGGCAGACCTGAAGACGCTGCCCGAGCAGCAGCGCTCAGCGCTGGTCCTACGCGAGCTCTCGGGATTGCGCTCCGACGAGATCGGCGCCGCCCTGGGCATCACCCCTGCTGCGGCGAAGCAGTCCGTTTACGAAGCCCGGGCCGCGCTACTGGCCCAGAGCGGGGGGCGTGACATGGACTGCCGGCAGGTACAGATGAAGCTGTCGGAGGCCGACGGCCGCGTACGCCGCGGCCGGCGCGTAAAGGCCCATCTGGCGGACTGCGCGCTGTGCACGGCGTTCGCGGCCTCGATCCCGGGCCGGAGCGCCGACCTGCGGGCCGTGTTCCCGCCGCTGGCGGCCGCGGCGGCCGCCCAGACCCTGGCCGCGGTGACCTCCACCGGCGCCGGCGGGGTCGCAGCGGGGACCGCCCGCAAGAGCTGGGCCGCGGCGGTGGGCGTGGGCCTGGCGGTGGTGGCCGCGGGCACGCTGGGCGTCGTGGCCGTGAACCAGTCCGACTCCGAGCCCTCCCGGCCGGCGGCGCCCGCGCAGGCGGCGCCCGCTCGGCAGGCGCCGGCACCCAAGCCGGCAGCCACCCCGAAGACCGCACCCTCTTCCCCAGCACCGGCCCGGCGGAGCGCGGATCGGCCGCCCGCGGCGGCCACCGGCTATTCCGATCTGGGACCGGGGGTCCTGGGGGGGCTGGAGAGCACGGACGGCGGCGCGGGCGGCGCGGCCGGCCCAAGCGCGCCGGGGGCCGGCGCTGCGGCGGACGACGGCGGCGCGTCGTTGCCGTTCAGCGGCCTGGAGCTGGCGCTGGTGGCCCTGGCCGGCGCGGTGCTCCTGGGCACCGGGGTCGCGATGCGCCGGCTCACCGGCGCGCCGCCGCACTAGATTCGGTCCATGCCCAACCGCTTGGCCGGCGAGACCTCGCCGTATCTGCTCCAGCACAAGGACAACCCCGTGGACTGGTACCCGTGGGGCCCCGAGGCGCTGACGGCGGCGCGCGAGCGCGACGTGCCGATCCTCCTGTCGATCGGCTATTCGGCATGCCACTGGTGCCACGTGATGGAGCGCGAGTCCTTCGAGGACGCCGACACCGCCGCTTTCATGAACGAGCGCTTCGTGTGCATCAAGCTCGACCGTGAGGAACGGCCCGACCTGGACGCGATCTACATGGAGGCGTGCCAGGCGATGACCGGCCAGGGTGGGTGGCCGCTGAACGTGTTCCTGACCCCCGAGCAGGTGCCCTTCTACGCCGGCACCTACTTCCCGCCCCAGGAGCGCCAGGGCATGCCCTCCTGGATCACGGTGCTGGACGCGGTGCGCGAGGCCTGGGACGAACGCGCCGACGAGATCCGCGCCAACTCGGACAAGGTGGCCGAGCGCCTGCAGGGCGGCGCCGCGCTGCAGCCGGCAGCCGAGGCGCTGGAGCCGGGAGTGCTCGATGCCGCGGTCGAAGGACTACGCGGGATGTACGACGCCGAGCACGGCGGCTTCGGCGGCGCGCCCAAGTTCCCGCCGGCCTCGACGATCGAGTTCCTGCTGGCCCGGGGCGAGACGCGGATGAGCCTGGACACCCTGCGCGCCATGGCCGGCGGCGGCATGTACGACCAGGTCGGCGGCGGCTTCGCTCGCTACTCGGTGGACGCCCGCTGGCTCGTGCCCCACTTCGAGAAGATGCTCTACGACAACGCGTTGCTGGCGCGCGCGTACCTGCACGGCTGGCAGGTCAGCGGCGACGCGCTGCTGCGCCGCGTCTGCGAGGAGACGCTGGACTGGATGCTCGCGGAGCTGCGCGGACCCGAGGGCGGCTTGATGTCCGCCCTGGACGCCGACTCCGAGGGCGAGGAGGGCCTCTTCTACGTGTGGACGCCCGACCAGCTGCGAGACGTCCTGGGACCCGAGGACGCCGAGGTGGCCGCGGCGTATTTCGGGGTCCAGCCAGGCGGCAACTTCGAGGGCCGCACGATCCTGACCCGCGGAGGGGACGAGCCACCGAACCTGGCCGACCTGCGCCGCCGCATGTACGAGGCGCGCGCCGAACGCGTCTGGCCGGGGTTGGACGACAAGCGCCTGACCGCCTGGAACGCTTTGGCCATCGCGGCGCTGGCCGAGGCCGGAGCGGTGCTCGAGCAACCCCGCTTCCTGGATGCCGCCCGCGACGCCGCGGAGTTCGTGCTGCGCGACCTGCGCGACGACCAGGGTCGCCTGCTGCGCACGTACAAGGACGGCCAGGCGAAGCTGAACGCATACCTGGAGGACCACGCCTTCCTCCTGGACGCGCTGCTGGCTCTGTACCAGGCCACGTTCGAGCCGCGCTGGTTCACCGAGGCCCGGGCGCTGGCGGACACGCTGATCGAGCGGTTCGCCGACGACGAGCGTGGTGGCTTCTTCGAGACCTCGACCGACCACGAGCGGTTGGTGGCGCGGCGCAAGGACTTGGAGGACCACCCGATCCCGTCGGGCAACGCATCGGCGGCGCTGGGCCTGTTGCGGCTGGCCGCGCTGACGGGCGAGTACGCCTACGAGGAGCGCGCCGTGGGCGTGCTGGCGCTGCTGCACCCGCTGGCAACCAAGCACCCGCACGCGTTCTCGCACCTGCTGCTGGCGGCCGACTTCCAGCTGGCCCCGGTGCGCGAGGTCGCTTTGGCCGGCGACGACACCACCGAGCTGGCTCGGGTGGTGCGATCGGAACTTCGGCCCCACGTCGTGCTGGCAGGGGGCGACCCCACTGGCGTCCCGCTGCTGGCCGGGCGCGGTCCGGTGGACGGCAAGGCCGCCGCCTACGTGTGCGAGCGCTTCGCCTGCCGGCGCCCGGTCACCCAGCCGGCTGAGCTTGAGGCTCTGCTGGCTTCCCCTTAGACAGCGCCGACGGCCACCAGACCTTGTCGCCCAGCTGCAGTACCAACGCGGGCACCAGCACGCTGCGCACCAGGAACGTGTCCAGCAGCACACCGAACGCCACCACGAAGCCGATCTCGGTCAGGAAGACCAGCGGCAGGGAACCCAACACCAGGAACGTGCCCGCCAGCACGATTCCGGCGCTGGTGATCACACCGCCGGTCACGGCCAAGGCACGCGTCATGCCCTCGCGCGTGCCGTGCTTGAGCGTCTCCTCGCGCGCCCGGGCCACCAGGAAGATGTTGTAGTCCACCCCCAGCGCCACCAGGAACACGAACGCGAACAGCGGTAGCGACGGGTCCGAGCCCGGGAAGCCGAACACCACGTCGAACACGAAGTAGCCCACGCCGAGCGAAGCGAGGAAGGACAGGATCACGGTGCCGATCAGGATCAGCGGCGCCACGACCGCTCTCAGCAGCAGCACCAGGATCAGGAACACCACCACCAGCACGATCGGGGGGATCACTGCGGAGTCGAACGCGGACGCCTCGCGTACGTCGAACTCCACGGCAGACGCGCCACCTACGAGGGTGCCTTCGCTGGCATCGCCAACCGCGTCGCGGATCGGGTCGATCAGGTCGAACGCCTCGGTCGAGTACGGGTTGGGCTCGAGCGTGGCCTGGATCAGCGTTCCCTGCTCGCCGCTGGCCACCGGCGGTGTCACGGTCTCGACGCCGTCAACCCCCTCCGTGGCGCGGGTCACCGCGGCCACGTCACCGCCGCGCGGCACGATGATGTCGGTGGGCACGCTGGCCCCCGACGGGAAGCTCTTGGCCACCAGGTCCTGGCCTTCCGTCGACTCGACGTCTGTGGTGTAGCTGTCGTTGGTGGTCAGGTCGGTTGAGAAGAAGGCAAGCCCCGCGGTCAGGACCAGCAGGATCACCACAGAGCCGACGGCCACCCGCCGCGGCCCCGCCGCCACCCGCGCTCCCACCCGCGCCCAGAAGCCGTGGGTGGCGTCGGTGGGCTTCTCGTGCCGGTACCTGCGCAGCTCGTAGGGCAGGAACACGTTGTCGTGCAGCGGCCTGAAGCGTGGGCCGCCGGCGACCTCGACCAGCTTCATGAACAGGCGCGGAATGAGTCCGAACGGCACCAGCACCGCCGCCGGGATCACGAACCCGAGCGCCACCGGCTTGGAGCCCTCCACGATCCGCCGCGCCACGCCGCTGCGGATAATCGCCTCCGTGGGCGCCGTCTCGGGCGTATGGGGCACGAACGGCCACAGCGCGCGACGGCCGAAGATGGTCAGCAGCGCCGGCAGCAGCGTGAGCATCGACAGCGCCGCGCAGGCCACTCCCATCGCGCCGATCGGGCCGAGCCCGGCCGTTCCGTTGACCTTGGCGATGGTCAGGCACAGCAGCGCCGCCACCACGGTGGCCGCCGACGCGAACACCGCCGGACCGGCCGAGCGCATGGCCGCGTCGATGGCCTCGTGGCGGTCACTGGTCTTGTGCAGCTCCTCGCGGTAGCGGGACACGATCAGCAGCGCATAGTCGGTCCCCGCGCCGAGCACGAGCACGGACATGATCGAGCTGCTCTGGCCGTTGATCGTGACCCCCACCTCGGAGAGGCCATAGCCCACCGAGCGAGCCAGCAACTCGGCGAAGATCACCGCCGTGAGCGGGACGAACAGGAACACCGGCGAGCGATAGATCAGGATCAGCAGCACGATCACCAGCGTCACTGCGGCGAACAGCAGCGTGCCGTTGATGCTCTCGAAAACCTCGATCGCGTCCGCGGCGTAACCGGCGCCGCCGGTGATCTTGACCTCGAGCCCACCACCGGGGTCCGAGACCTTGTCGCGCCAGTCCTGGATCGGGTCCAGGATGCTCTCGGACTCACCGTCGCCCTTGAGGTAGGCGGTCACGATGGCGGCCTTGCCGTCGGACGAGCAGATCGGCCCCACGAACGGGCGGTAGTCGGAGGGCTGGCCCGGTACAGCCGTTGTCGGGCCCGCACACCCCGGCGCCGCGGCGGCGCCGGTGGGCCGCTGCCCGCTCTCTGAACCGCCCCGGTCGCCCTGCCGGCCCCCGGACGCGGCGGTCGGCCCGTCGGCCACCACCCCCTCGAAGCGCTTCTTCGACAGCGCCGCGACGTCCTTGTTGATCATCTCCCGGTCCGCCGCAGTCAGGCCGGACTCGCGCCGGAAGATGATCACCGCGGGCGCGAGCTCGCCCTTCTGCAGCTCCTCTGCGGCCTTCAGTGCCTTGGTCGACTCGGCGTCGCCGGGCAGGAACGAGGTGGACTCGTTCTCCTCGGCGTCGGTGAACTTGCCCGGCAGGTTGGTCCCGAAGGCGAAGAAGATGCCCACCAGCCACACGGCAAGCACGACCCACTTCGCGCGCGGACCGCCGGGGATGGCGAAGATCGAGGATCGCATTGCGCCGTTCTACCACCACCCGCAAGCCCTGATGGGGCGGATAACCCCCCAAACGCGTTCACGTGATTGCGACACGGGGGCGCGCCGCCGGTCTAGGCTCCCGGCATGCGGGGGAACCGGTTTCGCGTACGCGCATACGTGGCCTTGGGCCTCGTAGCCGCGCTGGCGGTCGCCGTGCCGGCCACGGCCGCCACGATCAAGGGGTCGGGGCGCTCGGACAGGATCGTCGGCAGCAAGCGCGCCGACACGATCAAGGCCGGCCGCGGCAACGACCGCGCGCGCTCCGGCCGCGGGGCCGACCGGGTCTACGGCGGGCGCGGAAACGACCGCCTGGACGGCGGCAGCTCGGGCGATCGCCTATACGGCGAGCCGGGCAGGGACCGCGTGCGCGGGCGCAGCGGCAACGACCGGATGCGGGGCGGGTCGGGCCGCGACAGGCTCGCCGGCGACTCCGGCGACGACCGGCTCTACGGGGACTCCGCCAATGACCGGCTCAGTGCCGGCTCGGGCGACGACATCGCGTATGGGGGCGGCGGCAACGACCTGCTGTTCGCCGGCAAGCCCGGCCGCGGCGCCGGCGCGGGCGACGACCTCTTCGGCCAGGACGGCCTCGATCGGCTGCGCGGCGACGTCGGCAATGACCGCATCGACGGCGGCGCACGCGGCGACACGATCACCGGCGGCCGCGGCGAGGACGACCTGATCGGCGGCGCCGGCAACGACCGCATCGACTCTCGCGACGGCGAGCAGGACACCATCGACTGCGGCGACGGGAACGACACGCTGCTGGCCGACTCGCTCGAGGACGGGGTCACCGACTGCGAGACCATCGTGGTACCGCCGGACCCGCCGGAAGCCTGACCGAGCTCCTCCCGGCTAGCCGTCCCTGGCCTTGGCCTTCTTGTAGTTGCGCTTGACCGAGTCCGGCCGCGTGAAGATCTGGTCCGCGCGGCCTTCGTAGGTGCGGTAGCCGAACCGGTCGGCAAGCTCGTTCAGCCCGTCGAGGTCGCCGCGGTGGGCAGCCTCCGGGTCGAAGATGCTGCCGCCGCCGGTCGAGCAGGCGGTCGACGCCACCTCCGGTGGGTCGGGCAGCGTCGGCGGGTCGAAATCGGGGTTGGCCCAGTCAAAGCTGTGGCCGATGTTGCGCGCGTAGCGGTGGCGCTTGGTCAGGTGCCCGAGGCCGAAGCGGTGGCTGATCAGCTTCAGGATCGACTCGTGGCCGTGGGTGCCGTGGTCCACCCGGAAGTCGGGCCGGTTCTTGGCCGCCCCGCGCGTGTACGGAGAGATGGCCAGCGCCGGGACGCGGAAGCCCATTTGGCCGAAGTCGGTGTCCAGGTTGGCGGTGGCGCGCTTGTCCGGTACCCGCGGCGGGCGCACGTGGTCGAAGAACCCACCCCACTCGTCGTAGATGATGAAGAGCGCGCCCCGGCGGTAGTTCGGCGAGCGCACGAACGCGTTGGCCACGTCGGCCATGAACGCCTGGCCCAGGCGAACGTCGCCCAGCGGGTGGTCGTCGGCCGAGAGGCCGTCGCCACCACCGCCGTCGCGGAACGGCGGGTCCACGATCGTGATGTTGGGCAGCGTGCCGGCCGCGCAGTCGGCGTAGTAGCGCGCGATCGGGCTGGACCAGCCCAGGCCGCGCGGGCCCCACACCGCCGAGAACGGCTGGTCGGAGTAGTAGTAGCGCGCCGACAGGCCGCGGCCGATGGCGCGGTCGAAGATCGTCTCGAACTGGTTGCCGCCCTTGTTCACGTCCACCTGGTCGATGTTCGACGTCTTTCCGGCCGAGGTGGCGGCCCACTTGTAGTAGCGGTTGGGGAACGTCGGCCCCAGCACCGAGGTGAAGTAGCGGTCGTACACCGTGTAACGGCGGACGGCCTCGTGGATGAACGGCAGCTGGCCGCGCTGGTAGTACGTCAGCGCGAACACGTCGTTGCCGCTGCCCTGGCCCATGAAGCCGTTGCGCAGCTGGGCGCGGCCCGACTTCCAGCCGTGGCCGGGGTCCACGAACCCGCAGCCCTGCCAGCGGGCCGTGCCCAGCGTGTCCGCCGGCCGCGTGGGCACCTGGTTGCCGGCCGGATCGCGATAGCTCTGGCGCTGGCTGGCGTCCGCCCCCGGCACCCAGCCCAGGTAGTGGTCGAACGACCGGTTCTCCATCATCAGGATCACGAAGTGGTCGATCTCCAGATTGCGCGGACTGGGAAGCCGCGCGCGACGTGCCTCGGCGTCGGCGGCCTCGTAGAGCAGCGTCGATGCCGGCAGTGCGCCGGCCATGCCGGCCAGGCCCGCGGCCGCCGCGGTCCGCTCCAGGAAATCCCGCCTACTGAGGTCCTCCTCACGCACCCTGGGGCCAGCCTACGCCAGGGGACGCCCCGGATGTAGCGGTTCCGTTACACGCACCTAGCTCTTGGCGTACTCCTCCGCCGACTTGGACTCAAACTCGAAGCCGACGAAGCGCTCGTCGCCGACAACCCAGGCGTCATGGCCCGGCTCGATGATGTACGCGTCGCCGGGGCCGAGCTCGAGCTCGGTGCCATCCTCGTGCTCCACGGCGATGCGGCCGGACTGAACGACACCGACGTGCCGCGCCTGGCAGCTGTCGGTGCCGGCCACCGGCTTGATGCACTCCGACCATCGCCACCCGGGCTCGAACACGAAGCGCCCGACCGTGGTCCCGCCCATCCGCACGATGTCCACCGTCGTCTTGTCCGGGGTCCGCGTCTCGTCAGGCGACTCGAAGTCGCGTGATTGCACACCTGGCATGGCAGCCTCCTCTGGTCGGTCGACGTAGCGATCCTTGCGGCTCGGAGCGGCCGTTACAAGAGGTGTAGGGTCGGTTCACCGAGACACTGATCGGAGGGGAGTCATGTACGCACGGGTAGTCAGATTCACCAACGTCGATCCCGACCACCTCGCCGCGCGCATAGCCGATAACCGCGAGGGCCCGCCGGTGGACATTGCCGCAAAGACGGTTCAGATCCTCCACGACGCCGACCAGCGCACCGCGGTGGTGATCCAGCTGTTCGAGACGGCCGACGACATGGCGGCGTCGGAGGGCCCGCTCGACGCGATGGATCCAGGCGACACGCCCGGCACGCGCGCCTCGGTCGACCGCTGCGAGATAAAGGCCGAGGTGAGCCCGAGCTGAGGCCTCAGAGAATCGACATGTAGCGGTCCAGCTCCCACTGGGAGACCTGGACGCGGTAGTCCTCCCACTCCTGGCGCTTGATCTCGATGTAGCGGTTGAAGATGTGCTCACCGAAGGTGCGCAGCGCCAGCTCGGACTCGGCGGTGAGCTCGATGGCCTCGCCGAGGGTCTCGGGCAGCTGCTCGATGCCCAGCCGCTTCCGCTCGTCGGGCGACAGGTGGTAGAGGTTCTTCTCCATCGGCTCGGGCAGCTCGTAGCCCTTCTCGATGCCCTCCAGGCCCGCGTTCAGCAGGATCGCGAACGTGAGGTACGGGTTGCAGGCCGGGTCCGGGCAGCGCAGCTCCATGCGGGTGGCCTGCTCCTTGCCCGGGTGGTAGAGCGGCACCCGCACCAGCGCCGAGCGGTTGCGCCGCGACCACGCGGCGTACACCGGTGCCTCATAGCCCGGCACCAGCCGCTTGTACGAGTTCACCCACTGGGCGAACACCGAGCTCATCTCGCGTGCGTGGCGCAGCTGGCCGGCGATGAAGGCCTTGCCGACCCCGGAGAGATAGAACTGGTCGTCGGCGTCGTAGAAGGCGTTGGCGCCGTCCTTGAACAGCGACATGTGGGTGTGCATCCCGGAGCCGTTCTCGCCGAACAGCGGCTTGGGCATGAAGGTGGCGTGCCAGCCGTACTTCATGGCGTACTCCTTGACCGTGATCCGATAGGTCATGCAGTCGTCCGCCATCTTCAGCGCCGGGGCGTAGCGCATGTCGATCTCGTGCTGGGAGGGGCCGACCTCGTGGTGGCTGTACTCCACGTGCATGCCAAGCTCCTCGAGCGCCAGCACGGTGTCGCGGCGCACGTCCGAGCCGGCGTCCAGGGTGGTCAGGTCGAAGTAACCGCCCTCGTCCAGGATCTCGGGCAGGCCGTGCTCGGGGCGCGCGCTGCGGAAGTAGAAGTACTCCAGCTCCGGTCCCACGTTGAAGGTGTCGAAGCCCATCGACTCCGCCCGCTGCAGGGCCCGCCGCAATACATGCCGGGGGTCGCCCTCATAGGGCTCGCGGCTGGGGGTGAGCACGTCGCAGAACATGCGTGCCACGCCCGCCGTGTCCGGCCGCCACGGCAACACGCGGAAGGTGGACACGTCGGGCATGGCGATCATGTCCGACTCCTCGATGGCGTTGAAGCCGGTGATCGACGAGCCGTCGAAACCCATCCCGCCCTCGAACGCGTCGTCCAGCTCCGCCGAGTTGATCGAGAAGCTCTTGAGCTGGCCAAGGATGTCGGTGAACCAGAGCCGGATGAACCGAATGTCCTGCTCCTCGACTAGGGCGCGGACGTCTGCGGCACTGGTGGGCTGGTCGGCCATGCCGGAAGGCTAACGCCCGTCCGCTACCCGGATGTCCAAGGTGACCTGGCCCGTCGGTCGGGCTCAGGCCTGGCCGGGCGAGACCAGCCCAGACTCGTACGCGAAGATCGGCGCAAGGAGGCGAGGACACCGCCAGGCGCGCCCCGGTCAGCGGTAGTCGTGGGCCCAGCGCTTCAGGGCCCGAACCGCGGGCTCGAGCGCCTCGCCCTTCTCGGTGAGCTCGTAGCGCACACACGACGGCGAGTCGCAGTCCTGGCGGCGGGCGACGATGTTCTCGCCCTCGAGCTCCTTGAGGCGCTCGGACAGCAGTCGGTCGGACAGGTCCGGGACCAACTGGCGGATCTCGGAAAACCGCACCGGACCCTCCATCATGACCATCAGAATCGCACCGGTCCAGCGCTTGCCGACCATCTCGATGGCCCGGTGGTAGAGGGAGCAGCAGGGGGCCCGATCGGCGTCGGCTTCCTCGATCTGGGGCTGGATGGCCACTCCACCCGGGGGAGGCATGGCCTCAACTGTAAACGAAGTGGCAGCGTCCGCCAGTAACCGGCAATTTGCAGGAACTATGCGGCCTGCAGAAGGCGCGCCTCTTCTCCCGATCCGTCCACCGGAACGTCGCCCGCGCGCGTGACGAGATTGGCGAACGAACTGAGCGCCACGTGGGCGATCGTCTCCAGGATCTGCTCGTCCTCCCATCCGGCCTCGCGTGCCGCCTCGTGCACGTGCAGCGGCGGTGACCCCCCGTGCTCGAGCAGGGCCTTCACGTACCGGAGCAACGTCGCCTCGGTCTCGTCGTATGAGTCGAACTCGCGCGCCAACGCCATCTCGTCGACGCCCAGGCCGGCGTCACGGCCGGTGCGCAGGAGCGTGGCCAGTGCGAAATCGCTGCCCTGGTGCTGAGCCACGGCCAGGCCGATCCGCTGCTGGGTGGCCGCCGGCAGCGTGCCTTGGCGCAGCTCGGAACGCATGCGGATGAAGGCGCGCAACGCGGCGGGAGACCCAGCCAGCACCCCCACGATGTTCGAGAGCTGGCCGCCCGCATTCACGGCGGCCTTGACGATCGGCTGGCTGCGCTCGGGCGCAGTCAGGTCGTCGTGGACGAGGAACCTGCTCTCCTTGGTCTTCATCGCTGCTTCCTTCGTTAGATCGACGCGAGCCCTTCACAACGAGATACGCACGGGCGGGCCCGCTCGGATCTCTCTGGGCGTCGACGTTAGATATCGCGCCTAAGCGCGACCTGAAGGATCAGGCGGAGGCGGTCACGACCGCCATGAAGACCAGGAACAGGCCCAGAAGGAACGCCCACAGGACGATGCGGTCCGGGTGGGCCTGGATCCGGCTGGCGGTCGGTGACGGACGCCGGCGCGCCGGCACCGGCTGACCGGTGATCTTCACCGTGCGGCGCTCATAGGGCACGGCGACGAGCGGCGGTTCGTAGTGATCGTCTTCCCGCAGGATGCGGGCACCGGCGGCTTGGGACATGTGCTCTCTTTCCAAATGCCTGCGGGGTTAGCTGTCGGGCTCGGGCTGAAAGAGCTGCCCTTGGCCGTTAACCGGCCGTTCGCCCCTGGCCTTGCGGCCTATGGTTCCCCCACGCCCCGGACGGGGCCTTGGCGTGAACGGCGGGCACTGTAGCAGGCGCCTCGGCGGGAGAAATGCCCGCACATGCGGCATTTGTCGCAAGGTGCAGGGTGTTGCGCCGGTCGATCAGTTTCGGCCGGCGACTCTGGCCAGGTACTCGGCCACATCCTGGGCGTCGGGGCCCGTGAGCAGGTTGGAGGGCATCCGGCCCTGGCCGGTGCCTCCCACCCGGATGGCGGTCCGGATGCGTGCGGCGTTGACCTCGCCGATGCGATCGAGGTTGGGGCCGGTGACGCCGCGTGCGTTGACCGCGCCGAGCGTGTGACAGCTGGCGCAGCGCTGGCGGAACAGGAGCTTGCCGTTGGACTCCGAGCTGCTGAGCTTCTCGGTCCGCAGCGATCCGGTGCCGCCCTCGGCCTCACCGCGGTTCGCCAGGACCAAGGCGGGCACGCCCACACCAAGCACCACGAAGGCGAGCGGCACGAACACCTTGAACGCGGTCCCGCCGCGGGTCAGGTAGGCCTCGCGGGCCTTGCCCGGGCCACCCGAGAAGGCCACGAACACCACGATCGCGCCCAGCAGCACGAATGGGATGAGAAATGCGAGCAGCTCCATGCGCGCGAGAGCCTATTCCACCGGGGCGACGGCCGGTGCGCAGCTACACGCCAGGCCCGTCCTCCACCTGTTCCGCCCCCGAGTAGATGTTGAAAGAGCCGTCGCGGACGAAGCCGCAGACCATCAGTCCGTGCTCTTGAGCCAGCTCCACCGCCAGCGAGGTGGGCGCTCCCACGGCCACGATGCCCGACAGGCCTGCCATGACCGCCTTCTGCACCAGCTCGAAGCCGATCCGCCCGCTCAGGCAGGCGAGTGCACCCGCGGCGCCGGCGTCCCGCCCGCCCAGAACCAGCGACCCGATGGCCTTGTCCATGGCGTTGTGGCGGCCCACGTCCTCGCGCAACGCCAGCAGCTCACCCTCGGGCGCGAACAGCGCCGTCGCGTGGATGCCGCCGGTGCGCTCGAACGCGTCCTGGCCCGGCCGCGCCCGGCCGGGCATGTCCAGCACCTGCGCGGGCCGTACCCGGACGGGCGGCCGCGGGCGGGCCGGGACTTCCAGGCGGATCTGCTCCAGCGCCCCTTTGCCACACACGCCGCACGAGGACGTCATGTGAAAGCGCCGTTCGGCGAACGGGTCGCGCCGAAGCCCGTTGCGCGTGGAGACCTCCACGATGTTGGCCTCCAGCTCGGCGTTGGGTCCCGCGTAGGACATGTCCTCGCCGGCGCCGATCAACCCCTCGCCCACCAGGAAGCCGACCGCCAGCTCGGCATCGTGGCCGGGGGTGCGCATGGTCACCGCGAGCGCACGGCCGTCGACGCGGATCTCCAGCGGCTCCTCGATCGCCACCTCGTCGCGCATCAGCTCGCGGCGCTCACCAGCCACCCGCTCGATCCAGGTGCGCGCAACACCGGAGTCGATCGCCTCGGGCATGGTGCAAAGGCTAACCCGAGAATAGGAAAACCCCGCCTGAGCGGGGTTTTCCGACAGCTGGCCTGTAAGCCGGATCCTGTCGTGGACAGTCATCCATCTGCCTCTCCCGAGGCGGGCCTCTCGGCACCTGCGGCCTACCTGGGACTCAGCGGGCAGCTTCGACGTCCCTGCTTGGCCTTGCACCTGGTGGGGTTTGCCTGGCCGCCGTGTCACCACGACGCCGGTGCGCTCTTACCGCACCATTTCACCCTTACCGGCAACGGAACGCACGTGCGGATCCGTTACTTAGGCGGTGTATTTCTGTGGCACTTTCCCGCGGGTTTCCCCGGGTCGGCGTTATCGACCACCTTGCCCTGCGGTGTCCGGACTTTCCTCGAACCGGTTTTCTCTCCGGCCCGCGACTGCCCAGCCAGCAACAACCGAGTGTAGGACGGCTTGGACGCCTTGCCTAGGCGATTGTCGAACTGCAACTCCCGCACCGGAACCCGCTGCCCGCGGGGCCCGACGGATGCGTGGCGGCTAGGTGCCTCCACTGGCCGTCGGACCCGCAAACGGGACAGCTCACTGGCTTGGAGGCGACGAGGCCCTCCCATACGCGCTCGAGCCTCTGCTCGAGCGTCGTCGGCCTGTCGCCGCCGGTCAGATCGGGGCGACGCCGCGGAGCATCGTCCCGCCTGGTTGGGCGGTCGGTTTCCCGGAAGAGCCGGGGTCGCTCTGCGACCACTGCGCTCATGAGACCCTCCTCAGGACCCCCACCACCCTGCCGAGCACCTGGACCTCATCGCTGAGGATGGGCTCGAGCAGATCGTTTTCGGGCTGCAACCGGACGTGGTCCTTCTCGCGGAAGAAGCGCTTGCAGGTGGCCTCCGCGTCGCCGACCATGGCCACGACGATCTCACCGTCGCTCGCGGTCTCCTGCGCATGGACGACCACATGATCGCCGTCGTGGATACCGGCATTGATCATCGAGTCGCCGCTGATGGCGAGGATGAACTCGCCCTTGTCCCCTCCGGCCAAGTCGGGGATCTGCACGTACTCCTCGATGTTCTCCTCGGCCAGCACCGGCGAGCCGGCAGCCACCTGACCGACGATCGGGAGCGCGCCGCCCGCGGCCGACTCGACCGCCGTCCTGGCGCGCTTGGCCCGGTCGACCAGTAGCTCAATGGCCCGCGGCTTGCTGGGATCGCGCCGCAGCAGACCCGACTTCTCGAGGTTGGCCAGATGTGCGTGCACCGTTGAGGACGACGTAAGGCCGATCGCCTTGCCGATGTCGCGGACCGTTGGCGGGTAGCCGTACCTGGCCGAGTGGCGCTTGATGAAGTCGTAGATCTCCTGCTGGCGCTTGGTCAGGTTGAGGTCCTTCAGTTCCGCCATTTGGCACCTCTTCCGGTGGCTGTCGAATGCGCTGCGTCGAACATGTGTTCGTAGAGTACCCATGCGTCGGACGGAACGAGCGGGGCCACCCGCCGGCGCTATGATCGGCGCCGTTCGCGCGCCTGTGGCGGAATTGGTAGACGCGCCAGCTTGAGGGGCTGGTGATCGAGAGATCGTGGAGGTTCGAGTCCTCTCGGGCGCACTTGACGGAACCCTGCCCCGCTGGTTGTCTCTGGCGCTGGGTGGAGGAGCCAGGGGGAAACGCTGGTGGTGTGGTGCCACTACTGGTGGTCGAACGTTCGGCGGGCATCGCCGGCCGCTTCACGCGCATGCGCGTGGACGTCTCCGGCAGGCTCACGCTGAAGCGGCCGCCCCAGCCCGAGATCACCGCCCAGCTGGACGAACGCCGGCTGGCCCTCCTGCGCTCGCTGATCATGGGCGCGCAATTCCGCTCACTCGCCGCCTCGTACTTCCTCCCCCGGCCGGCCGTGGTCGGGGGCTACGCCTGGCGCATCAGCCACTCCGGGATGACCGTCGCCACCCGCGACGGCGAGGCGCCCCGCGGCCTGGCCGCGCTGATGCGTGAGCTGGCCGCGCTGATCGACGACGGCGTGTTCGCCGAGAACGCCGATCCAGCGCTCTGAGCGGCGTTCCAGTTCTCGCGCGCCTGGGTAATCGCCAATACGTCCAGGTCGTTCAAGCCGCAACCTCGGCTGCCGAATGGAGTTGTAACACCCAGACCACACACCGCAGGAGTCCCCGATGACCCCACCCACCTCAGGCTCGAGTAATCCCTCTCCCGGCTGGTACCCGGACCCCCGCGGTCGCGGCCAGCGCTATTGGGACGGACATGGCTGGACGCGCATGCGCCGCGTCAATCCCCGAAACGTGAACACCGGCGGCGGCGCCTGGGTGGGCCTGTCCGGCCGCCCGAGATCCTTCGGGGGGTATTGATCTTGCGGCCATCCATGGCCGCGCCCTGAGAGGAATGCCGCCCTCCGGGGCGTCGAGACCGGCGGCTGCGCCGCCTCTGATCTTGCGGCCATCCATGGCCGCGCCCTGAGAGGAATGCCGCCCTCCGGGGCGTCGAGACCGGCGGCTGCGCCGCCTCTAAACCTTTAGAAGGACGATCACGTTGATCACGAACAACGTGGCGAACGCGACGGTCCAGCGGTTCAGGTTGCGCTCGACCAGCGAGCCGCCACCGAGCGGCCCCGCTCCGCCGCCGACGCCGAAGGCGCCTGAGAGGCCGGTGTCCTTGCCCGAGTGCAGCAGGACGAGCACGATCAGGATGACCGAGAGCACCACCTGCACGCCGCTGAGAATCGCTTCCATCGACCGGGCAGGGTAGCGACCCGGGCGCCGCTACGCGCGCGGGGCGTCCCCCTCCAGCTCGTCCAGCCGGCGCAGGATCTCGATGGCCTCGGCGCGCAGCTCCCGGTCGATCGCCCGGTGGTCGTCAGCCGAGAGCTTGCCCATCTGGCGGTCCAGCTCGGCATCGCGGATCTCGCGGTACTTGGCCTCCTTCGCGGCTTCCAGCTCGGCGCGCGCGGCGCCGGTGCCGGCGGCGTCGTCCTCGCGATAGACCACGGGCCGCACGACCACCAGAGTCACGAGGGCTACGAGGATGATCAGGGCCAGGCCGTACTCCACGACCGGCACACTAGGACGCGCGGCCCGCCAGCTCCTTGCCCAGCCGTGCCGAGTAGAGGCTGCGCACCCGCCGCAGCCGGGCCTCGGGCGACGGCCATGCCGCCACCAGGGCGCCCAGCAGCACGATCGCGCCGCCGATCCAGATCCACGACACCAGCGGCGAGACGATGGCCCGGAAGGTCGCCGGCGGCGGATTGCGGCGGTAGTTCTCGGCCAGCGCCCCGATCAGCAGCGCCTGCGTGTCGGCGCTGGGCTGCGGGAACTTGCGGTCGGCGTCGCGGATCGGCCCGTCGAGCGAGCTGATGTCGGGCCGCATGGCCATCCAGAAGTCGCGCCGCAGGCCCCAGCGAACGTCGACCTCGCTGGTGGCCTCGCCCTCGAAGTAGCGCGCGGTGGCCCCCTTCGACGGGTCCTGGGTGGGGAAGAAGTTGCGCGAGGGGTGCAGGGTGCTGACCTCCTCGCCCTTGCGTACGCGCAGCACGGCGCCGAACGAGATCGGGGCGCCTGTGCCGGCGTCATCGGCGCCCAGGCGTGCGGTGGGGCGCACGTAGGTCACGCGGTAGTCGCCCGACGTGAAGCTCTGCCCGGGCGAGAGGCGCACGTCCTTCTGCTCGTGGAAGGCGGATGAGCCGGCAACGCCAAGGAAGAGGACGGCGATGCCGGTGTGCACGATGTAGCCGCCATAGCGGCGCCGGTTGCGCCCCACCAGCTGGCCGAGCGCGGTGGGCAGCCGCTCGCCGGTGAGGGCGCGGCGGGCCAGCGCGCCGCGGCCGAACTCCTGGACCACGACGGCGAGCAGCATCGCGACCAAGCCGAACATGGCCAGCGCGGGGAGACTGTCAGAGGCGCCGGTGACCAGCGCCAGCACGGCCACCACCAGTACCGCGAACAACACCGGCGCTCGCACCACGCGCCACAGGCCCGCCGGGCTTACCCGGCGCCATGCCAGCATCGGCCCGATGCTCATGAGTGCCACGAGCACCAGCGCCAGCGGGGTGACCACGCGGTTGAACCAGGGGGGCCCGACGCTGGCCTCGGTGCCGGTGATCGCCTCGGAGATCAGCGGGAAGAAGGTGCCCCAGAACACCACGAGCGCCAGCGCCACCAGGATCAGGTTGTTCAGCAGGAAGAAGGCCTCGCGTGAGATCAGCGAGTCCAGTCGCGACGTGCTGCGCAGGTCCGGCAGCCGCCAGACGACGAGCGCCACGGAGCCGACGATCACGATCCCGATGAAGGTCAGGAACTGGGTGCCGATGGTGGACGCACCGAACGCGTGGATCGACTCCAGGATCCCCGATCGGACCAGGAACGTGCCCAGCAGTGCCAGCACGAACGTGGCCATGATCAGCGACACGTTCCAGACCTTCAGCATCCCGCGCTTCTCCTGCACCATCACCGAGTGCAGGAACGCTGTGCCGGTCAGCCAAGGCAGCAGTGAGGCGTTCTCGACCGGATCCCACGCCCAGTAACCGCCCCAGCCCAGCTCGGTGTACGACCACAGCGCGCCGAGCATGATGCCCACGCCCAGGAACGTCCACGCCACGAGCGCGAAACGGCGTGTGGCGCGGATCCAGTCGGCACCGGTGGAGCGGGTGATCAGCGCGCCGACGGCGAACGCGAACGGGATCGAGAAGCCGACGTAGCCCGTGTAGAGCATCGGCGGGTGGATCATCATCGCCGGGTGGCGCAGCAGCGGGTTGAGCCCCACGCCCTCGGCGGGTGGCGTGGCCAGGGTGGTGAACGGGTTCTCCCAGCCCACCATGAGCAGCAGGAAGAAGGCCGCAACCACGCCCAGCACGGCCGTCGCCCATGGCGCGATCTGGCGCAGCGACCGGCGCGTGACGAACAGCACGACGCTCGTGAAGATCGACAGCAGCAGCGCCCACAACAGCAGCGAGCCGTCCTGCGTGGCCCACATGGCGGTGACCTTGTAGAAGGTGGGCGTGTCGGTGGACGACCCGTCGGCCACCAGCTTGAACGAGAAATCCGAGCGCAGGAAGGCCGACTGCAGGATCGCCGTGGCGCCGATGCAGAGCACCGCCACGCAGTAGATGGCGCGGCGGCCCGAGACCACGAAGTCGCGCCGCCCCGAGACTGCGCCGTAGACGGAGGCGCCGGCCGCGTACAGCGCGGTCAGCAGAGCTACGAAGAGGCAGGCCGAGCCGACGCCGGCCATATCAGGACTTCTTCTTGTCCTCGGTGAACTTCGAGGGGCACTTGGTTACCAGCGAGTCGCGCTCGGCGACGAAGCGCCTGCCCTCGAGCTTGCCCGAGACGATGACCTCGCGCCCCTCGCGGAACGGATCGGGCACCACGCCGGCATAGCTGACGGGCACGGAGGCGGTTCCGTCGCGGTCGCGGATGGCGAACTCGAGCCCGTCGTCCTCTCGCTGGACGGAGCCCTTCACGACCTTGCCCGTGAGCTCATATGAACGGCCGGGTTCGGCGTTCTTCATGACCTCGGACGGGGTGCTGGCCTCGGTGGAGGCGCTGAAGCTGGTGTACACCAGCGCGCCTGCCAGGAGGACGGCAACCGACAGCATCAGGACGAGCCGTACCCTACGTTTCCGGGAGGGATCCATCGAGATGGAGTGTACGAGGCATGCTCTGCGGCCTCCCCCCTCTTTGGTGCCAATGTGAAGTCACAGCACAACCAGCGGGCTATACCGGGGTTACATGCAGCCAGTGCCACACCGAATACCGATACTCATCGCCACGCTCCTGGCCGGCCTCTGCCTGCCCGCGAGCGCGCTGGCGGCCCCTCCCAAGGCCAGCAAGCTGGAGTCCGGGTGGGAGATCCGCGACCTGGTGAACACCCCTCCCCCGCCCACCCCGCCGCCGCCGTCTGAGAGCGGCGAGGGCGAGACGGGGTCCACCGAGGACGCGCCCGCGCCGGTCGAGCCGTTCAACCCCAACTGGAAGCCCGTCCGGGTGCCCGGGGTATTCGCTGCCGATGCCAACCCGTCGCTGTTCGGCGGTACCGCCAAGCAGTACAAGCTGCGCTTCACCGCGCCGCCGAAGGCATCCGGCTTCACCTGGGCCTTTCGCTTCGAGGGCTCCCACCGGCGCACCACCGCCTTCCTGAACGGACGCCGGATCGGCGTCAGCATCGACCCGTACACGCCGTTCGAGCTCCCCGCCAAGGGCCTGCGCGCAGGCAGGGTGAACGAACTGGTGGTGACCGTCGACAGCCGCAAGGACCCGAAGCTGCCAGAAGCCTGGTGGAACTACGGCGGCATCGTCCGTCCCGTCTCGCTGGTGCCCAAGGGCCGCGCGACCATCCAGGACATCGGCCTGCTCAGCGACGTGACCTGCAAGGGCCTGGCCACCCGCTGCAAGGCCGCCGTCAAGCTGGACGGGATCCTGTCCAAGCTGCCCAGGGAGCGCCAGACCTACAGGATCAGGACGCGCGTGATCGGCACGGGCAAGAAGCGCCGCGTGGTGCGCATCCGCGAGAAGCTGGCACTGCCCCAGCCCAAGCTCGTGGTCAAGCTGCGCTCACCCCAGGGCCGAACCACGCGCAAGGCCTTCCGGTTGCAGGGCCTGCGCAGCGCGCGGCAGCGGCTGAAGGACCTCGAGGTGCCGGTGCCCGGGCCCAAGCTGTGGTCACCCGACAACCCCCAGCTCTACTCGGCCAGCGCCACCCTGGTCTACAAGGGCCGCACCGAGCAGATCGACCGCATGAAGATCGGCCTGCGCTCGGTGCAGGTGGTGCGCGGCGAGCTGCGGCTGAACAACCGGCCGATCAACATCCGCGGCGGGTCGATCCACGAGGACATGCCGGGCCGCGGTGCAGCGCTGACGGGATTCGACATGGACACCATCGTCCGCGAGCTCAAGGAGGCGGGCGCCAACACCACGCGCGCCCACTACCTGATGAACGAGGGTCTGCTGAGGCGCTTCGACAAGGCCGGGATCATGGTCTGGAACCAGGCCCCGATCTGGCAGCGCGACCACGGCGCCAACCTGCTCCAGTACTCCACCGAGCGGCGACGGGCGATGGCGCAGCTCGAGCGCACGGTCAAGGGCGCCCGCAACCACCCATCGGTGATCACCCACTCGGTGTCCAACGAGCTGAGCTTCACGCCGGACCGCAAGGCGGGCACGCGGCGCTACCTGATCGATGCCTCGGAGAAGGCGCGCGATCTCGACCCCACGCTCCCGATCACGCTGGACATCAAGGGCCGGCCCGGATTCGAGGAGCAGTTCGTGTACGAGAACTTCGACATGATCGGCATCAACCAGTACTTCGGCTGGTATCCGTGGGTGGAGGACTTCAACACGCTGGAGCCCTACCTGCGCGAGATGAACGACCTGTATCCCAACCACGCCAAGGTGATGACCGAGTTCGGCGCCGAGGGCCGGGCCGACATGGAGGACTTCCCGCCCGAGACCCTGGGCACCTACGCCTTCCAGGCCAACCACGTGAACCGCACGCTGGACCTGATCGACCGGCTGCCGTTCATGTCCGGTGCCATCCACTGGACGATGCGCGAGTTCGAGATCAACCCGGGCTGGCTGGGCGGAGTCCGCGTCGGCCGGCCGGGGCGCAACACCCGTCACTACAAGGGCGTGCTGACCTACAACGGCCAGCGCAAGCCCGCGTGGAACGCCCTGCACGACCACTACGCACGCACGCCGCTCTACAGGCGCTAGGCCGCAACTTCAGCTGCCGGGGCGTGTGTACTATCTCGACCCCTCCGGGCGCTCCCTTCGGCCCGCCGCACCCGACCAAGGACCCCCTTTCGATGACCACGCAGAGATTCCGACTGCTGGGCTGCGCGCTGTTGACCGCGCTGGTGGCGCTGCTGGCTCCCGCGAGCGCCTCCGCCGCGAGCACCCAGCTATCGCTGCTCCAGGACGACCGTGAGTTCCTCGGCGGGACCGGCGAGAACCTGGACGCCGCCGCCGCCGAGCTGAAGAACCTCGGCGTGGACATCCTCCGGACGAACGTCAACTACAACAAGGTCTACCGGACGCCCAGGGACCGCAAGAAGCCCGCCGGCTTCGACACCAGCGATCCCAACAGCAGCCACTACGACTGGTCGGCCATCGACCGGCTGGTGGCGCTGGCCAAGGCCAACAACGTGCAGGTCCTGATGACGGTCACGGGCCCCGGCCCGTTCTTCAGCTCCGAGAGCCCGTCCAAGTGCAGCAGGCTGCCGTGCACCTTCAAGCCCAAGACGTCCGAGTTCGAGGCCTTCACGGCCGCCGTGGCCAAACGCTACCGCGGCAAGGCCGACTACTACGCCATGTGGAACGAGCCGAACATCGGCAAGACGTGGCTGACACCGCGGTTCGAGAAGCGCCGTGGCGTGGGCACCATCGACTACGCCGCGGCCAAGTACCGCCAGCTGTACCTCGCGGGCTACAAGTCGATCGCCAAGTTCGATCCCGCGCGGCGCAACCGTGTCCTGTTCGGTGAGACCGCGGCGATCAGCAAGCCGCTTCCGTTCCTGCGCGCCGCGCTGTGCCTGGACAGCCGCGGCAACCCGTTCCGCGGCGCCCGCGCCCGCGCCCAGGGCTGCGCCGGCAGGGTGAAGAAGATCAACACGCTGGGCTTCGCCCACCACCCCTACAACCAGGGCGGCAACGGCACCCCGCGCGACAAGAGCAGGACGAAGACCTCACTCCCGATCGCCTACACCCCGCGCCTGGTGCGGCTGATCGACGGCGCCGCGCGGCGGGGCCGGATCGCTCGCGGCCGGGGCATCTACATCACCGAGTTCGGCTACCAGTCCAACCCGCCCGACCGGACCTCGAACGTGAGCCCGGCCGAGCAGGCCCAGTACCTCAACGAGTCCGACCGCCTGTTCTACGGCTCCAGCCGCGTGAAGTGGGTGGGCCAGTACGAGCTGACCGACGTTCCCCAGGCAGACCAGTTCAACACCGGCCTGCGGTTCGTTGGCGGCAAGCGCAAGCCCGCGTACGAGGCCTACCGGATGCCGATCGTGGTCACCCGCAGGTCGGCCAGCTCAGTTGAGGTCTACGGCCAGTCGCGGCCCGGCGGATCGGCCACCGTGGCCATCCAGTCGCAGGGTGCCGGCGGCCAGTTCGCCACCGTGCGCAACGTGCGCACCAACTCACAAGGCATGTTCCGGGTGAGCATCTCCAAGAAGGACGCGTTCAAGCTCAAGTGGCGCCTGTCCGGCATCAGCAACACGACCGGCGAGACGATGACCAGCCGTGTGGCCAAGGCGGGCCGGAGGCTCGCCTTCTACAGCAACTGACCGAGGCGACAAGGGAGCACCAAGGGGGTACGCGGCGGCGTTCTCGATAGAACTAGGCGCTTCGTGCCCGACTCGCTGATCAGCTCCTACCACCCCCGCGCGGGCTTCTTCGACGAGGCCGTCGACGGCGGCGGGCGGCCGCATCCGTACGCGCAGGCACTGGTGGATTCGCTCGAGCGGCTGGGGCCGGACGGGCTGGCGGCCGCGGCCGACCGCCGCGACGCGATCTTCGTCCAGCAGGGCATCACCTTCGAGGCCAGCGGCGAGGACGGCCCGGTCAAGGACCGGCCGTTCCCGCTGGACCTGATCCCCCGGATCATGCCCGCGGCCGAGTGGCGCACGATCAAGCGCGGCGTGGCCCAGCGCGTCCGGGCGCTGAACCGGTTCGTCGAGGACATCTACCACGAGCGCGGGATCGTGAACGAGGGCATCGTGCCCTGGGAGCTGGTCGTCACGCGGCCCAACTTCGCCCGCGCCGCCCACCGCATCCGTCCGCCCGGAGGCGTGTGGTGCCACGTCTCGGGCTGCGACCTGGTGCGCGACACCGACGGCTCGTGGAAGGTGCTGGAGGACAACGTGCGCACGCCATCCGGGATCTCGTACGTGCTGGAGAACCGGATCGCCATGAGCCGGCTGGTGCCCGACCTGTTCGACCGCTACTCGGTGCGCCCCGTCAACGACTATCCCTCGCTGCTGCTGGACGCGCTGCGCGCCGTGGCCCCTGGCGGCGGCGAGCAGCCCACGGTGGTGGTGTGGACGCCGGGGTCGGCCAACAGCGCCTACTTCGAGCACGCCTTCCTGGCCCGCCAGATGGGAGTGGAGCTGGTGGAGGCCTCCGATCTGGTGGTGCGCGACACCACCGTGTTCATGCGCACCACGCGCGGGCTCTCGCGCGTGGACGCCATCTACCGCCGGATCGACGACGACTTCATCGACCCGCTGGAGTTCCGGCCGGACTCGCTGCTCGGCGTGCCGGGCCTGATGCGCGCCTACCGGGCGGGCAACGTGGCCATCGCGAATGCGCTCGGCACCGGCGTGGCCGACGACAAGGCGGTCTACCACTACGTGCCCGAGATGATCCGCTTCTACCTCGGCGAGGAGCCGATCCTGGACAACGTCAAGACCTACCTGCTGGGAGACCACGAGCAGCGCGAGCACGCGCTCTCGCGCCTGGACGAGCTGGTGGTCAAGCCCACCGGCGAGTCGGGCGGCAAGGGCGTGTTCATCGGCCCCCACGCCACCGCAGCGCAGATCGAGGAGCAGCGCCGGCTGCTGTCCGTGTCGCCCGAGCGCTGGATCGCCCAGGAGACCGTGAACCTGTCCACCGTGCCCACCGTGCGCCCCGACGGCTCGCTGGCGCCCTGCCACGTGGACCTGCGGCCGTTCGCCGTGTTCGGCGACGAGATCTCGATCGTGCCCGGCGGGCTCACGCGCGTGGCGCTGCGCGAGGGCTCGATGATCGTGAACAGCTCCCAGGGCGGCGGCTCGAAGGACACCTGGGTCCTGGCCGACGAGCTGGAAGAGCCGGCGCCGGGCGAGTCGTTCGACCCGTTCGACCCGCCCACCATGCCGGGGCTGCGCCAGGCCGGCTGGCACCAGCAGGAGCGCCAACAGCAGCAGGGCCGCGACTAGTGCTGGCCCGCAACGCCCATGACGTGTACTGGCTGGGCCGCCACCTGGTGCGGGCCGAGCACACCGCGCGCATGCTCGACGGCCTGTTCCACGCCGACCTGCAGGGACGGCTCGACGACCCCACCTCGGTCACGCTGACCTGGGACTCGCTGCTCACGATCATGGGTGCCCAGCAGCAGGTCACGCCGGGCGTGGCCGCACAGCGCGACGAGGTCATCGGCGCCCTGACGCTGGATCCCGCAGAACCCGGTGTCGATCAGAGCCTGCGTCGAGCGCGCCCGCGAGGGCGCGCGCACGGTGCGCGACACCATCTCGGCCGAGATGTGGGAGTCGGTGAACACGTTCAACCTGGGCATGCAGGGTGCCAACCTGGACTCGGGGCTGCGCACCGGCCCGTACTCCATCTACGCCTACGTGAAGGAGCGCACCGCGCTGTTCTGGGGCCTGACCTCGCGCACGATGCAGAAGGACGAGGCACGCGCGTTCCTGGTGGCGGGCGGCCGCCTGGAGGCCGCCGACATGGTGCTGCGCATGCTCCGCGTGGCGCTCCCGCCCACGCGCCAGCGGCAGGAGGACGACGACCGCGAGGTGCCGCGCCGGGATGGCAACGCGCTGGCGCTGCTGCGCTCGGTGGGCGGGTTCCAGGCCTTCATGCGCTCGGCCGCCGCGCCGCCCAACGCCGGGCCGGTGACCCGCTTCCTGCTGTTCGAGCGCGACTTCCCCGACTCGGTGGCGGCGTCGGTGGAGTCGCTGCACGGCGCGCTCGCGCGGGCCGAGATCGACCCGCTGGAGGCCCCGCCGGTGCTGCGCCTGGCGCGCATCTCGGCCGACCTCAAGTTCCGCAGCGGCAACAGCCTGGCGGGCGAGGACCTGGCACCCGCCTTCCGCGAGGTCCAGCACGAGCTGGACGCGGCGGACGAGGAGATCGACCAGCGCTACTTCCAGGGCCAGGGCGTGACGCGCCAGTACGGCGGTGGTGCGTGAAGTACTCGATCCGCTACATCACCGAGTACCGCTACGACAGCCCGGTGTACGACCAGCACAACGCGCTGCGCGTGCGGCCCGCGGTGACTGCCAACCAGCGCGTGGACGCGTTCGAGGTGCGGGTCGACCCGGCGGCCCGGCTGCACAGCTACACCGACTACTTCGGCACCGAGGTGATCGAGTTCAACCTGATCGAGGGCCACGAGCGGTTGTCGATCGAGGCCCGAGCGCGGGTGACCAACGAGCGGCCGGCGGACCCCGCCACCGGGCCGTGGGCGGCGCTGGACACCCCCGAGTACCGCGAGGCCGCCGGTGAGTTCCTGCTGCCCGCCGGCGAGCAGCCCAGCGGTCCGGCCCTGGACGAGTTGGCCGCCGCCGTGCGGCGCGACACGCCGGCAGACACGCTTCAGGCCCTGACCGAGGCCATACCCGGCCGGTTCGAGTACAAGAAGGGCGCCACCTACGTCGGCTCCACGATCCAGGACCTGCTGACCGGCGGCGCCGGCGTCTGCCAGGACTTCGTGCACCTGGGCCTGGTGGTGCTCCGCTCGCACGGGATCGCGGCGCGTTACGTGTCGGGCTACCTGTTCGCGGCGGCCGAGAAGGGCGATGCCTCGGCGGAGGTCGAGACCCACGCCTGGCTGGAGGCGCTGCTGCCCGCCGCCGACGGCGAGGAGCCCTCGTGGACCGGCGCCGACCCCACCAACCAGGGCCTGGCCCGCGAGCAGCACGTGAAGATCGGCCACGGGCGTTTCTACTCCGACGTCCCTCCGATCAAGGGCGTGTTCCGCGGCGCGGCGCGAGCCGAGCTGGACGCCGCCGTCCAGATGACCCAACTCGAGAACGGCGCTCCATAGCGCTCTAGAGGCCGTCGCCCTTCGCACGGTTGCAGTCTCCGCACAGCAGCTGCAGGTTGGCCTCGGTGTCGGCCCCGCCCATGGAGTGTGGGATCACGTGGTCGTACTGGAGGTCGAAGCCGGCGCCGCACTGGACGCAGCGGCCACCGTCGCGCTGCCAGACCGCGCGCCGCACTTCGCGCGGCAGCGGCGCGCGCCGCCGGGCCCGGTCGGCCTCGGCCTCCAGCTGCGCGTGGGCGCGCTCGAGCTTGCGCGCGCGGCGCCGATCGCGGTCGGCCACCAGCGCGCTCACGTCGGCGGGCGACAGGTCCTCGGCCTCGCTGAAGAAGCGGTCGCTGTACCACCACCAGCGCCGGCCCTCGTCCTCCAGCACACACACCGGCTCGCGCTCCTGGACGTGGTCCATGCGGGCCAGGCGACGCGGGGTCAGCGGCGGCGCGACGCGGCGGCCGACGCAGAAGCTGTGCCGGCGCCACAGCCACAGGCCCTCGCTGACGAACTCCGCGCCCCGGTCCTCTCTGAGCATGGCGGCAACGCTAGGAATCCGACCGGAGCGGGTGGGCGCCGCGTTGCATGCGCCGCCGTTCTAGAGATCCGCCACCAGCGGCGCGTGATCCGAGGGCTTGGTGCCCTTGCGGAAGTCGCGCTCGATGCCGCAGGCCTCGAGCCGTCCCGCCAGCGACTCCGACGGGAGCAGGTAGTCCAGCCGCAACCCGAACCCCTTGTGGAAATGCCCCGCGCGGTAGTCCCACCAGGTGTACTGCACGTCGTCGGGATGCAGTTCGCGGTAGGCATCCACCAGGCCGCCCCGCTCCAGGATCGCGTCGAGGGCTGCCCGCTCCTCAGGCTGCACGTGCGTGCCGCCCTCGAACGCGGCGGGGTCGTACACGTCGCGGTCGTCGCGGGTCACGTTGAAGTCGCCCCCCAGGATCATGTCCTCGCCCGCCCCGCGCAGGGCGGCCACGCGGTCGGCAGCGGCGCCCAGGAAGGCGAGCTTGTCGGCGTACAGCGGCGAGTCCAGCGCACGGCCGTTGATCACGTAGGTGCAGATCATGCGGGTTCCGTCCACCTGGGCCTCCACCCAGCGGGCCTCGGCGGGGTCGGGCTCCCCGGGCAGGCCCAGCACGGTCTCCCCCAGCTCCAGCCCGTCGCGCACCAGGATGGCCACGCCGGCCCAGCGGCCTGCCGAGTGGTGCACCGCGGCATAGCCGGCGGCCTGCAGCTCGAGCTCGGGGAAGGCGGCCGGCTCGGCCTTCGTCTCCTGCAGCAGCAACACGTCGGGCGCGAAGGCCTCGGTGAACTCCAGGATGCGCGGCAACCGCATCTTCAGCGAGTTCACGTTCCAGGTGACCACCTTCACCCGCGGCACGCTACCGCGACGTAGGATCGGCCGACCGATGGAGTTAGACGGCACCAGGATGCCCGACGGCTGCCGGATCGAGACCGGGATCGCGATCGTCGGTGGGGGCCCGGCGGGCATCGTGCTCGCGCTCGAGCTGGCCAGGGCCGGCCACGATGTGCTGTTGATCGAGAGCGGCGGCGCCGGCCGGGACCGAAAGGCCCAGCGTCTCGGCGAGACCGCCGCGGGTAGCGATGCCTACCACCGGCCCGCGTCGGTGGGCACACGGCGGCAGCTTGGTGGAACATCGGTCATGTGGGGCGGTCGCTGCGTGCCGTTCGATCCGGTCGACTTCGACCCGCGTGACTACGTCGGAGCCCGGTGGCCCGTGGGCTACGACGACCTGTCGGGCCAGTTCCCCGCGGCATGCCGCTACCTGGCCTGCGGGCAGAGCGCATTCGAGGCCGGAGACATCCCGGAGCTGTCAGGGCGCACACTGGTCCCGGGGCTGCCCGACGGCGACGTGCGCACGTCGTCGCTGGAACGCTGGTCGCTGCCCACCAACTTCGGCCGCCACTACCGCAAGCAACTGCGCGAGGCAGCCAGGATCCGCGTCGTGCTCCGTCAGACCTGCACCAGGGTGGTGCTCAGCGACGACGGGAGCCGGGTGGAACGGCTGGAGACCCGCACGCTGGACGGCCGTGCCGCCAGCGTGGTCGCGCGCCACTACGTGCTCGCCTGCGGCGGCCTCGAGACCACGCGGCTGCTGATGGCCTCCGGCGTGGGCAACCACTCCGGCCACCTCGGGCGCTGGTACATGGCCCACCCGCAAGGCTCGATCGCCCACGTCCGCTTCACCACCCAGCCCACGGACACGATTTACGGCCACGAGCAGGATGCCGATGGCGTGTACGTCCGCCGCCGGTTCACCTTCTCCCGGAACTTCCTGCTCGAGCAGGGGCTACCGAACTTCGCGGGCTGGCTGGTCAACCCCGAGCTTGCCGATCCCCGGCACAGCAACGGCTTCCTGTCGCTGGTCTACCTGGCCCTGGCGTCCCCCGCGGGAGCCCTGTTCGCTTCGCAGTCGATCCGGCTGACGCATCTGGAGACGAGCCACGACAACGATGCCCGCGACCACCTACGCAACCTGCGCCGCGACCTGGTCGTCGCAGCCCGTGTCGCCGCGACCTTCGGGTACCGGCGCTACCTGAGGCGGGGGCGGCGTGCGCCGGGCTTCTCGACCTACAACGCGGACAACCGCTATCGGCTGCAGTACCAGGGCGAGCACCTGCCGCACTGGCAGAGCCGCGTCACGCTGGATCACCGGGTGGATCCGCTGGGCGTCCCACTCCTGCGCACGCAGCTTGAGTTCAGCCAGGCCGACGTGGACGGCGTGATCGCGGCCCACCGCCACATCGACGAGTACCTGCGTCATCACGGGCTCGGGCAGCTCGAGTACACGCCGGCCGACTTGGAGGCGAGCGTCCGCGATCAGCTCTTCGCCGGCTGCCACCAGGCGGGCACGACCCGGATGTCGGAGCGACCCGAAGACGGCGTGGTGGACGAGAACCTGGCGGTGCACGGCGTGCCCAACCTGCATGTGGCCAGCAGCTCGGCCTTCGTGACCTCGAGCCACGCGAACTCGACGTTCATGATCCTGGTCCTGGCCCTCCGGCTGGCCGAGCACCTGGGCCGCGAGCTGGCGACTACTGCGGGGGCGGGGCGCTGAAGATCTCGCGGCCGGCGCGGATCCGCGTCCGTTCGAGCAGTTCGCGCTGAGCCTCCCCGCGGGCGATCAGCCCTTCGATGTCCAGCGACCGGAGCGCCTCGTGGGAATCGCGGGCCTCCGCAAGCATCCGCCAGAGCGCAAGCTTGCCTGAGACGCCGAGCATGAGGCTCTCCAGCGCCATGAACGTGCCCAGCGAGGAGTCGCCGGAGGTCAGGCCGCTGAACTTGACCCGGCTCGCTTTCTCCGCCATCCAGGTCGTGGCCTGCTTGACCGGGTTGCGTGAGGCACCGAGCTGTTCCATCAGGTCGATCAGCTGCTGACGGTCCTGCTCGATCTCCTTGGCGAGTGGCTCCAGCTCCCCGGCCCACCGCTTGGCCTCGTCGGACTCGCCGAGCTGCTCGGCCAGATCGCTGCCCAGCATCGCCCCCGCCAGATGATCGTTGAGATAGACGTCGAGGCTCTTGTCTGTCATCGCCTTTTTCTGCCCGGCGAACGGGCTGCCTAACGCGCGATCACTCGAGCAGGCTGTTGTCGGCCAGCACGAATATCTCGCAGAGCATGTCCGGGTCCTGGTGGTTGCCCGACATGAACCCGATCACCTTGCGGCCGGTGGCCTCCTCGACCACCTGCTCGAACCGCGGGCGCATGACTTCCTGGAAGACCATGCGCTGATGGATCACATCGTTCCCGTGCCCGCCGTCCAGCAGGGTCTGCTCGACGCGGGTGAAGCCGCCACGCAGCAGGCAGACCACCAGGTCACCGCTGACATAGGTCTTGGTCCTGTCCGGTCCGCGGCCGTAGTACTCCTTCAGCAATGCGACGAGGCCGTTGGAGACGGCCGTGCGCACATCGCCGAGGGCATCGCGAGGCTCCCTGTCTGACAGCCTGGGGTCCATGTTCTCCAGGGTCGACTTTACCCCAGCGCGCTACCCTAGGTCTAGCACCGCGCCAGGTTCTAGTCTGTCCTCCGCCTCCCGCGTGGCCCGCTCTCCGAGGATGGCTGAGAGGCATTCATGCAGGACCCTGGAACCCCACCGGACGGGGATCCCACCTTGGAGGCGGTGACCGCGGGGCTCGTCGAGCTCCACGAGCGCTACCACGGGAGGAAGCCCGTGAACGCCCACTCGCAGATGATGGGCGATGACCTCCTGGCCTGCCTGATGGGCGAGGTGTACACCGATGTGGAGCAGACGCTGATCGAGCTGCAGCGCACTGCGCTCGTGCAGGAGACCCGGAGCGCCTTCCAGCAGGCCATGGGCGTGCGATTCGTCAAGGTGGTGGAGCGCGCCACCTCACGCAAGGTGGTCCGGTTCCTCTCGACGCACCATGTGGGGCCCGACCTGGAGCTCGAGCTGTTCTTCTTGGGCCCGTTGCCCAACGGCTAGTGCGGTGGTATCGTCGCTTGGCGAAGGGCAAGGTTGCGAAGTTCCGGACACTGATCCGTAGGCAGCGCTGACTTGACTTTCTAGATCGCCGCTCCGCGACTGGAAGGCAAGCCGTGCCCGATTCCTCCGTAGACTCGCCGCCCACCGAGGACGGGGGCGACACGGTTGCAGTTCGCGTCGCGGAAGTCGTGGGCGAACTAACCGGATGTGTGCCTCTGGCGGCTCGGGCGACGGTGAGACCCGAGCATGTAGTGGTATCGCTGGCCGGCGGGCTGGTCGGTCAGTGCGGGCAGCTAGGAGCCTCGTTGCGCGCCCGGCCTCACGGGCTGGGCATCACGGTCGGCTATCACCGGCTTTTCACGCACCGCAGCTTCAAGACCACGCGCGCGGTGCGGCCGCTGCTGGCGGTGCTCGGTTCGATGGCAGTCGAGGGACCGGTGATCGAGTGGGTGTCCACCCACCGCAAGCACCACAGCTTCTCCGACCAGGATGGCGATCCGCACAGCCCGCACGTCGACCGCCGCCCCGGATGGCGGGGCAAGCTGCGCGGCCTTGGTCATGCGCACATCGGCTGGATCTTCCGCGGCCAGGACATGGCCAACCCTGCCCGCTACGCCAATGATCTCTGCGCCGACCGGGACCTGCGCTTCATCAGCAGGATGTTCCCGCTGTGGGTGTTCGGCGGGCTGGCACTGCCGTTCGGCCTGGGAGTCGCACTGACCGGGTCCGTGCTCGGCGGCGTGACGGGCCTGCTGTGGGGCGGCGCGGTGAGGGTGCTCCTACTCCACCACGTGACCTTCAGCATCAATTCGTTGTGTCACTACTTCGGCCAGCGACCGTTCTCGACCGGCGATCAGTCGCGCAACCTGGCGTGGCTGGCGCCGCTGGCCTTCGGCGAGGCGTGGCACAACAACCACCACGCGTTTCCCACCTCGGCCCGCCACGGCATCGGCCGCGGCCAACTCGATCCTGGCGCGTGGTTCATCGCCGGGCTCGAACGCTGCCACCTGGCGTGGGACATCGGCCGGATCAGCCCCACCCGCCAAGACGCCGAGAAACGCGGTGTGTAGTGAGCGCCACCGGGGGGGCGACGGACGAGCAGTTGATGGGGCGCGTGCAAGTCGGCGACAACGAGGCGTTCGGCGTGCTCTTCGACCGCCATGGCTCGCGCGCACTCGCGGTGTCCAGGGCGGTCTGCGGCGACCTGGGCCGCGCGGAGGATGCCGTTCAGGAGGGATTTCTGACGATCTGGCAATCGCGATCGAGCTTCCGCCCAGGGCGCGGATCATTCCGAGGCTGGGCCATGACGATCGTCCGTAACCGCGCCGTCGACTCGGTGCGCGCGGAGAACTCCGGCACCCGCCCGCACCCCGTGACGACCGAGCGCCTGGCTCCCATCAAAGCGCCCGGCTCGGTGGAGGACGACACGATCGCCCGCAGCGAGGCAGCCGCCCTGCGCGCTTCGCTGAAGGAGCTTCCCGACCCCCAGGCAGAGGTCATCGTGCTCGCGTTCTACGGCCAGCTCAGCCACTCCGAGATCGCCGCCGCGCTCGCGCTGCCGCGGGGCACGGTCAAGGGCCGCATGCGCCTGGGCCTGGAGAAGCTGCGCGCGTCACCCGAGTCCGCCGCCGGGTCCGGCTGATTCACGCCGGCCGCGTCAGGCGCCTGCCATCGGCGGAGCCTCCAGGAAGAACAATTCGCACGCGATTCCGGGGCTCGTCTGGTTCGCGCTCATGAAAGCGGTCACCGGGCGGCGGGTCAGGCGCTCGACGGCAGCGGTGAACTCGTCCTCGGTCGCTTTCTGGAACGCGACCCGACCGTCGAACACCTCGTCGCTGTCACCACCCGCGATCTGCCCCGACTCGGGGGCCGTTAGGACGCCCTCGAGGATGCAGACCACGACGTTGTCGTTGATGTACGTCGTGGCCGTCGTGCGCTGGGCGCCGTAGAACTCGGCATACAGGGCAACCATGGCTGCAGAGATGGCCTCGGTCAATCGCGACTCGGAGTGCGACGCGACCCCGGTCACGCGGACTGCGGTTCCGGCCGGACGGATGCGGCGAGCCGGTGAACAAAGGAGGCCATGTACTACCGGTGCGGCTGCGGGCTCCAACCGGTTCATCGCGTCGGCGGCGCGATACCCTGCGCGCCCTAAGCGGACGTAGCTCAGTTGGTAGAGCGCAAGCTTCCCAAGCTTGAGGTCGCGGGTTCGAGGCCCGTCGTCCGCTCTCGAGCGTTCCGGCCATGTTCTGGCGGCGTCCTCGGTCGCTCGCCTGCGACAGCAGGCTTCGCTTCCTGCGTCCGGTCTTCCATCAGGAAGCGGCGGCGTCGGCGAGGAGCTGACGGCGGGCCGCCGTGTAGCTCTCCCCCGTCTTGGCCATCCGCGCCCGGACGCGACGCTTGAATGTCTTCTGCTGAGTCATGTTCTGCTCCTGATCACGGTGGCTGGCGACGGGACCCACGCTCCCGATGCCCCACCGGATAGGGCGAACGATGACCGGTGTCCCGATGGCTCGAGGCCACCTCTACCTCCGCTGACCGGTGGCGTGAGCACCGGGATGAAGGTCGGGCGCGGGACCGCGCCTGGTTGGAAAATACAACCGCCGGCCGCGGCCGTCAAGCCGAGGTGACCCGAGGGGCGCTGCCCCCGCTCAATACCCTGGGGTGTCGCCCCATGCAGCGCCTGCGCTCCCCCTTCGTGATCGCCGCCCTCATGGGCGTGACCGCCCTCCTGGGCCTGCTCGTCTACGGGCTGAGCCAGAACAGCCCGGACCGCGACATCGAGCAGGCGCTGGCCCAGGGCGACCGCGAGAACGCGCCGGGCTTCGACCTGCCCCGCCTCGAAGGCGGCGGGAGCCGGAGCCTGGCCGACTACCGCGGCAAGGTCGTGGTGCTGAACGTATGGGGCTCGTGGTGCGATCCGTGCCGGTCGGAGTCGCCGCTCCTGGAGCGCTGGCACAAGCGCATCTCCCGGGACGGCAAGGGCACGCTGCTGGGGGTCGACGTGCTGGACAACACGCCGGACGCCAAGGCGTTCATCGCCGAATACCGCCTGACGTATCCCCAGCTGAAGGACCCCGAGGACACACTGCGGCCCGACTACGGTGTGGCCGGGGTGCCGGAGACGATCGTGATCGACCCGCGCGGCCGCGTGGCAGCGGTCAAGCGCGGCCCGGTGGACGACGCCTTCATGCGCCGCGAGGTGGCCCCCCTCGTTGAAGGGCGGTCATGAGGCGCGCACTCGGCGTTCTGGTCGTGATGCTGGCCCTGGCGGCGCCAGCAGCCGCGACGGCCGCCGACTGCCAGCCGCGCACCACCCTCGGCGCCGTGGAGAACGATGTCATGTGTCCGGTGTGCGGCACGCCGCTGGCCCTGGCGACCGAGGCGCCGCAGGCCAACCGTGAGCGTGCCTTCATCCAGAACCTGGTGGACGACTGCCTGACCAAGGACCAGATCAAGGACCGCCTTGTTGCCGAGTACGGCAGCGAGGTGCTGGCCACGCCCGACGACAGCGGCTTCGACCTGGCCGCCACGCTGGTGCCGGCGCTGGCGCTGGCGCTGGGAGGCGGGGCGGTGGCGGCCGCGGCGCTGCACTGGCGCCGGACCCGGCGCGCCTCCGGCTCCGATGCCGAGCCCGCGGTCGAGGGCGCCGCGGCCACCAAGCGCCTTCAGGACGACCTCGACCGGTACGGGCCGTGATCGCGCTCGCCGCCGACGTGAACACCACGGTCGTGGCCGCGTTCGCCGTCGGCTTCATCTCCTTCATCTCACCGTGCGTGCTGCCACTGGTGCCCGGCTATCTGTCCACGATCTCGGGCGTGTCGTTCGCCGAGATCCAGGCCGGCAAGGGTCGCTCGAAGGTGCTGGGGCCGGCGATCCTGTTCTGCCTGTCGTTCACCGTCATGTTCGTGGCGCTGGGCATGACCGCCACGGGCTTCGGCTCCGCGCTGCAGGACCACCGGCGGTTGCTGCAGCAGATCGCCGGCGTCGTGCTGGTGCTGCTCGGGCTGCTGTTCATCGCCACCCTGTTCGTGAACCGGCTGAACCGCGAGTGGCGGCCCGAGTCGCTGCTGGCGCGGGCGTCGACCGGCGGGCCGATCGTGGCCGGCCTGGCCTTCGCCGTGGCCTGGCTTCCGTGCACCGGCCCCACCCTCGGCGCGATCCTGACCGCCGCGGGTACCGAGGACAGCGTCGCCCAGGGCGGCGTGCTGCTGGCCTTCTACGCGCTGGGCCTGGCGGTGCCGTTCATCCTCAGCGCCCTGGCCTTCTCGTCGGTGTCGGGCTTCTTCCGCTTCTTCCGCGACCACTACAGCGCCATCACCGTGGTCTCCGGTCTGGTGCTGGTGATCATGGGAGTGCTGCTCTACAGCAATGAGTTGACGCGCCTGAACGCCGAGGCCCTGGCCCTGATGGACGATCTGGGAATCAACTTCTTCAGCGAGCTCTAGCGCGCCTCAGCCGCGCTTGTATTTGATCCTGCGGCCCGCCTTGGCCACGCGGCTGCTGTGGCCCTTCCAGCGCAGCCGGTAGCTCAGCCTCGCTGCGCCGGCGCGCCGGACCTCGAAGCGCAAGTAGCCGGCGCGGTTGGTGCGTACCCGCCTCAGCGTGCGGAACGGGCCCTTCTCCGAGCGGGCCACCTGCACCACGGCGCCCACGCGCCCGCGCGCGGGGCGCACCTGGCCCCAGACCTCCACACGGCTGGCGCGGCGGCGGGTGACCACCAGCGGTAGCCGCCACGCCGCAAGGGCCGGCTTGGCCCGGCCGTTCTGCTCGCGCAGGCCGCTGTTGAACACGTCCTCGGACGGCAGATCGGGCACGTCGAAGAGCTCGAACTGGGCCACCGACTTCACGCGCTTGTCGTCGAAGAACAGCCGGTCGGACTCGTTCAGCGCCTGGGCCTGGCCGGTCAGGCTCAGCCCGCGGGCGTTGGCCGGCCGCGACTGGAAGCCGAACTCGGTGATGTAGATCCCCCGGCGCTTGGGGACGCGCTTGTACTTCTCGGCCAGATCGAGCAGGCGGTGGGCGCGGCCCAGGTAGGCCATGGGCATCGAGGCCTTCGTCTTGCTGGTTGAGAACACGGACCCCAGCGCGCTCTGGTTGTACGGGTGCACGGCCAGCCCGCCGATGGGCAGCATCTTGGGCTTGGAGCAGCCCTGCAGCCGCTTGATCGCGCCCGTGTAGGGACGGCCGCGGCGGTTCAGGCACAGCGCCGAGAACAGCGTGTCGCGTGGCGAGCTGATGGCCGACGTCTCGCCGAACAGCACCCGGCCCGCGCGGCGGCGGTCGTTGGCCCGGATGGCGCGATATCCGGCGATGTACAGCTCGCGCAACTGCTTGCCGCCCATGTCCACGATGCCTGCCCTGGTCTTCATCCGTTGTGGCAGCAGGTAGTTCTCCAGGTTCGGCTCGTTCCACAGCGAGTAGAACGACGCCTTGCCGCGGAAGCGCTTGGCCACCGCGCCCACGAACTTGCCGAACAGCACCGGGTTGGGCTTCCAGTAGCACGACACCCCCTGCGTGGGCTTGTTGCCGATCGGGTGCGGGCAGCGTGTGGGCTCGCGCGACGCCCAGTAGGGCATGGCCGGCCCAATGCTGACGATCACCTTCAGCCCGTTGGCGCGGGCCGACCGGACCAGCCGGTCGTAGGGTTCCCAGTTGTAGCCGGCCGTTTTCGCGGGGTCGAAACCGGCCGGCACCGAGTACTGCGCCGGGCTCGGTGATGCGCGCCGCCACGACACGTACATGCGGACCGCGTCCGCACCGAGCGCACGAGCTTCGCGGAGCGCCGTGTCGGGGTTGCGTTCGGTCAGGCCCAGGAACACGGCGCTGTCCTCGATCACCGTCATCTGGCTTGAGCTGGCGCCCGCAGGCGCGGGCGCTGTGGCCATCCCTGCAAGGACAAGCAGCGCGGCGAGTGTCAGACGGCGGATCCCTCTCAACGGGCTCTAAGGCTTTTCGCGGTACTTGATCGGCTTGCCCGCCGTGGCCGTCCGGCTGGGGAAGGTCTCCCCGTTGGGGCTGGCCCAGGTGGTGCGGTAGCGCAGGGAGGCGGCCTGCGCGCGGCGCACCCGCAGCTTGAAGTAGCCCGAGGCGTTGGTCCGGGGCGAGCCGATGCGCGCAAACGTGCCGCCCTCGCGCGCTGCGAACAGCGCCACACGTGTGGGGACGTTGGCGGGACGCACCTGGCCCCACACCTCTACCTGGTCGTCGGCCAGCCGCGTGACCACCAGCGGCATCCGGTAAGCGCCCCATGACGGCTTGAGCCTGCCGTCCAAATGGCGCAAGCCGGTGTTGTAGACGTCTTCCTTCGGCAGCTCCGCCACGTCGTAGAGCTCGAACTGGGCCACGGCCCGGATACGCGGGTCGCCGTAGAACAGCCGGTCGGACTCGTTCAGGGCCTTGGCCTGCTTCATCAGGCTGAGCCCCCGCTTGCGGTCGGGCGGGTTGGACTGGAAGCCGAACTCCGTGACGAACACACCGCGCCCACGCGGAATGCGCCCATAGCGCTCGGCCCGTCGCAGGACGCGCGTGGCGCGGCTGGCGTAGGCCATCGCCATGGAGTCCTCGGTGAACGAGCGGGTGAACACCGAGCCCACGGCGTCCTTGTTGTACGGGTGCACGGCCAGGCCGCCGATGGGCAGCTTGGACGGCCTCGAGCAGCCCTGCGCCGCCTTCTTCCAGCCGCGGAACGGCTTGCCGTCCTCATCCAGGCAGAGCGCCGCGTAGAGCGTGTCCATGGGCGAGCTGATGGCCGCCGTCTCGCCGAACAGGACCCTGTTCTTGACGGCCGGATCGCTTCGCGTCAGCCCGCGATAACCAGACGTCCACAGCTCGCGCAGCTGCTTGCCACCCAGGTCCACGGTGCCGCGCTTGCTGCGCGAGAACTGCGGATACAGGTAGTGCTCCAGGTTCGGCTCGTTCCACAGCGAGTAGTACTCGACCTGGCCCTTGTAACGGGCGGCCGTGGCCTGGGCGAACTGCTCGAAGAGGTTCCGGTCGGGCTTCCACATGCACGACAGCGCCAGGTCGCCGTAGCCGCCGATGTGGTGCGGGCAGCGGTCGTTCTCACGCGAGGCCCAGAACGGGATCTCGCCCGACAGGGTGAGCATGACCTTCAGGTCGTGCTTGCGGGCCAGCTGCACGAAGCGGTCGTAGATCGCCCAGTCGTAGCGCGGTGCGTTGGGATCGGCGGAATCGAAGCCGGCCGGCGTCGTGCGACTCTTCTTGTCCGGCGCGACCCGCGACCAGACCACGAACGCCCGCACCACGTCGGCGCCCAGGTACTTGACCTCGGCCATGGCCTTGTCGGGGTCCTTGTCGGTCAGGCCCAACAGCACGGCGTCGTCTTCGAAGATCGAGAACTGCTTGGCGCCCGCGCTGGCGGCTGCGGGCATGGTGGCGGCGACAGCCAGGATGGCCACCATTAGGAGGAGGGTGCGAAGCGGTCGGGTCACTTGGGGAACTGCAACCCGTGGCACACCCTCGAGTTGCGAGCGCCAAGCGTAGCTAGTCACATAGACGCTGGAGCCGACACGCCCAGCAGGGCCAGCGATCGCTCGATCGTCCGCCGGGTGGCCTCGCTCAGCGCGATCCTCAGGTCCTCGTCGCCGCCTTCCTCGGCAGCACCGACGACCTTGCAGTCGCGGTAGAAGGCCGAGAAGTCCTGGGCCAGCTCGGTCACGTAGGCGGTGATCCGGTGGGGCGCGCGGCGGTCGGCGGCGTGCAGGACCTGGCCGGGGAACGCTGCCAGGCGCTTGATCAGCGCCCGTGCCGACGGGTGCAGCTGTTCGCTGCTGGCGGCCACGTCCGCCGCCAGCGCGCCCGCCACCCGCTCGTCACCGGCCTTTCGCAGGATGCTGGCGATCCGCGCGTGCGCGTACTGCGCGTAGTAGACCGGGTTGTCCTGGCTCTGGCGCCGGGCCAGCTCCAGGTCCAGGTCGATCGTGGTCTCGTGGCTGCGCTGGAGCAGGAACCAGCGCGTGGCGTCCACGCCGATGTCGTCCAGCAGGTCGTCAAGGGCCACGATGGCCCCGGCCCGCTTGGACATCTGGGCCCGGATCCCGCCCTCCAGCAGGTTCACCAGCTGCATGATCACGACCTCGAAGCCGGCCGGGTCGCCACCAAGCGCCTGCCATGCCGCGGTCACGCGCGACTGGTAACCGTGGTGGTCGGCGCCCACGACGAGGATCGACCGCTCGTAACCCCGCTCGTGCTTGGTCCAGTGGTACGGGATGTCGGCCGCGAAGTAGGTCAGCTCGCCGCTGGAGCGCACCAGCACCCGGTCCTTGTCGTCCCCGAAGCTCGTGGTGCGGAGCCACGTCGCGCCGTCCTGCTCGTAGATGTGGCCGGCCTCGCGCAGCTGCGCGATCGCGCCCTGCACCGCGTCCGCCTCGTGGGTGGCGCTCTCCCGCGCGTACCGGTCCATATGCACGCCGAAGCGCCCGAGCGTGGCCTCGATCCCCTCCAGCATCAGGTCCACGCCGCGGCGGCCGAGCTCCTCGGGGGCCAAGTCCGCGGCGCCGTCGACCCGGGCGGCAAGTTCGCTCACGTACTCGCCCTGGTAGCCGTCCTCGGGCGGCTCCTGGCTCCGGGCCCGCGCCGACAGCGACTCGCCGAAGCGCTGGATCTGGGTGCCGAAGTCGTTGACGTAGTACTCGCGGTCCACGTCGTTGCCCGCAAGCTCCAGGACTCGCGCCAGCGAGTCGCCGTAGGCCGCGTGCCGCGCCGATGCCACGGTGATCGGGCCGGTCGGGTTGGCGCTCACGAACTCCACGTTCACGCGCGCGCCCTGGTCGCCGCGGCCGAACTCGTCCTCCGCGGTCACGGCCGCCACCACGCCGGCGTACCAGGAGTCCGACATGAACAGGTTCAGAAAGCCCGGTCCGGCCACCTCGAACCGGTCCAGATCGGCGCCAAGGCTTGCGCCCAGCACCTGGCCCAGCTCGTCCGCGATCTCGCGAGGCGGCCGGCCCAGCAGCCTGGTCAGCATCATGGCGGCGTTGGTCGAATAGTCCCCCAGCTCGGCCTTGGGCGGGCGCTCCAGCTCCGGCGGAGCGACGCCGCCGTCGGCCAGCCCCGAGGCGGCGTCGTGAATCGCTGCGGCGAGGTCGGCGACAGGGTCCATGGGCCCCGGCAAGTTAGCCCTTGCCGGCCCTCAGTAGTGGTAGGGCTCTCTGGCCAGGATCTTGTGGCCCCGGTAGAGCTGCTCCAGCAACACCACCCGGGCCAGCTGGTGGGGCAGCGTCATCGGCCCCAGCGACAGCGACATGTCGCCGTGGGCGGCGATCTTCCCGCGCGGGCCGCCGATCACGAAGCACAGGTCCATGCCGGACTGACGGCGCTGCTCCAGGAACTCGCTGAAGCCCTCCGAATCGTAGGTCCGGCCGCCGGCATCCAGCAGCACGGTGAACGCGCGTTCGGGGACCCGGCCCTGCACCTGGTCGTCGTCCTTGACCTCGACCAGCTCGATCCGCGCGTGGCCCGCCAGGAGCTTCTTGTAGTGCTGCACGTCGTCGGCGTAGGGCGGTCGAAGCCGCCCCACCGCGATCACGACGAGCCTCATCGGGCGGGCTGGCGCCAGGGTGCGATACTCCGAACCGTGTCAGAGCAAGAAGACGACCGCCAGTTCGACATCCACGCCGACCCCGAGGTCATGGCCGGCCACTACTCGAACTTCGCGAATGTGAGCCACTCCGACTACGAGTTCACGGTGACCTTCGCGCGGGTGGACCACGAGGTCGACGAGGACGCGGTGCCGGGCGTGGTGGTGTCGCGCATCAACCTGTCGCCGCGCTTCATGCGCGAGCTGATCGACGCCATGGAGGACAACTTCTCCAAATGGCAGACCCGCGAGGGCATCAAGAACCTGCCCGAGTGGGACGAGGGCAAGCAGGGCGAGAGCCCCGGCGGCGGCACTCCTACCGGCTGAGCGCCTGCCGGCCGAGCTCCTCCCAGCGGCGGCCGATGCCGATCCGCTGGATCGTGGTCGGGTGCGAGCCGAACAGTCGCTGGGTGAGCGCGGGCGGGTCCGGGTCGCCGATGTTGCGCAGTGCCAGGCTGCGCTCCAGCGCCACGAAGGCCTTCGGCTCGTCGGTCAACTCGAGCGCGTAGGCGTCCGCGCGCGCCTCCACTCGCCGCGACAGCGCATTGCCCGCGACCGTGAGCCCGAAGCTGACCAGCGCCAGCGCCAGGGCCAGGGCGGGAAGCGCTTCCGGTCCCGCCCGCCGCGCCCCCCGGCGCGGCGTCAGCTCGCGGGGGGCGATCCGCTCGGCCAGGACCTGCACCAGGAAAGTTCCGGGCAGAGCGACGAGCGCCAGCCACAGCAGCCCCCGTGGCACGTCGCGGTGGGCCACGTGGCCGAGCTCGTGCGCGATCACGCTGCGCACCTGGGCGCGCGGGTAGTCCTCGATCAGGTTGTCGTAGATGACCACCCGCTTGGTGTGCCCGATGCCGCCCACGTAGGCGTTGATGGCCGTCGTCCTGCGGCTGGCATCGACGCGGTAGACCTCCCCCACGTCCACGTCGGCCCGATCGGCCAGGCGTAGGACCTCGCTGCGCAGCGAGCCCCGCGGCAGCGGCTCGAACTTGTTGAACAGCGGGTCGATGACGATCGGGGTCAGGTAGGTGCCCAGCACTGCGATGACCACCACGGCGCCGGCCGCGGGGACACACCAGCGGTTCGGGTAGCGCCGCACGAGACCCAGGAACACGGCGCCCGCGATGGCGCCGAACACGGCGCCGATGCCCGCTGCGAGCGCCTGGTCGCCCAACCACGGGCCCAGGCTCTGGGTGGACAGGCCCACGTCGACGGCCCGCTCGTGCGCCCACAGGCCCAGCGGCAGGCCGACCACGGCCAGGATCAGCGACAGACCGGCGCCGGCCACGGCTCCGCCCAGTAGCGGCCGGGCGCCCAGACCCTCCAGGAATGCGGCAAACCGGGCTGGCGGGCGCAGAGCCAAGAACGCCAGCGTCGCGCCGGACAGCGCCAGCTGACCGATGAAGATCACCCGCTGCACTGAACGGAAATCATCCGCGCGCTCCAACTCGGCCGGGCTGAAGTAGGCTGTCGCGTCGACTGCGGCTGGGTCGACCAGGCCGCTCCGAGGCCTCAGGAGCAGCGTGGCGGTTCCCGCGGCTACGGCTGTGGCCACCAATGCGAGCGGTAGGCGCCAGCGCGGCATTCCCCCGGACAGTAACGGTGACCCCCTGAAGATCGCGGTTCTTTCAGATGTGCACGGCAACCTCCCGGCCCTCAAGGCGGTGCTGGACGACGTGGATGCCGCCGAGCCCGAGCGGATCTGGTGCCTCGGTGACCTGGTGGGCTACGGCGCGCACCCGGACGGCTGCGTCGAGACCGCCCGCGAGCGCTGCCACCTGAACCTGGCGGGCAACCATGACCTGGGCGTGTTGGACCACATCGACATCACCGACTTCGCGCCGCACGCCGAGCAGGCGGCCCGCTGGACGCGGTCGCACTCGGCGCCCGAGACGCTGGGCTACCTGGAGACGCTGAGCCCCAGCCAGGCGGGCGAGGCCATCGGCCTGTTCCACGCCAGCCCGCGCGACCCGATCTGGGAGTACGTGCTGTCCGGCACCCAGGCTGCGGAATGCATGGATGTCATGGACCAGCGCGTGTCCGCCATCGGCCACACGCACGTGGCCTCCTACTTCAGCCGCACCGACGGGGCCCTGGCCGGCGGCCCCGCCGGGGCCGACACGGAGCTGAACATCGCCGCCGGCGAGTGGCTGCTGAACCCCGGCAGCGTGGGCCAGCCCCGCGACGGTGACCCACGGGCGGCCTGGCTCCTGCTAGACGTGGAGCAGTGGACCGCGACCTGGCGAAGGACGGAGTACCCCGTGCACGAGGCGGCAGAGGCAATCGCGGCCGCCGGGCTACCCGCCGGCCTGGGCGAACGGCTCTACTTGGGGCAATGACCAGACACCGCCGACACCTCCTGGCCGCCTGCGCGGCCTGCGTCCTGGCCGTGGCCGGCTGCGGGTCCTCGGACGAGCCGGAGGGCGCCAAGCTGCCCGCGAGCTCGGTGGCCCAGCTCAACCAGCGCCTGGACGAGATCCAGCGCCGCTTCGACGACGCCCGCGACAACGACAACCCCGGCGCCTGCCAGGACATCCAGGTTGACTCGTTCCGCGAGGTCAAGCGCCTGCTGGACGCGCTGCCCGAGGACGTGGACGGCAAGCTGCGCGAGGCCACCGTGAACAGCTTCGCGCGGCTCCAGGAGCTGACGGAAGAGGGCTGCCAGGACATCCAGCCCACCGAGACGGAGACCACGCCCGCCGAGACGGTGCCGCCCGAAACCGTGCCGCAGGAGACCACCCCCACCGAGACCACCCCGCCGGAGACGACGCCGCGTGAGACCACCCCGCGGCAGACCACGCCGCAGGACCAGCAGGGCGGAAGCGGCGGCACCGATCCCGACGGCAACGGCGGCGGGGGCACCGAGGCGCCCGAGGGCGACGGCTGATGGCCGCCCCGACCGAGATCTCCGGCCGCTACGCGCTGGATCGCCGCCTGGGCGCGGGTGGCATGTCCACCGTGTTCCTGGCCACGGACACGGTGCTGGAGCGCTCGGTGGCGGTCAAGCTGCTGGCTGAGCACCTGGCCGACGACGAGGACTTCGTGGCCCGCTTCCGCCGCGAGGCGCTGGCCGCGGCCCGGCTGCAGCACCCCAACGTGGTGCAGGTGTTCGACTCCGGCCTGGACGGCGAGTCACACCGCCACTACATCGTCATGGAGTTCGTGGACGGGCCCTCGGCCGCCGACATGCTGCGCGAGCACAAGCGGCTGGACCTGGATGAGGCCATCAGCGTGGTCCGCGACGCCTGTCACGGGCTGGACTACGCCCACCGCGCCGGTGTGGTCCACCGCGACGTCAAGCCCGGCAACCTGCTGGTGGCCAGCGAATCGCACACCACCAAGCTGGCCGACTTCGGCATCGCCAAGGCCTCGCAGCAGACCCGCATCACGCAGGTTGGCTCGGTGCTGGGTACCGCCGCCTACCTGTCACCCGAGCAGGCGCGCGGCGAGGAGGCGGGTCCGCCGTCGGACATCTACTCGCTGGGCGTGTGCGCGTACCAGTTCCTGACCGGGCGGCTGCCACACGAGTACTCGTCGCTGACCGAGCTCGCGCTCAAGCAGCAGGAGGAGACGGTGGAGCCGATCACCGTGCACCGGCCCGAGGTGCCGCCGGAGCTGGACCGGGCCATCCGCGTATGCCTGGCACGCGAGCCCGAGGCGCGCTACGCCACCACGCTGGAGATGGCGCAGGCGCTGGACGCCGGCCTGGGCGGCGACGTGACCGACGCCACCCGCATGCTTGCCGCAGCGGGCACCGGCATCGAGGAGCTGGACGCCACCCGCGCGCTGGAGCGCACGCAGGCCCAGCGCCGCGCCCCCAGCCACGCGCCGACGCCGCCACCCGCCTACCGCCGCGACCCGACCGGCGTGCAGCCCGCCGCCGCACCGTCCAAGGCCCAGAAGCGCGCCAAGCGCAACCGCCGCCTCGGCGGCCTGTTCGCGTTCCTGGCCGTGGCCGCCGCGATCGCCGCGGTGGTGTTCGCCCTGGACTCTTCGAGCACGAACACGGGCCCGGACCCGGTCGACCAGGGCGACGTGCCGCAGCAGGTGGACGGGATCAAGCAGTTCCTCGAGCGAGAACACCCGCTAGCCGTAGGGCTCGTCGCCGGCCAGCACCTTCTCCGCGTAGGCGTCCCACTCCCCCGCCCGGATCGCGCCCCGGATGCCCGCCATCAGCCGGGCCATGAAGTCCAGGTTGTGCAGCGTCAGGATGCGCGCGCCGGTCAGCTCCTTGTTCTTGGTCAGGTAGTGCAGGTAGGCGCGTGAGTGCGGCGTGGAGGCGCCCTCGAACAGCGGCCGCGGGTCGTCGCGCCAGCTGGCCTTGGTCATGTCGAGCTTCCAGCGTTGCTCGGGGTCGGGCACCAGCGCGGTGCCGTGGCGGGCCAGCCGTGTGGGCGTGGCGCAGTCGAAGGTGTCGATTCCCATGCCGACCGCGTGGATGATGTCGTCCACGTCACCGATGCCCAACAGGTGCCGGGGCGGCTCTTCGGGCAGCCCGTCGACCGACCAGCCCAGCACCTGGCGCATCTGGTCCTTGTCCTGACCGAGGGTGCCGCCGATGGCGATGCCGTCCACGCCGGCGCCCGCGACGTAGGCGGTGGACTGGGCGCGCAACTCCTGGTCCACCCCGCCCTGGACGATCCCGAACAGCACCTGGTCGTCGCGCCCGTGCTCACCCTGCCATGCCACGCAGCGGTCGAGCCAGCGATGCGTGCGCTCCATCGAGCGCAGCGTGTAGGCGCGATCCACGTGGAAGGGCGTGCACTCGTCGAACGCCAGCGCGATGTCCGAGCCAAGCGCTGCCTGGACCTCCATCGAGGTCTCCGGGCCCATGAAGCGCTCCGCCCCGTCCGTGTAGGCGCGAAAGCTCACACCCTCCTCCTCGATCGACAGGATCCGGCTCTGCGTGTTGCCGCGGCGGCGCTTGACCTCGTCGGCAACCGAGCCGTGGCCCATGCTGAACACCTGGAAACCGCCGGAGTCGGTGATGATCGGGCGCTCCCAGCCCATGAACCGGTGCAGCCCGCCCAGCGCGGCGATCTGCTCGTGGCCCGGCGTGATGAACAGGTGGAAGGTGTTGCCCAGCACCATCTCGTAGCCCAGGCCTGCCACCTCCGGCGCGTCCAGCCCGCGCACCGAGGCGTTGGAGGCCAGCGGCACGAACGCCGGCGTCTGCACCTCGCCGTGGGCCAGACGCAGGACGCCCGCGCGGGCGGAGCCTGCGCGGGCGTCGGTTTCGAACAGGGCCATCGGCCCTGATCCTGCCTTACTTCTCGGTGGCGGTGCCCTCCACGGCGGGCTGCTCGCCGCCGCCGATGGCGATCCGGCGCGGCTTGACCTGCTCCGGCTTGGGGATCCGGACGTTCAGCACGCCCTTGTCGAACTCGGCCGTGACCGCGTCGGTGTCGATGCCTTCGGGCATGGTCAGCTGTCGCTGGAAGCGCCCGAACGCACGCTCGATGCGGTAGAAGCCGCGCTCGCTGCGCTCGTGCTCGGCCTTGCGCTCGCCGGTCAGGGTGAGCACGCCGTTCTCGACCTCGATGGCGACGTCCTCCTCGGACACGCCGGGCAGGTCGGCCTTCAGCACGTAGTGGTCCTCCGCCTCGACGAGATCCATGGGCGGTGCCCAGCGCTGGGCACCCGCGGGGGTGTCGAAGAGGCGGTCGAAGAGCCGGTCGACCTCACGGGAGAACGGCTCGGGCTTGATCAGAAGGCTCATTGCAGTACCTCCAGGGGTCGGATGGGAGTGATGCTGTCCCCAGTATAAAACCTCAGTCTCCCTGTATCAAGTTTGTCCCGGTCATCTCGTCCGGCTGTTCCTGACCCAGCAGCGCCAGCGCTGTGGGCGCCACGTCGGCCAGGATGCCGCCGTCGCGCAGCGCGCCCACGTCGGCCGTGACCACGAACGGGACCGGGTTCATGGAGTGCGCCGTGTTGGGCGAGCCGTCAGGCTCGAGCATGTGGTCGGCGTTGCCGTGGTCGGCGGTCACCAGGCAGACGCCGCCCGTTGCGTGCACCGCCTCGACCACGTCCCCCAGGCACCCGTCGACCGTCTCGATCGCGGTCACCGCCGCGTCGATCACACCGGTGTGACCGACCATGTCGGCGTTGGCGAAGTTGATCACGCCGAAGCCGTAGTCGCCGGCCCCCCAACGCTCGACGAAGGCATCCGCGGCCGCCCGGGCGCTCATCTCCGGCTTGTGGTCGTAGGTGGGGACGTCGCGTGGCGAGTCCACGAGCTCGCGCTCCTCACCCGTATACGCGGTCTCCTCGCCGCCGTTGAAGAAGTAGGTCACGTGGGCGTACTTCTCGGTCTCGGCCACGTGCAGCTGGGCGATGCCGCGGTCAGCGAGCGTCGAGCCCAGCGTGACCGCCGGCCGCTGAGGGGGGAATGCGACCGGCAGCGTCCAGTCCTCCCGGTACTGGGTCAGCGTCGCGAAGGTCAGGTCCAGCTCGGTAGTCAGCTTCTCGGTCAGCTGGCGCGCCCGGTCGGGGCGGAAGTTGAAGAAGAGCGCGGCGTCGCCGTCGCGAATCGTGCCCTCGTCGCCCACCACGGTCGGGGTGATGAACTCGTCGGTCTCGCCGCGGTCGTAGGCGGCGGCGATCGCGTCCACCGCGGAGTCGAAGTGGTTGCCCGAGCCGGACACGAGCGTGTCGTACGCCGCCTGGGTGCGCTCGGTGCGCTTGTCGCGGTCCATCGCGTAGTAGCGGCCTGTCACGTCGGCCACCCGGCCGCCGTGCTCTTCCAGCCACCCCTGCACGGTGGCCAGGTACTCCTTACCGGAGTGCGGGAGCGTGTCGCGGCCGTCGGTGAACGCGTGCAGCACCAGGTCGGGCACATCCTCGCGCGCGGCCAGCTCGATGCATGCCCTCAGGTGATCCATGCTGGCGTGCACACCGCCCTCGGAGACCAGCCCCAGCAGGTGCAGGCGGCCCGACTCCCGCGCGGCTGCGCACACGTCGAGCAACACCTGGTTCTGGAAGAACGACCCGTCCTGCACCGCGTCGTCGATCCGCTTGAGGTCCTGGGCCACGATCTGGCCCGCGCCGAGGTTCAGGTGGCCCACCTCGGAGTTGCCCATCTGCCCCTCGGGCAACCCGACGGCCGGGCCCCAGGCGGTCAGCTGCGTGTGCGGATGCTTGGACCACAGCTCGTCGAACACCGGCGTGTCGGCCAGCTCGACGGCGTTGCCGGGACCGGGCTCGGCCAGGCCCCAGCCGTCCAGGACGACGAGGCAGACGCTCGAGAACGTCATCCCGCCGCGGCGACGATCTGCGCGAAGCCCTCCGGATCCAGCGACGCGCCACCCACCAGCGCGCCGTCCACGTCCGGCTGGGACAGGATCTCGGCAGCGTTGCCGGGCTTGACCGAACCGCCGTAGAGCACCCTGATCCGCTGGGCGGCCTCCTCGGAGCGCCCGCCGACCAGCGCGCGCACGAAGCCGATGGCCTCCTGGGCCTGGTCGGGCGTGGCCACCTGGCCGGTGCCGATGGCCCAGATCGGCTCGTAGGCCACGGTCACCTCGGCCAGCCGGTCGTCGGGCACCGCCTCCAGGCCCTCGCCGATCTGAGAGCGCAGCTTGCGCTCCATGTCGCCTGCCGCGCGCTCCTCCTCGGTCTCGCCCACGCACAGGATCGGGGCCAGCCCGGCGTCCAGCGCGGCGGGCACCTTGGCCTGGAGCGCGCGATCGGTCTCGTTGTAGTACTCGCGCCGCTCGGAGTGCCCCAGCAGCACCGCGGTGGCCCCCGCCTCGGTGAGCATGGCCGCGGAGACCTCGCCGGTGAACGCTCCCGACTCCTCCGCCGACATGGTCTGGGCGCCCACGGTCACACCGCTGCCCTCCAGCGCCGACACCACGGTGTCCAGCGCCGTGAACGGCACGAACAGCCCCACGTCGGCCGCCGGGGTGTCCAGCAGCGGGGCGAACGAGCCGCAGTACCTCCTCGCCTGGGCGCGGGTGCCCCAGAGCTTCCAGTTGCCGGTGATGTAGGGCTTGCGGTCGGACATCTAGGTAAGGACCTCCACTCCGGGGAGCGTCTTGCCCTCCAGGAGCTCGAGGGCGGCGCCGCCGCCCGTGGACAAGTGCGTTACCCGGTCCGCCAGGCCGAACTCGGCGATCGCGGCGGCCGAGTCGCCCCCGCCCACCACCGTGGTGCCGGGGCAGTCGGCCACGGCCTCGGCCACGGCACGCGTCCCGGCGGCGAACGGCGCCAGCTCGAAGGCCCCCATGGGGCCGTTCCAGAACACGGTCCCGGCGCCGGCGATGACCTCGGCGTAGCGGGTGGCGGTGCGCTCGCCGACGTCCAGGCCCATCCAGCCGTCGGGAACGTCGAGACCGTCGATGGCCTGCGTCTCGGTGCCGGCGTCGAAGGCTCTGCCGGCCACCACGTCGACGGGCAGCTCCAGCTTGTCGGCGCCCTCTTCGAGCAGCCGCTTGGCCGGCTCGATGCCGTCCTCCTCGCACAGCGAGGAACCCACCGTGTGCCCCTGCGCCTTGGCGAACGGGAACATCATCGCGCCGCCGATCAGGATCGCGTCGGCCACCTCCAGGAAAGCGTCCAGCACCCCGATCTTGTCGGTCACCTTGGCCCCGCCGACGATGGCCACCAACGGCCGGGCCGGGTCGGCCAGGATGCCTGCGAGCGTCTCGACCTCGCGCTGCAGCAGCCGGCCCGCCGCGCTGGGCAGCAGCGTGGCCACCCCGTGCGTGGAGGCGTGGGCGCGGTGGGCGGCACCGAACGCGTCGTTCACGAACACGTCGCCCAGCGCCGCGTACCGCTTCGCCAGTTCCGGGTCGTCGTCGGTCTCGCCGGCGAAGAAGCGCACGTTCTCGACCATCACCACGTCGCCCGCCGGCAGCGCGTCGGCATCGGGCCGATCGGCCAGCGCCACATCCACCCCCAGCAGCTCGCCCAGCCGCCCCGCCACGGGCGCCAGCGACAGCTCGGGGTCGTGCCCCTTCGGCCGGCCCAGGTGGGCCAGCAGCACCAGCCGCTTCGCCCCCTTCTCACGCAACTCGCGCAGGGTGGGGAGCGCGGCCTCGATACGAGCGTCGTCGGTGATCGCGCCATCGCGCACCGGCACGTTGAAATCCACCCGCACGACGACGGCCTTTCCGGCCACGTCCAGGTCTTCCAGGGTGCGCACTCCGTTACAGGAGCTTGCCGGCCAGGTCGACCACGCGGTTGGAGTAGCCCCACTCGTTGTCGTACCAGGACACGATCTTGACCATGGTGCCCTCGATCACGGCGGTCAGTCCCGAGTCGAAGACGGAGCTGTGCGGGTTGCCGACGATGTCCGTCGAGACGATCGGGTCCTCGGTGTACTCGAGGATGCCCTTCATCGGGCCATCGGCCGCGGCCTTGACGGCTGCGTTGACCTCCTCGACCGAGGTCTCGCGCGACGCGGTGATGGTCAGGTCCACCACCGACCCGACCGGCACGGGGGCGCGGATGGCGAAGCCGTTGAGCTTGCCGTTCAGCTCCGGCAGCACCAGGCCGACGGCCTTGGCCGCACCGGTGTTGGTGGGCACGAGGTTGATCGCTGCCGAGCGCGCGCGACGCAGGTCCGAATGCGGCGCGTCCAGCAGCCGCTGATCGCCCGTGTAAGCGTGGATGGTGGTCATCAGGCCGTGCTCGATGCCCACCGAGTCGTTCACGGCCTTGGCGAACGGCGCCAGGCAGTTGGTGGTGCAGGACGCGTTGGAGACCACATGGTGCTTGTCCTTGTCGTACGCGTCGTCGTTCACGCCCAGCACGAGCGTCACGTCCTCGTTCTTGGCGGGAGCCGAGATCAGGACCTTCTTGACCGAACCGCCCAGGTGCGCCTTGGCCTTCTCGGCGTCGGTGAAGAAACCCGTGGACTCGATCACCACGTCAATGTCGTGCGCCGCCCAGTCGATGTCCGCGGGCTCCTTCTCGGCGAACACCTTGATGTCCTGGCCATCCACCTTCAGCCCGTCGCCCGTGGCCTCGACCGAGCCCGGGTATCGGCCCAGCGTGGAGTCGTACTTGGTCAGCTGGGCAAGCGTCGCGGCATCCGTCAGGTCGTTGACGGCCACGAACTCGAGGTCGGCGTTAGCGGCTTTGGCGGCGCGGAACACGTTGCGGCCGATGCGACCGAAGCCGTTGATACCGACACGTACGGACATGGGCAGAGGAACCTTCCTGTCGACTGCTGCGAGGGGCCTGGCACCCTAAATCATCAGGTCCTGTCGGCGTCGCGGTGCACCACTTCGACGAACAGGTCGTCGCGGGCGCCGTAGCGCGAGCCCAGGTACTCGGCGATGGTCACGCTGCGGTGGCGACCGCCGGTGCAGCCGATGGCCAGCATCAGGTGTGCCTTGCCCTCGGCCATGTAGGCGGGCAGCAGGAAGTCCAGCAGCGGCTCCAGCCGCTCGTAGAACGTGGCCAGCTGCCCGTCGCGGGCCACGTACTCGACCACCCGCTCGTCGCGCCCGGTCAGCGGACGCAGCTCGGACACGTAGTGCGGATTGGGCAGGAAGCGCACGTCAAGCGTCAGGTCGGCGTCGCGTGGGGGCCCGTGCTTGAAGCCGAACGACGTGATGGTTACCGCCAGGCGCTGGTCGACCGCCCGGGGCAGCAGCTCGGCGGCGATCCGCCGGCGCAGATCCCCGGCCTTGATGTCAGTGGTGTCCATGACCACGTCCGCGCGCTGCTTGATCGGGTCCAGCAGCGCGCGCTCGGCCTCGATTCCGTGGGTGATCGAGGACTCGGGCGCCAGCGGGTGGCGCCGGCGGGTCTCCTTGTAGCGGTCCACCAGCGTGTCCTCGGCGGCGTCCAGGAACAGGATCCGGTGCGGCAGGTCCGCCGCCTGGAGGCTGTCCACGGCATCCGCCAGCGACTCGAAGTAGGTGCCACCACGTACGTCGCAGACCACGGCCGCCCGCGCGACCTTCGACCCCGGGTGCGCGAACAGGTCCACCAGGCCGCGGATCATCTCGGGCGGCAGGTTGTCCACGCAGAAGTAGCCCGCGTCCTCGAACGCGTTCATGGCGGTCGACTTGCCCGCGCCGGAGTAGCCCGTGATGACCACCAGGTCGCGGAAGCGGGTCTGCGGCTCGGCAGCCACGGGCACTAGTCAACCCTATGGAGGTGCTGATGCATCTCGCGGGCCACCTTGCCCGGCAGGCCCGGCACCCCCTCAAGCTGCTCTCGGCTGGCCGACAGGATTGCGTCGGGGGAGCCGAAGTGATCCAGCAGTGCTTTCTTCCTGGTCGGCCCAACGCCCGGCAGGTCGTCCAGGAAAGAGCGCGTCATGGCCTTGTCCCGGCGGCCGCGGTGGAACTCGATCGCGAACCGGTGCGCCTCGTCGCGGATGCGCTGGAGCAGCTGCAGCGGCGCCTCGTCGTGGCCCATGACCAGCGGCCTGGGCCGGCCGGGGATGAACACCTCCTCGATCCGCTTGGCCAGGCTGACCACGGTGGTGCCGAGCTCGGTCAGGTCGCCCAGCTCCTTGAGCCCTGCGCCCAGCTGGCCCTTGCCGCCGTCGATCACGATCAGTGCCGGCAGCGACCCGAAGCTCTCGTCGTACTGCTTCTCGTGCGGCGACAGCTCCTGCTGGGTGCGGTACTGGGCCACCCGCCGAGACAAGATCTCCGCCATTGCGGCGAAGTCGTCCTGGGCGGCGCCGCGGACCTTGAAGCGGCGGTAGTCGGACTTCTTCGGCGCCCCGCCCTCGAACACCACCATCGAGGCCACGGTGTGTGTCTCGCCGAGGTTGGAGATGTCGAAGCACTCGATCCGCATCGGCAGCTGGTCCATGCCCAGCTCCTCCTGCAGGCCGTCGAGCGCCTCGACGCGCTGGTTGCGGCTGCGCTCGGACTTCAGCCGGTCCTGGTCCAGCGCCAGCCGCGCGTTGCGCTCGGCCAGCTCGAAGATGCGCCGCTTGTCCCCGCGCTCGGCTGGGCGCACCTCAACCGGCCCGCCGCGCTGGGTGGCCAGGGCGGTCTCCAGCGCCTCCACGTTCTCGAGGCCATGCGCCACCACCACCCGCGGCGGGATGGCCATGGCGCTGGCGTAGTACTGCAGCAGGAACTCCTCCAGCACCTCGGGCTCCTCGCGCCCGGCCTCGTTCTCCAGGTAGAAGCTCTGGCGGTCGGCCAGCACCCCGTCGCGCACCTGGAACACCTGTGCGTTGGCGGCCGTCTCCTCGGCGGCCACCGCGACGGCGTCCAGCGTGCCCACCGACTCGTTGGTCACGCGCTGGCGTTCCAGCAGCGAGCGCACGGCCTTGAGCTTGTTGCGCAGCTGCGCCGCCGCCTCGAACTCCTGGTCGGCCGAGGCCGCGCGCATGCCCGCTTCGAGCTCCTTCTCGAGCCGCCGGTAGCGGCCGGAGAGGAAGTCGATGATCGTCGCGATGTTCCGCCGGTACTCCTCCTTGGAGACGTACCCCACGCACGGCGCCTGGCAGCGCTTGATGAAGTAGTCCAGGCACGGGCTGCCCGACTGGCGGCCCGGCTCGGCGCCCTGGCAGGTGCGGTACTGGAACACCTTGCCCAGCAGCTCCAGCGTCTCGCGCACACGCTTGGCGTTGGAGAAGGGGCCGAAGTACACCCGCCCGCGGCGATGCTTCTCGCGCGTGAAGAACACACGCGGGTAGTCCTCCTCCATCGAGACGGCGATGTAGGGGTAGGACTTGTCGTCGCGCAGCCGCACGTTGTAGCGCGGGCGGTGGCGCTTGATGAAGTTCTGCTCGGTCAGCAGCGCCTCGGCCTCGGTCTCGGTGACCAGGAAGTCGAAGTCGGCAACCGTCTGGGTCATCTCCAGCGCGCCGCGCGTGGACGGCTTGGAGAAGTGGCCCGCCACCCGCTTGCGGATGGAGGTGGCCTTTCCCACGTAGATGACCTTGCCGCGCTCGTCCTTGAACAGGTAAACGCCCGGCGCGTCGGGCAGCGCCAGACGCTTCGCGCGGATCTGCTCGACGCGGCTCTGGGGTGTCTCGGTGGTGCTCACGGCGCTCCACCGAGACTACGCGGGCACCCTCAATCGATGGTCCAGCGCGCAAATCCACCATCAAGCAAGAGCGGCAGGCAGCCGATGAGGTCATTCGATGACCGCAACGCCCACGCCCCAGGCGCCGCGCCGCCGCACCCTGAAGGCCCTGCTCGGCCAGCGCGTGGTCGACGGCGGTGACAGTGGCTGGTTGCAGGCCCTCATTCCGGCGCTGGCCATCATGGCCGTGCTCCTGGCTGCGCTGGACCTGCGCACCACGACCGAACAGGCCGCCACCGCGGTGGACCGCGCCGCCGAAGGCCGCGAGATGGCGGCCGGCGTCGATCGCCTGGCCAGGATCGCCCGAGAACGGATGGCCGGTGACCGCGGCGTCGAGGCCCGCGAGCTCACGACCGCCAGGAGCAATGTGCTGGCCCAGACTGCGAAGGTCGCGCGCGACGATGACGAGGCTGGATCTGCCGCCGATGCGGTGGCCACACAAGCGACGGCCACCGACCGCGCTCTGGCTGCTGCGCTCGCACCCGACTCGGGTCGTGCCGCACAGCGCCGCGCAGCCGCCTCGCTGACGGCGATGCAACCTTCCGCGCGTTCGGTCAGCGACCGTCTGGACAGCGCCTCCGACCGCGCCGACGACCGCGCCGGGCGGCATCTCACATGGACCCTGATCGGGGTGCTGGTGCTGGTCAGCCTGCTCCTCGGCAGCTTCTGGTCGCGACGCAACGCCGCCGACGCCCAGCGTCGCGAGCGGCGCTTCCAGGCCCTGCTGCGCAACTCGTCCGACCTGGTCGTAGTGGTCGATCCCGGCACGCTGACGATCCGCTACGCCACCCCGGTGGTGGAGCGCATGCTGGGCTACCCGCCGGAGGCGGTGGTCGGATCGTCGCTGGCCGAGCTGACCCACCCCGAGGACCGCGGCATGCTGGCCGACGCCGTGCGCGCCGTAACCAGCGGCGACGATGGCCACGAGACCGACCGCTGGCGCGCCCTGCATAACAAGGGCGGCTGCGTGGACGTGGAAGCCAGCTGGCTGGACCTGAACGACGACCCGTCGGTCCAGGGTCTCGTGGTGACCATCCGCGACATCGGCGAACGGACCGACCTGGAGGACCAGCTGCGTCACCAGGCCTTCCACGACCCGCTGACGGGGCTGCCCAACCGCTCGCTGTTCGAGGACCGCGTGCGCCACTCGGTTGCCCGCACCCGCCGCCACGGGCGTGGCATGGCGGTCCTGTTCGTGGACCTCGATGACTTCAAGACCGTGAACGACTCACTGGGCCACGCCGCCGGCGACGAGCTACTGCGCCAGGTGGCGCAGCGGCTGAACAGCTGGGTCCGCACGTCCGACACGGTCGCCCGGCTTGGCGGCGACGAGTTCGCCGTACTGGTGGAGGAGCCCGAACACCCCGAAGAGGCGCAGGCAATCGCCCAGCGGATCCACACGGGGATGGAGCAGCCTTACGTGATCGACGGCCACGAGCTCTTCGTCGGCGCCAGCGTGGGCATCGCTCCCGCGGAGTCCGGCTCCACCAGCGAGGAGCTGACGCGCAACGCCGACACAGCCATGTACGCGGCCAAGGCCGGCGGCAAGGGCCGCTCGGCGGTCTTCCAGCCCACCATGCACATGGAGGTGCAGCGCCGGCTCCTGCTCAGCGGGGACCTGCGCCGGGCCCTCGACAACGGTGAGCTGTTCGTGGAGTACCAGCCACTGGTCGACCTCTCCAGCGGGCGCATCCTGGGCGCCGAGGCGCTCGCCCGCTGGAACCATCCGAAGCTGGGCCGGGTGGCCCCGGGCGACTTCATCCCGGTTGCCGAGGAGACGGGCCTGATCGTGCCGCTGGGTGGTTGGGTGCTGATGAAGGCCTGCCAGCAGGCCGCCGAATGGCACGTGCGCAGCGACGAGGACCCCATCTACGTGAGCGTGAATGTCTCCCCACGCCAGTTCCGCCAGTCGGGCACCGTGGTCGAACAGGTTCGCGCCGCCACCACCGCCAGCGGGATCGATCCGAAGCTACTGGTCCTGGAGATCACCGAGTCCGTGCTGATGCAGGATCGCGAGTCCGTGCGCGGCGAACTGGCCGCGCTGCAGGAGCTCGGGGTGCGAGTCGCCATCGACGACTTCGGCACCGGGTACTCGGCGCTCACCTACCTGCGCGACTTCCCGATCGACATGGTGAAGATGGACCAGTCGTTCGTGAATGACCTGTCCGCCGGCCGTGGCGATCAGGCGCTCGTGCGCTCGGTCGTGGAGCTGGGCGAGGCACTGGACATGGAGATCGTGGCCGAAGGGATCGAGCGCCAGGATCAGCTCGACCACCTGTCCGATATGCGCTGCAACATCGGGCAGGGCTACTACTTCGCCCGGCCGCTGGATGGCGCGGGCATGGGCGACCTGCTCGACGGCAGCTTGACGCCTGCGCCCCCCGCTCCGCAAGCCCCCTGAGCTTCAGCCCGGCGCGATGGCTCAGGCCATCACGCGGGTGACCGAATCGGCCACGCAGACCGGCTTCTCGCCGCCTTCGACCTCCACCGTCCAGCGCTGGACGACCTGGTGCCAACCGCCGCCCTTGTCGTCCACCGAAACGATCTCGATCGAGGCGCGGATGTTGGAGTCCACGGGCACCGGCGCGGGGAAGCGCACCTTGTTCCAGCCGTAGTTCACGCCCAGCTTGAAGCCCTCCTGCACCAGCAGGCTGTCGCGGAAGCCGTCGATGGTGGCCAGCGTCAGGTTTCCGTGAGCGATCGGGCCGCCGAACGGGCTCTCGGCCTTCGCGCGCTCGACGTCCACGTGGATCCACTGGTGATCACCCGAGATCTCGGCGAAGCCGTTGATCATGTCCTGGGTGACCGTGCGCCAGTCGCTCGGGCCGACCGTCTCGCCCGTCAGGCCTTGCAGTTCCTCGATGCCGTTGATGGTGGTGGGTGCCATGTCGCGAGCGTACCCGCTGAGGGTCGGATGCAGCCTTTCATGCACCCACTCTTGGATCCGATGCGCGCTGGCGAGTGTTGAGAAGGCATGGTTTTCAGGGGATGCGCGGTTCTTGTTGCGGCAGTCGCGGTCGCGGTGTCGTTGGCTCCCGCAGCCCACGCGCGCAGCGCCAACGACGCCGCACTGCAGGTGGCGCTCAAGGGCGTGCGGGCCTATGGCGGACCGATCGACGGGATCGCCGGGCCCGCGACCCGCCGGGCGGTGCGTCGCTTCCAGCGCCGTCACCGGTTGGCCGCGGATGGCGTGGCCGGCCCGCGCACGCGGCGCGCCCTGGGGCGCCGCGGGCGGCCCGGGCTGGGCAGCCGCGTGCTCCGCATTGGGCGGCGCGGCTGGGACGTGGCGGCACTGCAGTACCTGCTCCGGCGCCGCGGCGCCCGGCCGGGCAGCATCGACGGCGGCTTCGGCGCCGTCACCGCGGCGGCCGTGCGCCGCTTCCAGCGACGCGCCGGCCTGACTGTCGACGGTGTGGCCGGTCCGGCCACCATCCGCGCTGTGCGGCGCGCCCGCCGCGCCGCGCCGCGCGTGCGGCGCGTGAGCAACGGGCTCGGGCAGCTGGGCGGCCCCGTGCTGTTCTTCCGGCCCGTCCGCGGGCCACTGGGCGATGGCTTCGGCTGGCGCTGGGGCCGCCAACACCAGGGAATTGACTTCCCCGTGGCCGCGGGCACGCGCGTGGGCGCCGCCGGCCGCGGCGTCACGCAGTTCGCGGGCTGGAACAGTGGCGGCTACGGCAACCTGGTGATCGTCCAGCACCGGCTGGGCTTCCAGACCTGGTACGCGCACCTCTCCCGCGCGACCTCATACCCGGGCGAGGTGGTCACCGGCGGCACGCGGATCGGCTTGGTGGGCTCCACCGGCCACTCCACGGGGCCGCATCTGCACTTCGAGGTGCGCCTGAACGGCACCCCGATCAACCCGCTGCCGCGGTTGCTGGGCCGCGCCGCCAACCGGCACCGTCACGGCGGCTGCGACCCCGAGAAGCTTCGGCACATGCCGCTCACGGGTGGCACGCGCGCGGATCCCTGTTAGAGCGCGTCTGCCACCGTCCAGTGGCGCACCTTCGGCTCCTTCTCGATCAGGAAGCGCTCGTCCTCCGGGTAGTAGACGGCCGTCTCGATGTCATCGCCCGCGAACGCGCGGATCGCGTCCTCGGACTCCCATAGCGAGAAGGTGATGAACTCGGTTCCCTGCTCCGTAGGCGGCTGGATGCTCCGGCGCGAGAGGCATCGTGTTGATCTTGTCGGCGAACGGGCCCTCCCGCTCGGGCCAGGCCGCGGAGAAGCCCTCGTAGGTACGTGGTGTCGTCGACGCTCGCCGATCCCGAGTGGCAGAACACCACCGTGCTTTCCGGCGACCCGGTTGAGGAGGTCAGGGCGCTGAAGGACACGGCCCCGGGCCCGATCCTGCTGAACGGAAGCGCCCAGCTGGCCCACGCGCTGACCCAGGCCGGCCTGGTGGACGAATACCGCGCCATGGTGCACCCGGTCCTGGTCGCGGACGGGCTGCGGATGTTCCCGGACCCGGACGAGATGCAGAAGCTGAAGCTGACGAACTCGATTGCGTACGAGTCGGGCGTTGCGCTCCTGATCTACGAGCGCACCGAGAGCTGACTAGGCGGCGAGGCGGGAGGACTACTCGGACTCGGTGATGCGGATGACCTGCAGGTCTCTGGCCTGGCACACGCTCGGTTCCTGCGTGCACTGCCAGTGGCCGGAGCGGTCGAAGCAGCCCGCGGCGACGGTCACGTCCTCACCGTCGACGCTGACCACTTCCGCCAGTGGTAGGCGCGTGCTGATCTCCTTGCCGCGACAGTCGCGCGCCCTCACGGCGCCCCTGGTGCGAACCAGGCAGCCGGCGGCGGGCGGCGAGGGGACCGAGTCGAACAGGAGCTGTCGCATTGCTAACCCTTTCGGCGAGTCGCGCGATCCCTTGAGGGCGAAAGCGTGGGAGGACTCAGCCGTCCGCGGCGTCGATGGGGTTGGTGGCGAAGCTGCCGACGGTTGTTGGGAGCCCGTCCTTGTCCGTCGTCGCGACCGTGTAGCCGGTGGCCTAGAGGTTCGTCCTCAAGGTGGTGCCGTCGAGATCCACCCCACCGCCGCCACCGCCCCCATCGCCGCCGTCGTCGCCCCCGCACGCCCCGAGGACCAGCGCCAACAGGAGCAGCGAGATGGCCGCAAGGCGCATCACGGCGGGCAGCCTATCGTCACTCCACCAGCCTGACCTCGAACAAACCGGTGACCGGCAGCTCCCCCGCGCCGCCGAGGATGCCCAGGATCTTCGCCACATACGCGCGGGTCTCGGCGTAGGGCGGGATGCCGCCGTAGCGCTGTACCGCGCCCGGGCCCGCGTTGTAGGCAGCCAGCGCCAGCGCCGGCTTGCCGCCGAACTGCTTCAGCAGGTCGCTCATCAGGTGCGCCTGGGCGTCGATGGCCGCATCGGCGTCGAACGGGTCGCGCAGCCCGTAGGACTGCGCCGTGCCGGGCATGAACTGGGCGATCCCCTGCGCCCCGGCCCCACTGGTCGCGAACGGGTTGAAGCCCGACTCGGCATACAGCTGCGCCGCCAGCAGGTTCATCGGCACGTTCCAGCGCAGCGCGGCCCTGGCGATCGGGTCGTGAAAGCGCGGCGGCACGAAGCTGGGGAGGCCGTGCTTGATCCGGCCGTGGTCGCCCCCCGGCGGCTCCCAGGCCCCCTTCTCGTATTGCGCCGGGTGTTCGCGATCGCGCGGGTTCTGCCCGAAGCCGTAGTGCCACGGCTCCCAGGCGTAACGGTGCACGAACCCGAACCGCTTGTGGTTGGCCTTCAGCCAGCCATACGCGCCCGGCGGCCCCAGGTCGAGCTCGGTGCCCCAGCGGTGAAGGCTGGTGCCCGGCGGCGCGACCCACTTCGGGTTCGGGTTGGCGGCAAACAGCCGCGCCTGCTCGGCGTCGGAGCGAAACGCGCTGGTGATCGACAAGGCGATCCCGTCGCGCCGCGCGGCGGCCGCCATGCGGTCGAAGGCCTGCGCCACGTCCGGGCGCATCGGCTTGCCCATCCGGTAGGCCAGCGGGCCGTCGTAGCCGCCGCCGGTCCCATGGCTGGGCATCCCCATCGCCACGCCGGCGTCCGGGCTGATCTCGGCCTCCGCGCGGGCGGTCACCGGGATCCGTTCGCGCTCCTCCCCCACGCGTACCGTGGCGGATCCGGCCGCCCTCACAGCCACGCGCGTGGGCGCGAACGTCCCGCCCGGGAACGTCACCCGCGCCGGCGACAGCGTGATCCCGTTGCGAACCGCACCCCGAACCGCTGCCGCCCGGGCCCGCGCCAGGTAGACCGGCAAGGGCATGTGGCGCGGGTTGGGCAACCCGTTGGCCAGCAGCGGCGGCTCGAACAGCCGCGGGTAGTCGCCGCGCATCCGCCCGGCCGCCGACATGGCAGCCAGGTCGGCGCCCCGCTGGTGGCGCGACTTGCCGCCCAGCGCCTGGCCGAAGCCGGCCAGGATCCCGAACCCGGCCAGCAGCACCGTGACGACCACCAGGCACAGCACCAGCGCCTGGCCGGACTGATCGCGCCTCATGGACCGATCCGTTCAACGAGCGCGGCCACCGCGGCACCCAGCGAGCCACGCGGCTCGCGGCCTGCACCCGCCAGTTGCGCCGCAAGCCGCGACTCCGGAATGGCCGCGTGCGGCTGGTCGGCCCAGCGGTCCGCCACGCGGCCGCCGCGGTTGAGCACGATCAGCGGCAGCGGGCCGACCTGCCCCAGCGACTCGGCGACGACTGAGGCCAACGACGGCTCAGCCTCCGGTCCGGCCACCAGCAGCACGTGGTCGGCGAGCGAGGCCGCCGCTGCGGCCTCGGCCGGGTCGCTGACGTCGAGCACGAGCGGCGCCAGGTCGCGCGCCGCGACCGACAGCGCCAAGCGATCCGGCTCCTCCACCAGACAGAGGCGCCCGCAGGCCCTTGCGCGCCCGTTCGAGAACGGGGCGATCCTCCGCGTCAGCCGCCCGGCGGCGGGGAACCCGAGCGGGATTCCCACGCTCGCCCCGGCGCTCGTGACCAGGCACGCGCCGCAGTCATCGCCGGCGGCCAGCAGGGCGCCGACGGCCCGCGCAATGGTGGTGACTCCTGCCCCGCGGCTCAGGCCCGCGACCGCGACCACTGGCCGCGGCTCCCCGGACGACCGCGCCGGCTCAACCGCTGCCTGCTCGGGCGCGGGCTCGACGAGCCAGTCAGCAACGGATGCGAGCGCGGCCGCCACGAGGCTGCGCCCGCCTGCCGCACGCGATGCGCTCACGACGGGTCCACCGCGGCTTCGGAATCCACTTCGAGCTCCCGTGCCAGCAGGCCGAGCACAGCGGGCGGCCTGAGCCGCACGCGCACCCTGCCGCCCGCGACGTCCACCCGCGCCCGCGCGCGCGACCAGCCCGGCAGCGACTCGCGCACGCCGGCGCGCGCATCACCACCCGCCGCCAGCGCGAGCGCGCCGGCGTGGGCCGCGGTTCCAGCCAGCACGGCGGCGTAGCCCACGGCCAGCGCCTGCAGCAGGACCAGCCCGACCAGCAACAACAGCGGGAGCGCGCCGACGACCTCCACCAGCGCCTGCCCGCGCTGGGACGCGAGCCGCCTCACCGCTCCCGCCTGCCCAGCGAGGACGACGCGGACACGGTGACCGGCCGGTGCGCTCTGCCCAGCAGCGTCGGCACGCGAACCCGCACCTCGACCCCGCCCGAGCGGCGGCGGTGGACGCGCAACCCGTTCCTGAGCGTGTCCGGCAGGGCACTGCGAGCCGCCGGCTGTAGTGGCCGCCCGACCGCATCCGCGCGGGCCGCCACGCGCGCCGCGTGGGCGGACATCCACGCGCTCCAGCCGGCCAGCGCCAGCTGCCAGGCGATCGCGCCCGCCAGCAGCACGAACGGCAGCGCGGCCACCAGCTCGACGCTGGCCTGGCCGTGCTCAGGTGAGGCTGGCCGGGACATGCCACGAGCGTCCCGTGGCACGGGTGACGGGACAACGCGCGCGGGTTACGAGTGCGCGACGCCCGCGTACAGAAGCGCGATCAGGCCAGCCGGCGGTACCGGGTCCACACCCAGTACAGGCCGTAAACGGCGAACCCCAAAAGTGCGAACCAGGCGATGACCCCGCCGCCGCCCGCGTCGAACATCCGCTGCGCGGCGGCGAACGCGAAGATCGCGAGCGCTATCGATCCGTACAGCACGCCCCGGTCCCGCTCCTCCAGCGACTCGATCTCGAACCGGAACTGGTGGAACAACCGGAAACCGAAGAAGGCGATGGCCACCAGAAAGGTGATCGTCAGCGCCGTGAGGATCACTTCAACCGCGGTTCCCCCACCCGGCAGCAGGGTGATCGCGAGCGCGACAAGCGCGATCAGCGCGATTTGGCCGGCTAGCTTCACGCCTCGCAGGCTACTGTGCAGGACATGATCGGATTCCTTGTTGCCGGGCTCATCATCGGCCTCCTGGCCCGGCTGTTGCTGCCGGGCCGCCAGAAGATCGGCCTGCTGTGGACGCTCGGGCTCGGCGTCGTCGGGTCGCTGATCGGTGGGACAATCGCAAACGTGATCGGCTCCGGCGACATCTGGGAGCTGAACATCATCGGCTTCGTGTGCGCCGTGATCGCCTCCGTCGTGGTGCTCGGCGCCGCCGAGAGCGCCGGCCTCGGCCAGGGCAAGAAGACGGACAGGCTCGACGCTCCGCACTAGCCGGCGCTAGGACTACCGCTCGCGATGGCGCTTCCGCGAAGCCTCGATCTCCTCGATCGCCTCCTCGCGTGAGTACCAGCCGTCGACCGTGACCTTCTTCTGCTCGAGGTCCTTGTAGATCGAGAAGAAGTGCGTGATCTCGTTCGTAAGCAGTTCCGGTAGGTCCTCGAGCTTCTCCATCTTGTTCCAGCCGGGGTCCGACAGCGGCACGCAGAGCACCTTGTCGTCGATGCCCTGGTCGTCCTCCATCCGGAACAGCGCGATCGGCTTCACGTCGATCATGCAGCCCGGGAAGGTGGCTTCGGACACGCAGCACATTACGTCCAGCGGATCGCCGTCCTGGCCGAGCGTCTCCGGGATGAACCCGTAGTCGGTCGGATAGACCACCGACGAGAACAGGAACCGGTCCAGCACCAGCCGCTCGCGCTCGTGATCCCACTCGTACTTGTTGCGGCTGCCCTTCGGGATCTCGATGATGCAGCTGAACTCGGACTCGCTCACGGTCCGGTGAGACTAGCTTGTAATCTTTCGGCCGATGAAGGCTCGCGCCCTCCCCCTCCTGACGCTGATCTTCACGTTCGCCCTGGCCGTCCCGGCGTTGGCGCACGACAACGGCGAGGGGCTCGTGGGCGAGACCGACGACAAGATCATCACCTTCTTCTCGCTCGGTGTCGTGGTCTTCTTCTTCCTGGTCGTGTGCTTCGGCTCCTGGGTCCAGGGACGGCTTGAGAAGCGCAAGGACGCGAAGAAGGCGTCTGACCTCAAGTCGCGCATCGGCTGGTAGTTCTCAGAAACGTCACATAGGGACGCGCCGCCATCGGCAGCATGGCCGGTGCAGATCCCTCCCAGCGCGCGGCCCCGGTTCCCTTCTGCCGGGGCCGTTCGTGTTTCTGGGAGGATCGCGCGCATGGCGATCGACTCGAACCAGGTGACCTACGAGCGACGCGGAGCGGCCGCGCTCGTGACCATCGACCGCCAGGAGCGGCGCAACGCGGTCGACGGTCCCACAGCCGACCTGCTGACCGAGGCCTACCGCCGCTTCGAGGCCGACGACGAGGCGCGCGTGCTTGTGCTCTGCGGTGCCGGTGACCAGGCGTTCTGCGCGGGCGCGGACCTGAAGGCGATCGAGACATTCGCGCCCCGGCTGGGCCTGCCTGACGGCCCCCTGGGCTTCACCCGCCTGACGCCGTCGAAGCCGACCATCGCCGCCATCGGCGGCTGGTGCCTGGCGGGCGGCCTGGAGCTGGCGCTGTGGTGCGACCTGCGTGTGGCCGACGAGGGCTCACGGCTTGGCTTCACCGAGCGGCGCTTCGGCGTTCCGCTGATCGACGGCGGCACCCAGCGCCTGCCGCGCATAATCGGGCTGGGTCGGGCATTGGACCTGATCCTTACCGGCCGCGTGGTCGAGGCACCGGAGGCGCTGGCCATGGGCCTGCTGACCGAGATCGTGCCGGCGGGCAGCGCCGTGGAACGCGCCCTTGCGATGGCGGAGGCGCTGGCGCAGTTCCCGCAGGAGACGATGCTGGCGGACCGCGCCGCCGCCATCGAGGGCATCGGAATGCAGTTCGCCGATGGCATGAAGCGGGAGGCGGAGTCCGGCCCGTTGACGTTCGAGGTAGCCGCGCGCGGAGCCGCGCGGTTTGCGGGTGGCGAGGGTCGCGGGGCGGGCGGCGCGGGGGTCTAGGCCGCGCGGTCGAGCGTCTGTGCGGCGAGCTCCGCGAAGGGGTTCAGCGCGGCCCCGGCCTCAGGCGGGCAATCAAGCGACAAGACGATCTCGCCGCCGTCGCGGCGGACCTCGATCTCCATGAACGGGCAGCACTCGCGCTCGGCCGCCGCCAGCGCCTGCACGCGCGGCCCGTAGCGCTCGCGGAAGCGCAACTCGAGCAGGTCGCCATAGTGATCCGCCGCGGTCAGACCGTCGGCGAACAGCGCCTCGACGTCGCGGTGCCTGGTGGCCAAATCGGCCTTCTCGAGCGAGCAGGCAATCGCGTCGCCCCCGTTCTGCGCCTCGGTTCCCACGGCTTCAGGGTAGCCACGATTCGCGAGTTGGCATAGTCACCCGGGTGAAAGAGCTCGCGATCGAGGTCCACGACCTCCGCAAGAGCTACGGACCGGTCGAGGCGGTCCGGGGCCTGTCGTTCTCGGTCGGTCGCGGCGAAGTTTTCGGCCTGCTCGGCCCCAACGGCGCCGGAAAGACCACCACGGTCGAGATCCTGGAGGGTTACCGCGAGCGCTCCGGCGGGGACGTGGAGGTGCTGGGCCACGATCCCGCCACACGTGCTCGCGACCTCCAGCAACGGGTCGGGGTAGTGCTCCAGAGCTGCGGCTTCCATCCCCAGCTGACACCACGCGAAGCCGTCGAACACGCTGCCCGCGGCTATCCGAAGCCGCGCGAGGTGCGCGAGACGATCTCCCTGGTGGGCCTCGAGGACAAGTCCGACGTGCGCATCAAGCAGCTCTCAGGCGGCCAGCAGCGGCGGCTCGACCTGGCGATGGCGCTGGTCGGCGACCCGGAGCTGATCTTCCTGGACGAGCCCACAACCGGCTTCGATCCCGCCGCCCGCCGGGTTGCCTGGACCGCCGTCAGCGCACTCAAGGACCTGGGCAAGACGGTGGTGCTGACCACGCACTACCTGGACGAGGCGCAGACGCTGGCCGACCGCGTGGCAATCGTCAAGGAGGGGCGGATCGTGGCCCAAGGGCCGCCCTCCGACCTGGGGCCGGGCTCGTCGGGCTACCGCGTCTCCTACCTGGCGGCCGGCGCGCGGGTCGAGGTCCAGACCGACGATCCCACGGACCTGCTTCACCGCCTGACAGGTGACGCCCTCACCCGCGGCGAGCGGCTGGAGGGGCTGGAGGTGACCAGGCCATCGCTCGAGGACGTGTACCTGGAGCTGACCGCCGAGGAGCCATCCGAGGGGGGCGCATGAGCTCGGCCTCAATGGCCTGGGCCCAGTTCCGCCTGGAGCGCAAGCTCTTCTGGCGCAACCCGAGCGCGGCCTTCTTCAGCTTCGGCCTGCCGCTCCTGATCCTGCTGCTGGTGGCCTCGGTGTTCGCGAACGAACCCGATGAGCTGGACGTGCTGATCCCCGGCGTGGCCGGCATGAGCGTGATGGCCACGACGTTCAACGCGATGGCCTTCAACATGACCTTCCGCCGTGAGCAGGGGCTGCTCAAGCGGGCGCTGTCCACACCCATGCCGCTGAACTCGTACTTCACCGGCTTCCTGGGCAACGCCGTGGCCAACGCGTTCGTACAGGTGGGACTGGTCGTGGTACTCGGCCACCTGCTGTTCGACGTCGACTGGCCGCGCAACTGGGGTGAGCTGGTCGTGTTCACCGCCGTCGGCGTGTTCGCGTTCGGCTCGCTGGGCATCGCTCTCTCGCAGGCGATCCCCAACGTCGACTCCGCCGCCGCCTACGTGAACATCATCTTCCTGCCGGTCATCTTCATCTCCGGCGTCTTCTACTCCAGCGACTCCCTGCCCCCCGCCCTGGACGCGATCGCCCAGGTACTGCCGCTCAAGCACGTGATCGACGGCTTCAGCGGCGCCATCGTGACCGGCCAGAGCCTTGCCGACAACGCCGGTGCCGTGGCGATCGTCGGCGCATGGGGCATCGCCGGGATCGTGCTGGCGGTGCGCAACTTCCGCTGGGAGTAGACACTCTTGCGGGGCATCCTGCCCCGCGCCTTGATGTTCAGCTGCCGTCCCGGCAGCGTTGACCGGCGGCTGCGCCGCCTCCTGCGGCCTCAATCGAAGAAGTGCGTCTTCGGGCGCTGCAGCCGCTCGCCGTCCAGCACCACGTCGACCTTCTCGTTGTAGAACCCCGCCAGCCCGGCGATGGGCAGCAGCTGGCGGGTGGGGAAGTCATACGACCAGGCCAGGTCTTCGTGCGTCGTGGTCCCTACGCGGATCGACCAGTACCTGCTGGTGCGGCCCTTGTAGGGGCACTCCGTGACGGTTTCGCTCGGCACCAGGTAATCGAAGTCCATCGTGGACCGGTCCACGTAGTAGCGGGTTGGCAGCCCGGTCTCGAACACCATCACCGACACGGGCGAGTCCGCGATCACCGCCCCGGCGAGTTCGATCCGGATCCGACGTGACGAGCGCAACGCGTCGACACGCGTGTATGGGTTGCGCGGGTGCACGAACACCTCCTCGTCTTCCTCGAACCAGGCGTCGACGGCGTCCCACCGCAGCCGAACCGTGCCCGCGGGACCCTGGTGCTTGTGGTCGGCGAGCTCCTGGACCGACACGCCCGGAAGGAAGTCCGCCAGCGGCAAGTAGTACTGCGGGTAGCCGGGCCACTCCCACACGTACAGAGCCTGCACGCTGTCGACGATCACTACGCCGTCCAGCACGGCCCGGATCCGCCGCGGCACCGGCTCGACGTGGCCGGCGGGGACGATCATCTGCGGGTAGCCGGGCACCCTGGAACCGTGACAGGCGAGTCTTACAACTCGCGTTTGGCCGCCCACGCCGACAGCTCGTGGCGGGTGCTCAGCTGCAGCTTGCGCAGCACCGACGACACGTGCGCCTCGACCGTCTTGGCCGAGATGCCCAATCGCAGCGCGATCTCCTTGTACATGTAGCCGCGAGCGATGTGGCGCAGGACCTCCTGCTCGCGCGGGGTGAGCTGGTCCAGCTCATCGTCACCCGGCTCCTCGGCATCGCCGGCTCCGGCGAAGGCGTCCAGCACGAAACCGGCCAGGCGGGGGCTGAACACGGCGTCGCCGTCGTGCACACGCCGGGCGGCCTCGGCCAGATCGGGGCCGGAGATGGTCTTGGTCACGTAGCCGCGGGCGCCGGCGCGGATCACGGCGATCACGTCCTCGGCGGCGTCCGAGACCGACAGCGCCAGAAAGCGCACGTCCGGGTTCTCGGGCGCCACCCGGCGGATGACCTCCACCCCACCGCCGTCGGGCATGTGAACGTCCAGCAGCACGACATCCGGCCGCTCGCGCGCGATGACCTCCACGGCCTCGGCCACGGTGGCCGCCTCGCCGGCGATCCGCACCAGCTGCTCCAGCTCGGCGCGCACGCCGGCGCGGAACAGGCCGTGGTCGTCCACGATCACCAGGCGCGGCTCGCTCATCGGTCGGCCTCGAGCACCAGCTCGACCTCGGTGCCGGTCTCGGGTGAGCTGGCGATCCTGGCCTGCCCCCCGTGGCGCTCCATCCGCCCCAGGATCGATTCGCGCACGCCGCGGCGGTCGGCCGGGATGGCGTCCGGGTCGAAGCCCGGACCGCGGTCGCGCACGAACACCTCCGTGCGCTGCGGGCCGGCCTCGGCGTACACGTCCACCGGATGGCCGCCGCCGAACTTGGCGGCGTTGACCATGGCCTCGCGCGTGGCGGCCACGAGCGCCTCCGCTGCGGGGTCCAGATCCCGGTCGCCCACGGTCACGACCTCGACGGGCACTCCGTGTGCGCGCTCGACGTCGGCGGCGGCCTCCTCCAGCGATCGCGCCACCCCTCCTGCCGCCTCGTCGCCCGAGCGCCCGGACAGCCAGTCGCGCAGCTCGCGCTCCTGGCTGCGGGCCAGGGCCGCCACCTCACGCGGGTCGTGGCTGTTGCGCTGGACCAGCGCCAGCGTCTGCAGCACCGAGTCGTGCAGGTGCGCAGCCAGCTCGGCGCGCTCCTGGGAGCGGATCCGCTCGGACCGCTCGGCGGTCAGCGAGCGCGCCAGCCGCAGCACCCACGGGGCGAAGATCACCCCGAACACGACCAGCACCACGAGCACGGCCAGGATCACGTCGCGCGCGGCGCTGAGCGCGCCCGTGGCCTGCAGGAACACCAGGCCGGCGGTGATCACCAGCGCGATGCCCACACCCGTTCGCGAGGCCACCGCGGCCCGCTCGCGCACCTGCTCGGACTCGCGCCGGGCCTGGACTTCGGGCGAGGGCTCCACCCGCGGCCGCTCCGCCACGACCTCGGCCGGCGCTGCCGACCGCCGCCACAGCAGCGCGGTCCCGGCGACGATGAGCACGAACGGCCACACGATCGCGTCCGAGAACCATGCCCCGGTGGCCCTGAGCGTCAGCAGCAGGCTCAGCGCCAGCAGCGCGGCGCCCAGCGCCACCTCCACCGACCCGCGGGTGATCAGACCGGGCCGGCGCGGGTGCTGGGGAGCGGCGGCGGGGCTGGTGGCCATGGGCGCTTCCATGATCGCAGCGCAAGCCGCTCAGGGCCGGCGGCTGAGCCCGAGCGCCAGCAGGGTGGCCCCCATCGCGGCGCACGCGATAGGGGCCATCGAGCCGAACGTCAGCTGCAGCTCGCCCAGGGCGTCCAGCAGCAGCACGCCGCCGAAGCCGAGCAGGGCGACGCCCGCCACCAGGGCGGGGACGTCGGGCTTACGCATCCGAGCACCCGATGTTGCCGGGGCCGCGGTAGTCGCCGAACGGGCCGTTGTCGCCGCGGTCGTGGCGCGGGTGGTCCAGGTCACGCCGGTCGTGACGCACCAGCAGGGCGCCGAAGCCCAAGTCGGCATCCACCACCACGCGCCGGCCCTTGCGGCCGGCCTCCGGCTGGTCGTCCCAATCCACGTCCACGCCGGCGTTGGTGTCGCCGAACACGTCCACCGCGCCGGCGCCCACCTGGGCCTTGCTTGCCACGCACACGTCCTTGGGCACCACCAGGGTTGCCTGGCCCATACCCAGATCGAGCTCCAGGGGCGTGTCGCCGCGGGGCAGGTCGGCCCGGCGCAGGTCGAGCACCATCTCGCCCGCGCCCAGCTCGTAATGGTCCTTCAGCGCCGCGGCCGAGCTGGGTCGGTAGTCGCGCTCGCCGACGCCGCCCTCCAGCGACAGCCCGGCAGCCGACACCACGCCTACGCCCAGCGCCAGTGCCATGGCAGGCACGATCACCCAACGGACACGGCCCACGAACGCACCAACCACGAGCACCGCGCCCGCCGCCACGACCGCGGCGGCCGCGGCGGTGCCGCCGCCCATGCCGGCGCCGATGAAGCCCGCACCGAACATCAACGCCGAGCCCCCGAGCACCAGCAGCCCGAGCGCGCTGCGGCGGATCAGGTCGACCCCGTCGCCGCCGAACGGCTCGCCGGACACCAGCCACCACGTGACCAGGCCGGCAAGGGCGAGGAAGGCGAGCGGGAACAACACGCCTGCCAGCAGCAGGCCGCCGCCCAGCAGGATCGGTGCGAGCACGATCAGGCCGACCGCCATCAGCACCACCACCACGGTGTTGGTTTCGCGCTTGGGCAGCGGCTGCTCGGAGCCCTCGGCTGCCTCGGGCACGAGCACCAGCATCGCCACGTAAACGATCAGGCTGATTCCGCCGGCGAACAGCAGGGCCACGGCCAGGATGCGCACGACCAGGGCGTCGACGCCGAGCGCGCGGCCGATGCCGCCACAGACCCCACCCAGCACACGGTCGGTCCGGGAGCGGGTCAGGCGGCGGGGCGAGGGCGGGGGCAACGGCTGGGTTTGTTCTTCGGGTTCCATGCCACGCAGGGTCGCCGGGCCGGGAGCCGCGGACAATCCGGAATGACCCTTACGGGAGCTTCAGGGACGGCCCGTGGCGCTTGAGCCACCGCTCGTGCTCGCGATATTCCGGCATCCGCGCGGCCAGCAATTTCCAGAACCGGGACGAGTGGTCGTGTATCGACAGGTGGCACACCTCGTGCTCGACCACGTAGTCCAGGATCTCGGCAGGGGCCAGCAGCAGCCGCCAGTTGAAGCTCATGGCCCCCGACGAGGAGCAGCTGGCCCAGCGCGTGCGCTGCGCGCGGATCGACAGCCGCGAATAGGACGTGCCCGCGCGGGCACAGGCGGCGTCCAGGCGCGGCTCGACCTCGGCGCGGGCTTGGCGCCGGTACCAGCCGTCCAGGGCTTCGGCCACGGCGCCGGAACCCGGGGCGGCCACCTTGACCACCAGTACGTCGCCCCGGCGCGCCACGTGCGCGCGGCTGCGGCCCGGCTCGACCTTGACCCGCAACAGCAGCGTCTCCCCCAGATAGGGCACCTGGCCACCGTCCTCGAGCTCGGCTGCGGGCCGCTCGGCCTCGGCCTCTCGGATCCTGCGCAGCGTGCGCTCGATCCAGGGCCGCTTCTCGGCGATGAAGGGCTCGACCTCGTGCATCGGCAGGCGGCGCGGTACCACCACCTCCACCCCGTCGGCGGACACCTGGATCCGTGCCCGGCGGGCGCGGTCGGAGCGCCGCACGCTGTACTCGACATCGGGATTCACCCCGGCGAGGTTAGGCCCCGGGTCAGATGATCACGGGCACGGCACCGCCGTCGACCGACCATGCGGCCCCGGCCACGTTGGACGCCTGCTTCGAGCACAGCATGACCACCACGGCCGCGATCTCCTCCTCGCTCCCGTAGCGGCCCACCGGCTGGGCGGCCGCCTTCTCGGCCACCACCTGCTCGCGGGTCTGGCCGCTGCGCTGAGCGATCTGATCGGCCATCCCGCCGTCGGCCATCCACAGCTGCGACGCCACGATGCCGGGCGTCACCGCGTTCACAAGCACGCCGCGGCCGGCCCACGCGTCAGCGAAAACGCGCGACAGCGACAGCTGAGCGGCCTTGGCCACCGAGTACGCGGCGTTGGTCTGGCTGGGGCGCTTGCCGGACGAGGAGCTGACGTTGACAACCCGGCCGCCCCCGCGCTCGGCCATCTTCGGGCAGGCCACCCGCATCAAGTGCATGGACGCCATCACGTTCAACTCCCACTGCGCCTGCCAGTCGGCGTCCTCCAGCTGCTCGAGCGGCTTCACTTCGGAGGTGCCGGCATTGTTCACCAGCACGTCGATGCCGCCGAACCTGGCCTCGCACTCGGCCACGATCCGCTCAGCGGCGCCCGGATCGGTCACGTCGGCCTGGAACCCCTGACTACGCGAGACCCCCAGCACGCGTGCGCCCTCGTCCTCCAGGAGCCGGGCCACCGCGGCGCCGATACCGCGGCCGGCGCCGGTGACCACGCACGCCTTGCCGTTCAGCCCCAGGTCCATTCCTTGCATTGTGCCGCCCTAAAGCAGGACGGGGCGCCTGCCGAGGGAATAAGTGGAGGTTGGCTATGTCCCGTCCCAAGCTGCATTCCTTAGCGCGTACCTCGCTCGCCGTCGCGGCGTGCCTGGCCGTGCTGACCGTGGTCCAGCGCATGCAGGACAACGACAGCGCGGCCGCAACCCGGGGTCTTGCGACCACCTTCTCGGGCAAGGCGTTCGCCGCCGGCCCGTCCAGCCAGGCGCCCGTGATGCGAATTCGCGGGCTGCGCGAGGGCCAGGCCACCTCGGGAACCGTGACCGTGCGCAACCAGGGCCCGGCCACGCGCTACTTCTGGCTATCACCGGGTCGAGTGTCGGAGCGCGTCGGCGCCGGCGGCGGCAAGCTGAGCAGCGCGATGGCGGTATCGGTGCTGGACGTGACCGACATCGATTCGCCGGTCGTTGTCTACCGCGGACCGCTGACCCAGGTGGGCGCCCGGCCGCTGGGCTTCCTGGACCCAGGCGCACGGCGCAGCTTCAGCTTCGTAGCCGAACGGCCCGCCGGTGGGCGCTCGCCCGCCGCCCCGTCCGTGGACCCCTACCGCGGCGCAAGCGCCACCATCGCCTGGACCTGGCACTCGCTCGCCGGTACACCCGCGCCGGCCCAGCCGCTGACCCCCATCCGGCGTAAGCGCGACGCGCGCCCGCCCACGCTCGGCTTCTCGGTGCCCCGCCACCAGCAACTGCTGCAGGGCCGGGCGCTCGCGCTCACGGTCCGCTGCGACGAGGACTGCGCCACCCGGCCGCGCGCCGGCATGGGCGGGCGGACCCCGAGCCTGAAGATCCGTCAGACCGGACGCGGGATCCAGCGCCGGCACGCCATGTCGATCCGGTTCTCCAGCGCGCAGGCGAAAGCGCTGCGAAGCGCAATGATGGGCGGGCGGCCGGCCAAGGTGCGCCTGAGCGTCGAGGCCTACGACCGTTCGGGCAATCGCCGCCGCGACAGCCACGTCATCACGCTGCGTCCGCGTAGTTAGCGGCGGCGCGACGCCGGGCGGGGTTCATCGTCGGCGTCCGCGGCGGGCCCGGCGAGGAACTGCGGCTGGGTAGGGGGAGGCTCGTTACGTTCCCGTCATTCTCGGCCACGCTGGGGGCCCCGCTGCGGCCGCGACCCGACTTGCGTACCGCACAGGTACGCAAGTCGAGTTTCGTGGGCGCGACCTGGTGCGGTCGGGTGACGGGAGCGTTACGACTGTGACGAAACGTCTCCGGCCCCCTACCCAGCCAGCCGTTTCGCCGGCATCGCCGCGGGCGCCAACGGGAGAGCGAGCGGCGCCAGCCGATCGCTGACCAGCGCCCGCCGCGCCAGGCTAGCGGCGGCGCGGCGCCGGGCCGACCGCGGCCGAGAGGCCGACGCCGGTGCCCAGCATCACCAAGGCGACCGAGGTGAACAGGCCCAGGTCGAAACCGGTCATGGGAAGCTGCGGCGTCTGCGCAACCGGTGCGGGGACGGGCGCCGGTGCCGGCGCGGGGCGCGCGGCGCGGCACCGGGACCTCGACCACGTCGTCGTCGTTCTGGGCGGTAACGGCGGAAGTGGGGCGCAGCGCGGGGGCGGTGGGCACCGCGGCGGGCATCGCCGGCGGCGTGGTCGAGGGGGTGGCCACGGGCGCGGCCGGGGCCACGGGGGCGGGCTGGGGCGCGGGCGCCTGCCGCACGGCGTCGGCCGGAGTGGGCGCCAGCGCGGGCGTCTGAGGAGCCGCCGGGGCGGCAGCGCCGCCGGTGGGCGGGGCCTGCGTCCCGCCGGGCAGATCGGCGGCCACGGCCGCCGGAGTCAGAGCGAACGCACAAATGACGCAGGTCGAGACGGCGCGGGGGCTCATCGCTGCGCTATTCGGGGCGCCGCAACGGTCCCCTGCCTCCTCAGCCTTTCGTCCAGGCCTCCGGGTTCACCGTATGCGGCATCGGCTGTCCCGCCAGGGCCGCCAGGAGGTTGTCCACGGCCAAGTCGGCCATCGCGGCGCGCGTGTAGTGGGTGGCTGAGGCGATGTGCGGGGCGATGACCAGGTTGGGAGCGCCCAGCAGGGGGTGGTCACCCGGCAGCGGCTCGGGATCGGTCACATCCAGGCCCGCGCCGGCGATCCAGCCCTCGGTGAGCGCCGTCCGCAACGCGTCGGTGTCCACCACCGGTCCGCGGGCCGTGTTCACCAGGTACGCGTCCGGCCCCATCGCACGCAGCTCGGGCGCGCCGATCAGGCCGCGCGTCTGGTCGGTCAGCGGGCAGTGCAGGCTGACCACGTCAGCCCGCTCCAGCAGCGGCTCCAGCTGGTCGTCACGCCCGGCGACGATGATGTCGGCACCGAAGCCGCGCACGCGCTGGGCAACCGCCTGCCCGATTCGCCCATGGCCCACGATCAGGACCGTCGAGCGGCTGAGGTCCCGCCCCAGCAGCCCGTCCGGCGCCCAGGAGGTCCAGCGCCCCTGGCGCACGAGCGCCTCGCCCTCGGGCAGGCGGCGCATGACCGCCAGCATCAGCGCCAGCGCCATGTCGGCCGTGGCACCGGTCAGCACGTCGGGCGTGTGGCCCACGAGGATGCCGCGGTCGGTGGCGGCCGCCACGTCCACGTTGTCCACGCCCACGGCGTAGTTGGCCACGGCCCGCAGCCGCGGCGACGCATCCAGAAGCGCCCCGTCCACGCGGTCGCCCAGCATGGTCAACAACCCCTCGGCCTCCGCGGCCTGGCGCGCCAGCTCGGCGGCCGGCGGCTGGTCGTCGCCGTCCCAGACTTCGACCTCGTGCGCCTCGCGCAGCCGGTCCAGTGCCCCGCCCGGCAGCTCGCGGGTGACGTAGACGCGCGCCATCAGCGGTCGTCGAGCACCGCTCGGGCGGCCAGCAGCCCCGGCGCACCGGTCACGGCGCCACCTGGGTGGGCGCCCGAGCCGGCCAGGTACAGGCCCTCGATGCCGCCGAAGCTGCGCCGGTCCGGCCGCTGCTCGAGGATCTGGCCGGGCAGCATCTCGCCGTGGAAGATGTGGCCGCCCGTGATGCCGAAGCGCTCCTCCAGCTGGCGCGGGCCCAGCGCCAGGCGGCCGATGACCCGGTCGGGCAGCTCCGGGCACACCTCGGCGAAGCGGGCGATGGCCGTATCGGCGGCCGCCTCGGCGTCCACGTCGGCCGGAAAGCACTGGCAGAACATGGACAGCACGTGTTTGCCCTCCGGCGCCAGCGAGTCGTCCGATGCGGTCTGGCACGCCGCCTCGATCCACGGCCGCGCTGCGGGCCGGCCGGCGCGGGCATCATCGGCCGCGGCCGTCAGGTCGTCGAGCGTGAAGCCGATGTCGATGGCGCCCCGCCACGGCTCCTCGCCGGGCCACGCCGGGAAATCCGGCAGCCCGTCCAGCAGCACCATGACCTTGACCACGGGCCCGGCCTGGCGCCATCCGTCCGGTGCGCCGACCCCGGCCAGGGCGGCTGTGCGCACCGGGTCGGCGTTCGAGAGCACACGCTTCGCTCGCACCTCCTCCCCGCCCTCGAGCACCACGCCAACTGCCCTGCCGCCTGCCCCCCGCAATGGGGGGTCCTCCACCAACACGCGCTCGACCGGGCTCTCCAGCCTGATCTGCGCCCCCGCGGCCTCGGCCGCAGAGCGCAGCGCTCCGGACACCGCGCCCATGCCACCGCGGGCGTAGCCCCAGGCGCCCTCCACCCCTGCCGCCTGCCCCAGGTCGTGGTAGAAGCCCACGAACGCGGTGCCCGGATCGTCCGGGCCGGCGAGCGTGCCGATCAGCCCCTGGACGGCGAACGGCACGCGCACCTGCTCCGACGGGATGTCTTCCAGTTCGGCCGACACCGGCCCGTCCAGGATCCCTGGACCGATGGCCTCCAGCCAGCGCTCGCGGTCGGGCGGCTCGGACATCAGCGGGCGAGCCCGCGCGGCGGCCCGTTCCCAGCGCTCGGCGAACACCGCGTAGCCGTCGGCGTCGGCACGCGACCAGTCGCGCTCCAGCTGCGCGTGCGTGCGCTCGCGCGAGGACCAGGTCACGACCTTTCTGCCGTCGGGAAACGGCGCGAACAGGTACGGCTCGTGCACCGACACCTGGAGGCCGTGGGCGGCCAGGTCCAGATCGCGCACGATCTCGGGCCGCAGCAGCGACAGGGTGTACGCGCCCGGCGAAGCTCGCACCCCGGGCCACAGCTCTTCGGTCACGCATGCCCCGCCGGCGATGTCGCGCCGTTCGAACACCTGCACCGACAGGCCTGCGCGGGCCAGGTAGGCCGCGGCGGTCAGGCCGTTGTGTCCGGCGCCGATGACCACCGCATCACAGGACACCCAGCACCTCGCGCGCCACGCTCTCGCCGGAGCGCACCGCGCCATCCATGTAGCCGTTCCATATCAGGGCTGCTTCCGTGCACGCCCAGTGGATCGGGCCGATCGGCTCGCGCAGCGCCGGCCCGTACGCGGTCCAGGCGCCGGTTGGCATGTGCGCGCCGTAGCACCCGCGCGTGAACTCCTCCTCGGCCCAGAGGCGCTCGATGTAGCGCTCGGGATCGGCCGCCCGGGGGCCGAACAGGCGCGCGAACGTGTCCACCACCACGCTCCGGCGCTCGGCGGCGTCGAGCAGGCCGAACCGTCGCGCGCGGGCACCATCGACGAAGCCCAGCAGCACTCCCGGCGAGCCATCAGGCGGCGAGTTGTCGTAGGTCAGCCGGACCATGCCCTCGTCCGTCGTGGCCTGCCCGCTGAGCCCGTCGGCACGCCAGAACGGCTCGTCGTAGACGGCCATCGCCTTGACCACGGTGCCCATCGGCGTGCGCTGGGTCAGCTGGTCGCGATAGCCGGGCAGCAGCGGGTGGTAGGCGATCCGGCCGGCGAGCGGCGGCGGCAGCGCCACGACCACGCGCTGCGCGGCCACGGTCAGGCCGTCGGCCACGACGGTCACTCCCTCGTCCCCGTGGTCGATCCGGCGCACCGGCGCCTCCAGGCGGACCACCTCGTCGCCCAGGCGCCCGGCCAGGCGTTGGGACACCAGCTGCGAGCCGCCGACGAAGCGGCGCTCCTGGGCCCCGCCCTCGGTGTCGAACAGCATCTCCAGGCTGCCGGCGGAGTGCGTGTAGAACAGCAGGTGCAGCAGCGAGAGATCTTCGGGCTCGACCGCCCACACCGACTGGATCCCCAGCGCCATGGCCTCCTTGCCGGTACCGGTAGCCATCGAGCGGTCCATCCAGGTGCGCACGCTGGTGGCATCCCACCGCGCAGCCTTTGGTGCGGTCCACGGGCGGTCCAGCGGCACGCTGCGCGACATCCGGTTCAGCCGTGCCATCGCCTGCCCCATGTCGACCAGCGCCGTCGGCCTGATCCGCGGGATGGTTCCGCTGTAGCGCGTGACCTTGCCGCGCCATTCGTTCAGGTTCTGGCCGTCGGAGTAGGTGGGGTAGGTGTCCACGCCCATCTGGCGCGCCAGCGCGGCCATCCGGTCCTGGGTGGGGCCGACCCACTGGCCGCCCACCTCGACCACCTTGCCGTCGCCGAGGTCCTCGTTCAGCGTCCGCCCTCCGACGCGGTCGCGCGCCTCGAGCACCATCACCGACCTGCCCGCCTCCACGAGGTCCCGAGCCGCCGTCAGGCCCGCCAGACCCGCGCCCACAACGGCCACGTCGACGGTCTGTGATGGATCGCTCACAGAGCAAACCTATCCCGCCAGACGGGCGCGTAGAAGCTCGCTACCCTGCCTGTTTCATGTCCTCGCAGACGCGCAATCCGCGCGAGGACGCGAACCGCCTGGATTTGCGCACGCTGGCCATCGCCAGTGTTTCCGCGGCCGTGGCGGCGATCGTGGTCTCGCGCATCTGGGCCTCAGGAACGCCAATTGCGGCGGCAGCGACCCCTGTGGTCGTGACCATCCTGAAGGAGATGCTGGACCGGCCGACGGCCAAAATGGCCGAGAAGGTCACGGTGTCCACACGCGCGCTCCCGGACACCGAGGTCCGCGAGCCCGCCGCCAGCCACGTCGGCCGCGACAGCCAGCTTCCCGAGGGACCGACACGGCACCTTCCGCCAACCGAGGCGATGTACCCGGAGGCGGACGGCGACCTGGCCGACATCCGCGTGTACCGCCAGCCGCCAAGCCGCGGAGTCGCAGGCCGCATCAAGCCCAAGGTCGTGGCGCTGACCGCGGCGCTGGCATTCCTGATCGCCGGCGTGGTGCTCACCGCCGGCCAGCTGGCCATCGGCAACCCATTCGGTGACGACGGCAACGGGGCGATCATCCTGGGCGGCGGCAAGAACTCCAAGCGCTCGCAGGAGTCCCAGCAGCAGAACACCACCACCGAGCCGCAGCAAACGACGCCCTCGGAGGAACAGCAGCAGACGACCCCGGAGGCCGCGCCCGACCAGCAGCAGACGGCCCCGGCAGAGACCGGGGGCCAGCAGGCGCCGCAGCAGCGGAGCGCGCCACCACAGCAGACTACGCCGCAGGCGCCGGCGCAGCCCGCGCCCGGCACGACCCAGCCCTAGAAACGCCCCACCGGGTATACGTTCGTCATGCCCACCGAGTCCCCTAGCGGGCGCGCCGAGACCGAGGAGGAGCGCCTGGACCGCAACCTGACCGAGCTGCTGGCCGAGTTGCGGGTGGCCATCACCGGTGTGCAGGTCCTGTTCGCGTTCCTGCTGATCGTGCCTTTCAACTCCCGCTTCATCGAGCTGAGCGACCCGCAGCGCTACCTCTACCTGGTCAGCCTCCTGTGCGCCGGGGCGGCCACGGTGGCGCTGGTGGCGCCGATCGCCCAGCACCGGGTGACGTTTCGCTTGCAGGACAAGCAGTACGTGGTGCGCACAGCGAACCACTTCGCGCTGGCCGGGCTCGCCTTCCTCGCGGTGGCCATGACCGCCGCGGTCACGCTGGTGACCAGCGCAGTGTTCGGCACCGTGGCCGGCGTGCTGTGCGCCGTTGGGGCCACTCTGGCGTTCGCGGTCTGCTGGGGAGCGCTGCCGCTGAGCCGCCGCCGCGCGATTCGGTGATTGGCAATTCGCAATCCGGGTATCGGGCGGAAAATGGGAATTATGGACAAAGTCACAGGTCGCGCGAAGAAGGCCGCCGGCGACATCACCGACGACGCCTCGCTGCGCCAGCAGGGCCGCAAGGAAGAGCAGAAGGGCGACGCCAAGGAGAACGCGGCGCGCCAGCAGGAGAAGGCCGACGCCGAATCCGAGCGTGCGGCCAGGCTCGAGCGCGAGACCTGAGGGTCAGCGCGGGCGGCCCAGCCGCCCGCTGTCAACGACCTCGAAGTCCGAGCCGCGGACGCGGCCGAGGCTGGCGAGGTCATCGTTGTTCCAGCCCTTCGAGGGCGCGCCCGAGACGTACCAGGCCGAGCCGTTGTCGGCCACCAGCGCGCCGTAGCGCTTGAGCGCCGTCAGCACCACGCGTGACTGACGCGGATAGCGCGAAGTGTCGAACGATCGCCGCAGGCGCAAGCGCTGCCCCATCGCGGGCAGCGCGGCGTCGGTGAGCGACGACGCGAAGTGGCGCGCCGGGTACACGAACGCCCTGCGCGTGCGCGGGACGGTGATGCGCAGCGCGTGCCTGATCGCGCCGCGCTTGACCTCCTCGTAGCGCGCCAGGCCGGGGAAGATCGGCAGCCCTGCCGCGTCAGCCGAGGTCCAGCCGCGCGGCCGTAGCCTGTTCGAACGCAGGCTCCACGTCGCGCCCGAGCCCGCGCGCCAGCTGCGATCGCCGGCCGAGGGGTGGGCGTCGAAGAGCTCGTACAGCCGGCAGCGCGAGCGGTCGAGCACGATCACGTGCCGGTCGCCGTCGGCGCTTCGGCCGCCCTCGATCGGCACGCCTGGCGGGATCGGGTACGGGCCGCGATCGGACTCGGACGCGTACTCGAAGCTCACCGGCACCCGGCGCTGCCCGCGCTTGACCACGCGGTACGGGATGCCGATCGGCCGGCCCTCGTAGAGCCCGGAGCCGAAGTCGGCGTGGGCGCGGCGGTCGGCGCCCACGGCCGCGACCATGGCCGCCGAGCGCGGGTGCAGCGGCAGGCCATCGACGCGCCGGTTCCAGTGGTTGTCGGCCGGGAAGGCGGGACAGCCGGCCACCGTGGCGGCCGCCAGGAACGCGCTAGTCAGCACCGGCGCCTGGCTGTCCGTCCCGCCCCACGTAGCCGCCCTCGGCGCCGAAAACGACGTAGACGGCGTCCTGGTCGCCAACCGCCTTGACCTTGCGGGGCGTCGCCGCGGCCACACGCGCCAGCCCCCCGGCCTCCAGCCGGTGCGTGGTGCCGTCGCCGAATTCGATCTCCACCGCCCCCTGGTGCACGAAGTACACCTCCTCCTGGCGTTCGTGGAAGTGGAAATCGGGCTCCACCCCCACCGGCTGGACGATGGCGTTCACCCCCATCTCGGACACGTCCAGCTCGCGGCGGATCTTGCGAAATCCCGGCCCCTCCCCCAGGTCGTCGAGGTTGGCGACGCTCCAGCCTTCTCCCTTGTGCAATGCCATCGGGCGAGCCTACCCGCCCTCGTCCTCGTCCTCGGCAAACGTGTCATGGCCCACGTCGTCGTCGCCGATGGCGCCGGGAACGGACTCGTCGCCCTTCTTCTTCTCCCAGTCGGACTTCGTCTGGTCGATGTCGTCCTGAACCTTCTCGGCCGATTGCTCCAGGTCGGCGATCTCGGCGTCCAGGTCCTCGGGATCCCGCTCGTGTTCGGTCATGTCACGACACTATCCGCCGGCGGCCTCGGCGCTGCGCAGCCCGCCGATGGCCCACACGGTGAACGCCAGCACCAGGCCCAGGCCGCAACCGTAGGCCAGCAGCACGTGCGCCGACCCGCCCGAGATCAGGTCTCGCCCCGCCTCCACCATCGGCGTGACCGGGTTCAAGTGGGCCGCTGCCTCGACCCACCCGGTCAGCAGCTCGATGGGAACGTAGACCGGCACCAGGAACAGGACCAGGAAGGTCGGCGTCTGCATCAGCGGGCCCGCCTGCAAGGAGCGAAAGCGCAGCGCGATGCCGGTGGCGTAGAGCACGGCCGCCAGGCACGTCAGCGCGGCCAGCAGGTAGAGCCCGGCCAGGTCCCTGATGCTCCCCCCGACCTGCATCCCCACCGCCAGGGCGATCACCGTGAGCATGGCCCAGACGAACACCGCGCGCGTCAGGGCAGCCAGGGCGTAGCCGGCCACGATGGCCGAGCGGCGCGGGGCGGCCAGCATCAGCCGGCGGCCGAAGCCGGCCTCGAAGTCGCGCGCGATGGCGAAGCCCGTGAACACGCCGCCGAACGCCGACGCCTGCAGCAACACGAACACGAACTGGAACGCCGTGTAGCCGTCGGGGAAGTCGAAGCCGGGGGCGTTCGAGATGCCGGACAGGCCGCCCGCAAAGGCCGTGAAGAAGAACAGCGGGAACAGCAGCGCGGGCACCACCAGCGCCGGATTGGTGAAGAAGTTGTGCAGGTTGCGCCAGGCCACGGCCAGCGCCACGGAACGCGTCCTCATGTGCGCGTCAGCCTCGTGCGCAGCGAGCCCACCGCCAGGGTCAGGAAGATCGCGCCGATCCCGGTGGCGCAGGCGAACGCCAGCGCCAGCGCTTCGGGATCCCAGCCGATGATGAACAGGCTGCGGATGCCCTCGATCAGGTAGCTGACCGGGTTGTAGGTGGCGATCGTGCGAAACCAGTCCTGCTCGAGCAGGTCGCGCGGCAGCGCCTGCGAGGACAGGAAGAGGAACACGAACAGCACCGGGAACAGCCCCTGGACTGCCTCGCTGCTGCCGGTGCGGAAGGCGAAGAACAGGCCGATGCAGCCGAAGGCGAACATGATCACGAGCACCAGCGCCACCAACACCAGCACGCCGGCCGCGCCTGCGTCGAAGGACGCGCCGAAAGCAATTCCGACGGTGAGGTAGACCAGCCCCTGGAAAACCCCCAGCACCACCACGCCGGCCAGTTGAGCCATGACCAGGGCGGTGCCGCTCATCGGGGTCAGCGCCAAGCGGTCGAAGAAGCCCGTCTCGATGTCCCGCGCCAGGTCGGCGCCGCCGTTGTTCACGGCAAAGATGGCGGCCTGGATGAAGGGCACCGCGATCAGGAAGCTCAGGTAGGAGTCGGTGGGAAAGCCGGGCAGCGCGGTCGCCGTATCCAGACCGCCGACGTTCACCGAGAGCAGGGCCAGCGGGAAGATGATGGTGGGAACCACCTGCGCGGGCTGGCGCAACGTGCGCACGATCGAGCGGCGCGCCAGTTCGGCCACCTGGATCCGGGTGGCCCTGCTCACCGGGTGGCCTGCGCCTCCGCCGCCCCTTCGTCCTCACCGTCGCCCGCGCCCTCGAGCGTGCGGCCGGTCTTGGCCAGGAACACGTCGTCCAGCGACGGCGCGTGCAGCTGCAGGTGTGCGATCTCCACGTGCTCGGCATCCAGCGCACGCACCACGGCCGCCAGCTCCGACTCACCGCCGGCCAGGCGCACTGCGATGCCGTCGCCCGCGCGGTGTGGCTTCTCGCCGTCGCCGAAGGGGGCCAGGATGCGAGTCACGTCCTCACACCGGCGCGGGTCGGCGGGTATGGCCTCGACCGACGGCACGCCGATCTCGGCCTTGAGCACCGCCGGCGTGCCCTCGGCCACGATCTTGCCGTCGTCGATGATCCCCACGCGGTCGGCCAGCTGGTCGGCCTCCTCCAGGTATTGGGTGGTCAGGAAGACCGTCACACCGTCGTCCGACGACAGGCGCTCGACCTCCTCCCACAACGCCGTGCGGCTCTGCGGGTCCAGGCCCGTGGTGGGCTCGTCCAGGAACAGGATCCTTGGGCTGTGCACCAGCGCCAGCGCAAGGTCCAGCCGCCGGCGCATGCCGCCCGAGTAGCCGCTGACCTTGCGATCGGCCGCCTCGGACAGGCCCACCCGCTCGATCAGCTCGTCGCCGCGGCGCTTGCGCTCGGCACGCGGTAGGCCGTGCAGCGCGGTCTGCAGGCGCATGTGCTCGCGCGCGCTCAGGTACGGGTCCAGCGCGGCTTCCTGCAATGCCGCGCCGATCTGCTCGCGCACGCGGGCGCCGTCGGTGGACACCTCATACCCGGCCACCCGTGCCGATCCACTGGTGGGTGGCAGGAGCGTGGTCAGCATCAGCACCGTTGTCGACTTGCCGGCGCCGTTGGGGCCCAGGAAGCCGTAGATCTCGCCCGGATCCACGTGCAGGTCGATCCCGTCCACAGCCAGCGGGCCCTTCTTGAACTGCTTGACCAGCCCCTCGACCTCGATCGCCCTGTCGCCGTTCCCGCGCACCCATAGAACGTAGCGACGAGCGCCGCCCACCCGTACGCTGGACCCGATGGCTGCCCGCGCACCGGAGGAGATCATCCGCGATTGGCTGGACGACAACGGTCCCACGCGGGTGGGGCTGGAGGCGTTCGAGCAGACCTGGGGCATCCAGCGCATGGGTGCCCGCGACCGCCGCCGGGTGGCAGCTGCGCTGGCTCGCGTGGGAATTACCACCGACCCCCCGCTGGCTCGGGTGTCCCGCAACCAGAAGGTGCTGCTCGAATTCGCCGAAGTCGACGAGCAGGGGCCGGCGGAGCCCGAGCCTGAGCTCGCGCCGGAACCCGAGCCCGCGCCGGAGCCGGCGCCCGAGCCGTCCCGGTACGACTGGGCGGAGAGCCCGTGGCGCCGGCGCGAGGCCGCAGCAGCGGCGTCGGCGGCAAACCGGGCAGAACCCGAACCCGAGCCAGAACCCGAACCCGAACCCGAAGCCGAACCCGAACCCGAGCCGGAACCGGAACCCGAACCGCGTGCCTCACGGCGTCGGCGCCGCCGGCCCCTGTGGTCCGAGCCCGAGCTACCCGCGCCGGAACCCGGGCCCGAGCCAGAACCGCGACCCGAGCCCGAGCCAGAACCACAGCCGGCGGCCGGCGGCGCCCGCGAACCTCTCCTAAACCGGGTCCTGTCCAATACCTCGCGGACCGTTTGGACGCTCGTCGTCGGGCTGGCGCTGATGGTTCTGGGCTCGCTGGGCCCGTGGGCCAAGGCGATCCTCGTGACCGACTACGGCACCGATGCCAACGGCGTGTTCGTGCTGGTGGCCGCGGTCGTCATCGGCGCGTCGCTGCTGGTGCACCTGCGCCGCGGTCGCGACTCGTGGCTGCCCCTCGTCGCCGCCGCGGCGGGCGCGTTCGCGGCTGCCGCCATCGCCGCCGACTTCCGCGAGTACGTGGACGACTCGTTCGTTGGGCCCGACTGGGGCCTCTATGTGGCCTTCGTGGGATGCGTGACCACGGTGCTCGTATCGATGTCGCTGCTGGTGCGCCAGCCGACCGCCGTGGAGAACGACTTACACGGACGCTCCGGCGACTAACGTCGCCTGCATGGAGACCAGGAACCTCGGAAGCACCGGCGTGCAGGTCAGCCCGCTCTGCCTGGGGGCGATGATGTTCGGCCAGTGGGGCAACGCCGACCACGACGACTCGATCCGGATCATCCACCGGGCGCTGGACGCGGGCATCAACTTCGTGGACACCGCCGACGTCTACGCCCGCGGCGAGTCGGAGGAGATCGTGGGCAAGGCGCTGGCCGGCGGCCGCCGCGACGACGTGATCCTGGCCACCAAGGTCCACGGTCGTATGGGCGACGACCCCAACCAGTTCGGCAACTCGCGCCGCTGGATCATCCGCGAGGTCGAGAACAGCCTGCGCCGCCTGGGCACCGACTGGATCGACCTCTACCAGATCCACCGTCCCGAGATCGACACCGATATCGACGAGACGCTGGGAGCGCTCACCGACCTGGTGCGCCAGGGCAAGGTGCGCTACATCGGCTCATCCACCTTTCCGGCCTCGCAGATCGTGGAGGCCCAGTGGACCGCGCAGCGCCGCGGCCGCGAGCGGTTCATCTGCGAGCAGCCGCCCTACTCGATCCTGGTGCGCGGCATCGAGGCCGATGTCCTGCCCACCGCCCAGCGCTACGGCATGGGCGTGATCCCGTGGAGCCCGCTGTCGGGCGGCTGGCTGTCGGGCCGCTACCGCAAGGACGGGGACCTGCCGCAGTCGCGGCGAGCGCAGATGATCCCCGACCGCTACGACATGTCACTGCCCGAGAACCAGCGCAAGCTGGACGCGGCGGACGCACTCGGCAAGCTGGCCGACGAGGCGGGCATGACGCTCGTGGAGATGGCGCTGGCCTTTGTCATCCGCCACCCGGGCGTGACCGCAGCCATCATCGGCCCGCGCACGATGGAGCACCTGGAGGGCCAGCTGAGCGCCGCCGACGTGGAGCTGTCGGACGACGTGCTGGACCGCATCGACGCGATCGTGCCGCCGGGAACGAACCTCAACCCGGGCGACGCGATGGACGGCAACCCGGCGCTGAAGCCCGTGCAGCGGCGGCGCTGACGCAACGCGGGGTCAGACACCGTGTTGCGGTGCCTGACCCCTTGGTGCGTTTAACGGAACAGGTGGCTGCCCCGGTAGTCGAAGCTGCGCGCCAGCTTCTTGCCGCTGGGCGCCTTCTCGCCTTCGCGGTGCGCGCCTTCGCCTTCCTGGCGGTCTTGGCCTTCTTCTGCACCACGATCGACTTCTTGCGCTGCGCCAGCGCGTAGATGGAATGCGCCGCCCCATCGCCCAGCTCATCCAGAGCCTGACGGTTGAGGTTGTTGATGCCGTCACACGCCTGGTGGTAGCACGGGTCCAGCGGCTGCCCGGCGGTGCCGCCGAACTTGGCCTGCTGCTCGGCGGTCTTGAGCTCCTCGGCGCCGCTGAACAGGCCGCCGGCCGGGATCCCGGCCTCGATGAACGGGCCGTAGTCCGAGCGGCCGTCGAACGCAGTCGACTCCACCGCCAGGCCCTTGGACGCGAAGTGGCGGTTGAAGATCCGCTCGATCGTGTCCGAGCCCACGGGACCGGGGCCGGTGTCGGGGTTGTCCGAACCGTCGCCGTCGTAGACCAGCCGGGCATAGTTGGGCGACCCGAGCATGTCGAAGTTCAGGTTCGCCGCGATGCTGTCCTTATCGGCTTCGCTGAGCTTGCCGACGTAGTCGGTGGACCCCAGAAGGCCTGACTCCTCGGCGCCCCAGAAGGCGAACCGCACGCGGTTGCGCGGCTCGATGTTCTTCTTGGACATCTGCAGAGCGGTCTCCAGGATGGTCGCCGAGCCGCTTCCGTTGTCGTTGATGCCGGGACCCTCGACGACCGAGTCCAGGTGCGCGCCGACCACGACGGTGCGGCCCTTGCGTCCCGTGGGCGTGTCGGCGATCACGTTGTACGTGGGCCGCGTCTCGCTGACAGTGGAGGTGGTGACCTTGACGACCACTTCGCCCGCCTTGGCCAGGTTCACCAGCTCCTCGCCGGCCGCGTAGGTGGTGAAGACCGTCGGGATGTCCACGGGCTCACCGAGGGTGCCCCCTTGACCATCGGTGCGGCCCGGCTGACCCTCGTTGAAGATGATCACCGCCGCGGCACCGGCCGCCTTCGCGTTCTTGGCCTTGTCACCGAACGGGCACGTGCCGCGCTGGATCAGCGCGATCGACCCCGGCGTGAATCCGGCGAAGTCCGCCGCCTCGCAGCCGCTGGTGCTGGACGGCTCCGGCGTGGGCGGGACCGTCACGTCGATCGGGACGATCTTGGCCTGGGCCGTACCACTGCCGGAGTACTGCATGACGCTGAAATCGTCCTCGCCGTACGTCTTCGGCGACGGGGACACGCGCGCCAGCGACGCAGGCGCGGTCTCCTCGAAGTACGGGAAGTTGAAGGTTTGCTTGCTGACGTCGTAACCAGCCTTGGTCAGCTTCTTGATCACGTAGTCCACGGACTTGTCGTAGCCCGCCGTACCCGACGCGCGCGTGCCGCCGTTGCGACCGGCGATGGCCGCCAGCTGGCGCTCGTGGTTGACGATGTTCTTGACGGTCAGGGCGTTCTGGAGCTTTTCGCTGCCACTGGGGGCGGCTGACGCGGGCGCGGCGGCCGTACAGGCCACCGCTGCCGCTGCCAGCAGGCCTACTGCTCGCTTGCAATGCACGAAATCGACCTCCTAGGTCGACGAATTTGTAAGCGCGGGCTTCCCGACGAAGGCCGCGCTCCGATCTGCGGGCAACCTTCCCCGCTCTCATTCGCCCTCAAACCAGGACGGTGCTGGCCCGGTTCAGCGGGTACGCTTTGCGGCCACGCCCGTGTACCCCAGATAGGCGCGTAGCGCCTGCTTTTGAGCGATGATGCGGCGGTTGGTCACCGCCCAGTAGCGCACCTTGCCCTTGCGCACGCCGAACAGGCGCGGGCTATGCCCGTTGGCGCGGAACAGCGTCTTGCTGATCGCGCGCCGGCGCCCGAACTTCGACCGCACCGCCTTGGTCCGGCTGCCCACCAGTACGCCGCGGTTGCCGTGACGCGGGGCGGTCGTGCTGATCAGGGCCACCTTGCCCTTGCGGGTGAAGGCGGCCGCCACCGTGCCCTTGCCGCCCTTCACGCACCAGCGCCATGAGCGCTTGGTCTTGCGCACAGGCGCCGGCAGCCGCCGTGCCAGGGTCTTCCTGGTCAGGCCGAGCCGCACACGCCCGATGTTGCGCGGCCCGACCGGAGACCGCCGAGCGAGACAGCCGCGGCCCGAGCCCGACGCGGCGGGCCATACGCGTGAATCGATCCGGACGTTGTAGAAGCCGGTGCCGCCATCGGAATACCAGACCTCGCGCCGGTCGCCGACGATCTCGGGCTTGGACATGGCGAAGTTGCTGCCGTCGTAGCCGTTCTCGGTCCGCACCGTGCTGGGCCTGACGAAGTAGGCGATCTCCTTCGGCTTGGTCAGCTCGGTGATGTCGAACACGCGCAGGCCGGAGGCGATGAACGAGCACGCCACGACCGTCGGATCCACGCGCGAGTCCAGGTCGCAGTAGTGCGCCGCGTACCCCTGCACAGGGCTGGTCGCACCCGGGTCCTCGCGTGCCGCCGCGTGATCGGTGGGCTGGTTGACCTGTAGCCGGATCTGGGCGACGCTGCGCGGCTTGCGCTCGTCCGACATGTCGATGATGCGCGCGGCGCCCACCGCGTCGGCATTCCCGCCGCCGGTGGTGCCCTGGGTGTACTCGTCGAACTCCAGGATGTAGGGCTTGCCGCCGGCGGTGAACGGCAGCGCGTTCTGGGGGATCGAGGCCGACTTCCAGGTCAGCCGGCTTATCTCGCGCGTCTGCGGGTCGGGCTTGCGCGCCTGGATCTCACTGGTGTCCAGCGTGACCAGCTGGCCGTCCGGGTCGGCCAGATAGGCGCGGTTGCCGTCCGGGCGCAGCGACATGCCGTGCGAGACGATGTTGCCCTGCCAGATGTTCTTGGGCTGCTTGGGGTTGGTCACGTCGATGGCCGAGATGCTCTTCATGGCCGTGCCCGTGGCGTAGAAGGTATTGCCGTCCTCGGAGAAGCCGCTCTCGTGCCCCAGCTTTGCCGATGAGGAGGTCGACTGGAGCACCGGCTTGCGGCAGTCCTGGCTGACGTCGTAGATGGACACCAGCCCCGGATACGTCGAGGGGTTGCCCACCACGGCGGCAAGCAATCCGCGCCTGGTGTTCAGCTCCACCGACTCGTGCGGGGTCACCATGGCCGGCTCGGTCAGCCTGGCCGTCTCGACCGGCTTGCGGGGGTTCGACATGTCCAGCACCGCGACGCCGCCGGAGGTCCCGTCCAGCCTGACGGCGTTGGTGGGGAACAGGAGCGCGGTGTCGTAGAACGCGCACTCGTGGCCGGCGCGGTCCACGTAGCGGTGCACCTTGAAGCCGCCGGAGTTGCCGGCACGACCGATCACATCGGCGTTGCAGCTGAAGCCGTTTGGGTTGCTGCCCTCGGGCACACGGCCCTGAACGCCGGGCTCGCGCTTGCCCCCGGATACGCAGTCCGCGCGCGGCGTCGCCACCAGCGGCGGCTCCGGGTTGGTCTGCACGGCTGCCTTCGCGGGCTCCTGACCCTCACCCTCGCCGAGCGCGAACAGGTCGTTCAGCTGCGGCAGCTGGCCGGTGGCGCTCAAGGCGGGCAGGGCCAGGAAGACGACCACCAGCAACATCGGCACAACCCCTGAAGCTCGCCTCCCCACCGACGCGATCCTACACCGGGGCCAGCCGGAGCAGCCCCGGTCACGCATCACAGGGCGAGCCACGCCTCCGGGTCGTGGGAGGGCACGACCACGGCGTCCGGCTCGGCGTCCATGAACGCCCGGAGCTGGTCCAGCGACGCGAGCGCGGCCTCGTCGTTGTCGGTCAGCAGCGGCAGGATCCGCTCGCGGACGCTTCGCAGCGTGTATGCGGCATCGCCCACCAGCAGCACCGGCGGTCCACCGTGGCCCGTCACGAGCACCGACAGGTGGCCGGCGGTGTGGCCGGGTGTCGAAACCAGCCGTACGCTGCCGTCGCCCAGCAGGTCGAGCGTGTGCGCGAAGGGCCCGTGCGGCTGGCCTTCGCGGCCGAAGTCCACCAACCGCATCCGGTCCTGCGCGGGCAGGTGGTGGCCCACGTAGCCCTTGCCCACCGCGCCGCGTCCGCGGGCGGCGTCCCACTCGCCCTGCGCGCAGATGAACTCCGCGGCCGGCAGCAGCCGCATGCCGCTGGTGTGGTCCACGTGCAGATGGGTCATCACCACGCGCGCGATCCCGGCCGGATCGATCTGCCGTTCCCGTAGCTGCGCGTCGTACGCCTGGCCGGTCGGCTGCAGGCTCCGGAAGAGCACGCCCATCGGCAGCCCGAAGTCCAGCCTCACGCTGTGCAGGGCGTCCGGGTGAAGTCCGGTGTCCACCAGGATCGTGCCCTCCGACGGGTGGTGCAGAGCGAACGCGAGGGCGGCGAGCGGGACGCTGCGCCCGCGCGGGTTCGCGGCAGCGGCCAGGCGCGCCGCGCGTCCGCCTGGCGCACGGAACACGTACCCCGCGGGGGTGGGGATCCTGGCTGTCAGCATCGCCTCGACCCGCACACGGGCAGACTTGCAGGCGCGGGCTCGGGCTGTCGCGGGATACGCTTCACGGCGTGAACGCCGGCCACACGTCGTCGCGCCTGCCACCGCTGCTCCGGGAGCGCTCGACCGCGCAGATCGTGGTGCTGGCCGGCGTGCTCCCGGTCGTCTTCGGGGTGATCGCCGGCCTGGCGCTCGATCGCTCGGCCGCGGTCTACTTCGTGCTTCTGGCGCTGGCCGCCATCGGCGGCATCGGCGCCGGTTTCGACCACGACGGCACCGGCGAGGGCGCCCGCCGCGGGCTGCTCGGCGGCGTGCTGTTCACCGCCGGGATCCTGGGCACCAACGAGCTCATCGGCGGCGCCGCCCACGCCGACGAACTACCCCACCCGAACGTGCTGCTGTTCGTGCTCAACGGCGCGTTCGGCGTGCTGTTCGGCGCCCTCGGCGGGCGGCTGCGCAGCCGGCGGACCCGCGTGGCACGATCTCCCACGTGACCGGCAGACCCGCCGCGGCGCAGTACCTGCGCGACCTCGCGCGGCTGCGCCGCGTTCGTGACCGGATCGACCGGGAGTACGCGCAGCCGCTGGACGTCGAGGCGCTCGCCCGCGACGCGCACATGTCGGCCGGGCACTTCAGCCGCGAGTTCCGCCGCGCCTACGGCGAGTCGCCGTACGGCTACGTCATGACGCGACGGATCGAGCGCGCGATGGCGCTGCTGCGCCGTGGCGACCTCAGCGTCACCGAGGTCTGTTTCGCCGTCGGCTGCTCATCGCTGGGCACCTTCAGCACCCGCTTCACCGAACTTGTCGGCATGCCGCCCAGCACCTACCGGAGCTCGGAGGCGCGCGCGACGGCGGGGATGCCGTCGTGCGTCGCGAAACGGGTGACCAAACCGATCAGGAATCGAGAAGCGCCGGTCCCCAGCCGCACCTAGGGTGCCCGCCATGGACATCACCATTCACGCGAGCTTTCTCCCGCACGACGACCCGGACGCCTCCCTGGCCTTCTACCGCGACACCCTCGGCTTCGAGGTCAGGGGCGACGTCGGCAAGGGCAAGATGCGCTGGATCACGGTCGGCCCGGCCGACCAGCCCGGCACGTCCATCGTCCTGGACCCACCGGCCGCCGACCCCGGGATCACCGACGACGAGCGCCGCACGATCGCCGAGATGATGGCCAAGGGCACCTACGCAATGCTCGTCCTGGCCACCAAGGACCTGGACGGCACCTTCGAGCGGCTGCAGTCCAGCGACGCCGATGTCGTCCAGGAGCCGACCGAGCAGCCGTACGGGATTCGCGACTGCGCCGTCCGCGATCCCGCGGGCAACATGCTCCGCATCCAAGAGCTGCGCTGAGCGATCCGGTGATCGCCGACGACCACGACCTGATTCGCGTGCAGGGCGCGCGCGTGAACAATCTCAAGGACGTCAGCATCGAGCTCCCGAAGCGCCGGCTGACGGCGTTCACCGGCATCTCCGGCTCCGGCAAGAGCTCGCTGGTGTTCAGCACGATCGCCGCGGAATCGCAGCGGCTGATCAACGAGACCTACAGCACCTTCGTGCAGGGCTTCATGCCGACGATGGCGCGCCCCGAGGTCGACGTCCTCGAAGGGCTGACGACCGCGATCATCGTCGACCAGGAGCGGATGGCCGGCGACGGCCGCTCCACGGTCGGCACCGCGACCGACGCCACCGCGATGCTGCGCATCCTCTTCAGCCGGCTCGGCAAGCCGCACATCGGCTCGCCCAGCGCGTACTCGTTCAACGTGCCCACCGTCAAGGCAAGCGGTGGGATCACGGTGCAGCGCGGCGACAAGACGATCACGAAGGCGGCGAGCTTCAACCGCCTTGGCGGCATGTGCCCGCGATGCGAGGGGCGCGGCTCGGTCAACGACTTCGACCTGTCCGCGCTGTACGACGACAGCAAATCGCTCAACGAGGGCGCGCTCACGATCCCCGGCTACAGCATGGACGGCTGGTATGGCCGCATCTACCGAGGCTGCGGCTACTTCGACCCGGACAAGCCGATCAACAAGTTCAACAAGAAGGAGCTGAACGACCTCCTCTACAAGGAGCCGACCAAGATCAAGGTCGACGACGTCAACCTGACGTACGCGGGCCTGATCCCGCAGATCCAGAAGTCGTTCCTGTCCAAGGACATCGACGCGCTGCAGCCGCACGCCCGCCGCTTCGTCGAGCAGGCGGTGGTGTTCACCACGTGCCCCGACTGCGACGGCACCCGGCTCGCCGAAGAGGCGCGCTCTTCGAAGATCAAGGGGATCAACATCGCCGACGCCTGCGAGATGCAGATCACCGACCTGGCCGGCTGGCTCACCGGTCTCAAGGAGAAATCCGTGGCGCCGCTGATAGCGGCGCTGCAGCACACGCTCGACTCGTTCGTCGAGATCGGCCTCGGCTACCTGAGCTTGGACCGTCCGTCGGGAACGCTCTCGGGCGGCGAGGCCCAGCGCACCAAGATGATCCGCCAGCTCGGCTCCTCGCTGACCGACGTGACCTACGTCTTCGACGAGCCGACCATCGGCCTGCACCCGCACGACATCGAGCGGATGAACGAGCTGCTGCTGCGGCTGCGCGACAAGGGCAACACGGTGCTGGTGGTGGAGCACAAGCCGGAGGCGATCATGAACGCCGACCACGTGGTCGATCTCGGTCCAGGCGCCGGCAGCGCCGGTGGCGAGGTGGTGTTCGAGGGCACGGTCGAGGGGCTCCGTGCCAGCGACACCGTGACCGGCCGTCATCTGGACGACCGCGCGTCCCTCAAGGAGTCGGTGCGCACGTCGGCCGACGCGCTGGACGTGCGCGGCGCGGACACCCACAACCTGCAGGACGTGGACGTGGACATTCCGCTCGGCGTGCTCGTGGTGGTCACGGGCGTCGCGGGATCGGGGAAGAGCTCGCTGATCGACGGCTCGGTGGCCGGTCTCGACGGGGTGGTGTCGATCGACCAGACCGCCATTCGCGGCTCCAGGCGCAGCAACCCCGCGACGTACTCCGGGCTACTCGACCCGATCCGCAAGGCGTTCGCGAAGGCCAACGGCGTGAAGCCCGGGCTGTTCAGCGCCAACTCCGACGGCGCCTGCCCGAACTGCAACGGCGCCGGCGTGATCTACACGGACCTCGGCATGATGGCCGGCGTCTCCTCCACCTGCGAGGTGTGCGGCGGCAAGCGCTTCGACGCGGCGGTGCTGGAGTACGAGTTCGGCGGTAAGGACATCAGCCAGGTGCTGGAGATGCCGGTGGCCGAGGCCGAGAAGTTCTTCGGCGCGGGCGAGGGAGCGGTGCCGGCCGCGCACAAGATTCTCGAGCGGCTCGCCGACGTCGGGCTCGGCTACCTGACCATCGGCCAGCCGCTGACCACGCTGTCCGGCGGCGAGCGTCAGCGGCTCAAGCTGGCTACCCAGATGGGCGACAAGGGCGACGTCTACGTCCTGGACGAGCCGACCACCGGCCTCCACCTGGCCGACGTCGAGCAACTGCTCGGCCTGCTCGACCGGCTCGTCGACTCCGGCAAGTCGGTCATCGCGATCGAGCACCACCAGGCGGTCATGGCGCACGCCGACTGGATCATCGACCTCGGCCCCGGCGCGGGCCACGACGGCGGCCAGGTCGTCTTCGAGGGCGCACCCGCCGACCTCGTGGCCGCCCGCTCGACCCTCACCGGCGAGCACCTGGCGGCCTACGTGGACGCGTGAACGCACGGAGGCCCCGCCGAAGCGGGGCCTCCGTTGCTGCCGAGTAGGCGTGCGGGTCAGCCCTTGGGCTGGTTCTTCCCGCCGGTGGCCACGAAGCTGACGCAGTCACCCTGGTTCTTGAAGGTCGTGCCGTAGTTCTTCCAGCCGTCCTTCTTGCACTGGTTCTTGTTGGTCGGCATCGGCAGAACGCGCTCGAAGTCGAACGTCGTCTCCGAGCCATCGACCGACACGTAGAGCGCGTCGGCGTTGGAGACGATGCCCGAGTTGAACGATCCCTGGTTGACGCCGAGCGAGCCGGGGCAGGGCACCTTCACGCCGCCGGGACCGCAGTTGAGGCCTTCCTGGATCGTGGCGTCGGGGAAGGCGGTCGACGATGGTGCGACCAGGTGCACGGAGTGGCCTGGCCACACCCTGCGGCGCCGGTGTTGATCCACCACTTGGCGGCTGCCACCCTGGTAGGCGTCCCAGTCCTGCCAGACACCCGTCTGCACGGCCGCGTTGCCCTGGTCCTGGTAGGGCTCGTAGACCATGTAGGCGTCGGGGTGTGCCGTCGCCGGTCGAGGTCGACGCGCAGGTTGAGCGCGGCGACGCCGGCGACGAACCCGGTCGAGGCCGGATCGCGGTAGGTCGAGTAGCCGATGCCGTCGATGTCGGCCAGAGCCACGCCGTCGTAGCGGTCGGTGAAGAGCTGCACCTTCTCCGGGTTGGTCAAGGTGCTGCAGCTCGAAGCTACCCGTGCCCAGCGGCGGGGTCGCGGGGCCGTTCTCGAAGGTGCCGGTCCCGGGGGCACGTGTGTCCGCGGTGTACCAGTCGGCTCCGGCGAGATCGGCGGGGGTGACGACTTCCGTGCGCCGCCGATGCGGTCGCGACACCACCCAGCAGGAACACGCCCATCATGAGCGCAACGGCAGTGATCAGCTTCTTCATGCGTCTCCTTACAAAGCTCGAGATCTGGCCCTGCCCCTCATTGGGCAAAGCGTTGGCGGGGACCGCCGAGAGGTCTGGTGGCGACCCGGCGGCCAACGTAACCCGGAAGTTCGGATTTCGCCAGCGCTCGCGGATACCTTGAACCGGCGATGACAACCTCAGCCGCCCACTACGAGAACCTCCTCGCCCGCCACTACACGTGGATGCTCGGTGGTGACCTGGAGGCCGCGGCAGCACGCGAGCGGCGGATCCTCGAGGACCTGGACGTCCGGGCGGGCAAGGTGGCCGTGGATCTGGGCTGCGGCCCGGGGCCGCAAACGCTGGCGCTCGCCGACATGGGCTTCGAGACCGTCATCGGGGTCGACACCAGCCAGGAGCTACTGGACGAGCTCGCCGAGCATGCTCGCTCGCGGCCGGCCGTCAGGGCACTCAACGTGGACCTCGTCAAAGCGCTCCCGGCCGCGGCCGAAGGTGAGCCGGCCGATGCCGTCGTCTGCATGCGCGACACCATCCTGCACCTGCCCGACCGCGACGCGGTGGTCGACGTCACCGGCCGGGTGGCATCCTCGCTGGCGCCGGGCGGAGCCTTCCTCTTGACCTACCGCGACCTGACCAAGCCGCTCCAGGGACTCGAGCGCTTCATGCCGGTCCGCGGCGACTCCGAGCGCATCATGCTCTGCGCCCTCGACTACCAGGACCCCGACATCGTGACGGTCAACGACCTGGTCTACACACGGAGTTCGGAAGGCTGGGAGCTCCACAAGAGCAGCTACCCCAAGCTGCGGCTGTCGCCGGACTGGCTGCGCGACCAACTCGCCGCCGCCGGGCTGACGATCGCCCACCACAGCGTCGGCACAGGCGGAATGTGGTCAACCGTCGCCAGGTCAGCGACCTGATCGCCTACTTCAGGCGCTGGTAGGCCAGAACGGAGCTGCTGTTGCCGGAGCTGGCCCCCTGAACGACGAAGCGCAAGCGGCCGTCCACCGTTCGAGCCGCGTTGGGCCAGGCGTGGACACCGCCCGCGCCCGCGATCTCGATCCGGTCGGCGCTCCAGCCCGTCCCCGGTGTGAATCGGCGCGAGACCACGGCGTCGTCCAGGGCGCGCACCATCACGACCCAGGCGTCGGTGCCGTCGGTGGTGATCGTGGGGTGGCGGTAACCGGTCAGGCTCAGCTCGACCGGGCGCACCGTCCCATCCGCGTTGAAGCGCTGGACCAGGACGTTGTCGGCGCTGATGCCCTCTCCCACCGCCAGCAGGTCGCCCGAGGCGAGCTCCACTCCCGCGGGCGTGGAGGACGAGCCCAGGGACGCTCCGACTGCGGCGCTCTTCGTCCAGCTTGCCAGCGGCGCGGCGGCCGGGTGGGAGTACACCCTGAATGCCGAGGAGGACCGGGCTATGACCCGTGTGCGGCCGTTGCCGGGGACCAGCGAGCCGTGGCGGGCGGTGCTGTCGCTGGTGTGGATCACCGTGCGGTCGGTGACCGCAGGCGTGGGTGAGCCGAGGTCGGTGAACCAGCCGGTCACGATGTCGTACGTGGCGATGTCGGACTGGCGCGACCAGACGATGACGCCGCGCGAGCTGCCGTCGGGGGCGCGCTCGAAAGCGATGTCGGGCTTGTAGGCGCCCCCGAGCGCCGGCGTGTCGATCGTCTGGGTGGGACCCACGGTGGGGCCGCCCGGGGCGTCGAGGTTGCTGAGGCGGACCATCTGGAGGCTCCGGGCGGTCGTCGGCCTCGGGCCGGCCCACACGACCCATGCGTGCTCCTGCCCGGCGGCGTCACGGGCCACCGCGATCGCGGCGGGCCAGTCGCCGGTCCCGGTGCCCGAGAGCAGGAGGCCGTCCGAGCGCGCGCCCGTGCTCTGGCGCTGCCACCCGCCCGCGGGATCGCGCCACGCGAGCTGCACGCCCTGCGCGTGGCGGCCGTGCACGGTCAGGAGGCGGCCCGAGGCGGTAACGGCCAGCCGCCGGTTGCCGGCGTAGTAGGTCGGGGTGCCCGATCCGAACAGCTCCCCGGCCACTTCGCTGAGGCCGTCCAGCACCGTGCCCGCGGGCGTCTCGACGTCCACCAGCAGCTGGGGCGGCGAGGTGTAGCTGCGGGTGCCCCAGGTGCTGCCGTCGCCGCTCGTGGAGTCCAGGCCGAACGACACCGCGCCGTCGCCGGATACCGCACCCGGACCCAGATCGACCTCGTAGTAGGTGCCGGCCTGCACTGCCCCGAACGTGGCCAGTCGGGCGCCGTCGATCGCGGGCCGCGTGTTCCATGTGGCGGCCTCGGTCCACGAGTTGGAGCTCATCTTGAACACACGTCCGCCCACGTTGGAGGCGTCGCGCTGGAACAGGCGCAGGCGCACGCGCCGCACGGGGCGACCGGCCAGGCCCGCGACCTTGAAGCGCAGGTAGGCGTGGCTCTGCGGGCTGGTGTCCACCCGCATCTGGGACGACGTGCCGAAGCTCACCGTCGGCTGGCTCGCATCGACCCAGGTGTCGGCCTCGGGACCGAACGGCAGCGTCGTCGTCGTCGCCCCGGCCGGAGCGACGAACGAGAAGCTGATGATCCCTGCCACAACCCAGATCGCTGCGAGTCGCGTCCTTGCGAGCACGGGGCCAACGTACACGCGATCCTTTCGTCTGGCCATCAACGGCTCTAGGTTGGAATCTGTGGAGGTAGTCCGAGCGAACGGGCTTGAGATCGCCTACGAGCGCGTCGGCGAGGGCCCTCCTCTCGTGCTTGTGCACGGCGCGGCCGAGGACGGGCGCGTGTGGCACCCTCAGCTTGCCGCCCTGCGCGATGAGTTCACTGTCATCGCGTGGGACGAGCCGGGAGCGGGCCGCTCCGCGGACCTACCGCCGGATTTCAGCTTGGCTGACTACGCCGGCTGCCTCGGGGCCTTGATCCAGGCGCTGGCGCTCGGCCCGGCACACGTCGCCGGCCTCTCGTGGGGCGGCACCGTGGTACTGGAGCTCTACCGCCTCCACCCGGAGCTCGCCGCAACCCTGATTCTCGCCGATACGTACGCCGGCTGGAAAGGGTCCCTGCCCGACGAGGAGGTTCGCGCTCGCGTGGCAGGTGTGGAGAAGCTGCTTGCAGCGCCCGCCGAGGAGTTCGACCCGACGCTTCCCGGGCTGTTCGCCGGCGAGCCGCCGGCCGAGCTCATCCCTCTGCTCGAGGAAATGGCTGGCGCTGCTCGCTCCGAGAGCGTGAAGACGCAGCTGTCCGTGATGGCCGAGGCCGACCAGACCGACGTGCTCGCCCGGATTGACGTCCCCACCTTGCTCCTGTGGGGCGAACAAGACGCGCGCTCGCCACTCAGCGTCGCGCACCAGTTTCAGGAACGAATACGCGACGCGCGCCTCGTCGTGATCCCCGACTGCGGCCACATGAGCAACCTCGAGCAGCCACGCGGGTTCAATACCGCGGTACGCGAATTCTGCAACGCCCACACCGGGGCGCGGCCTACTTCTTGACCCGGAAGGCCCCTCGCATGGACGGGTGGATGCGGCAGAAGTAGGCGTAGGTGCCCGTCTTGAGCCGCTTGGGAGTGGACCAGGTGTTGCGGTTGGGGGTGGGCGGCCCGCCGAAGCCCAGCTGGCCGGAGTCGAACTCGACCGGACCGTTGGCGATCGGGTAGCCGATGCCTGTGGACCGATTGCAGGGCAACCGGCACGAGGTCACCGAGTGGTAGATCCCCTTCGCCGCGTCGGTGCTGGTGAAGTTGATGGACTGGCCTCGGCGGACCAGCGGCGTGCGGTCGGCGACGAACCTCTCGGGCAGGTAGCCGAAGTTGCTGATCGCGATGTTCGACGAGAACGCGCCCGACGCCACATCCGCGGGATGGTCGGCGTCGACGTCTTTGCCCCCGTGGACGTCGTTCTCGGCCAGGTGCCCATGCGTGGTCTTGCCCCTCACGGACACCTTGTGCTTGAACGGGTCCACGCGCGGGCCGGCGTCGGCCAGCCACGAGACCATGATCCCCATCGACTCGTACCACGAAGCACGCTTCGACTCGTACGTCACGGTGGTGGACAACACGTCGCCCTTCTTCAGGCCCGCGCGGTAGTTCTTCGGCGTCACGGTCATCGCCAGGTCCCAGGACACCGGACCCAGCGGTTCGAAGTACTTGGCCCGCGAACGGAAGAGGTGCGCGCGTTTGCCCTTGCGGGTCACGTACAGGTCGTTCCAGAGACCGCCGGCGTGCAAGTGGCCGGCGGTGCCGATGAGCACGCTGTCTCGGTCCACCCGCCAGCGGTTGGGACGATTCGGGCGGCCGGCGTAGGCCGAGGGGTTCTGCGTCGGGTAGGTGAACCTGCCCTTGGAGCCCGCCCCGCGGAACACGTCGAACACCGGGTAGATCTTGCCGTTCTCCACGTCCATCCACACCGGACGGGCGGGGCGGATGGACGCCGCCGCCGGCGACGTCGCCGGGATGAAGTCGATGTCGTAGGTGATGTAGACGTCGTCGGGGCGGGCCACGAGGTTGTGGATCATGTAGTTGAGCAGCCACCGGTCGGACGCCTTGTAGGCGTAGCCGTAGCCCTTCGGCAGGCTCAGGTTGGTCTTCTCCTCGCCCGCGGCGAAGAAGCGGTCGGGGCCTCCGCTCGTGGCGTCCTTGCCCGCCAGGTTCAGCCACACGCCATGGTGGAACATGATCCGGTCGGTGCGCGGCACCGAGCCGTCGGCGTGGCGCAGGTTGGGCCGGATGCCCACGATGTAGCCGTCCACCTGCGGCTTCTGCACTCTGGGCGAGAGCAGGATCCGGTTCTGGCCGGGACCCACGTGGTAGGGGCCGGCGCGGAAGCTCAGACGCTGGACCCCAGGCTGCCCGGCCGCGAACGCGGAAGGAACGGCGAGGAGGGAGGCCACGAGCACCGCGCCCAGCAAAGCCAGCCGAGCCAGCCGAGCGGTAATAGACACGCATCGAGCGTCCCACACCACGACCGTTTGCGCCAGGGACAGGTCTACCGTTAGCCTGACCGTAATACGGCAATGATCGATCCGGTCGACTTCCGCGAAACGCAGCACAAGCAGTGGGACGCCGCTGCGGTGGGATGGAAGGAGTGGAGCGAATTCACCGACAGCGCAGCCGGGCATATCGCCGAGCGGCTGGTGGAGCTCGCCGACGTGCAGCCGGGAAGCCGGGTCCTGGACGTCGCCGCCGGCTATGGCGAGCCGGCGCTGACCGCCGCGCGTAAGGCCGGCCCGGAGGGCCACGTCGTGGCCACGGACATCTCCGCCGAGATGCTCGCGTTCGGGCGTGAACGCGCCCAGGCGGCCGGGGCGGACAACCTCGAGTTCAAGCAGTCGGACGCCTCCAACCTCGACTTTCCGCCAGAGAGCTTCGACGCCGCCGTCTCCCGCTTTGGAATCATCTTCGAGCCCGAAGCAGAGGCTGCCGCGGGGCACATCCGCAGCTTCCTCAAGCCGGGCGCGCGGATGGCGATCGCCTCATGGGGCGAGCCCGATCAGGTCCCCTTCATCTCGATTCCGATGAGGACGACGATGGAGCGGCTCGACGTGCCCCCGCCTCCACCCGGAACGCCCGGGCCACTCTCCCGGCCGACCCCCGACGCCATAGGTGGTCTGCTCGAAGGAGGCGGGTTCTCGAACGTCGCCGTGGAGCAGAGCGAGGTCACCTTCGAGTTCGACTCTCCGGAGCACTTCACCGCCTTCGTACGGGCGATCGCCGCACCGATCCGCCACATGATCGAGCAGCACGCTGGCGCCGCCCAGGAAGAGGCCTGGGACGCGATCACCCAGGCTGCCGCAGAGGTGGGCGGCGGCTCGAAGCCACTGAGCTTCTCGAACGTGGTGCTGCTCGCCTCGGCAACCGCCTGAGTAACGCGTTGTGAGATGCGTCCCGAGTTCCGTGCGCATGCGGCACGGAACTCGCGACGCCTCCCCGGACCCGCGCGCGGGAGTACCTAGTCCGAGACTCGCGTCCTGTGCGTGTGGCTGGCAAGGACGCAGGGAGGGGACAAGCCTGGTGGCTGTCCCCGACCGAGGACGCCGCCAGCCGCGCGCACAGGGCGCGAGAATGGAGACGCCGGGAATCGAACCCGGGTCCGCGGTAGTGTGAAAGACAGCTTCTACGAGCGTAGCCTGCCCTCTGATCTCGTCCCCCGCTCGCCTGGCAGGCCGGGTTGTGGGGGACCAGCCTCTGTGAAAAGTCCCCCCCACACCAGAGGCGCGTGTGGGGAGCAAGCCCGTTTCTGATCCCGGACATCTCCCCCACGGGCCGAGGGGAGGCCAGGAGCGTCGCTGGCTAGCTGTTGCTAGGCAGCGAGCGCGAATGAGTGATTCTCATCCGCAACTATGGTTTTGGCGGTTGTTTTACGAGGCCTACCGCCGACCTCGGCTCGCAACTGCCCCCACGGATCTGCCACGTCGAAGCCTGTCGTCCCCGTAGAAGCACGCTCAAGGATAGACCCTCAGCGCGGCGCCGGCACGGCAGCGTCCGCCAGCCGGCCGTGGATGAACTGCACGACCATGGCGCCCTCGCCCACCGCGGTGGCGCAGCGCTTGACCGAACCCGAGCGCACGTCGCCGGCGGCGTAGACGCCCGGCACGCTGGTTTCGAGCAGCGCGTCGGCGCCGGCAGCGGGTCCCGTGAGCAAGAACCCCTTAGGGTCGCGGGCCACAACATCGCCCAGCCAGTCGGTGCACGGCTCGGCACCCAGGAACAGGAACAGGAAGGCGAACGGCAGCCGCTCGCCGTCGGTGAGCGTGACGCCCTCCAGCTCACCGTCGCTGCCGTGCAGCTCGGCGATCTCGCTGCGGTCGCGCACCGTTACGCCGTAGCGCTCGAGGTCGGTCAGGAGGTAGTCGGACATCGTCTCGCGCAGGTCCGCGCGGCGGTGCAGCAACGTGACCAGCGCCCCGCCCCGCGCCAGCCACACCGCGGCCTGGGCGGCCGAGTTGCCGCCCCCGACCACGGACACGCGCGCGGCAGCGCAACGCTGGGCCTCCGGCGGGCCGGCCGCGTAGAACACGCTGATGCCCTCGTACTCCGCCAGGCCATCCACGGGGAGGCGGCGGTACTCGGCGCCGGTGGCCAGCACCACAGCCCGCGCCACGACCTGGCGGTCGTCCTCGAGCCGGATCACGTGCCCACCGTCGCCGGGCTCCAGGGCCAGCGCCCGGTAGGGGCTCGCCGTGCGGGCACCGAACTTGCGCGCCTGGGTGATCGCGCGGCTGGTCAGCTCGATGCCGCTGATGCCGGCCGGGAAGCCCAGGTAGTTCTCGATCCGCCGCGACGTGCCGGCCTGGCCGCCCAGAGCGGCAGCCTCGACCACCAGCGTGGACAGCCCCTCGGACGCGCCGTAGACCGCGGCGCCGAGGCCGGCCGGGCCCGCGCCGACGACCACGAGGTCGACCTCCTCGCGGGCGTCGAGCTCGAGCCCGATCCCGATGGCGCGGGAAATCTGGCCGTTCGAGGGGTTCAGCAGCTCGGGACCACCGGGCAAGCGCACCAGCGGCAGCTGCTCGGGCGCCAGCGGCTCGATAAGCGCCGCGGCGTCCGGATCATCGCCGTGCTCGGTGTCGCGCCAGTTCAGCGGCATCCGGCTGCGACGGGCGAAGTCGACCACCCGCCGGGTCTCGGCCGACGAGCGCGGGCCGATCACCTCGATGCCGACGCCGTGAACGGCTTGCAGCGCCTCGTGGCGTGCGATGAACGCGGACAGGACCAGGTCGGACAGCGGGCCGTCTTCGACCAGCAGCGGCCGCAGGTCGTCGCGGTCCACGGCGATGTACCGCAGCGGCTGCGTGACCACCGCGTTCAGGTACACGGTCTGGCCCGACAACAGGTTCATCTCGCCCAGGAACCCGGCGACGCCGTGACGGATGATCTCGTTGCCGGCCGCGTCCTGGATCGCTGCCTCGCCCTCCAGGATGACGATGAACGGGTAGCGCTCGTCGCCGACCCGGAAGAGGACGTCTCCGACGGCGGCCGTGCGCTCCTCGCCCAGGGCCGCCAGCGTCTCCAGCTGCGACGGGGAGAGGACCACCGATGCCGGTTTCGCCATTGGACCAGAGTACCCGGCGGGTGCTGCGAGACTGGGCCGCTCCGTGCCCTCGATCCTTGAAGTCGCCGAGTCGCTCGACGAGCCCGACCGGGGCATCGACGACGAGCAGCGGGTCACGCCGCTGGAGCTGTTCTTCGACCGGGTGCGCAACATCGGCTCGCTCAACTGGCAGCGCGTGCTCGTCGCCGTGGTGGCCGCCGCGCTGATCCTGGTGGCCGTGAGCGTCGACGCGATCGCGGCGCTGGCCGCCGTGGCCGCGCTGGCCGCGGGCCTGATCGCCTACGAGGCCATCCGGTTTCGTGAGGCGCGCAGGAGGATCCGTACCCGCCTGGCTTGAGCTGCGGCGATCCCGGGTATGGGCGCCGCATGATGCGGACGGCAGTGGGGCTTCTGGCAATTTCAACGATCGCGCTCGCGGGCACGGGATGCGGCAAGGTCAAGGGCGTCGAGGAGCAGACGGGCGCCACGGCCGACCGGGCGGAGAAGGCCGGCAAGCAGGCCGCGGCCGATGCCGGGCCCCCGGTCAAGCTGCCCCCGGTCAACGTGGCCCTGCTGACGATGAACGGCAAGGACGAGTCGTCGAACCGGCTGACCACCCAGCTCGAGGAAGTGAGCATGAAGGAGCTGGGATGGGTGCCCTCACCGTGCGACGGCAAGGGGTCCCCCATGGAGCTGGAGACGTGCGGGACCAGCGTCATCGACGAGGGGCCGCTGGACGTGATCCTGTCCAACGGCGTGGACCCGAAGCTCATCCCGCGGACTCTGCGCAAGGCCCAGTTCAAGAACGTCCCCGTGATCAACATCGGCGCCTCGATTCCCAAGCGCCGGGACAGCGGGATGATCACGGCCGACTTCGCGCCCGACGACAGGGCGCAGACGGAGAAGATCGACGGCTACATGATCCGCAGGATCAAGCGCGTGCCGCCGGCCTCCCGGAGGATCGTGGTGCTGAAATCGACCGGGCCCGGCGCGAAGGTCCGATTCGACCAGCTGGAGAAGGACATCGAGGGCACCGGGATCAGGATCGTCGGCGAGGGCGAGGTCGACCCGAAGAAGCCCGACGAAGCGAAGAACACGGTCACGAACCTGCTCGAGAAGCACGACAACCTGAAGGCGGTCTGGGTGGCCGACGGCAACTCGGTCGAGTTCGCCGGTAAGGCCGTGGACAAGGGGTTCAAGGACCTCTCCTTCCCAGACCGCCCGCTGGTGGTGGGCTTCAACGCGGACCCCAAGGCCGCCGAGGCCATCCGCGACGACGAAGCGGACGCGGTGGCCGACGTGGCATACGACGCGTCACTCTGGATGGCCCTGGACCGGGTCGCGGAGAAGATCGGGCGCGACGAGGAGCTGAACTCGGTCTCCGCCGACGACTATCCGCTGGACTTCATGGACATCGCGCTCGTGACCAAGGACAACGTGCCGGCCAAGAAGAAGTTCCGCGAGCCCACGGAGGACCACGTCACCTTCTTCACCGAGAAGTGGAAGGACGAGTTCGGCTCGCCGCTCGTGCCCGGCTGATCAGTCGTCGTCGAACACGGGCAGCATCCCAACCACCGCGCGGAGCACTGCCGCGATCACAGCGGCGATCAGGCCGAGCTTGAGGGAGGCCAGCAGGTCGAAGTCCACGCGTAGGCCGTTCGGGATGGGGTCCGCGAACAGGAAGGCCGTGAGGAACGTGGCCAGGAAGGTGAACAGGAAGGCCCGGAAGATCTTGGCGCCCATGGACGGGCCTGACTTGGTGGCCTTGCCCTTGCCTTCGGTCTCCTCGGCGGTGTCGCCGTCGCTCTTGTCCTCGTACTTCTCCTTGGCCTCTTCCTTGCCGGCCTCGTACTTGCTCTCGGCGTCGTCCTTCTCCCCCTTCTTGTCCTTCTTCTCCCTCTCCTTGACTGCCACGCGCGCCTCCTCCTCCGTAGATGGATGGCAACTGTATGCCCGGTTTGCGTTGTTCCACCCCAGGCCGGTATCAATCGGACATGCCTTCCTCGCGAAAGAGCCTGCTGTTCGCCACCGTCCTGAGCGCGTGCCTGCTGGCGGCTCCCGCCGCCGGCGCGGCGTCCTACAAGTCGTGCAAGCCCGTGGTGAACCCGTACGAGGGCAGCCGCTACGACGGCGTGAACCTGAGCTCGATCCGGGTGCTCAACGGATCCTGCAGCGGGGCACGCGTGGTCGCCAAGGGCGCGCACCGGAAGGCGCTGGGCCTGACCCCGAGCCCGGACCCGATCCGCCGCTTCGTCTGGGGCGGCTGGCGGGTGAAGGGCGACCTGCGCGGCGACTCGGACCGCTACCTGGCCATCAAGGGCAGCAAGCGGGTGCGCTGGCGCTTCTGAGCGCGGCAGTGCGCCAGCCGCGCGGCCCGGGTGCCGGGCACCTGCGGGCTTGATGCGATCAGGCCACCCCACGCGGCGGAGTAGGTCTCGATCTGCGCCTCGACCTGGCGGCGCGCCGTTGCGTCGGGCGCAGCCGTGAGCCGCTCGGCGTTGCGCCACGCCGTCTCACGCCAGGATTTGGTCGGCTCGAGCCCACCCATCTCGTCCAGCGGGCCCGGCACGTCGCGGACGCTCGGGTCGTAGCGGCGCTCGATCTCGGCCTTGATCTTGGGGATCGCGCGCACGTTGATCTCGTTCACGCCGTCGTGGTCGCGTTTGCGCGACGCGCCGCCGGGCGAACGCAGGCCCATCGACGCGTAGGTCAGCGGCAGGTCGTGCTGGGCGTGGGCGTTGGAGAACAGCAGCAGATCCTGGAGCGCGTTGGCGTCGCCGCTGCGGGCGGTGTCGTAGAAGCGCTTCCACGACTCCGGCACCCGGCGGCCGCGCTCGTAGTCGGCGAACGCGTCGAAGTAGGAGTTCGAGAAGTCGGTGATCACGTAGGCCATCCACTTCTTGTGGCGGAAGAAGCGGGGCCGCTTGCGCGCCAGGTCGCGGTGCAGGAGCTCGGTGATCCGCAGGTATGCCAGCGAGGCGATCACACGGTGGTCGCACGCGGCGTCCAGGCGTTTGAACTGGCGGCGTAGCTTCGCCTCAACGCGCTCTACGCAACGCAGGCTGCCGTCCCTGCACCCCGGGACTGCGTGCGGCTGGACGTCGGTCCGGCCGGGCTGGGCCGGGAGCTGGCGCTCCCACGGGAGGTTCACGGGCTCAGGCAGGGCGGGCAGCTGGGCGTGCGCGCTCGCGGTGAACGCACCAAATGCGAGCACCGCGACAGCCACCCTCCCCAACCAGCTCATGCAGGCGCTTATACCCGCTGGAACGTGAACGTACCGTCGCGTTTTTGCCTAGACTCGGCCGCCGTGGAGACCGCTGATCCGCTTACCGCGCTCAACCGCTGGTGTGAGAGCGGCGCCGGCTACCGAGTGCTGCACCTGTCCGACGAGCGTGCGGTGGTGGAGTTGCTGAGCTGCCTCGGCGAGCCCGAGGACCGGCTCGAGTCGAGCGACCCGCGCCTGATCGAACGCCTCCGGCGGGAACCGCGGACCGACTAGTCGTCGTCCCCGCCGCGCCCGCGCCCGCGGCCCTTGCCGCTGCTGTCGTCGCCGCCGCCCCCCGAGCCGCTGTTGTCGTCGTCGGGCTCGGGCGGCTCGACGAGGCCGTCGTCGCTGTCGCCGGTTGCCGGCGGGGCGGCGGGTTGCGCGGGCTGGGGTGCCGGCGTCGGCACCGCGGGTGTGCCCGCGGCCGGGCGGCGCGCCGCGGCGCGGCGCCTGGCCCGAGCGACCCGGCGGACCTTCGCCCGCCGCGCCCGCGCCCGCCGTGCGGCGGCGCGGTCGGCGACGTCGGACGTCGTGGATGCCGGCGCCAGCTGCTCTCCCGCGCTGATCGGCTCCTCGGACAGGCCGACCTCCTGGTCCACCAGCTTGCTCACGCCGACGCCGGCGCCCCCGGCCAGCATCAGTCCCAGGACGGCGACGGTGACCCAGGCGGCGGTTGGCATCCGGCTCACGGCCGCCCCTCCTCGACGGGCCAGCTCAGAACCGCCCGCGCTCCCCCACCCTCGCGGTTGACGAGGCTGACGTCGGCGCCCCACTCACGCGCCAGCTCGGTGGCGATCGGCAGGCCGAGGCCGCTGCCGGTCGGGCCCCGGCGGCCGGCCGAGCCGCGGTGGAAGCGCTGGAGCACCAGCTCGTGCTCGCCGTCCTCGAGGCCGGGCCCGCGGTCCAGCACCTCGATCCGGTCGGGGCCGGCCACCACCTCGACCACGGTGCCGGGTGTGGAGTAGCGGAGCGCGTTCTCCACCAGCACGTCGACCGCACCGTCCAGCGCCGCGCGTGAGCAGGTCACCCCGCCGGCCGCCGGGCCGGCCCGTACGTCGAGCGCGATGCCGCGCTCGTCCGCCAGGCCGCGCCAGCGCATCCGGGCGTCCCGGGCTGCCTCGGCAAGGTCGATCCACTCGGGGCTGGCGCTGCGCTCGCCGGCGCTGCTCAGCAGCAGCAGCTCCTCGACGATGGCGGTCAGGCGGTCAACCTCGGCCAGGCCCGCGTCGATCTCGTCGCGCGCTGCGGGCTCGGAGGTCTCCTGGCGCGCTTCCTCCATTCGCAGCCGCAGTCCGGTGAGCGGAGTGCGCAGCTGGTGCGAGGCGTCTGCCACGAACCGGCGCTGGGCATCCAGCGACTCGGCCAGACGGGCGGTCATCGTGTTGAACGCGCGTGCCAGCGAGCGCTGCTCGCGCGAGCCCTCCACCGGCGCCCGCTGCTCCAGGTCGCCCTCGGCGATCCGGCGCGCGGTGTCGTCCAGACGGCGCAGCGGCCGGGAGATGCCACGGGCAAGCAGCGCACCGACCCCCAGGCCTATCGCCAGCACCACCGCAGCCAGCGCGGCCAGGCCCAACAGCGACCGGCGCTCGGCGCGGCCGATGGCCTCGGCGCTCTGGGTCACGCGCACCGCGCCTGCGGGGCGTCCGGAGCGCAGCACCGGCACCGCGGTGGCCAGGATCGTCTGGTCGAGAGTGCGGCTGTCGCGCGTGTCCTGCACCGCCCGGCCCGCCAGCGCCGAGCGGAACTCGGGCCGGGGCCGGTAGGAGGTGCCGACGGCCGCCGGGTCGGTGCTGTCGGCCAGCACCCGTCCGCGCGCGTCGACCACAGTGACGCGGCCGCGGACCGACTCGCCCGCGGTGCGCGCCAGACGGTCCAGCGCGGGCCGGTCGGTCAGCAGGTCGGAGGCGGTGGCCGCCACCACGTCCGCCTGCGAGCGCGCCTGCGAGCGCACCTCGGTGCCCACGCGGTCGTCCACGCCGAGGGCCAGCGGCAGTCCCAGCGCCAGGATGGCCAGCAGCAGGACGTAGGCGAACGCCAGCGACAGCCCGGTGCGCAGGCTCACTTGGCCGCCAGCTCCTCCGGCGAGCTCATGCGAAAGCCCACGCCGCGCACGGTGCGCAGGTAGGCGGGCCGGGCCGGATCGTCGCCCAGCTTGCGGCGCAGCTGACCCACGTGCACGTCCAGGGTCTTGGTGGAGCCGAACCAGTTGGCGTCCCAGACGTCGCTCAGCAGGGCCTCGCGCGAGACCACCCGGCCGGCGTCGCGCATCAGCCGCTCCAGCAGGTCGTACTCGCGCCGGGTCAGGTCGAGCTCGCTGCCGTCCAGGGTGACCTCGCGCCGGTCGGGCACCACCTCCAGCGCGCCCACGGACATCGGCTCCAGGCGCTCGGGGTCGCGCTGGGCGCGGCGCAGCACGGCGCGGATGCGGGCGATCACCTCAGCCGAGCTGAACGGCTTGACCACGTAGTCGTCGGCGCCCAGCTCCAGGCCCACCACGCGGTCCAGCTCGCTGCCGCGGGCGGTCAGCATGACCACCGGCATGTCGTGCCTGCGCTGCAGCTCGCGGCACACGTCGCGGCCGTCGCCGTCGGGCAGGTTCAGGTCCAGCAGCACCAGGTCGGGCTCGATCCGGTCGGCCAGCTGGAGCGCCTCGGCCGCCGTGGCGGCGGTGACCGCCTCGAAGCCCGCGCGCGTGAGCGCCTTGGCGAAGGGCTGCGAGATCGACAGCTCATCCTCCACGAACAGGATCCGGGTGCGCTCGCCCACGCGGCCAATGTAGACCCCGGCGCTCCCATGTGAACAGGGCTTACCCGATGCTTACCCGGGGCTTCGGCGTGGCTTGGAGGCCTTCGACCACGCTCGCCGGACCCGAGTGAAGGAGAACGACATGGGAATCATCAGCAAGCTCTGCCTGGCCGCCGTCCTGGTGGCGATCGGCGCAGTAGGCGCCGTGGCGGTGGCCGGCCAGCCCGGTGGCGACGACCCCGCGCCGGCAGCGGCGACCATCGACACCACTACCGAGGACCGGACCGACACCACCGCCACGACCGAGACCACCGAGGACCGGACCACGCCGACGGTCACCGAGCGCGAGCGGGCCGACCGCCGGCGCCAGCGCCGGCGCGGACGCGCGGACCGTGCGGTGCACCCCCGCGACGACGACGGAGTGCTCGACGACCGCGGCGACGACGACCGCTCCGACGACCGGAGCGGTCCTGGCCGCGGCGGCGAGGACCGGCACGGCAATGACGACCGGCGCGGCCGAGGCACCGACGACGGCCCCAACCACGACCGCTTCGACGACCACGGCGGCGACCGCCCCGACGGCGTGTCCGACGACGGCCCGGGCGACGACCACGGCGGCGATGACCACGGCGGCGGCGACGACGACAGTGGCAGCGGCCACAGCGGCGGTGACGACGATGGCGGCGGCCATGGGCGCGGCCGGGGCCGCGGCGGCGACGACGACTGACGCCAGCTCGTCACTGAGCCATAACCCACGCAACCCGATCGTGCCTCGTAACGCGGCACGATCGGGACGTGCCTCGAGAAACGTCCCCTGACGGTACGGAAGTCGAGTTGCTGTCGGGCGATCGGATGCGACTGGCGGCTCGATGCGCCGCTCGACGAGCGCATCGGCACGGTCGCCGCGGCACAACACGATGTGATCTCGGTCGCGCAGCTGCGCTGCTGCGGCCTCAGTGGCCGTGCCGCCCGCGGCCGCGTGCGGTCCGGCCGGCTGCGGCGCATTCATCGCGGCGTCTACACCGTGTCCCAGAGCCGCACTGCCGCCCTTCGGCCCGGTCGCCGCGGCGCTGCTGGCTTGTGCGCGGCCGCGCCTGCGGCGTCACACCGCACCGGGGCGTGGGTGCGCGAGCTCCGCCCTGACGCGCGGGCCGACGATCGACGTGACGGCCGGCACCTTCACGGGTCCACGCCACCACCGGGTGCGGGTCCACAACGGCATGAGGTTGCGCCCCTGCAGGACGTGACTCGTCGACGGGCCTCCGGTGACCTCGGTCGCCCGGACGCTGCTTGACTGCGCACCGGTCCTCGGCCGGCGGGGCACCGAGAAGCTGGTGCGCGAGGCCGAATACCGGGGCATATTCGACCTCGAGCCGATCAACGACCTCCTGCTGCACGTACCGGGCCACCCCGGTCGCTGCGTGCTGCGGGCAGCGATCGGCGACGCCGCCGACGGCACGGCCCAGACCGCCTCGCCACCCGAGGAGGCTCTGCTCGACGCCCTCCGCGCGGTCGGCGTAACCGGGTTCGAATGCAACGCCGCTGTCGCTCTCGGCGACGGCATGTATGCCTACCCTGACTTCCTCTTCCGAGCCGAGCGCCTGGCGGTGGAGGCCGATCCCCGCGCCTCACATGACCGTACGTCGAGCTACCGCAGCGACCGCCGCCGTGATCGCGTGCTCAAGCGCGTAGCCGACCTGGACACGATGCGCTTCAGCGACGAGGACCTCCGCGACCCGCACGCGTGCGCACTCGAGGTAGCGCACAGGTTGGTCCAGCAGCTCGGCTTGCGTACCGCCTAGGTACGCAAGTCGATTCGCGCTGCTACTTCACGCCGGAGAGCTTCAGGTACGCACGCAGCGTCTTGCCGTTCTTCGCCGCGGTCCGCGAGGCCACGCCCACGTACCGCACCCGGCCCCTACGGACCTTGTAGACGAACCGCTTGCCGCCGCTTGCCCGACGCAGGTACAGGCCACGGCCGATTCGCTTGGCCCGGCCGCGCAGCTTGCTCGCGGAGGCGCCCCGGCTGATGCGCACGCGCTTGCCGTCCCGGGCGCGACTGATGGTGCCGTGCCCGAGGGCGTTGGAGGCCAGCAGCGCGACGCGGCCCTTGCGGTCGAACACGGCCGCGAGGCCGGCCTTGCGGTTGCCCTTGCCGGCCACGCACCAGCGGAACACCCGGCCCTGGCGGCGCGACGGCTGGCCGGCGCTCTTGAGCACGGACGCGGGGGCGTTGCCCAGGCGCTGGCGGCCCATGCCGCGCGCGGTGAACTGACCGCGGGCCGAGCGGCAGGCCTGGTTGCGGACGCCCTCGGCGCGCTCCCACATCTGCAGGTAGGCCTCCGAGCCGCGCGCCATGTCCTTGACGATCTGGCTGCCGGCCTGGCGGCGAAGATCCTCGATCCAATCCGGGTAGAGGCCGTAGTGGGCCACCCCGTCCTTGTTGATGTCGTAGACCCGCTGGCCCGACCGCTGCTGCTGGATCGCCTGCTTGCCATCCCAGGACTTGAACGGGTAGGTCACGGGGTTCGGGCCGTTGCGAGCGTGGCCCTGGGCGCCGAAGCCGTTCATGTCGGCGCCGTAGCCGAAGCCGAAATAGAACTTCTTGCGGTTGGCCCGCGGGGCCTCCTCGCGCCACTTCTTCACGAACGACTTGGAGTCGCCGGCGTACGGAGTGACCACGCCGCCGAGCTTGTAGATCCGCGGCACCACGTCGGGGGTGCTCCAGCTGTGGCTGGACACCACGCCCGAGTAGCGCTCGGCCTCGAGCAGCGACATCATCGATTTGCGCGCGCGCACGCTCAGGTGGTCGGGGTCGACGATCATCTTCTTGGACATCAGGCGCCGAATCAGGTGCTCGCCCAGCCCGCTCAGGCCGCGCGCGTTGCAGTTGGCGCCACGTGGGTAGACGGGTGCCACGCCAAGCGGGAGCATCTGCTCGATCGCGTTGCTGAGCAGGTCGTTGTGGTCGTGGTCGTAGAGGCCGGTCTGGGGCTTGTCGGCCTCGTCAGGCGGCCCGTCGCAGGCCTGCATCTTCCAGTACGAGCCGGTGGTGAGCTTGTTGCCGTTGTTCACGACGGCGCCCGTCGAACCGCTGTCGCCGGCCACGCCGGCCAGGGCGTTGTCGAACTTGTTGATGATCTCCATCTGGCGCACGCCGAACCGGTAGGCCTCGTCGAGCTCGCGGTCGATCCGGGCGCGGTCGCACTGGGGGACCTCGTTGAGCAGCTGGCAGCCGAACGGCTCGGACACCTCGATGCCCATGATCACGGCGAGCTTGCCCTCGTTGATCACGCGGCGGGCCTGGAACGGATCGGTGACGATCCGGTAGAAGCCCTTGCCGGGCCCGCCCGCCTGGGCGTCGATGTAGTTCTCCATCTCCCGCATCCGGCGCGCCTGGAGCCGGACGGAGTTCATCTCGTCACACGAGTTCTTCTTGTACGGGTACAGCTCGCACAGGACCTTGTTCTCCACCAGCAGGTTTACGAAGATGCGCTGCCCCGCCCGCGCGGAGCGCTCGAGCCACTTGTAGTAGCTCTGCTCGTGCGTCAGCGACTCCGCCGCCGGCCAGTCCTTGAAGGTGGGCCAGCCGACGGGGTCGTGGCCGCGCGCGGGGTTGTCGTACGAGATGACGTTCTCCAGCGCCGCCCCGGCGCCGTTGCCGGCCTGGTGGTCGGGGCAGTCAACCAGTGCCTTCTCGACCCCGTAGCGGCTCCACGGCTTGCCGCAATGAGCGAGTCCGCCGAGGAACTCGAACGCCATGCCGTGCATGTGCGCGTCCACGAACCCCGCCGTCTCGGTGTAGCTGGTCGAGCCGGTGGTGGGCGCGCCCGTGACGTTGGTCTCGACCTCCGGGAACTGCGCGCAGCCCGAGGCCTTCTCCATGCTGAACTGCGACCCCGGGCCGGGCGCGCCTGTGAGCACGAGCTTCCCGGCGCCGTCCACCGAGAGCACGCGGTCGCCCAGGGCCAGCCGGAACGAGTTGCCCTGCACGGTCACTGTCCAGTCGGCGTTGGGCCCCGAGTCGGCCGCCGACTCAACGTTGCCGGAGGTGTCCTTGGCAAGGTAGTCGCGCGCCTGCCCGAACAGCATGTACGAGCCCAGCGCGGTGGCCTTGAGGAAGAACGGCTCGGCGCCCGGCACCTGAGGCGAGGTGGCCGCGTAGCCGTCGCCCGACTTCGTGACGGCCCTGCCGGCGGAGCTGGACCGCAGCGCGTAACAACCGTTCGCGAGGGCGTAACGGGCGTTGGGCCCCGCGGTGGGCGCCGCCGACTGCGCGGACGACGCCGACGGCAGTCCGAGCATGCCGAGCATCGCGAATGCGAGCATGCCGACGACGACGCTACGAGTCCTGCGAGGGGCCTCCACGCTGTCGATTAGACACCCCGGGGCAACCGGGCACAAGGGGGAACCCTCAGCTGCGCCCGCGCTCGGCCAGCGCCCGGTCGATCTCGCGGCGCACGTCCTTGGCCTTGAGGTCACGGCGCTTGTCGCCCTGGTCCTTGCCGCGCCCCAGGGCGATCTCGACCTTGGCGCGGCCGTTCTTGAAGTACACCCGCGTGGGCACCAGGGTCAGACCCTTCTCCTGCACCGAGCCGACAAGCCTGTCGATCTCGTAGCGGTGCAACAGCAGCTTGCGCTCGCGCTCGGGCTCGTGCCCGTCGCGGGCGGCCGGGCCGTAGGGCGCGATGTGCATGTTCACCAGGAACACCTCGTTCTTGCGGACGAAGGCGTAGGCGTCCTTGATCTGCACGCCGCCGTCGCGCATGGACTTGACCTCCGACCCCTGGAGCTGGATGCCCGCCTCGACCTTGTCGGTCAAGTGGTAGCGAAAGGAGGCCTGCCGATTGGTGGCCACGTCACCAGGCGCCGCCTTGCGTTTGCCCTTCTTACCGGCCATCCCAACCATTGTGGCGATGTATGGTGATGGCGTGAGGCGCGGGCGGGGAATGCTGGGGATGGTGGTCGTGGTCGCGGCGTGCCTCGGCGCAAGCGCACCGGCCGCATCGGCGGCCGCGAAGTGCAACGAGCCGGGCGCGAACTCATGGCAGCGGGTCACGCCGGCCGCAGCAGGCATGGATGCCGCCAAGCTGGCCGATGCGATGGACGACAGCGCGGAGAACGCGAGTTTCGCGGTGCGCGTGTTCCGGCACGGCTGCCTGGTCGGCGGCGACCCGGCCGAGGCAACGAACCGCGACTCGAAGTACGAGAGCTGGTCGATGGCCAAGTCAGTCACGTCGCTGATGTTCGGCCGCGCGATTCAGCTGGGCCTGATCACCCCGGACGACCCGGTCGGCTCGCTGCTGCCCGAGGCCGACCGCGGGCACGGTGCCATCACCATGCGCCACCTGCTGACCATGACCTCCGGCCTGCACTGGAACGGGCTGCGCGACTACAACGTGTTCACCGGCTTCGACCGCGTGCAAGACGCCCTGACGCTGCGGATCGACCATCGCCCCGGGACCTACTTCGAGTATGCGCAGAGCCCTGTGTCGCTGCTGGCCGAGGCGATCGGCCGCTCCGCCGGAACGGACGCGGGGGCGTTCGCCCAGAAGGAGCTGTTCACCCCGCTCGGCATCGAGCCCGGCTCCTGGGGCTGGACGCGCGACAAGTCGGGCCACATCGGCGGCTTCTACGGCGTGCAGATGCGAACCGAGGACTATGCGCGGATGGGTGAGCTGATGCGCCGCGGCGGCGTGTGGCGGGGCAAGCGGCTGTTGTCGAAGACCTACATGCGCGACTCGATCACGCCGACCAGGACGAACGGTTGCTACGGCTACCTGATCTGGCTGAACCGGGACGCGCCGTGTGTGGGCCCGACGATCACCGAGCGGCCTGTGGACCCGGAGCGCGAGTTCCCCGACCTGCCGGAGGACATCTACCACTTCTCCGGGCTGTTCGGGCAGCTGGTCACGGTGTTCCCGTCGCAGGGCATCGTGGTGGCCCGCAACGGTCAGGATCGTGGGCTGCTGCCCCTGCCCTCCGGCGGCAGCTCCTGGGAGCACACGCTCTACCGCAAGGTGCTGGCCGCGGTGACCGACCAGAAGATCCCGGCGCCCACGCCGCCGGCCAACGGCGGCCCGAAGGAGAAGACCGACAACGACTACGGCTTCCAGAACGCGCTCGCCAACCCGGACCAGTACTCCAAGGGCGTGGACCAGGATCCTCTGCCGCCCGCCGGGCTGCCCAGGGCCCGCGCCATGCGGCTGGGCCCCCTGAACGTGCGCGCCACGCCGCGCGGCTTCCTGCGCGTCCGGGTGGGCTGCCCGCCACGCTGGCCGTCCAAGGTCAACCCGCTGTGCAGCGGCATGCTGAGCATGGAGGGCACGCGCAAGAAGCGCGGCTTCTCGGTCAAGCCCGGCCGTCAGCAGGTGCTCCGCTTCCGTCTGACCTCCAAGCGACTCAAGCGCCTGACCCGCGCCCGCCGGCTGACGCTGAACTACATCGGGCGCGTGCCCGATCCCACCGGCGGCACCTACACCCGCTCGTCGTCAATCGTGTTGGCCGCCAAGCCGCGGTCGAAGAAGAAGTCCCGGCGCTAGACGGGCGCCAGGTCCACGCGCCCGCGCGGAGCCTCCACCCGTTCAACCGCCACGCGCACCGGGTCGCCCATGCGCAGGCTGCGCTTGTCGGACTCCAGCGCGGTGCCGAGCTCGTTGAGCTCGTACCAGCCGTCCAGCGCACGCACACCCAGGAAGCCCTCGAAGCCCTCCTGGCCGAAGCGCACGAACGCGCCCGAGGCGACCAGGCCGACCACCTCCCCGTCGAACACCGGGTCGTCGGGGTCGAGCGAGCGCTCCAGCAGGAACGCGAGGCACACGTCGTCGGCCGACCGCTCGATCTTCATCGCCTCACGCTCGCGCGCGCTGGCCTCGATCCCGGCTTCGTCCATGTCCGACGCCAACGGCGCCGCCGCCTCCAGCCCCAGCCCCGCGAGTAGCGCGCGGTGCGCCACCAGGTCGGGGTAACGCCGGATCGGCGAGGTGAAGTGGCAGTAGCGCGCGCTGGCGAGCCCGGCGTGGCCCAGGTTCCGCGGGCTGTAGGAGGCCTGCTTGAGCGAGCGCAGCACGAGTGAGCCGAACGCGGTGGCTCCACGCCCACTGCGTCGCGCCTCCGCGGCGGCCAGGCGCGAGGACTCGGCCGCCACGTCGGCCGCCTGCTGCGGGCTCATCGGCTCGGGGACCGCAGGGGTGGGCACGCCCAATGACGCCAGCTGCTCGACCATGGCGGCCACCTTCAGCGGGTCGGGCTTCTCGTGAACCCGGTAGAGCGTGGGCAACTTGCGGTCGGCCAGGTAGCCGGCCACCTGCTCGTTGGCCAGGATCATCAGGTGCTCGATCAGCTCGTGCGATTCGGTCTGTGCCTCGTGGCCCACGCCGGTCACGTGCCCGTCGGCGTCGAACGCGAACGACGGCTCGGGGCTGCCTACCTCCAGCGCGCCGGCATCGCGCCGTCGCGCCGCCAGCGCGGTGGCCACATCACGTGCCGCCGCCAGCGGTGCGCCCCACGGCTCCTCGGCCCGCTCGCCGTCGGCGAAGATCGCGTCGACCTGGCCGTAGGTCAGACGCCGGTCACTGCGAATCAGCGTGCGAAGGAACCGCACCCGGCGCACATCGGTGCCGGCCATGTCCATCTCGACAGTGACCGCCAGCTTGTCCTCGCCCGGGCGCAGCGAGCACGCACCGTTCGACAGCGCCTCCGGCAACATCGGCTCAACCGCGCCCGGAACGTACACGCTGGTGCCCCGGCGCTCGGCCTCGGTCTCGATGGCGCCGCCCGGCGCCACGTGCGCGCACACGTCGGCGATGTGCACCCAGACGCGAATCGTGCCGTCGTCCTGGCGAGTGGCGGAGACGGCATCGTCGAAGTCACGCGCGTCGTCGGGGTCGATGGTGAACGTGGGCAGGTCCCGAAGGTCCACGCGCCCACCGCCGGCGTCCGGCTCGAGCGCGTCGGCCTCCTCCTCCACCCGGCGCGGGAAACGGCGCCGCAGACCGCGGTCCAGCATCAGCGCCTCGACCACGTCGCGCGCCACGTCGGGCCGGCCCAGGCGCCGGAACACCCGCGCACCCTGCTTGCCGGCTCCCACCAGCACAAGGTCGCCCTCCGAGCCGCCGCCTCGGGCTACCTCGACCGTGCCGGCACGCGGGGTGAACAGTGGCTCGGCCACCAGGAAGCGCCCCCTACGCCCCAGCACCGCCACCAGCGGGAAGTCCAGGCGTGCGGGGCGCCCACGCGCCCGCCCGCTCATCCGGACGGGGTCTTGCCGGCCAGCGTCTCCAGCGCCTTGGGGAGCGCCTCGTCGCGCTCGGTCTCCGGATCATCGGTCGCCTTGACCGATGGCTGGATGCCCTTGCCGTTGATGTTGGAGCCCTTGGGCAGGAAATACTCGCCCACGGTGATGTCCAGGACGCCGCCGTTGGAAAGCTCCAGCACCTGCTGGAACACGCCCTTGCCGAAGGTCCGCGTGCCCACCACGGTCGCGCGCTTTCGGTCCTTGAGGGCGCCGGTCACGATCTCGGAGGCCGACGCGCTGCCGCGATCCACGAGCACCACCACGGGGATGTCCTTGGGGATGGCGCCGCCGGTGGCGTCGAAGTCGCGTCGCGGCGAGGTGCGTCCTTCGGTGTAGGTGATCAGGCCCTTGTCGACGAAGATCGACGCCACCCGCACGCCCTCGTCGAGCAGGCCGCCGCCGTTCCCGCGCAGATCCAGTACCAGCGCCTGCGCGCCCTGCTTGCGCACCTTGTCGACCTGGCGCCGCAGCAGCCCGTGCGCGCCCTGGCTGAAGCTCTGGAGCTTCACGACGCCGTACTTCTTGCCGTTCCGGGTCACGATCTTGCCCTCGGCCACAGGCACTTCGATCCGCTTACGCTGGAGGCGGTAATCCCGCGTGGTGCCCTTGTCGGGGTCCACGATCTGGAGGCTGACCTTGGTGCCGGCCGGGCCCTTGATCTTGGCCGTGGCCACCGAGCTGGACTGGCCGGCGATCGACTCGCCGTCGACCTCGGTCACGAAATCGCCCTTCTTGATGCCGGCCCGCTTGGCCGGAGAGCCGTCGAAGACATTGATCACGCGCAGACCGCGGCGGTCCTGGTCCACGCTCATGCCCACGCCTTCGAACCGCCCCTGCACCGATTCCTGGAACTGCTTGGTCTCCTTCGGCGTGAGGTACGCCGAAAAGCGGTCGTTCAGCCCGTCGACGATGCCCTTGAGCGAGCTCTCCTCTATCTGCGCATCGCTGACCGGCTTGTAGAAGTTGTCCTTGATGTCGTCGATGATCTCGGCGCGCAGCGCGCGGTCCTCATCGACGAAGGCGTCGCGCACGGGGCCCGGCAGGGCCTCGGGGTGACCGCCCAGCCAGATACCGCCGAAAAGCAGCGCCACGGCGGTCGCGATCAGCAACAGGGTCTTGCGAAGTGGGCTCATGGAAAGAGGCCGCCCGGGCGGCCTCGGCTACAGGGTAGACAGCGCGGCCGGTGGGCCGGTCAGACGCGCAGGAAGCGCCGCAGCGTCAGCGCGCTGCCGGCCGCCGAGACGGCCATGCAGGCCACCATCAACACCACGATCAGCAGGCCGAAGTTGATCGTGTCGGGCGCCGACAGCAGGTCGAAGCGCGCCTGGAGCGGGTCGATGAACGTCTCCTTGGCCACCGTCAGCAGCAGCACGGCCAGCACGCCGCCCATGAAGCCCACGATCACGCCCTCGATCACGAACGGCCAGCGGATGAACCAGTTGGTGGCGCCCACCAGCTTCATCACCTCGACTTCGCGCCGGCGGGCGAAGATCGACAGCCGGATGGTGTTGGCGATCAGCGCCACCGAGGCGAACACGAGCAAGGCAGCCAACCCCGCGGTCAGGATCTTCACCAGCCCGGTCGCGGACAGGATCTTGTCGGTGTCCGACTCCTTGTTGCGCACCTCGTCCAGACCGGCCAGCGACGGCACGCGGTCACCGGAGGCATCGCGGGGGGCCAGCTCGTTGACGATCGAGTTCACCTTGTCGGGGTCCTCGGGCACGATCCGGAACGTGTCCGGCAGCGGGTTGCCTCCCAGCAGCCTCGATCCCTCCTCGAACGCCTGCGGGTTCTTCTCCTTCGCCCGCTTTAGGCCCTCCGCCTTGGACACGAAGTCCACCGACTTCACGTTTTCGGTCCCCTCCAGCGCCCGCCGGATCTCACTCCGCTCGGCCGGCGTGGCGTCCGTCTTCACGTAGGCGTCCACCACCACCCGGTTGCGGACCTCGTTCGCGGTGCCGGTCGTGGCCTGGACGATCGGGATGAACACGCCCAGCACCAGCGCAGTGAGCATCACGGTCAGTAGCGCGGCCAGCGCCGGCGCGGAGTTGCGCCCGAGGCCGCGGAGGGCCTCCCGGAGGAAGAAACCGAATCTCAATTCGGGTGTCCCTCGTGGCCCACGCCCAGCTCGCCGCGCAGCCGGATGGCGAACTCGGTGGTGGACTCGTCGGGGCGGTAGAGGCCCGACAACTCGTCACGGATGATCCGGCCCTCGCGCAGCTCGATCACACGGCGGCGCATCTTGTCCACCATCGCGCTGTCGTGGGTGGCCACGACGACCGTGGTGCCGGTGCGGTTGATCCGGTAGATCAGCTGCATGATCCCGATCGACGTCTCGGGGTCCAGGTTGCCGGTGGGCTCGTCGGCCAGCAGCAGCGGCGGGTGGTTCACGAACGCCCGCGCCACGGATACGCGCTGCTGCTCGCCGCCCGAGAGCTCGTCGGGGTAGTTGTGCAGCTTGGTCGACAGACCGACCAGGCGCAGGATGTCGGGCACCTTGCGACGGATCTCCGCGCGCGGCTCGCCGATTACCTGCAGCGCGTAGGCCACGTTGTCGTAGATGGTCCGGTTGGGCAGCAGCTTGTAGTCCTGGAAGACCACGCCGATGTTGCGGCGCAGCATCGGCACCCGCGAGCGGGGCATGGTCCCCAGCTCCTTGCCGGCGATCCGGATCTGCCCGGCGCTGGCCTCCAACTCCTTCTGGAGCAGGCGGATGGCGGTGGACTTGCCGCAGCCGGTGGGCCCGACCAGGAACACGAACTCGCCGCGCCCGATCTTCATCGAGGCGCGCTCCAGCCCGACGGAGCCGCCGTCGTAGACCTTGGAGACGTCGTCGAACTCCACCACCGGCACAGCGCCGCTACGGGGCGTGGGAGCCGGAGTCGCGACGTCGGGGCGGGCCGTGGGGGGACGCTTGCGTATGCCGAGTCCGGCCATCAGACAAACATGGATATCGGGTCCTCAGCCCGTCGCGGGCAGGTGCAAATGTTCCTGCAACCTGCAGGGTTCCTTGCAGTGCGTCAGACGGTGATGTAGCCGCGCATGCGGGCGGCCTCGACCACGCGCTCGATGCCCAGCGCGAACGCCGCGACGCGCAGCGATGAGCGCTCGACCTCGGCCCGCGCCAACACCTCGCCGTAGGACCGCCGCATGGTCTGGGCCAAGCGGTCGTTGATCGCGGGCTCATCCCAGCTGAAGTGCTGGAGGTTCTGCACCCACTCCAGGTAGGACACCACCACGCCGCCGGCGTTGGCCAGCAGGTCGGGCACGATGGTCACGCCCTTGTCCATCAGCAACTCGTCCGCTGCGGGGGTGGTTGGCCCGTTGGCGCCCTCCACGATCAGCTTGGCGGCCACGGAGTCGGCGTTGCCCGCGTTGATCATCCCGCCCAGCGCGGCGGGCACCAGCAGGTCGCAGGACGTTGCCAGCAGCTCGTCGGGCGTGATCGGCTCGACCCCGGCGAACTCGGTGACCTTGCCGCCCTCGGCCACATGCGCGGCCAGCGCGTGCGCGTCGATGCCGGCGTCCGAGTGCACGGCGCCGTAGGCATCGGACACCGCCACGACCGTGGCGCCCAGATCCTGCACGATCCGGCCGGCCCACGAGCCCACGTTGCCGAAGCCCTGGATGGCCACGCGTGCCGAGGATGGGTCGATGCCCGCAGTCTGGGCGGCCTCCTTGAACACCTCGATCACGCCCCGACCGGTGGCGGCCTCACGTCCCGCGGACCCCTCGAGTGGCAACGGCTTGCCGGTCACGATCGCCGGCGTGTGGCCGTGCATCTTGCCGTACTCGTCCATGAACCAGGCCATCACCTGCGCGTTGGTGCCCACGTCCGGGGCCGGGATGTCGCGGTTGGGGCCCAGCACCTTGTCCACCTTGCCGATGAACGAGCGCGCCACCCGCTGCAGCTCCTCCTGCGTCAGGGAGTGGGGGTCCACGTCCACCCCACCCTTCGCGCCACCGAACGGGATGCCGGCGATGGCTGTCTTCCAGCTCATCAGCTCCGCCAGCGCGCGCACCTCGTCCAGGTCCACCTCGGGGTGGAAGCGGACGCCGCCCTTGTAGGGACCGCGGGCGGCATTGTGCTGGACGCGAAAGCCGCGGTAGGTGTGGATCCGCCCGTCGGCCTGCTTGACCGGGATCTGGACCGTGACCTCGCGGTACGGGGTGCGCATGACCTCGGCCACGTCGTCGCGCAGACCCAACCGGTCGGCCGCCAAGGCGAACCAGTGCCGCACCGTCTCGTAGTTCGACAGCTCGGCCCGCGCCCCGACGTCTGTTGCCATGGGGGCCAGCCTACCCGCGAATGCGCCAGCGGAAGAAGAGTCCGTCGTCGCCCTTGAGCAGCGTGAGCAGCTCTGCCCGGACCGGATCGGGCAGCGGGCGGCCCGCGGCCAGGGTCAGCGCGTCGGCGCCGCCGACCACCATCGGGTCCAGCGTCAGGAACAGCTCGTCCACCAGGCCGGCGGCCAGCAGGTGGGAGTTCAGCGTCGGACCGCCCTCGCACAGCACCGAGCGGATGCCGTGCTCGGAGCGCAGCCGGGCCAGCAGCACCGGCAGGTCGGCGCCCGTCCGCAGGTAGGTCACGTCGGCAGCCACTCCCTCCAACTCACCCTCCGCCCCGGTGGCCACGATCACCGGGGCGCCCTCGGCCTGGAGCAGCGGCAGGTCGGGCGGCAGATTCATCGACGCGCTGACGATCACGGTCGTCGGCTCGGGCGCCAGCCCCTCGTCCTGGCGCTTGGCGCGCAGCGCGTCGTCCTTGACGGCGCGGCCGTAGCGCTCCGCGCGCACGGTGCCGGCCCCCGCCATGATGACGTCGGCCTGGGTGCGCAGGTGACGAAACAGCTCGCGGTCCGTATCGCCGCCAAGACCACGGGTGGTGCCGTCCAGGGCGGCCTTGCCGTCGAGGGTGGCCACCATGTTCAGCACCACGTACGGGCGCCCCTCCGGCGCGCGCGAGCCCAGGTCCAGGTGTGCGATCGCCTCGGCCGAGTCCACCTGGCCGGGACGGGGATAGAGGCGCTCCAGCAGCACTGCAGCACTAGGGGTTGATGGCCACCATGCGCTCGATCGGGACGCGGGCCCGGTCGGCGATGGCAGGGTCCACCGACACCACCGGCTCGCCGTCTCTTAGCGCGTCGCGCAGCTTGGGCAGCGTGATCATCTTCATGAACTGGCAGACCGCGGCGCGGTTGGCGGGGATGAAGGTCTTGTCCGGGTTCTCCTGCTCGAGCGGGTGCAGCATGCCGGTCTCGGTGGCGACGATGAAGGTGTCGGCATCGGACTCGCGCGCGTGGTCGAGCATGCCGCCGGTGGACAGCATGTGGGTGTTCTTCGCGTCCACGTCACCGGCGGCCACGTACTCCATGACCGACGTCGAGCAGCCGCACTCGGGGTGGATCAGGAAGTCCGCGCCCGGGTTGGCCTGGCGCACCTCGTTGATGTCGGAGGGGCGGATGCCGGCGTGCACGTGGCACTCGCCGTCCCAGACGTGCATGCGCCGCCCCGTGACCTTCTCGACGTACGCGCCCAGGAACATGTCGGGTCCGAACAGGATCTCGGTGTCGGGCCCGTGCTCGCGCCAGATGTGCTCGACCACCTGGACCGCGTTCGAGGAAGTGCAGCAGTAATCGGTCTCGGCCTTGACCTCCGCGGTGGTGTTCACGTACATGACCACCACGGCGCCGGGGTGCTGGGCTTTCCAGGTCCGCAGCTGGTCGGCGGTGATCGAGTCTGCCAGCGAGCAGCCGGCGTTCAGATCGGGCAGCAGCACGATCTTGTGCGGCGACAGGATCGCCGCCGTCTCGGCCATGAAGTGCACGCCGCAGAAGGCGATCGTCTGGTCGGCCGCGGCCGCCGCTTGGCGCGACAGGCCCAAGGAGTCGCCCACGAAATCGGCCACGTCCTGTACCTCGGGCACCTGGTAGTTGTGGGCCAGGATCACGGCGCCGCGCCGGCGGGCCAGGTCGCGCACCTCGTCCTGCATCAACGCCACGTCGTCCGGACCGAGGGCGGGTTCGAGGCCAGGCTGCAAGATAGGAAGCTCGATCGGGGCCATTCCGCTTGTCCTCTCGACGGGGCGGCGGTTTTCTACTTATGATCGAAAACCTTGGGGACACAGAATAGCAACAGCCTTCCGACACACGTAACCGTTGCGGTGGTTCTGCGCGTGGGCGACGGGCGGCTGCACGCGCTGCTCTGGCAGCGCGCGCGCGACCCGTTCGCCGGGGCCTGGTCGTTGCCCGGCGGCTATCTCGAGCACGGGCAGACGCTGGAAGAGTCGATCCGCGCCCAGCTGGCGACCAAGGTCGATGTGCGCGAGCTGGCCTGGCTCGAACAGCTGGAAACCCTGAGCGAGCCAGACCGCCATCCCGGCGAATGGCAGCTGGCCACCGCCTACCTGGGCATCGTCCCGGCCGACGTGGACCCCGCGCTGCCGGCCGACACGCGCTGGTTGGCGGTCGACGACCTGCCGGCGGCACTGGCCTTCGACCACGGCCCGATCGTGCTGGCGGGCCGCGAGCGCCTGCGCGCGAAGCTGTCCTACACCAACATCGGGTTCGCGCTGGCGCCCGAGACGTTCACCATCTCCGAGCTGCGCGACGTCTACTCGGCCGCGCTCGGCCACGGCGTGTCGGCCACCAACCTGCAACGGGTGCTCGAGCGGCGCGGACTGCTGGAGCCGACCGGTGAGCGGCGCTCGCCGGGGCCCGGCGGCGGCCGGCCGGCGGCCGTCTACCGCTTCGGCTCGCGCACGGTCGAGGTCACCGATCCATTCGCGGTGCTGCGCCCTCCGGGTGCAGCAGGAGGCTCAGGTCCAGCGCCGGGGCCGAGTGGGTGACCGCACCCACCGAGATGTAGTCCACGCCGGCCTGGGCCACGGCCCGCGCGCCGTCAAGGCTGATGCCCCCCGAAGCCTCCAGGCTCGCGCGCCCGCGCGTGTGCGCCACCGCCTCGCGCATGTCGTCCTCGCTCATGTTGTCCAACAGGATCCGGTCCACCCCCTCGGCCAGGGCCTGTTCCAGCTCGTCGAGGCTCTCCACCTCCAGCTCCACGAACGCGGCACCCTCGGCCGCGGCCAGCGCGGCCCGGGCGGCGGGCACGATGCCGCCGGCCAGGGCCACGTGGTTCTCCTTGACCAGGATCGCGTCGTAGAGGCCGCCGCGGTGCGAGACGCCGCCGCCGTGCAGCACAGCCTGCTTCTCCAGCGCGCGTAGGCCCGGGGTGGTCTTTCGCGTGTCCAGGATGCGCACGCCGGTGCCCTCGACCGCCCGCACGTAGCGCGCGGTGGCCGTGGCCACGCCGGAGAGGCGGCCCAGGAAGTTCAGCGCCACCCGCTCGGCGGTCAGAATCGCGCCCGCTGCACCCTCGATGGTCGCCACCTGGCCGCTCTCGCGCCACTCGCCCTCGGGGGCCAGCGCCTCGAAGACCAGCGAGTCGTCGACCTGGCGGAAGACCTCTCGCGCCACGTCCAGCCCGGATATCACACCGGGCTCCCTCTGGCTGATTGCCGCTCGCGCCCGCGCTCTCCGGGGCACCACCGCAGCCACGGTCAGATCACCGGCACCGACGTCCTCGGCCAAGGCTGTGGCGATCAGCTCCTCGATCCCGAAGAATCTAGACGGCGACTACGGGAAATCAGGTGTCGAGCGCGGGCCGAGATCACTCATGGTGTTCTCCTACTCGCCCGACGCCTCCAACCCGACGTATGTGACCACCACGCTCAAGGTGCCCTCGCGGGGCGAGCGCAAGGAGTCCAACAGCCACGAAACAACTCCGACCTGGCCGGCAACGTCGGCTCCAACGGCATCATCAAGATGGCCGAGGAAATCTACGTCAAGAACAACCTCGACTTCACCTGGGACACGGCTCTCGAATCCCTCGGCGGGGGCCAGTACAAGCGCGGCTCCTGGCGTGAGTGCCGCAGCGATCAGGCCGTCCCGGCCGACCCGGAATCCGGTTGCTCCTGAGGCTCAGGCCGGGGCGGCCACCCGCTCGATCCCGGCGGCGCGGTAGGCCTCGGGCTCGTCCAGCGTCTCGTCGCGCAGCAGCGCCTGGGCCAGCGCGTCGAGCTTGTCGTGCTCGCGCTGGAGCAGATTGCGCACATCGGCGTGCGCTTCCTCGATGATCCGCCGCACCTCTGCGTCCACCAGTTGCTGTGTGGCCTCGGACGTCTCGCTGACGCCGGGCAGCAGCGGCCCGTCGCCGTTGGCGGACTGCACCGCCACGAAGCCGATCTGGTCGCTCATGCCCCACCTCCCCACCATCCCGCGCGCGATCTGGGTGGCCTGCTGGATGTCGGACTCGGCGCCGGTGGTGATGGTGCCGAACGTGAGTTCCTCGGCCACGCGACCACCCAGCGCGACCTTGATCTTGCCGCGTAGATAGCTCTCCTCGTAGTTGAAGACGTCGGCGTCCGGGGCGGACATGGTCACCCCCAGCGCCTGGCCTCGCGGGATGATCGACACCTTGCGCACCGGGTCGGCGCCGGGCGTGAGCATGCCGACGATCGCGTGCCCTCCCTCGTGATAGGCGATCCGGCGCCGGTCCTCCTCGCTCTGCACCACGTTGCGCTCGGTGCCCAGCACGATCTTCTCCAGCGCGTCCGTCAGGTCACCCTGGTGTACGGCCGCGTGCTCGCGCTTGGCGGCGATCAACGCGGCCTCGTTGACCACGTTGGCCAGATCGGCGCCGACCATGCCGGGCGTGGCCGCGGCCAGCGACTCGAGGTCCACACCGTCGGCCAGCGGAACGGAGCGGGTGTGCACCTTCAGGATCATCTCCCGCCCCACCTTGTCCGGGTTCTGCACGGACACGCGGCGGTCGAAGCGGCCGGCGCGCAGCAGCGCCTTGTCCAGGATCTCGGGCCGGTTGGTGGCGGCCAGCACCACCACGCCGTCGCCGGTCTCGAACCCGTCCATCTCGGTCAGGATCTGGTTCAGGGTCTGCTCGCGCTCGTCGTGACCGCCGCTGGAGAAGCCACCGCCGGCCGAGCGCGAGCGGCCGATCGCGTCCAGCTCGTCGATGAAGATGATGGCCGGGGCGGCGTCCTTGGCCTGTTGGAACAGGTCGCGCACGCGCGAGGCGCCGATCCCCACGATCGCCTCGATGAACTCCGAGGCCGAGATGGAGAAGAACGGCACGGCGGCCTCGCCCGCAACCGCCTTGGCCAGCAACGTCTTGCCGGTGCCTGGCTGTCCCGACAGCAGCACGCCTCGCGGGATCCGGGCACCGAGCTTCTGGTACTTCTCGGGCCGCTTGAGGAAGTCGACGATCTCGGACAGTTCCTCCTTCGCCTCGTCGATCCCGGCCACATCGGTGAAGTTCACGCGCGTGTCCTCGCCACCCTCGGCGCGGCGCGCCTTCGAGCGCCCGAACTGGCCGAGCATCCCGCCCCCGCCGGACTGCTGGGCGGCCCGGCGCAGGAAGAACACGAGCAGCCCGATGATCAGCAGCGTCGGGCCGAAGGAGAACAAGATCGTCTCCAGCAGCGAGCGGTCCTGGGGCGGCTTGGCGTTCACCTTGACGCCGTTGTCCTCCAGCTGCTTGGCCAGCTGGTCGGTGTTGGCGAACGTGGGCACTTCGGTCTCGAAGTGCTCGGCGTCGCCGACCTTCTTCTTGAAGTCGCCCTGGACGGTGTCGCCCTTGGACGAGATCTCCTTCACGTTGCCCTTCTCGATCTGCGAGATGAAATCGGGCGTATAGGGGATCCGGTCGCGCTTCTCGGCCGGGGCGAAGATGGCCACGAACAGGTAGTTCAGCGCCAGCAGCACAACCAGGATGACCACGAACCGGCGCCAGCTGAAGGGCAGCATCGGCGGCTTCTCGGGCGGCTTCCCGCGCCCGTCGGGCGCGGGATCGACCTTCCAGCTGGGGCCCTGCTGCTCGGGGGGCGGGCCCGTCCTCTCAGGCGCAGGAGCGTTGCGGGCGGGGTCGGTGGCCATCTAGATCACTGTAGGGACGACCGCCGCAGGAGCTCGGCACGCACGAACGGGTCGAGCCCTCCGTCGAGCACTCCCTGCGCGTTGCCGACCTCGACGTCGGTGCGGTGGTCCTTGACCATTGTGTACGGGTGCAGCACGTAGCTGCGGATCTGCGAGCCCCAGGCGGCGTCCTGGGCTTCGCCCTTCTCCTTGGCGATCTCCGCCCGCCGCCGCTCCTCTTCCAGCTCCACCAGCTTGGAGGTGAGCATGGCCATGGCGGTCTGCTTGTTGGCGCCCTGCGAGCGCTCGTTCTGGCACTGGACCACCGTGCCCGTGGGCTTGTGCGTGATCCGCACCGCCGAGTCGGTCTTGTTCACGTGCTGGCCGCCGGCGCCAGAGGCGCGGTAGGTGTCGATCTGGAGGTCGTCGTGGTCGATCTCGATCGCCCCCGAGCCCTCCAGGTACGGCGCCACCTCGAGTCCCGCGAACGCCGTGTGCCGCCGGGCGGCGGAGTCGAACGGCGAGATCCGCACCAGCCGGTGCACGCCCTTCTCGGCGGAGAAGAGCCCGTAGGCGTTCTCGCCCCTGGCCAGGAACGACGCGGACTTGATGCCCGCCTCCTCTCCCGCCGAAGCCTCCAGCAGCTCCGTCTTCATGCCGCGGCTCTCGGCCCAGCGCATCTCCTGGCGCAGCAGCATCTCGGCCCAGTCCTGGGAGTCGGTTCCGCCGGCGCCGGCGTTCACGGTCACGACCGCGTCGCCCCCGTCGTACTCGCCTGAGAACAGGCGCGCCTCCTCGAGCGCCTCCAGACGGGAGGCGATCGAGGCGCTCTGGTCGTCCACCTCGGCGGCGATCGACGCGTCGTCGGCGGCCATCTCCTCCATCGTCTCCAGGTCGCCGAGGTCGGCCTCGAGCGTCTGGAACTCCTCGACCTTGCGCTGCGTCCGCGCCTGCTCGGCGGATACCCGGGCCGCCCGCTCCTGGTCGTCCCAGAAGCCGGGCTCACCCATCTCGCGCTCTAGCTCGGCGGCGCGCGCCTCAAGTGCGGGCGGGTCAAAGGTAGTCCGCGAGCAGCCTCATGCTCCCGCGGAGGTCGCTGGCGCTACGCGCCATGGCTTGACGTGACTCCTCGTGTCACGGGGCTATGCCCCATGACATTTCTTGAACTTCTTGCCGGAGCCGCACGGACACGGGTCGTTGCGGCCCACGCGGTCCTCCTCGGCCACCGTGCGCGTCTCCACGAACGGGACCGGCTCGTCCTCGTAGTACTCCTCGCCCTCGGCCACGGGCTGGCCCGAACGGGCGGCGGCCAGCGCGCTGGGCTGGTCCTCGGCGTTGCCGCCGGCGTAGTTGAACGACGCGGTCGAGCTGGTGTTGGGCGAGCCGCCCCAGCGCGAGCTCGCACGCTCCTGGGCCGCGGGCTCGTCGACCTCGATCTCGACCACGAAGATGTAGCGCGCGAACTCCTCCCAGATGGAGTTCATGAGGCTGGTGAACATGGCGAAGCCCTCGTTCTTGTAGGCCACCAGGGGCTCGATCTGGGCGAACCCGCGCAGGTGGATGCCCTCGCGCAGGTAGTCCATGTCGTGCAGGTGCTCGCGCCAGCGCTCATCGATGATCTGGAGCAGCATGAACCGCTCGAGGGCGCGCATGATCTCGCCGCCCAGCTCCTCCTCGCGGTCCGCGTAGGCCTCCACGATGTCCTCGCGCAGCTCGGCGATGACCCCGGCGCGATCGGCGTTGTTGGGGTCCATCTCCGCGAGATCGATCCCGCACGGGTACATCTGCTCCAGCTGGGTGTACAGCTCGGGGATGTCCCAGTTCTCGGGGAAGTCGCCCTGCATGTACTCCTCGGCCATGCGCTGGACCACCTCGGACATCTGCTCGCGGGCGGTGTCCGACATGTCCTCGCCCTCGAGGATCTTGTCGCGGTACTCGTAGATGATCTCGCGCTGCTGGTTCATCACGTCGTCGTACTCGAGGACGCGCTTGCGGATCAGGAAGTTCTGCTCCTCGACCTTGGACTGGGCGCCCTCGATCTGCTTGGAGAGCATCTTGGCCTCGATCGGCTCCTCCTCGCCCTCCTCGCCCGTCGGGCCCAAGCGATCCAGGATGCGGTAGATCCGGTCGCCGGCGAACAGCCGCACCAGGTCGTCTTCGGCGGACAGGAAGAAGCGCGACTCGCCCGGGTCGCCCTGGCGGCCGGAGCGACCACGGAGCTGGTTGTCGATCCGGCGCGACTCGTGCCGCTCGGTACCGACGATGTACAGCCCACCGGCCTCCATCACGACGTCGCGGTCACGCGCGACCTGGTCCTCGTAGCGGGGGTAGTTCTGGTCCCAGGCCGTGTCGTACTCCGGCGTCTCGGGCTCGAGCTTCTGCTTGGCCAGCTCGACCTCGGTCAAGTGCTCGGCGTTGCCGCCCAGCTTGATGTCCACGCCACGGCCGGCCATGTTGGTGGCGATCGTGACCGAGCCGGGCCGGCCGGCCTCGGCGATGATCTCGCCCTCGCGCTCGGCGTGCTCGGGCTTGGCGTTCAGCACAACGTGCTTGATGCTCTTCTTTGCCAGCATCGCGGCCAGCAGCTCTGAGACCTCGACGGAGATGGTTCCCACCAGGACCGGCTGTCCCTTCGCGGTGCGCGCCTCGATCTCGCGCACCACGGCAGCCCACTTGCCCTCCTTGGTCTTGTAGATCTGGTCGTTGTTGTCCACACGCTGCATGACCTGGTTGGTGGGGACCTCGACCACTTGCAGCTTGTAGATCTTCATGAACTCGGTGGCCTCGGTCAGGGCCGTGCCGGTCATGCCTGCCAGCTTCTCGTAGCGGCGGAAGTAGTTCTGGTAGGTGATCGTGGCGACCGTCTGGTTCTCCTCCTGGATGGCCACCCCCTCCTTGGCCTCAACGGCCTGGTGCAGGCCTTCGGACCAGCGCCGGCCCTCCAGGATGCGGCCGGTGAACTCGTCGATGATCTTGACCTCACCGTCGATCACCGAGTAGTCCTTGTCGCGCCGGTAGAGCGACTCGGCCTTCAGCGCCTGCTGCAGGTGGTTGACCAGGTTGCCGTGCTCGGCCTTGTACATGTTGTCGATTCCGAGGAACCGCTCGGCCTTCTCGACGCCCTGCTCGGTCACGGCCACGGTCTTGTGCTTCTCGTCGGGCTCGAAGTCGAAGTCCGCCACCCAGGACTTGGACTTGGCCTCGATGCCTTCGGGCTTCTTGCCCGGCTCCATCTTCGGCGCCAGCTCGGCGAACTTGTAGTACAGGTCGGCGGCCTGCTCGGGCGCGCCGGAGATGATCAGCGGCGTACGCGCCTCGTCGATCAGGATGTTGTCGACCTCGTCGACGATCGCGAACGAGTGCCCACGCTGCGACTTCTCGGCAGCGTCGGTGGCCAGGTTGTCGCGCAGGTAGTCGAAGCCGAACTCCGAGTTGGTGCCGTAGGTCACGTCCGCCTCGTAGGCGGCGCGCTTGACGTCCGGGTCGTTCTCGTCCGACTGCAGGATCCCGATGGTCACGCCCAGGAGGTCGTAGATCGGCTTCATCCAGAGCGCGTCGCGGCGGGCGAGGTAGTCGTTCACCGTGACCAGGTGCACCCCCCTGCCCTGCGCGGCGTTGCCCTCCTCATCGCGCGCCATCAGCGCGTTCAGGCACACCGGGAGCGTGGAGGTCAGCGTCTTGCCCTCGCCGGTCTTCATCTCGGCTATCGAGCCGTCGTGGAGCACCATGCCGCCGATCAGCTGCACGTCGAAGTGGCGCTGGCCCAGCGTGCGCTTGGCCGCCTCGCGCGTCAGCGCGAAGGACTCGTACAGCAGTTCGTCCAGGCTCTCCCCCGCGAGCGCGCGCTCGCGCAGCGCCTCGTAGCGAGCGCGCAGCTCCTCGTCGGAGTCCAGCTCGACCTCGGCCTCGAAGTCGTTGATCTGCGCGACCTTCTTCTCGAACTGCTTGAACTTCTTGCCCTCACCGAGGCGGAGGGCTTTGTCGAACAAGGGCATCGAGCCGAGACTAGCAATGGAGCACGGCGCGGCCGACGCCGTTTTGCACGGCGCTGCGACCGGCGCTACCCCAGGCCCATCCGGGGCGAGGCTTGCTTCGCCTCTCGGCGATGTCTGCGCTTTGCCCTGTGCTTCTTGACCTGCCGGGCAAGGTCCTCGGCGGCCTCGTTGATCGAGTGCCCCATATCGGTGGATGCCTCGCACGCGCGCAGGGTGACGCCCTTCAGGTACAGCGTGACCTCGGCGATCTGGGAGTCCTTGATCGCGGGATTGCGCTGCTCTCGGAGCTCAACGTCCATGTACGCCAGATCCGAGACCTGGCGTGCAACCTTGGCGAACTTCTTGTCCACCCGCCTTCTGAGCTCGTCGTTGACCGGAACGTTCCGTCCCTTGACGTCGATGCGCATGCGGACCCTCCTCAGGGCGTTCGCTTGTGGCTTAGGTCACGAGCGATGCTAGAGGTCGCCGCGGCGGCTGCCAAGGCCTTGTCAGCGGCCTGGCGTCCTTGCATAGGTAACGGCGGCAACCGAGCCCGCCCCGTGCGCGCTTAAAGCCGCGGCGCAAGCAGCGAGCGTGGCACCGGTGGTCGCGACGTCGTCGACGAGCACTGTCCGCGCCGGTGGCGCCCGCACCGCGCAGCGGATATCACGGCCGGTGTCCAGCAGCCGCTGCTGTCGTCCGCGGCCGACCTGCCGCGGCGCCGGCGCGCGCACCAGGCAGTCGCTGCACGGCAGGCCGCTGCGCCGGGCCAGCGCCGCGGCGATCCGCTCGGCCTGGTTGTAGCCGCGGCGACGGCGCCGCGGTGCCGGCATGGGCACGGGAACCAGGACCGCCCCGGGCGACAGCAGAGCCGGCGGAGCTCCAGCGGCGATGGCGGCCGCCAGGGGGTCCGCAAGGCCGGCCGCACCGCGGTACTTGAGCGCCCGCACCAACGCCCGCGCGGGCCCCTCGTAGGCAACAGCCGACCACACCGCGACCCCCTCGAGCCGCACCATGTCGTGACCGAGCCACGACATCCCTGCGCGGCACCGGCGGCACAGGGGCTCACCCCGGCCGGCGTCCGCGCCGCAGCCCCAGCAGAACGGCGGCGCGAGCACGGCGGCCAGGCGGGCGAGCAAGACGGGCATGACGCCAGCGTTGCGCGGCCCGCGTTGCGCGTGGGTCACCGATGCCACAATCGCGTGCGTGCACGGCTCCGATCTCGTAACGGTGCTGGCGGTCAGCCCAGAGCTGAAGTGGCTTCCCGACCCGCTGGTGCTGGCTCCGCTCGCCGTGCTCGTCGTGGCCTACGTGCGCCGCTTCCGGCGGGCGCGTCGCGAGGCGGGCGGTCGAGGCGCCGGCTGGGCGCAGGCGCTGGCGTTCACCGGCGGCATGCTGGCTCTGGTCGTTGCGCTCGCCTCGCCCGTGGACGCCCTGGGCGAGGAGTACCTGTTCTCCGCCCACATGGTCCAGCACGTGCTGCTGGGGGACATCGCGCCGGCGTTGCTGCTGCTCTCGCTGTCGCGCGTGATCCTGCGCCCGGCGACCCGGCGGCTGATGCGCGTCGAGCGGGCGCTCGGCCCGCTGGCCTCGCCGTGGACGGGCATCGCCATCTGGCTGGTGATCATGTACGCCTGGCACGTGCCGGCGCTCTACGACGCCGCGCTGCGGAACCCGGTGATCCACGTGCTCGAACACGCCGCGTTCTTCACCGCCGGTGTGATGGTGTGGTGGCCGCTGATCCAGCCGGTGCCGATGCGCCGAAAGCTCACGGGCCTGCACACGGTGGCGTACATCGGCACTGCCAAGTTCGGGCTGGCCGCGCTCGGGCTGTACCTGACCTGGTCGGGCACGGTGCTCTACGACTACTACGAGGGCGTACCGCGCGTCTGGGGCCTGTCGGTCATCGGAGACCAGAACACCGGCGGCGCGATCATGATGGTCGAGCAGTCGCTGACCTTCGTGATCGCGCTGGTGGTGCTGTTCTCGCGCATGCTCACCCAGTCCGAGATCGACCAGCAGCGCCGCGAGCGGCTGGAGGACTCGGCCGCGGTCTAGATGGTTGATTCCGAGCTGATGTGCCCGCGGGGCGGCGCAGACCAAGCTGGGCGCCGCACGGGCCCGAAGGCGATGCTGGTGGCATCGGCGAGGGCGCGGGTGGCGATCCAGCGCTGGTCTGCGCCGTCATCCGTGGGTGCAGCAGCTCGGAATCAACCATCTAAAGTCGCCCGATGGACATCACGGTGGTCGGCGAGGGCGACCTGGACGAGCTGCTTCCCCTCATGCGCGCGTACTGCGACTTCTACGAAGTAGATCCACCGGACAAGGACCTGCTCGTCCTCTCACGCGCCCTGATCGCCGACCCCGAGCGCGAGGGGGTGCAGCTGATCGCGCGCGGCCACGGGGGCGAGCCGCTGGGCTTCGCCACGGTCTTCTGGACCTGGGCCACCACTCGCGCGGGACGGCTGGCCGTGATGAACGACCTGTTCGTGACCCCCGACGCGCGCGGCACGGGCACGGCCGAGGCGCTGATCGAGGCGTGCGCCGAACGGGCGCGCGCACACGGGGCGGTGTCACTGGAGTGGCAGACGGCCCTGGACAACGAGCGCGCGCAGAAGGTCTACGACCGCGTGGGCGGCAAGTCATCCAGGTGGCTGGACTACTCGCTCGAGCTATAGGCGGCTCGACGGCGGCGGCGGCGAGGCACCCCACGGCTCCACCCGCGGGTGGCGACGGTGTCGGCTTATCGGATCGAGCCGGCGCAGTGAGCAAGTCAGCCCGTAGGCGGTAGCCGGAGGGCTTACGCGTCGAGCGAGCACGGTTCGGAACGAAAGCCGCACCGGAGACAGGCCCCGCGGCCGGAACGGCCCGGGCCCGCGCCGAAGCGCCCTGCGGTTGATCACTCGGTGCCTAACCCCTTTGGTGCGGCCATCGTCATGACTTTGACTGGTTATGCCAGCCAAACCCAAGACGGTGGAAGAGGTCCTCGCCCGAATCGCCGGGCAAAGCCGCACCGAGACAGGACCCGCGGTCCAGCGGCCCGGGCCCCGACCTGCCGGGGACTACTCGCTCCAGCTGCGCCAGTAGGCCAGCTGGTCCTCGGTCGACTCGTCGATCTCCACATCGAGTGCCGCCAGCTTCAGGCGCGCCACCTCGTCGTCCAGCTCGCTGGGCACGTCGAGCACGCGCGGCTCGAGGGTCCCGGCGTTGCGGGCCAGGTGCTCGGCAGCCAGCGCCTGGAGCGCGAAGCTCACGTCCATGACCGCGGCCGGGTGGCCCTCGCCGGCGGCCAGGTTGACTACGCGGCCCGAGGCCAGCAGGTACAGGCGGCTATCGCCGACGTCGAAACGCTCGACCAGCGGCAGGACCTTCGCCGGCGGGCCGGCGGCGGCGCCCCTGAGTGCTTCGAGGTCGATCTCCACGTCGAAGTGGCCGGCGTTGGCCAGCACCGCGCCGTCCTTCATCCGCTCGAAGTGCTCGCGGCGCAGGACCGCACGCGATCCGGTCACGGTCACGAACAGGTCGCCGCGCTCGGCCGCCTCCAGGGAGGGCATGACCTCGTACCCCTCCATGCGCGCCTCGAGCGCGCGCAGGGGGCTGACCTCGCACACCACCACCGCGGCGCCGGCGCCACGGGCGCGCTGGGCGATGCCGCGGCCGGCGTAGCCGTAGCCGAACAGCACCAGCGTGTTGCCGGCCAGCAGCAGGTTGGCGGCGCGCAGGATGCCGTCCAGTGCCGACTGGCCGGTGCCGTAGCGGTCGTTCAGGGTGCGCTCCGACAGCGCCTCGTTCACGGCGAGCACCGGAACGCCGAGCTGGCCCTGGCGCTCCAGGCGGCGCAGGCGCAGGATGCCGGTGGAGGTCTCTTCGGTGCCGCCGATCAGCCCGTCCAGGGTGCCGGCGGCATGCGCGAACGACAGCAGGTCGGCGCCGTCGTCCAGGGTGATGCTGGGCTTGGAGCCCACCACCTTGGCCACGTGGTCGGCGTAGGTGTCCATGTCCTCGCCGCGCGCGGCGTACACGGACGTGCCCTCCCCCGCCAGCGCGGCGGCCACGTCATCCTGCGCAGACAGCGGGTTGGCCGAGCACAGCGCGGCCTCCGCCCCACCCGCGCGCAGGGCGCGCATCAGGCAGGCCGTCTCGGCGGTCACGTGCAGGCACGCCGCCACGTTCAGGCCGGCGAGCGGGCGCTCGTCCGCGAACCGCTCGCGGATCTGGCCGAGCACGGGCATCTGCCCCTCGGCCCAGGCAATACGGGCCTCGCCGGCAGCGGCGAGGCCCGTATCGGCTATCTGGCTAGTAGCGGTAATGGTCGCTCTTGTAGGGGCCCTCGACCTTGACGCCGATGTAGGCGGCCTGGTCCTCGGTCAGCTCGGTCAGGTTGGCGCCCAGGGCACCGAGGTGCAGGCGGGCGACCTTCTCGTCCAGCTCCTTGGACAGCACGCGGACCTCGTTCTTCTCGAACTTGCCCTGGTTGGTCCAGAGGTCGATCTGGGCCAGTGTCTGGTTGGTGAACGAGTTGGACATCACGAACGACGGATGGCCGGTCGCGTTGCCCAGGTTCAGCAGACGTCCCTCGGACAGGACGATGATCGACTTGCCCTCCTTGAACTTCCACTCGTGTACCTGCGGCTTGACCTCGATGCGCTCGATGCCGTCGATCTTGCTCAGCCCGGCGATGTCGATCTCGTTGTCGAAGTGACCGATGTTGCCGACGATCGCCTTGTCCTTCATGCGGGCGATGTCGGACGCCTTGATGATGTCCTTGTTGCCCGTGGTGGTGATGAAGATGTCGGCGGTCTCGACGACGTCCTCCAGGGTCACCACCTGGTAGCCCTCCATGCACGCCTGCAGCGCGCAGATCGGGTCGATCTCGGTGATGACCACACGTGCGCCCTGCGCCCGCAGCGACTCCGCGGAGCCCTTGCCCACGTCGCCGTAGCCGAGGATCACGCAGGTCTTGCCGGCGATCATGACGTCGGTCGCGCGGTTGATGCCGTCGATCAGCGAGTGGCGGCAGCCGTACAGGTTGTCGAACTTCGACTTGGTCACCGAGTCGTTCACGTTGATCGCCGGGAACAGAAGGTCACCGGTCTCGGCGAGCTGGTAGAGGCGATGCACGCCGGTGGTGGTCTCCTCGGAGACGCCCACGATCGAGTCGGCGATCTTCGTGTAGCGGTCGGGGTGCTCCGAGACGGACTTCTGCAGCAGCGTCAGGAAGACCTCGAACTCCTCGGACTCCGCGTCGGCGGGGTTCGGAACGGCACCGGCGGTCTCGAACTCCTTGCCCTTGTGGACGAGCATCGTGGCGTCGCCGCCGTCGTCCAGGATCAGGTTCGCCAGCTTGCCCTCGGGCCAGTTGACGACCTGCTCCGTGCACCACCAGTACTCCTCCAGCGTCTCGCCCTTCCAGGCGTAGACGGGGATGCCCTGCGGGTTTTCCGGCGTGCCCTCGGGGCCGACGGCCACGGCCGCGGCGGCGGCGTCGTCGGTCGAGAAGATATTGCACGAGCACCAGCGGACCTCGGCGCCGAGCGCGGTCAGCGTCTCGATCAGCACGGCGGTCTGGGTGGTCATGTGGAGCGAGCCCGTGATGCGCGCGCCCTTGAGCGGCTGCTCGCCGGCGTACTCCTCGCGCGTGGCCATCAGGCCCGGCATCTCGTGCTCGGCCAGGTCGATCTGCTTGCGGCCGGAGGCGGCGAGGTTCAGATCGGTGACCTTGAAGTCCTGCGTGGTGGTGTCGGTGGCGCTCATGGGTCCTCTCATCAGGTGGTGGTAGTCAGTTGTTCGCTCGCCTTGGCGAGCAGACGCTCGTGCTTTTCCTGCTCGAAATGCAGCCAGTCCGCGGGCGGGACGTCGGCGGGGCGGCTGGGTGCTTCCTCGAGCCAGGACTCGACCGCCTCGTGCAGCGTGCGGTCATCGCTGAGGCGACGGGCAAAACCGACGTCGCCAAGGCTCAAGTCGTGCTCGGACAGCAGCTCACGCAGGGTGCGCAGGCGTTGCAGCTCCTCGGCGCCGTAGAGGCGGTATCCCGAGGGCGACCGGCGCGGGGCGATCAGGCCCTCGCGCTCGATGTAGCGCAGCATCCGCGACGACCAGCCGGTCGTCTCGGACGCCTCGTTGATCGTGAGGCCGTCCATCGCGGATCAACCTTACCACGGTTGTGTCAAGGTTGGCGGCGAATCCAGAAGCTGGAGGGCCACAGGGTCGCGTCCAGCCCGGGAATCAGCCGCGGCAGCAGCTCAGGCCGGGCCTCGGCCACCGCCCGGGTGGCGAACATGACCTCGAAGTCGGAGTTGAAGGCCAGGAACGCCTGGAGCAGGTACTGCTCGGCCCAGTACATCTCCATGTCGCGCACCAGGACCTCGTGGTACTCGCCCGGGAGCCAGATGTCGTGGAAGTGCACCCACACCCCGCGCGCCAAGCGCGGCAGCAGCTCCAGCACCACGTGGTTCACGTCGCCACCCAGCTTCACGGTGTGGGAGGTGTCCACGAACAGCACGTCGTTCGCGCCGAGCGCGTCGATCGCCGAGAGCGGCACCTCCTGGGCGGGCAGCGCACGTGCCGCGGGCGCGAGCGCGGACGGGTTGGGGTCGAACACCAGGTGCTCGGCCTCGTCCCCCAGGGCGTGGTCGATGACCAGGCTCGAGAACCCCGACCCCAGCTCGACCACCCGCCGCGGGCGCAGGTGGCACAGCACCGCGTAGGCGATCTCGGCGTCGCCGGTGTCGTAGAAGCCGTTGCGCGGCGTCCACCCCCCGGGCCCGCTGCCGAAGCCGGCCATCAGCGGCCCGAACACGCTCTCCGCGAACTCGGCCTGACGATCCACGTCCAGCGCCACCCCACCCAGGGCCGTGGACCGCTCGAAGACGTCTGCGGGCAGCTCGTCGAAGTCGGGCACCGGGCTGTAGAAACGCCGCGGCACCACCTGCCACCCGGCCCGCTCGGCCAGCCTGCGCGCGACCAGCCGCAGCCGCCGCCTCACAGCTTGGCTTTGAAGCCCTCGATGGCGTCCATCGCGGCGGGATCGATCCCGCCCAGCTCGGCCAGCGCGACGCTGGCCAGGTCGCCGAGCATGACCAGCGACAGCACCTCGGCCACCGGGCTATCTCCGCGCGACTGCACGTGCACGACGGGCACGCCATCGGCCTGCAGGACCTCCGAGTACAGCTCGAACCGGCGCTGGACGCGCGGGTGCAGGCGCTCCGAGCCCAAAAAGACCGCCGAGAACGGCCCGTGCTCGCGCGCGTGCGCCCAGCCCTCGATCTCGTTGTGGTTGGCCTCGGGCATTTCGCTGGCGAAGGCGGCCACGTTGGCGTTCTCGTTGATCTGCCCCTTCAGGCGCCGCGCCGGCGCCGCCGTGAGCTCGGCGCCGTGGACCACGGGGATCGTGCCCTCCAGCGCCGCCGCGATGCGGGCAGGCTCCTGGTCGTCCGCCAGCTGCTCCAGCAGCGGCACCGCGCCCTCCAGCTCGTCCTGCAGCGAAGGGGCCACACCGCTGGCCGCCGCGCATTGCAGGGCGGCAACGGTCATGTAGATCACCGCGGCGCGGGGCTGCAGGCCCGATGGCACTCCGATGACCGGAACCCCCTGCTCGCGGGCGCGTTCGGCCAGCTGGCCGCCGGTGGTGAGCACGACCCGCCGCGCGCCCTGATCGCCTGCGGCGTCGAAGCAGGACAGCGTTTCCTCGGTGCCACCCGAGTAGCTGGCGCACAGCACGAGGGTCTGCTCGCCGATCCAGGGATCGGGCGTGTAGCCGCGGAACGTGCGCAGTGGACCGGTGGCGCGCGCACCGATGGCCGCGGACGCCAGGCCGCCGCCGATGGCCGAGCCGCCCATCCCGCATACCACCAGGCCCCCGGCCAGGTCGGCCCGCGGGATGTTCGCGGCGTCGACGCGCCACAGGGCATCGCCGATCTGGTGCGGCTGGGCGCGGATGTCGTCCAGCATGCTCACGCGGACACCGTCGCCTCGGGCTCGATGCGGGCGTCGGCGGGCACCACTGCGCCGGTCTCGATCACCGCTCCGGCGCCGACCAGCGCACCAGGCTCGACGCGCACATCGCGTTCCACGCGAACACCCGCCGCCAGGACGCACTCGCGCAGGACGCAGTCGTCGGCCACCACGACGCGGTCGTGCAGCACCGAGCGCTCGACCGAGCTGCCGTTGCCGACCGAGCACTGCGCGCCCAGCACCGCCTGGGGGCCGATGTGGGCGCCGGCGGTCAGGCAGCCCGGGCCGATCAGCGAGCCGGTCTCATCCCGCGGCGGCAGATCCGACGGCGGTGTGCCCGCCAGCAGGTCCCAGGTGGCCTCGAAGTAGCGCTCGGGCGTGCCGATGTCCATCCAGTAGCCGGCGGCCGGGAAGCCGTACAGGCCCTTGCCGACCAGCTCGGGGAACACCTCGCGCTCGAACGAGACCTTTCGGCCCGGCGGCACAAGCTCCTCGATGACATCGCGCTCGATCACGTACGCGCCGGCGTTGACGCGGTTGGTGGGCGCCGGGCCATCGGACTTCTCGAGGAAGTCCACGACCTCGCCCCGGTGACCCGTGGGCACCACGCCGTAGCTGGCGGTGTCATCGACCTCGATCAGCGCCAGCGACATGCGCGCGCCCTTCTCGGCGTGCCAGGCCAGCTGCGCGGTCAGGTCCATGTCGTTGAGCACGTCGCCGTTGAGCACGAAGAGCGTGTCGTGCAGCAGCCCCTCGTCCAGCGCCAGGCGCACCGGGCCGGCGGTGCCCAGCGGCTCCTCCTCGACTACGTAGCGCAGCCGCATGCCGCCGTACATGTCGCCGAGTACCTGGCGCACGCCGTCGGACATGAACCCGCAGGACAGGATCACCTCGGTCACCCCGTGGCCCTTGAGCCAGTCGAGCATGAACGACAGGAACGGCCGCCCGGCCAGCGGCAGCACCGGCTTGGGGGTGGTGCGGGTGAGTGGCCGCAGGCGGGTGCCCTCCCCGCCCGCCAGTACGAGGGCCTGCACTAGCGGGTCCGTCCGAGATTCCGGTCGTGGCTCGGCGAGTGAGAACCGAGCATGGGCGTGCCTGCGAGCGGAGTCGATGCCGGAGCATCGGCGAGCGAGTAGGCGCGGCCAGGCGACGGTTCGCAACCGCCGAACGCGATCGGAATCGAGGACGGGACCGCCACTACCGCCCGATGCCCTCGTAGTCGTAGCCGGCCTCGCGCAGCGCATCGCGGTCCAGGAAGTTGCGGCCGTCCACGAGCACGGGCGTGGTCATGGCTTGCTTGATCTCACCGGCCCAGTCGAGCTCGGCGAACTCGGGCCACTCGGTCACGATCACCGCGGCATCGGCCCCGGTCAGCGCCTCCAGCGCGCTGTCGCACACGCGCGCGCCGCCCAGCTTGCCGTCGGCGTTCGCGCTGGCCACGGGGTCGAACACCCGCACTGCAGCGCCCTCACCGGCCAGCCGCGCCGCCAGCACCAGGCTGGTGGCCTCGCGCACGTCGTCGGTGTCGGGCTTGAAAGCCACGCCGAGCAGCGCGATCTCCTTGCCGACCAGCGAGCCCAGGTGCTTCTGGAGCTTGCCGATGGTGCGCCGCTTCTGCAGCTCGTTGACCTCGATCACGGCCGTCAGCAGCTGGAAGTGGTAGCCCGAGTTGCCGGCCAGCTGCTTGAGCGCGGAGACGTCCTTGGGGAAGCAAGAGCCGCCGTAGCCGATGCCGGCGCGCAGGAACTTGTCGCCGATCCGCTCATCCAGGCCCATGCCGCGCGCAACCTCGTTCACATCGGCGCCCAGCTCCTCGGACACGTTGGCGATCTCGTTGATGAACGAGATCTTGGTGGCCAGGAACGCGTTCGAGGCCAGCTTGATCATCTCGGCGCTGGCCACGTCGGTCCGCACCAAGGGCGCGCCGAGCGGCTCGTAGAGGGCGGCCACGCGGTCGGCAAAGGCTTCGGAGCCGCCCTCGGCGCCGACCACGACACGGTCGGGCTCCATGAAGTCCTTGACCGCGGAGCCCTCCTTCAGGAACTCGGGGTTGGAGATGTAGCCCAGGTCTGCCCGGCGGCGGGCGATCGAGCGGCCGGTACCCACCGGAACGGTGCTCTTCATCACGATCGCGTGCTCGGTGGAGTCACCGAGCTCGGTGAGGACCGCCTCCACGCGCGAGAGGTCGGCGTCGCCGGAGTAGGTGGGCGGCGTGTCCACGCAGCAGAACAGCAGCTGGGCGTTGTCCAGCACCTCGGCCATGTCGGTGGTGAAGTGCAGCCGCTCGCCGTTCTTGGCCAGCAGGTCAGACAGGCCGGGCTCGTGGATGGTGATCTCGCCCCGCGCCAGGGCCTCCACCTTCTCGGGCAGGATGTCGCGGGCGTAGACGTGGTGGCCCAGCTCGGCGAAACAAACCGCCGTGCACAGCCCGACCCAGCCCACGCCGATCACGCCGATCGGTTCCTTGGGGGCGCTCATGAGGAGCGGAGAGGGTAGAGGAAGTAGCTCGGTAGCCGAGGCCAGGGCCTACGGCAGCCGCGTGGTGCGCGCGATGGACAGCATCTGCTCCTTGCTCAGGCTCTGCAGCAGCGTGTTCGAGACCCAGTACACCGCCTTCGGCGTGCGCCAGGCCACGAGCTTCACGCGGTCGCCGTCGTAGTGCAGCTCGAAGGTGCGCCTGCCGGCCTTGACCTTGTCGAATCCCCCCTCCAGCAGGGGCGGGTCCTTCCAGGTGGTGCCCTGCACGCCGTAGTACTCGCCGAGCTTGTCGCGCTTGATGACCATCCGGTAGCTCTTGTGGTACTTCGTGCCCGGTGTGCGGATCTTGTAGAAGCGCGGCGGGCCGGTGAACAGCGAGCCCTTCAGCCGCAGCGTCGGGTAGTAGACCGGCAACTGGCCGCCGCCGCCCTGCTGGATGACCTGCACCGCCTGGTCCATGCCCGGGCCGGGCGCCTTCTCCAGCCCGTTGTCCCCGGCCGGTCGCCTGGGCCGCGGCTTCTCTCGTTTTGCTCCGGCCTCGGGCTCGAGCTTTCCCTTGACGCCCTTGGAGTTCTCCACACCCAGGAACTGCTGCACCAGCTTCTTCACGGTGCGATCGGTGGCCGTGACGAAGCTGGGTGTGTTGGTGGCCTCGTTGCCCGAGGTGATGCCGACCTCGCCCTCGAAGTGCACCTCGCGGATCGGCTGGCCGGCGCTGAACACCGCCAGCTTGAGCAGGCTTAGGATGGCCTTGCTGTCCTTGAGTGCGCCATCGGAGGTCGTGTACTTGCCGAAGATGTTGCGCAGCTTGTCGCGCTTGTCGATCAGGCCCGTGAGGCCCGCCTGCTGCTTGGTGGCGCGGATGACCTCCTGCTGGCGCACCCCGCGCACCAGATCGGTGTCCTCGTGGCGGAAACGCGCGTACTCCAACGCCTGCTGGCCGCACAAGCGCTGGTAGCCCGACGGCACATTGATGTAGGCGTACTCGGCAGTGTCGTTGAAGTAGCGCCGGTCCACGTCCACGTAGATGCAGCCGATGGCGTTGACGGCGCTCTCGAAGCCCTTGAAGTCCACGTTGATCACGTGGTTGATGGGCAGCTTGGTCAGATTCTGGACCGTGCGCAGCGTCAGCGCAGGGCCGCCCAGCTCGTACGCCTCGTTGATCTTGGCCGTGCCCCGGCCGGGGATCTGCACGCGCAGGTCGCGCGGCAGGCTCATCAGCGCGGTGGCCTTCCGCTTGGGGTCGAGCCGAGCGAGGATGATGGTGTCCGAGCGCGCGCCGGTGCCGGCGCCGCCGTCGGTGGCGTCCTTGGGCCGGCGATCCGAGCCCAGCAGCAGGATCGTCTGGGCCTCGCCGGGATCCACCTCCGCCAGCTTCGCGCCACCCAGCTTGATGTCGGGGTTCGTCCTGAGGGTCTTGACCACCGTGTCCACCTCGTGGAACGCGGCCACCGACGTGGCGCCGGCGGTGGCGAACAGCACCAGCAGGGAGCCCAGGATCATCTTCTTCCAGATGCCTGGCCGCGGCAGGTCCTCGAACGAGGGGCTCATGCCACCCTCAGCCCCGGCTTGCCGGTGACAACCGCGGGCACCGTCGTCACGAACTCGACCAGTGCCTGGCGGTACTGGTCCAGCGACTCGATCGAGACCCACTCGTCCGGGCCGTGGTGGCCGTCGCCGACCGGCCCGAACTCCACGCCGGGGATCCCGGCGTTCAGGAAGGAGATGACGTCGGATGTGCCGTCGCGGCCGACGGCAATGCTGTCCCGCACCGGGGTCGTCTTCGACACCGCCTTCGCGAGCGCCTGCACATGCGGCTCGTCGCGCTCGACGATGATCGGCTCGCGGTGGAACACGTGCACCACCTCCGTGCCCTCGAGCTGGTTCACCGCGGCCAGGATCTCATCGGGGTTCTGGCCCGGTAGGTAGCGAATGTCCAGGTCGATCGCGCACAGGTCGGGCACGCGGTTCACGGCGTCGCCGCCGATGATCCGGCCGAGGCTGATCGAGGGCCGGTCGAACAGCTCGGACGAGGCGCGGGTGAACGGCATCGACTCGATCGCGCGGAAGGTATCCACCGCCTTGAGCACGGCGTTGTCGCCCAGCCACGGCGTGGACCCGTGGGCCGAGCGGCCACGGACCTCCAGCCGCAGCCCCAGCACGCCCTTGGCCTGGATGCCGATGCGCAGGTCGGTGGGCTCGCCGGTAATGGCGAAGTCGCCCACGTAGCCCTTCTCCACGACGAAGTCCGAGGCGCGGTGCTTCTGCTCGTCGGACTCCTCGTCGGACACGCACACGAAGTGCACCTTGACGGCGTCCTGGTCGGCCAGCTCGCGGACCGCGCACATCATGGCCGCCAGGCCGCCCTTCATGTCGTAGGCGCCGCGGCCGATCAGCCTGTCGCCCTCCACGCGCGGCGTGAACTGGTCCAGGTTGCCGGGCACCACGTCCAGGTGTCCGTGCAGGACCACGGTCGGCCCCTGGGCAGCCCCCACCGTGGCCGCCAAGACGGGCCTGCCGTTGTGGGTCTCGCCCTTCACCTCCACGTCGCGGGCCTCGAGCCATCCATAGACAAAGGCCGCGGCCGCCTGCATCCCCTCGAGCGCCGACGTGTCGTAGGTGATCAGGCGCTCGGTGAGAGCACTCTCATCCACGTGCGGCGATGGTAGCTGGGAACCCCGTCACGACGCGCTCAACGCCCTCGGCCACCGCCACCAGATCGGCCACCGGCACCCGCTCGTCCACCGCGTGGGCCAGGTAGGCGTTGCCGGGGCCGGCCATGACGGTTGGGATACCCCGTGCCGCGAACTGGCGCATGTCGGTGCCCCACGGTGCGCCGACGGCGCGCGAACCGGGGAACGAGTCCAGCACCAGCCGCGCGAACGGGTGTGCCGGGTCCGTCTCGGCCGGGGCGAATACACCGCCGGTGAACCGAAGCTCCACCGGCAAGCCGGCCACCGCGCCCAGCAGAGCGGCCCGGGCCGCTTCCAGGTCCTCCCCCAGGCACACACCCAGACGGCCCGAGAACTCCACCCTGTCGGGCACCGTGCTGGCCCACTCACCGCCCGCCACCCGGCCCACCGAGATCGGGTACGGCAACTCCAGCGCGGCCATCAGGTCGTGCTCCACGACCTGGTTGATCTGCCGTTCGTGCGTCGCCAGGGCCTTGTGCACTTCCACGTACCCGTCGATCGCGGACTCGCCCTCCAGCCGCATGGCGCCGTGGGCGCCGCGACCGGTCACAACGCCCTCGAAGGTCAGCGATCCCGCCTGGGCGCACACCACGTCCAGCCCGGTCGGCTCGGTGATCAGGCAGGCGTCGAAGCGGTCGTCGGCCTCGAGCGCGGCGAAGGCGCCAAGACCGCCGTCCTCCTCGGAGCCCACGGCCGTGAGGACCACCTCGCAGCGCGCGCGCCCGCGCGCGGCGGCCAGCCCGTGCAAGGCGGCCACGACCCCGCCCTTCATGTCCACCGAGCCGCGGCCGTGCACCAGGCCGTCCTCCACCCGTCCCGACCAGGCGCCCAGCGCCCACTCCTGCCCCCCGGGCGCGACCACGTCCACGTGACCGTTCAGGCACAACCGCGGACCGCTGGGCGGCCCGGCCAGCGTGACCGTCAGTCCCCACAGCTCGTCGCGCCGCGCCTCCTCCCCGGGATGGCCCGGATGCGCGCGCAGGACGTCGAGGTCGTGGCGGTGGAGATCGGCATCCAGGCCCAGGTCGGCAGCCAGCTCGCCAAGCCGCTCGAGCGCTGCGCGTTCGTCGCCGGTGACGCTGGGCACGGACACGAGCGCGCCGGTGTCGCGCGCCAGGGCGTCCGGGTCGACCGCCACGGCGTCAGCGCGGACGCGAGATGCGAGCGCGCCGGTCGGCGGCGCGCATCCGGGCCTGCATGACCGCCTGGCGCTCCTCGGCCCCCGGCCCGCTCGACGATCCGACGGCGTCGGCGACCTCCGCCAGGAACCTCTGGCGGAACACGTCGCTGGCGAAGCGACTCGCGTTGTCCACGCACGCCTGTGGGTCCACCGCCAGCGCGTCGAACCGGCGCACGGCCTCCGCAAGCTCGCTGGGCCCACCCTCCCAGTAGCAACCGGTCACGTTCTCGATCACCGTTTCCAGCACGCCGCCGCCGCGGCGGGCGATCACCGGACGGCCCGCGGCCTGCGCCTCGACCGCGGCGATCCCGAACTCCTCCGTGGCCGTGACCACGAACGCGCGGCAGGTGGCCATCAGCTCGGCCGCCTCGGCGTCGGACACGCGACCCGCGAACCGCACCCGGGGCGAGGCCAGGCGGCGCAGGTCGCGCAGGGCCGGGCCGTCGCCGACCACGACCAGCGGCGCATCCAGTTCCGCGAAGGCCTTCACGGCCACGTCGATCTGCTTGTGCGAGACCAGCTCGGACAGGACCAGGTAGTGGTCTCCCGGCTCGGCGGGCGAGAACCGCTCGACGCGCACCGGCGGGTACACCACGCTCGCGTCGCGCCCGAAGTAGGACGCGATCCGCGATCGCGTGGTCTCAGAGTTGGTGAGGTAGCGATCCACCCGCTGGGCGGCCATCCAGTCCCACCCGCGCCAGCGCCGGAACAGCGCCCGCCCCGCGGCGCGCGTGATGGGGTCGCGCCGGTCGGCCAGCGTGCTGTGGCGCTCGTTCCAGGCGAAGCGGAAAGGGTTGTGGCAGTAGCAGACGTGCACCGCCCCCGGGTCGCAGATCACGCCGTGCGCCCACGCGCTGGAGCTGGACACCACCACGTCGTACCCGGACAGGTCGAAGCTCTCGATGGCGGCGGGATAGAACGGCAGCAGCGCGCGGAAGGTCTGCCGGCGCGGGCGCAGCACCTGGAGGAACGAGGTCTGTATCCGCCGACCCGCGAAGTTGCCCTCGGTCCCCGCTTCGTTGTAGATCGGGGTGAAGATGTCGGCCTCCGGCCAGATCTCGCACATCTCCAGAAACACGCGGTCGGCGCCACGCATGCTCACCAGGAAGTCGTGGACCAGCGCGACTCGCCGGCCCTCCCCGGGAACCAGGCGCAGGTCGCCGGGTTTGGCGCCGTTGGCCGAATCTGGGGTGCTGGAGTCGCCGGGGGTATGCAAGCTGAACTTCACGCGGGAGTAACAAGAGTCTATGCCGCCGGGACGATGGGGTCCCGAATCCGCCGGGCACGTCTCAGTGCCGCCAGCTGCGAACGCTCGCGGCTGCCGTCGCGGCGCAGCGCGGCCCGCGCCAGGGCGCGCGTGGCGAAGGTGATGCCCTGGGCCGCATCGTCCAGGGCCTGCGCGCGCCGGCCCAGGCGCCGCCCCACGACCTGCCGGCGCCGCTGGGCGAGCAGGTCGTATGGCTCGCCGCCGTAACGCCGGGACGTGGAGTGCCCGCCGGTGTGCACCAACGCCACGCCGGGATCCAGCTCGGTGGGATACCCACGCGCGCGGGCGCCGAGGCACAGGTCCATGTCCTCGTAGAAGAGGAACTGCTCGGGGTCGAACGGCCCCAGCTCGAGCAGTATCCGCGTCTGCGCCGCCACGCACGCAGCGATAGCCCATCCGATCCGGCGCCGCACCTCAGAGCGCCACGGATCGGCAGCCAGCCGCGGGCCGCGTGGCAGCAGGCGCGGGTGGACCAGGGCGGGCAGCAGCGCACGTGCGGTTCCGGGGAGCGGGTGGGCACTGCGCTGGATGCTGCGGTCCGGATTGAGCAGTCGCGGCACCAGCAGCGCGTCGGCGGACGAGGCATCGCGCGCCAGCGTGGCCAGCGAGCTGTCCAGCAGCACCACGTCGGGATTCAGGAGGACGGTCACGGGAGCGCCGGCGACCGCCACCCCGGCGTTCGAGGCCGCGCCGAAACCCGGGTTGTGACCGAGCTCGATCGTCCGCGCACGCGCACCCGCCACCTGCGCGCTGTCGTCGGCCGAACCGGCGTCGACCACGATCACCTCGGGGGAAGGGTTCAGGTGGCGATCGATCGAGTCCAGCAGCACCCGCAGCTCGGCGGCCGAGTCGTGCGTGACGATTACAACCGAGAAGGGCGGCGCACCTGTCATGGCCCGGCCGCCTCGAGCAGGGTGGCCATGGCCTGATCGGCCGCGCGATGCCAGCTCAGCGGCGCCAGAGCGCCCGGCGCGGCGGCCATGAGGCGGCTGCGCAGCCCCGCGTCGTCCACGACGCTCCTGATCGCGGCGGCCCACGCCCCGGGATCGCCGGGGGCCACGAACACGGCTGCCTCGCCAAGGGTCTCGCGCAGCACGGGCAGGTCGCTGACCACCACCGGGGTGCCGGCGGCCAGCGACTCGAGCGGCGTGAACCCGAACCCCTCCAGGTGCGAGGGCAGCACGGTGGCCCGGGCGCCCGCGTACAGAGCCGCCAGCTCGGCATCGCCCACCCGGCCGGTGAGCACCACCCCCGGGGCGCCGAGGCTCGGCCCGAGCGGCCCGTCGCCGGCCACCACGAGCGCCGACCCCAGGCCGTCCGCGCGGGCGCCCGCGTACGCCCGCAGCAGAATTTCGAGCCCCTTACGCGGTTCCAGCGCGCCCACGTACAGGAGGTAGTCGTCGGGCACGCCCTCCGGCCGCACTCCACCGGCCGGGGGATGCCATACGCCGGGCCGGACGAGCCGCACTCGTTCCGGCGCGAGCTCCCAGTGCACCAGCGCGTCGCTGCGCGTGGCCTCCGAGTCGACCATCACGGCGCGCGCGCCGGCGGCCAGCCGCCGGGCGCGCGTCAGCCGGCTCCACAGGCGCGGGTAGGGGGCGAGATCGCGTGGACGCAGCTCGGTGGAGAGGTCGTGCACGGTCAGCACGTACGGCACCCCGGCCGATACCGCCACCGGGACCGGTGCGGGCAGCCACAGCACGTCGACGTTCCCGAGCACCCGGTCCAGCCGTGGCCGGCCCAGAGTGGCCGCACCCAGGCCGGCAACACGGCGTGCCAGGCGCGCACGGTGCACTTCGACCCCGGCCACCGCGGGCTTCGGCGCGCCTGCCGGCAGGGCCACCACCCAGTCGTGCTCGGGGTGGGCGGTGACCAGCGCGTCCAGCAGCGACGAGGCGTAGCGCGCTATGCCGCGTGACTGGCGAAGCCCCGACGCCGCCTGATCCGCCAGGTCGCGTCCGTCGACGCCGATTCTCATCGCTGCTGCACGCTATCGCTGTGGCTACGCTGTCGCCGTGAACCCGCAGCTGACGGAGACGGGCGCTGGGCCCCCCACCGGCCGCCTCCGGGCACTCCGCGCCCTGGCGGGCACCGACACCGGCCGGGCCGCGGGCATGGCCGTCGCCGTGGGTGCGATGAACGTGCTGGCACTGGCGTTCACGGTCGTGTTCGCGCGCGTGCTCGGGGCCGCCGGCTACGGCTCGCTGGCGGTGCTGATCTCCGCCTTCATCGTCCTGATGGTGGGCGGCTCGGCGCTGCAGATCGCCACCGCCCGCGCGGTCAGCCATGCGGTGGCCGACGGCGTCGCCGAGCCCGGCCGCGGGGTGCGGCTGTGGCTGGGCCACCTGTGCATTGCGGTGCTCGTGGTGGCGGTGGTGTCGGTGCCGCTGCGCGGCGTGATCGGATCGGTGCTGGCCGTGGACCACGACTGGGCCGCGGCCGCGGTTCCCGTGACCGGAGTGCTGTGGGCGGTGGTCTGCGTCGAGCGCGGTGCGCTGCAGGGGTTGCAGCACTACCGGCTGGTGGGCTCGAGCCTGGTCGGTGAGGCGCTGCTGCGGCTGCTGTTCGCGCTCGCCCTGGTGGGCGTCGGGCTGGACGTGACCGGCGCGTTCCTGGGAACGGGGGTGGCGCTGGTGGGCGTGGGGCTGCTGCTGTGGCTGGCCCTGGCCAAGGAACTTCCCCGGCGCGAGCCCGGGGAGGCCGCCGGGCTGCGCGACCTGCTGGCCCAATCGTGGATCCCGGTGGTGGGTCTGACGCTGCTGTTCCTGCTCCAGGAGGTCCACGTGATCGTGGTCAAGCACGAGGCCTCCAGCGACGCCGCCGGCTCGTACGCCGTCGCGGCCGTGGCCGCCAAGGGCGTGATCTGGACAGCGGTGGGCCTGGGCATGTACCTGTTGCCGGAGGCCGCGCGGCGCTCGCGGGCGGGCGACGACGCGCGGCGCGTGCTGGCTCGCACGCTGGCACTGGTCCTGGCCGTCGGCGTGCCGATGATCGCCCTCTACGCGCTGGAGGGCGAGGCCCTGCTGCGCGCCGTGTTCGGCGAGGACCTGACCGGGGCCACCGACGCGCTGCCGTGGCTGGGGGTCGCGATGACCTTGCTGGCGTGCTCCTATCTGTGCGTGCAGTACCTGCTGGCACTGGGACGCGCGGAGTTCGTGCCGGTGCTGGCGCTGGCCGCCGTCGCCGCCGTCGTCGTCCTGGCCGGCATCGGCGACGACCTCACCCGCATCGCAACCGCCCTGGCCGCGCTGCAGGGAATCTGTGCAGCCGCCCTGATCGTGCTCTGCGTGCGCGCCCGCACGCCACGGCGCCGGGCGGACGAGTTCCTCCCCCTCTGATGGCGTCCGAGCCCGCACTGGACGTCAGGCTGGACCACCCCATCCCGCGCGAGCTGGCGGTGGGCGGCGGCGCCGCGGTGTTCGTGTCGGGCTCGTGCTTCTCGCCGGCGGCGGGCATCCGCTCGCTGGACATCGTGGCCGACGGCGTGGCCCGGCCCGCGGCCGCACACGGCATGCCCCGGCTGGACCTGTTCCGCATGCTGCATCCCACCCTCGACCCGTTCGCCACCGGCGGAATCACATCCGACCCCGGCTCGGCGGAGGACCCGCGCCTCCATTCCTACCGCAGCGGGTTCTGGGGACTCGCCCATTTCGAGCCCAACGGCCGCGATCCGCACCAGCTGGCGGTGCACGCGGTGCTCGACGACGGCCGCGCGGTCACGGAGGAGCTGGCAACGCTGACCAGCCCGGCCTCCGAGGCTCCCCTGGACCCCGATGCCCCGGCGCCAGGGGACGGCCCGCTGGTGGCGATCTGCATGGCCACCTACGACCCCCCGCCCGACCTGCTGCGGCGCCAGCTCGAGTCGATCCGGGCGCAAACGCACACCAACTGGGTGTGCGTCATCAGCGACGACTGCTCGACCCCCGACCGCTTCGCGGCGCTCCAAGCCGAGGTCCGCGACGACCCGCGCTTCACCGTCTCGCGGTCCCCGCGCCGGCGCGGCTTCTACGGCAACTTCGAGCGCGCGCTGGCGCTGGCTCCGCCGGCCGCGGAGTACGTGGCGATGGCCGACCAGGACGACGACTGGCGCCCCGACAAGCTGGCCACGTTGCTCGGCGCCCTGGGCGACGCGCAGCTGGTCTACAGCGACCAGCGGGTGCTCTCCCCCACGGGCGAGCTGGTGGCCGACACGTACTGGTCTACACGGCGCAACAACCACACCGACATCACGTCGCTGCTGATGGCCAACTCGGTCACCGGCGCCGCGTCGCTCTTCCCCCGGCGGCTGCTCGACGACGCGCTGCCCTTCCCGCCCGCCCAGTTCGCCCACTTCCACGACCATTGGATCGCCCTGGTCGCACTGTCGCTCGGCGACATCGCCTTCGTCGACCGGCCGCTGTACGACTACGTGCAACACGACGGCGCCGTGCTCGGCCACGCGGCCGCCAACCGCGTGACGGCCCTGCGCGACCGCCTCGGCCGGCTGGGCGACGACCCGCGCGAGCGGGTCGGCCGCTGGCGGATGCACTACTTCGTGGACAACCAGCGCCTGGCCCAGCTGGCCGCGATGCTCGAGATGCGCGTGGGTGACCGTACGGCGCCGGCGAAGCGGCGGGCGCTTGCCCGCGTCACCGCCGCCGACCACTCGCTGCTGGCGCTGGGGCGGCTGGCGGCGCGGGCGGTCCCCGAGCTGGCGGGACGACGTCCGGAGACCCTCGGCGCCGAGGTCGGGCTGTCACTGGCCTACCTGTGGCGCGGCCTGCTGCGCGCCAGCGCCCGCGGCGACCGGCCACGCCGGACGCTGCGGCTGGATTCGGTACCGCCACCCAACCTGGCTCCGCGGCCCGGCCGCAAGGGCCCGGATGCCGGATCGGTACGCACCGTGGCCGACAAGATCGCGCCGCTTGAGCTGGCCGTGCGCGACGATGCCCCCGTCCGGGTCAACCTGCTGGTCCCCACGATCGACCTCCAGCACCTGTTCGGCGGGTACATCGCCAAGTTCAACCTGGCCCGCCGGCTGGCCGAGCGCGGCCACCGCGTCCGGATCGTGACCGTGGACCCGGTCGGCCCACTCCCGCGGGACTGGCGCAGCCAGCTGGAGTCCTACGCCGGGCTCGACGGCCTGCTTGACACGGTCGAGGTGGCCTTCGGTCGCGAGTCGCAGGGCATCGAGGTCAACCGCGGCGACCGCTTCATCGCCACCACCTGGTGGAGCGCCCACGTCGCGGCGGCCGCCCTGCCCGCTGTCGAGGCCGACTCGTTCACCTACCTGATCCAGGAGTACGAGCCGTTCACGTTCGCGATGGGCACGTGGGCGGCGCTTGCCGCGGCCTCATACGACCTGCCCCACACGGCCCTGTTCTCCAGCGAGCTACTGCGCGACTACTTCCGCAGCCACCGGATCGGGGTCTTCGGCGACGGCGCCGCAGCCGGCGACGCCGCCTCGCTCTCGTTCCAGAACGCGATCACTGCCGTGACTCCGCCGACCGCTGCGGAGCTGACGGCGCGCAGCCCGCGCCGGCTGCTGTTCTACGCCCGCCCCGAACAGCACGCCGCGCGGAACATGTACGAGCTCGGGCTGCTCGCGCTCGACCGCGCGCTGGCAGCGGGCGCGTTCGCGGGCTGGGAGCTGCACGGAATCGGCACGGTGGAGGGTGGCCGCCGCATCGCGCTGGGCGGGGGCGCGTCGATGGACCTGCTGCCCCGCTCTTCGCAGGCCGGCTATGCCGACATCCTGCGCGCCCACGACGTGGGGCTGGCGCTGATGTACACCCCCCACCCCAGCCTCGTCCCGATCGAGATGGCCTCCGCGGGCATGGTGTGCGTGACCAACAGCTTCGAGAACAAGACGGCGGCCGCGATGGCGACCATCTCGCCGAACCTGTATGCGGCCGACGCGGGGATCGAAGCGGTGGCCGCCGCCCTGTGCGCCGCCGCCGAGGCCGCGGACGACGTGGACCGGAGGCTGGAGGGCAGCCGTGTGGACTGGGCGCGCGACTGGTGCGAGGCGTTCCCCGCCGAGCTCGAGGAGCTGCTGGCCTGACAGTCGCATTGGCGACTCGACGGTGCACGGTTGACCGCGGCGACTACGTGGCGCCCGCGGCGGGCTGGGCCGGGAACGGCTGGCTGGGTAGGGGCGGCGGTGAGTGGGGCCGTGCCGTCGCTTCGCTGTTACCCGTCCGTCGTGCTCGTGCGCGTCCTGTAACACCACCTGGGAGGCGTCACAAGTTCCGTGCGCATACGGCACGGAAGTTGCGACGCATCCCGCGAGCCCCGATCCCGCGAACGCGCGGTCGATTTCTCCCACCCGGCGAGAACGATCGACCCCGCTCCACCGCGGACCGCACCCGCCCTACCCAGCCCGCCGTTTCGCCGACCCCGCCGCGAACGTGCACATCAACCCCGACCGGCCGCGGAGCGCCGGCACTCGGGCGTGCCCTCTAGTAGTCCTCCAAAGCGCGCAGCCGGCCGGCATACCGGCGCGCCAGCTCTCTGTGGCGGCGCGCCGACCGTCGATTGCCTGCCTTGCGCGCCCGGCGCGCGGCCTGCAGGTGCCGGCGACCGAGCGCCCTCAGCCGGCGCGCGGTGCGCCAGCGGCTGTTGATCGCTTCGACCGTGGCGAACGCAGGCTTGCGCCTGACCTCGTATGGCGACCGCTGACCCAGGTTCAGGATGCCCTCCGAGGCGAACTCGCCGGTGAACTCGTCGGGCCAGCTGTCGCGCTGGGTCACAAACACCTGGTCGGCGCCCGCTCGGCGTAGCGCCGGCAGCGACCGCTTCAGGAACGCAGCCTGAGCCTGCTCGCCACCGCGGTAGGCGCGGTCGTACTGGAACCTGCTGTCGGCGGGGTAACCGTGCTCGGTCACCCACAAGGGCCCGCGGAAGCCCCACGTGGTGAAGAAAGCCCGCCAGCCCCGGATCACGCGCGGCAGGTCCCGGATCTTGCCGCGCACGTGCACGTTCGCGATGTCGAACTTGCGGATCGCCGACGCACCTGGCGTGGCAAGCATCCGGTTCATCCAATCCTTGTTCGTGTACATCAGCCCACCCAGCAGGACGCGCGCGCCCGGCACGCGCACCCGGATATGCCGGTGGGCGGCTTCCAGCATCCGCGCGTACTCCTGCGGCGAGCCCTTGAACGCCCACTTGCCGTCGGGCTCGTTGACGATCTCCAGGTGGTCGGCCACGCCGGCCAGGCGTTCTGCGATCAGCGCCGCGTAGCGTCCGTAGGACTCGACGTCGCCGGCCGGGCAGCTGACCGAGTGGTTGGTGATGCACCCGGTGATGTGGTCCGGCACGTGGGTGAGCACGGCCACCACGGGCACCTGGTGGCGGCGAGCCACCGCCGCGACGCGGTCCAGAGCGCTCCAGTCGGGACGGCGGGGACGGCCGTTGCGTGCGGTGAACACGCCGCGGAGGTTCACGTCCAGTCGGATGTAGCCGGACCCGGCGTCCCGGGCGGCGGCGAACGCGCGCTCCATCTGCGCCGGCGGCGTGCAGCAGGCGTACACCATCGAGTGCGCCGAGTACGGCGCAGGTGCCGCCTTGACGATCGGGCCGCCCGGCGGGCGCGGGCTGGCGGCGGCATCCCGCTCCGCCTCATCGGGCGAGATCTGCTCCGCCGGCGGACAGACCGTGCCCGGCAGCAGCGCGAAGCCCAGTGGACAGCCCGCAGTGGTCGTCTGGCGGTCGAGCACGGGGCCGAGGGTCACGCCCGACTGCGCTCGGGCGAATGCGTCGGGGAACACTCCGACGATCGCCGCGACAGCCAGGGCCAGGACGCCGAGTCGCTTCACCACCCCCATCCTCTCGTATCCACTCTCCGCTTGCTCCGGTTCACCGCGGTGCGCGACGACACCGGGCGGGATTCTGTGCTGGGGTGCCCGGCGTGATCGCCTTCGGCTCCGCCGTAACCCGGCCCGACGTGTTCGAGCGCTGCGCCGAGCCAGGCCTGCGCCTGGCCCGGGAAGCCGACTCCGAGACCTACGCCTTCGAGTCAGGCGGCTCGATCTTCAGCGGCTACAACCGGGTGCTGGAGGCTGCGGCGGAGCGCGACGACCTGGAGGCATTGGTGCTGCTGCACCAGGACACGGAGATCGTGGGTGAGGGCTTCTGCGACGTGGTGCGGCGCACCATGAGCCAGGAGGACGTGGGGCTGGCCGGCTGCGTGGGAGCGATCGGCGTGCGCAGCATCGCCTGGTGGGAGGGGTCGATCACGCTGGCCTCGTTCCTGCATCGGTTCCCCGAGCACGGCGGCGGAGACGTGAAGGCCTTCTCCTGGACCTGGCGCGAAGCGCCGCCGTACGCCCGCCTGGGCGATGTGGACACGCTGGACGGCTTCCTGCTGGTGCTGTCGCCGTGGGTGGTGCGCAACGTGCGCTTCGACGAGTCCCTGGGAGCCCTGCACGGCTACGACCTGGATTACTGCCTGCAGGTGCGCGAGGCGGGCAAGCGGGTCGTGACCGCCGACTTCCGCGCCATCCACCACCATTCGCTGGACGCCTTCAGCAATCCACAGGACTGGATCGACGCCCACGTGCTGGTGCACGAGAAGTGGGAGGGGCGGATGCCCGGTTTCGGCTCCACCGAGCAGGCGGGCACCCCCCGCGAGCGAGCGTTGCGCGCCGAGGCCGAGCGCGACGTGGCCCGGGCCCGGGACCATGCCGGCCGGATGAAGGCGCAGGCCCAGGTGACGGAGGCCGAGCGGGCGCTGGCGATCACCACCGGGAGCCTGTCGTGGCGGATGACGGCGCCGCTGCGTGCGTGGAAGAGGCGATCGTGATCGCGTTCGGGTCACCGATCTCGGACACCGAGTCCTACACGCGCTATGCCCGGCGCGGCATCGAGCTGGTCGCTGAAGCCGACTCGCCCGTGTTCGCGTTCGCGGCCGTGGGTCACATCTCGCGCACGTACAACCTGATGTTGGACAAGGCGGCGGAGGTGGAGGGCCTGGAGGCGCTGGTGCTGGCCCATCCGCACGCCGAGATCACCGATCCGGCGTTCTGCGAGCAGGTGCGCCGGGTGCTGCGCGACCCCGATGTGGCAGTGGCGGGGCCCAGCGGCGCCCGCGACGTGCGCACCATCGCATGGTGGGATGGCCAGGTCAGCTCGGCGCCGGTGACCCTGCGCTACACCCATCACGGCGGCGGTGAGCTGGCCGCGTTCGACTGGGCCGAGCCGGCACCCCCTGGGCAGGAGGTGGAGGTGCTGGACGGTTACCTGCTGGTGCTGTCGCCGTGGACGGTGCGCAACGTTCGCTTCGACGAGTCCCTCGCGCTGGGCCACGGGTTCGACTACGACTTCTGCCGCCGCGTCCGCGCTGCCGGGGGCAAGCTCGTGACCGCGGATCTGCGCATCACGCGCCATCAGGGCCTCGAGCTGTTCGGCGATCCAGACCTGTGGGTGGAGAAGCACATCCAGGTGGCCGACCGCTGGGTCGACGACGACGCGCAGGAGGACTGGCCTGCGCGTGCCCGCCGCGCGGAGGCCGAGCGCGAGGCCGCGCGGGCCATCACCTACGGCAACGCGCTGGTGGCCGACGCCCGCCTGCTGACGCTGGAGCGCGAGCTCGAAGCCGCGCTGGGCAGCCGCTCCTGGAAGCTGACGGCACCGCTGCGGGCGGCCAACCGGCTGGCCAAGGCGGTGCGCGGCGGGCGCCCGCCGTCCTAGTCCAGCGCCCGGCGGATCTGGTCCTTGGAGACCTCGGACTGGGTGGTGGCCACGCCGGCGCGCACCCGCAGCCGCGAGAGGCGCTCGGCCACCGAGAACGCGCTGGAGTCGAGCATCCGCCGAAGCACCTCCTCCTGGCGGGCCACGCGGGCCCTGAGCTCCCACAACTCGGCGAGTTGGCCGTGCATGTCCACCAGGTGACGAACTCGTCCCGTCTCGAGCCGGGCCACCAGGGCGTTGTCGTCCCAGGGCCCGACGATGGCCGCCACGCGGTCTGCCCAGGGGGCATCGCTGTGCCACACCACGCCCAGGCCGAAGAAGGCGGGCACGGTGGCAAACACCAGTCCCTCGTTGGCGGCCGCGAAGTCCTCCACGGCCGTGCGCACGCCGTTGCGCGGCCCGCCCTCGTGCGCCGCTGACCGGGGATAGGGCAGCCCGCCGGGGCGGGTGCCCGGATCGCCCGGGTACAGCCCGGCGCCCTCACCCGCCAGCGGGTGGCGATGGGCAGCCGGGATCTGCTCGGCATCGAAGTAGTCGTCGCGGCGGGCATGGGGCCAGCACACGTCGTGGAAGAACAGCAGCGGCAGGTCGGCTCCCGGCGCCCGCTCACCGATCAGCCTGAGCTCCTCGCCGACCGTCCAGTAGTTGTGGTCGCCGTCGATCACGATCGCGTCGGTCAGCTCCATCTCGGGCAGGGCCTCGAGGCTGGTCCGGCGTACCAGCTCCAGTTGCTCGCGCCGCGCGGCCAGGGTCACCAGTGCTTCCTGGGGCGAGGGGTCGACAGCCACCACGCGCGCGCCACTCAGGGCGGCCCAGTCCACCAGCAGCTCGGTCAGGTCACCGGCGTATGCGCCCACCTCGGCCACCGAGCGCGCCCCGATCGCATCCAGGCAGGGAACGATCACCTCGGCGTTGTTGGCCAGCGACGTCGCCCAGCCCTCGGGCGGATCGGAGTACCGGTCCAGGTCCAGTTCGGTGCGATCCACGGCCGGCGCAGTCTAGAGCTCTAGAGCTGCTCGGCTATCCGGGGCGCCTCGCGCCGGAAGACCCATACGGCCAGCACGCACGTGCCCACGTACACGGCGGCGGCGGGCAGCAGCGCCAGCCACCCGCCGGCGGCGACCACCGGCCCGGGCGCGGTGGGATCGATCACCCATGAGCGGGCCAGCTCGAGCAGTGGCGTGAGCGGGTTGACCTGGAATACGTCGCGGAGGGTCCCCGGCACCGCCTCGATCGGGTAGAGCACGGGCGTGGCGTAGAACAGCACGGTGGCCGCCACCGACCACAGGATGGCCATGTCGCGGAAGCGCGGGTAGAGCGACGAGACGATCATCGAGACCGCCACCGTGAGACCGGTGAGCGCCAATAGCACGAACGGGAACAGCAGCCACGTCCAAGTCGGCGCGATGCCCCACGCCAGGATGAAGATCAGCACCACCACCAGGTTCAGGCCCAGGTTCAGGAGCGTGGTGAGCACCACCGCCAGTGGGATCACGATGCGCGGGAACTGGGTCTTGCGCACCACCGACTCCTGCCCCACGATCGACTGGACGGCGGTGATCGTGGCCTCCTGGAAGAAGCTGAAGAGCACGATGTTGAACAGCAGCAGCACGGGGTAGTTGGGCACACCGGAGCCGATCCGGAAGATCTGGGTGAACACCGCCAGCAGCACCCCGAACAACATCAGCGGCCGCGCGATCGACCACAGGTAGCCCAGCGCCGTGTCCATGTAGGTCTTCCTGAAGTCGGCCACGGCAATCAGCCGCAGCAGCTCCAACGAACGGCGCCAGCCGCCGCCGAGCGCGGACGGGCCGCTGACCTCGCGCAGCGTCACGGCGTCGTCGGTCACGGCCGCCCCTCCGGCTCGGCCTGCACGTTCACGTCGGCCCTGACCGACACCAGCCCGGTGGTCTCCCCGGTGCCGAAGACCACGAACTCCAGCACGCGCAGGCCCTGCACCGCCAGGTCACCGCCCTCGCTCTCGCGCCGCACCCAGCAGTCCACGAAGTAGCGGCCCGGCGCCAGCGAGTTCTCCACCTCGCCCGACACCCTGACGCGACCGCCGTCGCCCACCACGCCGCCATCGCTGGTCAGGTCGCGCGTGAAGCCGAACACCAGCGTGCCGTCCCCGTTGAGAACGTGGATCACGAACACCGGCTCCACCAGCCGCCGGCGGGCCTCGATCATGATGTCCAGCGCGATCGGCTCGCCCTGCTCGAGGCTTTCGGTCGGCCGGCCGTGGCGGTCGCGCACCACCGCCTCGACGACTTCGGCGTTGAAGTCGGGCAGCGCCGGCCGGCCGGCGTGCTCGAGCTTCTGGTCGCCGGCCGCGAAGTTGAGCCGGAAGTAGCGCATCGCGGCCTGCTCGGAATCACCGATGTAGCTGACCTGACCGTGGTCCAGCAACATCGCCGTGTCGCACATCGACTCGACCGTGGGCATGTCGTGGGTGACCAGGATGACCGTCTTCCCCACCCTGCGGCGCTCCTGGAACACGTCGATGCACTTCTGCGCGAACGCCGCGTCGCCCACCGCCAGCACCTCGTCCACCAGCATCACGTCGGCGTCGGCGTGCACCATCACGGCGAACGCCAGCCGGACCATCATGCCCGACGAGAAGTTCTTGATCTTCAGCTCGGTGAACTCGTCCAGGCCGGCGAAGTCGAGGATCGCGTCCAGGCGAGCGAGCGCCTCGCGCCTGGTCAGCCCCATCAGGACGCCGTTGAGCAGGGCGTTCTCGCGCGCGTTCATGTCCGGGTTGAAGCCCACGCCCAACTCGATGAACGGGGCCAGGCGACCCGCGGTGCGAACCGACCCGGCATCGGCCCGGTAGATGCTGGCCAGGATCTTCAGCAACGTGCTCTTGCCCGATCCGTTCTGGCCGACGATGCCGAAGAATTCACCCCGGTGGACGTCGAACGAGACCCCCTTCAGGGCCTGCAGCGTCCGGTACTCAACCCGGGTGAACGGGTGAGTGGCCCGCTCCTTTAGCGAGTCCATCCGGTGGTCGGGGATCCGGAACGCCTTGTCCACGTCGCGCACCTCGACCACAACGGGTGCGGACGCGCCACCGGGCGCGGGTGCGGTGCGGCGCTGGCTGGAAACGGCCGAACGTTCCAAGATCAGCGGACTATAGGGTTCGCCCCGATGGGCAATCATGCGGTCGCACGGCCGTCGCGCGCCATCTGGGCGGTGCTGGCGCTGATGGCGGTGGGCACCGCGCTGCGGCTGACAATGCTGGGCCAGAGCGTCTTCGCCGACGAGCTGGCCACCTACTGGATCGTGTCCACCCGGAGCCTTTCCGGTGTGTTCTCGATCGTGCACACCGACGCCGAGATCACTCCGCCGCTGTCGTTCGCGCTCGCGTGGGTGAGCACCCGTGTGGACCTGACCCCCGAGATGCTGCGGTTTCCGTCGTTGCTGGCCGGAGTGGCAACGATCCCCGGCGTCTACCTGCTGGGGGTGCGCACGGTCGGCCGCAGCGCGGGCCTGGTGGCGGCAACGCTGACCGCGCTGGCCCCGTTCATGGCCTTCTACGCGACCGAGGGACGCGGCTACGCCGTGATGATGGCGCTGCTGCTGGCATCGACGCTGGCGCTGCTGACCGCCGTGGACGACGGCCGCCGCCGCTGGTGGGTGCTCTACGGGCTGGCCACCTGCCTGACGATGTACACGCACTACACGGCGGCGTTCGTGCTGGCCACCCAACTGGCGTGGGTGCTGATCACCCACCCGCGGGCGCGCGTGCCCGCCCTGGTGGCGACCGCTGCGGCCGCGGCCGCCTACCTGCCATGGATCACAGGCCTGGGCAACGACCTCAGCTCGCCCACCACGGACATCCTGTCCGCGCTCCAGCCGTTCGACCCCTACAACGTGGGCCTGACCGCGCTGCACTGGAGCGCGGGCTATCCGTACGCCACGGTCGGGATGGCAGAGGTGCCGGGGGTGGCCGGCCTGGCCATGCTGGCCGCGGCGCTGGTGGTGGCCGCGGTGGGCACGCTCGCCCGCGCCCGCGCGGCTCCGCGAGAGCGCTCGGCCGGGTCCGACGACCACCGGCTGGCGCTGGTCGTGGCGCTCGCGCTGGCCACACCTGCCGCGGCTTTCGCCATCAGCCTGGTGGGAACCAACCTGTTCAGCACCCGCAACCTGGCGGCGTCGTGGCCGGCGCTGGCGGTGGCGATTTCCGCCCTGCTGGTGGCACCTCGTCGGCCCCTGCGGCTGGTGGCGGTCGCGCTCGCAGTGGGAGGGTTCGCCATCGCGGCGGGCAAGCTGGCTTTCGACGATGGCACCCGCCGCCCCGACTACGAACAGGCGGCACGGTACGTCAACCGCACCGCCGAGCCGGACGATGTGGTGATCGACGAGACAGGCGTGCTCAGCCCCGGGCCGCTGAGCCACATCGATCCGTACATCGACCAGCCGCGCACGCTGATCCGCTCGCTCAAGCCCCAGCAGCGCGAGCGGCCGTTCTCGGTGTTCGACACCGACGTTCCGCCCGACGTGGCGGCCCGACGCGCCGTGCGCGTCGCCCGGGGCGGGCGGATCTACGTGGTCACGGGCGCGCGCCGGGCGGGCGTGGCGCGTCCTCTGGGGCGCTACCGGCTGGCCGAGACGATGCGCTATCGGGGGCTGATCGATCTTGCGGTCCAGGTGTACGAGGACCCGGCTTCTCGGCCACGATGACGTTGTGGGCGCACAGCCGCCGCAGCAGCGGCACGCGCTCGGCCACGCGCTCCGCCCGCGCCGCCACGCCCAGCGCCGCGGCGGGGACGAAGTCGGGAACCAGGCCCAGCTGGACCGACGACAGGATGCGGCCGCCGCCCGCCTCCAATCCCGCGACGGCCTCCGCTTCCGGCACCAGCCGCTCCTCGCCGGTGTCCTGCGGCACCTTGGACATCAGGCGCGCCCAGTACGGGTTGCGGGGATTGTGGTCCCAGTGCACGATCCGGCCGCCGGGCCGGGTGACCCGCACCATCTCGCCGAGCGTCCGCCGGACCGCGGCCGGCTCCGCCACGTGGTGCATCACCGCCACGCTGATCACCAGGTCGAAGCTCGCGTCGGCGAACGGGAGATCAGTGCCCGAGCCCTGCATTGCGCGCACCTCCGGGTGACGCGCTCGCATCACGTCCAGCATCCCGGCCGAGGGGTCCAGGCCGGTTGCCGCAAAGCCCCGGGCCGCCAGGCGCGATGCCATCACGCCGGTGCCACAGCCCACGTCCAGCAGGTCCCCCGGTGGCAGCAGGGCGCACATGAAGTCCGCCCGCTTGGCCAGGTAGTGCTCCACCACGTGCGGAGGGAGTGACTCGTCGTACTCGTGCGCGATCGCGTCGAAGTGGCCGCTCTGGCTGGCGCCGGCGCTCATTGCCCGTTGCCCGATCCGCCCCGGTCGACCACGCGCGCCGGCAACCGGACCGGGCGGCGCCCGGAGGAGAAGCGAAAGCTCAGGATCAGCGCGATCATCCGCAGGCCGACGCTGATCGCGGCCAGTCGCTTGCCCGTGACCGACGAGACGCCGACCCGCGGCAGGTAGTTCACCGGCACCTCCACGAAGCGTGCCCCCGAGGTGATCGTGAGCAGCATCACCTCGACACCGGCGTGGTTACCCCCCACGCGCATCGCCTGCGCCACCCCGCGGGCCGTGTCGCGCTTGAGCAGCCGGTAGGTGCAGCCCACGTCGCTCAGGTGACTGGTGTTCAGCAGCACCTCGATCAGCTTGGCCACCGCCCAGTTGCCCCAGCGCAGCAGCCAGTCCATGTTCGCATCGGCCCAGATCAATTCGCGGGTGGTGCGGGTGCCGAACACCACGTCGGTGTCCTCGTCGCCGTACACCAGCAGCTTGCCGATGTCCTCCGGCAGGAATGTGCCGTCGGGCTCGGCCAGGACGACCAGGTCCCCAGAGGCCTCCAGCAGTCCGCGGCGGGTGGCGTGCCCGTAGCCCTGGGCGGGCTCGCTGACGATCCGCGCCGGTGTCTTGGCCACCTCCTCCGCCGTGCCGGCCTGCGCGTTGTTGTCCACCACCAGCACCTCGTCGACCATGCCGGTGTTCAGGAAGCCGTCGATCACCGAGCGGATCGAGTCCCGCTCGGCATAGGTCATGAGCACCACGGAGACTGTCTTGTCGTTCCACATCGGCAGGCGCGCAGGCTAACGTGCCGCTCCTGCTGCGCCGAGCCTTCACCCGACCGGGACCCGAGGTTCCGCTGGCCCACGCGCTGGCGCTCACCGCGATGGTGGCCTTCGCGGGGCTCGGCCTGGTCATGGCGGTGGTGATGGTGCTGGTCGATCCCGAGCCGATCCCGGGCATCGACGCCTCGCAGCGCCAGTCGGCCGAGACCGCGCTTTACGCGCTCGCGCTGCTGGTGGTCGCGCCCGTTTCGCTGGTGGCGGGGCCATGGCTGGCGGAGGCCGTAGCCAGGCGGGCGGGGGCGGTCGTCCTGGGCTCCCTGACCGGCGTGCTCACTGCCCTGCTGGCCGCCACGGTGGTCGGGGTCAGGCTGTTGGACGTGGCCGGCGCAGGTGGCGGGATGCGCACGCTGGCGATCGCCCTGTTCGGCTGGGGCGCCCTGGCCGTGGCGCTCCTGGGTTGCGCGTGGACGGGGCGGCGCATCCCCGGCCTGGAGGTGCTCGCCCGCCACCAGCGGTGGGTGTGGGGCGCCGCCATTGCCGCGATCGTCGTGGCGGCGGTCACGGCGACGCGCGCGTCGTCGATGGATGTGCCCGTGCTGGTCCTGGGTGGGGCGGTGGCGGGCGTGGTGCTGGCCGCGCCCCGGCGCGTGCGCCCGCCGTCGCTGCGCGGCCGCCCCGGCGCGGTGCTGGACGCCGTGCTGGTGGCGCTGATCGCGCTGGCGGTGGTCGACCTGGTGATCGTGCGCCCGGAGGACGTGTCCCCCGAGCAGCGCGAGGGCTACATCGCGGCGATCATGAAGTTCCACCACGACTTCATCGCGGGGCCGGCCAACCAGGTCCTGGGCGGCCAGCCGATGCTGGTGGACACCGCGTCGCAGTACGGCGTGGTCTCGATCGAGTTCGTGGCCGGCTGGTTCAAGGCCGTGGGGGTGGGTTACGGCAGCTTCGGCCTGCTGGACGGCGTCCTGACCGCGCTCTACTTCGCAACCGGCTACCTGATCCTGCGCGTGGCCGGAGTGTCCCGCCTGCTGGCTGCGGCGACGCTTGCGGTGGGCGTGGTGGCGCTGGTCTACAACCGCGTCTACCCCGTCGGCGCGCTGCCCCAGGAGGGACCGCTGCGGTTCGGCATCCCGATGGTCGTGATCGCGGCCACGGTCGTGGCGGTGCGCTGGCCGCGGGCCCGGGGTCCGGCGGGGGTGCTGGTGCTGATCGCGGTGGGCCTGGCCTCGGTCTGGTCGTTCGAGTCCCTGGCGGCCACCGCGCTGACAGCAGCTGCCACCGCTGCGCTGGCCGCGTGGAACCGTCCAGCCGGGCGCGGCCGCTGGCTGGCCTCCCGAGCCGCCTTCGCCGTGGGGGCGGTCGTGGCCGCCCACGTGGTCTTCGCCGCGCTGACGCTGGCCGGCGCCGGCGAGCTGCCCGACTGGACCCAGTACAGCGCGTTCCTGCGCGAGTTCCTGTTCGGCGACATCGGCAACCTGACCTACGACTTCTCCCGCTGGTCTCCGGGCCTGGCGGTCGGTGGCGCCTACCTGGCCGCGGCACTGGCACTCGGCCTCCTGCTCAGGCTGCGCCCGGAGGTGGCGCGCCAGGAGCCCACGGCCACGATGGCGATCACGGGGCTGACCGCCTACGCGCTGGTGCTCTTCTACTACTTCGTCGACCGCTCGGCCGATCACGTGGCGGTGTACGTCAGCCTGCCCGCGCTGCTGCTGGGCGCACTCTGGCTGAGCCTGGCGCTGCGCCGGCCGTGGGCAGTGCCCGGCCCCGGTCCGCGCGGGGTGGCGGCGGCCGGCGTCGCCATCGCGGCGGTGCTGGTCAGCGTGGCCTGGGGATCGGCCGGCAGCCGGCTCGACCACTCCGCGCTCGGGCACCTGGCACCGGGCGGGGATTCACCCGGCACGGCGCTCACGCGCCTGCGCGACTTCCCGCCGATCGACGACACGGTGACCGGCGGTGAGCGGCTGGTGGCCGCGCACATGCCCGCCCGGCGGCGGATCCCCGTGCTGGTCTCCAGCGCCCTGACCACCGAACTCCTGATGCGGTCCGGCCGCGCCAACGCGCTGCCGCTGTCCGACCCGCGCGAAGACGACTTCGTGCCCCAGGAACGCCGCCCCGGGCTGTTCGCGGCCGTGGACGCGCTGGGCCCGGGGCAGCGCATCGTCACGGACCTGCCTGCGCTGGCCAGCCTGGCCGCGGCGCGGCGCGATCGGGCGACTCCCACGGTGGAGGCCAACGGGGCGGTCTCCAAGCTGCAGCTCGAGGCGCTGCTGCGGATCGACCGCCGTTTCCGGCTGCGGCCGGTTGGTCAGGCTGACTCTGGCTTCGTCGTGGTCAGGCTGGAGCCGCGTTGAGGGCTGGTCAGACCACCAGCGGCCCGTACTCACCGGGGAACTTCGAGCCGCCGAAGAACCAGCTCTCGATGGCGTAGCGGGGCTTGGGCATGGCCGGGTCGGACCCCGTCTGGTGCAGGAACCGCTCATCGAAGAACAGCGCGTCACCGGGCTCGAAGATCGGCCGCAGGATGCCCTTCTCGCCCGCCGCCTCCTCGGCCTTGGCCTGCGACACCTGGTAGCTGAGGATGGCCTCGTCGGTGGTCGTGTCCACCATGCCTTCCAGGCGCCGCGGCACGATGTCCAGGCCCGGCGCCTCGTCGCCGCAGCGCGACAGCGAGAGCCACAGGTTCAGCGCCCGCACCTCCCCCATGAACGCTCCGTCCTGGTGCCAGGCGCCGCCGATCGCGGGGTCGGCCTTGCGCAGCGTGGTCTTCTGCAGCGAGACCATCGGCCGCTCGCCCAGATAGTCGCCCACCAGTTCCGGCAGGCCGGCGGCGGCGAAGATCTGCAGCATCTCGGCGGTCAGGACCGGGGCGTCCACCGCCAGCACCCCGCCACCCTCCTGGATCCACGGGCGCGCGCCGGGAGCCACGTCGTAGGGCGTGCCCGCCTCGAACTCCTCGTAGTAGCCATCCGCGTCCTCGCCGGTGGTCTGCACACGGTCGCGCGCGGCGAACGCGCGGTCGATCTGGTCGGCGAACCGCAGCGCGTCGTCGCGCGGCACCAGACCCCGGACCAGCAGACAGCCGTCGCGCAGGATCCCCGCGCGCAGCAGGCCCGGCGTCAGGTCCTTCGCGTCGATCTCGGGCAGCGCGTCGGACATCGGCAGCGCCCCGGCATCCGGCTCCGGATACTCCGGGCGGTCGCCCGCACTGGCCACCAGCGTGCGGATGCCGGCCAGGTGCCGGAGATAGACCAGGCGACGCTCCGCATCGCGGTCGGGAGCGGCCACGTTCGCGGCGGTCAGGCGATCGATCTCGTCGAAGAGCTCCTGGTCGCTGCCATCGAAGTCGTCGTCGACCTCGGTCGGGACCGGCACGACCGGCCGCTCCACCACCGCGGTACCACCCGCATCGTCGCGCGACTGACCGTTGCCGCGCTTGCGAAATGGCCACATGCGCCGGACTGTACCAACGGGTCGGTGGCGCTCAGTCGCTGCCTTGGGGCTGGCCGACCACACGCGCCGGAGCCCCCATCACGGTCGCTCCGGCGGCTACGTCGTCCACCACCACGGCGTTGGCGCCCACGGTTGCGCCGGCACCGATCCGCACGCCGCCGATCACCTTGGCCCCGGTGCCCAGGCTGACCCCCCGCTCGATCGTCGCGCCGCGCACGTCGCCGGACCGCAGCCCGATCGTGACCCAGGGAAACAGGATCGCGCCCTCGTGGATCTCCACCAGCCCGTCGGCCACCACCTGCCCGTGCGCGATGTACACACCCGGGTGCATCACCACCGGGTCGCCGATGCACACCTGCGCCAGCGCCATCGCCAGGCGGTGCGCCAACCGCGGTAGGAGTGGGATGCCCATCGCCTGACCGCGGGCCTTGAGCCGGTACAGCAGCTGCGCCAGGAAGGCATCGCTCTGCCAGCACAGGCGTACCACCTGCGCCACCAGGTCCGCCCGTGAGCGGAACTCGTGCCGCTCGCCGCGTAGCCGGGCCGTGATGCGGGCGTCGGCGGGCACCGCATCGCGCAGCCGCGGGTGGCGGGCGCGGATGTCGGCCCACAGGGCCTCTCCGCTGGAGGCGGTCATCGGCTCCGCGCCACCTTGGGGTCCAGCTCGCGGGCGCGAGCGCGGGCGACGGCGGCGCCCCTTCGGTCCCGCGCCTTCGTCAGCGCCGCCGACAGCAGCAGCCAGGCGTTCGCGTTGTCGGGCTCGCTCCGGGTGACCCCCCGCAGCAGGCCGACGGCGTCGCCCGGCGGTCCGCCCACCAGCAGCAGCGCACGCGCCTCCTTGAGGTCCACGGCGCTGTCGGCGTTCAGGCGGCGGGCCGCGACGAAGTCCTTCCGCGCGCGCTCCACCCTGGCCGCATCGGGCGGACCCGGACCCAGGTGGGCCCGTGCCAGCTCGGCGGAGGCCGCGTTGGCCTGGTCGAACGACCTCAGGGCCACCGCCAGCGAGGCGGCCACGGTCAGTGCCAGCAGGCACAGCGCGGCGCGCGCCAGGTACGCGTGCCGGGCACCGCGCCAGGGCGCCGGGTGTTCGCCGCTGGCCACGCGGCGAGTGTATGCCGGAGCGGCCGCGCCACGGCAGTAGCATCGCCGCCCATGGACGGCGAGCGCCCCGAGACACCCGAGAACCGCGCCGTGCGGCTGGCTATGGCCGACGCGTTCAACCGGGCGCCCCCTGCCAGCGCCCCCGGCCCCGGCCCCGGCGCAGCCGAGCTGCGCGACGCCTACCTGGGCGTGCTGAAGCTGGCCGTGTGCGACCTGGCCGGCACCACCACGGTGTCCGTGGAGCGCGAGCCCGACGGCAGCGTGGCCTCGCGGGTACTGGACCCCTCGTGGATCCGGGTGCGCTCGACGGGCATGGACTGGCCCAGCCAGGCGCTGACCATGACCGGCCTGCACCGGCTCAACGACCTGCAGGCGTGCGTCGAGACGGTGGTGGCAGACGACGTGCCCGGACACCTGATCGAAGCCGGGTGCTGGCGCGGCGGCTCGTCGATCTTGATGCGGGCCACGCTGGACACGCTGGGCGCCCGGGACCGGACGCTGTACGTGGCCGACTCGTTCCAGGGGTTCCCCCACGGCGACGTCGACGACCTGACGCCGGTCGATTACCTGGCGGTGACCCTGGACGAGGTGCAGGCCAACTTCGCCCGCTTCGGCCTGGACGGGGGGGTGGAGTGGGTGCCCGGCTTCTTCGAGCATTCACTGCCCTCGCTGCCCCCGCAGACGTGGGCGATCGCCCGCCTGGACGGGGACAGCTACGAGGCCACGAAGGTCAGCCTGGAGTCGCTCTACCGCGGCCTGTCGGTGGGCGGCTACCTGATCGTCGACGACTACCGCGCGGTTCGCGGCTGCCGCCGGGCCGTGGACGAGTTCCGCGACCGGTACGGCATCGACGAGCAGATCGAGGATGTGGACTTCACCTGTGCTCGCTGGCGAAAGCAACGCGATGTCGAGCTGGGAGCGCCCCCCGAGCCGGCTGCAGCGGCCCGCCCGGTGGAGCGCCCGGGTCGTGCGCCCCACGTGCCCTCCCACGCGGAGCTGGACCTCCAGCGCGAGGTCGAGCGGCTGCGTGCGCGCCTGGCGGCCGCCGAGGCGGAGCTGGACGGGCGCGCCGCACGGCTGGCGCGGCGCCTGCGCCGGCTGGCGGACCGCGGCTCGTGACCGGTTCCTGACCGGGTGCGGATGCGCTCCCCGATTCGCGCACTGGCCGCAGCCATCCTGCTGGCCGGCCCCACCGTCCTGGCGTTCGCGTCCGGAGGCTTCTTCGACCGCCCGCGGCTGATCGCCGCGGTGGGCGCCTGGCTGCTGGTGGCCGTCGCGATGCTGGTCTCCCCCTGCCCGCTGCCGCGCAGCCGCGCGGGGATCGCCGCCGTGGCCGGACTGGCACTGCTGGCGCTCTGGACCCTGCTCTCGTACCGATGGGCTCCGCTTGGCGAGCGCGCTCAGGCCGACGCGCAGCGGCTGACGCTGTATCTGGGCGTGCTGGTGGCGGGCGCGGCCTTGCTGCGCGGGCGGGCGGCCAGCTGGGTCGAGCCGGTGCTGGCGCTGGGCACCGTGGTGGTCACGGGCTACGGCCTATCGGCGCGGCTGCTGCCGGGGCTGGTCGAACTGGACCGCAGCCGATCGGGTGCGGGCCGGCTCGAACAGCCCCTGACCTACTGGAACGCCATGGGCTGCCTGGCCGCCATCGGGTTCGTGCTCTGCGTCCGTGTGGCCACCGACCCCCGGCGCCCGCGCTGGCTGCGGGCCGGCGCCGGCGCCGCGTCGCCGGTGGTGGCGGCCGGCGTCTACCTGAGCCTGTCGCGCGGGGCTCTGCTGGCCCTGGCCGTCGGGCTCTTGATGCTGTTCCTCCTGGCGCCCGAGCGGCGCAACCTGACCCGCGTCGGAGGTGCGCTCGTGCTGCTCGGGACGGCGGTGTCGCTGGTCGCCAGCCGGCTGCCCGACGTGGACACCCTCGCGCCCAGCCAGACCGCGGACGCCGGGCAGGGCGCCGCGATGCTGGCCGCGCTGGTCGTGGCGGCGGCGGTGGCGGGCGTCATCGGCTTCCGCAGCCCGGCGCCGGAGTTGGGCGAGCCGGCGGAGGGGCCGATGCGACTGGCCCCCCGGCCCCGGCTGGTGGCCGTGGCCCTCGCCGTGGTGGTGATCGCCGCTGCGGCCGGCGTCGCGGCGTTCGAGGGCACGCCGAAGAACGCTTCGGACGGGTCTGTCAGCGCCTCGCGGTTCCGATCTGCGGACAGCCTGCGCTACTCGTACTGGGACACCGCGCTGACGGCGTTCGCCGATCACCCTCTCGCGGGCACGGGTACCGGCGGCTTCGCCGTCGAGTGGCGGCGCCGACCCAACCGCCCCGAGCCCGCGGTGGATGCGCATTCGCTCTACGTCGAGACGCTGTCCGAGCTGGGGCTCGTGGGCGCGCTGTTCCTGGCCCTGTTCCTGGGAGGGGTGGGCGCGGCGGCGGCGGGCCTCTACCGGCGCGCGCCGGCGCTGGCCGCGGGACCGACGGCGGCGATGGTGGTGTGGCTCGTCCACGCCGGGCTGGACTGGGACTGGGAGATGCCGGCTCTCACGGGGGTGGCGCTCCTGCTGGCGGCCGCGACGCTGGCTGCGCACGACGAGGGTCGTGACAGACCGCCACCACATCCAGGCAGCGATCCAGCGCCTGGCGCTCCAGCCTGAAGTCATCCACCCCGATCGCCAGCGCTTCCGGCGGAGGCGTTCCCCGCTCGCGCGTCAGCCTGCGGTCATACAGGCGCTGCAGCAGCCTGCGAGGGAGCGCGCGCCGGAGCCGCAGCGGGTCCAGCCGCAACAGCGCATCGAGTTTCCGGCGCTCCGCCGCGAACAGCGCGGAATAGCGCTCGGAGCCGAAGATGCCGGCCGTATCCACGGACCCGAAGTGGCGCCCGGCCAGCGCGGCCAGCTGCCGGGGGTCGTACTCCACGTAGTGGTAGGGATCGATGATCTCGTCCGGGCGGGCGAACGTCAGCCGGTTGGGTGTTACCACGACGGCCGACCCGCCCGGCCGCAGAACCCGGGCGATCTCGGCCATCGCCCTGTCGGCGTCCGGCACGTGCTCGATCGAATGGACCGAGATGGCTGCGTCGAACGAGCCGTCGGCGAACGGCAGCTCGCGCATGTCGGCCACCACCGTCTGGCGGTCCTGTCCGGCCAGCGCATCGGGATCGACGTCCACCCCGACCGTCTCCCGTGGGGCCAGCAGGTGGTAGCTGTGCCCGACGCCGCAGCCGACGTCCACCACCCGCCCCGGCCCCAGCAGCGCGCCGCAGAGCGCATAGGCGGCCACGTGGCGCTGCCAGGTGGGGTTGAAGCCGCCCTCGGCCGTGACCACGCGCTCGCCCGTGACGGTCGGGGTCATCCGTCCTCGACCCGGTCCGCGGGCGGCCGGAACTTGGGCGAGGGCAGCAGGCGCGCGCGATGGAGCTCGAGCCGCACCGCGGCCCACAGCGTCTTGACCCCGTAGACGATGCCGCTGCGCATCCCGACCGACGAGGCGTCGTCGAAGTAGCGCCCGCGGGCCGGCACCTCCTCGATCCGCATCCCGAAGTGCGCGGCCTGGAGCAGCAGCTCGGAATCGAAGCTGAAGTCGGACGCGTTGCGCAGGAAGGGGACGGTCATCAGCAGGTGCCGTGAATAGGCGCGGTAGCCGGTATGGGCCTCCGACAGGCTCGTGTGCATGACGCGATTCTGGATCGTGGTCAGGAAGCGGTTGGCCGCGTACTTCCAGCGCGGCATCCCGTTGGCGATCGCCATGCCCGGCACCGCCAGCCGGGAACCCAGGACCAGGTCGGCCCGGCCCGCCAGGATCGGCTCAACCATCCGGCCGATCAGCTCGGGCTCGTACTGGCCGTCGGGGTGGAGCATGACCACCACGTCGGCGTCCCGCTGGAGCGCCTCCAGGTAACACGTCTTCTGGTTCGCGCCGTAGCCCGCGTTGTGCGGGTGCCAGACCAGGTGCACCGGCAGCGTGCGGGCCAGCTCGACGGTGTTGTCGGCGGAGGCGTCGTCAACCAGGACGACCTCCTCGACCAGGTCCCGCGGAATCGCCTCGACGGTGGCCTTGAGCGTGCGCCCGGCGTTCATGGCGGGCATCACCACCACCACCTTGGAGCCGTCAGACAAGCCGGGCCTCCATGTACACCGTGCCGCCGCGGCGGGCCGCGACCTCCGCGGCCGAGGCCACCGCCGCCGGGACCAGCAGGATCGCCGCCACGGCCAGGGCGGTCCAGCGCGTGCCCGCGGTCATCGGGCGGCTGCGCGCCGCCGGCGCCCTGATCGCGTCATAGAGGTCCGGGCGCCCGGGCAGACGCCCGACGAGGCCGTGGAGCCAGCCGAACACGATCTGGCCGCCACGCCAGTGGCTCTCCCGGGTGACCTCGAGGCCCAGTTCGCGCAGGCGGGCGCGCAGCGCCCCCGCCGAGAGGTGAGCCAGGTGGCGCGGAAGGTCCAGGTGCAGCCAGCGGTCCCCGAACAGGCGAGCCTGCAGGCTGTCGGTGTTGGGCACCGCCACGAATACCACCCCACCGGAGCCCAGCCGCTGCGCGGCGGCTGCCAGGGACGTGGCCGGAGCCGCCAGGTGCTCCAGCGAGTGCCAGAAGACCACAGCGGACCAGCGGCCCTCGACCTCTTCCACGTCAGCCTCGCGCAGGGCGGGGTGGCGCGCGTCGCGTTCCAGCCCGATCGCCTCGCGCCCGCGGGCCACCAGCGCGTCCACCAGCGTCCCATCGCCGGCCCCGACGTCCAGCACGCGTCCCGCCGGGGCGATCTGGTCGACCCGCCGGGCCAGCCGCGCCCGGGTGTGCCGCAGGACGGCGTCACCGAACCCGGTGAAGCGGCCGGTCTCCGGCCGGTAGCGGGCGTAGGCGACGCCCAGCGTCCGCTCGCCGGGCCACGGATCGGTCGTGGCCACGCCGCAGGCGGCGCAGCGCGTGCGGCCCGACAGGCGCAGGGCGCCGGAGCCCAATGCGGCGCCGCACCAGACGCAGCTGGTGGGACGCTCGTCCCGGACCGGAGCATGCTCCTGCATCGGCGCGGGACTGTAGCTCAGCGGTTCCGGGCCGCGGCTGCGGACGGCGCCGTTACGCTGGGCGCGGATGCACCCCTCGCCAGCTGCGCCCGTGGTGATCAACGCCCGTGCCGCGCTGCGGAGGGAGGTCGGCGGGGTGGAACGCGTCACGGGCGAGCTCGTGGCCCGGCTGCCGCGCCTGCGCCCCGACCGCTATCGGGTGATCGCGCCGCGCCCGGCGTTCGCCCATGCCGCCGGTCACGCCTGGGAGCAGACCGCGCTCCCGGTTCTGGCGCGCCGCAGCGCCCTGGTGCTCGGTCCGGCCAACACCGCGCCGCTGGCGGGCACGACGAACGTGGTGATGGTGTACGACGTGGCCCCCTTCGCCGGCCGTTGGTACTCGCCCGGCTATGCGCGCTGGCACCGCTTCGCGCTTCCCCGGCTGGCGCGCCGAGCGCGCCTGGTCATCACCACCTCCGAAGTGGTGGCGGGACAGATCTCGCAGCTGTTCCAGATCGACCGTGCCCGTGTGGCCACCATCCCGCTGGGGGTGGCCGGCCGCTTCACGACGCCCCCCGACCCCGGACCGCTACTCCAGCGCCTCGGCCTGGAGCGACCGTACGTCCTGGCCGTCGGCACGGACACGCCCCGGAAGAATCTTGCGTTGCTCGACCGGATCGCGCCACAGCTGGCGGCCGAAGGCCTGGACGTGGCGCTGGCCGGCTCGAGCCGGCCGTACATGCCGCGCGGCGAGTACCAGGCGCGCTCGCTCGGCTACCTGCCGGAGGCCGATCTGCCCGCCCTCTATGCGGGCGCAGCCGCCCTGGCCATGCCCTCGCTGTACGAGGGCTTCGGCCTGCCCTGCCTGGAGGCGATGGCGGCCGGTACGCCGGTGGTGGCATCTGACCGCGGCGCGCTGCCGCAGACCTGTGCGGATGCCGCGCTCCTGATCGACCCCGATGACGAGCAGGGCTTCGCGGACGCTCTCCTGCGCGCCGCCGCACCCGGCCGCGAGCGCGAGCGGCTGGTCGAGCTGGGCCGCCGCCGGGCCGCGGGCTTCACCTGGCGGCGCACGGCGGAGGCCGTGGACGACCTGATCGGCGGGCTCCTGGCCTGAGAGTCTGCTCCCGCCGTGCCGGCCGATACGATCCCGCCCATGTTCGCTTCCCCCCGCTTTGCGCTGCGCACTCGCGCCATCTGGCTGCTCGGGCTCGTACTGATCGCCGGAGCGCTCGCTCCCGCCGTCTCGCTCGCCCAGAGCGCCGGCGACCAGCAGTACGCGGACCCGCTGGCCCAGCAGGAGGCGCCCAGCACCCCGGCGCCGAACTCAGGCTCCCAGGGGAATCCGGGCTCAGGCAACTCGGGCGCGGGCAACGCCCCGTCGGCTCAGCAGGCACCCACCCCTGCCACGCAACAGGACGCGAACGCCGACACGGCACAGACCGCTCCGTCCGGCGAACAGCTGCCGCGCACGGGCCTCGACGTGGCTCCGATCGCGATCGCCGGTGCCGCGCTGTTCAGCGGCGGGCTGCTCCTGTTCTGGCTGGCTGGACCGGCGCGCCGTCGCCGCCGGCGCGAGCCCATCGTGCTGTTCCACCGCCCGCCGCCGCCGCGCTAGCCGTTATCTAGCGTTCGCACAGACCGAAGACGGTCTTGACGCATCCCTGAGCGCGCAGGGCCGCGCGTTTGTAGGCCCCGTGCGCCGGCTGTTGCCGCATCTCGATGCCGTTTTCGGACGCCATCAGCCCGCTGAAATCGAAGGCGCTCTTGTTCTTGCCGTAGCGGCTGGCCCACGTGTACCAGTACACACGGTCGAGGCGGAGTGGGCGACGGCCTCGTGCCAGCCGCTCGTACAGCTCGGTCAGGCTGCGTGCCATGCCCCTGGGCGTCTGCTGGCGCTGCCCGAAGATCGACTTGGTCTTGCCCTTCGAGGCCGGGAAGGCGACCTCCGTGACCCACAGCCGCACGTCCTTGTCGCGGGCCCTGACCAGTTCCCTGCGCATCCGCTTGATCGACTCGATCTCGTTGTTGACCGTCTCCGGGTAGACCTGCAGCGCCGCCACGTCGAAGTTGTTGCGGATGCGGTTCCTGTACAGCGTGCGCAGATCACGCCAGGCCACGCCGGTGATGCCGGCCAGCACCGTGCGCGCCGCGCGGTCCTCCTTGTGGATCGTCTTGTGCGCGGCCCGCAGGAGCGCGGGGTAGCCACGCTGCCAGGCGTACTTGCTGCCGCGGGGCGCGTCCCAGTAGCGCTCGATGGTGTTGTTCGGCTCATTCCAGATCTGCCAGTAGCGGATCGGGCGCTTGGGCAGGCTGGGATATTGGGTCCAGAAGCTGCCGTGGCTGCCGTAGCGGCGGATCAGCTTGCGCAGCAGGAGGGTGAAGTCGGAGGTGCGCCTTGGAGGCGAATAGGGGTTGCGCTTGTTGACCCGTGCCCAGAACGGCGTGTACAGGATCACCGGCACCACGTCGACGCGGCGCTTGGCGGCCGCCGCGACCGTGAGGTCGGTGCGGTCGAAGTCGAATCTGTTCCGGCGCGGCTCGAGGGCGGTCCAGGGGAACGTGATCCGAGCCGACTCCACGCCCGACGCGGCCATCCGCGCGAAATGCGCGTCCTGTGACTCGAACGGCGCCACCAGCGCACGACCGTCGTAAACGGTGCCGAAGAAGTTCTGGGGCACGCTGCGCTCGGCCTGCGCCGCAGGAGCGGCGACGGCGATAGAGGCAACAGCCAGAGCGAGAAGGATTAGTAGAGGTGGCACAGCAGCGAGGACACCCCACGTTAGTTGGAGTTGCGGTTGCCCGCCACGGCTCGTAGGGTCGGGAAGCTTGGCTCAGCCGCGCCGGGCATTACCTGGACTTGGAGGAGACCGTGAACCAGCAGCCCCTTTCGCGCCGTAGCTTCGTCGCCGGCGCGGGCGCGCTCGGCGCCGCCACCATCTTTGCCCCGCAGGCGCTCGGGGCCAAGCGCTCGCCGACGCTGCGCGGCGGGCGCTTTCGGCAGGGGGTCCTCTCGGGCGACCCCACCCCCCGCGGCATCACCCTGTGGACCAAGGTCGACGGCGTCGGCGGCCGTGGCAGCGTGGAGCTGGAGGTGGCCCGCGACCGCGGCTTCCACCGCGTGGTCGCGCGCAAGCTGATCCCCACGTCGAGCAGGATCGATCACGCGGTCAAGGCGCGCGTGGGCAACCTCAAGCCCTACGAGCAGTACTACTACCGCTTCTCCACCAGGGGCTCGAACAGCCCGGTGGGTCGCTTCCGCACGGCGCTCCCACCCGACTCGCGCCAGTCCGTCAAATTCGCCTTCTTCTCCTGCCAGGACTACTCGTTCGGCTACTTCAACGCGCACGCGTTGCTGGCCCGCGAGGACATCGACTTCGTGGTCAACCTCGGCGACTACATCTACGGCGAGGCCTACTACTCGCCGTCCAACCCCAAGGGCGGCGTACGCGTCGACCGGGTCGGCGAGGCCACCACCCTGGCCGACTACCGCGCCAAGTACGACCTCTACCGCAGCGAGGCCCCGCTGCGCAGGATGCACGCGCAGTTCCCCATGATCTCGATCTGGGACGACCACGAGGTGCAGGACAACTACGCCGGCGGCGCCGGCCCCACGGGCGGGCTGCCGCCCGAGAAGCGCTTCAGCCTGGCCCGCAAGCGCGCGGGATACAGGGCCTACTTCGAGAACATGCCCACGTTCGGCAGGGGCAAGCGAAGCGGCAACCGCATCTACGGCGCCGCGCGCTTCGGCCGCAACGTGGACCTGGTGCTCATGGATCAGCGTCAGTACCGCGCCGATCAGCCCTGCGGCGACAAGCAGGTCGGACCGCCCTGCCCGGAGCTGAACAACCCGCGCCCCTACCTGGGCGACCGCCAGATGAACTTCGTCAAGAACCGGCTGGACAGGACCCCGGCCACCTGGAAGATCATGGCCAACCAGGCCATGGTCATGCGCACCGTCTATCCGGGCGGCAACTACATCGGCTTCGACCCGTGGCAGGGCTACCCCCAGGAGCGCACCGAGCTGCTCCGGCACATCCAGCGCAAGAAGATCGACAACGTGGTGTTCATCACCGGAGACATCCACACGTTGATCGCCGGCGACGTGCGCATCGGCGACAACGACAAGGTGCCGGTGGCCACCGAGTTCGTGGGCGGGTCGATCACCTCCCCGGGCCTGGGCGAGGGCGGCGGCGACGTGGTCCCCGGAGCCAACCCGCGTAACCCCAAGACGCCGCAGAACCTGATCGACCTGCTGCTCAGGACCAACCCGTGGGTCAAGAACGCCGATCCCGACCACCACGGCTACGGCCTCGTCGAGGCCGGCCCCACCGGCCTGAAGTGCAGCTTCCGCCGTGTCGCCGGCGTCCAGACCAGGTCCCGCGCGAAGCTGCCCACCGGCCCGTTCACCTACCGGCTGGAGAAGGGCCAGAAGTCGATCCTCTGACCGAAGGGTTGCCCCAAGGAGTGAATCGTGATTCACTCCTTGGGTGGCCTACCGCCGCACCCCCCGCGTAGAAGCCCGCCAGGCCGCGGCCCGCGACCGCATCACCGCGGCCGCCCACGACCAGGTGGCCGAGGGGGGCTACGCGTCGGCGTCGGTTCAAGCTGTGGCCGCCCGGGCCGGCGTGGCCGTGGGCAGCGTGTACCGCCACTTCCCCTCCAAGGCCGAGCTGGTGGCCGACGTCTTCCGCACCGCCGCCGAGCGCGAGCTGGCCGTGGTGCAGGAGGTCGCGGGCCCGGACGGCAGGCGTGCGCACGAGCGGATCGCGGCCGGCGCCGAGGCCTTCTGTCGCCGCGCCCTGGCCGCCCCCACGTTGGCCTACGCCCAGCTGGCCGAGCCGGTCGATCCCGCCGTGGAAAGCGAGCGGCTGCGGCTGCGCCGCGGTTACCGCGACGTGTTCGCCGCAGTGCTGGCCGAGGGGGTCGAGGCCGGCGAACTGGCGCCCCACGACACCACCACGGTCGCGGCCGCCCTGGTCGGCGCGCTCGGCGAGGCCCTTGTGGGCCCGCTGGCCGCCGGCACCGACGGCCGCCACGACGCCCTGGTGGCCACCCTCGTCGACTTCTGCCTTTCCAGCCTGCCCAACACCGAAGGAGCCCCCGCATGGAGCCCGTGACCGCCACCCAGCACTCCGACGCCACCCACGACGTGCGCAACCAGGCGCCGCCGCTCCAGCCCATCAACGTGTACGAGGCCGACACCGCGCTGCGCGAAGCGCTGGAGCGCGAGGGCGGCGGCTGGGGTGCCGACCGCTTCGCCGACACCGGCAAGCTGGCCGGCTCGCGCGAGGCGCTGGAGCACTCGGAGCGTTGCGAGCGCAACGAGCCGGTGCTGAAGACCCATGACCGCTACGGCAACCGCGTGGACGAGATCCAGCTGGACCCGTCGTGGCACTGGCTGCTGCGCGAGGGCATCGAGCGCGGCATCCACTCGCTGCCGTGGGCCGATCCGCGCCCAGGCGCCCACACGGTGCGCGCCGGCCTGATGTTCCTGTGGGACCAGGTCAACGCCGGCGTGATGTGCCCCATCTCCATGACCCACTCGGTCATCCCCGCGCTGCGCGAGGCACCCGACCTGGCCGAGCAGTGGGAGCCCAAGCTGGTGTCCACGGAGTACGGCCCGGGCAAGGGCGCGCTCGCCGGCATGGCCATGACCGAGAAGCAGGGCGGCTCGGACGTGCGTGCCAACACCACCAGTGCCCAGCAGCAGAGTGACGGCACCTACGCCATCACCGGCCACAAATGGTTCTGCTCGTACCCCCCGTGCGACGTGTTCCTGACGCTGGCGCAGGCGCCCGCCGGGCTGTCCTGCTTCCTGATCGAGGGCGCCGACCCCGGCTTCCAGGTCCAGCGGCTCAAGGACAAGCTGGGTACCCGCTCGCTGCCCTCGTCCGAGGTCGAGTTCCGCGGCGTGACCGGCCGGCTGGTCGGCGAAGAGGGCCGCGGCGTGCAGACCATCATCCGGATGGTCAACCACACCCGGCTGGACTGCCTGATCGGCTCAGCCGCCGGCATGCGTGTTGGCACCGTGCAGGCGATCCACCACGCCCGCCATCGTTCCGCCTTCGGCAATCCGCTGGTGGAACAGCCGGCCATGCTCAACGTGCTGGCCGACCTGGCCGTGGAGTCGGAGGCCGCCACCGCCACCTCGATCCGGATCGCGCGCGCCTACGACGAAGATGACGCCGCGCTGCGCCGCGTGGCCACCGCCGTGTCGAAGTACTGGGTCTGCAAGCGCGCGCCGCTGCACGCCGTCGAGGCGCTGGAGTGCCTGGGCGGCAACGGTTACGTCGAGGAGTCGGGCATGCCGCGGCTGCTGCGCGACTCGCCGCTGAACTCGATCTGGGAGGGATCGGGCAACGTGGCGGCGCTGGACGTGCTGCGCGCGCTGGCGCGCGAGCAGGACGGCCTGCCCGCGTTTCTGGGCGAGGTCGAGCGGGCGGCCGGCGGCGATGCCCGCCTGGACGCCCACGTGGACTCACTCAAGCAGCGCCTGGCGGGCCTGGGCGAGCAGGACCCCCAGTTCGCCGCCCGGCGCGTGGTCGAGGACATGGGCCTGGCGCTGCAAGGCTCACTGCTCGTGCGTCACGCCCCCGCCCCGGTGGCCGACGCGTTCTGCGCGTCGCGCCTGGCTCGCGAGGGTGGCCACGCCTGGGGAACGCTGCCCGCCGGGACCGACGCCAAGGCGATCGTGGACCGCGCGTTCGCCGCATGAGCACCCTGACGTACGAGGTGGAGGGCCCGGTAGCGCGGATCACGCTCGACCGGCCTGAGCGCGGCAACGGCATAACGATGGCCATGCCGCGTGAGCTGGCCGACGCGGTCGAGCAGGCCGACCTGGACCCGGCGGTGCACGCGATCGCCCTGTCCGGCAACGGAAAGGGCTTCTGCGGTGGCTACGACCTGGTGGACGCCGCCGAGGGTCAGATGACCGGGGTCGAGGACGTGCCCGGATCGCCGCTGGATCCCACGGTCCAGGCCGCCAACCACAACCCCTCGGGCACCTGGGACCCGATGGTGGACTGGCAGATGATGCGCCGCAACGTGCGCGGCTTCATGTCGCTGTTCAAGGCCGACAAGCCGGTGCTGTGCAAGGTGCACGGCTTCTGCGTGGCCGGCGGCACCGACATGGCGCTGTGCTCGGATCTGCTCGTGATCGCCGCCGATGCACGCATCGGCTACCCGCCCGCGCGGGTCTGGGGATCGCCCACCACCTCGATGTGGCTGGGCCGGCTCGGGCCCCAGCGGGCCAAGCGGCTGCTGCTGACCGGCGACCTGATCACCGGCGCGCAGGCCGCCGAGTGGGGCCTGGCCATCGAGGCTCCCGTCGCGGACGATCTGGACGGCCGCTTCGAAGAGCTGCTCCAGCGAGTCGCGCAGCTGCCGATCAATCAGCTGGTGATGATGAAGTTGCTGCTCAACCAGCAGCTGGAAGCCCAGGGTTTGGGTCCCACGCAGGTCATCGGCACGCTGCTGGACGGCATAGCCCGTCACACGCCCGAGGGCTTCGCCTTCCAGCAGAAGGCGATGGCCGAGGGCTGGCAGGCGGCAGTGGCCGAGCGCGACGGCCCGTTCGCCTAGGGCTCGCTGATCACCATCACGTTGCGCTTGGAGCGCTGGACCAGCTCCAGCGCCACGCTGCCCAGCAGCTTCTGGGCAATCGGCCGCCGGGGCGAGGACCCCACCAGGATCATGTCCGCGTCCACCTCGTCGGCCACCTCGAGCACGGTCTCGACCGGCCGGCCGCTGCGGACAAGCACCTCGGTGGGCTCGATCCCGGCCTCGCGCAGGCGCTCAGCCGCGCGCTCGGCCGCCTCGGTGGCGCTGGCGCTGGTCTGGCTACGGGGCAGCTGCTCGAACCGCTGGCTCTCGACCGCCTCGACCGAAAGGACCATCACACGGGCTTCCAGCTCGCTCGCGAGCTGGGCGGCCGACTGCGGTACCCATGGCTCGTCGATTCGCGGGGTAACGCACACCAAAATCGTGCTCATCCGCCCAGCTCCTTTACATCGACGGGACCGGGTGGTCCGGCGATCAGTCGGTTGACCACCCACAACACGGCGCCCAGGGCCAGCAGCAACAGGGCACGCACGAACACCTCGCTGTCGTCGGTGAACTTGTCGTAGAGCAGGTACAGGGCCACGAGCCCTCCCAGCACAGGCACGAAGGTGGGCGCCGTGAAGTGCTCGTGCGCGACGGCGTCGCGTCGCAGCACCAGGACGGTCACGTTCACGATCACGAAGACGCCCAACAGCAGGATCACGGTGGTGTCAGCCAGCGACTCCAAGTCGCCGCTCAGGATCAGCACCATGGCCAGGATCGTGGTGAAGACGATCGCGACATGCGGCGTCTGACGCGCCTCGAGCGTGCGCCCAAAGGCCCGCGGCACGATGCCCTGGCGCGACATGCCGTAGACCAGACGCGAGGCCATGATCATGTTGATCAGCGCCCCGTTGGCCACCGCCAGCAGCGCGATCAGCGAGAACAGCTTGACGGGGATCCCCAACGGGCCCTCGCGCACCACTTCGAGCAGCGCCCCGTCGGACTCGGCCAGGACATCGGTGGCAACGACCATGGAGGCGGTCATGGTCACCAGGAGATAGATCACGCCGGCCACGGCCAAACCCAGGAACAGCGCGCGCGGGAACGCCCGCGACGGGTCCTTGGTCTCCTCGGCCACGTTCACGGCGTCCTCGAACCCGATCAGCGCGTAGAAGGCCAGCGAGGCGCCACCCACCATCACGGCCACCACGCTCTCCCCCTCGCGGAACTCGAAGTTGCGCGAGAAGTCGGCGTCGCCCTGGGCCAACGCCGTCACGCCGATCAGCACGATCAGCAACAGCCCGGTCACCTCGACCGCGGTCAAGGCCACGTTGAGCTTGACCGACTCCGAGATCCCGCGCAGGTTCACTGCCGCCACCACGATGATGAACGCCAGCGCCACGATGTCCAGGTTCACGGTCAGGAACTCCTGGAAGTAGTCGCCCGCGAACGCCCGTGACAGCGTGGATGCGGAGGCGATGCCCGAGCACATGACCGCGAAGGCGACCATGAACGTGAAGAACGGCTTGTCGTAGGCCTTGTTCACGTACAGCGCCGATCCCGCCGCCATCGGGTATTTGGTCACCAGTTCGGCGTAGGCGAAGGCGGTGAGGCCCGCCAGCACCAGCGCAGCGGTGAAGGCGGTCCAGATCGCACCCCCGACCTCGGCGCTAACCTCGCCGACCAGCGCATAGATGCCCGCGCCGAGCACGTCGCCGATCACGAAGACCAGAAGCAACTTGGCGCCGATAGCCTTCTTCAGAGGCGTTTCGGGCATGCTGGTTTGGGCAGCGGCCATTCCTGGGCCGTACCCATTCATGGACCAGTCCACCCGTGCCGATGATCCATAAGGCCTTTTGCGCACGAACACTAGTCCCCGGGCCGGTTCGAGCCCTGGCCACGATGCAAACTTACCTTAAGTAAGCTACAATAGTCTCAGTTTCGAACCAAGCCGAGCAAAGAGAGAAGGAACCACCACGGCTACGCACAACCTCACCCCGGAAGCCACAACGGATTCCATCCAGCTGTTCTTCAACGAGGCGGCCCGTCATCCCCTGCTCACAGCAGAGGAGGAGATCGCGCTGGCTCAGGCCATCGAGAAGGGCGACCTGGCCGCGAAGGACCGCATGATCAACGCCAATCTTAGGCTCGTGATCTCGATCGCGCGCAAGTATCAGGGCCAGGGACTGCCCCTGGGCGACCTGATCCAGGAAGGGATGCTGGGCCTGATCCGTGCAGTCGAGAAGTTCGATTGGCGCAAGGGGTTCAAGTTCTCCACCTACGGCACCCTCTGGGTGCGCCAGGCCATCGGCCGCGGGCTGGCCAACTCCAGCCGCACGGTGCGCCTGCCCGTGCACATCGCCAGCCAGGCGCGCAAGATCCGAGATCGCGAGCGCGAGCTCGGCGCCGCGCTGGGCCGCGATCCGACCGAGGAGGAACTGGCCGACTCGCTCGAGATGAGCGTCGAGGAGATCCACGACATCCGCGCCGCCGACCAGACGCCCACCAGCCTCGACCGGGGCGTGGGCGACTCCGAGGAGACGGCGCTGGGTGACCTGATCCCCGACAGCGCCGACGGTCCCTCCGAGGAGGCGGCCGAGAACGAGCACGACCGCACGGTCATGCAGGTGGTCTCACAGCTGCCCAGCCCCGAGAAGGACGTGCTGACGCTGCGCTTCGGCCTCGGCAAGTCCGAGGCGGTGGCGTTGCGCGAGACCGGCCGCCGGCTCGGCCTGTCCGCCGAGAACGTCCGCCAGATCGAGGATCGCGCCCTGCGCAAGCTGGCCGATCGCGAAGAGCTGGCCGCATTGCGCGAAGCGGCCTAGGACTACGCGCTCCCAGAACTTCGAAGGGCCGGCATCTGCCGGCCCTTCGTCGTTCTAGGGCCGCCGTCCGGGCTGACGTGGCTCCTTGCCGGGAGCACCGGGCTCCTTGAGCGCGTCCGCTGCGCGCTTGGCCTTGTCACCCGCGCTGCCGGGACCCTTGGCGATGTTGCGCAGTTCCTCGGCGTCCCGCTTCAGCGCCTCGGTGCCGCCGCGCTTGTCGATCTGCTGCTTGGCCACCTGGGCCAGCCGTCCTAGCTTCATGCATTCCTTCTCGTCGGGGGTACGGCTACCCCAGGGTAGGGAGCGCGCGGTCTGCTTCAATGCGCCGCCGTGATTCGGGCGCGCTCTAACACCCCACGGACGATCGCGGTCGTGGCCGCAGTGGTCGGCCTGGCCCTGGCGGCGGCGCTGCTGGCCCCGCGCCTGTTCGGCGACGACGGCGCTGACGACGCGGCCGACGGCTTCGCGAAGGCCTGGAGCGCGGGCGACGACCGCGCCGCGGCCGGCTTCACCGACGCCCCCGGCCGTGCAGCGGCCGCGCTGCGCGAGAATCGTTCCGGATTGGACGGGGCCAAGGTGGCCGTCGAGGCGGGTGAGACCGAGCGCGACGGCGACCGCGCGACGGTCACGTACGCGGTCCGGTGGTCGGTGCCGGCGATCGGGCCGTTCGCCTACCGCACCCGCGCGGTGGCGGAGAAGCGGGGCGACGACTGGAAGCTGCGCTGGCGGCCGTCGCTCGTCCACCCCCAGCTCGAACGGGGCGTGCGCCTGGGAACCGTGCGTGAGCCGCGCCGCCGCGGCGCGATCCAGGGCAGGGACGGCAAGCCGTTGATGACCGCGCGCCCCGTACAACGGGTCGGCGCGGTGGCGGGCAAGGTCCGCGACCCGCGCGCCACGGCCCGCGGGCTGGCGGCAGCGGTGGACGTGGACGCGCGCCCGCTCGAGCGCGCTATCCGGCGCGGTGGCGAGCAGCAGTTCGTGGAGGCGGTGGCGCTGCGCGAGGACGATTTCGCCCGCGTCGAGGACGCCGTCTCGCGGGTGCCGGGCGCCACGGTCGTGGCGGGCACCGCCCAGCTGGCGCCGACGCGCTCGTTCGGCCGCGCGCTGCTTGGCGGCGTCGGGCCCGTGACCGCCGAGCAGCTCAAAAAGCTGGGCGGGCGCTACGCCACCGGCGACGAGGTGGGTCAGTGGGGCCTGCAACAGCGCTATGAGCGCCGCCTGGCCCCCACGCCGGACCTGCGGATCGTGCTTCGCGCCGACGGCGTGCCGATCGAGACCTTGGAGCGCCGCGCCGGCCGCGCCGGGCGACCGCTGCGCACCACGCTCGACGAGCGCACCCAGGCCGCCGCCGAGACCGCGCTTGGAGGGCGCAAGGACGAGGCCGCGCTCGTGGCCATACAGCCGTCCACGGGCGACATCCTTGCGGTGGCCAACCGGCCGGTGGACTCCACCTACGACCGCGCGCTGGAGGGCAACTACCCGCCCGGATCCACGTTCAAGGTGGTGAGCACCGCGGCGCTGCTGGCCGACGGGCTGTCGCCGTCCGAAACCGTGGACTGCCCGCGCACGACCACGGTCGACGGGCGCTCGTTCAAGAACTTCGAGGGCGGCGCCGGCGGCGCCCAGCCGTTTGCGCGTGACTTCGCCCAGTCGTGCAACACGGCGTTCGTGTCGCTGGCCCCACGGCTGGGCGCCGATGCCCTGACCAGGACCGGGCGGACGTTCGGGCTCGGCGAGCGCCCACGGCTGGGCTTGCGCGCCGCAAGATCCCAGGTGCCTCCGGGCCGGACCAAGGTGGAGCGCGCGGCAGCGATGATCGGCCAGCACCGCATCCTCACCAGCCCGCTGGCGATGGCCGCCGTGGCCGGCACCGTGGCCGAAGGCCGCTGGCGCTCGCCGCGGCTGCTGGCCGGCGACGGGCGCCGAGAGGGCGAGCCGCTGCCGGGCGGCCAGACGGACACGCTGCGAACGCTGATGCGCTCGGTGGTCACGGGGGGCACGGGCGCCGCGTTGAGCGCGATTCCCGGAGAGCCGTCGGGCAAGAGCGGCACCGCCGAGTACGGCGGCGGCGACCCGCCACCCACCCACGCCTGGTTCATCGCCTACCGCGGCGACCTAGCCCTGGCCGTGCTGGTCGAGAACGGCCGCTCGGGCGGCTCCGTGGCGGCGCCGGTCGCGGCGCGCTTCTTCGACGCGCTCTAGGTGGTCAGACGCCTAGTTCAGGCGGCATATCGGTGGTGCAGCATCAGGTCGTTGCCGTCGGGATCCGTGAAGAACGCCATGTGGCAGACGCCGGTGTCCAGGATGTCGCCCATGAACTCCACGCCCTTGGCCTCCAGCTCCGCCTTCGAAGCCGCCACGTCATCCACGTGGATGGCCGGATGCGCGTTCTTCTGCGCCTGGAACTCCATCCCGAACTGCGCCGGCTGCCAGATGCCGAAGCAGGTTTCCCCCAGCCACACCTCGGCCTGGGAGTTGTCGTCGGGCCGGAAGCCGAGCGTGTCGACGTAAAACGCGCGCGAGCGCTGCCAGTCGGTTGACGGGATGCCGATGAAGTCCAGCGAGGAAGGTGCCATGGGAGCGAGGCTACCCCCTAGCGCCCGCCCACCTTCACGATGTCGTAGCGGTTGTCCGGCGACGGCGGGATGCCGAAGCGCGCGTTCACGGTGTACAGCCCCCGCTTGCTCTTGGCCAGCGTGGTGGGCACGTCGAACGCCGGGTTGGTCAGCTCGCGCACGATCCGGCCGGACTTGAGATTCTTCGACAGGCGGACCACGGCGATTTTGTTCAGGCGGTTCTGGACCACGTACAGCTTGCGGCCCTTGAGCAGCAGGCCGTCGCCGTTGGCCACCGAGGCGCCGCCGAGGTCGATCTCGTCCGTTACCCCGGTGCGCGGGTTGATCGTGAACAGCTTGCCCACGTTGGTCTGCACGGTGATCAGCACCCGGCCGCCCTTGGCCGATTCGATGCCGTTGGCGTTGTTGCCCGTGGTGTAGGCGATGTCGCCGGTCAGCGGGATGGTGCGTACCTGGCCGCCGCGGACGCGGTAGATCTGCTGGTTTCGCGAGTCGGTGAAGAAGGCGCCCCGGCGCGTGAGCACCAGGTCGTTCACGAACGTCTCCTGGCCCGCCGGCGCCAGCTGCAGCTGCGCGATGTCGCGCCCGTCGCGGGCTCCATAGACGAAGGCCTTGCCGGTGGGACCGCCGGCCACGACGATGCGCCTGGCGCGCTTGTCGACCTTGACGCCGATTGCGGCGCGGCCCGCGCGCCCGGGCACCAGCACTCTGCCCGTGCCCTCCTTCGCGTCGCCCTTCCAGATGGCCCCGGTGGGGATCGAGCCCACGAACAGGTCGTTGCCCTTGCCCGCTGCGATCCCCTCGGGCTGGAAGCCGTTCGGCAAGGGGATCGTGGCGGGGCGCTTGCCGGCCTGCCCGGCGGCGGGCACCAGCAGCGCGGCCACCAGGCCGAGGACGACGACGTGAATCCTGCCCAGGGAGAACATGGCCTGGAGGCTACGGCGCGAATGTCACTTTCGGGTAACCATTTGGTAAGCCCTAGCGACACTAGGCTGGCGCAGTGGAGTACGGGAAGCTGATCGGCGGGGCCTACCGGATCGCGCTGCACAACTGGCGCCTGTGGCCGTTCGGGGTGCTGGCGGGCAGCGGCGGCTTCGGGTTCAACTTCAACTTCTCCTACGGCGGCGACGAAGGTGGGTCGAATGGCGGCTCGTTTGACCCGGACCCCGCCCTGGTGGTGGCCGTCGTGGCGGTCGTCCTGGTCCTGCTGCTGTTCGCGGCGGTCGCATCGGTGCTTTCGCAGGGCGCGCTGGCCGAAGGAGTGGCTGCGATCGACCGCGGCGAGGGGCGCGGGTTCAAACAGGGCCTGCGTGCGGGCAAGGCGACGTTCTGGCGCGTCGCGGGTCTGTACTTGCTTGGCGCGCTGGTGGCGCTGGCGCTGGTTCTGGCCGTGGCGCTCCCGGCCGGAGGGGCCGTGCTGGCCACCTTCGCCGTCACCGACGCCACCGGCCCGCGGGTTGCGATCGCGGTAGTTGCAGCGCTGGCCGCCCTGGCGGGGCTGCTGGTGGTGCTCCTGCCGCTGGTGTTGATCCAACAGCACGCGGTGCGCGAGCTGGTTCTCGGCGGTCGCCGCCCGGTGGCTGCGCTGCGTGGCGGCTTGCGGGTGTTCCGCGCCAACCTCGGACCGTCGATCCTGATGTTCCTGATCCAGCAGGGCCTGGTGCTGGTGGCCTACACCGGCGTGGGACTGGCGGCGGTGGTTCTGTGCCTGCCGGCGATCGTGGTCCTGATCGCCACCTCCGGCGGCGCGGCGGGAATCGTCGTAGCGGTGGTGACCGTCTTGATCGTCATCCCCGCAGGGCTGGCGGCGGCCGGCGCCGTGGGCACGTTCGGCCACGGGCTGTGGACGCTGGGCTACCTCAGGATGGGGCGCGCTGGGTAGAGCGGCCGGAGGCGTTTCGTGACCTTGGTAACGCTCCCGTGACGCATACGAACGCGGCCGCGACACAGCCCCTCGACTTCCGTACCTATGAGGTACGTAAATCGAGTTGCTGCCGAATCCGTACTCCGGCGATTCGTCGCGAGTAACGGGACGGTGACAACCCCACCCCCTACCCAGCCAGCCGTTGGCCGGGGGGCACCGCGGGCGCCGACGGGGCCGCTCACGCCAGCCTCCGCGGTCGTGGTGGTCTAGGTCGAATCAGACCACACCCGGGACCGCCTGCACCGTGAGCACACAGCCCACGGCAACGATCACCAGGGCGGAGACGCTGGGTAGGGCCGTGGCCAACCGGCCGTCGAGGCGTACCCGCGGCAGGAGGCGCCGGCCGTAGACCACCAGCAGCCCCAGCGCGGTGAGCGTGGCGGCCAAGCCGAGGCTGAAGGCGACGATCAGCAGCATGCCCAGGCCGACCTCGTGCTGCGCGATCGCACCGAGGAGCACCACCAGCGCCGAGGGGCAAGGGATCAGCCCGGCGGCCGCCCCCATGCCCAGCAGGCTGCGCCGGGTGACGGCGTTCTCGTGGTCGTGATGGTGGTCATGGTCGTGATCGTGGTGGTGCACGTGGGTCCCGGGCCCATGGCTGTGCAGCGCCGCCTCGGCACTGGGCCCGCTACCGCCGCCGCTCTCGCGGGCCCAGCGCATCCGGGCACGCAACACGCCGGCGCCGATGACCACCACCAGCAGCCCCGACACCAGCGTCAGCCACGGGTAGAGGTCCTCGGGCAGGATGTACTGGGAAAGCAGGAGCGTGACCAGCCCGAGGGCGAATACGCCCAGAGTGTGAGTGACCGTGACGGTGGCCCCGAGCACCACGGCGTGCCGCGGGGTGCCGCGGGTGCCGATCAGGTACGCCGCGACCATCGCCTTGCCGTGGCCGGGTGACAGCGCATGCAGGGCGCCCCACCCGAACGCCGCAAGCAGAAGCAGCAACAGCACGCCCTGGCCCGCGGCGGCGTCGTCGAAGAGCGCCGCGAAACCCCCGCCGGACCCGTCACGCGTCGTGGTGGTGCCGCCCCCCTCCCGGCGCGGGGCCACCAGGCTGCCGTCTCCGGGCTCGACCGCGAAAGTGGCGGCGCGCCGGTCGAGAGGACTGTTCAGGAGATCCTGCGGGTATCGGCGCAGACCGCCGGTCGGGTCGCCCGACGGCGCGTTGGTGCGTACCCGGGTGCCTTCCCCGGGCTCGGCGACGATGGCCTTCCAGCCCACGCGGTCGGCTTCGACGAGCTCGTGCTCTCGGCCTGCCACCCGCTCTACAGCGCCGAGCCAGCGCTACGTGGTCTTCGCCCGGCTGGCGAACGTCAAGCTCGCCGGCGAGAACCGGGGCGTCAACCTCGCCCTGCCCGCCGCCGCGGCCGACGCGGCGTAGCGGTCACGGCCTAGCGCAGGTCGATCAGGTCGACGGGCGAGCCGGCGGCCAGCTCGCCCTCGCCGACGGGCACGAGCGCGAGCGCATCGGCGATGGCCGCGCGGCCGAGCTGGTGCGAGAGATCGGCGCCGAGCGGCTCGGCGCCCGCGGCCACGAGGCGGACGGGCCGGACGCGCAGCCGCTGCGGGATCCCGGCGCAGCGCCGTCGGTCGAGCGGCAGCTGGAACGTCGCGGGCCCGGCGTCGGCGGCGCCCGCGAGCCGGCGCAGGGCCGGCAGCAGCAGCAGCTCGAGCCCGACCATGACCGAGAGCGGATTGCCGGGCAGCCCGACGACGACGCGCCCGTCCCGCAGGCCGCACCAGGTCGGGCGGCCCGGCTGCACGGCGAGGCGCCAGAACAGCTGCTCGACGCCGAGCGCCGCCAGCGCGGGCTTGACGTGGTCGCGGGTGCCGACCGAGACGCCGCCCGAGGTGACGACGACGTCGGCCAGCTCGAGCGCGCGGGCGAGCGCCTCGCGCGTCGCGCCGGCGTCGTCGCGCACGCGCTCGATCGCCACCACCTCGGCGCCCGCCTGCTCGCAGCGCGCGGCGATGAGGACGCTGTTGGACTCGTGGATCTGCCCGTGGCGCAGCGGCTCGCCGGGCGCCACGAGCTCGTCGCCCGTGACCACGACGGAGACGCGCGGGACGCGGTGGCAGCTGAGCTCGGCGACGCCGCCGGTCGCGATCGCCGCCAGCGCCAGCGGCCGCAGCCGGCTGCCCGCCGCGACGACGACCGAGTTCGCCGCGACGTCGGTGCCCTGGCGGCGCACGTGATCGCCGACTGCACCGCGCCCTCGAACGAGACGCGGTCGCCGTTCGCGTGGGCGAGCTCGATGGGCACGACGGCGTCGGCGCCCGCGGGCAGCGGCGCGCCGGTCGCGATCGTCATGGCCGTGTGCGGCTCGAGCCGCACGGGATCGTCGCCGGCGAACGACCCGCCCGCGATCGGCAGCTCGCCGCCGGCGTCGGCGGCGCGCACGGCGATAGCCGTCCATGGCGGAGTTGTCGAACGGCGGCAGGTCGTGCGCGGCGCGCACGTCGGCGGCGACGACGCGGCCCGAGCAGCGCGCTCGTGAGCGCGAGCGTCTCGGCGGGCAGCGGCGAGAGCCGCTCGAGCAGCAGCGCGCGCGCCTCGTCCGGGAGCAGCGGTCGGGGATCGGGAGCGGCCACGGGCCCATGCTATAAAGGGCCGCGTGGACGACGGCCCCGTCGCAGCGGCGGCGGAGCACGGCCTCTCGGGCCCGGCAGCTCGACGCCGCCTGCCGCGCCGTGCTGGCGCTCCCGCCGCACGCCGGCGATCGCCGGGCCGGCCTGGTGGGACGCGAACGCGCCCGCGCGCCGCGTGACCTACGTCGCGCGCGCCTCGTCTCCGCTGCCGCCGGCGCCCTGGCCCGCGCGGCGCGCGCTCGACTTCTGCGCCGAGCTCGCGCTCGCGCTCGCCCCGCTGCACGAGGCCGGCGCGGCGCACGGCGCGCTGCGGCCGCGACGCGGTCGCGCTGCGGCCCGACGGCGGGCCGCTCGTGCGCGCGCCCGGCGGCCCGGCGGGCCGGCCGGACGACCTCCACGGCCTCGGCGTCGTGCTGCTCCACCTGCTGACCGGCCGCGCGCGGCAGCGCCGGCTCGTCGTCGCGGGCGAGGCCGGGCCCGGCCGCGCGAGGCCGCCGCGCTGCTGCAGGGCCTGCTCGCCGACGATCCCGGCGCCGCGGCCCGGCTCGCGCGCGCGAGGTCGCCGCGCGGCTCGCGCGCGATCGCCGCCGCCGTGCCCGACACGACGCCCGCTGCCGAGCCGGCGCCCGCGCACGCCGCGGCGCCGGCGCGCGCGCCTCGCGCCGGCGCTCGTCCTGCTCGTCGTCGCCGGCGGCGCCGGCGCCTACGTCGTCACGCAGCGCGTCGGCCCGCCCGGCCCCGCGCTCTCGCCGACGACCGTGACCGTGCCGGAGCCGCCCGCCGTCACGCCCTGACGGCCTCACCCGTTCTGCGGCGCGATCACGACCGGCGTCGTCGGGCGCGGGCGGCGCGTCTTCGGCTTCGGCTTCTTCGGCTTCTTGTCCGGCTGCCTCGGGCGCGGCGGGCGGCGCGCGGGTTGTAGCCGAACGACGTCGTCGCGTCGAAGTCCTGGTAGACCATCGGGTGCTTGGGCTCCGGCCAGTCGTGCGGCGGCGAGGCGCGCGCGTCGCCGTCGTCATGAAGTCCTTCCAGATCATCGCCGGGATCGTGCCGCCGTAGACGGCGCCGAAGCCCTCGATGTTCTCGAGCGGCTTGTTCGACGAGCGGTAGCCGACCCACACGCACGAGGCGATGTCGGGCGTGTAGCCGCAGAACCAGGCGTTGCCGTAGTTCTCGGCGGTGCCGGTCTTGCCGGCCTGCGGGCGGCCGTCGTCGAGGCGCGCCCGCGTGCCGGTGCCCGACGACACGACCTGCTTGAGGATCTGCGTCGCCTCGTAGGCGACGCCGTCGCTGACGACGCGCTTGGCCTGCACGCGGAAGGCGCTTGCTGGCGACGATCTTGCCGTCGGCGTCCTCGACGCGGCGGATCGTGCGCGGGCGGTGGTAGACGCCGCCGCGCGGCGATCGTCGCGTAGGCGCTCGTCAGCTCGAGCGGCGTCACGTCGTCGGCGCCGAGCACCATCGAGCAGTGCAGCGGCAGCTTCGAGCGGATGCCGAGCAGGTGCGCGGTCGCCGCGACCTGCTTCGGCGTCGAGGTCGCGCATGAGCTGCGCGTAGACGACGTTGACGGAGTGCACCGTCGCGCGACTCGAGGCTCAGGTAGCCGCCGCCGCCGCCGTCGGCGTTGCTGCGGCGACCAGCCGCCGGGCTGCGGGCAGACCGGATCGTTCTCGGGGAACGAGACGTAGCCCGACGGGTAGTACGACCCGCGACGGGTCGGCGCCGCGGCGCAGCGCGTCGACGAGCGCGAAGAGCTTGAACGTCGAGCCCGGCGAGCGGTGGCCGGCGGTCGCGAGGTTGAACTGGTTCTTGGCCGAGCCGTAGTCGGAGGTGCCGAGCGCGAGCACGTTGCCGTTGTGGACGTTGATCGCCACGAGCGCCGCCTGCGGGATCGCCGGGCGTCTTGAGCACGTCCTTGATCGCGCGCCGCGCCGCGAACTGCAGGCGCTGGTCGACGGTCGAGTAGACGCGCAGGCCGCCGCGCGCGCGCGAGCTTGGCCGGCAGCCGCGCGTTGAGCTCCTGGCGCACCTGGTCGAAGACGAACGGCGAGGACGACGGCGTGCCGTAGCTCCCGCGCTTGAGGCCGAGCGGCGCGTTGAGCGCCGTCGCGTAGGCGTCGGCGCTGATCCAGCGCAGCTCGCGCATCGCGCTCAGCACCTCGCCGCGGCGCTTCTGCGCCGCGGCCGGATGGATGAACGGGTTGTAGGCGCTCGGCGCCTGCGGCAGGCCGGCGAGCAGCGCGGACTGCGGCAGCGTCAGCTGCTTGGCCGTGCGGTCGAAGTAGCGTGTGCGCCGCGGCCTCGACGCCGTAGGCGCTCTCGCCGTAGAAGACGGTGTTGAGGTAGGCCGTGAGGATCTCGGCCTTCGTGTACTTGTCCTGCAGCTGCACGGCGATCCAGGCCTCGTCGAGCTTGCGGCTGACCGAGCGGCTGCTCGCCTCGCGCTGCAGGTAGAGGTTCTTCGCGAGCTGCTGCGAGATCGTCGAGCCGCCCTGGCGGATGCCGCCGGCCTGCGAGGTTGTTGAGCGCGGCGCGCGCGATGCCGTGCCAGTCGAGCGCGCCGTGCTCCCAGTAGCGCGCGATCCTCGATCGCGACGGTCGCGCTGCGCATCGTCGGCGCGATGTCCTTCCAGCGCACGCTGACGCGGTTCTCGGTGCGCGCGATGACGCCGAGCGCCTCGTCCTGGCACGGCTTGCGCGTGCAGTCGCGCGCGTACACGCTCGAGTTCTCGCCGAGCGCGACCGGCCCGAGGCGCGAGAGCTTGGGCAGGTGGTCGATGAACGCGGCCGTGGCCGCGAGCCCGGCCAGCAGGCCGAACGCGAGCACGCCGACGACGACGAAGATGCCGATGCCGGCGCGCGGCGCGGCGCGCATCGCGGCGCTGGCGCTCGCGGCGGCGCTTGCGCGCGTCGCCGGGCAGCGGCCCGTGATCGAGGCGCGAGCTCGGCGGCGGCGGTTGTCAGGCATGCGCGGCCCCCGTGAGCGCGGCGGCCGCGGCGCGCAGCTCGCGCCTCGGCGCTCGCCGCCTGCGCGGCCGAGCGTGCAGCGGCCGCGCACCTCGATCGTGACCGTGTCGGACCCGACGTCGCGCACGACCACGTCGACCTCGCGCAGGCCGGCCTCGGCGGCGCGCTCGCGCAGGGCGGCCGAGGCGCGCTCCCACTCGCCGGCGGCGACGCCGGCGCGCACGCGCACGACCTCGCCGCCGCCGCGCAGCGTGCTGTTCACGATCGCCTTCTGGGCGAGCAGGGCGTTCGGGAACTCGACCGACGTGCCGTCCTCGCTGCGCAGCCGCGAGTAGGAGAGCCCGATCTCCTCGACGACGCCCTCGAGGCCGTCGATGCTGACGCGGTCGCCGAGGCGGATCGGCTGGCTGAACGCGAGCACGATGCCGGCGACGACGTTCGAGAGCGTGCCCTGCGCCGCGAGGCCGATGACGACCGCGACGACGGCGGTCGAGGCGAAGACCGCGCTGGCGTAGTCCTTGGTGGCCTGGAACTGCCACAGCACCATGCCGGCGACGAGCACGACGCGCGACCGCGACGCCGAGCCGCAGGAGCGTGCGCGCGCGCGTGCGGCGCGACGCGCGGTCGCCCGGCAGGTGCTGCACGATGCGATCCACGGGTGATCCTTCCGGCGAGCGCACGACCTTCAGTCTAGGGCGCCTCGAAATGGCCACCCCCGATCGTGCGCGGGCCGCGCGCAGGGCGCCGCCTAGACTCAGGCCGTGCGCCGCCGCTCCGGTCTCCGTCCTCCGCCTGGTCGCGCTGGCTCTCTGCGCGCTCTTCGCGGTGGCCTGCGGCGCCAAGCCCGAGCCGACCTCCGGGCAAGCTCGACACGACCTATCCGGCGAGCGTGCGCGACGGCTCGAACCGCGATCATCACCGTCGAGGCGCCGCCGCGCCTCGTGCTCGTCGTGACGCGGCGGGCCCGAGCGCCTGCTCGCGCGCCTCGGCGTGCGCGCCGCCGTGGCGCCCGAGGACGTGACCGTCGCGCGCATCCGCGCCGCGCACCCCGACCTCGTGGTCGTCGGGCCCGGCGTGACCGCCGCGCGAGGAGCAGCGCAACGAGACCTTCATCCGCGAGCTCGACGTGCCGGTGTTCGTCATGCCCGGCGCGCGGCTCCCCGACATCGAGCGCGGCGCCGTCGCGCTCGGCGTGCTCACCAACCACGCCGAGGCGGGCCGCTCGCTCGCGATCTCGCTGCGCAAGCCAGCGCGAGACGATCGCGAAGCAGCCTCGCGGCCGTGCCGCCGCTGACGGTCTACGTCGACGCGGGCTTCGGCACGAGCATCCAGCGCACGACGCTGCTCGCGCGCCTGATCACGCTCGCCGGCGCGCGGCTCGTCGGGCCCGGCCGACGGCGTCGCGACGGTCAACGCCAAGGCGCTGCACCGGCTCGATCCCGACGCCTACATCGCGACGACCACGAGCGGCGTCACGCTGGCGCGCCTGCGCTCGCGCCCGGGCCTGCGCACGCTGCGCTCGGTCGCCGCCGGCCGCGTCTTCATCGTCGATCCCGCCGTCGCGCGCGCCGACACGACGGCCTACGCGCTGCTGCGCTCGCTCGCGCACCCGCTGCACCCCGCCGTCATCAAGCCGTGACGCGCTTCGCCGCGGTCACGCTTCGACGCGATGGGCACGCTCGTCTCGCATCGAGCCGCCGGCGCCGCGCCTGCAGCGCTCGCTCGCGCGCCGGCTCGGGCTCGACGGTCGACCTCGCGCGCTGCGAGGGCGCGATGCGCGTCGAGATGCGCCACTACCGCGCGCACTGCACCGCGGCGCGCGACGCGGCGTCGCTCGCGGCGCTGCGGCTCGAGTGCGCGTCGCTGCTCGCCGACGCGCTCGCGATCGACGTCTCCGGCGCCGAGTGCTGCCCGTCGCTCACCGACGCGATCTCGTTTCTGGCATACGACGACGCCCGGCCTGCGCTCGACGCGCTCGCCGCCGCCGGGCCTCAAGCTCGCGGTCGTCGCGAACTGGGACGTCTCGCTGCACGGACGTGCTGGCGCGGCTCGGGCTCGCGGAGCCGTTCGAGGCGATCGTCACGGCGGCGGCCGTCGGCGCGGCGAAGCCCGACCCGAGGCCGTTCCAGGTCGCGCTCGAGCGGCTCGGCGTCGACGCCGCGCCGCTGCCTGCACGTCGGGCGACGACCCCGTGACCGACATCGCGGGCGCGCGCGCCGCCGGGCTCGCGGCCGTGCTGCTCGACCGCAGCGGCCGCGCGCCCGACTCGATCGCGACCTCGCCGAGCTCGCCGCGCGCCTGGAGGTCGCCGCATGACGCCGCCGGTCGCGCACGATCCGCGCCTGCGCGTGCCGGCGACGGACCTGCTCGTCGTCGGCGGCGTCGCGCTCGTCGCGACCGTCGCTCGCCGGGCTCGCCCACGCGCTCCTGATCTCGGGCGACGACGACTTCATCTACTCGCCGGGCGGCGATGCGCTCGATGCAGCTCGACGTACGTCGCGATGGGCGCGCGGTGCCGTGTGGGCGGCGCGCCAGCACCGGCGACGCGCGGCGCGCGCTCGGCCTCGTCGCGCCGCGCGTCCTGGCCGCGCGCGCTCGGCCTCGCGCTCGTGACGGTGGTCGCCGCGCTCGATCGTGAGCGCCGCTGCTCGAGCCGATCTTCCACGGCGCCGACGCGCAGGGAGTCGTCGCCGGACGAGCGGCCGCGCCGCCGGGCTTCGGCCGCATCGCCGGGCGTCGTGCTCGCGCTTCGCGGCGGTCGCGGTCGATCGGGCCCGGTCGTCGAGGAGCTGATCTTCCGCGGGCTGCTGACCGCGGCCTTCCGCCGGCGCTTCGGCGCGTTGCGCACGGCGCTGCTCACGGCCGCGCTCTTCGCGCTCGCGCACTTCATTCCGCGCGTGATGCCGGCGGTCTTCCTGCTCGGCCTCGCGCTCGCGTTCGTGTACGAGCGCATCGGCAGCACGGTTCCCGGGATCCTGATTCATTGCCTGTACAACGGCATTGCGCTCGACGGCGCCGCTGACGTCACCGAGCGCACTGCGACGCGATGCTCTACCCTCCCGCCCGTGAGCGAGCAGGGCAGCGATCCGTCCGTGCAGGCCGCGCGCGAGCGCATCTCGGCGCTCGACGCCGAGCTCGTCGCGCTGCTCAACGAGCGCCTCGAGCGTCGTGCGCGAGCTGCACGCCTACAAGCGCGCGCAGGGCTACCCGATGGTCGACCCCGCGCGCGAGCCGCGCCTGCTGGACGCGCCTCGTCGGCCGCCAATCCCGGCCCGCTCGAGCGACGACGCGCTGCGCGAGCTGTGGGCGGACCTGCTCGCGCTGCAGACGCGCGAGGCCGCGCGGCTGCTCGACGAAGCCGGCTGAGCCGGCCCCCGCGCTACTCGTCGCGCAGGAAGTCGTCCGGCGAGAGCTCGTCGAGGAAGCGCCGGAAGTCCTCCACGACCTGCTGCTCGCTGGGCGGGCGCTCGGCCTCGACCGCGGACTCCTCGATCACGTCCTCGGCGGCGAAGATCGGCGCGTCGGCGCGCACCGCGAGGGCGATCGCGTCGCTCGGGCGCGAGTCGATCTCGACGTCCTCGCCGTTGATGCGCAGCGTGATCATCGCGTAGTAGGTGTTGTCGCGCAGCTCGGTCACGGCGACGCGCAGCACCGAGGCGCCGACCAGGTCGACGAGCGACTGCAGCAGGTCGTGCGTCATCGGGCGCGGCGGGTCGCTGCCCTTGAGCTTGGTGAGGATCGCGTTCGCCTCGCCCGAGCCGATCCAGATCGGCAGCACCCGCCGGCCGTCCGACGTGCGCAGCAGGACGATCGGCTGGCGGCCGACGCTGTCGTACGAGACCCCGTAGACGGTCATCTCCTGCATCGCTTTGAGTGTACCCCCGGGCAGGCGGGCGCGGCAGGATTCGAACCTGCGACCATTGGCTTAGAAGGCCAGCGCTCTGTCCACTGAGCTACGCGCCCCGGAGGCGACCGCAGCCCGGCGGCGCCCGGGGATGCGGATCCGAGTGGGCGATCGTGGATTCGAACCACGGACCTCCTCCTTATCAGAGAGGCGCTCTAACCGACTGAGCTAATCGCCCGGACGGCCGCAGAGGATACCAGGAAGCTTTCGCCGAGCCCCTCGGCTCCCGAGCGGCCGCCGTCCTAGGTCGCGGCTTCGAGCGCGGCGAGGCGCTCGACGAGGCCCGCGAGCTGCTCGGCGGAGCGCAGGCGCAGCTCGACGCGGCAGCCGGAGCGGTCGGGCGCGACGCGCGCGGCGACGCCGAGCGTGCGGTAGAGGCCGTCGACCGCGTCGTTGGCGAGCTCGGCGTCGAACCAGTCGGGCGCCGACTGCGAGCGGCGCGGGGCCGAGCGGCCCTGCGTGCGCGCCAGCGCCTCGGTCTGGCGCACGCTCAGGCCGCCGGCGACGACGGCGCGCGCGGCCTCGCGGCGCTCGTCCTGGCCGTCGATCTGCAGCAGCGCGCGGCCGTGGCCCTCGCTCAGCTCGCCGCGCTCGAGCAGCTCGAGCACCTCGTCGGGCAGGCCGAGCAGGCGCGTCGCGTTGACGACGGCCGTGCGGCTGCGGCCGACCGCCGTGCGCGACCTCGGCGTGCGAGAGGCCGAACTCGTCCTGCAGGCGGGCGTAGCCGCGCGCCTGCTCGACCGGGTCGAGATCGGCGCGCACGATGTTCTCGACGAGCGCGAGCGCGAGCGACGTGCGGTCGTCGGCCTCGCGCACGAGCGCGGGAATCGACGTCATGCCCGGCCGCCTGCGCGGCGCGCCAGCGGCGCTCGCCCGCGATCAGCTCCCAGCCGGCCCCCACGCCGCGCACGAGCACCGGCTGGACGATGCCGTCCTGGCGCACGCTCTCGACGAGCTCGGCGAAGCGCTCCTCGTCGATGCGCGCGCGCGGCTGGCGCGGGTTCGGCGTGATCTGCTCGACCGGGATCTCGCGCAGCGAGCCGTGCGATGCGAGCCTGGGGCTCGCCGAGCAGCAGCGCGAGACCCTGACCGAGTCCGCGCCGCGGTGGTGCGCTATCCACGTTCGACGACCTCCAGGGCGAGGCGGTAGTAGGCGTCCGCGCTGCGCGAGTTGGGGTCGTACTGCGTGATCGGAAGCCCGTGGCTGGGCGCCTCGGCGAGGCGCACGGAGCGCGGGACGACGGAGGCGAAGACCTTGGGGCCGAAGTGCGTGCGCACCTCGCGCTCGACGTCGCCCGAGAGCCGCGTGCGCCGGTCGTACATCGTCAGCAGCAGCCCGGTCAGCGCCAGGCCCGGGTTGAGCGCGCCGCGGATGCGCTCGACGCTCTCGAGCAGCTGCGCGAGGCCCTCGAGCGCGTAGTACTCGCACTGCACGGGCACGATCAGGCGGTTGGCGGCCGCGAGCGCGTTGACCGTGAGCAGGCCGAGCGACGGCGGGCAGTCGAGGATGACGTACGGATAGGCGTCGCCGAGCGACGCGATCGCGGTGCCGATCACGGCATCGCGGTTCTCGCGGCCGGGCAGCTCGAGCGCGGCGGCGGCCAGGTCGGGGTGCGCCGGCGCCAGGTCGAGGCCGGGGATGCGCGTCGGCACGATGATGTCGGCGAGCGCGACGCCGTGCAGCAGGTCGTAGGTCGACCAGGTGGTCGAGCCGCTGCGCACGCCGAGGCCGCTCGAGGCGTTGGCCTGCGGATCGAGGTCGATCACGAGCACGGGCGTGCCGGCCTCCGCCAGGCACGCGGCGACGTTGATCGCGGTCGTCGTCTTGCCGACGCCGCCCTTCTGGTTCGCAACTGCATAGATCCGCGACATCGCCCGGATCCTACTGCGCGGTCGGTCGGATCCGCTGCGGAGCGGGCGCTTCGCGGCCATGCCGGGCCGGCGCGGAAAGCGCTCCGGCGTGGCCGCGAGCTTCTCGATCACGAGCACGCCCGGGCACTCCGGGACGAGCACGCGGCCGGCCAGCGCCGCCGCCGCGAAGGCGAGCTCGTCACCTGCGGCCTCGCGCGACCAGAGCACGAGCCGCCCGCCGGGGCTGCACAGCGGCAGGCACAGCTCGACCGCCACGGGCGGCGGTGCCAGCGCACGCGCGACCACGCAGGCGCAGGCGTCGCGCAGCGCGCCCCGGGCCGACGTCCTCGGAGCGCTCGGCGTGCACCTGGGCCGTGACGCCGATCGCCGCCGCGGTCTCGGCGATGAAGGCCGCCTTGCGCGCCGTCGCCTCGATCAGGTGCAGCTCGCGTTCCGGCCGCACGACGGCCAGCACGAGGCCCGGGAGCCCGCCGCCGCTGCCGACGTCGGCGAGCGCGCCCGGCGGCGCGGCGTCGATGGCCGGGAGGCCGGCCAGGGCATCGAGCACGTGGCGCGCCGCGGCCGTCGCCGGATCGCGGATCGCCGTCACGCCGACGGGCGTCGCGCAGACACGCTCCACGAGTCGCGCGAGGCGGTCGAGCTCCGCGCTCGCCGAGCGCCGGTGCGCCGTCGGCAATGACGGCGCGCGCGTCGCGCACCGCCGTTTCACGTGAAACGAGCGGGCGGTGTGTCACGTGAAACAGCCCGCCCGGTCAGGCCGAGTCGCGCGGGCGCACGACGACGAAGCGGGCCGGGTCGCGGCCCTCGCTCGCCGTCTCGACGCCCTCGTGGTCGAGCAGGATGGTGTGCACGATCCGCCGCTCGGCGCTCGACATCGGCTCGAGCGCCTGCGGCCGGCCCTCGCGCACCGCGCGCGTCGCGGCCTTCACCGCCAGTGCCCGCAGCCGGCGCTCGCGGCGCATGCGGTAGCCGGCCGTGTCGACGACGATCTCCCACTCGCCGTCGCTGCCGGGCAGCGCCGCGGCGGCGGCCAGATGCTGGACGGCGTCGATCGTCTGTCCGTGGCGCCCGATCAGGCGGGCCGTGTCGCCACCGCTCGCGACGGCGACCACGCGCGTCCCCTGCTCGGCCACCGAGACCGTGAACTCGGGATCGATCGCCGCGGCGATGCGCTCGACGACGTCGCGCACGCGCGTCACCGACGGGCCCAGCTCGACGGCCGCGACCTGGGCGCGCGCGACGACGCGGGCCGGCTGCCGGCCGACGCCCATGAGCCCGCGATCGCCCTCGCTGACGGTGACGAACTCGACGTCCTCCTCGGCGAGCTCTCCGGCCAGCTCGCGCAGCGAGCGCAGCGCCTCCTGGCGCGCAGCGGCCACGTCATCGCCCGCGCCCTCGGCCTCGAACGAGCGCAGCTCGCCGCTCATCAGCGCCGCCGCGAGCGTCCGGCGCCCTGCAGCCCCTTGCCGCCGGTCGGCTTGGGGATGCGCGGGTCGTCGCCTTCTTCTCCTTGGGGGGCGGCTGATTCGGCGGCGGGCCCATCAGCTTGCTGCAGCGTCGCCTGCTGCCCGACCGTCCAGAGGTTCGTGGAGATCCAGTAGAGCATCAGCCCGACGGGGAAGCGGATCACGAAGAACACGAAGATGAACGGCATGACCATGAACAGGCGCCGCATCATCTGCTGCTGCGGGTCGGCGCCGGTCGGCATCAGCAGCGTGGAGCCGAGCTGGCTGCCGACGTACGCGACGACGAGCACCCAGCCGGCCCAGCCGGCGTTGTCGACGTGGATCGCGATGCTCGTCGATGAAGCCGCCGAGGAAGCTCAGGTCGCCCTCGGGCGGATGGTCCGAGAAGCCCCGCAGCACGAAGAACAGGCCCATGAAGACCGGCAACTGGAAGAGCAGCGGCAGGCAGCTGCCGACCGGGTTCACGCCGTGCTCGCGGTAGAGCGCCATCATCTCGGCCTGCAGCTTCTGGTTGTCGCCCTTGTGCTTGGCCTTCAGCTTCTGCAGCTCGGGCGCGATCTTCTGCATGCCGCGCATCGAGCGCATCTGGATGATCGCGAGCGGCAGGATGGCCAGGCGCACGACCACGGTCAGGGTGATGATCGACCAGGCCCACGGCAGCCCCGTGACGTCCTGGATGCCGAAGAGGAGCCCGTGGAGGGCGTCCTCGAGCGGGCCCAGCACGTTGGCGAAGGGCACGTTCACCGGGGCGTCACCGGATCGACCGGGTCATGGCGCGAGAACGGATGGCAGTGGCTGAGCCGGCGCAGCGCGAGCAGCGAGCCGCGGAACGGCGCCGTGGACGCGGATCGCCTCCTCGGCGTAGCGCGAGCAACTGGGCTCGAAGCGGCAGGTTGCGGGCCCGCCGGGCACGAGCGCGTGCGACGACGAAGCGCCACAGATAGAGCGGCGCCGAGCAGGAGCCAGAGCGCGATGCGCCTCACGCGGTGCTCCCGGCGGCGCGCAGCGCAAGCTCGCGCAGCTCCGCCTCGAGCCAATCGATGCGCTCCTCGGCGAGCGCCTCGGCCAGGCCGGGGCGGGCGACGATCACGAGGTCGACATCGGCCGCGAGGCCCGGGGTCACGCGCGCGGCGGCCTCGCGCAGGAGTCGCTTGACGCGGTTGCGCTCGACTGCACCGCCCACCTTGCGCGAGACCGTGAGCCCGACGCGCGGCTCGCTCGCCTCGGCACCGGGATCGCGGGCGAACGCGTAGACGACGAGATGCCGCGACGACGCCGAGCGACCGCGCCGGTAGACGGCGTCGAAGTCGGCAGAGCGCGAGAGGCGCCGGCTGCGCGTGGCGGTACCGCGCCACGAGCCTAGGCCGAGAGGTGCTTGCGCCCGCGCAAGCGGCGGCGCTTGATGATGGCGCGGCCCGCGCGCGTACTCATGCGCTTGCGGAAGCCGTGCTTCTTTGCGCGCTTGCGCTTGTTGGGCTGATAGGTGCGCTTCACGTGAGCTCGTCAGTTTCGGCGGGACGGGAGAAGCGGCAGTGTAGCCGTCGCGCGAGCGGCAGGTCGCGCATACGGCAGTCTGTGGACAACCTCGCGGCCGCGCGCAGGCGACAGTGCCGCGATCCCGCTCAGGCGGTGGCCTCGCAGCCACCCGCACCCTGCACGCGTGCCTGTGGACGGCCGTGTGGATATCTCAAGAGTGTCCGCTACGAGCGTGTTTTCGCTGCCGCCGCGAGCGGTCGTGCGACGTGCGACCCGCTAGCATCCGCTCCCCTCGCCCCGTCCGCACGGCGTCGATCGACACCCCGCTTGCGCCGTGGACGTGCGTTGCTATGCCCGTAGACGATTCCTCCACACCTGACCTGCTCTGGACCGCGGTCGCCGACCGCATCCGGGACGACCTCTCGCCGATGGTCTTCGGGGCGTGGTTCTCGACCACCCGCGCGCTCGCGCTGGAGGGCGACGTCCTCGAGGTCGGCGTCCCGAACGAGTTCACGCGGGCCTGGATCGAGGGTCACTTCGCCGAGCTGGTGCGCCAGCGCGGCGACCGCCGCCGACCCGGGCGTCTCGGTGCGCTTCCTCGTGACCGACGGCGAGCCCGTCTCGCCGGCCGCAGCTGCCGGCGAAGCCGAGCGCGCCGATGCGAAGCCCAAGGCGAAGCGGCAAGCGCCGCGCAGCGATCCCGCCGAGCCGCTGCGCTCGAAGTACACCTTCGGCTCGTTCGTGATCGGCAGCTCCAACCGCTTCGCCCACGCCGCGGCGCTGGCGGTCGCCGAGGCGCCCGGGCAGGCATACAACCCGCTCGTCATCTACGGCGACACCGGCCTCGGCAAGACCCACCTGCTGCAGGCGATCGCGCACTACGTGCTGATGCACGCCCCGGGCATGCGCGCCCGCTACATGACCTGCGAGGCGTTCACGAACGAGTTCATCGCGGCGATCAAGGACAAGCGCGTCGACGCCTTCAAGCGGCGCTACCGCGAGGAGTACGACGTCCTCCTGATCGACGACATCCACTTCCTGGCCGGCAAGGACGGCATCCAGGAGGAGTTCTTCCACACCTTCAACACGCTGCACGCGAGCGGCCGGCAACTCGTGCTGACGTCCGACCGCGCGCCGCGCGAGATCCCCGACCTCGCCGACCGGCTGCGCTCGCGCTTCGAGTGGGGCCTGCTCGTCGACGTGCAGCCGCCCGACATCGAGACGCGCATCGCGATCCTCCACAAGCGCGTCGCGGCCGACCGCGTCCGCATCGAGGATCCCGAGCTGCTGCCCGCGATCGCGCGGCGCGTGCCGACGAACATCCGCGAGCTCGAGGGCGCGCTCACGCGCGTCCTCGCCTACGCGTCGCTGACCGGGCGGCCGGCCAGCGCCGCGCTCGTGCGCGAGACGCTGCGCGACCTGCCCGACGCCGACACGCCCGTCTCCGTGGCGACGATCAAGCAGGTCGTGTCCGAGGCCTTCGGCATCCCGGTGCTCGAGCTCGAGTCGCCGAAGCGCTCGCAGGCGATCGTCGCGCCGCGGCAGCTCGCGATGTACCTCTGCCGCGAGCTCACGGACGCGACGCTGCCCGCGATCGGGCGCGAGTTCGGCGGCCGCGACCACACGACGGTGCTGTACGCGGTGCAGAAGATCTCGCGCCGCCTGCATCACGATCGCCGCGAGTACGACCAGGTCGACGACCTGATCCGCCGCATCAAGCGCCACGCCTGAGCCGCGCGCCCCGTGCAGCGCTCGGTGCGGCGCCGCGAACCTGGCGAGCCAGCGTGCGAGCTGATCCCCGCTGAAGCGCTCTGAAGCGGCGCCGACGAGATCAAGGGTCGCACAGTGCGAATCGCGGCGCGGCGGAACAGCGCAATTTACGCCGACGGCGTGCCGAAATCCGCGTCTTCGCATCCGGGGAGTCGGTCCTGTATGGCGGTGTGGACGGCGCGAGGGAACTCCACACGAATGGCGCCCGTCCCGCTGGCAACCGTCCGACCTGGGGGACCGGGGACGGCATCCCCGGTCCATACAGACTCGGATTCACTCTGAGCAGGGAGTTCGCGCGTCCGCCCACACCGTCCACACGCCTACTAGGTACTACTGTCTTCTCTTTTAGAACAACGAAGAACAGCACCTGGCACACTCCGTGCACCGACACGGCGCTCGCCGCTCAACCATCTAGACTCCGTCCGCTATGCGCATCGCCTGCCCAAAGGACGACCTTCTCAAGCACCTCCAGGTGGTTGCCCGCGGCGTGTCGCAGCGCTCGAGCGTGCAGATCCTCTCCGGCGTGCTGATCGACGCCAAGGACGGCGAGGCGCCCGTCGAGCTCGCGGCCACCGACATGGAGCTGTCGGTTCGCGGAAGCTCGTCGCCGACGTCCACGAGCCGGGCCGCGTCGTCGTGCCCGGGCGCCTGCTGCTCGACATCGTGCGCCATCTGCCGGCGCAGCAGGTCGAGCTGAAGTCGGGCGAGGGACCGGGCCTGCTGACGCTCGAGTGCGGAGCCAGCCGTTACTCGCTGCACACCTACGACGCCGACGACTTCCCGCGCCTTCCCGAGATCGATCACGGGCGCACCTTCGGCGTCGACAAGGACACGTTCCTGCAGGCCGCCGACCGCGTCCTGCGGGCCGCCTCGCGCGACGATTCGCGCCCCGTTCTGACTGGCGTCCTGGTCGAGTTCGCCGACGGCGTGCTGACGATGGCCGCGACCGACTCCTACCGCATGGCGGTGCGCACGACGAAGCTCGAAGGCGGGCCGCCCGAGCCGCTCACGGCGATCGTGCCGGCGCGCGCGCTCTCCGATCTCATCCGCATCTCGGCCGCGCTCGGTGGCGAGGGCCTCGAGATCGTCGTCGAGGAGAACCAGGTGCTCTTCGGCACTGCGGACGTGTGGCTCGGGGCGCGCCGCATCGAAGGGCAGTTCCCCGAGTTCCGCCGGCTGCTGCCCGACACGTTCGAGCACGAGGTGTCGCTGCCGCGCGCCGAGTTCGCCGACGTGATCGCTCGCGTCGAGGTGCTCGCCGGGCGATCCCCGCTGCGGCTCGCATTCGCGCCCGGCGAGCTGACGGTCTCGGCGCAGACGCAGGAGGTCGGCGAGGGCCGCGAGTCGCTGCCCTGCGACTTCCGCGGCGAGCCGCTCGAGATCGGCTTCAACCCGGCCTTCCTGCGCGAAGGCGTCGAGAGCATCCCCGGCGACACCGTCGTGCTGAGATCGCGCTGAACCCCACGATGGGCGTCGCATGGCACCGGTTCTCGGCGTTCTTCAACATCTGGTTCAAGCGCAACGCGACCGGCGAGGTTGCGCTCGGACCACTCCAACCGATGATCTCCCGCGGCAAGCCGATCGACTTCGAGGACCCAGCCGACGACGACGTGTTCGGTGTCGGCGTGGTGGAGAACTTCACCTGGAAGGGCCTGCTCGACTTCTCGACCTGTACGGAGTGCGGGCGGTGCCAGTCGCAGTGCCCGGCCTGGAACACCGGCAAGCCGCTGTCCCCGAAGCTGCTCGTGATGAGCCTGCGCGACCACGCCGCCGCGAAGGCGCCGTACCTCCTGGCCGGCGGCGGGCTCGACGCCGAGGGCAACGAGAAGGCGACGGCGGAACAGCTGGCCGGCGTGCCCGCGAGCGCGATCGCCGAGGCGGCCCGGCCGCTCGTGGGCACGCTCGAGGAAGGCGGGGTGATCGACCCCGAGGTGCTGTGGTCGTGCACCACGTGCGGTGCGTGCGTCGAGCAGTGCCCGGTCGACATCGAGCACGTCGACCACATCCTCGATCTGCGCCGCTTCCAGGTCTTGATCGAGTCGTCGTTCCCGAGCGAGGCGAACAGCCTGCTCAAGAACCTCGAGTGCAAGCAGAACCCGTGGGGCATGCAGCCCAGCGCCCGTACGGCCTGGGTCGAGGAGGTCGACTTCCCGGTCCGGGTCTTCGGCATGGACGGCGAGGACAAGATCCCCGCCGACGTCGAGTACCTCTTCTGGGTCGGTTGCGCCGGCGCGCTCGACGACCGGGCGAAGAAGACCACGAAGGCGTTCGCCGAGCTGCTGCACATCGCCGGTGTCGAGTTCATGGTGCTCGGCGAGGGCGAGGCCTGCTCGGGTGACCCGGCCCGGCGGCTCGGCAACGAGTTCGTCTACGCGATGCTCGCGCAGCAGAACATCGAGACGCTGAACGAGGTCGGCGCGCGCACGATCGTCGCGACCTGCCCGCACTGCTTCAACACGCTGGCCAACGAGTACCCGCAGCTCGGCGGGACGTACGACGTGATCCACCACACGCAGCTGCTGTCGCGGCTGGTCGCCGAGGGGCGCCTCCTCCCGGTGACACCGATCGACGAGCTGGTGACCTACCACGACCCGTGCTACCTCGGTCGGCACAACAAGATCTACACGCCGCCACGCGAGGTGCTCGCCGGCGTGCCGCGCCTGCGGTCGCAGGAGATGCACCGCTGCAAGGAGCGCGGGTTCTGCTGCGGCGCCGGCGGGGCGCGCATGTGGATGGAGGAGCGGATCGGCAAGCGGATCAACCACGAGCGGGTCGACGAGGCGCTTGCGCTCGGGCCGGACGTGATCTCCACCGCGTGCCCGTTCTGCCTCGTGATGCTGTCCGACTCCGTCGACCAGCGGAAGTCCGCCGGCGAGGTGGCCGAGTCGGTCGGCGTCGTCGATGTCAGCCAGCTGCTGCTCCGTTCGGTCCGTACGCCGGCCGCGACGCCCTGAAGCCGCCAGCTGCCGTGGTGCGACCCCCGCGCGCGTACGTCGCCGGGCGGCTGGCGACCGGGCTCGCCGACGTGACGACCGACCTCAGCGCGCTCGACGGGGCTGGCTTCTGGGTCGTCGCGGTGACGTTCGAGGGCGAGGTCACGTGTGCGCGGTTCGACGACGTCCGGCGTGCGCCGCTGCCGTCCGGGCCATGGCACGGCCCACCGATCGCGTCCTGGCAGAGCTCGATGTCGAACCACGAGTACCGCCGCGCGGTCGAGACCGTGCGTGCCGAGATCGCCGCCGGCGAGGTGTACCAGGTCAACGTCTGCCGGGTCCTCACCGCCGGCCTGCCCGACCCCGGCCGCGGCGGACCCGGCCGGCCTGGCCACGCTCCTCGCAGCCGGCAACCCTGCGCCGTACGCCGCACTCGTCGAACTGCCTGGTCTCGCGGTGGTCAGTGCGTCCCCAGAACGGTTCCTCAGCCGCGACCAGCAGATGATCACGTCGTCGCCGATCAAGGGCACCGGTCGCGTACCCGAGGACCTGCTCGAGAAGGACTACGACGAGAACGTCATGATCGTCGACCTGGTGCGCAACGATCTCGGCCGGGTTGTGCGAGCCGGGATCGGTCGAGGTGCCTGCCCTGTGCGTGGTCGAGACCCATCCGGGGCTTGTCCATCTCGTCTCGACGGTGCACGGCCGACTCCGACCGGGCACCGGCTGGGCGGAGATCTTCGACGCGACGTTCCCGCCCGGCTCCGTCACCGGTGCACCGAAGTCGAGCGCGCTCCGGAGCATCGCCGCGCTGGAGCCGGGGCCGCGCGGTCCCTACTGCGGGGCAGTCGGATGGGTGGACGCGGACGCCCGCACGGCGGAGCTCGCGGTCGGGATCCGGACGTTCTGGCTGACGACGGATGACGCCACGAGCTCGCTCGAACTGCACCTCGGAGTCGGCGCAGGCATCACCTGGGCGTCAGATCCGGAACTCGAGTGGCGCGAAACCGAGTTGAAGGCGGCCACGTTGGTGGACGTCGCGAGTCGCCGGACGGGCCGCTGACCTGCGGAAACACGGTCTCGAGAGGCTAGCGTGGGCCTTCGTGATGCCACGTGACATCAAGATTGACGCCAATTTGGGGTTGACATGACGTCAGTGATGACGCCATGATGACGTCATGGATCTCACCCCATTCGTCGATCAGCTCCGGCGGGACCTCGTCGCCGCAGCCGACACCGGCACCGATGTGGTCCGCACCGCGGCCGGCCACCTGGCCGCAGCGCTCGACCCCTCAGCCCGGATCGTGCTCCTCGACGCGATGGTCTCGGCCGCCGACGAGCTGACCAACGGCTCCGACGTCGTCGTCGACGTCCGGCTCCGCGGCCGTGAGGTCGAGTTCGCGCTCCAGCACGCGGCGCTCCCGGCGCCGGAGCCGATGCCGCCCCCCGGCCCGCCGCCCCCACCGGCGCCGCCGGCCGACGGCGAAGAGGGCACCGCACGGGTGAGCCTCCGACTGCCCGAGACGTTGAAGGCCCGAGCCGAGGAGGCCGCGGCCATGGACGGCATCTCGCTGAACACCTGGCTCGTCCGGGCGGCGGTGATCGCCCTCGACGGCGGCCAAGGCGGCGGCACAAGCGTCCAAGTGGCGGTGCGCCGACGTGGCAACCGACTCAGCGGCTGGGCGAACTCCTAGCCACCCGATCTGACCAACCGACCTCCATCACCGGCACCACTTCCGTCGTACGAGCACGCCCAGATCCAGACCCCCACCCGGCCAGACCCGACAGGCCACACCCACAAGGAGCACCCGATGACCAGCTTCGAGACCACCGGCCCGATCACGCTCGACGTGGAGATCGGCGCAGGCAGCGTGCTCGTCGTGGCCGAGTCCACCAACGGCACCGAGGTCGACCTCCGCCCAGCCCGCGCCGGTGACGCAGACGCGCTCGAGCTGATCGAGGAAGCGCGCGTCGACCTGACCGGCAGCACCCTCGTCGTGCACGTGCCAGACGGCCGTCGCTTCGGCCTCCTGCGCCGGACGCCCGAGATCGTGATCGAGGCCAAGGTGGCGGCCGGCTCGGCACTCGTCGTCAAGTCCAAGTCGGCCGACATCCAGGCCAAGGGCGAGCTGGGCTCGACCAAGATCCACACCGGCTCGGGCGACGTCCAGCTCGAGGACGTCGACGGCGTCGCGGAGGTCGAGTCAGGCAGCGGCGACATCCAGCTCGGCACGATCGCCGGCAGCGCCACGGTGAAGACGGCGAGTGGCGACATCCAGATCGCGACGCTCTGCAGCGGCGCCCAGGTCATGTCGGCCTCCGGCGACGTGTCGATCCGGACGGCCGAGGCCACGCTCGACGTGCGCACCGCCTCCGGCGACCTCCAGGTGTCCGAGGCAGATGGCTCGGTCGCGCTCCGGACCGCCTCGGGTGACATCTCGCTCGGTCGCGCCCGAGGCGAGATCGTCACGGCGACCTCGGCGTCCGGCGACATCGAGATCGGGGTCGACCCAGGCATCGCGGTGTGGCTCGACGTCTCGTCCATGTCCGGCACCGTTCGGTCCTCGCTCGACCCGGCCGAGTCCCAGGGGGTCGACCGCCCAACGCTGCAAGTCAGGGCAAACACCGCCAGCGGCGACATCACCATCCACGCCGCCTGACCTCAACCACGCGCCACCGAGCACCGCAAGCCCGATCACGACCTCGCCCGCACCTCAGACCACGATCAGCGCAACACCCCCACCAGAGGAGTTCCGATGATGCACACCATGACCGCCGATCTCGTCCAGGACCACCAGCACACGCTGCTCGCCGAGGCCAGCCGCGCCCGCCGCGGCGACCGCCTCGCTCGGGTCAAGCGCCTCCACCACCGGGCCCAGCAGGCCATCCGGCGCTCGCAGCGCGCGACCGCCCAGCTCAGCTGACCGCTCGACCTCCCGCTGCCTCGGCAGCGCGGCCAGACCCTGCCGGCACCCGGTGGGGTCCCGCCGTTTCCCGGAGAAGCCGCCCGACCGCCTGTCGCGCGAGGAGGACGCGATCAGCCGCTGACGTCGGTGCGGGAGAAGTTCTGGAACGACCTTGATGCCGTCGGACCGCGCTGCCCCTGGTAGCGCGACCCGTACACCCCTGAGCCGTACGGGTGCTCGGCCGGTGACGACAACCGGAAGAAGCACAGCTGGCTGATCTTCATGCCGGGCCACAGCTTGATCGGCAGCGTCGCGACGTTCGACAGCTCGAGCGTCACGTGGCCGGAGAACCCCGGATCGATGAACCCTGCGGTCGCATGCGTGAGCAGCCCGAGACGACCGAGCGAGGACTTGCCCTCCACCCGCGCCGCGATGTCATCCGGGAGCGTGACCACCTCGTACGTCGACCCGAGCGCGAACTCGCCGGGATGCAGGATGAACGGCTCGTCCGGCGTCGTCTCCAGCAGCCGCGTCAGGTCAGGCTGCTCCTCCGCGGGATCGATGTGCGGGTAGCGGTGGTTCTCGAACGTCCTGAACTGCCGGTCGAGCCGCACGTCGACGCTCGACGGCTGCACCAGCCCGTCGTCGTACGGCTCGAGCGTGACCCGCCCGGCCGCGATCTCGGCCCGGATGTCGCGGTCGGACAGCAGCATGGCGCGACCCTAGCGAGCCTCAGAACGCGTGACCGCTCACCCGACGCTCGGCCGCGTGCTCGCGCCGCGACCCATGGCCGCGTCCGGCCTGCGCTGCCAGGCATCTAGGTATGCCGATAGCCGTCGGCATGGGTCTAGGTATCTCGGCGCTGCTGAAGATAGGTCATGACTGCCGATGCCGGTTGGTGCTGTCACGCCGAGGATGGACCCATCACCACGAAGCAAAGGAGACGGCCATGACGATCTACACCGAGTTGCTGCTCGCAGTCGCCGCAGACCGGCGCAGCGAACTCGTCGCCGAGGCCGACCGCGCCCGCGTCCTGAGCTCCGCCCGGCGGGCCGCCCGCACCAGCGCAGCGCCCCGTACGACCGACGGAACCTCGACGCCGACCCGCCCGGTCGCCCAGCAGCCCAGCCCCCGCCATCTGACGATTTGCCATCTGACGATTCGCCAGTCTGACTCTCAGCCGTCTGATTTCACCATCACCGCTGCTGCGGTGTGAGGAGAGACACCATGTTCACCATCACTCCCGAGATCGTTCACGACCACCAGCACGCACTGCTCGACGAGGCCCGCCGCGCGCACCTGGGTGACCAGCTCGCCCACGTCGCTCGACTCAAGCACCGTGCCCGTCAGGCCGCCCGCCGCTCGCGGCGCGCCGCCGCACACCTCGGCTGACTTTCCCGTCAGTCCGCTAGCCCGCCACCACCCGCCTCCCAGGTGGCACACCGACCCCGCCGGCCAACGCCGGCGGGGTCAGTGCGTTGTGGGCTCGTTTTTCTGGGCCTCGTCTTCTGGGCTCATCGGCGCGATCAGGTGCAGACCGCGCTCATCCCGGCCGTAGAACGTCCCGTCGTCCAGACGGGCTAAACTCCCAGCTCGCCGTGCTGGTACTCCGAGTCGAGCAGGTAGTCCCGAGCCGGATCGTCGCGGTAGCCCGAGGCCAGCGTGACCACCCCGCTGGGCGTGTACGTCGCGACCCACGTTGTCGACCGCCGCGCGACCGGTCCGGCCCGTCGGCAGTCGGCCCGTCAGCCATGCCGGTGAACGGGCAGCCCAGCACCGCCTCGGCGTCAACCTCCTCGTAGTACCCGTCAGGGTCGACGACCTCGAGCGTGACCGCCGCGTCGTTCGTCATCTCCTGGTCCGTAGGCGCAGCTGAACTCGTATGCGCCCGGCGGGTATGTCCGCACCCACTCCGTCGGCGTGGCCGGAACGTGTCGTCGCCTCCGGCAACGAAGTCAGGGAACTCGGTAGCCGGTCCTTCAGTGCCCGGCTCTCATAGGTGAGGTGCGCCCCGAGTCGCTGGTCTCGTTCGCGACCTCGAGGTGGACGCCGTCCGAGGCGGCCGCGATCCGCGTCGGCTCGACGACGGTGCCCGACTCGGTGCACCGCACGGTCGCGATCTGCGGCAGCGCGTCGTCGCCTGGCTGGTCGACCACCTCGATGCCGGTGCCGACCTCGCCCCCACCGATACCCAGCACACCGGTCTGCACGACGAACGTCGCGACCCCAGCGACGACCACCACGCTCACGGTTGCGCCGATCAACCAGCGGCTGCGACGGGCTCGCTCGAGGGCGCCGAGGTCGATCGGGACCGACGCGACCGGCTCGCCCTCGGCGAGCGCGGTCAGCGCGGATCGGAGCCGTCCGTCGTCGGTCATGGTGCCTCCGGGACGTTGGGGCGGGCCGCGAGTGCAGCCCGCAGCTTGACCAGGGCGTGCGACGTCTGGCTCTTGACGGTCCCGGTCGAGCACCCGAGCAGGTGCGCGGTCTGCTCGACCGACAGATCGTCGTAGAACCGCGCGGCGACGACCGCGCGCTGTCGGCGAGGCAGCGCCATCAAGGCGTCGTGCACGGCGCCGGCATCGGTCGTCGCTGACGGCATCTGGATGGCCGCCCGATGGGCCGGACGGCTCAGGCGGTGACGCAGTCGGCTGCTCGTTGCTCCACTTCCGTCCACGCCATGAGCAGAACGTGGTGTAGAGCGCGCGTTGGGCGTACGCGGTCGGCGAGTCCCACCGGTGCGACCGGCGCCAGCCGAGGTAGAGCTTGAGCAAGGTGGCCTGGACGAGGTCCTCGGCGGTGTGCAGGTCGCCGGTGAGCAGGCGTGCGCTGCGCAGCAAGCCGGGTGACACCGTCGGCCGCGAACGCAGCGAAGTCGGCGTGGCCCAGAAGTCGGCCCAGAACTCGGCCCAGACGTCGGCCCAGAATTCGGCGACGTCACGACCGCAGTCTCGCTCGCCGCTGCCACACCTTCAGGACTCGATGGCCCGCCATTTCGGTTGCATCGGTCAGCGTGCGACAGAGCCGATCCGCGGCCAATGGCGCCATTCCGTGGCGCGTACGCCTCGGAGCGGCACCACAAGCCACCGAAACGTGGTCATGGGTGCGTCGCGGGCGCAGGTTGCGGCGCATGACGACCCGGGTCGGCGAGCGGCGGACGACCTCGCGGAACCCGGCCCGCTCGTACAGGCTGCGCGAGCCGAAGAACATGAAGTCGTCGTGGCTGCGCTCGGGCTTGTCCACGGGGTAGGCCTCCAGCGTCCGTACGCCTTGGTCGCGCGCGTAATCGAGCGCGCCGGCCAGCAGCTTGTGCTGCACGCCACGGCCCCGGTGCGCCTTGTCGACATAGGTACACACGATCGACCAGACCTCGGTGTCATCGACCGGCTTCATGATCGAGGACCGGCGGAGCTTCAGGTAGTCCTCGCGCGGGCCGAGGCTGATCCAGCCCACCGGCTCGTCGTCGAGGAAGCCGACCAGGCCAGGGACGATCCCGGAATCGACCAGTTCCTCGAGCTGACGCCGGTTGTCCTGTCCGGCGGACGCGCTGACCGAGACCGGCCCGGTGCGCCGGTAGAACATGCACCAGCACCCGCGCACGATCGAGCCGCCCGGTCTGTCGAACAGCGTGCCGAGGTCGCCGACCCGATCGGGTGTCAGCGGCCGGACGTCGAAGCCCACGGTCGTCAGCGTGCCACTGCGCACCGACAGCGCGCCGCGTCCGCTGCGAAACACCGGGCCTAGGTATGCCAGATGCTCGCTCAGGCGGCCTAGGTACCCCCCGCGGCCGAAGATAGGTCAGCACTGCCGATGCCTCATGGTCCTGACGCGCCGACGATGGATCCATCACCAAGCGACCCGAGGAGACGGCCATGATGACGTACCCAGAGCTGATGCTCGCCGTAGCGCACGACCGGCAGCGCGAGCTCGTCGCCGAGGCCGACCGGGCACGCGTCCTCAAGTTCGCCCGCCGGTACGTCAACGCCAGCGCGACGAAGCCGCGGACGCCCAGCCGCCCGGCCCACAAGCCGGCTCCGGCCCTGTGATCCAAACCCTGTGACGCCGGTGAGCTCCGCCAGCGCGACCCGCTCTGCCAGCCGCCGAGGCGGTGCTCACCAGGACCGATCAGTCGGTGCTCGGGAGCACCGCCTCGTCGTATGTCGGCGGTAGCGTCACCGCGTGCGGACCACCCGCGATGGCGCGAGCCAGGCCATGATCGGCCGGGCCCGTGAGCTGCGCCAGCTCAAGCGTCTCGTGGCGACCCAGCAGCCCCAGATCGCGATCGTCGGCGGCGAGCCGGGCATCGGCAAGACCCGCCTCGTCAGCGAGCTCCTCGACGCCTTCCCGACGAGATCGTCATGCTGGTCGGCCGGCCGAGCCGGGCTCGCTGGCGCGCCCGTACGAGGTGCTGCTGGACGCGCTCGACGGCCACACCGAGGTCGACGAGGCCGAGCTGGCCGCCCTGGCCGACCCGAGCCGCAGCGCGGTCGAGCGCCTGCACACCGCGCGTGCTCCTGGTCAACGACCTGGTCGGCGATCGGCCAGCCGTGGTCGTCTTCGAGGACCTCCACTGGGCCGACTCGGAGAGCGCGGCGCTGTTCGAGCGGATCGCCGACCAGCCGGGCGCGCGGCTGCTCGCTCGGCACCTACCGCCCGGACGAGGTGACCAGCCGCCACCCGTTCGCGGCGGTGCTCGGCCCGGCTCGAGCGCCGGCACGGGCTCACCCGCGTCGGCCTGGAACGGTTCGGCGAGGCCGACACGGCGGCGATGCTGGCCGCGATCACCGGCCGCCCGGCGCCGTACCGGTCGGTGGCCGCGCTGCACCAGCGCACCGGCGGCAACCCGTTCTTCCTCGAGGAGCTGCTGCGCGGGCACGACGGTGACGATCTCGAGCAGCTCTGGGAGAAGCCGCTGCCGTGGAGCGCTCGCCGAGGTGCTGCGCCGCCAGCTCGACGGCATCGAGCCGCAGAGCCGGCGGATCATCGAGGCCGCGGCCGTGCTCGGGCACCGCGTGCCGTTCGACCTGCTGGCCGCGGTGACCGGCGCGAGCGAGCCCGAGCTGATCACGGCGCTGCGCGACCTGGTCGACCGCGGCGTGCTGGTCGAGTCCGGCGACGACGAGTTCATGTTCCGGCACGCGCTGGTTCGCGAGGCGATCTCCGGGCAGCTGCTCGGCCGACAGCGGCGGCGGCTGCACGAGGCCGCGCTCGACGCGCTCCTCGCGGCCGGCAGCGCCGATCCGGCCATGGTCGCCCACCACGCCCAGCGGGCCGGGCGCTACGACGACATGGTGACCGCGGCTCGGGCCGGCACCTCGCTCTACCTGTCGATCGGCTCGCCGTACCAGGCGCTGCAGCTCGCCGAGATGGGTCTCGACGAGGCGGTCGACGACCTCGAGCTGCTCGGCGGCGCGGCCCGGGCGGCCTGGCTCGCCGGTCTCGTCGACGACGCGGTCGGGTACGCCACGCGCTGGCGCGACGGGGCCACCGACGCGGTCGAGCGGGCGCACGCGCTCTATCTCATGATCCGCCTGGCCTTCGAGGCGGAGGAGACCGAGGAGATGGAGATGCTGACGCGCGAGGTCGAGCACCTGCTCGCCGCAGCTGCCACCGGCGCCGACCAGGCCCAGGCGATGACCGCGATCGCCCAGTCGACGATGCTGCGCGGCGACCTCGAGGCCGCGATCGCGTGGGCCGACCGTGCGCTCGCACTCGCCGAGCAGCACGACCTGCCGCGGGTCCGGCTGGCGGCGCTGGTCGAGAAGGGCTCGCGCTCGGTGAGCGCTGGCCGACGAACGAGGAGGGTCGCGCATGCTGTCCGGCGCTGATCGACGAGGCGGAGGAGCGGGCGAGTGGGTGCTCGCGGCGCGGGCCCTCAACGACCTCGTGCAGGGCGTGCCGCCCGACCTCGCCGGCCGAGCACGCCGCGATGCTCGAGCGGATGCGGGTCGACGCCGAGCGGGCCGGCTTCGAGTCGCTGGCGGTCGCCGCGTACTTCCAGGGCAGGGCCCGTCTCGCCGATCCGCGAGGGCGATCTGCACCGCGGCCATCCACGCGCTGGAGCGGGCCGCGACCGCGACCGCGGGTACCTGCGCCGCGGCCGGCGGGCCGACTACCACGCCGTCTTCCTGGCCGGGCTCTACCTCGAGGACGGCGAGCTCGACGCGGTCGACGAGATCGTCGACGACATCCGCGGCGCTGCCCGGCGTGACCGGCATGGTGATCCCGGCGCTGGCGTTCCACGTCGCCTGCCGCCGCGGCGACCTCGAGGCCGCCGAGCGCTGGCTCGACGAGGTCTTCCGCGGCGCTCGCAGACCAGCCGTGGCGCAGCGGATCACAGGCGCACGACCTGATGTCCGCCGCGATCACGGTCGGGTCTGCCGCGCGAGCGGATCGATCGCGATGGGCAAGGAGATGCTCGACGACGACGTCTGGGACGAGTACCGACGATCGTCGACGCGCAGATCGCACGAGGTGCACGGCGACCACGACCGCGCGCTCGCTGCTACCGAGGTCGTCTGCGACCGCCGCGATCCCGCCCCCCGTCGCGGCACCGCCCACGTCGGCGCCGCGCGCTGCCTGCTCGCCCGCGGACCGGCGCGACGAGGCGGTGGACCAGTCGACGAGGCGGCGACGGTGCTCGCCGCGGTGGCGTGGCTGGCGGGCGGCCCAGCTCGCCGCGGTCCGCGACCAGCTCGGGCTCGCGCCCCGCCGACGGCCAGCGGACGCGTGACCGGACCGCTGCGCTGACCCCGCGCGAACGTGAGGTGGCGCTGCTGGTCGCCGAGGGTCTGACCAACGCCGAGCTCGCCCGCCGACTCTACATCTCACCGAAGACCGCAGCCGTGCACGTCTCGAACATCCTCCGCAAGCTCGAGGTGTCATCGCGTACAGAGGTCGGCGCAGTCATCGCCAAGCGGTGACCACGCGGCGTCCGGTCAGCGGGGCCAGCCAACATCGCTGGTTGAGCAGCCGAGCTTGCGAGCTTCGAAACCGCGCGTTTCTGCTGGTCACTGTGCGAGCGCCGCGCGCTGGCCCAGCCTCGAAACCAGTCTGAGGTCACTCTATGACTGGAGTGACAAGGAAGTGATCACTCGATCATCGAAAGCGCAGAAGCGGCTGATTCGCGGCACCGCCAACCAGCCACTTCTGCATGTTCGATATCCGGTCAGCCGAGGCGCGGACCCCAGCCCGGCAGCTCCCTCTCGGCGCCGGCGCTCTTCGCTCTTCACCACCAGCGACGCGCCACCAGCTACTGAGCTGAGCGGGCACCCTGGTTTCGAGGCTCGCTGCGCTCGCACCTCAACCAACGGGTGCTGCTCGCACCTCAACCATCAGCGCGAGGTCGACGGTGGGCGCGCAGGTGGGTGAGCACGTCGATGATGATCTTCAGCGCGATCAGCGCCAGTGCCGGCCCGAACCTCTCGTCGTTCGCGCTGTCATCCCCCTCCCCGAAGCCACGGAACACCAAGAAGAAGCTGCCGAGCACGACCACGTGGAGCACCAGGATTCGCGCGTACGGGGCGACCATCGCTTGGCTCGGCGAGATCCGTGTGCGCTCGCCTCCGCGGATCCAGTGCAGCCAGGTCGAGATGCCATGGCTGGCCACGAGACCGAGCACCATCAGCGCCCACTCGGGAAGTGAGCCGGACACCCCGATCGACCAGGCGAGCAGCCCGGTGAAGATGCCGTGCACGACCGTGAACATCCCGAAGTGCACGGTGAAGAATCCTGCGAGATGTCGGCTGGACGACCCGGGTCGCCGCACCGAGGAGCGGGTGCGGCCGCCGAATGACCGCGTCGTGGTCGTGATGGTCAGGCCCGTCGTGACCACGGTTGGCCCGCGCGCAGTCATGATCTTGAACACACTGAACCCCCCTACGACGACGTTCTCCAGCCAGTAGGCGATCAGCACGTCGCCTGGCTCCCAGCTCCCGTTCGCTAGGAAGATCACTGGGAGCAGGTTCACCGCCACGACGACTAGCACGGACGGCCAGCGCGGAAGCTGGTCCGCGCCCGCGTCGACGCCCTCGGGCGCTCCGGCGACCACCACGGCGTCACCGTACGGTGCGCGGCGCGAATCGACTTGGCCGACCGCACCCTGCTCGACCAGGATCGAGTTGATGGCGCCCCGACTCCACGACGACCAGGTCGAGATCGACGTCGAGCTGGCCCGAGCGCTGGTCGCCGACCAGGCACCCGAGTTCGTCGCGCTGCCACTGCGGCGGGTCGCGAGCGGTGGCACCGACAACGCGGTGTTCCGACTTGGGAACGAGCTCGCGCTCAGAATGCCGCTCATCCCAGGGGCCGTCGACGGGCTGCGCAAGGAGCTCCGCTGGCTGCCGGTGCTCGCTCCGCACATCTCACTGGAGATCCCCGAGGTGGTGACTACCGGCGAGCCAACCGGCACCTACCCGTTCCCGTGGGCTGTCGTTCGGTGGCTCGACGGCGAGGACGCCCTGGTCGCCCCGTTCAGCTCCATGGGTGAGGCCGCGCACGATCTCGGCCAGTTCGTGCGCGAGCTGCAGTCGATCGACCCGAGCGAGGTCGCTCCGCCCGGCTCCGACGGGTTCAGCCGCGGGCTGCCCCTCGCGGGCCGCGACGACGTGTTCCGATCGTTCCTCCGCCAGTGCGAGGGCCTGCTCGACGTCCGGCGAGTCGAGGAGATCTGGGAAGACGCCTTGTCCGCGCCGGAGTGGGACGGTGCCCGGTATGGCTGCACGCAGACCTGCTCCCGGCCAACCTGCTGGTTCGCGACGGCCGGCTCGCCGGGTGCTCGACTTCGGCGCGATGGCCAGCGGTGACCCGGCGTACGACGTCACGCCGGCGTGGCACGTCCTCGACGCGGCCAGCCGGCCTTCCTTCCTCGACATCGTCGGCGCCGACGACGCGATGCTTCGGCGTGCCCGCGGTCTCGTCGTGTCTGGCGCGGCGATCGCGTGGCCGTACTACCAGCACACCAACCCGGCGATGGTGGCAACGGCTCGGCGCGGGATCAACGCGGTGCTCGCCGACACCGACTGGTGAGTCAGACGTTGACGTGGAGCCCGACGGTCACCGTGTCACCGATCTCGAGCTCCTCCGCCCGACGTACCGCGTCCTTGACCGGTACCACGTAGCCGCCATCCTTCGGGAACAGCGACGTGGTGAACTCGGTGTCGCCGATCTGCGCGGCGACGGGGATCACGCCCCAGCCGTAGCTCACCGCGCAGCCACGGCCTGGATCTGGTCGCAATCCTCCTCCGGCACCGTGACGAAGTGGTACGGCGACGGACCGCGCCAGTGCCAGATCTCGCCACGGAACTCGAGCTCCATCAGCTCACGGTAGAGGCAGTACCGGACGCAACATGACCGGAACTGGTGCCGATTCGCCGACGGCTACCGCACGTCGAGCAGATCGCGCACCCGCACCTGCTCGGTCAGCAGCCGACGGAAACGATCATCGGCGCCGGCCACGTACGAGCGGCAGAGTTCCCGTCCACCGGGTACGTGACGATGTAGCTCCGCGAGGTGGGATCAGTAATGAAGCGGACCACGTGGGACGCGAGCTCCGGCGACAGCAGCCCCCAGCGCTCGAGGTAGGCCTGCACTTCGGCCTCGCTGGCTCCCTCGTCGTGCAGCATCAGCCGCGTTGACCTCCACCCACCGGAACGGCTCACTCACCCGCTCTACGGCACGCGCGTGCTCAAGATCGAACTCGATGCCGGCGTCATGCAGGGCCGTTGCCAACGCCTCCGCGGAGTCACTGTCGAGCAGCATCGCCGGTGCGATCTTGGCGATACCCTCCGAGATCAGCGACTGCGGCGTCGGACCGAGAACGATCGCCTCCTCGAGCAGCCCGCGGCCACGCACCAGCAGGTGGTCCTTGCACGCTCGCTCCGCCTGGTGCCCCGGGTAGGTCTCGTGGAGCGTCAGGTGGATCGAGTTCATCGGCGACATCGGGAGGTCGAGGTTCACTGCCACCCGCCCGCGAAGATCACCGAGGTAGAAGTTGTACGCGAGCCAGGGCACGTCGCGCACCGTCTGCAGGACGACTCGCTCGTCCGCCGGCAGGTCGACCAAGCTCGCGCGTCCGGGCACGCGCTACGTCCATGACCGCGGCGACTGCGCGCTCGACCAGCTCGGTGGGCACCAGGTTCGAGGACTGCCAGCGCTGGTAGCGCTCGGCGAGCGGCCCGTCGCCGGGGATCAGCTCCTCGAGCCGCTCCTGCGCCGCGGTGAAGACGGCCACGTCGGTGTGGGTCGGCCGCACCCCGTAGCAGCCCTCCACCTCGTCTGCGAACGGGCGGGACTCGCCCGCCAACACACCGGCGTACGTCCGCAGCCCCACGACTTGATCACGGAGCCAGCCATCTGAGAGCTCGTCGATCAAGTTCTCGGCTGCGACCACGAGGGCGCTCGGTGGGACCGGTGGAGCCGCCTCGACGGCGGCGGCGATCTCAGGTGGTCCGAAGTAGGCGTCGACGATCCCGTCGACGTGGCGGCCCACCTGCAGCCCGAGCTTGAGGTAGCGCTCCGCGGCTGACTCCAGCATCCGGCGGACGCTACCGGCTACCTGCGGCTGCGCTCACGCGGATTCATGCCGGCTCGCCCCGCCGGCCGGTGACTGAGCCTGGATCCACCGGTTGATCTTGTGTCGGTGTGG